>NZ_SEWG01000003.1 GCF_004168255.1 Mucilaginibacter terrigena | reverse complement strand
AATTATCAGAATAAATAATGTAATTCAATAAATTCCAAAAATCCTCTGAATTCGAGTTCAGACAATCCTATTGACACACTTGTGTCACCATCACAATCAATAATAGTCCCGATATTTGTATAGTTCAAATCGTCTGAACCGGAATTTGTAGAATTAAAGAATTATCAGAATAAATAATGTAATTCAATAAATTCCAAAAATCCTCTGAATTCGAGTTCAGACAATCCTATTGACACACTTGTGTCACCATCACAATCAATAATAGTCCCGATATTTGTATAGTTCAAATCGTCTGAACCGGAATTTGTAGAATTAAAGAATTATCAGAATAAATAATGTAATTCAATAAATTCCAAAAATCCTCTGAATTCGAGTTCAGACAATCCTATTGACACACTTGTGTCACCATCACAATCAATAATAGTCCCGATATTTGTATAGTTCAAATCGTCTGAACCGGAATTTGTAGAATTAAAGAATTATCAGAATAAATAATGTAATTCAATAAATTCCAAAAATCCTCTGAATTCGAGTTCAGACAATCCTATTGACACACTTGTGTCACCATCACAATCAATAATAGTCCCGATATTTGTATAGTTCAAATCGTCTGAACCGGAATTTGTAGAATTAAAGAATTATCAGAATAAATAATGTAATTCAATAAATTCCAAAAATCCTCTGAATTCGAGTTCAGACAATCCTATTGACACACTTGTGTCACCATCACAATCAATAATAGTCCCGATATTTGTATAGTTCAAATCGTCTGAACCGGAATTTGTAGAATTAAAGAATTATCAGAATAAATAATGTAATTCAATAAATTCCAAAAATCCTCTGAATTCGAGTTCAGACAATCCTATTGACACACTTGTGTCACCATCACAATCAATAATAGTCCCGATATTTGTATAGTTCAAATCGTCTGAACCGGAATTTGTAGAATTAAAGAATTATCAGAATAAATAATGTAATTCAATAAATTCCAAAAATCCTCTGAATTCGAGTTCAGACAATCCTATTGACACACTTGTGTCACCATCACAATCAATAATAGTCCCGATATTTGTATAGTTCAAATCGTCTGAACCGGAATTTGTAGAATTAAAGAATTATCAGAATAAATAATGTAATTCAATAAATTCCAAAAATCCTCTGAATTCGAGTTCAGACAATCCTATTGACACACTTGTGTCACCATCACAATCAATAATAGTCCCGATATTTGTATAGTTCAAATCGTCTGAACCGGAATTTGTAGAATTAAAGAATTATCAGAATAAATAATGTAATTCAATAAATTCCAAAAATCCTCTGAATTCGAGTTCAGACAATCCTATTGACACACTTGTGTCACCATCACAATCAATAATAGTCCCGATATTTGTATAGTTCAAATCGTCTGAACCGGAATTTGTAGAATTAAAGAATTATCAGAATAAATAATGTAATTCAATAAATTCCAAAAATCCTCTGAATTCGAGTTCAGACAATCCTATTGACACACTTGTGTCACCATCACAATCAATAATAGTCCCGATATTTGTATAGTTCAAATCGTCTGAACCGGAATTTGTAGAATTAAAGAATTATCAGAATAAATAATGTAATTCAATAAATTCCAAAAATCCTCTGAATTCGAGTTCAGACAATCCTACTGACAAACCTCTGTCACCAAAACTAAAAACAATTATCCCGACCTTTGACATATGCCAACCGGCATTCAAAACCAACTATTTCTAAACCATGATTTTCTTGATCTAAGGATTAATAGGATTTAAAATCAAGGTCATCAGGAAAATCCTATTAATCAAGGTTCAGACAATCAATCGGTAAAATCATCACCCAATCGATGAAATCCAAAACAATAATCGGTGTAATCGCACCAAAATCTGTGTAATCACAACAAACAAATGAAAATATACCTATACGATACCGAAACGGATTGCATTGGCTCGGGGAGCCTGTCGTCCGCCTATGTAAAATCACAATTAGATGCAGCTGCCGGCGCCGATGTAGCGGTACATATCAGTTCGGTAGGTGGTTCGGCCTTTGATGCCATAGCCATTTACGACCTGCTGAAGAAGTACCCTGGCAACGTTACCACCTATATAGATGCCCTTGCGGCGTCGGCAGCGTCGGTGGTGGCCATGGCGGGCGGCAAAATTGTAATGAGCAAGTATGCCCTGCTCATGATCCACAAACCTATGGTAGGCAGCGGCGGCAATGCCGATGAGCTTTTAAAAGATGTGCAGATGTTAAATGTAGTGCAATCGCGCCTGGCGCAGATCTACATGGACAAATCCGGGTTGGACGGGGTTACCGTTAATAGTTTGATCAACTCCGTCACCTGGATGACTGCCGGGAATTTAAATAGTGAACCAGTTGTTTCGTCGCTTCACCAAAGTAAGTTTCGCCCACAGTGGCAAGTTTCTTTTCATTATAATGACTGTAGTTGTGAATTTCTTTAAGTTTTGCAAGATCTGGAAATTCTGCCAAAACATTACTTAGCATATTCTCATTGAAAAAATCGTCTAATACAATGCTTGGAAAGGGCTTAGCGTTAATATATTCAGACTTTTCATCTTTAGCAACCTTAGCAAGATCACTGTATTTGTCATTTAAGAAGTTCATGAATGGCTATTACAATTTTTTTAAATCAAGACCGAAAATACGCAGATTATATTAAAAGACAATGGCTATTTAGATCAAGCCTTCGCTAAAATAGCGCGAGCAACTTATTCTTCTTCCAATTTTTCAATCTCTTCTTCCCCATGCAAAACAAACTAACCCTTTGGCAGCGCGTGCGCAGCGATACGCCTGCATTTTTTAAATGCGCGCAATTATTTGGTATCGGCTTGGTTGGCTTGGGTACTTCACTTAGCCAGGTGGCGGGCATGTCTGCCAAACTTACCACGGCTCTTATCTCTATAGGTAGTACCATAACCATTGTTGCCCAATTTGCGGTTAAACAATACCAACCCTTAAATACAAAACCCGATGATGACATTAAGTAAGCGCGGTATTGCCATCATAAAAAACTTTGAGGGGCTGCGCCTGAATGCCTACCAGGATATAGCCGGGGTATGGACAATTGGATATGGTTCTACTATGCATAACAACGGCAGGCCCATTAAACCTAACGATAAATTGGCAAATGAGGCGCAGGCCGAACTACTTTTAAAAAGCACATTAACAAATTACGTAAATACATTAAACACGGTGGCAACAGTGCATTTATCCCAAAATCAGTTTGATGCCTTGGTTTCATTTATTTTCAATGTGGGCACCGGCGCGGCAAAATCATCTACCTTATTGAAAAGGTTAAATACCGGCGATTACCGGGGCGCGGCTGACCAGTTCCTGGTATGGAACAAAATTACCGACCCTTATACCGGGAAAAAAACAGCTTCTAAAACCCTAACCCAACGGCGCGAACAGGAGCGCGCATTATTCTTATCCGAATGACTTCTATAGAACATCGCCAATTAAAAGGTATAACAATCAAGAATATCGTGGTCACCATTATAAGCACCGCCAGTATCGTCGCGTCGGTAATGACGACTTATTTTGAGCTTAAAGGCGACATTAATGAAGTAAAGCTCGATCAACAGTCACAAACGAGGGTCAACGAGATTCGCTTAAAAGTGCTCGAAAGTCAAGTTGCAGTGCTACAGCGCGAAATGGAAGAAATTAAACCTACAAAACACCAATAATATGAGTATCAAATCATTCCTCACAAAAATATGGGGCACTATTCAATCATTATTTAATAGCATCCCGTCCGAAATTCAGTCAGCAGTGCATATTGCCGTTACCTTAACAGAAAATGTAAAAAGGTTTGTTGATTCGCCTATAGCTGATGTATTAACAACTATTATACCGGGTGATATTTATGATAAAATTAAGCAGTCGTTACGCAGCGGGCTACCTGTTATCCTTAGCAATTTAAAACTTGCGGACCAATGCGGTACTCTTTCAGATCCCGAAGAGATCACTAAATGTGCTATACAAACACTTCAAAAGTTTGATGGCGCCTTAAAGAACGTATATCTGCACACGCTTTCTTTATTACTTACCCAAATCACGGCAGATGGTAAGTTAAGCTGGAGCGATGGCATTTGCGTAGTTGAGTGGTATTACAAAAACAAATTTAAACCAAAAGAGGATTAATTTGATAAAGATAGTGCCCGGAACGAGATTCGAACTCGTACATCCTTACGAATGCCACCCCCTCAAGATGGTGCGTCTACCAATTTCGCCACCCGGGCCTTTATCAAGTACAAAGTCTTAAGTTAAAAGTTATCACCTTTCGGCTTTGAGCTTTAAACTTAAGACTTAAATAGGTGTGCCCGAAGAGAGACTCGAACTCTCAAGAGACAATTCTCAACGGCTTCTGAGACCGCAACGTTTACCAATTTCGCCATCCGGGCATTTACAAGGTTGCAAATATAATTTTTTTAGCCAATGTGGTTGAAATAAATAAAAAAAACGTCGATTTTGCGAAATGGGGTTCAAAGGGTAACTTCGGTAAAAGTTACAACATGCCTAACAGACGCTACATTTTAACAACAATATTTTTGCTTTTAGTTATTTGCTTAAAAGCCCAAACTATTACAACACTGCAACAAGGCAAACCAACCAGTATCAGGGGGTTGTCGGTGGTTGACGATAAAGTAGCATGGGTAAGCGGAAGTAAGGGAACTATCGGCCTGTCAACCGATGGCGGAAGTAACTGGATATGGCAACAAATTAAAGGGTTCGAAAAATCGGACTTTAGAGATATCGAGGCGTTCTCTGATAAAGAAGCTGTAATAATCAGTTCAGGTTCTCCAGCCTACATATTAAAAACGATAGACGGTGGTACAAGCTGGAATATAAAATATCAAAAAACTGATACCGCTTACTTTTTAGATGCAATGGACTTTGCAGATAAACTGCACGGTTTTGTGTTGGGTGATCCAATAAATAATAAATTCCTGCTTTTGGAAACTATAGATGGCGGAGAAACCTGGAAGCCGGCCGTAAACCCTCCAACTGCGTTAAAAGATGAGGCCGCATTTGCTGCAAGCGGCACCTGCTTACGTGTCGACAAAACCATCACTATAGTTACTGGTGGTAGCAACAGCCGTATCCTGACCTCACCAGTTGGAGGAAAAGCATGGACGACGAAAGAATTACCGCTTACCAATGGCACTGGAAGCAGGGGGGCTTTCTCTGTTGCATATGGTGGTTACCAAAAAGTTATTGTAGGTGGTAATTATGCAAACGATAAACAAACCGACTCGGTAGCTTACCTGCTTCCTCAAAAAAATGCAAATTATAAAAATAATATTCCCGTAGTTGGGCCTGCAGGATATCAATCATGCGTGGAATATATCAAAGATAATACTTTTTTATCTACAGGCACTTCGGGTACCAACATAACAAAAGATGGTGGCAAAGTATGGCTCAAAATTGATGATAACAGTTATAACGTTTGCCGTAAAGCTAAAAATGGAAGTTTAGTTATATTAGCTGGCGATAGAGGTAAAATAGCCGTATTAAAATTTTAAAATTGTGTGTTTGAAGCACTTATTGTAAACTTTACAATTTATTAAAAATAGGCTTGTGGTTTATATCAATAAACCCTATATTTGCACCACTTTAAACGGAAACGGTATTACAACCGAAAAGTTAAAAGTTGATTCCGTAGCTCAGCTGGTAGAGCATAACACTTTTAATGTTGGGGTCCTGGGTTCGAATCCCAGCGGGATCACAAAGACCACCCAACAGGTCGAACGTTTTGAAGTAAGAGCCTCTTGAAAAAGAGGCTCTTTTTTGTTTAAACGCGGTTTTTAGCTTAGAAACCGACTTTTTTGAAAACTCTCCCTCTACTTTTCTTAAGAATTTTAATGCAGGTTAGTTCAATCTAATTCAAAGTAATCGGTAACCTATTCGGTAACCTATTGGTTTTTCCGAAATTAGGTTACCGAATTAATGCTGGTGCCTTGTATTAGTTTGATTTTCAGTTTAAAAACATATTGTTTCATTTTTAAACAAAATCTCATGAAAGTAAATGAAGATCTATCAATTCTATTTTGGCTGAACCGCCAAAAAGCATCTAAAGACGGATTAGTTCCAATTTGGGTAAGAATTACCATTAATGGAAAGCGTGATGGCTTTTCATCGGGTAAAAAAATCCATCCTGACGCCTGGGACGAAAAGGCGGCTATTGCAAGTATGAATTGCCCCGATTATAAACTAATAAATAGCTATGTGGTTAAAACAAGGGTGGAATTAGAAAAGCACTATAACCAGCTTGAAGCGGTAAACAAAAAAGTAACTGCGACAATGGTTAAAGATGCCTATATGCCAAAACAGATTTTACAAAAAACCCTGATGCAGGCGTTTAAACTTCACAACGAAGAATTTGCAGAAAGAGTTAGCAAGAATAAAGGAAGTAAAGGTACTTTAGTCCGCTATGAGCGATTAAAAGATAAGGTACAAGATTTCCTTAAGAAAAAATTAAGACTAGCCGATTTAGCATTAGAAGATATAGAAATGGCTTTTGCTGTTAATTTCTTCCATTACCTCACAATGGAAAATATTGGGGATAATACTGCGATGAAATACGTAAAGACTTTAAAGCAGATCATTGATCGTGCTATTGATGAAGGTTGGATTAAACACAATACCATATCAGGCTTTAAATGTACTTATGTTGATCCAGACAGAGAAACGCTTGAAATGCACGAGTTAGTAGGAATGTATGAAAAAGAAATTACTGTAGAACGTCTAGCTGAAGTGCGCGATGTATATGTATTTTGTTGCTTTACTGGTTATGCTTATGAAACAGTTTACAACCTTGAACCGGCAAATATTTTCAAAGGGCTGGATGGTAAATTGTGGATTACAAAAGACCGGCAGAAAACTGGCGTTGAAGAAACGGTGCCGTTATTACCTATTGCCCTAGCAATAATTGAAAAATATAAAAATCATCCTTATTGCATAGCTGAAAACAAATTACTGCCTGTTAATAGCAATGTTCGCTACAACGCTTATATCAAAGAAGTAGCAACTATTTGCGGAATTAAAAAAGAACTTACCACTCACACAGCCCGACACACTTTTGCAACAACGGTTCTCCTAGAGAATGATGTACCTATTGAAACGGTAGGAAAATTGTTAGGTCATAAAGATTTACGTTCAACCCAGATCTATGCCAAGATTACTAAGCGTAAAATCAGTAATAATATGAAAGTATTGGAAAGTAAAATTTTTAGTGAACAAGGTCTTTTAAAAGTATCATGAATCTAAGTTGATATCACAAATTGTGATATCAACTTAAAAGTAAAAATATTATGGAAAATAAGATGATTTTACCCGATGAAATAGTAATGAATCAAATTTACTTCATTAGGGATCAAAAAGTAATGTTAGACAAACAATTGGCAGAATTATACCAAGTTTCGACCAGCGCCTTAAATCAAGCAGTCGCAAGGAACTTTAAAAGGTTTCCACCTGATTTTATGTTTCAACTTAACAATAATGAATGGGCAAACTTGAAATCACAAATTGAAACATCAAGTTGGGGAGGTCGCAGAAAGTTGCCTTACGCCTTTACTGAACAAGGTGTTGCTATGCTCTCCGGGATATTAAGTAGCGAAAGGGCGATTGCGGTAAATATTCAAATTATGCGGGTATTTATTCGAATTAGGCAAATGCTTATTGATAACACAGAATTACGATTAGAAATTGAAAAAATAAAAAATAAGCTAGATAACCAAGATAAAAACATGGAGATTGTATTTCGTTATTTAGACGAACTTATCGAAGTAAAAGATAATCCTACTCCTAGGAAACAGATCGGCTTTAAGTCGTATGATTAATCTATGGGATTTGAAATTGAAATCTTTCAATTGATAATTTAGTTTTCTTCCTGAAACGGACTGATCTAGTTAACGTATCGGTGCTCATTACGATTAAATTAGTTTCCATCTGTCGGCGGTTTAAGGTAGGCTTAGTTTGATAATGTTGATTGTTGGCGTTAGTTCATTGCGCCATTTTATTAAGGATGCTGTTGAAAGTACCATTCAAAGAAACGGAAGGTTTCTGCCCTGGGGTAAAGCATGTCTTGTGCGGCCCGATTTACCTCCAGCCTTCTCCCGTTTGGAATGGCGTTTTCCTGTAATTGGTCTTTATATCTTCGGTAGAGTTTGGCGCCGGCTAGGAATCTTTGTGATTTGGCATAATTTGGTATCCGGTTATTTCTACTCAATTCAGCTACCACTTCGTTACAGTTATTGAAAAGCCTTCCGGTATAAACGAAGTGTAACAAGAGCCAGATTTCAAAACACGGATTGTTTTCCAATACGATCACCCCCGATGCTTCCGCGTTTGCTTTATCCTGTTGGTAGGATGCAACGGTATGATCCTGGATGATCTTATCCATATCGATCAATGCGAAAACCCGGTCATAACCTGCTTTCAGGTTTATCGCCCGTTCGAGCACACCCTCGTAACTCCCCAATTTGCGTGGATAATCGGGAAAGATAGAAAGGTTCGCTGGCCGGTCGGTATCCCGCACATCTGCGAAATAAATACGTTCGGTTTGACCGTCACCAACGATAGCCACCGTTTCTTTAGCATTTCTGCTGATAATATTTCTTGACATCGGCGCTTATTCGGTTAGATAAGGAGAGCCAAGGTTGGGTTTGGCACCAAGCCGCCCTGTCTTATAAGCATTGATTAGGCTTGCATCTTTTCTAAGGGTGGTCGTGTCGAAATCTGCGGCAGAAAATAAAGAAACGGAGCCGTCAGTTCCTTTTTCGCTGAACCAAAGTGCATCCCGCCTTATAAAATCCTGATCCTCCATTAAAGAAAGGTTATGGGTGGTGATCAGCATTTGTGAGCTTTCGGCATTCATTAAAAATACTTGCAGGAAGTGTTTCATCAGGTCAGGGTGCAAGGAGGTTTCCAATTCATCGATGCACAATAAATGTGAGCCATGTATTAATTCATATAAGGGGCCGCCCAAACCAAAGTACCTTTTGGTACCGCTGCTTTCCTTTTGTATAGATAAGGGATAATTCTTTCCGTCTCCAACGTGGTGCATAAAATCGATCCTGCGTTCGCTCGGGCCGCCATAGTACCTTTGCTGGGGTGCTGCTTGCAGCATCCCGGCACCTACACCTTTAATGGTTGTTGTAATGGCAACACTTCCTTGCGGAATTATCCTGTTTTTTAATTCAAAATGATAGGCATCATCCAAAGGCATACCGATCTGATCGTTCCATTCGGGAACCATGACCTGGGTGATTTGGTTATCGGCCTTATTTAAAAAGTCATTGATCCAGTCATTGATCTTCGGATTTTTATCGATTAGGGTAGCGGTTACCTCGGTCAGGTTATGGGCAGAGGTGACCATGCCTAATAAATACATGCTGAACCATTTATTAAGATCTTCCAGTTCCGGGATGTCTACGTTAGTACGGGCATAGGCACCAAAGACAGTGTTGTTATGTAGCGTATTACTTTCGATCAGATCCCTTTCTCTGGCTGGTATTTTGATTTTACTCCCAAATTGGATTTTAGACAGCCTTTTTTCAATGTCGGTTTCCCTGGTAAATAGTTCAGTTGGTTTTATGCTTTGATAAAACACCAACTTTTCGTTCAGAATAGATTGCTTATTAAAATTAATGGTATAAATATAGCGTAGGCCTGCCATGTAAAACGACAATTCAAAGAAGGAAGGGATATCGTAGGCTCCATCGCAAAACAGGAAGGGGTCAAAGTTGAGTTCGCTTGCTTTGTTTTCCGCAGGCCTTAACAAGATGCTTCGCAGGAACTCTATAGCTTTTAAAATTGTTGTTTTTCCTGACGCGTTAGCCCCGTAGATATAAGCCAGTTTTAAAAGTTTCCTGCCATCGAGCATCAGCACTTCGTAGGCATCTTCGGCTATATTTTCTGCAACTTCAAAATTTATTTCCGCTTCGTCTTTGACCGGGCCGAAATTCCGTATTTTGAGATAATGAATCATTATAAACTTAATTTTCGTAGAATATTAGTAAATATACACTCAATATTCTTAATTTTAAAATCAAAATTTTATTGGGCAATAAAATTAATCTAAAATTAATAGTAATCATTGGCAGTAATTTTATAAAATAGCTAAAAATAATGGCAAGTTGGCAGGATGGTGGGGACGGTGAAAAGTGAGATTGAACTGACAATTAGTCAGTGGATAATTTTAAAACGTGGAATTAAGCGTTTTATTATCGCCAGTTTATTTTATGGCACAATTTTCAACGCAATTAGGAGATTCGTTCTTTATAAAAAGAAAAGCCTGTATGGAGTTGCGGTCCGTACAAGCTTTACAGTATGTCATGTGTTTCAGGAAACGGCTAATCACCGTTGGCGTACTAATATGACCGTTGCTTTTTTTTATTACGTGCAAAAGTATAAAAAGTTTGATTTAATCATAATTTAAACGCTTTGTAACAGTATTATTATCATCATATCTTAAAAACCTGATTCCGGAGTAGCGCTTTCTGACACGATACAGAATGAAAGCTTTTAGAATCCTTGTATAAAGGGTTCAAACTTTTGCAAAAACAATACAATGCAAAAACATGGAAATTCGGCTGCATTGCGCCGATCAGGAGCGGTTAAGATACCTTCCTCCTTTGTTATGCCCACTAATAGGGCTGGTCTAAACTGTCAAACCGAACGGATAACTGTTCAATTTTCCCAGGAAAGGAGCGTGAACTGATGGCTGACGCTACTAAAAACACGATTAAATTCTACCCGGTATGTAATGGCGATCAGTCGTTGATCACGCTGGCGGATAAAACAACGCTATTGGTTGATTGCAATATCCGGGAATCAGCGAAGGGTGACGATGATGAAAAATTATACGATGTTCACGAAGACTTGTTAGCATCTATTCAAAAGGATGCCAATGGGATACCTTTTGTTGACGTTTTTATTCTGACGCACGGCGACCAGGATCATTGCCGAGGTTATGAAAAGAATTTCTACCAGGGCGACCCAAAAAAATATTCGGATACCGATAAAAAAAATAAACTGATCCGGGTAGATGCTATGTGGTTTTCTCCAATGATTGCGGAAGAACATAAAAACGACGATGAACAGGCTTATCAAAAAGAAGCGGAAAGACGTTTGGATTTGCACCGAAGGAACGATGCGGCGCGTAACGATGCTGGTAACAGAATCAGAATCGTCGGCTATGACGGCAATAAAAAATATGCCGACCTAGACAAAATGAGGTCAATACCCGGCGATATAGTGACGCGCTTCAACGATAAAGACCAGGATACTTTTTCTGTTTTTATCCATTCGCCGTTTAAAAAGCACCTTGTGGCCGAAAGTCCAGATAAGAAGAACTCTACCAGCATTGTTTTTCAGGCCCGGTTTAAGGAAAAGAAATCGGATACTAAATTTATTACCCTGGCAATTTTTGGCGGTGATTCTGATCACGTTGCCTGGGACACCATCTTAAAGGAAACAAAAAAATCCGGTAAGGATAAGAGTGAGGAAGCGCTGAATTGGGATATTTTTTTAGCGCCCCACCATTGTTCCTGGTCATTTTTTAATGACCGGCCACAGGAGAATAATACAGAACCTAAAAAGACTTCGTTGGAGGCTTTGGATTATAAGCGTGGCACCAGCCCTAAAGTGATTGCTTCCTGTAAAAAGATTGTTGTTGCCAAACCGAACCCGCCACACGATGCTGCTAAAAAACAGTATGTCAAAAAGGTGGGTGATGACAATTTCTGGAATACGACGACACACATCATAAAAGATGATACCCCGCAACCTATTATTTTTGAAATCACCACACAAGGCCCGATGAAGCCAAAGTTAACCGAAGGGGCGGCTAAAGCTATTGGTGGTGCCGGTTTGGGTATTGTTAATTCTGCTTCAAAATATGGCAGCGGAAACATTTAGTAAAAGTCTACCGGAATTTCCCGGTACGATAGAGAATCCCGCTTTACGGGATTCTCTTGCTTTTTTACATGAGGTGATCGGCCCTGACTTCAAGATTTTAACCTGGGATGAAACCCGTCTAGCAGTTCCTGTCAAAATAAGAGTTGACTTGCCAACGCTTGGTAATCACGATGAAATTGATATTCAAAGTATCGAGCCGGTTGTTCTTGTTTTTAATTTGGCTGAATATCCTTCGGTATCGCCTATGGTTTTTACGGATCGGTTGGATTTTCCAAAAGACAAATTGGCGCATCTGTATATTGCAAAGAATGGCCGACCGCCAGCTTTTTGTTATGTAAGAGGGAATAGTGATGAATGGTATGCAAATAAGCGCATAGAAGATCTTTTAATCAGAGTGAGCAATTGGTTGCGTGATGCGGCAGCGGGTGAACTTACTGAAGACGGCGAGCAGTTTGAACCGTTGAGGCTGGAGGGTTATAGTGGTACGATTATTTATGATTACGACCTGTTCGCTGAAATTGTAAAAGGTAATAAATCATTAATTCCGGGGCAGAATTATACGGTCGCTTTGTTTGAACGGATGAAAGATGAAGATGTCAGCAGCTATAAGTTTATCAAAGTTTTGACGCTTGAAAATCTTTCGGCTGTTATTGAGCAAGTTGATAAAGAGAAGAAAAAGGACAAAGAAGCAGTTGACCGTAAACAATATCATTATGGATATATCTTATGGAATGAGCAGGAAGAAACCTTTGCGAATTATGTGATCGACTTCCCGCACAACTGGGAGGAGTTCAAATCTTTTTGCGCTTTATACAAGGTTGACATTACGGAGTTTGAAGATACAGTAGCTACCGCGGATGGGAATTATTATGTTTCGTTCCCGGTTATCGTGGGCATTAAACGCCCGTTAAACCTGATCGGGTATAGCTCCAATATTGAGTTTGTGAATTTTCGTTTCCGGGTGGATACCGCTGATGTTGCGGAAGGAAAGATCACCACTAATATCCCGGTTAAAATACAATTACATAACCAGCCTTTAACGCAAGCAAAAGCCAGGGTTATTTCCGGGCTTCCCGTTATTTTACCATTTCCAAATGTCATATTCGGTTGTGGCGCTTTAGGTTCAAAAATAGTGATGCACTTTGCCCGCTCCGGGCAAACAGGCTTTACACTAATAGATCCCGACTGTATTTCGCCCCATAACCTGGTCAGACATGCTTTATATACAGATGACGAGGGCTCCAATAAGGCCGTCGCACTGGCGGATAAGATTAAGAAAATATATCCACATGAAAAGCTGTGGCTGGCGAACGGGGCTTCTTTAAAAGATGGATTGTTTGAAAACCCCGATACCTTTAAAGTTTATAAGTGGGTGATGGATTTTACAGCTTCAGAGGCATTTTTTAATAAACTGGTGTTAACTAAAAGTATGGAAAATGCCCAAATATGCAGTGCGGGCATCTCTGATTTTGGTAATTTGGGTATTCTGTTGAAAGAGGGTGCGCATCGCAATCCACGGATAGATGATCTTCAAGCTATTTTGTATAGCCATTATAAGACAGATAAACAGATACGGGAATGGTTAAGTAGAGAGCAGGCCGCAAATACGAATGGTAATTTGATCGTTCAGGTTGGTGTTGGCTGCAATTCTGAAACAACTATCCTGTCTGATGATAAAGTTTCCGCGCACAGCGCCTACTTTGCGGGAGTGATCAAAAATGAAATGGGCAAAGCACCTGTCGGTGGCAAAATATTCCTGAACCGAATAACCGAAGGCGACGAGTATTCCATAGCGACCAGTTCCATATCTGTAGAGCCGTTTGACGTTATCCAGGCGATCAATGACCCTAGTTGGACTACCCGGTTTAAAAAAGGGATTCTGGAGCAAATAAAAAAAGATGCAGTTAAAGCTAAAAAAAATGAAACAGGTGGATTATTTACAGGGTTGGTTAACTATAAAACCAAAACGATCCATATCACCGATTTAATTTCTGCCCCACCAGATAGCAAAGCCAATAGCATTTGTTTTTTCAGGGGACATCAGGGCTTACCTGCGCAAATTCTAAAAGTTACCGACGGCTCGGGTGGTCAATTAGGCTATATCGGTGAATGGCATTCCCATCCTAAAGGGCCAAACGGGTTAAGCGATGTTGATATGGCCAGCGTATTTCGGTTTAAAAGCGAGTTCGCTGAATTAACTACGCCGTTACCGGTTTTCTTAACAGTTGTAACACCGGCAGGAATACTGCCTTTTGTTTATTAAAAATGAGATTATTATGAGTAAAGAGGTCAGTTTAAAAGAAAAGAATACGCTGCTGTTGTGGTCCTTCTTTATCTTCAATATCGCTGTTTTTATCTTTCTTTTTTTCGCGGACTATTTTGACGCGTTTACAAAGGATTATAAAACCATGCTATCGCTGCGGTCTTCCGGGATCTTAATTGCACCATTGGTGCTATTCATAGTGAATGGCCTGTTGTCCAGTAATCAAAAAGCGATATTGGTGTTTTGGCGGGTAAAATACCCCTTACCTGGTGCGCGGGCTTTTAGTATCCACGCACCTAAAGACCCGAGGGTAAATATGACTAACCTGCAAACACTACACGGAACGTTACCTGTCTACGAGCGGGATCAAAATGAGCTTTGGTATAATATTTACAAAGCTCATACCAAAGATATTGTTCTTGCAAAAAGCCATAAAGATTTTTTATTAGGGCGTGATATTACCGCTGTTGCCTTTCTATTCATTTTATTAGTGGGTATTCCATTTCTGTTTTTCGGTACTTCTCCGTTATGCTGGATTTATTTGGGTGGTTTGGTACTGCAATATTTGCTGACGGCTGTTGTGGCGCAAAATCATGGGAGACGTTTTGTGACGAATGTATTGGCTATCGCTTCAGTTAAAACTCCTAAACCAGCTAAAATGAGTAAACCAAGTAAAGCGAAGGATAAAAAACCTTAAATAACCCTTTGCAAATGCCTATGGATGGCAGAGTTTCATTTTATACTTAAAGATGGAAAATGTTTTATTAAAGGAGAACCAAAAGAACGCACTGAAAAATACTATTCGGATTCAATGAAATTCACTGTGGATATACCATTGTCAGCATTTACAAATTTCAACTTAAATTAAAGCGCCCCCTGTTTTAACCAAAGATCATCAAACCATAAGAAAACAGGGGGCGTTCTTCGGGCGGGCGATAGCCCGCCCGCCGGGGAGTTTTAGAAATAAGGGGGATTGCTCCCCCTTACCAGTAATTTAGTTATAAATCAATGCTTCGCTTCCCTGTGTAGCAAAATTCCTGCAAAGGTTAAAAGCGGTTTGGGCTCGTTGCTTTGCTGTGCCGTCCATGATAGATTTAAACTTAGCTTCATCACTTTTGAAACTGCGCACATTTTGAAAATAGCCCGTAACGCTGTTATATGCGCCAAATACCGTTCCCGCTGTTGTTTCCATTTGCTGGGTCTGGCTTCCTAATGCATATTCATACACGTTATCTACGATATTACTATAGTGTGTAGATAGCAAGTCAAATTTACCTTCCGCTAAATTTTCCAATACTTCTTTATTCGGTGCCATTGCAATCTGTATCAATTTTTTAACCTGTGCATCTGTAATACGGACTTTCGCCCACTGGTTAAACAAACCCTCCATTTCACCGCTTAACGACTTGCTGATACCCATTAGAGTATGAGCCTGTTTAAGTCTTTCCGTGGCAGATGCCGTATGACGGATTTTAATCGCCCCTGAATGATTATTCATAGCAGCGTTAAGCGTGTTATTGCATACTATCCTTATCGGTGTAAAAGCTGCGGTAATGCTTCCCAAGCCATCGTGCGAAGTGGTTAAAAACAAATATTGTTCTATCCAGTCTTTAACGCCTACCCGAATGTATTCGGGTAGTTTGGCGGTTATAAATAACCGCTCGCCATTACCTAATGCCCCCGCCGTTTCGTAGAGAATACCATCGCCACCGCCCACGATAGTGTCAAAGAACGAAAAAGCATCCCTATTCTGTACCACTTCATAATCGTTGCCAACTACCCCTAAAACCTGCTCAGTATCAGCCCGAACGGTTGCGAAAAAGTTGGGTACTTTTATTTCGGGGCTAATTGTCTCGGCACTGCCGAGATAATTTGCGGTATCATAGGTAAATAAAGGGCGTTTCTCTACGATATAGTCCAGCCCTGCGTGTTGTATCGCTTCGCTACTGGTTGGGTAGCGTTCTATAATTTGCCCTAAACCGTGCCAGGCCTTTTCTTTAACACTCATAAAGCTGTCTTTTCCTGTTTTCTGATTGAAATTTATTTGATGTGCCATGACTTTAATTTTTTGTATTCAGTTCAATAATTTTTGTTTGTAATACTTCCACGTTTGGGGTACTGCTTACCTGTAAAACCGTTTCGGATTGCAGTTCCTGTATAGCATCGTGTATGATGCTATGCGTGGTTTTGATGGTGACTTTCACCAGTAAAAAGATTTTATCTTCCATTGTCTTTTAAAATTGGTAGGTGTTCATAAAATCGTTTAACTCAAATTGGAAACGTGCGGGGTTTTCCTGCGCTAATTGCTCTGCGTAACCCTCCCAAAATATTTGGTTGGTTAACTCTATAAATTGCTCATACATAGGAATTGCTATTTTTTGTGAAACCAAAAAAAATGCTCCCGACACCATGCCGGGAGCATAACCAGTTTTAAGCATTAGGGAAAATGATATTTGCTTCAATTTCCGACAGTTTTTCCTGACAGGCATCAAATATGAATTGTGAAACCATGCGGATAAGGTTAGGCGTATTAGTGCCGAACTCGCGGCCTTTATCGTCTTTGATAATCAGCTTGCAACCCTGATATGGGTTACTTTCCAGTTCGTCGTTTTCTTCAACCAATTTAACCTCAAATTCTTCTAAAGTTTTGATGCGGGCAATCAGGGCTAAACGCTGAATACTTAAGCGGTGTAAATCGCCTACTGATTTTAGAGTTTGCTCTAAATTCATGGCAGGCTTGATATACCTGATTTCCGCTTTGGGTTCGTCCGCTTTTGGTGCTTCTGTCTTTGGCTCGCCCTTTACTTCCTGTTTTGCAGGTTGATTTGCAACGTTAGCGGGTTGGTTATCCACTGTAGCGGGGCTACTGGTCTTAACTTCGGCAGTTTTGTTTGCCTCAACTTGCGGAGTTTGGGCAGGTGTTTGATTTTTAGCGGGTTCATCTTGTTTGGCTTCCTTTTGGGTCAGGCTCGGGCGGTTTTCAACTCGGTTAGCTGTTTGGTTGTTTTTTGCTGCTGTACCTTGTACTGCGGTTGCATTTTTTTCTGCTGTTTTCATTTTTTAAATGATTTAAAAGGGTTAAAAATTTTGTTTTTTGTTCCCCTCTTTTCCCGAAGACTTTCCTTAAAAAGCTATTTTTCAAAAGAAAAAACGGAAAAAAAGAAAGCTCAAACAGCCGGTCGTAGAACTTACGTGGGAGAACTATAAGTCCCGAAGGGTGGCCGCAGCGCAGCGAAGGTCATTATGCGTTCGTACGCGGGAGTTGACCGAGCTTGAGTTTCTTTTAGGCCGTTTCGTTGGAAAATAGCATCTTAAAAGCATCTGATATTTTAGCAGTCATTAAGTGCCGAGCGAAGGCAAGCGTAGCTTTACCCAGCAGCGCGGGTAAACAAGTGAAGTTCTGAGAGAGGCTCTTAATTGGAATTGGAAGAAATTTAATTATTGCAAAGGCTTTTGCAGCGCAGCAAAAATGCGTTTGCGTCTGCTAATTTAATTGCATTTAGAAATTAACTGTCAAGGATTGCAACGGCATCCTTTTAACGAAAAGATATAGTGGAAAGCCTGGCCGGAGGGACAGTAAAAAAATACCTTTAGAGGCAATTGCTAAACATTATCTAAATTCCCTAACTGTTGATTGATACGGGCTAAATCACCCTCGGTAAAATTAGAATTCATTAATTGTCTGAATATCCCGGATTTCTCCTTTTTGATGTAGCCTTGAAATAAACCGTCGACAGTAACCATATAGCATGGCCCCACCTCCTCAGGTATTTTTTTAATATCAAACTGAAGGTCTAACAACTTACCGGCTATCTCGCAGCTAATTTTAAATCTTTCCATGGCTTATTAGTCGATTACTGGGTTTGTTAAAATGGGTAGTTTAGCAAATTTGAGTACCTCAATACTTGCAAAGCCAAATTCCTCCACCACTTTTCCGAGCATCAGGTAACAGCCCTGCCCACGGAATGGATAAGCTGGTGTCCTGTTGGGGAAGTGTACGGTATCAAAGAAATTGCCTTCAGCGTCAAGGAATGTTCCGAACCACATTTTTTGATTGTTTTTGGTATGCACTGTCTTTTCACAAACATAGCGACCTACCATCTTCACTGTTTGGCCGACATGATTGATCAGGTCGTTCGTCAGCAACTCGCCGCGATATTCTGTTTCCAGCAGGTCAAAAATTGTCATGGAGAGTGGGAAACCTAAAAGTTCCATTTCATGATAAGCGTCCTCCAGCTTTGTATTGAGCAATACGGGCAGGTTGTAATTTTTAGTTTCCAACTGAAAAAGTTCGGTGTCGTTTGTTGGTTTGACCTTTGTACCTAAAAGCAAGTGTACCTCCCAGAGCAAAGCCTTCTTGCTTTTTCCGGTGAAACGCAATGCGCCGATGCGTATGAGCGTGATAGCCTGTTCCAGCCCTATATTTGTCCGCCGGATAAAATCCTCCAAACTTTGGTATGGTCCATTAGCTTTCTGTTCGTCCGGTATAAGTTCCATCAACGTAGCCTCCAGGCCATGTATACCGACAAAGCCGAGGTAAACATCTACACCATGGATATTTACAATGGCGTCGCTATTATTGACACAAGGTAAATGAACGATGGCTCCTGATCTTTGCAGTTCATGAACATATAAATAACGATTATAAAAACCTCCATAATTATTCAGTACCGCGACCATAAATTCCCGTGGATAGTAGGTTTTCAAAAACAGGCTTTGATAGCTCTCTACCGCAAAACTGGCCGAGTGGGCCTTCGAAAAGCTATACCCGGCAAAGGACGATACCTGCCGCCATACTTCTGCCACTATATTATCCGGTCGGCCCAGTTTTTTTGCTTCTTCAAAAAAACGTTCGACGAGACGATCGAACTCTTTTTTTGAACGATATTTTCCGCTCATTCCGCGTCTGAGAATGTCTGCGTCCGTACCATCCATTCCGGCAAAATGAATACATATTTTTATCACATCCTCCTGGTAAACCATCACGCCATAAGTTTCTTTCAGCTGTTCTTCCATTACGGGATGCAGATAATTAACCTGATCCGGCGCATGATGAAATTTAATATATTCACCCATCATCCCTGAACTCGCAACTCCGGGGCGAATGATCGATGATGCGGCAACAAGAATCAGGTAGTTGTCGCAGTTAAGTTTGCGTATCAGCTGGCGCATTGCAGGTGATTCGATATAAAAACAACCAATGGTGTTGCCCGACCGCAATTGGGCGTTCACCACCGGGTCTTTCATGAACTTTTTAACCTGGTGTATATCAATCTTCTTTTCCTGATTTTCTTCAATCAGTTTCACTGCCATTTTAATATGGCCGATACCCCGCTGGCTAAGAATGTCATACTTATCAAATCCAATTTTTTCCGCTTCATACATATCCCATTGCACGGTTGGCATCCCCTTTGGCGGCAGGTCAAGCGCGGTATAATAAGTGATCGGATCTTCTGAGATCAAGACGCCACCTGCATGTATAGAACGCTGGTTAGGCATATTAGCCATGCGCTCATAAATGGCTGTTATTTTTTTAAAAACCGCATTATCACGATTAAACGCAGCGCGGGTCGCGTCTGTAAAACCGTCGATCTCGGCTTTGGGCAAACCCATCACCTTACCGATTTCCCGGATGATGCTCCGGTCTTTAAAGGTGGACATCGTTCCCAGTAAAGCCGTATGATCCCTGCCATAGCGTTTAAAAATATAATCCTGGACATCTTCCCGCTCATCCCAGGAATAATCGATGTCAAAGTCGGGCGGTGAGGTGCGCTGCGCATTGAGGAACCGTTCAAAGTACAGGTTCAATTCGATAGGATCAACATCGGTTATTTTTAAACAATAAGCTACAATACTGTTAGCACCAGAACCTCTGCCAACGTGATAATACCCCTGGCTCATAGAGTAGCGGATAATATCATGTGTAATCAGGAAATACGCGCAGAAATCCAATTCAAAAATCACTTTCAGCTCATGCCTGACTTTGGCTAAAGCTTGTTTGTTATTTTTGCCATAACGATACACCAAGCCTTTCATCGCCAGTTTTTCCAGCAATTCCCGGTCGTCCTTTTTATTACCCGAGAAAGTTTGACGGTTCAAATTCACGCGGCCTTTTGGATAATCCATCACACAGGAGTCCAACAGCTTACGGGTGTTGTCCAAAATAAAGGCATAGCGGGAATATTTTGCTTCCAGTACACCAGGGGGCATAAACATATCGGTCGGAGTGCATTTGTCGTTGCAAGTCACCATGGTGAGGACGGTGTTTAAGTCTATGCCGCGAAGGTATTCATGCAGGCGATATTCCACCTTATCCAAAACGAAGACAGGTTGCAGGGCCACCAATTTATCTTTAATAGCAGAGAGGTTCTTACCATACAGTTTATTGATCTCATCAAATCGTATACCCAAAAATTCATTGGCTTTTAGCTCACCCGCAAAAGAAAACGGATAGATAATATAGGCGTTTTGAAATGTTGGTGCAGCATCCGGAATCTCGGTTTGTGAGAGGTTATGTTCCGTGAGAAAATCATTTAACTCTTTCATACCTTCGCGGTTTTGAGCTAAACCGATATACAGCAATTTTTTTTGCCGCCTGAACTCAATTCCTCCAATGGGTTTTAAGCCTTTTTTGTCGCATTGGCGCATAAACTCCATAATGCCGGTGGAGTTATTGATATCTGTAAGTGCCATTTGGGTAACACCCCTTGCAATAGCCTCATCCACCAATGTCTCGATGGACATGGTGCCATAACGTAGGCTATATTGGGAGTGAACGTTCAGGTACATCGTTTTATAAATTTAAGTTCATGCCTGAGGCCAGCTTGATCGCATCCGGGCCAAAACGACGGCGGATCTTATCCATCGCCTGGCATAAACTGTATTGCTCTTCTGATTCGCTGTACAGATCGATCTGCTCAAATCCACTGACCAGATTAGACAACCTAACGCCGACCAGACGAATCAGTAAACGTTTCTGGTAAGCCTGTTTAAACAAGTCTTTGGTTTTCGCAATTAATACGCTGTCCAGGGCGGTATAAGGAATTACAGCTTGTTTGGTCACATCTTCGCGCGTTGAGTACCGTACAGTGACGGTAACACAAGCACATTGCTTGCGATTTTGCCGGAGTTCGAAAGCCAATTCCATAACCATGGTAGTCAACAAATAATTGATCGCTTCCAGATCGATACTGTCACTTTTGAAGGTACTCTGTGTGCCTATGGATTTTTGTTCCTGGTAAGGGACCACAGGGGAATCGTCAATTCCTTTTGCTTTATTCAATAACCAGATCCCGTTCTTCCCTAAGATGCTGGTCATATATTCAGGATGTACCTCCGCCAACTGATGAATACGTTTAACGCCCATATCACTTAGCTTAATAAAAGTCTTTTCACCTAATCCGGGAATCTTCCTGATGGAAAGCGGATTTAAAAAAGGGCGGACATTAGAGGTATCGACTGATAGCTGGCCATTCGGCTTGCATTCGTTAGTAGCCATTTTTGACACCGTTTTATTAACAGACAAACCAAACGAAATAGGCAAACCCGTTTCTTTCATAACAACCGCCCTGAGTTCCCGCGCATATTGCTGTGTGCCGTGGTAGCGGTCCATCCCGGTCATGTCGATGTAGTGCTCATCGATACTTGCTTTTTCGATCAGCGGTACCCGTTCTTTCAGTATGGCCGTTATCTCATGGGAGGCTTTGGAATACTCATCCATATTCCCCCTGATCCAAATACCATGCGGGCAAAGCATACGCGCTAATTTAGCCGGCATCGCTGAATGCACACCAAACTTTCGCGCTTCATAACTGCACGATGCTACCACACCACGGTCAGAAAGGCTGCCAATAATCACCGGGCGGCCAATCAGACGCGGGTCCTTACGGACCTCCACCGACACAAAAAATGCGTCCTGGTCCATATGGATAATCTGGCGGTTGGTGTTCATACGTTAGTTTCAGTTAAGAGGGTATAAAATTATGCTAATTTTTTTAGCATTTCCTATAGATATTTACAAAATTCTTTACACATTTGTTTTCGTCGGCTGTTAATCAGTAAATTAGCGTCATGTGTTATCATTATTCCCTTACTGCCGACAAATTTGAGATCAGTACCCGTTATGCATTGGAAGATCCGGAGACCATCGCTCTTATGAATGAATATGACGTTGTTTATCATAATGATGGTTTCGGGCACCTCCCGATGCCGGTGATCACAGCCGATGAGCCAAATAAAATCCAGTTATATGAGTGGGGATTGATCCCGCATTGGTTCAAGCCGAAGGAAGGAGCCGTAGATGCAAAAGGCAATAAGCTGACTGCCCTACAACAGGCGCGGGCTTTCAGTAATCAAACGCTGAATGCTATCGGTGAAACTGTTTTTGAAAAGCCGTCTTTTCGAAATTATATTGGAAAGAAACGGTGTTTAGTGCCTGCAAATGGCATTTATGAATGGCACCACCTCGATGCAAAAACCAAGATACCGCACTACATCTACCTCAAGTCAAGGGAAATATTTTCATTCGGCGGTATCTACAGTCATTGGACCGATCCAGAAACTGGTGAGATCATTAAGACGTTTTCTATATTAACAAACCCTGCGACACCTTTAATGGCGCGTATTCATAACAGCAAATTGCGTCAGCCATTTATATTGGAAAGAGATGCCGAAGGTACCTGGATTGACAGTGAATTAAAGAAGGATAACGTCCGTGATATGATCCTGCCACTTTCTGACGAACATTTTACCGCTCATACGATCTCAAAATTAATTACATCAAGAAAAGAAAGTTCCAATACGCCGGAGGTAATGGTACCATACGATTATGAAGGATTTTCCGGTGTTGTGGATGAGGAGGCCGCCTGATGAAACAAATTTTCAATTGGTACATCCAAGCCTTTTGCTAATTCATATATGGTTAGCAATGTCACATTTAACTCCCCTTGCTCTATTTTTCTCAGATTGGAAAAGTCGATATTACATAAGGTTGCCATCTTTCTATAAGATAATTTCTTAGATAGTCTTATTTTCCTAATATGGCTACCAAATTGTTCAAGAAGGCCTTTACCGTTTTCGCTAATCATCAATCTATTTAATGGTTAGGAAAGTTGAAGGATTAATATAAAAAAATTGTAGGTAAACTTGCCTACAATTTAGATTTTTATTACTTTTGTGTAAATGCTAGCTTCTTTCCCCGGTGAAGCATTAATGGACTTCTTCCTTCACAATACTGTATTCCAATTTATATAGTTTATAAAACCAAAATGTTGCCCTCAACTTATCCAGGATTTAATTATAAAGCTGATGAACTTCGGAAGTTTCTGGCATCTACAGACATATTTACTATTCTATTAAAAAACGGAGATATCATCCATTATACACCGACGGATAGGTCCACATTTTACCAATGGCTAACTCGCCATAATATTGAAAACATTAAAATAACCCCATAACATTACCTATTCTACCTCAAGCAATGAAAGTTTTGAAAAGGTATGAGTACCCAAAACAAGGCCAGCTTCTCCCAATAATATCTAATCGAAAAAATGAATTCATATTTAAAAGAAATGGCCCAGACTTCCAGCTTGGCATTTTATAATCCTTTTAGGTCGAGCTTTGAAGCCAACTTTACACTTTCTATGGGTCCTTGGTAATAATTAAACCTATGCGCATTTACCTGATGATGATTAGGAAATATGTACGCTACTTCCTGACCATTATATTTTAATATCTTCCAACAAAACATCGGCACTGTTACATCACCCATTTTCTCTTTATACGCATAACTACCACACCAAACCTCAACTTGCCCATATTGCTTAGCTAATCTCCTAGTTTCATCTTCTAAATCCCCCCAAACTTCCTCGTTCAATTCCTTTGTTTGGGGTGTCATATTAGAGAAGTAAAAACTTTCTTTCATTTGCTGAATATCACAGGAGTTATCAGCTGCATTCATATTATGTCCACGTTGATAATTCCCCTTATTCTTGCTATAATATTTTTGCAGGGTGGTATATTTCTTTAGCTGTGGGTCGGGTTTGAATGTTACTCCTTTTCTTTCAACTCGCCTGGGGTTGTTTTTATCGCAAAGGTCAGAGGATTTTACTATCCAATGAACTAATACCGGGTATTTGAGAACCGTGTCAAAGGTTGTAGTATAGCGTTGATGCCGGATAGTAATAGTATCTTGAGCAAATGCAACTGTAGTAAATAAGTAAAGTAATAATAAAAGGCGTTTCATTGAAGCAAATTTAACACATCAAAAACTCTAAAATTCCAATTAAAATAATCTTTTATATTTGGTATAACTAAACCCACTCATTATATCATATGACTATACAGCTTTCAAAATCTGATTTTAAACTGGGTTTGTCATGTCCTACAAAATTATACTATAAAAAACATCAATTCCCTACAAGCTTAGAAGGCAATGAGTATATAGAAATGCTAGCAGATGGTGGGTATATGATCGGTTATCTTGCCCAGTTATTATATCCAACGGGAATTGAAGTCACAGGCAGTCTTGAAAATGCTATTGAAACTACTAGTTTACATTTACAACAAGAGGACATTATATTATTTGAACCGGTAATTAGGTTCGGAGAAATGATTGCAAGGATTGACATTTTAGTTAAAAATGGGAAGAACCTAAAAATAATCGAGGTTAAGTCCAAGTCATTTGATAGTGTAGAAGCACAATTGTTTAAGCAGAAAGGTAAAAATTATTTCGGCTCATCCTGGACGGAATATCTTTACGATGTTGCATATCAAAAAGTTATATTACAAAATGTCTTTCCTGAATCTACTATTGAGTGTGAGTTATTAATGCCTGACAAATCTAAAAGGGCAGAAATAGATAGTATGGTTTCTCTATTTCAACTTACCTCCGTTGACGAATCCAATACGTTTAGAAAGCCAGTGATTAGCTTTACGGGCACCCAGCTTGACTTAGAATTGATTAAGAAATATCCCACGCTAGAATGGATAAATGTTGACAACGAAATAAAGCCTTTGCTCAATAAATGTATTAATATGGCTAATATTCTAATTGAACAATTAAAAGCTGGCGAAAGAATTGAATCACCGATTGGATTAAATTGTAAGGACTGCGAGTATTCTGCAACCGATATTTTACACGATGAAAGCGGTTTTAAACTGTGTTGGGGTAAAATGGCAGAACCTAAACCACATATACTTGAACTTGGCCAATTGGGGAACGTAAATAAAAAGAATGGCATAATAACTGACCTCATTAAAAATGGCAAAACTTCATTATATGACGTACCTGTCACTGCTTTAATTAAAGATGATGGAACACCTTATTATAATAATCGCCCATTATATCAGATCACTGAAAAAGAAGAGTTCTTATTAAGTGGGTTTGAGGGCGTTTGCTCAATCATACAATACCCGTTATTTTTTATAGATTTTGAAACTTCGCAGATGGCTCTACCTTACCACAAAGGTATGCGCTGCTATGAAAATGTGATATTTCAGTATAGCTGTCATATTATCCACCATAAGGGAGCAGAACCTGTTCATGCAGAATGGCTGAACACTAATGACTCTTTCCCAAATCATGAGTTTGCACGTTCATTAATGAAAGTTCTAGGTACTAGAGGAACAATCTTTATATGGAGCAAGTATGAAATCACTCAATTTAAAAATATACTTAGGACGCTGGTTGAAACTGATGAAGATACTGATTTGCGGCTTTGGCTTGAGACTTTATTGAATGATTTTGAGGCTAATGACGGGCGTTTCATAGATTTGAACATGGAAGCGACCAAGTATTACTATCATCCTTTTATGGGTGGGCGTACCTCTATAAAAGTCACCTTACCAGCAGTTTTAAAATCTACCAAATCTGAAAAAATAAAAAACTGGCTTGACAAAAAGGGGCTGTTAAAATTCGACGAGGACGGGTCAATAATTAACCCATATAAGCTACTGCCTTCCATGCCTATTTTAGAGGATGCGTTTCAAATCAATGTAAAAGATGGTTCTGGAGCTATGAGAGCATACCAGGATATGCTATATGGTATCAATAAGAATAATGAACAAATTAAGGCTATCTACATAGATTGTTTATTATTTTACTGTTTCTTAGATACATTAGCCATGGTGATAATATGGGAACATTGGTGTGGAATGAATCAGAGAAACATTTAATTAGTACTATGTTAAATCAACCCTCGTTAACCCAGGCCTAAGAACCTAAAAAGAAGAAATGAACTTTAGTTATTCAATGACTATATAGTCCTTTTTTAATTGAACGGTAAAATGTAGGTTTATCAGTATCTAATTCAAATAAAAATGACCACTAAGTTTTTTACTAATAGCGCAGAAAACACCTTAATCAAAAAATTTGAAGGTGTTTTTACATACAATCCAAACATCCAATATTTTGATGCTTTAGTGGGGTACTTTAGGGCATCCGGTTATTTCCGGATTAGACCTTTCTTAAACAAGGTTCCGAAAATTAGAATATTAGTTGGTATTAATATTGACAAGATGCTTGCAAATGCTCAAAAGGAGGGGTTGGAATTTTTTAAGAATCACGAAAAAACAAAAGAGGATTTCATAAGGAAAGTTCAAGAGGACATAGAAAAAGCAAATTATGACAAGGACACCGAAGCAGGAATTTTATTGTTTATTAATGATTTGATTGAAAATAAAATTCAGGTAAAAGCTCATCCTGAAAAAAAAATTCACGCAAAAGTTTATATCCTAAGACCGGAGCCGTTTAACGAACACACCCATTCAACAGTAATTACAGGCTCATCAAACCTAACAGATGCTGGACTAGGTGCGGGTAATTTTTATAACTATGAGTTTAACGTTCAGTTAACGGAATATACCGATGTAAAATTCGCAACAGAAGAATTTGAAAAACTATGGGATGAATCAGTTGATATCCTACCAGTGGATATTCAAAATATAAAAAAAGAAACATATTTAAACGAAGAAACAACTCCTTTTGAACTTTATATAAAGCTACTGACGGAATATTTTGGAAAAAATATTGATTACGACCCTGATTCGATTGGCGATTTACCGCAAAACTTTAAAAAACTTTCTTACCAAATTGATGCAGTAAATGAAGGTTACAATATGCTTTTAAAGCATAACGGCTTTTTATTAGCTGACGTTGTGGGTTTAGGTAAAACTGTTATTGCCGCAATGGTAGCAAAAAAGTTTCTAATGCAAAATGGAAGAGACAATACCAAAATTCTAATCGTATATCCACCAGCGGTTGAGAAGAACTGGAAAAACACCTTCAAAGATTTTCAGATAGACCAATGTACTAAATTTGTCACTAACGGAAGCCTTGAAAAAATTTTACAGGGACATCAAGATTATTGGAACAAGGAAGATTATGATTTAATAATTATAGATGAAGCACATAAGTTTCGTAATTATTTAACTGGCTCATTCCGTAATCTTCAGTTAATCTGTAAAAGTCCTCGAGCCAATAAAGGTTTGATTGATGGCTTACAGAAAAAAGTGATATTAGTTTCTGCAACCCCATTAAACAACAGACCTGACGATATTTTCTATCAGATTCAAATGTTCCAGGATGCAAGACAATCTACCTTGCCAATCACAAATTTAACTTCATTTTTTGCCCCTTTAATGGAGCAATACAAAACTTTAAAGCGTTTTGACGAATTAGACGTAAACAAGTTGAGAACCATTTATGGGAAAATTCGCAAGAATGTGATTGAACCAATTACTATTCGCAGAACGCGTACAGACCTTGAAAATATTCCCGAATATAAAGTTGATTTAAACGGACAGGGCATCAAGTTTCCAAAAGTAGATCCACCCAAAAAAGTCGAATACTTAATGGACGAAAAACTTAATGAGCTATTTCACAAAACTGTTTTCTACCTCACGGATGAAGACAAATTAAAATACAGCAGATACCAAGCCATTGCTGGATTGAAGCTTGAAATACAAACGAAGTATTACGAAAATGCGGAAACAGTATCTAAATCGCTGGCATTTATCATGAAAACCCAATTGATAAAACGATTAGAAAGTAGTTTTTATGCTTTCAAAAAATCATTGGACAATTTTCAAACTGCTACCGACCGAATGATTACAATGTTTGAAAACAATAAAATTTTTATTGCACCAGATACCAATGTAAACACTCTTTTGGATAAAGGTTGGAGTGAAGAAAATATTGAAAAGGAAATCGAAAGATTAAGTGAGGAAAACCCTAAGAACCAAACTTTCAAAAGCACTGATTTTAAAGATGATTTTATTGAGAGTTTAAAAAAGGATTCCAAGCTTATTAAGGAGTTAGTAAAGGGCTGGAATGCGATTGAAAACGACCCCAAAATCAATGTTTTTATTGATCAGCTTACTAAGCAGTTCTTAAGTAAAAAAACTAATGTTGAAGGTAAACTGGTAATCTTCTCAGAATCTAAGGATACGGTCGACTATTTGGCAACGGCTTTCGAAAATATAGGAAGAAAAGATGTGTTAGTTATTTCTGCGGTCAATAGAAAGAAAATGTACGAAACCATTGTAACCAACTTTGACGCAAACTGGGCAGAAGACAAGCAAGTAAATGAGTACAATATTATCATTACTACAGAAGTATTGGCGGAGGGGGTTAACTTGCACCGTTCCAACGTAATTATTCACTACGATACCCCTTGGAATTCTACTAAACTTATGCAAAGGATTGGGCGGGTAAATCGAATTGGAACAAAAGCAAGTGCAATTTATAATTATGTGTTTTATCCATCAGCACAGGGAGATTCACAAATAAGATTGAATAAAACAGCTTTTATGAAAATACAGGCGTTTCATACTGCGTTTGGCGAAGATAATCAGGTGTTTTCTACCGAAGAAATTTTAGATGAAGTAAAACTCTTTAGCGGCACTTACAAGGAAGAAGAAGACGAAAGGTTGAAATTTTTGTACTTTTTGAGGCACTTCAAAAAAGCTAATAGAGCTTGGTTCGATAAAATTAAAAAACTGCCATTAAAGTCCAGGGCAGGGAGAAACTCTACAGAACTAAAGAAACCCGAACTAAAGAATGGAACGGCTGCATTTTTAAAAACAGACAAAAAATTTGAATTTTATTGGGTGGATAGCAATAATCAACCAAACGAAATTACACCTATAGAAGCCTTCAAAATATTTTCTGCCGACCAAAAAGAAACAAGTTCTCCTTTGATTGAAACCCATCACGACCACATAAACAAGGCATTGGCACATTTCGAAACACTGGAGCATAAAATTGTACAATCACAAATTGACCCTGAAGCATTAGGCGGTGTGGCGCAACGAGCTAAAAAATTCTTGTCCGACATTGTTAAATATCCTCAAGTAAACGAAAAACAAATAGATAATATTCAAAAAATTGTTTTGCTTATCGATATTGGTAAATACACTAACTTACCAGCAGATGTTGACCGGTTGCAAAAGAAGAAAGCAAATCTGAACGATGCCTTATTAGAAATCGATAAAATTGCGGCACAATACAATGTTGATTTAAGTGAAGTACAAAAGGGTAAAAAGGGCAAAGTCGAACAACCTGTTTTAATCATTTCAGAATCCTTTGAATAATGACATACGAGCACATCCATAACCTATTTAAACAACGCTACAACCAAAATAATTGGAAAAAGTTCCTGGGTGAAGCATTCGCAAAATCCCATTTGTTGTTAACGCCAGAAATATTGACAGGCATTGACATAAACGTAGCATCACAAGTGCTCAAATTGGGTTATATTATTTTGGATGAAAACGGCATTGATCGTCAGATTGCTGTATATGAAGTTACATTGGCCCAAGGCATTATTTTGGAACGCAATCGTGTTGGGTTGCGCAATTTGCTCCGTAAATACTGGAAGGACATTGATGCCGCTTTTATAACATACCATAATGCCGATAAAGGGAACTGGCGGTTTACATACGTTTCAGAATTGACTGGCTATGATGCTGATGGAGAATTTGTAAAAATAAAAACAGAGCCAAAAAGATACACCTATGTTTTAGGTGAAGGGGAAAGCACTCGCACTGCTGCAGAAAGTTTTACAACAGTTGCGAACAAAGGGAGCAAAGCTACTTTAGAGGATGTAAAAGCGGCTTTTTCTGTCGAAAAACTTTCAAAAGCTTTTTTTGACGAATACAAAAAACACTATGATATTTTTTGCGACTTTATGGTATCAAAACCAAACATTCGGCAATCCATATTTAAAGGTAATGATAAAGGCATTCGCGATTTTAGTAAAAAGCTTTTGGGCCGTATTGTATTTCTTTATTTCATTCAGAAAAAAGGTTGGTTAGGCGTTCCTTCAAAAAGCGAATGGGGTAAGGGTGATTTTGATTTCTTAACCAACCTGTTTAACAAAACTAAAAACCCAGATCTTTTTTACGCTGAATTATTATCTAAACTTTTTTTTGATACACTCAACGTCAAACGTAAAGACGACCTGGTCGAATTGGTAAGAGGTGAGCCCTGCCGAATTCCATACTTAAATGGTGGTTTGTTTGAAGAAGACGACAAAAATCATCGCAGTTTGATTTTTCCAGCTAATCTTTTTAAAAATCTTTTTGATTTTTTTAATCAATACAACTTTACCATTTACGAAGACGACCCAAACGACCACACGGTAGCCGTTGATCCCGAAATGTTGGGACACATTTTTGAAAACTTACTGGAAGACAACAAAGACAAAGGTGCATACTACACACCTAAAGAAATTGTGCATTATATGTGCCAGGAGAGTTTGATTGATTACCTTGCCACTTGGTTTGAAAACAATGGCTATGAAGTAGTTAACTATATTGGTTTTGACAGGCCTAACCAACCCAAGTTATTTTCTGCAAACGAAGGCAGGAAAGGGCAAATGATTTTAGAAACTGATACTAAGGGAGCAGCTAAACAGATTGATCGACTATTAATTGAAAAATTACTGAAAAAGAAATTGGATGATGAGGATAAAAAACTTGTTCTTAAACATTCTGCCGAATTTCATACCGCTTTAGATAATGTAAAAATTTGTGATCCGGCAATTGGTTCGGGTGCTTTCCCTATGGGTTTACTACACGAAATATTTACCGCTAAACAAACGCTGCACACTTTTGAACACGGAAACACCAAAACTTTTGATGCTTCGGCTGTAAAACTTAACATTATACAAAACAGCATTTACGGTGTGGACATTGAAAAAGGTGCGGTTGACATTGCCCGATTGCGTTTTTGGTTGAGTTTGATTGTGGACGAAGAACAACCGAAAGCATTACCAAATCTCGATTATAAAATTGTAGTGGGCAATAGCTTAGTAAGCAAGTTAGGCAATGATATTATTAATATTGACTGGACACTGAACGAGACTTCAAACGGTCTATTTGGTGCAGACCTAGCAAAACAAAAAGGAGACTTGCTTATAAAAATTAGCAAAGAGCAAAAAGACTTTTTTAGCCCTGATAGCGATAAGAAAAAATTAGCACCGAATATCCGCAAATTGAAAGTTGATTTGCTCATTAATCAACTTCAGTTAATGGTAAATACAACTAATCAAGAAACGGAACCAAAATCAACGAGCTATAAAGACAAAAACAAATATTTGAAGGCTACTCAATTATATTATTCCACTTTAGGATGGAAAGACAGTATTAAAGAGCTTTCTAAATTAAAGGAGAAGCCAGAGATTCCTTTGAATTACTTTGATTGGAAATTAGATTTTCCTGAAATAATGAATAAACAAATTATTGAAGAAACAGGATTTGACATTCTTATTATGAATCCACCATATATTGGGGAAAAAGGTAATAAGGAAAAATTTCACGATGTTAAAGAAACTAGTCTACTAGATTTTTATCAAAAAAAGATGGACTACTTTTATTTCTTCTTTCATCAGGCATTGAACATTACAAAAAGTAGTGGTTTTATCTCAGGCATAACTACCAATTATTATGTGACTGCCACGGGAGCTACTAAACTCAGAAATGATATATTTAATAGAGCTTCTGTTGCTAAACTTGTAAACTTTGGTGAATCTAAGGTTTTTCCTAGTGCACTTGGTCAACACAACTTGATAACATTTTTAACTAAACCAAAGAAAAATACGTCAACAAATGTTATTACGGTCAATAAAACAGGTTTGATTGATTCAACGAATTTCGATAGAATTTTCAGTGGTATTGATACAGAAACAAATTATCTAAATATTAATGAGGATAAACTATTTGACGGAGAAGAAAAATATATCAGAATAGTTACTTCTGGCAATGTTAAAGGGGACAAAGTAATCAACTCCATTTTAGATAAAATGAAATCAAAAGGAGTTGAATTAGGATCTATATGTGAAGTAAATCAGGGATTAAGGACGGGAGCTGATAAAGTATCACCAAAACATATCTCTGAATACGGTGTAAGCAAAAACTATGATGCTGGAGACGGTATATTTATTTTAACTGAAAAGGAAATAAAAAACCTAGAATTAAATAGTTTTGAAAAAGGCAGAGTTAAAAAACTTTATAAAAATTCCGATATCAAGAAATATTTTGTTGATTCTTCAACAGATTTAAGACTAATAGACATTTTTTGGCCAAATGATAGAGAATTGCAACTATCTAAAATACCAAATCTTCATAACCACTTAAAAAAATTCAAATCAATTTTAGAAGGAAGAAAAGAAAATGCAAATGGTTTAGATAAGGCAATTGCGAAAGGAAAATATTATTTTGGTTCAGTTAGAAGAAAACTTGATTTCAGCTTGCCAAAAATAGTCTCTCCTCAACGGTCGAAATTAAATACTTTTGGCTTTACAGATATAGAATGGTTTGCAAGTGCAGATGTCTATTATATTACTGATTCAACAGGTAATCAAAATCTGAAATATATTTTAGGTCTTTTAAACTCTAAATTATATTTTTTATGGTTAAGTCATAGAGGTAAAGTGAAAGGGTCAATGCTTGAATTATATCAAAAACCACTCACTGAAATACCTATTTATATTAGTGGGAAGGGTATTCAGAACAAAGTCGTGGATTTGGTTGATAAAATAATAGGGCTAAAACAAGAAAACAAGAACTCAATTTTATACGAAAAACAAATAGATAATATTGTGTATAAATTATATGATTTGTCTTATGACGAAGTAAAAGTAATAGACCCTGAATTTGGTTTGACAAAAAAAGAATATGAAGCGATAAAGTTGGTGTAATGTCAGGCCTAAATTATCCTGGTTGTATAAAACAAGAGCAGGCATTGGCCTGCTCTCTGTTTTATATTCTAACTTTAGCTTTACGCGACTGCTTTTTTGCAGGAGCATCCTCCTTTTGCTGCTCACGTTGTTTTAAGTTTCTAACCGGCTTTTGATCCGTATGTAACAACTCTTCTCGTTTGATCTTCTTCATCTGATGATCGTAAAGATCAACGGTTTTGAACTGCGGGTTTGCGGCGATGAAATATTTTTTGTCACCCTCTTCGCCACCAACTGTTACCTGTTGGGCATTTCCCTTTTTCAAGGAATACATCAATTCTTCTTTAGCTTTTGGGTCGTCCAGTTCCTTAATACCTTTTCCGGCAATCACTTTATCAAGATCAAATCCGTAATTCTCATGGTAATGTTTAATCTTTTTATTGCCGTTATCGGTAAGATTTTTATCATCCAGCGTTAACCATGCCTGGTATTTTTGCCCTTCAAGATTATAAAGCTGTTTGTTAACGGCGCGGCCCTCCATTAAGTTAAAGGCTTCTTTTGCAGTGATGCCACTCCCTTTATTTATATAAAAAGTTTGGTCTATGTTCTTTGCAGGGTCGTCCTTGTGTTTGATGGTTGCATCGTACTTGTTGAAAAAATACATTTCCTGGTTATCCCCGGCTTTGAAGTGTAGGGTATAATCAATTGTTTTCTGGTTAAACTCGTGCTGCATTACTAAATTAAATTCAGGCGATTTTGCAGCTATTTGTTTGTCCAGGTCAGCATTAAGCTTATCGCCAAACCCCAGGTTAAGCAAGCTCTTTTTTAGAAATTCAGAATTTTGAGTATTCATAACGTAATGATTAAATGATGAAAAAAATGTTAATTAAATTTTGGCAGCTAAAGTGTTGGCCGGTTGCTGCGTTGCCGGTATAATGATTTTCAAATCGTCCAGATCCTTTTGTTTGATTTGAAGATATAAGTGTCTATTACCGTTACGTTCATAGATCTCGATGTTCAATGCCTGGTCTTCTGTTAAGGAAAATCTGCGAAAGGCAAATACTTTAGCTAATTCCTTGTTTTTAAGGATTGCTACACGACTTTTGAAAGTTGAATAAACAGGGATGATTTCCTGCTCATGCGTAGCCATACGTGAAACGGTTTTTAAATCCCTGATATAAAATCGGATAAAGTCAACTTCATAGGGTAGCCCTGAATGGTTACTAATATCAACCCTAAAGAATATTCGGTTGTCAGCAATGGAAAGTTTACTTATCCACGTTTTGACACCACCTGTTTTTTTTCGGTCTATAACATCTTTGCGTTTGCCGGCAGCAAGTTCATTGCTAATTGAAACATAGTTTATTTGCGGCGATCTTATAACGGATATGCTTGAAACAGTTTGCCCGATTTCAATCCGTCGGCCAGCCCTACCATAAGAATATCTTACGGGGATACGGTATATTTGATTGGTTGCCTGATCCTGGGCTGTAATTTGGGAAGGTTTTAGCGTTGCTTTATCAGCTTGCAACGTTATTACTCCACTTCCCTTATTGGAAGCGTTAACACCTTCAGGAACTTTTCCAACTATATTTACGGAGGATGGAAAAATGAGGGCTGTAAATTTATCACGGCTTATATATGCCGTGTCCTGCGCAAAAGAGACTGTCCCTACTGCTGCGAAGAATAAAATGCTGATTAATTTTTTCATAATATTGAGTGTTAATTGTCACGGTCGTTACTATCCTTTAGAAGGACTTCATAACCGGCCTTTACCTTAACTTTGATCTGTTTTACCTTGCGATTAAAAAGCCCTTTGGCTGCCTCCACACCTGCACTTGCGGCTTGTGCACCAACGGATTGATCCATCGACATGATTTGCATCGACTGTACTGCGTCGCCCATACCGTTCTTTGCTGCATCCCTACCTATTGAACCAGGTACATATAATCCTTGCATTCCGTCCAGATCATACACTGTAAGCGCTACAGGAAGTATATTATTCAAATACCGAATACTGGAAATTTTAATATCAAGGCGTTCATTATTTAAGGCGCAGGTTCCATAAACAAAACTGCCTTTGGGAATCTGTTTACCATTGACATAGATACCGTCTAAGAGCCTTAATTTAATTACTGCCCCGCTAACCAGCGTTTGATCCTCATGAACTACGGCCTGAATAGTATTTCCGGCCATTTCTGTTTCATTAGAGCGACGGCGGCTTTTTGATTTATCACCCTCATAAGATGCATAACTGACCTGCATTTTGTCGCCAGTATTATAATCATCCTCGTCAACGGCTGACCTTACAGCATACACACGACCATGATTTTTCATCGATTGATTACGTGACCGGGTATTAGCACTACCGGGATTTTGCAGATCATTTATCTGTTGCAACATTTGAGTAAGCTGTTTCATTTCAGGATCTGTACCACCATTTCCATTCATGGATCTCATCATCATTTCAAGCCTTTTAACATCCGCATTAGATTGGGTTGCTGAAACTGCGCCGCCATAATTTGCGGGTTCCGGCTGATTGATCTGTTGGTTGATGGCGGCAAGTTTTGCCTGAATCTTAGCTTCGTTGACTTCCGCTGAAGTCGGACCGCCAGTAAGATTAGCTGTTGATTGCTGTGTGACAGCATCTGTATGACCATCTTTTGATGCATCAAGCCCCATAGATTGAATGAAACTATCACTGACACCGCTATTGGCTGAATTGGCGGAATCGGTTTTTACAGTCTGATAAATACCCATCTTGTCCTGGGCTTTTTGGTCATTGAACTGGGCTTGCGGAAGAGTGGTGTTTAAACCTTGTGCATATGAGGTAGCAAAAGCCGAGTTACTTTGCTTACCGCCACCTAAAGCCCAAAATGCCATGGTTAAAAAAGGAAGAATAAGCAAAGGCATTACTACTAAGAATTTGCGCTCCTTTAAAAATTCAGGAGTGTGTTGCGGCAATTGGCCGCCGGTTGATTTCGCATCCATGATTACTTTGTTTTAGTTAATGAATCTGTTAATTGAAGTACACTGATAGTAGGTTTAGGCAACTCTGATGGCATACCAATGTGTGCAGAGGTGTAATTTTGCGATAGCCTGGGTATCGGATAAAAAGAAGAGAAAGAGCCAGCTATTAGAAAAATGGAGGCTATCAATCCAATCGAAATCAGCAGTCGTTTTTTCCCTTGTGTTGAATAACGATTGAATTTTTGGTTTAGCCATTTTGAACAGCCAACTTGAACTTTAATGATAGCATTGGCTAATAAACCCGCAACTTTGTTGCTAAGGATGTGTGATGTATTATTCTGAGAAATATTCATAGCCTTTATTGTTGAATGGTGGTGTCGCGATTAGCCAATGTTTCCCAGTGAAGGATTAAAAATCCATGCGGGTTATTATCTGATCTGGCTACGTTCCGTAAGTAACCTTGGGTAACCAAACTTCTGTTTGCTGTGGAGGTGGACCGAATAAGTTTTTGCGTTGCAAAGCATTTGAAATGGTAGGGATATTGATCAATATCTAATTGAATGCTATCAACCGTTACCTGTTGACTGATATTACCGGAAATCAAATTGTTGTAATAACTTTTTTCTTTAAGGTCGTTGTATTGGTTTTTTGCACTTTCATCAGCCAGGTATAGTGCCTTACCAATATTTGCATCAATCACCTTTTCATCAGGGTCAAGCGTAAAGAAATAGTGATGAAACATTTTAATATGATCTTTAGCTTCAACAGGGATATTATCTTTCCGGTCTGCAGCAAATGCTTCCAACGCTTTTCCATTTGCCAGTATATAAACATGATTTGAGGCAAGGTTCGCGGCCTGATAGCTTTTATACAAAGCAAAGCAGGAAATAACCGTGCAGGCTGCTATCAGGAAGTAACTAAAAAGCTTGATATGCTTAAAAGCGGTGTCGATATTTTTTAGATGAGTGAACATAATTTTTGAATTAGTGGTTAATAATTAAGCTTGTTGAGGATCAATTTTTGATGCTCTTGAATTATTTGGATTACTGCCCTTATCCTGGAAATACGGTTTTGAAACTGCACCTTCGGAGATGCTTTGACTGGTGTTAGATCGCTGATTACCAAAGGTGTCGCCGGATATGCCGCCGGAAGTTGCACCTACAACAGATTGACTGGTACTGCTTACCATGCTGTTAACCTTTTGAAGTAGTCCATTACCGCCACCCGCATTAACAATGTAATTGGCTACACTTGGTACGGTGAAGTAGCCTATAATGCCAATGATCAAAAAGATGAGATAAGCAGTGTCGGTAGAACTGAAGAATGTATCACCGGCACTTTGAACTTGATTGATATCCAGTTTCAACATATTCTCCTGCACCTTGCCGATGATGGCACCGAAAATATTGGCAACTGGTAACCATAGAAATACATTGATATACTTAGCCAGCCATACGGTTAAGGTATGCTGGAAGCCATCGAAAACCGCTAAGCCAAAAACAATAGGCCCCAGGATAGCGAGTATGACCAGATAGAAAGTCCTGATGGTGTTTATACAAAGTGCGGCTGCTTCAAAAAGCACCTGTAACACTTCACTCATCCATTGCTTAACCGAATTTCGAAAATTGTAAGATGCCTTAGACATTGCAAATTTCATATCATTGCCTACACTGGCAAGTACCCCTTCACCGCTTCCATCTTTATCTTCGGGATGTGTATATTTATACCATTTTTCCCGGTCACCATCACCATCAGCACCGACATACATCTGCCAAGTGTCGGTCTTTTGAACTGCGGTTTCTTTTGCTTTCAAAAGTGCCGCGATTGCGGCATCAGAGTTTTGAACCATGCCGCCTGTTGCACTTACAGTTGGTGACATGATGCCATTAATAATTGCTATCACCGTAGGGAATAATAAAATAGCTATTCCTAATGCGAAAGGACGCATTAGCGGGTAAAAATCAATCGGTTCAGCACTGGCTATTTGCCGCCATACCCTGCTGCCGATGTACCACAATGCGCCAAACCCGGCTATTGCCCGACCAACTCCGATTAACTGACTACACATAGGCAGCATATCGTTATATACATCATTAAGGGTGCCTTGCAAGCCTTGAATATCATTAGCCAATCCTTGCGCTTTGGAAAAAAAAGGAAAAGCTATCCCCGTTACCGCAAAAATTGCGGTGTAAAAAATCTTCTTTTTCATAAAAATGAGATTATTTGTTTATGCCGTAGAGCTGCTTTAATGTTCGCGAATTACCAATATCCTTGCTCCGCTGAATATTTAACAATACACCTTGTCTGTTGAAATATCGTAGAAACTGAAGCTTATCACAACTGCTTAAATAGATCCGATTAATAGCTTTGATCCTTTCTTCATCAGACATTCGCAGTTTTCCTGCGGTAAGTACATTTGTTAATTCGTCGAGATTTTGAAGGCTTTGATTAACCAGTTGCGAGTAAACACTTCCCATATAGTTGAGTTCACTTGCGCTAAACGCACCGCTTTGTTTGAACCGATTATAAGCGTTCTTATATTCACTTATCAAACTGGCTTGTTGGGTGATAATTTCAGGTACCCTGCCATAATTCCTGACCGCAGGTGTAACTGAAAGAAGGCCGTTCAAGTAGATGCTATGTAGATTAAAATTACCTTTTGACAATTGGGAGATGCTGCTATAACCTTGCTGGTAGATTTGATAACCAGTTTTCATATCCCTTAAAATGCCTTTCAATTGTGTAAGTTTTTCAATATTCAATAACAGTTGCTGCATTTCCTGGGCTTGCGCATAACCATTTTTTGCTGTTATGGTGAATATTGAAATCACCAGGCATATTATGATGTTTGTGAGGTGCTTTTTCATAATGTTCGTTTATTGAATACCGTATATCTTTTTTTCCATTATTACGCTATTGGCCTCTTTGTCTCGCTGAACCGCATACACTTTAATCTGATTTGAAAATGATGAAGCAAAACGATAGTTACTTTGCATAGCGGTATGGATAATGCCAATACGTTTTAACCTATCCTCATCACTCATTTTTAGCTTATTATTTGTCACAACGTTCTGCAATTCTGTGATTTGTTGATCGCAGTCGCTAAAAAGCGCCGCTTTTACCTGGCCTATGTATTTTTTTTCATTAGTGGTCAGGTTGCTTGTCTTATCCAAGTTGCTCATACGCTTTAGAATATCCGATTGCCAACCAATGATGTCACTTACCTTTTTATTGTCTTTAACGACAGGATTCACAAACAGCATTTTATCATAATAGGTGTTATGCAGGCCATATTCAGAATTTAACCAGCCTGTAATTGATCCCAAACCGTTTCGGGCAATATTGTTACCTGCTTTGTAATAGGAGGCGTAGACTTGCAATGCGGCAATTTGCTGTAACAAATACTTTTTCTGAGTACTTTTCTGCTTAAACCATTCAGCAAAGGTTTGGGCATCAGCGTTTGTTCCTATGGCCGAGGCTGTTACTGTCATTATAGTAAATGCCAGCAACCTCTTACTTTTGCGGCTGATTTTATCTGCCTGTGATTTTATTTTTTTAATTGATTCCATAAAGCTTTTTGATGGACCGGCTATCATTTAAATCCTTGCTCCGTTGCAAACTCAATTGAATGCCTTGATTATTAAATTGGTGGAGATCGTTGTAATTTTCATCAAGATGATTGCTGGCAGTATTAATCAATTCCAAACGTTGTTCATCCGTCATTTGGGTTTTAGCGGGGCTTACAACCATCATGATCTCATCCAGATTTTTAACACTGGCGTCTAATATCCCTGTATAAACCTTTTGCATATAATCCAATTCCTGCGGATTGAAATGGCTATCCTGCCTAAACAAGTTCCATGCTCTTTTATACTCTCTAACTAAAGCGGCTTGTTTTAGGGTGATATCCTTTATTCGCTGATACTTAGTAATAACTGATTTGATCTTCCCCAATTCGGCATAGTAATCGCTATAAAGTGATCTTTGTTGTTCCGTCCATCCCGAAATCTCAGTTAGCTTAGTTTTGGACAACTGGTTTTCAATTACCTTTTGTGCATTCTGAAGCCATATCGTTTTGTTTTGCATACGCTGAACTTTTAGGTCAATGGCTTTTATGATTTTTGTAACAGTTAGCTTAATAACCTCCCCAATCACAAACTGCGCATTTGCAGGTTTTGCATTTGTCAAAAGCGCCGTTGTTACAGAAAGTATTATTAATGTTTGCTTAAATTTTTTCATAGGGCCTCCCGTTCTGGTCAAATGGCCAGTTAATTAATTCAAGAATTTACTGCTGTTATTTTACTTTTTGGTATTCAGTGTCACCGAGTTTCAGAACCTGCTTTTCCGGCAATACGGAGATTTGTTTACCTAATTCTGTTTCTTGCAACAATTGCTTTTCAGCGTCATATGAGGAAACCCACTTTTTTGACTTAAATTCCTTCGGAAATGTTTTACCATCCCTTATTTTATTAAAGCCTGTTCGTCTTTCAATGTTAAAGGTTTGAGAATTTGCTTCACTTGTTACAATTAATGTATCAGCTGTGAAACTATAGTCGTTTTTAAATTGGGTAACGTATGTACCTGTAATATCAGTTTTCTTCGTGGCAGTACTGCAACTATATAGCGAGATAATAGTTAAAGCGATTAAAATGGTTGATACTTTCATAATTTATGATTTTAAGTTATGCTGCTTGTTCTAATTCTTCCCTGACTATTGCGGCTATGCCTAATTGCATACTGCCATACTTTTTAGCATAGGCATGAACTTTGGCTTTTTCCGCAGATTCTGTAGTATAAGTCCAATATTCCTCACGGCTTACTTCAGTTCGATAAACTTTAGATAGTTGGCCGTTAAGGCTGATGAAGACTTCTTTGTATTTCAAACTTTGGTCATTATTCCGGTTCATACTCATTATTAGGGCAGTTTCCTTATCTGTAATCCCTAATAATTGCTGAATTTTTGGAAAGTCATTTTGATACTTACGCTGGTCAAGTAATATTTTACAATCACTATTATTGATAATAGCCTGCTTGACAACAGGAGAGCTGATTATATCTTCTATATCCTGGGTAACCACCAACGCTTCACCAAAATATTTACGGACTGTTTTAAATAAGTACTTAATATATTCTGCCATTCCTTCCCGAGCAATCGCCTTCCAGGCTTCTTCAATCAGGATCATTTTGCGGGTATCTTTATTTAGTTTGCGCATTTTGGATACGAAGGTCTCCATAATGATTAAAGTAACTACCGGAAATAGAATAGGATGATCTTTGATATTATCTAATTCAAAGACAATAAAGCGCTTTTGCAACAAGTCAAGATTTTCTTTTGCATTCAGCAGATAGGAATATTCACCGCCTTTGTAGTATGGTTTCAATACAAACAGCATGTTATCTATATCAAAACGTATATCTTTTACTTTTGATTGCTTCATGGTTTCATAAAATTCAACAGATAAAAATTCATAGAAGCTATCAAAGCATGGAAATATCTCGGGTTGAACTTTTAACTTCTCATAATAATGGTACAAAGCGTCCGAAATAGCGACGTATTCAGACCTCTGCACTCCCTCATCCTCCTTTTTCCACAAGGCAAGAATCATGGCTTTAATGCTTTCTCGCTTTTCTGTGTCCAGGTTATCGCCTTCAGGAACATAAAATGGATTAAAGCTGATCGGTTTGTCTTCCGTGTATGTAAAGTAATAACCTCCTACAAATTCACATAAGCCCTGGTAACTATGTCCTACATCTACAATAACTACATGGGAACCCTGTTCAAAATAACTGCGCAGCATGTGGTTTGTAAAGAAAGATTTACCACTACCTGACGGACCTAAGATAAATTTGTTCCTGTTGGTGGTAATACCCTTAGTCATAGGGTCATCACTGATATCAACGTGTACCGGCTTGCCTGATAATCGGTCGCCAAGGCGAATACCACAAGGGCTTATACTTGATTGATAGTTTGTTTCTAAATTCAAAAAGCAGGTAGCTTGTTCAACGAACGTATCAAAGGTGTCGTTCATTGGGAAACTGGCTTCATTACCGGGCAAACCGGCCCACCATATTTGCGCTGCTCCGTCAGTTTCCTGTTTGGGCTGCGCATCCATCTGGGCCAGGGATGAACTAACCTTGTTTTTGAGATCCTTTAAATTATCACGGTTGTCAGTCCATGCCAAAATATTGAAATGCGCTTTTACAGGCAACCGTTGTTGGCTGATCGCTTCATTTAAAAAATCATGTGTTGCATCACGGCCAATTGCATTTTCACGTGAATAAGCCGAAAGAGATTGAAGCCTTAATTTCTTTGCTTCCAATTTCTTGATTGTTTGCTGACTGTCCCCGATAAAAATGTATTGATTATACAAGTGATTACATTTAAGCAAAGTGCCAATAGGTGTCGCGAATCCAGTGCTAAATTTTGTCTTATCAGTGCTATATTTATCATAAGTGATACGTGGCCCGCACAGCGCCGGAAGGTCTTCAACATCGCTAAGGGTATAAATCTGGCAGTTACTGTCACCAATTCTTATCTCGTCAGCTATATGGATGTCTTTTACAACAGGGGCCTGATCCTTATTCAGTAGAAAACAATATTGCTCTAATATTCCTGGATTTTGAAGAGTGCCGGTTAATTCACCATCAGATAATCTTTTCAAAGAAATCAAACCACTATCCTCCAGTACACGAACAAATTGCCCCGCGCTATCTAAAAAGTCCCGGAATAATTCATCGCAAGTCGTTTGTATGGGTACAACTCTTTTTCGCATTAATAGGCTGGTCGCACTTGAGTACTGTTTAAATTTGTCCGGCTTTTTAGTTAAATAAATATGGCAGTGATGATGAAGGTAAGCCCGTTCATTAAAATAACGTTCACTGGAATGTGATAGGAAAGTTTTAACACTTGCACCGTTATCCTTGGCAAATACCGCTTCATACTGTTCATTAATAAACCAATCCTGCTTATGAAAAACAGTGTTTTTAGGGAGCAATCTTAAAGCCTTAATTAAAACTTCGTGAAATGCCATATATTCATCGTTAGATAAGGTGAATATTTCAGGCAGGTTTACCTTGAAGCCAATAGTTAAATCACCTTGCACGGAAACCATACATTGATTTTCTACCTTGTATACAGGAAAAACCTGCTCTGCTTTGCTATGTGATGCCATGTCTATTTCTTTAATTTTAAAAAGATTTTTCGAGTCGTAAACTTTAAATAATCAGGTAAGTACCTTTTGGCTGCTTTTTTCATTAAACCATGCTCGCCGTATTTATGGCTCATTTTAAAAACCTGGTAAAATAGAGCGCTGCCTAATATGGATATTAATAGAATGCAAATCATTACAGGCACTCCCACGATATACATAACAGCAAAACCAATTAGTAACAAAACCAATCCTCCGGCCAGGTAGCCGATATACTGTGCTTTTAATCCCTTAAATTCAATCGGCTTATTAATTCCTTTGTTGATTTGATATAAGGCCATGATTGCTGTCGCTTAAACTCCAAAAAATGATTTTAATACAGTTGAGACTACAACTAAAAAAATACAGCTGCCGAACCAGCTTGATGCGACTTTTCCTGTATCGTGGTCGCCATCGTTCCACTTTTTGTAAACTTTTATGGCACCAACAAGACCGACAATAGCACCGATCGCGTACATTAAGCTTGTACCGGTTGAAAAATAACTTTTTACCTGACTTGTGGCTGCGGATATACCGGAATTTCCATCCTGTGCATACAGGCTTACGGAAATTAAGATCAACGCAATGATGGCCATAAGGCGCCTGAAAAGGCTAACCGCCCTCGAACGGCAGTTCGTTTTTTGAGATTTCATATTATTTGTATTTGAATTAAATGGATAATTGCCTAAGCCCAGGTGTTTTGAAAATCTGATAAGGCAACAGTGAATTTTAATTTTTCTTTAGAATTTTCAACCACGCGGCTTAGCGCAGCCGGGAGATCTATTTGCTCCTCAAACCTTTTATAAGAGTTGACCAAAATCCCAACCAGTGTTATAAACTCCTGCTTATTATCAACGTCTTTAAATGCTTGAATCAGGTTACCAACTTCCGATACTAATTCTGATTCAGGATCATTCTGACTGTCGGAAGTTTGATTCGAATCAGTAATGGCATCGTTTGGATCATCTGGCAAAACATCAGTAAACGGCAGGCTCTGTGTTTCGCCAATAGATACGCCATTATCCGGTTTGGCCTGACCTATAATAGAAATTGCTGAGGGGCGAATTGCCGAAAAAATATCAGCGTTTCGTGTCTTGTGGTTAAATAAAACACTTATCTCTTTTTGGTAATACCTGAGAACAACGTACAGGTAGTATGAAACAGTGATGATAACAACGGCTGCGAGATAGTGCTGCCAGGAAATAGAAGACAACATATTGCTTTGCTTTAAGCCTCACCGCACCATGCAGTGATTGTGAAAGCAAAGGTTGGGGTAGTAAAAAATATTTTTTCACCACTTATACCTAAGTTAGGTATTTTTTATTTCCATTTGACTTATAAATAACTGAAAATTAATAGGTTAAAATTTAACCAAATTTTAACTTTTGTTGAGATGTGGCTTCTTCATCGAGCTTTTCTTCAATTCTTTTCAGCATGGCAAGTTTAAGTTTGTCCAAAAATGCTGTTCGTTCCTTTTTACGCTTGACTATATCAAGGTATTTGTGATAGTAGGAACCAAGATTAACATGAAATACAGTCTGAAAAAAGCCGACAACTGATTTGATCTCAGTATTTCCGTTATTAAAAACGCCCAATGCAACTAAAGCATAAATAAGTTCAACAAGATCTGTCTTGTTGAAAGTCCATGTAAGCGGTAATTCAAGCCCCATTTCCGGCGGTGTGTCGTCATGTTCCATTGCCTTTTGAAGTTCAAGGTTCAGGAAGTCCTGATATTTTTCGTTAGCAATAATCTTGGACAACTTGTAATCGTGACTTGTAGAATACTGTTCATCTTCTTCAAATTCCTCCAGATCAACATGCACATCAAATCCTCCGCGAGTAAAATAGAATTCGTCCATTTGTGTAGACCCTGAGCGGTAATATTGATAAAAGGTTTGATTGTGGTCAAAAAATCGTTTTATGTCCGCTAATTCGAAATTGATAAAATCCTTTATTATTCCTTCTCCGCCTGGGGGCGCTTGCATAATAAACTTGTAAACGTTTATAAAGTAAATGTATTTGCTATAAAATTGAGGTTTAAGAACCTTGAAAAAATAGATTTCCTCCTCCTGGCTCTCGAATGAATAGCTTGATATGTAATTCTTTAATTTATCCATCGCTTTTTTACATAGCTGAATAGAAGTTTTGTACTGATCTGCTAAAGATTCCCCATTTATAGAAACTTCGTTTAATTGGTTTTCTAAGGCGTTATAGAAACGCTCTGTATAAGTTCTCATGATAAGGTTAGATAGGTTTAGATTTACAAAATATTTATAGCGTAAGTCTTAAAAAAATCATCATGTACAGCAAATCTTAACTACGCTACTGTAATTAATGAAAATCAGACAATATGTTTAGTTTCAATTAGGTTTTTGCAGGCAATTCTGTATTCAGCATATCCACAAGGCTTGTATTTAAACCTTCGGCTATTTCCTGTAGGTAAATATATGAGGGGTTAATATTACCTGTTTCCAGACGTTGAATTGATTGCTGGTCTTTTCCGATGGAATGAGCAAGTTGCACCTGCGTAATCCCTTTATCCTTACGAACAATGCGGATCTTTTCGCCAAGGTCTTTTAATAATACTTCCTTATTCATCGGAAGTATAAAAGAAAAGTAAAGCAATTGAAATTAGTACAACGGATGCGTTGTATTATTCTTACAAATAAATATAAAGCAAAAATATTTCTTTATTCAACATAGTTTACTTAATACGCTATCAACCAATAATTTAATATCGCTCTTAATTTGATGGTATGACATCAAAATCTCCGCCTGGTCAACCGAACGGACGTTTGGTATAGGATGATAACCGGTTTCTTCTTGCCTGATTCCCTCGTGATCGTTTTGTATCAAGTTGTGAAAAGTCTTTAAATCGATCTTATTGTCAGGATTATCAGCAACCATACCTACAAATTCACCCGAGGATAATCCTGATATTTTTGATACGGGTATCGCAAAATCAAGTTGAGTTGATTTGCTAATCGAAGTGTCTTGACTATTTATTGAAACACTTTCCTTTTGTTGATTGATCTTACCAAACCGTTCTGATAGTTGCTTAGCGGTATCTCCTGTTACCTGGCCGAAAATAATGTTGCCGACAATATTTAAAATTACTTCTGCCTGTTCCCGGCCATAGTCTTTTTTAAGCTGGCTGTAATCTTGTACAGCTAAAGTAACTGCAACTTTATTAGATCTGGCAGTCGCAATAAGGTTATCAATACCATTAAAATAAATGGTGGGAAATTCGTCAAAAATCATACTGCATTTCTGTTGATTTTTCCTGTTAACAAGTTTATTTATCCGGTTAATATAAAGCGATAAAACCGCACCATAAACCTGAGATTTCTGGGGATTATTGGCGAGGCATACTATTTTTGGTTCATCTGGGTTATTAATGTCAAGTGAAAAATCGTTTCCACTTAGTACATAATACAATTGTGGAGATGACAACCGCGCCAAACTAATTTTGGCACTTGCAATTTGTCCTTCTAATTGTTCGTAAGCTTCATTTTGCCAGGCAGAAACAAAAGGATTGATCAAAACTTCTATTTCGGGTTCCTGTAGCAATACTTCAAAAAGGTCTTTGTACTCTACCTGCGCTAATTCTATAACATGGGGCAACGTGCAATAACGCCCGTTTTCATATTTCTTTAAAAACCACATGAGCGCTGTGATAAAGTTGATTGGCGATTCAACAAAGAAATCACCCTGTTTTTTAATCCACTCGCGGTTTAGGCCCAGCATGATGGTACGACTTGAATCCATTGCATCAGTAATATCCATCATGGTGTGCGGCTCTAAAGGATTAGCCCTATGGATAATATTTTCAAGATTGATGATGTATTGAGTTGGCTTTACTTTGTATAAATGTCCGTACTTCAGTAGAGAATTATAGACGATCTTGGTCAGATCATCATATTTGAAATCATAGACCAGCATGGTAAAGCCTTTTTGAATATGCTGAGTGATAATGTGACGGATTACGAAATAGGATTTTCCCGAACCCGGACTGCCACCAATTAACGTACCTCTGAACGGGTTAATGATATTGATCCAGCTTTTGCGGCTTTTCCCTTTGAGATTATAAATTGCCGGTAAATTGATGGAGTATTCATTTTCCAAAAGCCGCTCTTCCTGTGGGAAAGATTCATTTTCTTTATTAAAAATATCCTTACCTAAGTTAAGTTTGAGCATTCTGAAAAGCAGGCTTAACCCAGAAAGTAATAGCATATAACCAATGACAGTTAAACCAATATATAAAACCGCTATCGTTGTTGCAGGAAAATGTATCGTAAGAAACAGCGTACTGATAAAGTACAATAACACGCCAGTAAAACAATAAATGAATATCCTGCTTGCCTTTATGGATTCATCCTTTTTCCCTTTACTTCCCACGAGTGAAATCATTAAAAGAATGAGTGCCGCCAATTTCGCATACAGCACTTTGGTGAATACTATCATCTTTGATAGTGGCAATAAAATATGGTTTACAAAAGGCTTGGTCAAACCTAAAATCTGAAAAGCCGGATAACAGCTTAAATAAAAATGTACTATCAAAATAGCAATACTTAAAAGCCTGGTAAAGTCAATTATCTTTCTTAGGGCTTGTTCGTTTTCACCTGTTTGCATATTGGTATATTTTAAAGTGAGTGGCCTTTTCTTTTCTTCTTACGTTTATTTTGTTGCAGTCTGCCGATAGCGGCCATATCCTGTTGTTCTTCTTTGAATAATATGTTTAGTAATGAATTACCGTTGTTACCAGTCGCGTTTGAGGCTGAAATATTGTCAGTGAATTGTTGTGGCTGGTTATCGATATTGTCTTTTTTGAATAGTGGTTGACCTTGATTTATTTCATCATTTTTAAACCAATTAATCAATGATGCAGCACTGTAGGGCTTACCTAAATCGCTACCGTTAAACACCGCTTTCGACCCGTGGTCTACAAAAGTAATCCCGTATAAACGACCTTCTTCGTTCTGCCTAAAAATAACTTGAATGCCGTCTTCTTTTAATTGCTTTTGAAACGCAGTCTTAGAAATCGGGCTCGATAATGCCTTGTCAATTTTCGATTTAACCTGTTCTTTCAAAGGTTTGCGTAACACCTCATTCAATCGAAATCGGTCTTCGAGTGCCTTCAAAGTTGGCTTTCCGTAAATGCTGCTGGCCTTAATCGGCACCCCAAGTTTGTTTCCTTTTGCATCAAGTGCCCAATAAACCAACCCGTTTTTTTCGTACATTCTTGAATCCTTAGACCCACGATCAGCGGAGATATTGTATTGATTTAGTACTGCATTCAGTTCAGGTATACTTGTAAACTTGTACGCTTTTACTACCTCATTCACAACGTTTGTAATTGATCTTTTAATTTCAGACTTTCCATAATTAACCTGTTGCAATGGCTTGTTAATTACGGTTTGCTGTTTACCCTGATCTTCTGCCTTAACTAAGTTGTAGGTTAATTCAACCTGTTTTCTCGCGGTTTCTGAAGCCCTGTTTGCGAGTAAATGAAAGCTAATACGCTTGCCGTCCGGCTCAATATTAGTAGTCACAATATGCAGGTGTGGGTGTCCGGCATCATGATGCTGGTAAACCAAATAGGGTTGTTTACCAAAACCTAAACCATCCATGTAGTCATCGGCGATTTGCTGTAGTGCATCCTTCTCCAGGTTTTCATTCACTGCAAAATTCAAGGAAACATGCAGCGTATTTACTTGGGTGCGCTCATTGCGATTCGTTAAGTCTGTCAACCGTTGCAGCTTATCATTGAACATTAAATTGGCCGGATCTTTCAGGTAGCCTTGGGCGGAAATAAGCTCCGCTTTACCCAGCTTTACTTTATGTTCATTGTAATTTATTGCCCCGCTGATGCTTCTCCCGGTTTTAATTTTTGCGACCATAATTCTGAAAAACTTTGCATACGTTCCTTGATCTGCCCGATTGCCGGATCGACCTTGCTGCCAATAATGGAAAGCAGATTTAACCATAAGCGGTTATCCGCATTTCCGTGTGCGCTGTTAATTTGGCGAACCGCCTGATTAAGATTATTACCTATAGCATTCAGCTCTTTCCGGAGTAATGCCAGTTCTTCAAGCATTTCATCCATTGACTTATCCCGGTAATTTACCGTGATTGGTTTTTCAAGTAAGACACACCTGATATACTCGCTCAATTTTAAAAATCTTGTTTTTTTAAAGCGGGTATCAATTACCTTAAATTCGTTTGGCTTAAACCGCGTAGTTACTTTGCGCTCCCTGTTTTCTTCTTCATTATTTTCCATTCCTGTAATCTTTAAAAATCCGACCCTGAAGGATTTTTCCCATGCCCCCGACTGACCTCGGAAGGTAGGGCAAGATCCGTTTGTCCGACAAACGTTTATCTTGCTGATTGCTGTTAAGAGGCAATCTCCTCCTGTAAGATATCTTCAATTTGCCTGTATTCCTTCAAAATCACTATCATGTGGACTGCTTCAATTTGGCATCCAAAAAGAATTTTAAAGCATCAATACTGATATCCTTTAATGAAGTATCATGCTCCACTCCGTAGGATTTCATGCGCTTTAAAAGTGACTTTGGAATCCATACATTTAGCTGCGCTTCATTCTCTTTTGGTGCTATAGTTTGCCTGATAGGATGTACTTCCTGTATCGGCATTTTAGGCGCGTTCTTTTTAAGCTTGTCTGCTAACCCACCCAATTTATTTTTATAATCTGTCATTGTAAACCTTTCTTAAGTAATTCATGGCATAAGTGATTTTAGCGAATACATAAATATGTATTTATGTAATTATGCACTGATGCGGTTAACAATCTCTTCCGCTAAGGATGTGATTTCCTCTTTTGCTTTTACATCGCTTCCTTGCAGCACGCCGGCAGTAATTGAAGATCGTGCAATACTCACCCGGTCATGTACCATCGTTTTTAAAACGGGGGTTTCCATACTCTCCAAAAGGCCGCTTACTTCTTTGGTAATACCAGATCGTGGCTTTATCATGTTCATTACTATACCGGCCTGTATGCTCGCTTTCTTTGCTTGCGCGTCTTTAACTAATGCGATGGTTGAACGGATAGCCATTACATCAAAAAAGCCCGCTTTGGTAGGTATCAATATAAAGTCCGAAAGGCTAAATAGTTCCGGTAGCTTATTTGACAAATAAGGCGGGGTATCTACGATAATCAGGTCGTAGTCTAAATTTTTGATCTCTTGTAATCGGTCGTTGCCTACTACCGCCAGCCCAGGCAAGTCCTCCTTGATTTGAAGCAAGCTGCCTTGTAAATCCGTATCAACCAAAGCAACGTTAAGTTGATCCTGAAAACATACTGCTAAATTCATAGCCAGTGTACTTTTTCCAACGCCCCCTTTTTGGTGGGCTACTGTGATGATCTTTCCCATGTTATGTAATTCTAAATTGTTATAAATACATAATGCTGTAATTGCATAATGCTGTAAATCTTTAAATACATAGTTCTTTAATTATAGAGGTCTATAAATACATAATGCTGTAACCCTGTATTTCAACAATTACAGGCTTCTTTACCTACATAATTCTATAAATACATATTGCTGTAAATACAGAAATCTATAATTATGTATCAGGGAAGGCTATGCGTTTTGCTTCCTGCCTTTCGAATAATTTGGTTTGTTGGATGGTATTGAAAATCCAATCTTTTGCTAAAACCTTCCAGTTTTTTTGCGGCTTGCCAGAAACGGTTTTCCACTCCATACTTTCATGATGACGAAAAAAATTTTGGGCATCTAGTATGGTCATGCTTTGCTGATAGAAATAAATTGCAACATGGCCTATATTAGGTGGTATTTGGTAACCCATTCCCTGAATGGTAGAATCCGCCAAATTGTCATTATAATCTGCGATCAATTTTTGTTGCTGAATAACCCGCCGTTTAGCCATGCGCTTTTCTATCTTTTAAAATTTAACTACTGTAGCTGTTTCCATCAGTCCCTCTATCTTGTCAGCATCGTAATAAGTAACCTTGCCTAATTTGGTAAATGGTATCTTTCCATTGTCGCGCAAAGCCTGTAGTTTGCCGTGGGATATATTAAGCATCTTTCGAACCTCCATGGCTTTTAGCCATTTTTTGGTTTTTCCGCTTACCTGGTCTTTGAGTATAGATTTTATGTCTGACAGTAAAAGGTCCTTAAATTCTAACAGGTCACCAACTGTGATTAGTTGGTCACGAAATACCTTTCCATGCTTATCGAAATGTGAAATAGCCTTTTCCATAATCAATATTTTATCCGACAAAATTGAAAAAGAAGATTTTAAGTTTTTCACCACTCGTACATAACTTAGGTGTTTTTTTTGCGTGCCTTTTGTTTTTCACATATCGTTTTTGCGCCCGCCAATATTGTAAGACTTTAATATTTATCACTATATTGATCCACTATTAAATTTTATGATTGATATAAATTATCCAAACCTCCTTCAACATATTGAATATTTCTTAGTGCCTGGAAAACGTTCGGAAAGTGCCTCTTTTCTTATGTGGTATCTTGAAAATTATTATAGGCTGGATAAGCAAGAAGCAATTGATTGTGTTTGCGATCAAAATGGAGATAAGGGGATTGATGGTATTTATGTCAATGAAGCTTATGGGACTATTGATATTTTTCAATCCAAAATATCGCAAAGCGCCAATAGAACTATTGGCGATGTAGCGTTAAAAGAGTTCTATGGTTCGTTATCCCAACTACGAACGAAGGACTCAATTGAAAATTTAATAAATACTGGTGGTGATGCGCAAGTGGTTGGTTTGATTAAACGATTAAACTTACTTCAAAAAGTAGAAGCATATAAATTACGAGGAATTTTCTTGTCCAATATAGATATTGATAAAAATGGTGAAGCATTTTTGACAGAATGCCAAGAAATAGAATTTGAAGGCCGTTCATCGTTGGAAAGTACTTTTATATCTTCGAGTAGGAAGATTCCTGACGGCACGTCTATGGATTTTGATATTCAAGAAATAGATATCTCAAAATACTATGCAGATGCGAACACGATTACTTATATAATTCCTCTAAAATCTACAGAATTAGTACAAATGCCAGGCATTTCAGATCAATCTATCTTTGATTATAATGTTAGGGGACCTTTAGGGAATACTAATGTAAATAAAGGAATCGTATCAAGTATTCGAAATCCAGCCCTTCATAAAAAATTCCCATTATTTCATAATGGTATTACAATAGTTTCAAATAAAGTAACTACTTCAGATACAAAATTAAAGATTGAAACCTTTTTTGTTGTAAATGGATGTCAAAGCCTTACAGCCTTATTTAACAATAGGCAATATCTCTCCGATGATCTTAGAATTCTGACTAAAATAATTCAGGTTCCTGTGGACTCAGAACTGTCTGCTCAAATTACCGAATATTCTAATAGTCAAAATGGCGTTAAAGCCCGAGATTTTAAATCGTATAATCCTATTCAGATTAGGTTACAAAACGAATTTAGTCATAATTATGGAAACGAATATTACTACGAAATAAAAAGAGGGGAGCTAACCCCCAGTAGCATAAAAGTAATATCAAATGAAGAAGCTGGTATTTTACTTATGTCCTTTGACTTAAAGGAACCATGGGGAACACACAGAAAGTATCAAGTGTTTGAAGATTTGTATGTTGATATTTTCGCTCGTCCAGAAGTAAATTCTGACCGGATACTTATGTTAAAATTGATTGACGATTCTATTATTGGAAAAATTGGAAACATTAATAATCAATTAATTGCAAAGTATAGTTTAACAAGATTTGCTATAGTATACTTTATAAGAATTATACTGGAAAATGATGAAGTTGGTAAAGATGCTATCCTTCACCCTCAAACTTACGTTAGAGAGAAATTAGAGCGTACTGATTTTATCGCATGCATAAATAGAATAATTGATGACATTGTAGTTGATTTAAACATGGAAGTTGATGAGTTATCCGAAGATTTTGATTATAAGTCTCGCCTAAGAGATGAAAATTGGGTAAATAATTTAAGCAAGAATATTGTTGGCGCTTATCTAAAATTGGTTAAGTCAGGACGTTTGGGCTCGTTTAGTAAAGAATGGAGCGAGAAAACATTAAATCGCAACAACATTTGAGTATAAATTGTATATTTGTAAATATTAATATTAGTTCTTTAAACTACATCAAATAAGTACAAGTAAGTACAAAGTAATCGGTAACCTTTTAGGTCACCTATTGCTTTTAGGTCGATGTAACTCATTAATATTCAGAGGCATTAAGCCTTCAAAATATAATCCCAGCGGGATCACCTCCGGGGACAAGTCAGATAAAAATGACTTGTCCCTTTTTTATTCTTCAATACTCATTTTCTGTAGAAATTGAACCTGCAATATAAATGCGTTCAGCGTATTAATCCCAAATACCGTTTTGGGCTGTAAATACCACTGGCTGGCCGCTGGTCACCATAATGGTGTGCTCGTGCTGGGCGACAAAACCACCTTTATTGCCGCGTAGGGTCCAGCCATCGGCTTGTGTATCAGCAATTGTTGACCGTGTTGAAATAAATGTTTCTATCGCTACCACAGAATTTTTCTTAAAACGAGTTGTGTTATACCTGTCGCAGTAGTTAGCTATTTCATGGGGTTCTTCGTGCAAACTGCGCCCAATCCCATGCCCGGTAAGGTTTTTTATTACTGTGTAGCCGGCTTTTTTAGCTTCAGTTTCTATCAACCTGCCTATCTCCGATATCCTGACACCACCTTTAATGTTGCTGATCGCTTTTTCTTAGTATCTCTTTGGATGCGTCTACCAACCTGCCATGGCCGTTTATATCTTCGCCCAATACAAACGAGCCACCATTATCAGCCCAATAGCCATTTAACTCCGCCGATACATCAATATTTACCAGGTCACCCTCTTTTAGGATTTTATTCGCTGACGGCATACCGTGCGCCGCTTCTTCATTAACACTAATACAAGTGTATCCGGGAAAGCCATACGTTAACATAGGCGCAGAACGTGCGCCCCTCTGTGCCAGCAATTCGCCGCTATACTCATCAAGTTGCTTTGTTGAAATGCCGGGTTTGGCAAATTCACGCATCTTTTTAAGTGTAAATGCAACAGCATTGCTTGCCTGCTGCATTCCATTTCTTTCACTTTCGGTAGATATGGACATTTTTCAGATATTATATACGGCAATATTAGCAATTATAATCAACACACGTTTTCTTCGAAAACTTGTTCTTAATTGTTAATGCTTTGATAATATCAAATAGGTATAAATCTCTATTTTTCTCCCGAGGGCAGCTTTATTTTTTTTCCCGGCGGCACCGGTACGCCAAAATCGGGATTGCCGTTTGGCTGCCACGAAAATGGCTGCACCCTTATCTCCCTATCCCAGCCCGGTTCAGTCGATTTTTTGGTATGATAGACGATCCACCATTCGCGATTATCGGGCGATGTAGTAAAGCTGGCATGGCCTACTCCATAAACCTGGTCAGTACCCTGAAAAACCGGTCCGGTCTTAATCCAATTTTTGGCGTCGAGCGGCGTTTTTGTAGAATCTTTAAGTTGCAGCTGCCCTAAGCGGTACTCTGGCGTCCACGATTCCCTTGTAGAGTAAATGATAAACGTATGGCTGTTGTGTTTTAAAAACTCGGGGCCTTCATTAATATCCAACGGCCCGCCTGTTTCCCATTCTTGCTCGGGGCGCGAAATGCACATGCGTTCCGAACTTATGGTCCATGGGTTTTTCATTTCGGCCATATACAATTGCTGCTTGGTATCGTCGGTTACTTTATTATTTTTCCATCCCGACCAAACCGCATACAGGCGTTTGTTAATAGTGGTAACCGTAAGGTCAATCGCCCAAATGGTGTGCGACGGACTTTGCAGGTCGGCACCGGTGTTTAACATCCCTTTATCCACGTATTGCCCCTGCGGGTCATCAGTAACCGACTCCAGCACGCCACTTCGCTGGTGAATGTAAGGGGGGCCTTTAACACCCGCGGTATAATAGATGTACCATTTATTGCCTATGCGGTGCAACTCGGGTGCCCAAACGCAATTGGCATTCCATGCTTTTTTGGGTGCTGTCCAAACCACTATGGGCTTGCCCGTTTCCGATAGCTTTTTTGAACTACTAACGGTAATAACCGGGCGGTGATTTACTATAGCCGAAAGGCACAGGTAATAATTGCCCTTATCTTTAATCAACCAGGGGTCAGCACCGTTAATTAGGGTGTTTGAAAATGTCCGCATGGTATCAATAGCCGGCTTTTCTGTTTTTGAAGCATGGATAAATCCGCCTTTAAACAAGATAAAAAACACGGCTAAAAAGGTAACTGCTGCTATTTTTAATTTCATAATTGGTTAATGTACTAATGGATATGGCTGATTGGTTGTTGTAGGTCCTGCTAACTGCAAAACGCCCTGATTATTTATCGTCATCCTGTCAATAAACACCACGCGTTCATCGCCAGATGCTTTTGTACGGCCATGATATACGCAATACATGCTTTGCCCGTCGGCACTGTAAATTATACTGTTATGCCCGGTGCCGGTTACCTCCCCGCCCTTTGGTGTATTTTTTTGCAGGACAGGGTTGTTAGTTGCTTTTTGATACGGGCCAAGCGGGCTTTTTGAAGTGGCATACCCTACTGCATAATTTTCGCCGCCATAAAAATTGGCCGAGTACATGATGTAGTATATGCCATTATGCTTAAAAGTTGTAGAGCCTTCCGTCCACCGGCGGTTTACCTCGCCGCTAAGTACCGACCGGCTCTCCCATTCAGATTGACTGTCGCTTAGTTTTACCGGCGGGCGCAATACTACAACCGGGTTGCCTATCACACCACTAAAATCAGGTTTGATCTCAACACCATACACCCAGCTTTCCTCAATCTCTTTATACATCCCCTTTTTTATTACCAAATCGGCAATTTCGCTTTTTACGGGATGCTTATAGCAACAGCGGGAATAGTATAAATAGATCTTACCATTGGTATTAAAGAACACGTTGGCATCGATAATCGGGTAGCCGGGGTCAAAAAGCGGCTTATCACCCAAATCCTTAAAGGGCCCCTTAGGCGAGCCGGAAACAGCGACACCAATTTTAAAATTCTCGGCATCATTCCGTGTATTTTGCCGCCATTGCGCGCTATAAAACATGTAGTATTTGCCTTTGTAACTATAAGCCTCGGGCGCCCAAAATGCACTGATCCCCCAGCTATCCCTAGTGTTGCCCCAGTATACCTGCCCTTCGTTCTTCCAGTTAACCAAGTCGGCCGATGAATACGTGACAAATCCATCTTTTGCACCACCCGTGCCATACATGTAATAACTCTTGCTTACCGTATCATACAACACAAACGGGTCGCCAAGGGCAACTTTCAGGGGGTTTTTATACACTTTAGCCGCAGGCAAAGCAACTTTACTCTTACTGTTGTTTGAGCAGCCCCAAAACATTACAAGAGCATACAGCATAAACAGCCTGAATGTTAATTTCGCCATAAAATTTAATTAAAATGTAAATTTCACAAAAGCTTCTATAGCTTCATACTCGGCAAGGCCCAATTTATTGTATGCCCTTGCTGTTTCCCTGGTCCTGTCTTCGGCCCTCACCCAAAATTCACGAGAGTCGTCGCCCGGGAAAACCGGCTTGTCCTTTTGCGATTGATGTTTAAATATAGCATTCCGTTTTCGTTCAACCTCGGCCGGCGAAAGCGGCACGGCCATTTCTATTTCGTGGATCTCAAACTCGTGCCAGGCACCGCGATACAACCAGATCCAGCAATCGTTTATCCAGGCTTCGTTCTCGTTTCTTAACTGCTTTAACGCGTTATACAGAATATCAAAGCAAACCTTGTGGGTACCGTGCGGGTCGGCAAAATCGCCGGCGGCAAAAATTTGGTGCGGCTTTATTTTTTTAAGCAGCGCTTTTGTTTGTTCAATATCCCGGTCATAATTTACCGACGGCTGCGTTTTGGTGGTTTCATAAAACGGAAGGTCCATAAAATGGATATGGTCATTATGAAGGCCAACAAACCGTGCACCGGCAATAGCCTCACCTTTGCGTATTAATCCCTTTATTGTTTTTATAACATCTATATCGGCCTGGTTGGGCTGTTTGGCATTCAGGAAGCCAACAATATCATGATATAACAACTCCAGCTGACCTGAACCAAGCTGTTGATAGTTGCTAAAGTCCATCAAAAACTCAACAAAGCGCATGGCATCATGGTCCCACACCGCGGTGTTGCCGGATGTTTGGTAGGCCACATGCACATCGTGACCCTGGTCGGCCAGGCGGATGAAAGTACCGCCCATTGATATAACATCATCATCGGGGTGCGGCGAAAATATTAACGACCGTTTTATCGCAGGTTCGGCACGTTCGGGCCGCTGGCTATCATCTACACCGGGCTTACCGCCGGGCCACCCGGTTATGGTATGCTGGATCTTGTTAAATATATTAATGTTGATATCATAAACAGGCCCCCTGCCGGTAGCCAACTGGGCCATGCCATTGTTATTATAATCTTCTTCGGTAAGTTTTAGTATGGGCTTGTTAACTTTATTGGATAGCCATATTACCGCTTTCTTAATTTGTTGGTCGTCCCATAAACAATCCTTAACTAGCCAGGGGGTATCAAACCGGGTTAGTTTGGATGCTGCATCTGTATCAATAATAAACTGCACCTTATCTGACAGTTGTAAATAAGTGGCAGGCACGTTTGCCGAGATCCCCTCTTCAACTGCTTTTTTAATGATGGATGCTTTCTTCTGCCCCCAGGCCATCAAAATAATTTCTTTGGCTTTAAAAACCGTGCCTATACCCATGGTTATGGCCTTTACCGGCACGTTCTCTTTTCCGCCGAAATCAGGCGAAGCATCGCTGCGTGTAAGGTCGGCCAGTGTTACCAACCGTGTGCCCGAGTTTGGGGCCGAACCCGGCTCGTTAAAGCCGATATGCCCTGTGCGGCCGATACCCAGGAGTTGTATATCCAGTCCGCCATATTCACTTACTTTCTTCTCGTAGGCAAGGCAATACGCCGGGATGTCATCTTCATTAAGTGTACCATCGGGGATATGGATATTGTTGTGGTCGATATCAACATGATCAAAAAGGTGCTGGTTCATGTAGGCCACATAACTTTGCGCAGCATCGGGTAGCATGGGGTAGTATTCGTCCAGGTTAAAGGTGATAACCTGTTTAAAGCTTAATCCGTCCTGTTGATATAACCTTACCAGTTCGCTGTAAACTGCCATTGGCGTTGCCCCTGTTGCAAGGCCAAGCACCGTATTGCGGCCCTCTAAGTTGTTATCTGATATTACTTTGGCTATACGGTGCGCTACTTGTATGGATGCAGCTAACTGGCCTGGATAAATAGCTACGGGTAATTTTTCGAACCTGGTTTCTTCTAATAAATTTAAGATGGCCATTTGTATTACTGATATTGATAAAAAAGATCGAGGTGGAAATTTACAAGGTCATTAATGGGCGACCGTACGATAAGGCCAAGCTGCATGCCATAGCCGGCTGCCACAGAGGCAAGGATCCATTTGTAGTAATACGCTATCGACCCTACACAGTTAAATTTATACTGCTTATAATCGGGATACTTGCTCACCAGGTTGCTGAACAGGTTGTTAAATGAATCGCTAACCAATCCGTGGGCATAGGGATGCTTGATATTATCATACAAAAACCTGCTGTATGCCGCGCAAAACCGGTTAGCCATGGGTTTGCTGTAAATATTATCTATCAGTTCATCGGCAGTTATATGATATGTTCTTTCGAAAATCTGCCTGATATCACCGGGCATCGCGCCGCGTATATAATCGCTTATGATCCTTTTTCCCATAGCCCCGCCGCTGCCTTCATCGCCAAGGATAAAACCCAGCGAATCGATGTTATGCGTAATATTTTTCCCATCGTAAATACAGGTATTTGTGCCCGTCCCGAGTATGGCGGCAAAGCCAGGCTTATTGCCCAGGAGCGCCCTTGCGGCGGCCAGCATATCATCTTCTATATGGCAACGGGCATTGGTAAAAATACTAAGCAGGGCATCTTGTATGATATGGATCTTATCGGCAGCACAGCCTGCGCCATAAAAATAAATCTCGGTTATTTTTTTTGATACCCGGGGCGGCAATGCTTTTTTTAATGACCGGGCAATGTAAGCGCTATCTACAAAATAAGGGTTATATCCTTCCGTTTCGAAGAAAAAACTTTGATGTGCATCAGCAATACACCAGCTCGATTTTGTGGATCCGCCGTCGGCTATTAATATCATCTTTTGATTATTTAAGATCGTTTTGTTGCAACGCGGATCTTATGCCCCCATGTTGCGTACAGCCATGATGCGGCATAACATGGTATAACTATTAAGTAGGCAAGCTTTGCATTATAATTATCAGCAAGGTAGCCGTATGCCAGCGGGATAACCGCGCCGCCGGCTATTGCCATTACCAGTAACGACGACCCGGTTTTTGTGAAACGGCCCAGGCCATCAATAGCCAATGGCCATATCGACGGCCAGATAAGCGAGTTAGACACCCCCAGCATAGCTATAAAAAACACCGATGTATAACCATGGGTGTACAGCGCAATACTGATAAACACAAGCCCAAGTACAGAGGAGATTTTCAGCGCTTTTTCTTGGGTTATATATTTAGGGATACAAATAATACCTACAATATAACCGGCCAGCATCCCCACTAATGTAAGCGACGTAAAAAATTTTGCGTTTGATAGCGCGATGCCCTGTAATGCGGCATAGTTGATAATTGTGTTGCCCGCAATTACCTCAACCCCTACGTATAAAAACAGGGTAATTACACCAAGCAGCAAATGCGGAAATTGCATGATGCTGGTTTTGTTAACGTTGGCGCTGGCTACGTTTTCATCCTCCTCCTCTGTGTCAATTTCGGGCAGGGACGATTTGTAAACCAATATGGCCAATACAATTAAAACCAGTACTATAATTATATAAGGTTTAATTACAAGGTGCACCAGGTTGTTTAGTTCGGCCGTTTTTTGAGCCGGATTAAGGCCCCCTATTTTTTTTTTCAGCGAATCAGCATCATTTAAAATTACCGAACCTAATATGATAGGGGCTATAGCACCGGCTACGCCATTACAAATGCCCATAATACTGATACGGCGGGCTGCACTTTCGCGCGGGCCCAAAACGGTAAGATATGGGTTAGATGCGGTTTGCAAAATAGCCATACCGGTACCCTGTACAAACAAACCCACCAGAAAGGTGCTGTATGTTCTGCTAAGGGCAGCAGGTATAAACAACAACGACCCTACGGCCATAGTGAATAACCCTATGGACATGCCGTTTTTAAACCCGCTGCGCTTTAAGATCCAGCCGGAGGGTACCGACATTACAAAGTAGGATATGTAAAACGCGAACGCTACCAGGTAGGCCTGGAAATTATTCAGTTCGCAGGCTATTTGCAGGTACGGGATGAGTACCGAACTTAACCAGGTTATAAAACCGAAAATAAAAAACAGGGCGCCAATTATTACAAGCGGCTTTGTATTGTTCTTGTTTACCTGCACTTTTTCGGGACTTAACGCACTTAACATTTTGTAAACTTTAAATTATCGGTTTTTAATTTTTATTATCCCGGCCATCACGGTATCAAAAATATCCACGGGGAAAAGCGACGGCTGCGCGTTCCAGAAGAAGGAATCATAGCCTTCGTACGTTTGTGCATTAATATGCCTGCCGATAGGTAAATAACTTGGCACATCGTTACAATAGCCTGCAACACTTACGTACTTATCGGGCCATACCGCACGTATAGCGGGGCCATACTCGGTAACTACCTCGCGCGATAGGCCAACAAGCTTCCAATTGCCAATGGTTATGGTTTGCACATATACCGGCATTATTTGGGGAACGCTGTTATGCTGGTAATAGCCAAGCATTAAGTTTGCCCAGCGTACATCCTTTTCGGCATACACGTTACCCGGTTCTTTTACAGCTTGCGTTCTAAGTTCAGTAACTTTTTCCTTGCTCCAGGGATGTGTAGGTATATTCAGGGTATCCATAGTATAGCTGATGTCACCCTTTATCTGGGGCATATCGCCATTGAGTACTTTCAGCACATCGTTACCCAGGTCGGTACCTGTTTTTTGGTGACTGTCATCCCGCGGGTTTATATCACCTGCACAGCCCTGTACAAAAAGCGCTGTTTTCGAGCCGGTTTTTTCTTCCAGCATATTTCTGGATACGCCGGGGTAGTTGGCGCTTACGGTAACCCCTTCGGCACCATCGTTTTTAAATACCGGGTGGCAACCTGTAAGAAATAGTAAATTACTTACCTGGTGCCGGTTGTTTTCAAACTTTAATACATCCAGTGTGCCGTCATAAGGTGTTTCACCATCAGCCGAGCTGCGGTTATGCCCTATATTGGTACTGCCCCTGCCAAAATAGATAGTTGAAGCCTCCATGTGATCTAAAGCGCCTTCTATGGCCTTAACTATTCCGCGCTTTAAGATATTATTAAAATAGATGCTATCGGGAACCTGCCCGTGGTCGCCAAAAGTGGGGAACCATTGTGTAACCGGTGCAAAATGTGTATGCGAGCCATTGATAATAATTGCCGACTGCGGGATCATTCGTTTTTTATAGATGATGTCTTTTATATCCTTACCTAAGGAGTAATCGAACCCAGTAAGATCTAACGTAACTATAATAACCGTTTTATTTTTGCTTTTGATAGCCAGCGCCCTTGCCGAAAGAGTATTATCCGTACTATGGTTAGCCATAAAAAGCTGTTCCTTATCATTAAGGGCGTACAGCCTTTTATTAAAAACCAGCAACTGCTTTATTTTAATATCGTAAGTAGTTGCGTTATACGTACCTATTTTTAACCATCCCTTACCACTGCCGGGTTTAACTGAGTAAAGTGTATCATTTGCATCTACACCATAAATTTTGCTGCCATCATTTACCAGGCTCACAATGTTATTGGCTTTACCAATTGTTTTCCACTTGATACCGGCCCTGCCTATATTTCCCTGTAATAACTCGTTAGCAATGTTAGCAGCGTATAACTTTCCGTTTAAAACGGTGAGGGTATTGGCATTATCTGCTATCCCTATTTTTTTCCAGCCGGTTTTTTTGGTGAGATCTAACGCAACTACATTGTTATTTTGAAGTGCGTATAGTTTGGTATTGGTCCCCGTAATTGCTGTTATTCCCTTTGCCGTACCGGCTTTTTTCCATTTAGCGGTTTGCTGTGTGCCATTGGCAACAAGCAGTTCATGCGCGGCGTTAACGGCGTATAGTTTTTTACCAGCGGCGGCAACCAGGTTTATTTCGTTAAGATCCTGCTTCAGCTTCCACTCAATGCTAAACCTGCCATCCCTTGGTGCACCGTAGCCTGCCAGCGGCACCGAAAAAACGGTTGAATCCGGGTCGATGCTAACTTTTGCAGCGCCTACAAGGAACGTTTCCTGTGCCTTAACGGCAGGCATCCCCAAAAACACTAAAAGCAAAAAAAGATATATAGTAGTAAAGTAATTTTGTTTCATTACAGGGCTTTAAAAATGCCTAATACTAACGTTTATTTTATCGACAACAGGTTGTTTAACGAGTTTTTTACACTGCCCGCGGCCATTAAAAGCTTTTTAGCTTCATCATAATCCGTCATACCCGATTTTTCCATCAGCATCTTAACACTCCTGTCGATAATTTTATTGTTTATCAGTTTAACGTTTACCATGCTGTTATCTTCTACCCGCCCTAACTGGATCATGGTAGTGGTACTGATCATGTCGCAAAGCATCTTTTGGGCGGTACCACATTTCATACGCGTACTGCCGGTAATAAATTCGGGGCCTGTAACTACTTCAACCGGCAGATCGGCATGCTTGGCAATTACCGAACCGGGGTTGCTAACTATACAGCCGGTAGTGATGCCATTTTCACGGCAGCCTTTTAAAGCGCCAAGCACAAACGGTGTAGAACCGCTTGCCGATATGCCAATAACGATATCCTTATTGCTGATAGATGCTTCCTGTAATTTGACCCAGCCTTCAGCGGCATCATCTTCTTTTTCCTCAAGTGCTTCAATTAAATGTTCGGCCCCTCCTGCAAGTATCACATTCACAAGTCCCTTTTCAACACCATAGGTAGTAGGCAGTTCTATCGCATCCAATACAGACAATCTGCCGCCGCTACCTGCACCCAGGTAAAACATCCGCCCCCCTGTTTTAAGTTTCGCCACTATCGAAGTTATTAACGCGTTTACTTGTGGCAAAGCTTTTTCAATAGCCAGGGCCACCGTTTTGTCTTCCTTGTTGATGCTTGCTGTTATCTCATCTATTCTTAATGTCTCCAGGTGCCTGTACTTTGATGGCTGTTCGGTTATACGTATCATTTTGTTGTGGTATATATTAATATTTTATTTCTGAGATATCAGCTTAGGGTTATTCTTGTACTGCTTAGCAATTAATGCCGCATACTTTTTGTGCATAGCTATTGAAAGCGCTACAGGGTCGCCTTGTGGTTTGTCAGCATATTCTTCGTTGCTGTTTACCCATTGCCACTCCCATGCTTTAACTTTTGTATTAAAGGCATGCTGATTGAATTTTTTGCCGGTATTAAGTGATGAATTGGCATCGTTTATAAAAAATTCCCAGCGCTTTTTATAAAAGCCTTTGAACAGGCCCGCCCATTGCTTGGTGCCGTAATCGTGCAATACTGCATCTTTACCACCCCACAGTGTTATAAGGTCCCGGGCATTCATTTCATACAATTTCTTTTCCTGCGGGGTTGTTCCCCAGGCTTTGGCATCGTTGAGCCATTTGCCCAGCAGAAAATCTTTGCGCGTTGCCATCAGGGCATCCATATCATCTATCAATTGCATAAACGCCGCGGTATGTTTTTTAAACGCGGCCTTATCATGCCTTTTAAAATCAGCGGCAAACTGCTGCTGTAATACGGTTGCGTAATTGGCCATTACCTGCCTGCCTATCGATACCAGGTCGTATTGATAGCAATCGTTGTTCTTTAAGGTCGCGGCGGGGGTTATCAGCTCATTCCAGGCATTTATCAATTTTGCCGGGTTATAATCTATCTCGGTTGAAGCCCAATCTGTACTTTTATTAAACGTTGGTCGACCGCTTATTATGGATTCGTAGCTCCCTTCCTGGCTGTAAACTGTTTTATGTAGTATCTGCCATGCCTTTTCGGTGTGCACGTCTTTTTTGCCATAACGGCTGTACGCATAGTTGTTAAGCCATTGGGGCACGTTAACGGGTTGATCGTTCCACGCATGGTGCAGCATCAGTGAATACATTACCGGGTTTTGCTCGATACCTTCCGGGGTTAAGCCAATGCCCGATAATTTACCCCGGTTATTATCATGGACCATCTCTGCGGGTTCTTTGGCTATGTAATCCATATTGCCAAACATTACATTTTTGCCCCCGAAATTGTGCAGCATGCACCAGATCCATTTTTTGCCATAAAAGGCATCTGTTTTGGTCCATATCGGTTGCTGGTCGGCAAACAGGTCAAGTATGATCAGTTTATCGTCGGGTACATCGTTCAGGTAATTTTTAACACGTTCGGGTTTCCAAAAATCTCTCTTATCCCAAAACGTCCATCCCTGTAATATCCAAGTGGCTTTAGGGTCAACCTTGGCCATGGCTTTATATACAGCGGTACCAATGTTACGCACGTATGCGCTGTCTTCGTGCGGCAAAAACATTTCGTTAAATGTATCCGCGCCGTAGAGGTGGTCGGTGTTGCCAAAGGCTTTGTCCTGCTCCTTCATATACCTGTCACCAATTTCCTGGAACAGCGGGTCGTTTGGATCCAGAACATACGCATCAGCAAAACGGCCTTCCCAGCTTACTTTATCAACCTTGGCATTCGGGAACTTTTCTTTAAAGGTTGGGGGCACATGCCCGCTAAAAGCCGCCAATATTGGTTTCATGCCCAGTTCGCGTTCACGGGCTAATATTTTCTTTTCCAGTTCTTCATGGCTTTTCATCCAGCTTTGAGGCAATGGCCCGTTCAGTCCGTCGATATTCCCGGCCCAAAACCACATAAAGTAAGCCGGCCCAGTAAAAAACGCATCCATATCCTTATCGCCGAAGCCCATGCTGCGGTAAACCCTGTCCCATAATGCTTCCTGCCCCGTAAAAGACAGCGGCATGTTAACGCCGTTCATGGCCATAAAATCAATTTCCCATTGCCAGCGGTCCCAGTCCCACCAGGTGGCGGTGTAGGTGAACGTACAAACATTAAAATAGTAGCGATACTCGTGCGGGGTTACCTTATGTACCTTTTGCGGAACCGTGGGGAAAGGCGAAGGAATAGCCAAATTGGTACCGTTCCAACTGATATCACAATGCGCAAGGTTTTTTAGCCAGTAATTAAGCGCGCTTGCTACGGATATACCGTTGTTACCCCTTAATATAATTTTATCCCCTTTGCTCTCAAGTTCAAAAACATCCTTGTCGTTTTCTTTGGCGGCGTATTCTACTACAAAATGATCGGCATAGGCCGGTAAAACACGTTTAATTAAATTATAGCTGGCCTCTTTATTCAGATCATCTGAACCGGATTGACTGGCTGCCTGCACTGTTTTACTGCCCAGGAACAGCAGCATTCCCAAAACGCATTTTAAAAAAGTATTAATGGTATATTTCATAAAGGGTTACTAATAATTGATTCCAGGTTTAGCACTTGCGCTTAAAAAAGCTTTAATTTGATTTAGGTACAAAATACGTTTTGCGTTTTATTGCGTTTTATAATGTAAATATATACGCAAAAATGTTCAATTGCAAGTTTTTCTAAAAATTTTATTCATTTACGTACTTTTGCTATTATCATTTAACTTAAAACCTTAGATCAATGCTAAAAGAAGAACGCATCAAAATCATCATGCGGGAGATCAATTTACATAATAAAGTTCTCTCTACCGACCTGGCTACTATATTAAATGTGTCTGATGATACCGTTAGGCGTGATTTGAAAGAGCTGGTTGATAGTGGTGAAATACTAAAAGTACATGGCGGGGCAATCAGTAAATCATTCGTCCCCCCTTTCTTTAGCACCGATAATGTTTATGCGCAGGAACACAAAAAAGCCATTGCCGCAAAAACCCTCAAGCTATTGAAAAATGAAATGGTGGTTATTACCGAGGGCGGTACCACCATTATTGAATTCGCAAAGATGATCCCCGAGAATCTGCACATGACATTTTTCACCATCAGCCCTCAGGTTGCCATCACATTATCAGAACATAGTAACATCGATGTGATCACCATTGGCGGTAAACTGAACAAAAACGCAAACCTGCATATAGGCGCCAGCGTGATAAATGAGTTGGCCGATCTGAAAGTGGATATGTGCCTGCTTGGCGCCAACGCGTTTTCGGTGAACGATGGGCTTACTGACATTGATTGGGAGGTTGTGCAGGTGAAAAAAGCGCTTATCCGATGTGCTAAAAAGGTTGCAGTATTAAGCATTTCGGAAAAGCTAAATACCAGCCAACGCATTAAAATATGCGATTTTAACCAGGTTAATTACCTTATTACAGAACTGTCGCCCGAAAACCCTTCGTTAGCTGCATACAGGAAAGATGATCTTAAACTGATATAATGGCTAAGGATTTGCACATTATTTACCGGTAAATACGAGGTCTTTCAGACTTTCATAAGCCCCGTTTGTACCCGCCATCCTTACCCTGTTCCCTGCGTCGGACGGGATATATTTTATCTGGATCTTGTGCATTCCTTTTTTAAGGTTGTAAGAAACCGTTTTTTCCTGGTATTGATAGCTTTGCAGATCAAAAGGATTGTAGATATTGCTGTTTCTAACTCCCTGCTCATCATCAATCCTTACGCTGCAACCAACCGATGGCATAGCAAAAGTGTAAACGCCATCACTCGTAATGTTAATATAGCCTTTATAGATCAGCGCGTGATCCGTTTCGCTGTCAAATTTTTGCAGGTCAGGTTCTGTTGCGATACCTTTTTGCGTTACTTTGTTTGAATCGGCATAATCTACTGAGGCAAGCTTACCCGAAATGTAAAAATATTTGATACCCGGCTTCAGCGAAGATATGTTTATCTGAGCGGGTTCTGACGCTGCTTTATTAACCAAGGTTGTTGTGGTAACTATGCTCCTTTTCCCCGAGGGTGCTATCACCATTGTTTTAAGCTGCCGCATTTCTCCTTCGGGGACAACAATATGCAGCGGTTTAGCATAAATATGGTCGGTTTCCCGTACATCCTGGCCATCGGTGTTATAATAGATCTGCGCATTTTCAACAGGCGCTTTTAAGGTCAGTGTAAAATCGGCACCCCATAGCGTAGTATCTTTTTGCCCAATAGGGGTTGGCACTCTGTAAACCGTACCGGCTTTATCAAGCAACAGCAGGTGTTGGGGTAACCTGTTCTCAGCAAAATCCTCGTAATCTTTACGGTCCACCGGTGTCCAGCTAATTTCGACCAGGGCAAATAAACGTGGGTAAAGCATATACTCCACCTTGGCAGGCGTTTCCATATGCTCTGTCCACAAGGGGGCTTCTACTCCTATTATATGTTTTTGTTCAGCGGGTGTAAGCGCAGCCGGGGTCGGGTTAAATGCATACACGCGCGGTAAAGGATTGTAGCCTACACCGATAGCAATAGGTTCCAGTTCGCGCGGGCCCTGTATAAAATCAAAGTACAGGTGCGATTCGGAAGCCATCACCACATCATGCCCCTGCTTTGCCGCGCTTATCCCTCCTTTTATCCCTCTCCAGCTCATTACGGTTGCTTTTGGGGCCAGCCCTCCCTCCAGGATCTCGTCCCAGCCAATAATATCCCGGCCTTTTGAGTTTACAAATTTTTCTATCCTGCGGATAAAATAACTCTGCAACTCGTGCTCATCTTTTAAATGGTTATCCTTTATACGCTTCTGGCAATATTTGCATTTCTCCCACTTGTACTTAGGGCTTTCGTCGCCGCCAATATGGATGTATTTACCGGGGAAAAGTCCCATCACCTCGGTAAGTACATCTTCCAGAAAATCAAAGGTGTAATCCTTACCCGCGCAATACACATCATCATATATTCCCCAATTTTCGGCTACCTTAAACGGGCCGGGGTTGTCGCCGCAGGCAAGCTCCGGGTAGGCGGCAAGCGCGGCTAAAGAGTGACCGGGCAATTCAATTTCGGGGATGATGGTAACGTGCCGCTCAGTTGCATATTTCACAATATCGCGCACCTGGGCCTGGGTATAAAACCCGCCATAGGGTGTGCCATCCAAACCCGACATATCATTATTATAATTGCTTACCGGGCTTTGCGCCCTGTAAGCCCCTACAGAAGTAAGCCTGGGATATTTTTTTATCTCGATGCGCCAGCCGTGGTCTTCGGTGAGGTGCCAGTGATAGGTATTCATTTTATACTTCGCCATCATGTCAATCTGTTTTTTGATAAAATCGACGGGGAAAATATGATAGCCAACATCCTGCATTATACCGCGATAAGCATAGCGGGGTTCATCGTTAATTACAGCGCACGGAATACCTTGCTGACTGGTATCAATTATCTGCATGAGGGATTGCAGACCATAAAACAGCCCGGCACCCTTACCAGAAATGGTAATTACCGATGCAGTTACGGTCAGCGTATAACCTTCAGGGTTTTTACCGGCATACCCGGCAGATGAAAAACTAATTACATTAACTCCTGCTTTGCGAGATCCATTCACGACAGGAATATCCAGTTTATAACTTTGCAGCAAAAAATGATGCAATAGCTGTGCTTCGGTATGGCCTTCATTATCATCGTAAATAATTGCGGCTGTTTTGTTAAGATCAAAAACGCCTTTATTAATTACTACCGATGCCGGGGCCGGTATAATACCAAGGTTTTTATTAGCCACCTGCTGCGCATACAACGAAAGGGAAGTTAACATCAATAAAAAAACAAGACACTTTATCTTCATAAGTTTTTCACAAAAATACGCAGGCATTACTTATCTGTATAGGTAAGCTGCTTAAACGTTGCCGGGTCAATTTCAAATTTATCGGCCCCGGCGCCATTGGCTGTAAATTTACCACTTACTATGGCTGTTTTACGAGGGATAACCACTGTAGCCGAATTATGAACATGCAATACATAATTAAAATTGCCATTCGCATCTGTAAAAAGATCGCCGTGGCCCGGGCCATTATATTTGAGGTTAGCTTTGCTGATAATAGGATTACCGGTGTACTTCACCCAGGGGCCAAGTGGGCTGCTGCTTACCGCGTATCCAACCGCATAATCAACGCTCCTAAAATCGTTTGCCGAATAAAACAGGTAATAGAGCCCGTTACGCTTGATAACCGTTGGCCCCTCGGTAACAGATGCACCTGCGGTTTTTTCCCAGGGCTGGCTATTGGTAACAGCAGTTATACATTCGGTTAATGTGTTAGCTTTTATACCTGTATAGTCTTCATTTAATTCGGCTACGTATATGCGGTTGCCATTTTGCAGCCTTACGTGGTATAAATATGCTTTGCCGTCGGTATCAAAAAACACAAAAGGATCTATTTGCTTTGCGGTTGCCGGCAGCGCCTGTTTAACTGTTTGAACAAATGGCCCTACCGGGCTATCGCTTTGCGCAATGGCTATATTTTCGTTGGCTGTATAAGCCATATAAAATTTATTATTAGCATAAAAAACCTGCGGCGCCCAAAAACCGGCAGTACCATAACTATCACCGTTTATTAATGCATAACCATTTTTTGTCCCAGGTGGTATGGTCCAATTTTTCATGTCTTTTGAGGTATAAACCAAAAAACCTATATCGGCATTTACATCATTAGTGCCATATAAGTAATAAGTACCGCCATGATAAAAAACGGTTGGGTCGGCCTGGTACATTTGCTTTTTTACAACAGCAACAGTATCCTGCCCTTTTACCTTTGGGGGCGTTGCGCTTTTTTTTGCGCAGGAACCTACGAGAAAAATGACCAGCAGGCCAAAAAGATATTGCTTTAACATATAGTTATATTTTTAAAAACACGGGTACTTCTCCTTAGTTAACTTTATTTTTCCTGATTTTTTTAAGTGACTTTGATGTGCTTTTAGCGCGTGCGGCGTAGGCTGTTTTTATCATCATACCATATTTTACATACATCTCTCCGGCGGTTTTTACAGAATCGCCTACGGCTGTACTTGAGTAGTCTTCATGGCTATTCACCCAGCTCCACTCCCAGTTTTTTATATTTTCTTCAAATTGCTTTTGGTCTATTTTTTTATGCAGGGAGGTTTGTTTATCCACGTAGCTGAAAAACTGTATCCAGCGGTGTTTATAATAGCCTTTTAACATCCCGGCCCATTGCTTGTACGCATAATCGTGGATGCCGCAATCCTTATCGCCCCAAAGCGATACCAGGTCGCGGGCATTTTTTTCAAATAGTTGCTTTTCGTCCTGGTCGTCGCCATAGCTTTTGGCATCATTTAACCACTTACCTAATAAAAAGTCTTTCCGGGTGGCCAATAGCTTGTCCATATCATCTATCAGCGTTAAAAACAGTGCGGTTTGCTTTTTATAAGATGCCATATCACCCCGCCTGTACGATGCCGCGAACTGCTGCTGAACATGGTTGGCATAATTTGCCATTACTTGCCGGCTTATATCTACCAGGTCGTACTGAAAGCCATCATTGTTTTTAAGCTGGCTGCTTGCTGCCAGTAATTTCTCCCAGGCGGGCAGTAAGTTTGCGGGTTTGTAGTGTAGTTCTGTATGCGTCCATTTCGCCTCCTTTTCAAATGTTGGTCTACCTGTAATAATAGACGCGGTTCCCCACCAGGGCTGGCCGCTGTAAACCGTATTTTTTAATACTGACCAGGCGCTTTCGGCATCAGCATTATTTTGCCCATACCGGCGATGTGCATATTCCTTTACCCAGTTATCGAGGTCAATGGGTTTATCTTCCCAGATGTTATCGAGCATTAATGCATAAATGGCCGGGTTTTGGTCAATAGCCTCCATCGTTAGCCCGATCCCCTGCATTCTCCCTGATCCTGGATCGTGGAGGGCAAGGTTAGGGTCATTAGCTATGTGAGCCATATCGCCATACAGGCTATTGGTCCCGCCAAAATTATGCAGCATACACCAGATCCATTGTTTACCGTAAAAAGCCTCGTTCTCTTTCCATTGAGGGATAATTTCGCCCCATAGATCTAACACGATGAGTTTATCGGCAGGCACGGAATTTAACAGGCCTTTCATTTGGGTGGGTTTCCAAAAATCGGGGCTATAACTAAACATCCAGCCCTGCATTACCCAGGTAGCGGCCGTATCGTTTGATGCCATTGACTGGTAGATCTTTTTCCCTACCTGGTCTAAAAATGTAGAATCGTTAGAGGGCGGCATCATTTCATTAAAAGTATCGGCCGAGTAAAAATGGTTTGTACCATAAATACGGTTCTGCTCTTCCATAAACTTTTTCCCGATTACCGTGAACGTGGGATCGTTGGGATCAAGCATACTCGAAAAAGCTACACTCGGAAAATCATCGCCCCAGGTTGTTTTAAACAATTTGGCATTGGGGTAATGATCTTTAAAACTACGGGGCACGTGGCCCGTAAATGCAGGCAAAATAGGGGTCATACCCAGTTCCCTTTCGCGCGCCAGAATCTGTTTTTGCAGCGCTTCGTGCTTTTTCATAAAGCTTTGGGATAGCGGGCCACCCCAGCCATCAAGGTTGCCCATCCAAAACCAGTTAAAATAGGCCGGGCCGGTAAAAAACCCTTCGAGTTCTCTATCGGTGAAGCCCAGCCCTTTATATACATTGTACCATACCGAGTTTTGACCTGTTAGCGCCAGCGGCATATTTATACCGTTCATGGCCATCCAGTCTATAGCGCGTTGCCAGCGGTCCCAGTCCCACCAGGACGCTGTATAATTAAATGTGCAGTAGTTGAAGTTGTACCGGTATTTATAGGGAGTTGCTTTCCGTATTATGTTGGGAACAAGGGGCAATACATCCGGGATATCGTGCACTTCGGCGGTGTTCCATCCTATATCGTAATGCGCGTAGTTTTTTAAATAGTAGTTGAGCGCACTGGCTACCGAAGTTTCGTTATTACCCCGTAGTACGATCTTTTGACCGGCGCTTTCCAATTCGAACACATCCTTTGCACCGTCTTTTGGGATAAATGCAACCTCAAAACGCGCTGCATGTTTTGGAGTGATACGATTGATGAGGGCGTAGCAAGCATTTTTATTAAGTGTATCAGCAGCAAAAGCTGTTACTAAAGCACATGACAACATAAGGCTTAAAAAGCCGGCTTTAATTTTAAATCTCCACATAATAAAAATGATTAAGGTTGCACTTTAAGTGCTGATTGGTAAAAGAGGATAAGAACCACGGCCCTTATCCTCTTTTATGTAATATTAATTGCGGGTTATTTTAACGCCCAGAAACCTTTGGGGTCAAACTCATATCGCCATACATCGCCATTGGCATCAAGGCCCAACAGGGCATCACCAAAAGGAATCACCCTGGTGTACATATCCCAGCCGCTTCCTACCTTACGTGTACCAGAAACTTCACCGTTTTCGGTTACCTGGCTTTCCCACAACTCGCCGTTAGCTTTAACGCCTAACAGCGTGTTTTTATACGGAATGATCTGTGTGTACTCGCCCCAATTGCCATCTACACCAAACACACCACCGCAAAAACATCCGGCGAAAGGCCATCTTGTAAGCGCTTTAGATTCGCGGTTACGGTTATAAATATTGTTTTTATAGCCTATGATCAGGTCATTATTATCCCAGCCCGAACCAACCTGGTTACCGCCCTGGAACTGCCCCGTCTGGCTCCACAAGTATTGCCACATATTACCGGCATCGTTCCTTATTACCCACCTGTCGTCAAACGGGATAAATATCTGCACATCGCCCCAGCCAATGCCTATGGTAGATGGCGTGTCAAAGGTACCATCGGCCTTTACCGGAAAGCGGTACATATTATTATCGGCCTGCCTTGCAATTAATGCAAGATTGGCACCCGAACCATAAGGAAAGGCTTTAATAGAACCGTTATCAAGCTTTAAAACATGCTGGCGGGGCACATCGCCAGGCGCATAACTTGGCGTCACTAAAAAATAAGTGGTTTTTAGCTGGCTGTTAAGGCGCAGGTTAGCGCTGTTTGTGGTGATGGATACCGGCAACAGGTACGATTCAAATACGTTAAGCACGTCCTTAGTTTTAACCTTAACTTTAAGTGACCCTGTGCTAAGGCCTCCGGATGGAATTACCCCTTGCTTATCCAGTTCGTAACTCCCCTCGGGCATAATTTTATAGGTTGTACCGTTGGCCATGTTAAAAGTATCAACCAGTGCCGCCGATACATCAAAATTTACCGTGATATCGCCATTAGGTTTGCCCGGGCCGCCATACGAGGCGCTGAACAAAATTGCCTGCGCGGTATCGCTCATTAATAAACCTTTGGTAACCGTGGCGTTGTGGGCCTGGGGCATGTACAGATCTTTATACTGATCGCCACCCGGGTATTTATATTCCTGCTTGCAAGCACCTAACATTAGTGTTATTGATGCTATTGCTGTTAAAATTCTTTTCATAATATTATGTTGGTTTAACATTACCATCCTTTGTTTTGAACTAAATTGGGGTTCTTACTTAATTCGCCCTGCGGAATTGGGAACCAGTAATGTTTAGGCGCTACAAACACCCTTTTTTCAATTACTGTCCTTTTATAAAAAGCATCATCAGTAAAAGAAGTCCCGGCGGCTACATCCATACCATGAATTTCTTTATTATCGGTAACCTCGGCAATTTTCCACCGCCTGGCATCAAAAAAGCGGTGTGTTTCAAACGCAAGTTCGATGCGCCTTTCGTGCCTGATCTTCTCGCGCATCTGGTCTTTTGATAAACCGGGGGTTAGCGGCGGCAAGCCCGAGCGGTCGCGTATCAGGTTCACGTATTTATATACATCACCAATCGGCCCCTGGTCTTCGTTCAAAGCTTCGGCGTAGTTTAGGTATTGCTCGCCTAACCTAAAAAATGTCCATGATTTGGTTACAAATTTTCCTTCGGTGATAACCACGGTCGAGTCAGAGAACTTCTTCATCAGGTACCCGCAAATGGCATGGTCGCGCCCACCGTTGCGCCTGCTATCGCGCCCCGAGTCGTAAAACTCTATCCTTCTGCCCGCCCACTCCGAACCATTGTATTTGATGCTCGCGTAAAAACGCGGTTCGCGGTTTACATACATGTTTCGTGTTCCTGCTTCAAAATATCCCTTGGGGTCGGCAGCGGCCGAGTAGCCACTTTCAACATATCCTGATGCCGGGTTAACGATAGGCGAACCGTCTGCATTATACCCGGTTATAGGGGTGGTTCCGTTTTTCATCTCGTAAGCATCAACCATTTCCTGCGTTGGCGAGTAACCAGACCAACCGCCCATCCCGTTAGGGAAAGTACACCTGTCCATATCTTCCATAGCACCAACCCAGTTCCTGGCAAATAGTATCTCCTTATTCCAGCGCTGTATAAATAAGCCCTGGTAGTTTTTAACAGGGTCGTTATCGGGCGACCGGTATAAGCCATGCCCCGCCCCTTCAGCCTGGTCAATACAGGCTTTTGCAGCTTTCCATGCTTTTTCCCAAAGTGTTGGGTCGGGCTGGGTTGGGAATAATGACACACCATCTTTATCCACAACACTTGAAAAGGCAGGGTCGCCGTTCCATAATGGACTGGCAGCATACAAAAGAATACGCGCTTTTAGCGCAAGCGCTGCAGATTTAGTTACTTTTCCGTAATTCCTGTCCTCGGTAATGGCGGCATCTAAAAAAGGCACCGCTTTATCACATTCATTTACTACAAAGTCAATACACTCCTTTAGGGGGGCGCGTTTAAATTTCGAGAAGTCGGCTTCGGCCGGTATTACTTCTGTTATCAACGGTACGGGGCCGTGCGTACGAATGATGGAGAAATAAAAGAACGCCCTCAGGAAGGTAGCTTCTGCTGTCCACTTTTTCTTCTCATTATCGTCAATCGGCACTTTATCAACGTTTGCCAAAAATATATTGGCTTTGCGGATACCGTCATAGTTGGAGTTCCAGATGTTTGTCGGCACCCCCTCGTCTGATGCGTTCCAGGCACCCGAGTTCATCAGGTTTGTATATTTTTCGGGCCACGGTACTTTCATCTCGTCGGTTGATGAAACAAACGGGTTGCGGCCCCATGGGTCAACAAAGTTTATCTCTTCGGGTAAAAAATAATATACGTTTGATAGCCATGCCTCGGCATACTGGCGTTTGGAGAATACGTCTTCTACCGTAAGATCCTCGTTCGGTGTTTTGTTAAGAAAGTCTTTCTTACAGGCATTACTTAGTAACGCCAGGAAGAATACACCAACCAAAATTTTCCTTTTCATCTTTTTATATCTTAAAATTTCTTTATTCAATTAAAATGTGATCTGTAAGCCAAAATTCAACCCTAAACTTATAGGGTAGCCTGGCGCGGTACCACTGTTGGCTTCGGGGTCAACAATTTTCACGTTATCCCAGGTGTAAAGGTTTGTACCGTTTACAAAAGCCCTTATCGTATTTAGCTTTATCCGCTGCACCAGTTTTTTTGGAAATGTGTATCCAATTTCGGCATTACGCAACCTTAGGTAACTGGCATCGCGCAGCCATAAGGTCGAGTTTAAAAAGTTGTTAGGGCTATTGGCAACACCCACTGCAGGATATTTGCCGTTAGGGTTACCTGGTGTCCACCGGTTGTTGTAGTATTCTTTTAACACCGCGCCAACACCCTGCCCGTCGGTAAATGGCCATATGCTTTGGCCGTCTAATATCATGCTTGTACGTGCTGCACCTGTGAAGTATACGCTAACATCAAACCCTTTATAAGCTACAGTTCCGCCAAAGCCGTACATAATTTCGGGCAGCCTGGAGTAACCTATCGAGGTTACATCATTAGCGTCTATTTTCCCATCGCCATTAATGTCCTGGTATTTAATATCGCCTGGCCTTACATTTACCTGGAAGGTTTGCACCGGGCTGTTATCAATTTCTTCCTGGTTTTGGAATATGCCCAGCGCTACAAGCCCGCGCTGCTGATCGAGCGGCTGATTTTTTAACGAAAGGTTTGAGTACTGCGGAAATGGCTCATCATTTTCAATAACTTTGTTATGCGAGTAAGTAAAATTGCTTCTGATAGAGTAGAAAAGGCCATTTGAAGCGGTCTTTTTAACCTCAAGCAATGCATCAATTCCTCTGTTTTCAACTATTCCTATGTTGCCGTATGGTTTTGATGCGGGCAAAATCCCTGTGTACTGGGGGATAGTTTGCCTTACCAGTAATATATCACTTCGCCTTTCGGTGAAGAAATCTGCCTGCAGGGTTATCAGGTCTCTGAATAACGACAAGTCTACTCCAATATTGGTTTTTAAAGAGCGTTCCCATGTTACGTCGGCGTTTCCAGAGCGGTCTTCGGCAATACCATTACCCGGGGTAGCTATGGGGTTTAAACCAAAAGCCGCGGAAGGTGCTGTTGTAAGCACACGTGTAAGAAACAAAAACCGGTCGCCTATCTGGTCATTACCAACCAGGCCATATGAGCCGCGGAATTTTAACTGATTGATAAAATCAATGTGCCAAAATTTCTCGTTAGAGATGATCCAGCCTGCAGAAATAGAGGGGAAGAAACCAAATTGCTTACCTTTAGGAAAGTTTTCGGAACCGTTATATCCAAAGTTAAATTCGGCTAAATACCTGTTATCATAGTTATATGTTGTACGACCGGCTATACCCAAACGCCTGAAAGGCAAAGAAGCAACAGGGTCGCCCGCTGTAAGGTCAACATAGTCACGGGTATTGCCAAGTATTAAACCTGATAAGTTGTGTTTTCCTATAACCTTATTATAATTGACAGATATCTCGGTGTATAAGGCACGCTGGGCACTGCTGGCCAAATTATAACCCAGGGGTTGCTCTTCCCTAAATATCGCATATTTATCTTCGCCGGTTACATCATCCTTACCTAAATATTGCTTTGATGCATAAATTTTCCCCCTGGTTGTTATATTAGTTGTATACCTGTCATACCCAAACCGGCCGTTTAGCGACAAGCCTTTTGTAACCAACGAACTAAGGTCCCACTTAACATTTAAGTTAGTTTGCAGTGTGCTGTAATCCTGCGACTGGTACCCTGTTTGTGTAGCTTGCCCATAAGGGTTTGTGCCGATATAAACGCCCACACCACCGGGGCTGCCATCGGGGTTGGTTACCGGGTATGCAATTGGCGCGGTTAACCGCAGGGCATCAAATATACTGCCCGAAGAAGAGCCCGGATAATTACGGTACTGTACGTTGCCGCCAACACCCAATTCAAGTGTTAATGATTTTGACAGGTCGATATCAACATTCGACCGGAAGTTGTACCTTTTTAAATCAGCATTGGTGTTAAACGCCTGCAGGTTATCCACTTTGTAAATACCGTCCTGCGTTACATAACCAACATTTACAAAGTATCGTACATTGCTGGTACCGCCCGTTACGTTTAAGTTATTAATTTTTTGTTTGGATGTTTTTTTCAGGATAACATCTTCCCAATTAACATTCGGATAAAAATATGGGTCGGACTTAGTCCTGAATTTTTCAAGTTGTTCGTCAGTCCATCTTGGAGTACCGCCTGTATTTAAAAGCCCCTCATTCTCTAAAGATGCGTATTCGTACCCGTCGATATATTGAGGGATGCGCTGGAATGTTTGGGTGGCAAATTCTGTACGGAAATTGATCTTTGGTTTTCCAAGTTCACCACGTTTGGTAGTAATTAATATAACGCCATTTGCACCGCGGGCACCAAAAACAGCCGTCGCGGAAGCGTCTTTTAATACCGTAAAGCTTTCTATCTCCTGTGAATTATAAAAGTCGAATGTAGGGCGTTCAACACCATCCACCAGTATTAACGGTGTGCGCCCACTGCCTGCAAATGTGGCAATACCGCGGATATAGATCTGCGACCCATCGTTCCCCGGTTCACCGCTGGATTGCCTGCTTAATACACCCGGTAGCTTGCCGCTTATGGCATTACTTAATGATGCGCTGGGGTATCTTTCGATCTCTTTTACCGAGATAGACGATTGTGACCCCGTTACCGATATTTTTTTCTGCGTACCATAGCCAACCACTACTACCTCGTTCAGCTTGTTTTCTGCATCGGGCAAAAGCTGTACGTTTAAAACCTTGGTTGAGCCGATCAAAATTTCCTGCGGTTTATACCCTAAAAACGATACGACCACAATTTCGGTCTCATCTTTTATCTCGATAATGAACTTACCATCAATATCTGCCGATACAGCCCTGTTTGTTCCCTTAACACGTACTGTAGCGCCGGGTAACGCTTCGCCCTTTTCATCTACCACCCTACCGTTTAAAACCCACGATGGTATATCATCAGGCTTATTTATTAAAAAACCCTGCCCGTTTTTAAATTCGTTAGGCGATTTGGCACCCCGGGGCGAAAGGGGCGACGCCCATGCCTGGCCCGCGATTAGTAAAAGCGATAAGGCAACCATGCGATGTAAAAGTTTATTCATTTGATTAATAATAAAATGTCTAAAAAAAGTTTAAAAATATTGGCCTTGTATCACACAACTATAAGTTGCTCAACAGTATAAGTAAAATGGTAAAAAAAATTAAATGCGGTTTAATGCGTTTTGTTCAGTAAATATAAACGCAAATAAAATCATTTCCAAATATTTGTTTATAATTTGTAATATTTATTTTTACAGCTAAATAATAGTTAATTTAAATAACGGTAAAAAAAAACTTGCGTATAGTCAAGAAAATAAAAACAGCAATTTAACGCAAAATTAAGAGGCAGTTATTTATACAATGCCAAACAGCGTATATAATAGGATCACTAAAAATACAGCTGCGGTTTTAAAGGCTGTCATTACAAATATATCCGCGTATGATTGTTTGTGCGTTAGCCCGGTTACGGCCAAGAGCGTTATAACAGCGCCATTATGGGGCAGGGTATCCATCCCCCCGCTTGCCATTGCCGCTACGCGGTGCAATACCTCGGGGTTAATACCATAATGCGCGGCTTGTTCCAAATATTTTTGCCCCATTGCGGCAAGGGCGATGCTCATACCGCCCGATGCAGAGCCCGTTATACCCGCAAGGGTGGTGGTGGCTACCGCCTCGTTCACCAGCGGGTTTTTAAATGCGGCAGACATAGCATGGTTTATTATTTTAAACCCTGGCAGGATAGCGATGATCCCCCCGAAGCCGTACTCGGATGCGGTATTTAGAGTAGCTAATAAAGCGCCGGCTATTGAGTGATTGATGCCCGAATTAAAATTCGCCTTTATGGTTTTAAACGCGAATAGCAATACCGTTAAAATGCCAATAACCAGCGCCCCCTCAACCGCCCATACAGCTGATAGCTTTGAAATATCAATAGCAGGATAATCGCCTGGTAAATTGAAAAATTTACCGTAAGTTTTAGGTATTAAAACCGTAAAAACCTTGTTGAAAACTCCCACAAGCAACAATGGCGCAAACGCTATAAATATATTCGGCAGTTTTTGCTCTATAAAATTATCAGGTTCGTTTACATGGCCGGTACCGTAGCCCTCGCCCTTTTTAAACGCACGCCTTCGCCGCCACTCTAAATATATCATCCCGCATATCAGTATAAATGTGCCTCCTATCAAACCCAGGGCCGGGGCAGCCCAGGTAGTAGTATTAAAAAACGTGGTTGGTATTATATTTTGAATTTGGGGCGAACCGGGGAAGGCATCCATAGTAAAAGTAAAAGCGCCTAGGGCTATTGTGCCGGGGATAAGCCTTTTGGGGATATCTGCCGCTTTAAAAAGTTCGGCAGCGAATGGATATAATGCAAAAGCAACCACAAATAGTGATACGCCGCCATAAGTAAGTATAGCACCAACCAGCACTATCGAAAATATTGCTTTGTTTTTACCAAAAGCTTTAACTACGAACCGGGTTATTGCTTTGGCAAAGCCCGACATGGCAATTACCTTTCCAAATATGGCGCCTAATAAAAACACCGGGAAGTAGAGTTTAATAAATCCTACCATTTTTTCCATGAAAACCGCCGAGAATAATGGCAATACAAATTGCGGGTTTGTAAGCAAAACCGCAAGCAGCGCTATTAAAGGCGCAAATAATATAACACTGAAACCCTTGTAGGCTACGTACATCAATAAAAATAACGCTGCCAGAATTATTAAAATGCTCATGTAATTTGTGTTTGTATATTTACCACTTTATGGCCAGCGGAAAAAATTGAGGAGGATGTCATTGTTTGCGTTTTTTGTTAAAAGCAAAGAGGCCGCGTTACCAGCCCCTTTTACACACCAACTAAATATATAAACCAAGTCTATTGTACTTCCTGCCGGCTATAACGCCTTACCCTTAACGATGCTTGTTCCTTATGCCCCATAAAGCCTTCTATTTCGCATAACCTTTCTGCATACTCACCAATTATCACACTCGCTTCGGGGGTGCACCTTTGGTAAGTGCAATTCTTTAAAAATTTACCAACCCATAGCCCGCCGGTGTATTTTGCTGCTTTGTTTGTGGGTAGTGTATGGTTGGTGCCAATTACCTTGTCGCCATAGGCAACATTGGTTTCAGGCCCCAGGAATAGCGCGCCGTAGTTTGTCATTTTGTTTAAAAACACGTCTGGGTTGCGGGTTAATACTTCCACATGCTCGTAAGCCAGCCTGTCGGCTTCGGCTATAGCTTCTTCTTCGGTATCAACCAAAATTATCGAACCGTTTTCGCGCCATGCCACTTCAGCTATATCTGCTGTAGGCAGGGTTTTTAGCTGCCTTTCAATTTCAGCCAAAGTTTCATACGCCAGTGTTTCTGATGTAGTAATTAAAGCGCCTGGCGAGGTTGGACCGTGTTCAGCCTGGCCTAAAAGGTCGCAGGCAACCATTTCAGCGTCCGCGGTTTCGTCTGCAATTACCAGTATCTCGGTAGGCCCTGCAAACAGATCGATACCTACACGCCCAAACAATTGCCTTTTGGCTTCGGCAACGTAAGCGTTACCAGGGCCAACAAGCATATCTACAGGGTTAATTGTTTCGGTACCTATGGCCATTGCAGCTAAAGCCTGCACGCCGCCTAATAAATAGATCTCATCGGCGCCGGCAAGGTACATTGCTGCAATGGTTGCCGATGGCACTTCGCCGTTAATTGGCGGCGTGCATGCGATAACCCTTTTTACCCCTGCTACTTTTGCAGTAAGTATACTCATGTGCGACGACGCCACCATTGGATACCTGCCGCCCGGGATATAACAACCTACACTATTCACGGGTATATTTTTATGGCCTAAAAAAACACCGGGGATTGTTTCTACCTCGATATCTAAGATCGATTCGCGTTGCTTTTGCGCAAAAAATTTGATTTGGCGCTGTGCAAACTTTATATCATCAATTGTTTGTTGAGGTACCGATGCAACAATATCCTGTATCTGGTCTGCCGATAACCTGAACGCATCCGGGCTCCAGTTATCTAACCTTGCCGAGTATTCCTTTACCTTAGCATCGCCACCGTCTTCAATGTCTTTCAGCATGGTGCTCACCACCTGCTTAACCTTTAAATCAGCTTCCAATATTTCCGACTCGCTTTTCCCTTTTTTTAAAAATTTTATCATTTTATATCGTTTTACTAAATGTTACCTAACAGATACACCAATCCATTGGAAGGTTACCATGCTGGTTGCGTTATTACCAAAGAAAGATTTACGTTTTTTTGCGTTTATTGAAACAAATATAAACGCAAAATAAATCAAATGGAAATTTATTTTTATTTTTAATTTACTGAAGCTGAAAACGATCTGATAAATGGGCCAGGCTACCAAAAGGCTATAAACACACCCGTACATAATTTACCAGCCTACCTATATATTAAATACTAAATAATTTGCTTTAGTAAAATTTAAACATTTACTTTGCAATGCAAAGTACTTTTAATTAACACAGACTGTATCCATTAATATATATGCTTAAATTAAACAAGGTGTATTTTACCCTATCGGTAATATTACTAACGGTTGAGCTGCTGATAGGCATTTACGCGCACGATGCTTTTATACGCCCGTACGGCGGTGATTTTTTGGTTGTTATCCTACTCTACTGCGGCATCAGGAGTTTTATTAAATGCGATGCAAATTACACAGCTACTGCTGTATTGCTATTTGCTTACATGATTGAGTTTAGCCAATGGCTGCACCTGATAGATAGGGTTGGCCTGCGTAACTCAGCTATAACCCGACTGATATTGGGCACGAATTTCGCATGGAGTGATATGCTTATGTACACTTTAGGCATTTTACTCGTTTGGTTAACAGAAAGGCTATGGAGATCGCTGTAAAACATTTTGTAGATGAAGGTTCGATTGTAAAAAAGATATGGGGTACGGCTGATACTGTGCTATTTATTTTTGCCGGCGCAGCTGCAGAGTTTGCCCTTAACAAGGCAGTAGACTGGTTATATTTTACAGGAAAGTTGCCCGCCGATCCGCTGGGAAGGTTATTCTCTACAGTTACGTACTCCCGCAGGATTCTATTTTCTACTGATAACGATGCGTATGCCGCTATCGACCAGATCAACGCTATCCATAATCATGTGGAGAATGCCCGCGGCGCCAAAATACCCGATTGGGCTTATTTAGATGTGTTGGATATGCTTATAGATTATACCATCCGGTCGTACGAGTTACTTGAAAGGAAGCTAACTGATACCGAAAAAACCGAGGTATTTCAAATATTTTACAAGGTAGGCACCCGGATGAATTTAAAAGGCCTGCCCGCCACTTACCAGGATTGGGTAATACAGCGTGGGCAACGTTTAAAACAAAATTTGCAATATGGCAACCTCACAAATGATCTGTATCAACAATACCGTAAACACTTAGGCAGCCCCCGGTATTGGTTGTTAAAAAAGGTACAGGCGCTGCTGGTGCCGCCAACAGTAAAACAAAAGCTCGGCCTTACCGGCGGCAGGCTGCTTAAACCGCTGCTTTTTATATATAAACTATCAGGCAGGATAAAACTGAAGCATATTTTAAGAGATGCCTTATTGCCGGCTGCCTACAAAGAACAAATACGAGGACTTGATACCAAATATTAGTTTGCCAAATATTACTTACTGCTTATAAACAGCTAAAAAGCACCTTATATTAGGTGAAAAAAACCTTTTTATGGCAACATAATATATTATTATATTTATTGGAACCTAATTAAACCCAATAAATGGACCCGAAAACCGCCGTTTTATCCGAAGGAAACATCGACCTTCTCGATTTATCCGTGCGGGCCCAATTTTTATCAGAGCGGATAAATCAACCCGGGGTACCTAACCAGATAACCCCTGCAGATGAGATAGAAATTATCGAAGATCGCTTAACAAGGTGGATACAAACATCGGCACAAGACAAACCTGATCTTTTTTTAAAGCGGCTTAATTGGGACAATCTGGATCAGGAAACGGCCCGTGAATTGGTAACTGACAGCAACTTCTACCCTAATACCAATGTAAACGACTGGACCAATCTGCTTGAAGATTGCCTTGAAAAGGTGATATCCTTTTCGCCCGAAACCCTGGATGCGGCAACACGAGAGGGCTTGCACACCGAGATTGCATTTTGGGAACTATGCTACCCCTTCGCCCGGCACGCCCGCAACCTGCTTGATGATACATTAGATGACATCGATAATATAAGCCCTGCTATTTTAGACCAGTTCCAGTCCGGTTTGCTCAACCAATTAGCAGAGGATCTGGGCTCCTGCCTGTATAACGAATTTAAAGATTTCCGCCCGGCTGCCATCAATAAGCTGAACATGCTGATGCAGGAATCGGTTTTTACCGCACAAAAAGATGCCCACTATCAAGCGTTTATAAACCGCGAAAAAGCAAACGGACTTTCCGCTTTCTTTATTAAGTATGCTGCATTGGGCAGGGTAGTTGCACAACGCATAACCTACTGGCTGCAAACAACTACCGAATTTATAACCCGGTTGCAGCAGGACCTGCCCGCCATTAAAGCTAAATTTGGGCCGGTTTATCATACCGTGATCAAAGTGATCCCCAATTTATCAGATTATCACAATAACGGAAGGACGGTAACAGCTGTTTATTTTGATTCGGGTGAAAAGTTGGTGTACAAACCCAAGAACGGCGGTGTTGAAGCGGCTTATTACAGTTTTTTAGCCTGGTGTAATAAACGGATGCAAAAGGAAGGCAGTGCTTTCCATGTGTCAGAAATACTTGATCTTAACACACATTGCTGGGTAGGATACATCGACCATAAAACCTGTACCAGGCCGGATCAGATCGCCCGGTTTTACGAGCGCTCGGGTATGCTGCTTGCCGCTATATATTTACTGGGCGGTGTAGATTGCCATTACGAAAACATCATAGCCAACAGCGAATATCCGGTATTGGTTGATACCGAAACACTTTTACACCCTTATGTAAACAAGGCCATATTCGGGCAGGCAGATACAAGTACTTCCCGCGATATGGAAGACCTTTTTTGGGATTCGGTGTTAAGAACGGGAATGCTTCCCCGCTGGGAGTTTGGCAAAGACCCTAAAACATCAGTTGATGTAAGCGGCTTTGGCAGCGAAGACCAGGGCCAGGAACGCACCAGGCGTTTGGAATGGACCGGCATCAACACCGACTCGATGTCGCGAAAGTATAAAGAATTTGAACGACCACAAAAGCAAAACATGCCCCTGCTAAACGGCGAGGCTGTTTCCTTTCAGCCTTATACCGATAATATCATAGCCGGGTTTGAACGCTTTTATAATTTTATTTATGACCTGCCGGCATTTGAAAAAGAAAGCATTTCGGCAAGTTTCAAAGATCAAACGGTGCGTTATGTATACCGGTCTACTAATATTTATTCGAGTATATTACGTACAGCATTACAGCCCGAAGCACTGCAAAACGGCATCAGTTTCAGCATGGAGATAGATGCGCTTGCAGTAGCCTACATCTCTGAAAAAGAGCTTCCAAAAAGCTGGCCCATATTTAAGGAAGAGCAAAACGATCTGCTGCACCTGGACATTCCGTATTTCTCGTGTTCGACAAGCAGCACAAGCCTTCAACTCAAATCAGGAGAATTTATCCCTGGCTTTTTCAGATCGGCAAGCTGCGATGACCTGGCCGGGCGAATAACAGCCATGAACCCCGCAAAGCTGGCCCAGCAATTAACTATTATTCGCGGGGCGTTCCACGCAAGATTTTCGCAGAATTACGAACGGCTGGAGGCTTTAAGATCGGGAGAAAAAGCTACCTTAAAAGCCCCCTTTGTATCAAAATTAACACCGGAAGACCTATTGGCAGAAGCCATTAAAATTGGCGACGCGATCGAACAAACGGCCATTATTGGCGCTCAAAACAGTTTAAACTGGATAGGACTTGCACACTTCCCCGAGGCCGACCGATACCAGTTGCAACCGCTCGACGATAGCATATATAGCGGGCGTTGCGGCATAGCATTATATCTGGCTACGCTGTATAAAGCAAGTGGCATAGACAAATACAAGACATTAGCGCTAAACAGCATATCAAACCTGCGCACTCAAATTCAAGTTCCTGAGGAAAATGATCGCGAAGAATTTGCTCGCCTGTTAAGGATTGGCGCGGCATCAGGCATAGGTTCTTTTATCTATGCCTTTATACGTATAGCCGACCTTTTAGATGAACCCGGATTACTGGATGATGCTTACACCGCATCAACTTTTATCACCAAAAATATAATTGACGAAGATCGATCTTTAGATATCATCAGCGGGAGTTCGGGCGCGATATTAGGCTTATTAGCCTTATATAAAGCTACCCAAAATGCCGAAGTTTTGGAACGTGCTGTATGGTGCGGAAAGCATCTGGTTAAAAACCTCGCTACCTACAACGGGCACCAGGCCTGGCTAACATTTGAAGATACCCCGCTTTGTGGTTTCGCGCATGGGGCCGCGGGTATCACTTATGCACTGATACGGTTATATGAGGTAAACGGCAATCAAAGTTTTGTGGACGCTGCCAAAAAGGGGATAGCATTTGAAGATGCCATGTATTCGGCAGCGCATAAAAACTGGCCCGATCTGCGCTCGTTCTCGTTTAAAGAGGGTAGCTACGGTTTTACTACCACCTGGTGCCATGGCGCTCCCGGCATCGGCCTGGCGAGGCTTGCAACGCTTGATACTCATGCATCAACCGAAACAGTTGAGCATATTAATGCCGCCATAGATTGTACACTGGCATTCGGCACAGATCACCCCGATTATTTATGCTGCGGAAATTTTGGCCGTATAGACCTGTTGCTTGAAGCATCGCGAAAATTAAACAAGCCGGAACTAACCGCTCATATAGCAGAGATCACCACCCATATTGTAACCCAGGCCGCCCGGGAAGGAAGCTACCAACTGTTTTGCAATACACCGGGCACGGCGTTTAAACCTGGCCTGTTTTTGGGCATGGCGGGTATCGGGTATCAATTACTGCGGCTGCATTCACCTAACATTCCGTCAGTGTTACTGTGGGAATCATAAACTTTAATATTAACCTAAAACAAATACAAATCATGTCAAACAAAATCGAGGACTTCAGAAAACAATTATTAACAGACACTAACCTGCAACAAGAGGCATTATCTGCTGCAGAAAACGGCGACTTTGCTGCAAACATTGCAGCTCTTGGTCAAAAACATGGCTTTTCATTTTCGGCTGATGACGTAAACTCCGAAATGGAAAAATTACAAGGCGGCGATTCACCAGCGGATTCTAATTTGCAGGCGGGCGCTATGACGGCAAAAGCAGGCTGCGGCAGCTCATCAACTTTGCCTAACCCATCGTACACGTTAGATTGCGGGGCCAGTACACAAAGATGCCTTTGTACACTGTAACACCCGATCAGGATTCGGACGCGGTAAACGGTGTTAAAACCGTTGCCCCGTACCTGCCTTCATCGTTGGTGCCGGCTTCGGCATTGGCGAATATCTATGCATTGGTAGAGAAGTTACCTTTTCTGCCTTTTGCCGGGTTTGAGTGCAGGTTAGAAGCCGGTAACGATCAGGTAGATTATTTTGCCAATATCCCAAGGTTTGAGGGGAGTATTCCGCCGGAATTCTTCCCTCAGGCCAATTGGCCAATGCTGGAGGGCATTTACCGCCTGTGGTTAAATAACCAATCGCGTATTGGGCGGGATATTAACGAACTGGGGCTGGAGATTGACCTTGCCAACGCTATGGATAAATTGCCCGCACCGGGTATATTCATGGCCGTTCGCAACACGGTGAGCGATCCGTGCCCGGTATTGTACGATGCATTGGACCTGTTATTCGATGCCGATTTGTCGGCAGAACTGAAGCAGAACATCCAAAGATGCGTAAAAGCGTTGCCAAAGGGCGGTATTGTTTCGCATTTGGGTGCTATGCTATCGCGCAAAAGCCGTGGTATAAGGCTCAATATTGCAGGGTTAGGTTTCGACGATGTACAAAGCTATTTAGCTGCCATTGGGTGGAATGAAACCTCTGCAGAACTGGATCACGTTCTCAAAAACTACCGGCATTATACAGATCACTTTGTGCTATGTATCGACCTTTTAGGGCAGGCAATTGGCCCGCGGATAGGTTTTGAGTGTTATGTACATACTGCACCTGCCGATGGCCCTAAATGGGAACAGTTAATGCAGCAGTTGTTGAGGGATGATATATGTTCCGGGCAAAAGAAAGCAGCCTTATTAAGCTGGCCGGGGATAGCTGAATACAGTACACATGCCGATACCTGGCCAATAAATCAACGGAGCATCAGCGCACTATTAGGGAGCTATGGGCTGGATGTTTGTAACCGTACCCTTAATCACATTAAACTATCTATCATCCCCGGTTTGGGGATGCAGGCAAAGGGATATTTTTTATACCAATACCGATGGATCTGACCAACATAACGATCAACGAGAGGATTGAATGGAAAGGCGACTTTTTTAAAGCCGACCTATCTGTTGTTATGGCGCGTTTACAAAGGTTTAGGCCTATAGTGCGCCCGTTCAGCCATACGGTTACCTTGTTTTATAAGAAACCGGATGCTGATGATTACACGCATTATACCCTCAGGATCCGCACTTATGCCAACTTACAGGACATGGATGCAGTTTCTGTTTTACATTTTTTAAACCAGGGAATAACAGGAAAGATACAGTTCAAAAAAAACCACGGCGAAAAAACGGAGTTAGGCAATATCTCGGTTGCTGCCTGCCCCGGCGAAACACTGAACCACGCATTACACCAGATAACCATCGCAGGTGAAACGCTGGTATTAGAATCATTCCGCATCTCAAAACGCATGCACTGGTCTATCGAGCCTACACGCACGCTTGAAAACCGCGAACTGAAAAGAATAACCCTCGACCTGGAGCGGTATTTATACCTGGTTACCGCGGATAGGCAACTGCTGTTTTTGGGCGAAATGGGCCCGCGGCTGGAAATTAAGGCCCCTGCAAACGCGGCTGTTGAACTGGTACTTGGCATTATCAACCGCGATGGGTTAATGAAAGAAATGAATTACCGATCGCTTGAGTTATTGCTGCAGCACAAGTTAGCCAACACTATCCCACAGCAAACCAGCAAGGCCTTCCCCGAAATAGAAGCGAAATTTGATATAGCACCTAACGCTTCTATAAACGCTGATGATATTATGCAATGGTTAAGCGCCGAATTGCCCGTTGTATTTTTGCTGCCATCGCCATCAAAAGTGGTGAGGATGCGGCGCTATCATATTTGCCGCGACCCGAAAGACGAAACCATCGATTGCACACTTGTGGAAACCGCCGCGCAACGTTATTCGCCCAAAATAAAAAGTAACGCGTATTTAACCGGCCAGGTATTGGTACGTAAAACAGAAGCCTCGCGCACTACCGATAAAAATGGCACTACAGGTACGCTGCCATCCGTGCTTGAACAATATGGCTGGGACCTGCTCAACTCCTTTGAAAAATTACAAACCAAGATCCCGTTCCAGTTGAGCGATGGCTTTGCCTACCTGCTCAGCATAGATAATTGTATTGATTGCAGGGGCAACCAACTACAACAGCTGGAAATAGAGTATATCGGCAGTTCGTTAACCGTACCTGCTTCTGCAGCAGTTATTTTTGACGATATCCAGCGAGTGATCGCCTCGCTCCTAAGCTACCCTCTGTTCCGGGGGAAGATCGCGCATAGCCAAATATCAAAGCATAAATACTTCGCGCAGTTCAGGCCAATGCCTGCGGCTCTTTTAGCCTGATTCCGGCGTTAATTACATCACCTGATCTCGAAACGATAACTCCCCGCACTTAGCTTGTGCTGTGTGTTGGCAACTTGTTTTCCGTTTAAAAACACCTTCGCCTTACTATCAACCGGCAACTTAACGGTAGCCGAAGAATTAGCAGGAATCACCACATTATAGGTCACCTTACCCCCATCCCGTAACCACGACGATTTTATCAATCCGAACGGCCCTTCGTGGCTGGCATTGAAATAGCTAAGGCCCGTAACAAAGTTTGGCTGCAACAGCACGTTTTTAAAGCCGGGCTGCGTTTCATCTGGCTTAATACCGCCTAGGCCCTTAAAAAGCCAGCCCCCTATTTCGCCAAACATCATGTGGTTTAATGATATATCCCGCGCCGCGTTAATATCCCAATTTTCGTATAAGGTTGTAGCTCCGTTCACTATCCACCAACCCCAGGATGGGTAGGTATCCTGCGCGGCCAGCTTGTAGGCGGTTTCCGCTTGCCCGTTATCGCTCAGGGCGTTTAAAATAGCTTTAGCGCCAAGCACGCCTACATCCAGGTGCATGCCATCCTGTGCCACACGTTTGGCAAGATTTTGCGCTACCTTAAGCCTGTATTCTTCGGGCACTACCTTCCATTGCAGGGCCATGCTCAGCTCGGTTTGTACACCCGAGCCATAAATACAGGTAGCGGGGTTAAAGTATTTATCGTTGATAGCTTTTTTAATTTTAGCGGCCAGTGCGCTGTAACGGGCAAGATCTGCCTGGTTACCCAATATTTTGGCAGCCTTAGCCAATATGGTAGCATCAACATAATAATATACCGATGAAGTGTACTCTAACGATGATGATGATTTTACAGGCACCCAATCGCCCCGGCCAAAGGTTGTAAGGCCGTTGGGGCTTATCCCGGTAACATAATTTACATATGCCTTTATGTTATTGTAATTATCGGCCAGCGGTTTGCTATCGCCGTAAAACATATACAGGTTCCAGGGGATAATGGCGATGGTGCTTGTCCAGTCGGTACCGTTGGCGGTTCCGTAGCCCCAGCCGCCGGTAGGGATAATATCGGGCAACACACCGTTAGGCTGCTGCTCGTCGCGGTGGTCGGCCATCCATTTTTCGTAAACGGTTATGCCGTCAAAATTGAACAAACCGGTTTCCACCGCGAAATGGCCGTCGCCTGTCCAGCCGTTCTTTTCGCGCTGCGGGCAATCTGTAGGGTAGCCAAAAAGGTTGGAGAGGTAAGAATTGTTGGTAGCCTTCCACAGCTTATCAATCAACGGGTTTGATGAACTGATATTACCTACCGCGGCCACATCGCTATGCATAAAATACCCGGTTACGTCTTCCTTTTGCAGCCGGATGGGGTTGCTGCTCAGCACCTCTACATACTGGAAGCCTTTGTAGTTAAACTTCGGCATAAAATCCACCTCGCCTTTACCGTTCAGTATCACAATATCGGTTTGATATGGGTCGGTATCGTCTTTAGGCCGGTAATAAACATCAATATTCGACAGGTCTACATGCCCCTTAACGGCCTTATCGCCGGGTTTTGTAGCCGTTACCTGATAAAGCCTTTCACCATGGATGATCTTCACTACTGTGCCGCTGTCGCCGCGTAACTTTACCCTTGTTACACCCGATATATTCCTGCCCAAGTCGATCACATAATCCTTATCAGTGAATTTTACTATCGATTTGGCAGCTATCTCCTCCACGTTTCGTATCGGGGCCATCAGCTGGCTAACTATCTGACGGGAAGGCGCTGCCCTAAGCATTGTCTCGTTCCACTTTTTATCATCAAAATTGGCTGTGTTCCAGCCCGGTATTTCCAGCCTGCTATCGTAATGCTCGCCGGTATAAATGCTGTTAAAAACAATGGGGCCCGGGTGTGTTTTCCAGCTATCGTCGGTATAAATGGTATTGGTTGTACCGTCGTCATAGGTTATGCGCAGGTCCAGGCAAAAGGTTGGCCGCTGCCGCCATGGCGCGCGGTCAAAATTCCATACCGCCAGCGATTGATGGTTATACCAGCCGTTGCCTAATATCACCCCGATGGCGTTTTTGCCGCTTTGCAGTTGGGCGGTAACATCATAACTAACATACAGGTTGCGCCTGTCGAACCGGGTGTACATGGGGTCTAAACGGTGGTTGCCAACTTTACTGCCATTAATGTATAACTCGTATAACCCACCCACAGCAATATACGCCCGCGCCGACCTGATCTTTTTAGCTGCAACAAAAGTTTTCCTGAAGTATGGCGCTGGCAAGGTATTGATGCTGCCCTCGTCGCTTATCCAGTTGCCCTTCCAGTTGTTCATGCCCATCATGCCTGTTTCAAAAAAACTGGTACGGCTATCGGTCAATAACTTACCGTTCTTATCCCAGGTACGTACTTTCCAGTAGTACCGGGTAAAAGATTCCAGCACTTTGCCTTTATAAATAATGCTGCTAACCGACGATCTGATCTTTCCCGAATCCCAGCTGTATGCTTTGGTAAATAATAAGCTGCTCGAATCTTTAGCGACAAAAACCTGGTAGGCCGATTGCACAGCCCCCTGCCGGGTATCGTTTAGCTGCCAGGATAACCTCGGATGCGCAGCATCAACACCAATGGGCGACGACAGGTGTTCGCATTTGAGGGCTATTGCGCCGGACTGGCCGTAAGCGGTCGCGATTGTTACCATATTTAAAATGATAAACAAAATGCCGGTCTCAATTTTAAGCAGTTTTTTCATTTGGATAATAAGGAAGTACTACAGGTTATGTGGTTTTTATATCGGCAAGGTTTAGCGCAATTACGTTCAATTGCGGCTTTAACCGTAATACAGCCCCGTTAGCCGGTTCAGAAAACGTACCTTTTACAGCATTCAGCTTGTAATTCATGCCATCAAAGCTGCACCTGATATTTTTTGGGTTTATTTTATTGAAGGGCAATTTAGCGCCGGGGGCAGTATCAAGATCCAGGTACCAGTTACACGGTTTATTACTCACCAGCTTAATGTTCGCCATTTTTTCATCCAGATCCATTTCTAACGATCCGTTTATGGTGCTTAACGGCCAGGATATGTGCACAGCGGTCGTCCCTATATTGGTAAATTTGGGGTCGCCGCCCTTTAACAAAACCTCTTTGCCGTCAATCAATGCCTTAACGCGCATCCCTGCAAACCGGCCGGGTTTGCTCCAAATATAGCCATCTACCACCGGCAGGGTAAAAAAATCGCATTCGTTTGAGGTGGCTACATCTTTGGTATATTTATCCGGCTTGCTTTCGTCAAACAAATGAATATCGCGAATACGGAGGCTGCCATTTTCCCAAAGCATGTTTATACGGTAAAAGCGGCTGTTAAACCAAAGGGTTTTCAGGTCGCTCCCGGCTATATCCTTGGTTACCGCAAAGGTTGTGGCGGGCGTTACCCTATAATTTTTTTTGAACCATAAGCCCGATTGCTCAAGCGTTTCTACCTTCAGCTTACCCTCGGCCCGCAACTTGGCTATCAGCGGCATTTGTATCTCAAACCCTTTGGCCATCGCATCCCAGGTGAATGAGTTTTCCTGCCCGGCCTGGGCATAATTAAACCCTAACGGTTCATCTTCTGTAAATGATCTGAAAAACCAATCCACCCACTGCTCACTCCCGCCTGCTTTAGGGTAAACAGGTTCAAGCGTTATTACGCCCTGCCTGTCCGAGCTTATGCCGGTATCATATTGCCGGATGGGGTCGCTGCCCAGCATCCTGAAAATTGGCACAGGAATTTGATTTTGGGCGTTTTGAGCAGGCACGTACGAATTTATTTTACTTGGATAATATGCCTGGTTCCAATAGCCGCCCCAAAGGGTATAGCCATCGGTACCGTACTGGTCCTTGCAATTTGCCGAAGCTACGATATGGTACTTTTGATACATGTAATTTAGGCTATGCGCATCTATAAACCACGATGCAACCGACTTTGGATAGTAACCAAAGATCTTTTTAAAATCGGCCATATAAACATCTACCAGCTTTTCTCTTTCGGCGGGGGTGTAACCTGTTGCAAAGCCAATGTTTGCATGCCAGTCCCAAGGGTAACGGCCGCGCCATTTCAGCCCGGCCTTTTCAACCAGCGGCTGGGGTATTTCCCACCATCCCCCAATCTCAAACGAATCCTTTGGCAGGCCTGATAAAAGCTTTTGGTACCGGGCATCCATCAGGGCATCGTATTGTAACAGGAAGGTGCCGGGCAGCTTGTATTTTTTCATTATCGCTACCTGTTTCACCACGGTTTGATACAATACATCCTGGGTAATGGCGGCATCCCTCGGTTCCAGCAGCCTGATGAAGTTTACAATATTTACGATTTTAGGATGCGGTTTAGCGGGGATTTTATCTGGACCATTGCTAAAGCTAAAGGAGCAAATCAGCGATACAAGCGCTGTACAAAACACAAAGCCCATAACTCTTTTAAGGGGCATATAGTAGTTATTGCCTTTAAAAACAGGCTTTTTAGTATTTTTTGAAGAAACAGATCTCATTTATTTTTTGGTTATAAAGGGTCTGGAATATTGGCGATAGCAAATTAAAGATAAACGGGCAGACAACTGTGCCTATCTGTTTACCTTACCTATTGATACCATGCCATCTGCAATATTAAAGCCCTGTGGCGCCCGCTCCGGGTAGGCCATAGTAGTGCTTTACAAAATAACGTATTCGATATTTAAATATCGTGTTATTAGCCGATATGTTTAAAATAGCTTTCTTAAATGCAAATGCGATGGAGGTGTTATGTCTAAAAAACACAGCTTTTAAAAATTGCTTTTATTAGGTTTGTCATTTGTTTTAAACCTGTGCACTGTTATGATGAAGAATTTATTTGTAAAACTTACCCCCTTGCTGTTAACAACCTTTTTATTAATGGTAGTCGGCAACACATACTCGCAAATAAAAAACTTTACTAAAACGGGGGCGCAGTCTACCCGCTTTAGCACAGTTGGTAATGCCATTGACGCGCACGATGGTGAGATAGCTTATTTTAACGGCACCTATTACCTGTATGGTACCAGTTACGATTGCGGCTTTGAATGGGGTAACAAGGGCGCGCCGTTTTGCGGTTTTAAAACCTATTCATCAAAGGATATGGTGAACTGGACAGACCGCGGCTTTTTGTTTGATGCCAAAACACCCGTATGGCAAACCCGGTGCGATGGTAAAACCTACGGTTGTTTCCGTCCGCATGTTATTTATAACCAAAAAACCAGGCTGTATGTGCTGTGGATAAACGTTTACGACAACCGCGTGGGCTATCGTGTATTTACAAGCAAAACCCCGGTTGGCCCCTTTAACGAGGTTGCCGAACCACATCTTGCCGTGAACGCCGACATGCCTGTGGCAGGCTTAAACAATGGCGATCACGATACTTTTATTGATGATGATGGCACGGCTTATTTAGCCTTTACCGACTGGCGTACAAAAGGAACTATCGTAATAGAAAAGCTGAGTGACGATTACTTAACCGGTACCGGAGAATATGTTAAAGGGATAACAGAAGGCGAAACCGAAGCGCCCGGCTTATTTAAGCGCAAGGGTATTTACTACGTAGTATATTCCGACCCGAATTGCGGGTATTGCTCCGGCACGGGCACTTCCTATCGTACTGCCCCTTCGCCGCTTGGCCCTTGGTCAAAAGGCATTAAAATAAGCGATAACTCGTGCGGTGGGCAGCCCTCGTTTGTATCAACCATTAAGATAAATGCCGAAACGGTTTACCTGTATGGCAGCGACCTGTGGAACAATGCCGCCAAGAACGAGGCCCTTGCCAATTTTTACTGGGCGCCGCTAACCTTTACTGCCGATGGCGCCATAAATCCGCTGCAATGCATGCAGGATTACAAAATGCCAAAAGCCGGTACAGTCGCAAGGCCAAAACATCTTGATAATTCATCGGGCGCAGAAAACTTTATAACCAAATGCGATATTGGCGGGCAGGTGCAAAGGTCGCAATCTTTTACGGCCACGCGTTCGGGCACGTTGAGCAAGGTGAGCATCACCACATTTAAAAACAACTATCCGAATGCAGGCCTTGTTATTGAGCTGTACCGAGCTAATGCTACGCACCAGCCTATTGGTAAGGCGTTATCTTCTAAGACTATTGCTGTAGGTTCTCTTGGCTGGTCGGCCAAAAATCTGGTAGTTAAACCCGGCATAAAAGTTATTAAAGGCAAACGCTACGCCATAGTACTTAAGTCTACCACCACAATGGGCTGCTATGGCTTTGCCTTTAACGATCTGTATCCTGATGGCGGTGCGGCCATAAGCAGCGATGGCGGGAAAAGCTTTAAGGCCGAACCAAACCGCGCGCTTAAATTCCAAACCTTTATTACCCCGTAACGGTACGCTAACGGATAAGCTTATATGGTGGTGCTTTGATTTGAGGAGTAGTACTTTAACTGGATAATATCGTTTGGTATCGGTTTCCTGTTCCATTCTTTGTGGATAACAAGCGCCGCGCCAACTGCTGTAGCCTGCGCCATTGATGCCGAAAACACTTCGATATCGGGGAACGCAATTGCCAGCAGATGCATATAAATACTGTTCTTGCTAAAACCGCCATCAACAAAAATCCTTTTTACCGATGTGCCATTCAGCACCAATTGTGTAGATTGGATCTGCTGATTAATTAAGTCTATAATAAGCTGATGATACGCTTCTGTATCATTGCGGAAACCATCTAATTTTCTCTCCTCAAAACTGGCCGCTCCCGGCTGGCTGTTCTTTAAGCCTTTTATAACATCAGCATCAAAAGCCATGTTGCGATACTTAATACCGTTGGTATTAAAATGCGCGGCAATACGTTTGGTTTGCTGCTCATGCTCGTACCCCGAAAATAACCTCGATGCCTTTACGGGTTTCCCCTGGTATTGCATATAACAAAGGCAATCGCTCTTCAACTCATCGATGGTTAACGGCAAATGATTAAAAGGGTTTAAGCTGATGCACCAGGTGCCGGTAGAGATCAGTATAAAAGGCTCGTGAAAGTTAACCAGGTAAGGTATTAGCGCGGCCGAGCTATCGTGCAATCCTATGCCAACCTTGTAATTATTGCCCGGGAACAGTGCCGGCCTCACTTTACCCGATGCCACTATTGGCGGCAGCTTCATAGCTATACCCTCGCGCTGGATCCACTCGTGGTAGCGGTTGGCGGTAAAATCCCACATGTGGGTGTGGCAGCCAACGCTGGTGAGGTCAGAAACAGGTTCGCCTGTTAACAAAAAGCTTAGGTATTGCGGCAGATGTAAAACATGCGCTATGCGGGCAAATACCTCAGGTTGTTCATACTTAAGCCTGTAAAGCTGCAGGCCCGAATTAAGACTGCCCAAAACCGGCGATGCCGTACAAAGGCTCACCGCGTCCTTGCCCCCATACTCGTTGTAAAATTGCCGGCTAAGCTCCTCCGGGTATTCTTTCAGGTAATTGTAAAGCGGGGTTAAGGGTTTGCCATCGGCACCTACATAAACAAAGCTGGCGCCATAAGCCGAAAAATTGACAGACTTTATCTTATACTCCTTCATCCGGAACACCTCACTCAGCGAATCGAATACCGACAGGCGCAGGCTCTCTATGTTCTCGCATGGAAATCCGTCCTCGTCAACCGTCTGGGTAAACCGCGCCGATTTTTCAAAAACTATCTGGTAGTTTTCGTCAAATAAAAACAGTTTTTTGTTGGTTTTGCCAACATCAAATATGGCTACAACTGGTATGGCGCTCATGCTTAAACTATAAACCGGTTGCAACGGTATTTAACCCGCGTTCTTTGATCAGGTTTTCCCTCACGTTAAGTTGCCTGAAGGTACCAACCGGGTCTAAAGCCCCGCCTGTTCTTAAGCTTGCTTCGGCTACCAATGGCCTTACATCGGTACGGTAAGCCTGCTGTAATATTTCCTGCGCAAGCCCCACGTCGTTATTTTGCTGGGCTGCTTTTAGTGCTTTTTTATCAACCAACAAAGCCTGCGCGTAAGCTATTTTTATGGCCTGTACCGATTGCAGCAGGTCCTCAATCGGGTCTTTTATGTTGTGTGATGCATCAATCATCCAGCCTATATCTGTAGCGTGGTTCATGTTGCGGGCGTCCATCCCTTCAACCAGTTCGTTAAATATCAGGAACAGCTGGTAGGGGTTAACGCTGCCCACGGTAAGGTCGTCGTCGCCGTATTTAGAGTCGTTAAAATGGAAGCCGGCCAGCTTCCCTTCCATCAGCAGGATAGAAACGATCTGCTCGATATTGGTGCCTTGTAAATGATGCCCAAGATCAACCAGCGTGCTGGCTTTAGGGCCTAATTTACTTGCAAGCAGATAGGATTGCCCCCAATCGGCAATGGTGGTCGAGTAAAAATTCGGCTCGTAAGGTTTGTACTCCACCCAAACTTTCCAGTCATCAGGCAGGGCGCTGTATATCGATTGTAAACTCTCTAAAGTATTTTGAAAGGCTTCCCTGAAATTTAGCTGCCCCGGGAAGTTAGACCCATCAGACAACCAAACCGAAAGCGCTTTAGAGCCAAGGTCTTTACCGTATTTGATAACTTCGATATTATGCGCAACCGCCTGTTCCCTCACCGCCTTATCAACATGGTGCAGCGAACCAAATTTATAGCTGTGCTTTTGCCCTGCCTGGTCCTGGAAGGTGTTGGAGTTAACAGCATCAAAATGCAAACCCAGCTGTGTAGCCAATGACTTTATAGCGGGCGCATTATCCGGGATATCCCAGGGAATGTGCAGCGATATGGAATTACTTGAGCGGTTTAGCGCATGGATTAGGCCTACGTCTTCCAGCTTTTCTTCCAGTGTGCGTGGTTCGCCGCCGCCGCTAAACCTGCCGAAACGCGTGCCGCCTGTGCCCAGTGCCCAGCTTGGTATGGCCACATTAAAGGTGCTAAGTTTCTGCAATACCGTTTCCAGGTCGTTCACATCTTCGGCAGCAATGGCTAACTTATTCTGGTGTTTTTTTAGCTGCTGTTGGTTTGCGTCAGCTATCAGGTTTTTATTTATCTGCATAATGTTCTTCTCTCGTCATAAAAGGTAAAAAACGGCCGGAGTTCAACCCGACCGCACACTTAATCAACTTATCTCACAAACGCGGTTGCCACGCCTCCGTCAACGTTTAAAACGTTCCCGGTTGATTTGCTCAATAATCCACCGGCAAAGGCAAAGCACGCGTTAGCGATATCTATGGGTAAAATAACCTCGTTCAGTAACGTCCGTTTGGCATAATAAGCCGGTAGTTCATCTACCGTAACGCCATAGGCTTTGGCCCGCCCTTCGGCCCAGCCGCCAGCCCAAATATTGCTGTCGCTTATCACGGCATCCGGGTTTACCACGTTTACACGGATCTTATCCGCGCCAAGTTCGGCTGCATTTAAACGGCTTAGGTGCAGTTGGGCTGCTTTGGCGCTGCCATAACCGGCATTATTTGGCCCGCTCACCAGGGCATTTTTACTTACAATGTTGATGATGTCGCCGCCATTATCCTGTTTTTTCATGATAGCGACAGCGGCCTGCGTAACAAAAAACTGTCCCTTTACCAGCACATCGTATAACAAATCCCAATCTTTTTCCTCGTGGTCGCCAATGGTTTTGGAGATGGATATGCCCGCATTGTTTACAATCAGGTCAACCCCTCCAAAGGCAAGCACTGCTTCGGCAAAGGCCTGGTCTATTTGGTCCTGGTTGGTAACATCAAGTATTGCCGTGGCAACACTATCTTTACCGTACTGGCTTTTAAATTCGTCGCCGGCAGCTGCAAGGCGTTCGGCATTCATATCATTCAGTACCACAACAGCGCCTTCTTCAATAAATTTTTTGGCTATGGCTTTACCAATGCCCCCGGCACTGCCTGTTACCAGCGCTACGCGCCCCGATAAGGCTTTAGGCTTTGGCATGCGCTGCAGCTTGGCTTCTTCCAGCAACCAATATTCAATATCAAACGCTTCCTGTCGTGGCAGCGAAGTGTATTCGGATATCGCTTCCGCCCCCTTCATCACATTAATGGCATTAAGGTAAAACTCGGCCGCCACACGGGCAGTTTGTTTATCCTTAGCAAAAGTGAACATCCCTACCCCAGGGTAAAGGATAACTACTGGGTTGGCATCGCGTATGGCGGGGCTGTTTGCGTGTTTACAGGTGTTATAATAATCGCCGTACATTTTGCGGTACTCCTCAAATGCAGGCGTTAATTTTTCTTTTATTGAAGCGGTATCGCCCAAGTCGTCACCGGCGCCAAGCGTTAAAACCAGCGGACTGATCTTGGTACGTAAAAAGTGATCGGGGCAGCTGGTACCCATTGGTGCCAATCTTTCCAGGTCGTTCGAGTTGATGTATTCCAGCACACGGGCATCATCAGTAAAATGGCCTATCATTTTGGTTTGCGATGAGCAAAAACCACGCAGTATAGGCGCTAAAGCAACCGCCTGCTTTTTGCGGTTTTCTTCTGTTGCGCTTTCAATTTTCTGTCCGCTGAATACCGGGCCCTTTTTGCCATAGTTCTGTTCAAGATATTCTGCACACTGCTCAATTACCTCAAGTGTATTGATGTAGCTTTCGTAAGCGGTATCGCCCCAGGTAAATAAGCCATGCGAACCTAACATAATACCACGGATGCCGGGGTTTTCGTCAAGGCATTGTTTAAGCTGTAAACCAAGATCGAAACCGGGGCGCTGCCAGCCAACCCAGCCAATAGTGCCGCCAAATAATTCTTGGGTTATTTTTTCGCCGTCTTTTGCTGCCGCGATAGCAATAGCCGCGTCGGGGTGTAAATGATCGATATGCTTAAAGGGCAAAAACCCGTGCAGGGGCGTATCTATAGATGGCGCTTTTGATGCCAGGTCGAAAATACTGTGGTTAAACAACTCCACCATTTCATCCTCGTGTTCTATACCGCGGTATACGTTTGTAAGGCTGCGTAAACGATCGACGTATAGCGCTGCCAGGCCGCTCTTTTTTAACGTTCCTATATCGCCGCCCGAGCCCTTTATCCACATTACCTCTACTTCCTGCCCGGTTAGCGGGTCTTTAGCTTTTGTTTTGCAGGATGTATTGCCGCCGCCGTAATTGGTTAGGCGAAGATCGGCACCTAAAAGATTGGACCGGTAAATAAGCAGGGCGACCTCATCGCCTGCCAAAGCAGCTGCTTTTTCATCGTCCCAAAGATAACTTACGTGCTTAAATTGTTTTGTACTGATAGACATGCTTATGTATTATACTTATTGATATTATTTAATGGAGTTGCCATATCCGACAACCAAAACTGATATGATAATGGTTATTATGCCGGCTATTACGGTGTAAACCGCCTTTTTACTAACACCTTTCCACTCTTTAAGGAACAGGCCCCAGGTATTGGCTATCAGGATAATGAACGCCATATGCAGGATCCACGAGCTGGCACCGTTGCCCATCTTACTTTCGCCCATACCGTAAAAAAAGAATTGCAGGAACCATGTTGTACCCGCAAGGGCGCAAAACAGGTAGTTTTTTAATAGTGGTTTTTTCGCGTTAGTGTAATCGCCAAAGGTTTTATTGCGGGCGTTCAGTATCATGCACCAAACAAAATTGGTGGTAAGCCCGCCCCAAAGTATTACTATGTAGGTTACATTGTTCTGGAACAGGAAATTCCCTTGCCCGGCATGGGTAGCCTGCCAGGCGGCGTTGGCGGTTTCGGCCATGGTTTTACCGGCCTCAATCCCGAAATTAAAACAGGCGCTGAGTACCCCTGAAATAATTGCCACGAATATACCTAACCCAAAGCGATAGTCTTTATTTTCTTCTTCGGCCTGGCGGTTTTTGGCCAGGTCGCGCTCCTTTAGGGTGCCCGCTTTGCCGCAGATGATGATGCCGATAACACATATCACTATGCCTAACAGCACCATCTGGCCCCAATGGCTGTGCAGCAGCATACTAAAGGTATCTTTACCATCCTGCGGGTAAAAATTATAATATACCGATGGAATAATAGAACCAAATACAGCGCAAAGCCCCAATATAATGGTACTGCCTAATGATACCCCTAAATAACGTACCCCTAAGCCGTAGGTTAAACCGCCAATGCCCCATAGCAATCCAAAAAAGTAGGTGAGCAGTAATATATTACCATTGGTAGCTTTGATAATGTCGATAAAACCGGGGATTGTAAGCCAGGCTGCAACCGGCGGGACGATAAGCCATGAAAACAGGCCACCCACGATCCAGAAGCTTTCCCAGGCCCAGCCTTTTACTTTTTTATACGGAATATAAAAACTGCCGGAGGCAAAACCACCTATAAAGTGGAACAAAATTCCAAAAAATATCTGCATAACTATAAGGGTACTTGGTTTATAACAAAAACAATTATATAGTTTTAGGTTGAATAAACTGTTACTCTCTGTATGCTTTTATACAGCACAGTTAAAATTATATCGAATCCCTGATAATGCTGTTAAAAGGCACTTTAATACGGGCGCGACTATTATTTAACACCAACTGTGCGGCATGCTTACCCATAAATTCAAAATCGGTTGATATGGTTGTGATGCCGTTAAGGATAAATTTCTTTAAAGGTGTTTCGTTATAGGAGATTATTCCCACATCCTCGTTCAGCTTTAAATTTTGATGCAGCAGCAGGTTAATCAGCGCAATAAGGTCGTCTTCGGTTAGGGTAATGTAAAGGCTGTCTTTTAGTATTTTTTCTTTAGACAGATCGGACACGATGTCGTAATCGCAGTTGTATTGCTTACAAAAATTGAGGAAACCGATCAGGATGTCCGTAGGGAAATAGCTGTTTTTCGGGAAAACGATGGTGCAGGAATTGTAGCGTTTTATTTTGGTTATCAGCTGCGCAAGGGCGTTAAAAATATCGTTCTCAAAATCTTCGTAAACCGCTCCAAAATCGCCGTCGACCCCTTCTACCAATTTACCCAGTAATATCAGCTTATCTTTCGGGATCTGGTTTATCACCTCCCAGGCGTTGTCGCGTTTATCAATAAAATGCGGGATGATCACCACCTTATCGTATTTGTCCTGTTTCTCTGACAGGATCTTTTTAAAAAAATTAAAACTGCTGTTGTAGATGTAAAAATCGATAGAGGCCTTATCGCCCAATTCTTCGGCAAAGGCATCGTATATGGTTTTTTTGTGGCTGCTTAGCTTATTAAAAAGCAGCAGCACCTTCACCGGCCTGTCCAGGTTTACGTTGGCAATAAAATAACCTTTGCCGGGCACAGAGTTTACCACCCCGCTTTTCTTTAAAGTGCTATAAGCCTTTGTAACAATGTTCCGCGATATATCCAGCGCTATGCTCAGATCGTTGATAGAAGGCAGGGTATCATTTTCGCTGATGAGCTTTTCATCGATACCCTGTAAAATAGAATTGCATAGCTGCCGGTAATAGGGCGTCAGCGAATACTCGTCTATAGTTAATATTTTAAGAAAGTTCTTCATTGATTAACTAAAGTTGGTAACATCCAACCTAACCCGGCCGCAAAAATACATCTATAAAACATGGGGCGTAAAATTATACATTACAACCCTAATTATCAACTTAAGTTACTGCTAAATCGATTAATTAACCTACCGGATAATTTTTACCTGCTTTGGGCCGCTCACTATGGTTTTTATTTTGCCGCCGGCCAGCCTGGTATGTTTTATTTTAACCATGCCATACGGCGTAGGGAACGTGCCTTCGGCAAAACTCAGATCGCCAAGGTGGGGCGTAATTTTTATAACCCTGCATCCCGGCGCCATTACCTTTACCCCAAGCACAAACTCGGTTAACCAGGGCGTTGGGCCCGATGCCCAGCCATGCGCCAGGCTGTTGCGGTAACCCTTGTAGCTATAATCGCCGTATTTGGCGTGCAGGTCGGTTTTACCGGCGGGCACCAGTTCATCAATACGGGCTGCGTTAGGAATCCAGTCTACATTAAAATCCTCCCAAAAGGTGGTGGCGCCTAACTGTAACATTTGCCCCCAGTAATTGCGGATAGCGTTTATACCGCCCTCGTAATCGCCGGCCTTTGCCTTGGCCAGCAGCATGTAGTAGCCAAAAAAGGTAGAGTAGTTATGCACCCCGTTTGCCGAAATAACCTGGTTGGCCTGCCGCGCGGGCACCAGGCCCGATAAGGCCAGCAAAGCGGCGGCTTGTTTTGATTGGCCCGCATCCGGCACGTTCTTTTTTAAACGGGCAATGGCATCGGTGCAGCGTTTGGCCGTAGCGGCATCGTTCAGTGCCTTGCTAAGGTCGGCCCCGGCGTCAAGCGTCATCACCAGCATGGCTTGCAGGCCTGCGTGTATAGCCTTGGGGTCCTTGCTGGATGGCCAGTCTAAAAAGCGCCAGCCATCGTTAAATTGTTCGCTGTTGGCGGCGTCGATATTTTTGATGTAATGATCAAGCAGTTTGGCAAGGTAGGTTTTTTGCTGCCGCAGATATTTGATATCGCCGGTGTGCATATACCAGTCGCGCTGGATAAGCACCCACCACATCGAGTACGATACGATGCCGTTCATATATCCCGGCAGGGGGGTAATATCGCGGGCAAGGTCAAGGCTTTTGGGTACCACATCGTTATAGCCAAAAACGGCGGCAATGGTCGATGTTTCGGGATGCATATCCCCTATCCACACCAGCCTGTCGCGTTTGATGCCATCCCACAGGTGGTCCTGTATGTTCAGGTGCACGGTGTACGCGCCCGTCATCCAGATCTTATTGAGCAAAGTATCGCTGCTGTGGAACGAACCCAGGTACGGTATATCCCGGTAAACCATAATGGCGCTCAGTTCTTTTAATTTCAGTTCGGTGTTATCGTCCAGCAGATCAATCCGCACAAAACGGAACCCGGTGTTACCCGCCTCCAACTTGCCCAGCCAGGGCAAATGCAGCACGTAATCGCGCATGGCATGGTCGTTAGTGGCATTTTTTAGGGTATCAATATCAGACATGGCCTCCGCCGCCGACTCGCCGAAGCGCAGCCTTACCTTTACCGGCTTGCCGCCCTTATACATACCCGTTACCAACTGCAGGCCGCCATGCATTTCCTTCCCAAAATCGAGCAGGATGGCCGCGTGCGAGGTATCTTTATTGGTGAGGGTACACAAGGTTTTATCGGCGATCTCTGCCTGCCCGTTACCCTTTTTAAGCAGGCCGGCGGCATTTACCACGTTACCTTTTTGCCACATTAACCTTACCGGGGTTATTAGCCTGCGGGTGGTAGCCTCGGTGCGTACCTGCTGGTTTTTGTTAAACACCGGCAACTGCGCAAAGGCACCCGGCGCAAACATGGCCATGGCCACAAAAACAACAAGCGCTTTTACCGGATACCTGCTTTTTATTGTAGGATGCATAGTATAGTAATTTAGTTTACAGCAACGGCAACGCGGATACATATAAGCACGCGACCCGACCCTGTATAACTATAAAGATAAAATTGGTTTACAACTAAGAGCAATAATAATTTTTACAGGCGGGTAAACTGTTACCTGCTGTGTGCGGGTGTGTTTTAGAAAAGCAATGGCAGAAGTACTATTTTACTGTAGCCCCGCTTTCCCTCCAAGCCGCTGATAGAAGCGGGCTTAGTTGGGGGGATTTAGGGACAAGTGGGGACAAATGCGGTAGTGTCGTTGGGCTTTAACTACATTTCATTATTCAGCACTTTGCGTTTCACTTCCTCTGTATTAAAAGGCATTCCGTTATATACTCTAAGCCAATAATTTATTACTCGCTTATGATTTTTAATCTCATCATAAAGTTTTTTTCCTTGTAATTTTTCATTGAAATCTATGGTATTAAATATTGTATCTATTCTTTCTTTAGTTTTATCAGAAAGAAACTCAAATGGATAAAGATAATTAATATTAATTTTTTTAATATTAGTAGAATCTAGTATTCCATTAACCATAGGCCTAGCTTTTTCTAAATTATTTAAGTAATTGGCCACAAATATTTGCGGACAAACTATAGCAATACAATTTACTAGTCTTTTGTTCAATTCAATGCTTCTGTCTGATTCATACAAATCGTTTTCGGAAAGCACCTTACATTTTTGAATGTAAAAGATGAAATTATTGAAATCGGTTTTTGCTAAGCTCACCTGATAAAAAGCTTGGAATTGAGCAATTTCATTTAATATAAAAAATTGCTTTTCCTTATTTGTCTCTTTCTTTAAGATTCTTAGATAAGTTTGTAAAAAAATGTATCGTTGATCATTTGACCAGGCCGGATTCATTAAAATATCAGAATAAAAAAAAATCCTTTATTACTAATATCAAAATTATCCATCATTTGCTTCTGGATGTCAGCAATTACTTTTTCATCACCAGTGCTGAAAAATAAAACAAAATCACATACGCCAAGTAAATTAGGCACGGATAACCGTTTATACTGAACTAGGCTATCGACTATTCTTTTAGCTATTTTGGGATTATTGGCAATTTCGTTAATCAAATACTTTACACTCGGGTTATTTGCCCAAGCGGACTTTTTAATCGATAAAAGATTGTATTCCGCTTCTTTAAATGTAATGGCCTCATTAGTGGAATCTAATTTTTTTTGAGCATCAAACAAACCTGTGTGAAGTTTTGCTGCGTTGGCCAAAAGCATCTTATTAACATCTTTGCTTCTAATAATTTTTAAATTCAGTTGTTGATTGACATTGTTTAGTTGCCCTATTTGCGACCAAAGACTCGACTTTTTGTTTTCCAGATCTTTCCGTGTTGCAGAAAGCGTGTCATTTATTCTTGTAAGTTGCATGGACTGCAAGATTTTAGAATTTGTGTTTAAAATTGTTTCGATTTCGTTTCTTTCTTTGTCGATTTCTATCTTTGTGCTTTGAGATTTTAATACATTAGTGTTCGTGCCAATGACATAAGTAACTATGGCTAATAGTAGTGCGGCTAGGATTTGAATAGCCGGCAGCAAAGCACTTTTTAACCAATGGGTTTCTTGTTTTAACTTTTTTGTCGTTAAAATTTCATTAGTTAACTTTTGCTTTTCTGACTCATTTATCCAATGAGTTTCAATTCCAAGCTTTTTACCTATAAGAATTTCATTTTGTAATTGCTGATTCTCAAGCGCTTCCTTTTTTGTTGTCATGAAAATAAAGTTTAATAAAAATTAAGTTTAATAACTTAAATACACTCCGGTTGATCGAAGTTTCCAACTTAACCCAAAACACGTTAAGCCTTTTTCTACAAAAAAAAACAGATCCTTAAAATGCTTTCGATCTGATTGAAATATTTTCACATCTATTAACGATGCTAAAGACCCCAACAATAAAAACAATGAGCCTGGTTTTCATTTTTATTAGCTTTTAATATGTAAAGAGTATCCAGATTCCACCAGGGAATACTAACCATTTAAGTGGTATCGGGAGGTATGGTGTACATAGTTTTACACGCCCTGAGGACTCTAAATATTTCAACCAGAAAAAAGTTAAAATAGCAATCAAAATTACTTCCCATTTTTCGATAGCCTTATTATTATCTGATGAATTAAAGATAAGTGCCACTGCAAGTAATGACACAGCTGCAAAAAGTGTCGCTACGTATTCACCAATAAAGGTTAGTTCAGAAGCTTCTTGAAAAAAGGTTGGCTTTTCTAAAACTTCGGCAGGTTCAATAGAATTTATATCGTTTTTAGCAGATTTTGATTCAAAAAGCTTTGCGCCAAATTTTTCCCCATGTTTTTTTACTTTTTGCTTTGCTATTGTAATAATATTTAATAAAAATATGATTCCTATAGACACCACCCAAATCATTAAACTGTTAGCAAAAGTCTTTTCCAATTTAAAGACATCAAGGGTCACATAGCCCAAAATCAGCGTGAGCAAGGTACCCAATATAATTGGGAGCTTTAATAGATTATACATTGCAATAAGGTAAGTCAATACTAATATAATACTTTTTAATATTATAATAATATTAAAAACAGTTAATTTTTTCGCGCCAACTGGTCAAAGTTTTCAACTTTAGTAAAGGATGCTATAGTAACCGAGGGCCTTGCAGATACGCAAACCGTAAACAATATTCTCGCCGAACTGGAAGCATTCACCAATGACCCTCAAACTATCATCAGCCTCCCGCGGATCTTTAGGGTATGGGGTGTGAAAGAGTAGGCAGAACTATAGATTTATTTCAAACTCGGCAGCCTGTTTTTTGCCCTGTACTCGTTTGGCGAGCAGTTAAAGATCTTTTTAAATTCCCTGAAAAAGTAGGTTTTGTTATTGAACCCCGTGCGGTAAAAGATCTCGGATACGGTTAGGTCAGAGCCGGTGAGCAGTGCCGATGCCTTTTGGATCCTGATGTTGCGGATCAGTTCGGTCGGGGTCATATCCGACAGGGTTTTTATTTTGCGGTACAGTTGGATCTTGCTCAGGTTTAAGGCATTCTCCAGGAATGCGCCGTCGAGTTCTTCATCAATATTTTCCTCAATAACCCGGGTTACTTTTTCGATGAACTTTTTGTCACTATCACATACATCCCTGCTATCCAGATGGGCTGCCACATTGCCCGAGTTGAATAACTGGTGCAGCTTATCGCGGTATTCCAGCAGTTTTTGCACCCTCACCAATAAATGTTCGGTTTGAAATGGTTTGGGGATGTAGGCATCGGCACCGCAACTGTAGCCCTCTGTCATATGCTCGGTGGTGGTACGGGCAGATAGCAGCACAAAAGGGATGTGGCAGGTTTCGGATGTGTTTTTGATCAGATCGCAAAGCTGCAGGCCGTTCATATCCGGCATCATCACATCGCTGATGATCAGGTCGGGCATGGCGCGGTGGATAACTTCAAGCGCCTGCTTACCAGTTGAAGCCTCGTAAATAATATAACTATCTCCTAAAATATCTTTCAGCAGGTAGCGTATCAGCTGCTCATCATCTACGATCAGGATGGCCTTCTTCTCCTCCTGTTCAAAGCTTTTCACCAGCGATTTTTTATTATTATCAGCCACGGTGCTTGGGTCGATGGTTTTTGGCCCGGTAGTTAACGAATTGAATATGTACGATGCATTATCCGTTTTATCACTATCGGTTATCTGCTCATGTTTGGCCGGGATATAATTAAGCGGCAGCAATGCTTTAAAAGCTATCCAGTTATTTTCGCAGCTTACGGTAATTTCGCCGCCTAATAGCTGCACTATCTGGCGGGTAAAGGCCAGCCCAATGCCCGAGCTGATCTTGTTTTGCTGGCTGCCATCTACCACAAAAAACTTATCAAACAACTGCCCCACTTCGCCTTCGGTGAGGTTGCAGCCCGAGTTGGCCACCACAATTTTTAACCGGTTGGTGTTTTTGCAGGCATCTACCGAAAATATGATGTACTGCTTAGCTACACAATGTTTAAATGCGTTTGATAGCAGGTTAAAAATGATCTTTTCCAGCTTATCCTTATCCATCCACATACTGATGCCTGGTTCGATATGGATAGAGAAATCAAGTTCCTTCTGATCCACCAGTACATTGAATAAACCTGCGCGGTTGCTTAACAGGTCCGACACGTTAAAATGGCTGTAATGATTTTTCAGCTGCCCCGATTCCGCCTTCCTGAATTCCAAAAGCTGGTGCACCAGGTAATGCAGCCTTGATGCCTCCTGGCTTACTATGGACAGGAACTGCTTGCCCTGCTTTGGCTCTTCTACGCGTTTTGTTTTAAACAGGTAACGCTCCAGCGAACCCAGGATGAGGGTTAACGGGGTTTGCAACTCGTGCGCTATATTGGTGAAAAAGTTTATCTGCTCCTGGTGCAGGTTCTCGTCCTTTTCGCGCAGCATGTGTTCCATTTTCAACTCATGCTCCATCAGGAATTTGTTTCTGCGGTAGCGTACCAGCAGGAAACCCGCCCCGAATAAAACCACCGCGTAACCCAAAAACGCCAAAGGCGACAACCACCAGTATTGCTTAACGGTTACGGTAAAGGCGGTAACACCCGGCGTCCACGCCCCCTCCCCGTTCGACCATTTTATCTTCAGCGTATAATCCCCCGGCGGCAGGTTGTTGTAAATGATCTTTTCGTGCTTACCTATAAAGTGCCAGCCCTTATCCGAGCCTTCTAAAAAATAGGCGTACTGGCATTTTTGCGAATTTATATAGGTAATAGGCTGCAGGTTCAGCTCAAAATAGTTATCCTGCGGCTTTAACACATAATGCTGGTTAATAACCGAGCCGTTACGGGTTAGCACCTTTAGCCCGCGCTCGGGCGCGTTCTTTCCGGCAAACTGCATGTCCGAGATCAGCAAATGCGGCTGCTCGTTACTTACGTGGATATTTTGCGGGAAGAAGTAGTTGAAACCGTAAATACCGCCAAAAAACAGCATGCCTGCTTTATCCTTCCAAACAGCATTATCGCTAAACTCGTCGCTCTGTAAGCCGTCCGATTCTTTATAATGCACGATCTTAAGGTTTGTCGGGTTGATCTTGGCCAGGCCCTTATTGGTGCTTATCCAAATGTTGTTGGCGTTATCCTCGCTTATGGCATGGATGGTATTGTTGGGCAGGCCATTATCTATATGCAGTTTTTTAAACACGGGTTTTGCATTTTTTACCGCTTCGGCCTCGTTTACCCAGTTTAGCCCAAAGCTGGTGCCCACCCATAAACGCCTGCTGTTATCTACATAAATCGACAGCACATCGTTGTTTGACAGGCTGCCCTCGTAGCTACTGGCCTTCATGGTGCGAAACTTTTGCGTTGTTTTATTGAAAACGCTTAAGCCGCCATACCGGCAGCCTATCCATAAATTATCGCTGCTGCCCTGTGCAAGGGTATATATTACATCGTTGCCCGGCCCTTTGGCATCGCCTGTGTACTGATATTTGGTAAGGTATTTTATCCTGATTTTACCGTTATCCCGTTCCAGTTTTAGGTGCACCAGGCCGCTCTCGTTCAAGCCTAGCCAAACCGAGCCATCCTTATCCGACAAGATACAATGCACCGAACCAAAAGCCGGGTAAGCGCCGCTGTTGCTGATATCCTCCCATTTGGTAAAAGATTTGGTTTTCAGGTCGTAAAGGGTAACGCCCGCGGCATCCGAGCCGATGTAGGCAAGTCCATCGTTTCCTTTTTCGATGGTGTAAACACAGTTATCCAGCAGATCGACGTTGGTGTGAAACGATTTAATGGCCGAGAACGCCACATTTTTGCTGCCCCAGTTTTTTATGGTGATGATACCGTTGCCTTTGGTACCTATCCATAGTTCGTTATTGATCTCGGCAAATGCCCTAACGGGGATATGGAACGATTGCCCGTTTGGCTGCTTTTGCACAATACCAAAGTAGTTCTCCTTTTTGGCCACCTTTAAAACGCCGTTACCATCCGTGCCAAACCATAGCAGGTTGGTGGCATCGTTCATAAGCGAGGTTACCCTTACGTTCTGCAAAACCGGGATCTGCGCGGCTATGGTGCTTACGGGTTTAAACTGCTCGTCGTATTCGCCAATACCTTTTGATGCCCATGCAAAAACGTAGTGCTGCTTAAAAAAACTCATAGAGCGTACCTCATGCGGCAGCTTAAGCAGGCTTTGCTTTGCGTATTGTTTGGTAATACCAACCAGCACACCACCTTTAGTGGTATAAAAAACCTGGTGGTTGGCCATAAAAACATTATCAACATCCTGCACCGAGGTAAACTGCTTAACCGACTCGAACCCCGCAGGCGTTTTCCGGAATGCTTCCAATATGCCATTATCCTTCAGCAGCCAAAGGGTGCCCTGCTCGTCAAACAATATCCGCAGCAGCATAAAGTTGCTCAGGCCTTTTATGTTTACTTTATTAAAACTATCGGTTTGGGTATTATATATGGATAGCTCGGAGCTGTTTTTTCGGGCCGCGTAAACCTGTCCCTTGTTATCAACGGCTACGGTGTACCCGTTTGAGTTTACCTTTTTTGGGTTATAAAAGTAGTTGGTAAAATCGCCTGTATTTTTATTGAATTTAGACAGGCCCTCAACCGTGCCTATCCAAATATTGCGTTTGGTATCGCCGGTTATCTGGTAAATAACGTTGCTGGCAATGGCGTTTTTGTTATTCGCTTTCTCGTAATTAAATACGTGGATGTTGTTTCCGTCATAAAAATTCAAGCCGTCCCAGCTGCCGAACCAAATGATATTGTCGGAGTCCTGGTAGATGGTGTTGATGCAGCTGTTTGACAATCCGGAGCTATTATCTATCTGCTGGTAACTGTATTGCGCACGGCAATCATCAAACCAAAATAATAAGCCAATACAGGTAACAAAGGCGTATAAATATCTCATATACAAAAGCATAAGCAGATATAAACACAGCCCGCTTTTTACAGCAGTAATTTTGATATTAAAAAACTTAAGATGTGTTTATAACCGGTAAAACAAACTTAAAAATTAAGACAGCATAAGAGTAATACTATTTTAACATTTAATAATGTTTAACTAATCATAAAGTGCCACCAGTTAATCTGAAACAATATTTTTACACAATTTTAATGTGTACTAATCACACACTATAAGAAGTTAAGCAATTAATCAGGCGATATAATGAGCACCACCTCCTGCCCGGCGTTTAGTTTAATGTCCGTAATATTTAGCTGACCATTAACCAATTTAAATTGAGCGGTTTGTGTTATTTTTAAGGTAGATGGATAAAATATCTTTATTACCGGCTTAGCTCTATTGGCGTATGCAATTGAAACTTCCTGCGTAAGGTCCTCACCGGTAGTGTTAAGCAGGTAAACAAAGTACTGTTTACCGCATTGCACAGCCTGTGCATGCAGCCTGCCGGCAGCAACATCCACCGGTACAAATTTACCATTACCGGCTATCAGCATCATATCGCTAACCTGCCTTACCCCTTTAAAGTAAGGTGCCATTTTCTGGTCGTCGAACAATTCCCACCACCAGCTCATAGGGAGTATTGGCGTGGGGCTAAACATACCATACCATAAGCCCCGCTTAAAATCAAAATTAGCTTCTTTGGCATACTTGGGGTCATCATCTTCCCACCTAAAACCAAACTCGCCCACAACGTAAGGCTTGCGGTAATTTTCGATATAGTCCGGGTAAATGGCCGGGATCTTTTCGGTGTGCTTGTAGATGTGTTTCTGGTTAAAATCAAGGTAGGCCAGCGAGTTCATTCCTGCTATATCACGGTGCGATACGCTGGTGGTCACCAGGTGATTATATGGGTCCATGCCTTTCAAATACCGGCCCATATCATCGTGCCATTGGGTTATTAAATGATGCGGGATCAGGATGCTGTCTTCTTTGGTAAAGGCCGCGTTATCCACCTCGTTAAAAAATTCGATGGCCGCGATATTGGTGCTGTATCCCCAACGGGCAATTACGTAGCGCAACTTGTTTTTATATTTTTGCTTCGCAGATGTCAGGCTAAAAAATTCTGTAGGCGTTTTAGCAGGGCCGCCGTTTACCTGGTTGTAAGGACTATCCTTCCAGCCGCCCTCTTCCATCAGGTGGCCATGCCAGTCGAGCGTGAGCATAAAGTACAAGCCAAGGGAATCGGTCATGCTCACCAATTCGTCCATGCGCTTAATGGCGCCGGGGTTAAAGTATTCATTGGTGCTGTTGTATCGCTTAGTAGCATGCACCTTTTTCCATTCCAGCGGCAGGTTCCAGTAGCACATCCAGGTGCGGAAAAAATTAGCGCCGTTTTGCGACAGCGTTGGCAGCAGGTGGTCGTAGGTAAACTTTGCCTTTTCGAACGAGCGCGATTCCCAGCCCACATTCTCGCCTATCCCGCGGAAAAGCTGTCCGTTATCAAATTTAAACGTCCACAGGTTGTTCTTATGCAAAAAGCCGGGCTTGCCCGATGGCAGCACATTGAATTTTCCCTTTGCGCTTTCGGTGATTTTACCTTTGGTATTCAGCACAAAATAATAGCTGTATACCCCGGTCTCCTGGGCTGAAAACCTTGCTTTCCAGGCAGATGAATTGCTATCGCCCTTATCAAAATAACAGGGCAATACAAGCGGCTTGCCCGATGGACTGGTAAGCACCATATCCAGGCTGATCTCGCGCTGATCGTATGGGTTTGTGAAGGGAACGGATAGTTTTATATCCCACTCCGCTTTTTCATATTCGCCTATTTTTTTGTTTGTCAGGCTATAGCTGATACCGCCGGTTTGCGCGCAGGCAATGCCCGCGCGCAACAGCGATACTACAACCAGTACACCAATTACTCTGTAGAAGTTTTTCATTTATGTATAAAGATAGTTTACCAACCCGGCATTTTATCAAGGTTTACCACATTTGGCGATGTGTATAAAGCCTTTACCTGCGCATCGGTATTGGCCGAGAAGGTAAGCTCGGACCAGCTCATAAAAAATGTCCATTTAGGCTGCGCCGATAACTGCGCGGCGGTGGGCAATTTATCACACTCGCCTATAGCAATGGGCTTCCCTTTTGCCGCGGCTACCATAATATTGTATTTGGCTGCGGTGTAGCCACTGCCGTCGTAAAAATCAAGGGCAGCTATATCCCAATAATCCGCGCCGGGGTTGTAGGAGTTCATGTCGCTTTCAAGTGTGCCAAAATCCTGCATATCCCAAACCCATACCAGGTTGGTAAGGCCTTTGGTATTGGTCATGTAATTGTGCAGTTGCTGGTAAAGTTTGCGGGTACCGTTAGGGCCGGGCCTTCCGCCCCACCAAAACGCGCCCTGGTTCATTTCGTGATAAGGGCGCCATAGCACCTCTACATTTTTATCTTTTAACTGCTGCAGGTAAACGCACACCTCGTCAACCAGGTTTTTCCATTGGGTGTTAATGGCGGTACCATCGGTTAACAGGTCGGCCCATTGCGCATCGGTTAGCTTGCTTTTAACACCGCTGGCGTCAAAGCCGCAGGGCTCGGCCAATGCCGGGTTACACGAGTGCCACATAATGTTGACGATAGCTCCCTTTTTAAACTGGGCCTCGGCTTCGTTTATCATTACCTGGCGGTTGTTAATGTTATCTTCCTGGAACAGGAAATCGCCGCTCCATAGCGCCGGATACTTACCGGTTACATTATAGGCCTTATCCGTCCAAACCTTTGGGGTAGTGTTTGGCTCGCGGTTATGGATACCCGACAGCGTTTTAGTGCCTGTTATACTATATAAATACTTAAGCGATTTAAACGGCGTATTTGGTACAACGGGCGGGTCTACCACTACAGCAGGCGGGTCGTTTTTTACGGGGGTAATATTGTTTCCGCCATCCTTACCGCACCTTATTATCGAAAATAAGACAACAACAGCAACCAGGCACACCAACGGAAAATATCTTTTTTTCATAAGGTCTGTTATTAATAGTATCAACACTTTAATCTTTTTCAGAAACACAGTTTTATAATTTATTATCGTGCAAAAAATGCCACGGCGGCGCAGGGGCACGCCGCCGTGCGGGCATTTATTGCTTTTTTACATCTATCCAGTACACGCGCGGGTGTTTTACAAACTTGTCGTAATCCGAGTAAATGTTATTCCAGTCGTCGGTACCGTTCAGGGTAAACATAAACGAGTTATCGGTTACCGTTCTGGATTTGCCGTTACCCAGATCGGTGGTAGTACCCGGAGATACAAAGGTGGCGGTTGTGGTTGTGCCGTCGGCAGATTTAAAAATCACCTTATTAGCGTTATAATCGTGTATCCAGGTACCCTCGCCTTTTGGTATGGTACGATAGAAATTATTTACATCCGTTGGCGGGTTTAAAATGTATTTAAAGTCGGCGTATTTACCATCCGCGCCGGCGTTATTAGTAACCGTACCTGTAGTATTACCATCGGCGGTTACGCCTGTATAAACAAAAGTGAGGGTGTTGTCCTGTTCGGCTTCGGGGCCGCCCACCGCGGGCCATGCCCATGGCTTATCGGTCATTTTAACAACGCCGCCTCCGCCATACTCGGGGCCGGTACCGCCGTAAACCACCAGGCTTTGCACGTTAAACGTGCCCAGCAACGGCTCGGTAAACGGCACAAGCTCTACCGTCCAGTCGCGTTTTTCGCCGGTTTCGGCGGTTACGGTGTAAGTTGCCTGGTTATCGTGTGCGGCAAAGTCTATCGGGCTACCCGATTCAGGCGCGACCGATGATTTATAAGATGTTTGGATATTGGCCTTAACGTTCTCGAATGTTGTACCGTTCTGCATTAAAACGCGCACGGTAACTTTTGAGTTCGCGCGGTCGACCACGGCCGGACCAACCTGTACCAAGCCTTCGCCAAGTGTTACGGCCTCTATGGCGCGCTCGTGGCTCTGGATGCCTTCTGATGGGTCCTTTTTACAAGCCCCCAGTAAAATAATGGCTATGATGAATATATAATTTATACGTTTCATAATGATTGTAGCTTTTAGTTATTTATTAAGGTTAGGGTTCCTGTCTACCTCAGATTGCGGGATGGGGAAGAAATACGGGTCGCCGGTTACGGTTTTGCCATATTTATCCACCAGTATCTTCTCGATGTTATGCGTACGGCGCAGGTCAAACAAACGCTGGCCTTCAAAGCAAAGCTCCCACGAACGTTCCTGCAAAACAGCATCCCTGAACTGCTCAACGCTTAAAGCAGGGGGCAGATCGCCAAGGCCGGCACGGTTCCTTATCGCTTTTACGGCGGCATAACCTTCGGCAGTTGGCCCGCATGCTTCGGCATAAACCAGCAGCACATCCGAATAGCGCAGGATAGGCGTATTGCAGCTGGTTTGGTCGCCGGCCTTCCAGCCGCTATCATTAAACTTATTGCTGAACGGCCTTGTGTAGGCATCAGTAATGCTTAGGTTTTGCGTTGGCCCTGTGCCCGAGTTACCGCTGCCAACATCATAAATGGTTGATATAATGAGTTCGTTCTTCCTTTTATCGTTGTTATCAAAGCTGTTGTAGAGCGCGGATTCGGTCAGGAACTCGTTAAACCCGCCGGGAACAAAAACACCGTTTGGCAGCTTAAAATTAAGGTTGGGCATAAACATTTTTGGCAACTTTGAATACAAACCTTCGTTGGTACCTGTGCGGTCGGCAGATGCATCCCAAAGGTGCTCGGGGCCATCCTTTTTATTTACATCATAGATATCAACCAGGTTTGGCGACAAGCCGTACACGGTTTGGTTATTTACCACCATGCCCGCATACTCTTTTGCCTTGGCATACATCTCATCGGCATTGGTCACAAAATCGTACCCCGGCGAACCACTGTCTTTGCCCGATGCCAGTGTTAAATACACTTTTGAAAGCAGGCCCCATGCCCCTACCTGGTTAACACGGCCCAGGCGGCGTACCTGGTCCATCATACCCGCGGCTGTGGTCAGGTCAGATATCACCTGGTCGTAAATATCCTTCATGGATGATTTTGGCAAGTTGGTTTTACTTGGGTCGTCCACCGGCTCCAGGTGCATAGGCACGGCGCCAAATAATCTTACAAGGTTAAAGTAATGAAGTGCGCGCAGCGTGTAAGCCTCACCTACTACCTCGTTACGGGCAGCCTCGCTCATCGCTGTTATTTTAGGCACATAGGCAATTACCAGGTTGGCGCGGTTGGCACCAACATAAGGCAACTGAAAGCCCGGCCTAAGTGTGGCATTAACCGGCGTTGCGGCCAATTTATCAAGCAGAACGTTATCGGCGCTTTTACCCGCGGCAATCTCGATATCCTCGGTAGGCGCTTCGGTAAGGGTGATAAAATTACGCGAGTAGTAGTCCAGATCGGGCAGTATGGAATAGGCGTAGATCAATGCCGAATTTGCGTCTGCCTCGGTCTTATAAAAGTTGCCTGTGGATAAGAAACCGTAGGGCTTTTCTTCCAGTTGCTTACGGCAGGCAGTAAATGATGTTGCCGCCAGTATCAACGCTATATATTTTAATTTTTTCATGTTTAATTCAATTTTTATGGAATTAGAAACTTACGTTAAGGCCAAGGGAATATGCCCGCGGCTTGCGGTAATTGCCTCCAAATTGTCCGTTCTCGCCAACTTCAGGGTCGTAGCTTGGGTTAAACTTGGTAAAGGTGTACAGGTTGTTGCCCGAGAAGTATATCCTTAGGTTTGATATCCCCTTTACAAAATTCGGTTTAAAGTTGTAGCCCAGGTTTACGTTCTGGATACGCAGGAACGACCCATCCTGTACGTACCAGTTCGACGCGTAGTTTACACGGGTAGAGTTTACGCTCGGGTAGGTATTGCTTGGGTTATCAGGGGTCCAGCGTTGTAATTGCGCGCTTGGGGTAAATTTCGAAAAATTGAAGATATCGTTACCCTGCACACCATAGATCTGCGCCGATAGGTCGAACCTGTCGTATTTTAAGGATGTATTAAAGCTGTAGGTGAACTTAGGGTTGGGGTTACCAATAATGTATTTACCGTTTTGCCCTACCGGCAGCGGGCCGCCCGCGATATATTTAAGATCGCCGGCTTTTTGGGTGGTGCCATCAACCGGTGATGTACCGCCATCCTGCTGGTTAATGCCATCAAAAAGGTATCCTACAAAAACATTGGCAGGCTGCCCGTTTATGTAATAGTTTAACGGTGCGCGAATAGCTTCGATATCGCCCTGCGCGGCTTCGATGCTGTTACCACCACCAATGTTTAACACCTTGTTGCGGTTAATGCTGATGTTACCGCCAACATTCCAGCTTAGCTTGCCCTGCAATACCTGCGCGTTAACACCCAATTCGAAACCTTTATTATCTATTGTACCGTCGTTTATCTGGATAACGCTGTAGCCCGATGATAATGCTATCTGGTTTAGGCGAAGCAGATCAGTAGTGTGTTTGTAGTAATAGTCTGCCGAGATGGTAAAGCGCTGGTTAAACAGGCCTATATCTACACCAATATCTAACTGGCGGGTGGTTTCCCATTTAAGGCTTTTATTGCCCAGCCCGTTAAACACTTTGCCGTTTACGTTCGATCCATCGTTAAAGAACGGCGGGCCGTAACCTGTCTGGAAACCTCCGTCGGTAAAGTATTTGTAGCTGCCCAATAATGATAGCGACTGATAAGGCGAGATCCCCTGGTTACCCACCAAACCATAGCTGCCGCGCAGCTTTAATTCGGATATTTGCGGAATGGCTTTCATAAAAGCTTCTTCGTTTACCTTCCAGGCCACGGCACCGGTAGGGAAAAAAGCATATTTATTGTTCTCACCAAATTTCGACGATCCATCGGTACGCGCGGTGAACGTGAACAGGTAACGGTTAAACAACGAGTAATTGAAACGGCCGTAGTACGATTCAAGCACTGTGCGGGTAAGGTTATTACCTACCACGTAGGTAGTTGCGCCGGCAAGGTTCTCGTTCGCCAAAATATCGTTCACAAAACCCTGGCCCTGTATCAACGAGGTGCGCACGGTGGTGTTCTCGTAACTGGTACCTGCCACAAAGTTGATGTGGTGGTCTTTCCCAAAATCGCGGTCGTAGGTTAAAAAGTTTTCTACAATAAGGTGGTTGGCGCTGTAATTACTCAGCTGCCCAAATCCCTGAAACTGGTAACCGGTTCCGGTAGCGTCGCGCGGCTGGTAATTATCGCTGATGGAGTTACCGTAAGCATTGCTGATACGGCTGCGTAAATTAAGGCCTTTGATGATATCCCAGCTTACAAAAGCCGATGAAAGCAAGTCGATGGTTTTGCTTTGGTTGGTAACCTCGTTGGCAATTTGCAGCGGGTTGCCGTAATCGTTACTGCCGATGTGGAAGTAAGTACCGTCGTCATTTAAAGCAGGAAATATAATAGAACGATCTACCGACAGGCCCTGCCCGTAGTTTTTGGTCCAGGTGCTTATTACGTTGATACCCGCAGTAACATTCTGCTTCAACTTTTGCTCCAGGTTAACACGGCCGATGTATTTTTCGTAACCGTTTTTGATAGCCAACCCCTGCTCGTTATAGTAATTGCCGGATATAGAGTAGATGGTTTTATCGTTACCACCATCAGCCGACAGGGTGTAGCTTTGCGATATAGGGTTGCGGTAAACCAGCTTGGCCCAATCTGTATTATACGGCCATTTAGGTTTTGTAGGGTCGATGCCACGCAGCTCGGCTACCGACGGGTAATACGTACCACCGATGGTTTGCCCCACATACTGTGGCGCCTCGCCACCGTTTATGCGCGCGTCGTTGCTTAAAATGGCAACATCGGCAGGGTCGTGGAACAGGTCGAGCTTATTGCCTAATGTTGATAAGGTGGTAAGCGTACTTAACGAGATCCGCGCCTGCCCGCTTTTACCTTTACGAGTGGTGATCAGGATAACGCCGTTGGCCCCTCTTGAGCCATAAATAGCGGCTGATGATGCATCCTTCAGCACCTCTACCGATTCGATATCATCAGGGTTTACCTGTTTAATGTCCCCGGCATCACCTAAGGGGATCCCATCGATAACAACAAGCGCGTTGGCATCACTGCGCGAACCGTAGCCCCTCACCCGGATAGTTGCCCCCGCGCCGGGCTGGCCCGATGGTGCAATAACCTGCACACCGGCAATTTTACCCTGCAACAGCTGGTCTACATTACCTGATGGCACACGGTTTAGTTCGCTGCCCTTTATGGAGCCTACGGAACCGGTCACGTCGCGCTTTTTAGTTGTACCGTAGCCTACCACTACCACGTCGTTAAGATCGCGGGTGGCGTTTTGCAGGGTAACATCTAATTTTGCTGATGTGCCCACCGGCAGCTCGCGGGTTTGCATACCCACAAACGAGAATACCAGGGTTGCATCCGGCCCCGGTACGGCTATGGCATATTTACCGTTAACATCTGATACCGCCCTTGTGGCCGTACCCTTTACCGCTATGGTAACACCGGGCAAGGTTAACCCTTCCTGGTCTGCTACCGTACCTGTAACCTGCCTTTGCTGGGCTAACACGCTTGCGGCGTTAAAGCAAAGTAAGATCACACAAACAAATGTTGTGTAAAAAATTGTCCTCATAAATTTATAGTTGGTTTATGGGAACAATATTACTTTGGCGGCAAAACAAGTAATTACACTATACTTACTTAGTAGTACACAAACGCGTTAAATACCCTGCAGTGCACTAAAACACCTGCTTATTGGCTGTACAAAAACACTTTTTTGCTTTTAAGGTTAAATAAATAACTACAGCATTATAATGCTTTTTTAACGGACCTGCTTGTGGTGTAAATTTCTATATTTACAATATCGGGCAACCGTTACCGTTTTTTTTATTTACCAAATCATCTAAACATGAAGTTTTTAAAAACATTTTACCTACCATTTGTAATTATATTATCCATTGCAGTATTGCCATCCTGCTCAAAAAAGGTGATGAAACCATCGCCGCCGTTCATAGCCCCGGCAAGCAATACGCCAACTACACCGCCACCACCGCCACCGGCACCTCCAAAACAAACCCCGCCGCCACCGCCACCGGCAGCTCCGGAGAAACCCGACTATAACTTTAAAAACATACAATTTGAATTTAACTCGGGCATATTAAAAACAGATGCCTATCCGGCTTTAGATAAAGCTGCTGCCGAGATGAAGAAAGATCCGTCAGTAAAATTTGTACTCAACGGCAATTCATCTGCCGAGGGTACCGACGAGCATAACATGTCGCTTAGTGTTGAGCGAGCGAACGCTGTAAAAACCTACCTGGTTAATACCGGTGTTAACGGCGCCAACCTTGAAGTGAAAGGCTACGGCGAATCGAAACCCATAACCTCAAACGCGACCGAAGAAGGCCGTGTGCTAAACCGCCGTGTTGAAATAAAACTGCAATAGTAGTATTAGCTTATAAGGGGGCTAAGCGTTTTTACGCTTAGCCCCCTTTTATAGCTTGTTGATACTGATCACTTCTTCACCAAATCTGCCGGGTTTACGGGGTTGCTTAGCAGATGGCCAAACAGTTCCCAGCGTTTTTCGGGGGCTTTAGCGGTGCCGCCGTTACGTTCGATGTAATTTTTAACCAAGTCCTGCCCATAGTTGTAGTTGATAACATAACTGCGGTATTTTTTGATGAAGCTGATGGATTTATCGGCAGTTTCATCATTCATCAGGCAATATTTCCTCAGATAGCTGCGGGCCTTGCTTTCGCTCATGGTATCGTTTATCAGCCCACGGGCGGCCTCGTTACGGGCATAGTTTAGCCGGCCTTTTATGGCAAGCGCTTTAAAATACATGTCGATCCCCGCGGTATCTAAACCCGCCAGTGGCAACAATACGCTTTTGGCAAACTTTACCTTATCATCCCCCGGGAAAGCAACCTCGATACCATAATTGGCGCTGCCCTCAGCAATAAGCGATTGCGGACTAAACAGCGGATAAAGCGAGATCTCGACCCATCCCCTGTCGTGATACAGGTTTTTCTCCAGCAGCATGTTATATACATGATGGCCGGGGTAACTCTCGTGGCTGCCTACATCAATGGCGCGGTCGATAAATATTTTGGTGTCGGTGTTGATCTGTACGGTGCTTTGGTATTTACCTTTATACCAGTTATAACCGCTCCAGGGCTTATCGGTAACATACTCTAACGCAAAGTTTTCGCCGGCGGGCAGCTGATAGTGGGCAAGGGTGCGTTTACGGGCTTCGGCAATAGCAGCTTTCATCACCGCATCCAGCTTATCTTTGGGGATCACAAATTTGTTGGCCAGTTTCTGAAACCTGTCGTTCACGTTACCTTTACCGGGCAGTAAACTGTCCAGCTTATCTATATCAGCTTTAAAAACTTCTTCGGCATAGGCCGGGGCGGCAACCCCAAACAATTCCCTCGATTCTTCATCGAATGAGCGGTAATCGCCTGAATAGATCCTAACACGGCGCCCAAAAGCTATCAGTTGGTTGTACATCCAGTGGGCACGGATCTTATTGGAATCAACTTTCGAGGCATCAGCTATCAGCTTTACATCGTTCATTAAACTGTTTATATTGGCCAGCAGGCTATCCCTGGGGAAGGTTTTATCAGTAATTTCTTTTGGTTTCAGCGAGTCGGGGCCGTAGTAGGCATCCACAAAATCGCTGTCGTACTGGCCAATGCTAAGGCCAAGGGTTACATACTCTTGCGCAAGTTTGTTCAGTTTTTTACCCTCAACCGTATCAGAAGCCTTTTGCTTGCACGACAGCATAAACAGCACGGGTATAATAAGCAGTATTTTTTTCATGGGGGCAGGTGTAATGTGCTGCGAAGTTAAGGAATCCTTTTTAAAAGGGCAGCGGGATTACCAACAGCGATACATAATAAACACCTTAAACCCTGGGCAAACGCCAGTTATAGCGCACCGCCAAAATACGAAAGGCGCTTATCACCACCACAGATGCGCCTTCGGCTATTTGCGGCTCAACCACGGCGCGCAAAAGGATGTAACAGATGCCGCCTGCAATACATGGTACGGCATACAGTTCCTTATGAAAAAGCACGGGGATATGGTTCAGCAGCATATCGCGCAGCACACCGCCAAAGCAGCCGGTAATTGTACCCAGGGCAATGCAAATGCCCGGGTTAAAATTGGCAGCCATGCCCTTTTGGATACCGATGATGGTAAACAGGCCAAGGCCAAGCGCATCAAACACCAACAGGGTAACTTTAAGGTTTTTAACACTGCTTTTAAAAGCGATGGTAACTATGGTGGTACCTAAAATTATTAAAGGTGTATTTACATCGCGCAGCCACGAAACGGGGGTGTTACCAATAAGCACATCGCGCAGGGTACCGCCGCCAATAGCCGTTACAAACCCGAGTATGAGCACGCCAAAAACATCCAGCCGTTTCTGCATGGCCGAAAAAGCGCCCGATACCGTGAAGGCCATAATGCCCAGTATCTCGATAACAGATGAAAAGCTTAAGTGCATATAGTTTGTAATACAAACCTAAGTTTTTACAGCGATATAACCATTCGCTTTGCTTTTTCAGGCTCATATAGCTATAATTGCGGATTATTTATTCTTTCTCATCTATCATGACCAAACAAAAAGGATTCACAACCACCTTATTGCACGCCGACCGTTTACGCAAACCCGAATTTGGCGCTTTGCACCAGCCTATACATACGGCAGTAACATGGGGCTTTGATGATGTACAGGGGCTTGTGGATGTTTTTCAGAATAAAACAAAAGGTTATGCCTACTCCAGGCAGGGTAACCCTACTACCGCGGCTTTAGAAAGCAAGGTTACCATGATGGAGAACGGCCTTGCCACCATAAGTTTTGCTACCGGCATGGCCGCTATTATGGCAACCGTGTTTGCATTGGTTAAAAAAGGCAGCCACATTATTGCCAGCTCGTACCTGTTTGGTAACACCCGCAGCGTGCTGCAAACCTTTACCGAAATTGGCTTAGAGATCTCTTTTGTAGATGCCACATCTGTTGAAAATATAAAGGCCGCATACCAGCCCAACACCTGTATGGTAATGGTAGAAACCATTGCCAACCCTGCAACGCAAATTGCTGATATGGAAAACATAGGCGATTTTTGCCAGGAAAAAGGATTGATCTATGTGGTTGATAATACCATGACCTCGCCCTACCTGTTTAAACCTGTAACGGTTAAGGCATCGCTGGTGATAAACGCATTGACTAAATATATTGGCGGCCATGGCAACGCGCTGGGCGGCAGCGTAACCGATACCGGTTTATATAACTGGGACAAATACCCCGGCATTGCCCCGGTACTGCGCCAGCAAATAAAACCCGAACTGCTTGGCATAACCCAAATACGTAAACGCGGCCTGCGCGACGGAGGCGGCACCCTGGCGCCCGAAGCGGCGCACACCATATCGGTAGGTGCCGAAACGCTTGCACTTAGATTAGAACGCGCCTGCGGTAACGCCGGGGCTTTAGCCGAATATTTGAATGCACACCCACTGGTGAGCAAAGTTTATTACCCGGGGCTTAAAGACCACCCGCAGCACGGGCTATCTAAAAAATTATTCCGCTACCATGGCGGGCTGATGAGTTTTGCCTTAAAAGACGGCGTTGATGTATTCGCGTTTTTGAACCGCCTGCAGGTAGTGATAAAAAGCAGCAACCTGGGCGATACCCGCACACTGGCTATCCCGGTAGCACAAACCATATTTTTTGAGCTTGGTGCCGAACGCCGTGCCGAAATGGGAATCCCCGAGGGGATGATACGCCTATCGGTTGGTATAGAAGACCGCGAAGACCTGATGGAAGATTTTGAGCAGGCTTTTAACGGCGCATTGTAATTATCCTGTTAACTATATTTCGGTTATTTAATTACGGCAAACTGTTACCATTGCTTTAACCGGCTCGTTAGCCGCGCGCGCAGGTTGGTTACCACATTTACCAAGCAGGGTATAAATAATAATAAATATAACAATGGTTGACAGGCAGCCTCCGCCTAATTTCTTCGCGCCCCAGGCGGCAATTATCCCTCTGAAAAAATTGTTCATTTTAGTGTGTTTATATCGCTAACACAAATTGGGCTGGAATAGTTTTAAATGTTCAATTAATTGAAGATGCCCGCTTTAATACATCTGAGTGCGCTTTTTCAAGATGGACCAACAACTCGGCAAAGCCTATGGGTTTCGACATGAAGTAGTTCATGCCCGCTTCCAGGCATTTTAGCTTATCTTCGGGCATTGCGCTGGCCGTCATGGCAATAATAACCGGCTGGTGAGTGTTTTGCCGCCTTATCATTTGGGTCGCCTCCAAGCCGTCCAGCTCGGGCATTTGCACATCCATTAAAACCAGGTCGAATTTTTCTATCTGGGTTATGTCCAAAGCTTCGCGGCCGTTATTTACCATAAAAGGCTCGTAACCAAACTTCTTCAGGATCTGTTTTATAACTTTTTGGTTAATGATATTATCCTCGGCAACCAAAATCCTGAGCGGAAACTTTACGGCGAAATTAGCAGATATGGCTTCAGAGCCTTTGCTTTGCGGGGTGGTTACGGGTAGTTGCCCGTCTACTTGCATTACCTTGCACAGCATGCTAAAAGTTACATTGGTGCCCTTATCCAAAGCACTGTCAATATTCATCGTTCCGCCTAAAAGCTCAACCAACCTTTCGCAGATGACCAGGCCTAAACCGGTACCGCCGTACTTGCGGGTGGTAGACGAATCGCCCTGCGAAAAAGGCCTGAACAGCCTCGAAAGCTTATCCGGCGAAATGCCAACACCCGTATCCTTAACTTCAAATGATAGTTTAGCATCTCCCTTATCCAAATAAAGCAGCTTAGATGTAACAGATACCGTACCTGTTTTTGTAAACTTTAAGGCGTTGCCAATAAGATTTATTAAAATTTGCTTTAGCCGCAGCCGGTCGCTTATTATTTTTTCGGGGATGTTTTTATCGATATCATAAGTAAGCCTGATATTACTTTTAGCCGCCTGGCCGTTAAACATCCTCAGCACTTCATCAATACATTGCCGCGGGTCAAATTCGTGGATATCAAGCACCATTTCGCCAGATTCGATCTTAGAAAAATCCAGTATATCGTTTATCACGTTAACCAGGCTTTCGCCGCTTATACGGATAGTATCGGCGTATTCGCGCTGTTCGGGGTCAAGTTTGGTTTCGCATAGCAACGATGCCATACCCATTACGCCGTTCATGGGGGTGCGTATCTCGTGGCTCATGGTAGCCAGGAAAATACTTTTTGCACGGTTTGCCCTTTCGGCCTCCATCCTGGCTTTCAGTTCCTGTTCGCGCTGGTCCCTTAACTCTTCTGATTGCGCCTGCAACTCCTCGTTTATAGCAGTTAATTCTTCCGACTGGTCCTGCAGCTCGCTGGCCTGCTTTTCAATTTCCGCGGTACGCTGTTTAACTAATTTTTCCAGTTTAGCTTGCTTAGAACGTATATCACTAAGGCGAAACCTGTAATAACCATACAAAATAACGGCAACTACAACCACGCTCAAAACCTTAAACCACCAGGTCATCCAAAATGGAGCTACAATTGTAATGTGTAGCTGGGTAGGCCTGGCATTCCACACACCATCATTATTGGCTGCCTTTACCTCGAAAATGTACTCACCGGGATCTAAATTGGTGTAAGTTGCCCTGCGTTGTGTACCTACATCATTCCAATCTTTTTCAAAACCCCGCAGCCGGTAAGCGTACTGGTTTAAGGCAGGCAGCGTATAATTCAGGGCCGTGTACTCGATAGTAAATACCGATTGCCTGTAGTTAAGCCTGATTTCCTTTGTTTGTGTGATAACCTGCTTCAGCGGTGAATTGTCACCCACAGTTACCGTTTTGTTAAATAGCTGAAACCCGCTTATTAATATCTGCGGCGCTTTGTTGTTAACAGGCAAATTCAATGGATCGATAATATTGAAGCCGTTAAGACCCCCAAACAACAACTTGCCGCTTTGCGTTACTAAACCGGCCCCTTTTGAAAACTCGGGCCCCTGTAAGCCGTTAAGGTTTGTAAAATGCCTGAAACTGCTTGTGCCCGGTTTAAAGCGTACCAGCCCATTTGTGGTACTTACCCATAAATAACCATGCTTATCCTCGGTAATAACATTGATTATGGAATATACAAACCCGTTTGGGAAATGGTAAGCCGAAAACCTTTTTTGCTTTTTATTATACAGGTTTAAGCCACCGCCTATTGTGCCCACCCAAAGGTTGCCTTTGCTATCCTCAAAAATATCGGCAATGGTGTTATGGGTTAACCCGGCGTTATACACTTTAAACTGTTTAAAATTGTGTTTAACCGGGTTATATAAGTTTAAGCCATCGTATGTGCCTACCCATATGTTGTTTTGCTTATCCCTGTAAATAATGCGTACATCATCGTTACTTAAACAGTTTACCGTATCGCGTATATCATACCGGTAACGCGTTGTTATAAGCGAGTTATGGATAATATTTATACCGCCTTCATCAAGCCCAACCCATATATCATTATCCTTATCCTGCATTAACGAAAAAACCGTATTGCCACTCAAGTCCTTTGCGGTATTGCCTTTTGAATAATGCGCTATCCTTTTGGTTTTGTTTTCGATAACATCCAGCCCGCTGCCGTAAGTACCCGCCCATATTTTATTATTCTTATCCTTTAAAAGCGAAAGTACCTTACTGCCGGTTATGCCGGCTTTATCGTGTGTTAACGTCAGCGCAGATTTATCCAGGTAATTTAACCCGCCGCCGTCTGTGCCTATCCATATATCATTACCCACTTCGGCAAACGATAAAATATGATTATTGGTTAAACCATCGGGCGTATCCTTTTGGTTAGAAAACTGGATAAACGAAGGGATGTTATTATCATATTTTATTACACCCGATTCAAATGTGCCAACCCTTAATACGTTGCCGCTATCTAATACATAGTTAATAGAATTTACCTTGTTGTAAAACTTATTATACCCGTGGCTAAACGTTTGCGAAGTCTCGTCAAAAAGTTCTAAACCTTCTTCGGTACCTACCCAAAGCTTACCGCTTGCTGAAACCGCAAGGCAAAAAACAGAGTTGTTGGTAATGGTATTTTTATTGTTTGCCTGGTGACTGTGATGCGAAAACGACTCATCCTTCCGGTTAAAAAGATCAAGGCCGCTATCGGCAGTGGCTATCCATACGTCGCCGTTATTTTTTATGAGCAGGCTGCGGATATGGTTACTTGCTATGCTTTTGGTATCTGCAGCACTATGCGCGAATACTTTTTTTGCCCCGGTTTTATAATTAAACTGAACCAATCCGCCGTCGGTACCCAGCCAAAGGTTGCCGTTTTTATCTCCTGTTACCGAGTAAATATGATGCTCGGGGATATAGTCTTTATCCTTCTCATAAAAGAACCTTTTAAACTGGTGGGTTACAGTGTCGAGCAGGTTTAATCCCGAATAAGTACCCACCCAAATGTTATTTTTTCTATCGCGATATATGCTTGTTACATCGTCATTTGATATAGTAGTTGCATCATTTTTATTGGGCAAAAAATTTGTAAACGAATCGGTATTGCGGTTATATAAACTTAAGCCCCCGCCGCCGGTGCCAACCCATAAATTGCCTGCAGCATCTTCGGCAAGGGTGTTGATATTATTTATTTTTAACGAATTTTTATCGTTTGCGCTGTGGCGGTAAATTTTAAAGCTGTACCCATCATAACGGTTCAGGCCATCATCTGTAGCAAACCACATATAGCCAACCCTGTCTTTAAAAATAAATTTAACGTTGCTGTGCGAAAGGCCGTCGCTTATGGTTATAGTTGTTTTATATGCATTTTGGTATTGCCCGCAAACTTTTATAGAAATAGCAGACAATGCATTTATCATTATGAAGATAAACACAGGTATTTGCCTAAAAGATCGTCTGCTCATTAAAACTATATTTATTTATAATGCCTTAACCACATTAGCAACACTAATTAGCAAGCATATTATAAATTTAGGGTGGATTTTGGTTCCCCATTTTTACGTAAGTTAAATATAAAAGTTGTATTTTTCCTTAAATGAAAATATTGTAATTAGTTAATACAATCCCCTTATTGGCTGTTAATGTGACAATTAAATAAACCTGATATTCGCCAACCCCTATTGCAGCACCGGGGTTTTGGTATCGGTAATGTTATTACCCTCTAACAGGTTATTAAATGGCGCGATATCCTGTATGGTACGCGATGGGTAGCGTTTGGTATCAAACTTACCGGTCCAGTCGGCGTTTTTGCTGCCGCCTACTAAAATACCCGTATCGCAACGCGAGATGCGGTTATTTTTGATAATACAATCACTTGCGGCAATATAAAAGCCGGTATCAATTTTACCTTTAGCCATACCGTACATCAGCCTGATGGCTATAGGCAGGCCCTTAAATGTGTTATTGGTAATGGTATGGATTGTGCCGTTAACGCGTATGCCGCCCGTGCCGCCTGCAAAGTTGTTGCTGTCTACCAGGCATTCGTGGCCGCCGCGCATCACCAGTTCGCCGTGGCAATCTTCAAAATAATTATTGATGTACCGGTTGGCCGATGCCTTGTTGCTGATCACTTCGGGCTCGCCGTTGCAGCGTATAAAACGGTTATCGCGCACGGTTGCGTACGAATAGCGGTTGCCAAGCAATATGGGGTCCTGCCCTATTTGCACACATTCGCCGCCGTTATTGCCTTTCCAGGTTACGCTGTCCTTATCCATAAAGGTGTTATGGTCAATTAATGTATATAGCGATACATCATTGGCGCTAACCCGCACTTGTACTTCCTGGTTATTAAAATTGCCTGCGAAGCTGCAATGGTCAACCCGGTTATGCCCGCCCGGGCCGGCTACCACTACGATGGGCATAAACTGCGCATTCACTGTATTTTTTGTGAAAATGCAATCGGTTATGCGGCAATATTTAGCGGCCTTTATTTCAATTAATACCACATCGGTGCCCTTCTCCTTAAACAACTGGCAGCCTTCAAATTTCAACCCTTTTACCTGCACATAGCTGCCTGCTATTTGAAATACCGCCTGGTGCACTTCGCCCGAAAACACAACCCTGCCTGTATTTTCCGCCCTGATGATAATGGGCTTTGCTGCACTACCGTTGCTGTTAATGGCCGTACTCCAGTTATTGTAGCTACCGTTGGCAATTACTATTTCATCGCCGGGTAAAACACCCGCTGCGGCTTTGTTAAACTCGCCGGGGGTTTTTACTTTATATATTTTGCCAAAGCTTAACTGGAAAGCGCACAGGCAGCCAATGGTTAATAATAAGTTTTTCATCATTGTTATAGTTTTAAAAAGCTAACGGGTAGCCCCGGCGACACCACCCCGGCTACCGAACGCCCCCCATTCAGTTTTATACTGATAATAGCCCGGCCATTATAAGCCTGCACCTTGCGCGAGCCTTTGGATGTGCCCAGATCATCAAGCAAGGTACCATTACCTGTTAGCGAGAAGTTTATCCAGTTGGCGGCATCAATGCAGGGCACACCATCTTTATCATAAAGGGTTGCCTGTATGGTGGCTATGCCATTTTGCTCTGCTATTTTTGTTAATTCCACCCGGGCAGGTTTGCCCCATTTATCGGTTTGGTAAACCTGGCTAATGGTATCGGTAACGGTTTCCTTCCCTTTGTAAGCCACCACTTTGATGTGGTTTAGTCCCTTGTTATAAATTACCATCCAGCGTAAACCGGCAGCGGGAAAGTTTTGCGGGTCGCGGGTTTTTATGCCCCGGCTTTTGCCGTTTACAAACAGCTCGGCCTTATCGGCATTTGAATATACCTTAACCATTTTCTCTTCCCCGGCTTCTCCCCACCTTACGGGCCAGCTGTGCCCGTAAATATGTGCCATCAATGCATCAGCCCAGTACGATTGCACCACGTAAAACGATTCTTTTTTGCTGAGGTCGCGCTCTACCACACCTTTTTGGTTTACATAAGGCACAGGGTTTTCCGGGCGGATGGGGGTCGAAAAATCTTTAAATGTCCAAAACGCCGAGCCTGTTAGCCAGGGCATGGCTTCCTGCTCTTTCAGGTGCCAGTCAAACAGGTTGCAGATGTAGGTTTCGCTCCAGTCGCTATCATCTGCCAGGTGCTTCACGCCACCGAAAAGCGAAGAATCGATCTTGCCGGTTATCCCTTTACCATTGATAACTTTGGCCAGCGCCCTGTCGGGGTTTTCCGAGTGCCGGTTGGCATGGCTGTCGCCGCCCCACTCCGCATGGATAAAATGCGGGGTTTTCTTAAACTCCTCCTCGGTAAACTTTTTGTATTCGGGATAAAAGCCCTTATACCAGCCCGCCCATATGGATGGCGAATACACATCGGGGATATCCTTACAAAAATCGCAGCGGCGGATGGTGGTTTTGCGCGATGTGTCAAGCTGGTGGGCAAGGTTATTTTGCGCCGTCATAAAATCGCGGATCTTCTGCTTATCAAATTCGGGGAAATCGCCGGGCCAGTCGTTCTCGTTACCAAGCCCCCAAAGTATAATAGCAGGGTGGTTATAATGCTGCTGTATCATATTGGTAAGCATGCTTTTGGCCTGCGCCTGATAAGCATCGCCCCCTAAACCACCGCGGCACCAGGGCTCTTCTTCCCAAACCAAAATGCCCAGGCTATCGCATAAATTTAACACCAATGCCGATTGCTGGTAATGCCCCAGGCGGATAAAGTTTGCGCCCATATCCTTTATCAGCAGCATCTCTGCGCGGATCATACTGTCGGTCATGGCGGCGGCAACGCCTGCATGGTCTTCGTGCCGGTGCGTTCCCCTCAGCAGCAGGCGTTGGCCATTTAAATAGAACGGGCCATTATTGGCAAATAAAAAACTGCGGAAGCCCACCTTTTCGGTATGCTTAAAGGTTTCATCATCTGCCTTACCGGTTATTTCAATGGTGTACAGGTAAGGGTCTGTGGTCGACCATAACCGGGGCTTTACGATATTGATCTTGCCGGGCGTATAAGTATTTGCCGTCAAGTTAGCAGTGCTGTAGTTTTCCTTCGTGAGTATCTTCCCAACCGCATCTTTTACAACTATTTCGCCGCTTATATCTTTTACGCCGGTTGGGTTATAAAAAGTAAGCACAGGGCTTAACTCCCCTTTTGAAAGGTCCCCGCTTACAGCGGCATTGGCATACAACTTATCAAAGCTGATAACGGGCTGGTAAACCAGGTTAACGTTGCGGTACAGGCCGCCGTAAATATTAAAATCTGACAATTGCGATGGGATGGATTCCAGGTCGCGGGTGTTATCGCAGCGAATTTCCAGCGGGATATTTCCTTTAAACTGCTTATCAAAAACGGTTGTTTTTTTGAATGCAGCAACCTCGTCGGTAATATCTACTGTCCATTCGTCGTAACCACCGTTGTGCGAGCCTATCAGTTTATTGTACAGGTACACATTTGTTTTTTGCCCTGCGCCTTCAAAATGCAGCAGGGCGCGGCCGTTTTTGTAAGGAATATTTACCGGTATTTGCGTACGGTACCAGCCGGGGCCCTGGTAATAATTTACATCGGGGTCAACCGCGTCGCGGCTGTTAAAGCAATGCGGCAGCGATACTTTGGCCCATACAGGGTAAGCTTCAGGTTTATCTTTAGGCACCGGCCTCACTGCTTCCCAAACGCCGCCCAGGTCCTGCTTTAAAAATTCCCAGTTATGAGTTAAACGGGTACTTTGCTGCGCATTGCTTAGCTGCGAAAAGCCGGTAAATAAAGCCAAAAGTATAGTAAACCTCTTTATAGATCGCATCTGGTGTCAATAAAATGATGAAATGATTTTAAGAGCGGCTTTAGACCAAATTCCGGCCCCGGTTTAGGCGGGACCGGCTAAATGGCACTTACTCACTATATTAATTAACCATGTTTCGTATTAGATGTAGAAGTCCTTTATTTTTTACGGGGCGGTTTACACCATGATAGCGCGTAATCTGCAAGGTCTGTAGCAGCCTTATCATTATCAAAACCGGCGGGTAGCCTGCCGTTAACATATTCGTTGTACAGCCATGGGTCTCCTATGGCAATTACGGCACCTTCACCATATTGGGCAATTGCGGCTATAGCTGTGCCGCTGGCGGCTTTTAAAAGCGGCTTTGCCTGCCCCGATAGACCAATGCTACATGCATCTTTAATAAAAGCCTTTTTTGATGTTTTAAAAACCGGGTTGTTATTTATCCATACCGCGCCGTCATCAAAATGGGCATCATCAATTACGTGGCTTTGCATATCGTTATTAAAGTGCATGCCAAACTTAGCAGCAAGCAGGTTAAAATGGTTCAGTTCCACATTGGCGCTATCGTTAGCCATCATAATGAGCACGCCGCCAGCCTTAACCCATTGCGCAATATTATCCGCATCGGCTTGCTGTATGTAATTGGGGTTTGGGTTTTCCTCTTTGCTATCAGGGTCTACAATAATATAAACCGATGTACCCTTCAAATTTGCAGATGTGGGCGCTGTTTCCAAACTGTTTAAAGTAGCGCCTTTAGATTTGAATATCCCGCCCCAAACAGAAAAACCCGAATTGGCGGTATCCTCCCATAAGTAGTGGAACCGTTCTGCCTGGCCGCTTTTGGTTTTATGTGTTTCGTGGTTAAAATAGTAGTCGAGGGTAACGGTTTGCGCCATTACCTTCCCGGCAACAATCGAATACACGAAAAGTACAATAAACAACAGCCTGCGTTTCATGCTTTACAAAAATGATCTGGTAAATGGCAGCGTTTATAATTGGTTATGAAATTACTGCACAACCAAAAATACCCCGATTAGCTTACCGTTGGCATGTTTAATGGATATTTATTTACGATATCGTTTTCGCTGCGCGACTGGTAATTATGATGTTTTAAGCGCTGTAGAGTCGCGGGTAACCAGTTGTGTGGGCAGTACTACGGTTTCAAAATCGTAAACCGGCCGTTTAGCTAAAATAAGGTCTAAAAGCATTTGGGTAGCTTTTTGCCCCATTTCAAAACCCGGCTGGTAAACCGAGCTTAACGAAGGGTTCAGCGCGTCGGCAAGCAGGGTATTGGTATAACCTATCAGGGCAATTTCCTGCGGGATGTTTATCTTAAGCTTATTTAGCAACAGTAATGTTGTGGTGGTGATCCTGTCTGATGTGGTAAAAATAGCGTCGGGTTTTTCTTTCAGCGAAAGCAGGTCGTTCAGCGCGTTCTCAATCTCGCCTATATCCCGGCCGCCGTGCGGGCAATATTTTATGTATTCATCGCCCATAACAATACCGGCCTCTTCAAGCGCTTTTTGGTACCCCGCAAAACGCTCTTTGGTAATAGAAATATTGGGCGGACTGGTGATATGCGCTATGCGTTTATAACCAGAATCGAGCAGATGACGGGTAGCATCGTACCCTCCCTTAAAATTATCGGCAATTACTTTGTGGGTTTCTATCTCATCGGTTATCCTGTCAAAAAACACTATGGGCAAGCCCTGGCGGTGCAGTTTTTTCAGGTATTCGATGTCTTTGGTTTCGGTAGATAGCGAGATCAGCAAGCCATCGATAGAACGATGAGTAAGGTGGTCAACGTTCTTTACTTCCAGCTCAAAAGATTCGTGGGTTTGCGTGATGATCACGTTGAACCCGGCCTTGTAGGCTACCGATTCGATGCCGTTTATCACCTGCGAAAAAAACTGGTTATCGATAGTAGATACTACAATACCTATTGATTTGCTGTGCCCTTGTTTTAGGCTTTGGGCTATGGGGTTGGGCCTGTAATTGTGCTCTTCGGCGTACTCAATTACAAGCTTTTTTGTGCTTTCGCTAATCTCATAGCTATCCCTAAGCGCCTTAGAAACGGTAGATACCGACAGGTTAAGCGCCGTAGCTATATCCTTTATTGTAATACTGTTAAAATTCATATTAGGTTAACGTTAAGCAAACACCACCATACTGTGCTTAACATTTCACCAATATAATAAATCTTACTTGTTTATGGAAATATAGTGCTACAGTTTTACAACCTTCATTTTTGGGGTTAACAGGTGCATAATAAGCCAGGCAACCAAATAAGCGCAGGCGCATATCGAAAAAATGATATTATAACCCGCCGTAATATTACCCGCCTCCTTGTATGTTTCCAGCACCCAGCCGATAAGAAAAGGGAACGCTATACCGCCCACAGAACCCGCCATGCCGCCTATACCTACTACAGAGCTTACCGCCCGCTTAGGGAAAACATCAGACGCGGCAGTAAAAATATTGGCGCTCCAGGCCTGGTGCGCGGCAGCGGCCAAGCTTATTAAACCAACCGCCTGCCATATATTGGTAGCATAACGCGCCGCGAATATGGGCACCACGCAAAGCGCGAAAATAAACATGGCCGTTTTGCGCGCCCTGAATATAGGCATCCCGCTTTTGATCAACCGCGATGATAAATAACCGCCGCCAATACTGCCTATGGTTGTTGCGGTATATATTAATACAAGGGGAAGGGTTGGCTTGCTAAGGTCGAGCTTGAAGGTGCTTGCAAAGTACGATGGCAGCCAGAACAGGAAGAAATACCAGATAGGATCGGTAAGGAACTTGCCAACAACAAACACCCAGGTTTGACGGATGCCGAACAGCCGCGCCCATTTTACCTTTTCCCCGGGCCCGTCGGTAGCAGCTGGCTCGTCAATATCGCTGTGGATGTGCTCAAACTCTGCCCCATTTATTTTTTTATGTTTTGAAGGGATCTCATAAAAGATCCACCAAAAGATGAGCCATAGAAAACCAATAGCGCCGGTAATAATAAAGGCCATTTGCCAGCCGTAAATGCCCAATATCCACGGTACCATAACCGGGGCAACCACCGCGCCAATATTAGCGCCCGAATTGAAGATACCGGTTGCAAGGGCGCGTTCCTTTTTGGGGAACCACTCGGCCACCACTTTTATCGCCGCCGGGAAATTACCCGATTCGCCCAGGCCAAGGGTTGTCCTTGCCAGGCCAAAACCAAAGGTAGATTTTACAATACCATGCAGCATAGCGCCAACGCTCCAAATGATGAGCGATACCGTATACCCCAGCTTAGTGCCCAGTTTATCTATTAATCCCCCAAAGCAAAGCAAACCTAATGCATAGGCCGTCTGGAAAATTATTACCATATGGCTATAATCCTCCTCAGACCATTGAAAATCTTTTTGCAGCGTGGGTTTCAGGAAGCCGATAACCTGCCTGTCGAGATAATTAATTGTGGTGGCAAAAAACAAAAGGGCTACTACTACCCACCGGTAGTTGGTTTTTCTGGTATCGCTCATAATTGGTTCCGGTTATCGTGCCGCCTGTACAAATTGCAAGGCCCGCAAGGTTTCTGTATATAATTGATCGTATGCTTTGTTCTGCAGGATGCTTTTTGTGATCAGCTTGCTGCCCATTCCAACAGCCGATACACCCGCGTTAAACCATCCTGTAATATTTTCCTGGCTCATTTCAACGCCGCCCGTAGGCATCATCTGCAAACCCGGGAACAGTTCTTTAACCGCGGATACAAACGCCGGCCCCAATACATTGGCCGGGAATAATTTCACCAATTTGGCGCCCAGTTCTTGTGCCTCGTAAATTTCGGTAGGCGTCATACAGCCGGGGACCCACAGCAGGTTATTTTTGGCGGCAATCCCCGCAACCTTTTGGTTAACCAGGGGCGAGATCAAAAAATCAGCGCCCGCGTCAACAAATTGTTCAGCCTCCTCTGCCGATTTGATGGTACCGATGCCTAAAAGCAAGCCGGGCAATTGCGCTTTTTTTAACGCTTTAAAATTATCAAGCGCCGCCGGCCCCCGGTTGGTATATTCAATAGCACGGATACCCGCTTTATAAAGCGTTTGGGTAATAGCCAGGCTTACATCGCCGCTTTCGTTATAATATAATGGCAGCAGCCCCTGCCCGGTAATACTATCCTGTATCTCGCTTTTAGTCATTGTTTTTAATGGCGTTTGTTATTTGCCCAACCGTGCTTTTGGTTGCATCACCCTCAATAAACAGTTTTGTGAACGCCGCTGCTGTGGCAAAATCCAGCGTTGCCTGGGGTGCCATTTTCTGGTGATACCCATAGATCAGGCCGGCCATAAAGCAATCGCCGCTGCCTACCTTATCAACTACCTTTTCGGCAATATACCCGGCCGACTTGTATAGCTGTCCGCCCTGGTATAAAGCGGTGTAATATTTGATGCCCCCTTCATGGTCGAACCGGAAGGTGTTGGCAACCGCCTTGCATACAGGGTAGCTTTCCATCAGTTTTTTTGAGCTGCTCAGCGCTTCGGCAAGGTAATTTTCTTTTGTATCGATATCGGTTATCCGCGGGTTTACCGGCACACCCAATAAGCTTTGGGCTGCCCAAACATTGCCCATTATCAGGTTGCAATATTTTACCAGCCGGGGCATTATTGCCTGCGGCGATTGGCCATACTGCCATAATTTGGCCCGGTAGTTAAGGTCGATGGATATGGTAATGTTCCGTTTGGATGCGGCTATCAGCACCTCTTCGCATAAATCAGCTGTTTGCTGGGTCAACGCCGGGCAAATAGCGCTGAAATGAAACCAGCCCACACCTGTTAAAACTTCGTCCCAGTTGATAACGCCCGGTTTTAGTCCGGCAAATGCCGAGCCTGCGCGGTCATATATTACCGCGACGTGTTTCATATCGGCACCGCTCGTTAAATAAAACAGCCCCAGCCGCCCGGTGCCTTTATGGATTGCAGAAGTATCGATACCTCTTTCACCCACGTATTCAAGTATCTGCTCCGACAGGCCATTATCCGGCACCGCGGTAAAATATTTTGTTTTGCTGCCCCACAGGGCCAGCGCGGACGCAACATTTAATTCGGCGCCGCCAACATGCACCGGGAAGCTGTTATTTTTTAGCCAGCTGCCATTAGCATCGGGGCAGATCCTGAGCAGGAGTTCCCCAAAGGTTAAAACAGTACCGTTATTAAGCGCGCCAATTTCCATTAAACTCCTCCAAATATCGAGAAACCACCATCAACACATATCATAGATCCGGTTACAAATGCCGATGCATCGCTCAGCAGCCAAACCAAAGCGCCTATCAGTTCGTCGGGGTCGCCAAAACGCTTGAACGGGGTTTGCCTGATAACGCGTTCGCCCCTTTCTGTGTAGCCGCCCTGGGGCAATGTGAGCAGGCCCCGGTTTTGTTCGGTAAGGAAGAAGCCGGGGGCGAGGGCGTTCATCCGTATCGCGTCGCCATAACGGTTGGCCAGTTCAACGGCAAACCATTGGTTATAGCAATCGACAGCTGCCTTACCCATATTGTATCCCAATACTTTGGTAATGGCGCGTTTTGAGTTCATGGACGAGATATTGACAATGCTCCCTTTACCTGTTTTGGCAATAGCTTCGCCAAACACCTGTGTGGGCAGCAGGGTACCCCAAACATTTACCTCCATTACCTTTTTCATGCCATCCATATTCATGGTGAAGATATCTTCATCAGGTTGCAGTACGCCTTCGGGCATATTGCCGCCCGCGCCGTTAACCAACCCGTCAACCCGCCCAAAACGGTCGAGCAATTGCTTGTTAGCGGCCTTTAGTTCATCTATTTTTAATACATCGGCAATAAGCGCAATAGCCTGTCCGCCGTTTTTGTTGATGGCATCGGCCCGCTCTTCGGCAACCTGCCTGTTGCGGCCCAATATCCCTACCGCGCCGCCGGCTGCAACGATCCCGTCTATAAACGATTTGCCTAATATGCCTGTACCGCCGGTTACTACGATTACCTTCCCTTTTAACGAAAAATTATTTTCCACTGCTCTTGGTATTTACTTAATATTATCAATACTGATGGCATCCATATCGGTATAATCAAGGTTTTCGCCTGCCATGCCCCATATAAAACTATAATTACCTGTGCCCGCCCCTGCATGCATGCTCCACGGCGGTGATACAACAGCGCCGTAGTTATCAATTAATATGTGCCGGGTTTCGGTGGCCTCGCCCATCAGGTGAAACACCCTTTGCCCAGCGGGGATGTCGAAGTAAAAATAAGCTTCCATGCGGCGGTCGTGTACGTGTGGGGGCATGGTGTTCCATACGCTGCCTTCATGCAATATAGTTAATCCCATAACCAACTGGCAGCTTTTTATGCCGCCCGCGCCGTTGTGTATGTATTTATTTATAGTGCGTTTGTTTGCGGTAGCGTCGCTCCCTGTATTTACCTTCTCGGCCTGCTCAATTGGCAAAAGCGCTGTCGGATAATTCTGGTGCGCCGGCGACGACAGTAAATAAAACACAGGTGCATTCGCACTATCGGCAGCGGTAAAGCTTACCTGTTTTACACCTTTGCCTATGTACAGGCAATCCATTTTCTTTAGTTTAAAAACAGTGCCATCGGCGTTAACCTCGCCATCGCCGGCAACGTTTATAATGCCTATCTCGCGGCGTTCTAAAAAATAATCGGCTTTAAGGTTTGGATAATTTTCGAGGGTTAAAGTTTTGGTTACCGGGTGGGCAACACCTATTATCATACGGTCGTAGTGGGTATAAGTACAGTTTATTTCGTCTGCCTTTACCAGGTCGTCCATCAAAAATCGGTCGCGTATCTGTTCGGTTTGGTAGCTCTTAAAATCACCAGGATGAATACTATGTATTACTTTCAAAACAAGAATTATTAGGGTTAATTTTATAATTGTTTGGCAAGTCTACAATTATGATGTTTTAATTTGAAATAAACGTGTTGTTATTTCTACGCAAACGTTATCGAAAACTTCCGATTACTAATTTAATATAAAAACAAACAGCCCCAACTATAACGTTTGCGTAGAATTTATACCTTCTACGCACTAAAGTTTAAAGTATTTCCTTGTAATATTGACCTGTAGTAGCGCAAGTTCTGCCCCGTAACAAGCGTTATTATCATGCAAACCAATTTCATCGAATCATGAAAATTAAACCTTTGTTCCGGCTTATCATAGCTGCTATCAGTTTTATCACAATGGAAAATATAGCAATTGCACAAATTCAACCCGGTAATGCAGACCAAAAAACTGCCGAAAAATGGCTGCAAAGCAACACCTGGAAAGGCGGCTTAAAATTAGATCTGCACAAAAATGTTAACGCGGTTGAATTTTATAAACAATACCATGCCAATAAGGCGGTTTGGGATAAGGTGTTCAAATTTTTAAGCGAACAAAACCTGGATACCCTAAGCACAGGCAAGCATCCCATTGATGGTGATAACGCCTATGCCAGCGTCACTGAAGCGCCATCGAAAGAGTTGGATAAGGCCGGGTGGGAATCGCACCGTAAATATATCGACCTGCAATATGTGATAAAAGGTAAAGAGCGCATCGATTTTATCGATATCAATAAAGCTACGGTAACCAAACCCTACAGTGATACTAATGATGCGGCAAATTACTCAGCCGAAGGCACTCAATACACCGCCGAACCGGGCATTTTCTTCCTGTTTTTCCCGCAGGATGTGCACCGCCCCAATATTAAGGTGGATGGGTACGATGTTGTAAAAAAATTAGTGATCAAAATTAAAGTGGCTAACTAAAAACAGCGTTATACATACCTATGAACATTAAAAATTTAATCCCCTTGATACTATTAAGCACGGTTACCGTTAGCGCATCGGCACAGAACAATAATGCCAAGGCCTGGAAATTCGCGGCGTATCAAACCAAACTTTTATTAGCCGAAACTGCCAAAACCAAAGCGGCTGTTACTAAACCCAACCTGCTATCGCCCCGGACGCTGAACACCAAAGGCGACCTGGTGATGGTATCGCCTAAAGATTGGTGCAGCGGCTTCTTTGCCGGTAACCTGTGGTTTTTATATGAGTACACCGGTGAAAAATTCTGGAAGGAACGATCAGAGCCATTTACCGCCACAATGGAGCTTGAAAAAACAAACGGCGGTACGCATGACCTGGGTTTTATGGTATATAATAGCGTGGGCAATGCTTACCGCTTAACGCACGAGCAAAAATACAAGGATGATATCATCCAGGCGGCTAAAACTTTAATAACCCGCTTTAACCCAACCGTGGGCTGCATCAAATCATGGGATCATCAAAAACAGTGGAAATTCCCGGTAATAATTGATAACATGATGAACCTTGAGCTGCTGTTTGAAGCCACCAAGCTAAGCGGTGATTCCAGCTATTATAAAGTGGCGGTAACGCATGCCAATACCACGCTTAAAAATCATTTCAGGGCAGATAACAGCTCGTACCACGTAATAAACTACGACCCGGAAACCGGGCAGGTTTTGGACAAAAAAACAGCGCAGGGCTTTGCAGATAGCTCGGCCTGGGCGCGCGGGCAGGCCTGGGGCCTTTACGGCTACACCATGTGCTACCGCGAAACCGGCAACAAAGTTTACCTGGAGCAGGCCGAAAAAATTGCCCAATACATTTTTAGTAACCCCCAAATGCCTGCCGACCTGGTGCCCTACTGGGATTACGATGCCGCTAAACTGGGCAACCAGCCGCGCGATGCCTCGGCAGCGTCTATAGCGGCATCTGCTTTGTATGAGTTGAGCACTTATAGTAAAAATGCCAAAACTTATAAAAAAACTGCCGATAAGATCCTGAACAGCCTTGGTAAAAGTTACCAGGCACAGCCCGATAGCGCAAAAGGCTTTTTATTGCTGCACAGCACCGGCCACAAACCGGCTAACAGCGAAATAGATGTACCTATTATTTATGCCGATTATTATTACCTGGAAGCCCTGCTGCGCCAAAAACGTTTGGCCGATAAAAAGCCGGTTATCAACGCGGCGGGTACGCTAAAAAATTAGGGATATGATACAAAGCAACTTATTTCAGCATGGGGATAGCACCGAATGGCAAACCGTTGGCGAAGGCGTACAGCGGCAGGTTTTTGGCTATGACGATAAGCTGATGATGGTGAAGGTAAAATTTACTAAAGGGGCTTGCGGTACCTTGCACAGCCATGCGCACTCGCAGGTGAGCTATGTAGAAAGCGGTGTTTTTGAAATGACACTGGGCGAAACGGTTAAGATCATCCGTAAGGGCGATGGTTACTATGTGCCTCCCTTTACCATACATGGATGCGTGTGTTTGGAAGACGGCATGCTGGTGGATGGTTTTAGCCCCGCCCGGTGGGATTTTTTACCTGCAGATACCGAACAATATACTTTGTAAATTAGCCCTTCAAAATTATTTAAATGAGCTTAGAACAAACATGGCGCTGGTACGGCCCAAACGACCCGGTAAGCTTAGCCGATGTCCGGCAAGCCGGGGCTACCGGTATTGTTACCGCCCTGCACCATATCCCCAACGGCGATGTCTGGCCGGTGGATGAGATCCTGAAAAGGAAAAAGATAATTGAGGATGCAGGCTTAAAATGGTCGGTTATAGAAAGCGTGCCGGTGCACGAGGATATTAAAAAGCGAAGCGGCAATTACAAACGATATATCGAAAACTACCGCCAGAGTCTGCTCAACGTTGGCCAATGTGGGATAAGTATTGTTTGCTATAACTTTATGCCCGTGCTGGACTGGACACGTACCGACCTTGATTACCCCATGCCCGATGGCTCTACCGCGCTAAGATTTGATACCACCGCTTTCGCCGCTTTCGATATGTATATTTTGAACAGGCCGGGTGCAGAAAAAGACCACCCAGAAGCTGTTAAAATAAAGGCAAAAATATATTATGATAGCCTGCCCCAAGCTGCTAAAGATCAATTGGTAAAAAATATCATAGCCGGTTTACCGGGATCAGAAGAAGGTTATACCACCGGAAGGTTTTTAGAAATGCTTGCCTCGTACGGTGACATCAACGCCCAAACCCTAAAAGCCAACCTAACATATTTCTTGCAACAGGTTATCCCCGCGGCAGAGCAGGCCGGGGTATTGATGTGCATCCACCCCGACGACCCGCCCTACCCTATACTTGGCCTGCCGCGGGTAGTAAGCAACGAAACGGATATAATGGATATTTACCGTGCGGTAGATAGCCCCAATAACGGCCTTACTTTTTGCACCGGTTCCTTCGGGGTGATAGCAGGAAACGATCTGCCCGGCATGGTAAAGCGCCTGGGCCACCGCATCCATTTTATCCACCTGCGCAGCACCAAGCGCGATGAAGAAGGAAACTTCTACGAGGCCGACCACCTTGCGGGCGATGTGGATATGTACGCGGTGATGAAAGCCTTATTGCAGGAACAGCAAAAAAGGGTTAGCAGCAGCCGTAAAGATACCGCTATGCCCTTTCGCCCCGACCATGGGCACAAGATGCTGGACGACCTGCATAAAAAAACCAACCCCGGTTACTCAGCTATCGGTCGCCTGCGTGGTTTGGCTGAATTGCGCGGTTTGGAACTGGGCATCAAAAGATCATTAGAAATATAATACATCCATGAAAAAATTCTTTTGTTTTTTGGCGTTTATAGCTGCAACTATCTCTGTTAAAGCGCAGATCGCAAGCCTTGATAAAAAGGAAGTGGCGCTGATGCGCAAAGCCATTAGTAAGGACACGAAATATCAAAAAGTATTTGAAGGCTACCAAAGAACGGCCGACCAATCTTTGAATGAAACACCAAACCCGATAGAAACTATCCTATCGCAGGGGCTGCTTGCCGGCGACCCAAGAAAGACCGCCAGCCTTAAAGCGGTAGAGGATGCAGGTAAAGTTTACGCGCTGACATTAGCCTACAAGATGTCGGAAAAAACGAAATACCTGGCTAAGGCAACAGAGTTTTTTATTGTTTGGGCAAAGGTTAATAAAGCTACCGACGACCCTATCAACCAAACCAAGCTGGAAGATATGGTTACCGCCTATGACCTTGTAAGAGATGATATTAAGCCGGATGACCGGGACCTGATCGACGGCTGGTTGCGCAGCATTGCAGATGCGCTGGTGAACAGTAAATACGCCAAAGGCAACCGGGGCACAGCTATCAACAACTGGAACTCGCACCGGATAAAAATGATCACGCTGATCGCTTACACCCTGCACGATAGCAAATATGATAGCACCATCGTTACCGAACTTGAAAAGCAACTGAATGTAAACTTGAACCCCGATGGTACCACGCATGACCTGGTTGAACGCGATGCCTTCCATTATCAAACTTATGATATTGAGCCGCTGATATCGGCTTGCATAGCCATTTACCGGGCAACCGGCAAAAATTATTTCACCTGGAAAACCGCCAACGGCGCTACCATCAAAAACTGCGTTGATTACATGACGCCCTTTATGACCGGCGAAAAAACACACCCCGAATTTGTAAAAAGCACTGTACCCTTTGATAAAAAACGCGCGGAAAATGGTGAGAAAGGCTATGCACCGGGCACCCTGTTCGAGCCAAAGAACGGCATTTATACATTTTCGTTAGCCGCTTATTTTGATAAAGGGTACAATAAGGTCATCCGCCGGGCCATGCACAATGATGATTACCTGAACTGGCGCATGGCGCTTAATGAATTTACCACCACCAAGCGGTAACCCATTGATAATTAAATACTAAAGGGCAAATGATACGTATATCATTTGCCCTTTTTTAGTTTTCCTGAATGGATTCGAACCACTACTAACAGAGTCAGAGTCTGGTGTGCTACCGTTACACTACAGGAAAATATCGGTATTACTTATGGTGCAAAAGTAAAAAATTGACGGGTTTTTACAACTTAATGCTGCAAGAATTGACAAACAGGTAGATTTTGATTTTCGTAATCATGTTTAATTACCTAAATGCGCTTTTCATCTGCACATCTGCACATCCGCACATCTATATATTCCACCAGTAGGTCCACTTAATGGTTAGCTGCCTGTTCTTAACCGTAAATGGCGAAGGGATGGAGTTATCGCCATAAACAATGAACAGGTCGGACGCGGGTTTGTAGCGCCATTGCAGGCGGCTGTTTATGTTCATATTTTTAGCCTGCTCGTTGTACTGCACGTAGGTGGTAAAATACAGCGTATTGGTAAAGGTAACATCCGCCCGCGGGCCTATCAGCCAGAATTTATTACGCCCATAAGGTGCAGGCAGTTTCAGATCGTTATACGAGGCGTTTAAGACCAGGTTAACATAAGGCTGAAAGCGATAACCCAGCTGCCCTATAAGGGTAGTTTTTGTACCGTTATCGTAATATCCGCCGCGCGCAACCTCAAAAAGATAGGTAAAAACACTTTGCGGTTTTGATGCGTATTGTATATCAATGGTGTTCCAATGGTTTTTAAAGCCGGTAGCAAGGCTATCCTTACCGGTATTGGTGGGGTCAAATGGGCGCAGCAGCATAACATAATCATCCAAACCCGATATGGTTAACGTACCGCGGTTACGAAAAGTGATGAGGTAGCTCAGGATGGTTTCGTTATCGGTAGGTTTTAAAGCTTCGTCAAAGTAGTAAATGCCGCTTGCCTGTACCCCATGCGATAATATGGCGCCGCTTTTAGGGAAAAAGTTATGCTGTATCAGCGGGTTAAATTTATTATAGCCGGTGCGCGGTACGTAACCTGCCTCGGCATTGTAATTTTTGCCTACGTATTGCTGTTGCAGATAAAACGTCCAGTATTTGCTAAGGTATTGCAGGTTGGCGGCCTGTACAAAATCGCGGCCCTGTACACCCGGTGTAAATGATTTAAGGCCCAGCAGTTTACCCGTCCATTGGTTGTTTGACGATGCCAGGTTAAATTCGGCCCCAACGTTGCGGTTATAAGCATTGGCAGTGCTGTTTGACGCAGGCGCGCTGCCGGTGCCATCCTTGTTAACAAACATAAAGCCGATGTTTGACCGCGAGAACACCCGTCTTTGCAGCGTTACGATCCCAAAGTTTTGCCCCGGCAAATTAGCCGGACCAGATTGCCCGGTTTGTATATCCATCACCCCTACCCGCCAGTCCTTATCAATTTTACCGGTTAGCCTTGCCCCTGCGCGGATGGGCGCGTTTAGCCCTATGCGGCGCGAAAAGAACGGCCTGATATCGGCATAGCCAAAGTTGGCGAACAGGTCGCCGTTCTCCAGAAAAAACTGGCGTTTTTCGGGAAAGAACAGCTCGTAACGATTAAGGTTTATTACCTGCTGGTCAACATCCACCTGCGAAAAATCGGGGTTTACGGTCATATCCAGGTTTAAGGACGAGGTGAGGCCGATCTTCACATCGCCGCCTATTTCCTTACGGTAAACAGCATCTTTATTGTTCTGAAAATCTTTGGTGATGCCACCCAGCACGTAAGGGATAACGGATATGTTGCGCGTAGCTACGGGGGGCGCTTCGTCCCAAACAATGGTACCTGTGTACGCCAGCGCCGCTGTTGGAAACTGCCTTGGGATGGGTGTCCAGCTCGATTTTTCGGTGGTAACCAGGTCATTACGGCTAAAGTTGATACCCCACTCTTTGATACCTTTTTTATAACGGATACTTTTAAAAGGTATGGCCGCCTCGAACACCCATTTATCCGGGTAATTTTTTACTGCCGAGTACCACTTATTGTCCCAGCTAAGGTCAACCTTACTGCCTTCGTACATGGTGCCATCCCACTGGGCGCCTGCCGCGTTGGCGCCAAAGCTAAAGCCATCGGTACGGGCATCAAAGGGGTCCATAAAAAAAATGAAGTTATCGTTCTTTAAAAAACTAAAATCGCGCTTAAGCGATTCTACCATATAGCCCGGTGTTGGGGTGTAACAAACCGCCGAGATATAAAAGTTATCGTTATCATAAGCCAGGCGCACCACCGTGCGAAGATTTGCAAGGCTGGTATCCATTGGCAAAACCATAAAAAAGCGGCTTGTGGTATCGGCTTTAAGCCAGTCGGCCTCGTCAAGCAAACCATCAATTTTTATGGGGGATGCCGCCCGCTTAATATGGTACCTGTAGTTGGCGTTCTTTTTTTGCGCGGATACGTAACTGTTAAATATGCAGCAGCATAGCAACAGTAATATAAATTTAAGTTTTAACAATTTAGTATGGTACTTAGGTTGTGAGATAATACCGCACCGCTAATGTGTTAACGGTACACAATAATATAAATATTATGTGATAATGTATAAAGGCATCGGCACATCAGCCCCAATTTTTAAAGCCATTGCAATATTGTTACATTGCATAACGCAAAACCTACAAACATGAATAAACGTGTTCCCCTTATTTTGATCAGCATATTTATCGCCTGTATAGCACAGGCGCAGATCTTACCGCAACGTACGGTAACCTTTAAAAATCCACCGGGTGTATCGGCGCCAAAGGGCTATTCACACTCGGCAGAGATAGATCTGGGCAAAAGTAAAATGCTTATCCTATCGGGCCAGGTAGCTTTTGATGAAAATGGCACCCTGGTTGGCAAGGACGATATGGGCAAACAAACAGAACAGGTTTTCACTAACATTAAACGTATTGTTACCGATGCCGGCGGCAGTATGAACGATGTGGTAAAATTAACTTTTTACCTGCGGGATGTTTCGAAAATACAGCAGGTACGCGATGTACGGGACAAATACATCAACACCCAAACACCGCCTGCCAGCACGCTTGTAGAGGTGAGCAGGCTTTTTAGGGATGATGTTTTGATAGAGATAGAGGCAACGGCAGTAATACCAAAGGGATAAACATGGCAAACAACCTGCAACAGCTTTACGGCAATATCGATATCTACCTGTTCGACCAGCTTTTGAAGGGGCGGTTTGACGGGTGCAGGAAAGTACTGGACGTTGGCTGCGGCGGCGGGCGAAACCTGGTTTACTTTCTGCAAAATGGTTATGACGTTTATGGCATCGACCCAAACCCCGAAGCGGTGGCGCAGGTAAGGGCGTTTGCAAAGGAACTGGCCCCCGCTAATCCCTTAACCAATTTCACGGTATGTAAGGCAGAAGAGTTACCGTTTGCGGATGAAATCTTTGACCTCGCTATTTGCAGCGCCGTATTGCACTTTGCAGCCGACAGCAACCATTTCGACGCCATGCTGCACTCCATATGGCGTGTACTAAAGCCCGGCGGCTACTTTTTTGCGCGGCTGGCATCTGATATCGGGATAGAAGACAAGGTGATACCCCTGGGCGATAGCCGCTATGCGCTGCCCGATGGCTCGGAGCGCTTTTTGGTGAACGAACAGGTACTCATGGAATACACCAGCCTTTTAGGCGGCGAGCTTTTCGAGCCGATAAAAACAACCAACGTGCAAGGCTTAAGGTGCATGACCACCTGGTGTGTAAGGAAAAGCCTTATCCCGCCCTCTCCGAAGGAACAGGGAAGATCACGACCTTTTTAGCTATAACTGGCTTCAAAAAATTACTTGGCTTCAAAAATGACATCCCCGAAAATATTTTTTTTGTAAGTGCCGATGGTCTTTCCTGATTCGTCCTCTATAACGGTATTGCCGAGGACATCATTTTTGTAGACTTTCTTTTTCCCATCGCCATACTCTTCTACATCGTTTCCAAAAATATCTTTTCTATAAGTGGCAATAGTTGCCCCTCTTTCGTCCTTTATAACTTTATTGCCGAAAACATCAGTGGTATAAATCCTCATTTTCCCATCACGATAAACTTCAACATCGTTTCCAAAAATATCCTTCTTATAGGTGGCTATAGTTGTCCCTCTTTCATCCTTTATAACTTTATTGCCAAAAACATCGGTGGTATATATCCGGTTTTTTCCATTACCATACCCTTCAACATCGTGTCCAAAAATATCCTTGTTATATGCAGCAGTGGCCCTTACCGACCCATCTTCAACAAACTCATCACCAAAAATATTTGTTTTATAAGTTCTCCTTGCGCCACCGGCATAGGTTACGGTATAATTTCCAAACACATCCTTTTTAATGGTGGCGATAGTTTTGCCGTGTTCGTCCTTTATATTTGTATCGCCAAAAACATCTTTCCCATACACCGTTTTTCGTCCATTACCATATTCCTCTACGTCGTTACCATAAATGTCTTTGGTAAGCGTGGCTATGTGGTTTCCGCGCTCGTCCTCTACAACCATATTACCGGCGATATCCCTTTTATATGTCTTTTTAAATCCGCGGTCGTCTTCTGCTATCAGGTTTCCTTGCTGATCTTTGGTGTAAATAATGCTTTGGCTATACCCTGTACAGGCAACAAATATCAGCGAAACTGTAAGTAACAGTCTTTTAAAAGGAAAGGGTAAAATTTTCATATACGGTTCGGTTTATGCGTTGTTTGACATCCCCCTGCCGCCATGGTTTATTTCGTTTTTAAATATTATTTCATGCCTTAAATCCCTGCAAATCCCCTTCCAAACCCTTATCCCAGTTACCCGTTATCGCAGCCGCGTTATAGGTTGTTTGCAAAAACTGCATTAACACCTCTTCGGGATCGGCAGCCTGTTGCACCATCTCGTACATCAAAAAGTATTCGCCCATTTCCTGGCTGTAAAAGGCTTCGGGCGGGCTTACCTGCTGCTTGCCAAAATCGGGCGGGGTTGGATAGCAATACGAATAGAATGCGGGCTGCGGGAAGGCTTCGCTGCCGGGCCAAAAGCCGCATGAGCTAACCTCATGCGAGTAGGCTTCCTGCATCACATCATCGGGCATATTGGGCGCACCGCCGGGATGCTTTGGCGCGGGCCTTCCGCTGAAGCGGGTTACCGCCAGATCAAACGCACCCCAAAAGAAATGGACCGGGCTGCATTTGCCCAAAAAGCCGGCCCTGAAATCGGTAAAAACATTATGGATTCGGATGAGCGCCTGCCACAGGTTATGCATTACATCGCCATTATAGGTACACGGGGTTTGGTTATCGGCAAAAGGTATAGCGGGGTCAACCTCGTTAGGCACGGCGTAAATTTCTACATCAATGCCTGCGGCTTTCAGGTTACCTGTCAGTTCGTGATAAAAAGCAGCCACGGTTTCGGCACCTAATGCCGACGAGATCTTTTCCCCGGTGCTGGTGCTAATGTGTAATTGATGGCCTATAAAATCAAGGTCGACCTGGAACACGCCACCATTATAGGGAATGCTGCCGGTAGTTAGCCCCGTTGAACTTACATACAGGGTAACCTGCCACGAATGGTTTATCCATGGCATTTTTTTGAGGCGCACCTTGCCTATCATCTGTGTCCACATGTGTACGGTGGCAAGGGTATCTTTCAGGTAATGGTAATCCAGTTTTGGCCAGGGGTGGGTTGTATTGCTCATAATGTAAATATACAGCGACTGATGGAATTGTTGTATGAAAATCTTTCCGCCCGATATTTTACCCACCCCCGCGGCATTAAGTGCGCGCCCCTCTCTGCTGCGCAAAAAAAGGTGAAGATTTTTCTTAGCCCCCTCTCCTTTGGAGAGGGCCGGGTCCAAAGGCCTCCCTTGGAGGAGAGGCCTTAACAAAAAAAGGCGATGGGCTCCTCAGCCCACCGCCCCGTCATTATTAGTCAGTCAGTATAGTTTAGACGTCGCGGGTAGATTCGAACTACCGTCAAAGGTTTTGCAGACCCTCACCTATCCTCTCGGCCACGCGACTTTATTTTTAGCCCTTATTTGTTGGGCTGCGGGGTTAACCTTAAATATGGTTTAACCTCGGTAAATCCTTTAGGGAACCTGGCGGGGATATCCTCTGTTTTTATGGATGGCAATACCACCACGTCTTCGCCGTCTTTCCAATCGGCCGGGGTAGCAACGCTATGATAAGCGGTTAGCTGCAGGCTGTCTATCACCCTTAATATCTCCTGGAAATTCCTGCCGGTTGATGCCGGGTAGCTGATGATCAGTTTTATTTTTTTATCGGGGCCTATCACAAACAGCGAGCGCACGGTAGCTGTTAGCGATGCATTAGGATGGATCATATCGTAAGCCTGCGAGATCTCGCGGCTTTCGTCGCCTATTATCGGGAAGGTAACTTCCACATCCTGCGTTTCGTTGATATCTTTTATCCAGCCCTTGTGCGATTCTACGTTATCGGTACTTAAGGCTATCACCTTTACATTACGTTTTGCAAATTCATCTTTAAGCGCGGCGGTTTTGCCAAGTTCGGTGGTGCAAACGGGTGTATAATCGGCCGGGTGCGAGAAAAGCACGCCCCAGCTATCGCCCAGGTATTCGTAAAAATCAATTTCGCCCGCTGATGTCTGGGCTTTAAAATTCGGGGCATCGTCGCCAATTCGTAAACTCATGTTTTTAAAGTTTTAAGTTGATATTAATTACATAGCAATAAAGCTATAATTAAATAGTTTCAAAAAACTTATACAGGAAATATTTGAGGGATGCCGGCAGATGCAAGAGCATGTTTTATAACAAAACATGGTGGTCTTTTAAATCAGCTTATCTGTCTCCGCATAGTGTGCAGCGAAGCAGGAATTAGCACCTTACACAAGCTTAAAAGCCGTACAGGTTGCTAAGACATCATAGGGCCTTTCCCTCTGTCTTTCTGGATAAGTATAATATTTAAAGAACGATTACATCACAAAAGTAGATATTAATTCTATAATTCCTATAGACTTTGTAAGTTATTTTTAGTTTTTGGTTTAATTAACTGAATTTCAGGAAGAAAAAAATATTAAATAACCTCAGTTCTTAGGTGTCGATGGGTATAAACCCATCGCTATTGTTTAGACCATGATCTTCCTGATTAAAGGATTAACAGGATGTAAGGGCGGATAAAAGCCCAAGCCTGCACTTGTTATTTCCCGTTCATCTTTTTGATCAGCTCCACTTCCTCGGCCCTATAGGGCGTACCATCCTTGCGGAAAATATCGTGGAACCATTCCTTTGGTTCGCTGCCATCGGGCATAGGGTTGTCCCAGGCGTAAATGGTATTGGTTTTACCCATCACAAAGCCCCAGTTAAGGGCGCCTACGTTTTCCTTCTTCAGCATCGGCATTACGTTGGCAAATTTGCTGCCACGGGTACGGGCCATGTACTCGGTGCAAATAAGCGGCCTGCCATGCGTTTTCAGCATCTGTATGGTTTTTAAATGCGAAGCCTCATCTGTATAATCGTGGTAAGTAATAATATCTGAGTTTAGCGCCTGGTAACTGTTCAGCTTTTCAAAGCTCCAATCCCAAAGGCCTACTGATAGTGGCTGATCGGGATTAACAGCACGGGCCCAGGTAAATACCTTTTTCAACAGATCCAACGATGCCGCCTTTTTACCCGAGTTGCCCGGTTCGTTATAAAGGTCCCACAACAGGATGCGTTTATCGTGCTTAAACGTGGTAAGTATATCGGTAACGTATGCCTGCAGCATGGCAGTTTCACCGGTGTTGTTAAGGCGGTTACCCGGGTCCTGCAGCCAGCCCGAGTTATGGATGCCTACTTTTGGCACAGGTTGCAAACCAATTTTTGCACCGGCGTTCCAGCAATCGTCAAAAAACACAAACATGGTTTTAATATGGTGTTTATCTGCTATGGTAAGATACTGGTTGATACGCTTTTTAAACCCGGCCTTATCCTGCTGCCAGGCAAGGCTGTATAAAAATACGCGCATAGTATTAAAACCGATCCCTTCGGCATAGCCCAGTTCCCTGTCGATAGTTGTTGGGTCGAATGTTGCAGCCTGCCACATCTCTAACTGGTTAATAGCCGTGCTGGGGATGAAATCGGCACCGCTCATCCACTTGTATTGGGCATACCAAGTATTGGCTTTTGCAATTGGCCAAACTTTGCCGGCGGGTGCTTTTTGCGCCGTGGCGTTTAAGGTTAATAATATAAAAAGCGCTGTTAAAAATTTATAAAGGTGGGTTTTCATACGTTGAAATTGGTGACGTAAATATAATAATTTTAATAACATGCGGCCCAAAAGGCCTTTTCGGCATTGTTAATAGGCGCAATACTACAACAACATACCCCAACATTACAGGCAATAATATTTCTTTGCGGTTATAATATTATTTCGTGAAATATTATACTATTTTTATCCGCCAAAATTTAATAACCCTACGGCCAAATAACCGTATAAGACCCTTACATTGTTTATAATGGTGTAATTTTCAGCATCATATAAATTTAATAATGGTAAGCCGGTCTATTTTTATAACAACGCTGGGTTGTAATTAATATATATTTACAGGTTTGGCATGTGTTTTATTAGGCCTTGGGGGTAATTAATAGATTAGTGATTAAAGTGTGAAATGAGTTTTTCTGACGGTCATAAGTTTTCTGGCGAAAGCATAGCTCATATTGCGCGTATAATTGATCATATACATTTAGGCATTTGGGAATACAATACCGACACCAAACAGGTAAAATGGTCGCCGGGGTTTTATACTGCGCTGGGTTATGCGCCCGGCGAGATAGAATGCTCCTACAATTACTTTTTTGAACATTTACTTTATTACCACGATAAAGATGCTTTTTTAAAAGCCACCTATCACCCAAGGCAGGGCGGTTCGCCGGTTGCACATATCAGGCTGCTTACAAAACAAAATGGCTACCAGTGGTTTGAAAGCACCACTCAAAAGCACGATGCCGCCGATGGCCCGGTCATTTATGGCGTGCTTACCAATATCAACGCCCTTAAAGTTAGCGAGATAAAAATAGCCGAGAATGAATTTAAAAGCGCGGAAATTGGCCGTATAGCAAAAATCGGCAGCTGGGAAATTGACGCCGCCACCATGTCGCTAAAGTTCTCGAAAGAGATGTTTGATATTTTTGAGCTTGATGCGCAGGTTAAAATGAGCGTGGAAGAAGCCATCAGCTTTTTTGAGCCGCAATACCGCCAGGTGCTTACAAACGCCATCGAAAACGGGATAAAGTACTGCAAGCCTTATGATGTTGAGGTTTTATTTAAAACCGCCAAAAATAATGTGATATGGGTACGGTCTAAAGGTGTGCCCGTGCTTGATAATTATGGCAGGTGTATCACACTGCGCGGCATTTTCCAGGATATCGACAGCATAAAAAAGAAGGGTATCACCCTGCAATCGTCTATCAATTTGTTAGACGACCAGAACAAGCGCCTGCAAAATTTCGCTTACATCGTATCGCATAACCTGCGCTCGCACGCGGGTAATCTAAAGTTTATGGTGAATTTGTTTGAAGAATCGCCGCTGAAGGACGACCGTACGGAGATCTTCTCGCACATTAAAACCATCAGCGAAAGCCTGAGCGCCACCATGGGGCATTTGGACGAGATCGTTAAGATACAATCAGAAATTAGCAAAGAGCGTAAGGTTGTTGATTTTGAAACCATATTTGAAAATGTGGCATCGGCCCTGCGCACCAATATTGTTGCGGCAGATGCAAAAATCACTACCGATTTTACCGACTGCCCGCAGATAGATTATATCCCGGCTTACCTGGATAGCATCTTTCAGAACCTGCTAACCAACGCCTTAAAATATAAACATCCTAACCGCCAACCTGTAATCAACTGCTTTACCCAAAAAGTAGGGAACGAAATTTACCTGGTATTTGAAGATAACGGCATCGGCATTGATCTTAAACGCCACGGCGAGGATCTTTTTGGCATGTATAAAACCTTCCACCAAAATTCCGACTCCAAAGGAATAGGCCTTTTCATCACCCGTAACCAGGTAGAAGCCCTGGGCGGAAGCATACAGGTAGACAGCACTGTAAATGTTGGCACAAAATTTACAGTGAAGCTGGTATAATCAATACCATTAAATGAATACCGAAAACAAAATTGTGACCGCAGGAATTGTTGATGATGATGAAATTTTTACTTACGGTTTTAAGAAATTAACAGTAATAAAGGGCTTATTTGACCAGATACTGCATTTTAGCAATGGCAAAGAAGCCATGGACTACTTAACAGACCCCCAAAATAGCAACCATTTACCCGATGTTTTATTTGTAGATATTAACATGCCGGTGATGAACGGCTGGGAATTTAACGCAGCTTTTGAGGAAATAAAATCTCAACTGGGAAAAAATATCGCAATTTATAACATCAGCTCATCTGTTGATTTGAACGATATTAAGCGTGCTAAAAGCAACCCGCTTATTGCCGATTATCTTTTAAAACCGATTGACGAAGTGTACCTGGCAGAGATAGCGAGGGGCCTTCAAAACCCTACCGACAAGAGAAGATATAATTGATTTATTTTGGATTACACCAACCTGGTGATTGATCACCAGGTTAAATATGATATACCCTACTAAAAATAAAAGACCAGCCTCAGCAAGCCGGTCTTTTTTATATGCCTTTATCAACTTACGGGGAAAGTATGGGTAACTATTCTTTACTATAAACAAATGTATATTTATGCGGAAAATCAATTGTATGAGATAACAGGATTTTTCCGTCTTTTTTGGTAACGGCAAAATGTTCAATCTTTGCATTAACGTTATTTGTGAGCTGCAAATCGCTATTCACTACATTCCATTTGTTTGCTGTTGTTTCCGCCCCAATTGAGGTATTATCAAATGGCGAATTATAATAAAGGTAACAAACCTCGGCCCCGGTGTAAACCGATTTTGTGGTATGGTCTGCATTTAACGTAAATTTAAGGTTGCTCATACACGGAGCGTCAGCGCTGGTAGTAGTTGCAATAACGGCATTATCATCGCCTATTTCCGACCACTGTATTAAGGTGTACTGTCCAACTATATCGTCAGATTTAATTTAATAGTGTTGTCCGAACTGTCTTTCTTACAAGAACATGCCAAGGCGATAATGAATAGCAATAAGGGTAAGATTCGTTTCATAATTAAATATTACTCTATATAGCTTTCCAATATTTTAAAGCCCGATGTGGTTTTTAATTCTACTTTATCAATGGTTTTTGGCAGCAGGATACACTCGCCCATTTTTACAGGGTAAGCCAGGTCGTTATATTTTATGGTGAACTCGCCTTCTATACAAACGTATATCACAAACGAATCGAGGTTCGAATAATCTTTACTAACCTCGTGGGTGTAATCCAACACGTTGGTGGTAAAGTACGGGCAGGTTACCAAATGCACGTCCTCATTTTTTTGCGGGGTGTACAGGGTTTTATATTCCGGGTAATGTTTGTAGTCGATAGCGGCTAAAGCTTCTTCGGTATGCAGTTCGCGTTTTTGGCCTTTGTCATCAACACGGTCAAAATCGTAAATGCGGTAAGTAATATCTGATGTTTGCTGGATCTCGGCAATTAGTAAACCTTTACCAATGGTATGCACGCGGCCTGCCGGTAAAAAGAAAACGTCGCCGGCCTTTACATCCTCCCTGTTCAGGATATCCATGATATGGCCGCTGTTTAAGGCTTCCACATATTCCTTCTCGGTCATTTCGCGGTTAAAGCCCGCTATCAGGCTGCTGCCGGGGTCGGCTTCTATCACATACCACATTTCGGTTTTACCAAAGGAGTTATGGCGTTTTTTAGCCAGCTCGTCATTCGGATGTACCTGTACGCTCAGGTCGTCGTTGGCATCAATAAATTTTACCAGTAAAGGGAAGATATTACCAAAATGCTTATAAACCTTCTCGCCCACCAACTCGCCCTGGAATTTCTCCAGCAAGTCGGCCAGCGATTGTCCTTTCAATTCGCCGCTATCTACAACCGATACATCCGACTTAACGCCCGAGATCTCCCAGGTTTCGCCGCAGTTTGGCAAATCGCCTATGTTTTTGTGCAGGTAAGTTTCAATTTTATGGCCGCCCCATATTTTATCTTTAAATATGGTTTTAAACTTTAATGGATATAATGCTGACATGGTAGTGTGTGTATGTGTAGTTATTTAAATATTATTCAATAGTAGCTTTACCTGCTTAATTAAACCCGGTAAGTAATCTTCTTTTACAGACCAAATTATAGCGTAATTCATACCGAAATATTCATGGGCTATACGATTTCTTAAGCCACGAATTTTATGCCAGTCAATTCCGGGAGAAGCATCCTTAAATTCATCAGGCAAACGATTTGAAGCCTCGCCAATAATTTCAATGTTTCGAACTACGGCGTCAATCGTTTTGCTGTCTAAGGAAAAATCGTCGAAGGTTAAGGTATCTGTATAACTAATTATCTTTTCAGCACTATCCAGTATATCGCCTAAAAGAAGTTCAGGTGTTCGCTTAGACATATATGATCTCCGGATCTATTACTTTTAAATATTTGTCTTTGACCCCGCCCCTTGAAACAAGGTCTACTTTATGATTAAGCTTAGCTTCTAACTCATTAGCCAGGGTTACAAACTCAATACCAATTGGCCCGTTAAAATCTACAATGATATCTATATCGCTATTCTCCGTAAAATCATCACGTACAATAGAGCCAAACAAGCCCATAGAAGCGATAGGGTATCGTTCTGCTAACTCTATTTTAAAAAGAGCCAAAGTATCTTTTATGTTGTTTAACTGAACCATTTCAACCGCTAAGTTAGGTATTTTGATAAAGTGACACTAAATTTTATACACAAAAAAAGCCCGCTATTTTCAGAACGGGCTTTCATATATCTCATCGGGCAAAAATTACTTACCCAACTTTGCTTTCAAGTTTTCGTTAATAGCTTCTAAAAACTCTTCGGTGTACAGGTAATCGGCACCGTGTTCAACTTTGGCTTTAACGGTAATGGCCAAATCTTTGGTCATTTTGCCGCTTTCAACAGTTTCGATACAAACCTGCTCTAAAGTCTTGCAAAAATCTATCAGCTCCTGGTTACCGTCCAATATCCCACGGAACTCTAAACCACGTGTCCACGCGAAGATGGATGCGATTGGGTTGGTAGATGTCGGGCGGCCGGCCTGGTGCTCGCGGTAGTGTCGTGTAACCGTACCGTGTGCTGCTTCGGCTTCCATAACGGTTCCGTCCGGAGTAACCAAAGTAGAGGTCATTAAACCTAACGAGCCAAAGCCTTGTGCTACAGTGTCGCTTTGTACATCGCCATCGTAGTTTTTACAAGCCCAAACAAAGTTACCATTCCATTTAAGGGCCGATGCAACCATGTCGTCAATCAGGCGGTGCTCGTAAGTGATACCTGCTTCGGTAAATTTGGCCTTATAATCGGCCTGGTAAATTTCTTCAAAAATATCCTTAAAACGGCCATCGTATTTTTTAAGGATGGTGTTTTTGGTCGACAGGTATAAAGGCCAGCCCTTCATCAGCGCCTGGTTGAAACAAGCGTGCGCAAACCCGCGGATAGATTCGTCGGTGTTGTACATGGCTAAGGCAACGCCATCGCCTTTAAAGTTATACACTTCAAAAGATTGCTCGGCACCGCCATCCTCGGGGGTGAATTTTATAGTAAGTTTACCCTTGCCTTTGGTAACAAAATCGGTAGCGCGGTACTGGTCGCCAAAAGCGTGGCGGCCAATGCAAATTGGGGCTGTCCAGTTTGGAACCAAACGGGGTACGTTTGCCATCACAATAGGCTCGCGGAAAACCGTACCATCTAATATATTACGGATGGTGCCGTTTGGCGACCTCCACATTTGTTTTAATCCAAATTCTTCTACACGCTGCTCATCAGGGGTGATGGTAGCACATTTAATACCTACACCATATTTTAAAATAGCATTGGCAGCATCAACGGTAACCTGGTCATCAGTTTCGTCGCGATACTCGATACCTAAGTCATAATATTTTATATCCAGGTCAAGGTAAGGGATGATCAGTTTATCTTTTATAAACTTCCAGATGATGCGGGTCATTTCATCGCCATCCAGCTCAACTACCGGGTTTTCTACTTTAATTTTTGACATACCTGATTTTATGATTAATTTTTATTTAAACGGCTTCAAACTTACATTTTTATTTGTAAAAATATAAAGTCATAAAATTTACGTTTCATCTCCCCCACCTTTGGTAAGGTTTGTTTTGTATGTACTAAAATACTATCGTAAAAGTTTCGTTTTTACTGATGAAAAACAATTAATTTGATCATCTTGTTGCTTTTTAAAACTTAGATGCTACTTTTATAAAAATTTATCCATCTGCTTTTAGCATTACCATTGCTTTTATTTATGATAAAGTTGCTTACTAAAACAACATTCTTCACGCTAATATTATCCGCAGTAACATTAATATCAAAGGCGCAGATCGGTTACGATTATGCCCAGTACGATGTTGGTTTTGGCGGGAGTATTAACCAGGTATATGGCGATGCGGAGTCGGTAACGGCAACAAAAGCAGCAAATGTTAGCTTTATTTTTAACCAAACGCCTTTTGTTAATTATATTGTAGAATTACAAAACGGCAACTTAGAAGGCGGCGACCGCCAGTCAAAATCGGGCAGGTACTTTAAAAACGGGTACACAGCCATACTATTCAGGGGGCAGCTGCAAGCCGGCGAATTATTTGATTACTCAAATGGCGGCCTGATGAATGTGATGAAGAATTTTTATTTATCTACAGGCTTTGGTTACATTTTTAATAACATCCAGGATAAAAATATTAACCGCACATCAAATGCCGTAAGCGCTACAACAGGCGAGCCTTATATTACAGGAGGTTTAAATAAAAGCAACGAGCTTTACATCCCGGCGAGGATAGGTTACGAGTTTAAATTTTTTAACCAGTATAACCAGCCGTCGTTTAAAATAGATATCGCTTACCAGTTTAATATGGACCTTACTGATAATATGGACGGTTTTACCGCCGGAAGCAGCAGGGATAATATGGTACAATACTCCATAGGGTTAAAATTTGCACTGGGCGATGTGGTATCCTACCGCAAATCCATCAATTAATATATAACCATCTTTAGCTTTTGGCAGGGTTTTTAGTGTATCTATAGCAAAACTATAGCTTATGAAACCCGATAACCAAGACCAGGAATTTGTTACTGACCCCGAGGACAGGAACACCCCACTAAACGGTGACGGCAACGAAACCGCCGATAGCGAAAACTTAAATTACGACGAAAACACCAACAGTTACGAGTACGACGTAAAGGGCGACAACCCCGATTACGACCACCCCGACCCGTATGATACCGCTGTAAAGGATGGCGAGGACATGAACTCCACCTATGATGAAGCCAACCCTTACGATACCAAAGGTGAATATGATGCTAACCGTTCTATAGAAACCGATGCAGATGCTTTAGGTATGCATATAGATAGCGGTAAAATTTTAGAAACAAACCCCCGCGATGCGGCTTTGGCACACACCCCCGAAGACGACCGCGACGACCTTGACGAAGAAGGTTATCCTAAAAACGATACACCGGAAGAGTTTAAATAAGTTAAAAATGTTTAAAGGTTGGAGAAGTTAAATACACAAAGAGCACAAGATCTAAAATCTTTGTGCTCTTTGTGGTTAATAATCATAATCGCCTGATTAATCAAAATCAAGGTTAAACTTATTTTTAAGGTCAATCAGCTGTGGGTTTTTGGCCGCCAGGTACTGAAATTTCTCCATAGCGGTGTATGGCCTGCGGGCAACGGTTTGTTCGTCAACACGGGCGTTAACTTCAATGCTGAAGTTTTTTAACGTAGTACGTAAAAAGTTGAGCAGGTATGGCCGCTCATCCCGGAAGGCTACCTCCTGCACTTTATTGGATACCGGCACCTCAAAATGCTCGGGACTTAAAACTATTGGGGTAACCGATGTAAATATGGTGTATAAAGTTGCCGGTTTGCCTTCGGCCTTAAGCTTGGCGCCGTGGTTGGTCCATAGTTGTAAAAACTCATCGATGGTAAACGATTCCTTATCCGTGCCTTTTAAATACGGGTCCTCTTCTTCTAAAGCCGCTTCTTCAACTTGTTTGCCCAGGTCTTTTAACGATGGTATTTTTACCGATGTAGCCGCCGAATGCACATTCGGAATAAACACTTTTGGCTTCTCGGCAGCAGGCTCGGGTTTTATTTCGGCGGCCGGTATGGTCATCGATGGTGTAGCAGGTACCGTTACCGGCGGTGCCCTTTCGTAGGTAACCGGGTTGTCCCTTGCCACGGTCATATCATCCGGGGCTGTATTGTTAAAGGGCTCAGGTTTTACTGAGGTATCAGGTTTTTTTTTTACCTCCCCGTTTGGGGCAGCAGCATTTTCAGTTACCGGCAGGGCCGATAAATTAAATATGGAGAGCAGGTTGCTCATTTTTAACAGGGCAAGCTCTACCTGTAAACGCTGGTTCTTGCTCAGCTTATAGCTGATATCGCATTGGTTGGCGATATTCATGGCCGATAGCAGGAACGATACCGATGCCGCCTGCGATTGCTGCAGGTAACGTGCCTTAATGGTTTCGCTAACTTCCAGCAGCTTTATGGTAGATGCATCCTTCCCTACCAGCAGGTTGCGTAAATGTTCGGACAATCCTGAGATAAAGTGCGCCCCGTCAAAACCCTTACCCAGGATCTCGTCGAACAGCAGCAGGGTTTTGGCGCTGTCTTCGGCCAGCAGTTTATCGGTTATGCTAAAATAGTAGTCGTAATCAAGTATGTTCAGGTTATCGATAACCGAGCGGTAGGTAACGTTGCCACCGCTAAAACTCACGATCTGGTCGAACATCGAAAGGGCGTCGCGCAAGCCACCATCAGCCTTTTGGGCGATGATGTGCAGGCCGTCATCCTCGTATTTAATATCCTCTTTTTGGGCTATGTTAGCCAAATGCCCGGCCATATCCTCAACCCTGATGCGGTTAAAATCAAAGATCTGGCAGCGTGAAAGGATGGTTGGCAGGATCTTATGCTTCTCGGTAGTGGCTAATATAAATATGGCGTAGTTAGGTGGTTCCTCAAGCGTTTTCAGGAAAGCGTTAAAAGCCGCCTGCGATAGCATGTGCACCTCATCAATAATATAAACCTTGTAACGGGCAGCTTGTGGCGGTATGCGTACCTGCTCTATCAAGCTGCGGATATCATCAACCGAATTGTTTGATGCCGCGTCAAGCTCGTGCACGTTAAACGAGTTACCGTTCATAAAGGCACGGCAGCTATCACACTCGCCGCAGGCTTCGCCGTTGGGTTGCAAATTGGTACAGTTGATGGTTTTTGCCAGGATACGCGCGCAGGTGGTTTTTCCCACGCCCCTTGGTCCGCAGAATAAAAATGCCTGTGCCAGCTGATTATTCTTAATAGCGTTTTTTAGCGTATTAGTTATATGTTGCTGGCCTACAACCGTATCGAAGGTAGCCGGGCGATATTTGCGTGCCGAAACAATGAAATTATCCACAGGGACTAAGGTAACAAGAAAATATATTTGTTTTAAGAGTGTCTGTTTAAATATTTAGCTTAACCTATCTGCCAGCAGGGGTAAATATTTAGTGAACCATTCAGGCAACTCCTTTTTAGCAATATTTGAAGTAGATAACGTGCCTTTAAAGGCAGCTAAAGGCTTCGGTATAAATTCGGAAGTATCAACAATTTCTAAATGATCCAATAAATGATAATGCTCATTCAGCATTTCCAAATTACCATAAAAATTATTTTCTATATCATACCTCGGCACATTGTGACCTCCCTTTTTAGCCCGGCTGCCTACACGCATTTCGGATAGATCAACATTATCAAGGCCTAAGAAAAGCATTTGAATTGTATAGCCGTGTGCTTTAAATCTTTTAGGAAAATCCCACGTTGCATAACTGGGAAAATGGCCTTCGTAAACAAAATCACTTTTTCCAGCTAACGCTTCATTAAGCAGCTTTTCCAAAGTTTCAACAAGGTAATTGGCCGCTATTTTTTTAGCCTCTTTCATCGAATTTATTTTGTATGGCCATAGTTCTTTTACCTTAGATACGTACAGCTTATCGCCATCAAAAATGTAATTGTTTGTTAAGCCTGCCGGTAGGTAGTCCGGCCCTACTGTTGACTTTCCGGCACCATTAGACCCGGTTATTAATAAAGGGTTGGCATTAAACTAAACCGAGACGTTTTCTTAAACGATCGCGATCCCTTGATGTGAGGTTTTTAAGAGGAGAAAAATCCTTTTTCTCTTTTAAGAACATAACCAGCTTAATAGATTTATCCGGATATTCAAAGTAGCATTGGTTTTCGGGGAGGCTGCTAACGTTAATCATAAAAGGCTGGCCTGAAGTAAGTGTTTCCTGCCTTAAACGATGAACCGCCTTAGTGGCTATACTTTCCAAATCTTTTATTTCGCTCATAAATCTCGTAGTATCCTTATATTCAAATATACAAAATTTACACTTAAAGTATGTTCTTATAGTGTAAATACTGTGCATTTTTCCGGCGTTAAATTAACCCCTACTGCCCCTCCTCCTCCGGCAGGTGATCGTCGTCCTCGGGGTCGGGCTCACCAATATCATCGCCGGTGCGGATCTCGCGCAGGTCTTCTTCAAAGTCCATCTTGTCGTCAAAATCTTCATCGTCCTCGTCGTTCCAGTCGCCCTCAACAGGCTTTTCGTCACCCGATGGGCTGATGTCAAGTTCGTCGGCAAAATCTTCGTTGCTATCCTGTCCGGGGTGTTGGTTGGCAAGTTGCATAAAAATCTATTTTTAGTAATGACAGATGAAAGCGCGCTTATGTTTTACCAATGTGTACTAAATGTTATAATTTACTAAAGGTAAACGTATATATTTAAACCATACCTCAACAAGCCAAAACACAACAATATCCCGCTTTGATTATATAATATTTCTTCATACATTTGCAGCCCCGATATACAGGGATAAATAATTAAAAATCAAAATAATAATGCAACAGTACGAAATCGTGATCGTTCTAACCCCGTTGTTATCAGATGAGACTGCTAAAGAGGCAATTGCCAAATACAGCAAGATCTTAACAGATAACGGAGCCGAAATTGTCCAGGAGGATAATTGGGGTTTGAGAAAATTAGCGTACCCTATCCAAAAGAAAACTACAGGGTACTATCACTTAACTGAATTCAAGGCTCCGGGTGATTTAATTAACAAACTGGAAGTTGAATTAAGGCGCGATGAGCGTGTTTTGCGCTTCCTTACCATTGCTTTGGATAAACATGCCATTGCTTACAATGATAAAAAACGCAGCGGTGCTTTTAACAAAAAGCCTGCAGCTAAAGTGGAGGAAACAAACTAATGGCAAACGACCAAATTAAATACGTTACCGCCCCCAAAGTGGAGGATAACCGTAAAAAATACTGCCGTTTTAAAAAGAATGGTATTAAGTATATCGATTACAAAGACGCTAACTTTTTATTAAAGTTTATTAACGACCAGGGTAAAGTATTACCTCGCCGTTTAACAGGTACTTCTTTGAAGTTTCAGCGTAAAGTGGCACAGGCTGTTAAGCGTGCGCGCCACATCGGTTTATTACCTTATGTTACAGACTCATTAAAATAATCAGGAGGTAAAAAGCAATGGAAGTTATTTTAAAACAAGACGTAAAAAACCTCGGCGATAAAGACGATGTAGTGAATGTAAAGCCAGGTTATGGCCGCAATTTTCTTATCCCAAAAGGTTACGCAATATTAGCAACTGTAAGTGCACGTAAAGTTTTAGCAGAAAACCTGAAACAAGCACAGTTTAAACAAGAAAAAATACGCAAGGATGCGGATGCTATTGCAGCTAAATTAGAAGGTGTTAAACTTTCTATTGGTGCTAAAGCAGGCGAAAGCGGCAAGATCTTCGGTGCTATCAATACCATACAGGTAGCTGATGCCCTTAAAAAAGAAGGTTTTGAGGTTGACCGTCGCCGTATCACTTTTGACCAGGAGCCTAAATTTGTTGGTGATTACACCGCAATAGTGAACCTGCATAAAGAAGTTAAAGTTCAGGTCCCTTTCTCGGTTGTTGCTGAGTAATACTTGATTTCGGATTTCGGAATTTCGATTTCGGATTTAGATATTAGAACTTTAGAATTTTAAGCAAAAAGGTGTTTAGTTTAGGCTAAACACCTTTTTGCGTTTAATAAAGATTATGCAGACATTCGCTGCATCTAATAAAACATGGCTCAGCGCAATAAGAACAATCCGAAATCGAAATTCCGAAATCCGAAATCAAACGGCATTGTACGGCTGGTTTTACGGGTAGTTAAGCTTGCCGCCATTGTGTTTGTTGCCGCCAGCTTGTTTGGCGTATTGCTGTTTAAATTTGTAAACCCGCCCTTTACCTGGCTTATGATACAGCGCGGCTTTGAACGCAAGGCCGATGGCAAGGATTGGAAAGTAGACAAGCAATGGGTAGCGTTTGACCAGATAGCCGACAATATGAAACGCGCCGCCGTGGCCGCCGAAGACCAAACATTTTTGGAGAACCACGGGTTTGATTTTAAGGCCATTGAACGCGCCATCCAAAAAAACGCCAAAAGTAAAAAACTGATAGGTGGCAGCACCATCAGCCAGCAAACCGCCAAAAACGTTTTCCTATATCCCGGCCGTTCGTTTGTTCGTAAAGGCTTCGAAGCATGGTTCACGGTGCTGATAGAGACCTTCTGGAGCAAGAAACGCATTATGGAGGTGTACCTTAACGTGATAGAAATGGGCGATGGCATTTACGGCATCGAGGCTGCTTCGCAGGCTTATTTCCATAAGCCCGCATCAAAGCTCAGCAGGCGGCAGTCGGCAGCCATAGCGGTTATATTTCCAAGCCCACTAAGGTGGAGCGCCACCAAACCAACCCGCTACTTAAGGCACCGCCAATACCTCATCATGAAAAACATGCGCAGGCTTGGGCCGCTGGAGTTTTAAGGCCCTCCGCCCTATGCCTTTGCAACCAACTAAAATATTTATCCCTTAACATCTGCATTAACTGTTTTTGACAGGCGAAATGCAGCAAGCAGATAATAAAAAGCGCCAAATGCAGCATACCCGGCAAGGCTGCTAATCCCCTTTGTAGGGTCATGCGCCAGCAGGACAAACGATGTACCGCCAATTATAGATTGGCCACCGCTGATGATCATGGGCCATTGGCCACCTAAAAATTTGCGGCGGCGCAACCCTAAAATAAATTGGATCAATCCTGTCCCAATTGCCCAGGCGCCAAAAACCATCAATGTTTCGGGGATTCCTTTTTGTAAAGCTACGCCCACAGCTACGGTAGTGATGCCGCTGATAACTGCGTTTACATATTGCGGTGTTTTAGAAGTACTGCCGGTATTGGCACGAATATCCAGGAAGGTACCCACCACATCCCAGGCAGGATAAATGATCAGCAAAACGCCGGCTATCCCCATGGAAGTTTTTGCAAACAGGGCGATAAGAATAACCCATGCGACTGAAAAGCCGGCGCGGATGAAGTAAAGTTTACGTAATGATGTGGCAGTTTCAACGGCCTGGCCGTTTACTATCGCGTTAGGTTGAGTGCTTGAAGTCATGATTTGATTGTTATTGTTTTTGTTACGCCAAAGGTCTGCAGTATTGGCTGACGGCATTTTAACTTAAGTTAAAAATGCGGGAGAAGATTACCGTGGCATTACAATTTTTAATGACGGGTAAATTTTCGCTAATTGAAAATGCTTGTATTATTTTCGGGGTATATTTGAAGTGTATTGTAAAGTACAGCAAAACTGATCTGTATTGATAATGAACGATAGAAACGATATCGCCTTTAAACACCTGAGGAATTTTGCCCCGCTAAACGATAAAGACATTAGCGACAGCCAGCCCTTTTGGAAAGCGCGGAAAATAAACAAAGGCGACTTCTTTAATATGCAGAGCATGGTTTGTAACGACCTGGGGCTGATAGTTAAAGGCATATTCCGCATCTACTATCGCGACCCGGAAACAAAGGAAGATAAGAACATCTTTTTCTTCTCAGAAAACCAGTTTGTTGTTTCGTTCAGGAGCTTTGTATCGCGCAACCCGTGCTGGTATTTTATCGAAGCGATGGAGGATTCGGAAATTTTCTTTATCTCCTATAAAGATCTTAACAGCCTTTATGAAACCCACCCTAACTGGGCGATATTTGGCAGGCTGCTGGCCGAACTGTTTTTTGTTATCGCGCAAACCCGTACGGAGGAGTTCATATTCTTCTCGCACGAGCAACGCTATACCAGGCTGCTGGGAGAACATCCGGATATTATCGAACGGATCCCGGCCTATCATATCGCGTCATACCTTGGTATCACAAACCCCTCGCTAAGCCGCATCAGGAAGCGCGTTGAAAGCAAAATGGCCGAATAAATAAGTGCTACCTTTATCTTTGTAATTGTTCATCATATCCCCATGCCTAAACCAGCCTTAACAGATCAACAACAAGTAACACAGCACATCCAAAAACTCGACCCGGCTATCCGCTACGTGGTTGAAACACTTAGGCAAATCATCCTAAATACCGACCCCGAAATTGCCGAACAGATAAAATGGAACAACCCCAGTTTTTATTACACCGGCGAGATGGCACCATTCGACCCAAAAGAATACAAGCGGGACATAGCCGTATTTAACCTGCACAAAAACCGTATTATGCTGGTTTTCCCCGGCGGCGCAAGTGTTAATGATACATCAGGATTGTTAGAAGGTGATTATAAGGACGGCCGGCGTATAGCGACATTTAAAGACATGGCTGATGCCGGGGCTAAAACCAGCGCCCTGCAAAGTGTAATTAAACAATGGCTGAGTTTGGTAGAGCAGTAATAAAAGGCGTAATATTAATGGTGGCAGCGTTCTGTCAGTAGTTGAATATCAAATCATCTGATTATCAGGTGTTCACGCTTGTTCACGGTAGTCGTGTGTGTTCACAATGAACAAAACTGTCGCCTAAACAGTTATTATTTATACTTCCAGTGCCTTGTTTTACCCTCGCTTATCCAGGCGATACCTTCGGCTAACCTTTTGTTGCGGGTGGCTTCGGATTTAGCTTCCTCGAACCAGGTGATGTATTCCTTTTTTTGCGATGGGCTGAAGTTATCGAAGTGTTCTGCCGCTTCTGCGTTATTGGCCAATAACTCTATCAGGTAACCGGGCGTTGCAAGTGGTGTTGTGGCAGCCGGGGTTTTCCTGATCTTTGGGGCTGCAACCTTTGCAGATGGTGCCACATTTTTCAATTCCATCGCCTGTCGGATGTACCAGATCAGGATATCATCGTTGGGGAGGTCGGCAAGGGTGGTTAGTTTTCCAATGCTGCCGGCGTTGCCTTCGTCCTGTATTATTCCGTGCGGGTCGGGCAGTGTATCAGCTTTCCAAAAGCCAAAGCCGGCATGTTGCTTAAAAGCCATCATAAAGCACAGTACACCCTTGTATTCAAAAAACGGGGCGCTCCATTTGATGGTTTCCGTTATCTCGGGCGATGCCCGGTGCACCAGCTGGCGCAAGTGGGTCAATATTGGTTTTGCAAAGTCTGCCGACTTATCTATATAAGCATCAATACGGTTATCATACTGTTCCATAATGCAATATATAAAAATCAAAATAATTTGTCATGCTGAACGATAGTGAAGTATCTATTCGCCAACATGCATGCTCGTTAATAGATCCTTCGTTCCTCAGGATGACAAGCCGTATTGGACTATCGCAATATATCTTTTACCGCGGGATGCGATTGTGATGCCAGGAACTCTGTTATTTCAAACTCCGCAAGCTTGTGCTGATGGAATGGATCTTCGGCGATGATCTTCTCCAGGATCTCTTTTGAATCGGCCTGGGCAATAATGATGCCCCCTGTGCGCGGTACCTTACGGCCGCTCATGATGAACACATCGGCCGCGTAATATTTTTTCAGATACTTTACATGGGCCTCCATGTGCCTGTCAAGTTCTTCCAGCGGGGCAGTATAGTAGAGGTTGATGATAAACATGATTTAAGAGCCAAACAAATCTTTGATTAGAGCTAAAAGATATTTTTTATCTATAGAGCTTTCATCCGATTTATCATAAATGGTAAGCATATTTATGGTGATGTCTAAATCAGATTTGGTTACAAGAAATGTGATAACCCGGTAGCCTCCGCTTTTGCCTTTCCCCTTGCTTTTAACGGCTAATCTAACCTTATATAATCCTGAGCCCAAGTCGGCCCCTTGTTTTGGATTTTCTAATAGGCTATTTTCAAGTTCTGTTAAATCAGAAACAAGCGAAAGATGCCGTTTCTTTAACTCTTTAGCTTTACGAATGAAAACCTGAGAGTAAACTATTTGATTAGCCATTAAATATCTTTAAGTGACAAAGAATGAGACTTACCAGATTGTATATCTTTAACCTCTCTTATTGCGGTTGCAATCTCTTCTGTTAACTCATTTCTCTTAGGAGCTTCTATTACTTTAGCCTTAAATTTTTTTAAAATAGTCAGCACCATCTCAGCATCGCTATCATTTACTTCTACTGTGAAAGTTGTCATAAAACAAATTTAACAATTATTAAGCAGTAATTAAATCTCTAAACAACTGGATATGCCAGCTATCTTTAAATGGCACCTCCCATTTGGTTTGCAGTTCGGTTATGTTTTGGGCCAGGTTGTTAAACACAATGGTTTCGGTATTGATGGTACCTGCTTTCAGCAGCTCTTCAAACTGGTGGCGGGATACGGATACTACTTCTTCGCCATCGCGGTAGGCCAGGTTAAACCTGTCGAACAGGTTGATGCCAAACTGCTGCTCCATCTGCTTCATAAAATTTACCGATTTATCTATCGAGCACCCGCTTGCGCCGGCCTGGCTTTCGTCTACTATCAATATCAAAAACCGGTTGTACCTAATCTCGGCTTTAGCCAGCAACTGGTTGTTATGGGCCGTCCATCCGGTGGTAAAATTATCCAGCAAAATTTGCGCTTGCAGCACTTCGGTGTCGGTTAATTTACGGTCGGATTGATAGACCCAAACCCTTGAGTGTGAAGAAAATTCCATATCGCAAATTTATCAAATTATTACCTTGTGTATATTATAAGTTGTCATGCAAACATCACTTCTGCCCGGAAAGAAAAAAGCGTTGCTTGTAACAGTAATTGTGCTGCCGGCGCTGTTTTTATACGGTTTTAAGCTGTTTTCTACCGAACAGGAGTGGATAAACTGGGGCAACCGTTTCCTCAACGAAAGCTACGACCCTACCGTTGAACCTAAGCTGAAGAAGTATGAAATAACCCTTACAACCGACCATTTTATCCGCTTGCGAAAAACTTATCAACAGGGTAAACAGGAATATTATTCGTTTAATTTACAGCGTTTTGCCGGGCTGGATTACCTCCCCGGAAAAGCCGAAACAGATACCCTGCAAATGAAAACCCAAACCGATGATATCATTATCCAAACCTACCAGGACCCGCAAGGGGATGTAGACTCGATGGCCACGCATTGGGAGATCCCTGTAAAAAAATTATCGCCGCAACGGCTGGATAGTTTAAAAGAAGCCCTTACTTTTTTAAAAAGCAAGGGCTTGTAACGACATGACTTCCGCCTGCCGTGTAAACAAATAAGTGATAAGGTTAGGAGTACTAAACTTACCAGTTGTAATCTCTACAGATGCCAAGCTACGCTTGGCATTATCATCAAGTATTAAAAATTACAACCCGTTTGCCCTAACGGTTATCTCGGCTATATCAAGCACTTTTATTTCCTGCTCTTTTTCCATATGCTTAACACCATCGGTTAGCATGGTCATACAGAAAGGACAGCCCGATGCTATCACATTCGCCCCGGTTTCTATAACATCCAGCATGCGCTCGTCGTTGATGTCTTTTTTGCCCGGCTCTGGTTCTTTAAACATTTGCGCGCCGCCTGCGCCGCAGCAAAGGCCGTTGCTTTTGCAGCGTTTCATTTCTACCAGCTCGGTGTCCAGGATCTCTAATGCGGCGCGGGGGGCTTCGTAAACGTTATTGCCGCGGCCCAGGTAGCACGGGTCGTGGAAGGTTATTTTGCGGCCTTTAAAGCTTTCGCCGCCTTCGGCCTTTAGTTTACCTTCGTCTATAAGCGATTGGATGAGTTGGGTATGGTGGATCACTTCGTAAGTTCCGCCCAACCCCGGGTATTCGTTACGGATGGTGTTGAAACAATGCGGGCAGCCGGTTACTATCTTTTTGATGTTATAACCGTTCAGCACTTCAATATTGGTCATGGCCTGCATCTGGAACAAAAACTCGTTTCCCGCGCGTTTAGCAGGGTCGCCGGTGCAGCTTTCTTCGGTACCCAGCACCGCGTAGCTGATGCCTACATGATGCAGGATCTTGCAGATATCGCGGGTTATTTTCTGGGCGCGCTCGTCGAAACTACCGGCACAGCCTACCCAGAATAGTATCTCGGGTTCTTTGCCTTCGGCAGCCATTTCGGCCATGGTTGGGATCTTTTGCTCCATTATTATTCTTCTTCGCTTATCTCGGTTATAAACTCTTGTATGTTGCTGTAATTGGTAAAAGTAATGGCCGAATTGATGGCGGCCAGCCTGTTCAAAATATCCAGCGCAACCACTAAAGCGTCGGCTTCAGTACCAAACATTTTGGTGTCCCACTCAATGCCTGCCAATACGTCGTTATCGGCCATATCCATACACAGGTCTTCTAAAAATATTGCTAAAGGGATTTCGGTTGGCGTGTATGTTTTCCAATCCTCCCGGGCGCCAAGCTTAGCCAGGCCCCGCTCCGACCAAAACGGTATTACCGCTACGTCCGCATTGTCCGTCGCATCGGCGTTGGCCCAGCCCGTTTTACTTTTTAAGCCCCACACCTGTTTGCTGGCAGCTACCTTTTCTACAAAGGCTATGTATTTTGTTTCTAAATCTTGCGACATGCTATTATTCTTTTTCGGCCCAGTTTAACCTGTCGGCCTGGCTGTATTTCCAGGGGGCGCCGTTGTTTTCCATATTGCCGAACATGTTATTCAAACTCGCCGGTGCCTGCGATTCTTCCATCACCACGTACCGGCGCATCTCTGTTATAATTTCCAGCGGATTGATGTTCACCGGGCAGGCCTCTACGCAGGCGTTGCAGGTTGTACAGGCCCACAACTCCTCGCGGGTGATGTAGTTATCCAATAAAGTTTTATCGTCGGTGTAGTCCTTGCCGCGCTTATCAAGGTTGTTACCCACTTCAGTTAGCCTGTCGCGGGTATCCATCATGATTTTGCGGGGCGATAACAGCTTGCCCGTAATATTCGCCGGGCAAACCGACGTACACCTGCCACACTCGGTACAGGTGTAGGCTTCCATCAGGTTCTTCCAGGTAAGGTCGGTTACATCCTTCGCCCCAAAACGGCTTACCTCGGTAGTTTCGGGCACAAATGAGGGATCAAGCATCGCCTTTACCTCATTGGTAACGGATGCCATGTTACTAAACTCACCCTTTGGCTCAAGATTGGAATAATATACATTAGGGAAGGCCAGCAGGATATGAAAATGCTTTGAATACGGCAGGTAATTTAAAAACGCCAGTATCCCGATGATGTGGAACCACCAGCAGCCCCGCTCGATACCAGCCAATGCGCCTGTGCCCGATGGGAGTAGTGGCGAAATAAATTCGCTTACCGGAAAACTGCCCGCGGTAACATAATGCCCGAAGTGTAAAAGCTGTAACTTATAATCGGCGGCGTTCATGGTGAGGAAGGCCGTCATTAAAAGGATCTCGATAGTGAGGATATAATTGGCATCAGATCTTGGCCAGGTGGTCATCTCGGTACCGCTGAAGCGTTTTAATTTAATGATGTTGCGGCGGGCCAGGAAAACCACGCACGATACCAGCACCAGCAGCGCCAGTACCTCGAAGCCGCCTATCAGCAAGCCATACAGGCTGCCCAAGGGCTTGGAAAAGATCCGGTGAGAGCCGAAGATACCATCTATCATGATCTCCAGCACCTCCAGGTTAATGATGACGAACCCTACGTAGATAAAGAAGTGCATTACCGCGGCGGTTGGGCGTTTTACCATTTTGGTTTGGCCCAAAGCTACCTTTGCCATAATGGCCCAACGCTCGGCGGGGCGGTCGCTCCTGTCGGTATCGCGGCCTAAAAGAATGTTGCGGCGTACCCTGGCTACGTTTTTACCAAACAGGTAAGCAGCCCCCAGCAAAATGATGATAAATACAACCTGTCCGATCATTATATTATGCGTGCATAGTAATTTAAAGCTAAAGTAGGAATTTGATTTAATTAAAGGTAGATATTACCGAAATGTTTTGAACTTAGAATTTGTTTAAATAAGCTACCGCGGCAACCACCCGAAACAAAAAATATTAAAATTATTTTACGCCTGTAAAAGCTTGTAATTCAATGCTGCCACAGCCGCGCTGTGGCCGGCTGTGGCTTAGGTTGAACTAAAAAAGAAAAAAATCTTTCAAAAAATAAAAAAAACGCTACATTTGCAAACCTTAAACGGAGCGGTATCATAGCTCAGTCGGTAGAGCAAAGGACTGAAAATCCTTGTGTCGCTGGTTCGATCCCAGCTGATACCACATTAAAACAGAAAGCCTTTAGTTGAAAGATTAAAGGCTTTTTTGTTGTTTGTCGATTGCTAAATATGGACGCACTCTTACAACGGGCGGTGATGCTTGATTTATTTTGGCATATTAAATCATTTTTATATCAAACCCCTGCAAATAACTGATTTTCCATTTATCGCCCTCTTTTTTCACGTTAAAATTATAACGGACATCTTTCCAATCGGCTAATGCATCTTTAGGCAGGCTACCCCATGTCCAGTACAACTTACCATCTTCGTTGTTAAGCTCAATAATATGCACATCAACTAAACCAAAAGGGTTAGGGTGGTCATAAGGTACTTCCTGGCAATAACACCAGGGGTCGGCATCAGTAGCAAAACCAAAAGGAGGTATCTCTCCTGTGTAGAAAGGCGCGATCTGTTTATCTTTCATCTTGCTATACAGTACCTGGATGATTTTATTGTAGTTATTGATGAACTCGTCAGAAAAAAAACCGGTATTTCTCAAACTATCATCGATCCCTTTAAGTTTACTCAGATCAAAGCCTGTAACTGTGCTATCCTGCCGGTTTACTATAAATGGGAGTAAATCCGGAACTTGTTTATGATCTTCGGCCCATACAAGCAAATTTCTGACGAGCTTTTGAATCTCCTGTTTATCCTTTTTAGTATTTAACACTACAGAAGGATTAACTTGCGTTTCGGTTGCCTTTGGTTTACTGGTTTCATTACAGCCTGATAAGCAAACTATTAAGGCCACGAAGGCAAATCTAAGAGGGGTCATTTTCAGTTGATAAAAGGTTTTGATCGTTTAGTGAAGATAGACAATTTAACCATTTCCAAATCTGCCAAATTTTCAAATCATTGATGAAATATTGTGTTATAAATAAGGTCTGATACCACATCAAACAAAAAGCCTTTAGTCGAAAATTAAAGGCTTTTTTTGTTGTTATATTTAATAACTAATTTAAGATTAAGCCAATTAATATGCCTATTACACATTCGCTTGAACATTTAAAAAACCTACATCAGGAAGCGGTGCTTTTTTTCAAGGCTGAATTGAGCATGATTAAAGCAATACTTCCTAAAATTACAGATGATCGAATAGCAAAAACTGCTACTTTATTATTGAGCAGTGGACACACGGGCACAGCGCTTCTCCAGTTAGCCACTCAAACAGATAGTTTCGCAAGCGAAACGGTTATGTTGGCACGTTCTTTTATGGAAAAGTTGACTAATTTTTGTTATGCGAACATTTGTGATGAACAAGAATATCGTGCATTCATATTACATCCTGTATATAAGCAATTTCACAATATGGGTTTACCAGATATGGGTGCTGATCCTTATTTATGGAAGGACAATTTCGAAGCATGCAAAAGGCGACAAGAACAGTTGAAAAAGATCGACATTGTAAAAGAAGCTCTTACTATCTTTTCTGAAACAAAAAGCAATTTAAATTGGACGAAGAGAACGATGGCACAACGCATTGATGCAATAGAAAAGTATGGAAAACTGTTTGACATGCTTTTCGTACTCAGCAAATATCATTACTATTCCGATGCCTCTGAAGCACTTCACGGTTCACTTTATGGCTGTACACTTAACATTGGTGCGTTTGAACCGGGATTTAATCCGACCAATCAGAAAGCCCTTGAAAAAAGATCATTAAAAGATACCACTTGTGTTTTGTTGCACTTAGGTATGATGCTGCATGAATGTTTTAAGCTAATATCATATTCTGCTGACATTAAAGAAATCTACGGTCACTCATACACTAATTTCAGTCATGCACTCAACCTTTTGTTTCATGTGCTGGAAAAGAAAATAGAAACTAATAAAGCCATATCCTAAAAAATATTGCATATTTAGCAACCTAACCGCTTATATAGCCCAATCCGCTAGTAATTCAAATCCGACAAGAAAAAATCGAGATTATATACTCGCTTTATATTATAACAACCCAATTTCCCTCTTATTTCCGCAGCCTCTCCATCTGTTAAAAAGTTACCCTTCTCTGTCAACCCAGGAATAGTGGCCCAAGATATCCTAAACTATCCCCCTCACCCTTTGTTAACTCATAAAAAAGGAGGACTTATGCCCTGGTATAACGGAGATTACCCGCCATCTTATAAAAATCAGCCCAAAAAGATAAGGGATAAGGCAACAGAGATAGCCAACGAGGTTTTAAAAACAACCGGCAACGAAGGCGAAGCCATTGCCACCGGCCTGAAGCAGGCGCGGCTGCATTTCGCTAAAAAAAAGGCCGCTAAAACCAAAGATTAAGTTTTACCGGCAGCTTCTTAGCTATCGCGGCCTGGCCCTGTAGTTCCATGCAATGTAAATGGTCAGTACTATCAAATGGAGAGCGGTAAACATTAAAAGCAAAAGGCCGGGGCCTAAACTGGCGCCCCCGGCATCCATATACTTTAAAATATAGGCCCACAGTGCAACATTATAAATTATCATTACAGAGACATTAATTATAAATGCCGTAAACAAACGCTCTCTGTTGGGCGATAAATATGTTATAGATCCGGCAATCAATACAAGTAAAATTAAGGGCCACATCATTGGGCTAATGTACAGTAAGAGTTATACATACCATGTGTTTTAATTAGGGCTATTTATAAAAAATAATATTTGCATAAATCAATTATTGAAATTAACTTTGCAATACAAAGTACTTTTAATAAATCAATTATGACAACAACAAACAATACAACAAAGCCCATTTTTACCGGTGCCCTGGGCAAGCGCATGTTAACCGGTGCAATAATCGGCTTAGCTATCATCAGCTTTTTTGTGATCGGCGCCGGGAAAGGCAACCCGGCGTGGGGCGATTACTGGCGGGTAAAACCTTTACTGCTAACGCCATTTTTGGGTGCCATGGTGGGTTTATGCTATGATATTAGCGAACCTTTAGGCAGGCTTAACGGCTGGATGGGGAAAGTTTTCCTGTTATTAAGCTTTGTGGGCTATTTTATCGGCATGTGGATGAGCATGGTACTGGGCCTGGCCGGCACAATGTGGCATTAGTAACCCCACTGCCTGTAGTGTTAAATATTCCGGCTTACTTTAAAGCCTTATTATAATCGTCCAGGCACTTATTAAGCGGCTGCCCTTTTTGATGGATGCAATCGCAAAAAACATTGCAGGCCCCCGGGTTTTTACTTTCCCTGCATTGCGATCTGCAATCAGATAAAGTATTACGGGGTTTAATAGAATATAAATTACCAACTATAAGCACCACAATAACAACGGCTGCAAATGCACCGGCAAAAAACCGCACCGGAAACTTGCTGCTGCTAACTTTTTCTGTTGGCATATTGTTAGTGGTGGCCGCAGGGCGATAAAATGGAAATATGTATTTTAACTTATCGTAGTTCCAGCACAACAGGTACAAATTGGCCAGCACCATTAATGGCGATGAAAGCAGCGATCCATCAAACCGCACCGCGAACGACAGGATACAAATATTTAGTATGTTGGGGAAATAAAGCAGCGCCCCCAATATAGCCGTGCGGGGTATCAGCAACAATATAGCCGCCGTAACCTGCACAACGCCGATAAACGTATAATAATAACCGGTATGGTGCAGGGCTTCTAAATAATTCCCCATAGGATGATTGTTTGATAGCGAGGTAAATCGCTCGCCCATGATCTTAACAAAGCCCGATGGGATAAAACCTGCCGCCAGCGCTATACGGGTAAATGTCGAAAAATATCGCATCCATTTGTTTCCTTTTGTCCGGGCATGCAGTTGGTCAAGTCTATCAGATAGGTTCATATAATTAATAAAAGTACTTTGATTTACAAAGTTATAAATTTTACCTGACATATTATATGTTGCTTTTTATACCGATCAGCAGAATTATAAATTTTATCAATTTGAGAATTAGCTGCTTAGGTAAAAAATGGCGTAAACAGACAATAGGGCGACAAACATTAAACAATATCAGCGGGTTTTTTAACGTCTACATAAAACACCGCCTACAACTACAAGCTATGAAACACAAAATTAAACTGCCCGACGGAACTTTGCAGCTTATTGAAATTACAAGCGCTTATTTTAAAACCTGGCACGTGTGGAATATAAAATTTGCCGATGGCAAAGCCGCCACGTTATTCAAACTTGGCAGCGAATGGATGCAGCGTAACGAAGATTTTTTAGACGAGCATGTGATCAACGCTATCGGCAAACGGATAGATAGCATCCTGGTAAGGCGGAAGATGGCGTTTTAGGGTTCCGATCCCGCCTGTTGTTGCTGAGCAGCGATCTCTTTAGGTGGCATAAATCATTGGTTCAGACAATACACCCCGGTGGCGCAAGCGTGACGTGTGTGCCCTGCCAATAACGTGAACCTAAAATCCTTTAAAGTGTAAATCAATCCCAGTATTAACAACCAAAAGTTTAAACTTTTTTCAGGACGGGTCATAAATCACCCTGTCCCATTCTGTCCCATTCAGAAACCAGTGGGACACCCTTTTAAATTTTCAAATAACTAATAATCAATTATTTATAATTTTTATTTGACCGCTTTTATAAAAAAGTCAAATCGTTAAACAACTCATTATCAATATATTAAACAAAATTTCCCATTCGTGTAATATTTAGTGGGACACCCCGGTACAGGCGTTGGATATAATTACCCCGGCAGTCTGTAAACGAATTATCATTTTGAAAATTTTTTAACTATAAGTTGCTACTAATTAGTACTTTTGCGGCCCTGATTAGTTTTATGATTAAAAAATATTTACTATTTATAATATTTTTTGCGGCCATAGCCGGTTGCAAAAAAGAAGTTACTATTAAAACCCCCGTTACACCGCCTGTTACACCGCCCGTTGCTGCTGCCGACAGTGTCTTCTTCACATCCGTAAAGTTGGAAGCTAAGAAGAACCCGGGCGTTATTACCAAAGATGTTGTTTGCAATATCACTAAGGACCAGGTAACCGCGGTGATCCCGCAAATGGAGAAGCTTACCAAAAAGCTTGTGGTAACGTTCACCACCAAAAACTCAACCGTTACTAAAAACGATACCATACAAGTTAGCGGTACCACTGCCGTTGATTTACGCAAGCCTGTAACCTATACGCTTACATCGGCCAGGGGTACAACCCGTAACTATACCTTTTCGGTAAAAATGTTTACCGGCCTGCCTGTTTTGTACCTTACAACTGATGGGCCTGTTGTATCAAAAGACAACTATGTTAACGGCAGCTTAGTGGTTGATGCCAACAATAGTTTCGTGCAGGAAAAAACTGATATAGCCCTAAAAATAAAAGGCCGTGGTAACTCTACATGGTCAAATTTTCCAAAAAAACCATATCGCTTAAAGTTTAGCGATAAAGCCGCTATGCTGGGCATGCCGGCGGCCAAAAACTGGGTACTGCTTGCCAATTACGATGATAAAACCCTGCTGCGTACCCGCATTGCCTTTGAATTTGCCCGCAGGATAGGATCTGATTACGCGCCCGAAAGCCGCTTTGTAGAGGTGGTGATGAATGGCAAGTTTTTGGGTAATTACCTGCTGACCAGCCAGGTTGAAGTGCACGAGAACCGTGTAAACATTACCGAAATGACCGATAATGATAACAGCGGCGACGCGCTTACCGGCGGCTACCTGTTAGAGCTTGACCAGCGCAAGGACGAGAAGTTTTGGTTTGTGACAAAAAAGGGCTTACCTTTTACCCTAAAATCGCCGGAAGAGACCACACCGGCACAGCTTAAGTATATCCAAAATTACATGCAGGCTACCGAGGACGCGCTGTTTGCCAATAACGCCAACGACCCGGTAAACGGTTATGCCAAATACATTGATGTTGAATCGTTCATGAACTGGTTTTTTGTAGAAGAAGTGGTAAAAAACCAGGATGCCCGCGATTTCAGCAGTATATTTTACTATAAGAACCGAAAAGGCAAACTGGGTATGGGCCCGGTTTGGGATTTTGACCTTAGCGCGGGCAATGTAGATTACTCGGTATCGAAAGAACCTAATAACTGGTACATACGCGATGCTACGTGGATGATACGCCTGTTTAAGGATGTGGCGTTCCGCAGCAAGGTTAAAAAACGCTGGAACGAAATACGCGGCACTGCCGTTGAAGCCATATTTAAGGATATAGACGAGAACGCCGCGTATCTTAAACTATCGCAGCAGCAAAACTTTACCAAATGGCCTATACTGGATAAATACGTTTGGCCAAACGCGGTAGTACTGGGTAATTACGATCTGGAAGTTGCCTACGCCAAAAACTTTTTGACACAACGCATAGCCTGGATAGATGCTGAGATAGCCAATTACTAAGTTTGTATTAAGGTGAATAAGCCCTTTAACTAAAAAATGCAGCTATGCAGGCACATTAACCGTAACAATGGTGCCCTTACCCGGTGCAGAATTGTACTTAATAGTACCCCGTAAATATTCGATGCGGGTAAGGATATTTTTAAGGCCGATGCCCTCAAAGCCATCAGGCTTATCGGTATCAAAGCCTACGCCATTATCTTTTATCACCGCGCTTATCTCGCCGGCATCGCGTTTTAAAATGATCTCCAGTTGGGTAGCCCTGGCGTGTTTTATTACATTATTGATAGTTTCCTGTATAATGCGGTAAAGCATGGTTTCCACGTTACTTTCAAGGCGGTCTTTAAAGCCGGTTGTTTCCAGACGTATCTTCAGGCTGTCGGAATCTATTTTTTCAATAAAACTTTTCAGATCGGATGCTATGCCCGACCGCAGCAGCATGTTTGGCATCATCTGGTGCGATATTACGCGTACTTCCTTACAGCTTTCGTCAACCAGCGCCATCGTATTTTCGGCCAGGAAACGGTCTTCCTCACGCGGCAGCGCTATCCTATCGAACAAACCACTCAAGTTCATTTTAACTGCCGAAAACAGCTGCCCAACCCCATCGTGCAAATCCGCGGCTATGCGCTTGCGCTCGTGCTCTTCTGCATCAATAACGGCTTTGGTCAATATATCCTGGTGCTTTAACATCTGCGCCTGTAAAAGCGCTTTTTGCTTTAATTTATTACGGTTGTATATTAACCCCGCCACCAACAGCGATACCAGCAAAAGCCCCACAATTATAGCTATGGTAGTTTTTTGCTTGGTGATGGATAGTTTTTGAATAGTGTTCTCTTTATTAAGCAGGCTTATTTTTTGCTCTTTTTTAACAGTTTCAAACTTGGTTTGCATCAGGGCAATTTGCTTGTTGCTGTTTTCGTTGATCAGATCCAGGCTGATGGACTGGTACTTTTGGTGAGCCGCTAACGCGTTTTTGTAATCGCCCATCCGTTCGTAGATCTGACTTATCGACCCCCATCCCGATTTTTCGCCCTGCTTGTATTTACTTTCCTGGCTTAGCTGCAGGCCCTTCTTCATCCAGTCGAGCGCGGTTTTATAATCCTTTTTCTCGGTGTAAATAGCGCTGATGTTCATATAAGTATCGCTTACCTGTTTTTTATCGCCAAAAAACTGGTCTAATTTTAACACCTCCAACTGGTACTTTAGGCCTTTATCATATTGCTTCATGGCGGTGTAACAATTGGCCATGTTAGAGTATACCTGCGATAGCCCGCGTGTATCATTATGCTGTTTACATATCGCCAGTGCCTCGGCATCCATTTGTAAGGCCTTTTCAAATTTGCCACCTTCGCCGTAAACATTGGCCAGCAGTTGCAGGCAACTTACCATTATAGTGCTGTTATTTATTTTTTTACCCAGCGCCAGGCCCATCAGGGCATATCGTTCGGCCTCCTTAGGGTTTCGGTTATCAAAATACACCAGCGCTAAATTCCCTAATGATGAACTGATGCCGGTTGTGTCTTTCAGTTTTTCGCGAAGGGCTAACGCGGCCAAATGGTTTTTTATAGCTTCGCTGTAACTGCCCGTTTGCCAATAGTACACGCCCAGGCTGCTATAGCCTTTGGCAACTATTAACGGTAAATTATTTTTTTTTGCTAACTGTAAGCATTTTTCGGCGTACACCTTCATCGCATCAAACTCGCCTTTAAACGAGCTTTGGATAGCCATAAAAGAATAGATGTTGGCAAGGCCTTTCTGGTATTTTATTTTTTGGGAGATAGCCATAGCTTGGTCTATCATTTTTTGAGATTGCGCCGGATCCATACGCTGTAGTTCGAGCGCTATTTTATAATAAACGTTTGCTTTTGTGGTATCGGCTTTTGCATCAGCTAATACCTGTTTCAAACTGTCTATCTTTTTATTTTGCGCAAATGCAATAACCGGTATGCACAGCGCTATCAATAGTAACTTTCTCATTAAGGGGAATAAGATTAGTTATTAAAGATATATTATTTATTGCTATTAATAAATAGGCGGCAGGTAGAAATAATTAATCAGTTGAAAGAATGAAACGGCTGCTGTCCTTGAATCAGGAGGCTCCTATGGAGCCAAAAGAATTATGTCTTCTTTCTATAAACAGGGCGCTCCTCCGGAGCGATAGTTTATCAGGCGCAGGTATTATTATTCCGTAGGAATACCCTGTTTATAGATAACATTATTGGAATGCATGGCTCCATCGGAGCATGCTTCAACAAGGTTAAGCCTTCTTCATGGTTTGTTTGCGCAACAGGTTTAGTACTACGTAAGCGCCTACCAGCGCCGGGAAAAACAGCAGGAACGACCGCTGCAGCAAAGTAAATATCGGGATCAGGCCGGCGGGCACAATCCGTCCAAATAAAGTAGCTATAAAACCTTCGGCAAACCCGCTGCCGCCGGGTGTTGGCGCAAAATAGATCATAAATTGTATCAATATCTGTATAGATATTACTTGTACCAGGTCGGCATTAACACCCAACCCAAGCAATAATACCCATTGCAGGCAATACTTATTCATATAAAGCGCTGTGGTAATAACCAAACTCAGTGGGAACAAAAACGGGTGCTTGCGGATAATAACGCTGCATGTTTGCTGGTATTTACTAATGCTCGCAAAAGAATTATCGGCCCATTTGGCCAGTTTCTCTTTTCGTTTAGGGAAGATAGCGGATATGCCATTGGCTATTTTTTTGATAAGGGCGCCTATCCAAAGCGGTTTCCAGAAGGCCAGCAAAAAAGCCAGCAAAAACACCAGGAAAAAACTAAAGCCATATTTAAGCATAGCGGGTACCATGCTGCCAACCGAACCGGTATCCATTAACATAATAGCTATAAATCCTGCTAATGGCATAAATATCAATGTAGCACCCATATTTAATAATGTTACCGCGAACGAATCTATGAATGTTACGCCGTTACTGGTGTAAACAAATATCTGCGCGGGGCCAGCGCCCCCATGTGCCGGGGTTACCGCGCCCATAAACATATTGGCAACATTTGCCCTGAAACTTACCCAGTGCGATACGCCCGGCGCCAGTTTTTGAATATATATATGGTTGCGCCAGCTACCCAGCATCAGGTCGACAAAAAGCATTATAAAGCAAATTGCGATGTATTTATAGGAAATATGCGAAAGCGCCTTTACGGTATCGCCGGTGTTATTGTAGAAAAATACTACCGCAATAGTAGCTACTGTAATTAGTGCAAACCAAAAAGCGCCTTTTATAATAACCTTTTTATTAAATACGTTTTTGGCTTCCTGTTTTTCGGTTTCGGCGGTGTGCCTGGTAGTTTGTGTCATCTATACTCTGGCAGTAATATTAAAATAATGGTTCGCCCTCTGAACTTTTGGGGGTGATACCTTTCCACTTCAGGATGCTGTCAAACAGATCGGCGGTACGCATAGGCTGTTCGTTCCAGCCTTTTTGGTTGTATATCATGGGCACATGGATATGGTACCTGTGTAACGAACCATGCGAGCCTTTGTGTTCGGGATATTCCCAAAAATCGCGCAGGTCGTGCCCCAGGCTCGCGCTGATCACAATATCCCCCGCCCTGCGGCTTTGGAACAATTGATAGATCTGGAACACCGCATCCGGGTAATCGGTATCAAAAGTAGCTTTTAATATAGCGCGATGGCCGGTAGCTTCTATCTTGCCGCCATATTTTAAAACATCGGCAGTAAGGGGCTGGTAGGTAAATATGTTATCCTTAACCGAGATCTTCGCTTTACCGGCTTTGTTGTGCACGATAAAAGTTTGCTCTTCGTCGCCACGGTAAATGGCAAAATCAACCGCATCCTCGTTCAACAGCAATTGCAAACGTTCGGCACCCATGGCTTCGATGATTCCCTGTTCGCGCAGCACATGGTCGCCCTCGTGGTTCAGGAAATGGATACTGCCGAACGAATTGCCGGATATCATCACCGCGCATTTTGGGTTGCTTTTCCATATCACCGGGTAGTAAACAGATTTTAATCCGTGGTCGGTCATCCAGTCGGCCAGGTCCAGGTGCTTGGTAGTTGGGGTAAGGCCGTGGTCTGATGTCATAATAAATAGCGTATCCTCCCATTTGCCCTGTTCCTCTAATTTGGCGCGTACCTCGCCAAGGCTACGGTCCGCAATTTTATAAGCCTCAACTGTGCGCGGGTCGCGGATATGATGGTAATGCGAATCCCAGTCTACACTCGGGAACACGGCGAACAGGAAATCAAAATCCTTACCCGAATTGAGCATTTCCATGATGCGCGCATGGCCCTGCAGATCTACCGGGTGGTGGCGCAGTTTAAAATGCGCGCGCATATACATCAGGCCCTTGCCCTTTTTGCCAAGGTCGTATTCATCCGGCACACTGCGGGTTATCATGTTGTACACGTTGTACGATTCGTCCATCAGTTCAAACAACGTGGGCTTATCGGCCGGCATATCAGTATTAAACCAGGCGGCCTCGGGCCCGCAGTAGCTGCGCATAGCCAGTTTGTTAAACCTTGTACGCTTAAATTCCTTTTTATCAAACCAGCGGATGCCGGTAATATCCATAGTACCGGGGAAGTGCCCGGTTAAAAATGGCAGGTATGCAGGGCCGGTAGTTGAAGGGAAACAGGTAGTGGCCTTGCGGTAAGTACCTTCGTCAATAATTCGTTTTATGTTTGGCAACAGGCCTTGCTCTATCAGTTCGGGTAAAACTTCGCTGTGGGCGCCGTCAACTAAATAAAACAGCACTCGCTTTTTGCTTTGCATCAATACTAAAAATATTAAAAAAACGGCTTTTAAACATTGTTAAGGCCGTTATGAAAATTATGTTCGTAACTGTAAAATAAATAAATAAATATTAAATTTTGGCCGATAACCTGTAACTATTATACATACGTTAAAAAATCACCTGGTATCTCAAAATTTAAAAGTTTTAGTTAAAATTGCAGATTGTAAGTTTGATTACACTTGAAACGCATTTTCGCCATATTTCTTTTAGTTATCCATTTTTTTAATTGGGGTGGATACATGCTGCTGCAAAATTATATGCTGGAACTATCTGACAGGCACATGAACGAGTTGATAAGCCATAACCTTTACGACCCAAATGCCCTTGTAGAGCTAAAAGTAAAGCAAAACCTGCCCGGTATTAACGAATGGCCCGATTATAAAAACGTTAGCGGATCTATCCAGTTAAAAAACGCGTGCTACAATTATGTTAAGCTTAAGTTTACCAAGGACACCCTGTATGTAATGTGCGTGCCCAATTGCGAAAAAACAAAGCTGATAGATAACAATGTAATTTACGCCAAACAGATAAATGATATCCCTACCGATAAGGGTAACGATGCATCGGTAAAAAAAGGCGGCCCCGATGTTAAATATGACCATCCTCAGTTGATTATCAGCTTTCTGCGGTTCGAGAATATCCCTCCGCAGGGTTTTAATAAAATGTACACCATTTCTGCCGCTCCGTTTATCCCGGTACCGGGCCAGCCTCCTGAAATTTTAAGTTAACCCAATTTTAGCATTCCATTAAAAACAAGCAGGGCAAACTGTGCCTTGTGGGCAATGTTATTTTATTAACAATTCAATTTTCAGCGAACTCTAAAAAACTATAATGAAATATTTATACAAAGCGTTGCTGCTTACAGCTTTAACAGCAGCCGTTTATAATACACAAGCGCAAACCACCACAAAAGATACCCTTAAGCTTGATAGCGTAATTATCAAAGAATCGCGCAGCAAAAATTTACCGGATGTATCGGGCCAGTATATTTTCTCGGGCAAAAAAACCAATGTTATTTATGCCGACCCCGGCAAGGCAAACCTGGCAGGTAACAATGCCCGTACCTTATTTTCGCAAGTGCCGGGTATTAACGTTTGGGAAATGGATGGTGCCGGCCTGCAGCTTAATATTGGCACACGCGGTACCGATATGCACCGCTCTATTGAAACCAACGTTAGGCAGAATGGCTATAACACCAATTCGGATGTTGTGGGCTACCCCGAAAATCACTACAACATGCCGTTCCAGGCCATTGGCGAGGTGCAATATGTGCGCGGCTCATCGTCCCTGCAGTTTGGCAGCCAATTTGGCGGCATGGTGAATTTTAAGATCAAACAACCGGATACTACCAAAATCTTCGGTTTTGAAAGTGAGCAAACCGTTGGCAGCAAGCGTTTCTTTAATTCGTACAACGCCATTGGCGGCAAAGTAGGTAAGGTAAGCTATTATGCTTATTTTGATGCCCGTAGCGGCGATGGCTGGCGACCGGACGCGGCGTTTAACTACCACGCTTACTACGCCAACATCAAATACCAGTTTAATACAAAAGGCAGCCTGTCGTTTCAGTTCTCGCGGTCTGATTATGTGCAGCAAATCGCGGGTGGTTTAACCGATGCTATGTACAATGCAACCAGCAGGCAATCAACCCGTTTCCGTAACTTCTTTAAACCGGCTATCAACATCCCCGCGCTGATATTCAATTATAATTTCAGCAAAAACACCCGGTTAGAGGTTACGTCGCATGTGCTTTTTGGCGAGCGTAGCAGTGTGCAATACATCGCTGCATCAAACGTAAGGGATACGGTAAACAAAACGCTTAACACTTACAACCCGCGCCAGGTTGACCGCGACCATTACAAAAGCTTTACCACCGAGGCCCGTTTATTAACCAATTATAACATAGGGAGTGTAAGCAGCACGCTTACTACAGGTTTAAGGTATGCCAATGGTTCAACCCATCGCCAGCAAAAAGGAGTAGGTACAACCGCAAGCGACTTTGATTTGAGCCTGGTGAAAGATTACGGCATCGACCTTGACCTTAATGCCATTAACTACGCGGTGTTTGCCGAAAACATTTTCCGCCTCACCAGCAAGTTTTCGTTTACGCCGGGTGTGCGTTACGAGGGCATTAAAACAACTATAGATGGTGTGGTGAACAACCGCAACACCCCGGTAAATTATAAAAGAGACCGTAGCTTTCCGTTATTTGGAGCCGGCTTGCAATACCAGTTGAGCAGCACTTCGCAGCTTTACGGTAACTTCTCGCAGGCATACCGCCCCTATATTTACGCGGCCGTTACCCCTGCCGATCAGTTAACACTTGTTGACCCTAACATGAAAGACAGTAAAGGTTACAATGCCGACCTGGGTTACCGTGGTAAATTGGGCTCGGCTTTTACGTTTGATGTGAATGGCTTTTTTGTGCATTACGGCAACCGTGCCGGTACTTTAACTGTACAGGATGCCGGTGGTGCAAACCATTTGTATTTAACCACTGTTGGCGATGCGGAGGCCAAGGGTATCGAGGCATATACCGAATTATCGCTGATCCGTGGTTTCAACCCGCAATCGGGAAGCGACCTGCGCTTGTTTAACACCCTTGCTTACACTTGCGGCAGGTACACCAGTGGCAGCATTAATAATGCAGGTGTAAACACAAGCCTTGTGGGCCATAAAATTGAAGGCACACCCGATTGGACAAACCGTACCGGCCTTACTTATTTAACCGGCCGCGTTACCTCTACGGTATTATTCAGCTACGTAAGTAAACAGTTTAGCGATGCCAATAACACCGCGTTTAACCCAACCGGGGCAACAGGCATAGTACCGGCTTACAAACTGGTAGACCTTGCTTTTAACTACAGCTTCCTGAAAAATTACCACGTTAATTTCAACATCAACAACCTAACCGATCAGAAATACTTTACCCGCCGTATTAACATGTACCCCGGTCCGGGCATTTTGCCAGGCGATGGTATATCGTTCAATGTGGGCTTAGGGGTGAAGTTATAAGACAAGTTGTAGCCCCCAGCCCCCGTTAGCTAACGGGGGAACAGAATTTATAATAACAAAGCCCAACTCCGTAAAGAATTGGGCTTTGTTAATGTTTAAGCTTTTCAAAAGCTCCCCCTTCAGAGGCGCTATATGTGTTTCTTGATGATCGCGTTCAATTCATCCAGATCAAACGGCTTTTTTAGGTATCCGTCTGATAATCCGGCTGCGGCTATTTCAGCTATATTGCTTACTGCCGATACAATGATTACCGGTATATGGCTTGTTTTAGGGTCTGATTTGAGATCATAGCTTAGCTGTTGGCCGTTGGCATCACTCTTCCATTCGGTGAGCCAGTTATCCAACAATATCAGGTCGGGATTGTGGTGGTCGATAAATTTTAAGATCCTCGAATTTTCTGATGATATCACTTCATAACCTTCACTTTCCAGGGCAAAAGTTACCGTGTCCCTAATATCCTTATCATCCTCGATAACTAAAATTTTCTTAGCCATAATATATACCGGTATTCTAATCTCTTTCGTCTGATATAATAACAACCAACCTTAAATATTGTTTATGCGCCAATAGGGCAGTTTATACCAACCGGGTTAATATTTTAACATCGGCCGGTGTTTCCAGCAAGGCTGGGGAAATATGTACAAAATATTTATAATGCGCGGCTTCCATATGCCTGCTCAGGGCATCTTCATCAGCCCATTCTTCTTCAATTACATAACGGGTTGGCTCATCTTTGTATTGATACAATTCATAAGCTATGCAGCCTTCCTCCTTTAGGGATGCCTCAACCAGTTTCTTTAGTTCCGAATCAAACGCGGCCTCTGCATCCTTTTTGCAATGGATGCAGGCCAGTAAGCTAATGCTCATGGTATCTGTTTTTATAGCTAACCCTAAAAGGCAGGCTATTGTTTAAATGATGTTTGTAATAATATTTATACAGGCCGCATTTGCGCAATGCCTGCGAGGTTTGGTGTTTACTACGGTCTAAAAAAATGAATGCGGCATATGAGGAATAAGTTTAGCCGCCAAACTGCTTACTTAAATTGCCCCATCCAAATTAAAGCAATTACGGCAGCGGGCTTCGTAGCTTTCCTTTTCGCCTAAAAGTATCTGGCTTTCGTTAGGCACCAAACGGTACGAGTACATGGCCTGCTGTCCGCATTTTACACATACGGCATGCAGTTTGGTAACAGAGTCGGCCATGGCCATTACCTGGGGCATAGCGCCAAACGGGCGGCCCTTAAAATCCATATCCAAACCGGCCACAATTACGCGTACACCGCTATCGGCAAGGGTTTGGCAAACTTGTGGTAATTCGTCATCAAAAAACTGGGCCTCGTCGATCCCCACCACCTGGATATGGCTTGCCAGAGGCAAAATTTCGGCAGCTTTACAAACTGCTTTTGAAGGGATAGAATTAAGATTGTGCGATACCAGGGCGCTTTTATCGTAGCGGGTATCGGCTACCGGGCTAAAAATTTCCACATTCACTTTTGCTATGCGGGCGCGGTTAACCCGCCTTATCAATTCTTCGGTTTTGCCCGAAAACATTGACCCACAGACCACTTCAATACTCCCGCCTATCTCGCCCCGCCTTTTAAAAATCTCCTCGTTGTACAATCTCTCAAATCTTTTGTGAGGGGCTAATATCAGAATTTTATGCTATTTTTGGTTAGCAATTTCCTAACATTAAAGCCATGAAGCAGCAGGAAGTATTTAGAAAGACCGGCGCCATAATAAAAGAACTTAACGAGCAATATGAGTACCTGCAAAGTACTGCAGATAACCTTAACGACCTTGAACTTGAGCTGTTTGTTGCCAACACCCACTTTTTAAAAGACCATGCCGAAATATTAAGAAAGCTTAACCTTCAAAAGGTGCAGTTGCAGCATACGTTGCCCCCGCATATTGAAGAAAAACAACCCGAGTTTAAGAAAGAGCAGCCCGAGCCAAAAAAACAGGTTGTTGAAGAAATAAAGAAACCGGCTAACAACGAGCCAAAATATTTTGAGCCACTTGTACAACAGGTAAAACCGGCTGCAGAACGCACGCCGTTTAAAATAACCCCCGCGCAAGCCGAACCTATTAAAATAGATATTACCCCGGTTGAAGATGATAAGCCTGCACCGCAGATAGACCTGCACACCGGGACCGATGCAGACAGCTATTCGTTTGAGCGCGAGGAACCCGAAACCATACGGCACGAACTGGTTATAGATGAGGCGGAGGACTGGGAAGAAGAGGAAGAGGTAACACCTGTTATACCCGAAAAAAAAGCTGAAAAAAACCAGCAGGTAACTATGGAGGGTATTTTAGATGGGGAAATCATTAACGCCGACGATGAAACCGAGGAGCCGAACATAGTACCCACTAACCCTGAACCGGTTATTGATAATACCCCAAAAATTAAGGCAGAGGAACCTGCCCCAACACCGGCTAAAGAAACCAAGCCGCTATCTTTTAACGAGCGGATGTCGGCACAACTAAAGGGAAACCAGGGCACGGGTACCGAACCTGCTGAGGCAGCGATAAAAGACATTAAATCGGCTATTAGCCTGAATGATAAATTGCTTTTTGTGAAAGACCTGTTTAACGGTTACAGCCTGGCTTACAGCGAAGCTATTGAAATAGTAAACCGGTTCACCAGCTTTGAAGAAGCCGACCGTTTCCTGAAGACCAATTACGTTACCAAAAATAACTGGGAGGGCAAAAAAGCCACTTCGGATAAATTTTATGCTTTGCTGAAACGCCGTTACGCGTAGTTCATACCCATCCGGTTCGAGTCGAGCTTAAGCAGGATAAACAACAGTACTGTAAAGCTCCATAACGACGAACCCCCATAACTGATAAATGGCAGCGGGATACCTATTACCGGCATGTAACCTATGGCCATAGCGATGTTGATAACAACATGGCAAAAAATGATGGATGCCACCCCATAACCATATATGCGCGAGAATGGCGCACGCTGTCGCTCGGCTATCATTACTATCCGCAGTAACAAAAACAGGTATAAGCCCATTACCACAACCGAACCTGCAAACCCCCACTCCTCGCCTACGGTACAAAATATAAAATCGGTGCTTTGCTCGGGTACAAAGGAGTATTTGGTTTGTGTGCCTTGCAGGTAGCCTTTACCCCATACACGGCCCGAGCCAATGGCAATTTTTGATTGATTTTGATTGTAGCCAACACCCCGCAGATCTTTAGTAAGGCCAAGCACCTCATCGATGCGTACGCGCTGGTGTGGTTTCAAGCCATGAAAATATAGCGGTTTTACACAAAAAACAAAGCCAATAGCCAATACCAGCCCGATGATAAGGCCGGTAACAAATTTGCGGTTCTTTCCAAAAAGAAATAGCAGCAACGCCGCCAGTGCAACCAATACTATAATAATGTACCACACATTAACCAGCAGGGCCGATACAAACAGGGTAGCCAGCAGGCCAATAACGATAAGGAAATAAACGGATAAGCCCTCGCGGTACAATACCAGTATGAGCGAACAAAACACAAGGGTAGACCCATCATCCGGCTGAAGCTTTATCAACATCATGGGCAGCAAAATAATACCGCCGGCTATCAGGAATGATTTTGGATCGGTAACCTTTACATTAGTAGCGCTAAGGTACCGCGCCAGCAAAAGGCAGGTTGCAAATTTGGCAAACTCCGATGGCTGCAGCCTGAACCCCCCACCCATATCTATCCAGGCCTGGTTACCCCCAACATTGTGCCCGGCAACCAGCACTACTACAAGCAACAGCACCGTTACCACGTAAAAGGCAGGCGCTAAGGCCGACAGGAAGCGGCTCTCGAGCAGAAGGATGACCGTACCAATCACCAGGGCCGAAATAATGAAGATGAACTGCTTACCATACTGGGTATCAAAATCTAACATACTGCGATGATCTTCATCATACACTGCCGCGTGAATATTAAACCAGCCGATAACGCACAGCGCCAGGTAAATAAGTACCGTTACCCAATCCACATTAAAAAAGAAACTACGCTGTTGGTTATTCATCGTCCGTTTGTTTTGGCAGCATAGCTGTTAATTGCCCATCTACTTTTTTAGCAGGTTTATTTTTGGCCGATATTAATTTCGACTTTTTTATGGAATCGGCTTTTACTTTTTTAAGCGAATCGGCAGTTGCTTTTTTCAGGCTGTCCGCTTTTAGCTTCGCTTTATCGGCAGGTTTTACAATTACATCGGGCAGCAAATTCTTTTCTATGTAATACTCGGGATAAATACCCGACGGGCGTTTAGATATACTGCCCCGTAAGTATTGTTCTACAATAAAGCTGGCTATAGGCGCCGCCCAGGTACCGCCATCGCCCGAGTTTTCTACCACTACGGCAATAGCAATCTTAGGGTTATCGCGCGGGGCATATGCCACAAATAACGAATGGTTTTTACCATGCGGATTTTGTGCCGTACCTGTTTTGCCACACATTACAATGCCCGGTATTTTCGATCCTACGGCCGTACCGTGGTCTACCACGTTTTGCATACCATCTATAACGGGCTCAAAATATTGTGGGTTGATACCTACATAGTTTTTAAGTGTATATTCTTTTTTAATAACGGCTTTATCCCCAATGGCTTTTATAAGGTGTGGTTTATAATAAAACCCATGGTTGGCAATGGTAGCCTCGATATTGGCCAGTTGCAGTGGCGTGGCCTCCAGTTCGCCCTGCCCAATAGCCAGCGACAGGATGGTTTTTGAACGCCAACCGCCCTTTTGATAGTACCTGTCGTAAAAACCTGATGTTGGTACGTTACCCCTCGATTCGCTTGGGATATCTACATCAAGCTTTACCCCAAAGCCAAACTTGTTTACATTATTACGCCACGAGTCGAAAGAACTTTCGGTGTTTTTAGCACCATGCGCGTTCATTAATTTTTCGAACACCATGGCAAAGTACCCGTTGCACGATTCGGCAATGGCGCTGCTAAGGTTAACCAGCCCGTGTACGTGGGTACATTTTGGTTTACCGTTATTTGCCAGGTAGCGCCCCGGGCATAAGTAAGTGGTTTGCGGCGTTATAATGCCTTCCTGCAATGCAATCAGCGCGCTCAGAGGTTTAAATGACGACCCCGGTGGATACTTAGCCTGTATAGGCCTTGTAAAAAATGGCTTGTATGGGTCCTTATATAATTTGGCGGCATTATTACCGCGTTCGCGGCCTACCAGTAAATTAGGGTCGTAGGTTGGGCTGCTTACAAAGCAAAGTATCTCGCCGCTTGATGGTTCAATGGCAACAATACTGCCCACCTTATTTTGCATCAGTGTTTCGCCAAGCCGCTGGATGCGCATATCAAGTGACGATACCAGCCGTTCGCCGGCAACAGCGGCTGTATCGTAAGCGCCGTTGGCGTAGCTTCCTTTAGCTACGTTGTGCGAATCGTATAGCAAATTCTGAACGCCGCGCTGGCCCCGCAGTATGGTTTCGTACGATTTTTCGACACCGGTGATGCCTACATAATCACCCGGGCTATAATATCCGTTCGACCTTTTAATAATGGCATCTGTAGCCTCGCCAATATAACCAAGAAATTGTGCCGCTGCCGAATCCGGATAGATCCGAACTGACCTGCGTTGGGGATAAAAACCCGGAAACTCGGATAGCCGCTCCTGAAAGGAAGCATACGCTTGTAAGGATAATTGCTTTTCAAATACAGATGCAAGCCGGGGCGAATAAACTTTTGCTTTTGCAAAGCGCTTATCAAACCCCTCTTTATCTATACCCAATAACTTACAAAATTCAACCGTATCAAAAGGTTTTACCTGTTTTGGTATAACCATTATATCGTATATGGGCTCGTTTTGTACCATTATTTTACCGGTACGGTCAAGGATAGGGCCACGGGCCGGGTACTGCATAATACGGCGCATCACATTATTTTGCGCGTATAAAAAGTAGCGGTCATCAACCACCTGTATGTAAAACAGCCGGGCAAGCAATACCAATATAAGGGTTATAAATATCCCTGCTATAACGTATCTCCGCTCAAAAAAACTATTCATTTATTTACGCTCTTTCTTTCTGAAAAACAATAAGCCCGAAACCAGCATCAAAAATACTGTAAATATTGAACTCGATAAGAACCGGCTTAGTGTGTAAGTGATCTCAGATAGCCTGAAAACTTCCAGGTTGAATAGGAAGAAATGATGGAAAAGCGTGAGAACAAGTGCATAAGTAAAAAACCACCTGAAACCCATTATGCTTAGCGTAGGCTCGGGCTCGTTATCAAAGCCATCCTTTTGTACCGTTATGCTGATAAAGAATATCCGTACAAAGGCAAGCAATGTACAAGCCGCGGCGTGCAGGCCGGGAGTATCGTAAAAAGCATCAATGGTTAATCCTAAAATAAAGGCCAGCACAAAAAGCACCAGGTTTGGCGTCTCGAACGGCAGCAGCAGTATAAACAGGATATACAGGTAGGGCACCGATAAATTATACAGCGAAATATTTTTGAGTAAAAATACCTGCAGTAAAACCAGCATCACAAAGCGCACCAGGTTTATTAATATTATCCTACTCATCTTTTTTCTCCTGGGCCTCCAGTCCCGCCTGCTCTTGTGCAAACTTGTTAATTACCACGTACACGTATTCCAGCTTGCTAAAGTCGGTTGCAAGGGCCACTTCCATATTCAGGAAAAAGCCGCCGCTTTTGGTTGTTAGCCTGGTTACTTTGCCTAAAGGTATCCCCGCCGGGAAAAGCGACAGATCTGACGTTACCACCAGTTCGCCAATTTTGGGCTGCGCGTTGTTTGATACGTCAACCAGCAACCCTTTCCGTGGGTCCAGATCATCGCCCCACTCTACATAACCTATCTCCCTGTTGGCTGCCAGCATGGCGCTAAAGCGCGATTCCTTGTGCAGCAGGGATTGTATGATAGATAAATGCTCGCCTACAAATATCACTTTGCCAACAACACCCAAACTGGATATTACCCCCATCCCTTTTGCAATACCATCGCGGCTGCCACGGCTAATGGTTAAATAGTTGTTACGTTTATTGATGGAGTTGTTGATAACCTGCGCCTCGATATATTCGTATTGCTGCTTGTAAATGGTGTCGTTAACCGTTTTACGGGCAACAGTATCAGCATATTTCGACGCACGCAACTGGTTACGCAGTTCGGCGTTTTCTTTGGCCAGTTTATCGTTTACATCTTTTAAAGACAGGTAGCCCTTTAACTCATCGGCTTTGGCATATAAATTACCGGTAACCTGGTTAGTACTGTTAATAAAAGATGCCTTTTGAAAAGAGTTGTATTTGATATAGATAAGCAGTGATACTATCTCAAAAATAAGAAACAGGAAGAATGCGTTGTACTTGGTGATAAATATCAGGAGGTTACGCATCGGAGAATTACGATTTTAGATGTACGATTTACGATTTATGAATTTACACAATCGTAAATCTAAAATCGTAAACCGTATATCGAAATTACTGCATTAAAAACTTAAAGTTACCTATATTTTTTAGGGCTGTACCGGTACCGCGTACTACGGCGCGAAGTGGGTCTTCGGCAACGTGCACGGGTAGTTTGGTTTTTGCAGCTACCCGTTTATCAAGTCCGCGCAGTAATGCGCCACCGCCTGTAAGGTAAATACCGGTCTGGTAAATATCTGCAGAAAGCTCGGGCGGGGTAATCTCCAAAGCCTTTAATATCGCTTCCTCAATTTTCGAGATCGATTTATCAAGACAATGCGCTATCTCGGTATACGATACGGTGATCTGTTTTGGAACGCCGGTCATCAGGTCGCGACCCTGTACCGCAAAATCTGCAGGTGGTTCACTAAGCTCCGGCAATGCCGCGCCTACTTCAATTTTTATTTTTTCGGCAGTACGGTCACCGATCATGATGTTATGCTGGCGACGGATGTACTGTACGATATCAGAGTCGAAGTTATCTCCCGCAACGCGGATAGACTGGTCACAAACGATACCCGATAAAGCGATAACCGCTATCTCGGTAGTACCACCACCAATATCGATGATCATGTTACCCATAGGCTCCTCTACGTCGATACCGATACCCACGGCAGCAGCCATTGGTTCGTAGATCAGGTAAACTTCTTTAGCACCTGCAATTTCGGCGCTATCGCGTACCGCGCGTTTCTCTACTTCGGTAATACCCGATGGGATACAGATAACCATACGCAATGATGGAAAAAACCATCCTTTGCCTTGATTGATCATTTTGATCATACCGCGTATCATCAGCTCGGCAGCGTTAAAGTCGGCAATTACACCATCTTTAAGCGGGCGAACGGTACGGATGTTATCGTGGGTTTTGCCCTCCATTTGCATGGCCTGGCGGCCAATGGCAATTACTTTGTTTGTTGTACGGTCAAAAGCCACGATGGATGGCTCATCAACAACAACTTTATCATTATGTATGATCAGGGTATTGGCAGTACCCAGGTCAATTGCTATCTCTTGTGTAAAAAAATTAAATAAACCCATGTGGCGGTATTTCTAATTATGCTGAAATGTAATATTTAAGACTGTTTTTGCGCCAAATAACACGGGCGCGGTATGCGTGTAAATTAGTAATTAATAACTCTAATTTTTTAAAATTCGTATTTGTTGTTAGAGATTAGTTGGTCATAAAAGCAATAACACCTTTACTACAAACTGACTGGCACTAATCTTTAATTAACTGATCTCCAATCTCTAAATTAATGTTTAAAATGGCGAACCCCTGTAGTAACCATGGCAATGCCTTTTTGGTTACACATGTTAATGGAGTCCTGGTCTTTTATAGAACCGCCCGGCTGTAAAACAGCAGCAATACCTGCATCGGCAGCTATCTCCACACAATCCGGGAAGGGGAAGAAAGCATCAGATGCCATAACAGCGCCTTTAAGGTCAAACCCAAAACTTTCGGCTTTAATGATAGCCTGTTTCAGAGAATCTACCCTTGAAGTTTGGCCAACTCCGCTTGCCATTAACTGATTGTCTTTAGCAAATACGATGGTGTTTGATTTGGTATGCTTAACAACTTTGTTGGCAAAGTGCAGGTCGCGCAGTTCGTGCTCGGTAGCCTTTTTATCGGTAACTGAATTCATTTGCGCCGGGCCTTCAACAACAAGGTCTTTATCCTGCTCGATAACACCGTTGAGTAAAGTTTTAAACTGCTTAAGCGGCAGCTCAACCGGCTGGCGAACCAGTACAATGCGGTTCTTTTTGGCTGATAATATTTGCACGGCCTCGTCTGTAAATGCCGGGGCAATTAATACCTCGTAAAATATCTTGTCAATTTCTGTCGCGGTAGCGGCATCAATTTCATCGTTTGCGATGATAACACCACCAAAAGCCGAAACCGGGTCGCAGGCTAAAGCATCTATCCAGGCTTGCTTAATGTGCTGGCGCGATGCGATACCGCAAGCGTTGGTATGTTTTAATATGGCGATTGTAGGCTCGGTAAATTCATCTATCAAAGCAACGGCAGCATCAACATCAACCAGGTTGTTGTATGATAGCTCTTTACCATTCAGTTTGTTGAACATGGCATCAAGGTTCCCGTAGAAAATGCCTTTTTGATGCGGGTTTTCGCCATAACGTAAAACCTGGCTGGTTTGGATGCTTTGTTTAAAAACAGGCATCGGGTGGTTACGGTCAAAATACTGGAAAATATGGGTATCGTAGTTTGATGAGATGTTAAACGCTTTTTGGGCGAAACGGCGGCGCTGGTCTATAGTGGTTGCACCTTCCTGTGTTTTCAGGATCTCTTCAAGCTCGTTGTAATCGTTTTTAGAGGCCAGGATAACCACGTCCTTAAAGTTTTTGGCTGCTGCGCGGATAAGCGAGATACCGCCAATGTCTATCTTCTCGATGATATCTTCCTGCCCGGCACCCGAGTTTACTGTTTCCTCGAAGGGGTACAGGTCAACAATTACCAGGTCGATTTCGGGGATCTCGTACTGTGCCAGCTGCTGTTCATCGCTGTCGAAACTTCGGCGGGCCAAAATACCCCCAAACACCTTCGGGTGCAGGGTTTTTACCCGCCCACCCAAAATAGATGGGTACGAGGTAAGGTCCTCAACAGCAATAACATCAACACCAAGGTCGCGTATAAAAGTTTCGGTACCACCGGTAGAATATATTTTCACACCAAGGCGGTTCAACTCATGAATTATAGGCTCAAGGTTGTCTTTGTAATAAACAGAAATCAGGGCGTTTTTTATTTGTACAGAGTCACTCATTACGACAGGAAATTTTGAGCCGCAAAGGTAAGGAATTTAGTTAATTAGTGGTTAGTTAATTAGCGATTAGTTGAAGAGATTAATGCATTATTTTCAACACGTTTAAGATGCCCGTAATAATTGCAAAACAAATCTTTTATCCTGGTGCTTTATCAGTAAATTCACAAGCAAAATGCAACCTACTAATCCGCTTGATGTTACTGAAATCCCGCTAAGCAAAACCAAGATGACCTTAGCCCTTGCAGGCTCGGCACTGTTTGTGGCCGCCGGGGTTTGGTTTGTAAGCAATCCCTACCAGTTTCATCGTAACCATATTTTAATTATGGCGATAGGCATTGCGGCCATTGTAGTTTTTGGAGTGGTGGCGCTATACATTGTAAATAAATTATTTGACACCCAAGCCGGATTTGTTATTGATAACGATGGTTTTACCGATAACTCAAGCATGTTGTCAGTTGGTTTTGTACCCTGGGAAGATGTTTTAGGATTAAACGTAGTGGATGTTAACCGCCAAAAAATTATTGTGGTGGTGGTGAACGATGCCGACGGATACATCAGGCGGCAGCCAAATGCCCTGAGCAGGCGAATAGCATCATTAAATAACAGGATGTACGGCTCACCGGTTGCGGTGTCGGCAAATTCGCTCAGAATAAGTTTTGATGAATTGTATAAACTTATACAAGAGAAAAGGCCAAATCTGTAACTTTTACGACCTCATCTTTTTTAACAAATTCTCAATCACCTTAGGGAAGTGCTGGTGCTCCAGTTGCTGGCCTTTAAATTTTACCATCTCCAGGTTGTCGCCGGGTTCTATCTTAAAGCGTGATTGGTGGATCACCTCGCCTTCGTCAAACTGGGTGTTTACGAAGTGTATGGTAATGCCCGATTCTTCTTCGCCGGCTGCAAGCACAGCTTTGTGTACGTTATCGCCATACATACCCTTGCCGCCAAATTTTGGAAGCAGCGCAGGATGCAGGTTAATGATCTTATTGGGGAACGCGTTCAGCAAGCTTGGCGGCACCAGCCATAAAAAGCCGGCAAGCACAATAATATCTACCTGCAGATTTTTAAGCAGGCTTATCACATCGTCGGTATCATAAAACTCGTGGCGTGTAAATATGTGCGACGGGATCTCGAAGTTATCGGCACGCTGCAAAACGTAGGCCTGCGGGTTGTTGGTTAGTATCAATACAACTTCGGCATCGGCGTTGCGCTTAAAATGCTCCATTATCTTTTGGGCGTTTGATCCCGATCCGGAAGCAAAAATGGCAATTCTCTTTTTCAAAACGGCTGGTAGATTTTATTACGCAAAATATAAAATTTTATCAACTATTTGGTAACTACAGGCTTAATCCTTGTAAATCCATAACGCCTGATGGTTCTGTTATCGGTAGCAGTATAATATGTTTGAAGATCGCCTGTTTCCAAAACCATCGAAAACTCGCCTAAATTTGCTATACGGGAATTGATAAATGGCTGTTTAGTGTGCGCTGATGTGATCTCGGGATAAGTAATATCGGCAAACAAAAACAGTTTATTGTCCGAGAGCGACCAGGTTCCATTCACCGTAGCTGGGGCGCAGTCAAAATTTGTATAGCTGCAAGTTTTGTCGTCATTAAAAACAAATATTTGTGCCGAATCGCACTCCAGTGTATCAACCGATTGCTGAGAGTCGCCCAGGTATTTATACTCCATCACAGTGCCTAATTGCCATTTACCATAAGTAAGCAAACCGGCTATACTGCTTTGCTTTTCCTTTTTACAGGAATTGGCAAAAAAACTTATAACAAGCAACCCGGCCAGTAAAAAATATAGGTTTCTCTTCTTCATTTAAGTTGCAAAGATAGTTTAGTTAAGCGATTTCAAAAGCTGCATTATTATAACTATTTATCTATCTAAATATTTCGGGGCTTTATAATTATAGTTCATAAAGCGCTGCCAAAGAATTTATATTTGCCTTATGCGGATACCTTATCAACAACTTAAAGCCGAATTTAAACGGGCGCTTATCAGCCACGATATTGATGATACCATTGCCGATGCCTGCGCAACGGTTTTTGCCGATAACAGCCGCGACGGCGTACACAGCCATGGCCTTAACCGTTTCCCGGTGTTTATCGAGTATATAAAGGAGAACCTGGTATTGCCCGATGCTATACCAACGTTGGTTAATGCTTTTGGGGCGATTGAGCAATGGGACGGCAACCTTGCCCCCGGTATGCTGAACGCTAAGTTTTGCATAGATAGGGCGATTGATTTAGCGAAAGATAACGGCATAGGCTGCGTTGCAATTAAAAACACCAACCACTGGATGCGCGGCGGCACGTACGGACTGCAAGCTGCCGAATCGGGATATATCGGCATCTGTTTTACCAATACCATTGCCAACCTGCCCCCCTGGGGTGGCACCGAACCGCGCCTGGGCAACAACCCGCTTATTATAGCTGTACCCCGGCAGGGTGGGCATGTGGTGCTGGATATGGCTATGTCGCAATACTCTTTTGGTAAGCTTTGGCAGTACCAGGCACAAGGTAAACCCCTGCCTGTGCCCGGCGGGTACAATAACGAGGGCAATTTAAGCACCGATGCGGCAACTATAATGGAAAGCAAAAGGGCATTGCCCATAGGCTTCTGGAAAGGATCGGGGTTATCTTTAGTGTTGGATCTGCTTGCTACCATATTAAGCGGCGGCGACTCTACCCCGGTGATAACCCAATCGGGCAGAAAGGAAACCGGGGTATCGCAGGTATTTATTGCTATAAAAACAGATGTCGAAAAAAATGCTTCGCTTATAAACGAGATACTGGTCTACACCAAAAGCAGTGCTGCCGAAGGCGATAATGAGATACTTTTCCCCGGCGAAAACATGCTGCGCGTACGTGAACAAAGCTTAAAAGAAGGGGTTTGGGTTGATGAGGAGGTGTGGGAAAAAGTGAGGGGGTTGTAGGATCCCAAGCGTCGTTACGAGCGGAGCGTGAGAATCTTTTTAGAATTTTTTCTATTTATGTCATTCGAGCGAGCGTAGCGACGAGAAATCTTGTTAGACAAGACAAGTCTGCGATTGGTTCACCGTTAGTTACGGCAGTAAGTTAAGGCTAAGCCTGTGGATGTTCATTTTCTTTGCCTTAGCCGCAAAGAAAACGAACCAAAAGAAAAGGCCAAGTCAAAGCGATGCTTCCGCCCGCCCTGCCAGTTCTTAACGCTTTCTCCCGCATGCGCGAGTTCGAAAGCTAAACCGACAGTCCCGCCATACTCCCGGCCCGCCCGCTTTGACGTTTAGGCCCCGCGCTCGTTAGAAAAGGCATTCTGGAAATTCTTTAATTCTGAAAATTCCGGTTCAGATAAATGCGTTAGGGTTAGCAGCGTATACCGGCCTTGTGGCTAATGCCTCGCGCAGTATGAGCGGATAGCCCGGGCCGCAGGTAACGCCCACATTATCATCTTTTTCCAAAATTACATCGATAACACAACGGTTGAATATTATCAATACTATCAGAGCCGCCTTTATTTAGGGGAACAATATGATCCTTTGTCCAGACATACTTGTATCTCTTGTCAGCTCGCGGCTCAATTAACGACCATTTCCTGTTACAACCTGGACAGGATTCAAATTTATCCAATTTATTAAGCCACTGTTTGTTAGAATGCTTCCCTAACGCCTCAATTTTTCTTTGGTTGTACGTGGCAGCCCTTTCTTGCCGACAACTCTTGCAATATTTATAGACTTTAAATGAAGATGAAGACCTCCAAGTACTCCAATTATCGTTACCACATTTGTTACAAATCATCAGCACATCTACTGTATTAACCCCTCAAACTTTTCCCAGAAACCATCTTTTGGTAATGGCGCTACAATTAATATAGGTTCATTTTTTACGGGGTGGATAAATTGCAGGCGGCGGGCATGCAAGCATATGCTTTTGCGCAGGCTGCCGCGGGGGTAACCATATTTATTGTCGCCAACTATGGGGCAGCCCAGGGTAGATAGCTGCACGCGGATCTGATGCGGGCGGCCGGTTATCGGGTCTACCTCTATCACATAGTAGCCATCCCGTTCGCCAACCAATTTATAATTCAGTTCGCTGCGCTGGCTGCCGGTAACTTCTTTGTCGTGAGCTTTGGTAACGTTCTTTTGCGGGTTTTTGATAAGGTAATGTACCAAGTTACCGGCTTCGGGCTGCGGGCGCTTTCGTACAATGGCATAATAGGTTTTATGCATTTCGCGCGCCTTAAACATTTTGTTGATGCGCTCTAATGCCTTGCTTGTTTTGGCAAAAAGGATAACCCCGCTCACCGGCCGGTCCAGCCGGTGTACCACGCCCAAAAAAGCGCCGTTTGGCTTGTTATATTTTTGGGCGATGTAGCGCTTCACCTTATCATCCAGCGACTCGTCGCCGGTATCATCCACCTGCACAATATCGCCCGCGCGCTTGTTTACCGCTATCAGGTGGTTATCCTCATACAGTATATCAGCATCGGTAATATCTTTACTTATATAATTAAATTCCGGTCGCGCCACGTTTTGATATTAGATTTACGATTTTAGATTTACGATTGCCAATCAAAGCCCCCTCTCCTTTGGAGAGGGCTGGGGAGAGGCTTCTAATACTCCTCCTTCTCGTTCGGGAAGCTTTTTGATTTTACATCGTCAACATAATTGGTGATGGCATCGTTCATTACATCAAACAGGTTGGCGTACTGGCGTAAAAAACGGGGCTTAAACCCTTTGTTAATACCCAGCATATCATGGATTACCAAAACCTGCCCGTCGCAGTGCTGGCCTGCGCCAATACCAATGGTTGGGATGCTGATGGATTTACTTACTTCTGTTGCCAGTTTGGCCGGGATCTTTTCTAATACAATAGCAAAGCAACCCAGTTCCTGAAGTTTCAAAGCATCTTCTTTTAGTTTGGCTGCTTCGGCCTCTTCCTTGGCGCGTACGGTATAGGTACCAAATTTATAGATGGATTGCGGGGTTAAGCCCAGGTGACCCATTACAGGGATACCTGCCGCCAGTATCCTGGTTACCGATTCTGCGATCTCTACACCACCTTCCAGCTTAACGCCATGCGCGCCCGCTTCCTTCATTATGCGGATGGCCGAGGCCAAAGCTTCTTTAGAATTACCCTGATACGACCCAAATGGCAGGTCGACAATTACCAAAGCCCGTTTTGCCGCGCGTACTACCGATGCCGCGTGATAGATCATCTGGTCCAAAGTAATGGGCAGCGTGGTTTCGTGCCCGGCCATTACATTACTGGCCGAATCGCCCACCAGGATAATATCCGTACCGGCATTATCTACAATGGCGGCCATCGAAAAATCGTAGGCCGTAAGCATGGCTATCTTTTCGCCACGGTTCTTCATTTCCTGCAGTATATGCGTGGTAATGCGTTTAACTTCCTTGTTTACCGACATGGTATCTGTTTAGTTTTGTAACACAAAGGTATATTTTGATTTCGGATTTCGGATTTTCGATTTCGGATTTAGTCGCATCAACAGTCAAGATCCTGCAATATTCAAAAAATCTAAAATCGTAAATCTAAAATCGTAAATTTTCCCTACATTTGCGGCGTGAATAAAGTAGTATCCTACTTCAGCCTTCCGGTTTGTTTTCACGGAGCTTCGTGCCAGAAAATCCGAATCAATAACCCTTTCAATTTTTTTGCTAAATGAATCATTTCACCAAATTACCTGCAGTTTTATTATTAGCCGACGGAACCGTATTTTACGGTAAAGCCGCCGGGAAAATTGGTACTACCACAGGCGAAATTTGCTTTAATACCGGCATGACCGGCTACCAGGAAATTTTTACCGACCCATCATACTTCGGGCAAATTATGGTGGCCACCAATGCGCACATCGGCAATTACGGTATCGCTACCGAAGAGGTTGAATCGGGCAATATCCAGATAGCCGGCCTGGTTTGTAAGAACTATAACATAGCATACAGCCGTAAACAGGCTAACGAAAGTATCCAGGATTATTTCCAGGAGCAAAACATTGTTGGCATCTCGGATGTCGACACCCGCCAGATCGTTCGCCACATCCGCGATAAGGGCGCTATGAACGCTATTATATCTTCAGAAATTTTAGACCTTGATGAACTAAAAGCCAAACTGGCCGAAGCACCCGATATGGACGGCCTTGAGCTATCATCACAGGTATCCACCAAAGAAACTTACACTTTTGGCGACGAAAACGCTGCCTACCGAGTAGCCGTTTTAGACCTTGGTGTTAAGAAAAATATCCTCCGCAATTTTGACGACCGCGACGTTTACGCCAAAGTTTACCCGGCAAAAACCACCTTTGAGGAAATGGAGAAGGATTTTGCCCCGTCGGGATATTTTATATCAAACGGTCCCGGCGACCCGGCTGCTATGCCTTACGCCATTGATACCGTAAAAAAGATATTGGAGACCGATAAGCCAATGTTTGGCATTTGCCTGGGTCACCAGTTACTGGCTTTGGCTAATGATATACCAACCCAAAAAATGTTTAATGGCCACCGTGGCTTAAACCACCCGGTTAAGAACGTTATCATCAACCATTGCGAAGTAACCTCGCAAAACCATGGTTTTGGTGTGGTGCAGGAAGCGGTGAGGGCATCTGATAAAGTAGAAATTACTCACGTAAACCTTAACGATCAATCGATCGAAGGGATCCGTGTTAAGAATAAAAATGCATTTTCGGTACAATACCACCCCGAATCATCTCCCGGCCCGCATGATAGCCGATACCTTTTCGATGATTTCATCGGGATGATGAAAAAGTAACAAATATGCAGATGTGCAAATGATAAAAGCCTTTTGAGTTTTGCTTTAAAGGCTTTTTTGTTTAGCACCTTGCGCCCGTTTGTAACGAGTGCTAAAATGGTTTTGCGATTGCATCGCGATTTTCAGAATCTGTTTTCTACATTAGCCCCAATGAAATTAACAGGCACACCACGCATCATATTTTTCCTGGTTATACTGGTATTAAACGTAATTGCCGACCAGGTAACCAAATCAATGATGCGCGCGCATATAGGGTATTACGACCATTACAGCTTCTTTAACGATCACTTTACCCTGCTGCGGGTAGAAAACACCGGCGCTTTTTTAAGCCTCGGCGCTAAGCTGGTACAGCCTTTCAGGTTTATATTGCTTACGCTATTACCTGCAATTGCGCTGTTGGGTGCGCTATTTTACAGCATCACAAAAAAAGGGCTTAGCAATTTGATGGTAACCGGTATAGTATTTTGTATAGGTGGCGGCATGGGCAACCTGTACGATAGGATAGTGTATGGTTCGGTAACGGATTTTGCGCACATCAAATTCGGGCCACTGCAAACCGGCGTTTTCAATGCGGCTGATGTTTCTATTATGATTGGTTTTGGCTTGATATTGCTGAACTCTTTTTTAAGACGGAATGATGGGAAAGAAAAAGAAGAAGTAGTTATAGTGGAAGAAAATTCTGTGGAATAGTCAATGAGTTGTGAGCAGAAAAGAAATCCTATTAATCCCTTAATTAAGTAAATCATGGTTCAAACAAACGCGTTAAGGATTGAAGCGGATACCAGCCTGCGCCTAACGCCCGTGCGCATATGAGCGTAAAGTCTGGGCCGCAGCTAACGCCATAATAAACCGATTGGTAAAAGATCTCTTTATGATGGTTGCCAATAACCATCTCCTCACCATTAACTACCCTCCGTTCACCCGGCACCAACTACCCCGCACCTCCCCATCATGTCACTATTTCATCACATTATACCCCTTTCTACTACTTCGTTATAAAAAGCGTATCTTTGCCATAATTACCCGTTGATTTACGGTTTTGATCATTAGATACTCTTCAGACCCGCTTAATGCTTCGCGTTAGCACATATACATTACAAACAATACATGTCATTCGAAAATTTAAATTTAATTGAGCCTATTTTAAGGGCTTTAAAAACAGAGGGGTATACAACCCCCACCCCCATACAAGAACAAGCGATACCCTATATATTACAACACCGCGATTTGCTTGGCTGCGCCCAAACCGGTACCGGTAAAACGGCCGCATTTGCTATACCTATCCTTCAATTATTGTTTTTGGATAAGCAAAAGCACAAGGAGCAAAAACAGATAAAGGCCTTAATACTTACCCCAACCCGCGAACTGGCTATCCAGATCAGCGAGAGCTTTACCGCATACGGTAAAAATACCGGCCTTAAAAACCTGGTTATTTTTGGTGGTGTATCGCAAAACCCACAGGTTGATGCCTTGCGCCGTGGTGTAGATATCCTGATAGCTACCCCGGGCCGTTTGTTAGATTTGATGAACCAGCGCTACGTACACATCGACCAGATAAAAATGCTGATACTGGATGAGGCCGACCGCATGCTGGATATGGGCTTTGTTAACGATGTTAAAAAGATAATAGCCAAAGTACCTGCCAACAGGCAAACGCTTTTCTTTAGCGCTACCATGCCAAACGAGATCCAGCACCTTGCCGATTCCATTTTGCAAAAACCTGCGAAGGTTGAGGTTGCCCCGGTATCATCAACCGCCGATACTATTCAGCAGTCGTTATACTATGTAAGCAAAAATGATAAACGCCTGTTGCTTAACCACATTTTAAAAGACAAAGAGATTAAAACCGCGCTGGTGTTTACCCGTACCAAACACGGTGCAGATAAGGTAGTGAAGGACCTGGTACGCGCAGGCATCACTGCTGAAGCTATCCACGGTAATAAATCGCAAAACGCGCGTCAACGAGCGTTGGCCAACTTTAAAAACCGCAGTACGCGTGTATTAATTGCTACCGATATTGCCGCGCGCGGTATCGATATCGATGAACTGACCCACGTGATCAACTACGAGATACCGAATATCCCCGAAACATACGTACACCGTATTGGCCGTACCGGCCGCGCGGGTGCCAGCGGTATAGCCCTTACGTTTTGCGACGGCGAGGAAGAAATAGATTACCTGAAAGATATTCATAAACTGATTGCCAAAGAGATCCCGGTTGAGCTTGGCCACCCTTACCCGCTAAGCTACGAAGCCATGACGGAGAAGATGATGAGCAAAGCTAAAAACGGCACACCCAAGAGCGCGGGTTCGGCTGGTGGCAGGCATGGCGGCGGCAACAAAAGAGCCGGTGCAGGTGGCAGGCCATCAGGCCATCGCGGTAGTGGTGGTGCAGGCAATAGCCGCGGCGGTGCCAGCGGCATGAGCGGCGCCAGCAGGTCATCATCGGGCAGAAGATAGGCTGTTTTAGAGATTGGAGAAAAGAGGTTGGAGATTAGGTTTTACTAATTTCCAACCTCTTTTTATTTATTTGATTTTCAGCAACTAATCTCTAATCTTTAGTATCTAATCTTTTTTATCCACCCCCTAAATTATATTTGCAACCTTCAAAGAAATTAAATAGCTTTAAAGTGAAAATTGAACCCGCACAAATGAGACGCCTTTTAGACCTTATAAAGAACAAATTCTTCCTGGTTACCGTGGCCTTTGTAGTATGGATGACTTTTTTTGATACCAACGACCTGTTTTCGCAGTACGATTATCACCAGCAATTGAGCAAACTAAAACAGGAACAGGCTTTTTACCAAACCGAAACCGCCAAGGTTAACAAAGATCTGGAGGAACTCACCTCGGACAAGGGCAAGCTCGAAAAATTCGCCCGCGAAAAATACCTCATGAAAAAAGATAACGAAGACATTTTTGTTATTGTTCACGAAAAGAAAAAATAACCCGGAGTTAAGAGATTTACGGATTAATATCATTTGTCATGCTGAACGATAGTGAAGCATCTATCGTGGCCATGCAATCGAAATGTACAGTTTGCCAACAGCCCTTCGCTTTTGCTACCCATGATGGGATAAAAGCAGAATGTCTTAATAAACCTGTCGAACCATTAGCGGGCTATGCCCCGCCGCACACCCCTTTGACAGGCCTCAGGCTGACACCCATATCTGTCATTACACCTTAAAAGCTATGGGTGTTATAAGTAAGTAGACAAAGATCATTAATTCCCGCTCTTGGGGTCGGGCTTAGGTATGGCAAACATAGCCTCTTTAATAAATTTTACCGGGGCGCTGCCATAGCTTAAAAACTTCTCATTAAACAGCTTCACTTTATACTTATCGGCTTGCTTTTTCTTCCACTCATCGTGCAATGCGTTTATTTCTTTATAGCCGGTATAATAGCTGGTGAGCTGCACACTGCTCACACTAACCCGCTTCCATTTATTCTCGGCCTCGGTTTGCTGTTGAAATGCCTCTTTAGTAAGCATTTTAAGGGCCTGCTCTTTGGTCATGTTTGATGTATGCACGCTGTAATCCAAAATGGTATTACAAACCGACCGCAGGTGCCATTTGTACCACATCAGGCGCATCTCTGGCGCGTTATCGCCAAAGCCTGCATCCATCATCATTTGTTCGCTAAATACTGCCCAGCCCTCTACCATAGCGCCGTTGCCCAATACCGATTTAATGATACTTGGCGACTGGTTTGAATACACCAATTGCGTGTAATGCCCTGGTATAGCTTCGTGGATGCACAGGATCTGTAAAGTATAATTGTTGTACTCGCGTAGGTAGCTCTCTGCTTTCTCTGCCGACCAGCCCGCAAGGCTGCCCACGTTATAATAGGTATTACCGCCTTTATCATACGGGCCCGGCGAACTGATAGATGCACCCGCTACGCCCGCCATATATCCAGGCTCTTTGCGTACCACTAACGGCTTTGACGGGTCGAGTGTAAGCAGGTCCTTGCTTCTTATAAAGGCTGTTAGTTTAGGTATCTCCTTTTCAATAGCCGACTGAAAATCGCCAGGCGCGACGTGTTTGGATGATAGCGTATCTATCACCCTGGCAATAAATTCAAGCGAATCTTTAGGGATAGGCTGCGTACCAAAATACTTTGGCCAAAGCGTTCTGCTTAATTTAGCCATTTCGCGGTGCAGGTATTTTTTACGCTCAACCGCCGAGTTATAGGTTTGCTGGGCCGTACCCTCTGCCTGGATCTCGTATTTAAATTTAGATTCGTAAAGCTGTTTGCCCAACCTAAAACTGCGGGGCTTATCATTCTTTAATGCTTTTAAATATGTTGCAAAGCCCTTTATGGCATCTGCAGATAGCTTCGCACGGTCTATCATCAGCTTTTGCTCGGCTGCGGGGATATTTGTTTTTTTAACAGAATCAACAAAGTCGTTTTCGATGATGCTTACCCCGCCCAGGTTCTGGTCTACGGCAAGGTCGGTTAGTTCGGTAACCGGGTTTTTTAGTTGTTTTTCCGCCTCTTTGTAATAAGCGGGGATATTCTCCATCTTTTGATAAAAACTACGCAGGCGTTTTGTTAACGGCGCATAATTTTCGTTAAGGATTGTAGCAAACGTACCAATTACATTATATGATGACGGGTCCCACTCGTACGATTTTAACTGCTCGGTGTACCATTGCAGGCTTTCCATCTGGTTTTGCATCATGCGGTGGTCTATCTTATTAGCATCGCTTAAGCTGTTAACCTCATAACGGCTCAGTGAGTCCATCTGCACTTTAGCAAATTTAACCGCTTGCTCACGGGTTTTAGCGTTAGGCACCAATAAAACACTATCGTATTTATGATAACCAACACTTGTTGCCCAATCAGGGTTGTTCTTCCACAATTCATCCAAAAAGTGGTCCTCATACCTAACAAAGGCAGCATCATCTTTCAACGAAACATCTTCCATTGTTCCGCCATCCTTTTTACAAGCTGTAAATGCAGCCACATACAGGGCCATCAATAGTATTTTTTTGATCACTATGGTACAATTTAGCTTTGGTAAACTTAAACTTTTGAGGCATATAAATCAAACCCGTATCTAATTTGTTAAGCAACAAATGCATAACTATGGATAATCAGCATAAAATATTAATAAATGAATTGATAAAGCTGCTTGAAGGCGGCGGCGCACACGCAACTTTAAAAGATGCCCTTAGCGGTTTACCGCCCGAACTGCGTGGCGTAAAACCGGCTAATCTTCCCTACAGTATCTGGCAACTGGCCGAGCACATACGCATTGCACAGTGGGATATGCTGCAGTTTAGTAAAGATGGCAGCCACCCATCACCAAAGTGGCCCGATGATTATTGGCCAAAAGCAAGTGCTCCTGTCGATAACGCGGCATGGAATAAAACCATCGAACAAATTAACGACGATAGAAACGAATTCATCACCCTGCTAAAAAGCGGCGATATTTACCAAAACATACCACACGGCGATGGGCAAAGTATCCTGCGCGAAGCCCTGCAAATAGCCGACCATAACGCATACCATACTGCGGAAATTATTTTGTTGAGAAGGTTATTAGGCGCGTGGAAGGCTTAGCACATCCGCACATTTGAAATCTACTTTAATCCCTTAACAAAACCCACTATCGCGGTAACCAACTCTGGCTTTAGTGGCAGGTTGGGTTTACTGTAGGTAGCCGCGTTTTGTTGTTTATCGGCAGGGGCCTCTTTCAAAATATGGTTCATGCCCGGTATTATCACCAGTGTAGCTTCTGACTTTGCCTTTTTAAGCATTTCAGCATCGCTAACCGGCACTTGTATATCTGTTGTACCCTGTAATATAAGCACCGGTACCTTTGCTTTTTTCATTTCCTTAACTGGTTCGTACCTAAACCACGACAAAAGGTAGGGCTGGATATCGGGCCTTGCAACGGGGTAAAGTTTTGGGTCGATATTATCGGTAAACTTGCCCCGCTTTAAGCTATCCAGCATAACTTTAAAGTTGTCCTGGATATACTGCGGCTGCGATTTCATCTGCTCGGTTACAATAAGGTCTGCCCGGCGGCCGGCGCCTGCAACGGATATAAACGCGTTAGCGGGCTGGTCGCGTATGGCCAGTAAGCCCACAAGCGAGCCTTCGCTATGGCCTAAAACTATCACTTTCGAAAAGCGCCCGTCCTGGCTCAATTGATTTATCAAGCCAACGGCATCATCCACATAATCTTCAAAACGCAGTTCTTTTTCTTTTGTAGTACTTACGCTTTGGCCTACAAGGCGCTTATCGTAACGTACGGTAGCAATACCCTGTTTACCCATCTCATTAGCAAGCATTTTATAGGTGTTGCCGTTAAGGCCGAGTTTAGCGCTGTTTCCATCGCGGTCGGTTGGGCCCGATCCTGCAATGATCAATACAACAGGTATTTTACCGGTAACATTTACAGGGGTAGTTAGTGTACCCGAAATTGAACCCGAGAATGTTTTAAGCAGTATAGGTGTTTCTTTTAACGATGCATCCAACGCTATGGTTTTTGCTTCTTCTACATAAGGGCTTAGTAACAACCCCACTAATTTATTTTGATTGTTGATGGATATATTAAGCAGGAACACTGCATTGTCAAATGTTGCTTTATAAACCGCCAGCGGCTGGTTATACTTTAAAAACTCTGTTTTATTTAATGCCCCTAATTGCGATTTTAGCTGTACAGTAGTAGGTTTAAACTTATCAAGCGGCAGGCTAACCTTCATTTCGGGGCTAAACATGTTAAAAATGCTATCCGGCTGGTTACTATTATAAAACTGTTTAAACTTATTTGCCGCGGCTGCATAATTAGCGGGCTGATCCTGCGCTTTTACAAGTACACACGTAAACAAAACAAGGGCAAGCAGGTATATTTTTTTCATATCGTATTCGGGGGCTTCTGGTTGGCGAAAATAATAAAATTGAAAGGGATTTTAGTTTTTATATGTAATAACGAAAAGCAACATTTATAAGTATAATTCGTAAAAAGGACTGTAGAGTATAATTAACAATGTAATATTGTTGTTATATTTAACTTTTTTTTGAGGATATAACTATAAGGAAAATTTCTACGAGGTACATTAATGAGGGTTAAAATCGGATGCTTTTTTATAGCTTTCCTGGCAAGCATATTTAGTTTTTGTTACGCCCAAACGGGTTCTTCCACAATACGCGGCAACGTTTTCATACAAAACGATCAACCTGCTGATGCAGCAACCGTTATTTTATTAAACCTTCCCGATTCATCGGTGGTGATGTCGGCATTGGTAAATGAGAAAGGTACATACCAGTTTTCAAATATCGCAGCAGGCAGTTATGTAATACTCGCAACAAGGCTGGGCTACAAAAAAGCTTACTCTAAAAGTTACACGCTTAGCCAGGGGCAAACTGTAACATCTTTGCCAATTACCATGGCTGCTATCAGCAACGAGTTAAAAGAGATCTCTATTATGGCCAAAAAACCTTTTATAGAGGTGCGGCCCGGTAAAATGATAATTAACCCTGCCGCCAGTATTATAGCCGACGGACAATCGGTACTGGATATTTTAAGGCAATCGCCGGGCGTTAGGGTTGGCAATAACGATAATGTAAGCATTAGCGGCAGGCAGGATGCATTGATACTAATTGACGGTAAGGCCACCAACCTTACAGGTGCCGACCTGGCCGCGCTTTTAAAAAGCACACAAGGCAGCAGTATAGATAGGATGGAAGTTTTAACAGGCGGTTCTGCCAAGTACGACGCTGCAGCGGGCGGTATCATCAACATTATTTATAAAAAGGGCACAAACTTTGGCACAAACGGCACCTTCAGCGCTTCGGCCGGTTACGGCAGGTATTACAAGGCAAGCACCGGGGTTACGTTTAACCACCGCACAGCCAGCTACAATATTTTTGGCAGCTATAGTGTAAATGCCAATAAAACCTGGAAAGAGCTTTATACAGGCCGCCGCATTAATTTTGCCGGGGTGCAAAGCACATACAATACTACATATAACAGCATACAAGAGTATCAAAACCATAACTTTAGGCTTGGTACCGATTTTATACTTTCGCCCGGCAACAGCATTGGCTTTTTGGTAAGCGGATTTGTTAATAACAACACCTTTGATAAAAACAACAATTTGCAGATATCATACCAGGGCGTGCTTGACTCTACCATATTGGCAAATTCAAATATCGACAGGGATATCAGCAATATAAACTACAATATTAATTACACCGGCACGCTTGATAAAAAAGGCAAAACAATTAGTGCCAACCTTACTTATACCCGGGCCAAACGCCACTCGGCAGAGTATATTACCAATCAGTTTTTTGAAGCTGACGGCAGTATGTACCGCGACCCGCTGCTGCTGCAAAATATATCGCCAACTAAAATGAATAACTGGACAGCGCTGCTGGCCTATACTAACCCATTGCCAAAAGATGCCAGGTTTGATGCGGGCTTAAAATTTAGCCGTACGTTAACCGATAACAATCTTGTTTTTGGCCCGCAGGTAAATGGCGTTTACACTGCCGACCCTGCCTACAGCAATTATTTTTTATTTACCGAGAGCGTTGGCGCCGCTTACGTCAACTACACCGGTAAATTTGGTAAATTCGGGTTCGACGGTGGTTTGCGCGGCGAATACACCAACACAAATGGCAACTCGGTAACCAACAAAACACAAACTGTTCGTAAATACTTTAACATTTTCCCTACGGTGTTATTGAGTTACAAGCACAACGATAAAAACGAGTACAGCCTGGCATTTACCCGCGGTATAGAGCGGCCTACATATGATAAGCTAAACCCCTTTTTATACTTTTTAGACCTGTATAACTACCAGGCCGGCAACCCGTACCTAATGCCCGATTATAATAACACGTTAAGGTTGAGCCATACCTACAATAGCGAAACTGTTACATCCTTATATGCTACTTTACTTACGGGGGCCTCGTTCCCTTTTTATGAGCAAAACGATGCCAGCAAGGTGATACTTACAACCGATGTTAATTTGGGGCGTGTTTATACTTACGGCATTAACCTTAACACGCCAATAAGGTTTACATCGTGGTGGGGCAGCAGGTATGATATTGATGCATCTTACCAGCGGTATGTTGCTTACGCGATGTATGGAAATTTAAATAAAGGAACCGGCGACCTTATCATTCAAACATCGCAGGATTTTACGCTAAACAATACCATAAGCGCGGAAATATCCGGCAGGTACGAAACAGCTACCTTTTATGGCATCAACAATGTAAGGCCTAATTATTTTGTTGATGCGGGTATAAGCAAGCAAATACTTAATAAACTGGGTAAGCTAAGCCTTGCCGTTACCGATATATTTAAAACCAACCAGGACCGCGTTTTTACCAATTACCAAAACCTTAACCGCACCATGGTTGACAGGCGCGAGTACCGGAAGATAGTGCTAAGCTTTAGTTACCGCTTTGGTAAAACAAGCGTAAAAGGTGCGGCCAACCACGTAACCGGCAGCGAAGACGAGCAAAAGCGCATGCGCTTAAATAACTAATACCCCACCTTTTCCTCGCGGTATTTGCCTTTAATTTTGGTTACAAAAAAGTTACCCAGCGACTCGCTGCTTGTAAACTTTTTATAAGCCCCCGGTTTAAATTTAAAGTATTGCCACACGCCTCCCTCTCTAAATTCAAGTTCGAGGATGAATTTTTCGGTGTTATAGCCAATGCTTTTTAAAGCTGATGATTGTACCGCCTGCCTGCGCATATAATATATAGCAGGGCAAGGCCAAAATGGTTTTAAAAATTAACCAGCGTAACCGGTAAACGCGCTGATGAGGATAATAAGCAGTACGATAAAGGTAATGCAGGTGTATAAGGTATCTTTTTCGATAATAAAACCAACGGCGCTAAACGCAACCCTTACAATGGGTGTGGCTATCAGCAAAACTATCCCTGCCTGTATAATGGCCCTGCCCCGGCCGGTAAATATGCCGTGTATAATACCCGATGCGCTGTGCACAAAAGCCGGTACGCCTTTAAACTCGTGGTAGTCGGGTATATCGTGTCCGTGGCGGTACAGGTAAATAACACCGCCAATAAAAACCACTATCATGGATATAAAAACACCGGCACGCAGCACCCACCCTATCACCGCCTGCATATCTGTATCTTTAAACCTTTGTATCATCAAATTATTGAGGCATTGGGTCATTTCGCAATACCAAAGCCCGAAAATAAGGCTTAGAAAATAGCTTGCCAACTTTAATGTTAACCTATATAATATATAGACTTTGTTGAAAACAAGCTGTAAACGCTGATGTTAAAGCAGTTTTTACTATTTTCGCAACCTCAATACGGTAAATAAGCAAATGGATTATCAATTTAAAGATATAGAGCAAAAGTGGCAGCAATTTTGGGCCGATCATAAAACCTTCAGGGCCGAAAACACAACCAGTAAACCCAAGTATTATGTACTGGATATGTTCCCTTACCCATCGGGCGCGGGGTTGCATGTTGGCCACCCGCTGGGCTATATCGCTTCTGATATCTTTGCACGTTATAAGCGCTTAAAAGGCTTTAATGTATTGCACCCAATGGGTTATGATAGCTTTGGATTACCGGCCGAGCAATATGCCATACAAACCGGGCAGCACCCATTGTTAACTACCGAAGCTAATATTGCCACTTACCGTCGCCAGTTGGACCAGATAGGTTTCTCGTTCGATTGGGACAGGGAGGTGCGCACCAGTTCGCCCGATTATTATAAATGGACGCAGTGGATATTTATACAATTGTTTAACAGCTGGTATAATAAAGATGCCGATAAGGCCGAAAGCATTGCCAAACTGGTTGAGCATTTTGAAAGCAAAGGCTCGGCAGGTATCAACGCGGTGTGCGATGAAGAGATACTAAGCTTTACCGCTACGGAATGGAAGGACATGACCGAACAGCAGCAACAAGCCGAACTGCTAAAATACCGCCTTACCTACCTGCGCGAAAGTACCGTAAACTGGTGCGCCGCCCTGGGTACCGTATTGGCTAACGACGAGGTAAAAGACGGCTTTAGCGAGCGCGGCGGCTACCCTGTGGAGCAAAAGAAAATGATGCAGTGGAGCATGCGCATAACCGCCTACGCCCAACGTTTACTGGAAGGTTTGGACACCATTGACTGGCCCGAGCCCCTGAAAGAAATGCAGCGCAATTGGATTGGTAAAAGCGTGGGGGCGAGTGTGAGGTTTCCGTTAAGCCTCTCCCCAACCCTCTCCGAAGGAGAGGGAGCAGGAAAGAAAGTCTCCCCTATCGGGGGAGATTTAGAGGGGGCTTCCTATATCGAGGTTTTCACTACCCGCGTAGATACTATCTTCGGTGTAAGCTTTTTGGTGATAGCGCCCGAGCATGAGTTAGTTGCAGAATTGACCACACCAGCGCAAAAGGCGGATATTGATGCATACATTGCCCAAACCAAAAAGAAAAGCGAATTGGATCGTATGGCCGATACAAAAACGGTGTCTGGTGCTTTTACCGGTAGTTATGTAACTAACCCGCTTAATGGCGATAAGATCCCCGTTTGGATTGCCGATTACGTTTTGGCAGGCTACGGTACCGGCGCTGTTATGGCGGTACCATCCGGCGACCAGCGCGACTATTTGTTCGCTAAGCATTTTAATTTGCCGATAATACCGATCATCGATATCCAGAATATTGAAGTGGAGGCCGACCCAACCAAGGAAGGCAAATACATCAACAGCGACTTTATGAACGGTTTGGGCTACAAAGAAGGCACCGCCGCGGTAGTTGCCAAACTGGAAGAGTTGGGTTTAGGTAAAGCAAAAGTGAACTTCAGGATGCGCGATGCCATTTTTGGCCGCCAGCGTTACTGGGGCGAGCCGGTGCCGGTTTACTTTAAAGGTGGCCTGCCTTACCTTATCGACGAGCAGCACCTGCCCTTATTGTTGCCCGAGATTGATAAATACCTGCCAACCGAAAGCGGCGAACCGCCGCTGGGCCGCGCTACGGATTGGAAATACAAACCTAACCAGCCACACAAAGAGGGCGAAGCTAAAGTATCCCCTACCGGGGGAGATTTAGAGGGGGCTAAGGGGGCTTCTTATGAATACGAATTAAGCACTATGCCGGGTTGGGCAGGCAGCAGCTGGTACTGGTACCGCTACATGGATGCCCATAACGACCAGGAATTTGCATCGCGCGAAGCGATTGAATACTGGCGGGATGTTGACCTGTACATTGGCGGCAGCGAACATGCCACCGGCCACTTGCTGTACAGCCGTTTCTGGAACAAATTCCTGAAAGACATTGGCAAAGTGGTTGAGGAAGAACCTTTCAAAAAGCTAATCAACCAGGGGATGATACAGGGGCGGAGTAATTTTGTGTACCGACTAATTGATGAAGAAGGCAGGGGCACAAACACTTTTGTATCTCACGGTCTCATAAAAGATCATAAAATCTCTCCGCTGCATGTTGATGTGAACATTGTGGATAACGAGGTATTGAACCTTAACAAGTTTAAAGCATGGAGAGAAGACTTTGCTGATGCAGAATTTGTATTGGAGAATGGCAAATACATCTGCGGTGTTGAAGTGGAAAAAATGTCCAAGTCCAAATTCAACGTGGTTAACCCGGATGACCTGATAGCCCGTTACGGTGCGGATACTTTACGCATGTACGAGATGTTTTTAGGACCATTGGAGCAGAGCAAGCCCTGGAATACCAATGGCATTGAGGGGGTGTTCAAATTCCTGCGCAAATTCTGGAGGCTTTTCCATGATGCGGAATGGAACTTTAACGTAAGCAACGAGGCACCAACAAAAGCCGAACTAAAATCATTACACAAGATCATCCGCAAGGTGGAGGAAGATATCGAGCGTTTTTCGTTCAATACCTCCGTATCCAGCTTTATGATAGCTGTAAACGAATTGACCGACCTTAAATGCAACAAGCGCGCAATCCTGCACGACCTGGTAATTGTGCTTGCCCCCTACGCCCCGCACATTTGCGAGGAGCTTTGGGTATTGCTGGGCAACCCGGCAGGCAGCATTTCTACCGCGGCTTATCCAAAATTTAACCCCGCATATTTAGTTGAGGATGAGTTTAGCTACCCGGTATCCTTTAACGGAAAAATGAAAACCAATGTAAGTTTATCGTTAACGATGGAAGCGGCTGATATAGAAGCCGCCATTTTAGCTAACACCGATGTTCAAAAATACCTTGATGGCAAAACACCTAAAAAGGTAATTGTGGTTAAAGGCCGCATTGTAAACATCGTTATATAACAATATTACTTAATGCCCCTGTGTATCCGCTTTAAACAGCAAGTATACAGGGGTTTATTACCCCTCTTAGTGTAACATGTACATTACACTTGCATATTATTTACATAAAACAGGGGCCTCCCTGTAACATTTTAGGCATTTTCGCCTCCAATTACCAAAATTAACCAAAATATGAAACGTATATTTTTACTTATAATAGTTATTTGTGCTTCAATATCGGCCAAAGCCCAGTTTGGGGTTGGCGGTGGGGGTTCCTCCATCGTTGGCAAGATATCGGGTACGGTTATCGATTCGCTTACCAAAAAGCCGGTTGATTATGCTACCATCAGCTTGTTTAAAAGCGGCGCCAAAACACCAATAAACGGTGTGCTAACCGATGACAAGGGAAACTTCCAGATCAACAACGTGAAGGCGGGACAATACAAGATCACCATTTCATTTATAGGTTATCCAACAAAAACCTTCGACCCGGTTGAAACTACTGCCTCAAAACCAGATAACCATATGGGCACCCTGGTTATTGCACCAAGCGCTAAAGCATTAAAAGAAGTTGCAATTGTTGGCCAGGCGGCACTTATTGAAAACAAAATAGATAAGCTGGTTTACAATGCCGAAAAAGACCTTACCGCCGCCGGCGGTAATGCTACGGATGTATTACAGAAAGTTCCGTTGGTATCGGTAGATATTAATGGCAACGTATCGTTACGTGGCGACCAAAACGTAAGGGTATTGATAAACGGGAAGCCATCGGGTGCAACATCAGCAAACCTTGCCGATGTATTAAAAACCATCCCTGCAGATCAGATCAAAACTATTGAAGTGGTTACCTCCCCTTCGGCCAAATATGATGCAGAAGGTTCGGGCGGTATCATTAACATCATCACCAAGCAAAAAAACTTTTCGGGCTTAAGCGGCTCAATAAGCGGTGGTGTAGGTACCCGTCAAAATAACGGTAACGCCAATATCAATTACAACAAAAACCGTTTTAGCCTTTCTGTTAACGCAGGTGGTAACTTAACCTGGCCGCAAACATCAATAACCACGTTTAACCAGGGCATTAAAACCCCGGCTATACCCGCAAGCGGTTCTAACCCTGCTATTGATGCTTCTGATATTTCCAATACCAGCAACACCAGCAGCCGTATTAAAAGGCACGGAGCTTTAGGCTCGGTAACAGCGGGTTACGAGTTTAACGGCTTTAACAGCATTAACAGTACCCTGCGCTTAAACGATGGTGGTTTTGATATTGATGGTGGCGGTACCTTTAACCGTACCGATAATATTAATAATACCAGCCTTGATTATGTTGGTAAAACCATCTCTCATAACAAATTCACCGGGTTCGATTGGAATTTAGATTATACCCACAAATTTAAAAAAGAGGGCCACGAGGTTACCTTATCGGGCCAGTGGAGCCATAGCATTATTAATACTGATTTTAACAGTTTATATACCGCTATTAACCCAAGCCAGAAAGGTGCCAATGATGGTAAAAATAACGAGTATACCCTGCAAGGCGATTACACCCTGCCGGTAAGCAAGTTGTTGAAGATTGAAGCTGGTGGTAAAACCATACAGAGGCGTATTAACAGCGCTTATGATATCTTCTCTACCAACAGCGTTGGCGGGGATGTGCTACGCGATTCGCTGAACTCTAATCTTTATAATTACAACCAAAATGTTTACGCCGCGTACAGTGTTTTAACCTTTACGTTACCTAAAAGCTATTCGTTATTAGTGGGTGGCAGGTTTGAGGAAACCCGTATTAAAGGCGACCCGCAAAACCCATATGTAAGCGCAGCAACTGCCGCTAACCAGGGTTTGCAACCTTTTAAAGCAAATTACGAAACCTACATACCAAGCCTTACCATTCAAAAGGTATCTGGTTCTAACACTTACAAATTATCGTACAGCAAACGTATACAAAGGCCAAGCCTGCAGGTGTTAAATCCGTTTATTAACCGTACAAGTATATTAAATCAAACGGTGGGTAATCCAAACTTATCGCCAGAGAAATCGCAAACTATCGAGTTTAATTACAATACGTTCATTAAATCATCGGTGCTTAACTTCTCGGTATACTACAAACATACAAGTAATATCATCGAAGGTATCGCGTCGCCATTAACCGAAATTATTGGTACCGATACAATTAAAGGTACCCGTACGGTTTACACCAATATTGGTAAAAACAACTCGTTCGGTGCAAGCTTCTTTGGTTCGGTAAACCCAATTAAGCCGTTAACCTTGCGTGCCAGCATCAATGCTTACACATACAACCCAGACCCGGCCGGTATTTATAAGAACGCGCAAAGCCAAACAGGTACTTATATCCAATACACCGCGTTTGCAAGCGGGCAGTACCAGTTTAGCCACGGCATAATTGCCGAAGTATTTGGATTTACCAATTCGCCGCGCAAAACCATACAGGGCGAAAACCCCGCCTTCGGTATATATGCTTTTGGTATTAAAAAGCAATTTGCTGATAAAAAAGCCTCTATTGGTTTCAATACCGTACAGCCATTTGCAAGGGATAAAGCCTTCAATCAAAAGCTATCAAGTCCGGGCTTTACACAAAGCAGCAGCACAGCGTTCCCTTTCCGTTCGTTTGGTATAACGTTTAGCTATAGCTTTGGTAAAACAACCTTCGCTCCGCAGCAGAAAAAGAAAGGCGTAAACAATGACGACCTTATACAGGGTGGCGACCAAAACGGTGCCGGTGGCGCAGGTGGCGGTGCAGCACGCCAATAATTAATAACAATATAATGAGAAAGCCTTTTCGGAAACGGAAAGGCTTTTTTGGTTTAGCAACATCTTGTCATTCTGAGCGCGAGCGAAGAATCTGATAGTGAACTGTGCATCACCGTTAAGCATATCGGCGAGTAGATGCTTCACTATCGTTCAGCATGACAGGTTGGATAAACTCACAAGACAAAAAAGCCGGTCAACAGATTGACCGGCTTTCAATTTTAAATCCTATTCCCCCTTCAAGGGGGTTAGGGGCCTTATTATTTCTTATTGTAATATTTAAAATCCTTACCAATAAAACGTGCTGCTTCACCAAGTTCTTCTTCGATGCGCAGCAATTGGTTGTATTTAGCGATCCTGTCAGACCGTGATGCCGAACCGGTTTTTATCTGTCCGCAGTTTAAGGCAACAGCAAGGTCGGCAATGGTAACATCTTCAGTTTCGCCCGAACGGTGACTCATTACAGATGTATAACCATTGGTATGCGCCAAAGTAACCGCGTTAATGGTTTCGGTTAACGAACCTATCTGGTTAACTTTTACCAGGATAGAGTTTGCAGTATCGTTATCAATACCTTGTTGTAAACGTTTAACGTTGGTAACAAACAAATCGTCGCCTACTAACTGTACTTTATCACCAATTTTTTCGGTCAATAATTTCCAGCCGGCCCAGTCGTCCTCGCCCATACCGTCTTCAATAGAAATGATCGGGTATTTTGCAGCTAATTCGGCAAGGTAATCGGCCTGCTGTTCGCTGGTACGGATAGCGCCTTTTTCGCCTTCAAATTTTGTATAATCGTATTTGCCGTCTTTGTAAAACTCAGAAGCGGCGCAGTCAAACGCAAGGCAGATATCTACACCCGGTTTGTAACCTGCTTTTTCAATCGCCTTTAAAATGGTTTCAACACCATCTTCGGTACCTTCAAAGGTTGGTGCAAAACCACCTTCGTCGCCTACTGCTGTAGAAAGTCCCCTGTCGTGTAAGATCTTCTTCAGGTTATGGAATACTTCGGTACCCCAACGCAATGCTTCCGAGAATGATGAAGCGCCAACCGGCATGATCATAAACTCCTGGAACGCGATAGGCGCGTCAGAGTGTGAACCGCCGTTAACAATGTTCATCATCGGGATAGGCAAGGTATTAGCATTAACACCGCCTATGTAACGGTACAAAGGCTGGCGGCTTTCTTGTGCGGCAGCTTTAGCCACCGCCAACGAAACACCAAGGATGGCGTTAGCACCCAGGTTACCTTTATTTTCTGACCCATCAAGGGCAATCATAATAGCGTCTATAGCGTTTTGCTCAAATACATCAACGCCTTTTAATTCGGCAGCAATTTTTTCGTTTACATTGGCAACAGCTTTTAAAACGCCCTTACCCATGTACACAGCTTTATCATTGTCGCGAAGCTCAACAGCCTCATGCACACCGGTTGAAGCACCAGATGGTACTGCGGCACGGCCAAGTACGCCATTTTCTGTAATTACGTCTACTTCAATTGTAGGATTGCCACGGGAATCAAGTATCTGGCGCGCATGGACATCAATTATCAAGCTCATAGTTTATTGTCGGATTTTTTTGAATGTAATACTATACTAATTTGGTCGGCTAAGTTAAGCGCAAAAACAGGAAATAGCAACGCAAATTTTGCATTTGTAATGATTATTAATCGTTTGTGGTAGGCAGGCGCTCGTGGTCGGCGCTGTTTTTACGATTTATACGGTACATCAGCGTTAGCATTAAATTGTTTTTGGCGCTACTGGTAGCAGTAGTGTAATTACGCTGGTTAAGCCACCCTGCCTGTACTATCCATTTTTTATCAAACTGGTAACCCAACGAGGCGGATACGCGGTTACGTTCAAAGTTCGGCGCTTTATTGTTAAAAAATATCTCGTCAAATACCGATATGAACCAGGTTTTAGCCGTAATTTTTTTGTTGTTAAGCGGCACAAACATATTTAACCTGTAACGGAAACGGTTTCGGTAATTACCGTTTACCCAACGCTGTTCTACGCGGTAGCGGTGTTCAAACTTTAGCGGGGTTAAAAACTGGTTAATGGTCATTTGCTCCCATACCCTAAATTCGTTGGTAAGCGGGCCCTTATCCACGTCGAAATAATCATAGGTATGATAAGTACCGGTACCCAACAAGGCAATAAAGTTTTTATCAATATCATAGCTTACACCGGCCTTCGCCTCGTAATACTGAAACTGGCTAAACCCCGAGCCGTTTGTGCGCGCCTGGAACTCGGTGTACCCACCCCAGCGGTGTACGCTATCGCCGGGCATAACAATGGTTACAATGCCCCAGGTACCGGCTTTGGAGTCCTGCGCGTTAACTTTTAATGAACATACCGTTAAGATAACCAGCGGTAATGTTAAGCGTATGATATTCTTTAACATTTGATTAATATTATTTTAATGCAAATGTATTTCCTGATTGTTACCTGCGTGTTAAGTATGCAAGTGTTAATATTATTAATATGTTAAGGATTTTGGCCAATGTTAATTTAGTGTTAAGCACAAACAAAAAAAGACGCGAAGTATCGCGTCTCTGCATACTTTGCTCCCTGCCTCGTCTATTCCCATTTAAAGGTTTTAACGGCAACGGCGTATACACCTATGCCCCATAACAGCAGGATGAACAGCTGGTGGGTTACATCGCCAAGGCCGGCCCCTTCAAAGGCAACCTTGCGCATGGCATTATTTAAATGTGTTAAGGGCAGGGCATTACTTACATATTGCAGCCACTTAGGGAAAGCCGTTACCGAAAAGAACGTGCCCGACAGCAGGAACTGCGGCAGCGTAATAATATTAGATAATGGCGGCACCGTACTTTCGTTTTTGGCTATGCCCGATACGGTAAACCCAAAACCCATAAAAATGATAAGGCCTATGGCGCAAAGCACCAGCATATTCAGCACCGTGACTATGCCATGGATCAGCGTAAAGCCAAACGCGTAATGCCCAACCATAATGATGAACAGCGCGCCTAACAGCGAGAATACGATCCGCGCGATGGCTTCGCCCAAAACAATGCTGTACCTTTTAACCGGTGTTGCAAAAAAACGTTTGATAACCAGTGTTAACCGCAAGCTGATAAATACGAATGCCGTACCAAATACCCCGCTGCTCAATAGCGAAAAACCCAGCTGACCGGGAAGGATAAAATCGATGTATTTATAAGCGCGACCGCTCACCGTGGCTTCTTTGAGTTCGGCGGCTTGCGGCGGTGTGGTTGCCATGCTCATCTTTCTATAGGTTTCGTTTATTTCGTTTAAAACATTAGTAATAACCGATTTAAGTATGGGGCCTTTCGAGGATGACGTAGTGTATTGTACGTTTACCATATAAGCAGCTTTTTGTGGCAAGGAAGATAAAGGCGGATAAATAGTAAGATCGCCGGTGTTTGTTTTGATATCAATTATAGCGTCTATGCTTCCTTTAGAGAGGTTTTTGGCCATTTCGTCGGCGGTTTGATCTTTTATCAGGTTAATTACCGTAACTTTTTTTAGCGCCTTGTAAACCGGACTAAGCGTATCGGCACCTTTGGCTACTCCAACATCAACAGCTACACCGCCGCCGCCGATATTGGCAAACACCAGTATAAATATCAGCGGAAAAGCCAAACTAAACACCACCGCCGAGGGGCTGCGTAAAATAGAACGGAAACTGGCTTTGGCTATGGCCAGCGTTGCGCGGGTATTGCTATAATTTTGGTTCATTGGTTCAATCGTTCATTAGTTTATTGGTGTTTATAAAAACTGCAAACTACCTACAGGCAACTGCCAACTCCTCCTACCCTTCTCTCCACTCCTTGCCGGTAAGGTTAATAAATACATCTTCCAGGTTGGCGCCTTTGGTTTGTTTGGCGCGTTCAAAACCCGTGGCAACCAGTTGGTCAATAAAATGGTCGGGAGTATCTATACCGATGATATGGCCGCCGTCGACAAACGCCACGCGGTCGCAAAGCACTTCAGCCTCGTCCATATAGTGGGTAGTGATCACAACGGTAGTACCCGCATTGCGGATCTCGCGGATCAAATCCCAAAGGTTACGGCGGGCCTGCGGGTCAAGGCCGGTTGTAGGTTCGTCCAGGAAAATAATGCGCGGGTTGTTGATAAGGGTGGTAGCGATAGAAAACCGCTGCTTTTGCCCGCCGCTAAGGTCTTTATATTTAGCCTTAGCTTTATCAGTAAGAGCTACCTTCTCCAGCATTTCTGTAGGGGTTTTGTTAACGCCATACAAGCCCGAGAACAATACGATCAGCTCGGATAAGTTAAGGTTGGGATAATAACCGGCTGCCTGCAATTGTACGCCGATTCGCTTTTTAATACTGTCGGCATCTGTTTCGATGTTGAAGCCATCCACTGTTATTTCGCCGGATGTTTTGTCGCGCAAGGTTTCTATAACTTCCAGCGTGGTGGTTTTGCCGGCGCCGTTGGGGCCAAGCAGCCCGAAGATCTCGCCTTCGTAAACTTCAAAACTAATGCCCTTTACCGCCTGGAAATCATCGTAATTTTTAACCAGGTTTTTTACTGTAATAATAGGTTGGTTTGCCATAGCATAAATATGGTGTGTATTAATTTAATATACAAATAGCAGCCCCACCCAAACCCTCCCCGGAAGGGAGGGCTTTTAAGGAAAAATTCTCCCCTACCGGGGGAGATTTAGAGGTGGCCGGGGTTATATTAGAAAATGAGATGGCCCAAGAGGCTGATGAAAACAATCACTTTTGTGAGCAAAGCAACTATCATAGTAAGTATAGGTAGTGAAAGTAAGGTTGTCATGATGTTTAGTGTTTTAACACCACAAAAGTGTATCAAAACCAAACTTTTTAACAGGGTTTTTAGGTGAACGAATGCAAATTGTCGGTAAATGTATTCTTATTACAATTAAGCATCGGCATTTTGACGGTTGCTGTTTACCGTTTACTCTTCACCAACATTTATCCCTATCCGTTTAAGCAATAACGATGCGTTAAAGGTTTTGCACTCGCCATGCTTTATCTTATAATCAAACAGCATTTCGCCGTCTATCACCTGGATGTCGAAGTAGTAATTGCGCACATAGTTAGGGTACTTATCTTCCAGCCGGGCAATTTGCAGATCGTGTGTGGCAACCATGCCTACGCCTTTTTTGCTGATGAGCTGCTCTATCACCGCTTTGCTGCCCAGGTATTTATCCATAGAGTTGGTTCCGCGCAGCATCTCGTCTATTAAAAAGAAAACACGGTATTCATTTTCAACGGCTGCCAGCAGCATCTGCAGGCGGTCAAGCTCGGCTTTAAAGGTTGATGTGCTTTCGTTCAGCGAATCCTTTATGCGCATATAGCTTACTATCGTGATAACCGAAACCTCCATCGCCGATGCGCAAACTTTAGACCCGGCAAGCGCCAGCACTGTGTTGATACCGATGGTGCGCAGAAAAGTACTTTTACCGGCCATATTACTGCCGGTAATAATATCGATGTTATAAGCGTCCTGTAAGTTGTAATCGTTATCAACCCTTTTGCCACGGATAAGCGGGTGGGCGATATTTTTGGCGATAACGGTGTAACCTTTGGTATCGGCAATAATTGGGGTTGTCCAGTCTGGGTAGTTGATAGATGGTACGGCAATACTCATCAATGCCTCAAATTCGGCAATTACATCAAAGGCTTCTTCAAAATTGTGTTGATTATTACGCTTCCATTTTTCGATAAGCAGGATTTGCTTTAGCGCCCATAAAAAGAATACATTTAGTATAAACCCTACTATCATAATTAGGCTATAGCTAAGTTTATTAATAAGCTTTGATAGCTCCTCGATATTTTTTGAGGTTTGATTTACCCGGAGTTTCTCATTCAGTTCCGTGCAGCGTTTTGATTGCCATTGCTGGTTTTCTATTGCCTTAAACACAATGGCATAATTAGCCAGCACGCTACCGATTTTATCGGCTATGGCGCCTCCTTTTAATATAAAACTCCCCTTGGCAAGCAGTATAAGCGTATTAAAAAACGCTATCGCGACAGCAATAAATACAAAAACCGGATGTAAGAATATGCCGGCCAATATTGTAGCGAGTAGTAAATAAGGTGCTATTTTAATGTAGGGGCTTAACCACTTTTCGCCCGATAGTTCTAACGGGATGCCCAGGTAAATAAAAAGGCGTTTCATCTGGTCAGTATCCTCTTTAGTGGCAAACAGCAGCTTGGTTTGGGTATTTACCTTCCAATCGTTGTTGGCAGCTACTTCCTTAAACGCCTCCTGGCGCGACAATACGGTAGGCTTATCAGCCGGGGCATTTAACCATGCGGCCAGTTTATCGTTCCCGGCCGAGGTAGCTGCACGGTTTATCAACTGAAACAACGACGCGTTGCCGAAGATATCCAGATCGGAACTATAAAAGTGCTTCTCGTTACTGTAACGTTGCCCATTGTTATATAAGTTAGTATTGCTTTGCAGGCTGTTTATCTCGTTCAGGTTTATTTTTTCAAGATCAAGGTAGTAATCGCGCTGGCGCTCGTACTCGCCCTGGCGGGCAACCAGCCATGCAAAACCGGCCAGCAGCACCACAAACCCAACAGCCATAATGGTAAAGTTATCCTGCGCAATGGTGAGGTATATCACATAGATCATCAGCGCAAAAACACCCAGCCTTAACAGCGAATAGTAATTAGCCAGCCCTTTATATTTATCTGCCTCTTGCTTTGCCAGCGCCGCAGCTTGCATGTAATTGTTTATAATATCTTGTTCCATGTAGCTTTGCAGCTTTTAATAGGTAATTTTGCGTTCAATGTTACAACAATAAGAGCACATTTCTACTTTATAAGTTACATGGCCCGATGAAAATTACATTTATAACCGTTGGCAAAACCGAGGATGCCTACTTAAAGGATGGCATTGAAAAGTATGTAAAACGATTGAAGCATTATACCAAGTTGGAAATGACCGACATCCCCGAGCTTAAAAACACCAAAGCCCTCACCGAAGAACAGCAAAAAACCAAAGAGGCAGAACTGATCCTCAAAAAAATCACCGCTCAGGATCATGTGATACTGCTGGACGAGAACGGCATGGAGTTTACTTCGGTACAGTTTGCCAATTATATCAATAAGCGTTCAGTTTCATCATCAGCCAATCTCATATTCGTAGTAGGCGGCCCATATGGCTTCGACCAATCCGTTTACCAGCGCGCTAACGACAAGATCTCGCTTAGCCGCATGACCTTTTCGCACCAAATGGTACGCCTGTTTTTTGTAGAGCAGCTTTATCGGGCATACAGCATTATAAAGGGCGAGCCGTATCATCACCAGTGAACCGGGATGAAGCGGATTTATGGGATTAACAGGATTTTTAATGAGCCTGACGGACAGAACGTAACCTCAAAATGCTGCATTGGCCTGTTCGGATAGCACAGCACCTGCCTTAGCACCAACTTTCACAGAGCAGGACGCAGCCACGATTTTTCTTTGGTTACTTTCTTTTGAGAGAAAAAAACGGCGAAGCCCTCTTGAGCGCCAAAACGATAAAAAAAACGCGAAAAACGTAACATCCACTGACTGTTCATATACTTCACTGCCAACCCCAACAAAGAACTAAATCACAAACTGTCAACCCAGACTACTTTTTACCTCGTTCGAAATTGAAACATCTTTTTCCCTAACTTTACCACCATGCACGACCACTCGCACCATCACCACGATCACGCACCAAAGATCGACCACCTGAACGCGGCCTTTATATGGGGAATTGTGCTTAACTCGGCTTTTGTGGTTATCGAGGTGGTTTACGGTTTCATCAGCGGTTCGTTATCGCTGCTTACGGATGCCGGGCATAACCTGAGTGATGTGGCTTCATTAGCGTTAGCCTTACTGGCCTTTAAACTCGCCAAGGCAAAATCAAACAAGGTATATACCTACGGTTATAAACGCTCAACCATTATCGTGTCGTTTTTTAACGCCATGATCCTGATTGTTGCCGTTGGCTTTATAGTGTACGAGGCCGTGATGCGCTTTATACATCCCGAACCCATTGCCGGCGGCACCGTTGCCTGGGTGGCCTTTGTGGGTATAGCTATTAATGGCTTTACGGCATGGCTTTTTGTAAAGGATAAAGACAGCGACCTTAACGTTAAAGGTGCTTACCTGCACATGGCGGTAGATGCCATTGTATCGCTTGGGGTTGTGGTATCGGGTATTATCATTTACTTTACACACCTTACCTGGATAGACAGCGCCGTAAGTATCATCATCGGCATCGTAATTTTAACCGGCACCTGGAATTTGCTTAAGGACAGCCTGCGACTGGAGATGGATGGCGTACCAAAAGATATCGACCTGAAAAAAATAAAAGCCGAACTGATGAAAACCGAGGGTGTGGTAAATATCCATCACATGCACGTTTGGGCGCTAAGCACTACTGAGAACGCCTTAACCGCCCACCTGGTGGTAAAGCCCGAGAACATGGGCATCTTCGACGACATAAAACACGATCTGCGCCACAGGCTGGAGCACCTGTCCATCAGCCACAGCACCTTTGAGCCGGAGTTTAGTAATGAGAAATGCGAACAGCCGGATTGTTAAGATATTATGACAGAATTTAAACTTTGGCTCGAATTTGAAGTTGTTGAACCAGGTAATTGGGACATCGAAAATGAGTTTTGTAATATCCAAGTTGAGTTACCCGATGGTAGAAAATATGGGATCAATGTATGGACCTTCAATTTTTTGAAAACTGCCAATAGTTTAAACAAATTAGAAGGCGATAATTTGAATGGCTTGTATATAACCCCGCCGGATCTTTTTGTTAAAGAATTGACAAGAGATTGCATTGGAAAAGTTATTGAAGACCTATTAAAAAAAGGTGATTTAGAGCATGTATTAAACCCAAGTGTAACTTCGAATAACAATTAGTTCATGAACACAACCAACCGACGTAAATTTATAGCAACCGCAGCTACCGTTGCCGCAGGCACGGCGGTTGCATCGGCAATTCCATCAATATTAAAAAATACTACCATGATAAACAGATATCCAATTGTACACCACGCGCTTTTCTGGTTGAAAAATCCCAATTCGAAAGAAGACCGCGATAAACTGGTGGCCGGCGTAAAGTCGCTCGGCAAAATAGAAACCATTAAGGAACTGCACGTAGGCGTTGTTGCCAGCACCGAAAAACGCGACGTGGTTGATAACAGCTGGGGGGTATCAGAAGTAATGTTCTTCGCCGACCTGGAAGGCCAAGCTACCTATCAAAGCCACCCCATTCACCAACAATTTATTAAAGACCATAGCCACCTTTGGGAAAAGGTTGTGGTTTATGATGCGGTGGACGCATAGGTAATTACAGTAATTATAAACACCATGTTATTGCGAGCGATAGCGCGGCAACCTCGTCACTAATGCATAGCCGCATTGCTTACGACGAGGTTGCCACGTCGCTACGCTCCTCGCAATTGACATAGTTTTATATAACAAACAAAGCCCCGACAGGATCAATCCTATCGGGGCTTAATATTTCTTGGCCGTAAAACCTACGCTTTTTTAGCTGGTGCTTTCTTTGCTTTCGCTTTAGGGGCTTCGGCGGCAGGCGCTGCTTCCTTTACCGGTTCGGCGGCCGGTGCTTCTTCGGCAACCGGTGCAGCAGCAGGCTCTTCGTTAAACAAAGGCATGTCTTTTAATATCAGGTACCAGTTAATGATCTTTTTAATATCTGATGAATATACTTTTTCCTCATCATGGTCGGCAGCAACTTCGTAGAAAAACTCACGGAGTTTTTTGCCATCGTCCTTAACCGCAGGTACGGTTGTGGCTTTCATACGCTCAAAAACGTCAACAAGCTTTATATCATCTTCAAGGCCAAAAATAGTGATCTCGTTTAATGCGGCCAGCTTAGCGGTTGATAGGTTTACTACCAACTTAGTTTTTTGCGCATCAAGGCTCTCTAAAACATAACCGGTTTTGTTTTGCGCAAGCGCCCTCCATAAACCCGGTTTACCCGATACCGCAACAATTCCCTGTAAATTCATTCTTTATGTTGTAATGGTTATAAAGGTTGTAAAAATTGCAAGGGTTAAACCCCGCAACATTTACAACATCTTCAACTTCTTTAACTAATCTTCAATAACTTCTATTCCTAAAATTTTATCGCCCTGGCGTATATCGTCAACCACGTCAACGTTCTCAACCACTTTACCAAAAACGGTGTGGTTACGGTCGAGGTGAGCGGTATTATCTCGGCTGTGGCAGATAAAAAATTGCGAGCTGCCGGTGTTACGGCCTGCATGCGCCATTGATAGCACACCGCGGTCGTGGTATTGGTTATCGCCCGTAAGTTCACAGTCGATGCGTTTGCCGCTGCCACCTGCACCGGTACCGGTTGGGTCGCCGCCCTGTACTACAAAATTTGGAATAACACGGTGAAAAGTTACGTTATCGTAAAAACCTGATTTAGCTAACCCTAAAAAGTTTGCTACAGTGTTTGGCGCATCCTTATCATAAAATTGAACGGTCATGTCGCCTTTTTCGGTTTTAATTATTGCTTTGCTCATTTGTTTTAAATTTTAAACAGGTGGCAAAGTTAATAAAAAAGCTTAAGGCTAAAAGCAGAAAGCTAAAAGCTACACAGATAATACCATTCCCAATTAATCGTTACATTTGGTAACGGCCATGAATAATTTAAAAAAGTTCCTTTTACCTTTTACCTTTTACCTTTTACCTAAAAGAAAAAGCTTTCTGCTTTTAGCATTATGCTTTCTACCTTTTCTAACCAGGGCTGCCTCTATCCTTATCCCCATGGATGAAGAACAGAAAGACCACCTAAAGTCGTACGGCATTGCGTTCTGGACGCTGAAGAACGGCGAAACGGTAGACTGGCTGCTTAATTATCGTGGTGGCAGCTTTATGATGAAGTATGATAAGCGGCTGGAGGATGAGTGCAAGATAAGAGGAGTGAGCTACCAGGTTTTACCCGATGCAAAGGCTAACGAAATATTGACCGAAGTTAGCGATCCATCAGTCAATATGGATATGGTAAAGCTGGAGAAAGCGCCCAAAATGGCGGTATACTCGCCCAAGAACAAACTACCCTGGGATGATGCCGTTACCCTGGTTTTAAAATATGCCGAGATCCCTTACGATGTGATTTACGACGAAGAAGTGATACGCGGCGACCTGCCTAAGTACGACTGGCTGCACATGCACCACGAGGATTTTACCGGTCAGTTCAGCAAGTTTTACGGGATTTACCGCTACGCTCAATGGTATAACGATGATGTAAAAAGCCAGCAGGCCATGGCTGCTAAGCTGGGTTTTAAAAAGGTATCGCAGATGAAATTGGCAGTGGTGCAGCACATCCGCGATTTTTGCGCCGGCGGGGGTTTCCTGTTTGCTATGTGCAGCGGTACCGATACCTTTGATATTGCACTTGCGGCCTCAAACACGGATATTGTTGAAAGCATGTTCGATGGCGACCCCGCCGACCCGGATGCGCAATCCAAACTTGACTTTACACAGACTTTCGCTTTTCAGAATTTTACTTTGGACCAAAACCCAACATCGCACCAGTTTGCAAACATTGATGTTACCCCGGTAAGGCAGATAGAGCGCAGCCGCGACTTTTTTACACTGTTTGATTTTTCGGCCAAGTGGGATGTAGTGCCCAGCATGCTTACACAGGACCACGATAAGGTAATAAAAGGTTTTATGGGGCTTACAACTGCCTACAATAAAAATAAATTAAAGCCAGGCGTTACTATTATGGGCGAAATGAAAACCGCCAACGAAGCCCGGTACATACATGGCGAGTACGGCAAAGGGCAGTGGACCTTTTACGGCGGCCACGACCCCGAAGACTACCAACACGCCGTTGGCGACCCGCCCACCGATCTTAAGCTTCACCCCAACTCGCCCGGTTACAGGCTGATATTAAATAACGTGCTTTTCCCGGCGGCCAAAAAGAAGAAACAGAAAACGTAAGCCAGGCCCCCAATCCCCTAAAGGGGGAGTTCTTGAAACGCATAACGCAAAGAAGCCCAAACTTGAACAGTTTGGGCTTCTTCTATTCTGTTCCCCCTTCAGGGGGTTAGGGGGCTTCTAATTATAGAACGTCCATGCTACGCCGAATTTTATCATTTTATCCATTTGCGGGTAGCGGTTTACTGTATAAAAACCGTTGCTCAGTAACCCCTGGTTTATATAGTCGTACTGGATAAAAAGGTTGGTACGATCAAGCGTGGCTTTAAAAAATACTGTTGCAATAGGGTACGATGTAAAAGTGATATTTGGCCCATTATAAAACTGCCCTAAGCCTACCGCGTATGACGGGGCAAGGTACGGCGTATTATACCTAACGTTTACACCAAACTGCGAGTTAAGCACGTTAAAAAGTACAGTACCATAATATAAACTACTGTACGTATAAACTTCGGGTGTGCGTAAAATATTGGCGTTATCAGTTTTTTGATAAACCACATAATTATCAAAGTGAAACTTGCGCCACTGCAAATTTTTACCCAGGCTTACCTTAAGCATATTTATACCCGCGCCATATTGCTTTGGCGTGGCATCAATACCACCGGGCTGCGCGGCAAAATACAGGTAATCGGTTATCAGGAAATATTCGGCCTTTAGGTCAACCTGCAACATGTCGTTTATGTAATTAAAAGACAGGTTGGTGGTTTTTTGATTACTAAAATTGTTGTTAAAAATGTAATGGTTTGATATCCAGTTGGTGTAAACCATCCCCGGCGAACTGCTTTGCAAATAAGCGCCCAAAACAATCCTCCCGGCTTTTTTCCCGCCTGCAAGGGTAAGCTTTGCATCGTACAGCAAATCGCCAAAATTGCGGCCCTGTACAATTTGCCGTATATCGCCATCCAGGTTTATCCGATCGCTAAACCTGTAACCAAGCCTGGCTTTTAGCGTAATATTCTGGAAAGTTTCATTCTGCACCCTGGACGGTTTGATCTCCTTTCGGCCAAATTCATTAATAAGTGTATCGGCTACAAACTGGCTCACTTTATAAAAATCCTGGGTTAGCCCAACATCCAGCTTCAACTCGTTCTTTACCATTTTTAAGGATTTCCCCCTCAGGTAAAAACTGTACGAAAACTCGTTTTGCAGGTGCAAAACATTTAATGAATCGCGTGACCTGCCCGCGCTGAAATAATAATCGGGGAATACACCGTTCCTGTCCAGATCATTTTGCAGATAATTGTATTTGCGCTGGTTGTAATAAAATGTGTAAGCCACGCGCTGTGTAGGCAGCACGTTTTTATTACCCGCCTTCCCCCTGTTAAGGCTATCTATGTGGCCAATGTAATAAAACTGCTTAATGTAAAAGCCGGTGCTTTTCCAGTTGGTAAAACTGCTTGGCAGGCGCACCGGTTCGCCGGTTTTATCAAACGATGATTGTTTGCTGTTAAATATCGTATCCTTTAAAATAGAACCCGTTTCGGGGGCTTTAAGGTTGTTAAATAAAACGTTGGCCAAAAGGTTATACCTTTTATTAACACTATGATACCAGCTGAAAATACCTGCGGTAAAATCGCTTACATTCTGCGCCAGGATGCCGTTAGTACTGTAATACCCCCGCGACCCGTTAAAATTCAGCATAAAGCCGATGTTCCAGTTGGGTTTAATATTTTGGGTGTGCAGTGTTTTAAAAAGTTGTTCTTTAGAGCCGCCAAGCGAACTGTATAAGGATAGCAGCGTATACGGTGCGCGGGCATTAAAGTAATTAATATCCTGGGGGTTTATCATGTAGGCATCAAGCGCGTGCATGCCTTCGTCAAAACCAATAGTTTTACGTGGGTTAAACAGCAGGTCGCGCTGCGATACACCGGGATAGCCTAAACTAATTTTTGGGTTGCGCGGCTGGTTAAGCGGACTGTAATTTTCAAAGTTAACCAGCCCTGTATCCAGCGGAAACAACTGGATGCTATCCATAAGCAAGCGCTCGCTGGTAACTTTTATAAATTTTGAGGTAAATACGATGGAATCTTTACGGTTCTCTTCGCGCATCCGCACCGAGTCGAGGTTTTGCGATTCTCCGTTCCGCCGTACATTACGTGATGTATCACGCGAGTAAACAGGTTCGCCCGTTCTTTGGCCCGGGAACCGCTGGTTGCCTACCTGTGCAAAAACATCCTGCACCGCTGCGCAGATGAATAAAATAAGTAAATATTTAAGCTTATTCGCCATTAAAGCCGCGCTATTAATTCTTTCAGTATAACGGTCAGTTTCGGCTCAGCCTCCCTTGCAACAGCCAGTATCTCTTCAAGCGATACCGGTTTTAGCACTTCGGGGAAACCTTCATCTGTAATTACAGATATGGCAAATACAGGCAAGCCCATATGGTTTGCCACAATAACCTCGGGCACGGTGCTCATACCAACAATATCGCCGCCAATTACGCGCAGGTATTTATATTCGGCACGGGTTTCTAAATTTGGGCCGGTAACCGCAACATAAACTCCCTTATGGCAGGTAATATTGTTTGCTTTCGCGATATCAAGCCCCTTTTTTATCAGGTCGTGGCGGTAGGGCTCGCTCATATCCGGAAAGCGCGGGCCAAGCTCCTCGTCGTTACGGCCGGTAAGCGGGTTCATGGGCTGCAGGTTGATGTGATCTTCGATGACCATCAGGTCGCCCTTTTTTATATCGGGGTTAAGCGAGCCGCTTGCATTTGATACAAAAAGCGTTTTAATACCCAGCATTTTCATCACCCTAACCGGGAAGGTGATCTGCTGCATTGTATACCCTTCGTAATAATGCAAACGTCCCTGCATGGCGACTACTTTTTTACCACCCAGTGTACCAAATATCAATTTACCGGAATGAAACTCCAGCGTCGACATCGGGAAGTCGGGGATGTTAGAGTACATCAGTTGTTTTTCAACCTCAATTTCGTTTACCAAAGCGCCAAGGCCGGTGCCCAAAATTATACCTGCTTCCGGCTCAAAATCGCCGATGCGTTTTTTAATATACTCAGTTGTATTGTGTATGCTCTCTAACATAGTTCAATAATAATGTATCAAATGCTTGCCGCCCGTTATTTAAAAATTCGATGCCTATTGGCTGTACCAAAATTGGCAGTTGCGCAAGGGTGGGTATTAACTCTTGTACCCCTAAACGCTGTGCATCCTTTTCTGTTGTGATGATCAGTTTTTTTTGCGACCTACAGGCAAAAAACTCACACGCAAGTTTAGCGATATTTTTTAACGTAAACCGGTGATGATCGGGATAATTATGGTGGATAATATTTGTTGTGGATTGCCTGATGTGCTGCACCAATGGTTTCGGGTTAGCGATACCTGTAAGCAGGAAGATTGTGGTATCCGCATCGATAACTGTATCTGTTAACTTGCCCTGCAGATCCTGTAATGGCTGGTAAGCTATGGATGTAAAAAATAAAGGCTGCCAGTTTAATGGCGAGATCTGCTCATAGCTTTTGGTTATTTGCTGCTCCGTTAAACCATCCGGGCATTTGGTTACCACCATCATATCTGCCCGCCAGCGGCCGCTAAAAGGCTCGCGCAGGTTGCCTGCGGGCAAAACAAATTTTGGCTTTTGCAAATGGTTGTAGTCGAACAATAAAACATTTAACCCTGCCTTTACCGCGCGGTGCTGAAAGGCATCATCAAGGATTATGAGGTTATGCTCCGTTTTTAATTGTTGAATGCCCGCTACCCTGTCCTCGCAAACGGCAACAGTGACATCCGGGAATTTGTGTTTGAACTGGGATGGCTCATCGCCTATTTCAGTGGCGGTAGCAGTGGCGGTGGCAGTTATAAAGCCTTTACTATTGCGGCCGTATCCACGGCTAAGGGTGGCCAGGTTATATTGATCTTTCAATAATCGCACCAGGTACTCCGTCATGGGGCTTTTGCCGGCGCCGCCAATTTCAAGGTTGCCCACGCAAATTACCGGCAACTCAAACTCGTGGCTTTTAAACAACCCGGCATCGTAAAACCAGTTACGGATGATAACCACCAAACCATAAACCAACGAAAACGGTAACAAAAGCCAGCGCAGGTGTTGCATATATGGCGTAAAGATAGGAAAAGGGTTTAAGAGGGTAAAAGTTAAGAGATAACAATTACCGGCCCGTCAGAAACATTGTTGCTGTTTAAATATGCTCTAACTTTTGGGCTTAGCTTTGTTAATTCCGAATAGGTATTTATTGAAGCTGTGAGCACAAATACGGTTACTGTATATTTCTTAAAATTTTGTTGATATTGAAGATTTTTGTCAAACGTAATTAGTGCATCAAAGCCTTCTGCGATCAGGAGTTTCAATAGTTTCCCGTTTTACACACCATTCCATCCTTTATCACTAACAGTATAAATTTCATGTTCAGAAAAATCGAGCTTAAGTTTTTTAGGCAGATTTTCGTCAAGCAACAGCTTCATAAAGTTTAGCTATATCTTTTGAGGTGACGATTTTATTAGCCATATCCAGCAAAGCAACCGCCTGATCTTTGGTAACAGATGGAAAATCTTCCAAAAATTCATCTAAGGACACACCCGCTTCCAAATGATCAAAAAGAGAGTCAACGGGCACACGTGTCCCTGTGAAAACAGGTTGCCCGCTTAAAATATTGTTGTCGATATTGATAACTTGATGAACATTCATATCATAAAGATACATAACTTTAATTATGTATAAAAATCATCACCTATGAAACAACTGCTATCTATCCTCCTGCTCCTCACCACCCTAACCACCTTCGCCCAAACCGATCAAAAGCTAACCGCGCAATTGCAAAGCTTAACCAAAAAATTTAACGGGCAGGCTGGCATTTATGTGCAAAACTTAAAAACGGGGAGAACTGTAGAGATAAATGCCGATACCTTATTCCCTACGGCCAGCATGATCAAAGTGAGCATTTTAGGCGGGTTGATGGATAAGATTGAGAAAGACGTAATGCAATATAACCAAAAGCTTGTTTACCGCGATTCGCTGCTGTACCCCGGCGAGGATATTTTGGGATCGTTTAAAGATAAGGATACCATTCAGCTTAGTAAGGTTGCCATGCTGATGATCACCATGAGCGATAATACCGCCAGCACCTGGCTGCAAAAACTAGTAGGCGGTGATTACATCAACACCTGGCTGGAGCAGAACGGCTTTAAGGTAATGCGGGTAAACTCGCGCATCCCGACGCGCCGGCCAATTTGGGAGGTATATGGCTGGGGTGTTACCACACCACGCGAAATGTGCCGCTTATTTACGATGATAAGGGAAGGTAAAGTGGTAAGCACTGCAGCAAGCGAGCGCATGTACCGCATGCTGAACCGAATTTATTGGGATGACAAAGCCTTATCGCAGATACCGCCTTATGTGCAGGCTATATCCAAGCAGGGGGCAGTTGATGCATCAAAAAGCGAAACCGTTATGGTGAACGCCCCGCATGGCGATTACGTGTTCTCTATCATCACCAAAAACAACAAGGACCAGCGTTGGGCACCGGATAACGAGGCCGGCTTGCTTATCAAAAAAGTATCAGCCCTGTTATGGCATTATTTCGAGCCCAACAGCAAGTGGAAACCTGCTGCCGGGGTAGATAAATATATGCTTAACGAGTAACTTACTTAAGCAACGCAAGCAATCCGGGGATATCAAGCTGGCGTGTGTACATGGTAAGGTTGCCATGCTCATCTGTCGGCCATTCGGCCTTTGGCCTATCCCAGTATAGTTCAACGCCGTTACCATCGGGGTCGTCAAGGTATAAGGCTTCGGATACGCCGTGGTCCGATGCGCCGGTAAGCGGGTAGCCATTATCTATTAAACGCTGTAAAATAGCTGCAAGGTCTTTGCGCTCGGGGTATACGATAGCGGTGTGGAACAAGCCCGGCGCATATTGCGGGGCAGGCGGCGCGCCTTTGCTTTGCCAGGTGTTCAGTCCTATATGGTGATGGTATCCGCCTGCGGATACAAACGCCGCCTGATCGCCATACATGGTTACCAGTTCAAAACCAAGCAGGTCGCAATAAAAAGCCATCGATTTTTGCAGATCGCTTACTTTTAAGTGCACGTGGCCAATGCGGGTTTGGGCCGGGATCTTATAATCGCTCATGATAAATTTGTTGTAATGTTGTAAAGTTATAAGGTTGTAAAGTTTTTTCTATCAGCGACAAGTAAAAAGATGTTTAAACATCTTTTTACTTGTCGCTCTACAACCTTACAACCTTACAACCTTACAACCTTACAACCTTCAAACAAAATAAACCCTACCTTTGCAGCATGATCATAAAATCTGCCGACTTTATTTGCAGCAATACCCAGGTATCGAAATTGCCGCCGCCCATAAAGCCCGAATATGCTTTTATCGGCCGCAGTAATGTAGGTAAATCATCGCTGATAAATATGCTACTTCAAAAAAAGGGCCTGGCAAAAACATCGCAAACACCGGGTAAAACCCAACTTATCAATCACTTTTTGGTGAACGAGAACTGGTACATCGTCGATCTGCCCGGTTATGGTTACGCCCGTGCCTCCAAAAGCAAAAAAGCCGACTGGAATAAATTTATCCAAACCTACCTGGATAAGCGCGAAAGCCTGCAATGCGTAATGGTTTTGATAGACAGCCGCCTTGAACCGCAAAAGATAGACCTTGAGTTTTGCAGCTGGCTGGGTGAAAAAGGCCTGCCCTTTGTACTGGTATTCACCAAGGCAGATAAACAAAGTAACCTTAAAACCGACCAGAATATTGCCAAATTTCGCAAAGCGATGCTGGCCTTTTTTGAAGAAGCACCTCAGCATTTTGTAACCTCATCCGAGTTGATGCTTGGCCGAGATGAGGTGCTGGGTTTTATTGGCGGCATTAACAATAGTTTTGAGATCCCCGAGTTTGACGAGGAGAGATATAGTAAGTAAATTAGTTCCCTTCTCAAGGGGGGAGCCCTAAATAACAGATGAAAAAGTATTTATCATTAGTAACGTTTACGCATACCATATTTGCGATGCCGTTTGCCTTTATCGGTTTCTTTTTGGCGGTTACCACTACCGATCATAAATTTGAATGGCAAAAACTGGTAATGATGCTTTTGTGTATGGTATTTGCCCGTAACTCGGCCATGGCGTTTAACCGCTACCTCGACCGTAACATCGACGCCAAAAACCCCCGCACCAAACAGCGCGATATCCCGGCAGGGAGAATTTCTCCGGCGGCAGCTTTAACATTTACTTTAACAAATTGTGGTTTGTTCATCTTAACAACTTGGTTCATTAACCCGCTTTGCTTTTACCTATCGCCAATAGCTTTGCTGGTGGTTTTGGGATATAGTGCTACTAAACGCTTTACCGCGCTTTGCCATATGGTATTGGGCCTTGGCTTATCGCTTGCCCCTATCGGCGCTTATTTGGTGGTAACAGGCGCGTTCGCGCTAACACCTATCTTCTTCTCGCTATCGGTGCTATGCTGGGTAAGTGGGTTTGATATCATTTACGCATTGCAGGATGAGGATTTTGACCGCGACCAAAAGCTGCACTCTATTCCCGCATGGCTCGGTAAGGTAAATGCTTTGCGGCTATCGTCAGTACTGCATGTATTTTCGGCGGCATTTGTGCTGATGCCGATATTTTATACAAACGTTGGCTTACTGTATTACATCGGTATCGCATTCTTTTGCGCCATGCTCATCTATCAGCACACCCTTGTAAAACCAAACGATCTAAGCCGCGTAACCTTTGCTTTTATGACAACAAACGGCATTGCCAGCGTAGTTTTCGCAGCGTTCTTCTTACTGGATAGGTTGTGGATGAGGTAATTCATTAGTCCGAAAGTCCGCATAAGTCAATAAAGTCCGAAAGATAAGTCCGGATTTCCGGTCTTTCCGACTTCCGGATTTCTTCACGCCACTGTCTTTTCTATCTTACATCTTTACCAAATCCCAAATAATCTGCACATTTGCATATCTGCATATTTGCACATCTATACACCATGATCCACAAAAAAACAAGAACATATATCCCGGTCAACCTTGAAATTAAATGGGAAACGCTGGAGCCTATTTACAAAGAACTTTTGGCCCGCCCCATCAATTCGGTTGAAGAACTGGAGCAGTGGCTAAAGGACGGCAGCGAACTACAGGCAGCGCTTGAAGAGGATTTTGCATGGCGCTACATCCGCATGACCTGCGATACCAATAGCGAGGAATTGCTGGCCAGCTTCCAGTACTTTGCTACTGAGATTGAGCCAAACACCGCACCCTACAATAACGAATTGAACAAAAAGCTTGTTGACAGCGAGTTTGTAGATAAGCTAAGTGAGGAGAAATTTTACATTATGCTGCGCGCGGTAAAAAAATCGCTGGAGCTTTTCCGCGAGGAGAACATCCCGCTGCAAACCGAGATCCAGGTAGAGCAGCAAAAATATCAGTCGATAACAGGTGCTATGAGCGTGCATATTGGCGAAAAGGAATACACGCTGGAACAGGCATCCGTTTTCCTGAAAGATACCGACCGCAGCAAACGACAGGAAGTTTGGGAGAAGATCACCGCCCGACGCCTGCAGGAAAAAACAGTATTGGATACCCTGTTCGATCATCTGCGAGCGCTTCGCCATAAGGTTGCTTTGAACGCCGGGTTCGAGAATTTTAGGGATTACATGTTCCAGGCGCTTGGCCGTTTTGATTACACCCCACAGGATTGTTACGCTTTCCACGCGGCGATAGAAACCGAGATAGTACCCATACTACGCGAACAGGCCGAAAAACGCAAGGAAGCTTTAGGCCTTGATGCTTTAAAGCCATGGGATATGGATGTTGATGTTTCGGGCAAACCGGCGTTGAAACCATTTAACAGCGGTGCCGAACTGGTGGAGAAATCTATCCAGTGTTTCAGCAACATTAACCGCTACCTGGGCGAGCGTTTAGAGATCATGAAAGATAACAACCTGTTTGATGTGGAAAGCCGCAAAGGCAAAGCACCAGGCGGTTACAACTACCCGCTGTCTGAAACGGGCGCGCCTTTCATCTTCATGAACTCGGCCAACACCTTTCGCGATTTGACCACCATGGTGCACGAAGGCGGCCACGCGGTACATACCTTCCTTACTGCCGACCTGGAGCTGAACGATTTTAAACACTGCCCGAGTGAGGTTGCAGAGTTGGCTTCCATGTCAATGGAATTGATCTCGATGGATAACTGGGATGTTTATTTTGAAAACGAGGAAGACCTGAAACGCGCCAAACGCGATCAACTTTTTGATGTATTGAAAACCCTGCCTTGGGTGGCAGTTGTCGACCAGTTTCAGCACTGGATCTACACCAACCCCGACCATACCGATACCGAGCGCACCGAGGCCTGGTTAAAAATATACGAGCCATTCGGTGCAGGCTTCGCCGATTGGAGCGAACACCCGCAGGCCGAGCAAAACCTGTGGCAAAAGCAACTGCACATTTTCGAGGTGCCGTTCTACTACATTGAATATGGTATGGCCCAACTTGGCGCCATAGCCGTTTGGAAGAATTACAAAGAGAACCCCGAGAAAGGCCTTCAGCAATACCTGGATGCCCTGAAACTGGGTTACACCAAAACCATTACCGAGATTTACGAAACAGCGGGTATCAAATTTGATTTTAGCGCAGGTTATGTAAAAGAGCTTGCCGAATTTGTAAAAGCGGAGATGGATAAGATATAAACCTATATAATTTCCTCCTTGGGGAGGGGTGCATAGGGGTAGGCATAATGAATTGAACGGCTACCCCCTCCCCCCAATTTCACAGGCCGGCACACCCCTCTCAAGGGAGGGAATTTACAGCGAACCATATGAACCAGGCAATAAATTTCTTTTGGACGATTTTGTGCTTTATCCCGGTTGTTGGTTTCTGGATTGGTGCTGGTGCCATGCAGTTGCTTTACCTGCTTATTTTTATCAGTTTTTTAAGCCTGGTAATACCCGCAAGGCTTTTACAGCTAAGCAATAACCCAAAGTTTTATGAAGGTTTTGGTATTAAATTCATCCGCAAGTTTGTGCAGAACGGCGAGTTGGCCAACAGGCTGCTCCGCAAAAAAGATCCGCAGTATAAATTGATAAAAGATAAGGCCCATGCGGCGCAGTATATGCGCACCATTGTAATGTACGAGCGGTTTCATTTCCTTTGCTTTACCTTTTTCCTGCTAACCGGTGTTTACGCCGTTATTAGCAGGCAATATGCTTTTTTTGCAATTATTCTTATAGCCAATGTTGTGTATAATGTATGCCCTATCCTATTACAGCAATATAACCGTACAAGGGTTCTAAGACTCTATAAGTAAGCGGTTTAGTCCTATTATTACCTTATTATTTTGATATATGTTAAAACTTATATGTGTTTTATAGGTTTAACCATCTATGAAAAAGATACTTGTAATATTTAGCCTTGTGTTGTTTGCAACAAGCAGCTTTGCACAAACAGCTTTAAAACCGGTTAAAATTGATAGCCTGGTTACCATTTCGCTACCCGAAAAATATACCAAAAAAGATACGCTTGGTCAATCCATCTTTTCAGGTAATGGCCAATATGGTTATATGGTAGTTATCCGCGCCCCTAATGCCGATAATAACAAGCCTTTAAAAAAAGAACGCGACCTGAATAAGGTTTTGCAGGATTACATAAAGGGCATTAAAGGCCAATCAGACGGCAGCACCTTAAATGTACGCGATACCACCATTGGCCACCTAAAGGCAAAAACTTTTGAATTACAGACCGACCAGGGCGCAGGCCTTCAGATCCGTAACTTTATTGTAATATACACGCAGGATGTAACTTACACCGTTGAATATTATTATGAGGAGCTAAGGAAAGACGTAATTAAGGAGGAGTATAAAGCCTACTCCAGTTCAATAAAACTATCACAGGAATTAAAGCGTACCGATCAATACCTGTCTAATGCTAAAGGCTTGTCGCCTACCGCTAAAATAGGTATATACGGCGGCGGCGCAGTGCTGCTTATCCTCATCGTTGTGCTAATAGCACGCAGGAAAAAGAAAAAATAAGGTTATTTTGACCTTGTAAGCAGCCCCCCGTTCCAGCGGGGGCTGTTTATAAAATTTTTGCGGTCGATATAACTCAGCCATATCACGGTTATTAAAACCCCCACTACCGAGCCAACCGTTACATCCTCAAAAAAATGCTGGCTTAAGTACATGCGCGAGTAGCCTACCATCAGGCATATAAACAACAGCACAGCCCCCCACGCTTTATTTTTAACCAGATAAGTAATTACCACCCCTGCCGAAAACGCCGTTACCGTATGGCCCGATGGGAAACTGTGATAGGTTAAAATATACAACCCTTTTACAAAATGAATTTTATCCAACTGATCGCCAAAGTATAACTTGGGCCGTGGCATATCAAAACTATACTTTAAAATTTGAGCGGTAAGCGAGGTTAACGCGTAACTGGTTATCATTAAAAACGATGCCCGGTAATTAAACAGTACCAGTATTACCGATAATGCAACAACAGTAAGGCCATCGCCAATATGAGTGATATAAGGTTCAACACCGTCGGCAAGATCGCTGTGAAAACCGTTGACAGCGAAGTAGATCTCAGACCGGGTAAAGAGGATTTTGATAACTAAGCAGGCGCATAAAACAGCTATATAAGGTAAAAAAAGGTATCGTATTTTAAACAAAACATCTTTTGCGCCTGCGTTCATCGGCACAAAGTAAGCATATAGTTTTTCAATGCAAAAAAATGGTTATGTTTGGTTTGGAAAAAGACCAAACTGATCTAATTATATGTCGAGAAGTATATTTCGCAGAAAATCAGTCACTAAGATCTTAGCTGATGTTGCCAGCGGTTTTAGTGACAGTGAACACCCGGGCACCGCATCCCGGCTTGAAAAAGCGCTAAATGTTAAAGATCTTACCCTGATGGGTATAGCCGCCGTAGTTGGCGCAGGGATCTTTTCAACCATTGGCGAAGCCTCCTTCCAAGGGGGGCCGGGCGTAAGCATCTTATTTGTTATTACAGCCATTACCTGCGGATTTTCTGCCCTTTGCTATGCTGAGTTTGCATCGCGCATACCCGTTGCGGGCAGCGCCTATACTTATGCTTACGCGTCTTTTGGCGAGCTAATAGCCTGGATAATAGGCTGGGACCTGCTGATGGAGTATGCCATAGGAAATATAGCCGTAGCCATCTCCTGGAGCGAATACTTTGTGAACCTGCTCGAAGGGTTTAATATCCACATGCCCACGTTTTTAACTATGGATTATTTCTCGGCGTTTACCGCGCACGAGAAGATACAGGAGCTTACAGCCAGTGGCAACCTTGCCGAAATTACCGACCGTATGCGCATTGCAGCCTCGGCATGGGCAACCGCCCCGGGTAGCGGCAATATTAAATTTATAGCCAACATACCTGCTTTAGCTATTGTATTTGTAATTACCTACCTGGTTTATATAGGCATCCGCGAAACAAAAAAAGCAACCAACGCTATGGTTTATTTAAAAATAGCCATTGTAATTGCGGTTATCGTTATCGGCTTTTTCTACGTTACACCGGCCAACTGGCACCCATTTTTGCCAAACGGCTTTAGCGGGGTGATGAAGGGCGTATCCGGTGTATTCTTCGCCTACATTGGTTTCGATGCCATATCTACCACTGCCGAAGAATGTAAGAACCCACAGAAGGACCTGCCTCGCGGTATGATCTACTCCTTAATTATTTGCACTGTTTTATATATCCTGATAGCCCTTGTTTTAACCGGAATGGTCAATTATAAAGACCTTAGAGTTGGCGACCCATTGGCTTATGTGTTTGCTAAGGTTGGGTTAAAGAATATAAGCTATGTTATCTCTATCAGCGCGGTGGTGGCTACTGCCAGCGTGTTGCTTATATTCCAGTTGGGCCAACCCCGTATCTGGATGAGCATGAGTCGTGATGGGTTATTACCAAAGGCGTTCTCGCGCATCCACCCAAGATTTCATACACCATCGTTTGCTACTATAGTAACCGGGTTTGTGGTAGCCGTCCCCGCCTTATTCCTTAACCTTACCGAAGTAACCAACCTAACCAGTATAGGTACGTTATTCGCGTTTGTGCTGGTGTGCGGCGGTGTGTTGTTATTACCGCGCGAAGCTGCTGTTAAAGGCAAATTTCATCTGCCATACATTAATTCGCAATGGATAGTGCCCGTGCTTTTTGTTGTAGGCGCGTACTTTTTCAGGAATAATATCATGAACCTGTTTAGCGGTACCGATCTGCACCATAAATTTCCATACTTTTTGTTTATCCTGTTATCGGCAACTTTAGCTGTGCTGGCATTTGTAAAAAAACTATCGCTTATCCCTGTATTAGGCCTTGTAAGCTGCTTTTACCTAATGGCCGAGTTGGAATATGAAAGCTGGATCCGTTTCCTGGCATGGCTTATAATAGGCCTTGTTATTTATTTTAGCTACGGCTACAAACATAGTAAGCTTGGCAAGCCGGAGAACGCACATTTAGAAAGATAATCTGATGATCATCTCATCAACAAAAATGCCGGCATTAATGCCGGCATTTTTTGTTTAAACCACCTGTCATTATAGCCTTGTTTCCGCAGTCGCTCGGCTCCAGCCGAGTGACGACTATTTGGCGGCATCTTGCCGCTGTAGATTTAAGTAGTGCGGCCAGAGGCCTTATAATAATGGTCACTCGGCTGGAGCCGAGCGACTGCGAAAGTGACAAAACAAAAAAAGGGCACCCGTTAACGGGTACCCTTGTAAATGTGATATAGCTTTTTTTAATGATGATTAACCCGTTCAAGTTTAACGCTCTCGGGCGATGTGAGCATCAGCGGTACTTTTTCTACCGTTACAAAGCTCAGGTCCAGGCCAAAGTTGCGCTCTTCAGATAGGCTGATCTTTTTCAGTTCGCGGTAGATGAACATGATGATCTTCTCGTAAAGCGACAGGTAGTGTGATCGCGACAAAACCTTCTCTATCACCACAAACCTAAAGTCGCCAACAATTTTGTGCTTGTTTAACGATTTGTAGGTGCTGGTAATATCTATCTCGCCATTTTTCACCAGGTCTTCCACTACTTTGCGAAACAGCAGGTTTATTTGCTGCTCTACCCTAAAGCCCAGTTTAAAATCTACACGGATTAATTTGCCCGGCACTAAAAAGTCAACCTCGTATTCGCTTTTGTAAGGCTCGTCCACCACATCTACGTGTACCAGCCAGTAAACATCAGCACGTTTGGGCTGCTTTTGTAATATGGAGTAAATGATCTTTGATTCTATCTCGGAGTTAAAATTGGCACTGGTTAAATAAACCAGCTGCGAAGCATATTTGGGTACGCTATCGTCCTCGCTCATTTCTTTAATGATGTTAAAGTAATCATCTATCTCGATAAACTTAACATACCGGTTCTTGATCTTGCGGGCGGTGAACCAGGTCCACATGATGGTGAACAGCACTAAGCCTATCGATAGGGTAAACCAGCCGCCTTCCATAAACTTATGCAGGTTACCCACCAGGAAGATCCCCTCGATAGTCAAATAAATGGCTAAAAATATGCCAATAAGATAGGCAGGCACCTTTTTACGTTGCAGGTATTTTGATACCAATATGGTGGTCATTAGCATGGCTACCGTAATACTAAGCCCGTATGCAGCCTGCATTTTAGCCTCGTGCCTAAATAGTAACACCACCCCAATACAACCAAAACAAAGCAGCCAGTTTACACTGGGTACATATAATTGCCCCTTTTGTTCAGACGGATAATTGATGCGCACCTTAGGCCATAAATTAAGCCGCACGGCTTCGGCTATGAGCGTGAACGAGCCCGATATTAACGCCTGGCTGGCAATAACCGCCGCAATAGTAGCTATGCCTATCCCAAATATTAGGAACCAATCGGGCATTATTTTGTAAAAGGGGTTGTTAATGCTCAGATCGATAGACTGGCCTTTGTGCTGTAGCAGCCAAACAGCCTGCCCCAGGTAATTTAGCACCAGGCAGGTTTTTACATAGATCCAGCTTATCTGGATGTTTTTACGCCCGCAGTGCCCCAGGTCGGAATACAGGGCTTCGGCACCGGTAGTACACAGGAACACCGCGCCCAGTATAATAAACGCGTTATAATCGCTGGTGAGTAAATGATAAGCGTAATAGGGATTAAGCGCCTTTAATATTTCGGGCATTTTTATAATATAGTTTATACCTAAAACACCCATCATACTAAACCATATAAACATCATCGGCCCAAAAGCCTTACCTACCAGCGATGTACCAAACTGCTGTATAATAAACAGCACCGCTATAATGGCAATCACAATTTGTACCGTTGGCAAATTCGGATAGTAGGTAGTAAGCCCCTCGATAGCCGATGATATGGTTATAGGCGGGGTAATAATACCATCGGCAAGCAGCGCACAGCCACCTAAAACGGCCGGCACAATTAACCATTTGGCCTTACGGCGTACCAGGGAAAAAAGCGAGAATATGCCCCCCTCACCTTTGTTATCTGCCCGCAGCGTTATCACCACATACTTTAACGTTGTTTGCAATGTAAGCGTCCAAATAATAAGGGATACGCCACCTACTACCAGTGTTTCTGAAATACGCTGCGAGAAGTTGGTATGCCCTAACCCTACTATTGCTTTAAACACATATAACGGCGATGTACCAATATCACCGTAAATTATTCCTAAACTAATCAGCAGCCCGGCGGCGGTTAGTTTCTGTAAGTCTTTTTGATGCGACACTTTTTTACTTATTTATTATCCAGCAAAAGAGCCTGGTTATGGCAACCAGGCTCCTCTGTTTATTATGATGATACATCTACCCTGTGTATTTCAACACTATCGGGCGATGTAAGCATTAACGGTACTTTTTCTACAGTTACAAAGCTTAGGTCGAGGCCAAAATTGCGCTCTTCTGATAAGCTCACCTTTTTCAATTGTACGTATATGAACATGATAAAACGCTCGTAAAGCGATAGGTTATGCGAGCGCGATAACACCTTCTCAATCACCACAAACCTAAAATCGCCCACAATTTTGTGCTTATTTAACGATTCGTACCGGCTGGTAATATCCACCTCGCCGTTCTTCACCAGATCTTCCACCACTTTGCGGAACAGCAGGTTTATTTGCTGCTCTACCCTAAACCCAAGTTTAAAGTCGATACGGATCAGTTTACCCGGCACTAAAAAATCCACCTCGTAATCGCGTTTGTATGGCTCGTCCACCACATCTACGTGCACCAGCCAGTAAACATCGGCGCGTTTGGGTTTCTTTTGAAGTATCGAATAAATAATTTTTGATTCTATCTCCGAGTTAAAGTTGGCGCTGGTCATGTAAACCAATTGCGATGCGTATTTGGGCACCGTATGGTCTTCGCTCATTTCTTTGATGATGTTAAAGTAGTCGTCTATCTCGATAAACTTTACAAAGCGGTTTTTGATCTTACGGGCCGAGTACCATGTCCACATCACGATAAATAATACCACACCTATTGATAGTGTAAACCAACCCCCATCAATAAACTTATGCAGGTTTCCCAATAAAAATGCCCCCTCAATTACAATATACATTACAAAAAACATCACAATGATGTAAGTAGGCACCTTCTTTCGCTTTAAAAAATTAGAGATAAGTATGGTAGTCATCATCATGGCTACGGTTATACTTAAGCCATAAGCCGCTTCCATAGCTTCCGATTTTTTAAACAGCCACATCACGCCCAGGCATCCTGCAAAAAGTATCCAGTTAATACTGGGTACGTAAAGCTGGCCCTTTTGGTCGCTTGGGTAAACTATTTTAACCTTGGGCCATAAGTTCAACCGCACTGCCTCGGCTATTAATGTGAATGAACTTGATATTACCGCCTGGCAGGCAATAACCGCCGCCACCGTAGCTATACCTATACCAAATATGAGGAACCACGAGGGCATGATCTGGTAAAAAGGGTTAAATACATTCAGGTCGATATCGTTACGGCCGTTACGCTGCAAAAGCCATACAGCCTGCCCAAAATAGTTTAGCAGCAAGCATGGCTTAACGTATAACCAGGTAGCCCGTATGTTTGGCCTGCCACAATGCCCCAGGTCGGAGTATAAGGCTTCGGCCCCGGTTGTACACAGGAAAACTGCACCCAAAATAACAAAAGCATTATAATCGCTGCTAAGCAGTTGGTAGGCATAATAGGGGTTTAATCCTTTTAATATAGAGGGCATTTGCACTATATAGCTTATGCCCAAAACCCCCATCATGGTAAACCACAAAAACATAATTGGCCCAAAAGCCCGTCCTACAATAGATGAGCCGTACTGCTGTATAAAAAACAAAAAGGTGATGATACCTACCACTATATAAAATGTGGGCAGGTTATGATAGCGCGAGCTTAAGCCTTCTATAGCCGCGGATATGGTAATTGGCGGGGTAATAATACCATCGGCCAGTAGCGCGCACCACCCGATAATAGCGGGTATAATAAGCCATTTGGCCCTGCGCCTAACCAGCGAGAACAACGAAAAAACGCCACCTTCGCCCTTGTTATCTGCCCTTAGGGTTATTACAACGTACTTAAGTGTAGTTTGCAGGGTGAGTGTCCAGAAGATGAGCGATACGCCCCCCAGCACCAAAGTTTCGGAGATGCGGTTTGTGCCAATGATAGCTTTAAATACATACAAAGGGGATGTACCTATATCACCGTAGATTATTCCTAAACTAATAAGCAGCCCCGAGGCTGATAGTTTCTGCAGATCTTTATGGTTTGACACGCTGATTTAAAAAGGATACAAAACTATTAAAAAAATCCATTAACAACTTAAACTATAAACAATCGTATAAGTCTATAACTTACAACAACTAATAAAATCTTATTTTGTTAAAATTTGTTAAAACTATTTATTAATTCGTAACTATATGAATTGATGAGCGCATTATTTATACTTTTGCAAAGAATATAATACTATGGGGCGAAGATCTACTTTTGTTAATTCCTGGTTTACTGTAATTGTACTTGCAATAGCGGTAAACTTTGCGCTTGCAAGAGGGGTTAGCGCTCAAAAAAGTGATACTTCGTACCTGCGCACACTTAAAGCAAAGTCGGCAAAAACATCTTATTTAAAAAATGGCCTGCACCTGGCCTTACCGCCATTAAAACCCGCGGCTGTTTCAACCGCTAAAATAAACCTTTCAAGGCCTGATGATAAACTGCTAACCAATGTACAGGTTTATCCAAACCCCGTTACCGACCAGGTAATTAATGTTAAGTACACCATAGCGCGCAATGCCTATGTTAATGTAAATGTGATGGACATTTTGGGCAATAATGTGTTAACCCTGCTTTCGCAGCGCGTTGAATTTGGCGATCAGAACATTACCTACAACATAAGCAACAAACTATCGCGCGGTTTTTATTTTATACGAATAGTGGTTGGTACCGAATCGGTAAATAAAAGGATCTCGGTTCTTTAGCCCCTCACCCTCCTGAAAGCAGAGCTTTCGATTAACATAGTTCATAATATCGGCTTTTTCTTCACCCCTGCATTCTTCTTTTTAGAATTTAAACCCTCAGATTTTAGGATTTAGGATTTAGAGTTTATAATTTCGGCTTCTATGAAAATAATAGCCATTGGCCGTAACTATGCCGAGCATGCCAAAGAATTAAATAACCCGGTGCCTATTACGCCGGTAATATTCATGAAGCCGGATACCGCCCTGCTAAAGGATAACAAGCCCTTTTATCACCCAGATTTTTCTCAGGATATACATCACGAAATTGAGATAGTATTAAAGGTGAGCAAGGAAGGCAAGCACATCAGCGAGAAATTCGCAGCCGGTTACTATGAAGAAATTGCCCTTGGCGTTGATTTTACAGCGCGCGATATCCAATCCCGACATAAAGAAAAGGGCTTGCCGTGGGAGCTTGCAAAGGCCTTTGATAATTCGGCCCCGGTAAGTAACTTTTTACCAAAGGCCAAATTTGCCGATATATATAACATCAGTTTTAATTTAGATATAAACGGCCAAACTCGCCAGCAAGGCAACACCAAAAACCTGCTTTTTTCGTTTGAACGAATTATCGCCTTTGTTTCGCAGTATATTACCCTAAAAAAAGGCGACCTTATTTTTACCGGCACGCCCGAAGGTGTAGGCAAAGTTGCCGTAGGCGACAAATTGGAAGGGTTTTTGGAGGGTGAAAAGCTTTTGGACTTTTATGTTAAATAAACTACCACACGAAATGTCCTTTCGAACGAGGGACGAGGAGAAATCTTGTTCAATATGCAAGACGAACTATTCAGGTCGAACAAGATTTCTCTCTGTCGTTCGAAATGACATCTCCTTTTGTTTGATCGCTATCGCGATATTTTTTGCCACCGCCACACACGCCCAGGATGTTATCCAAAGCAAACAATATCCCAAAAACCAGTTCCGTTACCCGTTAGATCTGTCGCCGAGCACTGCAGGTTCATTTGGCGAGCTGCGGGCAAACCATTTCCACTCGGGACTCGATTTTAAGACAAACCAGCGTATTGGCTTCCCGGTACATGCCGCATACGATGGTTATATATCAAGGGTTAGGATACAGTTTGGCGGTTTTGGCCATGCCTTATATATTACCCACCCCAACGGCTTTACCACCGTGTACGGCCATATAGATAGTTTTACACCCGAAGTTGCCAAATACATCCGCGATTACCAGTATAAAAACCAAACTTACGAAGCAGATATCGCCGTTCCTATCGGGTTGTTTAAAGTAAATAAAAGCGATGTGGTAGCCATATCGGGTAACAGGGGCGCATCGGCAGGGCCGCACCTGCATTTCGAGATCAGGGACACTCTTACCCAGGAAACCATAAACCCACAATTATTTGGCCTAACCATTCCGGACGCAAAACCACCAGCTATTACAGCCATTGGCATCTATCATTTAAATGGCAACCCGTTTAGTGATAAAACCCCAAAAGAATTTTTAGCGGTAACCGGCGCAAACGGCAACTACCATTTAACAAAACCACAGGTATTAGATCTTAGCGGCAATACGGGCTTCGGCATTTCGGTGATCGATCAAAACAGCGCGTCTATTAACCGCAACGGCATTTACTCGCTGGAGTTAAAACTGGATGGCATCACCATGTATACTTTCGCGGTTGAGCGTTTCGCGTTCGATCAAACCCATGCCATTAACGCCTACATCGATTACCCGGCGTTCATTACCGCGCGCCGCTGGATGCAAAAGTGCTTTATACTGCCCGGTAGCCGCATCTCGTTATACCCGCAATCTATCAACCGTGGTGTAATAGCTTTTAATGATGATGCCCTGCACGAGGTGCAATACATTGTAAAAGATATTGCCGGCAATACATCTACCTTAACATTAAAAGTTAAATCCAATACCTCTTCAAGTAACATTGCGCCCGAGAGGCCTGCAGGTACGCTGTTCCATTACGACAAGAAAAGCGAGTTTGCCAACGATAAGGTTAAAGTGACCATTATGCCCGGCAACTTGTACGACGACCTTGATTTCATCTATTCAACCACACCCGCTAAACCAGGGGCGCTATCGCAAACGCACCATATCCACAACAAACTTACGCCCATACATGATGAGTACGACCTGTGGATAAAGCCCGATGTAAACCCGGGAGCCGATGCAGATAAAGCGGTAATTGTTAATGCGGCCACCGGCAGCATAGGCGGTGTTTACGAAGATGGCTACGTTAAATCAAAGGCCCGTGCATTTGGCGATTATTATATTAAGCTGGATACCGTTGCACCTGTCATCACAGCTGTTAATATACGTAACGGTAGTAATATGCATGCTATAAGGGCTATTAAGCTGCGTATGACCGATAACCTGAGCGGTATAAAAAGTTACACAGGTAAAATTGATGGTAAATGGGTACTTATGGAGTGGGATTATAAAACTAAGGTATTAAGTTATACATTTGATGATACAATAACTGCGGGGAAACATACTTTTGAATTAGCAGTTAGCGATATAAAAAATAACGTATCTACCTTTACGGCAGAATTTAACAGGTAAAAATGGCTACACTAAAGCAAGGCGATAAAGCCCCCGGTTTTACAGCTAACGACCAGAACGGCAAAGCCGTTTCGTTAAGTGATTTTAAAGGCAAAAATGTGATCCTTTACTTTTACCCAAAGGATGATACTCCCGGCTGCACCGCCGAAAGCTGCGATTTCAGGGATAATTACCAGTCGCTTTTAAGCAAGGGCTTTGAGGTTATTGGCGTGAGTGTGGATGACGAAAGATCGCATAAAAAATTCGAGACCAAGTACCAGTTGCCCTTTACACTTGTTGCCGATACCGGCCACAGCATTGTGGAAGCCTACGGTGTTTGGGCAGAAAAGAACATGTATGGTAAAAAATATATGGGTACCGTCCGCACCACCTTTATCATTAACGGCGATGGTATTATTGATAAAGTGATTGATAAGGTTGATACAAAAAATTCATCGCAACAGGTATTAGACCTATTGTAGCCCCACCCAAACCCTCCCCGTAAGGGAGGGCTTTAAAATAAAAGTCTCCCCTATCGGGGGAGATTTAGAGAGGGCTTTTAGAAGGTCCGTAAAACATATATCAAACAAAAACGCTTTATATTTATTTAAAAGATAAATTTTAATAGATGGCCATTCAGGCAGAAGACGAAGAAATACTCAGCAAGTTTAGGGACGAAAGTACCCGGAACGAAGCGTTTAACCTTTTGCTGAAAAAGTATCAGCAAAAAATATACTGGCACGTGCGCCGCATGGTTATTGACCACGACGATGCCGATGATATTGTGCAGGACGTATTCATTAAGATCTGGAAAAACCTTCCGGGTTTCCGTAACGATGCGCAGTTGTACACTTGGATGTACCGCATTGCCACTAACGAGTGCATCACTTTTCTGAACAAGAAAAAGCAAAAAAACAACGTATCGCTTGATGATGTAGATTTTGAACTGGCGGATACCCTGTCGGGTTCAGACCATTTTAGCGGCGACCAGATCCAGCGTAAATTACAGGAAGCAATATTAACTTTGCCCGATAAACAGCGCCTGGTATTTAATATGAAGTATTTTGATGATATGAAATACGAGGAAATGAGTGATGTTTTAGGCACCAGCGTGGGCGCTTTAAAGGCATCGTACCATTTGGCGGTTAAAAAAATAGAGTCGTTTATAACCAATACCGATTAATTAGCAGAATTTTTAAATTAGCGTTAAACCTTTTGGAACTTTATTCATCTATAACAGTGTATGAAAAGCGATATGGAGAATAATGAACGGGCGGACGAAGAAATGTCACTTAAACGGTTTTCGAAAGAAACCCCGTTTACAGTGCCATCCGGCTATTTCGAAGATGCCGGCCAGCGCATTCTGTCACTTATAAAATTAAACGAATTAAAGAGTGATGATATGGCGCAGGGATTTGCTGTGCCGCAAAATTACTTTGATGAATTAAACGCTAATATTCAAAGCAGGATAAATATTGAAAGCATTGCAGGTACCGGTGAAAAAGGTTTTACCGTACCCGAAGGCTATTTTGACCATCTTACCAATAATATACAAAGCCGCATAAATATTGAGGCAACTGTAAACAATGGAGAAACAGGCTTTACCGTTCCGCAGGATTATTTTGAGAACCTGCAGCAGCAAATAACAAGCCGCATTGCCGTTGAGGAAATGCTGGAAGTAAACACCCCTGAGTTTACCGTTCCGGATAATTATTTTGAAAAGCTTAACCGCGATATTTTAAATAAAACCGTTAACCAGGAAGTTGTACTGCGCAAAACCATTGTACGCAAGCTATGGGCATCAAATACTTTTAAATATGCTACTGCGGCTTGTTTAGCTTTAATAATTGGCGCGGGTGCCTTTTTAAGGCAGGCACAGGCACCGCCCGTACATACACAAAGCTACCTGCATACACAGTTATCAGAAGTGCCGGTTGACGAAATAAAAGATTATCTTGAGCTGCATATGGATGCGACCGATACACAGGGCCTGGTTGAAGATGGTAAGGCCATTAATATAGATGCGCTTGATGCAGATCTGCAGGACTATATCGATGTTAATTAATTGATACTTATTCATGAACAAACTGCTCAGATATATATTTTTTATTTTAATTATCATTTGTACCGGTAACGACGATTTGTTTGCGCAGGTGAATAACCTTCGCCGTACCACCATCCCCAATACCCGTTTTAAAAGGCGTAATCCTAAATTAGATGCCGCGCACGATAGGTTTATCAGTCAGCAATTATCCCTTACCAACGAAGAATCCGCCAAGTTTTGGCCCATATACCGCCAGTACCGGCAGGAACTTACCGCTGTAAGTATTTTAAAACGCTTAAACAATTCCAACTCGCAGGCCAACGGTACCGAGCAGATAGATAAAGAGATAGAGTACGATAACCAGATAGTGAATATCCGTAAGCGCTACCGCGATGAATTTATGAAGATACTGCCCCCTGCAAAAGTGAGCATGCTTTACAAAAGCGAACGCGAATTTACCGACGAGGTTATCAAACAACTAAGCGAACGCAGCATCCGGGCAGGGAACTAATATTTAGCGATTTAGTGAATTAGTGATTACCTAACTATGGGATAGATTGCTGATTTTTGCACTATGCTTTCTAAACCAACTCCATAAATCGCTAAATCAGTCAATCACTAATTCACTACTTGCCCATGCTAACCCTGCGCCAGCTTTTTCTGAACAATAACGCCCAAACAACACACTTCCCTTTATTGCTGGAGTTTGAGCGCGCGGAAGGGGTTTACATCTACGACGCGGAGGGCAAACCATATATCGATCTGATATCGGGCATTGGCGTAAGCAACCTGGGCCACAGCAATCCAAAAGTTGTGCAGGCAGTAAAAGATCAGGTTGATAAATATATGCACCTGATGGTGTACGGCGAATATGTGCAAACCCCGCAGGTGCGCTTTGCCGAAAAGCTGGTTTCCGTTTTGCCGTCATCATTAAACTCTGTTTATTTCACCAATTCGGGAACCGAGGCGGTTGAAGGTGCACTAAAGCTGGCCAAACGCTTTACCGGCAGGCAGCAGGTAGTGGCTTTTAATGGTTCGTACCACGGCAGCACACATGGTGCCCTAAGCGTTATGGGTAACGAGGAATATAAACAGGCCTACCGCCCGCTGCTGCCGGGGGTAAATTTTATCAGCCTAAACTCCATCCCCGATCTTGAACTCATTACTGATCAAACGGCCTGTGTTATCCTCGAAACCATACAAGGCGAAGCCGGTATACGGGTACCAGATGCCGCTTATATGCAGGCTTTACGTAAACGCTGTACCGAAACAGGCGCGTTACTGATCCTGGACGAGATCCAGGCTGCGTTTGGCCGTACCGGTAAATTATTCGCCTTTGAACATTTTGATATTTTACCCGACATTTTGCTGCTGGCCAAAGCCCTGGGCGGTGGCATGCCTGTGGGCGCTTTTATAGCGCCGGTACACATCATGTCGGCTTTTAAAGAAAACCCTATCCTGGGGCATATAACCACCTTTGGCGGTCACCCCGTATGCTGCGCGGCAGGCCTGGCAGCGCTGGAAGTGCTGATAGAAGAAAAGCTGTTAGCCCAGGTAGCCGAAAAAGAAGCCATTGTCCGCAAACGCCTCATCCACCCGGCTATTAAACAAATAAGAGGCAAAGGCCTTATGCTGGCCATTGAATTTGAAAGTTTTGAGCTGAACAAAAAAATAATCGACCGCTGTATAGAAAATGGTGTAATAACCGATTGGTTCCTGCATTGCAGTAATGCTATGCGCGTTGCCCCTCCGCTCATCATAACACCAACTGAACTGATCCACGCCTGCGATATTATAATGGAGGCTATTGAATTTCAAACACATACGGTGTAATTTGGGTTTTAATCTCTTTCGTTTTTAAATTATAATTAATAATTTAACTGTAAAAAGAAAGTTACGGTTTCTCTTTAAGCTTTATTGGTATAGTTTATGCACAATGATAGATACCCATGTAATTTATGCATCCCGGGTCTGTAAATACTGTTTTTGAGGTCACTGGTGCATACTTTTCGGGTCAGTAAGATTTAAAAATTGTTTAACAGCAAGTATCTCACTAACAGGAATAACACATTCTGCTATATAACTATGAAAATCGCATACATATCAACCTATCCTCCCCGCGAATGCGGGATCGCTACCTTTAACCATAATTTAATGAACGCCATTAACGCCAATTTTTCCGACAGGAAAAGCCCGCTTGATGGTGGCTTTGTGGTTGCCCTTAACGATTCGGAGAATTTACAGGAATATGAATACCCGGCCCATGTTAAATATGTTATTCGCCAGAATCATCAAAAGGATTATATCCGCGCCGCTAATTTTATCAATACAAGCAATGTCGACTCCGTTATTTTAGAACACGAATTCGGCATTTATGGTGGCGAAAGCGGTATCTATATTTTACCCTTGATAAACCGTTTAGAGAAACCGCTGATCTCTATCCTGCATACGATACTTAAAGACCCAAGTTATGTACAGCGCATCATCATCCGCGAAATTGCCGAGCAATCGTCAAAGATCATCGTGATGAGCAAACGCGCGGTAGAGTTCCTGACTACCATTTACGATATCCCTGCAGAAAAGATACAGATCATAGAGCATGGTGTGCCTGATGTGGAAGAACCGGAAGTTAACCCTGTTAAAAGCTTAAGCCAGTTTAAAAACCATCGTGTATTATTAACATTTGGGCTATTAAGCCGTAACAAAGGTTTAGAAACCGTTGTAAAAGCATTGCCGCAGATTGTAGCCAAGCACCCCGATGTTATGTATGTGGTATTAGGCAATACACACCCGGGCGTTATTAAAAACTCGGGCGAGGAATACCGCGACCACCTGAAATCGCTGGCGGCACAGTTAAAAGTATCGCAGCATTTATCGTTCATCAATAAATTTGTGGCCGAGGATGAACTGATTGATTACCTTACAGCTGCCGAAGTATATGTTACACCCTATTTAAACGAAGCGCAAATTACCAGTGGTACATTATCATATGCAGTGGGCGCTGGAGCCGCAGTAGTATCAACCCCATACTGGCACGCTACCGAATTGCTGGATGATGGCCGAGGCCGTTTATTTGATTTTAAAAATGCGGATGCGCTGGCCGAGATAGTGAACGAACTATTAGACGATGATGCTGCACTTAACGAATTAAAAGAAAACGCTTACGAATATGGCCTGCATTTACGCTGGCCTGTTATTGGCGCCGAATTTATACGCGTAGCCCAGGAAGCTGCCGCTAACCACGACTTTAGTGATAAAATATTAAAGAACAGCATTGTTGACCCTGAGATATTGCCCAAATTCAGCCTTACGCATGTTATGCGTTTAACGGATGATACCGGTATTGTGCAACACGCTAAATATGGCATCCCCAATTTAAAAGAGGGTTACTGCCTTGATGATAACTCCCGTGCGCTTATTATGGCGCTTATGGCTTATCAGCGTAATAAAAGCAACGACGCTTTTAAATTATTGCCAATATACCTAAGCTACATTCACTACATGCAAACGGATGATGGTAACTTCCGTAATTTCTTAAGCTTTAGCAGGCAATACCTGGATGAAGTGGGTTCCGAAGATTCTTTCGGGCGTACCATATGGGCATTGGGCCATTTGATCAGCTGCGCGGCAAGTAATTCATACCGCGAGTTTGCGATGGAGATCTTCCATAAATCGTACCCGCACTTTAAAGCATTAAAACACATCCGCGGGCAGGCAAATACCATTATAGGTATTGCTTTATACCTGCAGGCCTTCCCTACCGATGAAGGTATGGTTGCCGAACTGGTGCGTTTAACCCAGCCTTTAATTGATGCTTACGAAAACACCCGGTCTGATGATTGGGAATGGTTTGAAGAAAGTATGACCTATGATAATGCCATCCTTCCGCTGGCCTTGCTGCACTCATGTGAGATCACCGGTAACCAAAAAGCGAAGGATATAGCGCTTAAAACCATGGCATTTTTAGATAAGCTGACCTTATCCAACGGTTATTTAAGCCCGGTTGGTAACGATGGATGGTATTATCGCGGTGGCAGGTTCCCTACGTTCGACCAGCAGGCCATCGAAACCATGGCTATGGTACTGATGCATTTCCAGGCTTACCAGATCTTCCGCAAACCGCAGTATATCGAAAAAATGTTCCTGAGCTATAAATGGTTCCTTGGCGAAAACACCCTGCGGGCACCGTTATACGACCATGAAACCAAAGGCTGCTGCGACGGATTGCTGCCTACAGGTATTAACCGTAACCAGGGCGCCGAAAGTACACTGGCCTACCTGATATCGCACCTTACCGTGTTAAAAGCCTTCGAGTTGGAATACGAGTACAATAAGATGGAAACACAGGTTAAAGTGTGTTAATGAAGGCCGCGATTTTAGCCCCCGTTGCCTGGCGCACACCACCCAGGCACTATGGTCCCTGGGAACAGGTTGCATCGAATATTGCCGAAGGACTTATTAAACTGGGCGTTGACGTTACCCTTTTTGCCACCGGCGATTCGATCACCGAAGGCAAACTACAATCCATTTGCAAACAAGGTTACGAGGAAGACCGTACACAAGATGCAAAAGTGCTGGAGTGCCTGCACATCAGCAACCTGATGGAGCAAGCCAGCGATTTTGACATAATACACAACAACTTTGATTTTTTGCCGCTTACCTATACTGCGCTTATTAATACCCCGATGATAACAACTATACATGGTTTTTCGTCGCCACGTATTATACCGGTTTACAAAAAATATAATTCGCGCGGATATTATGTTTCCATTAGCAATGCCGACCGCAGAGATGAGTTAGATTACATAGCTACAGTTTATAACGGACTTGACACTAAAGATTTTAAATTTACGGAAGAGCCGCAGGACTACCTGCTCTACTTCGGCCGTATCCACCATGATAAAGGCCCGGTAGAGGCGATTGAAATAGCTAAAAGAACTAATAAAAAACTGATCATTGCGGGCATTATTCAGGATGAGGATTACTTTAAGGACCGTGTAGAACCACACCTGAGCGACCAGATAGAGTACATTGGCCCCGCCGGCCCGGATAAACGTAACGAGCTTTTAGGAAACGCCCTGGCCCTATTACACCCCATAAATTTTGCCGAGCCGTTTGGAATGAGCGTTGCCGAAGCCATGCTTTGCGGTACGCCGGTTATAGCGTTCAATAAAGGTTCGATGCCGGAACTTATCCAGCATGAAAAAACAGGTTTTTTAGTGAATACTGTTGACGAGGCTGCAGATGTGACCGGTCAGCTGGGTTCAATAAACCGTGCCTATTGCCGCGAATGGGCCAGTTCTCAATTCTCTAAAGAGAAAATGGCGGAGGACTATTTTAAGTTGTACGAGAAGATATTGGGCTAATCGCCGCTTGTGATGCTGAACTTAGTGAAGCATCTCACCGCCATACATGTAGCCGATTGCACAGTTCTCCATTAGATCCTTCACTGCGTTCAGGATGACAAGTTGGTTAATTTTGTCGCCACGTGCGGCTACTTTTCAGCTTAAATTAATCTATCCCGTCTTCCTTAAACTTAGCCAGCAACTCGTCCAGGTCAACTTCGGCGAACGAGGTTGATGAATCAGAGATTCCGTAAGGTATAATAAGCTTATTATTATGGATCATGGATCCGCAGGAGTACAGCACGTTTGGTACATAACCTTCACGCTCATCACTGTTTGGCACTAATAACGGTTCCTTCAAACGGCCAATTTCTACAGTTGGGTCATCCAGTTTAAGCAAGCTTGCACCCAGTACGTAGCGCCGCATTGGGCCAACCCCGTGGGTTATTACTATCCAGCCATCTTTGGTTTCGATAGGCGAGCCGCAGTTACCTATCTGTACAAACTCCCAGGTAAACTTAGGCTGTTGCAGCAATACGGGTTTTTCCCAAATGTTTATCTTATCCGAATACATAATGTAATTATTACATCCATCGATACGGGAGATCATAGCGTATTTGCCGTTTATTTTACGAGGAAACAGCGCCAGGTTTTTGTTCTGCGCCCCTGCACCATATAAAGGCATTATTTTAAAGTTGTAAAAATCGGTAGTTTGCAGCAGTTTAGGCATGATCAACGAGCCGTCGTAAGCCGTGTAGGTAGCATAGTAAGCGTATGTGCCATCGTCGTTCACAAACTTAACAAAGCGGGCATCTTCTATGCCCTTACGCTCATATTCTGATATTGGGAAGATCACCCTGTCGGAGATATCGGTATCCAGCGAAAACACGATTTCGTAGTACGAATCGGCCAGCCAAAGTACTTTATCGTATTCCAGCCGCATCATATCATTTTCCTGCAGTTTCTGCGAGTCGAGGATGATACGGCGTAGGTTAGAGTATTCAAAGTGGTGATCGAGCTTATCTTCCAGTTCGTTAAGTACATTTATATTTATCTGGGTGATGGCTGCTTTTTCAAGGAACAGTTTTTTATTGTAAACCGCGTTTCGCACAATTTCGGCCTCATCGATATAACTGCCGGCAGGCAAAACCGTTATTTGGTTATCCTTATCTATCAGCGCCCTGCGGAACGTAATTGAAGAGATGTGCCCCTCGCCTACCGCTCTAAAACTGATAATAACGCGCCTTTGCCCGTCTTCCATCTCGGTTTGGTCGGGGTCCTCAATAATAGACGGGTTAAAAAATGCGGCCGATTCAATAGAGTATTCATGCGTAAAGTACGACCCTATCAGTAACTTACGGTACACAGTAAGCGTATCAAAATCAATTCCCAATTCGTTAAAAAGCGGCTTTAACTTGCTGCAATGGCGGTTTAATACCCGGGTAATATTACGGTGGCGTTTAGAATACTCCTGCAATAAAGGTGATACAATGCCAAAAGCGGTATCTTCTGAAATACCCATCACACGTTGCAGAACTTCTTTCGCCCTGTCGTTTCCGTTAAAGAAAAATCTTGCAATTACACGCTTCGGATCGGGATTTACTCTTATTGGTTTTCGTTCTACAGAAAGTCTCATACTAAATAGATGCGTTTATTCATTAACACCACGCCTGCTAAATTGATTTCAGCAATTTCACAAACCTTGTTATAAAGTGTAAATATTACGTAATGGAATCAAATAATTGCTTAAAGTTTAAAATATGTTCCATTAATTTAATTTGGTAAATGCTACCTGCCTGGGCGGGGCAGTTTTAGATCATGCTATTCCTTTTGATCAGGTATTCTTTTAAAATGCCGTTATATCCCTGCTCAATATCGGCATCTACCAGTTGTATATGGTGCTGGGCGCATTTCAGTTGCAGTTGGTGGCGGTAATCGCGTAGTGCCGATTGATAGCTGCCGCGGATCTTATTGGGATGCACACGAACCTCGGTGCCTGTCTCAATATCAACAAAATGATGTGGGCGGTTATCAAAATCAAAGTCCAGCTCCTTTTGCCTGCTGGTTACATTAAAAATGATCACTTCGTGTTTTTTAAACTTCAAATGCTGTATGGCGGCAAAAAGCTGCTGTGTTTTTTCGGGGTTTAAACTATTCTCCAGCATATCGCTGAAAATGATCACCATCGAGCGCTGATGGATCTCAGCTGCTATATGGTGCAATACCTGCGTAATATTGGTAGCGGTGCTTTGCTTAGGGTTATCGTAAGCTTTTTCCAGTTCGGCATAAAGGTGAAAAAGATGTGTTGAAGTTGACCGCGCCGGGCTCATCCAATCCATCTTATCAGAGAAAAGGCAAAGCCCGAAAGCATCGCGCTGTTTCTTAAACAGGTACATGAGCGAGGCAGTAGCATAAATAGAAAATTGCAGCTTATTAATCCCCTCTGCCGGGAAGTTCATGCTTGATGAGGTATCCAGCAATAAAAAGCAACGCAGGTTGGTTTCTTCCTCAAACTGTTTTACAAAAAGCTTATCGGTGCGTGCAAGCAGCTTCCAGTCGATATTTTTTACGGATTCGCCGTTGTTATACAGCCTGTGCTCGGCAAACTCAACCGAAAACCCATGAAACGGGCTTTGGTGCAACCCGGTTATAAACCCCTCAACAACCTGCCGGGCAAGCAATTCCAGATTGGCCAGCTGCCTTATATGTTGGTTGTTACTAAGTGTGGGCATATTGCAAGATATAAACTTTAACGTTTATTATACTGCCTTATTTCGCGGTTAAAATCTTGTATAAACCGCTGCCTGCAAAACATGGTTAAAGTAGGTACCTGTTGCTTGTTGCACAAACTGGTTAAGGTAGCCAAACTCCACATCGGCTTTTTTATGCAGGCGATAACCTAAGGCCACGTATGCACGGTTCTGATCAAAAAAGTGCTTATTTACCTTATTGCTATTCTGCACGTTGGCAAATACCTCGTTCTGCAAACCTACAAACGCGCCTTTGCTAAATGCATCTGTTTTTTTGAGGGGAACAACCGCCCTTGCAAAATATCGCAGCCGCTGGGCAAAGTAGTTATCGTTTTTAGAAGTGGTATTACCCAAAAAGCGCTGCTCTAACCTAAACCGGTGCTGCAAAGTACTTACCCGGCCAATTTTAGTATTGATGATAAGCTGTTCCCATATGCGGCTCTCGGGCCGAAAGGTTTCCGTTCCGTTATCTAAATGATTATTGGTAGCAATATAAGCATATCCCAAAGCGGCCATTTTGTTACCAAAGTAATAATTTACCGACGGGCGCAGTAATACGTTCTGCAAATAATCGTAATGGTTTGCCGAACGGAATTGCGCATCAAATGACGCGCCCCATTTTGGCGAAAATTTTTGTGTATGGAATACTCCCACCCAGCCCGAAAAGCGGCTATTCTGCGCGAAAAGTTTGCAGGGAACAAATAGGGTAATCAGCGAAAGCAAAATCAGTATTTTTTTCATAGGGGTTGAAATAGGATTGCGAAAATAAAAAAACTATGCCATTTCGAACGATGAACCAGCAGAAATCTTATAAAAGCAATAAGTAGCGGGATGCACGGTGTATAAGATTTCTCATCGCCCCAACGCACAATCTCTCCCTGCACGCTCGAAATAACAGACAGGTTTTGAAGTAATCTTCCTAATCCTTAAACTTTACCAAATTCTTTCTGCCTATATCGTAGGTTAGCCTGAACGCCTCCTGGTTACTGAAATTGCCCGGCGTATTATGTAAGCTTAGCACAAACTGCCCTTTCAGCCCTTTGGCAATAAACGGGGTGTAAATAATATCAAGCCTGTTGTAGGTTTTGTACTGGTAATAGGCATCGCCAAAGGCAATGTGATGGCCATCGCCTTTGTAAAATTCATCGTTAAGGGCAAAGCGTTTATAGCTTGCGTAGGCGCTTATTACTAAACCCTTTGGCTTCTGCCAGCCATCTATACCCCTGCTGCGTTCTAACGATAGCATGCCACCTGCTTCAAAGCTTAATGAATCGAGGAAGGTTTTATGGCTTAGGTTTGCGCCAAGCCTTACCTGCGCCGCGCCGTTATCGCGGATATGATCATTTGGAATGGCTATAGCGGGGCCGGCATCGTGCAGCAAAAAGAAATAATGCGCCAGGTAAAACGGCGCGTTAAGCGATGGCTGGTATTTACCCGAAAACCCGAACAGGAACTGCTCCCTATCCACATTGGTTTGGCGGCTAACCCAATCAATCCAAACGGTTTCGGTAACATGGTCGCTTTTAAATCGCGTTAGCAAACCTTCTAAATTGGGTCGAAAATAGCGCAGGGTATCGTTCAGCATCGAGCGGGGGTAATCGGTCAACAGGCCTTCGCGCGGGAAAGCGCCGGCGTTAAACAGCCAGTTTTTACCGGTATGGCTGTAATAGGCTACCGGGTTAACGCGTACAAAAAACGGGTTGCCGCCAAACTCGTGCAGGGCATTTGCACCAAAAATAAAGTGGTTATTGCTATCGATATTAAACCCAACATCGGCAGTTATACGCACACCCGAGTACGTTCGCGAGCGAGTTACAAACTCCTTGTACTCGCGGTTGTCAAAAAAGCCCATGCCGTTAACATGAAAATCAACGTTTTGTGCGCTTGCTGCCCCTGCTGTTAGTGTGATTATTAGTAAAATGATGTATATCTTCCTGATCATGCCCTGTCGTAATTATTCAACTGTAAACTTTATTATCCCGCTGTTTTTGCTGCCCGCGAATGGTTCGGTACGTAACGAAAAAAACAGATCGAAAGTACCTTTTTGCCTGGGTGCATTTACCAGCATTTTAAATCGCGCCCTCTGCCCTGCCCCCAGCCAAATATTATTAAAGGTGCTATCGGCCTTCTGCACACTTACAGGCGTAAGGTGTGTAAAAAAGCAGGCTTCCAGTGTTACCGGGTGCTTATAAACCATGTTGGTAAAGTTAACAGCAAACGGGTATGGGTTAGTTATAGTAAGGTCAAATTCCAATTCCTGGCCGGGTTTGGCTTTAATTTCGGTCGCTGGGGTTTGTATAGCAATTTTTTGATAGGTGCGTGTATCATCAACCCAACCGCCATACCAGGTGCCTGCTTCGCATTTAATACTATCGGTTGTAGTACCGGGCACCTTATGTTTAAGCAGGTAATAAACGCGTTGGTGCTGCAGGCTATCTTCCATGGGCCAGATATCAAACATGGTACGGCCATAGTAGCGCGAATCGTACGCGAATCCCTTTAAACTATTGGTGTAAAAGCTGTATTTGGATGGATTTTGAAACCCTTCGTCCATTACCACAAAGGCATTGCCCGCCTTTTTATGCACCAGGTTAGCCCACTCGTGGAAACCAAAATAGCTTTTTAGTGCTTCCGCCTTTTTTACAATCGGTATTCCTGCTATCAATGTCAACCTTAAAACAAGTATCAGTACAAGGTTGGCAATAGCCAGCCTGCGAAACCACCCGGCATTAAAATTTTGCCGCTGAAAGCTGATGAGCGCCAGGCAGGTCAAAGGTATAAACCCAATGAGTGTATAATGGGGCTGAACGTTAACTTTTAAAGTATTCAGCAAAAAAAAGCTAAATGTGCCAATTGCATTTACCATTAAACAGCGGGTAAAAATATTGGTTATTTTGGTGGTAAACGCACGATAAAACAGGTACCAGCTTATTAAAGCTCCGCCCAATAAAAGTTGCCCCACAATAAAAGTAGTGCTTATACTTACATCGTACCCTAACGCTGCCGACCGCTCGAACAACTGGTAGTTAACCGCCGGGAAACCCCGGTGCATTTGCCATAAAATATGCGGCGTATAGGCAAGCAGCCCCGTTAATATAGCCAGGTAAAATGTTCTGCGTTTAAATAAATTCAGGTTTGATAGCAGGGTAAACCCAACAAGCAATACCCCATGATACTTGCTATAAAGCAAACACGCAACCACCAGCCCTATAATTAAAGCCGTTAGCCAGCTATCATTATCAATGTACCGCTGGTAGAAGTAGTAAAACAGCACCGCGAAAAAAAACAAGGGCGCATCGGGCGTGCTGGTAAACCCATAAACATGAAATACCAAAACACCCGATACCAGCAAAATAAACCATTTTGCGCTTACAGTATACTTTTTTACAATGAGCCAAAGCAGGTATATTGCAAGGCTATCTGTAAGTACGGTTATTAGCCGCAAGCCAAGCTCGTTATGGAAAATCGTATCCCCTATTTTGATGAACAGCGCCACCATCGGCGGATGGTAGAAATATCCCCAGTCGAGCTTTTGGGCAAACATCCAGTAATAGGCTTCGTCGGCATGCAGTTCTAAAGTGTAGGCTTGTATGGCGTTTAGTATCGTCCAGCACAATATGAAGTACCATATTGGTTTATTTGACTGGACGGGGTTGCTTACAGTTGTTGGCGGCATTGCTTTTAATGAAATGCAAAGGTAAAATAAAAGCGATATGCTATCGCGAACTTAAAACAGCTTAATTTACATTAGCATTAATATTTATCACTGTAAAAAATCAATATTTGAATTATGATAACCAATACTTTAACCACACTGCGTGTAACCCGCCAGCATTTATTGCATTTGATAGAAAACCTTACAATCGAGCAATTGAACAAAGTGCCGGCTGGTTTCAACAATAATATAATATGGAACGTGGCACACGTTATATCGGCCCAGCAAGGCGTTTGCTATACACGTGCCAATGTGCCATTTGTAGTAGACGATAAATATTACACACCATACCGCCCGGATACCAAACCAAACGGATTTATTGATAGTGCCGAAGTTGAGATAATTAAAAGCCTGCTGATATCAAGTATTGACCAGTTAGGGGCCGACTATAATAACCATTTATTTGACAATTACACCCCGTGGGCAACCCGCTACGGCGTACAGATAAATAATATTGAAGAAGCAATTAACTTTGTACCATTCCACGATGGGATGCACATTGGGTATGTAATGGCGTTGAGGAGGTTGGTATAAACTTTAAAGGGATAATATTACGGCTTGTAAATCAGGCAGCCTATTAAATCCTTTATCCATCGTAAATAAAGGCAGATCGTAATATATTGCTGTGGCTGCAATAACGGCATCGGGTAACTTTATTTTAGATTGAGATCTTAGATTTATAGTCAAATCCTTTATTGCAGGTTCAATATCTACTATATGACATTTAGATAGGAAATCTTTTAGTAGATCTTTGTCAGTTACCGAAAGTCCGGAAAAACTTAAAACCTCTATTTCCGAAATTATAGAAACAAATAAGTTGCGCCCGTTAATTAAGGTTTTAACTTCATCAACACCATTAAATAAATTTATTATTAATGAGGTATCAATAACAATACTATCTCCACTCATCCCTGCTCTTTAATTGATACTCCAGGCCGTCAACTCCAAACTTAACTTTACCAAAATATTTATTTAAGTCAATGGGGTCTTTCTTATTAGGAAGTTTATCGAGCTCTTTATCCAATTGGCTACGGGTAGTGGTTTTGTCAATTTCTATTACTTTGCCCATATACAAATATATTCAATATACATTAAACAAAAAAGCCCGGCAAAACCGGGCTTATGTATTATTTTTAGAATTAAACTTACACTCCTAACAGTAACCTCGCCGGGTCTTCCAGCAATTGTTTTACACGTACCAGGAAGCTTACCGATTCGCGGCCGTCAATAATGCGGTGATCGTATGACAGGGCCAGGTACATCATCGGGCGGATAACCACTTGCCCGTTTACGGCAACCGGGCGCTCGATAATATTGTGCATACCCAAAATAGCCGATTGCGGCGAGTTTAATATCGGGGTCGACATCATGGAACCAAACACACCACCGTTAGTGATAGTGAACGTTCCGCCTGTCATTTCTTCCAGTGTAAGTTTGCTTTCGCGGGCTTTGCCTGCAAGTACCACAATGGCCTTTTCAATTTCGGCAAGGCTCATGCTTTCCGCATTGCGGATAACCGGTACTACCAATCCTTTTGGTGCTGATACAGCGATAGAGATATCAGCAAAATTACTGTAAACTATTTCTTCGCCCTCAATACGCGCGCCAACAGCAGGCCATTCTTTCAAAGCTTCGGTAACTGCCTTTGTAAAAAACGACATAAAGCCAAGGCCAACACCGTGTTTTTCTTTAAACTTATCCTTGTATTTACCGCGCAGTTCCATTATCGGTGCCATATCTACTTCGTTAAAAGTAGTTAGCATAGCTGTTTCGCTTTTAACAGCCACCAAACGTTTGGCAACTGTTTTACGTAACGACGACATCTTTTCCCTGCGATCGCTTCTTGCGCCAGGTGCCGGTTGCGGGGTTTGAGGTGCGGCAGGTTTTTGACTTTCTACTTTTGACTTTTGACTTTCTACCTGTGCATTAAGGGCATCACCTTTGGTGATACGGCCATCAACACCGGTGCCGTTAACTGATGAAGTTTCAACACCTTTTTCAGCTAAAATTTTTGCAGCAGCAGGCGATGGTGTGCCCGATGCATAGGTTGTTCCTTTTGATGGGGCGGTTTGCGGAGATTCATTCGCTTTATCGGCCATTGCCTGACTGATGGGTGCAGCAGCCGGGGCCGTAGCGCCATTACCTTCAATAGTACATACCACCGCGCCAATGGCAAGGGTGTCACCTTCTTTAGCTATGGTTTTTAATGTTCCGGCTTTTTCGGCTGTAAGCTCAAATGTTGCTTTATCAGATTCCAGTTCGGCAATGGCTTCGTCCATTTCAACTGTCTCACCGTCTTTTTTGATCCAGCGCGATAATGTTACTTCGGTGATAGATTCACCAACCGTAGGTACTTTTATCTCTAATGACGAAGAACCGCCTTGCGCAGGTGCGGGGGCAGGCGCGTTTGCAGGCGCTGCCGGGCTATCTGCTTTAGCAGGCTCGTCTTTGGCAGCAATAGGTGCGGCAGGCGCTTTATCCGCAGAAGCTGCGCCGCCTTCCTCAACAGTTGCTACAACCGCGCCGATAGTTAATGTGTCGCCTTCGGATGCAACTGTTTTTAAAGTTCCGGCCTTTTCGGCAGTAAGCTCAAAGGTTGCTTTGTCTGATTCCAACTCGGCTATCACTTCGTCCATCTCTACATGTTCACCATCCTTTTTTTTCCAGGCTGATAATGTTACTTCGGTAATGGATTCGCCTACCGGCGGAACTTTTATTTCTAAACTCATATTTTAGTAGTTGTAGTGTTTTTATTTAGGTGCGAGATCGGGGTGTAAAGTGCGGGGTGATGAGCTATTCCACGCTCTTCGCTCCCACCACTGGTAACTTATATCAATCCGCTCCGGCATTAGCCATTTTCTCGGTTGTTTTTTTTATAGTCTCTTTAACCGCTTTACCGGCAGGCGCTTCAAACGCCTTTGATACAATATGCAATTGCTGCGCTGCGTGCTGTTTGGCAAAACCAGTAGCGGTGCTGCTTCCCTCAAGGCGCGATATTACATTCAGGTTCAAATATTTATCACTGTGGAACTTGCGGCAGATATACGGCCACGCGCCCATGTTCTCCGGCTCTTCCTGTACCCAAAAAAACTCAGTAGCCTTTTCGTATCTGGCCTTAATTTTCAGGATCTGCTGTACAGGGGTTGGATATAATTGTTCTACACGTACTATGGCAACATCCTTACGTTTATCGGCCTGCTGTTTCTCCAGCAAATCGTAATAAACCTTGCCTGTGCAAAGTAATACGCGTTTTACCTTTTTAACATCAGCATAACTGTCGTCTATCAGTTCGTGGAACTTACCGTTGGTAAAATCTTCCAGCGGCGATACGCAATTAGGGCTGCGCAACAAGCTCTTTGGTGTAAATATGATCAGCGGCTTGCGGAAACTGCGGTGCATTTGCCGTCTTAATATATGAAAGAAGTTTGCAGGCGTTGTACAGTTGGCCACCTGGATATTATCGTCAGCACAAAGCTCTAAAAATCGTTCTACACGTGCCGATGAATGCTCGGGACCCTGGCCTTCGTAACCATGAGGCAATAACATTACCAAACCATTACCACGCTGCCATTTTGTTTCGGCGCTGGCAATATATTGGTCAACTATGATCTGCGCACCATTAAAGAAATCGCCAAACTGCGCTTCCCAAATAGTTAGGGCTTTAGGATTGGCTAAGGCGTAGCCGTATTCAAAACCTAAAACACCATATTCAGATAACAGCGAATTAAATATGCTCAGTTTTGCTTTGGTGTCGATGGTTTCCAGCGGGGTGTACTCGTCTTCAGAATCGGCCAGGGTAAGTACCGCGTGGCGATGCGAGAAAGTGCCGCGTTTAACATCTTCACCGCTTAACCTTACCGGAAAACCTTCTTGCAGTAACGTACCGTAAGCCAGCAGTTCGCCCATGGCCCAGTCAAACACGCCGGTTTGGTTTACCATTGCGTTACGGTCCTGAAACAGTTTCTCTATTTTTTTAAAAAATTGTTTATTTTTTGGCAGTACGGTTAGTTTATTACCTATTTCGGTAATAACCTCATTTGTAACCGAAGTATCTACCGTGCTGATCAGCTCGCTGTGATTTGCCAGGTGCAGGCCACTCCATGCGCCTTCAAACATTGGTATAGTATCGGTAAACCTGTCGGCAGCCTTTGCTTCGTCCAGCATTTGCTGAAGTTCCGCGCGAAAATCTTTTTCTAACTGTTTGGCGTATTTCTCGTCGATGCTGCCCTCGGCAATTAATTTTTTGTTGTAGATCTGCAGTGGGTTAGGGTGCGCCTCGATAGCTTTGTACAACACCGGCTGGGTAAATTTTGGCTCATCGGCCTCGTTGTGCCCGTAGCGGCGGTAGCACAGTATATCTATAAATACATCCTCGTTAAACACCTGGCGATATTCCATAGCCAGGTTAACCACATAAACCAGTGCCTCAACATCGTCGCCATTTACGTGGAACACCGGCGAGAGCACTGTTTTGGCAACATCAGTACAATAGGTGCTTGAGCGGGCGTCTTTATAATTGGTGGTAAAGCCTATCTGGTTATTAATAACCAGGTGGATGGTGCCACCGGTGCGGTAACCGTCAAGCTTTTCCATCTGCAAAACCTCGTAAACAATTCCTTGTCCGGCTACAGATGCATCACCGTGTATTAATATCGGGGCTATCTTTGAATGATCGCCGTTATGTTTAAAATCGATTTTTGACCGGGTGATACCTTCTACAACGGGGTCAACCGCTTCTAAGTGCGATGGGTTTGGGCAAAGGCTTAAATGTACTTTTTTACCCTGTGATGTTTCCACATCGGTTGAAAAGCCCAGGTGATATTTTACGTCGCCGCCAAACGGAGAGCCTGAATCAAAGTTTTTACCTTCAAACTCCGAGAACACCTCTTTATAGGTTTTCTCCATAATGTTGGTAAGCACATTCAAACGGCCACGGTGCGCCATACCGATGATAAACTCCTCGATGCCCAGGTCCGATCCTTTTTTAATAACCGAATTAAGGGCGGGAATCAAAGCTTCCGCGCCTTCTAACGAGAAACGTTTCTGCCCCAGGAACTTTGTACCCAAAAAGTTTTCAAAAACAACGGCTTCGTTCAACTTGGCCAGCATCAGTTTTTTTTCATCAAGCGTAAAGCTTGGCGTATTGCGTTGCTTCTCCATCCTGTCCTCAAACCATTTGAGCTTGATAGGGTTGCGGATGTAGGTATATTCAGCACCGATTGACTGGCAGTAAGTTTGTTCCAGTAACTGGCGGATGTCGCGCAGTTTTGCGGGGCCAATGCCAACTTCAACACCGGCATTAAACACAGTATCCATATCGGCTTCGCTCAAGCCGAAGGTTTCCAGCTCTTTTCCAGGGAAATATTTACGACGCTCGCGTACGGGATTTGTCTTAGTGAATAAATGGCCACGGTTACGGTATCCGTTTATCATGTTCATCACATTGATCTCTTTGATAAAATGATCCGGTGTGGCAGCATTTTCTGCTGCCGGGGCTGCCTGGCTGTCTTTACCAAAATCAAAGCCTTCAAAAAACTTTTGCCAGCCAAAATCTATCGATTCGGGGTCTTGTTTGTAAGCTTCGTATAGTGTGTTAATGTAGGCTGCGTTTCCGCTATTAATGTAATTGAGGCGATCCATGAGAAACCAATGTTATAAACGGTACAAAATTAAGCATTATAGAACTAAATGCTGAAATTATATGCCATTACTTTTAATCCATTTTTCAATTTATTACATTTAAACATTAATGCAATTGACATGCATAAACCTGTATTAACCATACACGATCAGGAAACGGCCCATAAAACGGTAAGCTGCGTATCGTGCGGCAACGCTGTTAGCGGTACTTATTGTAATGTTTGCGGCGAAAAAGTGATAGCCGACCGTGATTTTGTACTGAAGCATTATATCGAAGAATCATTTGAAGGGCTTACCCATTTCGATACTAAATTTTTCAGGTCGGTAAAGGTTTTGGCGACAAAACCAGGTTTGCTAACTGTTAATTTTTCATCGGGCAAACGCGTAAACTTTGTAAAGCCTTTTCAACTGTTCCTGATATGCAACCTGCTTTTCTTTTTGCTGGCGGGCAAGCTCAATATCTTTTCGCAACCGTTATGGGCTTTTTATCATTATAGGCCTTATATTTCTTTTGGCACTAAACAAGCTGTTTTAGAGAAGGCATCAAACGATAAACAATTTGAAAAATTAGCCATTGCCTTCAACGAGCATATTGGTACCGAATCGAAGCTGTTCATCGTACTGTTTATACCTGTAATGGCCGCCGCCTTTGCCCTGCTTTTCATCCGCAGCAAAAAATACTTTTCCGAGCATTTGGTATTCGCAACGCATTATTTTTCGTTTATACTTATTTACTTTACGTTGTTTACGCTGTTGATAAGCACGCCATTTTATGCCCTTAATAAAAGCAATTTTTCAAGCTCATATGATGCAATAAGTTCGCTGATCAACCTGTCTGTTTTTGCTGTTTACCTTGGCATAGCTGCCCGGAGATTTTATAACACAGGCAAGTTTTATACTGTAGTGGCGGCAATCCTGACCATATTATTTTTCTCAGCATCGTTATACGGCTACCGTTTAATGCTTTTCTACAAAACCATATACGGCATACATCTTTCCTGATAAACCTTAATGCAATAATTTGTGGAGGAAACCACGGAGATAGGCCACACCTTCAAACAACACAGCCAGCAAGCCTATAATGATGGTAAATTGTTCAAACGGGTTCATGATAAAATATATACGCAAATATATTGTTTTTATTGCGTTTACAAACCATTACCAGGGCTAACTAATGCTTTCGGCAGCAGGTAGCCAGGTGGTTATAAAATCACTTTTACTATCCAGTTGGTCGGTAGGTTTTGCGGCGTTAAAAAAGCGGTTGCTTTTGGTATCGTTACCTACACCGGCTATAAATGCCCAGTTGCCCCAGTTACTTGCGGGCGAGTAATCGATGAGCTTTTCTTCAAAATAAAGCGCCCCTTTTGTCCAATCTACCTGCAGGTTTTTAGTTAAGTAGGTTGCCACCGCCTGCCTGCTGTAATTGGTAATAAAGCCTGTTGCATTAAGTTGGTGCATGGCGGCATCAATAAAAGGCACACCGGTTTGGCCGGTTTTCCATTGCTCAAAAAGTTCGTCCTGGTTAGCTGCCACATCAGGTACATCGCCAAACCCTTCTGACCGGAAGAATTTTTGACCGTGCTTTTTAAACATAAACCTGAAATAATCGCGCCATAGCAGTTCCAGCATTATGGGGTCGGTATTTGGCAAATGGTTATCGCGGTGATAGTTCACCACTTCCCAGTAAACCTGCCGCGGCGATATACAGCCAACCGCCAGCCATGGGCCTAAGCCAGATGAATTACACAACGCGCTGCGTACATTTTTACCCTGGCTGCTTTGTATGCAGTTTTCCAGGTATTTGTGTAATTGTTTTAAGGCAGCGGTTTCGCCGCCTGTAACTTTTTCGCCCGCACGCGTATCGTCAACAGGGTTGGGTATACCCAACTCTTCCAATGTGGGCAATTCGCCCGCGTCGGTAATTTCGGGGGTCAATATAAGTTCGGGGCTAACCACGCTTGGCCTTACCGTGCTATCGCGCTCTACTTTCTTTTTAAAGGTGACAAAACTATCAGGGATATCTTTTATCGGGAAGGGCAGGTCTTCCTTATGATACATGGTGTGCCCGATAAAATGCTTAAGGTTAAGCTGCATTTTCCATAAAGCAGCCTCAACCCTTTCAGAAACATCTGTTTCATCGGGTGCAACTTCACGGTGGTGGTAAACCTCGCTTATATGATATTCTTCGGCAAGTTGGGTAAGCACTTCGGCAGGGTCGCCTGTGCGCACAATGAGTTCGGCATTATACTTTTTTAAATTTTCGCGCAGATCAGCAACTGCCTCTAACAGGAAACGGGCGCGGAAACTTCCGGTTTTTAAAGCCCCGCTGGCATTGGTGCGGAAGTAAAAAGGATCGAATATATATACGGGTAATACTTTATCAGCCCTGCGCACCGCTTCAGATAATATTTCGTTATCGTGTATGCGCAGATCATTCCTAAACCAGACCAGTATAACCTTTTCACTCATATGAACAACTAATCTAAACTTATTTAGATTAATTACAAAAATGGCAATTATTTATTAACCCTGAAACGTCGGGTTTAATATTTGACATCTTCTCAACATAACACGTTTTTTCCCTGAAAATAACGCCCATACAAATTCGTTTAATTAACATAAGCATGATATTTGCTTCTCCTATTTAACGTAACTTTAAATGTTAAAACCCAACACTATGGCAACTACCGAAAGCATCCAAAAAGCGTATATAGACTATGTACTTACCGAAGGCCAGCAGCCAAAATCGGTTTACGTGTTTGCTAAAAAAAATAAAATGCCCGAGGACGAGTTTTACCGTTTTTTTGGGTCGTTTGATGCGGTTGAGCAAAGCGTTTGGGCCGACCTGACGCTTAAAACGCTGAGCGAAATACGCGGACAGGAAATTTGGGCGCAATACTCATCGCGCGAAAAAGCATTGTCATTCTTCTACAGTTTTTTCGAATTATTGAAAAGCCACCGCAGCTTTGCTGTTTACAGCATAAAAAAAAACCGCAGCCTGGGTACACCAAAAGTATTGGAGCCAACCAAAGAGATCTTTGAGAACTTCGCAGAAGGGATATTGAATGAAGGCATAGAAACACAGGAGCTTAGCGACCGCAAGTTTTTTAGCAAACGTTACAAAGATGCCCTCTGGGTACACTTTGGCTTTGTGCTGAATTTTTGGATAAATGACGATTCGGCCGGGTTTGAGAAAACCGACGAGGCCATTGAAAAAGGTGTAAACGTAACGTTCGACCTGTTTCAGCGTTCGCCAATTGATAACCTGTTTGAGTATGGCAAGTTTTTGGCTAAGAATGGCGGACTGAAGGAAAAGATGGGATTTGGAAGTTTTTAAGCACGCAACCTTCGCCGCCATATTTGATATGGACGGCACCCTGATAGACAATACACCGTTCCATTACAAAGCTTGGCAACAGCTTTTTAAAAAACGAGGATTGCCCGAGTTAAGCCACGAAACTTACCTGGGCGAAATAAGCGGTGTACCTATTCAAAATACCATCAGAAGCTTTTTTGGGGAGGATGTGGATGACGCCGAGTTGAAAACATTGGTAAAAGAAAAGCAGCAGCTATACGAGGTTGCCTTTCAACCCAACCTACGGCCGATAAATGGTTTAGAAAATTTCCTGGCGGAGTTGAAGGATGCAGACGTTAAAATAGCGCTGGCCACATCCTCAGATATGGATGATGTTGATTTTATTTTCAACACCATACCTATCCGCCAATATTTTGATGCCATAGTTACCGGCAGCATGGTTAGCCAGCCTAAGCCATCGCCGCAAATATTTTTAAAAGCCGCAGAGCATTTATATACTAAGCCCGAAAATTGCGTGGTATTTGAAGATTCGACATCCGGACTTAAGGCAGGCAATAACGCGAGCATGAAGGTTGTAGGCATAACCACAGCGCACCCTGCCGAAGTTGTAAGCAAACTGGCCAATATTGCTATTAACGACTATGCAGACATCAGTCTGCATAAACTGGCCGCATTATTTGATAAAGATTAACATGAGTGATAATACTGCTAAAGAGCAAAACAGCATCCCCACAAGCAAAGTTGAACGTAGCGCCAAATTTGTAAAAACAGGCTTTAAAATTGGCGGCAATTACATAAAGCACTACTCCAAAAAACTGTTTAACCCGGAGATGGACCGCTCTGAACTGAATGAAGATAACGCTACAGATATTTATCAGTCCTTAAGCGAGCTAAAAGGCAGCGCGCTTAAAGTAGCTCAAATGCTAAGCATGGATAAAAACCTGCTGCCGCAGGCTTATGTAGATAAGTTTACGCAATCGCAATACAACGCGCCGCCACTTTCGGGGCCGCTTATTGTGCAAACCTTTAAAAAATACTTCGGCAAAAACCCCGACCAGATCTACGATAAATTCAACATCCGCTCAACCAACGCGGCATCAATAGGCCAGGTACACCAGGCCGAGCTTAATGGTAAAAAACTGGCGGTTAAGATCCAGTATCCCGGCGTTGGCGATTCCATATCATCTGATCTGAAACTGGTAAAACCATTTGCTTTCCGGATGCTTGGCATGAGCGAAAAAGAACTGGACATATACATGCGCGAGGTGGAAGAGCGCCTTTTAGAAGAAACCGATTATGAGCTGGAGGTACGCCGCTCGATAGAGTTTTCTATCGCCTGCAAAAACCTGGATAACGTGGTGTTTCCCGGCTATTACCCCGACCTGTCCAGCAAGCGCATTATTACGATGGATTGGCTGGATGGGCAGCACCTGCGCGAGTTTTTGGCTACTAACCCTTCGCAGCATTTGCGCGACCAGATTGGCCAGGCGCTTTGGGATTTTTACAATTACCAGCAGCACGAACTGCGCGCGGTACACGCCGACCCCCACCCCGGTAATTTTATGATAACGCCCGAAGGCAAGTTGGGAGTTATTGATTTTGGGTGTATTAAGGTAATGCCCGATGATTTTTATTATCCTTTCTTCTCGCTTACCTCAACAAATTTATTTGACGATAAACAGGAAACCATAAAAGCCTTCCGTAAGCTGGAAATGATATTGCCTAATGATACCCCGGCGCAAATTGAGTTTTATCACACCATGTTTAAGCAGATGATAAGCTTGTTTGCCAAACCCTACATCACCAATACTTTTGATTTTGGCGAAAAAGCCTTTTTTGACGATCTGTTTGGTTTTGGCGAAAAAGTTTCAAAAATGCCCGAGTTTAAACAGGCTCGTGGAGTAAAACACTTTATTTATGTAAACCGTACAAATTTTGGCTTGTACAATATTTTACATGAACTAAAAGCAAGGGTTAAAACAGATACCTACAAACCGCACGTTGAAACCGTAACAGGGTAGTAAAAACCCCGTTTATATAAGTTTAATGATCAGCGCCAGCGAAAGGCATATGGTAAACAACCAGGTAACTGTAGCTTTGTTATACCAGGCGTCTATTTCGGCAACCCGGCCGGTGCCAATGTATGATGTAGAACGACGTCGGCAGTATAAGGCAAAAGCAATTAACATTGCAAAAAAAACGCATAATAAACCTATAACCAATTGCTGAAAGCTGTTTGTAAGCATAATACTACTTAGTAGGAGATTATTAGATAACGGATCTAATCAGGCAAAAACTTTACCAAATGATATCCGGCATCATCAATCAACCTGTATTACACGTTTTTACGGTTATAACCGGTTAATGGTTGCTTATTTTACAATAAGTACCGTGGAAAAATTGAACATTATGGGGAAATATAGTAACCCTTAATTCAAATTATAAACGGTATTAACATTGCAAATACAAGTACAAATGTGGCTATCCAACTCAGCGTGGCTCTCATGGCCCAGCTTTCTATATCGGTTAACCTCCCTGTGCCTACAAACGAATTGGCCCGGTTACGGCAATACAAACCGTAAACTGCTAAAGAACCGGTTATGGCGATACAAGAAAAAATTAAAATTAGTTGAAAACTCTGTGTAAACATGGTATTATTTATTACTACACCTTTAACATTTTCAAATTGAAAAGGTTTATGCGCTTTGTTGCTTTTTAAGCAAGTTGACTGAACAACAACAAAAATGTTACAAAATACTGTGGGCCAATAACTTTGACGGGTATCATGGCTGTTCAAAAACTGTATATAGCAGGCACTAAAACACCCTGCCCCTTTCTGTTGTTGCACCTATCATGAAGGTGTTACTGGCAGGCGCCAACGGATATATTGGGACCCGGCTAATCCCGGTGTTACTACAGAAAGGGCATACTGTAGTGTGCCTTGTGCGCGATAAGCGCCGCTTTCACGAGCAAAGCGATTACAGCGACCGCGTTACCCTGCTTACCGGCGACCTGCTAAAGGAGCAAAGTATCGAAACTATCCCTGCCGATATAGATGCCGCGTATTACCTTGTACACTCTATGACGCAGGCCGATGATTTTGCCGCTCTTGAAGCCTTATCGGCACATAATTTTGTATCGGCGCTTGATAAAACGAATTGCAAACAGCTGATATATTTAAGCGGTATTACTAACGATACCGGCCTGTCAAACCACCTGCTGTCGCGCAGGCATGTAGAGGATGTGCTGCGGGAAAGCAAGACCGCGCTAACTGTACTAAGGGCGGCTATCATTATTGGCTCGGGCAGTTCGTCGTTCGAGATCATCCGCGACCTTACCGAAAAACTCCCCATCATGACCGTGCCGCGATGGGTAAACACCAAATGCCAGCCTATTGCCATCCGCGATGTGCTTGGATACCTGGAAGGCGTACTGTTAAACGAGCTATCTTTCCATAAAACATTTGATATAGGCGGGCCCGATGTACTTACCTTTAAGCAAATGATGCTTAGTTATGCAAAGGTGCGCAACCTTAAAAGGTATATTATAACCATTCCGTTCCTGTCGCCGCGCATTTCGTCGTACTGGCTTTACTTTGTTACATCTACAAGCTACTCGCTGGCCCAAAGCCTGGTGGATAGTATGAAAAACGAAACCATTATGAAAAACCACGATATTGATACCGTGGTTAAACGTACATGCTTAACGTATGAAGACGCCCTTAAACTGGCCTTTACCAAAATAGAACAAAACTCCATAGTTAGCAGTTGGAAGGATGCGCTGAACAATGGCTACCTTACCGCCGGCTTTATGGACCAGATAAAAGTACCGCAAAACGGCACGCTGGAGTACAAGGTTAAACAACCTTTTAAACGCGAGAGCGCCGAGGTGCTCAGCAATATTATGGCCATTGGCGGCAGCCGTGGCTGGTATTACTGGGACTGGATCTGGAACATCCGCGGTTTTTTGGATAAACTGTTTGGCGGGGTAGGCTCGCGCCGTGGGCGCACCAGCAACATAAGCGTTTCGCCGGGTGATGTTATTGATTTTTGGCGGGTTTTACTTGCTGATAAAATAAATAACCGGCTTTTACTCTACGCCGAAATGAAACTTCCCGGCGAAGCATGGCTGGAGTTTAAAATTATTGAACGCCACGGTAAAACTTTTTTAAGCCAGGTTGCTACCTTTAGGCCAAGGGGCCTATGGGGTAGGCTGTACTGGTATTTAATGTGGCCATTTCACCTTTTTATATTTAAGGGCATGGCCAAACGGATAACTGATTTTAAAGAGGGGTAATAGTTCATAGTTCATGGTAAACGCTCATCAATAAATTTATCAAGTATAATCTCGTACATGAACTATTATCCATTGACTATAGCTCTGACTATGAACCATGATCTATCAACTATGAACTAAAAAACTAATGAACAAAAATATTCTCATCACCGGCGGCTCGGGTTTATTAGGCAGGCATTTAACCGTTGCCTTGATGGGTTTGGGGCATACGGTAAGCCACTTAAGCCGCAGTCCGGGCAAAAACCCGCGGGTAAAAACTTTTTTGTGGGATGTAGAGAAAGGACAGATAGATGAGCATTGCATTGATGGTGTTGATACTATCATTCACCTGGCAGGCGCGGGTATTGCCGATAAACGCTGGACCGGGGAGCGTAAAAAAGAGATAATAGAAAGCCGCACCAGATCTATCGGCCTTGTTTATGGGCTGATGAAAAACAAGGCACATAAGATAAACACCGTAATATCGGCGTCGGGCATTAATTATTATGGCAGCCGGGGCGATGAATTACTTACCGAGGATAGCCCGCCTGCGCATGATTTCATAGGTACCTGCTGCATAGAATGGGAAAAAGCGGTTGATGAAGGTAAACAGTTTGACTTGCGGATCTTAAAATTCCGCACGGGGGTTGTGTTGACTACCGAAGGTGGTGCGTTACCTCAGCTGGCTATGCCCATAAAACTGGCTGTGGGGTCTCCGCTGGGCACAGGCAAACAATGGGTGCCGTGGATCCACCACCAGGATACTATTGACATGTACCTTTATGGCCTGGATAATGCTCAGCTAACCGGTGTTTATAATATGGTTGCGCCAATACCGGTAACCAATACGCAGATGACAGTAGCTGTGGCCCGGCAATTACACAGGCTGCTTTGGGCGCCAAACGTGCCGGCGTTTGTTATTAAGCTGCTTTTTGGGCAAATGGGCAGCCTTGTTTTGGGCAGCACAAAAGCATCGGCACAAAAAATTGAGGATGCGGGCTTTAAATTTAAATACCCTGATATTGCCACGGCACTAAAAGAAATATATGGATAAGCATACCCTGGTAAATATTTTTTGGTTTCGCCGCGATCTGCGCGTGGAGGATAACGCGGGCCTGTACCACGCCTTAAAAAGCGGCAACCCGGTAATGCCCATTTTTATTTTTGATAAAGAGATACTGGATAAGCTTGAAGATAAAGATGATGCCCGCGTAACGTTTATTTACAAAGCTATTGAAGAGTTGAATAAGCAATGCCATAAACACCACAGCAGCTTACTGGTGTTTTATGATAAGCCCGAACACGCCTGGAAAAAGCTTATCAAAGAATACAACATCAAAGCGGTTTATACTAATCATGATTATGAACCGGCCTACGCCAAAAATCGCGACAGCGATATAAAAGAGTTGTTAGCTAACCACGATATTGAATTTAACACTTACAAAGACCAGGTTATATTTGAAAAAGACGAGGTGACCAAAGATGACGGCAAGCCTTACACCGTATTTACCCCCTATAAAAACAAGTGGTATCAAAAGCTGAAACCATTTTACCTGAAGGCCTACCCTGTCGAAAAATACCTGGGCAACCTGCTCAAATTTAAAGCACCTGCAATGCCCGCTTTAAAAAAAATGGGCTTTGCAGAAAGCGGCATGGATTTCCCCGGGAAAGATTATAAAGAAGTTATAACCGATTATGCCGAAAAGCGCGATTTCCCGGCCATAAGGGGTACATCGCATATTGGGTTGCATTTGCGTTTTGGTACGGTAAGTATTCGCCAGTGCGCCCGGGATGCACATGCATCGCACGAAAAAACCTGGCTGAACGAATTGATATGGCGCGAGTTTTATATGATGATACTCTATCATTTCCCGCAAACGATGGACCACGCGTTCAGGCCGGAGTATGACCGGATTCACTGGCTGAACAATGAGGAACAATTTGAGGCCTGGTGCAAAGGCGAAACCGGTTTCCCCTTAGTAGATGCCGGCATGCGCGAATTGAACGCTACCGGGTTTATGCATAACCGTGTACGCATGGTTACCGCCAGTTTTTTAAGTAAGGACCTGCTGATTGACTGGCGCTGGGGCGAGCGTTATTTTGCCCGGAAATTATTGGATTATGAAATGGCCAGTAACGTGGGCGGCTGGCAATGGGCAGCCGGCAGCGGCACTGATGCCGCACCTTACTTCAGGATATTTAACCCCGATAGCCAGCTTAAAAAGTTTGACCCGAAATTAGAGTACATAAAAAAATGGGTGCCGGAATATGCCGACTTTAGCAAATATCCAAAACCCATTGTAGACCATGCTTTTGCGCGCGAAAGATGTTTAAAAGCTTTTAAAGCGGCTTTAAGCAAATAATTAAGGCTGCTTAACTTCGGTTATCTGAAACTCGAACCTAAGTACAGAGTTTGCCGGAATAGAGTTTTGGATATTGGTACCATACCCTAAGGATGACGGTACTATAACCGAAATAGATGTTCCTGTTTTAGCATATTTTGTAAGCGCGTTTTGAATTCCTGATATCAGCGAATACGGGTTCAAAGTGGTTGCCGTGGTTTTAGCCGATTCATCAAATGCAAAACCATTTAACAGGGAACCCGAATATGTGGTGGTAATAGTGGCATAATCCGTTATTTCGCCGCTTTGCCCGGTACCGGGTGTTATTATTTTATAATAATAGCCCAATACATCCTTGGTATAACCTGTTAAATTGTTTGCAGTAAGGTAATTATTAATAACCTTATCGTCATAAACGTCCTGGTCGCCAATGATGTGCACATAATAATCGAGGCTTTGGTTACCGGCTATGCGGGTATTAACGTTGGTTATACTGCCCGAACCAAAACCATTTACACCATATGCCAAACGCGATGGTATCAACAGGCGCATGCTGCTGCCTTTATATTGAAGGATGTTGTGAATAGCCAGTTGTAAACCTTTAGGCAGGTTACCGTTAACCAAATGGCCTAAATAATCGTTATAGTGGTTTGCTATGGTATCTGATGAAATGTATTTACCGTCAAAAGATCTTAAGGTGTAAACCATAGATACTTTATCAGCATATTTAAGGGTATCGCCGGTACCCTGGGTTATAATTTTATAATACATGCCGGTGGTGCCTGTACCATCTTTAGTAGTATCCGCGCTAAAGTCTGATAAGCCATTGGCACTTATATAAGCTTGTATTTGCTGCTGGTCGTACTCCCTGATATCCGGTTGGTTATCGTTATTTTTTTTACAGGCGGTTAAACCTGCGGCTGCAATTAATAAAAAAGTAAAAATCTTTTGTTTCATCTAAATCAGTTCGTTACATCTAAAAGTTCAATCTCAAAATCTACCACCGAATTTTTTGGTAAATTAATTTGGGGCTGGTCATACGGACCATAAGCATATTTCGATGCTGATATTATCCGTATTTTACCACCTTTTTTTATTTGCGGGATACCCAGTTTCCAAGCCCTTAACACTTCGCCCAAAGTAAACGAGGGGTGAAAATTATTACTTTCGGCAAATACCTCCCCTGTTGTAAGTACTTTGCTGGTATAATCAATTGTTATCCGTGTGGAGTTTGTGAACAATTCATTCCCGCTTCCCGGCGCCAGTTCTACATAGTAAACACCTGTTGCTATACCTGCGCTGTCAACCCGCTTAATTACCGCGCCTAAGCCTGGTGTAGCAGCAATATAGTCCTGTATTATTTTGTCATCCTTCTCTGCCTGTACCCGCTCTTCGGCAATAGGGTCATAACCCTTTTTGCAGGCAGACAAACAAACCACACACAAAAATAATATCAACAGTATCCTGTTCATCCAATTTTCAAAAGGCAAATTTATTGTTTTATATGGCAAAATCAGCAGCTTAACACTTTTTAACACTTAGCATAACGTTAAAAAGTATGTTTTATGGCTTATAGTTGAGGGTTAGCTGATTTATTTTTTTAAGCATCTCGGTTAAATACTGTTTATCAGCATCACTTATATGCGCATTAAGGTAGTTATTAAACTGTTTTACAACGTTTTTTGCCAATTGCCGCTTCTCTTTACCCAGCTCGGTCAGGTAAATTTTTACCGATCGTTTATCCCCTTTGTTGGATTCGCGGTAAATAAGCCCTGTTTGCTCCAATTGGTTTAGCATACGCGATAAACTGGTTGATTTAAGGCCCAGTAACGCAGCAGCCTGCGATACTGTAGTTCCTTCTTCATCTATATTTATCAATAAATAACCAATAGACTGCGTAATCCCAAATTCGGTAACCAACTGGTTATAACGGTTCGCTACAGTTTGCCAAACTATCTTTAAAAAATAATCAATTGTTTCCTGGTGTTTTACACTGCTTCGCATAACTCACAAACATAACATTTTTTTTAGTTCATGGTTCATAGATAATGGTTCATAGTAACCGCCATGAACCATCAACTATTCCCTATGAATTAATATCCTAACTTTGTATCATCCCCTCTGGGGTCGGCACCGCCCTCGTAGCCTGTACTTGTTTTTAATATCCCATCTACCCGGCCAATGGCGCCTCTTTTGGTTAGCTTGTAACCTTTTTTTACCAGCTTATCCTTTGTTGCATCGTTTAAAGCCCCTGCCTCGCTCTGGATATCATCGGGCAGCCATTGATGATGGAAACGTTTGGCGCTAACAGCCTGCTGCATATCCATATCAAATTCGATAACATTAAGCACCGCTTGAAATACCGAGGTTATGATAGTTGACCCGCCGGGGGTACCCACAACCATATATAAGCGATTGTTTTTTTCGACGATGGTAGGCGTCATGCACGATAACATGCGCTTGCCGGGCTGTATACTATTAGCCTTGCCCCCTACCAGCCCATACATATTGGGTACACCGGGCTTCGAGCTAAAGTCGTCCATCTCATTGTTCAGCAAAAAGCCGGCCCCTGCTACAAATATTTTAGAACCGAATGTGTCATTTAGCGTAGTGGTGATAGCTACCGCGTTTCCATCCTTATCTACAATAGAATAGTGCGTGGTTTGGTCGCTTTCGTAACCTATAAAGGTGCCGGGCTGTATGCTGGCGCTGGGGGTAGCGGCATCCCAGTTAAAACTTTGCATCCGGCTTTTTATATACTTTGGCCTAAGCAGGCTATCAACAGGTACCTTATAATAATCTGGGTCGCCCAGGTATTTAGATCGGTCCGCGTATACCCGGCGCTCGGCCTCTACCATTAATTGTACGGTGCTATCGCTGTTAAAACCATAACGGTGCAAAGGGTACGGCTCTACCGATTTAAGCAATTGCAGCAACGCTATGCCCCCGCTTGATGGCGGCGGCATGGTAATAACTTTATAGTTTTTATAAGTACCGATAACCGGTTTGCGCCATACAGCATGGTAGTTTTGCAGATCGGCCCTGGTGAACAAGCCATTGCCCCGTTTCATTTCTGCTATCATCAAACCGGCTACTTTACCTTCGTAAAAGCCGGCGCGGCCTTTATCGCGTATCAGCGCCAGCGTTTCGCCCAGGTCGTGCTGTATCAGGGTATCACCCTCCTGCCAGGGTCTGTCTCCAATTAAATATTTTTTTCCGGGGTTCAGGCTTTTAAAAACCGAATCGCTACGGTTGATATCAGCCGCCAGGCGCTTGGTCATTTTAAACCCCTTTAATGCAAGATTGATGGCAGGCTGTACCAGTGTGGCCCATTTAAGCCTGCCATATTTTTTATGTGCCTGTACCATACCGTCTACAGAACCCGGTACACCCGATGCCTGGTGAGTATAAAGGCTCATATCAGGGATAACATTGCCAGCCGCATCCAGGTACATATCCGCGCTTGCTTTTGCGGGGGCTTTCTCCCTAAAATCCAACGTAGTTGAAACCCCCTTTGCAGACCGATAAACCATAAAGCCGCCGCCCCCAATGTTACCTGCCTGCGGGTGCGTAACCGCCAATGCAAACTGCACGGCAACGGCAGCATCTACAGCGTTGCCCCCTTTTTTAAGCACATCCAGCCCGGCTTTTGCAGCATCGGGGTAGGCGCAAACTACCATGCCATTTTTATACTTGTCATTTGCTGCAGTTTGCTGTTGGGCATACCCGGCAATACTTACGGCAATAAATAATATCGTAGCTATGTAAGCTGTTATTGGCTTAAAATTCATCATAACAGGTAAATATCCCGGCAATTTAAGGTATTTCGGTTTACAAATACAATGTGGATATGTTGATTATTTTCCGGTTGAAAATCAGTTCCATAATATATTATTGCAGTATCATATTTATAAAATCAGCATAAAACGCTATTTATGCCGTTAATTACATAACTATTAAATCATTTATCCGAAGTATGCGGCCATTTACGAACGGGCCGCAACAAACAAAAAATTAAACTATGAAAAAATTTACCTTCGTCGCAGTATTATTAACATCCTTTTTGCTGCTTGCTAACCGGTCACACGCGCAGGATTACAAAACCGCCGTTGGCATAAAATTTGGCGGTTACGAAAATGGCCCATCTATTAAATATTTCATGAACAGCAATACTGCCCTTGAGGGGATCTTAGGTATACGTAACCACGGCCTTGTGGTAACCGGCTTATACGAAATTCATCAGCCCGCTTTTAATACGCCAAAATTGAAATTTTATTACGGCTTTGGCGCCCACGTTGGCGCTGTGGGCAGCGGCATTTACAAACGCTTTGGTGATGATAACTATTATAGCGACAGCCGCGTATTGCTTGGTGCCGATGCCGTTTTGGGGCTTGAATACAAACTGCCCGATGCGCCTATTGCTTTTAGCCTTGACCTAAACCCACGTGTTGAACTGGCCACCGGCCCATTCTTTGACCTGGCGCCCGGCTTAGGTTTAAAATATACTTTTTAAAAAAAACATCCATTGTAAATAAGAAAGGCGGTGCATGTGCGCCGCCTTTCTTGTTTTATTTAGTGATGATTATCTTCCTGGAGTACAGCTTATCGCCAAGATTTATTTTTAGGATGTATGTGCCCGGTAAACGGTTAACCGTATTTACCACGGTACTAAAATTGCCGGCAGCCACCTTTTGTGATATTTGGTATACTATCTGGCCGCTGCTATTAACCAGCGACAGCTGTAGGTTACCCGCGGCTTTAGCTTCAAAAAGTACATTAAAATAGGTATTGGCCGGCACCGGGAATATGGTTAAACCAATATCTGTTGTTTTATCGGGGTTTTTGGCGATAAGCGCATAGGCAAACACATCTGATAAAGCCGTGCAACCATTATCTAATGTAACCTGCACCTGGTAATTACCGCTCACCAGCGGGGTGTAAGTAGCTTCAACAGCACCATCTATCACTACGCCATTAAGCAGCCACTGATTACCTGTTGCAATGCTGGAATTGAGCACATCGCCATTTTGGGTGATAACCGGTTTGGTAACGGTTACCGGAACCCTTTGCGCCGATGCGCAACCGGGGCTGCGTACCTGCATATCGTACAGGTAATAATAAAAGTTTTTATAGTACGTGGTGTCGGTTTCGCTTTGATCAGATATGGCATCGTTGCCGGTAATACTAAAAATATTGCCAATAGTGAACGGGTACCCCGTTACCCCGCCATTGTTACGATAAATGGTGGCGCCATTTTCGTAAGTTGGAGTTATTACGTAGTTACCCGCTGCAGGCAATAGCAAGTTTAGGGTATATACTTTACCCTGGTCGGTTGGGTCATTGGGCTGGTCGCCGGGCTGTGCTGTGGCGCTGGTTGCCCTAACATTTAATGTTACCGACGATACCACCTCGCCATTATCGTTAGTGGCTGTAAATGTGATTTTGCCGGGGTTGCCAATGTATAACCGTGCGCTTTCTATTGTAACCGGTATTTTGGTATTTATTTTTACCCCGGGGGTAAACTCGTTATACCCACCGGCGGCAAACACATTTTTATTAGCCGGGCCAACTTTACCGCTAAAATCATTTAACCCCGCGTAAAAAGTATTGTTAATTGGTTCTGTAATGACCGTAGCGGGCGAACCATACCCTACCGGGATAGCGTCTGTGGCAGATCTATACCAAAGCAATTCCCCATCGCCCGAACCGGATAGCTGGTAGGCATTTGTATTGGTACAAAAGTAAGCCAGCAGCCCGCTAATTTCCGGCGGGAAACCGATCGCGATAGTGCCCGTTGCCTTATTGTTTGAAACGATAGGGTCGCCTGCCAGGTTAGTTTCGGCCGTAATGCTGTATGTTGCGCCTGCAACAGCATTAAATTTGCTGCTAAAGGTAAAATCTGTTTCCTCTTCGGGACTTAATGACCCTGTATAGGTTTCATTTAAGGTGGTTACCGTATTATTTGGTGAGGTAACCGTTACTGTAACCGGTATATTACTTATACCTGTACTACCAAAGTTTTTTAATCTAACGGTTACTGCAACAGCCGTTGCGCAGGTAACACCCGCATCCGAATTTACAACAGCTATGACTCCGGCATCAACAGCAGGTTTTATAAACTGGATCCGGTAATCCTGCGTTTCGCCTTTATTATAAGTACCGCATGCCGCTATGGAGGCAGGCGTAGTGGTTTCGTTCAATACTATCCGTAGCAGGCTGATATTGCCCGGGGCAACGGTTGCAGGAACGGCAATATTGCCTGTAACTGTGCTTGTGCCTGCTATCACACCGGTAGTTTCTACAAGTTCATCAGTATCGAAATCGCCGTTGCCATTCCAGTCGATAAATATTTTAGCGGCTTTATTAAAATTTGCGCCGCAGGTACCCAAAGCCAGGCTGAACGGATACGTTTTTCCTGCCTCCAGTTGGATAGATAGATTGGTATTATCAGTATAGCCTGTACAGCCCGCCGGGGCGGTGTAATTTATATTTGACACCGAGAACTTAGTGATCTTTGAATCGGCAGTAGATGTTGGTGCCGATGCGCAATATGGGTTTCCCCCAGCCCCTGTCACAATTACCGAATACGGCTGGCTGCCCGAACGAAGCGTACCTTTGTGCGAAACGGTAACCGTATACTTTTTACCGGGCACCGCATTGGCAATATAAACCTGTTCAATATTATCCCTGATGTTATCGCCGGTTGTGGCATTTGCCGATGGATTATCAGGAGTTAGCACCCAGGGGCTAAAGGTCACGGCTCCATCGCCCAGGCGCAGGTCAAGATCGTTTACCAGTTTTGGGGTTCGGTCGTTTATGGTTGTGCCCTGGGTTGGTGTACCTTCCGGATCCGTCCAGGATATGGTGACTGATAGCGGGCCAACACCCGAAGCTACTACCTCAAAGGTTTTCGTTTGCCCCTGTGTTAGCGTAGCTTCGTTAATAATACTTTTTACACCGTTATCGGTAATGGCCTGCGCGGCTTTGCGCATATCTAAAAGGCCCCAGCCGTATATATAATCAGGCCCTATGTTACCCGCATCAAACGCGGTATGGCATGCCAGGCCTTTTAATGTGGCCGACCGCATAAAGTTGCCGCCGTTTTTTTGAGCGTAATATTCCTGTAACAGGTATAACGACCCGGTAACATTTGGCGCCGCCATTGAGGTACCCGACAAGGTAAGGTATGAACTGGTACCCTGTATCCCCGTTGACGTAACATTTTCGCCATCGCCAACTATATCGGGTTTAATGCGGCCGTCATCTGTTGGCCCCCAGCTGCTGAAGAAAGAGATGGCTACATCTGCCCGGTTAACCGGCCCGTTGGGCACCGGCCCTACCGAACCAACGGTGAGTATGTTTTTTGCGTTACCCGTGGTAGTAATAATATCGTAGCCATTATTGCTGCTGATATTTGCCGGGCGAGGGCCTTTATTTACAAATGTTGGATTGGTGCGGCTGGCATAACCATAGTAAGTTGAACCTACCGCGGGCCCGTTACTTGACCGGCTGTTACCCGCCGACTCTACAATCAAATAATACGGTGCATTATAGGCTATCTTATCCCACGATTGTACGCGCGAATCGTAAAAACCAAAGTTGTAGTCTTCGTTATCTCCCGGCAATCCATACCACTCCCAACGGCCATCGCTGCTGTTATAATCCCAGCCTCCAACATCCCCGTAGGAGTGGTTTGATAAAAGCAGACCGGATGCGGATGCGCTCATTTCGGTTACATCGTCATCAAAATCCCAGGCCTGTAAAGTATTTGCGCCATATGCCATACCCTTTACAGGTGCATAAACCCCTTTGGCTATCATGGTACCGGCAACATGGGTAGAGTGGCCCAGCACATCAGCGTTATCTTTGGCGGTGATGGTTTTACCGGCAAATTCGCGGTGGGCCTTGTATACCTGCCCGCCATCCCAAATACCCAGTTTATTGTTTAAAAACGCGCTGCTGCCGTTTAAATTAAGGCCTAACGCCCCGCCTGGTTGTACTGTATTTGTACCCGTAGTTGCCGCGGCTATGGTGTTATTATGTGTGATCAGGAACACGGGGAAACCCAGGTTGTTCACCCCCTGCAAAGCTACCAGGTTACCTGCTTTGGTAACCCTGCGTATAGCCCATCCCTTTGACGGCGCCAGCTGCACTGCTTTTTGATGACCCGTTGTAAAATCCTGGGCCGAGCGTAAGGAAAGTGAATCTAATTTTTTTTGTTTTGCTGCATTAATAGGAATTTGCTTTTGGGCAAACACCTGCATGGTACAGGCAGTTAATAAAAGATAAATAAACAGGAGCGGATACCTTTTGCCCATACATTAAAAATAGTGCACGCTAAAAATATATAATTTAGATAATATTATGGCATACCCTACATACAAAAATACTTGGCTTAAAATTTGAGCTATAATTAAAGATTATAGTATAACATATACCGCCTGGTATTACCTAAGTCTATAATTTCTACTCAGTTAAAAATATCAACTTGCAGATTAATGTAAAAATTACACACTGTGTATATTTTTCCCCATTATGAGGAATTATTGCCCAGATAATTTTTTCGTGACTGATTTTTAAACCGCTCATCTGCAAATCCATATAGTTTTTTTTACCGTAAATACCCTTAAAAGTTACAATATTCCTTTTTATAGCCTTATGGAGTACCATTTGCACCATTTTTGCTTTACGCGCACATTGATTGATAGAATACATTTTAATCCCCTAATGCGTTGAAAAAAATTTTATTGCTAAATATACTGCCGGTACTTTTTGTTTGTCTTGTTGCCTTTAACGGATATGCACAAACAGCACCCAACATTTCTTACTACACACCCAAATCATTTACCAGGACTAAAGCAATTGCCCCAATGGCACCCATTAATGCCGGCGGTGCTGTTCCTGCACAAACTTATGGGGATGTCACAACGCTTTCTACTTCCGGGTTAGCTTTAAATCAACCATATCAATCTGTATTTGATGCCTCCGGCAATTTATTTGTTGCTGATGTTGGCTCTAACACTATCAAAAAAATAACTCCTGCCGGTGTTGTAAGTATTTTTGCAGGGAGCACCGTAGGAACCGCTGGTACAGCTAATGGAACGGGCACAGCAGCAAGGTTTAGCTCTCCTGATGGCATCGCTATAGACCCTTCGGACAATTTATATGTTGCAGATTATAGCAATAATAGAATTCGCAAAATTACCCCTGCAGGGGTTGTAAGCAATTTTGCAACCGGTATTACAGGCCCCGCGGGCATTACTTATTCAGCAGGTAATTTATATATAGCTGAGCAAGGCGGAAATTCTATTGTGAAAATTGTAGTGTCTACTGTTACCGTTACAACTTTTGCAGGTTCCACTATGGGCACCGCGGGATTTACAGATGCAACAGGTACAGCTGCACGATTTAACCAACCGGGCGATGTAATAGCCGATGCATCCGGGAATCTTACTGTAACAGATTATGGCAATAACGCTATCAGGTCGATCACATCAGCCGGTGTGGTTACAACAATAGCAGGTAGTACAGCAGGGACCGCGGGTACTACAAACGCTACCGGTACCGCTGCCAGGTTTTCTGGCCCTTACGGTATTACAAAGGACGGCGAAGGCAATTTTTATATTGTAGACGCGACTAACAACCAGATCAGAAAGATGACATCGTCTAACGTTGTCACTTTAATGGCGGGGTCAACCACTGCCGGAAGTACTGATGGAATAACTACAGCCGCGCGTTTTAGCAGCCCTTCAAATATTACCAGCGACGGAAGCGGATATCTCTATATATCAGACGTAGTTAACAGCAAGATCAGAAAATTATCTATATGCGGTTATACCGTAAGCCCGGCGCTACCTACAGGCTTAACTATGAGCCCTACAACAGGTATTATTACCGGAACACCCAGCGCTACACAGGCGGCAACCAGTTACACGGTGACAGCTTATAACTATTACGGAAGCTCGAGCACAACAATTACTATTGCTGTTACAAACAGTGATATGGATATAAACGATGCTAACACGGCTGCAAACGGCATTACACAAGGGGTTTTACGCCCGGGGGAAACCAATGCGGTTTTATTTGGCTTTAGCTTTAGGCCTAACAGCGCTATGACAATAAGCGGCTTTAAGCTTAACGCGACTATTACCGGCGCGCAAGGAGCCGGGTTCTTTTTCACTAACGGAAAGCTTTATAAAAACACCACTGCCAATACTTTTGACGGAGCTACATTAGTTACAAGCACAGGTGTGGCATTCAACGGTTACACACCCAGCAACCCTGCTATTACTATCACTGGTTTATCGGAAGCTTTTACAAACAGCGACAGCCCTGTTTATTATTTTATAGTTGGTGATGTTATATCCAACTATAATACCTTTAATGCTGCATCGCAAACCGTACAATTCAAATTCCAAACCACTCAAACAGATGCTGTTTCATCAAGCACTCCATCAGCAAATTATGCACCTAATATAAACGTTAACGGGACCACCTTTACCATAGCACCCCCAACCTTAACAGTTTCTAATAACAACTTTATTGCAAATGGTATAACAAACGGGCCTATCAGCTTTGGCCAAACAGATATTGTGCTCTTTAGCTTTAAATTAGTTGTTGACGGCGTTTTTAATGTTACTACATTCAATAATATATCCTGCACAGTAAATGCAAATGCCTATTTCCAGGGTGGCAAGCTTTATCGTTCAACAACGCCATATTTTTCTGATGCGGTACAAGTACCAGGAGTTGTTACTTTCCCGGGATCATATGCCCAGGTACTATCTGCTAATGAGCAATTTAATAGTTATACAGGCGCATCAACCTATTATTATTTTTTAGTTGGTAACTTAACTAATACAAGTTCGGGTACAGGTACGGTCACATTTTCGTTACCTACAAGCACTTACGCCTTTACGCAATCATCGCCAAGCAAACAATATTACCCATCAGTGCTTGTAACAGGTTTGCCTTTTACGGTTTTAACAACGTATGTGTGGGTAGGCGGCACCGTTGGTAATCTTACGAACTTCAGTACAGCGGGTAATTATCGTACATTGCTTAATGGCGCGGTGGGCGGTGCCCCTGGGTCTACAACTGCCATATATATATCGCAAACTGTTCCCAGTACTGGTGTCACTGTAACTAATGCACCTACCTTAAGTGGTAACATTACCATACCAAGCTTAACATTTGATGGCACAGTACCACCAACTTTATCGCTTAGCACAAGAACCCTCACCGTAAACAACAAATTAATAGTAAACAGTGGTACCACGGCAACAATAACAGGTACAGGTACTGTCACTATACCAAATACGGCACTAACCTCTGCACTTGCGGGTTCGGCAATATTGAAAGTTACCGGCTCTGCTGCAATTAACAACGCAGGTACTTTCACCATGGCCCAAAAGTCTGCCTTGAACGTAACCGCCGGCACCGTAACAAATACAGGTACCTTTACTTTAAAGTCAGACAGTACAGGCTCTGCAACAATAGGCCCTGTTCCAAGTGCAACAACTTTTACAGGTGACTATATTGTTCAACGGTATGTTACCGGCGATACCAGCCATAATATAGCCCGCAATAATTATAAGTATCGTAATTACCGTATCATGTCATCTCCCGTATCAACGGGTACAAATTCTGGTTTCAATTACTCCAGCCTGGCCTATATACCTTTAAGTTCTATTGTTACAGGTACAACAACGGGCGGGACGCTTACTACAGGCAACCCTACTTTATATTTTTACCGCGAAGATTATGCGGGGACCAACGCATCTTTTACCTCCAGCAACTTTAGGGGCATAACCGCTATTTCATCTACAGATGTAACTGTAGATGGCGCAAGCAAGTACTTGTATGCAGGTATGGGTTATCTATTTTATTTTAGAGGGAACAATAGTAATGTAAGCTCAAAAACCACAGCGCCCTATGCCGCCCCCGAAAGCGTAACTTTTGCTAATACGGGAACACTAAACCAGGGCGATATTACCGTTGCTAACTGGGTTACCAATACATCCGCCTTATCAAAAACTACAGTTGCTACTGCAAATTCACAAGGTTTGCAATTGGTAGGTAATCCTTACGCATCGTCAATTAATTGGGATACCTCTGCAGGGTTTGGCGGTACAGCAACCGTTGGTACAACTATATATGCATTTAACCCGGTTAGCGGGCAATATGAAACATACGTTAGAGGAGCTGGTGGTGCTGGTTCGGGTGGGGCTAATTCCAATATTATTGCCAGCGGCCAGGCCTTTTTTATAAAACTTTCGGCCAATGGTACTTTTATATTTAAAGAAGCGGCCAAAACAACAACACAACTATCGCCAAGCACCAATTTGCTTTTGGGTAAACCTGTAAACGCGGTTCAGGATGTTAGGTTTTTACGGTTGCGCCTTGCATTGGATAATTTAAACAATGATAATATTGTTATATTATTTAAAGATGGTACGGATGATAAATACGTTGAAAACGAAGATGGCCTTGATTTGGGTGGCAGCGGCGCGCTCGAAAGCTTATCCGCCCGTTCAAGCGATGATGTAGCTTTGGCTGTTAACTCGCTGCAATTACCTAAAACTACTGCTAAGATCATCCCTTTATCTGTTGATGCTTTTAAATCAGGCGTATATTCATTAAGCTTAAACGAGTTAAAAAACCTGCCGAAAATTTACCAGGTGTGGCTTAAGGATAAGTTTAAAAAAGATTCGCTTGACCTGCGTGCTAATACCACCTACAAATTCAACATTGATAAAACCAATGCCGCATCATTCGGAAAAGACAGGTTTGAGCTAATTATACGTCAAAACCCCGATCTGGCCCTTAAATTATTAACATTTGATGCCAACAAAGTATCGGCAGGTGCCCAGCTTAGCTGGATTTCAGAAAACGAAAGCAACTATACCAACTATACCGTTGAGCGCAGCATTGACGGCGGCAAAACTTTTGAAGTGATAGGCGGATTAAATTCAAACGGCGATGGTAAATATATTTTAATTGATAAAGCGCCTGTAATTGGCGAAAACCAATATCGTTTAAAGCAGGATGATATTAACGGAACTATTACTTATTCGCAAATAGCTACCCTGATGTATTCAAATTCATCAAACAATATTATAGTAAGTAATTTAAGCATATATCCAAACCCTGCAACAACAAATGTAAATATTGCCATACTGGTACAAAACGCTACGGCATCGTACACTATAACTATTACCAATAGCAGCGGTACTGTAATGAAAAGCGCTAAAACTACACAGGCAAATTGGCAGGCAAATGTAAGCAACTTCCTTCCGGGCAGTTATTTTGTCCAGGTAAAAAACAACGAGACCAATATTCTCGTTGGAAATGGTAAGTTTGTAAAATTATAATGAAAGGACTTGTGCGCATGAAAATCAAAATGTTTATAACAACATTTGCTTTATTTTTATTTAATACGATAATTGTTTTTGCCCAGCCGACTAACCCTTGCGATGATCCTACAGTTGACCCGGATGATTTACCACCGGGCATTTGCGATGTCCCTCTTGACAACTGGGTTTATGTTTTAGTAATTGCTGCAGTTATTTACGGGGTTTATAAACTGTATCAAAAACAAAAGGCGTTTGCGCTATAATTATAAAATTATGGTATGGGTTTTAAAAGCCAAACAAAACCGGCGCTAATAGCGCCGGTTTTGTTTTTTTATAGTTATTTATTCCGCACTTTAAACTGGCATTTTGTTTAGCTTTTACGATACTGACAAAACCATGTCAGTAATAAACGTTTGATTATCAAATATTTAACGATGTTCACGCTGGTCGTGTGTGTCGTGAACGTGAACACTAATATCAAAAACCCATAAAAAAAGGGATGCAAGCTTGCATCCCTTTTTGTTTCTATAACGTACTGTTACGATTTTCGTGCCGGTGGGGCCAGTTCCAGTTGCTTCATAATGCCTTCAACCACCTTCGGGATATCGTTCATGGTTTGTTTTGGGTTGCGTAATTCGCCAACGCCATATCCGCGCCATACAACTTCCTGGGTTTTACTGTCAATAAGGTCGATAATAATAGTGCCTTCCTTATAATGTACCTTTTGGGCAAAAGTAGGGCCGTAGCCATAGCCAAACGGGCCACCCCATCCGTAACCATAATAAGGGCGGTACCAGCCGTAACCCCAGCCACCGTAAAAGCCGCTGTAGTACGGAGAGTAAAATTCTGTTTTAGTACCACGGCCGGTTACGGTTAAATAGCGTACCAATAGATCCGGGTTTTGATTTTCAAGCCTAAGGCCTTTGTTTACCAGGGCCTGTCTTGTAGCTTCCTGCACTTTACCGCTGCCTATCTCATCAAGCGGCCGCCATTGTTTGTTGGGGTTTTTCTTTTGGGCTGCCCAGGCAAAAGTGCGGTAGGCGGTTAGGTTAGTTTTGTTTGCCGCGGCTGTATAATAATTATAGCTGCTGCAAGCCGATAGCAGCGATACAAAAGCCACCGTCAGCGTTAGATAAATATATTTTCTCATTGCCTTACCATTATTTATAACTCTTAGACTATTGCAGGCATAAAGGTTTAATCGCGTTGGCAGCAAATTAAAAATAAATTTTATCTGCTATGTGCAATTGCCCCTATGTTAAGTATTTCCCTACAATTGGCATACGCCTGCCCATGCCAAATGCCTTTGGTGATACCCTTAATATAGGCGGGGTTTGGTAACGTTTGTGCTCGGCAAGGTTTACCAGCCTTATCACCTTACGCACCGTGGCTTCCTCAAAGCCCTGTTTTATGATCTGTGCCGACGAACAGCGGTGCTCAATGTATTGTACTAATATTGCATCCAGGATATCGTATTCGGGCAGCGAGTCGGTATCTTTCTGATCAGGGCGTAACTCGGCCGAAGGCGGTTTTACAATGGTGTTCACCGGTATGATCTCCCTGTCACGATTAAGGTGCCGGGCCAGCTGAAAAACCTGCGTTTTAAATACATCGCCAATAACAGAGATACCGCCGCACATATCGCCATAAAGCGTACCGTAACCTACCGCCGCCTCGCTTTTATTCGAAGTGTTCAGCAGGATGTAGCCAAACTTATTGCACATGGCCATCAGCACTACCGCCCTGCTGCGCGATTGGATATTTTCTTCGGCAATATTAAAAGGCAGGTTTGCAAATTGTGTGTGCAACGCCCCTTCAAAGGCATCGGTAATTTTTTCGATAGCAACCGTTTCCGATCTGCAACCCAGGTTTTTCACCAGGTCTTCCGCATCCTTAATAGAGTGGTCGCTGGAGAATTTTGATGGTAGTAGTACGGCCATTACGTTTTCGGGGCCAAGCGCTTCGGCAGCCAATACGCATACCACCGCCGAATCGATGCCTCCCGACAGCCCCAGTATAGCCTGCTTAAAGCCCGATTTATAAAAGTAATCGCGTATGCCCAAAACCAAACCCTGGTGTATTTGCTCAATATCGCTTTCGCGTTGGGCCATCATAGTTGAAGGATGTTCAAACATTATATCACCATTATCCCCTAACGTGTAATAAGCAGTACTTTCAATAAAGTATGGCATTTCATCAGCCGTTTTACCGGTTTTATCAAATACCAGCGATCCGCCGTCAAATATCAGTTCGGTTTGTGCGCCAACATGATTTACGTAAAACAAAGGCAGGTTATACCGGCGGGCATTATCGCTTAAAATAGCAATACGTTCCTCATCGTGATTATACGCAAACGGCGATGCTGCAATATTGATCATCAGATCGGGTTTTTCCTTTATCAGCGTATCCATCGGGCGGGTAACATACAGTGGGTTCTCAATTGTGTTCCACAGGTCTTCGCAAATGGTTAAGGCAATCCGCTTGCCCTTAAAATCGATGCATTCAAATTGCGTTGATGGCTCGAAGTAACGATATTCGTCAAAAATATCATAGTTAGGTAGCAGAGCCTTATTTACAACCGCTTTTAATACGCCATTCTCAATAAAATAGGCCGAATTATTAAGATCCTTACCTTCGGGATTATTATTTGGTGTGGGCAAGCCAATAATGCATGCAATACCTTTACACTCAGCAGCTATCTGTTGAGCAGCGGTTTCGCACAGGCTTATAAACTCGTTAAACTCCAAAAAATCACGCGCGGGGTAGCCGCAAACACATAGTTCGGCAAAAACAACCAGGTCGGCCCCGTTTTGCTTTGCTTCGCGGATGCCGGCTATGATCTTACCGGTGTTATATTCGAAGTTGCCAACGTGATAATTAAGCTGGGCTAATGCTATTTTCATAAGTTTACAATTGCGGTGCTTACGCCCTTAATGCAAATAAAAAAATTATTTTTGCTAAAACGCTACGATGATGTCTTATTCATGTAAAACAATACTTATTTACATAAGTTTTTTAATGTGCCTGGCTTTTACTGCCTGTAACCGTACTAAAAAGATCGATGTAAGCAATATACCTGTTGATGTAAAAATTGAACGCTTTGATCTTGATTTTGATGCCTTGCGCAGCAAACCTATGGCACAGCAAGCAGCTTTCCTTCAGCAAAAGTATGGAGATTTTTACCAGGATTTTATCGAACGCATTTTAAAGGCCGGCACCACGCGCGATACTAGTTACTTTAAGACTTTAAAAGCCATATTTGCCGATAAATCATATATCGACCTGAAGCACGATGTTGATGCCGCCTACCCGAATACCGATAAACAAAACGAAGCGTTAACGGATGCCTTCCGCCGGGTAAAATATTATTATCCCCAAAAAAAACTGCCTAAGGTGTACGCCTATCTTTCGGGGTTCCAGGCGCAAACTTCTATAGGCGATGATTATTTTGCAATAGGCCTTGATCTTTTTTTAGGTGCCGATTCCAGGTTTTACCCGGCCCAGGTAGAAAGTTTTCCGCATTATATATCGCGAAGGTTTACGCCCGATAATATTGCACCACGTGTAATTGAAGGAATGGCCCGCGAGGATATGTTCCCCGAAAACGAACAGGATAACTCGTTACTGGCAAAAATGATATATAATGGTAAGATCCTGTACTTTATGGACCAAACCCTGCCAGACGTAGCCGATTCTACCAAAATTGGGTATACTGCTAAACAGATAAAATGGTGTGATGATTTTAAAGCCAACATTTGGGGCTTTTTTTTAGAAGAGAACCTGTTGTACGAAACCGATTATCAAAAAATACAAAAGTACCTGGGCGAGGCCCCGTTTACTCCCGGCCTTGGCGACAAGAACGACTCGGCGCCGAAACTTGGCGTTTGGACAGGCTGGCAAATTGTGCGCCAGTATATGGATAAGCACCCAAAGGTTACCCTGCAGCAATTAATGAACGAACGTGATGCCCAGAAGATCCTGAACGGATCTAAATACCGGCCTAAGAACGCAGCAGAATAGTGAGGTAAGTACTTCCTTCTTTGGCACAGGACAAGCTGAGGCCACAAAAAAAGCGCCTTCGGTAACCGGGGCGCTTTTCAATATATCGTTTATGAATTTACTTCAGGATAGCAAAAACAGCTTTTAACGCTAAAATTATGCCTATTATAAAAATAACGTTGGCTACAGCGTCGGCATGTTTAAAACCAGCAAAACGTAAATATATGCCTGTAAGGCCTATAACAATTGCAAGAACTAAAAATTTATAGTGACCCTCTGCGTTAGCTTTTTGCGTTGATGATTCCATTTTACTTTTTATTTGGCACAAAAATATAAATGTTTACCGAAAATGCGATAATGTTTTAAGAATTAATCGCCTTTTCTTTCTTACTCCAGCCCTGTGGCAGGTTCTCTTCTATCTCGATATTTTCAAACTCAGCGCTGGCCCTTGAGCCAACCACTTTTGCCCAGGCAGCCATCTTGGCTATACCCTCTTCAAGACTTACGTTTTTGTTGCTGCCAAATACGCCGGCGGCTTTAGAATGGTCGCTATGCGCGTGTAAAACCTCTTTACGCGCTTCAAGGTGGGTAACTTTGGGCTGCACGCCAAGTTCTTTGGCTACTACCTGCACTAACTCGTTTACTGTGTATGGTTTATCGGCACCAACATTAAACACCTGGTTGTAAGATGCAGGTATATTTACGCAATTGGCTATGTGCGGTGCAACATCATCAATATAACTGAAAGCGCGGGTTTGCTCGCCATCTCCAAAAATGGTCATGGGTTTTTCCTGCATTATCTGGTTCATAAAAATACCGATCACGTTGCGGTATTTATCGCCGATGTTTTGGTTTTCGCCGTAAACATTATGCGGGCGAAAGATCACCGAGTTTAAGCCAAACATGTGTTTAGCCGCTTTCAAATCCATTTCAACAGCGTATTTGGCTACACCGTAAGGATCTTCGGGCTGTGGTACCATGCTTTCTAACATAGGCAGCTGGCCTGCACCATAAACTGCTATTGATGAGGTAAACACAAAACACTTAACTTTATACAGTACCGCCAGGTTTATCAGGTTAACCGACCCTATAAGGTTGTTATTGTAATTAAACCTGCGTATAAAATGCGAGAGACCTTCGGCAGCATAAGCTGCCAAATGGTATACATAATCAAACTTGTGCTCGGCAAATAGTTTCTCTAAAAGCTCCACATCGTTAATAGAGCCTATTACAAATTCAACGCCTGCTGGCACGTGGTCTTCAAAACCGCCGCTCAGGTCATCTAATACAACAACTTTATGCCCAAGGTTTAAACAGTGCTTTGCTACGTGCGAGCCAATAAAACCGGCACCGCCGGTTACCAATGATGTGATCATATTATAATAATATCGTTTAGTTTAAATTAAAAAGCCTGTGCACTTATCCTGCCCTAATATCTCACTTTAGTGTTAATAAAACATTACCAAACGCTATTTAACACTTTGTGGTTGTGACATTGCCGTAACAGCTTGCAAAAACCAGGCCGCATGCGGTATCCACTGTTCCGTCCAGCGCCATTCATTGCCTTCGGCCTCGGTCTTAAAATCAATTCCCGAACCATCTGCGTTACCATCCTTACCTGTAATGCCATTAGAAATACCGCCGCGCTGCGATCCATGGCCAAAACTTGATGCCATATAAGGCACATTATTTTTACCAAAGCCATAAATAAAGCACCTGTTATAGGGGTTACCACCCATTATCCACGATAATTGCTGTGAAGCATACGCACCAATTGTTGATTTAATTCCCCAGCTATCTGCTGCCGGGTAAACCAGCCGCCCGCCAACAACCGCTGCCGTTGCCAGCGAGCCCAGGCGGGCATTCTCGCCCTGCCACCACCAGCCTGTTTCGTTTTCGTGCGGGATAAAGAAGCCATCTTTTACCTTGTCTTTAAACAAAAAGGTTTGGCGGGCATAACCAAATGGATTACTTACTTTATTGGTTACAGCCAGGTTATAATCTACAGCTTGTTTAATGGTTTTTAAAGCTGCCGCGCGATAGGTATCATCCTGCTCGGCATCCAGGTAACGCGATAGGGCTACTACAGGTAACCCTGCATCAGATGCATGCCAGTAAGGCCGGCCGGCATCGTTTGCCAAAAAGTATCCCGCTGGCGTCATCCTTTTATTAAGGTTAGCCGCGCGTTTACGGGCTTCATCGCGGTATAAATCATCTTTGGTAGCTATCCATAGCTCGGTAGCGGCCATCAGCGCGCAATAATCGTCAATAATATTTTCTTTACCGTCATCATCATAGCTGGTATTATATTGCTGCAGGTGTGCAAAGGCCCTTTTGGCTCCATCCAGGTATTGCTGCGAGGTAAAGTTGCCATCTTTTTTCCATTGCGATATGCGCGCCAACGCCGCAATAGCCATACCGCCGCCCTCGCGAAACGCGCACTGGTATTGGTTGGTGGTAACACTATTGGCCAGCAAGCCTACTACCCTGCGCGCGGAAGGGTTTTTATCAAAATAGCTGAATACGATCATATAAAAATAATCATCATCAGAGAGTGCCCGCATCATGTAATCGGCACCGTAAAGGGCCTCGTTATCAAGCGAATCTTTTAATTTCCATTTGTTAAGGAACACTGGGATCTTTTCGGATGTGCTTACCATTGACCAGGTAACAAGCGGGATCTGCTGCGGCGACATAAAGTTGGCATACGCCAGGTGCGAAAAATATTTGCTTACATCGCCCGATGCATCGCACCATCCCCCACGCAGGTTAACAGTTTTATCGCTGCCGAATAGTTTTAAATTCATATCGGCGGTAACCTCTTGCGGGGTATTTGCACGTTGTTTATTATAATAATGAATGATAGCTGATAGCGTTTGTTTTGCCAAAGCGTTCTCGCCAATATCAAAGGCGTATGAAGTGTAGATCTTACCGGCTATTTTTATGCTTAGCCTAAACCTACCGGCTTTGGTAACCGATGAAAAATCGGCTTTATAAAAAAACTTCCCCGGCGACCAGTCTGGCATGACCTGCGGTATGCCAAGCGCCCCTGTAAAAGCTATCTTGCCGGCGGCATCTATCAAAGTAAAAGTAGGTTTGCCCACAGCTTTAGTATCCAATTGTATCACCGCGGTTTTTGGCGCGTTGCTATCAAAGGCAATTTGATTTACGTAGATTACGGGTTTTGCAAGTAATGCCGTTACGGGCACAACCAAGGCAAAACAAAGGAGCAGTATGTACGCTCTTTTCATGGGCAATTAATAAGGATGGTTTACCGGCAGCAGGCATCTGTAGGGTAACAAAAACCTGCGCCCTAAAATAAGTTAAATTCCTTATCAATCAATTTTATCGCGTAAGCATATTATAAGTTTGTTTAACTTGCTTTATGGAAACAGGTGTATTTGTATTTCTGGAATTTTTACGTGAAATATTGCTGCCATTGCCCGACGTAACCGAAAAAATATGTTTTGGCACTCCCGCGTTTTACGTAAATAAAAAGATCTTCGCCCGGATAAAAGAGGATGGCCAAAACCTGGTTATAAGCACACTTGAGCGGGATAAATGGATGCAGGCCAACCCCAATGTTTACCATATTACCGATCACTATATTAATTATAGCTACATGCTGGTGAGAATAAATAAGGTTGATCCCGAAGAATTGCAAGGGCTTTTAATTACCGCGTGGCGAAACCGGGCCAATAAAACCTTGATCAACAAATACGAGGGCAGTAACTTGTAACAAAGGCTAACCTTTGGCATCATACTTGCAATTGTTGTGGTATAAACATTTACATAAAAAACAAACACCATGGGCTTATTAAAATTTATAGCAGTTGGCGCAGCCATCGGGTACGGAATAAACTATATTACTAAAAAGGGCCCTAACGGCCGCTCGATACTCGACGATATTACCGAGGATGCACCGGAGTGGTTTAACAAAGCCAAAACCTACGCTACCGAAAAGGTGGAAGAGGTTGTGCAGCAGGCACGGCCTAATAGCGGCTATTAGTTTATTAACTAATAGTAAAAACCAATTAAAAGTTTAAAAAGCCCTTACAATTACAGTAAGGGCTTTTTAGTAATTTAAAACTTATATTTACTTACGTCGTATAAGCTGCATCATGCCTGTTTAGCAAGGGTGCAAAAATTACTAATTATTTAACCTTTTAATTTAAAAAACTATGCCAATCACAGATCCAGACGGGACGATCCCCTTACCAGTTGCAAAAGAGTGGGCCGAAAACTGGCGCACTTTTATCAGCACAAACAGCCCTGAATTTATTACACGGTCGTTTATGATCCCTATTTTTGATTTCCAAAACATTTTGCTTTACAACCCAACCGCCGAATCTGTAAAAGCTTTTATTGGCCTTACAGATCCAACCGATGCAACAACTGCACAACTAATGCTTGTGCCTATTGTTGACGGTGAGGAAGTACATCTGCTGCCGCTTGTGGGTGGTGGTTTAGGTGATACGCAAAGTAACGTTTACGATATGACTACCGCGTGCCCGCCTACCTGCATAACATCGCCGGGCGATACGCTGGATTCGTAAATTTTTTATTAATTTATTCATATGCTTATAACCTTGATTATATTTAGGGCTTATAAGCATATGAATGTTATACTTGTTATACGTAATGTACATTGTACCGGCAACCATCTTAATACCGGTTTTAATGGCTTTAAAAAACTATCGATTTTTAACTAAACCATTAAAAATTATTTTTTGGTTCCTTATTTTTTCAGGATCATTTAATCTTGTTAATTTAATATTGATAGCGTTTCATCAGTACACAGCTCACTTGCTTAACATATACACTGTTATTGAATTTTTCTTTCTTTCGTTATATTACAGTTATTTAAACGTTAAAAAGTATCGAAATTTAATGTATATGGCGATAGTTATATTTACCATTTTATGTATCGTTAATTATCTTTTTGTTCAAAATAAAATCGAGTTTAATACATATACACGGCCGGTTGGGGCAATTGTGATAATTTTTTACAGTTTGATGTATGTATCACAACAAAACAACGAGGAGCAAAACTGGGGGGATAATATGTATAATTGGATAAACACCGGCATACTTCTATACCTTGCCAGCAGTTTGTTCATGTTTATATTTATTAATTATTTATTAAATGCAGGGCAGCATATTAACAGGATACTTTGGGCCACTCATGATACAATACTAATATTGGAATACCTTTTATTTGCCGTAGGATTTTATAAATGCAAAACACACCAGACAATATCTACATATTAGTGCTTTTAGGCATGACCGGGACTTTTCTACTGGTCGTGTCGTTCATTTTCTTTTCGGTACGCAACCAAAACAGGTTATTAAAACAGCGCCAGAAGTTTCAGCAAGCCCAGATAGAACATCAAAAAGAACTGCTGGGTGCTGTTATCGAATCGCAGGAGGCAGAGCGCAAGCGCATTGGGCAGGACCTGCATGACGATGTTGGCACCACCATATCGGGTTTACGGCTGTTGATAGAGATGTTTAAACCCACCGGCGGCGACGATAAAAACTACCAGGATTTTACACAATCAACCAAAACCATTATCGATAAGATAGTGAAGGATGTGCGCAACATTTCGCATAACCTATCGCCAACCACATTAAGGTATTACGGCCTGGCCGCTGCGGTAACCGAGCATTGTACTATCATCAATCAATCGGGCAAGTTGCAGATAGCGCTGGTAAATAACGCCGAAAAAACACTGGAAGAGCTGCCTTTGCCTACTTCTACAGCGCTATACCGCGTGTTAGAAGAATTATTAAACAATACCATAAAACACTCGGGGGCAAGTAAAGCCAACATTGATTTTAACATCACCGACTATAAATTATATATTGATTATGCCGACAATGGTAAGGGGGTATCTGCCGATTCGGCATCAGTAAAAAAAGGCATGGGCATGCAAAATATCGAAAGCCGTTTGCTTAATATCAACGCTATATATGCTATATCACCCTATTCGGGCAAGGGTTTTTCTATTAAAATTGAGTGCCCTTTAGCTTAAGCTTTGTATGGAAGAGATTAATATCGCGATAGTTGACGATCAAAACCTGTTTAGGCAAAGCCTGGCATTGCTGGTAAATTCTGTAGAAAATTTCAGGCTGGTGGCCGAGTGTGTAAGCGCACAGGCTTTTATAGATACGCTTAATAAGTTTAAACTTAAGGTAGATATTGCCATTATTGACATGGATATGCCGGGCATAAACGGTATCGAACTAAATAAGTACTTGCACACACATTACCCAAATATCAAGGTAATTATCCTTACCGTTCATGCCAACGATATGCTTATAACCCAGATGATAAACTCGGGCGCGGCAGCCTACCTGGTGAAAAACTGCGATAAGGACGAATTACTTTTAACCGTTAATACTGTTTACAAAAGCGGTTTTTATTTTAACAAAGCTGTGCTAAAGGCGCTGCGGAATAGCGCAAACCACCGCCCGGTAATGCAGGATACCTTAAACGGGTTACCCATAACACTAACTAAACGCGAGGAACAGGTATTAAAATTGATATGCAAAGAGCTTAATAATGTTGAAATTGCAGCTGAGCTTTTTTTAAGCGTTCGCACCATTGAAGGGCACAGAAACAGCCTTATCAACAAAATTAAGTGCCGTAATACAGCCGGATTGGTGCTTTTTGCCCTTAAACACCGCCTTATAGGTGCCTTATAAACCACGTATAACTACGTGATTTTAAAATCACGTAGTTATACGTGAAATTCACTTCGCCAATACTGTCAATTAAAAATTTAACCAATAAACAAACATATTGCTATATTATTGCGTAAAACAGTTTTTAGTTAATTATTGAACAATATAAGCTATAAGCATGTGTTTGAAACGAAAAAATCACAGTATGCGTTTAGCTATATTTACCTACAATTAATATGCTGAACGCTGTGATATGGATATAATATTTATTAGTAATCAGATAAAGTATGACATTTTAAATACCTGCGGTATGCCGGTTGACCATTCATATAATTTATTAACTAACACGCCGCTAAAATCAATAGGTTATGACAGGGACGAAGATCTGTGCCGAAAGCTTGAAGAAAAATTACGTGTAGTTGCCGAAGAATACAAAACCGGGAAGAGAGTTGCAGAGGGTGCTGTATCGCAAAACCTAACCGTACGCCAATGTATACAGTTAGTAATTGCCTAACCTATTTATTATACGATACCTACTTATACCTAATCACAATTAAACGGCGTTTACAATGTAAACGCCGTTTTGCTTTCTCCGAATATTATAATAAAACATCGGTGCCGTTATTACTTATATTGCCAACTGGGGCCGACCATGGTAACCCACAACTCGGGCAATTCAGCATTATTATAACCTGCTTACTACTTTATAGGGTATCAGCTATGCTGCTGTTACAATCCCGATCAGATAGAGCCAATGCAAATAAGGCTTATCCATCTATATGCCAAACTATCACTTAGTACTTTTAACTGAACCAATTATTACCTGCCTATACTTCAAGGTAATATCAAAGCTTATTTAGAATCATTTCAAATAAAATTGTTTAGAATCATTATAAATAATACATTTGCCGCATATTTAATAATCATTATGTGCAAAAAACCTACCCTAATAGCATTTTTCATTTTACTCTCGTCACGTTTATTATTCGCGCAAACCGGCATTATTAAAGGAACAGTAAGGACAATTGATGGCGCACCGGCCGAATCGGTAAGTATAGCGCTGTTGGGCACAACCAAAGGCGCCAGTACAGATAAAGATGGCTCGTTTCAGTTAAAAAATATAGATTTGGGCACTTACACTGTTGTTGCAAGCTTTGTAGGGCTTGAGAGAAAAGAGCAGGTAGTTACGCTTAAACGTAACCAAATAATCACTATTCATTTTGTCCTGAAAGAAAACTCGGCCAGGTTGAACGAGGTGGTGATATCAGCCCGTAAATCAAAAAATAAAGTTAGCACCGTGGTGGCCAAAATGCCATTGAAAAACCTGGAGAACCCACAGGTTTATAACACTGTATCCTCAGAGATCATCAAGCAGCAAGGCATAAATAACTATGATGATGTGATGCGCAACGTGCCTGGTATCAGCCAAACCTGGCAATCTACCGGCCGTGCCGGCGATGGCGGCGCATATTTTGCCCTGCGCGGATTTGATGCGCAGCCTGTTTTAACCAATGGCTTACCAGCCCTAACCGGCGGCAATCTCGATCTGGCCAATGTGGAAGAGGTGCAAGTTATAAAAGGCCCGTCGGCTACACTTTTTGGCGGAAGCTTTTATAGCTATGGCGGCGTAATTAACACCATCACTAAAAAACCCTATTTTGATTTTGGCGGCGAAGTTGCTTACAACATAGGTAGCTTTGGCTTAAACAGGGCAACTATTGACCTTAACACCCCGTTAAGCAAAACCGAAAAAATAGCCTTACGTATAAACACTTCTTATCAAACCGAAAACAGTTTCCAGAATGCGGGGTTTAAAAAATCTTTTTTTATATCACCCGCAATTACTTACGAAGTTAACAACAGGCTTAAGCTTGATGTAATGGCCGAAATAACACAGGAAAAGCGTGCTGTTGCACCTGTGTTTTTCCAATCGGACCGAGCTACTCCCCTGCCATTTAAAACCGTGGAAGCTCTGAATTTGAATGTTAACGAGTCGTTCACCAGTAACGATCTTACCATGAAAAACCCAAGGTTTAACATCCAGGCACAAGCTAATTACAAACTATCCGATCAATGGAACTCGCAAACCGTTATATCTGCAGGCAGGGTAAAATCCGACGGTTACTATACTTATATTTTTGATGACGACCAGCCGGACAATTTTTTCCCGCAGGATTTCCATATCGAAAACAACGTTACCAATACCTTTGATATCCAGCAAAACTTCAACGGCGATTTTAAGCTTTTTGGCTTACGCAACCGCATACTGGTTGGTGTAGATTATTATAACCGCAAAGTGGATGATAACGGATCGGGCTATGCTACGGTTAGGTATGTAACCCCACAAGGCAACTCTGTTGATTACACATACCCAAGTTCGCCAAGTGTTTTTTACCCGGCCGCGCAAGTAATTAACAAGCAATTTGTAGATAGCAAACTGGCAGGGCAGGAAAGCGCCGAGTATAAGTTTTCAAACAGTTCGTTAGCCGCATACGCATCCGATGTTATCAATTTCACCCCTAAATTATCGGCTATGCTAAGTTTAAGGGTTGACAATTATACAGCACCCGGCAGTGTAGTTAACGGCACAGTAGATTTTAGCCAGTTTGCATTATCGCACAAATTAGGGCTGGTATACCAACCTGTTTTAGATAAGGTATCGGTTTTTGCCAATTACATGGATGCATTTATCAATGTAGAGCCCAGTACCACGTTTGATAATGACGGGAACCAAACTGGTGTACAAAATTTTAAACCCGAGCATGCCAACCAATGGGAAGTTGGTGTTAAAACAAACTTATTCAGCGACAGGTTAAGCGCTACCCTATCTTACTATAACATTAAAGTAAGCGACAGAGTGTATTCGGACCTGGCGACCAACACTTCTAAACAAGGCGGCAAGGTGCGCAGCAAGGGCTTTGAAGTTGATGTAAACGCCAATGTGGCAACGGGTTTTAACCTGATAGCCGGGTATAGCCACAACTCCAACAAAGTGCTTGCTGGCGATGCGTTGGATTTTTACAACGAGCCGGGCAGGAGTTCGGGCGGTCAGGGGCCATCTGACCAGGCTAACCTTTGGGCTACTTATAAATTTGCCAAAGGCGCCTTTAAAAACTTTGGCCTTGGTGTTGGTGGTAACTATGCGGGCGAATACATTGTTATTGATAATAGTGTAACCGGCCAATTTATTTTGCCAGGCTATACATTGCTTAATGGCAGTATGTTTTACAACAGCGGCCATTACCGGGTAAACTTTAATGTAAACAATATCACCAACGAACAATATTATATAGGCTATTGGTCGATAAACCCGCAAAAACTTAGAAATTTTAACATTAGCCTGGCTTATAAATTTTAAAACTACCCTACATATACTATGAAAAAAGCCGCTTGCAAAATTTGTGAGCGGCTTATAAACAAAAAATAATTATTGCATATTCCTCATAATTACATAGTTGATAAATTTTAGCCGTCAGCTAAACATTTATACAATTATTTAACAAACAATTAAACTATTATTAACAATGATCCATTATTATTGCAAATGCACTAATTTATTTAAAGTATCTATTAAAATGTTACAAATAAATTACAAATAAATTCTTTGCATATAAAAACTTAGTGTTACTTTTACACTATTAAAAATAACAAACAAGTCTTCTCATAATTTAGGTTTATAATTGGTTAGTAAAGGCCCCTGCCCATCAGGGGCTTTACTTTTTTAAAAAGATTTTATAAACAGATAATAAAAATCACAACAAGCATTTGTCATTTCACAAAATTTGCTACTTTTGCCATCCCGATAGGGTGTTGCGCAAACAGCAAAAATTCGGGGGATTAGCTCAGCTGGCTAGAGCGCTTGCATGGCATGCAAGAGGTCATCGGTTCGACTCCGATATTCTCCACTTCATTAAAAAGCCGCTTACAAGTTTTGTAAGCGGCTTTTTTGTTGCAGGTAGTGCTGCATTCAAACATATTATACCGGCATTAACCGATAATTATATTGCGTTAGGTTATCTGTTCTGTTTATAAAAGTTAAGTTCGAGCGCATGGAAGTAAGCACTGCCACTCCAGGTATCTAAAACTTTTATTCTGATATACCGCACTTCAGGTGTCCCCGCGGGTATCGGGAAGTATTCACCGGCTGCGGCGAAGGCTACGTCTTCGTTCGTGTTATCGCCAACCGGTTTGCCCGATGGTTTTGTTGAAGTATAAGTTGCAATTTTTGTCCAGCTATCAAAGCTTCCGTTAGGATCAGGATCGTTGCTCCCCCATAACTCAAACCGCTTTGCATTACCGGCGTTGTAAAGCGAGCCGCCCATGCGCTGGTACATTTTGAAACCCGTAAGTGTTGATCTTACTCCCATATCTAACGAAAACCAAAAAGGGAACGTTTGCCCGGGCGTATGAAAACCGGGTTCGTTAAAGTTATTATCCCAAAGGTATTGCAGTTCCCAGCCATAGGCCGACCCTATATCGCCAGGGAGACGAAGCGGCGCGAATAACGACTTATTGGCCAAAATAGGTACTTCGTCAAAGTCACTCACAGCAAACGAATCGATGGCGGTTTGCTCCGGCAGGTAATAGGACTTATACTTTATCAGCGACCCTGTTTTGTAGTTTGGCAGCGTAACCGAGGCAGACAGCTTTTTCAGGTGCCCTTCCTTAAGTTCGCCATTATTATCTGTATACTGCACTGTTGTTGAAAGGTTGGTGCTATCTGCTTTCTCGAAATTAACAGTAACGGAACCATCGCCGTTTAATACATAAGGGTTAACCAAACTGTACGACCGGTTTAGTAAGGTTGCCTGGTAAACGCCCCCATAAACCCTTACATTATTTATCTCTTGCCCTACAGAGCGGTTTCCCTTATCATCAAAGGCAACTATCTTAAAGGAATAAACATACTCTTTAAGCGATGGAACGATCACTTTTATGGTATCCTTTGGGTCGTGCGTAGTAGCGTTTACGATCATCGAATCGGCACCGTTGTTCCACGATAGGCTGTACCTTGTGATGCTTGGATCGGGGCTTGGGTTAAAGTACAGCTGGGCGCGTAAATTTCCCGTGTTGTAATGCGAGTTTGTAACCAGGCCCGGATATATAACCTCGTGATTATCTAAAAAGGCCTTATAATCGTCGCTGTATTTTCTGCAGCCGATAACTGCAAAAACTATTACAATAAGTACCAAAGCTTTATAATTGATTTTCATTTTCTTTTGTTTAATAATTACTATAATGGGTTGCCATACAGCGAGATCTCCATGGTGTTGCCATAATCTACACCACCCCAGGTTTGATTAATAACAAAGCGTATGAACTTTGCAGGCGGCGCGGCTATATTTATATTAAAATTTACACCCTTTGCAACAAAGTCTATATCGCTTGCATTTGCCTGGTTAGGCGGCAAGCCCGAAGGCGGATCGGGAAAATTGTAACTGCCCATGTTTACCCAATCGCCTATTATTGTTCCGGCAGCCGAGTTATTTGGCAAAGCAATATCCTGTGGCGCATCCTTATCAGACCCCCATACCGTAAAACGTTTTGCGTTGGCATACCCATAGGCACCATTAACCCTTTCCCACAATGTAAACCTGCTTAATTGCGCCTTTACCCCTAACCCAAAAGTACCCTGTATGGTAGGCGAAGCGCCGGGGTTTGTATGCCATCCATCAGGTTCATTGGTGCTGCCATCAAAGAAACGGCGAAACTCCCAGCCATAGCCTATCTCGCTATCGCTGGATAAGTGATAAACAAAAAACTTACTTTTATCAAGCAATACCTCTCTAAAAGGTGTTAAGGTAGTAAATAAGGTATCTGAGTAATTACCGTATTTATCTGACGTAAACACTCCAAACTTAACCGGCACATCCTGGTAGCCCCTTATCGAAAAATTCACAGTATCGGTACTTATGTATTGTGGTTCCTTTTCATCATACTTGCTGGTAGTAGTGTTTTGTGATATGATATGAACAGCCACTGCTGCCTTAGTTGTATTTAAACCAAAAACGTTTACGCCGCCAAAATCGGGTGTTAAGGCAAGGCCAGTATTTACCAGCAGGTATTCGGGCAGATCGGGGTGTACGGTTACCGTAACCGGGTCTGATTTTACGTTTGCCCGGCTAACCGCGTACAGCGTAACCTGGTACTCTTTGGTTTTCGCAAAACCATCAACCATAATGGTATCGGTATAATAGCTGGCTTTTGTCTGTCTCGATTTATTATCGTTTATTTTATAATCGGCCAGTACATACAACAGGTTAGGTGATGCAGGCAGTTTATAGGTTATGTATGCCCCGCCATTAAAGTTTTTAACCTGAATATCGGTAACAACGCCGGGTTTGGTTTTATCATTTGATACCACATCGATGTTCGATTCCTGCTTTTTGCAGGCCGAAAAAAGCGTTATCAGCAAAACCGGAACCAGCATAAGCCATGCATAGTTTTTACGGTTATCTATCTTTTTCATAATTTATATTTAAATATATCGATCAATAAATGCTTGTATTAGCCCGGTACTACCAGTAGGGGTTTTGGCTAAGGTTATTATTCACTATTATATCGCTGGTTTTTATTGGCCACAGGTAATCCTTTATACCAAACAACGGGATAAATAAAGTTTGTGGCCTGTAATAGTTAACAGCGTTATTTTCGTATATATTCCACCCTTGTACGGGTTTGCTAAGCACCTCCTGCAATTCTTTCCAGCGGCGCAGGTCCCAGCCTGCCTGGCCTTCAAAACAAAGCTCGATCCTGCGCTCCTGGTGTATTATCTGTCGCAGGCCGTCCTTGGTGGATGCCTTGCCCGGGTTTTTAGAATAGCCGGCCCATGATTCCTGTACGCCTTGTAAACCTGCCCTTGCACGTACCTTATCAATATAGGTGTAAACCTCGGCAGTGGGGCCGTTTACCTCATTCAATGTTTCGGCATATAACAGGTATAGCCCCGCAAGCCGAATAACCGGCAGGTGATAATCTATCGCCTGGAAACTTTCATCGTAAATAGAAAGGTAGTTGGCCAGCTTTTTAGGCCAGTACCCCGTAATATTGGTAGAGCTTAAGCTTTTGGGGCCTGCAAGCGCGGTATTGCCGCGGGCTTGTACATATAATGGGTTATTTTGATCGAGCACGCCATTACCAAACCACACACCGCCATCAAAACCCAGGTCGGCGTAAAACCTTGTTTCGCGGTTAAAGTTGGTTTTGGCTGTTTGATAACCGCTTTTTATATAATACTTATTGTCATCGTCGCCGGTTTGTACGGTATTACGGTTAGCATAATCCCATGTTTTATCTTCATTAATGGGCACACCATTTTTGGTATAAAATAATTCTGCTGTGCCTATTGGTACGGCAAAGGTTGAAGGATAGGACGACGATATGGCTACCGATTTTGATGTTAACCTTGGTATGGTATATCCCTGGTAACGGAAATAGTAATTAAAGGCCCATATCAATTCGGGGTTGGTTTCCCATTTATCGGTTATGGTGTTTTGTATGGTAAGTACATCCTTTAGCTGTTGCGAAACATTGCTCACATTTGCCGGCGGCGAAAACGTGTACAATTTTAAACCCTGAAGCTCGGCTTCATCAATGGCCTCTTTACAGGCATCTGCAGCCTTTTTCCATTTGAGCGGATCGTATGTGGTCGAAAAAAGTGGCTTACCTTCATTATCGGTATAACCGGCGTAGTCGGGGTTACCATTAAATAGCGGGCTTGCGGCAGTGGCCAGCACCTCTGCTTTTACAGACATGGCAATTACCTTTGTTATACGGCCAAGTTCTTTTGCCTGGTTTTGTATAACCGGGGGCAAATCGGGTATGGCTTCGTCCATTAGCGATATAACATAATCAAACCCTTCATCGGTCGAGCTTCTTTTGCGCTTAACTTCTTCTGCCGATGCATTTATGGGTAAATTCTCTTTAATTAACAGCATTGGCCCATACATACGTATCAGGTAATAATGATAATAAGCTTTCAAAAATTTAACCTCGGCTATCCAGCGCTTTTTTTCGGTTGCGCTAAGATCAATTGGCTTATCAATGTTTTCCAACATGGTGTTACACCTTCTTAAAGCGTTAAAAAGGGCTATCCCATTATTTTCACCATCCCAAAAGTTAAGCACAGGCGAAGCTGTATTTTGCGTCCCCCTAATCATGTTAAAGCCGGCCTCGTTAATAGGGTGGTCGTTCAAATTATTGGGGTAAACAATTTCGGCCGAGCCGGTGAAGCCCGCGTTGCCGGTAACCTCATACATTTGCTGCATGGTAGAGTAGCAGGTGAAAAGAAAATTCTCGGCCTCGTTGCGGTTCCTGAAAGCATAGTCAATAGTGCCTACGTTATCGGGGGTAACATCGAGGTATTTTTTACAGGATATGCTTAGCGTACAAAATATTGCCAGGCAAATGGTTCTATATAATATTCTCATGATATTTTTTTTAATCTGGTTATTACAAACTCACGTTAAGGCCCACATTAAATACTTTTTGTATGGGGTAGGCAAACCCGTTTCCACCAAGTTCAGGATCCCACATTTTAAAGGGGCTCCAGGTAAGTAAATTAAGGCCGTTAAAATATATGCGGCAGTTGCTTAGCCTGAGTGATTTTGAAATGCGCGCAGGCAGCGTATATCCAATTTCGACAGATTTTAAACGTATATAGCTGCCATCGCGCAGCCACCATGTGCTGGGCTGCAGGTTATTTGCAATTACAGTATTGTTGGTGCCTAAACGGGGGTACAGGGCATAAAGGTTTTGGTTCTCTTCAGACCAATGGTTATCTGCAAATTCCTGCAGCACCTGGGTATTGCCATACACGTAGGCATCGGGGCTGGGTATAAAAGGGCTAACCCTGTTTGGGTCTACAAAAAACGACACCCTTGCCTGCCCCTGGAAAAAGGAAGAAAGATCAAACCCTTTATAGGCTACGGAAAGGCCAAACCCGTAAACAATTTCGGGCACGGTTGGATAGCCAATAAATGCCATATCTAACAGATCAATTTTCCCGTCGGAGTTTAGATCGCGGTACTTGATATCCCCTCCCTGCGGCCGTGCGCCGTTATTAAATATTTGTGTTGGCGAGTTTTGGGCTTCTTTATCATCCACAAACAGCCGCTCGGCAATGTAACCGTAACCACGGTTTACAGGCTGGCCAATAAAATGCCGCCAAGGCTCTTTATAATTGGGCTCTTCAATATAGTTGTACTTATTGGTGGTATAGGTAAAGTTAGAGCGTATCATACCCGAAAAGCCATTGCCCAATGTTTGCTTATAATCCATAGACAGGTCAATCCCCTTTGAATCTACTATGCCCAGGTTAGCGCTGGTTTTTGTTTCAAGGCCCTCGCTCGATGGGATATTGGCACGTTCCTGTAAAATATCGTAACGGTGATTTTTGTACACCTCGGCAATAACATTCAGGTTTTTAAACAAGGTGAACTCCAGGGCAAGGTTGGTTTGCCTTGATGTTTCCCAGGTAACATCGGGGTTTGCATAATTATTTATATACAGGCCCTTGCGTTCGTACTGGTTATTTATACCAAACTGAGCGTAGTTGCCACCTTCGTTAAATTTAACATCCGATTGGTAGAAGAACCGTTGCTGGCCAATAGCATCGTTACCAACCAAACCATGGCTGGCGCGTATTTTTAACCGATCGATAAAACCGGGGTGCCAGAACGGTTCATTTGATATTACCCACGATGCACCGATGGTTGGGAAAAACCCGTAACGGTGATTTGCCGAGAAACGCTCAGATCCATTATACCCAAAGTTGCCTTCTAAAAAATAGCGGCTTTTGTAAGAGTAGGTTAACCTGCCGGCTAAGCCCAGGTTACGGTATGGCAACGAGTATTGTAGGGTTACTTTATCCTGCTTTGGATCTTTTGAGTTTGAGTAAACCGTTTGCTGCGAAGTACCTATGAAGGTAGCGCTGATGCCATGGTTGCCAAACTGCTTGTTATAATCTAACGCGCCCTGCAGGTAAATAAATGTATTTGCAATGGGTGAGTTGGCCGAGTAAGTAAGGTATTCTTGCGCTACATTGTAACCAGTAGGCTGTGGGTTTAGCCATTCTAAAGTATACTGGTTAGCCTCCTTATCATACGAGTTAACGTTGTAATAAAACGGAGAATAGGCCAGCTGCGAATCGAAGTACGAATATCTGTTAGTATTGAACAATGCCCTGAATTTTAGCCCATCGGTAATAAAACTAAAATTCTGGTTAACTTCAAACTGGGCCGACATCCTCGATTCCGACGAATTTTTGTGCCCCCTAAGTAATGCGGCGTACGGGTTATTGTATTGTATGTTATTACTTGACGAACCGGAAGCTATGCCCGCATTGCCAAATAAAATGTGCTGTGCGTTAGCGTTGGCTGCATCGGCGGGAAAATAAGCCGGGAACAAGACGGGGCTGGTATGCATAGCCACGTTATACAAGTCGGACGAGAAGGAACCATCGATAGTGATCGGCCCGTTATACTCACTGAAATTACCGGATAACCTTACTATCAGTTCGGTGCTTTTAGTAAGGTTTATATTAACATTGCTGCGTAGTTGGTAATTCCTAAACTTAACGTTGTTGTTATTATTATTTCGGATATCCTGGTTCAACACGCCATTATCAATATTATACGATCCGGCTACATAGTACCTGGTAACTGCATTGCCTCCGCTAATATTTAAGTTGTTACGCTGTGTGGTCGCCCTTTTTTTAAATAGCAGTTTAAGCCAGTCTACCGCGGGGTAAACATATGCGTTGCTTCCCGGCTCGCCATTTATGGCGGCTTGTGTATTTATTATTTTACTTTGCGAGAAAGGCAGCGGCAGCGTAGGGTTGCGCGTTAAAGTTGCCTCGTTATACAGGTTCATGTAAGTGATAGGGTCGGTAAGGTCAAGCGTGTGGTTAGACTCTGACGACGAGAACTCCGACCGGAAACTGATTTGCGCCTTGCCGGGTTTACCCTCTTTGGTACTTATCAGTATTACACCATTTGCCCCCCTTGCGCCATACAGCGCGGTAGCGCTCGCATCCTTTAATATCGAAAAGCTTGCTATGTCATCAACCTGCAGCCTTGCCAGGTCTGATGTTGAATACTCAACATTATCAATTAATATCAGCGGGTCGCGCTTGTAGCCGAAGGTTGTAACACCGCGTATAAAAAACCTGGCATTATCCTGCCCCGGCTGCCCGCTGGTTTGAAAACCCGTAACACCGGCTATTTGCCCAATTAAAGCGTTAGTTAAGTTACTTGCCGGTATTTTAAGGTTAGCCGGGGTAACACTGGTTACCGAGCCTACCACAGCTTCTTTTCGCTCTTTGCGGCCAAAGGCTGTAATTACAACTTCATCAATTGTTTTACTTTCGTCCTTAAGTATAATGCTGAACAATTTATTGGCCTGCGTAGCTACTGTAGTTTGTGATTTAAACCCCACAAACGAAAACCTTACCGTAGCCCCCTCAGGCACATCTAAAATAAAGCGCCCGTTTACATCTGTAACTGTGCCAATTTTTTTATTGCCATCAACAGTAACGTTTACGCCGGGTAACATTAGTTTTAATGTATCGGCTACGGTACCGGTAATGGTTATTTTGGGTGCCGTTTGCGAAAAAGCGCTTTTGCCTGCTACAATAAAAAGCAAACAAAGCAGCACTTTAAGTACCCAAAGGCTTTTGTTTAATTCGTAAATTTTCTTCATATTTTTGATTTGATAATTGATTTTAACTAAGCATGCGCCCATGCTATTTGCCATAATAAAGGGCCAAATTAGCCCGGCCTTGATATGGAGTTATTGATCAAATTTGAGTGGTACGGCACCGCGCGTTGGGCACATACTATGTGCGATAATTCAGGTCTTGTCATTTTAAATTAATTGGCTCTATAAATTGGTATGGTAAACTTAGATTGATTTGCTGCCGCAAGGAATGGATAAAAATTGCAAAAGGATGGATAATTTTGCCTTTATTAAACATTTATAATCTTTGTGCGTAGGTTAGTATCCAATGCCACTATTTAAGGCCAATGCCTATATAACTTTAATGGATTTTTATACCGCCTTGTAAATGGATAATAAGTTAAAACCGCAAAAAGTGTGGGTAAAGGAAGGCTTTATTGGCCAGCGGATGATTGTTTTGCCGCCTAACATTAAGCGTAAAATAATTACCAATCAGGTTATAAAAAACTTTTATTTAACCGCGATAGGGCATTATCCTAACGCTGCTAACCATGGCCGCGAGCGCAAAACCGGCAGCAACCAATACATACTTATTTACTGTGTTGAAGGCGGTGGCACCATTAACTCGGGCGGGGTTACCCATACGCTGATACCCAATAGCTATTATATTATTCCAAAAAATTTACCCCATAGTTATAACAGCGATGCTAACAATGCATGGAGTATTTATTGGATTCACTTTACCGGCGACATATCTGACAAGATATTTGACCGTTACCTGCATAATGGCGCACCAGTGGTGCAGCATATCCCTTATGACGAGAACAGGATAAAAAACTTTGAACAGATATATTCCATCCTCGAAAACAGTTTTAATGAAAAAGAGATGGAGGTAATGAACATTTACCTTTTGCATTTTATATCGTCGCTTATCTATTATAAAGAAGCAAACCCCGCCATTTATAATACCGATTCTATCAGTAACTCTATCCTTTTCATGAAGAAAAAGATAGGTAAGAATTTAACGATAGAAGAGTTGGCTAAACAACAAAACTTATCGGTATCGCATTATTCCAGGGTATTTAAACAAAAAACCGGGGCTTCGCCAATTACCTTTTTCAACCAGTTAAAGATCCAGAAATCATGTCAATACCTCTATTTTTCGGACAGGAGCATTAAGGAAATATGTACCGAGCTTGGTTTTGATGACCAATTTTACTTTTCAAGGTTATTCAGGCATATTACAGGCGTATCTCCATCGGCCTACAAAAAAGCGCACAAAAAATAACAGTCGCCAATATTCTCTTCCTCTCAAAACAGAACAGCCAACTGTTCAAAATCGAACACTCTATTCGATTATGCAACTAACCCTGACTATTCTTTACAACACACTGTAGTATTTTTTCATACACATTTTAATACACAGGCTATTTAAAAAGCTACAAAGTGGGCTATTTTGAAGGCTTTTTGGTTTAATTGTAAAAATATATCATGCTTAATGTCATTTTTTTCAATGTGTTTAAAAAGTTTGGCATTGAATTGGAATACTACTTATCAAACGGAGTTAAAATGGTAATCGAAAAGAAAACTAAAAACACGGGTGAAGAGAAAGAGTGGGAAAACCCGCAAGCACCCGAGAAAACATCCGACGAACGCGACAAGGAACAATTAGCAAGGCAGTATAAAGAAGCAAAACGCCGCCACGATAACCTTAGCGAGAACCAGGGAAACGAAAACAAAGAAGAAACCAAACAATAAACTAAAAAACTTAAAATATTGAATTATGAAAACTTACCAAAAACCAGCCACAAGCAAATTAGTTAATCGCTTTGATAAAGAATTGATGAACATATTAATGAGCGACCTTAAAGCCTTGAAATCAAAAAATGTAAGCCGCTTAACAGCTGCGTAGTTTAACCACACTAAAAAAAACTCAACAACTAAACATCTTTACCCATGAAAGCTTCTAAAAAACCTGCAACAAGTAAATTAGTTACCCGTTTTGATAACGATTTAATGAATTTATTAATGGAAGACCTAAGGGCTTTCAGAGAGCGGAACCAGTTTTCATCAAGCAACAAACAGGGTGCTGTACAACAACAGTTGTCGGCCGCCTGATCGATCATATATTATATCTACAACATCTATTTAAAACATCTCTTTGAGAAAAGTAAGGCCGCTGTAAAAAGCAGGCCTTATTTTTTTGAGGTATATTTTACAATCAGCTTTGCTGTTTTCATTGACGCGCCGGGTGCACCCATCCTTCCGTCGAGCACCTCATAATTATCAAGCATTTTTTGGCGATAGTCATCATCATTCAACAGGTTATCCAACTCGGCAGCTATTTTGGGCGATGTGCAATCCTGCTGTATTAACTCCTTTACCACTTCCTTATCCATTATCAGATTAACAAGCGATATAAATTTTATTTTTACCAGCATACGGGCAATGCTGATGGTTATGGCATTACCTTTATAAACTACCACTTGCGGCACATTAAACAATGCGGTTTCTAAAGTGGCCGTTCCTGAGGCTACTACCGCTGCTTCGGCGTTAGCCAAAATATCGTAAGTGGCATTAAATATTACAGGGATAGCTTTATTACCCAGGTATTGGCTGTAATATTCCGCTTTGAATGAAGGCGCCCCTGCCACAACAAATTGATGATCAGAAAACTCCCCGGTAACGCCCAACATTTCGGGCAGCAACCTGCTTATCTCCTGTTTACGGCTGCCGGGTAACAAGGCTATTATCCTTTTACCGGTCAGGTTATTATTTGTCAGGAAGCTGGCATCGGCCTTAAATGCATCAACGGCATCCAACAGGGGGTTACCTACATAATCTATATCCATCCCCCAGCTTTTGTAAAAATCCACTTCGAAAGGCAGGATACAAAACAGGTGGTCAACAATCTTCTTTATTTTAAGTACACGTTTTTGGTTCCATGCCCAAACCTTAGGCGATATATAATAGCAAACCAACAGGCCCTTAGCTTTAGCAAACTCAGCTATTTTTAAGTTAAACCCCGGGAAATCTATCAGCACTAAAACATCCGGCCGGTATGTCGCGATGTCATGTTTACAAAGCTTTAGGTTTTTAAGGATTGTGCGCAGGTTTATAACCACTTCTACAAAGCCCATAAAGGCCATATCGGCATAGTGTTTAACCAGTGTACCCCCTTCGGCCTGCATCAGGTCGCCGCCAAAAAAACGGAAGTCAGCCTCACTGTCAAGCTCTTTTAGAGCTTTCATCAGGTTGGCCCCATGCAGGTCGCCCGAGGCCTCGCCGGCTACCAGGTAATACTTCATCACGAAATGTGCATTTTAAATACGAATATCAACAACGTACACACAAATGTAGCTATCATTATTCCGTTTGATGTTTTATCAAGATAAGCCTTTGCCGAAAACCGTAACATCACCAGGTTTAGGCCTATGGCTATTAGGTAAGGTATCGCGGGCTTATCCAAAAAAATGCTATCATTCTTTAATAAAACCGCAAATATTAGCCAGGCAAGCACTGGTGCTACACAGCCGTAAAGCATGCCAATGTATAGGTTGTTCTTTTTAAACATTAAATGTCCACGTGTTTAAAACAGGTATGGCGTGGTGCGCGGTCATATCAAACTGAACGGGTACAACCGATGCATAGTTATGATCGAGCGCCCAAACATCGGTATCCTCACCGTTATCGTCGTTCTGAAAAACACCTGTCAGCCAGTAGTAAGGCCGTTTATGCGGATCTATGCGTTCGTCAAATTCTTCGGCCCATTTGGCATTAGCCTGGCGGCAAATTTTTATCCCTTTTATGTTATTCCCTGCCGGGAAGTTAACGTTAAGTACTGTGCCAACAGGCAACCCGTTGGCTAACACCTGCACAGCAAGTTCCTTTACAAACTTTTGGCAATGCTCAAAATTAGCCTGCGTGGTATAATCATCAAGCGAAAACCCGATAGATGGGATCCTTTCTATCGCCCCTTCAACCGCTGCCGACATGGTGCCCGAGTACAATACGTTTATAGAATTGTTAAGCCCGTGGTTAATACCCGATACACAAAGATCGGGCTTTACGCCTTTTAATACAGTGTTAACAGCCAGCTTTACACAATCTACCGGGGTGCCGCTGCAACTGTACATTTCAATACCTTCGTAAATATCAACCTTATCTAAACGCAGCGGCTTACCAATGGTTATGGCATGCCCCATGCCCGATTGCGGGCTATCGGGCGCTACAACCACTACCCTGCCAAGCTCTTTCATGGTGTGCATCAGGGCTTTTATGCCGGCCGCGGTTATACCATCATCATTTACTACCAATATTGTGGGCTGCTTAGTTTTCATCTTGCTGCAAAAATAGATAATTTGCTACACGCCTGCTGACGAAATAAATTAAAAGTGACCTGAATATTAAACTACTTTATTTACACCGGGTATCCTTACTATTAATAAACCTAACAAAAAGCTTATTACCACAGCCAGCGGCGCTACTACCAGCAGTTTTAATGCAGGATCAACCGCCCAGTTGCGTAACCCTACCGAAAGGCCTATGACCACCAACGGGTGAATAATATATACCGCGAATGTGCTGCGCGATAATTTACCGAGGAACACCGACGATTTATTCCAACTGTATTTGCCTATGCAAAGCAGCGCGGCGATGATGGTAAAGCCTACCAGTTGCTCCCAAACAGCATACCATAACGATTGCCAGTGCTCACCGCCGGTAAACCATGTTGTTGGGAAACCCATAAGCTTTCGCGCGATAAAAAATAACGGGAAGCCTATAAACACCAGGCAAAGCGCTATGGTGCGCATACGCTTACCTGTATAATGTTGGGCGTTATTAAGCCATTTGCTTCGTGATGCAATTAAACCCAGTATAAACAAGCTGATGTATTGCGGAAAATGCCCCAATTGAAACCCCAGTGGTTTAAGCACCCATCCCACGGGGAATAAAATACGTACAACATACGTTATGATGCCAACAATTACCGCAAAACCCAGGATAGTTAAGATGTTAGGTAAAGCTACCACCTTGCTCATATGCTTCACGGTTACCCGGTATAAAACATATAACAGGGTAAATATCAGCAGCGCGGCAACAAACCAAAGCACACCAAAATCTACCCATGGATGAAAACCGCCCAAATACTGCAGGTACGTTATATCGCTGCCATTGGCCCATTTGTAGGGCATAAAGCTTAAAAATGGCGATAATACTAACGAATAAAATATCAACGGGATGCCCAGCCTGATCAGCCTGTCTGTAATAAACTTCACAAGGCCTTTTTTATCGTAGGATGACGGAATAAACAATGCCGACAGGAAGAAGAAAAACCCCATAAAAAATGCCTGATTTACGGCTACAAACACTGTCATAGGGATTATGGCGCCTTCCAGGGTGGTTTTTTGTGAGTAGTACCAGCCGCCCGGTGCACCGTAGGTAATAAAGGTGTGGTGCATTATCACCAGTATGGTAAGCAATACTTTTAGATGATCGATATAATTGATCTTTTCTTTTGGCTGAATAAGTGCAGGCCGTGCTTCGGGGTTCGACATTTGATTTTAGTTTATGGCATCAAATGTACACCAGTTTAAATAAAAACGAAATTAGACTTGGCAGTTAATGCTATGTTTGTAAATTGCATTAAATAAACCCATTATAAACCTTTATCATGCAAAGTTCAACTAAAATTTGGCGGATACTTTTCGCCATTGCCATAATAGCCATTGCAGTACAGCAAGTGGTGTTTTCTGTTTACATGCCGGTGATACTTCCCTGGCCCGAAGACCTGGTAAAATCGCCGGTTGTTGTTTGGATAGGCAGCGCAATAGTGGCTGCCATAGGCGCACTTATAATTATTGATAGTAAAGCAAGGCCGGCTGCAATATATTTAGGATTATTATTCCTGGCTTTACTTATCGTATTTCATATACCAAACCAGTTCAGAACCACGCCCGGTTTTTTAGGCAGTTGGGCAAACGCGCTTAAAATATTAGCTTTAAGCGGCTGTGCATTTATTGTTGCAGCATCATCACCAAAAACAGGCACCTATGTTACCGGGTTTGAAGCCATACTGCCAGCGGGCCGCTTTTTTTTAGCTATTACGATGCTTGTATTTGGGATAGAACATTTTGTTTACATAGGTTTTGTGCCCGGGCTTGTGCCACACTGGGCAAAGTTCCCCATTTTCTGGACTTATTTTACAGGGGTAGCGCTTATAGCCGCAGCGCTGGGTATTATACTTAATATCAAACTCCGTCTGGCGGCAAACCTGCTGGGACTTATGATATTTATATGGTTCCTATTATTGCACGTCCCCCGTGCCATGGCCGATCCCCGCGGGGGAAACGGTAACGAGATAGTGAGCGCTTTTGAAGCCCTTGCATTTAGCAGCAGCGCGTTCATACTGGCAGCTATCAGCAGGAAAAAAGAAGCAAAAAGTAAAACTAAAAGAAAAAAGGCTTAGCTATTGCTAAACCTTTTTCTTTCTAAAGCTTCCCTTCCAGTTCTTTTGCTTTTGCATAGTTAGATGTTCCGGGTGGTACATTCCTGAGCCATTTTTTGGCGTTTACATTATCCTTTTGTTTTACATAGCTTAAGGCGATATAGTAAGCGGCATCGTACTTAAATGCCGATTCGCCGGCATATAGTTGTTGCAAAATTTCGCGACCGCTGGCTTCCTGCTTATCCTGTATCAGGGTTATGCTATAGTAATATGCGGCCATGCTGTTTTTAGGGTTAGCCGCATATTCTTTAGCCAGTAGTTTTTCGGCCTGGGCATAATTCTTTTTATTATAAAAAGCAGCCGCCCTTTCCAGGTTAGTTTGCGATCCCTCGCCCCGCTCTGAAACCGACATACTGCTGCTTATAGTGTATTCGTCATACAGGCTTTTCTTCCAGGGATTAAATACTATTAACCCCAATATAAGCACTGCCGCCACGCCGGTGATCCAGCGGGTATATGCTTTAAATGATACTACTTTGGCCCCGGGTTTAAAATGAGTTTTATTTAAACCGTTAAGCGTTTGTTTTAAGTTATTAAGGTTAGCATCAGGCGTTAGGTGTGTTTTTAGTGCAGTTTTTGCCTGGCGGTACTGCTCAACATACGCGCGCAGTTCGGCATCAGCCTGCATTTGCAGTTCAAAATCCTTTTGCTGCTGCGGCTCCATTTCTCCGTCTACATAATTTGCTGCCTGTAGCAGGCTATCGTTATCCATCGCCATTTTACATTAAGATTGAACCATTTTTACCAAAGATGCCATACACTCCGATTTTTTTTTGCGCAGGTACCCGTAAGTAACACCCATGGCTTCGGCCACTTTTTCCTGTGCTTCGCCCTGCATGCTCCAACGGATAATTTCTTTACACTTTTCACCAAGTTTCTCAAAAGCAGCCACAAACCTGTTGTTCTGTTCGGTCTGCTGTTCAAGTTCCTCAGCAAGCGCAAAAGTATCCTCGCTGCTATCTAATACATCGTCGGGGTTATTTGTTACCGGTAAAACCGCTCTTTTTTTCAACTCGTTAAACCACTTGCGTTTGCATACCAAAAAAACAAAAGCATTAAAGGGGCAGGTAAGCTGCAGATCTTTGTTTTTTGCCTGGTGATATATATCAATTAATGCTTCCTGGAAAATATCGGCCGCGTCATCCTCATTGCCATTATTAAAACAGATGTATGACTTAACCTGCCGGGCACAGCTTTTATATATCTCATCTATTAATGCCGCGTCATTATTTAATAAGGCAGTAACGTAACGCTGATCTGGATGGGTTGCTTTTGCCATAAACTTAGGTTGGTGGAAAGTACGAAAAATAATATTTAAAAATATTTTCAAAAAAGGGGGTAACAAATTTTAAGCGCCGCTGATATAGATGCAAACAACGATAAAACACGGCGTAACGCTGAAAAGCCAAAACAGAGTAAGCAATAAAAAAATTAAAAACCACGATCATGAAAAAGTTCAATTTAACCTCAGTATCAGTAGCAGCATTATTGTTATTATCAGCAGCCTGCACAAAAGACAAAAACGACATGGGCTTTGTACCCACCAACCCTGATGGCAACGCACAACAATTTGTGGCCAGTAACGCACCTAAAACACAAAAAGTACAAATTGATGCATCGGCCCTGCCAAAAAGTGTAACACTTAAAGGCGGTACAAAAATCACCTTCCCGGCAGGGTCTTTAAACATTGCAGGTGTAGCCGCAACAGGGCTGGTAACTGTAGAAGCTGTTGAAGTATTAAAAAGAAGCGACGTATTGTTTTACGGCAGCAACACTAACCACAGTAGCGGTGCGCCCCTTGCATCAGATGGTTTTATATATGTAGATGTAAAAGTAAATGGCACCAGCATTGATGCTAACCTGGCTGTGCCGATGGAAATTTCTATTCCGGCTAAAAGAAGCGGTATTACCCAACTTTGGGAGGGGGTTGACCAGGGTGGTAATCCGCTTGTAGCCGGCGCAGCCGCACAAATGGCATGGGCAGCGCCACGTAAAGGCCCTAACGGCCAGGGTGGCGGCAAGGAAGTTGTAGCTGTTGATAACAACTTCACCTTTAATTTTGGCAACACCGGCTGGATAAACACCGACGTATTTTATAGCTACAGCAATCCAAAAACTACCGTTAATGTTGACCTTGTTGGAAATCCCGGTACATTATCTTCATTCCACTCGTACAGCGGCGAAACTTATGTGTACTTCTGCGCCAAAGGCAGCAACGTTGCCGCCCAGTTATACACTACAACAGGCCCCAATAGTGTTAAAAGTTATGACGATGTAATGCCGGTAGGTGTTGAAGGTAAATTTCTTACCTTCTCTATCAAAGATGGCAAATACTACTACGGCGAACTGGAAAGCACTATTGTTGCCAGCCAGCACGTAACCCTAACCCTAACCGAAACTACTGAAGCAGCGGTACAGACAGCTATCAACAGCCTGGATGGTTATTAATTCTACCTATAATTTTATGACCATAATATGGCGGCCTTTTTAAGGCCGCTTATTATGGTTATAAGTTTTTATATTTAATTGTTTTTTACCTAACCAGCCCTGCCCCTGCTCACATGAAAAAGATATTATTATTTGCATTCATCTGCCTCAGCGTAAACCTGCAAGCGCAGGTTGCCCCGGCGATATTACCAAGTGATACCATCCCGGCCATCATTAACCATACAGAAGATAATGGTGTGGTGAAATTCAGTCCGCAGCTGCGGCCGCTACGGCCAATTGCCGGTGCCCCGGCCCCGTTTTATACCTATTTTTGGGAGTTTGGCGATGGCAGTTTCAGTTTTGAGAAAGACCCTGTACACACTTATTTAGATAGCGCCCTCACCTATAATGTACGCCTGTATACTACCAATAATTACGACGATGGCAAGCGCCCGCCAACCCGGCCAAAAAAGATCATTGTAAAATCGGCGAAGGCTATGCTGGCTGCGGTGCAGGTACCCGGCAATCTTTTTCAACCCGGTAGCAGCATCACCCTAAAGAATAACTGCCAGCCTAAACCCGGCGACGATATGATGATGATACTGGGCTACCGCAACAAAGCAGGCAGCATGACCCAAAACCTGGGCGGCACCATCGCTATTTTATATAACGACAGGGAATTTAGCAGCAATAATTTCGAACTTTCAGAAACTCGGACCTACCACAACGAAAAAAGCGAAGATCTTGAAAAGTTAAATGCCTTTGCAGCCATGCCGGTTAAAAAGCAAAAGGATAATTTGTATTACGCATCTTTAAGCCCTGGTATATTGCAGGAACAAATAGATGAGATATTGGCTAAAGAAGCCCTGGTTTTGCTCGACCAGGTAAAGAATTTTAAAAGCAGCAAGGCATGGCATTTTGAGGGGTTAAAGGCAGGGCAGGAAAACTTCGTGTTTATGAACTTTAAAACCACGCCCGAAATGATCAAGGACACCAATGCCATTGTGCGCCTTACCGGTGTTTTTGTACCCGATGACCCAAGGATAGAGAAGGAAATTTTTAGCGTGGAGCTACAGATCGTAGCCTCGCACGATCCTAATAAAATGTCGTTGCGCAAAACACGGATGGATTACCGTTTTACCGGCAAACACCGCGAATTGACCTATCGGGTAGATTTCCAAAACACCGGCAAAGGCCCGGCAAAAAAGGTGAATGTTGGTGTCCGCATTTCGCCGGTATTTGATGTGACAACCATCAAAGTAAGTCGTACAAAACCCGAACTAAAAAGCTGCGACAGCGCTTATGCCAACCAAAGCTGCCTGAATGTCTTGCCGGGAAAAGACAGCGTGAATTTTGTGTTCAATAACATTTATTTGCCCGGCACTCAGCAGGAAGGCGTACACGATGCCGACTCAACCAAGGGCTTTGTGGAGTATAAAATAAAGTTTCAGGAGAAGCCAAAAAAGCTGCCTATTTACACACGCGGCTCTATCATTTTCGATAAGAACGAGCCAATTGTTACCAACCGTGCTACCGGCCGCTTTAAACCGGGGCTTTCGCCGGCAATTATCCTGGGCTTTGGCTTTCCAATTCAAACTAAAAGCAACAGTTATCTAACCCAAAAGAATTACACTATCGGCGCAAGCATTGCGCCTTACTCGCCATACCGGAAATACCTGCAGGCCGAAATTTACCTGAGCGATTTTAAAGAAGTTTCGGATACTAAAACGATAACCGCTAATAAAGATACGGTGATTGGGAAAGACCGCTATGTTATTTCTAATCGTTCGCGCACGTTATCAAATAAAATAACAACCATTAATATTGTGCCTGTATCATTACGGTATAGTTTTAATGATTACGTTGGCGCGGGGGTTGGGGCTTTGCTGGCGCTTGATATAAACAACACATCAAAGCGTGATATAAACTATATGCTTAGCGGTATACAGGGCACACCCGATCTGAACCTATCAGTATTGAAAGATAAGATAACGAATGCCTTCTCTGACGTGCGGGCTTCTGTTTTTGCCGATGTTGTTGTGGGCAAAGTGCGTGTAGGGCCGGCTATTGGTTTCAGGTATTTTTACGATCCAAAATCTTCTGTATCACACGCAAGCACCTATGTAACCTGGAAGTTTTAATATAAAATAACCTATTTTAGTAGCATAACCTTTATCTATGCCGCTGAAGTATTTACGCTTTTTTGTGCTGCTTTGCCTGGCCTTTTGCCATGCAGCCGCTTATGCACAGGATGCAACCATAAGTAAAAACCTGGCAGACTTAAAAGCTAAGAACGACCTTACCGAATGGCTTTACCAGCGTATAGACTATGTAAACGCCAACCCGCAACAATTGCCCTTTTTACTTGCTACCCAAAAAGATGTTTGGCGACAACCTGTAACCCTTGAAGAGCGGATAGCATGGCTGACCTTGTTAAGCACACAAGGGTACGACCAATTGCAAGTTGGTGATATCCTCAGCTCCATTAACTATTACGAAGAAGCCTACGCCTATTTTTATAAATACAAGGTAATGCAATTTGACGTGGTGGAGTATGTATTTAAACCACTAAGCAATAACTACACCCGCCTTGGCGATTTAGAGCGTGCCGTATTTATCCAGCAAAAAACGGTAGACCGTTTAAATGCTTTTGAAAACGCTGATGATATCGCCTCCACCTATAATAACATGGCTATTGCTTATTACACCATGGGCAACTTGGATATGGCAGCCAATTGCGTTGCCAGGGGCGAAAAACTTGTTAAAAGCCCGGCTATCAAGTTCAGGCTGCAAAACATTTTGGCCGAGATCTTCAACGATCAAAACCAACTGCCAAAAGCCAGGGCGCTGCTCCAAAAGAACATATCATCGCAAAAAAAACCTGATCAGGAAACGGCTTACGGGAAATTTGGCGCTTACACCACATTGGGCGATATTGATTTGAAGGCCGGCCAGTTAAATGCAGCCGAAAACAGCTTTAAGGCTGCCTTAAGTATTATCGATATATGGTTTAAGGGTTATCGGCTGCGCGAAAAAGCCAACCTTACCGCACGCTTAGGCAAAATAGAACGGCTAAGAAACCATCCTGAAAAAGCGCTTATATTATTTGATAATGCCTTGCGCATACTGCGGATAAATACCCTGCAAAACAAAACACTGGCACAAAATATATACGGCGAGAATAAACTGGTGGAAATTTTTCACGAGAAAGCCCTAACCTACCGGCTTTTAAAGCAGGATGGGCAGGCACTTGAAAACATGCGTTACGCTTTGCTGGCAAACGATAAAATAAGAAAGGAATTTGCCGATAATAAAACCAAGGAACGCCTGCAGCAGGATGGCAAGGAACTGGCCGAAACCGCTATAGAAATGGCTATGGGTTTATACAATACAGCTTACGATAAAAAATACCTTAACCTAATACTGGAAATTGCCGAGCAAACCAAAGCCCGCACCCTGGCCGACCAGATACAGCGCACCAAACAGCAGCTGGCCACCAACATACACGATACCAGCCTGCGCAAACGGTTGGATCTGGAGCGTGCCATTGCCTATAACGAACGCCTGGTAATGACAGAAAAAGATGGCGCCAAATACCAGAAAAAAGTAAATGCGCTTAAGTATGACCTGTCGTTACTTAACAAAAAATACCGCGAGCAGGCGGCCGGTTCGGTGTTGCCTTCGGCTGCTATATTGGCTGCTTTGCCTGAAGGAATACATGCCATAGAGTTCTTTTTTGGGACCCGGTTTGTTTATGCCATCGATATTAAAAATCGGTATGTTAACGCAGTTTCGCGAATTGGCGGTACAGATAGTTTAAGGGCGCAGCTTACCCTGTTCATCAATACTTATTACCGTAACGGGCCTGATGCGATGCTAAACTCTCCGAAAGAGTTTTTCCTGGCATCGAACCAGATCTATACAACCCTTTTTAAAAATACCCCGCTGCAAGCAAACGAACGCTTATGTGTTATAGCCGATGATGTGCTGGGTTACCTGTCGTTCGATGGACTTATCACTGGTAATAAATATGAGCCGGCTATGTCAAAATGGCCCTTCCTCATCAGGAAAGTGACCACAACCTACGCGTTTTCGCTTAACGCGCTGATAAAAAATAAAGCCAAGGATATAAACAGGGATGCTTTCAGCGGATTGTTTGTAACGCACGAGGGCAGTAACAATACGCCCATCATCGCTGTAAAAAAAGAAGCCACTGCTATCAGCAAATTAGTAAAGGGCGATTATTTGTATGATGATGAGGTTAGTACTAAAACCTTTTTCAACAGCTTTGAAAATTCGGGTACGCTGCACATCAGTACGCATGCTTACTTAAGCGGTATAAATAAGGAGCCGACGCTTGATTTTGGGAAGGACAAGCTGTTCCTGTTTGAATTACTGGCCCGGCGCAATAAACCTAATCTGATCGTTTTAAGCGCCTGCCGCACCGGTGACGGCCTGCTGGCAAAAGGCGAAGGGATCATTAGCCTTTCGCGCGGTTTTAGCGCTATTGGTACGCCCGCCACCATTGCAGGTTTGTGGAATGTTAACGACGAAGCGGTGTCGCAAATAACGGCGGACATGTATAAGTTCTTACTTAGAGGGCAAAGCAGCGGTGCGGCATTACACCAGGCAAAATTAGCGTGGCTGAATAAAGCCCAAGCATCCGACGTCATGTACCTGCCCTACTACTGGGATAGCCTTATTCTGATGGGTGCCGATGAGCCGGTATATTTACAGGCAGTTAGTAATAAAGTTTATTGGTATGCAGCAATGGGGGGTGCATTAGTAATAATAATGGCTTTTATTTACCTTAAAAAGCAACGCAGAAATAAAGCCTAATATCTTGTGGCCTGGAAAATAAACCAAGCATTTAATACCAGGTAAATAGCCAGCAATACCTGGGCAAATACAAAATCAAATTTCCGTGCTTTTTCGATTTTATCCTGCTTCACCAGTTTTAGGGAAAATGATGTGCCGATAATAACAGCCAAAATAAACAGCAGGGTTATGCCGTGCAGGGTATCAACAAGGGTAACCGTGGTAGATTCGGGCAGGGAGGAGTCGACGATATACTTATTACCTATTACAGCAAATAACGCACCTACACTCAGGCCAAAACGCGAATCGATACTATCGGTATGGATGTAAAAACACATATAGGCTATCAGGAAAGCGACATACATCCCTAAAAACATTTTCCAGAACAGTCCCATAGCATCCCTGTCCAGTTGGATCCTGACTTTAAAATTGCTGTACTCGGTATGTGGTTTTGCCAGACTTTCGTCGCCAAAAGCGGTTTCATAAATTTTAATACCGGTGGATACGTCAAGGCTATCGATACGCCAACCGCGGAGGGTGAAGCGCGGGTCGAAATGCTTGCCAAGCGTATCGGCAGCAAACACCAGTGATTTGGAATCGAACTGCGAGTTCTCTATCGAGAACCGCAGCTTCTGCCTGTCGAACGGGAAATTGTTTATCGCCCACGAATCCTTCATCACACATTGCAGCTTCATCAACAGGTAGATCTGGTTATCGCTCGAATCAACAGTAGAATAGGAGGTGGTTACCGACTTTGCCTGCGGCACTTCCAGGTTGTGCAGAAAATCGAACTTCTTGTTCTTGTATTTAAGCCAAAGCCATAGGTTAATGCTATATTCTTTGTCTTTAAAATTAATATCGTGGATACTGGTTATATATATCCCACTGTAAACGGTATCAGCGCGTTCGGCTTGCGCCTTTGCAGGTACAGCTGCTAAAACCGCTATCAGGATAGTAAATGTTAAAAAGAACCGTTTACCAATATACAATGCCATACTAAGGATTTGAGGTATAAGCTAAAAATAGGCATTTTGTTTGTTATTAATTATAGTGATTAAAGCCTAAATGCATACCGATAAAATCATCTGTGAGCCTCACAATAAACTATTTATTGACCACATTTACCGGGTTGCCGTTTAGATAGCCGGCCAGATTATCAACTACCATTTGCATCAGCCTGGTTCGTGCTTCTTTTGTTGCCCAGGCAATATGCGGGGTAATGATGCAATTTTTTGCTTTAAACAATGGGTTATCAGGACGCGGGGGCTCAACTGATAAAACATCGATGCCGGCACCTGCTATTATATCGTTATTAAGCGCATCGGCCAGGTCCTTATCAACAATAATTGGCCCGCGTGATGTATTTAGCAGGAATGCCGATCGTTTCATCCGTTTCAGGTTTTCGGTGTTGATGAGGCCTGTAGTTTCGGGAAAAAGCGGGCAGTGTATGCTCACCACGTCCGACTCAGCCAAAAGCTCAGGGATATCTGCCCACCTGAAATTGTCGCGATGCGACTGATCTGTACGCGTGCGGCTGTTTCCGATGATGTTCATCCCGAAAGCGGTGGCCACGTCGCCAACTTTTTGGCCTATGCTGCCAAAGCCAATAATGCCTATGGTTTTACCCGCAAGCTCAACCAAAGGGGAGTTCCAGTAGCAAAAATCGGCAGATCGCGCCCAATCGCCATTCATCACCGAATCGCTGTGTTGCTGAACATGCTGGGTAAGCCCGAGCAGTAAGGCAAATGTTAGCTGCACTACTGATGTTGTACCATAGCCCGGCGCGTTGCAAACAACAACGCCGTTGCGCCTGGCAGCATCAGCATCAACAATATTGTAACCTGTAGCCAGCACGCCAATATACCGCAAACCAGGGAGCTGATCTATCACCTCGCCGCTTAACGGGGTTTTATTGGTAAGCAGGATATCCGCCCCGCGCGACCGTTCAAGCACCTCTGCAGGCGGTGTACGGTCGTACAAAACTACCTCTCCTAAATTTTTCAATGCATCCCAGCTTATATCGCCGGGGTTTAACGTATAGCCATCAAGTACTACTATTTTCATTTTTTACTGTGTAGTACAAGTATACATACTAATATTTTACTTACTGTGATGGGGTTAAACGCTTTAATTACCTGGTAAAAATTGTTATTTGCCCTCCTGTTTTAAACAGATCGTGCGGTACAAAATGCCCTTTGCTTGTTTTCCCGTTCACTTTTATAGTTGTAAGGGTTCTGCCTTTGCCGGGTTTAGTTATAGTAAGTGTTTTACCACTGCTTGTGCGCCATTTTACTTCATCAAAAAGCGGTACCGTAACAATATAACTGGGGTCGGTTGCCGAAAAAGGGTACAAACCTAAAGAACTGAATACATACCATGACGACATCTCGCCGGCGTCGTCCATGCCGCTTAGTTCCAGGCCCTCCTTACCAATTCCGTATAAATTATTCAGAATATAATCGATAATTTTCTGTGATTTTGCGGGCTTATCAATAAAAATATAAGCGAATGGCGCCTCATGATCGGGCTGGTTACCCTGGCAATACTGGCCTATCATCGTCTCTACATTCCGGGCTATATGATTGGGGTTCCAGGGTAAGGTAAACAGCGAATCTAACTTTGATTCGAACCCTTTGGGGCCACCGTAAAGTTCTATCAGGCCCTTCATATCGTGCGGTGCAAAAAACGATACCTGCCAGGCATTTGCCTCGCGGTACATATATTCGTAATACGGGTATTGCGGATCGAATGGTTTGATCCAGTCGCCGCTCTCTAACCTGCCCCGCATAAACCTGGTAGTGGGGTCGAACATGTTCTTATAATTTTTCGAGCGGGCCATCAGTATACGGTAGTTAGCGGTATCGCCTAACTTTTTTGCTATCTGCGCTACAGAATAATCATCGTAAGAATATTCCAGTGTTTTGGATACACCTGCTTTGGCCTTTGTTTCCACATTGGGGTTAGGAATGTCAGGGTCTGATATATAACCCTTTTTAATGTATTCGCTAATGTACGGGCGGGCGCCCCCTTCTATATTGGCATTACGCAAAAGCAGCTGATAGGTGGCCTTAATATCAAAATTATCAATACCCCTCAGGTAGGCACCCGCTATTGATGATGCCCCGTGGTCGCCATGGAAAAAGGTAGGCAAAAACCCTGTTTTATCACCAACATCCTTCATAGATTTAATAACATTAAGGGTAACCTGCGGGGTAACCAAGCCCAAAAGAACATCCTTATTACGATAAGTGTCCCATAAGGATGGCTCGGTATAGTAAGTGATACCTGTATTTACCACTTTCTTTTTAGCATCTGTAAACTCGCCGTTCACGTCGCTGCGTAAAGCAGGCCACAAAAACGACCTGTATAAGCATGAATAAAACATTTGCGTTTGCTTTGCCGTACCGCCCTTTACCTGGATAGCCGATAACAGTTTCTCCCATTTTTGGGTTGCCTCGTTACGGATTGTCTCAAAAGATTTGCTGCCTATTTCTGCTTCCAGGTTTTCTTTAGCGTTCTTTACGCTTACGAATGATAAGCCTATTTTAAGCTCCACCGGCCCTGTACTTCCGTCGGCCAGGTCCAGCATGGCAAAGCCCGATCTTTTCCCCTCCTCGGTTAGCGCTAACTTTTTAATTTTGGTGTTAATAGTAGCATAAAAGTAAACGTTTTCGCCACCCTGGAATCCCTGTACGGCGTTATCGCCTGCCAGCTTAATATTCCAGGTGGTTACCCTGCTGTTGGCTTTGCCAAGGTCGAAAAGTATCTGCCTGTTTGTGTTGTTTTTATATTCGTACCGGTGAAAGCCCGCGCGTAAGGTTGATGTTAAGCTTGCGTTTACCTTGTAGTCGTCTAAATAAACCTGGTAAAAACCCGGCGCCGAACTTTCCCTTTTATGCGAAAACCTTGAACCGAATTTATCACCGGGATTGGAAACCGGCAGTATAGGAATATTACAAAGGTTCCAGTGGCCCTTATTAGTGTGCGTAAACCCCAATATCACCGAATCTTCGTACTGGTACCCTGCACCCGAGCCATATGCCGTCATGGGGCTTAACTGCACCATAGCGTTTGGTAACGAACTACCGGGAAATACCAGCCCAGCCCATGAGCGCCACCCTTCGGGCAATTTGTAGCCGAGTATTTTGGGGTCGTTAAGGGGTGCGGTACCAATAAATGTGTTTACATATTTGGTATAATGGGTTTGTTGGGCCCTGGCAGCACCAACTGTGCAGGCAAGCATCAGTACAAAAAATACTTTTTTGGTCATCAGTTATAATTGGTTGTAAGCGGCGATAAACAACAACGCTTACCTTATTCGCTAAAAGTTTACACAGGTTTATAGCAGGGAAATTGCCTGCTATTTATATTAAGATGCAATACCGGGGCGTATCCCCCAAAAGAATTTCAAATTTATATGGCTGCTAAATTCCGTTAGAGGCCTAATTGGCTATTTTTAACCAGCCTGTTATACTCATCCTTGGTAAATGGGTAACTAAAACTTCGTGCTCCAGTTCGGTGCTTTTAAAGAATACGCTTTTTCCCGCGTTTGGCGAAATATCCTGCGATCCGTTTTCCTGATAGATACGTAAGGCCCCGCCATTCACTTCGGCATTCAGGTAAATGATCATAGAGAAAGCCCTTGTGCCGTTCTGCTTAAAATTATCAAGGTGCCGTTTATAAAAACTTCCTTTTTCGTAAAGGGTGTAATGAAACTCGTAACCGGTTATACCTGCATAACAGCTACTGTTAAGATGGGTAACGAAGGTATCCATCAAATCAAAAAAATCGTTCTCATAAACGTTATTATGATCGCGGTCCAGCCAGTAAATTTTATCGCTGCGCACCAGCTTATCATGATTTACCAATTGGTTATTACCGGTACCGGCAGTAAGCAGCTTGTTACCGACATATAGCGCGTTGATGTTGTTTACCAGGTTTGCGGATAATGCCTGGGTGATAAAGTTTTTAACCGTGCCTACCCTGGTGGCCAGGTAGGTATCGATAAGCTCGTCGAAGATGATTTCCAAATTGATGTAAGGTACATCAATTACATCCGCTTGGTGCCATTTAACATTTATATAATTTAAAATTCAATCGCTAATGGTAAGCACCCTGCTACATTTTCGCGACAGGGGCCGGATTATGCCGGATCTTCTCGTCGTACAGCACTATTTTACCGTTTTTAAGCAAAACATCATCGGTATAATAAAGCGAATCCGTTTTACCTCTTTTATCTGTCCATTTTTCCATGTACCAAAGGGTAACCCAGGTGTCCTTTTTATCAGGGTAATATGTGGTCATCCACGATTCAAACTCTTTTGACACGGTAACCAGGTCTCCCCGCATCTGGCTTATTATCTTTACCAGGCTGTCCTTTTTACCCGTAAAAGAAAAGTTATCTGCCATAAAGGTAACAGTATCTGCAAAGCCCTCTGTGGCCCCTTTAATATCACCGTCTACATATTTCTTAAGGCAGTTTAGTACTATCAAAGCGTTTTTCTCATCACCCTTTTCCCAGTTAATAGAGTATTTGGGTTTAAACGGGTAGCTAAGCTTAGCGGTGGTATCGGTTTTAGGCTGGCCGGCAGTATTTGTTTGCTTGCACCCTGCAAACACAATACATATAATTGCTAATAGTAGGATCTGTTTCATGGTTAAGGCTGATTATAAGTTATTTATAAATAAATATATAAAAAGTTTCAATCTATTGTATTTACTAAAGTACCAAACAAGGAATTTTATAGCTTTATACCACTATGCTATATATTACACAGCTTATTTACATAAAACCAGGGCAGGAAGTTATTTTTCACCAGTTTGAGGATGTCGCTATTCCCCTTATTGCAAAATACAATGGCACATTAATGCTGCGGGTACGGCCAGATGAACAGGTTATTATTGAAGGTAACATACCCATCCCCTATGAAATTCATTTAGTTAAATTTACGGATGAGCGCGACCTCGAAAACTTTATGAAGGATGAGGAACGGAAAAAATTCCTGCATTTAAAGGAGCAGTCGATAGAGTCTGTTATGCTGATAAAGGGGGTGAAATTATAAAGAAAAGCCCCCCGGGAGGGGCTTTCTTTTATTTCGATCTTACAAAATCCAGGTCCTGGAAATCGTAACTAAAATCGGTAGCGGGCGATATAGGTTTCATTTTAAGCCCAAGCGGTTTCCCATTCTCGTCAGTAGTGAACATGGCAAAGGCATCTGCATCCATACTGCGCTTGTTCCATTTTACCACAAAGGTATTGCCCTTGTAATAAAACATTTGCCCGGCTAAAAGTGGCGAACGTTTTGAGGTGAACCAAAGCTGCCCGTCCTTTTGGCTGATGGTAACATCGCCCAGCCAGTTATCATGGTAAGTACCGGTATATAAGCTGCCGTCTACAGGAGATTTCTTTTGTTCCTCTACCTGTTTCCAAACGGCAGTAACAACACTGGCGGCGCCTCCAAAATTTCCCTTTTCAACATCGCTGTACAGTTTTACCCAGTCTTTGCCGGTATCGCCAATATAGCTATCGATGATCTCGTTGGTGACAGAGGTAAATGCACCGCCCGACTGCTGGTTGGTGAGTACTATGATCCCCAGTTTTAGTTCGGGGAACAAGGTAACCTGGGTAACCATGCCATCTAAGCCGCCGGTATGGCTGGCCTTTAAATAACCTTTGGCATCATTAAGGAACCAGCCTAAGCCGTAGCCGCTAAAATGCGTATTATAGGGGCCGGGCACACCAACAGGCAGCGCTGTTTGTACAGTCCACATTTCGTGGTGTATGCGGCTGCTGAACAGGCGTTTGCTTAGGTCGTCGCCATATTTACCATCATTCATTTGCATTATTGCCCATTTGGCCAGGTCGTTTACGCTGCTGTAAATACCACCCGCAGCATTAGTTGGCTCGCTGGTGCTGCGCGGTATTACCACCACTTTACCATCAACCTGCGCGTGCGCGTCTATATAATTTTTTGTGTTTTTGATGCGGCTGTATGACGCGAAACTCCCTGTCATTTGCAGGGGTTTCATGATCCTGGTTTCGATAAAGTTTTCCCAGGTCATCCCGCTTACCCGGGCAATAACTTCGCCTGCTACAATGTATAGTTGGTTATCGTAATCAAATTTACTGCGGAAACTGCTTACCGGCTTTAAATAGCGCAGGTTATGTATAATATCCTTCACCGTAAAATCTGCCGAATCGGGGAATATCATCAGGTCGCCGGCACCCAGGCCTAAGCCGCTGCGGTGGGTTAGCAGGTCGCGGATGGTAAATTCAGCTGTAACATAAGGGTCGAACATTTTAAATTCGGGGATATAATCTGTAACCTTATCATTCAGTTTAAGCTTGCCTTCGTCAACCAAAATACCAATTGCCGCTGTTGTAAAGGCTTTGCTGTTTGATGCTATACCAAACAGCGTGTTAGCATCAACTTTTTGCTTAGTGCGTAAGGATGCAACCCCATATCCATTAGCATATACCAACTTGCCGTCCTTTACAACAGCCACAGCTATGCCGGGCACATCAAAGGTTTTTAAAGCCAGCTGCGCCAGGCTATCAATTTTTGCCGGCGACATTTGTGCCCTTACATTAATTGCGCTTAAAATGCCTGCTATAGCGGCAAAGGGTATAATATATCTAAATTTCATGCGATTGGTCTTGATTGGTTCAATATAGGTAATTACTAAATATTACTTCAAAATAATTTCAGCACAATCTTCTCCATTAAGCTTAGCATAAAATGAATGCAGTTACCCTACAAGCTAAACCGATATTCTTTTTGTAGATTTATATTGCGTTGTTTAGCACAAATCCCTAAATTGAAGTTTATGAGATCGGGAGCACTAAAAATAGCATTCATTTATGTTGCGGCAGGTGTTCTGTGGATCACACTTAGCGATAAATTGTTGCTGGCGCTGCAAAGCCACCTCGATTTACAAGTTGTATTATTTATCAGCAGCATTAAAGGCATTGGCTATGTAGTGCTAACCGGCGTGCTTTTGTATAAGCTTATCCGGATCCATACGAAGCGCCTGTCTGAGAGCGAGCGGCGCTACCGCAGCTATTTTGATGATAACCCAAACCCCATGTGGATAATTGACCTGCGTACCCTGGCCTTTATGGCGGTAAACGAAGCAGCTATAGTTTTTTACGGCTACAGCCGGGAAGAATTTTACAGGATGAACGTACTCAGTATAAGTCCGCCGGAAGATATTAATGCTGTTTATTCGGCTGTTAGAGAATTGCAGCCGGGGATGAATGATAATGGCATTTGGCGGCACCGTAAAAAAGATGGAACTTTTGTAAACGTTGAAATTACATCGCACCTTATCCGCAAACAAAAAAACGGCAATCTTATGGCTATGATCAAGGGCTTAAATTGATATACTATTTATTGCGGCAATTTTAAATATCTTTATCAACCAAACCCGCAATTAATTAAAAATGAAAGCCCTGGCTTTACAATCCGCAAAAAAACTTTACGGCCTGGACCATTTGCGCGCCTTTGCCATCTGCTATGTTTTAATTTATCATTACCGCCTTTTTGGCCGCCCCGATTGGGTACCGGTGGTTAGCAACTTCGGCTGGACGGGCGTTGACCTGTTTTTTGTTTTGAGCGGCTATCTTATCTCCTCGCATTTGTTTGCCGAACTTTCAAAAACAGGCACCTTATCTTTAAAAAGGTATTTTATTAAACGCTCGTTCCGTATATTACCCGCTTACATTTTTATAGTGGCTGTTTACTTTCTTGTACCGGCCTTCCACGAAAAGGAGTCGTTATCCCCCCTTTGGCGTTTCCTCACCTTTACCAAAAACTTCGGGTTGGATATGCAGGCGGAAGGCACTTTCTCACACTCATGGTCGCTTTGTGTAGAAGAACAATTTTACCTGGTGCTGCCCATGGTGCTGCTGGCCTTAGCCTGGTATAAAGCAGGCAAAAAAGGCCTGCTAATATTGGTTGGCGTATTTGTGGCCGGTTTTGCCGTTCGCTGGTATGGCTGGCAGCTAATTGAACCATATATTGATACTGCCGGTTTTCGGGTATTGCATCATAAATATATTTACTACCCAACTTACACACGGCTTGACCCCTTGCTTATGGGTATTGCAGTATCGGCCTTATATAATTATCGCCCTGCCTTCGGCAGTAAAATAGTAAGGGTAGTAAACTGGTTAATACCAATAGGGATATTGGTTTTGGTTGCGGCATATTACATAAACCGGAACGAGGCAAGTATTATCTCGGTTGTTTTCGGCTACCCCGTGGTGGCTATTGGTTATGGCCTTATTGTAATGGCTGCGGTACATCCATCATGTTTTTTGTATAAGTACCGCTCGGCAGTTACCGAAAAAATTGCAATGCTATCTTACAGCCTGTATCTTTCGCACAAAGGCTTAATGCCTTTAACCCAAAAGCTAATAGCGCCTTATGGCTTTAGCCCCAATAGTAATATTACTATGCTGATATGCTTTGTAGTAGTTGTTGCTGGCGCAATATTGCTGCATATTGTGGTGGAGAAACCGTTCCTGAAAATGCGGGATAAGTTTTTGAGACCAAAACCTGCAACCCCTGAAGAGGTACAGATTATCATGTCTTGATGAATGTTACATTGGCGCTACTCTATTTTTGAAGCCAGCAGTATGGCGATGGATAATGCAACCCGTTTCAGCTTTTGTCATTGTTTCAATGTTGAGGCCGATATAAATACCGGCCTCAACATTGTCTGTCATTTCCTTTCTATAGATATTACGTACTGAAAAAGCACATTGATATTGATTATTTTCAGTTAAATATATATTAGGAAACCATCGGGGTTGCTGCAATTTAAAATACTAAAATCGCGACCTTTTTCGCTATATAAATATCGTTCAGGTATATATTTTTTATTTTTGGGAATTTTCCTCAACACTCACCTCTGCTAAATTATCTTTTATATTCCAGTCTGTAAGCAGGTAATTCGGGTCGATAACAGCCCTGGAAGGTTTTACAGGGACTGTAACTGAGATGGTTTGCTGATCAGATCTTAAAAAGTGCTTCTGAAGGTAAAGCAGTTTACCTGTTTCCTCTCCATTTTTGGCAGGGGCAAATATCCCAACCTCTATCCAATCTTTTAACGGAACCCGCTTCTCTTCCCCCCGTTCGCTCACTACAAATTTGCGGGCCTGCACGCTAAATGTCACCTGCCAGGTGCCGGCTTTAGTTTGTTTGATAGTTGCGTGTTTAGCTTTCAGGTCCCAAAACGTGTTTTCTTTAAATAGGTTGTGCAGGAGATAGCGGAGCGAATCTGGTGTTACTGCCTCCAGTTCCTGGTAAAGGTTTAAAGATGTAGCCATGGGCGTTTTACCCGGACTGTGCTTTTGCAGCAATTGGCTAAGCGCCATATTAACACGGCTTTTACCTATATATTTACTAAGCGTATACAGTGCAAAAGGCCCTTTACGGTAATTTTGATAAAAGTCTGCAGCTTGCAGGAGTGGCAGAGCAGCCCGGGTACGTGGCGTTTCGTACTCTTCCCGCATAAAACTTAGTAACTTTTCCAGGTGCTCAGGCCCGTACTTTTCTTCCAGTACACCCATAGCCGAATACCACGCCAAACTCTCGGAAAGCAGACCAGCACCTTCTACATAGGCGGATTTTAATTGATTGCCCCACCACTGGTGTGCAACCTCGTGTGCCACCACTGCCGTTACCAGGTCAAAACCGCGTGCGTCTTTGTCCGGGTTCATCAGGAAAAATCCTTCCCCGGTAGTGATATTGGCCGGAGCGGCATGGTTCCCGCCGTCGCGGCCCGGCTTGGCCACAAACCTAAGCTGGCGGTACCGGTAAGGCCCAAACTGCTTGGTATAGTAATCCAGGGATGCTTTAACGCTCTTCATCATCCGCTCCAAATTCATAGCATTAGCAGGATCGTGGTAGATCTGGATAGATACAGGCCTCCCGCAACCTTGCGGCGGGACCCATTGCTCTTCATACAAAGCGTACGCGGCCGAAAAGAAATTATATTCGTTTCGGATAGGGGCATCGGTAATATAGTGGAAATAGCGCCGGTCGCCTTTCTTCCATGTCTTTTGCAGGGTGCCCGGCGCTATCGCTACCTGATCAGTATCTGTACTTACTAACGCGTCCACCCATACCTGTTCGGCAAATGGGGCATAATTTCGGGCTTTAACATTATACACCGAAGCAGTTGCCGGCCGTGGGGCAAGACCGTATTTTTTCCGGCCTCCCGCGTTGTCCAGTTCCCGGTATTGCTGGTACCCCATAACAGGCAGCCATTCGTAGTTGCGCAAGCCGGCAAACTTTTCGGTTATTGACGAATCAGCGCCGTTGTTACTAAAGCCCCCCGCTTTATGATATACCTTAAAATTTAACAGCAGCGTATCACCGGGTTTTAGGGGGTTTTTAAGTGCATAAATAAAAAAACCTGACCCATTATCTGCAGGTACCTGTATAACCGGCCTGTTAAAAGTTATGCCCGTGGTTGTGCCTCCCTCGGGAGCTGCCATCAGCAAAGTATCTATAGAAACGTTTTGCTTGTTTACTAACAGGTAAGTTCCCTTTAATTCAAACTCGCGCCGCGCCGGGTAAATTGCTACCTGTAAATTCACTTTAGTAAGATGGGGCTGCGGTGTGTAAGCATACCTGCCATACCGGTGCTCGTAAGCAGCACGGCCTGCAGATACTTCATCCTCATTTGTGTAGTTATTAAGGATGTTTGTATTATATAAGATATGCCCGCCTGTTGCAAGGATCAGCCCTGATATGATAAGAGCTGCCAATGCTGTAGGCCGGGTGAAGCGCCGGCGGGCCAACTTCAATCGCCTAAGCAAACTTTCGTCGCGGCTGCGTACCCAAAGCAGGCTTGCTATCACTGCCAACAATACGGCCCACGCGGCCCAATATGCTTTAAACCAAAACCAGGGTGCAACAGACGAACCAAACCCCCCCATGCTGGTATATGACCATTTAGGGCTCGATCCAAAAATCAGGAGCTTGTGCTCTATCCCAAGCAGCGGGGCAAATAAAATGCATCCAAAGGCTATAAGCGCAACTAAATGACCAAGGTATTTTTGATTGATGATTACATGGATCCACAATGCAAACAGGGCGAACAGCAGGCCTTCTATCAATTGGAAACCGAAGAGTACTTTTAAATACAGCCCTAACCCGACGTAGGTACCGCCAATAGCTATTTGCGCGATTACCCCGGCAATTAGCAGAAATACCAGCCATACAATAAGCATAAGGCAAAGCGACAGATATTTGCTAAGGAACAATATCCATTCCGGCACCGGTGCCGCGTTAGCAAGTTCGCTTAATCCGCTATCTCTTTCGCGCCAGATGAGTTGGCCAGCATAAAAAATGATCAGCAGGAAAATCACTATCCAGAACTTTCCGGGTGATGTAATAGGTGCAGTCAAAACTTGTAAAACTTGCTCGGTAACGGGTAGTAAAGGAACACCTTTTGCTTTTAAATTGCCGGGCATAGCAAAACCTACCACCATCGCCAGGCAGCCTAATAGAACAAGCCCTACGCGGCTTTTTGCCAGTGCCCAAAATGATGTCCAGGTTGTAACTTTTAACTGGTGTAAATGTGTTGCCGGGCTATAAGCCGCTTGCACCTGCGGTAACAATTCTGCTTTTTCCCAGTTTAGCAAGCCCGGGTCGTTTACATTTGCCGGCTGTGAAGGGTTCTTTTTACCGGCGCTGCCGGCAGAAGGTATTGCAAAGCGGAAACGAAAATAGGCGACCGCCAGCATGCAAGCGGTAATAAATAACCATAATAAACGGTTCGCCATAAATGCGCCATCGGGTTCAATAAGGCGGGCGTTCCTTTCTATCGGGCTCCAATCATTCAGGTGGTTCATTACCGAATTTAAATAGATAGGATCCATAAAGGTTTCCAGATCCCTCAGCCCTAATGCTCCTAATACTTGCCCTCCCAGGTAAGCAGTCATAGCAAGTGTTACACCACACAGGTAGCTTGCCATGGCGCTTCGTGTAAGTGTGGCCATGGCAAACTGGATAGCTGTAGCAATAAAGGCGTTGGGCAAGATCACGTAAAACAAAATGCTTAGATAACTTGCCGACCGGAATGGCCCCAAAAGGCCAGGCTCTATCCCGGTTAGGTATGTAGCCGACAAGATCCCTGCAGGTATGGCGAGCAGGATCATTATATTGAGCACAAATGCCGCGATAAACCGCCCGCCCAGGTATTCGGCCTTGGTGGCCGAGGATGTGTAGGTAAGCGAGAACATGCGTGTTTGCACATCTCTTGCCGCGGCATCTCCCGCTATTGATGCACCTATCAAAAGCCAAAACATGCTGCATACAACAGCAACAGAGGCGATAACCACCGGCGCATTGATCATAAAATAACCATTGCGCGCATCATCAAGGTAGTTAGCTGTGATGGTTAAAAATGCAATACCAAACACCACCGCGAAATAAAGCCATGTTGTAACCTGTCGGATTTGGTAAACGAATTCCAGTTGAATGATTTTTCGCAGCTTCATGGCTTTGTACCCTCCGCATTTTGTTGAACCCCATAAAAGCCGGCCATAGTGCTGAAGTAAATATCTTCCAGATCCGGCTCTACTTTTTCAAAATCATTACCCGGATTGGCCAAGCTGTAAATGTGTACCATAGTGCGCCCGCCAAGGAACTTAGCCGAAATGACCTGATGCTCCTGCGCCAAACCTGCCAGCATGCTTTTATCAATCAACTTTCGCCATATTTTTCCATTAATGTCGGCCACTGCTTTATCTGTTTGTGCCTCAAGCAAAATCGTCCCTTTATTAATAATGGCAAGGTTGGTACAAAGTTCAGATACATCTTCAATAATATGTGTGGACAGGATAACCACACTTTGCTCGCTTAGCTCGCTTAGCAGGTTCAAAAACCTTACACGTTCAGCAGGGTCGAGCCCGGCTGTTGGCTCATCAACAATTAACAGTTTAGGGTTTCCCAAAAGCGCTACTGCCACACCAAAGCGCTGCCGCATACCGCCCGAGTAGCCACCCAGCTTTTGCTTGCGCTTATCCCACAGGTTGGTTTGTTTCAGCAGGCCCTCTGTTACTTCTTTGCGTGCTGCACGGTTAGTGAAGCCTTTAAGTACCGCGAAGTAATCGAGCAGCTCTTCGGCAGTGGCTTTTGGGTATACGCCAAATTCCTGCGGCAGGTAGCCAAGTGTCCGGCGTACTTCCTCCTTTTGGTTAATTACATCTGTCTCTCCCAAAAATATCTGTCCCTGGTCAGGCTCCTGCAGTGTGGCCAAAGTACGCATAAGCGTAGATTTACCCGCCCCGTTAGGTCCCAGTAGCCCATACATTCCCGGCGGGATAGTTAGCGAAATGTTATTTAACGCCTGAACACCGTTGGCATAAGTTTTACAAACGTTGCGGATGAGCAGGCAATCTTTATGTTCTTCTATATTTTTCATTTTTTGATATATCTTTCATTGTAAAAGAAGCGCCTTCATTATCAATTGCGAAAACAGATATGCAGTCTCTATAAACTAATCGACAAACACCCCTTTTATTCCCGCCAGGCACCTACCGGCTCATTCCGGTTATTTGCAGATCAGATAAGGGCGTTGGTCGAGCAGGTGGTTGGAGAATGACAGGAAAAAATACCTTTGTTGTATGAATCGGATTAAAAAGCTATTCGTGCTGATACATGTTGTTCTTTGGACAATTTTCAGCCTGCTGGTAGTCTTGCAACTTAGAACTGATGGTAACCAGCACTGGTTAATCGCAACCCTGGGGTTCATCCTGACGGGTTTATATGCTTTTTACAGCCACTTTTTTTTGCTAACCCGCTACCTGGGTAAAAACCAGCCGGGCGCTTATTTTATAAGGTTTACAGGAATTGTGCTGAGCGGGCCGGTAATATTTATAATTTTTCAGTACATCAGGCAGGATACCCGCGACGATCTGTTCGAGTCTTACTTAATGTCGCTCATCTCTATCGTGCTCATCTTCGTGCTTTTAGGCTGGCTGGCCAGGATTACGGAGAACCTGGTGCTCAACACCATCAGGAAAGAGCAGCTGGAGAAACAGGCCGTGGAATCGGAGCTGTATTATCTTAAATCCCAGATAAACCCGCATTTTTTATTTAATACGCTTAACAATATCCATACCCTTGTTTATAAACAGGCGCCGGCAGCGCCAGAGGCCGTTATGCGCCTGGCATCTTTAATGCGCTACATGATCTATGAGTCGAACGCCTCCATGGTGCCGCTTACCAGGGAGATAGATTACCTGCAGGATTATATGGGTTTGCAGCAGCTGCGGTACAAAAAAGCCCTGGTAGCAGATCTTGAAATAAAAGGAAATGCGGCATCGTGTAATATTGCGCCCCTGTTATTCATCCACCTGCTGGAGAATGCCTACAAACACAGCCCTGCGCGGCTGGAGCCGGGCGATATTAAGGTTGGTATCGGGATCATAGGAAATTCCCTTACCTTTCATATTAAAAACCCAATGAACGAAAAACATGTGAACACACTGGAAGGCCCGGGTGGTATTGGCCTGCAGAATGTAAGGAAAAGACTGGCGTTATTGTACCCGGGCGCACATACATTGGAGATAAATACTACAGACGGAATGTTTAATTTAACTTTAAAGATCAGCGCATTACACTCACCTGCTTCATGAAAGAAAAGCTCACCTGCTACATAATTGATGATGAATACCTGGCCCAGGAAATACTGGAAGAGTACGTAATGAAAGTGCCTTTCCTGGAACTGAGGGGCACCTTTATGAGTCCGCTGGAAGCGGCCGTGCGTATAAAAGATGATAAACCCGACCTGCTTTTCCTGGACATCAACATGCCCGACCTGGATGGGCTTAGCTTTATACCGATGCTAAACCCCAAGCCTATGATCATACTAACGACGGCCTACGACCAGTACGCGCTTAAAGCCTTTGAACTGGAAGTAAAAGACTATCTGGTGAAGCCTTTCCCGTTTGAACGGTTCTATAAAAGTGTACTGCGCCTTTACCAGGAACATAGTGCTACACTACAGCCCGAAAAGAGTGATATTAAGGCGGAGCCGAAAAATGAGCCGGGGTATATCTTTCTAAAGGTGGGCCACCGCATCCGAAGAATCGCGATCTCCGATATTATATTTGTAGAGGGCACGAGAGACTACCTGCAGATCCATACCGCCAAAGAAAAGATCATGACCCTGCTGAACTTTGCTAAACTGGAAGAACTGCTCCCTACCCGGGGGTTTGCCCGCGTGCACCGGTCGTACATGGTGGCTATCGATAAGATAGACCATATCGAAAAAAACAGGATCAAAATCGCGGACCAGCTAATTCCAGTAAGCGATACCTATGCCGAGGCCTTTTACAGGATGTTAAGGGGGATTTTGTAGCGACGGCACTTTTAGTATGAGTTACACAGGTTTCCTAATTAGCCGCCTAATGTAGACTATAATAAAGTATATAAACCGGAAATTGAATTAAACAAAAAAGCCCCGCGGACTTGCGGGGCTTTGCTCCACTGACTGGACATAACATTTGGTAGAACAGTTGAAGCTTTTAAATGATTTAAAAGTTGCTTAAAAGGGGTTCGAGTCCCCTAAGGGCTACGGTAAACGTCGATTTCTTACAAGAGATCGGCGTTTTTTGCTTTATAGGTCGCGTAATAGGTAAAATTTATCTGGAATTGAATGACGCGGAATGAAGTTGAAACACGTTTACCGCCATCTCCAAACGCATATCATTAAACTGCATCCGCACCGAACAACTGAACATTTAAAAAGGCTTTGGGCTTGTTCAATTCAGACCTATTTACGCTTGATTTACCCATCATCAAAAAGGGTAAAATTTCATGAGCAAGTCGAAGTTTTTGCGGTCTGAAGTCAACGACAAGACTTGTTTGAAATGGATTTTATGTCGGATAACTTAAACCAAAGTTATAACCTTTGCCCCACCGGGGGAAAGGAGTTCTTAATCTGTATTAAAATATTTCTCTCTCCCTGTTAGTGCTTCAAAGTAAAAATTCAAGAAATCAAAGCTCAGAGATGAATTGATTGAACCTGATTCAAATGAGATTTGATGAATCAAATGATGAGCCCAATTAAATCGTTAATCTCAGATTTATCTATACGATGATAAAAACGAAGTATAATAAGTTGGCATGCGCCGCTTGCGAATTAAGCTTTAATAGCATTAAATTAGTTTATTCGAAAATTAAGCCTCCGGCTCATCCGAGGTTAGCGATTTAAGCCAAAGAATTTGATGCGAGCGCAAAGATAATCTCCTCTCGTGGGTTACGACCCAACCGGGAATACTTCAAAGCCGAGGCATAAGAAAAGATGCTTTAAATGATTGTTATGGAAAGAAACATACTACTACTTGTTTGTGAAATCGTCTACAAACTTTTCGAGAAGTTCATTATTTGCAGCTATTAATTCATTCTGCTGTTTCAGTAGTTCATTTGTGGCGCTTTGCTTCGCACTGATTTCATTCATTTTCCAGTACCAAGTGAAAAATTCACGTATCACAAGGAATACGATAAGTACACCTGCAATAACAAATAAGGTTTGTAACCAAGTCATATTAATGGGTTAGAGTATGTTAGATTTTTTTGCAGTAAAACAAGAACTTTCCCGCGTCATTTTGAATTGTGACACAGATATCAAAGCTGGCATCTTTGCCGCCAATTGTTATTTGAATATAGCTTTGGGGATACGATAAGCCATCAGCAACAGAAAACTCATAAGTTTTTTCAGTTTTGTCTGAATTAAATCGCACAGCTTTTAAAGTTAAATAGTGGTCGGTAGCTTCATTGTTAGGATTTATTAACACTAAATTGTAGTGTGAGCCAATGAGAGATTTGAAGTTAAAATCGGATTTAAAAAGGAAGGTGCTATTCGATTGTCCAATATTTATCTTGCCATTTTCATACTGCCCAATCTTAATTTGCTTTTTAGATACGTACGTTTGCTGAGAAAATGATACTTGTGCAGAAACGAGTAGGAACACAAAAATTAAAAATGTTTTCATTGAAGGTTTTAGATTTTTACCTCCAGTTCCAAAAGGTGGGTTAAAAAAAACAAGCGTGAAACTGAAGCCTATAAATCACTGAAAGAGAGGCAACTGGTATCGCCCACACGCAGGAAATAAATAGTGCAAACAGCTCACGCCTGTGGCATGAGCGTTCAGCTTACTATTCCCCTTGTGTTAAAAATTACCAGTTTTTCTCTTTCAGGAACTATGTGCTAACGCTGTATCGTTATAATTATATGTTGTATTACTTTTTATCTATTCAATAAGCATTTGAATTTTGTTTCACTGGCTAATATCGGGTTTAATTCTGGAAAATAAATGATAGTCATTCAGAAGACTTACGATTGGCACTACTTGCTTTAGCAGAGCGTAGCTCTGTCTTAGTATACTTCTTTCTTGAGCATAGCGAAAGAGAGAAGTATACCGAGTTCTTTTATAAAATTGCTATCTATAGTTGATAACTAAACCTTTTTATCTTATTATGTAGTGGCACCGACCTCTCACTGGTCGACATTTCGCCTTCTCAAAGGTCGCTATTTCAGCTTTTTTAATTTCCAATCTTCTTCACCCCCCCCTTTAATAAATTATTGAATTGACGTACAGATTGTTAACGCTCCTGAAAAAAAAAGATTTAAAAAAACATCAAAAATGCCAGTTTTCGATGCTTCAGGGAAGTTATACATAGTATACAACAGCAATTAAAAATGAAAAAGACACGAAATCAAGAATTTGAAAATCAATGGGGACAGTATGAAATTGGACGAGTTTTTTTTTATGCTCCGGCTGCTATAGTCGAGGATCAGAACTTGAGTTTTCAAGCGAGGATACTATTTCTCATCATTAACTCCTACTGTAAGAATAAAGGGTATTGCTATGCCGGTATTGAAACCCTTTGTAAAAAAATGGCATTGAAGGAAACGATGTTAAAAAAATATAAAAAAGAACTTAAGGATAACCAAATCATTAAAACTTCATACAAAAGAGATCGCGAGCACCCTTCTCGAATTTACATAAGATTTGATACTCTGATGGAACGTTATCCTAAGTTACCAATAAGAATTCCTGAGGGTTGTAGATTATCACATAAAGCCGAGCAAAGATTAAGAAACGCTCGAAAGCATCTGTAAATCAATGTATTGTCCTAAAATAAACTTAATCAAAAACTTTATTTTTCCAATAACTCGCTGGAGATTAGCCAGTAAAATAAACCCATCGACATGAAAAATTCGATTAATATAAGGCCTGTTATCAGGCATGACAAGCAACGCAAAGACGGTCTATATCCGTTAAATCTTTCTATACGCGTAGGAGGTGCAACTAACCGGGTGTCAACAGGGAAATACATCCAGGCAAGCGATTGGGACAGTAAAAGCGGTTGTTTAAAAAACAATACTAAAGCTAACCAATTTATAAATCAGATACTCGCGGCACAAATGAAAAGTTGGTGGGAGAAGATGTATACTCTTAAAACATATCGGTCGACATTAAACGTCCTCAAGAAATTTGCGCCAAAGGCTTCATTTGGTGATCTAACTTATGCCTTTATTCAAAAGTTTGATGTGTATATGAGTCAAAAAAGGGGTAATTCACTTAACGGTCGATGGGGGCGGCACAAATGTTTGCGTGCAGTGATACGTGAAGCTATAAAAAAAGAGCTAATAAAGGAAAGTAATTACCCTTATAGGCACTTTGAGGTAAAGTCCACGGTAAGTAAACGTGAACCTTTGACTGTAGCTGAAATTCAGGAGATAAAAACACTATTGATCCCAGAAAAGAATGGTTTTTTAAACAGGGTGCGGGATATATTCTTGTTATCTGTTTATACAGGACTACGTTATAGCGATATTATGCGATTATCTTTTGAGCACGTAGATGCGGAACTTAATCTAATTGTAATCGAAATGCAGAAGACCAAAAAGGTGGTAACAATACCTGTTTTACCAGATGCCAAACTTATTTTGGAGAGATATACCAAGCACAAGATCAAAACCGTTGGCTTGACCATAATGCCCCAAATGACCAATCAAGTCCTCAACAGGGAATTAAAGATATTGATATCAAAGACCAACATTACTAAAAATGTCACTTTTCACATAGCGCGATATGCGTTCGCGTCTTCACTTGTTCAGGCTGATATCAACCCATTTATTATGATGGAACTTATGGGGCATGCAAGAATAACGCAAACTCAAACTTATATCAAACCCGCCAAAACAAACCTTGTAAAATCCATGGAAAAACTTGCTGACACCTACAGTAAGGCGGTTAATCACGGGAAACAGAAAATCGAAAACCACCAGGCAACCTTACTGCATATTTAAACCCTAACCATTTAAATCAATGAAAAATAACACCGTAAAACAGATACAAACCCGTAAATACTATGCTTCGCCGCGTCTTACACATGAGTTTAAATTAAAGCTTAAAAGGGACATTAAATGGTTGTATGTAAACAAAGAATTTATTGAGTTCATTGAAGCCACTATCAAAAAATTGCCAAAGAAAGATGTTCTTCCATGCCTGTACTATTTCAAAAAACTGGCGGTTCAGGTGCGAAGAACACCAGAGCCGGAACACTATAAAGCGTTCGAAGGTTTATATGATGAACATATATCGGAAATAATCGATGAACAGAAATTTTATAATCCTGTGAAATGGATTGATGCGGAAATCGAGGAAATAATGGCGGTAGCTGGGTTGGCAACAGTAAACGCCTACGGCGCTGACGAAGATTTTAGCGAATTTAAACCAAGCTTTGACCCTGAGCTTGTACCCGAAAAGAAAGTGATTGAAATGTTAGGCATGAGCAAAAGTAAATTACTTAGGCTACGGGCAGAAGGGATGCCTTACCAACAAATTGGCAAACCGATATTTTACAACCTGAAAGAATTGAAAGAGTGGCTTAAATGCACCGCCGCTTAATTGCCGAGCCTGATCCGAAAGAATCAGGCTTTTTTCATGCTTTTAAATGCCGAGGCGCAACGATTAAGTAATTAAGCAGATAAGTGCCCATGCGAAAAAGAAATTAGCCATCGCAACAAATTTCACCAATAAAATCAATCCTATCATAAATTATTATAATGATTAAGAAATATAAAACCAACCATGTTAAAGAACACAAAAAACAACAACATTGCGTAACGTGTAATCGCTATGTAACTTACGATGAACGTTACCCTGACTATGTATGCAAGAAGTGCGTTGAACTTGCTATTGATAAAGGTGGTAAATCAGTAACGTTCTTTAATATCACTGATTCAGGGCATGGATGTCAAGGTAAATACGTTGACGATGGCAAGCTTTGTAGGGGAACAACCTGTTTCATCAAAGGTGTAAGATGTTTTGCTGAAGAAGCATACTTTGGAGGCATTGTCATCAGACCATTTAAGCGCAATCGCAAAGCCGGGGACATATTAGAAAAACTTGGAAGTCTTGAGCCTTGATGAGCGAATGATACACTTAAAAATACTTTTCGCTTTCTCAGATAAGAGGAGAAAAGGGGGCTGGGGGGAAAAGTGGTGTTTGGCTGTGTGCGCCGCAGGCATTTCTCTGGGTAAAGGTAAATCTATTCTCTCTCTGAGAAAGTAAAATGTGATATTCTTATCTGATGATGTACAACCCCAAATTAAATCATTAGATAAAATGCAAAGTAGGCTTTGAAGCTTGATGAAACTGTAAGTTAATCAAGTCTCAAGGCCTATTTTGTTGAAGATAATATATTTGGGTCTGATGATAAATATAAAAATCTCTCCTTATATCAGATTTTATAATGAACAAATCACGTTGTTATATTAACAAAATCAAACGGTTTCTACATAATTAACGATGAACTTTGCTACCTGTTCCTGCTCTGCTATTGTTAAAATGTCTCCATCATAAATCCAGTACCCTTGTGCATCAAATAATATCCTGCCAAAGTAATCAGGGTCTTTTTCATATTCTGTATATAAAAGGTAGCACAACGCGGCATCTTTGCTGTCTAAATCTAATATAATACGCACCACCTCATCTGGTTGGTTCATGCGTTTAATCCAAGCCCGGGCATCATTAACCAAATAAGCATTGTTTATCATCAAAACAAAAGTGAAAAATATTTTGTAATAATTCATATGAATTGCTAAAAATATTAGCATAGATTTGTATTAGTAATTATTTGTGATGGCCGATAACAAAAGAGAATTGATTAACAGTTTGCAGAAAAATATTTTGCAATGGGAAGGTTACAAGCCGCCCTCTCTTAGTGAAAGGAAGTTATTTGGTTTAAATACTATTGAGGCAAACTTTCCGAATGGTATATTCCCCATACGTGCCGTACATGAATTAGTTTGTGATAATACGGAACAGGCCACTGCTTCAAGTGGTTTTATCAGTGGCCTACTATCAGTATTAATGCAGAATAGCGGGGCATGCTTATGGATAAGCCTATCCGGAAATATGTACCCAGTAGCGCTAAGATCATTTGAAGTTGAGCCTGACAGAATAATTTTTATCCAGCTTAAAAAAGACAAAGATGTGTTATGGGCGATGGAGGAAGCTTTGAAGTGTGCCGGTCTAACAGCTGTTGTAGGAGAATTGTCTGAGGTTGATTTTAAACAATCGAGGCGTTTACAGTTGGCCGTAGAACAAAGCGGTGTAACCGGTTTTATACTCCGTAACAGATCAAATAAAATGGGATCAACTGCTTGTGCTGCGAGATGGCATGTTAAACCTTTAGCAAGCGAAGCAATAGACGGGTTGCCGGGTTTGGGGTTTCCCCGCTGGCAGGTTGAGTTGTTGCGCGTACGCAATGGCAAACCGGGTAATTGGGTTGTTGAATGGTCGGATACTGGGTTTACACCAATACTGAAAGAACAATTAGAACATCAAATACAAAAAGTAGGATGAGCCATGCAAAAGCGTTACATGGTAATATGGTTTCGTCATTTGACGACGGATTGGCTGACACTTCGCAAGCCGGAATTAAAAGATGTGCCTTTTGCTTTTGTTGCCCCTGAACGTAACCGCATTATTATTACCGCTGCCAACCCTATTGCAGAAGCCCAGGGTATTTATAGAGGAATGGCGGCGGCTGATGCCAAAGCTATTACCACCAACTTGCAAGTTGTGGATCACTTACCTGGTAAGGAGGCTAAACTGTTAAAGCAATTAGGCTTATGGTGCATCAGATACACACCAATAGTAGCTGTTGATTTGCCTGATAGTCTGATATTAGATATATCCGGCTGTGCTCATTTATGGAAGGATGAACGTGGTTATTTGAAGGAGATCGTAAATAAACTACGGTCATCAGGATATAATGCAAGGGCTGCTATTGCCGATACTATTGGTGCTGCCTGGGCTATCAGCCATTATGGAAAAATAACACCTATTGTAGGCAGCGGTGAACAAGCACAAGCGTTGCTTAACTTGCCCCCAATAGCTTTGCGGTTAGAAGATGCTGTACTTCAAAAACAACAAAAATTAGGTTTTGCTACCATCAAAAGCTTTATGCAAATTCCACGTACTGTATTGCGCAGGCGATTTGGTGACGGCTTTTTATTGAGGTTGGCTCAGGCTTTGGGGGTTGAAGACGAGCACCTTGTTCCACTTATTCCACCAATACCTAATACAGAAAGGTTGCCTTGTCTTGAACCAGTAAGAACGGCTAAAGCTATTGAAATCGCTATCACAAAATTATTGGAAAGTTTGTGTGTACGCTTACAGTCGGAGGGTAAAGGCATTCGTAAAGCCACATTAAAATGTTATCGGATTGATGGCAAAATGGTGCATGCAAAGATCAGCACCAATCGCGGTTCGCATAGCGTGTCACATTTATTTAAACTTTTTGAGTTACAGATTAATAAAATAGAACCGGCATTAGGCATTGAGCTATTCCTTATGGAAGCAACCAAAGTAGAAGATATTGATCCTTTACAGGAAAAACTCTGGGCTGATAAGCCCGGCCTGCAGGATACGGCTTTGGCAGAATTGTTAGATAAGTTAGCCGGTAAAATTGGCGCTAAAGCAATATATCGCTATTTACCATCAGAAAATTATTGGCCTGAGCGTGCGATTAAACAAACTTCATCCTTAACAGATGTGCCGACAACTAAATGGCGAAACGATAGGCCAAGGCCTTTACGCCTTTTGCAACATCCCGAACCTGTTGAAGTAATGGCGTTACTGCCTGATTATCCACCAAAGGTTTTTACTTACAAAGGTAAGCGGCACATAGTAGAAAAAGCGGATGGCCCAGAACGTATTGAGCGCGAATGGTGGCAGGACAAAGGTGTGCACCGCGATTATTATGCGATTGAAGATGCTGAAGGGCAAAGATACTGGCTATTCAGATCAGGCCATTACGATGCTGCCCCGCAATGGTACTTACACGGATTTTTTGCATAGCTATGAGGTACGTTGAATTACAAACTACATCAAATTTTAGCTTCCTGCGGGGTGGGTCACATCCTGAAGAATTGGTTGAGCAAGCGTCTTTATATGGCTATGATGCTATCGCCATAGTTGATCGAAATAGCCTTGCGGGTATTGTTCGTGCCCATATCGTAGCAAAAAAATTAAATCTCAAATTTATTCCTGCTTGCAGGCTTGATCTGTTAGATGGGGCAAGCTTGCTTGCTTATCCTACTGACCGCGATGCTTATGGCAGGCTTTCAGCATTATTAACGGTTGGTAACTTAAGGGCTGGAAAAGGAGAATGCCATTTGTATAAAACAGATGTTTATGCACATAAAGAAGGGATTAAGTTTATCATCATCCCACCAGATGAATTGAACGCAAGGTTTGACTATGATAATGGATTTAAAAGAAATGTAAATGAATATAAAGGTGAATTTGGTGGCTCTTTATATATCGCAGCCACCCGATCGTATAGCGGCGATGATGCTAAAAGATTAGCGCGCTTATCAAAATTAGGCATACCTATGGTAGCTGTAGGCGACGTGCATTATCATGAATTAACCCGGCGTGAATTGCAGGATATTTTAACCTGTATCCGGGAAAAATGCACTATACATACAGCCGGATTTAAGCTGCACGCCAATGCCGAGCGGTTTATCAAACCTGTAGATGAAATATATCGTTTGTTTCGGCAATATCCTGAAGCAATTGAAAATGCTTTGGTAGTGGCAGATGCCTGTCAATTCTCTTTAGATACCTTAAAATATATTGAGCCTGAAGAAAAAATAGTTGATGGCCTTACACCTCAGGAACGGTTAACCAAATACACTTGGGCTGGCGCACATGAGCGGTTTGGTGAAATACCAAAGAAAGTATCTGATCAAATCGAATTTGAGTTAGCCTTTATTGCAAAACGAAATTTGGCACCCTATTTTTTGCGGGTATATAAGTATACCCAAAAGGCAGAAGAATTAGGTATTCTGCATCAAGGGCGAGGCTCAGCAGCTAACTCAACTGTTTGCTATTGCTTATCCATCACAGCGGTAGACCCGATGAAATCCCGCTTGTTGTTCTCTCGATTTATGTCTGATGCTCGGGAAGAATGGCCTGATATTGATGTAGATTTTGAACATGAGCGGCGCGAGGAAATTATCCAGCATATTTACGAATATTATGGGCGGGAACATGCCGCCATTGTTGCTACAGTAACGCAAGAACGTCACCGTGGGGCTATTCGTGATGCCGGTAAAGCGATGGGTTTATCTGAAGACACCATCAAACGCGTAGGTGCTACTATTTGGGATTTTAGTGAAGAAGGTTTTGATGAAAAGCGCTTACGGGAGCAGGGATTAAACCCTAATGATCCACTTATTCATAAAGTGCTGCAATTAACTACCCAACTGATGGGTTTTCCCCGGCAACTGGGGCAGCATACGGGTGGGTTTGTTATAACGGATAATAAACTATCAGATCTATGCCCGGTAATGAATGCGCGAATGGAAAACCGCACTCAACTGGAGTGGAACAAAGATGACCTGGAAGCATTAGGAATTCTAAAAGTGGATGTTTTGGGTTTGGGCATGCTCACCATGATCCGCAAAGCATTTGATTTAGTACTACAACACTACGGCAGAAAGCTAACCTTAGCTAATGTGCCGCAGGATGACCCAAAAGTATATGAGATGATTTGCCATGCAGATACTATTGGTGTATTTCAGATTGAAAGCCGGGCGCAAATGTCCATGTTGCCACGCCTCAAACCACAATGCTTTTATGATTTGGTGATAGAAGTAGCCATTGTTCGACCCGGCCCAATTCAGGGCGATATGGTGCATCCTTACCTGCGCAGGCGGAACAAGGAAGAGCCTGTTGATTATCCATCCCAAGAGTTAAGGGACATATTAGGGCGTACATTAGGAGTTCCATTATTTCAGGAACAGGCAATGGAAATAGCCATTGTTGCAGCTGGTTTTACGCCTGCTGAAGCTGATGAGCTTAGGCGAAGCATGGCAAGTTTCAAGGCCAATGGTAAACTTGGCCTCTATGAAGATAAGATGGTAAAAGGCATGCTCAAAAATGGCTATGAGGAAGATTTTGCAAGGCGGGTATTTAAGCAATTACAAGGTTTTGAAGGCTATGGTTTCCCTGAAAGCCATGCAGCATCATTCGCCTTATTGGTTTATATATCATCATGGTTAAAATGCTATTATCCTGATGTATTTTGCGCGGCATTGCTCAATAGCCAACCTATGGGGTTTTATCAGCCGGCACAAATAGTACGTGACGCAATAGATCATAACGTTAAGGTTTTACCCGTTGACATAAACTACTCTTTGTGGGATAATATTTTAGAAGAAAAAAACGGCGAACATCATATAGTGAGGTTGGGTTTCCGGCAAATCAAAGGATTGCGTGAAGATGATATGCAATTACTTATAGCTGCACGTAAAGCATCATATACCCACATTAATCAACTATGCACCGCTGGTATTTCTGAAGCTGCTTTAGAAATACTGGCCGATGCAGATGCCTTTGGTTCATTAGGTTTAGATCGCCGTAAAGCATTGTGGGAAGTATCGGCTTTAGGGGATAGGCCAATGGCTCTGTTTGAAGATACGCTATCAGAAAGTGTAAAAGAGGTAAAGGTACAATTACCATTAATGTCAGAAGGTGAGCATGTGGTGCAGGATTATTCATCGACGGGCTTGTCCCTGAAAAATCACCCGGTTGCTTTGGTTCGCGAAAAACTGGCTTTACTGCATAACACAAAAATTGCTGATCTGAAAAAAATGGAAGATGGCGAAGCTGTGAAAGTAACAGGCTTAATAACCGTTCGCCAGCGGCCAGGTACTGCTAAAGGCGTATTGTTTATGACATTGGAAGACGAAACGGGAGCGGCCAATATTGTAGTTTGGCAAAGGCTGTTTGATATGTATCGAAAAGAGATCATCCAATCGCGTTTATTTATGGTGCAGGGCTATTTACAGATAGAAGGTGAAGTAATCCATGTGGTAGCCAACAAATGCTTTAACCTAAATAGTATGTTACGTGGATTAACACAAACCATTGAAGATAAACTGCCGTTCTTAATGGCAAGGGCGGATGAAACTACTAAACCACATCACGGTGGCAACAAGGGCGAACAACAAGCCGGTAAACAAGAAGAGGTGTTTTATAAAGGAAGAAATTTCAGGTAGATACTTGTTATATTAATCAGATGTTCTAAAATAACTTGCCTTAAAAGGCAAAACAGTTGACTTGTCCAATACTCAAATAACAAGAGAAATTTAGCTTAAATCAATATAAATCCATAGTACTTAAACTCGGTTTCAAATAAAATTATCCATCTAAAGCATCATATAGAAAACTGAAATTGAGAACATGGTAAAACTGAGAAAGCCACGAGAGCCTAAACTCAATTAGAAATGTTTGCCATTAATAAATGATTTCTAAATCAAATTTATCTCGAGAAACACTTTTCATTGATTTAAGATGTCGGCTCAGCCACCTTTTTAATTGTTCGCTTGTTCGGTTAGTTTTCGCTTGTTTTATGCTGAGGATTTCTTTGATTAGCTTAGCCGTGGGTATTTACAATCAGCTTTTGATGGGTCTTCAGCATTGAAATGGTTCGATTTAGGGCAGTTGGATAAACTCCTGAAAACTTTCAGATCGTTCCGCTCGCGTGGTAAAAAGTGGGTTAGTCGGGTTGAGAGGGATGAGAATGAGAATTGTTTTGCTTTATCAAGGTACCGATTTTACCTATTGCTATACCTAACCATTCGCCTCTTAGACAACTCTTGTATAGACCGGTATCCCCTCGCGGAATCGAACCTAACTTCAGTCATTTTTCAATTTCTTAAAACGTGTATTTATTATCATAGTGATTCAAAGTCTCAATAAAATCTACCGCCCTATATATATTTAAAGGGGCTTAATTGTTTCTTAGATTACAATTATCTTTAAAGTAGTTACAACAGCATTTCTCCAATTTTAAGTGCTAATTTTATAAAGTGAAGATACTGATAGTAGAAGACGAAACAGGCCTGCGCGATAGCATTGAAGCGTACTTTACAGGCAGCGACAGCATTTGCGAAACGGCGAAAGATTTCACCTCGGCTTTAGCAAAGGTTAGTGTTTACCGTTACGATTGCGTAGTGCTTGACCTTACCCTACCCCACGGCAATGGCTTGGATATTGTAAAACATTTAAAAGGGAACGGGCATAACGACGGGGTGCTCATCATCTCTGCAAAAAACTCGCTGAGCGATCGCCTTACCGGGCTCGACCTGGGAGCGGATGATTATTTGACCAAACCCTTCCATTTATCAGAACTGAAATCAAGGGTTACGGCTATAGTACGGCGTAGAACATTCAACGGAAACAACAACCTTAAATTTAACGAGATCGATATCGATCTTGATGCGAAAGCTGTAAAAGTGAAGGACGTTGTTGTAAAATTCACCCGTAAAGAATACTCCCTGTTATTGTATTTCATCGCCAATAAAGGTAAGGTGGTATCCAAAAGCGCAATTGCCGAGCACCTTTGGGGCGATAGTATCGATATTGCTGATAATTTTGATTTTATCTACTCGCACATTAAAAACATCCGCAAAAAAATGGTTGAAGCAGGCGGTAATGACTACATACAGGCTGCCTACGGCATGGGTTATAAATTTGCCGGCGTATGAAACTTTTAACCAAATACAATAGGGTTAACATAGCGGTTACAGTTGTTATTATGCTGGTTACGGGCATTATCTATTATTACACCATCAGCCATATTTTAACCGGCCAGATAGATAAGGACTTGGAACTTGAGGAAAACGAAGTGTTTAGCTACGTAACCAAAAATCACCGTCTGCCCGATGTTTACGAAAGCAACCATCAGCAAATTGTTTTTATGCCGCTTGGCAATAAACAGGTTGAACGCAGGTTTTTAGATACCACCTATCATGACTCGGATGAAAAAGATCTTGAGGCGGGCCGTGCGCTTATCAGTTCCGTAAAAGTATCGGGGCAAAATTATCGGATACTGGTAACCCAATCCAAGGTAGAAACCGAAGACCTGATCCAGATCATCTTCCTGATCACTATCGGGGTTATTGTAAGCCTGCTGGTGATACTCATTATACTAAATAGGGTTATATTAAAAAGTATCTGGAAACCTTTTTACAAAGTGCTGTTCCAGTTAAAGGAGTTTAGTTTGGTTAACAACGGCGTCATCAGCAATACCCCATCAACAATAGATGAATTTACCGAACTCGACCAGGCCGTTATCAGCATGGCCGACAGGGTAAAAAACGATTATCAAAACCTGAAGGCATTTACCGAAAACGCCTCGCACGAGCTAATGACACCAATTTCGGTCATCAACTCAAAACTGGATACCCTGGTGCAAACCGATGAGTTTACCGATAAGCAAAGCAACCTGCTGAACGATATTTACGGCACGGTAACAAGGTTAACCCGTTTAAATAAATCTATGCTATTGTTGGCTAAGATAGAGAATGGATTAATACAGGATAACCAACTTGTTGACGTAAAAGATGTGGTGAAAGAGTGCATTTACCAGCACGAGGAAATGGTGCAACAGTTGGGCATCACACTGAAAACTACTTTGGGCGATAAACAGCTACAGGCCAATAAATCGCTCATAGAAATTTTAGTGAATAACCTGCTGAGTAACGCCATCAGGCATAACCACCAGGATGGGGAATTATCCGTTTACCTCGATTCGGAAAAACTAATCATCAGTAATACAGGCGAGGGTAGTTTTGATTTTGGACAGGTGTTAAAAAGGTTTCATAAATCTGACGGTTCCGAAGGCATCGGGCTGGGCTTAACCCTGTGCAAACAGATCTGTGACAGCCATGGCTTTAAGCTTAATTATGAACACAATGATAAAAAACATGCTTTTTCGGTAAGGTTTTAATTATCCAAATTTCCTCCAGTTTTAGTCCAAGTTGAGCACAGCTTTGGCGTATAGCTTAGTATAAAAATTACTAAACATGAAATTCATCAAAACAACAGCAGCTATTTTAATAGCAACAGCCATGGGCGTAACTGCTATGGCTCAAAAAATTAGTTCAACGCAAGTACCTGCAGCGGTAAAAGCCTCTTTCGGCAAAGCTTACCCTGCGGTAAAAACGGTTAAATGGGAAAAGGAAAAAGGCGATTTTGAAGCGGGCTTTAAACAAGGCAGTAACGAGATGTCGGCAGTATTTAAGGCAGATGGTACGCAATTAGAATCTGAAGTGGAGATAAAAACTACGGAGTTACCTGCATCTGTTTTAAGCTACGTTAAACAAAATTATAAAGGCGCTGCCATTAAAGAAGCCGCTAAAATTACAAAGGCAAACGGTGAAGTAAATTACGAGGCCGAAGTAAATGGCAAAGACCTGCTTTTTGACAGCGCCGGCAAATTCATAAAAGCGGCGCAAGACTAACACCAGACGTGGCCTTATCGGGGGATTATGGCCGGTTAAATGCTGCGGATGTGCCATTCGCAGCATTTTTTTTAGCTGCTTCTCCCACAAAATGTTTACAGAATTGGTTAGGAAATTTACAATTGAAAAATTTAACTTGATAGCCTGTAGTTTACGACCCGGATGAGATATTTTATTAACCTGTTTTTATTCCTTTTATTCGGCACAACTTGCTTCGCGCAAACCAAAACCCTGGATGAGTATTTGCAGCAAGCCGTAAAAAACAGCCCGCTGATAAAAGATCTTAATAACCAGATCCTGTCGGCGCAATTAGATAGTGTGCGCATCCGTGCAGGGTTTAAACCACAAGTTACGGCCAGCAGCGCGGGCTTATATGCACCGGTAATAAAGGGATATGGCTATTCACAGGCTATCACTAACGGGCAATCATTAAATGGCTTGTTAACCGTAAGCAAAGCGTTTATAGGAAAAGGATATTTAAATGCGCAGTTTGCGGCGCTGGGTATCCAAAACGACTCATTGCGCAACAGCATTAAACTTTCTGAACAAGACCTTCGCCGCACTATCATCGGTCAATACATTGCCGCTTACGGCAGCCTTCAGCAACAACGTTTTAATCAGGAAGTGGTCGACCTGCTTAGCAAAGAGGAAGACCTGCTAAAACGCCTTACCCGCAGCAACGTTTACCGCCAAAGCGATTACCTTACCTTTTTAGTAACGCTTAAACAAGCGCAGCTGCAACTATCGCAAACAAAATTGCAATACAAAACAGATTACGCCACGCTTAACTACTTGTCGGGCGTAGCCGATACTACTATTTTTGAGATAACTAAACCCGAGCTGCAAAAGACCATTAACACTACCGACCGCAGCGCCAGCATCTTTTTTAAACAATACCAGCTGGATAGTATACGGTTGGATAATAACCGTATACTGGTAGATTACAGCTACCGCCCCAAACTAAGTATTTTTGCAGATGGTGGTTACAACTCCGACCTTACTGCGCAGTATTATAAAAACTTTGGTACAAGCGTAGGCTTTACTGTCAGTATGCCCTTGTATGACGGTGGGCAGCGCAAACTGCTTTACAAAAAACTATCGCTCGAGCAGGAAACCAGTCGTGCTTACAAAGCTTTTTTTAATAATCAGTATACACAGCAGATCAACCAGCTAAACCAGCAAATTGGCGAGTACGATAAACTTATCGCCGAAATAAACGATCAGTTTAAATATTCCGAAAGCCTGATAAAGGTGGACACCCAGTTACTGCAAACCGGAGACCTGAAAATTGCCGACCTGATCCTGGCTGTGAACAATTACCTCACTATAAAAAACCTGCTTACCCAAAACACCATCAGCAGGCTGCAACTTATTAACCAACTTAACTACTGGAGCCGATAATATGAACCGATATTACAAGCCATTTATCATACTTTTTGCCTGTGTAGGCATTACCACCTTGCTGTCATGCGGTGGCGGCAGTGCGCCTGCTGATGAAGAGGCTGCCGTACAATCGCAAACACCAATTACGGTAACCACGGTAGGTAACAGCGCCCTGGCCGATTCTATTGAATTGAACGCCACATCATCGTTCATGCAAAAAAATTATGTGAGTGCCAATGCGATCGGTTATATCCAAAAGGTGAATGTGCAGCCGGGGCATTATGTAGAAAAAGGCCAGTTAATGTTCACCATAAAAACAAAAGAGGCGCAGAGTATTGGTAATACCATCAATGTATTAGATACTACTTTTAAATTTTCGGGCATTAACAACATCCGGGCATCGCGCAGTGGTTTTGTAACCCAGTTGCTGCACCAGGTTGGCGATTACGTGCAGGACGGCGAACAACTGGCCATCATCAGCGACCGGGAGAGTTTTGCTTTTGTGTTACAACTACCTTACGAGTTGAGGGGCGTTATCGCCAATAATCAAAATCTTACGCTCACCCTGCCCGATGGCGAGAAACTTAAGGGGCATATTACCTCGCTGATGCCATCAGTTGATACGCTGTCGCAAACACAGGGCATCGTTATTAAAGTAGATAACAACCATCCCATCCCCGAAAATTTGGTGGCTAAAGCACTTATCATTAAAACTGCAAAAAGCAGTGTGCCGTCGTTGCCAAAATCGGCAGTTTTATCAAACGAAACGCAAAATGAGTTTTGGGTAATGAAGCTGATAAACGACACCACAGCAGTAAAAATACCGGTAAAAAAAGGCATAGAATCTGGCGGGCGAATAGAGATTCTGTCACCTGCATTTAATCCAACCGACCGCGTGGCGGTAACGGGCAATTATGGTTTGGCAGATACCGCCAGGGTTAAAATTGTAAAACCATGAACAGCCTGAATAACTTTTTCATCACCCATAAAAAGCCTATTAGTTTGGTGCTTTTTATTGTGTTGCTTGGTGGCGGCTTTGCCTATTCGCGGCTGCAAACTTCCCTTTTCCCTGAAATTACTTTTCCAAAGATCAAGATCATTGCTGATGCCGGTTTGCAGCCCGTAAATAAAATGATGGTAACGGTTACAAAGCCGCTGGAGAATGCCGTTAAGCAAGTGCCTGATTTGCATTATGTGCGCAGCACCACCAGCCGCGGCAGTTGCGAAATTTCCGCTTATATGAACTGGGATGCAGATATCGACCTGAGCCAGCAACGCATCGAATCGCGCATAGCGCAGATCAAAAATATATTGCCACCCGAAGCTAATATTACGGTTGAGAAGATGAACCCATCTATCCTGCCGGTTAGCGGGTACACGTTAGAAAGCCACAATCTTTCGCCTATAGAATTAAAACAACTGGCTACCTATACTGTAAAGCCGTTTCTTTCACAGGTGGATGGTGTGTCGGAGATCAGAGTTATCGGAGGCAAAACAAAGGAATACTGGCTGGTGCTGAACCGCCAGAAAATGAGTTCGCTTGGGCTGACACCCGATATGATCACCAATACGCTGGCGCAAACGGCGTTCATCAAAAGCAACGGGTATTTGTCTGATTTTAAGATGCTGTACCTTACCGTTACCGATGCCAGCGTAAACACCAGCGAACAACTGCAAAACCTGGTGGTAAGTAATAACCGTAAACGGGTTATCCAGTTAAAAGATGTGGCCGAGATCCAGATAAACCCGGGTATCGAGTATACTAAAATAAACGCTAACGGGCACGAAGGGGTGCTGATAGCGGTTATCAAACAACCCAATTCCAACCTGGTAGACCTGTCTGCTGCCATGACCACCAAGGTGGCCGAGCTGCAAAAGGTACTGCCAAAGGGTGTATCTATAAAACCCTATTATGTACAGGCCGATTTTGTGAACGAGTCGGTTAAGAGCGTAAGCGATAGCTTATGGATAGGCCTGGCGCTGGCCATTATTGTAGCCATTATATTCCTGCGCTCGTTAAAGGCAAGCGCCACTATTTTGATCACCATTCCGGTAACCTTAGGGCTTACCCTAATTATTTTATATGCGGTTGGTTATACCCTGAACATCATGACCCTGGGGGCTATCGCAGCCGCTATCGGTTTAATTATTGATGATGCCATTGTGGTGGTCGAGCAGATCCACCGCGTTCATGAGGAGCATCCCGAAGAACCAACCATAACGCTTTTACAAAAGGCCATCAATTATTTATTCCCGGCCATGGTGGGCTCGTCGGTAAGTACCATTGTGATATTTATTCCATTCTTGCTGATGACGGGCGTAGCAGGCGCTTACTTTAAAGTGATGACCGATACTATGATCATTACGCTGGTATCGTCCTTTTTTGTGACTTGGGTGGGCCTGCCCGTTATTTACCTGCTGCTCACTAAAAACACACAGGTTAACAGCCTGAAGGTAAAAGAAGAGGCACACGGGGTTAAAAGGCAGCGTTGGGTATCTTTCTTTATTCTTCGGCCATTTATGAGCATTATTTTGATCATAGCGCTGCTGGCTGTTATTATCGTCATCCCGGGCAGGTTAGAAACCGGTTTCCTGTCGGATATGGATGAGGGCAGCATCGTATTAGATTATACCTCCCCTCCCGGCACATCGCTTGAAGAGACCGACAGGATGCTGCGCGAGATCGAAAAAGTTATTATCAAAGAGCCTGATGTGGCAGCATACTCGCGCCGTACGGGTACGCAAATGGGTTTCTTTATTACCGAGCCAAACACCGGCGATTACCTCATCCAGTTAAAAAAAGGGCACAGCAAAACATCCGAAGAAGTTATCAGCGACCTGCGTACCCATATCGAAGCCACTCAGCCGGCACTACGGGTTGATTTTGGACAGGTTATAGGCGATATGCTGGGCGATCTGATGACATCCACCCAACCCGTCGAAATAAAGGTATTTGGAGACGACCAGGCAAAACTGCAGGCTTTATCAAAACAGGTGGCTGCTATTGTAACCGATGTTAAAGGCACAGCCGATGTTTTCGACGGGATAGTAATTGCCGGCCCATCAGTAGATATTGTGCCCGATTATGCCAGGCTTGCTCAATACAATATTACCCCCGCCGCTTTGCAAACCCAGGTACAATCGGCTTTAGAGGGTAATGTTATTGGCAATTTATTTGAGCGCGAGCAGCAATCGCCTATCCGGATGGTTTACCCCGGCAACCGCCTGCAGGACGTGGCGGGGATTAAACGCCTCAACCTGTTTTTGCCCGATGGCAGGCTGATACCGATTACCCAGCTGGCCAACGTAAACCTGCACACCGGCGACGCCGAGGTTGAGCGGGAGAATCTGCAGGCGATGGGTGTGATAAGTGCGCGTTTAGACAACAGCGACCTGGGCAGTGTTATTCCTGCCATACAAAAAGGAATAGCCGAAAAAATAAACCTACCACCCGGCTACCATGTAGAATATGGTGGTGCATATGCCGAACAACAACAAAGTTTTAAAGAGCTTTTGATGATACTGGTAACCGCAAGCCTGTTAGTTTTCGGGGTGATATTGTTCCTGTTCAAACAATTCAGGATTGCCCTGCTGATACTGGTTGTGGCTGTTTTAGGTATCGGCGGCAGTTTGCTGGCTTTATTTCTCACCAATACACCGCTTAACGTAGGCAGCTATACCGGCCTCATCATGATTGTGGGTATCATTGGCGAAAACGCCATCTTCACCTTCTGGCAATTCCGCGAAAGCGCACGGGAAAGCAGCGTGGATGATGCTATTGTTTATTCCATATCAACCCGGCTTCGCCCAAAACTGATGACAGCCTTGGGGGCAATAATTGCCTTGATGCCCCTGACTTTGGGAATAGGCGCCGGCGCACAATTACACCAGCCGCTGGCGATAGCGGTAATAGGTGGCTTTTTAGCAGCGTTGCCCTTACTCCTGATTGTGTTGCCAAGTATGCTGCGGATCTTTTACCGTAACCACGTTTTTGTTAAAGCAGAAGTTAAAAGATAAGCTTAAAGCTGCTTGGTGAATGCAAAACCTACCATACCATTGCCAAAGCTTGGCATTAACGAGGTAGTTTTACCGGAGTTTTTATCGTGAAAAAGCTTATTCCTGAATAAAGGATAAATAAGATAAGCCGCCTTTGTTGACAGGATACCGAAACCGGCACCGGCTATAATATCGCTAAACCAATGGTCGCGGTTATAAACGCGTAAAATGGCCGTGGCTGTTGCAAAGGTATAACCCGCTACGCCATACCAGGGCGATTTATCGCCATACTCCTGCGCCATAAATTCGGCTGCTGCAAAAGCATTACCCGAATGCCCCGATGGGAACGAATACCGGTTTGAGCCATCGGGCCGAAGCCTGTGTGTTACTTTTTTTAACGAGAAGGTGCTTAACGCCATAATGCCTTCAGACATTCCCAAAAGCACCGTCCTGTCTATGAACGTATTTTTACCATGTATGCCCGCCAGGTTCAATCCATAAACCATCACAACAGGTGCATATTGCAAATAATTCTCGGGGTGGTAATGAAAATTGGGGTGGTCTTCTATAAGGTCATTATAAACATGTATATCCACATCGCGGATAGGTTTTATAACAAACGACAAGGCTCCGTAAGTAACAAACACCGCCGGTGGAATAAAAGAGATAGCTTTACTTTCCAGATGCCTCACTGTATCCGGCAGGGCATTTATTTTTGCGGAATCCCGCCTTACGGTATCTATAATTTGCGCGTTTGCACTTAAAGAAACAATGCCTAATGCAACAACAATTAACTTTTTCAAACAGATTTAATAATGATTATTTACCTACCTCAATTACATGGAATGTCCCGGCTACCATATGCGGGCGCGGATGCGCGTTTTCTGCAGTTGGCAGTGTGGCCTCCATTTGTGCGGCAGGTAAAAACAGGTGGTGGGTTATCAGGTCGATGCCGATGGTGCGTGCGCTTTTTTCAGTCGTGATGTTTTCTACGAATACAAATTTATCAGCGTTTACCTCCCTGATAACTGACATGTTGCCATCACCGTTAGAACTGTATGCCAGCTTCAGCGCCGGGTCGAACGCTACGCCGTCGCAATCGCCAATTTTAAATTTGGCCAGGTTTTTACCATTACCCGCATCCATAACAACCATAGTAGCATTGCCGCCGCACCCGATGAACAGACGATTAGTAACCCTGTCAATAGCTAAACCCGATGGTTCATCACCATCGTTAATTTTATAACGGTTAATTACTTTGTAAGTGTTGGCATCTATCACCACAACTTCGTTAGTAGTTTCAGAATTGACGAAGATCTTGCCTTTGCCATCAGATACACCAGTCTCGGGCTTGCCGCCAAGCGGGATAGTTGCAACAACCCTATCGGTAGCCGGGTCAATAACGGTAGCATCACTGCTGCGGCCGTTAAAGGCATATACTTTTTTAGAAAAATTATCATAAAATATCGCGTCGGGATTGGTGCCCACGGTGATTTTGGTGATCTCGGCATTGGTCTTCAGGTCGAAAACGGTGCAGCTATTATCGCGGCCATTACTTGTATATCCTTTACCAAGCGACTTAACCAAAGCTATACCGTGTACACCATTGGTATTTGGGATAACGCCAATAGAATCGCCGGTTGCGGTGCTTAAAATGTTAACCTGCGTACCGTGCGATACGTATATCTTTTTCTCCGCGGCATCAACCGTAACATAATCCCAACCACCGCTACTTTTAATAGGATGTTTTTTGAGTATATGTAGGCCGGTCTTATTCTGTGCTGATGCACCCAGCGCTATTAGCACAATGCCAAGAACTGAAAATACTTTGGCGATATTAGATTTTAACATGATGGAATTTTTCATGCTATATACAGTATCATTCTGTAGGAATGTTGGATGAATTTATATAGAAAAATAATAACAGGTCATAGATGGGGCAAACTTGAATAAAGTAGAATGAGCCCCAATGATGTTAATATGCAGTTTAATAACGCTAAAAAGGAACAAATTAACGCCAAACTTATTCCCCTAAGGGCTATATTACTAAAGGATCCATTTATTGTTACCGGCAACTTTCAGCGCCTCCGCTTTACTGTTGACCGCTAATTTCTGATAAATATTTTTGATGTGGCTGCGTACGGTTTCCTTGCTGATAAACAAGTCAAGTGCAATTTTCGAATAACTTTTACCTGCAGAGATTCCGCGCAACACCTCGCTCTCCCGGTCGGATAAGGGAGAACCTGTTATCTGGTTAAAAGAAAGTACTACCATTTTAGCAATACTCAGGCTCATTGGGGCCCCTCCGGCAAAAGCTTCAGCTATGCTTTTTACAATGCTATCTGTATCGGAGTTTTTAACAATATAACCGCCTGCTCCTGCGCAAAGCGAACGAAACACTTTATCGCTGTCTTCCAGCACCGTGATGATCAACACAATGCAGGCCGGGTGGCGTTTTTTCAATTGCACCGTTCCATCAATACCATTCATTCCCGGCAGATCAATATCCATCAGCACCAGGTCGGGCCGGTCGGTATCCAGTTGTTTCAGTGCGGGTTCACAAGCCGGGTACTGACCGCAAACTTCGTACAAGCCGGTATCGTCTATCAAGGCAGCAAATCCCTCTCTTATGACGGCATTATCCTCTATAATTAAAATCCTTTTTTTCATTTTTCTTTTGTGATCTGAATAGGAATGGTAACGGTAATACAGGTACCTTCCTGTGTGGAAGATACGCTTAAGGTAAAGCCATTCTTCTTACAACGCCGTTCCATATTCCCCAAACCGTAATGCGGCTGGCTGGTATCTGCAACCTTCCAATGCCCATTATCGCGTAATTGATAGGTAATTTGCTTTTCTTCGCCATACATGTTAAAAACCACCTCCTGCGCTGCTGCATGTTTTACTACATTCGTCATGGCCTCTTTAAAAATGTAAATGATATTCAATGCTGCCGTAGGAGCGAATTGTACAGGCGGGCAATTTGCGGAAACGGAAGAAAACGCAATATCGAACTGGTTGTAGTACTGTTGCCCGTAAGCGGTAAGATATTGACAAAGTTCCTGCGGGTCATCACTGTCGTGATGAAGTTGCCAAAGAAAATCTTTGCTGGCACTGTATAATTTGCGGCTGTTTTTAATAATGCTGTCCACAATTGGGCGGGCTTCATCACCCTCACTGTATTTTTGCTTGAGTAAACTGGCCTGCCGGGTAATAGCCGAGAGCATGTTGCCCGTTTCGTCATGGAAATCAGTGGCCATTGCTTCCCGCATAGCGTTCAATTGTTCGGTGCGTTGCTTTACAGCCTCATCCAGCATCGTGATCTTCTTATCCTGCAGGGACTTTATCTTAATTCGGTCCCGTTCCTGGTCCATTTGCAGGTAAGCCAAAAATCCACCAAAAAATATAGTTATCATAGCGTTCATGATCAGGGCGTACATGGCATCACTTTTAACCGGGTGGGTGTACAAGGTTTGATGGTAGATGAATCCAAATACGGCCAGGTTAGAAAATATCGCCCACCAGCCGTACTTTTTATCAGCCCAGATCGCGCATAACAAGTACATATGCAACAGGCTTACATTAGAGGAAAATATCAACCCGGAATCGCGTATCCAGTCATAAATGAGAAAGTAAGTCACCAGCGCTGTAGTGGTCATCGGTATCCGGTAATGCCCAAAATAGCGGGCGCACAGCAAAGTGATGATCACCAGCGCATTATTAATAAAATAGCCCGCAATTGGTTTATCCAGAAAATACAGCGGAATGGGAAATAACAACATCAACGGCAGGCCGATCAGGCAGGTACTCAGCAATACCCTGAACTCATGATAACGAGGGTCTGCGATATTACCGCGCATTTCCCGGGGCATAAAAAAAGTAACGATACGATCAAACATGACAAATAAAAGTACATCCTTTTTGCCGGTCTTGATGCGCCTGATTGAAAAATCCCCCAATCTGCGGTATTGCAACCGGTCATCAGGCCGGTTAAATTTGTAATTAAAATCTTGTCATGAAAAGAATATTTACGATACTGGCTGTACTGCTCATTAGCTTAACCGCCTGCAAGAAAGGCCGGGTGTCAAAAGACCCATCTGTTAACGATCCAGGTTCCACTACCCAGGAACCGGTTATCGCTTATGGAAACCTCAACGGTACCATCTTCCCGGCCGGAGCTGCTGAGAAAATAACGTTGATCAGTGATATTGATCCCAATGTCGCCGTAGTCGTGCAGCTTGATGCTATTACCGGTAATTTTTACAGATGGGAAATTAAGCCCGGCAACTATCATCTCATCGTGTTGCCTAAAAGTGGTTACATACTAACAACAAAGGATTATCCTGTTCAAATAATAAAAGATCAAACTACTGCTATCGGCACCATAAAAGCGGATGAAAAAAGTCCGGAACCCGATAAAACGTATTCGTTTTCTTACAAATTAAACGGTTCCAGAGAAAGTTACCCTGGCAAGGGTACTTTCACCGGAACAGATCTTAAAATTACCGGAAAACGGTCTGAGGGCACTTACCAGAAACTCGGTTACTACACTTTTGAGTCAACGATCAGCGTTACCGGTGTAACGGGGCTTGGCGATTACTACGCTAAAATGACTTACGTTACAACTAAAGGTACCATAGGTTACAGGACCTGGGGAAGCGCGGCTGACGGCGGAAGCGCTAAAGTGACGGTTACCGCTATTGACCCTGTCAATAAAAAAATCAGCGGTTCTTTTACCGCCAAGCTGGCACCAATTGCCGGAACGACCGGGATCCTGACGGTAACTGAAGGAACATTTAATATAACATATTAAATATGGCTGGTGTTTCCTGGTACGCTTTAATCCTGTAATTCATCAAATTCGGAATAGTCGGCAGCGGGAGCATAAAATCATTTGAACAACGACGGTAAATGAGTATGATGCGACTATGACTGCAAAGGAACAGGCCACGTCTTTCTTTAAAATGGCCTTTCTGATTGGTCCCATAAAGGCACCAATCAGAAAGGCAACTCCTTGATTAAATTAGTAATTAATGTGTAATGCCTCATCAAGGCTTACATTGATGTTCTCTTTTTGTAATAAACCACAGCAATTCAGGTGTTGTGCTTTTTTCTATTAATATATTCATTTGGCCTAAAATAAATCCTACAACAAAATGAGAGGCTTCAAAAATTGCGATTAAGGAAAGCAGGCAAGAATAGATGTTATTGGGATTGACACCTCGAACCAAAATTTACGGAAATCATAAAACCAAAATTCAGTCAGAATATGGATGGGAGTTTTAAAATGGCGCTTATCACGCTGTTTAATCAATAATACACATTATTTCAATTAACAAATTCTATAGTTCTTATTTTGAGCTCGAACCAATAGAAGCACAATCAGTTCCAAATAATAAATGATGATTAATATATTACAAGTATATTTTTGTTGTGGGTAGAGTTTACACAGTCTCCGTAACCTTAATGGGCGCGAACCAAAAAGAGCCCCTATTGATTTAAACGCACATTTTAAAATGGTCCAAAATTAAAATAGGCCTTAGCGGGCATGCTAAGGCCTATTGCTCCTGAGGCTGGGCTCGAACCAGCGACCCTCTGATTAACAGTCAGATGCTCTAACCAGCTGAGCTACTCAGGAGTATTTCCTGATTTGGAGTGTGCAAAAGTATGATTTCTGATGTAATTTCACAATATTTGCACAAAAAAAAATTAAAAATATTTTACATGAGTTTGTTAGTTATTGGTACTGTGGCATTTGACGCGATCGAGACCCCGTTTGGTAAGACAGATAAAATTGTGGGAGGGGCTGCAACCTATGCAAGTTTGGCCGCTTCGTACTTTTACGACAAGATTAAGATAGTTGCCGTGGTTGGCGACGACTTCCCCACCGAAGAGATAAAGGACTTTAACAACCACCATATTGATACCGAAGGCCTGCAGGTAAAACAGGGCGAAAAATCGTTTTTCTGGAGCGGAAAGTACCATAACGATATGAACAGCCGCGACACATTAGCTACTGAGCTTAATGTATTGGCCAACTTTGACCCGATAATCCCTGAGAACTACCAGGACTGCCATTACCTGATGCTGGGTAACCTTACCCCGCAGGTGCAGCAAACCGTTATCAAACGCCTTAAAAACCGCCCTAAGCTTATTGTAATGGACACCATGAACTTTTGGATGGACATTGCCATGGACGACCTTTTGGAAACCATTAAAATGGTTGACGTATTAACCATTAACGATGCCGAAGCACGCCAGCTTTCGGGCGAATATTCGCTGGTTAAGGCTGCCAAAAAGATCCTGACCATGGGCCCTAAATACCTGATCATCAAAAAAGGCGAGCACGGTGCATTGCTATTCCATGAGAACCATATCTTTTCGGCCCCGGCCCTGCCGCTTGCCGAGGTATTTGACCCAACCGGCGCCGGCGATACTTTTGCGGGTGGCTTTATTGGCTATATGGCCAAGGTAGGCACCGTGAATTTCAACAACATGAAAAACGCCATCATCTTCGGTTCGGCCCTGGCATCGTTCTGCGTAGAAAAATTCGGTACCGAAAAAATAAGAAATCTTACCGAGCAGGAAATTAAAGCACGCGTACAGGAGTTTGTACAGCTGTCTACTTTCGATATAAAATAAAGCCTCTCCCAACCCTCGCCGGAAGGGAGGGCTTAATTTTCAAGTCTCCCCTACCGGGGGAGATTTAGAGGGGGCTTGCTACTAATACTCCAGCCACTTTTTTATTTTAAGGCCAACAGTATCGCCTTCGGCGTATTTGCCACTTTCGTCATTTACCACACGCAGCATGGTACCGTTATTCTCCAGTATCAGGTCTTCATAAAAACCTTTAAATAGCACCTGCTTCACCGTCCAGATACTGGTTTTCAAAATATTGTTCAGGCGGATCCATTCGGGGTAGATCACCACAAATTCTTTATCGGCATTGATCCCGCACGCCTTTGCTTCTTCAACGGTGAGCACGTTGCAATTGGTAAGTAGTTCGGCCGTATATAAGTTAAGCGGAGTTTGATACAGTGTTTTAGGGTGGCCATGTTCTACTATGCCGCCCTGCTTCAATACGATAAGTTCATCAGCCATCGAAAGTACCTCTGCCGGGTCGTGCGATACCATTACTACCGTAAGGCCGGTTTCCTTTACTATCTGCCTGATATCGTGCTGTAGCCCTTCGCGGAACGAGGTATCCACCTGGTTGAAGGGTTCGTCAAGCAGTAAAACTTCGGGGCGGGTAATAATGGCGCGGGCAATGGCTACGCGCTGCTTTTCGCCGCCGCTTAAATCGGCAACGCGCTTGTAGGCCAGCTGCATTATGTTCAACTGGGTAAGTACCTGTTCGGTTTTTTCCTCCTTAAGTTTTACATTGGTGCTGGGCAGCATGCCCGATACATTATCCCAAACGCGGGCAAAAAGGTTAAGGTCATCCGTGTGCTGGGTAACCATTTTCATGGCGTCGTGGCCGGGTATCAGTTTTTCTTCGGGTCCCCAAATGCGTTCTCCTTTAAAGGATACCGTACCGTTATCTGGCGAGAGCAAGCCATACAACAAGCGTAATAAAGTGCTTTTACCGCTGCCGCTTTCGCCAATTATAGCGGTTATTTTGCCGGGTTCTATCTCAAGGTCAATCCCTTTAACTCCCGATGCTTCCGCACCGCCATAACTCCTGCTTACCGAATTTGCCTGTAAAAAAGGTACATCTGCCATTAAGGGCAAAGATACAAAATTGCGCTACCACCCAATGCTCATCCCGAAAGAGAAATTGCGCAGCCCATCCTGAGCGGGGCTGTTCTCAAACATATTGTTAAAGTAGTACTTCGCAAACACCCCTATAGAGCCATAGCCTAACCTGGCTGATGCACCATACCTGAATTTAGCGAAGTGATAATTCCCGCTCAGCTTTTGGTCGCCGTTTTCTTTACTTTCCTGCTTAAGGCTGCTGCTCAACAACATACCCATTTCAAACCCGCCAACAAAATGGAACCTTCTCCCTTCATCATCATTATGCGTCCGGAAATCGAACGCAACCGGCACACGTATATAAGTGGCCGAAAGGCGGTTCTTATCGTATTTAACGTTATCGCGTGTATAAGTTAAAACGGGCTGGTCGCGCAGGATGGTAACACTTTCGCGCAGGCGCAGGTTTGTCCAGTCGAAACCGCCCGAGGTATAGATCCTGAACGAGCTGTTAAAACGGTAGCTTAGCTGCAATACATCGAAGCCAATGTTGCTGCTCCGCCACGAGCGGTAGTTTAAAAAATCGTTTGTTGGCGACAGCTTAAAGCTGCCGTTATCATTCAGGGTGGTTAACCCGATATCAAACCGGGTAAAGGTAAGCCCGAACGAAAAGCCCGGCGCTTTTGAAGCATAGCTTGTTGTATCGTTAATTGATACCTGTGTGGCATCGTCGCCAAAGCCAAGTCTAATATGTGTGCGGCGTGTTTTGGTGGTATCGGTGTTAACAGAATCGGTTTGCGCGGATGCAATGGTTGCAGTTAAGCATATCAGTGCTGTAAAAATCAGGCGTTTCATATGTGGTATAATAATAATCTATCGTTCTTGTTTTTTAATTTTTATAAAGCCCAGGTTAAGGCCGCTCACTACCGATTCATCCTCGTCCTTTGTATCCGAAAATTCTATCAGTTTATCCTTGCGCTTATCCACTTTGCTCACCACCGCGTTTATCAGGTCGCCAAGGTTGCGGATGCGGTGTTTTTTTGCGGGCGCGGCGGCTATGGTTTTGATATCTGCTGCCGGTTGTACAGCTAAAGCATTCGCCTGTAAAGGCACATCATCGGCTGCTGTTGGTTTTTCGTTCAATGGTGTTTGCTTATCGGGTACCACATACTTCACATCATCAGCCGGTTTTTGAATGGTTTGTGCCATTTGCGTTGCGGGTTGTAATATGTCTTCCTGCTTCACGGGTAGCACCTCATTTCTGGTGATGCTTTTTGTTTTTTGCTTGCGCGATTTTACTGCGGTGTTAACCGCTACAACCTTCTCCGGTTGGGGTTGTACTATGTCTTGTAAAGCAATAACCGGCTCTGTAACCGCCTGTGCAGGTTTATCGATCTTAACCGCGGTTATTTGTTCCGGCTTTTTGATATCCTCCTTTGTTTGCGATATGAAATAGAGACCCGCGCTTAGCAATATCAGTAAGCTTGCCGCAATGCTCAGGTATGTTTTCCATCCCGGTTTTTTAGCATCAAGCCCTGACCTGATCTCGCCCCAAACCTTACCCGATGGCTCAACCTCCAGGTTATCCAACCCGGATCTGAATAGTTGGTCAATTTCTTTATCCTGCATATTCATATTTCTTATTGTCCATTTTTAATACCTGTTCCTTTAAAATAGCCCGCGCCCTTGATAATTGCGATTTAGATGCACCCTCGCTAATGCCTACTATTTCGGCGATCTCCTTGTGCGAGTAGCCATCAATGGCGTACATGTTGAAAACCATGCGATACCCCGGCGACAGCGCCTTTATCAGCATCAGCAGGTCCTTAGCTTCCAGGCTGCTTGCGGCTGTGGCGTTTACAGATGGCTCGTGCCCGGTGTTATCAATATCAACTACCTGCATCATTTTGTGGTGGCGGCGGTAATACTCAATAGAGCTGTGCACCATTATACGCCTTACCCAGCCCTCAAACGATCCATCCCCGCGGTAATCATCAATTTTTTGGAACATTTTTATAAACCCGTTCTGCAGCATATCCTCGGCTTCCATTTTATCAGTAGCATAGCGCATGCAAACCCCCAGCATTTTCGCCGCAAACTGCTTGTACAGCAATTCCTGAGCCTTACGCTGCCCGGCCTTGCAGCATTTTACCAATTCATCTATCGTGCGCTTAGGTTCCAAAAACATCATTTAAAACTAAGATGTAAAACTGTTGTAAATGGTTGCATGGGTTATAAAATAATTTTAGCTAAATTTCCTTTGCCTTTTAATGGCTCAAAGTAACCTAAATTATATCTAATGAAAATTATTAACCTTGTGATCTCCGCCATCTTTCTTTTATGCTTACGAAGTGCTGCACAAGATTCCTCATCCAACAAATATATCCTGCTTAAACCCGAACGTGTTTTTGACGGGCAACAAATGCATACCAACTGGTATGTTTTAATCAAAGGCAATCATATCGAAGCAGCGGGTGAACCATCGGCCATCAAAATACCTGCATCTGCAAAAATCGTAGTGTTAAAAGGCCAAACAGTTATGCCGGGGATGATAGAGGGCCACTCGCATTTGTTTTTACACCCTTATAATGAAACCAAATGGAACGAACAGGTAATGAACGAAAGCCGGGCCGAGCGCACCGCCCGCGCTGTTGAACATGCAAAAGCCACCTTAATGGCAGGCTTTACCACCGTACGCGACCTGGGTACCGAAGGTGCCGCATATGACGATGTGGGTTTAAAAACCGCTATCAATAAAGGCATTGTGCCCGGCCCCCGCATGCTTGTAGCCACACGCGCAATTGTTACCACAGGGGCTTACGGGCCAAAAAGCAACGTTGCCGAGCTGCACCTGCTGCTTGGCGCCGAAGAGGCCGATGGCGTTGAGGGTGTATCAAGAGTTGTGCGTTCACAGATAGGCTACGGGGCGGATGTTGTAAAGCTTTACGCCGATTACTGGGCTACCGACGAGGGTGCCACCCCGACATTTACGATTGATGAACTGAAGGCTGCTGTGGCGGTGGCCAGCAGCCGCGGCAGGCAGGTGGTGGTGCATTCGGGCAGTGAAGAAGGCATGCGCCGGGCTATAGCGGCGGGCGTTAACACCATTGAGCACGGCGATGGCGGCACGCCCGAACTATTCAGGCTGATGAAAACTAAAGGGATAGCCTTATGCCCCACCCTTGCGGCAGTTGAAGCCAATGATATTTACAGCGGATGGAAAAAAGGTGTTGATGCCGACCCTGAAGACGTAAAAGCGAAACGCACGATGTTCAGGGACGCGTTAGCTGCCGGGGTTACTATTTGCATGGGCGGCGATGTGGGCGTGTTTACGCATGGCGATAATGCCCGCGAAATGCTGCTAATGGCGGAGTATGGCATGAAACCTGTTGATGTGCTGCGTTCTGCCACATCGGTAAACGCCAAAGTTTTTGAACTGGCAACCCTGGGCAATATAAAACCCGGTTTTCTTGCCGACCTTATAGCCGTTGAGGGCAACCCTGCGGAGGATATTAAAGCGGTTAAACAGGTAAGGCTGGTGATAAAGGATGGGGTGGTTTATTTGCAGAAGTAACCTTGAAGCCTAAAGCAGGCTACGGAAAACCAGGTAAAGATATTGTTCAATCTGTTCAAATTGGAACAATAAGCTAAATGCAATAGCATTTGGTTATTTCTTCTCCCTCAAATACTTGTAAACCTTCACAGCCGACATGATGATGAGGCTGAAAAGGATAATACCGATTACCCCGAAGATCCAGTTGATGGTGCTTTTTAGAACCACCAGGAAAACTATGGCAAACAGGATGATGGTGGCCAGTTCATTCCAAAGGCGTAATTGGGTTGATGTCCATTTGAAAACCCCTTTGGCCATTTGCTTCATTTTTTGTTGGCAAATGAAATGATAGATGATCAGCCCCACTACAAATAACAGCTTTATATGAAGCCAGGGCATTTTCCATAATGCTGGGTTAATGTAAAGCATGGTTACACCGGCGGCAATTACAAAATACATACTTGGCGTAGCAATGATCCACCAAAGCTTACGCTCCATGATCTGAAACTGGTCAGAGAGGATGGTGCGGGCGGGTTCGGGTTTATCCTGCGCCTCAGTATGGTAAATAAACAGGCGCACCATGTAAAACAGCCCCGCCATCCAGCAGACTACAAATATGATATGTATGGCTAAAACGTATTGGTACATGTTTTTAATATTATGTCATTGCGAGGGGCGTAGCGACGTGGCAATCTCTTCGCGTTCATTAACCAGGCGACGAGATTGCCACGCTATCGCTCGCAATGACATATTCTTTATTAGCATTTATATTCTTTTATCACCTCTACCGCGTACTTCACGTTATCAAACGGGATATCGGGCATTATGCCGTGGCCCAGGTTGAAGATGAAGCCGTTTTCGCCTTTCATCCGGTCGAACAGGCGGTAGATGCGTTCTTTTATTACTTTTTTATCAGCATACAATATATGCGGGTCGAGGTTGCCTTGTACGGCGATATTTTTTGGTAAACGGTTCTTGATATCCAGCAGGTCAACATTCCAATCGATGGAGATCACATCCGGTTTGGCTTCGGCCATCAGTGGCGCGAACACCGAACTGCCTTTACAAAACGATATCACCGGGATATCCTTCCTGTTCAGCTTGCTGATGATCTCCACAATATAACGGTGCGAAAATTCGGTATAATCATCCCATGATAATGCCTGCGCCCAGCTATCAAAGATCTGTACGGCATTAACACCGGCTGCTATCTGCAGGTTCAGGTAATCGGCCGTAACCGTTGCAATTTTTGATAAAAGCTGATGCGCCATTTCCGGATGGTTATGCAACATCAGTTTGGTTAGCTTAAAATCTTTTGACGATCCACCCTCAACCAGGTAGCTCATAACCGTAAACGGCGCGCCTGCAAAACCTATCAGCGGGATGCTGCCATTTAAGCGCTGCTGAATTACTTTTATAGCATCGGCAACATATTGCAGCTTATCGCCAACGTTGGTTTGCAGGTTATCGATATCTGCCTGTGTGCGTACCGGGTTGGCAAACTTAGGGCCTACACCTTGCGTGAAGCTCAGGTCGCCGCCCATGGCTTCGCTGGTAACCAAAATGTCCGAAAAGAGGATGGCGGCATCGATACCCAAAAGGTCAACCGGCAGCATGGTAACATCGGCAGCCAGTTCGGGTGTTTTACACATCTCCAGGAACGAGTACTTGTTTTTGATCTCCCAGTATTCGGGCATAAAACGGCCTGCCTGGCGCATCATCCACACGGGCGGTCGTTCTGTTTTCTCTGAAAATGCGGCTTTTATAAATAACGAATCTTTCATGTTTCTTTGAGAGTCAAGAATCAAGAGTCAAGAATCAAGAGCTAATTTGGTTGATTTCTTCTTGATTCTTGACTCTTACATCTTGATTCTGTTTTAGTGTTTCTTTAATTCCTGCTCAACCTTTTGGATCACATCCTTCATTTTGGCAGTTATATTGTCTTTATGTTTTTCGGTAAGCTGCAGGTAAACCCTTGCCTTTTCGTAATTACCGTTGCGTACGTTTATGTTTGCCACATGCACCAGCGCTGCCACATGGTCGTTTGCGCTGCGCAGCGGGTACAGGGCGGCCAATTCATAGTGCTGCTCGGCTTCGGCGTATTCGCGCTTTTGCAGGCATACCCCGCCGTATATAAACTCGTAAAAGCCGCGGCGGCGTTTGCTCAGCCACTCGGCTTTGGGCACTTGCTTCAGCAGGTTCTCGGCTTTGTCGTAATCCTTCTGGTGGAAAGCTTTTGCCGCCAGCACAATAGTACCCTGTTTAAAGTAGCCCCATATTAAAAACCCGATGAACATTACACATACGGCAGCCAGTTCGTAAACCTTTAACTTAAGGATAACGGCCAGCAGTATTACAAAAAGCCCGGTTACTAATATGCGTGCCCTGTTTGTAAACATCTATTAGTGCTGGTTGTCTGTAAATTTATAGCCCACACCGCGTATAGAATGGAAGTAAACCGGGTTTTTAGGATCGGGCTCAAAATATTTACGGAACGTCAGGATAAAGTTATCAATAGTACGGGTTGATGGGTACACATCGTAGTTCCAAACGGTTTCCAGTATCTGCTCGCGCGATACGGCCTCGTTACGGCGCTCTATCAGCAGCTTTAAAAGCATAGTTTCCTTTTTGGTAAGCGGGGTAATGCTTTCGTCGCCATTTACCAGTTCGAACGAGTTAAAGTGGATGGTTTTGTCGCCTATCTTGTAGCTGTTAAACTCTTTCAGGTCGTCGCCTTTTAAACTGCGTTTTACCAGGTTATTTACACGCAGTATCAACTCTTCCAGGTTAAATGGTTTGGTAAGGTAATCGTCGGCACCTTTTTTAAGGCCCGATATTTTATCCTCATTGGTATTTTTGGCGGTAAGGAACATGATAGGCACTTCCGAGTTCTCTAAACGGATGGTTTCTGCAACCACAAAGCCGTCTATCTCGGGCATCATTACATCCAGTATTACCAGGTTAAAGCGTTCCTCTTTGAAGATCTGAAGGGCTTTTTTACCATTGTTTGCTGTAGAAACCTTGTAACCCTCCAGCTCCAGGTTTAATTTGATGGCCTCCAATAAATGGTCTTCGTCTTCGGCTAATAAAATTCTTTTTTTGTTTGGCATGATCTCTATTTGTTTAGGTTAATCCAAATACAACTTCAAATACACTCCCGGCAGGGCGGTTGTCTTTAACTTTTATACTGGCCTGGTGTTTATCCAATACTTGTTTTACAATGAATAAGCCCAAACCAGTTCCTTTTGTATTTCGTGTATCTTCGCTGCCTACACGGTAAAATTTATCAAAAATACGCGGCTTCTCACTGTCTGCAATACCTATGCCATGGTCTGCCACCTGAAAGTAAACTTTGCCATCCTTCTCAAATAGCTTCACGTTTACGGTTTCGCAGGGGCTCGAATACTTTACGGCGTTCTCTACCAGGTTAGTAACAACCGATGTTAATGCAAATTTGTCACCTGTTATTTCAATTTTCGGCTCAATTTCGGCATTAATGATCTGCTGGTTGCAATCGCATTTGCTGATCTGCAGGCGGTTTACAATGCTATCCACCAAAACAGATAGGTTAAATTTAGCCTTAGGGAAGCTGTACGAGCGGTTATCAATTTTTGATGCCAGCAGCATGTTCTCTACCATATCATCCAAACGCTCTACATCAAGCAGCGATTTATCAATAAAGTTCAATATCTGCTCTTTTGTCAGGTTACGCTTTTGGATGGTTTGCAATAATATTTTGATAGATGCCAGGGGCGATTTAAGCTCGTGCGTAACCGAAAGCAAGAAATTTTTTTGTTGCTCGCGCAGTTTGGTTTCTTTATTTAAGGATTTATGCAGGAAGTAAGCCCCGATTAAAAACACGGTAACAAACATGCAGCCTTCGCCCAGTATCATGCCTTTACGGCTTGGGTTTAGGTGTACCAGCATATACCCCCACCATATCAGTTCTGCAACCGCATAAATGATGATAGCGTAAAATATTACAAGTGTCTTTTTCATTTGGCCCTCTCTAAATCTCCCCGATAGGGAAACATTATTTCTAATTATGATTTAAATACAATATCCAGACTATCAAATATAGCTGTTTTTGTGGTTTCTAAGTCGGCCGGTGTATGGGCGGCTGATATAAAGCCAACCTCGTAGCCCGACGGGCCTAAATAAATGCCCCTGTTTATCAGTTCGTGGTGCATTTCTTTAAATTTTGTCATGCTGGCCGGGTCAATATCTTCGGCTGTGGCAATGTTGTCCTGGTCAGTAAATGCAAACCAAAAGATGGAGCCGATGGTGGATACCCTAAACCGGTACCCGCGCTCTGCAACAAAATCCTGTATAGCTTTTACAAAACCGGCGGTTTTAGCATGCAGTTCGTCGTAAAAACCGGGCTTTAATAACTCGGTTAGCTGCGCTATGCCTGCCGCCATGGCAACCGGGTTGCCCGATAGCGTACCCGCCTGGTAAACCGAACCAACCGGTGAGATATAATCCATTACTTCGGCAGATGCACCATAAGCCCCTACGGGCAGGCCACCACCTATGATTTTTCCGTACGTCAAAATATCCGGCCGGATGCCGTAGTACGCTGCAGCGCCTTCAAACCCGACCCTGAAACCGGAGATCACTTCGTCAAATATCAGCATGGTGCCGTTATCGGTACAGATCTGGCGCAGGTACTCCAAGTATTCTTTGGTTTGCAATAATAACCCGTTATTAGCAGGGATAGGCTCGATAATAACGGCTGCGATTTGTCCCTCAAACTCTTCAAAGGCCTCGTGCAGGGCTTTTTTATCATTCAATGATACAACTATCGTCTCATCAGCAAAAGCCTTTGGTACGCCCGCAGATGAGGTCTCGCCAAAGGTTACCAGGCCCGAGCCTGCCTTCACCAATAAGCTATCGGAATGGCCGTGGTAGCAGCCTTCAAATTTTAAGATCTTATCGCGTTTGGTATACCCCCTTGCCAACCTGATGGCCGACATTACCGCCTCGGTACCCGAGCTTACAAACCGGATCTTTTCGATAAATTTATTATTGCCGAGGATCAGTTCCGCCAGCTCGTTCTCCAAAGCAGTAGGCGCGCCAAATGACATGCCCTTTTGCATTACCTCGGTAACCTTATTACGTACAGCAGCATTATTATGCCCTAAAATAAGCGGCCCCCACGAGCAGCAAAAATCTATAAACTCGTTACCGTCCGCATCCCATATGTGGCTGCCATCGCCTTTCTCGATAAAAAGCGGGGTACCGTAAACAGATTTAAACGCCCTTACCGGTGAGTTTACCCCACCCGGGAAATAGGTCTTCGCTTTTTCGTACAGTGCTGCAGATTTTGCTCTGCTTATATCAGGTTTATTCATTTAGCCCCCTCTAAATCTCCCCCGGTAGGGGAGACTTTTTGTTTTCTTTTAATATTACATTCATAAGCCCTCCCCTTCGGGGAGGGTTTGGGTGGGGCTTTCTAAAGCCACTTATTCGCCAACACCTCTTTAGCGTGGTACGTCAGTATCGCGCTGGCGCCGGCACGGCGGATGCTGGTGAGCACTTCCATCGTAGCACGTTGCTCGTTCAGCCAGCCTTTTTGTACGGCAGCTTTGATCATGGCGTATTCGCCGCTTACGTTGTAGGCCGCAACCGGCAGTTCGGTATCGTCTTTTATTAGCTTGATAACATCAAGGTAAGCTAAAGCCGGTTTCACCATCAGGAAATCGGCGCCCTCCGCTTCATCCAAACGGGCTTCTATTAGCGCTTCGCGTTGGTTGGCAGGGTTCATCTGGTAGGTTTTTTTGTCGCCGAATTTTGGGGCCGAGTTTAATGCGTCCCTGAACGGGCCATAAAAAGCACTGGCATATTTTGCCGAGTACGACATGATAGATACGCCGGTAAATCCGTTATCGTCAAGCATCTCGCGGATGTAACCCACACGGCCGTCCATCATATCACTTGGGGCAATGATATCAGCACCGCTGCGGGCGTGGGCCAAAGCCATTTTGCCTAAAATTTCCAGTGTTTCGTCGTTAAGGATCTCGCCATTTTCAACAACGCCATCATGGCCGTCGCTGCTATAGGGATCCATCGCAACATCGGTTATTACACAAGCTTCCGGGAACTCCTTTTTAACCGCACGGATAGCGCGCAGGTAAAGGCTTTCGTCGCGATGGCTTTCGGTAGCGTACTTATCTTTTAATGCCTCGTCGATATTAGGGAAAAGGTCGAACGAATGTAAGCCCAGTTTCATGCAACTTTCCACCTCGCGCAGCAAATTATCTATCGAATACCTATAGATGCCCGGCATGGATGCCACCTCGGTTTTCTGGTTCACGCCATCCACAATAAACAGCGGGAATATCAGGTTAGCCGCGCTAACATGCGTTTCCTGCACCATCTGGCGGATAACTTCACTCTTACGGTTTCTTCTTGGTCGTTGTAGCATTATGTTATCATTGGGTCACTGAGTCATTGAGTCATTGGCCTCAATTATAATGACCTAATGACGCAATGACCCAATGACTAATTATATCCCAAACACCGCCTCTGCCAGTCCAACTTCGTCGGGCGAGAAGGGCAGGGTATATTTTACACCCATTTCATCAAACTTTTTACCAGTTGATTTACCAATGGCTATCACCTTTTGTCCGGGCTCCAGCAGGTTACCGGCAAAGTAGGCTTCCACGTTGCTTGGGCTGGTAAACACCATTACATCGGCACCGCTTGGCTCTACATCTTCTTCCAGCACGGTTTCGTAAACAGGCAGGTCAATTATTTTTGTTTCGGCAGACAGGCCTTGCTGGATACTCCGCATCGGGTTATCCGCTCCCGGGAACAGTACAATAGTACCATTTGCCAGTTCGGCAAAATCGGCAGCTACGTCGGCGGTATCATTGCTTTCGCCAACAAAATCGGCAAAATGGCCGTTGCGGCGCAGCATATCTTCACTGCCGGCGCCCATCACCCCAAATTTTACTTTTTTGGGGAACTGCGGTGATAGTTTAAAGAAATACTCCACCGCGTTTTTACTGGTGAAAAACACCCAGTCGATATTTTTTAAAATGTATGAGTCAAACTTGGTGATAACCGGCACCGTACGGATCAGCGAGCGGGCTTCTATCTCGATTTTGTGCTTTTCCAGCGCACGGCGAAAGTAACTGGTCTCCGAAATATCGCGCGAGATGAATACCTTGTTGGGGAACTTCCTGTCCTTTGCAAAACGGGCAACAATTTTATCGGCAACACCATCAAGGGTATCAGCTTCTATAAAATACCTATCGGGAAATTCTTCACCATCCTCGGCTTTTGAGGTAAACACCTGGAATTTACCATCGTCCCGGCGGCAATAAACGCCGAGTGGTAAATGACAGCCGCCGCCAAACATTTTTAGTACGCCGCGCTCCAATGCCAGCTCTTCTGCCACATCAGGGTGGTTCAAGGCTTGTAAAGCTTCAAACAGATCAGCGTTGCTTTCGCGGATCTGGATGGCCAGCACACCCTGCGCAGGCGCGGGTATAAATTCGGTTGGCGTAAGTTCCTCCACATGAAACTCGCTCAGGTCGATTCCCAAACGGGACACGCCCGCTTTGGCCAGCATAATGGCATCGTAATTTTCATCGCGCAGCTTGTTAATGCGGGTAGGTACATTGCCGCGCAGTTCTTCTATCTCCAGGTCGGGGCGTGTGGCCAGTAATTGCGCCTTGCGCCTGTTGGATGATGTGCCTACCATGCCGCCAAATTTTACGGATAGTTTTTGGCGTACATCCACGCAATCCTTCAAGATCAACAACAGTTCAGCCGGGTCTTCCCGTTCTGAAACTGCTGCGATGATGAGTCCCGGAGGGTTTTCTGTCGGCAGGTCTTTGTGCGAATGCACGGCCAGGTCTATAGTACCTGCCAATAATTCTTCTTCCAATTCTTTGGTAAAAAAGCCCTTGCCTTCCAGCTTATCAAAGCTGAGGTTAAGGATGCGGTCGCCCTGGGTTTTTATAATTTTAAGTTCGGCGGTAATGTTTAAAGCGGCAAGGCTGTCTTTTACAAAGTTTGCCTGCCACAAAGCCAATTCGCTGCCACGCGTTCCTATGATTACTGTTCTGTCCAAAGGGATAAATTTTTACAGCACAAATTTAAATTTTTATGCACAGTAATATAGTATTAAATAAGGATATGAGAGTGGGCTGACTAAGTGCGTATTTAGTAAGCTGAACGCTTGCCTTGTGCTACACCACGAGTTACGCTACGCTAAACTCGCGGCAGCAACGAAAAAGATTGCTGTCGCGGGTTTTCAACCCGTGACACGGCATGGATAAAGCTTTCAGCTTTAGCATCATATTACTAATTTAACGGCATGAGCAGTAATTATAAATTTCACGACCAGGAGCGTCCATACTTCGTAACATTCTCAGTCGTGCGTTGGATAGATGTATTTACCCGAAGGGAGTATAAAGACATATTGGTAGATAGCCTTAAATACTGTATAAAAAATAAGGGACTTGAATTATATGCATGGGTTATTATGAGTAACCATGTTCACTTAATAATTAGCACGAATAACCAGCCCATGCAGGATATTCTGAGGGATATTAAAAGGCATACATCTAAAATGCTTATAAAAGCGGTTAGCGAAAATATTCAGGAAAGCAGGCGGGATTGGCTGTTATGGTTTTTTGAACGGGAAGGAAAACAGAATCCAAATAACGAGCAGTACCAATTTTGGCAACAGGGTAATCACCCTATAGAGTTGTGGAGCAATACTGTTATCGACCAAAAATTAGACTATCTTCATAATAACCCGGTAACCGCAGGGTGGGTTGATGAGCCGGAGCATTATCTGTACAGCAGCGCACGTGATTACGCCGATATTAAGGGTTTAATAGATATTTCGTTAATGATTTGATTTTGTTTGGTAAGCTGAAAGCTTACCTTGTGCTACACCACGAGTTATGCTGCGCTAAACTCGCGGCAGCGGTGTGGTGTTTTCCTGAGTGCACTATCATGTGTCACGTTGAGCTAAACTCAGTAGCTTAGGATTGTGCTTTAATGAAAGCCAGTCCGCTCAATTGCCGCGGAGGGCTGTTACTTTGTCTTGATACAAAGTAACCAAAAATCAAGTCAGCAAAAAGGCTTCTTGGCGCTCATAGCCTTTGCCCCCGCAACCGGGCAGAACCACGGGCTGGAATATTTTGCCCATGCTTCGCCGCACCAGGCCCACTCTTCAGCAAAATTTTCTAAGCCCTTGCCACGCTCAAGGCCACCATCGTTCTGCCCACTTTCGCCCGAAGCTGTTTTGCTGACGGGGGCGGAATTTTCTGAACCATGATTTATGGGATTTTTTTTATTTAAGGATTTCCCCACGCGTTATCGGGCGTAGCATGGTAATTTGATATAAAAGCCAGCGACAAGGAAATGGATAGGTTAAAAGTACTGCCCTAAGGCCACCTCAAAATGCGGCATTGGCCTGTTCGGGTAGCACAGGCATTGCTAAAGCACTAACTATCACAGAGCAGGACACAGCCGCGATTTTTCTTTGGTTACTTTCTTTTGAGAGAAAAGAAAGTAACATCCACAGGCTAATCATAAAGCATAACCATTCCTAACGAAGAACAAACGCGAGGAGATTGCTTCGCCGCGCAGGCACACACACCGGTTCGCAATGACATATTTATTGGGCATGGTTGAGAGATTGCTTCGTACCTCCCAGTGGCTTCAAGAAAATCGCTAATTATTATTGATCAATATATCCTTCGCCATGATCATGGGGACGCTGATATATTTTTTTTCCATGTAGTTCATCACCTTTTCCAAGATCTCGCGCGATTCTTTGTCAAGGCTTTGTACCTCTTCGGCAAACACGGTGTTTACCGCGTTGTTGCGGATCTCTTTGATCTTCTCGGGCACCTGGCGCATGGCAAGTTCAACTTTGCGCTGCTTAAGCATCACCAAATGCCCGGCAATGTTTTGCTCGATGATCACTTCGGCATGTACCAGTTCCTGGTAACGTTCCTGCAGGTTCTTTTTGGCAATTTCGTTAAGGCTGTGTACCTCAATAAAGTTTACATCAAACTGCTCCAATACTTCGGGGGCTGTATCATTAGGGATGGCCAGGTCGACAATGGTTTTTTTATCAGTATCGCCGTTTAATAACGACGCGTATATTTCGGGGGTGATTATAGGCTCAACTGCCGATGTGCAGGTGATAATAGCATCAAACCCCTGTTTAAAGGTTTTTAGGGCATCAAGCTCATAAGCCTGGCCGCCAAGTTCGTTAGCCAGTTGCTGCGCCTTTGCCAGCGTACGGTTAAAAACCGAAAAGTTTGAAAACTTATGTTTTTGCAGGTATTTTGAAATATTGCGGTTGGTTTCGCCTGCGCCGATGATCAGTACACGGGCATTCGAGCAAAGTTTCAGGTCCTTTAACTTGCGGTAAGCCAGCGATACAACCGATATAGGGTTTTTAGAGATATTGGTATTGGTGTAAACCTCTTTAGCGGTTTTAACCACACATTCCATTACCAGCCGAAGTTTATCGCCGGTAAGGCCTGCCCCGCGGCAGTCGTCATATGCTTTGCGCAGCTGGGCCAATATTTCTTTTTCGCCAACTATCAGGCTCTCTAACGAGCATGAGGTACGCAGCAAATGGTTAAGCGCTTCCTGCCCTTCGTAAATAGAAGCGGCATCTAAAAAAGCTTTGGTAGAGTGTGTACAAAGGCCCATTTGCATCTCGGTCAAAAAAGCCTCGGCAAATTCCCTGTCAACCTTTTGCTGGGTTGATAATACAAACTCAACGCGGTTACAGGTTGATAAGTAAAAGATCTCATCAATGCCAAAATGGGCTTTAGCTGCATGAAGTTTTTCGGAAGTGTTCTCCTGGCATAGCACCAATCGTCCCAGTTCCTTCAGCTCAATCTGTTTATGTGTAAAAGCAATAACTTTTAAATACTTCAAAGCAGTTTTTATTTTGACCCAACAAAAGTAACATACCAATGTGCATGCAATGTCAAGGATATGTCAAACGCGTGCATTTAGAATGATTATAAATTAAATGATATCGATAATATTAGCCATCCAATTTTATGATATTATCGTTTTTAGAAGTAGATATGCCCCAAAAAATAAAAATCTTAAAAAAAATCAGTCTTGTAATTTTAGTGCTCGGTTATTTAGCTGCCGGGGCCAATCATTTTTACAACCCGCAATCGTATTACCGCATTATTCCGTCTTATTTACCCTTCCCGGTTGTGTTAAACGCATTAGCCGGCTTTTTCGAGATCCTTTTTGCCCTAATGTTAATACGGCCAAAAACACGTAAGGTTGCTTCGTGGGGCATTGTACTATTGTTGATAGCCTTTTTGCCGGTGCATATAACCATGCTTACAGATGCGCCTTTAAAGGTAGGCAACCTGTTGGTTACTCCTACTATTGCATGGGCGAGGCTGCTGTTGCAACCGGTGCTGATATTGTGGGCGTGGTGGCATGCTAAGTTGTAAGTCTAAAGTCCGCGTAGTCTGTATAAAAAAAAGCCGACTTACGACTAAGAACTTCAGACTTACGACTTTGTACAAAACATTCCTCCCCTAAGTCGGTTACAGGAAAATGGATCTGCAAAGTATTGAATTACGCACACTGGAAGTACAGGACTACCAGGAACTAAAAAAATCAATGAAATCTGCCTACCTGGATATGGACGACGACCATTGGGATCTCGCCTCTATCCGGAAGCTGATCAAGCTTTTTCCCGACGGGCAGGTTTGCGTTACCGTAAATGGCGAGGTTGTTGGCTGCGCCTTATCCATCATTGTGGATTACACCAAGTTTGGAGATAACCACACTTACAAACAAATTACCGGCGGCGGCAGCTTTAAAACACATACCGATAAAGGGGATGTGTTATACGGCATCGAGGTATTTATACACCCAAAATACCGCGGCCTGCGCCTGGCCCGCCGCTTATACGATGCCCGTAAGGCCCTTTGCGAAAAGCTGAACCTGAAGAGCATTATCGCCGGCGGCCGTATCCCCAACTATCAAAAATTTCAGAGCGAATTAACGCCGAGGCAATACATCGATAAAGTAAAATACAAGGAGATCTTCGACCCTACCCTGTCGTTCCAGCTATCGAATGATTTTCACGTACGTAAAATACTGCGCAACTATTTACCCGAGGATGCCCGCTCAAAAGGTTTTGCTACGCTGATAGAATGGAACAACGTTTATTACGAAGAGATAAGCACCGTAATTAACCAAAAAACCGTGGTGCGTATTGGTTTGGTGCAATGGCAGATGCGCCCCTATAGCAACATAAGCGAACTGATGAAGCACGCCGAATATTTTGTGGATGCCGTAAGCGATTACCAGTCGGATTTTATTTTGTTCCCCGAGCTTTTTAACACCCCGCTCATGGCCGAGTATAACCACATGGATGCCGCTAAGGCCATGCGCGAACTGGCCAAATTTACCAAGCCCATTACCGAGGCCTTTACTAAACTTGCCGTATCGTACAATGTAAATATCATCGCCGGAAGTATGCCCAAGATAGAGGACGATTCGTTATACAACGTGTCGTACCTGTTCCGGCGCAACGGCAGCATGGAAGAGAGTGTTAAGCTGCACCCCACCCCTTCCGAGATCAACTCCTGGGGGATGCGGGGCGGCAGCGACCTTAAAGTTTTTGATACCGATGCCGGCCGGATAGGTATACTGATATGTTATGATGTAGAGTTCCCTGAACTTGGCCGCATCCTGGCCGGTCAGGATATGCAGATCTTGTTTGTGCCTTTCCTGACAGATACACAAAACGGTTACAATCGGGTTAAGTTTTGCGCGCAGGCACGCGCGGTAGAGAATGAGTGTTATGTGGCCATAGCCGGCTGCGTGGGCAACCTGCCCAACGTAAACAACATGGATATTTCTTACGCGCAATCGGCAGTGTTTACCCCATCTGATTTTGGGTTCCCTACCAATGGCATCCAGTCGGAAGCCACGCCAAACGCGGAGATGATCGTTATTGCTGATGTTGACCTTTCTACCCTGGGCCAGTTGCACGAGTATGGCAGTGTACAAAATTTAAAGGACAGAAGAACCGATCTGTACGGCATAACATTTAACGGGAAGAAAATTTAGCAGGCCATTGAGCGTGTTATGTTTCATTGCGAAACTGAACATGCTGAAGCCTTTACCCTCTTTGCGAAGCGGAGAGGGTAAAGCACACGGTGCTGCGGGGTGGTAAAATGACAAAGCAGTTTACGATAATTTCATCTTACCATTTTCGCCGTAAAAACTGTAATTTTCGGGCCATGATCGTTAAGCAGCATTATACCATTCCCGGTGCCAAAGGCCGCGGCATTACAGCCGATATTACCTACGATACTTTACTTCCGTATGCACCGTTGGTGATCTTCGCCCATGGCATACGCGGGTTTAAAGATTGGGGGGCGCATAACCTGGTTGCACGGTACTTTGCCGAAAACGGCTTTCGCTTTCTAAAGTTCAATTTTTCTCATAACGGCACTACCTCCGATAACCTTACAGAATTTGCCGATCTGATAGCCTTTAGCGATAACACCTTTACATTTGAACTGGAAGACCTGAAATCTGTTATTGATTTTGCCTGCGGCGGGTCGGCCATACCCAGGGTAAATAGTGTTTACCTGATAGGCCATAGCCTGGGCGGCGGTATAAGCATTGTAAAAACCGCCGAAGATAAACGTATTGCCAAATTGGTTACCATGGCTGCCATATCCAGCTTCCATAATCTTTGGCCAAAAGAAGCCGAGAAACAATGGCGCTTGCAGGGGGTAATGTATATGAAAAACTCCCGAACAGGACAAAACATGCCTTATAAATCGTCGCTGCTGCTTGATCTGGACGAAAACCCTTTACGGCTTGATATCCAGCTTAGGGCATCCGAAATAAAACAGCCATGGCTTATTGTGCATGGCGATGCCGATACCAGCGTGTCATTAAACCATGCTGAGCAATTGCACTCAGCCCAACCTAATGCCGAATATTTAGTTATTCCTGATGCCGACCATACCTTTAACGTAAGCCACCCCTATCAGCTGCCCTATCTATCAGCCCAGCTTTCGGCTTTTTGCGATGCCGCCATTTGTTTTTTTAATAAATAACCGTTACGCAGCCACCGTTAAGCAATCTTTTTAGCTTATTATACATTTTTACAGATACAAGTTTTATAATTGCCCATGAGTTTAGCCGGAGCCAAGAAAAACGGAAGAAAATTTTTAAATCCTATACCTACTGATGATGCCGGTTTCGGCAAGCTTATCCCCATTATGCGGGAATATGCCAAAAATACTGCCGAGAATGTTCCGAAAATCACTTTAGGGCCGTTTAAAACAGATGCCTCAATTTATCAAACACCTCCAAAAAGCGGCTTGCGCATAACCTGGGTTGGGCACAGCAGCCTGCTGATAGAAATTGACGGGACCCGTATTTTAACCGACCCGGTTTGGAGCCAGCGGGTTTCTTTTACCCAGGCCTTTGGCCCCAAGCGCTTTTTTCAGCCGCCAATAGCGCTGGAAGACCTGCCGCCATTGGATGCCGTTATCGTGTCGCACGATCATTATGACCACCTGGATAAGGCAACCATCAGGTTTTTTGCCGGCAAAAATATCCCCTTTATCACTCCTATTGGTGTTTGCAAGTACCTGGAAGATTGGGGCATCCTAAAAAATTACGTTAACGAGGTTGACTGGGGCGATAGCGTAATGATAGGCAATTGCAATATCACAGCTACGCCGTCAAGGCATTTTTCGGGCCGTGGCATCTTCAACCGTAACGAAACCCTATGGGCCGCGTTTGTAATAAAAGGCCCGCAGCATAATATCTTTTTCGGTGCCGATTCGGGCTGGTTTCCGGGTTTTGCTGAAATAGGAGATGCCTTTGGCCCCTTTGATTTGACGATGCTGGAAATTGGCGCTTACGGCAAGTACTGGCCCGATATACACATGGGGCCTGATAATGCCACTAACGCGCACCTCGCACTTAAAGGTAAGGTGATGATGCCCATACACTGGGGCACTTTTAACCTGGCGCCGCATGCCTGGTACGAGCCTGCCGAAAGGTTGTTGAAGTTTGCGGAGGAGAAAAAAATTCAACTTTTTATGCCCGGACCCGGCAAGCCAACCGATGTGAACGGTCCTTATAATTCTGAATGGTGGAAAGACTTTATGAGTGGCGTCAAGAGTCAGGATATTAGAGTCAGGAATCAAGAATAAAAGCTTAAAGGAGGCACCTCCGGAGCCATTGACTACTTTATAATCTGCTATAAACAGGCGACCCCTCCGGGGTCAATAAATTAAAAATAGCGATAGTTCCATAGGAACTACCTGTTTATAGTAATCTGCGAATGTTAACGGCCCCGGCGGGGCCTCCTGTTTGAATAAATCTCTATGCATGTCTTTGATTCGCATGATATTATAATGTAAATTTACTCATATGAAAAACATGGTATCATCCTATAAAATCCTATTTATGCTGATGCTGTGCAGCTTTGCATCGCATGCGCAAACGGTTATTCCGCTATGGGCAAAGGGCGCACCGGGATTTGAGGAACGCCGCGATGAGCCCGAACAAGCAAAAGACTACTGGATAAAAAACATTCATAACCCATCTTTAACCGTTTACGCGCCCCCGACAGGTAAGGCCAATGGCGCTGCGGTGGTTATTTGTCCGGGTGGTGGTCATCGTTTGCTTGTTTATAACTCGGAAGGTGTAGCGCCGGCCAAATTTTATAACCAGCTGGGAATTACTGTTTTTGTACTGAAGTACCGTTTAGGCCGCGATACGCTGTCGCCTTACAAGGTCGATATCCACCCGAAACAGGATGCTTACCGTGCCATGCGTTTGGTTCGCAGCAGGGCGGCCGAGTTTAATATCGATACCAACCGGATAGGCATGATGGGCTTTTCGGCAGGTGGCGAAGTGGTTGACATGGTTGCCTTCAGCGGATGGAAAGGCGACCCAAAAGCAGCCGACCCTATTGACCGCGCAAACGCCAAACCCAATTTTATAGTACAGGTTTACCCCGGCCCCGGCTTTGTGCCCGAAAGTATCCCCTCAGATGCGCCCCCTGCATTTTTAGTAGCCGCCAACGATGACGCCTGCTGCTCGTTGCCACTTATCCAACTTTTACAACGCTATCGCGATGCCAAAGTACCCGTAGAAATGCATATGTACGCCCGCGGCGACCATGCCTTTAACATGGGCACTAACCGCAAGCTAAAATCCATTAACAACTGGCCGCAGCGCTTGGCCGATTGGCTGGAAGACAGCAATATTTTACAGCCCGATCGGAAGAAGGTGCTGCATTAGGGTATTTTCTTGTCATAGATAACTCTTGCGGAACAAAAATTCTGCAATCACGCATCATTGCCGTCCCATTTATGGGGCGGAAAGCCAAAAATTCTTTAATTGGCTTTAGCCGAAATATAGAACTGTGGCTAAAGCCAGCATTATTATGCATCATATCCCGTTGACTAAAGTCAACGGCAATGATAGAATACTTTTTGCTTTGCATAAAAGCGGGAAAGGTTTTGCATTAATTTGTTTGTGCAGCGTTGAGGGTAACCCCTACAGAGCAAAAAATTAACTTCGATTTTTTCTACAAAGCGGTAGCCCCATGGGGCAATTATTGTTTGTTATGGGAAGCCTCTGATTTTCCTTCTGTCCTGTAGGGACAAACGCTTTGTAGCAATAACCTAACCCGCTATTCCGTACCGTAGGTACGCCGCCTTTCCTTACAGGGCCGCCTTTAGAAGAGCCTGCAAGTATGATAACATTATAAATAATAGAATTGGTGGCACTGTTTTGTCAGTACCCCAACCGTCAACTACCTGATTATAAGGTATTAATATTTATTACAGTGGTTGTGTGTATCGTGAACGTGAACATTTTACAGAAGGAATGGTGATCAAAAACGGCTAACCAGCAATGTTTGGTTCTACAAAAACGTATTCTTAATTTATGCGTTATAACTAAAAGGAGATAAAGCTATGGCAAACTTCCAGGATATTATTGCGTCGGATAAACCGGTGCTGGTCGATTTTTCGGCAGAGTGGTGCGGGCCCTGTAAAATGATGCCACCGATCTTAAAACAGGTTAAAGATGCCTTAGGCGATAAGGTAACCATCATTAAAATTGACATTGATAAAAACCCTGCAGCAGCCAGTGCTTACCGGGTGCAAAGTGTACCAACCCTAATGGTATTTCAAAACGGCGAAAGCAAATGGCGGCAAAGTGGCGTAATGCAGGCCGGTCCGCTGCAGCAAATTATCCAGCAATACATCAAGCCTTAAAGCTACAAATAACTTAACCACCATTGGGTGTGTGTTTTTTTGTAATTGGAGAACCATCTGCAAGGATAATAAAGCGATAATATTATTGCCAGCCAGATCAGGTATATCCAGCCAATGCTAAAACCAAACCCCGGCGGTGTAAACAGGAACGGATTGTTCGGCGTAACAATTTGCGAGGGTTTAAATCCTTGCAAAAAGAATACAACTATTGTAATTACCCTTATCAGATAAAAATGCAGCACATAATAAAAAAATGGTACGCTGCCATACACCTTGAAAAACCCTGCCAGTTTGCCTGCGGATTTTTCTGTTAATGCCAGTATCAATAATGCACCGGATAATGTAAGGCAAACAAACAGCAGCGAAGGTGGATATTTGCTTATGCTGAGGAACGACATTAAAGTAAACACCCCATTCTTTTGTACCGACCATGGTGCCGGGTCGCCATAGGCATTTATAAACCGCAGGGCTACAAACACCGCGAATAGAAATATCGCTACGTATAGGAGCATCCTTTTCCTGTCTGCCTGCTGGTGTTTGGCCTGGTAAAGGCTTCCAAAAGCATAACCTAAAAACATCACACCCGTCCATGGGATAATGGCGTACAGGTCGAAAATAAAATGGGATTTATCTAAAATAAATACCGTTCCCCTTGCGGTAAAAAACATTTTCATTAAAATGTCACCAGTGCTATTTGGCACCAGCGTAATGGTGCTTAATAGCTGATGGCTTGCAATTATCGCCAGCCCTATTAATCCTATCGCGCGCAGCGGTAACTTTATCATCAGGGCCAGCAATATCATGCTGATTGCAATAGCCCATATCACCTGCAATACTATTGCATTGTAAAGTGGGTTAAGCGACAAAGCAAACGTAACCAGTACAACTTCTACCAATATAAGCCATAAGCCGCGCTTGAGTAAAAAGCCGCTCAATTCGCCCTTAGTACGGCGCGTGCCGGCAAGGTAGGCTGATAATCCACTTAAAAACACAAAAGTCGGCGCGCAAAAATGGGTTGCCAGGCGCGTGAAGAATATTAGCGGCGTAGTTGTGGCAAGGTTGCTTGGGTCGGTTGAAATAGCACCGATGTTAAAATACTCACGCGTATGGTCTACCGCCATGATCAGCATAATAATGCCGCGTAAAATATCGATGGATTGTACCCTTTGTTTGGTGGATAAGCTTGCCGTCATGATGCAATACAGGTTTACGACCTGAAATTACAGAATTTAGCTTACAAATAAAAAGTGGCTATTTAGTTTCGGCGACCGGTGCTTCCTGCTTATCGGCGGGCTTGCGCAGGTAAAACCACGATAGCAGATACAGGCATAGCAGGCCTAATAAAAAGCCACCCACTACATCGGTAAACCAATGCGCGCCCATGTATATGCGCGAGAACGGGATGGTAAGTATCAGAAACAGGCTTATAACACCAACACTATACCTGAGCACTTTTGGCAGATGATCCAGCTGAAACATCAACAGCATCATAAAGCCAAAAAACACCACGTAAAATAACATATGCCCGCTCGGGAAGCTTTGCTGGGCGGTATCATGGAGTATTCGCACCAAATCTTTTGAGGGCCTGGGCCGGTTAACCAATGCTTTTACTATGGTACTTATTAAACTCGCCAAACCCGTAGCGAGCACGTAAGCGGCCGCTTTTTTATATTTAAACAGGAAAAATATAACGCTGGTTACCGCTACCATTATTACCGATTCGGGCATATAACCCGGTGTACTTATCAGGTACATCAGTTGGTCGAAAAACGCGTTTTGATGTTCCTGGATCTCGTGCGAAACCCTGACATCTATAGACATAGCCGGATACAGCACCACCAGTACAGACAACCCAATAAACCCGGCGATGATGAGGGTTAGTACTAACAGCAGTATGTGCTGCCTGCGTATATTCATTTATACTATATAAGGTCTTTTAAATGTTTATAGTTGGCTTTAATAGTATCTACTACTTCGTCCATTCGGCCATTCAGCATCAGTTTGGTCATGGATAGGGCCATCCCTTTTACCTGTCCCAGTTCAACCTTTGGCGGCATGGCTAAAGCATTAGGATCGGTAAATATATTTATTAATGCCGGGCCTTTATATATCAGCCCTTCAATTAAAGCTTGTTTTGCTTCATCGGGGTCTTTAATAGTTATCCCTTTCATGCCCATTGCTTTGGCAACCATGGCAAAATCGGGGTTGTGCATCTCGGTTTGCCAGTCGGGCAGGCCGGCAACTTCCATTTCCAGCTTCACCATCCCCAGCGAGCGATTGTTAAACACGATTATTTTGATGGGCAGATTGTATTGTGTTATAGTTGCCATGTCGCCCAGCAGCATGGAAAGCCCGCCATCACCACATAACGCTATTACCTGCCTGCCGGGCATTGCCAGTGCCGCGCCTATCGCCTGTGGCATCGCGTTGGCCATTGACCCATGATTGAACGAGCCTATCATTTTACGCTTGCCCGTAGCATTGATATAGCGCGAGCCCCATACGCAAGACATACCGGTATCTACTGTAAATATAGCATCATCGGTGGCTAATTCGTCAATCAAGCTGGCAATATACTCGGGGTGGATGTTTTCCTTTTTACCGGTATCATCCACGTAGATCTTCATGTTCTTTTTCACGTCGGCGTAAAAATCAAGCTGCGCCTTCAGGAAGCTATCGTCCCCGTGCTGCTCTACCTGGGGTAATAAAGCGACAAGTGTATCTTTAACAGAACCGCTTAACCCAACATCAACCTTGGCGCGGCGGCCAATGCGCTCGGGTTTTATATCAACCTGCACTATTTTGCAACCGGTAGGCATAAACGGTGTGTACGGAAAATCGGTGCCTAATAATATCAGCAGGTCAGATTCGTGCATGCTGTGATATGCCGAAGGCAAGCCCAGTAGCCCCGTCATCCCTACCTCGTTGGGGTTATTATACTGGATATCCATTTTGGAGCGGAAAGAATAGGCCACCGGCGCATTAAGTTTTTGCGATAAGGCAACCACTTCGTCGTGCGCATCGGCGGCCCCTATACCACAAAACATGGTAATTTTTTTATGCTGATTAACCAGGGCGGCAAGTTTGGCAATATCTTCATCATTAGGCCTTGTTACTGCAACCGGGTCGAAATTTTGGGTGGACGTTGTAATTTCTTCGGCATCCATACTGGTCAGGTCGCCCGGTACGCCAAGGACTGAAACACCTTTGCGGTGCAGGGCAGCCTGTATACCGGCCTGAAGCATCCGGGGGAATTGTTTGGGCGTTGTGGCCACCTGGTTATAGTGGCTGCAATCGTCAAATAACTTAATGGTATTTGTTTCCTGGAAATATTCGGTGCCATACTCAAAGCTGGCGACGGTAGATGCTATGGCTATAACCGGCGCACCCGAACGATGGGCATCGTACAAACCGTTGATGAGGTGAACATGGCCGGGGCCGCTGCTGCCGGCGCAACAGGCCAGGTTACCGGTAAGCTGCGCTTCGGCGCCCGCTGCGTATGCTCCGGCTTCCTCGTGCCGCACATGCACCCATTGGATACTGCCTTCGCGCCTTACAGCATCGTTAACCTCGTTTAAGCTATCGCCTGTTACAGCATATATTCTTTTGATGCCTGCGTTCACCAGCATTTCAACCATCTGGTCTGCTACCTTTGCCATAATTGTTTGTAGATATTATACTATTTAAACCCAATAAACGGGAAGGGGTTTTAAAATTGACAAACATTATAACGCAAAAAAGCCTCCCGAAAGATCGGGAGGCTTTGATATTCTAAAAGGAATAACTAATTATTCGCCTTTTTCTGCATTTTCTTCTTTGTCGTCAGCTGCAGGAGCTTCAGCCGCAGGGGTTTCCTCTACAGCCGGTGCTGTTTCAGCAACAGGTGCAGTTTCAACAACTTCTTCGGCAACTACGGGGGCAGCAGCAGTAGTATCAGCAGCTGCAGCAGCAGGAGCCGTTTTAGCTTTAGAAGCACCACCACGGCGACGTGTTGTTTTCTTCTCGGCCTTAGCATCAACATCCTTACCGTAAACGGTGTTGTAATCAACTAATTCAATGATAGCCATTTCAGCGTTATCGCCTAAACGGTTCTCTAACTTAACTATACGTGTGTAACCACCGGGACGGTTAGCAATTTTTTCGGCAACTTCACGGAACAGGATGTTCACGGTGTCTTTGTCTTGCAAATAGCTAAACACTGTACGGCGAGAGTGTGTAGTATCGTTTTTTGATTTTGTTAAAAGTGGCTCAACATAACCGCGCAGGGCTTTTGCTTTTGCCAATGTTGTTGTAATACGCTTGTGTTGAATAAGCGAAGACGCCATGTTAGCCATCATCGCTTTGCGGTGGCTATCTGTACGACCTAAATGGTTTACTTTTTTTCCGTGTCTCATTTGTTTGTTAATTTGTGCACGTGCATACCGTCAGGCGAACTTAATCAAGCCCTCGGAATTATGCCCTCGCTTACTGTTTATTAGATTTGAGATAATAAATGTGAGATTGGAGACATAAGATCTAAAATCTCAATACACATATCTCACATCTTATATCTACGATTATTCTTCGTCTAACTTAAATTTAGACAGGTTCATACCAAAAGATAAGCCTTTTGATTTAACCAGGTCCTGAATTTCGGTTAATGATTTTTTACCAAAGTTCCTGAATTTTAACATATCGGCAACATCGTACGATACCAGGTCTGCAAGGCTGCGGATGTCGGCAGCTTTTAAGCAGTTTAGTGCGCGTACGCTCAGGTCAAGATCAACCAACTCGGTTTTAAGGATCTTACGCATGTGTAAAATTTCCTCGTCAACTTCTTTGGTTTCTTCTTTAGCCTGTGCTTCAAGCATCATGTTCTCGTCAGAGAACAGCATGAAGTGCTGGATAAGGATCTTGGCAGCTTGTTTCAATGCATCCTCGGGATGGATAGATCCATCTGTAGAAATGTCAAGGATCAGTTTTTCATAATCCGTTTTTTGTTCTACACGATAGTTTTCAAGCGTATATTTTACGTTCTTAATAGGTGTGAAGATCGAATCGATAGCTATCACGCCTACGTTAGCATCAGGATTTTTGTTTTCTTCGTTGCTGATGTAACCACGGCCTTTAGCAACAGTAAGCTCAACTTCAAGCGTTACTGATGAGTCCATATTACAAATAACAAGATCAGGGTTCAATACGGTAAAGTTGTTTGAAAACTTAGTAATGTCGCCTGCAGAAAAAGCATCCTGGCCGTTAATGATCACAAATATTTTCTCATTATCGCCCGATTCACCTGTCTTTTTAAAACGAACTTGTTTTAAGTTCAGGATGATCTCGGTTACGTCTTCAACAACACCTTTGATGGTTGAAAACTCGTGCATCACACCCGAAAAACGTACTGATGTAATAGCATAACCTTCTAATGAAGAAAGTAAGATACGACGCAGAGCATTACCAATGGTTACACCGAAGCCTGGTTCTAACGGACGAAACTCAAACGTGCCATCAAAATCATTCGATTTTTGCATGATAACCTTGTCTGGTTTTTGAAATGCTAAAATTGCCATTTATATCTTTTGTTTATTGTTAACTTGATTATAGATTTGAGATATGAGACGTGAGATATGAGAGCTTGCCTTTTATCTTCTTCTCTTCTAAAACCCCTTAATTATTTTTCTTTTGACCTGAAACCAGAAAAGAGACTTGAAAAAAGTCTCAAATCTCATATCTAAAATCTCAAATCTTATTTTGAATATAACTCGACGATAAGGTTCTCTTTGATATTCTCAGGGATCTCATCGCGGTTTGGATAGTTTAGGAATTTACCTGATAATTCATCAGCGTTCCACTCTAACCAGCTATATTTATTTACTTTACGGCCTGCTACTGATGTAGTGATGCTTTCAAGTGATTTTGATTTTTCGCGTACTGCAATAACGTCGCCGGCTTTTAATGCATATGATGCAATGTTTACCACGCTGCCGTTAACAGTGATGTGTTTGTGGCCTACCAGTTGGCGTGCACCAGAACGGGTAGGTGCAATACCTAAACGGTAAACTGCATTATCCAAACGGGCTTCTAAAAACTTTAATAAGTTCTCGCCGGTGATACCTTCTTTAGCAGAAGCTGTATGGAATAAGTTTTCGAACTGACGCTCTAACACACCGTAAGTGTATTTAACTTTTTGTTTTTCCATTAGCTGTACCGCGTACTCAGATTGCTTTCCTCTTCTTTTAGAAGCGCCATGCATACCTGGTCCGTAGTTTTTACGTTCTAACGCCTTGTCCGGACCGAAGATCGGCTCGCGGAACCTACGCGCAATTTTTGATTTGGGGCCTGTATATCTTGCCATTATTTGTGTGTTTTAAAGTATCAAACAGCCCGCAGCTGTCGAATCTTAGCTTTAAAAATTAAGTGAATTAAACTCTTCTACGTTTAGACGGACGGCAACCGTTGTGCGGAAGCGGGGTAATGTCCTTTATAGTAGTTACTTCGATACCTGTTGTTTGCAGGGTACGTATTGCAGACTCGCGGCCTGAACCCGGACCTTTAACAAAAACCTCTACCTTGCGCAGACCTAAGTCGTAAGCAACTTTACCGCAATCGGCAGCAGCCTGACCGGCAGCGTAAGGGGTGTTCTTTTTAGAACCTTTAAAACCCATTTTACCTGCAGACGACCATGATACAGCTTGTCCGCTTTTGTTGGTAAGGGTGATGATGATGTTGTTAAAAGTTGCGTTGATGTGTGCTTCGCCGATAGCGTCTACAACAACAATGCGCTTTTTGGTAACTTTTTTGCTTTTAGCCATTTTGTTTTTGAGGTTTGAGATATGAGATTTGAGATGTGAGACAAGCTCATTTCAAAAACATCCTATCCTATTTTAGCAAGATGATAGATATGATCTCATGTCTCATATCTAACGTCTCAAATCTATTTACTATTTAGTAGCTTTCTTTTTGTTAGCAACTGTTTTACGTTTTCCTTTACGGGTACGCGAGTTGTTTTTGGTGCGCTGGCCACGTAGAGGTAAACCTTTACGGTGACGGGTGCCACGATAGCAACCAATATCCATTAAACGTTTGATGTTAAGCTGAACTTCTGAACGCAGTGAACCTTCAACTTTAATTTGATCGTTGATGATTGTACGGATAGCGGTTAACTGATCATCATCCCAATCCTGAACTTTGATGTTAACATCGATACCTGCCTGGTCTAAAATGTCCTGAGCAGTAGAGCGGCCTATGCCGTATATATAGGTTAAACCTATAACACCTCTTTTATTTTTTGGTAAATCAATACCGGAGATCCTTGCCATATTTGTTTTTGTTTTTAAGTAATACCGAACGGCGGGCCACCGTTGTGCGGTTTATTACAATACTTTTCTAATTATCCCTGACGCTGCTTAAACTTTGGGTTCTTTTTGTTTATCACATAAAGTTTCCCGTTACGGCGGATGATCTTGCAATCAACGCTACGTTTTTTAATGGATGCTCTAACTTTCATCTCGTTTTTATTTATATCTGTAGGTTATTCTTCCTTTTGTTAAATCATACGGGCTCATCTCCAATTTCACTCTGTCGCCAGGTAATATTTTGATGTAGTGCATCCGCATTTTTCCGGATATGTGTGCAATAATCTCGTGGCCGTTTTCAAGTTCAACTCTAAACATCGCATTTGATAATGCTTCGCGAATTGTACCATCTTGCTCAATCGAGGATTGTTTTGCCATATTTTATTGATTATTACTTAATTATCCACCCCAAAACCGGGATGCAAAATTAATAAAAAATATTTACTTTTTATTCTTTTCTTCTAAAACTTTATCAATGTATTCAAACGTTGATAAAACATCGGGTTTCCCCTTCTTAACAGCCACGGTATGTTCGTAATGTGCCGATGGTTTTTTATCAGATGTTGATACGGTCCACCCATCATCCCAAAACTTAACACCGGCACGGCCCGCGTTGATCATTGGTTCAATGGCTATCACCATTCCTTCTTCTAATTTAATACCTGCGCCGCGTTTACCGTAGTTAGGTACTTCGGGCTTTTCGTGTAAGCGTGTGCCTACACCATGGCCAACAAGTTCCTTCACTACGCCAAAACCATTCTTCTCGGCATGTTCCTGTACCGCGTAGCCAATATCGCCAATGCGCATACCTACTACGGCCTTTTCAACACCCAGGTCTAAACACTCGCGTGTAACACGCATTAGTTTTTTTGTGGTTTCGTCAACTTCGCCAATGGCAAAAGTAAAAGCCGAATCGCCGTAGTATTTGTTTAGCACTACACCGCAATCAACAGATACCAGGTCGCCCTCAACTAAAACATGTTTACCGGGGAAACCGTGCACCACCTGATCGTTAAGTGAGATGCATAACGAATATGGGAAACCGTTATAATTTAAAAATGCCGGAACCCCCCCGTTATCACGGATAAAGGTTTCGGCAAGTTTATTTAATTCTATTGTGGTTATACCGGGGCCTATAACTTTAGCTATCTCCCCATGTGTTTTGGAAACAAGTAAAGAACTTTCTCTTATCAGCTCTATCTCTTCGACAGACTTATAAATGATCTTTGACATGTATATTATTAGATAACCGGCGGAGTAGCACCCGAAGCTGTAGGGATACTTGCACGGCCTTTTATCCTGCCAGTTTTCATCAACCCATCGTAATGACGCATTAATAAATGGCTTTCGATTTGCTGCAAAGTATCTAACACCACACCCACAAGGATGATTAACGATGTACCACCAAAAAATCTTGAAAAGATGCTGCTTACCCCTACTAAACTGGCCAGGGCCGGTATAATAGCAACTATAGCCAGGAAAATAGAACCCGGTAAAGTTATTTTAGAGATAACCCCGTCAATAAACTCAGCTGTAGATTTACCCGGTTTAATACCCGGAATAAAGCCACCATTCTTTTTCATATCATCAGCCATTTGGTTAGGGTTAACCGTAATAGCTGTATAAAAATATGTAAACAGTATAATTAAAATACCAAATATCAAGTTATGCTGCCATGAGTTATAATTTGATAAGGCCATTAAAAAGCTGTTTGTTGACATAGATGGGAAGAAGCTTGAAATGGTTGCAGGTATAAACATTAAAGCCTGCGCAAATATAATAGGCATTACACCTGCAGCATTTACCTTTAAAGGTATATACTGGCGTACGCCGCCATATTGCTTATTACCAACAATACGTTTTGCATATTGTACAGCAACTTTACGTGTGCCTTGTACTATAAGTATGGTAAACATTACCACACCAAGCAAGGCCACAATTTCTACAATGAAGGTAATTAAACCACCCGGTCCGCCTGTACGTGATTGAAATTCTACAATAAACGCACTTGGTAACTGGGCAATAATACCCACCATAATGATCAGCGAGATACCGTTACCAATACCCTTATCCGTGATCTTTTCGCCCAGCCACATTACAAATAAGGTACCGGCTGTTAATACGCAGGTATTTAATATCGTAAAGTAAGGGTTGCCAATAAGCATTGCATCAGGCGTAATTTGCGATTTTAAGTACGCAACAGCTTGTACCGCGGTAATGGCTATTGTTAAATAGCGTGTCCACTGGTTTATTTTGTTACGGCCGCTTTCGCCTTCCTTTTGCAATTTAATAAAGTAAGGTACTGCAATACCCAATAACTGCACCACAATTGATGCAGATATATAAGGCATAACACCTAATGCCATGATAGACGACCGTGAGAACGAGCCGCCGGCAAACATGTTTAACAGCCCTAAAAGCCCTTCTTTATTTTGGTCGGCGTTAAGTGCTGCCGCGTTTACACCCGGCAAAACAACAAACGAACCAACGCGATATATCAAAAGAAATAAGAGTGTGTTTAAAATACGCACTCTTAGATCTTCAATTTTCCAGATATTGGATAATGTGGTGAAAAATTTCTTCATCGAAATTATAACTTTACAATAGTTCCGCCGGCTGCTTCAATAGCTTTTTGTGCAGTAGCAGTAAATGCGTGTGCTTTAACCTCTAATTTAGCTTTTAATTCGCCGCGACCAAGTATTTTTACCAGATCGTTACGAGAAACTAAACCATGCTCTTTTAAAGTTGCGAAATCAACTGTTGCCAGCGAATATTTCTCAACCAATTGTTGCAATACATCAAGGTTTACACCTGTATACTCTACACGGTTAGGGTTTTTAAAGCCTACCTTAGGTACACGGCGCTGTAATGGCATCTGGCCACCTTCAAAACCTACCTTGGTAGATGTACCTGAACGTGAACCGGCACCTTTATGGCCACGGGTTGATGTACCGCCACGGCCAGAACCTGTACCACGGCCAATTCTTTTCCTATTTTTAGTAGAACCTTCTGCAGGTTTAAGATTACTTAAATTCATGATATTAAATATTTTCTACTGCTACCAGGTGGTTAACTTTACGTACCATTCCAATAATAGCCGCAGTGGCTTCAACTTCCACGCTGTGGTTAATTTTTTTAAGACCTAAGGCCTCAACGGTTTTTTTCTGGCGCTCGCTTCTGTCGATAACGCTTTTAATTTGTGTTATTTTAATTTTCGACATGACTGATTATCCGTTAAATACTTTACCTAAACTAATACCGCGTTGTTGCGCTACGGTATGTGCATCGCGCAGTTGCGATAATGCAGATACGGTTGCTTTAACCACGTTGTGCGGGTTTGATGAACCTTTTGATTTTGCCAATACATTGTGTATACCGGCACTTTCTAATACTGCACGCATTGCACCACCTGCAATTACACCGGTACCGTTAGCTGCTGGTTTTATAAAAACAAAACCACCGCTAAATTTACCTATCTGCTCGTGCGGGATAGTACTGTTGATGATAGGGACCTTTACAAGGTTCTTTTTTGCATCGTCAATACCTTTTGCAATAGCTTCGGTAACCTCTTTGGCTTTACCCAAACCGTAACCTACAACACCGTTCTCGTCGCCTACTACCACAATGGCAGAAAAGCTGAATGTACGGCCACCTTTGGTTACTTTGGCTACACGCTGTATGCTCACCAGGCGATCTTTTAATTCGATCTCGCTGGTTTTTACTCTTTTTATGTTGATTGTTGACATTTCCTGTTTCGATTAAAAGTTTAAACCACCCTCACGTGCACCTTCGGCCAGCGATTTGATGCGGCCGTGATACAGGTAACCATTCCTGTCAAAAACCACATCTTTAATACCTGCGGCAATAGCTTTTTCGGCTACTAATTTACCTACAGCTACAGACTGGTCTGACTTTGTTGTACCGCTTGCTACAAAATCTTTTGATAATGATGAAGCAGATACAATGGTTTTTCCTGTTACATCGTCAATAATTTGTGCATAGATGCCTTTGTTGCTTCTGAATACAGATAGACGAGGGCGTGCTGTTGAACCTGAAAGGCGTTTTCTGATGCCTTTTTTAATCCTGTCTCTTCTTGATAGTTTCATGACGATTATTTTTTAGATGCTGATTTACCTGCTTTTCTTCTCAATACTTCGCCAACAAACTTGATACCTTTACCTTTATAAGGCTCTGGTGCACGTAACGAGCGTATTTTCGCCGCTACCTGACCGATCAATTGTTTATCGTTTGATTCCAGGATGATGGTTGGGTTTTTACCCTTCTCAGCAGTGGTTGTAACTTTAATTTCTGATGGTAATTGAAACACATAGTGGTGAGAGAAACCCAACACAAGGTCTAATGTATTGCCCTGGTTAGTTGCGCGGTAACCCACACCAACTAATTCCTGCTCAATTTTGTAACCGGTGGTTACACCAACAACCATGTTGTTTATAAGCGAACGGTATAAACCGTGTAATGCTTTGTGACGTTTCTGGTCAGACGGGCGCTTAACTAATAAGTTACCCTCTTCTTGCTCAATGATGATATCTCTATCAACTGCCTGTTGCAATTCACCTTTTGGGCCTTTAACAGTAACAACATTATCTGCTGATACGGTAACGGTAACTCCGCCGGTTAATGCAATAGGTGCTTTTCCTATTCTTGACATTGCTTAATTTCCTCCTATTAATAAACGTAGCATAAAACTTCGCCACCCACATTTTGTGCACGGGCTTCTTTATCGGTCATTACACCTTTAGAAGTCGATAAGATGGCGATACCTAAACCATTTAACACACGCGGCATGGTGTCCATACCTGCGTATTTCCTCAAACCTGGTTTACTAATACGTGCAATGCTGCGTATAGCAGAAATTTTAGTTATCGGGTGATACTTCAAAGCAACTTTGATGCTGCCTTGAGGACCGTTATCCTCAAACTTGTAATTAGCAATGTAACCTTTTTCGAAAAGCACTTTAGTGATTTCCTTTTTCAGATTTGATGCAGGAATTTCAACAACCCTATGGTTGGCTTTAATAGCATTCCTTACTCTTGTAAGATAATCTGCGATTGGATCTGTATTCATTATTGTTGTTTATGATAGTGGTTTCCTTCCGGTAACATCCCAGGCGACCTTCTATCGGTTAATTCTTTTAAAATTCGAGCCGCGAAAATACGAAAAATTCAAAACATATTTAAGGTATGTTTTGAATTCTTAATTGCTTACGAATTATATGATAATTACCAGCTTGCTTTTTTAACACCCGGTATTTTACCGGCCAGTGCCATATCGCGGAATGTAACACGCGATATACCAAACTGGCGCATGTAGCCACGCGGGCGGCCTGTTAATTTGCAACGGTTGTGCAATTTTACCGGTGATGAAGCCTTAGGTAATTTATCTAAGCCTATGTAATCGCCGGCTGCTTTTAACGCTGCTCTTTTTTCAGCAAATTTTGCTACTAATTTGGCACGTTTTACTTCACGAGCCTTTACGCCTTCTTTAGCCATTGTTAGTTGGTGTTTGATTTTTAAATGGTAAACCAAATTGTTTCAGTAACTCCAATGCTTCAACATCGTTTGTTGCCGAGGTTACAAAGGTAATGTCCATACCCTGGATCTTGTTGATCTTGTCAATATTGATCTCGGGGAATATGATCTGCTCTGATATACCTAAGGTATAGTTTCCGCGTCCGTCAAAACCTTTATCGTTAATGCCTTTAAAGTCACGGATACGTGGCAGGGCAACAGCAATTAAACGGTCTAAAAACTCATACATTGTATTATCGCGTAATGTAACACGCACGCCAATTGGCATACCTTTACGCAATTTGAAGTTAGAGATATCCTTTTTAGATTTTGAAGAAACCGCTTGCTGCCCAGTGATGGTTGTTAACTCGCTGATGGTGTTCTCGATAAGTTTTTTATCGGTAGTAGCACCGCCAACACCCTGGTTGATAGCTATTTTCTGCAATTTAGGAACCTGCATTACACTTTTATAAGCAAACTTATCTTTAAGCGCCGTGCGGATTTCTTCCTTATATTTTGATTTTAATCTTGGTACGTAAGTCATTACTTAATTTCCTCCCCTGATTTTTTTGATACTCTAACCAATTTGCCGGCATCGTTTAATTTACGGCCAACGCGGGTTGTTTTACCTGTTGAAGGTTCAACCAGTGCCAGGTTAGAAATGTGTATAGCAGCTTCCTGCTTTACAATTCCGCCGTTAGGGTTGGCTGCATTAGGCTTGGTGTGTTTAGATACCATATTGGCACCTTCAACAACAGCCCTGTTTTTATCAATGATAATTTCAACTATTTTACCTTGTGATCCTTTTGAATCACCGGCTATTACCTTAACTAAATCGCCCTTGCGGATCTTTAATTTAGCTGGTTTTGTGTTTTTCTTTTCCATATTACAATACCTCCGGTGCTAATGATACAATTTTCATAAATTGTTTTTCACGTAACTCTCTGGCAACAGGGCCAAAGATACGTGTGCCCCTTGGCTCATCCTGGTTGTTTAACAAAACGGCTGCGTTATCGTCAAAGCGGATATATGAACCATCTTTCCTGCGGATCTCTTTCTTGGTCCTAACCACTACGGCTTTAGATACTGTACCTTTTTTCACGTTACCTGATGGTAATGCGCTTTTTACGGTAACTACTATCTTATCGCCAATAGAAGCATATCTTTTACCGGTACCACCTAATACGCGTATTACTAAAACTTCTTTAGCACCGCTGTTATCGGCTACATTTAATCTTGATTCCTGTTGTACCATGTTATTTAGCCCTCTCTAAAATTTGAACTAATCTCCAGTTTTTGTTTTTGCTCAACGGGCGGGTTTCCATAATCAATACGGTATCGCCAACACCACAGGTGTTTGCTTCGTCATGAGCCATAAATTTGGTAGTCTTCTTTACGAATTTACCATAGATGGGGTGCTTCACCTTCCGCTCTACAGCAACAACAATAGATTTTTCCATCTTATTGCTTACTACCAGGCCGGTACGTGTTTTTCTTAAATTTCTTTCCATTGTTTTCCGACGCTTAAAAATTAATTCTGTTCAGAAGCTGACGCCGCCTTGCGTTTTGTTAGTTCAGTATTCAAACGAGCAATATCCTTGCGCACTTTTGTAATGCGGGTTGGGTTCTCAATAGCCGAAACCGCGTGTGCAAATTTCAGTTTTGTAAGAGTTGATTTTTCCTCGCTCAGTCTTGCTGACACTTCTTCGGTTGAAAGCTCTAAAATTTCTGAGTTCTTCATGTTCTTATTGTTGTTGTAATGTTGGAAAGTTTAAATGTTTTAATGTTACCTAATGGCGGCTGCAATAACTTTACAACCTTTCAACATTTACAACTTTTCAACCATTTATTTATGCTTCTACGTAATCCCTACGTGTTACAAATCTGGTTTGCACCGGTAGCTTTTGTGCTGCAAGGCGTAACGCCTCTTTTGCAACATCTAAAGGCACACCTTCTGCTTCAAATATCATCCTGCCCGGGCGTACAACTGCTACCCAGTATTCTGGGGCACCTTTACCTTTACCCATACGTACCTCTGCTGGTTTTTTGGTTACAGGCTTGTCAGGAAATATCCTGATCCACACCTGGCCTTCACGTTTCATAAAACGTGTTACAGCAATACGTGCAGCCTCGATCTGGCGGCTGGTTATCCAGGCGGCTTCGAGTGATTTTATACCGAAAGATCCGAATGAAAGCTCAGTACCACGACTGGCTAAACCTTTCATCCTGCCTTTTTGCATCTTTCTGAACTTCGTTCTTTTTGGCTGTAGCATTTTCTTAAGTATTGAGATACGAGATATGAGATGTGAGATTTATACCTTTCGGTGTCTCTTATCAAGATATCTTTTATCTTATTTAATTGTTATCTATATGCTGCGGACCGGGGATGATAACAGATGAATTTCTCACATCTCACATCTCAAATCTCACATCTGTTATTATTATCTTCTTCCCGGGCCACCTGGGCGGTTACCACCACCTTGTCCACCGGGGCGGTTACCCTGGCCACCCGGGCGGTTACCCGCGCCTGGTGCACCACCGCCTCTGCGGTCGTTACCACCTGGTTTACGGTCGCCTCTGCGCTCGCCGCCTCTTTCGCCGCCACGTGCATTATCACGGCCGCCGAAACCTGCAGAACCTTCTGGGCGCCCACCTTTACCGCTTGCGCTGCTTGTACCACCAATGTTTGGCGATAAGTCGCGTTTGCCGTAAACCTCACCTTTACAGATCCATACTTTAACACCTATTTTACCATAAGTAGTTAAGGCTTCTGCCAAAGCATAGTCAATATCGGCACGGAAAGTGTGCAATGGAATTCTTCCTTCTTTATATTGCTCGGTACGTGCCATCTCAGCGCCACCTAAACGGCCTGATGTCATCACTTTAATCCCTTCGGCACCCATTCTCATGGTCGAAGCAATTGTAGTTTTCATGGCACGACGGAAAGAGATACGTGCTTCAAGTTGTTTAGCAATACCTTCGGCAACTAACTGGGCATCAAGCTCAGGGCGTTTTATCTCGAAGATGTTGATCTGAACATCCTTTTTTGTTAATTTTTTTAACTCTTCCTTGATCTTATCAACCTCGGCGCCGCCTTTACCAATTACAATACCCGGACGGGCAGTGTGTATGGTTACAGTAATGCGTTTTAAAGTACGTTCTATAACTACTTTAGATACACCACCTTTGTTAATACGTGCTGATAAGTATTTACGGATCTTTTCGTCTTCAACTAATTTGTCGGCATAGTGATTTCCACCGAACCAATTAGAATCCCAACCGCGGATGATCCCTAACCTGTTACCTATTGGATGTGCTTTTTGTCCCATTTCAAATTAGTTGTTATCGTTTTTACTATCCACAATAAGAGTTACATGGTTAGAACGTTTGCGGATACGGAAACCTCTACCTTGTGGTGCAGGGCGTAACCTTTTTAACTGGCGGCCACCACCTACTGATACTTCTTTTACAAATAAAGCGCTATCCTCAACACGTTTGCCTTCATTTTTTGCTTCCCAGTTTTTAATGGCTGATAACAAAAGTTTCTCTACACGTATTGCAGCTTCCTTGTTTGTAAATTTTAAGATGTATAACGCTTTCTCAACGTTTTCACCACGGATCAGATCAACCACCAAACGCATTTTGCGTGGTGAAGTTGGACAGTTCTGTAGTTTAGCAACCGAAGAGCCACCCACTACGAGTTTAGCCGCTTCCTTTTGTTGCCTGATCAGTACAGACTTTTTGATTTTAGTTGTTGCTTCCATGCCTTATTTTTTCTTTTCTGCGTGACCGCGGAATGTGCGGGTTGGTGCAAATTCTCCCAACTTGTGACCAACCATGTTTTCTGTTACGTACACAGGGATAAATTTATTACCGTTGTGTACTGCGAATGTATGACCAACGAAATCAGGAGAGATCATGGAACGACGTGACCATGTTTTTACAACTGATTTTTTACTTGCATCATTCAAGGTCAGAACTTTTCTTTCCAGGTTATGATCTATGTAAGGTCCTTTTTTAATTGAACGTGCCATTATTATTTCTTCCTTCTTTCAATGATGTAACGATCTGATCCTTTTTTCTTGTCACGGGTTTTGTAGCCTTTAGCTAATAAACCTTTACGTGAACGTGGATGACCACCTGAGGCTCTACCCTCACCACCACCCATAGGGTGATCTACCGGGTTCATGGCTACACCACGTACTCTCGGACGGCGACCTAACCAGCGCTTGCGGCCGGCTTTACCTAACACTGCGTTTGCTTTTTCGCCGTTTGAAACGGTACCGATAGTTGCCAAACAAGTTGACAGTATCATACGTGTTTCGCCCGAAGGCAATTTGATGATGGCATATTTACCATCGCGTGCTGATAACTGAGCGTAAGTACCGGCGCTGCGGGCAATAATACCACCCTGGCCAGGGTTTAACTCAATGTTGTGAATGATAGAACCTAACGGGATGTTTTTCAAAGGCATGGTGTTACCAACCTCTGGTGCTGCGCTCTCGCCAGATACAACTACCGTTCCAACTGTTAAGCCTTCCGGAGCTATCATATATCGTTTTTCACCATCAACAAAATGTAACAGGGCTATACGTGCAGATCTGTTTGGATCGTACTCAATAGTTGCAACTCTTGCCGGGATATCAAACTTATTACGTTTAAAATCAATTAACCTGTATGCTTGTTTATGGCCACCACCCAGGTAGCGCATAGTCATTTTACCGCTGTGGTTACGACCACCCGAACGTGTATTGGCTGCTACAACCAACGACTTTTCAGGAACGTTTGTTGTAATATCCGAATTGGATACGTCAATTCTGAAACGGGTACCCGGTGTAACCGGTTTAAATCTCTTTACTGCCATGTCTTATATTATATATTGCTGTAAAAATCAATTGTTTCACCATCCTTCAGCGTGATGATGGCTTTCTTATACGTAGCGGCACGGCCAGATACTGCACCTGCTTTTGTATTGCGGGTTTTAAGTTTACCTACGTATTTCATTGTGTTAACTGCTGTTACGTTAACACCATACATAGCCTCAATAGCGCCTTTTATCTGAATTTTGTTAGCCCTGTGGTCAACTTTAAACGCGTAGCGGTTAAGTTTCTCAGTTAGTTGAGCTACTTTTTCAGTAAGTAAGGGTTTCTTTAAAATTTCCATATTACTTAGCTAATGCTCCCTCCAAAGTTTTAACAGCGCCTGTAGTTAAGATCAGTTTACCTGCGTTTAACACATCATAAGTGTTTAACTGCTCAACGGTAATAACCTTGGTTTTCTTCAGGTTCCTGCTTGATAAATAAACATTGTTATTTTCAACACCGGCTAATACCAATAACGTTTTATCGTTAGTAACATTAAGGTCGGCTTCCATTTGGATGTAGGTTTTGGTTTTAATAGCATCAAAGCTAAAATCTTCCAATACCAAAATGTTGTTATCTTTTGCTTTGTATGATAAAGCAGATGCACGGGCCAGTGATTTTAGCTTTTTGTTTAATTTAAAGCTGTAATCGCGCGGCTGCGGGCCAAACACACGGCCACCACCATTAAACAATGGCGATTTGATGCTACCTGCACGGGCGCCGCCTGTACCTTTTTGTTTATGTAATTTGCGGGTACTACCTGCAATTTCATTACGTTGTTTTGATTTGTGCGTACCCTGGCGTTGGTTAGCTAAGAACTGCTTTACATCTAAGTAAATAGCATGATCGTTAGGCTCTACTCCGAATACGGACTCAGGCAGCTGCACCTTGGCACCTGTTTCTTTACCTGATAGATTTAATACGTTGATTTCCATCTTATTTATCCACTATTACGAATGAACCCTTAGCTCCGGGGATTGAACCTTTAACTACGATTAAGTTTTGCTCGGCAAATACTTTAACCACTTCAAGGTTTTGCACTTTAACACGAACGTTACCCATTTGACCGGCCATACGCATACCTTTGAATACACGCGAAGGCCATGACGAGGCTCCTAATGAACCTGGGGCACGTAAACGATTGTGCTGACCGTGAGTTTGCATACCCACACCACCAAAACCGTGACGCTTTACAACACCCTGAAATCCTTTACCTTTTGAAGTACCTACTACATCAACGTAATCGCCGGCGGCAAAAATCTCAACGGTAACAGTGTCACCAAGAGCTTTTTCGTCTTCGAAAGTTTTAAATTCAACTAATTTACGTTTTGGAGTGGTACCGGCTTTTTGGAAATGGCCTTTTAACGGGCCAGAGGTGTTTTTTTCCTTCTTCTCGCCATATGCTAACTGTACAGCTGCATATCCGTCTGTTTCTACAGACCTGATCTGGGTTACTACGCAAGGGCCAGCTTCGATTACAGTACAAGGAATGTTTTTCCCTGCTTCATCGAAAATGCTGGTCATTCCTACTTTTTTACCAATAATTCCTGACATTTTCTTTATTTTATTTGTGCCCATCGAAGCAGTAGGGCTTCGTTCAAGGCATATTATTTCCCCCTTAAGGGACGGCAAAGATAGAAACTTTACATTAATTTTCAAATAGTTAGTCAGTTATTTTTAAATAAATGTTTGGTAAAGGAAAATGGTTGGTTTTGTGCGGGATGGACAGGGAGAAGAAAGATGATTTACAGATGTGTTTTAAGTAATTTAGCACATATAAGATTTATACATATGCGCCGGGAGCTTTTTCTGATTGTTACTTATGATTTATGGGAGTTGCCTGCAGCCGGTCCGTTAGCCAACAGATCATACTGCGTAAGGCCTTATCTGTTAGCCAACGGAGGGTATCCCCCCTTCAATCCTTAACGCAAATAATCCGTTTGTCATGCTGAACGATAGTGAAGCATCTAATCGCCGACATGCAAATCGAACATGCAAGTTCGCCAGTAGATCCTTCGCGATGCTCAGAATGACAAACAACGGACCTACCCCATCATCAGCCGCCGTATCAACTCGGCGCTTTGCTTGTTACCTTCTTCCAACCGCCCTTGAAAGAAGGCCTGTACCTCGTTAAAGTGCTTCTTGTAGCCTTCCATATCGCCGTAGCCTATGATGGCGCTCCACTCCCGTACGGCTGAGTGAAATTCCAGATCGTCGCCACGGATGGTTTTATCATAAAGGGCGGTTTCGATAGATTCCTCCAATAACTCCTCGTTCTTGAACAGGTATTCGGCTATCCCCAAACGCAGGCGGAACGGCGGGGTTTGGCAGATGAGGTTATCGTAAGGGTTTACGCCAAGGTGGTACCAGGCATCAACCATGCTTAATATGCTCAGGTGCGAGTTTGGTTTTTGGTGCCCGGCATCGCGCGCCAGCGAAAACTCGCGCATTACGGCATCGTTAAACATAATAGGCTTACGGCTTTCGTGGAAAACAAAATCGCGGGCGCGGTAAAGGCGGTTCCTAAACTCCTGCTCTTCTTCCTTTATCATCAGCTTAAACAACTCCGACTCCGATTCGGCATAGCGTTTTACCTGCTGGCGGGCATAAGGGTTCAGGATAGCCAGCCCGGCATAAACGTGTGCCTTATAGCTGAAGATACGCAGGGTGGTCAGGATCTTTACATTATCTATCCCGCCAATATAAGAGGCGTTCTCCCAGGGAAAAAACCCGGCCGATTTCCAGGCCGTGCCCATGCTCTCGAAACCTACGTGGGTTACGGCTTGTGTATCGGCCACAATTTTATCGTGCTCGTGGTAATCCTTTATCTCAACAATGTCGGTTTGCAGGGCAGTAAACAGGTCGTACATGCGCTTGTAGGCACCCGGCTCGCTGCGATGGTTAATGAGTATCAGCTTTTGCCCTTTAGGCTCAAAGCCCGGCCCGTGCATAGCGTGGAAGGTGATGATCTGCGCATCGGCAGGCAGGTACTTTTCAAAAATGGCTATCTCGGGGTGCTTAACTGATGTTTGTCCGGCCACAATGGCGCCGTACTTGGTGGCGGGGCCGTACTGGGCAACCACCTGCTCCAGCTTATCGGCTTCAACAGAGTATATAATAAGGTCGCTTACGCGGGCTACATCTTTGCCATCGTCCATCAGGGTTATGCCTAAAGGGTTAAGCTCGTTCTCCAGTTTCTCCCGGTTATCAGGCATATCGCAGCCGCAAACAGTATAACCCGCCTTTGAAAAAGCTTTGGCATACAATTTACCCATATCGCCCAAACCTATAATACCTATCCGCATAGTATAAATTAAAAAGGCTAATATATGCTTTTGATAATTACACCTTATTATATGTGCTTAACAACTTTTTTATACATTTAAAAAAGAAAAGCATTTGAATGGATATAACTGCAAACCTTACTACTTGTAAAGCCTGCGGCGCAGAAGGAAGCGGTAATTATTGCCACGCCTGCGGCGAACTATACCACACGCACCGCATTACGCTTAAGCACATGCTGCACGAAGTATGGCACCTGTTTACCCATTTTGACAAGGGCTTTGGCTATACTTTAAAGCAGCTGATGCTAAAGCCGGGTTACATGCAGGAAGAATACATTGCCGGCCGGCGCAGCTTGTACCAAAAACCCTTCTCGATGTTTTTTTTATGCGGCACCATTACCGCGCTGGCTTTGTACTGGATAAACAGAGGGGTGCTGGCGATACATGCGTCGGGCGATGAGGCAGAGGGCCATTACTACCAGCATTATTTTGTTTTACTGCAAATGTGCCTGGTACCGGCTTATTCGTTTGTGGCTTACCTGGTATTTAGTAAACGCTACAATTTTGCCGAGTACCTGGTGATATTGCTTTACAATACATCTATGCTGTTTATGTTTATATGTATTGCAAACTTTTTTAAACTGATATTCGGTGCTTTTGAAACGGGGTATATCGAGATAGTGATTGTGTTATTATATAATGTACTTACCTATCTTAATTTATTCAATGACGAAGGCAGGGCATCGGTGATACTGCGCACGCTGTTATCGTCTGTTATCTGTTTTTGCCATATCGCGCGCAGCGATGGAGTTGTTCATCAAATTTTTTATGCCACACAATTAATACAAACTTTTAATACAAACTTTAAATTAAATTTTTACGTTTAAGCAATAAAGCGTACCGATCCTATAATCCCCCGAACCTATATTGATATGATGAAGCTTTTCAAATTACGAACATTTACCATCACTTTACTTATTTTAAGCATAGCCGGTTTTAGCTATGCACAAGATTCAACAAAAAAAGCAGCAGTGAAGCAGGTAACAGTAAAATCTGTTGCCGTAAAGCCAAACCCGTATGCTGCTAAAAAATATGTTCCATATAAAAAACCTGTAACTGCTGCTGTACAAACACCAGGTGCTACTACGCCCCCCTTACATGCCCCGGTACAACCTGCCACCCCTGTTGATAAAAGCCTTCGCGGGCAGTATCAGTATTTGTTAACCAAAGTTTATAATTATCAACAGCCCCTGGTAGCGGCGTTATTTAAAAACTACAGCGATACCTTAAGCCAAACCCGCAAACAGTTAAAAGCTGCGCAGGCCACGCTTGCGGCGCAAACCAAAACTATTGACACACTAAAAGCTGCCTCAATCACAAAAGACCAAACCCTGGCCGAGTCAAAGGCAAAGGTTGACGAGGTGAGTCTGCTGGGCATACCGCTATCAAAATCTACCTATAATTTGATTATGTGGGGACTGGTAATTGGCTTTGGCGCTATTGCTGTTATTGTTATAGCCCGCTCGGGCAGCCACAGCCGCGAGGCTAATTACCGCATTAAGCTCTATAACGAGCTGGAAGAGGAATACAAAATCTACAAAAGCAAAGCCAACGAAAAAGAAAAGAAACTGGCCCGCGAACTGCAAACCGAACGTAACAAGAACGATGAGTTAATGGGTAAAGGATAAGCCCCTCAGCCCCCTAAAGCGGGAGTTAAAAAAAATATGGCACAAGTTATACCCAAAAATAGTTCCCCCGTTAACCAACGGGGGTTAGGGGACAAAGCTTTTTTATTTGGATGGAACCCCACTAAGTTTGCGTGGGCCGATATTGTCGACGATATAGAAACGCTGAAAACAACCGGGAAGTTTGAAGAGAACTGGAGTGTTGCCAGCCATAAAACCATCAAGCCCGGCGACAGGGCCTATGTTGTACGCCTTGGTACCGAACCAAAAGGGATCTTCGCATCGGGGTTTATCACATCCGAGCCTTACCTGGCATCCCGTAGAGGGCGCATCTACCACCGTATTAATATCGGCTTTGATGTATTGCTAAACCCCAATACGGAGCAAATCCTCACTTTCGATATTCTGAAAACCGGTAACCTTGCCGAACAGAACTGGTCGCCGCAGGCATCGGGTATATCCATAAGGCCGCACCTAATTGATGAGGTGGAGGGTGTTTGGCTGGATTTTTTGAGTAATACCTATTATGGCGAATTATAACTTTATTCTCCTTCCGTGTCGCTAATACCCCCTTAAATTGTCGTTTATACACATTTGCGATACCATTTAGCGACTGTACCTTTGAATAAACAAAACAACAAAAAACTATGACAACTCAAATTTTTGTAAACCTCCCGGTTAAAGACCTTGATAAATCAGTGGCGTTCTTTACCAAATTAGGATATACCTTTAATCCGCAATTTACCGACGAGAATGCAACCTGCATGATCATCAGCGATACCATTTATGTGATGCTATTGGTTGAGCCTTTCTTCCAAAGCTTTACTAACAAGGATATTGTAGACACCAGCAAAGCGCAGGAATGTACCATATGCCTGTCTGCCGAAAGCAAGGATGCTGTAAATGAAATAGTTGACAAAGCCGAAGCGGCGGGCGCCAGGATCCCTAAACCGGCAACCGACTACGGCTTTATGTACCAGCACAGCTACGAAGACCTTGACGGCCACCACTGGGAATTTGCCTGGATGGACCCAAACGGTATGCCACAGCATCAGTAATTATCTATAGACCTACATCAAGCAAAAACTATAAAAGCCAACCATTAACGGTTGGCTTTTATATTATTGGATCTTGCCTGTTATCCCAAAAGAATAATATCTCTACAGTATTTTCTCCCACCTCATAAAAGACCGAACAGTTCTTATGAATAAAACCTTTCCGCATATTTAAATTTGATTCCATCGCTTGATAAATAAATGGTGATACTTTGATAGTCTCAATAAGTTTTACTGTCCGTTGTTTAAAATCAGCAACATATTTATCTCCCCACCTGTCCGCCAACTGCCTTGATATTTCATCAAATGTTTCTAAAGCTACAGGAGAATATTTTAGTGTGTACACCATTAAACTACACCTATTCTTTTTTTAAATTCTTCATGTGTGATGAAATTTCCTGCTGCAATTTCTGCCCGTCCTCTTGCTATTCCGTCTAATACATGTTGAGGCAGATCATTTATACTCTCATCTTTAATAAAAGAAATATGCTGTTCTTCCAAAAAATCAGCTATTAACTTTTCCTGGTCGGGAGTAGGAGTTACTATGTATGTGCTCATAAACAAATTTACTTAAAAAAGTATCAGCAACAAAAAAGCCATCCTTTTTCAAGAATGGCTTTTTATTATAGATCTTCCGGTACAGTTACACTTTGATCTCAACTTCAACACCGCTTGGCAATTCAAGCTTCATCAGCGCATCTACAGTTTTTGAGTTTGAGCTGTAGATATCCAATAAACGCTTGTAAGAGCATAATTGGAATTGCTCACGTGCTTTTTTGTTAACGTGTGGTGAACGTAAAACAGTAAAAATTTTCTTTTCGGTTGGTAACGGAAGTGGTCCGCTAACTACAGCGCCTGTTGGCTTTACTGTTTTTACGATCTTCTCGGCAGATTTATCTACCAGGTTGTAATCGTACGATTTTAATTTGATCCTGATTCTTTGGCTCATTTTGCTTGTTTTAATGGCTAATCCTAAGAGCTATTTATTAGGCTTAACCGTGTTTATTTATTTAAAAGTTGATTGGTAACTAATCTCTAATCACCAATCAACTAATCACTAATTCTTAATTATTTCCAGCAGCTCTTCTGCCTTTGGCTTTAGCAACAATTTCGTCCTGTACGTTACGTGGCGCTTCAGCATAGTGATCAAACTCCATGGTTGAAGTAGCACGGCCCGATGTAATGGTACGTAACTGGGTTACATAACCAAACATTTCTGAAAGTGGTACAGTAGCTTTAATTACCTGTGCACCGGCACGAGAGTCCATACCCAAAAGCTGGCCACGACGACGGTTCATGTCACCGATAACGTCACCCATGTTTTCTTCAGGGGTTAAGATCTCGATTTTCATGATCGGCTCCAACAATACTGGTTTACAACGTGGCAAAGCCTCGCGGTAAGCCATCTTAGCAGCTAACTCGAAAGATAGCGCATCTGAATCGACCGCGTGGAACGAACCATCGATCAAACGTACTTTTAAGCCGGTAAGCGGATAACCTGCCAACACACCATTTGCCAAAGAAGCCTCAAAGCCTTTTTGTACAGATGGGATAAACTCACGGGGGATTGAACCACCAGAAATTTCGTTGATAAAGGTTAAACCTTCTTTGCCATCATCATTTGGCGATAATACAACTTGTATATCAGCAAATTTACCACGGCCACCAGTTTGTTTCTTGTATGTTTCGCGGTGTTGTACCGAACCTGTAATAGCTTCTTTGAAAGCTACCTGTGGCGCACCTTGATTAACTTCAACCTTAAACTCGCGTTTAAGACGGTCCATGATAATATCCAGGTGAAGCTCGCCCATACCGCTAATTACGGTTTGGCCGGTTTCTTCGTCAGATTTTACGTGGAACGTAGGATCCTCTTCAGATAATTTACCTAAAGCGATACCTAATTTATCAACATCAGCCTGTGTTTTAGGCTCGATAGCTAAACCGATAACCGGGTCAGGAAAGTTCATTGACTCCAATATGATCGGGTGTTTCTCGTCGCAAAGGGTATCACCTGTTTTAATATCCTTAAAGCCTACTACCGCAGCAATATCACCGGCACCTACATTAGGTATCGGGTTTTGCTTGTTAGCGTGCATCTGGAAGATACGGGAGATACGCTCTTTATTGTCAGAACGCATATTGTGTATGTATGATCCTGCTTCCAGGTTACCCGAGTAAACACGGATAAAGCATAAACGACCTACGAAAGGATCCGTTGCAATTTTAAATGCTAAAGCTGCAAAAGGCTCTTTTTCTGATGGTTTACGTAAGATCTCTTCGCCGGTGTCTGGGTTAGTACCAATAATACCTTCAACATCCATAGGTGAAGGAAGCAATTCCATCACATAATCAAGCATGGTTTGTACACCTTTGTTTTTGAATGATGAACCGCAAACCATAGGTACGATCTTAGCATCTAACACTGCTTTACGCAATGCATCTAAAATTTCGCGCTCGGTAATTGAAGCAGGGTCTTCGAAGAATTTCTCCATCAAAGTCTCATCATAATCAGCTACAGATTCAAGCAATTTCTCTCTCCACTCGGTAGCTTCTTCGATCATATCCTCAGGGATAGGCACTTCGGTAAAGGTCATACCTTTATCATGCTCATTCCAAACAATACCTCTCCAGTTGATCAGATCGATCACACCTTTAAAGTTCTCTTCTGCACCAATTGGTAACTGCAATGGTACTGCGTTACTGCCCAGCATGCTTTTTACCTGTTTTACAACATTTAAAAAGTCGGCGCCGCTACGGTCCATTTTATTTACGAAACCTATACGGGCAACGTTGTAGTTATTAGCCAGTCTCCAGTTAGTTTCAGATTGTGGCTCAACACCATCAACCGCACTAAAAAGGAACACCAAACCATCCAGTACACGTAAGCTGCGGTTTACCTCTACAGTAAAATCCACGTGCCCCGGTGTATCAATAATGTTAATATGGTAATCTTTACCCCTGTATTTCCAACCAACTGTAGTAGCTGCCGAAGTAATGGTAATACCACGCTCCTGCTCTTGTGCCATCCAGTCCATTGTAGCTGCACCCTCGTGTACTTCGCCTATTTTATGGCTCACACCCGAGTAATACAGGATACGCTCTGTAGTAGTGGTTTTACCGGCATCAATGTGAGCGGCAATACCTATATTTCTTGTATATCTTAGATCTCTTGACATTTTCTTTTTATTGAGAGCGGAGAGCGGGGTGTGAAGACCGGTAAAACCCGTTCCCCGCGCCTCGCTCCCTGCACTAATTATTTTTAGAATCTAAAGTGAGAGAACGCCTTGTTAGCTTCAGCCATTTTGTGCGTATCTTCTTTCTTCTTAACAGCAGCACCTTCACCTTTAGCGGCAGATATGATCTCGCCTGCTAATTTCTCCATCATGGTTTTTTCACCACGACGACGGGCATAGCTGATCAGCCATTTCATACCCAAAGCAATTTTACGCTCGGGACGAACTTCTGTAGGCACCTGGAAGTTTGCACCACCAACACGGCGGCTTTTTACTTCAACAGCAGGCATTACGTTGTTCAAAGCTTTTTTCCAGCTATCTAAGCCGTTTTCGCTTGTTTTCTTTTCAACAATATCAATTGCATTGTAGAATATGGTGTAAGCAGTAGATTTTTTACCGTCAAACATCATGTTATTTACAAACCTGGTTACCAATACTTCGTTGAATTTTGGATCAGGAAGAAGGATTCTTTTTTTTGGTTTTGATTTTCTCATTATTACTATCCTCCTTTAATTATTTCTTTTTACCTTTTGCTGGAGCCGCTGCTGCTTGTCCTGGTTTAGGGCGCTTGGTTCCATATTTTGAACGACGTTGGTTACGACCGGCTACGCCCGAAGTATCTAACGCACCACGGATGATGTGGTAACGTACACCGGGTAAGTCTTTAACACGACCACCGCGGATCAACACAATAGAGTGTTCCTGTAAGTTGTGGCCTTCACCAGGGATGTAGGCGTTAACTTCTTTACCATTTGTAAGGCGCACACGTGCAACTTTACGCATTGCTGAGTTTGGTTTTTTAGGGGTAGTGGTGTACACACGGGTGCACACGCCTCTTCGCTGTGGACAGCTGTCCAACGCTGGCGACTTACTCTTGTCAACCAGAGCTACTCTACCTTTTCTAACTAATTGCTGAATAGTAGGCATTTTTCCTTTTTTGTATTTACAGTTTTATCCTTATTTTAAGGACTGCAAAGGTAGGCACTATTTTTTGATTTTCAAGGGCTTGGGAGAAAAAGATTTTTGTAATGGATTGATTGAGTGGAAGAACTGGGCAGGATGGGCAAAATTTAACTTAATATTTATAAATCATGTCATTGCGAGCGATAGCGCGGCAATCTCGTAGGACGTTAGGCTAAATTTTTGAAAAGCAAATATAGGGCTTCTATCTCCCGCCAGCCCCGCTTTACGCTAATACTGCACAGGCTTTAGGCGCAGGGCCGGTATCCGCTGCAATCGGGTTTAGTTGGCAAGGCCTGTGGCCTATCAGACCTGCCTCTCTGTAGAAATTTAAAGTAACAAAAAAACCCGTCCTTTAATTAAATATATTCACCAAGTATCTGCATAGCAATTATTCCAAAACATATGGTGACGTTATTTTGTCAGTAATATATTTATAAATGCCTGATTATAAGATGTTCATGTTTTGTTCACGTTGTATGTGTATCGTGAACGTGAACATATCTGTACTTACGAAGGAAAAAATTTACAACTTTTAAAAAGTTGTAAATCCTGATAAGCTGCACATTTACCCTCTATCCATACGTTAAAAGATGTTAAATACTATACCTATATATATAAGGTGCGGTTTTACCGTTATATATTCGTCTACTAAATAAATAATTGACTGATTTATAATATTCAACTATCTTTGCAAAATGTTTAAAAAACAACTACTCATATTTTCGGGCGTAATGTTCCTGCTTATTGTTACGCTTGGCAGTTGTAAAAGCAAATACGAAAAGTTAAAAGCAAGTAACGATAACGCTAAAAAATACCAGGAAGCGGTAAAGTTTTATAACAAAAAAGATTACTCGAAAGCCCTTGGTTTATTTGAAGACCTGGTAACCCGTTACCGCGGCCGTGCCGAAGCTGAAGACTTATTTTACTATTACGCTTACACAAACTATAAGCTTAAGGATTATACATCAGCAAGGTTCCATTTTAAAACATTTGCAGATACCTACCCTTCGAGCCCGCGTGCCGAGGAGTGCCGTTTTATTGCTGCATATTGCTATTACCTGGATTCGCCTATTTACTCTTTAGATCAGGAAAACACCACCAAGGCTATCGAATCGTTACAGTTGTTTATTAACCTTTACCCAAAAAGCGACCGCGTTACCGAGGCAAGCAAACTGATACAGAACCTGCGCGATAAGCTGGAGCAAAAATCCTACGCTAACTCTAAGCTATATTTAACCATAGGCGATTATCAATCGGCAGTTATTGCGTTTGGCAACACCCTGCGCGATTACCCCGATACTAAATATGCCGAAGAACTGGAGTTTTTAACCATACGTGCACAATACGAATACTCAAGGGTTAGCCGCGAAAACAGGCAGGAAGATCGTTTTAACCAAACCATAGCTTATGCTGATGAGTTTACCGAGAAATACCCTTCAAGTAAATTCTTAAAAGAGGCCGCCGACTATAAAAAAGACAGCCAGGAAGGCATCATTAAGGCTAAAAAATTTATGGCCGAATTAAATGCCAATCCAAAACTGGCCGAGAAAATTGCTAAGAAAGATACTGTAACTTCGCAGCCACCCTCAATTAAGGACAGGGATAATCAGAAAATACCATATTAATAATAAATAAAGACATGAACGTTAACAACCCAACTAACAAACCGGCTATTGCCAGCAGCACAGTTACCCGTGACCTGCGTGAACTGGATGTGAAAACCGACAATATATACGAGTCGTTGGTAATTATGTCAAAAAGGGCAAACCAGATCTCGAACAATATAAAAGAAGAGTTACACCAAAAGCTTTCTGAATTTGCATCGGCTAATGATAACCTGGAAGAGGTATTTGAAAACCGCGAGCAGATAGAGATATCAAAATACTACGAAAAATTACCTAAACCTACTTTGGTAGCCGTTCAGGAATTTTTAGATAACAAAATTTACTACCGCAACCCGGCTAAAGAAGCAAGGGAACTGTAGTAGCCCCCCGGCCTCCGTTAGCTAACGGAGGAGCTGGAAAGATATAGCCCTTCTCTGTACCGAGAAGGGCTTTGTTTGTTTAATAACGTTAGGTTATTTATATATTTGGATCATCGTTCACCCCTTCAGGGGGTTAGGGGGTTATATGCTTGAGGGTAAAAAGATAATTTTAGGGGTTTGCGGCAGTATTGCGGCTTATAAATCGGCAACGCTGGTGAGGCTATTGGTTAAAGCCGGTGCCCAGGTGCAGGTAGTAATGACACCCGATGCTACCAACTTTATTACCCCGCTTACCTTATCCACCCTATCTAAGCGTCCTGTATATTCCGACTATTTTAAGCCCGAAACCGGCGAATGGAACAACCATGTAGAGCTTGGCCTTTGGGGCGATGCCATGATCATAGCGCCGGCAAGCGCTAACACTATGGCCAAAATGGCCACAGGTTTGGTTGATAACCTGCTTACTGCTGTGTACCTGTCGGCCAAGTGCCCGGTGTATTTTGCGCCTGCAATGGACCTTGATATGTGGAAACACGAAACCACCCAGCAAAACATTACTGATCTTCAAAGCTTCGGAAATATACTGATGCCGCCGGGCAGCGGCGAACTTGCAAGCGGCCTGCATGGCGAAGGCCGCATGGCCGAACCAGAAGAGATAGTAGCTTTTCTTACCGATGACATCAAAAAGAAACTGCCTTTGTTTGGCAAACAGCTATTAGTTACTGCGGGGCCAACCTACGAGGCTATTGACCCGGTACGTTTTATAGGTAATCATTCATCAGGCAAAATGGGATTTGCCTTGGCGGATGAACTGGCTTCGCTGGGCGCGGATGTTACACTGATAGCAGGGCCAACGGCGCAGATTAGTAAATATAAAAGCATAAAACGGATAAATGTTACCAGCGCGGCAGATATGCTGCAGGAGTGTTTAACTTACTTCCCCGCTGCCAACGCCTGTGTAATGTGCGCGGCTGTTGCCGACTATACCCCGGCTACCGTATCGGCACAAAAAATAAAAAAGCACGACGACGGCCTTAATATCGAGCTGAAGAAAACTACCGACATATTAAAAACCCTCGGCGGGCAAAAACGCGATGGCCAGGTATTGGTTGGTTTTGCCCTGGAAACCCAGAACGAGGAGCAATACGCGATAGAAAAACTGGAAAAGAAAAATTTGGATTTAATTGTGCTAAATTCGTTGAACGATGCGGGTGCGGGGTTTAAGGGTGATACAAATAAGATAACACTCATTGATCGCCAATTGCATAAAACTACCTTCGACCTTAAAAACAAAGCCGAGGTAGCGCACGATATTTGTATTAAGCTGATTGAACTGCTAAAAAAATGAAAAGATATATAACTTTTTCCGTGTTGTTTTTTACCTGCTGCGCCGTGCAGGCCCAGGACCTGAATGCACGTGTAAAGGTTGTTGCCCCAAAAATACAGGTTACCAATAAGCGCGCCCTGCAAACTTTGGAAACCGCGATGAAAGACTTTTTAAACGGGCGCAAATGGAGCGCCGATGACATCGCCCCGCAGGAACGTATCGATTGTAATTTTGTGTTGAACATTACCTCCTGGGATGGCAGCAGTAACTTTAGCGGCGAATTGCAGGTACAATCGTCAAGGCCGGTGTTTAACTCAACCTACGGCACCACCCTGCTAAATATCAACGATAAGGATTTTGATTTTACCTATACCGAGGGCCAAACCATCGACTACAGCGACCAGAATTTTCAAAGTAACCTAAGCTCGGTAATGGCATTTTACGCCTATATTATTGTGGGGATGGATTACGATTCGTTCTCGAAATATGGTGGCACCCAGTATTTTCTGAATGCGCAAACCATTTCCATCAACGCGCAAACCACCTCGTTTAAAGGCTGGAAGGCTTTTGACAGTAACACCAACCGCTACTGGCTGGTAGAGAATTTAAATAACAAGCTTTACAACAACCTGCGCGAGTTTATTTATAACTACCACCGCAATGGCTTGGATATAATGGCTGATAACCCTTCAAAAGGCCGCAAGTATATCAGCAGCATACTACCTGTATTGAGCCAGGTAGATCGTAAACGGCTGGGCTCATATTTTCCGCTTGCTTTTTTTACAGCTAAAAATGCCGAGTTTGTTTCCATCTTCAGCAATGCTTCGCCGCAGGACAGGATGCAGGCTATGAACACCCTCTCGGCAGCCGACCCGGCTAACGGGGGTAAATACCAATCGCTTAAAGGGAAATAGTTAGGGGAAATTCCAAACGCTAAAGTCTAAGTTCTGATCTTAAATAGTTTTTGCTGTCCTCAGTATCTTTCTGTCGATATAAAAGGTACCGAAGGGGATGATGCATGCCAGCAACACTTTGCCTGTGGTTTTAAATTGCCATTTCTGTTCTACCCCTACGCTTACCGTATTCACAATAAACAACAGGAATAAGGCGCCGTGTACAGGCCCCATCGCTTTTACCATCACCGGATTGTGCCCTAAGTACTTAAGCGGTATCGCTATAAATATTAACACCAATAGTGAGATGCCTTCTAAAAAGCCGATGATGCGCAGGCGGCCAATGTTTGTGGAGAGTAATTGTTTCATAAATTAAAAGAATGTAAATATGGCCTTTGCGCCAGTGGCGAAAACGGCCAGGGTATAGCTATAAATATAATAAACAGCGCCAGGCCAAACCATATCAGTATCGTTTTAAACTTCCCGCTATCTGTTGGTTTACGCTTGGCCATAGCCGAGCCTATAGTAATGATAACAATTGCCGATACCATCAGCAATAAATGCAGCACACCGAAAAAGAATGGTTGGGTTATTTGTCCATCAGTGCCAATGGCGTGTAAAGTGAACTTAGCATTAGGGCTTTGCGTGTACAGTACAATACCAAGCATTAATTGGATATGCGCGATAGTGGCTGTCCAGTGCCTCACAAAATCGTCGCTTTTGGTAAAAGTTAGTTTACCGCTACAACCTTTATAAGATCTGTAAATGGCATAAAGTAATGTACCCAGTACGGCCCACCTAACCATCGAATGAAAAAATAACAGCGTATTTAACATGATTATAATATCAGCAACAAACATAATTAAAACATACCAATTAGTATGTTTTAACTGAAAAAAAATTGTTACCCGAGTTGCTTTAAATAGTTTTTTAGTTCCTGCAAATAGATTGGATAGCATGATGAGCCCATTGCCTTACCCATATTACGGATGCCACTGTAGCCGGCAACCACAAAACAGGCCACGTATTCGGCGTTAACATCCCCGCGGATCTCTTTTGTGGCTTTCCCCTGGTTAATGCTTTCTTTGATAGCAGCCTGCCATTGGTCGGTAAGTTTTACTAATGCTTGTTTAAAATCCTCATTCAGCGGCGACATCTCCTCTATTAAATTTACCGCAGGGCAGCCATATTTTGCCCTCAGGAACGGCACTTTCAATAACACGTTCCGCATCATTTCGTAGATATCGTTTATCGGGCTTTTGGCGTCTAACAATGGTTTTACCAAACTGGCGTACATCCCGGGGAAAATGACCTCGTTGATCATGGCCAGTCCCATTTCATCCTTGTTCTTAAAATGATAGAAGAAAGCGCCTTTGGTAACCTGGGTGGTAGCCAAAATATTATCTATACTCGTAGTCTGGTACCCCTGCTTATAAATAAGCTCGAAGGATTTGGTCAGGATCATGGTACGGGTAGTGGCCGCTTTAGACATTTTTTATACTGATTAGTATGTACACAAACGTACTGGTTAGTTTAGCAGCTTCCAAATTTATTTTACGATGAATGAACTTTAATTAAAAGAATTTCCCAACTTCTGCGTTTAGCGATAAACAATTCTTAAAATTCCTTAATTCTGAAAATTCGGGTTCAGGCGAATTGCTATCTTTACTCTTTTAAAAGCAATAGATTTATGATTAAACGGTGGGTGTTAAAAGATGCGGCAGATGCAAGTACTGTACAGGAACTCGCTGCCGGCCTTAACATTGATCCCGTCCTTTCTGCATTGTTGGTGCGGCGCGGTGTTAAAACCTTTGATGAAGCCAAATACTTCTTTCGCCCCTCTACCTTGCACCTGCACGATCCTTTCCTGATGCAGGATATGGAAAAAGCCATAGACCGCATCGAGCAGGCCATTGCCAAAAACGAAAAAATTTTGGTTTACGGCGATTATGATGTAGATGGCACCACAGCCGTGGCCCTGGTTTACAGCTTTTTTCAAAAGATCCACCAAAATATAGAATACTACATTCCCGACAGGTACAAAGAAGGTTACGGCATATCCACCGCCGGCATTGATTATGCAGCGGCCAATGGCTTCAGTTTAATTATCGCCTTAGATTGCGGGATAAAATCAGTTGATAAAATTGCTTACGCCAATACGCTCAATGTAGATTTTATTATCTGCGATCACCACCTTCCCGGCCCGGAATTGCCTGAAGCCATAGCCGTACTCGACCCAAAACGCGCCGATTGCGCTTATCCTTTTAAAGAACTTTCGGGTGCCGGTATCGGTTTAAAGCTGATACAGGCATGGTCTGATAAACACGGCCTGCCGTTTGAAGGTGTTGCCGAATACTTTGACCTCGTAGCGATTAGTATCGCCTGCGATATCGTACATATCACCGGCGAAAACCGCGTACTGGCCCATTTAGGCCTGCAAAAAATAAACGAAAACCCATGCATAGGCGTAAAAATGCTGATGCAGGTTGCCGGGCGCACAGGTACTTATACCATAAGTGATGTGGTGTTTTTATTGGGCCCCCGCATTAATGCTGCCGGGCGTATTGATGATGCCAAACATGCTGTTGAGCTTTTGATAGCCTGCCACGAGGATGCCGCCAAAGAAAAGGGCGACATGATCAACATCCGTAATACCGAACGGAAGGGCCACGATCAGCAAATTACCGACGAGGCTTTGGGAATGATAGATAACGACGAGGTGATGATAGCCCGTAAATCTACCGTGGTATTTAATAAGAACTGGCATAAAGGGGTTATTGGTATTGTGGCATCGCGCTTAACCGAAAAATATTACCGGCCAACCGTGGTGCTTACCCAATCGAACGGGCATGTTGCTGGTTCGGCCCGCTCGGTTTTAGGATACGATCTGTACGAAGCATTATGTGGCTGTAGTGATCTGTTGATACAATTTGGCGGGCACAGGTACGCGGCCGGCTTAACCATGCATCCCGAAAACGTTCCGGCTTTTATTCAAAAATTCGAGGAAGTAGTGAGTTCAACCATTACTGATGAACAACTGGTACAACAAGTAAGCATCGACGCGGAGATAGAACTGAAGGATATCGACGCTAAATTTTTCAGGATCCTGGCTCAATTTGCACCTTTCGGGCCCGAGAACATGTCGCCGGTTTTCCTCAGCAAAAATGTGTATGTTAGCGGTAACGCGGGTTTGGTGGGCAGTAACCATGTAAAAATGCTGGTGATGCAGCCTGGCTCGGCAGCGTTTAGCAGCATAGCCTTTAACCAGGGCGAGCTGCTGCATTTATTAAAACCGGGCGTGCCCTTTGATATTTGCTATACCATTGAGGAAAACGTATGGCGCGAACAACGCAGCATACAGTTAAATATAAAGGGGATAAAGCCCCACCCAAACCCTCCCCGAGAGGGAGGGCTTTAATAGGAATTTTAAAATTCTCCTCTATCGGGGGAGATTTAGAGGGGGCTATATGATTTTACGGGCAGAAAATTTAGTAAAGAAATATAAACAGCGCACCGTTGTAAACGATGTAACGTTCAACGTATCGCAAGGCGAAATTGTGGGTTTGCTTGGGCCAAATGGTGCCGGTAAAACAACCTCGTTTTACATGATTGTAGGTTTGATAAAACCCAACGAAGGCAAAATATTTTTAGAAGATGAAGATATAACCGGCGACCCCATGTACCGCCGCGCACAGAAAGGTATCGGTTACCTGGCGCAGGAAGCATCTGTTTTTCGTAAGCTTTCGGTAGAGGATAACATTAAGGCTGTGCTGGAAATGGGCAAAATGAGCAAGGACAAGCAGCGCGATAAGCTGGAAGAGCTGATAGATGAGTTTAGCCTGCACAAAGTGCGCCGTAACCGGGGCGATTTATTATCGGGTGGCGAGCGCCGCCGTACCGAAATTGCCCGCGCCCTTGCTGCCGAACCAAACTTTATCCTGCTGGATGAGCCTTTTGCCGGGGTTGACCCGATAGCGGTTGAAGAGATCCAGGCGATGGTTGCCAAATTAAGGCACCGCAATATCGGCATCCTGATAACCGACCACAACGTACAGGAAACCCTATCCATTACTGACCGTGCCTACCTGCTTTTTGAAGGGAAGATCCTGGAATCGGGCGTGCCCGAGGTACTGGCCGAAAACGAAATGGTACGTAAGGTTTACCTTGGCGCAAACTTTGTATTGAAAAGAAAAACGTTCCCGCAATAACTTTATATTTGGCTGTAGGTTGTTCATAGATGATAGTTCATGGTTCATAGAAAGCCCCAAAGATACGAACTATCAACTATGAACCATCAACTACGAACTATCAACTAACTTATGACCATAATCAACTCCGTATTTACCTGGTTCATGAAAAAGCGTATCCACCAGATAGAGCTTTTCAAGAAATACCCGAATGAGGTACAGGAGGAGTGGTTTGAGCAATTGATAGCCGGTGCCGAAAACACCGAATGGGGCAAGCAATACGGTTATAAAAGCATCGAGAACCTGGCACAGTTTAAAGATCGTGTTCCCATCCAAAATTACGATACACTAAAACCTTACATCGAGCGGATGCTCAAAGGCGAGCAAAACGTGCTTTGGCCGTCAGAGATCCGCTGGTTTGCCAAATCATCTGGCACAACCAGCGACCGCAGCAAGTTTATCCCCGTAAGCGAGGAGTCGTTAGAAGAATGCCACTTTAAGGGCGGTAAGGATATGCTTACCTTGTACTTTAATAACAGGCCCAACGCGCGCATTTTTACCGGGAAAAGTTTAACACTTGGCGGCAGCCACCAGGTTGGGCAGTTAAATGCCGATACTTTTTTTGGCGACCTATCCGCGGTGATCATGAAAAACCTGCCTGTTTGGGCTGAGTTTTACCGTACCCCGCACCTGGACATTGCCCTGCTCGAAAACTTTGAGGAGAAAATTGAAAAGATGGCCTATGCCACCAAGGATGTAAATGTAACCAGCATCAGCGGTGTGCCCACCTGGAATATTCTGCTGTTTAAGCGTATCCTGGAAATCACAGGTAAAAAAAACCTGCTGGAAGTTTGGCCAAACCTGGAATTGTATTTTCATGGGGCGGTTAACTTCACTCCCTATCGCGAGCAGTTCAGGAAACTGATCCCTAATGATGATATGTATTACCTGGAAACCTACAATGCATCCGAAGGTTTTTTTGGGATACAGGATGTAGAAAACCCCGGCGAATTGTTGTTAATGCTTGATTATGGCATCTTCTACGAGTTTTTACCGATAGAGAACCTGCACGAGGAAAACCCGAAAACACTTACGCTATACGAGGTTGAGCTTGATAAAAATTACGCGCTCATCATTACCACCAACGCCGGCTTATGGCGATATATGATAGGTGATACCGTTCGTTTTACTTCGTTGGTGCCTTATCGCATCCAGATAACCGGCCGTACCAAGCACTTTATTAATGCCTTTGGCGAAGAACTGATCATAGACAATGCCGAACGCGCCCTTGCCGAAGCATGCTCGCAAACCGGCGCTATTATTCGCGATTATACTGCTGCTCCCGTTTATTTTAACGATAACGAATGCGGCGCACACGAATGGCTTATTGAATTTGAAAAACGCCCCGCCGAGTTTGAACGCTTTGTTGACCTGCTGGACGAAACCCTGCGCCGTGTAAACTCTGATTACGATGCCAAGCGCTTTAAAGATATGGCGCTTCGCCGCCCGCAGGTAAAAGCGGTAGCCCAAAACACTTTTTTTAACTGGATGAAGGAAAAGGGAAAAATTGGCGGTCAGCATAAAGTACCTCGCCTTGCCAATAACCGCGAGTACGTAGATTCGATATTAAAAATGACGCAGTTTATAGTGAATTAGTTTTACTGCGGCCGGAGGCCTCATAATAGTCGTCACTCGCGAAGACGCGAGCGACTGCGTGGAATAAAGTTACCAATTTGCACTCGCCCGGCTCCAGCCGGGTGAGCAATATTATAAGGCCTCCGGTCGCCTCAAATCAAAATATTCACTTATCCTTGTAGCATTCGCGTAACCACTTGCGTAATAGTGTTATAAACTGGTCGAAATGAAAAAAACTTTACTGTTTGTGCTTGTAGTTGCCTGTTTTGCATCCTGCAAAAAGGACGATAACCCAAAGATCCCATCTGTTAACGGCACATGGGAATTAAGATCGATATCAGGTGGGTTTAGTCCGGGTGTTTCGATAGCTCCGGGCAAAGGGGACAAGTACCAGTTTAACACCAACAGCACTTATACTAAATCCTCAGACGGCAAAGAAACGGCTAAAGGTAAGTTCAGCATAAATTTTACGGGCGAAGAGCGGGGATTTAAATATGGTACCATAACATTTACCAACCCCGATTACCGCGACGCGTTTAGCTATAAACCCGATACCATTTACATCGGCACTTCTATAGCCGACGGGCCTACTTATCAATACATAAAAATTAAGTAAAAACTGTTAGCAAATGAAAAAGATCATTTTACTTATCGTAATTGTAACAGCCTTTGCGTCGTGCCAAAAAGATAATACTACCCCGGTTACTTCAAATGAGTTTACCGGCAACTGGGAATTGCGCGGACGTTATGGAGGCCTTATAGGCATCAACGAACATTATGCACCCGGTAACATGAACCTGCTCCAATTAAATATCGATAGTACTTATAAACTACTTGAAAAGGGTGCTTTGAATAAGCAAGGCGGTTACAGCATCAGGTTAAACACAGATACATTGGATGGCGTGGTTTACAACCGGATCTATTTCGACGATGATACGCAATACGGTACAGAGATCCGCCTTCACGGAGATACGCTTACCATCGGCACAACCATTACTGATAATATTGCGGTTGATTACCAGCGGGTAAAATAATCCCTCAGGATGAGGTGCAGGCACTGTAAATTTTCACCGCTTCAACAGCTTCCTTTACATCGTGCACGCGCAATATATTTGCCCCTTTCATCAGGGCGATGGTATTGAGCGCCGTTGTACCGTTCAAAGCTTCGTTGGCGGTGGTGCCTAATAAATTATAGATCATTTTTTTGCGGGATATACCTGCAAGCACAGGCAATTGCAATGTATTAAATTCCTGCAACCTACTCATCAGCGCGTAGCTGTGCTGTTGTTTTTTGGCAAAGCCGAAGCCGGGGTCTAAAATGATATCGTGCACGCCTAATTGCTTTAATTGACAGATCTTCTTTACGAAATAATCGTACACCTCAGCAAACACGTCTTCATAATTGGCCAATTGCTGCATGGTTTGGGGGTTGCCCTTCATGTGCATTAAAATATAAGGCACCTGCAAACGGGCAACGGTGGCAAACATATCCTCGTCCAGTTCGCCGCCCGAGATATCATTAATGATCTGCGCACCCGCCTTTACACCAGCCTCTGCAACCTTAGCGCGAAAGGTATCGACAGAAATAACAGCATCCGGAAAGGTTGATACGATAGTTTCAACCGCAGGCAACAGGCGGTCAGTTTCTTCCTGTACAGAAATATCAGTTGCGCCGGGGCGGGATGAATAGGCGCCTAAATCAAGGAAAGTGGCACCCTCGGTTAGCATTTTTTCGGCTTGCAAAAGTATATCTTCGGCATTTATTTTACGGCTTTCGGCATAGAAAGAATCAGGCGTAATATTGATGATGCCCATCACTTTTGGAGTAGACAGACCTATCAATTTACCATCTGCATTTATGGTTGCCTTTTTCTGAAAAAATGTATCTTTAGCCATCTGATGGTTGAAACGTTGTAAGGTTGAAACGTTGTAAAGTTAAAGTACTTTACATAAATCCTTTCACCCTATTTGCTGATAACATTTCAACCTTCAAACATTACAACTTTACAACAACTAAGTGAGCAACACAGCAGCAGAATACGAAGCGGTAATAAATATTTGCAGGGGCCTTTTCATCAAAAAAACTCGCGACTACGGCACCGCCTGGCGCATTTTACGGATCGGATCCATCACAGATCAGATCTTTATCAAAGCGCAGCGCATCCGTACCCTCGAAGAAAAAAAGGTTTCGAAAGTTAACGAGGACATCACCGGCGAGTACATTGGCATTGTAAACTATTGTGTTATTGCCATGATGCAGCTGGATTGCGCCCCCGAAACCCCTACCGAACTGGATGCTGCCGAGGTAGAAATGATATTTGATGGCAAGGTGAACGAGACCAAGGAATTGATGTTTGCCAAAAACCATGATTATGGCGAGGCCTGGCGCGATATGCGCATCAGCTCGTTAACCGACCTGATTCTGATGAAACTACTGCGCGTAAAACAAATAGAAGATAACAAAGGCCAAACCCTGGCATCCGAAGGTGTAAAAGCTAACTACCAGGATATGCTGAACTACGCGGTGTTCGCACTGATAAAACTTGGTGTAAAATGAAGAACGGATTGGTGTGGTTTTGCAGGATAGCCGTTGGGCTTTTATTCATTTTCTCAGGATTGATAAAGGCTAACGACCCGCTTGGCTTCTCGTACAAACTGGAAGAATACTTCGAGGTGTTTCACATCACCTGGCTAAACGGCTTTGCCTTAAGTATGGCCATTATACTTTGCGCGTTAGAAATGATACTTGGATTTGCCCTGCTGGTTGGTGCGCGGGCGATAAAGGTAGTTTGGGGTTTGTTATTGCTTATCATATTTTTTGCGTTCCTTACGTTCTATTCGGCTTACTTTAAAGTGGTGCAAAGCTGCGGCTGTTTTGGTGATGCTATTCCGCTTACGCCATGGCAGTCGTTTATTAAAGACTTGATGTTACTGCTATTGGTGTTAGTGTTGTTTGTGAACCGTAAAAGAATCAAACCGTTGGCCAATGCCAAGACTGGTGATAACCTGCTGATCGGCGCGGCAATTGTGTCCATCGGTTTTGGCTTGTACACTTATAATTTTTTGCCGGTGGTAGATTTTCTACCCTATAAAATTGGCGCGAACATCCTGGAAGAAATGAAGACCCCATCGGGTGCTGTGCCTGATGAGTTTGAGATCACCTACAAGCTTGCCAACAAAAAATCCAAAGAAACCAAAACCATGACCGACAAGGAGTACCTTAAATCGGGCATTTGGAAAGATGCCAGTTGGGAAATACAAGGCAACCCAGAAAGCCGGCTGGTTAAAAAAGGTTTTGAACCCAAAATACGCGACCTCAACATCCAGGATGCACAGGGGAATAATTACAACCAGGAATTGTTGTCGAGCCCGTTTTATAGCCTTTGGGTTGTAGCTTATAACCTTGATGACACTAACTCTGAAGCCGTTAACCGTATCAACGCTTTAGCCGCCAACCTTATCCAGAACTACAACACCCGTGTTGTATTCTTAACATCAAATGCCCCCGAAAGCGCGCAAAAATTTTCTAAAGACCATAAACTGGTAAGCGAATTATTTTACGCCGATGGTGTACCGTTAAAAACGATGGTGCGATCCAATCCGGGTATTATACTGTTAAAAAATGGCGTAGTGATAAACAAATGGCATTTTCATAATATGCCTAAGTACGAAGACCTTATTAAAAACTACCTGAGCAAACAATAATGGGCCTGATATTTTTAGTTGGATTTATGGGCTGCGGTAAAACATCATGGGGCCGCAAACTGGCAGCAGGATTAGGTTACGAATTTATTGACCTTGACCATACCCTTGAAGCCAAAGTGGGTTCAACCGTTGCCGAATATTTTGCATCGCATGGCGAAGAAGCGTTCCGTAACCTGGAAAGCGAAATATTAAAAACAACTGCTTATCCACAAAACACGGTAGTATCAACCGGCGGTGGCCTGCCCTGCTTTTTTGATAACATGGACTGGATGAACAGCCACGGACAAACACTTTATATACAATTATCGCCCAAGGCACTGGCTAACCGTTTAGAAAACGCCAAAACCCCGCGCCCCGTTCTGCAAGGCAAAAAAGGCGATGAACTGGTGGCATTTATCGAACACAAACTGGCCGAACGCGAAGGCTTTTATTTAAAAGCTACTCACGTGGTTGATGGTATAGATATGAGTGTGGAGAAGTTGGCGGGAGTGGTGGTGGGGTTGCATTGACTCAGCTATGTCATTGCGAGCGTAGCGTGGCAATCTCAGCATATCCAAGCGTAAATAAGCTAATCATACCACCCGATGCTTAAGTCATTGCAATCGGGATTTTCGTTAACTATTAAAGCTATCTTCTTTTTCCGCGAACCGGCCTTTATTTGTTTTTCACGCGCTATAGCATCTTGTATCCATTGAAATTCTTCGTAATAAACAAGTTTGCCACATTGATATTGCGCCGAGAAACCTTTATTCATTTTATCCTTATGCTGAAGTACACGATCCGCTAAATCATTGGTAACGCCGGTATAAAGCACGTTATTAGAAGCATTAGTAATTATATAAACGTAGTACTGGTGGATTTTCATTTATCCCTTTATTAGAAAAGCCGTTTACTTGTCCTATGAGATTGCCACGCTATCGCTCACAATGACATGGTGGTAAGCGCGTAACATTCTACCTCAAATAAACAGCATCCTCCTGTCCTTCTTCGTCCAGCACCACGTCTACATGCTCTTTAATAACAGTTGAGAGGGCAATACCGGCATAATCTGTAGTTACCGGGAAGTTTTTGTGGTTACGGTCTATAAGTACTACCGTGCGCAGCTTTTTTAGGGGGACATCAAGGAATACGCCGAAACCGTAAGCGAGGGTTTTGCCGCTGTTCAGCACATCATCAACCAAAACAATAACTTTATTACTGCAGTCCTGTACGTCAAAATTGGTTTTGGCCTGCAGCTGGCTGCTTTGTTTATCCAGTTCAATAGTTAACAACCTGCTGGTAAACGGTGCAATTTTATCTAAAACGGTTTTTAAACGCCCGGCTACGTGGTTACCGCGGGGCAGGATCCCGGCTATAAGGATCTCCTTCTCGTCAAAATTATCTTCCAATATCTGGTAAGCAATACGGTCTATCTTCTGCTGTATTTGCTGCTGGTTTAATATCAGGATCTTTTTATCAGACATGGGGAGTTTTTTGTAACGTTGGAAGTTAAATGTTGGAATGTTTGATACGGTTTAAAGGTAAAAATAACTTTACAACATTTCAACCTTATAACATTTCAACTTTTTACATACGGATAATACACAAAATTAGCCCCTTCTGGTACTACCACAAACAGGCACATAAAATCGTTGGGGTTTTTATAGGTGTTCAGGAAACGTTCCTTCAATTCAGTTTTGATGATGCCGCGCTCTACAAATTCTTCTATAGTTGAGGCGTGGATGCTCCATTCGGTGTTCAGTTCTATCCTGTCCAATATCAGTTCACCGAGTTTAATTTCATGCTGATGGGCGATGAATATCGGGTGTAGTGAAAGTCCTTCAACCATAATTTCTATAGCTACCTCGCGGATAGATTCGTTAAAGAATTTAAGATCGCGCTCTAAACTTACCAGCGGACTGTCCTTTTTTGGCTGCTGTTCTGCCCCTCGTTTCTCGTTAAAAAGTTCTTTAGCTTCCATATTTCTGTTGTATAAAATTATTCTTCGGGTGGGGTTTGCGGTTTGGTGGTTTTTGCATTAAACCTTGGTTTGAAACCAATTTTTGGTGCGGCAGGTGTTAGTTCTGTCACAGGCTTTTCTTCTTCCGCAGTTTTAGTTTCTGCAGGTGGTTGCTCTGTCTTTATCTCCTCCGTCCCAGCAGGTTTTGGTGCCATCGTTTTCATGTTGAAACGCGGTTTAAAGCCTGCCGGTTTTGGCGTAGTGGCTTCTTCTGCCGGGGCTGTTTCCGTAATTTCTTTCGCAGGTTCTGCTTCGGACTTTACCTCTTCCGTTTCAGCAGGCTTCGGTGCGGCCATCTTCATATTAAAGTGTGGCTTAAAGGCCGGCTTAGGCGCGGTGGTATTTGCCGATGGCGTTGTCCCTGCCTCATCCTTAACAGGTTCTGCTTGCGGTTTAGCTTCGTCTTCAGCAGGTTTAGCTGCAACCATTTTCGCGTTGAAACGGGGTTTGAAAGCGGGTTTGGGAGCGGTGTTTTCTGCTGCGGAAATTTCAACTTTCACGTCAGTTTCCGCCGGGGTTTCCTGCTTTTCCTCAACAGGTTTGCTACCCATGCCTGGTTTAAATCTTGGCTTAAAGCCGGTAGTTGATGCAGGGATGGTATCGGTAAGTGTTTCTACAATTGTCTGTTCGGCCAATTGGTTTTCCTGGTGCATTTTCTCCGGCTTAAGCTCGGGTGCAAGGTGATATAACAATCTCAGCTTATTGAACCAGTATTTTTTGGTATGGTCGAAACTTTTCTCACCCATTTGGTTAAAGTGCTTTTCAAATTCGGCAAACAGGCCCGGCTCTGCTGCTTGTAAAGCAGCCAGGTCTATACGCTTCTTATTAAAAAACTCTTCAAAAGTCATTTGTATAATTTGAAAATCTGTTGATTGAAAATTTGAAAATTGATATTCATTTTCAAATTGCCACATCTTCAAATTGAGTAATTAAAGTGCTACATCCACATCCAGCGCGTTAAAGTGGATGCCGGTTGGGGTTTGTTTCCAATCTTCGCGCTCCTCTTCAGTAGCGTTCATCAGACCCGGGAACCACTCCAGCGGGAACGCCTGCTGCTTGCCATCTGCTTTTTCTACAAAAAGCAAACCATTGGCAAAGGTCACCTTAACTTTTTTTTCCTGCTTGCTTGATGAAAATAGTGGCATTTGTATTAAGTCAAAAGTTTAAAGTTAAACTTATCGTTCTAATAAATCCGAAATCGAAAATCCGAAATCCGAAATTGTCTTACTCCGCCATATTATGGTACACCGCCTGCACGTCGTCGTCTTCTTCCAAACGGTCGATAATCTTGAAAACATCAACGGCTTGCTCTTCGGTTACCGATGTGGTTGACTGTGCAACACGTTCCAACTTGGCCGATTTTGTTTCGATACCTATCTCTTCCAATGCTTTTTGCATTTTACCAAAGTCTTCAAAAGCGGTATGCAAAACTGCTATATCGTTTCCTTCCTCGTCGGCCTCCACAAAAAGGTCTTCCAAACCGGCATCTATCAGTTCAAATTCCAGTTCTTCCAGGTCGCGGTCGCCCGGATCAAATGTAAATACCGATTTACGGCTGAAAATAAAATCCAACGAGCCGGTTTTACCCAGTGTACCGCCATATTTTGTAAAATAGCTGCGCACGTTGGCAACAGTACGGTTCAGGTTATCTGTAGCGGTTTCTACCAATATAGCTACGCCATGCTGCGCGTATCCTTCGTAAACAATTTCTTCGTAATCTTTTTCATCACGACTGGTTGCCCTTTTAATGGCAGCCTCTACCCTATCCTTAGGCATATTTACCGCCTTAGAGTTTTGGATAGCCGTACGCAGGCGCGAGTTTGTGGTTGGGTCGCCACCGCCTGCTTTAACAGCCATTACAATTTCCTTACCCAAACGGGTAAACTGCACGGCCATCTTGGCCCAACGCTTAAATTTTCTTTCTTTACGGAATTCGAATGCTCTTCCCATATTAATTGGTTTGTCCATGGTCCATGGACTATAGACCATGGACACAGCGAATATAATATTGTTTTCTTAAATAATCTTTTTCAGGTTAGTTAGCATATCCCCGGTGATCTTGGCGAGGTCGTAATCTAACTGCCAGCCCCAATCTTGTTGTGCCTGGGTATCGTCTATCGATTTTGGCCAGCTATCGGCAATGGCCTGGCGGGGGTCGCTATCTGCGTAGCTCATCTCAAAATCGGGGATATGCTTTTTAATTTCTTCGGCCAGTTGCTCGGGTGTAAAGCTGATGCCTGCCAGGTTATAGCTCGACCGGATGCTCAGGTTTTCGGCCGGGGCATCCATCAAATTAATGGTAGCGCGGATAGCATCGTCCATATACATCATGGGCAAAGCTGTTTGTGCCGACAGGAAGCCCTGGTATTTACCTTTTTTCAATGCTTCATGGAAGATATGCACCGCGTAGTCTGTTGTACCGCCTCCGGGGTTTGCGCGCCAGCCAATAAGGCCGGGGTAACGTAAGCTACGCACATCCACACCATATTTAACGTAATAGTATTCGCACCAGCGTTCGCCGGCCAGCTTGCTAAAGCCGTAAACCGTGTTGGGGTCCATTACGCAATATTGCGGGGTATTGTACTGTGGCGAGTGCGGCCCGAAAACCGCTATCGAGCTTGGCCAGAATATTTTTGAGGTTTTAAACTCCACGGCAAAATCAAGCACGTGCAACAGGCCGGTCATGTTCAGGTCCCAGGCCATTTTTGGTTTTTGTTCGCCTACGGCAGATAGGATGGCCGCCAGCAGGTACACTTGTGTGGGGCGGTGCTTATCAAATAAATGGTGCAGGTTATCCTTATCCAGCACGTTCGCAAACTCGAACGGCCCGCTATTGCGAATGGCATAGTTAGGGCTGTTTATATCAGATGCTATAACGTTTTCGGCACCGTGGATGCCTCTTAAAGCAGTTACCAGTTCGGTACCAATTTGCCCATTGGCGCCAATCACTAAAATCTTTTCGCTCATGCAATCGCAGGTTTAGGTACAAAGGTAAAAAATTGCATCAAAACCTTTAATTTTTACAAAAACAAAGGTTTATATACTAAATTGGTAGACAAACTGGTGAATAAAAGCGAAAAAAATCGCATATTTGCAATTTAACATATACACACATAAATTAACAAAATGAAAGTCGCAGTTATTGGTGCCACAGGATTGGTAGGCACTAAAATGTTGCAGGTTTTGGCCGAACGCAACTTCCCCGTTACAGAATTAATTCCCGTAGCTTCCGCTAAAAGTATTGGTAAAGAAATCACTTTTAAGGGTAAGCAGTTTAAGGTGGTTTCTGTTGAGGATGCGATAAAGCAGAAACCGGACGTTGCGCTTTTCAGTGCCGGCGGCAGTACTTCGTTAGAGCAGGCGCCGTTATTCGCGGCTGCAGGTATTACCGTTATCGATAATTCATCAGCATGGCGTATGGACCCAACCAAAAAATTGGTTGTGCCCGAAGTGAACGCAGATGTGTTGACCGCTGATGACAAGATCATCGCGAACCCAAATTGCTCAACCATACAAATGGTGGTGGCCTTAAAACCCCTGCACGATGCTTATAAAATTAAACGCGTTGTGGTATCCACCTACCAATCGGTAACCGGTACCGGCGTTAAGGCAGTTGACCAGCTTTTTAACGAGCGTAAAGGTATCGACGGGCCAAAGGTTTACCCTTACACCATCGACCTGAACGTGATCCCCCAGATTGATGTATTTACCGAGAATGGTTACACCAAAGAGGAAATGAAAATGATATTGGAGACCAAAAAGATCATGGGTGACGATAGCATTAAGGTTACCGCTACCACTGTGCGCATCCCGGTTATGGGTGGCCACTCGGAGTCGGTAAACATTGAGTTTTTGCACGATTTTGATTTGAGCGAAGTACGCGAGCTGCTGGCAAAATCGCCGGGTATTGTAGTAGTGGATGATACCGCAAACCTAAAATACCCAATGCCGCTTGACGCGCACGACAAGGACGAAGTATTTGTTGGCCGCCTTCGCCGTGACGAAAGCCAGGATAATACCCTTAACTGCTGGATAGTATCTGATAACCTACGCAAAGGAGCAGCTACTAACGCTGTGCAGATTGCGGAATACCTGGCTGCCAACCATTTGATTGGGCAGGCGGTTGAGGTTTAGAGATTGAGAATTGTGATTAGAGATTAGTTTCTCTGCATATTTAATAGGGATAATCTGATGATTATCCCTATTTTTATTTGAAAACCTTTAAAAATTGTCATTGCGAGGAGCGTAGCGACGTGGCAATCTCAGAGGACATGCGGATATGCTAAGATTGCCACGCTATCGCTCGCAATGACATGTTTTTATGGCTGTTAAGAGGCTTTCCCTTATCTTTACCCCCATGCCTCAACAAAAAGCTGTAATTATTGGTGCCGGTATAGCGGGGATAGCAACGGCTATCCGTTTGGCGGTTAAGGGTTACACGGTTGAGGTTTACGAGGCTAACAGTTACCCGGGTGGTAAGTTATCGCAGTTTGAGCAAGATGGTTACCGTTTTGATGCCGGGCCAAGCCTGTTTACCATGCCGCAATATGTGGATGAACTTTTTAAACTCGCCGGTAAAAACCCTGCTGATCACTTCACCTACCAAAAGCTGGATGTAGTTTGCAAATACTTTTACGAAGATAGCACTCGCTTAAGCGCCTATGCCGATACCCAACAATTCGCTCAAGAGATTGAAAGCAAAACCGGTGAACCTGCTGCATCCGTAATAAAACACCTTGCCAATAGCAGCGATATTTACAGCATAACTAATCACGTATTTTTAGAGCGATCGCTGCATAAGCTAAAAACTTATTTGAGGTGGGATACGGTTAGGTCGATATTGAGATTTCCGAAAATTGATCCATTGAGGGCCATGCATAAGGCTAACCAATCTAACTTTAAAGATAAGAGAATCGTACAGTTTTTTGACAGGTATGCGACCTATAATGGATCTGATCCCTACCAGGCGCCCGCTACCCTGAATGTTATTCCGCACCTTGAGCACCACTTCGGCGCATATTTTCCCTATGGTGGCATGTACAGCATCCCCCAAAGCCTCGTTAAGCTGGCAGAAGAGTTAGGTGTAAAGTTCCATTATAATTATAAGGTGGATGAGATCGTAGTAATCAACAATAAGGCAAAAGGTATCCGCGCAAAAGGCGAAAATATTTTGGCCGACGTGGTAGTTTCTAATATGGACGTTTGGTTTACCTACAACCGCCTGCTTGGCAAATATCCAAAGCTACATCCGCAGAAAATTTTAAACCAGGAACGCAGCAGCTCGGCATTGATATTTTACTGGGGAATAAAAAAGCATTTCCCGGAGCTTGATCTGCACAACATATTTTTTAGTGCCGATTATAGGGCCGAGTTCGGGCACATCTGGAAGCAACAGGATATTTATAATGATCCCACGGTTTACCTCAACATCAGTTCGAAATATAAAACAGATGACGCGCCGGAAGGCTGCGAAAATTGGTTTGTGATGATCAACGTACCCGCCAACAACGGGCAGGATTGGGACAAGCTTATCGCAGATGCACGGCAGCATATTATTGCTAAGCTTTCTAAAATACTTGGAGAGGATATCGCGCCACTCATCGTATGCGAAAGCATCCTTGATCCGCGCAGTATCGAAAGTAAAACCTCATCGTATAAAGGCTCTATCTATGGCACCAGCTCCAATAACCGGTTCGCGGCATTTTTGAGGCATGCCAACAAGTCATCAAAAGTTAAGGGATTGTATTTTTGCGGGGGGAGCGTACACCCCGGCGGCGGCATCCCGCTTTGTTTGTTATCGGCGAAGATAACAGCGGATATAATTAGCTAACGTTATTACGAGGCACGAAGCAATCTCAACACTTGCATAAACGCCATATTTCCGTCGTTGCCTATCGGGAGATTGCGTCGTACCTAAATGACGCGATGTTTAAAGCCCCCTCCTTTGGAGAGGATTGAGTGAGGGCCCTACTCAGGGCAATTATCCTTGCGGCGGGTGTCAACAATATATATCACTTTCCAGCCGTCTTTTGCTTTCATCAGCTGAAAAAAGTTGACACCGCAGTGGCTGAATTTATCACCAACATAAAATTTGTAGGGTGTCCAAACGCTGGCCAGGTCGCCGTCTATTTTAATATCGCCCCAGGTAATACGCTCGTCGTAAACATCTTTGTGTGGGGTGCCAACTTGCTTTACAAAGTCGTCTGCCTTTTCTGAAGCAAGTATGGTTGAGCCATCCTTTTTATTTACCACACTTTGCAATACCATGTCTTTATGAAAGGTAGAGTGCAGCATGGCGCTATCACCTTTGCGCATGCCATCAAACATGGTGGTAATGGTTTTTTTGATATCGTCTTTATCCGTTTGGCAAAAGGCCGGTGCGGCTAATGCCAGCATTACGATTGTAAGGATTAGTTTTTTCATAATTGAGCTGATTTGTTGAGGCAATTTAAGGATAAAAAACAATATTAAACACCATGTCATTGCGAGCGATAGCGTGGCAATCTCATAGGACAATCGGATATGCTGAGATTGCCACGTCGCTATCGCTCCTCGCAATGACATGCCCGGTAAGGATAAATCTAAAAACCAAAAAAGCCCCGCATCTCTGCAGGGCTTTCTAATATCTAACATGTCAACTACGACATTTTTAGTTTCTTTTGGATATCGGCTACATAGCCTTTGAATTTTTTATCGGTATCAATAAGGTCTTCAACGGTTTGGCAGGCATAGATAACGGTAGAGTGGTCGCGGCCGCCAAAGAAATTACCGATTGATTTTAACGAGCTTTTGGTGTGCGCTTTTGCCAGGTACATCGATATCTGGCGGGCCTGTACAATTTCGCGTTTGCGAGTTTGTGATTTTACCATTTCGATAGGCACTTCAAAGTACTCGCAAACCAGGCTTTGGATGTATTCCATCGAAATTTCCTTGGCCGAATTTTTTACAAAATTCTTAAGCATTTGCTTGGCCAGGTTCAGGTCAATCTCTTTACGGTTAAGGGTGCTTTGCGCCAGTAAGGATACCATCGCGCCTTCCAGTTCGCGCACGTTGTTATCAATGTTATGGGCAACGTATTCAACCACATCGTTCGATAGTTCGATGCCGTCCTGGTAAATTTTGTTTTTCAGGATAGCCATGCGCGTTTCCAGGTCAGGGATCTGCAGATCGGCAGAAAGGCCCCATTTGAAACGCGATAGCAAACGTTCTTCTAAACCGGCCAGGTCCTTTGGCGCTTTATCTGATGTGATGATCAACTGCTTGCCGCTTTGGTGCAGGTGGTTAAAAATGTGGAAGAAGAAATCCTGTGTTTTTTCTTTACCGGCAAAGTTGTGCACATCATCCATGATCAGTACATCTATCGCCTGGTAAAAATTCACAAAATCGTTTATGTTGTTGTGTTTAAGCGCGTCAACAAATTGCTGGGTAAATTTTTCGCAGCTTACATATAGTACGAGCTTATCGGGCAGGGTGCGTTTAATTTCGTTACCAATGGCCTGGGCCAGGTGCGTTTTGCCAAGGCCTACGCCGCCGTATATCATCAACGGATTAAATGATGTGCCGCCCGGTTTGGCAGCAACAGCATAGCCTGCAGAGCGCGCCAAACGGTTGCAATCGCCTTCAACAAAATTTTCGAAGGTGTAGTTACGGTTTAGCTGCGGATCTACGTTCAGCTTTTTAAGGCCCGGTATTACAAACGGGTTCTTAATATCCTTATTTATAGAAATAGGTATCGGCATAGACTGATTTTTTGATTCAGCACCATTTCCATTCGAGGGCATGTTGGTAGTATACGGCTTGCTTGATGACTGCTCAACAACAATGTTGTACTCTAAACGACCTTCGTCGCCTAATTGCTTTTTTATTGTTTTGCGCAGCAAGCCTACATAATGCTCTTCCAACCACTCGTAAAAGAATAAACTTGGTACTTGTATCGTTAAAACGCTACCCTCCATACGCAAAGCTTTTATTGGTTCGAACCAGGTTTTAAAGCTTTGTGCCGGTATGTTGTCTTTTATTATCTGAAGGCAGCTATTCCAAACGTTAGTACAAGTTTTTTCCATATAAGTATTAAGTAATATCTTGATTTACAGCCTCCGAAGCGGTAAGTTTTTGTGCCGTTTCGGAACATCGAATATTCTAAAAAAAAGCGGATAAAAAAATAAATTTTGAGAAATATATTTATAAAAATTATCTGTTTGTATTGCGAATATTAAAGTTATTAACATTATATTTCGCATGTATAAAGGCGTTTTATGCGCCAGTTTTACGGGAATGCGGTTTTAAAAGTTTAAACATTGGTACCGTCAAAAATGTGGATTAGTTTCCCGTGAAATGTTTGCGAAAATTCTTAATTAGAACGATAAAACTTGTCAATATTCTCCAAATATATTCCGTAGTGTATCGGCTATCTCGCCAAGTGTTGCGTAGCACTCAACGGCTGTTAAAATATACGGCATAAGGTTATCTTTTCCACGGGCCGCGTCTGCCAAATTTTGCAGCGCTCTTTCTACCTCGTCATTGTTTCTTTCCTCTTTTAAACGCGTAAGCTTATCAATTTGTTGCCTGCGGATGGCATCATCAACCCTAAAAACATTTGGGTTCACTTCTTCGGCCTGGGTAAACTTGTTAACGCCAACCAGTACCTGGTCGCCGCTTTCTATATCGTTTTGATATTGGTAGGCGGCCGCGGCAATCTCCTGCTGGATGTAATCCTGCTCAATCGCTTTTACCGAGCCACCCATCGCATCAATCTTATCTATATATAATTGGGCGGCTGCTTCCAGTTCATCGGTTAAAGCTTCTATAAAATATGAGCCTGCCAACGGGTCAACCGTATCGGTTACGCCGCTTTCAAAAGCGATGATCTGCTGGGTACGCAGGGCTATTTTGGCAGCGGCCTCGGTTGGTAACGACAAAGCCTCGTCGTAACCATTTGTATGTAAGGATTGTGTACCACCCAATACCGCGGCTAAAGCCTGCATACTTACGCGCACTATGTTATTCATGGGCTGCTGTGCGGTTAAAGTAGAGCCCCCTGTTTGGGTATGGAAACGTAATTTTTGCGCGCCGGCATCTGTGGCCCCAAGCTCTTTGGTAATATGCGCCCACATGCGCCGCGCAGCCCTGAATTTTGCAATCTCCTCGAAAAAGTTATTATGGCAGTTAAAGAAGAACGAAAGGCGTTTAGCGAACACATTAATATCCAGCCCTTTTTCTAACGCGGCCCTTAAATAGGTTTTGCCGTTGGCCAGTGTAAAGGCCAGTTCCTGCACGGCGGTTGAGCCTGCCTCGCGGATGTGGTAGCCCGATATGGATATGGTATTCCATTTGGGTACCTCCTTACTGCAATATTCAAAAATATCAGTGATCAAGCGCATGGACGGAGTAGGCGGATAAATATAAGTACCTCTTGCCGCGTATTCCTTTAATATATCGTTTTGGATGGTGCCCGAGATCTGTTTCAGATCGGCGCCCTGTTTTTTTGCTAACGCGATATACATGGCCAGCAGGATACTGGCTGTAGCGTTGATGGTCATGCTGGTGGTGATATCCTTCAACTGGATGCCATCAAACAATATCTCGATATCCTTCAACGAGTCTATCGCTACGCCAACTTTGCCCACTTCACCTTCGGAGAGCTCGTGGTCGCTATCGTAACCTATTTGGGTAGGCAGGTCGAAAGCTACCGACAGGCCCATGGTGCCCTGGCTTAATAAATAGTGGTAACGCTTATTGCTTTCTTCGGCGGTTGAAAAGCCCGCGTACTGGCGCATGGTCCAGGGTTTTCCCCGGTACATATCTTTCTGGATGCCGCGGGTGTAAGGGTACTGCCCCGGCAACTCTGTCATGCCCGAAGGCTCGGTATAAACTTCCTTAAGCTCGATGCCCGAAATGGTTTTAAATTTTTTATCGGCCATAGTGTTTAAAATATATTATCCAAATCCTTACGCACCAGGTTAGTTGCCGTTTCGTAAGGGTCGTCTTCCAGTTTGCTCAAATGCGTAAGTATCACTTTACCCAGGTCGAGCCCGGTAGCGCTATCCGGCATAGTTTGTACAGCGTTGCTGATGAGGCTAAGGGTATCCGTTTTTACGCGCTTTACTACGGCCCAGGCCTGTGTGCTTACATAAATTTGCTGGGTAACGTTATGCTGATATTCGGTACGCACCTCGTTCAATATAATGCTGTGCAGCTCGGCAGCGGTGTAACCATTGCCGTTTAAACGGATCAATAAGTTGGCCGGGTTTATCCTGTCGATAAATAACACCAAACGTTCGTAAGCCTGTAAGCGCAGGGGCAGGGTTTGGTTGGCTATCGCTTTTTTAAACTCCAGCGTTTGCAGGGCGGTGGTTTTATCCAGGTAGGGTTTAAACAGGTAAAACGCTATATATATAATACCAATACCGGCAATGGTGTACTTTAATATCTCTAACAGGTAATTGTAAAGGTTCATTTTTACGAATGTTAAACGGAGGTCATAAATAAATCGGTCGCTGCAAAAATCCGCATTTTACCTTATATTTGTGTAGTTAATTAAAAATAAGATGAGCGCGATCGTTGAAACCCTTACTGCCCCTGTAACTTTTACCCAGGGTGCCGTTAAAGAACTTTTTAAGTTGAAAGACCAGCAAGAACTGAACGACGATTTTGGCCTGCGTGTTGGTGTTGAAGGCGGCGGCTGTTCGGGCATGAACTATGTTTTAGGCTTCGACCAGAAGAAAGACGGCGACCAGGAGTTTTTAATTGAAGGTATTAAGGTTTACATGCACAAAGCGCATGGCCTGTACCTTGCCGGTATGCAGATAGATTTTCAGGATGGATTGAACGCACGTGGCTTTACTTTTAATAATCCTAATGCCGCCAGCACCTGCGGCTGCGGTACTTCGTTCTCGGTATAAATATTACATAGATATTTTAAAGGTCCGCGTTAGTTACGAGGGCCTTTTTTGTTGCAATCAATTTGCGCTTTTGAAATCCTCGATAGTTTTTTTAACCCAATAACCGGTATTGTCGGCACCGACAGCGTTAAAGCGGATAATACCCTGCTTATCCAGAACCAGCGTAGTAGGATATAGATTTATGCTATATTTATTACCGTAGTAAGCTGCATCAGCAATATGTTTAAAGTTAAAAGGCACCATTGCAATAAAATCCTTTATTTTTTGTTTTTGATCAAGGCATAAACCTACGAATATCACATCGGGATCATTAGCATAATCTGCAACAACTTTATTTAGTTCGGGCATTTCCGAACGACAGGCAGGGCAATTGATAAACCAAAAATTAAGTACTACTATTTTACCTTTCAGCGCATTGATATCTATCTTTTCACCATTGATGTCTTTATCTTTAAAGAATTTAAAGGCATCACCATTACGGAACGATTCTGATTGTCGTGGCAAATAATCAGGAACATATACCGCAGGTTTTTGAACAATGGTTACTGGTTCAATTACAGGTGCGGCACTTGCAGTTGTATCTGCCGGTTTATTTACACGTAACGATTTAATTAAAGCCCGTTTCTGTCCGGATAATTTATTCAGGGTATATATGCTGGTATCCCCGCTGGGTAATACTTTTATTGAGTACCCTTGCGACTGCATCAAAGAGGACCAAATCGCATAAGGCACCACGTTACCGGCAGTATCTTTTACAACGGTGTGCTCAGTAAGCATTTTTGGCTTCATCATAGTTGTTGTTTGCGACCGGCAAACGGTAACAAAACTTATGGCCAATAGCAGCAGTATTATTTGCTTCATGTTTAAATAGAGAATAAAATAAAAGTAGCACAAGTTTTTTACCCGGTCAACAGGCTTTTAAATAATATAATAATCTGCTGTGGCTGTAACAAACCATACCTTATTATAGTCATACCGTCAAGTTTTTTTATATTTAGGGCATGCCGGTAAAAACAACCTTCAGAGAAAATATATCCATAGCGTTACAATCTATAGCCGGTAACAGGCTGCGTACATCGCTTACCGCGTTAATTATTGCCATAGGTATTATGGCATTAGTGGGGATATTAACGGCTATTGAGGGCATTAAGCAATTTACAAACGATGCTTTTGCCGGCCTGGGGGCAAACTCTTTTACCATCCAGAACCGTGGAAGCGGTATTAATTTTGGTAACGGCGGGCACCGTAAAATATACCCGGCTATCAATTATGACCAGGCCGAGCGCTTTTCAAAACTTTATAAATTACCGGCACGCATCAGTATCGACCTGAGCGTTACCGGCACCGCTATTGCCAAGTATAACAGCATTAAAACCAACCCCAATATATCGGTAACAGGCAGTAACGATAATTACCTTTTTATAAAAGGGCATAAGCTGGCCTTAGGCCGTAATTTTTCATCATCCGAATTGGAGCACGGCGCTAACGTGGTTATCATAGGCGATGAGCTGAAAGTAAAATTATTTAAGAACGAAGACCCGATAAACAAATCGATACTGCTGGGCAGCAGCAAATTCAGGATAATTGGTGTAGTTGCACCCAAAGGAAGCAACAGTTTTGGGGGCGATAAATTTTGCATCATCCCGGTGCAAAAGGCCAGGCAAATTGCGGCCACATCAAAACCATCGTTTGGGGTAACAGTAAACGTTAACAGCCCTGATGTGCTTGATGCCAGTATTGGTGAAGCTACTTCGCTGATGCGGAATATCCGTGGCATCCGTATTGGACAGGCCGAAAACTTTGAAATATCAAGGAGCGATTCGATCCAGCAAGAGCTATCAGGGCAACTTACGGGTATCACGGTAGCCGGTTTTGCTATTGGCGCAATCACCTTAATAGGTGCTGCCATTGGCCTGATGAATATTATGCTGGTATCGGTAACCGAGCGTACCCGCGAAATTGGATTGCGTAAGGCTATTGGCGCCACGCCGGCGGTGATACGCAAACAGTTTTTGATCGAGGCTATTGTAATTTGCCTTATAGGCGGCTTTGCCGGTATAATATTGGGCATGGGCGCGGGTAACCTCATAGCCGTACAAATCAGCGGGACATTTATTGTACCGTGGGTATGGTTGTTTTCGGCAGTAGCCTTGTGTACATTTATTGGTTTATCGTCGGGTTTTTACCCCGCGAAAAAAGCATCCAAGCTCGACCCTGTAGAGGCGTTGAGATACGAGTAGAAATTAAGATGTAAGAAGTCAAGAATCAAGAAATAACAAAGGGCTTAGATAATATCTAAGCCCTTTGTTATAATTATATTTTTGTCTTGGTACTTGACTCTTACATCTTGATCCCCTAACTACAGCATTACATTCTTCAGCGGATAATCAAACAGTAGTTTTTCCAGGTATGGCATGGTCAGCGCGGTTTCGAACGCTGCTGCGTGGCGGGGGTGGTGCATATCGCTCGATATAAAATCAACCATTTGGTTATCTACCAGTTCTTCGGCTAATTTTTTAGTGTGCTTGCCATAATACCCGGCTAACGATATCGTGTTCAGTTGCAGATCGCAGCCCCAGTTACGGATGGTTTTTAATTGTTCAATGGTCATATAGCCGTACCTTTCGGGGTGGGCCAATATAGGCTTATACCCCAAATCCTTCATTTTTTGAATGATCTGGATAATATTCGGAGGCTGGTTAATAAACGAAAGCTCGAACAATACATGGTTATCTCCCATGGTTAAAACCTTGCGGTCTTCCAGGCGCTTTTCAAAAGTTTCGTCAAAGTAATGCTCAGCCGCTGCAGATATATCTATATCGATGTTTTGATTTTTCAGTTCCGCTTTCAGGATGGCAAGCGCGTTCCCAACACTTTCGGCATCGTTACGGTAATAATCTATCATAATGTGCGGGGTAGCAATTATTTTTTTGATCCCCAACTCCATCATTTTTTTGATCAGGACTATAGATTCCTCAACGTTTTGCGCCCCATCGTCAATACCCGGTAAAACGTGCGAATGCATATCTGTCACTATCGAACTGTAATCAAAACTTACAGTACGTTTTTCCTCTTTCTTCTTAAATAATCCGAACATTTTTAGCGGTTGGTATATTGCTCATTATAATAATCCTGGTAATGCCCCGATGTAACATCGTTAAGCCATTGCTCATTAGTAAGGTACCAGTCAACTGTTTTTTCCAGGCCTTCTTCAAAGGTTATAGATGGTTCCCAGCCCAGTTCATTTTTTAGTTTGGCAGCATCAATAGCATATCTTAGATCGTGCCCGGCCCTGTCTGTTACATAAGTGATCAACTTTGCCGATTCGCCGGCCTCGCGCCCCAGTTTCTTATCTAATATGCTACACAACAGTTTGATGAGATCTATGTTTTTCCATTCGTTGTGGCCGCCAATGTTATATGTGGAACCTGCTGCTGCTTTATGGAAAATAACGTCGATAGCCCTTGCGTGGTCCTCAACCCAAAGCCAATCGCGCACGTTCTCGCCTTTGCCATAAACGGGTACTGCCTTGCCCTGTTTAATGTTATTGATAGCAAGCGGGATCAGCTTTTCGGGGAAATGGTATGAGCCGTAATTGTTTGAACAGTTTGATATAACCGTACCCAAACCGTAGGTATCGTAATAGGCCCTTACAAAATGATCTGAACTTGCTTTTGATGCCGAATAAGGCGAATGCGGATCATAAGCGGTTTGTTCTGTAAACATATCCGTATCGCCCAGGGTGCCATACACCTCATCGGTTGATACGTGGTAGAAACGTTTTTTATCGTATTGGCCTTTCCAAATATTTTTAGCGGCGTTTAACAGGTTCACTGTACCTACCACATTGGTCATTACAAACTCCAGCGGGTTGGTAATAGAGCGGTCCACGTGCGATTCGGCGGCAAGGTGGATCACCGCGTCGGGCTGTTCCTGCTCAAATAAATTATTTATAAACTCAAGGTCCACAATATCCCCCTTCACAAAACGATAATTGGGGGAATGCTCGATGTCTTTAAGGTTAGCCAGGTTACCTGCATAGGTAAGCTTATCCAGGTTAATGATGGTATAATCGGGATAATTTTTTACGAAACGCCGTACCACGTGCGACCCGATAAACCCTGCGCCGCCCGTAATAATTATCTTTTTCATGATGCTGTTATTGGGTTATAACGGATTTTGGGTAATATAATTTTCCCAGGCCCATGCAGATGACATCATGGTATCGATATCGCGCTCGGCTTTCCAGTGTAACTTCCGGGTCGATTTTGATACCTCGCCCCATACCTTTTCAATATCGCCGCTGCGTGGGGGGCCAATCTGGTAATTTAATTTTTTGCCGGTTGCCTGTTCAAAAGCATTAATAACTTCTAAAACCGTGTAGCCATTACCCGTACCAATGTTAAATACATCGTACCCCTCAAAAGTATCCTGTTCCATTAATTTAAGCGCCGCTACGTGTGCTTTGGCCAGATCAACAACGTGGATATAATCGCGTACGCAGCTGCCATCAGGTGTGTTGTATTTATCGCCAAATACGGTTAGTTTTTCGCGTTTGCCGCTGGCTGTTTGTGTTATAAAAGGCACCAGGTTTTGCGGCACCCCAATAGGCAGCTCGCCAATTAAAGCGGTTTCGTGTGCCCCTACCGGGTTAAAATACCGCAATGCAACCACTTTGTATTTGGTGCCTGCTGCTACAAGGTCCCTCAGCATCTCTTCGGCAATTTGCTTGGTATTACCATACGGCGATTCGGCAGCCTTAACAGGCGCGTCTTCGGTTACCGGCAAAACATCCGGCTGGCCGTAAACGGTACAGCTTGACGAGAATACAAAGTTTAACGCAGTACCCTGGTAAGCTTCCAAAATATTTATAAGCGAATAAAAATTGTTGCGGTAGTATTTTAAGGGCAGCTGCACCGATTCGCCAACAGCCTTTGAAGCCGCGAAATGAATGATGCCGGCAATATCGGGGTTATTACCCGCAAAGTTTTTTACGGCCTGCGCATCGCAAAGGTCAAACTGATGGAATACAGGTTTATAGCCTATAATTTTAGCGATCTGGTCTAATATTTTGATGTTTGAATTTGAAAGGTCATCAATTATTACCGGTTCGTACCCGGCGTTTACCAGTTCTACAACGGTGTGCGAGCCTATAAAGCCCAGGCCCCCGGTCACTAAAATTTTCATAAGATGTTTTTAAAGTATGCTGTTACGCGCGTTAATATTAAACGTGGGTATCGTTATTGTTTGTTATAGTAAGTAAAATCCTTATGCAGGATCTCTTTTTCGGGCAGCGATTTAAAATACTCGTAAGTGATCTTTAACCCTTCGCTGCGCGATACTTTTGGCTCCCAGCCTAAAATATTCCTTGCTTTGGTAATATCAGGGCGGCGTTGTTTAGGGTCATCTGTTGGCAGGGGCAGGCTTATCATTTCCTGGTCGGTACCTGTTAATTTTATGATCTCCTCGCCAAATTCTCGGATGGTTATCTCATCAGGGTTACCAATATTCATCGGCTGCGCGTAATCGCTGTGCAGCAGGCGGTAAATACCTTCTATCAGGTCGTCTACATAACAAAAAGAGCGGGTTTGTGAGCCATCGCCAAACATGGTCAATGGTTCGCCGCGTAATGCCTGGCCAATAAACGCCGGTAAAACGCGCCCGTCGTTAAGGCGCATGCGCGGGCCGTAGGTATTAAAGATGCGCACAATGCGGGTTTCTAAGCCATGAAATGTATGATAAGCCATGGTGATAGATTCCTGGAAGCGTTTAGCCTCGTCATATACACCACGCGGGCCAACCGTATTCACATTGCCCCAGTATTCCTCGGGCTGCGGGTTAACGGTAGGGTCGCCATAAATTTCTGATGTGGAAGCTATAAGCATCCTGGCTTTTTTGGAGCGCGCCAAACCCAGCAGGTTATGCGTACCCAGCGAGCCAACCTTTAGGGTTTGGATTGGGATCTTAAGATAATCGATTGGGCTTGCAGGTGATGCAAAATGCAATATGTAATCCAGGTTGCCCGGCACGTAAACAAATTTGGAAACATCGTGGTTGTAAAACTCAAAATTTTCGAGCTTAAACAAATGTTCGATGTTGCGCAGGTCGCCGGTTATCAGGTTATCCATGCCAATAACATGGTAACCTTCTTTTATAAACCTGTCGGATAAATGCGAGCCTAAAAACCCGGCCGCGCCGGTAATAAGGATACGTTTGCGTTCTGCCATTAGTTAATTACTTTTCTGCCTATGCTGTTATAATAGTACCCCAGATCTATCATTTTTTGCAGATCGTAAAGGTTCCTGCCATCAAATATAACCTTACTTTTTAAAAGTTCAGACAGGCGCTCAAAATCCGGCGTCCTGAACAGCGACCATTCCGTTACGATCAATAGCGCATCAGCGCCAGCAGCGGTTTCGTAAGGGTCGGTACCGTATTTTATTTTATCGCCAAGCAAAGCTTTAACATTTTTCATACCCTCAGGGTCAAAAACGGTTATCTCTGCACCGGCGGCTAATAATTCATCAATAATGTATAAAGCAGGCGCTTCGCGGATATCGTCGGTTTCCGGTTTAAAAGCCAGGCCCCACATGGCAAATTTTTTGCCTTTAAGGTCATCGTTATAATATTTCTTCAGTTTTTGCACTAATACTTTCTTTTGGATCTCGTTAACTTCCATTACAGAGTTAAGGATCTTAAAGTCGTACCTGTTCTCTTCGGCCGATTTTGCCAAAGCCTGCACATCCTTAGGGAAACAGCTGCCGCCATAACCAATCCCCGAGAACAGGAAGCGGTTACCAATACGATTATCGGCACCAATACCGCGGCGCACCATATCAACATCGGCACCAACCAGTTCGCAAAGGTTGGCAACCTCGTTCATGAACGATATTTTTGTGGCCAGGAAAGAGTTGGCGGCATACTTGGTCAATTCAGATGAGCGCTCGTCCATAAATATCACGGGGTTACCCTGGCGTACGTATGGGGCATAAAGCTCGCCCATTAATTTGCGGGCGCGTTCATCGGTAGTACCAACAACTACGCGGTCGGGCTTCATAAAATCTTCAACCGCCACACCTTCGCGTAAAAACTCGGGGTTTGATACCACCGCGCACTCTACATTAGTGTTGGCTTTTATAACCGCGGTAACTTTATCGGCAGTGCCAACCGGCACGGTAGATTTTGTTACGATAACTTTATAGTCGGTAACTAATTTGGCAATATCTTTTGCCGCGCCTAAAACATAGCTCAGGTCGGCAGAGCCATCACCACCCGGGGGCGTTGGCAGGGCAAGGAAAATGATCTCAGCGTCTGCAATGGCGGCGGCAAGGTCATTGGTAAATAATAACCTTTTCTGGTTTATATTACGATGGAAAAGCAACTCCAGGCCGGGCTCGTAAATAGGGAGCTTGCCCTCCTGCATCATTTTTACTTTTTGTTCGTTAATATCAACACAGGTAACCTGGTTACCGGTTTCGGCTAAACAAGTGCCGGTTACCAGTCCAACATAACCCGTTCCAACAACAGCTATTTTCATAATTTTATTTTTGCGTTAATGTGTTACTTTTATGCCCGACGAAGATAATAATACAAATCCAAAAATGCTTGTACTATATAACATCGGCATCACATTATACTATGTTTTAGTATATGTAGCATCACTATATAAAAACAAAGCCAAACTATGGATAAAAGGCCGGAGACTGCAGCAGGTGCAACCGTTAAAATCCAGCATCTGGTTTCATTTTGCTTCGTTAGGCGAATTTGAACAAGGCAGGCCGGTTTTAGAAGCCGTAAAACATGAATACCCTCAACACGCGATTGTAATAACTTTTTTTTCTCCTTCGGGATACGAGGCACGCAAAAATACACCCCTTGCTAATGCTGTGTATTATTTGCCCCTTGATAGGGCTGCTAATGCTCAAAAATTTATCAGCGCCATAAACCCGGTTATGGCCATTTTTACCAAGTATGAATACTGGTACCATTTTTTTAACCAATTGCATAAACAGCACGTGCCATTGTACATTATATCGGGCATTTTCAGGCCCGGGCAGGTGTTTTTTAAATGGTACGGCGGGCTGCACCGCAAAATGCTGAAACTGGTTACCTGGTTTTTTGTGCAGGATATTCCATCAAAACATTTGCTGCACAATGTGGGCATAACCAACGTAACCATTAGTGGCGATACCCGTTTTGACAGGGTATGGGCCAATGCGCAGCAGCCAAAAGAATTGCCGGAAATAGCCGCGTTTAAAAACGGACAAAAACTTTTTATAGCCGGCAGCACCTGGCCCGCCGATGAAAAGCTGATTGCCGGATTGATAACACAGCACCCCGACTGGAAATTCATCATCGCCCCGCACGAGATAGGCGAGGATAAGGTAAGCAGATTGGTAAACATCTTACCAAAGGAAACCACCTTAAGGTTTTCCCAAATCTCACATCTTAATCCCGATAGCTATCGGGATCACGTCTCACATCTTATAATAGATAACATCGGCATGCTCTCGTCACTATATCAATATGCCGATATCGCTTATATAGGCGGTGGGTTTGGTGCAGGGATCCATAATACACTGGAGGCAGCGGCTTTTGGCATGCCGGTAATATTTGGCCCTAAGTACGATAAGTTTAAAGAGGCCCGCGATTTGGTAGAATTAAAGGGAGGATTTAGTATTGACAGCCAGGATAAATTAAATGCGGTAGCCGGTTTATTAATGAATGATGAAGATACCCGCCACGCCTCGGCTGTTATTGCGAAGAACTATGTTGAGCAAAATATTGGCGCGACAGAGGCTATTAGGAAATATATAAAGGAGAGACATTAGTGGTTTTAACCACCAGAGACCACAAAGAGAAAACCACAGAGTTCACAAAGAAAAACTTCGTGTCCTCTGTGGTTAAATACTGAAGCGTTCAATATATCTAACAATGCTCTCCCAAATGTCATTTCGAACGAGGTACGAGGAGAAATCTTCTACAACCTGCAAATCCGCCAGTCGCTTTTAGAAGATTTCTCTCTATCGTTCGAAATGACATGTATATTAAAGGAGTAATTCTTAATATTGCCACTATGGGCTTTTTGGATATTCCCGGCCTGGGAAAGGCACACTATCACGAATATGGCACGGGGACTAAACCCATGCTGGCCTTCCACGGTTACGGGATGACGGGCCGCCAGTTCCATGTGCTGGAAAACTCCATATTGCAGGAGTACCATGTTTACGGTTTCGATCATTTTTTTCATGGCGACAGTAAACTGGGCGACTGGACCGAAGAGCAGATAGTAGCGGGTATGCCAAAACCAATGGTCAAGGCTTACCTGGAAGAATGGTTTAATATCTATGGCAGGCAGCGCTTTTCGGTAATGGGTTATTCCATCGGCGCAAACATAGCCTTGCTGCTGATAGAAGAATACGCCGACCTGATAGATGAAGTAGTATTAATGGCCCCCGACGGATTATCGGTTTACAAAGGCTTTCATTTTTTAACTTTTAAAAAGGTGGGCCAATACCTGTTTAAGCGCGTAACAAAAAGCAAATGGCTGGCACCCACACTGCTCAAAAACTTAAAAAAGCTGAAGTTTATTGACGATAGCCTATACACCATAGCCTATAATGAAATTGATACCGAACAAAAACGGCAGGATGTTTATTATACCTTAAACCTCATCCGTTTGTTAAAGCCCGATACCAATAAAGTAGCCGAAATGATAAACAGACATAATATCAAATGCCGGTTGATATTTGGCAAGCACGATAATTTGTTCCCGATGAAGGCGGCTTTGCCTTTTATCGGAAAATTGAACAACCCGCAAGTTTATGAGGTAGATATGGGCCACTGGCTGGTTACCAAACAATTGGATGAGTATTTAGTAAATTTACAGCAATGATACCCGCCCGCAGAGTAAAGCTTTTTAGCAACTGGTTTGCCATGTATATGCGTTACCGCATGCGCAGGGCTTTCAACCGGCTGGTGGTTATGCCATTTACACCCAAACCGGGGCATTCGGTACTGCTGCTGTCCAATCACTTTAGCTGGTGGGATGGCCTTTGGGGCAATTACCTGGCCTATTGGCACTTAAACCGCCACCTGTACATTATGATGCAGGAAGACCATCTGAAAAAACGCATGCTGCTAAACCTTTTCGGCGGGTTCTCTATCAACAGGTCATCGCGCGAGATGGTAAAATCGCTGCAGTACGCTGCCGGCTTGCTTAACGACCCAGAGAACCTGGTGGTTGTTTTCCCGCAAGGCGAACTAAGATCGAACCATACTACCGAAATTAAAGTAGAGAAGGGCATAGAGCGCCTTATCAAGAACATAAAAGGTCCCTGCCAGATCGTTTACAACTGCGCGCTGATAGATTATTTTGAAAGCCTGAAACCATCGGTATTCTTCCATTTGTTTGATTGCGGAGTAGCCGGCGAGGTGCCGTTTGATGAACTTATTGCCAAAATAAATACCTTTCACCAACAAGCGTTAAAAGCGCAAACAGACGTGGAGCATTAAATCCGAAATCGAAAATCCGCAATCCGAAATCAAAATGATCTATCCGCAGAAAAATAAACTCGTATCATGGTTCTTTCATAGTTATATCCTGCGGATAGTGAAAACGAATTTCCATGAGGTGAAGTTTAATGAGGTGGAAGTGGATAAGGGCAGGTCGGTATTATTACTGGCAAATCATTTAAGCTGGTGGGATGGTTTCCTGATGTATTATATCAACCATAAAGTTTTTAAAAAGCGGTTTCATGTAATGGTGATACAGGAAACCGTACAAAAGGTGAGTTTTTTTAAATATTTAGGAGCTTTCTCGGTAACTAAAAATTCGAGGGACATGCTGGCATCGTTAAATTACGCCGCCCAATTATTAAATGATCCGGAAAATATGGTGCTGATATTCCCGCAAGGGAAACTGCATTCTAATTTTATTGATGAGGTGAATTTTGAAAAGGGGTTATCAAAAATTATGCAAATAGCCGCGGGGAAATTTCAAACCGTAATGGCCGCAACTTTTATCGAGAACCTGCAATATAAAAAGCCTACGGTTAACGTTTATTTAAAATCTGAGCATGATGTAACAGATGTGCAAAGTGCCTATCAGCAGCATTATAACAGCGCCAAACAGCAGCAAATAAAAACAGTAGTATAGTGATCATCGCCCTATTAGTAACCTTTATATTCCTGATACTGCGCTTTACGGTTACACTGTTCAATTTTTTATCGAACCCTAAACTGCCGCGTATTGGTAAGCATTATGAAAATAAGGTATCGATATTAATACCCGCGCGAAACGAGGCGGATAACATCCTCTCCCTGCTGCAGTCCATCCACGCGCAGGATTACCGGAATTACGAGGTTATTATACTGGATGATAACTCTACCGACGATACTTATACGCTTTGTGAAGCTTTCACCAGTAATCACAATCATTTTAAAGTTATAAAAGGCAAGCCCCTTGCCGATGGCTGGCTTGGTAAAAACTACGCCTGCCATCAACTGGCCCAATACGCCACCGGTGATTATTACCTGTTTTTAGATGCTGATGAGAAAGTGGAAAAAGGATTGATAAACAGCGCTGTGCACCGTATGAACTTACGCGATTTAAGCCTGCTGAGCCTTTTCACCAACCAAACCATGCTCACCCCAGGCGAAAAAATGGTGGTGCCGCTGATGCACTACATTTTGCTGAACCTGCTGCCCCTGAGGCTGGTGTACCTGATTAAAAGCGCCGCAGTTGCCGCAGCCAGCGGTCAGTTTATGTTGTTCAACGCCGAAAGCTACCAAAACTATCAATGGCATCAACTGGCTAAAAACAAGGTGGTAGAAGATGTAGAGATCATGAAACTGGTAAAGGTATCTAAACTAAACGGCGAGGCCTTGCTGGCTAACGGGATGATAAGCTGCCGTATGTACAGCAGCTACAATGAAGCGGTAAAAGGTTTCGGGAAGAATTTCCTGGCAGCGTTCAATTACAACATCATCGGCTTTTTAATTTATTTATTGCTGCTGATTGGCGGCCCGGCGCTAATTGTTATGACCTTAAACCTTAACTTTATCCTGATGATGGCAGGGCTTATTGCGCTTACCCGGGTTATGATCTCGTTATCGGCCGGGCAAAATGTTTTGCTTAATTTAATATTACACCCCATACAAATGTTTAGCCTGCTTATCATCGGCCTTACATCAATTCAAAAGCACCTTACAAAAACCACCGAATGGAAAGGCCGCAAAATTTAAACATCACCCCGCGGGCTGCCATAATAATTATTGTATTATTCCATGTGGTGGGCCTGGTAGGCCTGTCCATACCGGCAACAAGGCCTTTGTTCCTGCAGATAGTCCCCTTTCATTTACTGCTGATGCTTGTGGTGATAACACTTGGGCACGAAAAACAGGATAACCGTTTTGGCAAATTTATACTAAGTGTTTTTTTATTGGGCTTTATTGCGGAGTGGGTAGGTGTACATACCGGTGTGCTGTTTGGCAATTATGCCTATGGCAAAACCCTTGGATTAAAGCTGTTTGATATCCCCTTGATGATAGGCGTAAACTGGTTCTTGCTGGTGTACGCGGTTGGTGTAACCATGCAGCGCAGCCGGTTAAAAAGCCCGTTCTTTAGGGTAATAACAGGTGCCGCCATATTGGTAACGCTCGACTTGCTTATTGAACCTGTTGCGGTAAAATTTGATTACTGGCAATGGTTGGATGGCATTATCCCGCTCAAAAATTACATCTGCTGGTTTTTACTGAGTGTTTTGATGCTGGGTATTTTTGAGTGGTTTAAATTTAAAAAACAGGGCAAGGCAGCCGTGGTATTGCTGATTACAGAGTTTGTGTTTTTTGGAGCGCTGAATTTGATGGCATTAATATAGTCTGCGTGAACCCGCATAAACCCATTCGTCTAACTAAATTCAAATTATAACCTTTCGCCCTTAACCTTTCTCCTTTAACCTAATAAATAGTTATTTTTGCAATACAATGGGTGATTATCAGCTACAGGTTACTATAGACCAGGACTCGGGCTTTTGCTTTGGGGTGGTTTACGCCATTGATATGGCCGAAGAAATACTGGCCGAAGACGGATACTTGTATTGCCTGGGCGATATTGTGCATAACGATGAAGAAGTTGAGCGCCTGAAAGCGATGGGCCTCCGTATTATTGACCATACCGAACTGGCCGGCCTGCATAACGAAAAAGTGCTGATACGTGCGCACGGCGAAGCCCCCGAAACTTACAAAATTGCTTTAGAGAACAATATTACGCTGATAGATGCATCGTGCCCGGTGGTGTTAAAATTGCAAAACCGTATAAAAACATCGTACGATAACAACGAGCGGATATTGATATTTGGCAAGCATGGCCATGCCGAGGTTGTTGGCCTGCAGGGGCAAACCAATGGCGATGCCCTGGTTTTCCAGGATATTACCGAGCTTGACGACGCCGAACTGCCCGGTAGCTTTACGCTGTATAGCCAAACTACTAAAAGTATGGATAAGTTTTACAACGTTAAGGAGCAGCTGCTGTCGCGCGGGTACGAGGTAAAGGCTAACGACACCATTTGCCGCCAGGTAAGTAACCGCGATAAGGACCTGCCTGCTTTTGTGACAAAATTTAACAAGGTGGTGTTTGTATCGGGCAAAAAATCATCAAACGGCAAGGTACTTTACGAGGTTTGCCGCAAACATAACCCGGATACTTACTTTGTATCATCGATAAGCGAGTTGGATAAAACCATGTTTGTGCCCGGAGATAAAGTTGGCATTGCCGGGGCAACATCAACCCCCATGTGGCTGATGCAGCAGGTAAAAGCCGAACTGGAAAGCTATTAACAGCACGCTATTTGCTCATGTATAAAGTCGCCCCGTTTTAGAGGAGATTTAGAAGAAGCTACCGCCTTGCAAAAAACACCACCATATACCGGTTTATTTATTGCCCTGCTGGTACTGGGTAGCTGGGTAACCTCAACCGTGTTGTTAATGCAATGGCAGGTAGATTTTAAAAATCCACTGCTTTACCTGCTGATGCTGGTACAAATGCACCTGTACACCGGTCTGTTCATTACCGCTCACGATGCCATGCACGGCACCATCGCCCCCAATAAATTTCTAAATAATAGTCTCGGGTTTATCTGCACTTTTTTGTACGCCTCGTTCTGGTATCCAAAACTATACACCAAACATCACCAGCACCACAACCACGTACATACAGATGCCGATCCGGATTACCACAATGGCACATTTTTTAGGTGGTACGTGCAGTTTATCCGTAATTATCTGTCTATCTGGCAAATTGTGATTATGGCTATTGTTTTTAACGTACTCAAGATCTGGATTCCGCAACCCAACCTTTTATTGTTTTGGGTAGCGCCATCGTTACTAAGTACGCTGCAATTATTCTATTTCGGCACCTACCTTCCCCATAAAGGCGAACACGACAACAAGCATCAATCGCGCAGTTTGCCGCGCAACCATTTTTTGGCATTTTTTAGCTGCTATTTTTTCGGCTACCACTACGAACATCACGACGCCCCCTGGCTGCCCTGGTGGAAGTTATGGCAAGCCCCCCAGCCCCCTAAAGGGGGCGCTAAATAGCACCTAATCATTTATTTGTAAATTGTTCCCCCTTTAGGGGGTTAGGGGCCTAAATTATTTTATTTTTGCACCTCTTATAAATTATGGCAAAAAAGGGAGTTTTACTGGTAAATTTAGGCACACCGGATAGTCCGTCGACAGCGGATGTACGCAAATACCTAAACGAGTTTTTGATGGATGGGCGCGTTATAGACGTTAACCCCGCCTTGCGTACCGTACTGGTAAAAGGGATCATCGTCCCGTTCAGGGCGCCAAAGTCTGCCAAACTTTACCAGGCCATCTGGGACAAGGAAACCGGCTCTCCTTTATTACATTACAGTTTATTACAGCAAGCCGCGTTACAGCAGCGCCTTGGCGATGGCTATGTGGTTGAACTGGCTATGCGTTACCAAAGCCCATCTATCGAAGCGGCCTTACAGCGCTTAAAAGATGCTTTGATAAGCGACATCCAGGTGATTCCCTTGTTCCCGCAGTACGCATCGGCAAGTACGGGATCGGTGCAGGAAAAAGTAATGTACCTAGTAAAGGACTGGCAAACTATCCCTACTATATCGTTCCTTAATTCGTTCCACGATAACGAGCTGATGATCGAAACCTTTGCCGATAACGCGCAAAGACATAACCCCGATAGCTATGACCACATACTGTTCAGCTTTCACGGCCTGCCGCAACGCCAGTTAAAAAAGTGCGACCATACCCACAGCTATTGCCTACAGGCTGATGGCTGCTGCGATGCGTTAAATGATACCAATAAATTGTGCTATTCGGCACAATCGCATGATACGGCAAGGCTGATAGCCGCTAAAATGAACCTGCCGGGGGAGAAATATACCGTTTGTTTTCAATCGCGCCTGGGCAGCGACCCATGGGTGCAGCCCTACACCAGCGAGGTAATTGCCCAATTGGCTAAAGATGGCAAGAAACGCCTGCTGGTATTTTGCCCGGCCTTTGTATCCGACTGCCTGGAAACCGTTTTTGAAGTTACGCACGAATATGGCGACGAATTTAAAGCCCTCGGCGGCGAGCATGTACAATTGGTGGAAAGCTTAAATGCCGAGCCGAAATGGATAGAGGCGCTGGCGGGGATGGTGAGTTAAGAGATTTCAGAAGTAAGAACCAGGGCATTGCTTCCTCCACCGTAATTAACTTTCGTTTTATCTTGCTTCCTGCATCTCACAATCTTGCATCTCCTTCCACTCTCTATCGCTTACAGCAATGACATAGTTTAATAGAAAAGCCCGGTTGCTTGCACAACCGGGCTTTCTTGTATCTTGATTCTTTCGTCTTGACTCTAACTTACACCGTCAGTTTTTTATACCTGATGCGTTTTGGGGTTACATCGCCAACGCGCTTTTTGTGGTTCTCTTCGTAATCGCTGTAGTTACCCTCGAAGAAGTACACCTGCGAGTTGCCCTCAAACGCCAGGATGTGGGTACAAACCCTATCCAGGAACCAGCGGTCGTGGCTGATAATTACCGCGCAACCGCCAAAGTTTTCCAAAGCTTCTTCCAATGAGCGCAAAGTATTTACGTCGATATCATTCGTAGGCTCATCCAACAGCAAAACGTTCGAACCTTTTTTAAGTGTAATAGCCAGGTGCACACGGTTACGCTCCCCACCTGATAGTACACCAACCTTCTTCTGCTGATCGGCACCGTTAAAGTTGAACTTGGATACGTAAGCGCGCGAGTTAAGCGGGCGGTTACCTACCATAATATTATCAAGGCCATCGGTAACGTTTTCCCAAACAGATTTGTTGGGGTCAAGGTCGTCATGCATCTGGTCTACATAACCTAAAGCAACCGTATCGCCAACCCTGAAGGTACCGGCATCCGGTTGGTCCTGACCGGTAATTAAACGGAACAGCGTGGTTTTACCTGCGCCGTTGGGTCCTATAATACCCACAATGCCGGCAGGCGGCAACGAGAAGTTAAGGTTCTCGAACAATACCTTATCGCCATAAGCTTTGGTAACCCCATTTGCTTCGATAACGATATTACCCAAACGCGGGCCGGGCGGGATAAACAACTCCAGCTTTTCTTCCCTTTCCTTTGTTTCTTCGGATGCTAATTTGTCGTAATTTGATAAACGCGCTTTTGATTTGGCATGGCGGCCTTTGGCACCCATGCGTACCCATTCCAGCTCGCGTTCCAGCGTTTTCTGGCGTTTGCTTTCGCTTTTCTCTTCCTGCGCCAAACGTTTCGATTTTTGATCCAGCCATGATGAATAATTTCCTTTCCAGGGTAAACCTTCGCCCCGGTCAAGCTCCAGGATCCATCCGGCAACGTTATCCAGGAAGTACCTGTCGTGCGTTACAGCAATAACGGTCCCTTTATATTGTTTAAGGTGCTGTTCCAGCCAGTCTATCGATTCGGCATCCAGGTGGTTGGTAGGCTCATCCAGTAATAGAACATCAGGTTCCTGTAAAAGCAGGCGGCACAGGGCCACACGGCGGCGCTCACCACCCGATAGTACCGAAATTTTGGTATCCGGCTCGGGGCAGCGCAGGGCATCCATAGCGCGTTCCAGTTTTACATCAAGTTCCCAGGCGTTCACAGCATCAATCTGATCCTGCAATTCGCCCTGGCGGGCCATCAGCTTGTCCATTTTATCGGCGTCGCTGTAATATTCTTCCAGGCCGAATTTTTCGTTGATTTCTTCGTATTCTTTTAAAAGCGCGGTAGTTGCGGCAACACCTTCCTCCACAATTTCCTTAACGGTTTTATCGGGGTCGAGCTCCGGCTCCTGGCTCAGGTAGCCAACGGTATAGCCCGGCGAAAATACCACCTCGCCTATATTGGTTTTATCAATACCGGCAATGATCTTCAGCAACGACGATTTACCTGAACCGTTTAAACCGATAACGCCAATTTTTGCGCCATAAAAAAACGACAGGTAAATATTTTTAAGTACTGTTTTTTGAGGAGGGTAAACTTTGCTTACCCCTGCCATAGAAAATATGATCTTTTCGTCTGCCATTGTTGGTTATAATTTTAGAGGAGACAAATATCATCTAAAAACCTAAATAATGCTACGCTATATAAATATTTTAACCGGCAATTATTATTGGGTAAACAGGGCATTAATTTTTACTTTGCACCATGCAACGCACAATACAATTTGTTTTAAACCATCCTTTTAATAAGGGGCGGGTTATTCCTGCTTTAATAAGGCTCTTTAAATGGCAGCTATTGTCGCGCTTAAATAAACAGCCCGTTGTGCATCAGTTTACGCAGCACAGCAAGCTTTGGGTATGGAAAGGGTTAACCGGCGCTACAGGTAATATCTATTGCGGCCTGCACGAGTTTGAGGATATGGCTTTTTTACTGCACTTATTACGCCCCGATGACCTGTTTATAGATATAGGCGCCAACATTGGCAGTTATACCATGCTGGCAGGTGCCGAGGCTGGTGCCAGCGTAATTGCTGTAGAACCAATTCCACAAACGTTTGAACACCTTACGCAAAACGTCAAACTAAATAACATTGGCAATATGGTTACAGCGCTTAACATCGGCCTTGGCAGTAAAAAAGACATTTTAAAATTCACCCGGACGCATGATACCGGCAACCATGTAGCAACCGATATCGATACTGATGTTGTTAAAGTAAATGTTGATACGCTTGATAATATACTGGAAGGAAAAATACCGCTGTTGCTAAAAATGGATGTAGAAGGATTTGAAACGGAGGTTTTGAATGGCGCGATAAACACGCTTGCAGCCCCCGGGTTAAAAGCGATAATTATAGAACTGAACGGTGCAGGCAAAGCATATGGCTTTAATGACGATGATATACACATGCTGTTACTGCAACATGGGTTTAGTGTAATGGCCTATCATCCCTTTAAAAGAGAACTGGTGGATGCCGGGCGCAATAACACGCACAATACTTTATATATAAGGGATTCTGATTTTGTAAATAGCCGTTTAAAAAACGCCAAAAAGGTGTATGTACAGGGCAGGCCAATATAGCAAAGCCGTGTTATTAACAGGGTGTTTGCAATTTTCACCACAAATTCATCCTGTAATTTGTATCTTTCAATGTAAATCGTTTGGTTTGCTAATAACGTATTTATATACAGCAGGGCTATTTTACCGGCATGCCGTATTGTCATAAACAATGACTAATTGCCCTGCTTTGTTTAATACTTAGCTATTGGTTTAAACTATTTGATACTTAATATATCAAATAATAAAGTTTTAACCGTTAATACTAATAATCAGGCGTTTTGTAGGTTTTAAAAACAAAATCCCACCTATTTAAATTTTAATAAAACAGGCGCTGTATCATTAAATTGTCTGTTTCTGATAAAGCTAAAAAGTTGGCAATATTGTTGATAAATGTTACAACAATCGTCTTGACAGATAAAAACAAATTTATAGATTAGGACGATCATAATCAGAAAGGTATATATGGAAGCTAAATTTTCGCCACGGGTTAAGGATGTGATACAGTACAGCAGGGAAGAGGCGCTACGCCTTGGGCATGATTATATTGGTACTGAGCACCTTTTGCTTGGCCTTATTCGCGATGGCGATGGCGTGGCAATTAAATTATTAAAAGGGCTAACCGTTGATACCGCTAAACTACGCCGCGCCGTTGAAGATGCTGTAAAAGGAACAATTGGCACTAATGTACATATAGGCAGTATCCCGTTAACCAAGCAGGCCGAAAAGGTTTTGAAGATAACTTACCTTGAAGCAAAAATTTTTAAAAGCGATGTGATAGGCACCGAGCACCTGCTGCTTTCTATCCTGCGCGACGAAGATAACATCGCTTCGCAGATACTGATGCAGTTTAACGTAAACTACGAGGTATTTAAAAGCGAAGTGGAAGCCAATAAAAATGATGTTACCGACGAAATGCCGGGCTCATCAACCGGGGGCGACGACGACTTTAAAGAAGACGATTCGTTCACCCAGCCTAAAAAAGTTTCTGACATTAAATCAAAAACTCCGGTACTTGACAATTTTGGCCGCGACCTTACTAAAGCCGCCGAAGAAGGCAAGCTTGACCCCATAGTTGGCCGCGAAAAAGAAATTGAACGCGTATCGCAGATCTTATCGCGCCGTAAAAAGAACAACCCTATCCTGATAGGCGAGCCGGGTGTTGGTAAAAGCGCCATTGCCGAGGGCTTGGCCCTGCGTATTGTGCAGCGTAAGGTATCGCGCGTGTTGTTTAACAAACGGGTGGTTACCCTTGACCTTGCCTCGCTTGTGGCAGGTACCAAATACCGCGGGCAGTTTGAAGAGCGTATGAAAGCCGTGATGAACGAGCTTGAAAAATCGCCAGATGTAATTTTATTTATTGACGAGATCCATACTATTGTTGGCGCAGGTGGCGCATCGGGTTCGCTTGATGCCTCGAATATGTTTAAACCGGCCCTGGCGCGCGGCGAGATCCAATGCATTGGCGCAACTACCCTTGACGAGTACCGCCAGTACATCGAAAAAGATGGCGCTTTAGACCGCCGTTTCCAAAAGGTAATGGTTGAACCGGCCACCCCTGATGAAACTGTTGAGATCCTGAACCGCATTAAAGAAAAATACGAAGAGCACCACGGTGTAACTTATACCGACGAGGCTATCAACGCTTGCGTTAGCTTAACCACCCGTTACATTACCGACCGCTTTTTACCGGACAAGGCTATTGATGCCCTGGACGAATCTGGCTCGCGGGTGCATTTGACCAATATCCACGTTCCGCAGGAAATTTTGGATATCGAGCAAAAGATCGAGCTGATCAAAATAGAGAAGAACAAAGTTGTGCGCAGCCAGAAATACGAAGAAGCGGCCAAACTGCGCGATACCGAAAAGCATTTACTTGAGGAACTTGAACAGGCCAAATCGCTTTGGGAAGCCGAAACAAAATCGAAACGCTACACCGTAACCGAAGATAATGTTGCCGAAGTGGTAAGCATGATGACCGGCATCCCGGTACAGCGTGTGGGCCAGGCGGATAGCGCCAAACTTTTGGCCATGTCTGATACCATTGCAAGCAAAATTATTGGCCAGGAAGATGCTATTAAAAAGCTTACCCGTGCCATACAACGTACCCGTGCGGGATTGAAAGACCCTAAAAAGCCTATCGGCTCGTTCATATTCCTGGGCCCTACCGGCGTGGGTAAAACCGAGCTGGCCAAAGAGCTTGCACGCTTTATGTTTGATACTGAAGACGCGCTGATACAAATTGATATGAGCGAGTACATGGAGAAATTCGCGGTATCGCGTTTGGTGGGCGCCCCCCCGGGCTATGTAGGCTACGAAGAAGGCGGGCAGCTTACCGAAAAGGTACGCCGCAAACCATACGCTGTTGTATTGCTGGATGAGATTGAAAAAGCTCACCCTGATGTATTTAACATATTGCTACAGGTGCTTGACGAAGGCCAGCTGACCGACTCGTTGGGCCGTAAGGTTGATTTCAGGAACACCATCATCATCATGACATCCAACATCGGCGCACGCCAGCTGAAGGATTTTGGCCAGGGTGTAGGCTTTACCACTGCTGCAAAAACAACACAGGCCGATGCCCACTCGCGTGGTGTGATAGAGAACGCTTTAAAGCGCGCTTTCGCTCCCGAGTTTTTGAACCGTATTGATGATGTGATCGTGTTTAACTCATTAGGTAAGGACGAGATCTTCAAGATCATCGACATCGAGTTGGGCTTCCTGTTTGGCCGTGTAAACAGCCTGGGTTACAAGATCGAGCTTACCGAAGCTGCCAAAGAGTTCATCGCAGAAAAAGGTTACGATTCGCAATTTGGTGCAAGGCCGCTTAAACGCGCCATCCAGAAATACCTGGAAGACCCAATTGCCGAAGAGATACTTAAAGGCGAACTGACCGAAGGCGATACCCTGATGGTTGACTACGACAAAGAAGCCAACGAAATAAAGGTTATCGACAAAAAGAACGAAGCCAAACCCGAAGAAGAGGAACAAAAATAATTCTTTGGAATAGAGGATAAATTTAATGCCCGCTTGTATTGCAAGCGGGCTTTTTTTGTGGAATATTTATCAATGGAACTTATTATATATTTGTGTATGATAATATCTAAACTTAAAATACCTGTTTTTGGTATTGTACTTTTTACGTGTGTATTGTTAACTACTAAAGTAAATTCATCTGCTTGCGAACAACAGGCTGTTATTGAACAAAAGCAAATTCAAGGCTTATGGAAAGCATTTAAAGATGAATTTAGATTTGACGGTACTGAAAACACTATGAATTTGTTTATACCAATGATTATTGAAGTAAAAGACAGCTTACTAAGGCGGAGTAATAAAAATGAGTTCATGGGGTATCAGCTTAAAGAAAACATGATCCTTTGGAGCCGGTCTGGCAAAATCGATACTGGTATAATTAATAAGATAACGAAAAAAGAATTTACGATAACCTGGATAGACAAAGCGAACTTCACGAGATATTATTATAAAAAATAGTAATAGCTTGGCCACTTATATACATATCGAAATGTAAATGAGCAGGTTATTATCAGAGTGCGACCCTAAAACTATTTTTACATCAGGCGTACTATATCATGGATGGCAAGCCGCAGCCACAGTTTTGTTTCGTTCAACAAACTGGATATGATTTGGCTGGTAACCCAAGCTATACTCAAAAAGGAAAAATTAAAGGATGCGGTAATTAAACTATCATGAAAGCACTTATCTGCATTTTATTATTTATTATCTGCTTCAACAAAGCTGGGGCACAGCATAAGCTTTCGTCTAAAGAAAGGTATACTATTTATATTGAAAAAAGCGATACAGCAAATAAAACACTAAAGCCAACTCAGTTTAAATTTGTCGTTCAGGACGATACCGGTCGCAATTACACCCTATACGAATTGGTTATTAATGGTGTAAGGCTTCGCAATACCAATATTGTTACACCATTTATTGTTGAGGTAGCGCCTAACCAACGCTATTTTATTAAGTGTGTAGCTATGTTATATGAAAGTGTTTATTTACCTCCGATAAATATAGTGAATGGGGAAACTGTTGCTGTAAAGATCATTTTAAAGGCCGATGAAACCCCTATTAAGGATTAGATAAATAGTTTCAAAACAGCACAGTCACTTTTTTTAGGAACAGAGGCGGAAAAATAATGCAATATATTGAAAACGACCACATCAATACTTTTTTTTCTTGCCTGTGTAAGCTTTTTGTCTATCGCGCAAAAACCAAAAAGTGAAATAGATGAAACGCAAATAACACAAACCTGGTAAGGCTTGGTCAAACTAATACAGCTTATTAGCAATATGTTAATTGCTTCTTAATGCCTAACTTCCTTCCTTTTCGGCTCCCTTAGTGGCGGCCAATAATCTATGGGCAAAAGTTCGGCTATGCGGGTTATGCCCCAGCTGTATCTGAAAAAAGCCCCCGTAGGGTTTAAGATGGTTCCGTTTAGATCGAAAAATACATTTTTGTCAATAAAATCGATACTGCCTATTTGCCGGTGGTTACCATATGCCAAATTAAGGTTGTAAAAGTGCATTACACCCGGCGGGTAATAAAAAACGTCCAGGTCTACCGGGTAATTGATGGCGTATACCCCCCTCTTATCGGTTTTGTAAATATAATTTGCTACATGCAAAGTATCGTACCTGGGTATCAAATAACTTGTGCTATCGCCTGTTTGGGTTATTAACCTCCTTTTATGGTCACTCGTTACCCTTTCAACAAATTTGATGCAAAATGGCCTTACAACAAAGTCCGAATCTGCCTTATCGGCTAATATCGCACGCAAAAAATGCGTGGGCGAGCCATAATAAACCCTGTTCCGGTTCGCCTCCCATTTGTCTTTTTGCTCTGCGGTCCCCTCTATTTCCTCAAACAAGGCAAAACCTTCATACTTCATGTTAAGGGCATCTTCATCCAGCACAAAATTATTGAGCAGGTATTTTAGTTTATAACCCAGCGCGTTGTTCTCTATCTCCAAAAAATCGTCGGTACTGGCGGTAAGTATGTGTTCGCGCTTGCTAAAAGTAAGCTTCAAAATTTCGGGGTTAAGTATTTTGCAATCGCGCCAAAACAGCGCCCTTCCCAAAAATTGCTCTTTAAACATCCGCAATTTGCGGGCACGCTTAGGATCTTTGCCACCTATAACCACCTCTTTCATCATCATGGTTTTGGGCAGCATTTTAATATCCGGGATAATCATCGCGCCATTTACCATAATGATTTCGCGGTAGGTTTCGTAACCTATTACACTTACAACCAAATCGTATTGGCCGGGGCTTAACCTGTAAAGCGTAAAAGTGCCATTATCGGCAGATTTGGTACCAATAGTTGCGTTATTTAAAAACACGCTGGCATCCGGGATGGGCTTGCCATCTACAGTATTTATAACTTTCCCTTTAATGGTTAACTGTGCAAAACAATACAGCGGTAGTAAGAATAATAGCAGGCACAAGTACTTCATGCGTAAGTTTATATATAAATATACAACTACTTTTCTTCGGGGGTGTAATCCACGGGTAACATTTCTGCCACCCTGCTTTTGCCCCAGTTGCCTTCAAAAGTTACAGCTGCAGGGTTTATGATCACTCCATTTGTATCAAACAACGTGTAAGGCTCTACAAACGATAATATGGTTGTTAAATAATTAGGCATATTTAAAGGCCGGTAAGTACTGTTATACCGGTCGTCGTCGCGCTTTTTGGTGTACATCACATACAGGCAGTCGGGAAACTTTAACGCGAATATTCCCCTGTTATCGGTAAGTTTGGTAAAGTCGGTAACCTCTAAAGGTACGTTTACTAAAGTTTGAATATACTTATCGTTAAGGCCGGTGTATGCCGGGTTAGGCTTTCTTATTAACCTTAGCACTTTAAAACCATAATTAGGCATGTTGTTACCCACAATGGCTCTTAAAAACTGCATCGATGAACCTTCATAAACCTGTTTACGGTTTTTCTTCCAACGGGCTTTTTCCTTAGCCGAGCCTTTCATTTCCTGGAATAAGGCCGAACCTTCGTAATATACGAGGTTGATCTTCCCATCTTTTAAAAACTTGGTGAGCAGGTATTTAATGTGATAACCCAAAGCCTTGTTATCGATCTCCAGGAAATCATATGATGAACCTGTTAAAGTACGCGTTGATTTATCGTATTCCAGGTCTACCATTCCCGGGTTCAGTATCACACACTTCAAAGCTATGGAAGATGTTCCCAAAAACTCCTGTTTAAAAGCGTCGTAGTTTCTTTCCCAGTTCGGGTCGGGCATTATATTAACTTCTTTTAAAACTAATGTTTTAGGGATTAGCTTAATATCAGGCAAACTAATACTCCCGCCCGCTGCCAACACCGCCTGCCGGTATGTTTCATAGCCTATTACTGTAACTACCAGTTCGTACTGGCCGGGCTTTACATTACGTAATATAAAAGTACCATCGCCTGCAGATTTATTGCCTACAGTCGCGTTGCTTAAAAATACACTGGCATCGGCCACAGGGCTTTTATCAGTACCGTTAATAATTTTGCCACTTATGCTTATTTGTGCAAAACAAGCAAAGGGTGTAAAAAGCAACATCAATAAAAACCTTTTCATTAAAATAAATTTAACTAATAAGTTAGTTAATTAAACCTTTTTCTAAAACTTTGTTCTTATGTATATATAAATACATTGTAATAACGTTATGATAGGGTTCATAACCGGTTTATGATTCATAAAAACAATTTATCACATGAAAAAACTATTATCTATCCTGTGCGTGTCGGTTATTTTACTAACAGCCGCATCATGTAAAAAAGAAACCATTATTGGCCCAAGTAACAACTTTACGGTTGTTAAAACTGTACAATCGGATGATTGGTCGGCTTATGATGCAAACACTTTAAAAGTAGACCTGAACGTACCGGAACTTGACAATGATTACAACGAGAGCGGCGCTGTATTGGTTTATATCTCTTACGGGAACGATGACCCATGGGAGCAGATCCCCGAAACTTTCGATGGCGAAGCCTTTAGCTTTACCCACGAACCGGGCCATGTAACCCTGTACAAACAAAGATCGAGCGGCGCGGGTTCGCCAAACGATACCGACCCGATATTTGTAAAAATTGTATTAATAGATTCGCAGCAATAATCCTGTATATCTGTTAAAACAGAAAGGCCTCCGGATATCCGGAGGCCTTTCTGTTTTTGAATATTATTGCCTGCTAAAAAGCAGCGCCAAATTACTTTTCCATTTGCTCTATCACCGCGGCAGTAACCCCGGTGAACGAGAAACCGCCATCGTGAAACAGGTTTTGCATGGTAACCATTTTGGTCAGGTCGCTAAACAGGCTCACGCAATAGTCGGCGCACTGGTTAGCATCTGCATTACCCAGCGGACTCATTTTTTCAGCGTAGTTGATAAAGCCATCAAAGCCTTTTACGCCACTGCCTGCGGTAGTACGGGTTGGCGATTGCGATACCGTGTTGATACGTACATGCTTTTTAACACCATACTGGTAACCAAAATTGCGGGCAATGCTTTCCAGGTACGCCTTGTTATCGGCCATATCGTTATAATCAGGGAATACACGCTGTGCCGCAATGTAAGTAAGCGCCACTACCGATCCCCACTCGTTTATGGCATCAAGCTTCATGGCCGTTTGCAGCACACGGTGAAAACTTAGTGCAGATATATCCAGGCCCTTATGGGTAAATTCGTAGTTATTATCAGTATAAGCGATGCCTTTGCGTACGTTAACGCTCATGCCTATCGAGTGCAGCACAAAATCAACACCGCCGCCAAAATGTTCCATGCTCTTGGTGAACAGGTTGGTTACATCCTCGTTGCTGGTTACATCCGCCGGGATAACAGGGGCATTACATTCCTCTGCAAGTTTATTCAGTTCGCCCATGCGCAATGCAAGCGGCGAGTTGGTTAAAACTATTTCGGCGCCTTCTTCGTGGCAGCGTTGCGCCACTTTCCAGGCTATTGATTGCTCGTTAAGCGCACCAAAAATAATTCCCTTTTTACCTTTTAATAAATTGTAAGCCATTGTTTTTAGTTTTATGAGTGGGGCAAAGTTATGTTTTATTTACGATTTTAGAATTACGATTTTAGATTGACCTGACTATCGTATTTACTGTACTTAAGTTTTAAACTTTGCACAATCGTAAATCTAAAATCGTAAATCGTAAATTCTTAAGTGTTCAAAAGTTCCCTCGCGTTTTGCAGCGCGCTTTCGCCGGGGTTATCGCCACTTAGCATTTTGGCGATTTCGGTTATGCGTTCGGTATCGCTGAGTTTTTTGATGCGGGTTTTGGTGATAGCTTCGCTGTCGTCCTTATAAACAAAGTAATGGCTTTTACCCTTGCCGGCAATTTGCGGCAGGTGGGTTATGGTTATAACCTGCAGGTTTTGCGCCAGGCGCTCCATCACCTGCCCTACTTTGTTGGCAACCTCGCCACTTACGCCTGTATCTATCTCATCAAAAATAATGGTTGGCAGCGCGGTGTACTCTGCAATGATAGATTTGATGCTCAGCATAAGCCTGCTTAACTCACCACCCGATGCTACTTTGCTCATATCGGCCAAGGCATGCCCTTTATTTGCCGAAAACATAAATCGGATGGTATCGATACCGTTAGGCCCAAGCATCCCTGCATTTTCTGCTCCCCCTTTAGGGGGCTGGGGGGCTTGCTCTATTTCTAATATCGAATTTGCCATACCCATCTCCGTAAGATTTGCCAAAACTTTATCCTGTATCACCGGGATAGCTTTGGTACGATTAGCCGATAGCTCTTTAGCAATGCCTTCCAGTTCCAGTTTATCGGCCGCTATCTGCTTTTGCAGTTTTTCTACCGCCTCGTCGCCAAACACCGCCTGCTGGATCTTGTCGCTCAGGTCATTCTGTATATCCAGCAATTCCTGGTTATTATTAACGCGGTGCTTTTTTTGCAAATTATACAAAAGGCTTAAACGCGTATTAACTTCTTCGGCGCGGGCTTCGTTAGTGAAGGTGCGCTGTTCCAGGTTTTCCAGTTCGGCAGCAATGTCCTTTAACTCTATCAAGGTGCTTTTGAGGCGCTCGTGCAGGTCTTCTACATCAGGGTTATACCTTTCTATAGTCGATAGCTGCTGCCCGGCCTCGCGCAGTTGTATAATAGCCGATGTTTCACCCTCGTGCATCAGGTAATGGGCACCAAGCAGGTTGCGTTTTATTTCCTCGGCATTGGTTAGGGTGGCCAGTTCTTTTTCCAGTCCCTCCTGCTCATCGGCAGCAATGCCGGCCTTTTCCAATTCATCAAACTGAAACTGGTAGTAATCAAGGTCGGCTTTGGCCTTATCGTTATCGGCTATCAGTTGCTGCAAAGCCGCAAGCGATTTTTTATAAGACCGGTATTTTGCCCGGTACCCGGCAAGCAGATCATGATGACCCGCAACGCCATCTACCACCAATAACTGAAACTCAGGGTCGTTTATTTCGTAGGTGGCATGCTGCGAGTGGATGTCTATCAGCTTCTCGCCAAGTTGTTTAAGGGTGGTAAGGTTAACCGGTGTATCGTTCACAAACGCGCGCGATTTGCCATCGGCCGAGATCTCGCGGCGCAGTACGGTTTCGCCTTCGTAATCCAGGTCGTTATCCTCAAAAAAGGTATTCAGCTGAAAGCCTGTAATTTTAAAAGCGCCTTCTATCACACATTTTTTTTGCTGATTGAAAAAGTAACGGCTCTCGGCCCGTTGCCCCAAAATAAGCGACAAGGCCCCTAAAATGATAGATTTACCCGCGCCGGTTTCGCCGGTAAGTATATTTAACCCCTTATCAAAGTTGATCTCCAGGTTATCAATCAACGCGTAATTTTGTATGGTTAGCTTTTGAAGCATAAAAAAAGTATCCCCTTTTTTGAGGATACTAAATTACTAATTTTAATAGGATTTGTATTGGTGAATGGCTGATTAAGTTATCCCGGTAGCTATCGGGAGGCGGGTATTTACAAAAACCATTACCCGGCATTAAACAAACACCCGCTCAACAAACACTAATTGCTTTTAACTTGTCCGGCCTCGGCTTTTTCAGGCTGCTCCGCTTTCTCGTTCCGGTTATTATTGTCGTTATTATTATTGTTGTCGTTATCGTTGTCATTGTCGTAATTCCAGTTCCTGGCCTCATCAGGGTGTGTTTTACGGTACTCGGCAAGTTTCTTTTTAAACTCCGGCGATTGGGTGTACGCCCTTAGTTTGGCAGATGCTTCGCGCAATAGTTGCTGCTCTTTTTTAACTTCGGGGTTACCCTGGTAATTGCGCATCTTTTCGCCAAGGCGGCGCATTTGCTCCTGCTTTTGCTTTACATCAGGGTTATCAAATGCTACGCGCATGTCTGCGCTGGCGGCACGCATCTGCTCCTGTGCTTTACGCATATCGGGGTTATCAAAACGGGCGCGCATTTGTTCGCCCAGTTCGCGCATTTGTTTGGTAGCCTGTTTTATTTCAGGGGTTAGGGTAGCATCTACCTCGGCCTGGTATTTTTTGTAGTTATCGTCCCTGTCGTCGTGGAAATCGCGGCTCCTGATACCGTATTTTTTCATCAACTTATCATTGGTCGCTTTAAACTCGGGCGAGTTAAAGTATTTCTCCATTTGCTTGCCCAGGCCTTCCATTTGTTTGCTAAGCTGATCTGTGCCCTCCTCTTTTCCGGCGTAGAGTTTATTAAATTCGGCCGCGGCTTTTTCCTGGGCAGCAGTTGCCTGTTTAATTTTGTCGCTATCGTAAAAAGCGCTTACTTCATCACCCAGTTTGCTCATCTGGTCGCTTTGTGCTTTAAATTCGGGGCTATCAAAGTGTTTACTAACAGCATTGGCGTGTTTTTCAACCTCCTTGCTCAGGCGTTCCAGTTCAGGGTCCTGCATACCAATGGTGTAATGGTAGTCGTAAGTTTTTCTGTAATTGGTGTTATACTTAGCGTCCTTTTGTGTTTTATACTTGACTTTTGCCATTTCCGGCGCTTTAACATTCATTTTAACTTTAGCCTTAACCGCCTTACCGGCTTGCGCGGCTTTTTTGGCAGGTACCGTATCGGTAGCCATTAAACCTTCAATTGTTGGTGTTATCGCTTTTAAGGATATTTTACCTTGTGCTATCTGGGGATTAAGCATCGCTAAGCTGCCAACAGCTATGGTTAGTATAAGCATGGCCAGTAATGTTGGCCGTACGCTTGGGATTTGTTTTTTTGTTTTCATGATTCTTTCAATTCGATTTAATAATTGGTACTTTTTGCCGGTTACAGCCAGCGCTAACTGTAACTCGTTTTGGCGATTTTGCTCTAACTTAAATAAAGCTTTTGCATATATAACAGGGTTTTGAGTAGCGTGCACAACTAAATCGTCGCAGCTGTTCTCGCGCTCTTCGCCTATTATTTTATTGATAAGTAACACGCACGGATTAAAAAATAACAACGTGGTTATAACTTGCTGCAGCAGGTTAATAAGGTAGTCGTTACGTTTAATATGAGCCAGTTCGTGCAGTAATATGGCTTCAATTTCTTCGGCACCCAGGTAGGTTGACAAGGTGAGCGGCAATAATATCACCGGCTTTAAAAACCCTACTATACAGGGCACATCAACCATTTGGCTAAAGCCCACTTTTACCTTCCTGGTGATGTTTAATTTTTTAGCAAAGCTGCCTATTTGTTGCTGCAGCTGTACCCCAAGGCTCATGGTGCGTTTAATGGTGCGGATCTTTTTATGGGCCAAAACTATCCTTGCCATGTTTAATAACAGACCGGCAACATATATTGCGGTTACATAGGGCAGGTACTCTTCTATACTATAATAGTAACGTATGGTTTGCTCGTTAAACTGGCGGATGTTGGCAGGCAGATCAATCATAACGGGCATATTGGCCAGGTTGGCGGGTTTTGTCAGCCAGTCGTAGATCCGGATCTCGTGCACCAGCGTATAAGCAAACCAACCGGTAATGGCCACTAAGCTACTTACCGCCAGCATATATTTTGTTGATGCCGGTAGCCTGCCTGCAATAAGCAGCGCAACCCTTAGCAGGAAATAGATAAGCAGCCCCTGCCATAAAGAGTGGATAATGGTTATCCCTAAAATCTGGCTAATGTTGTACAATATGTTTTCCATAACGTTAAATTCTAAAAGCTAAATACTAAATAAGCTTCAACTAAACTCTACTCACAATTAACTACTCACCACTCTCAAACTGTTTCAGGTAATCCTTTATCGCGTCTATCTCGTCCTTCGACGCGCGGTGCTGGCCAAGGGCCTGTATCACCAGGTCAGATGTCGATCCTTTAAACACGGTTGATATAATTTTATCAAGCGCGCCCTGCTGTGCCTGCCCGCGGGTTATTAATGCTTTGTATAAATGGGTTTTGGCGTTTGTATCGCGCTCAACCAAACCTTTTTCGTGCATTATCTGCATCAGTTTAAGGGTGGTGGTGTAGCCCGAGTCTTTGCTCTTTGCAAGTTCCTCGTGCACATCGCGTACGCTGCATTGCCCCTTTTTCCAAATCACCTGTAATATTTCCAGCTCGCTTTCTGTCGGTTTCAAATCCATGATATAAAAGTTATACGAATTTCTTCGTACAAATATGTACGATAGTTTTCGTATATCAAAATTTATTTTAAAATATTTTTCATCAGGTTATAAATAATAGACGTAGCGAGTTTAAAAACGTTACAGGTAGCGCATATATTCCTAAGAAATAACGAGGCCAATGTCATTTATTACCTAACATTCCCCGCTTAGCTTTTTGCGGCTTATATTTGCATAAACATTTAATTATGGAAATTTTTGCGCTGGGCGAAGGCTCTTATTCGGTTGATGCCACAAAAAAGTTCATCCCTTTTAACCCCGAAACCGACAGTAAAAAAGACCGGCCCGGTTCGCTGTTTATCCATGTGAACCCATTCCTGATAAAAACCGCTGCCGACCTGATCGTACTGGATGCAGGGCTTGGTTATAAAGACACCCGCGACGAGCTTTTATTGCATCAGCACATTCGCAATGCCGGTTTCGACCCGGACGATGTTACTTTGGTGCTGATGTCGCACCTGCATTACGATCACTCGGGTGGTTTGGTTGTAGAGCGAAATGGCCAACTGGAGCCGAGTTTCCCGCAGGCTAAACATGTTATCCAACGGCAGGAATTTGATTTCGCCCTAACCGGTTCTTCAACATCGTACCATAAGGAAATTTTTGAGGCCTTAAAAAACAAGGCCGATATTGATTTTGTTGAAGGCAGCGGCGAATATAAGCCGGGTATTAAATATGAGCTATCTGCCGGGCACAGTAAATACCACCAGGTGTTTTGGATAGATACAGAGAGGCAAAAAGTATTTTTTGGGGGCGATGAATTACCCGAACCTGAGCAGTTAATAAGAAAGTTTGTAGCTAAATACGATTATGATGGTCATAGAGCTGCAGAGTTACGCATACAATACGGAAAAAAAGCTGCTGCCGAAGGATACACATGTTTATTTTACCACGCAAGGGCAACGGCAATAGGTACGGTTAATTACCGGGACGAAGTGTTTACAGTAAATGCTGTTTAGTTTGAAGATACTCCAAAAAGCTCTTTTATTTTTTCCACATTTAGTGGTTTCGATATAAAATCTTTCACTAAAGGGTAAGATCGGGCCTTGTTGATATCGTTACTAAACACCGAGGATGAAATGATATAGATCTTGCTTTTACCAAGCGGGTCCAGGTTCAGGCGCTTGTACTCGTCTAAAAACTCCCAGCCGTTCATAATCGGCATATTGATATCCAGCAGGATGTAGTCGGGCAATTTTTCAGGGTCTTTACGCTGAATATCAGCCAGTTGATCGATCGCAAATTTACCATTAAGGCAAGCCATAATATCAGAATTGGTCAAGGCCTTCTTTATCAATTTTATCGAGATAAAGTTGTTTATTTCATCGTCATCAACCAATAAAACACTTACTGTTTTGTCGTTATTAAGGCTCATATATACTTTATACGGAAATTCATTTTAAAAGGTTATATTCCTACAGGTTGTAACGATACGTTTTTTACAATGTTTTTGCAACACAACAGTTAAAATAACCTGCTTTATAGATATCCATATAAGTAAGTTGTTACAACCTGATCAAATATATGTATATACATACGAATTTTTGTGATTCAGATTTGCAAATTTGTTAGGGTATACCAGCTTTGGAGTAACAACCACAATAACTCGAAATTTACATTTATCATTCTGAGCATAGCGAAGAATCTGATCGCCGCCATACCGGGTGGTGGTACAAGTTCAATAATAGATGCTTCACTATGTTCAGCATGACAAGGCAGAGAACAAAAAAAGCGACGGGTTTTATCCATCGCTTTTAAATTATTCATCTGCACATCCGCACATCTGCACATTTATTCACGTTCCGTACTCCGGTGTGGTAACTTCGCTTTCTTCAAACTCGTAATCGGTAAGCGGCGGGCACGAGCAGATCAGCGTCCTGTCGCCATAGGTATCATTCACCCTGCCTACTGATGGCCAGAATTTATAAGCCGCAACATATGGCAGCGGGTAAGCTGCTTTTTGGCGGGTGTACGGGTGCTCCCACTCGTTTCCGGTAATTACGGCTGGCGTGTGCGGCGCGTTTTTCAGCGGGTTATCCGTTTTATCAGATATGCCTTTTTCAACGTCCTCAATTTCACCTCGGATAGAGATCATGGCATCGCAGAAACGGTCAAGCTCGTGCTTAGGCTCAGATTCGGTTGGTTCGATCATCACCGTACCTGCAACCGGGAACGATACTGTTGGCGCGTGGAAGCCATAATCCATTAAGCGTTTGGCAATATCCACCACTTCTACACCGTATGCTTTAAACGAGCGGCAGTCAAGGATCATTTCGTGCGCGCAGCGGCCGTTTGCACCGGTGTACAGCACGTTATAATGATCTTTTAAACGCGTTTTAATATAGTTAGCGTTAAGGATAGCGTAACGGGTGGCATTGGTTAAGCCATCGGCACCCATCATAGCGATATAGGCGTGTGATATGATCAGTATAGAAGCAGAACCCCATGGCGCGGCAGATACCGCGTGGATGGCCTTACCATTATCAATATCAACCACAGCATGGCCCGGCAGGTAAGGTACCAGGTGCTTTGCTACGCCGATTGGCCCCATGCCCGGGCCACCGCCACCGTGCGGGATACAGAAGGTTTTGTGCAAGTTGAGGTGGCAAACATCGGCGCCAATATTAGCCGGACTTGTTAAACCTACCTGCGCGTTCATATTAGCGCCGTCCATGTAAACCTGGCCGCCATTGGAATGGATTATCTCGCAGATCTCGATGATGCTTTCTTCGAACACCCCATGGGTTGATGGATAAGTTACCATCAGGCACGAAAGTTCGTTTTTGTATTGCTCGGCTTTAGCTTTCATATCGGCAACGTCGATGTTACCGTTATCGTCGCATTTAACAACCACAATTTTCATCCCGGCCATAGCCGCCGATGCAGGGTTAGTGCCGTGTGCCGACGAAGGGATCAGCGCAATGTTACGGTGATGGTCGCCCCTATCATTATGATAAGCACGGATAACCATTAAACCGGCGTACTCGCCTTGCGCGCCCGCGTTTGGCTGTAAGCTCATGGCTGCAAAGCCGGTGATCTCGCTCAGCCATTTGTTCAGTTCATCAAACAGCTGCATGTAGCCGCCAACCTGGTCGGTTGGTGCAAAGGGGTGCATCTTGCTAAACTCGGCCCATGTAACCGGTACCATTTCGGTAGTCGCGTTCAGCTTCATGGTGCACGAACCCAGGGCTATCATCGAGTGGCAAAGCGAAAGGTCTTTTGCTTCCAGCGATTTGATATAACGCAGCATCTCATGTTCCGAGTGGTGCGAGTTGAATAAAGCGTGGGTAAGGTAAGCAGATGTACGCTGCAGTTCGGTTGGGATAATGCCCTCTACATTTGCTTTCAGCGTTTCAAAGTTCGAATCTGCTAATGTTTTACCCTTAACCTTGGCAAAAAAGCGTACAATGGTTTTGATATCCTCCGGCGAGGTAGTTTCGTCGATAGAGATAGTAGCCGTAGTGCCTTTGTAGTTTAGGTTAAGCTCGTTGTTTAAAGCTTCGGATTTTACCGGGTCGGCTAATGCGCCAAGCTCAACTTTAAGGGTATCAAAGTAGCTATCGTTCAATTGCTCGTAACCAAGTTCGGTTAATGAATTAGCCAATAAAACGGTTAACCCGTGGATGCGCTCGGCAATCAGTTTTAAGCCCTGCGGGCCATGGTACACGGCATACATCCCGGCCATAATAGCCAGTAAAGCCTGCGCTGTACAAATATTGGAAGTTGCTTTATCCCTACGGATGTGCTGCTCGCGGGTTTGCAAAGCCATACGCAATGCGTAATTGCCAGCGCTATCGATGGTTACACCGATAATACGACCGGGGATAGAGCGTTTGTATTCTTCTTTGGTTGCAAAAAATGCCGCGTGCGGGCCACCAAAGCCCATTGGTACGCCAAAACGCTGGGTACTGCCTACTACAATGTCCGCGCCCCACTCGCCCGGAGGGGTAAGCAGGATAAGGCTCATGATATCGGCGACTACGGTTAGCTTAATATTTTTTTCGTGCAGGGCATTAGCGAAACCAGTATAGTTATACACCTCTCCGTTACCGGCAGGGTATTGTACCATAGCACCGAACATATCGTCGGTTAGCTGCGCGGTGCGGTGGTCGCCAATTTGCAGTTTTATACCGTAAGGCTCGCTGCGGGTCTTTAAAATATCAATGGTTTGCGGGAACACTTCTTCGGATACGAAGAAAATGTTTGCCGCATTGTTTTTACGTAAGCTGTACTGCATAAACATCGCCTCGGCAGCAGCTGTACCTTCATCCAGTAAGGACGCGTTGGCTATTTCCATCCCGGTTAAATCGATAACCATGGTTTGGAAGTTTAACAAAGCCTGTAAGCGGCCCTGTGCTATCTCGGCCTGGTAAGGGGTGTATTGGGTATACCATCCGGGATTCTCCAGGATGTTGCGCTGGATAACACCCGGTACAATTACATCATAGTAACCCTGGCCGATGTACGATTTAAACACCTTGTTTTTTGAAGCTGTTTGCTTAAGCGTATTCAGGTAATCGAACTCGCTTTTGGCGGGCGGCAGGTTCAGCGGGTTCTTCAGCCTTATTTTTGCCGGTACGGTTTCGTTTATTAACTCATCAAGCGAATTTACACCGATAGTTTTAAGCATTTTATCAGTATCGGCCTGGTTTGGCGCTATGTGCCTTTGCTGGAATTTTTCCTGGTAATCTACGTTCAGCTTCATTGAAATTTATGTCCCTTAAAATTTAGGGCAAAGGTACAATTTACCTGATGAATAACAATCAGGTAATACGATTTGACACTGGTTTTACTTAATAAAATATCTACCTTTATCCTCCCCGATATTATCATGCTTGTTAAGAAATTTTTACTATTTATTACCCTACTACTTCTTAGCTCCCAACTGTTATTCGCAGATACTTTTACGGTTACCAGCAATGCTGATAGCGGCCCCGGCACCCTGCGCGAAGCCTTAACATTGGCCGCTGCAAATGGCAGCGCAGTTAAAGATTATATTGTTTTTAATATACCCAGCCTAACTGAGGCGGGCAGGACGATCTTGTTACGCACCGACTTGCCTTATGTTAGTTCGGATGTCGTGATAGATGGTACTACACAGCCCGGCGCAGGCTTCGGGGTAAGTAATTCAAAGATCAAAATAACGGTGAACAGGCAGCAATTCCGTACCGCGCAGATCGTGGATCACGCGTGCAGCGCCGCCCTTTTTATACTCAACGCGCAAAACGTTGAAATTTATGGCTTATACATCACCAATTTTTACGCGTTAACAAGTATTTATGGTTATGATGCAACCCCCGGCGCCGCTATATACTTATCCAATACAAAAAACACAAAAATTGGCGCACCCGGCAAAGGAAATGTTCTGTTCGATAACGAATATGGAATAGCGGGAGGTTTTTTTGGCGACGGGCAGAATAGTTTTGTGGAGGTAAAGGGTAACTTTATTGAATGTGATGCAGATGGAAAATCAGTTTCAACGGTATCGTATACCGTTAATTCGGGTATATGGGTTTATGCCAGCGATGTTTTAATTGGCGGCGACCTGCCCGGCGACCGAAACTATTTAGGGTACTGCAATAACATCATCAACACCGGCGGCAATAATTATTCGATCATCAATAATTACATCGCGGTGGATTATTTCAACAATGCGCAATTAAATGAGGATGGCGTTACGGTTAGCGGCCATGTAAATGTTGGCGGCGATAATTTACTTTTCCGCAATAATGTGTTTAGCTATATGTTAATGACCGTTAGCGCCAAAAACTTTAAGATGTACAGCAATACGGATAAAGGCCCCGCACCTAATCGAAACCCCATTATAGAGATCCGCTACGCCGAGAATGGAATAATTGGAAGCGACGACATTACCGAGATAAATTCCATAACGGGCAACCCGTTTTCATCGGCTATTGCCGCCTATTCATCAAAAAATATAAGGATACTTAAAAACAGCATTATTTGCAGCGATTACGCCTATTATACTGACGACCCGGCAGCCCCTAAGATTGCGATAATTGTAAACAATGATACAGAGCTTTCCGGTACGGCTACACCCAACTCCTTAGTATATATTTATGAAGATAACCGCGACTGCCCTGTGTGCAGCCCTGTTCAATTTTATACAACCACAGCTGCCGACGCCGCCGGGAACTGGAAAATAACCGGCAATTTTGTTAATAAAAAATGGGTTGCCAATACAACACTACAGCAAACATCATCAGAGTTTACGCAACCCCGCTTCCCATATTTCGACAACAGTAACAGCACTGTTAAAAACCCTACCTGCGGTGCAAATAATGGCTCTATCGCTATCTCGAAATATAAATACATCCTTAATATTAAATGGTTTAATGAGAATGATGAAGAGGTGGGCCAGGGAAATAATGTGGGCAATTTAAAGCCCGGCACTTACTATGCCATTGGCTACAACGGCAACTGCTCTGCCCGGTCAGATCCTTTTACTTTATATGATATACACCCTGTTATATTTGATGGCTCCAAAAAAATAGTGAACCCATCGTGTGGCGCTGGCGGCTCTATAAAAGGTTTATTTGCATCAACCAACTCGCAAAATACCGCATCATATACCTGGGCCGAAAAAATTGCAGGTACGGTTGGGAACACCATAGACATTGAAAACCTGCCGGCCGGTGAATATACTTTAACCGTAACAGACGATGTTACCCACTGTACAGCACAATACGGCCCTATTACACTTACCAATACATCCGGCCCGCAGATAAACCAATCATCGTACGTTACATCGCCAAGCAGCTGCAGTACGGCTTCGGGGGCAATACATGGTATAACCGCAGCCGGTACCAATGTTAAATACAGCTGGAAGAACGAGGCAATGACAGAAGTGGGTACCTCTGCTGATCTGGACGGGGTACCGGCGGGTAATTATACTTTAACAGTTACCGACGATAGCAATTGCGGGCCGGTAACCTCTTCCCCTGTTGAGATACTTAGCGTAAGCGACATCAGCATAAACACCGATACCAAAAATGTACAGGATGCGCATTGCGATAATCCCGATGGTTCCATTACCGGCATAACCGTTACCGGTACCGGCACTTATTTATGGACCAATGAGCAAGGCACCGGGTTTGGAAATGATATTAACCTTACAGGAGCACCTGCTGGTAAATATAAGCTTACTGTTACCAGCGCCGGCTGCCCGCCGGTTTCAACTGAACTTATTGAGATAAAAAGCGTTAACGGTGTATCGTTAGACCTGACAGAGATAAATGTGGTATCTACCACTTGCGAAAAAAATAATGGATCGATAAAGGGTTTGCAAACCATAAATGCCACAAGCGTTGAGTGGCGAAGAAAATCGGATAATGCTTTTGTAGCGGGCACACTTGATATTATTAACCAACCTGCAGGCAATTATGTATTAACTATCAAAAACGCCACCTGCAGCAAATCGTACGATTTTACCATAGAGCAGCTGCCAACAATCGTTTTCCCCGATTTTGCACCTGTATACACCAAATCGTGCGCGGCGTTTGGCACGGGCACCATTACCCTTAATACCGGCGCAGGCGAGCAGCCCGTGGCCTACCGCTGGGTTAACAGCGAGGGTACGCGGGTTGGTTATACCAATAAGGCGGAGTTTTTGCCGGCGGGCGATTACAAGCTTTATCTTACAGATAAAAACGGATGCGAAAATTTTTATAAGGATTACCACGTTGATGCTTATCCCAACTTTAACATAACTTATGGCAGCATTACACAGGCGCAATGCGGCGTAAGCACAGGCAGCGTATCGGCTACCCTGGTAAGCGGCGGCACCTCAAATTACACCTACCAATGGCTGGATGGCAACCGCGACCCTATACCCGGTAAAAATCAACCATCGATAGATAATTTAGCGCCGGGCACATACACCCTGCGCATTACCGATGGCGGCTGCAATTTAGCGGAGCCCGAATTTACTATTACCGATGTTTCTGTAGACCCGCCTACACCATCTGTTACCAATATTGACCGCTGCAGCGCCGGCACAGCGGTTATTACTGTAAACGATGCTTACCCAACCGCTAAATACCGCCTTTACGAAACCGCCACAAGCGCGCAGCCAATTGATGAGCAGCAGGGCGGTAAATTTACGGTAAGCGTAACCGAAAGCAAAACTTACTATGTAAGCCTTACTTATGGCACCTGCGAAAGCCTGCGTGCCGAAGTTAAAGTATTGCTTGGCAGCATTACCAGCGGGATACCCAACACCTTTACGCCAAATGGCGACGGCACAAACGATTTTTGGAAAATAAAAGGGATAGAAAATTATACCAACGGTACCGTAAGCGTATTTAGCCGCGATGGGCAACTGGTTTTCCAATCTAAGGGATATGCCGTACCTTTTGATGGCACGCGTAACGGCAAGCCATTACCGGCAGGTGTATACTATTACATCATCGACCTGAAAAGCTGCGACCTGATAACGGGCAACCTCACTATTTTGCGTTAGGCCAACTTACCAAGATACATCTGGATAGTATTCTCTAACCCATAATACAGGGCATCGCTGATAAGCGCGTGGCCTATGCTTACCTCATCAAGCGCCGGGATGTTTTGGGCGAAATACTGCAGGTTCTGCAGGTCGAGGTCGTGGCCGGCGTTTATACCCAGGCCAAGCTTATGGGCAGCTTCTGCAGCTTTAATGTAAGGGGCTATGGCATCTTCCTTATTTACGGCGTAATTGTGCGCGTAGGCTTCAGTATAAAGTTCAATACGATGGGTACCGGTGGTGGCGGCGGCCTCTACCATTTCAACAACCGGGTCTACAAATATGGATACACGGATACCGGCGTTTTTAAACACCGCGATGATCTCTTTTAAATATTGCTGATTAGCTATAGTATCCCAGCCATGGTTTGATGTTATCTGCCCCAAAACATCGGGCACAAGGGTTACCTGCTCGGGCTGGCTGGCCAGTACCAGGTCAATAAATTTTTGCTCCTGACAATTACCCTCGATGTTAAACTCGGTGGTTACAATTTTCTTCAGATCGAAAACATCCTGGTAGCGGATATGCCTTTCATCGGGCCGGGGGTGTACCGTTATACCTTCCGCGCCAAAGCGTTCGCAATCTTTAGCAACCTGTACTAAGTTAGGGTTATCGCCGCCGCGCGAGTTACGCAGGGTGGCTATTTTATTGATATTGACAGATAATCGGGCCATAGTTGCAGATGTTTAAGGCAAATATCACTATTACATCAGTAACAATAAAACATATTTATGATTGTGTTTATTTCCTGCAGTCGCCCGGCTGGAGCCGGGCGACAATTATTATGAGGCCGCCTGCCGCCAACTTACACGCTGCGGCGTCCCGCCGCAGCGTGTAAGTTGGCGGCCGGCTGGAGCCGAGCGACTGCGTACTTTTATAAAACAAGAAAACCCCGACGAGTCGGGGCTTCCTGATATAGTAGTAAATCCTATTTAAGCGGCGGGAATTTCGCACCGTCAAATATACTTTTTTCTGCGGCCATTTTCTCAACATCCTGCCATTTTCGTGGGGCATCAATGGATAGGTTGGTGCCTTTATCTTTTCCTATTACAATGTCGTCTTCTATACGCACACCAATGTTCCACCATTTTTTATCGCACTTGCTGCCTGCGGGGATATAAATGCCCGGTTCAACGGTTATCACCATATTCTCTTCCAGGTTACCCTGGTACGAGCCTTTATCGTGTACATCAAGCCCCATATGGTGCGATACACCGTGCGGGTAATAAGTGCGCAGTTCCTTAGCTTCTTTGATGATGCCTAACTTTATCAACCCCGCGGCTAATACCTCGCCGGTTTTAGCTTCGAGCGATGCATACGGCACACCTGCTTTACAAAGCTTAAATACTTCTTCCTGCGCTTCGTAAACTATCTGGTAAATGGCTTTCTGCTCTTCGGTAAATTTACCTGTTGGCGGTACGGTACGGGTAACATCGGCCGAGTAGCCATGATACTCCGACCCCACATCAAGCAATACCAATTGGTTATTCAAAACGGTTTCGTTATTTTCTTCGTAGTGCAAAATGCAGGCATTGGCGCCCACACCTACAATTGGTGGGTAGCCCTCGCCTTCGGCGCCATACTTTTTATGAACGTACATCAATATGCCTTCCAACTCGCGTTCGCTCATGTTTGGTTTTACAGCGCGCATTACCTCGGCATGGGCAATGCTGGATAACTGTACCGATTTACTTAGCAAAGCCAGTTCTTCAGGCTGCTTAACCCCGCGCAATTTTACGGTGTATTCGTCAAACAAACCGGCGCTGCCCATAGTTTCTTTAATTTTAGCTTTTACACCTAACAAAGTAACCGAATCAGGCCTGGCTACCAGCTCTTGTATAATAGCGCTGTTTTTATGCGCGTCATCGGCAAGGCGAGGTTTAAGATAATTCATTATCTGCGTCAGGTTCTTCGCGGTAGCATACTTTGCAATAACATCATAATCGGCCTTAAGCCCTTTATCAATATTGGGCACAGCTGCTTTGGCTTTAAAAGTGTTTATTAATTCTTTTAGGTCGCCGGTGGCATCGTCGTTAAGGTCGTCATATACAACAGCGCTGAATTTTTTAAAATCGACAGGGAATTTGGCAAACTCGCTGCCGTTGTAAACCCTTTTAAAACCCAACTGTGCCTTTGCACCGTCAACACCCATACGCCTGCCTGTCCATTGCTCGCGCTGTGCATCGCGCTTGCGCACAAAAAGCACTTCGTTGTAGCTGGTATCGCCGGTGCCCTGCATATCTTTAAATATCAGCAGCGCGGCATCGGGCTCCATATATCCCGAAAAATAATACAGATCGGGGTTTTGGTGAAAAACATAATTTACATCGTTAGAAAATACCTGCTCGGGATAGGCAAATACTATCGCTACCGAATTGGCGGGCATTAAATTACGCAAGGCCTGGCGGCGGCCGGCATGAAATTCCTTGCTCAGGTAATCTTTAGGAATATTTGGGCTTTCCTGCGAAAAGGCTGTTACCGTACCCAGGCACACGGCCACGGCCGCGATGAATGTTTTAGTTAATAGTTTCATTATATAATTAGGTGTAAAAAACCGCGATAAGTTACAAATTATATTAAATAAATAATGTGCCATTATCACCTTTGCATTAACCGGTATCCCTGTTTGTTAAAACATAACCCTGCTGGTTACGTGCGCGTTAAAACTGATAATAACTATATTAGTTATTGTTAACTTTACGCTATCCAATCGCTGAGAAAACATCCTGATGCCATACACCTGCCCCAAATGCGACCGTGAATTAACCAGCGAAAGCCAAAGGCATTACTGCGCCAGGGTAAATTTAAACGATCTGTTTAAAGGCAAGCCCGATGAACTTATACTGCTGTTTGATAAACTGCTTGCCGAAGTTGCTGAATGGCCCGAAGTGCTGGTTGGCGTAACGCCCAACTGTATCACCTTTGTGCACAGGCAAACCTTTTTTGTTATCCGCCCCATGCAAAAGGTGCTTGACCTGAAATTTTATTCGGCCGCCAAAATAGATGAACCACCTGTTATTAAAAGCATTGCCACTGCCGGCAGGTTTCAAAACAATATCAGGCTAAGCCATACCGGCGAGCTAAAGCCGCAGCTGTTTAGCTGGATAAGGGGATCGTATGAGTTGTTGTGATTATATTTAAATGATGAAAAGATTAAGCCTTGTTTTATTGTTTCTGTTCGCTTTTAGTTTTGTAGCATTATGCCAAAGCCAGCTGACCGTCGATAAAACGCCAAGGCAAACTTCCTTTAATGGATACAGTAAAGTAATAACTTCACTATCGCAAGTTCCAAAAAACATTAAAGATAGTGCTGAAGTTGCTTTAGTTTCCTTTTTGGGTGATTTTTCTTCAAAAACAAGGTTTGAAAACGGGCAGATAGTGGATCTGGAGGCTTACCATAAGTTTAAAGCCAATGACAATCCAGGCCTCTTCATTCCGAAGTATGAGTTAATTTTTGTTTTAAGAGACCCGTCAATAGGTATTAGAAGCTATCCTATCGAACTAAGGTTAAATGAATTTGGCAAACTCCTTAAATTGAATTGGCCAAAAAAAGGGTATACTAACAAATCAAAATTCCCTCCATTAGATACGGTGAGAAACGCAGTTTTAAACCGTGCAAAAAAATTAAACTTTAATCGCTCCAATTACGAAATTGCTTTTAACTACGATTTTGAAGCTCAAAAATTCTATTGGACATTCCTTTTTTTAATATCAAAGAAAAATAACGTAAAACGCTATAATTTACTTACCATTAACTGGGCCAATTTAAACGACATCAGACAAAGCGAGCAATCTACAGTTACTGTATATTGATTTAACCAAAAAAGGGATACAGCTTAAAGCTATATCCCTTTTTTAATATGTATTGGTGGCGCAACTGTGTCAGTAGTTCACTCACAAAACCATTGATTATAAGAAACTTACAAATAAGAGGCTGGTTGTGCAAACGTGAACGTGAACATAAAGCGCCATTTTTTGCTTAGTAACGGTAGTACTCCGGTTTAAACGGACCTTCAACTGTAACACCAATGTACTCGGCCTGGTCCTGGTCTAAAACTTCCAGTTCCACACCAATTTTTTCCAGGTGTAAACGGGCAACTTTTTCGTCAAGGTGTTTTGGCAGGGTGTAAACTTTGTTTTCGTAAGCGCCGCCGTTTGTCCAAAGCTCAATTTGAGCAAGCGTTTGGTTAGTGAACGAGTTACTCATTACAAAGCTTGGGTGGCCTGTTGCGCAGCCAAGGTTTACCAAACGGCCTTCGGCTAATACGATCACATCTTTACCGTCTATAGTGTATTTATCAACCTGTGGTTTAATTTCGATTTTTGAACTGCCATAAGCGCCGTTTAACCAGGCCATGTCGATCTCGTTATCAAAGTGGCCAATGTTACAAACGATGGCTTTGTCTTTCAACGCGCGGAAATGCTGCTCGCGAACGATATTTTTGTTACCGGTTGCGGTAACCACGATATCAGCTTCTTTAATAGCGGTACCAAGTTTTTTTACTTCAAAACCTTCCATAGCTGCCTGTAAAGCGCAGATAGGGTCGATCTCGGTAACGATAACGCGTACGCCAGAGTTACGAAGCGAATCGGCAGAACCTTTACCCACATCGCCATAACCGCAAACAACAGCCACTTTACCGGCCATCATTACATCGGTAGCACGGCGGATGGCGTCAACCAACGATTCGCGGCAGCCGTATTTGTTATCAAATTTCGATTTGGTAACCGAATCGTTTACGTTGATAGCAGGCATTGGTAATGTACCGGCTTTCATACGCTCGTATAAACGGTGTACACCAGTTGTAGTTTCTTCAGATAAACCTTTAATGTCGCCTATCAGTTCAGGGAAACGATCTAAAACCATATTGGTTAAGTCGCCGCCATCATCCAATATCATGTTCAATGGTTTGCGGTCTTCACCAAAGAAAAGGGTTTGCTCGATACACCAGTCAAACTCCTGCTCGTTCATACCTTTCCAGGCGTAAACAGAAGTACCCGCGGCAGCAATAGCGGCAGCGGCATGATCTTGTGTAGAAAATATATTACATGACGACCAGGTAACTTCGGCACCCAGTTCTATCAAAGTTTCAATTAAAACAGCGGTTTGGATGGTCATGTGTAAACAGCCTGCAATACGTGCGCCTTTTAATACTTTAGCAGGGCCATATTCTTTACGCAGCGCCATTAAACCCGGCATTTCTGCCTCGGCCAATTCAATCTCCTTGCGGCCCCAGGCGGCCAGTGAAGGGTCCTTCACTTTATTTTTCACGTATGCAGTTTCTACTGATGACATATAATTCAATTTTTTTTGAGCTGCAAAAATAGTGAATATAAATATTTTAATGAAATTGGATGTATTATGATTACCGGGCAATTACACAAAGTAACTTTTAACCGATAGGCGGGTTAACCCTTTGCTTGTCAGGCTTTCTTAATCGAAAACTGGTCGGAGCTAAATATCACATAAAGTAACATCGCGGCCAATGCATATGCCCAAAACGCATTAAATGCAAACAGGATGGGTTCGCTGCTGCTGCTAATGTCGCCCCCTAAAAACGGGTAGAGCATGATACAGGCAAAGGACAGGCAGTAAACAAGCGCGAAGATAATTACATGCCTTATTTTGCGCGGCGATTGCTTGTTGTAGCCTATCAGCAAAAATCCGGCTACGGCTAAGTACTGGCAAATATCTTTCAGGTTACTCATCTTTATATAGTACAACCCATCGTGGCTACCCTGTATTAAAAAGTAATAGCCAATACGTGTTAAAATAACCCAAAAGCAAAGTATAATTATTTTCATTATGCGGTTATGCGCATGCGGTAAAACGTCCCTGAGCGTCGCAAGCCCCGCACCTGCCGGCATTTTCGGCCTCGCATAGTTCTTTAAGTGTCAGGTCCTTTTTATCCTTCGCCATGGCTGCTTTAGATACTACGATGATCTGCCCCTTTTTCGGCGCCTTATCTTTTTTCAGGTTGTCTTTCATTGCGATAAAAATTAAATTGTTAAACTAATATAAGCATTTATTAAACAAACCGGATAAGGTTCAAGGTAGCGTAAGCTATAAGTTAAGGCTCAAATATTGTTTTGGATTAACCGGGTGCCCGTTCCTGCGGATCTCGTAGTGCAAATGCGGGCCTGTCGAACGGCCTGTTGAGCCTACTTTGCCTATCATATCGCCAACGGTAACGCGCTGTCCTTCTTTAACATTTATTTTTGATAAATGACCGTACCAGGTTTCGAGGTTATTGGTATGGCGTATTTTAATACAGTTACCATAACCGCCTGCCCTGCCTGCAAATATTACCCTGCCGCTGGCTGTACATTTAACCGGGTCGCCGCGGTGGCCTTTAAAATCTATACCAGGGTGAAACTCGCGCCCGCCAAAATCAAACGGATTACCACGCGAACCAAAGAAAGATGTGAACGAGCTTAACTTTGGATAGCCCATTGGCATATAGGCTATATTGTTTACCAATTTATCAAGGTAATTGCTAAAGTCGGCATACAGTTTAGTATCGCTTTTGGGTTTGTCGCCAACATTCAGCTTTTTAAAAGATATGCTGTGCAAACCGCGCTTACTCATGAAATTATTAATGGTTTTTAGCTTGGCTTGTATGTCCTGTATATAAGATACGGCCTGGCTGCGGTTGCCTTCTTTTTCGGCATTTAAAAGCAACGCATCCTGCGATTCTTTCTCAATTTGTCCTTGTAAGGCAGCTATCTGAGATTGCAGCCGGCTGTTTTCCTGCCGTTGTTGTACACCTTGCGTACTAAGGCGAACAATGGCTGTCATAAGCACCATTACTACTATCAATATAGCGGCAACAGTAACTTTTAACGAATTAAAGTGTTTGGCCTTTACCTGTACCACACGTGGCTGGGCACTACTTTTTTGAGTAATAATTCCCATACCTAAATGTTTAATTTTAAGTTCATCAAATAGTGTTAATTAGGGTTAACAATACTAAGACATGCAAGATAAAAATAATTTTTAAAAATGCATGCTCCCGCTATTATAACGGAAACGTCAATTATTACGGATTATTCTGATAAGGGGTTGTTTTTATTTTGAATTGAGTATTTTTGTGCTGAATACAAGCGAAGTAAAATTATGTACCCAGAATATTTAGTTGCCCCAATGCGGGAAGAATTGACCAAAGTTGGTTTTGAAGAATTAAAGGACGCCCAATCTGTTGAGCAGGCTATTAAAAGTGAAGGAACTGTATTTGTTATGGTAAATTCGGTATGCGGATGCGCGGCAGCCAATGCCCGCCCGGCAGCACGCTTTGCAGCAGCAAACGAAAAACACCCCGACAGGTTGGTAACCGTTTTTGCAGGTATGGAAACCGAAGCGGTTAACGCGGCCCGTAACCTGATGCTGCCTTACCCTCCGTCTTCACCGTCGATGGCTTTGTTTAAAGATGGTAAATTGGTTCATATCATCGAGCGCCACCAGATAGAAGGCCGCCCTGCACAAATGATAGCTGACAACCTTATTGGCGCGTTTGAGCAATATTGTTAATAAGATTCAAGACTTTTAGAGTCAAGAATCAAGATAAAGAAAGCCCGGTACATTTAATATCGGGCTTTTATATTACAAAGTGTTTTATTTTTTTCCTGGCTCTTGATTCTCCTGTCTTATTACTTCGCGTCGGTTATTTTTAAGTTTTTCCAGTCGCCGGGCGAGCCGTTGCCCACCCAGTAGCCAATTTTTGTGCCGCCGGTTTTAACCAGTGGTTCAACCTCCAATACAGCATTTTGAGCGCCATTTATAAACACACGTATTTTTGTTGATGTAACCGTAATACTAACATGAAACCATCCGTTAGGATCGGGTGCGGGCGTAACCGCCTGTTCGTACTTATTGGGGAATTTATCCCTTAGCACCGGCCAATCGTAATTAGGCATGGCTATGTATTGTACCCCATGGCTTTTCCTAACAGCGTCGGCAGATAAAAAATTGAAGGGCCTAAAATACACGCATTGGTAAGTAGTATCATTTAACCCGTGGAACGCTATACCTACAAAACTACCCTGCATTTCGTCATTCCCTTTTACATCAAAATCAATTGTGCCAAACTTAAATTGCTTGTTATTAAGCCATGCAAGGCCGGCATTTTTCAACCCATTAAGGTGTGTGCTTCCATCGCTGCCCAAAGTTAGCTGACGGTTAATAACAGTTAGGCCGTGTGCCTGCAAAGGCGCCTGCTGTCCAAAGCAGTTGATAGCGAGCAGGCAAGCTGCCAGGGGAAATAATGCTTTATAAATTTTCATAACCGTTGTGCTTACTCTGTTTTTAAACTTTTTACCGGGTTAGCCAGCGCTGCCTTTATACTTTGATAGCTAACCGTTAATATGGTTATAGCAATTGCGCCAACCGCGGTTAATACAAATATCCACCAGGAAAGTTCGGCGCGGTACTTGTAATCCTGCAGCCAGCCATGCATCAGGTAATAGGCCATAGGTATGGCTACCAACAAGGATATGCTTACCAGGATTATAAAATCTGTAGACATTAAGCGCCACAGGTTAAATACCGATGCCCCAAGTACTTTACGTACGCCAATCTCTTTAATGCGCTGCTCGGCCATAAAGGATGCCATACCAAACAAGCCCATGCAACTAATAAATATGGCCAGCATGGTAAAGAAACCGGCCAGTTTACCTACACGCTCCTCGTTCGAGAATTTTTTGGCATATTCATCATCGGTAAATTTATACTCAAAGGGGCTGCCGGGGTCGTACTGTTTAAACACCGCCTCAATTTTTGCAAGGGCTTCATGGGTGCTTTTTTTAGGGTTAAGCCGTATATCAACAGTGCCTTCGGGACCGTTGGCCAATATCATTATGGTTGGCTTTACCGGTTCATATGGCGACGACATCACCATATCTTTTACCACACCTATCACTTTATATTTGCTGCCCCATTCAATAGTTTCGCCTACGGCATGCTTAAAATTCATGAATTTGGCGGCAGATTCGTTCAGTATCATAGCGGTTGAGTCGCTCACATATTCGCGCGAAAAATCACGGCCCTCAATTAATTGCCAGTTGGCTACCTTACCAAATTCGGGGGTTAGCCGCATTGTGGCGAAATCGTCTTGCAGATCCGGCGATTTGCCACGCCAGTTTAAGCCGCTGTTATTTGAATACACCCCTGTAAGCGGGCTGTTAGATTCGGCAATTTCGGTTATGGTGCCGCTTTGCAGCAGATCGTTACGCACCGCAGCGAAGTTATTATGTATATCGTCTGATTTCATGTTGACCTGTACAAGGCCGGTGCGGTCGTACCCAACTGGCCTGTTTTTGGTGAACTGTACCTGCCTGAATACGATAATGGTACAAATAATTAAAGTAGCCGATACAAAAAACTGCAGTATCACCAAAATTTTGCGCGGTAATGCAGCAAACCTGCCTGCCTTAAACGTTCCCTTTAATACTTTAACCGGTTGAAATGAGGACAAATAAAATGCAGGGTAACTGCCGGCAACAATGCCGGTAAATAAGGCAAACCCAAGCCCCATTAGCCAAAACACTGGGTTAGCCCAAAGTATATCTACAGTTTTACCTGCAACCTGGTTAAACCACGGCAATATCAGCAACACCAATACCAGCGATAAAATAAAGGCAAAGGCGGTTATCATTAACGATTCGCTGAAAAACTGGCCTATGAGCTGGCTGCGCAGCGAACCCACTGTTTTACGGATACCAACCTCTTTGGCGCGCTTCTCTGACCGGGCGGTGCTCAGGTTCATGAAATTAATACAAGCCAGCAATAACACAAAAATGCCAATAATGGCAAACAACCATACAAACTGTATATCGCCGCCGGTGTTAATGCCATCTTTAAATTCCGAATACAGGTGCCATTTGGTCATGGGGTGTAAGAAAATAGCCGGCTTAGACTGGGCACCTACCGAATCGCCCTGGGCCGCAATATTTTTTAGTTTAAGGGGTTTTATGCGTTCGTCTACTTTTGCTATATCTGCCCCGTCATTCAATTGTGCAAACAACTGAAACGAGTTGTTTCCCCAGCGGGTAGCCGCCCGCTGCAACCAGTCCTGGGTTGTCATATAAAAATCCCATGGGATGATGAGGTTAAGATCGTTAAGGGTGGTATTATGCGGAAGGTCTTCGTAAACGCCGGTAACCTTTACCAGTTGCTTGTTATCAATTTTAATAGTTTTATTAATGGGGTCGGCATCGCCAAACAAGGTTTTGGCCACCTTTGCCGAAAGCAGGATAGACGACGGATCTTTCAGCCCGCCACGTGTACCTTTCAGCATTTTAAGCGAAAGCATATCGGGCGCCTCGGGCTGCATGAAGTTACCTGTTTGCGTTATCTTTTTATCGCCAACGGCAAGTATATGTTCAAATGTCCAACTGGAAAGTACCATATATTTAAAATCCTTGCCCTTGCCGGTATAGTCTGTACGCAACAATGTCCCTAAGGGTATGGGTATCGATGTTTGGCTCCCTATTTTACCATTAAAGGTTTGGTGCTGCCACACTTGTACGATCTTGTCCTTATTCTGAAAATATTTATCATAAGATAACTCATCCCATATCCACAGGCCAATAAGCATAGCTACCGCCATACCAACCGATAGCCCGGTAACATTGATAAATGTGTGCGCTTTATTTTTGGTAAGGTTGCGCCACGATATTTTAAGATAATTTCTGAACATTGCCGTATAGTTTAGTGATACACTCTTAGCAAGCAAGCTTGCTATAGTACATTATTATAAGATACGTGCCAAATTTATAAATTACTCACTATCAGATATTTATAAAGATTAGAAATCCTGCAACCGTTCGTAAACGGACAATGCACTGTTCGGTTATAAGCGGGTAAATAGCTATTTTTAATTATATTTTTGTCATTCTAAGCATGACGATTGGAAAGGTTCTTTTAAAGCTTTGTGCCAGGTGAGGTTCTACATCTGACCAGTTAAATAGCCGTATAAAAAAATAGTGAATAAATAATATGCCAACATAACCATTAGGATAATTAAGGTGTAGTTAAACCGCCCTAAGGGATAATTTTCAATGAGCAAAAGATATCTTTTCCGCCAAAATATCAAAACATAATTTATGATATAAATTAATACGAATACCAGGACCATATCTAAAATGATAGAGATGTTTTCTTCGACTGCCGTAAAAATTCCAAATATTCCAATTTTACTTTGATAAACATGGAAATATTTCAACCAAAGCGTCGTGCTAAGCACAGCTAATGTAAATGTCCAAGAAATTAGCGTTAAAGGTTTTGTTACCCTACCTCTTTCTTTAGGATTATGCTTAATAAAACGCTGTATAGAATCGCTCCAAAATAAATAGTAATAGTTCCTCATAATTTTATAGTTAATGCGGAAGTGTACACGTAACAGCCTTCGTTGATTTAGTAAACCTGTCGAACCATTAACCGGGATGCAAGATGTACAAGTCTTCGACAGGCTCAGACTAACATCCTTCTCTGTCATGGTGAGCCTGTCGAACCATTAGCGAACCGTTCCTGCGTAGAAGTCTTCGACAGGCTCAGACTGACATACCTAATCACTGATCACTTAACTCTAATCACTATTTCAACTCTTTTATCTTCACATTCCTGTAATTTACATCAAAGCCGTGGTCCTGCAGCAGGATGTGCCCCTGGGTGGCTTCGCCAAAATCTTTCCAAACCTTGTATTTGCTAATGTCTACCAGGTCGCGGTATTCCTTAGAGCCACGGTCATATTCCAGCACTTTTATGCCGTTCAGATAATGCACCACGTGGTTGTTTGGTAAAACTACAATGCGCCCAATGTTCCATGCACCGATGGGGTGTACAAAGCGGGTTTGCTTTTTAGCAGGAATAAGGTCGTATAACGATGCCAGCGTGCGGTTACCGTCGCGGCCAAGTTTGGCATCCGGGTGTACGGCATCGTCCAGCACCTGGTACTCCAGCCCTATGGCCGAGCCTTGCGTTTTTTCATCAAGCGTAACAAAGTATTTAACCCCGCTGTTAGCCCCTGTAGACATCCTGAACTCGAACGACATATCAAAAGCTTTGTACTGCCCGTTGGTAATAATATCGCCGCCATTAGTAGCCTCGCCGCCATTCGCGCCAATTACCGATAGCATCCCACTGTCAACCTTCCAGCCTTTTGCAGGGAAGGTAGCGGCAGTGGCGCTATGCCAGCCCGTATTGGTTTTGCCATCAAATAAAAGCTTCCAGCCATCCTGTTTTTCGTAGGCCGATAAAACGTTTGGCTTCAGGTTTACCACGTAAACATCCTTTGCAAAAGGCTGGGGCTGCAAATTGGTGGTTTTGATGAGGATGTTTTTGAAGAAGATCTTTTTACCAGCTTGCCCCGCCTCGCTGATGGCGTGTACCTGCAGGCCGATAAAGCCTTTGGCATCCACCGTATCAACAACCATAGCTGTGGCTACGCCGTTTATCCATGTTTTGGTGGTATTGCCAATACATTCAATTTTTATGTGGTTAAACTGCCCGTTCTTCCAGGCGTTTTGGGCCTTGGCGTTCAGCTCCATGGGGTACAGCCAGTCGCGGCGGCCCTCGTCGTATATTCCGCCGCTCCATTTACGGTCGCTGGGGTCAATTTCGCATTGGCGGCCGTAAACCTGGCCTTTGCCGTCGTGCCCGGCAGGGTTGTAATGGCTGCGCAACTGGATGCCCGAATTGGTGATAGTGCTTTCCGTTTTAGCGTCAAGCTCTAAAATAAAATCGCCATATTCCTTCTCAGTCACTAAAAAGGTATTGCCGCTATTTAATACAGCCGTGCCGGTGATGCCTCCATTCTCTACTTTATATTCGGCTTTGCCGGCAAGGATCTTCCAGCCGTTAAGGTTTTTACCGTTAAACAGGTTTATATAGCCGGTTTTGCTTTGTGCCGATGTGGTTTGCATGCCGGCGGCTATTGCCATAGCCAGCAAGTAAATTTTCATGTTCTTCATAATATTTATTCAGGCTGATGTGTTAAACTTTCAAATTCCATCCGGGTTCGTATTCGCGACCCCAAAGTTTGGCGGCTTCGGCATCGTGCAGGATGTGGCCGTTGCTGCTATCCAGGTTCAGTACCCTGCCTACACGCTGTGCAATGTTTCCCAGCTGCGGTATCACGGTTGATTTATGTCCGTTAATAATAGTTTGATTTAGCTTTTCGGTGCCTTGTATAGCTTTTACAAAGTTTTGCAGGTGTACAAGATCAAGCTTTTCGGTAGGGCTCACTTTATTGGAAGCATCCACCGGGGTTTCGTCCTTTACTTCTTTCACCAGTTTATTATCGTAATCATAAACCTGGTAGCCGTTGCCGCCGCCATAATTAATGGTGCCGTGGTCTCCATAAAAAACAACACCACGGCCAACACCTTCAGAGTTATAGCCGTTGCAGCTGCGCCCCTCCCAGGATATCGCGGTATTGTTGGGGAAATTTACTAATATGGTTTGTGTATCGGGCGTTTCCCAGTCATCTTTAAAAGCAAAACGCCCACCCGATGAAGTTACCCGGTTAGGGAAATCGACACCCAGGCCCCAGCGCATTACGTCTATTTCGTGCGTGCCGTTGTTTAAGGCTTCGCCGGTTCCCCAGTTCCAATGCCAGTGCCAGTTGTAATGGATCAGGTTATCTTTATATGGCCTGCGTGGGGCATACCCCTGCCACAGGTCGTAGTTCAAATTTGCCGGTACAGGCACTACTTTACCTACCCCTATCGATTTACGGTTGTTTACATACCAGCCCCTTGCAAAGTAGGCCCGGCCAATAATACCTGCATGCAGCTCGGCCACCATTTTTTGCACGTTATCAAACGAGCGGCGCTGGCTGCCCATTTGTACCAGCCGGTTATATTTAGCAGCGGCGGCTATGGCCATTTCGCCCTCGTGCGGGTTGTGGCTGCAGGGTTTTTCTACATATACGTGTTTACCTGCCTGGCAAGCCAGTATGGTGGCGGGCGCGTGCCAGTGATCGGGCGCGGCTATTACCAGGGCATCAAGGTCTTTTTTCTCCAGCAGCCTGCGTATATCAGCAATGCCTGTGGGTTTTTTACCGGTTATCTTTTCAATTTCGGCAATACATTTCGCCATAGCAATGCTGTCTACATCGCATATGTAGCCTATTTCAACATCGGGCAGGGTTGCTAATTTCTGCGCCAGGAAAGCGCCCCGGCTGTTAACGCCCATGATGCCAACCACTACTTTTTTAGCCGGCGAACCTTTGTAAATGCCGCCTAAAGCAAGGTTTGACCCTATTAAAAAACTGGTGCCGGTAAGGGTTGCACTCTGAATAAATTTTCTGCGTTGCATAACAAATAGGTATTTGGTGATGTATTAGCGCACAATTGGTAATGGCTAATTTAGTATTTAATATATAAAATCACTTTTGGGTAGCGATTTTATTACATGGCTTATTATAGCCAAAACACTACATATTATTTTGTGTTATTAATAATCCCCCTAAAAGGGTGAATTGCCTTATTATCTAACGCAAACTGTAACTTAAATGTATTTTTGCGATCATAAATCAGATAAAAACTAATACTTTAGCTTTTATTATGCATGCATATCAATTAAACTATTAACCATATGAAAACTTTTTACGCTGCCGTAATCATCGGTAGTATCAGCGCTTGTGCATTAAGCACCGCAGTAGCGCAAACTGCACCACCTGCCGAAGATCCTGCGATGAAGATCTACCGCGAAACCACCCCAAAGATCAACGACCTTGTACACACCAAGCTTGATGTACGTTTCGATTATAAGAAACGCTATATGTACGGTAAGGAATGGGTTACTTTAAAGCCCCATTTCTACGCCACCGACTCGTTGCGCTTAGATGCACAGGGCATGGATATCAAAAATGTATCCATAGTAAAGGCCGGCAAAAATATACCGCTTAAATTCACATACGACAGCCTTACAATTAACATTAAGCTGGATAAGGTTTATTATAACACCGAAAACTATACCATTTATATTGATTATACATCAAAACCAAATGAGCTTAAAGCACAGGGCAGCGCTGCCATAACAGATGCCAAGGGTTTATATTTTATTAACCCGGATGGCACTGAAAAGGATAAGCCAACACAGATATGGACACAGGGCGAAACCCAAAGTTCATCGGCATGGTTCCCTACTATTGATAAGCCTAACCAAAAAACTACCGACGAGATAAGAATGACCGTTCCTAAAAAATATGTTACGCTGTCAAACGGTCGTTTAGCTTCGCAAAGGGTTAACACCGATGGTACCCGTACCGATACCTGGATCATGGATCTTCCGCATTCGCCATATTTGTTTATGATGGCGGTAGGCGATTTTAAAATAACCAAGGATACCTGGAAAGGCAAAGAAGTAAGCTATTACCTTGAGCCTAAATACGCGCCTTATGCTAAAGACATTTTTGGCTTTACGCCCGAGGTAATTGATTTTTACTCGAAAACCCTGGGTGTTGATTACCCATGGAACAAATACTCGCAAATTGTAGTACGCGATTACGTGAGCGGCGCGATGGAAAACACCACTGCTACCCTGCACGGCGATTACGTACAAGCCACCAAGCGCGAGTTGATAGATGCATACTACAGCCAGGGCCGCAGCACCATTGTGCACGAGCTTTTTCACCAGTGGTTTGGCGATTATGTTACTGCTGAAAGCTGGAGCAACCTAACGGTTAACGAATCGTTCGCTGATTTTAGCGAAACCCTTTGGGCCGAGCATAAATATGGTAAAGATGCCGGTGACGCGCATATTAACGACGACAGGCAACAATACCTGAGCCAGCCAAATCTTAAAACCAAAGACCTGGTACGTTTCCACTACAAGGATAAAGAAGAAGTATTTGATGCCGTTACTTACCAAAAAGGCGGCAGCATATTATATATGCTGCGCAACTACCTTGGTAATGCGGCATTTTACAAGGGATTAAACATTTACCTGAAAACAAACGCGTTTAAAAACGGCGAAGCCCATCAATTGCGCTTAGCAATGGAAGAAGCCAGCGGCCGCGATCTTAACTGGTTTTTTAACCAGTGGTATTTTGGTGCAGGCCACCCAATATTAGGTATTACCTACAAGTGGGACGATGCTACCAAAACACAAACCGTTTACCTGAACCAAACACAGGATGGTAATGTATTTACTTTACCATTGGCCATTGATGTTTATGCAGGTGGTAAAAAGGATCGCCGCATGTTTTGGATGCGCAATAAGGTTGATAGCCTGGTATTTCACTCGGCCACCAAGCCAAGCCTGGTAAATGTTGATGGTGATAAAATGCTGCTGGTTAAAAAAACAGATAATAAATCGCTTGACGAATTTGTGTTCCAATACTTTAACGCACCGTTATACTTAGACCGTTTTGAAGCTATAACTGCTGCTGCAAAACAGCAAACCAACGCGGGTGCACGCAAGGTTATTATTGCAGCCTTAAACGATAAATATTACGAGTTGCAAATAAAAGCTATCAAAGCTGCCGATATGACCAACGACGATGTACGCAACGCTGCCCAGCCAATATTAATTAACCTGGCGCAAACAGATCCTAACACGTTAGTTAGGGCGGCTGCCATAACCGTTTTAGGCAAGCTAAAGGCATCGGGCAATACCAATTTGTTTAAAGCTGCTTTAAAGAGCCAGTCGTATGCGGTACAGGGCGCTGCTTTATCCGCTTTAGGCTTGTTAAACCCTGCCGAGGCGGTAGCTTTAGCTAAAACTTACGAAAAAGATAGCGAAGGCGCTTTAACCCAGGCCATATTAAATGTTTACACAACCGGCGGTACCGATGCCCAGTACGACTATGTTTACAACGCATTTGCCGAAGGTGCGCCGCAAACACAATTCAGCATTATGCCAAAATTTGCCGACTTTACCGGCCGCGTTAAAGACCCCGCACAGGCACAAAAAGGCATTAAAGCCATTGCCGATTTTGGTGTTAAATACAAAAAATATGGCATAGGCCCGCAAGTAGTGCAAATATTAACCGGTATTAAAACCAGCCGTGCTAAACTGAACGATACAGCATCAGTTGCTGCTATTGATAAAGCTGTGGCCGAGTTACAATAATTGCGGTATTTAATTGATCAAAAGCCTCTCCATTTTTTGGAGGGGCTTTTTTTTACAGAAGATTTTATATTTGTGCAGATGAGCCTATTAGTTGATACCGCTAACCGCGATACACTTCACACTTTATTGTTAAAACTAACTGCCGACACCAAACCGCTTTGGGGTAAAATGACCCCGCAGCAAATGATAGAACATTTGATAGAAAATGTGCAATACACCAACGGCACGCTGATACCAATCTGCAGGCGAAGCCCGGAAGAAGCTTTAGAAGCAAAACAGCGGGGGTTAAACCCTGATGTACAGATCCCAAAAAACTTATTTTTAGGCGACCTGCCTGCTGAATACGCTTACCTTAACCTGCCGGCCTCCGTTACCCGGCTAATGGCCGACCTTGAACTTTTTGACCGCTATTTCAAAACTAATGCTATGGCCATTCATGGCGGTTTTGGCCCCATGGATTACAATGAATGGATTATTTGGCATAGCAAACACTTTACGCATCACTTCAGGCAATTCGGGCTTATTGAAGGGGATATTTAAATGTTAAATAAAAAAATTTAACATTTTTTAGCATTTACCTTCGGCATAAAATTTCATAGATTAGCACTAAGAATTTAGTTTATGAAAAAGTATTTACTTTTTATTGTATTGTTTATTGCCTCGGGCAGCTTAATGGCGCAAAGCGTAACCATTGCCCCTTTTGATAAAACCTTTGATCAAAAACTTACCCAAACTTTTAAGCTGGATAGCGCCTTGCGTGTACCGTTGCCATTACTGCCAACCGATAAATTTTTTAAGCAGGGCGATATCAACAAGCTAACACAGCAAAATCAAATGCTTGCACAGTTAAAAACCGGTAATGATGGTTACAATATGCCTGTTTATGTTTTAAGCGGCACATCTAACATGCCCATAAAAAAGATAGAAGGAAATTATACCATGCCGGTTTTGAGAGATGAGATCAAGAAACTTAGCAAGGTTACGCCGTAATTTTAAAAATCCTTATTCAGCAGTTTTTCCAGTTCGGCAAAGCTGATATCCATTTTTATACGCCCTTGCTTGGCGTACGAGATCTCACCGGTTTCTTCTGATACGATGATGGCCGTAGCATCGTTAGCTTCGGTAACGCCTATGCCTGCGCGGTGGCGCAGGCCAAACTGGGCGGGAAGGTCGGATTTTTCGGTAACAGGCAATATGCAGCTGGCCGATTTGATCTTATTTTCTGATATCACCACAGCCCCGTCGTGCAGCGGGCTGTTCTTTTGGAAAATGCTTTCTAATACGCGTTTAGAGATTCGGGCGTCCAGCACTTCGCAGCTGTTCTGGTAAAACTGTTCATCGTAATACTTCGCAAAAACGATGAGCGCCCCGGTACGGGTTTGTTTCATGCTTTTGCAGGCATCAATAATGGGTTTTATGCGGGCGTAATTGTTTTTTTCGGTTTCGGCTTTGCCAAAAAAGTAGCGCCACCAGGCCTTGTTACGCTGCAGCGACGCATTTTTTCCCATCAGCAATAAAAACCGGCGTATTTCCTGCTGAAACAGTACAATTACAGCAATGATCCCAACATCGGCTACTTTTTTAAGGATGCCTGCCAGCAGCGGCATTTTTGTATCAGGAACGATAAAATACAGCACATAGATGATGGCCAGCCCTATGAAAATATTGGCGGCGATGGTCCCCCTGATCAGGTTGTATAGCTGATAAATAATGATCGCCAGCAGCAATATATCTAATATGGCAAATGGCGTTACCTTAAGGCTGCTCAGATCAAAGGAATGCATGTTACGAAGTTAACAAGTTTTAGGAAAGTTCAGTAATGGTACCGGTTAGTTTACTCACCTTGATGGAATGCAAGTGGTGACACTATTTAGCCACCAATATTATCATGTACCTGACTATAACGTGTTGATGTTTTTTCACGGTGAGCATATGTGATGAACGTGAACTCCTGGCGAAGACCAAGGGTGAGGCTTTATTTATTACGCTCGGTGGTAAAGCGTACCAATTGCTCAAGGCCGGTACGTGCTTCGCCGGCGGGGAAGGTGTCCAATATAGCAAAGGCTTCTTCCTGGTATTTTTTCATTTGGGTCTCGGCGTATTCCAGGCCGCCTTTGGTTTTCACAAACCGGATGATCTCGGCTATCTTTTTAGGGTCGTCGTTATGGTTTTTTACCAGGCCTATCATGCGTTTTCGTTCGCCGCTCTCGCTGTTATTTAAAGCATATATCAGTGGCAGGGTAACTTTCTTTTCCTTGATATCGATGCCCAGTGGTTTGCCAACATCATCGGTACCAAAATCAAACATATCATCCTTTATCTGGAAGGCTATGCCTATTTTTTCGCCAAACAAGCGCATCTTTTCAATGGTTTCATCATCTGCATTGGCCGATGCTGCACCGCATGCACAGCACGAAGCAATTAGGGAAGCGGTTTTTTGACGGATCACCTCGTAATAAACCGTTTCGCTGATATCCATGCGGCGCACTTTTTCTATCTGCAGCAGTTCGCCCTCGCTCATTTGCTTAACCGCTTCAGATACTATTTTAAGCAGCTTAAAGTCGCCGTTATCAATGGATAACAAAAGGCCCTTGCTAAGCAGGTAATCGCCCACCAAAACGGCTATCTTATTTTTCCATAAAGCATTGATAGAGAAAAAGCCACGGCGCTGGTACGAATTATCAACCACATCATCGTGCACCAGGGTTGCGGTGTGCAGCAGTTCTACAAGCACGGCGCCACGGTGGGTAGCATCATTTATACCCCCGCAAATGGTGGCCGAAAAAAACACGAACATAGGCCTGATCTGCTTACCCTTGCGCTTTACGATGTAATAGATGATACGATCGAGCAGTGGCACAGAGCTTTGCATAGAGGTTTTGAACTTCTCTTCAAAAACATCAATTTCTGCAGTAATAGGTTTTTTAATTTCGTTGATGTTCAGCATTGAAACAAAACACGCTTTTTATGCAATTACCTTACCTGGCAATCCGCAGCAAACATAAGCTTTAAAAAATATATATGCATAAACGCCTAATATTTTTACGGCGATTAAACCTTTGTCCCATTTTATCCTCTATTATAATAGTTAGTAATAACTACATATGAGTTTAGTTTTTGTGAGTTAAAGTTTTCGTTTAGAGCGGGGCCGTAAAAGGTCCCGCTTTTTTTGTTGCCGTTTATTTTTACATTTGCACTCCTCAAAAAACGGAGAGGTGTCTGTCCCTAGGACTCCTTTGGAGAGTGGTCGAAAGAGCACGCCTGGCCCAAAGGGCTCCTTTGGAGAAAGTGTGTATATGCCAAAAGTGTATCGAGGGTTCGAATCCAATATAAATGAATACAAAATGTATTACAGTTATATTTTAAAAAGTTTAAAAGACGAGCGCTACTATTATGGTAGCACAAATGATGTAAATAAAAGATTGTTAAAGCATAACTCGGGGCAAGTTAAATCAACAAAACACAGAGCGCCTTTTGTAGTGCATTTTGTTGAAGAGCATTTAAACCGTACTTTGGCTTTCAAAAGGGAATTATTTTATAAATCTGTTGACGGATACAGATATTTAAAAGAAAATAAAATAACGTAATACGGAGAGGTGTCTGAGTGGTCGAAAGAGCACGCCTGGAAAGTGTGTATATGCCAAAAGTGTATCGAGGGTTCGAATCCCTCCCTCTCCGCCAAGGACATCTTAAATAAAACAAAACCGCCTTAAATGATGCATTTAAGGCGGTTTTTTGTTTTAGACCTACCAAAGTATTCAATAAATCGCATTGTTCTGATGGCCTTTTGGTGACCTGATAGGCACCCGAAGCAATAGGTTGAGCGTTTCGAGATTATTTCTTTTTTAAAATTTTCAAATATAATGATCCGCGATCTTTGATCACCGTGTCTCCAACAGAAATATGGATGCGTTTATTGTAAATGAGAGAATAAGTACTAAAACTAATTTTGTGAACAGTAACGGTTGCGATATTTTTCTGACCATACTTTACCTTATCTACTATCCCGTGTATACTTAATGATAATGCATCTTTTTTTACCTGCTTACGTTCCTTCAACAAAATAAATAATAAAATAAGTATAACTATTATAGCTATCTCTTTTTTTGAAATGTACTTTTTAAAATCCATATAATTTATAAGTTTGTCCAAATCCTACTGACACTCCAGCAGCAGGCCAGCCCCAAGATCTTCCAAATCCAGCCCATGTAATCGTTTTTACGGGTGATGTAACCTTATCAAAAGAAACCCATCCGTATGCCCCATTCGCTTCTCTAACTGTGAAGTTAACTGAAACAAATATTAACTACTATTAAACCTCCTTCAATATATCATTAAAAAAAAGTAAATATATTTGCGCAACTCAAAAGTTGCATATATATTTGCAACCCAGGGGTTGCATAATTAGCTATTCAATAATGAAACAAGATATATTTCAGGCCATATCAGACCCAACACGCAGGGCTATTTTAACGTTAATTGCCATCCAGGCATTAACACCAAATGCAATGGCCGAAAAATTTGACATGACCCGCCAGGCAGTATCAAAACATATTAAAGTATTGTATGAATGCGAATTGATTAAGCCTGAACAGAGCGGCAGGGAAATTTATTATCACTTTAACGCGAAAAAAATGCAGGAGTTTGACCATTGGTTAGCCCAATTCAGGCAAAACTGGAAAACTCAATTTAACCAACTGGACCACTTATTATCAACAATTAAAGAACAGAAAAAATGAACGACGATTTGCTATTTGATTTTAATGTTGACAAAGCCGCGAAAACAGTTTACATAACCAGGGAGTTTAATGCCGGGCAATCATTAGTATGGGATGCCTTTACTAAAGCCGAACTACTGGACCAATGGGGGGCGCCTGCACCTATGCGCGCCAAAACCAAGTATATGAATTTTGAAGTAGGCGGCCGGCGATTTTACGCGATGATAAGCCCCGATGGACAGGAGCGTTGGGCGGTACAGGAATTTACATCCATTACCCCGAAAACCAATTTTAAGATGTACAACGCGTTTGCAGATAAAGACGAAAACCGTGAATTGCCGGGTTCTGATTGGGATTACAGCTTCAGCGAACAAAATGGCATAACCAAAGTACACATCGTCATTTTTAATGAATCGTTTGAGCGATTGGAAAAATTACTGGAGGGCTTCAAAATAGGCTTCACCATTACCTTAAAAAATCTCGAAGATTTGTTAACCACTTTATCGCAGAAATAACAAGAAGATAAATAAAAACTTAAAAATAAAATTATGAGAGCAATCAATCCCTGGATCAACTTCAACGGGAATGCTGAGGAGGCATTCACTTTTTACAAATCAGTTTTTGGCGGAGAATTCACAAAGGTCATCCGTTTCAAGGATTTGGCAAGTGATGAATTTCAAATACCGGAAAAGGAAGCAAACAAACTCATGCACATTGCTTTACCTATTGGTAAACACAATGTATTAATAGCTAATGATGTTCCCGAATTTATGGGGCGGGTAAACGAAAGCGAAAACAGGTCTAAAATATCAGTGAGTGCCGAAAGCCGTGAACAGGCCGACAAAATATTTAACGGATTATCAGCAGGCGGGGACGTTGAAGGGCCTATTGGTGATAGTCCTTGGGGTACCTACGCCGGAATGTTTAGAGATAAATATGGCATTGAATGGATAGTGGAATTTGACCCCAATTATACCGGGCAAGTTTAACCGAAGAAAAAGGGCACTCTACATGGTGTTGAGTCCAATGTCAGCGGTATAGGGTGTTCGTTTGGCCGTCCTTTCTCTCCGCAACTTTAGAATAACAAAAAGCAACAAAAGCCTGCGATAATTTGATTTGCAGGCTTTTGTGTAAACATCTATAATACAGATTACCTATCGCATCAATTCTCTTTGAATATTGAATAGAAATTCAAAAAGGTTCATCTCTGTTGGTATTTGCAGCTTTTTACGAAGGCGGTAACGGCTTATTTCTACCCCGCGCACAGATATGGCCATCAACTGGGCTATCTCTTTACTGGAAAGGTTCATGATAAGGTAAGCACACAGTTTTAATTCCTGCTGGTTAATGCTTGGGTAGCGGTCTTTTATAATGGTTAAAAAGCCCGAATGCACCTTATCAAAATGGATAGAGAACTGTTCCCACTCTTCGTTTATCTTATTTTCTTCGGCCAGCAGGCGCAGTAATTTTTTAATCTCGCCAACCTCTACCATATCTTTACCCGATTTTTGAAGGCGCTGCAATTCATCTTTTACCTTTAATAAAAACTCCTTTTTTTGTACGATGTTTAATGCTGCAGATGCCAGCTCGGATGTTTTAAATTCGATTTCCGACTGCAGCTTTTCATTCTTCAGGTTCATTACCTCTTTTTCAGATCGCTCTAATTCCAGCTGGTGCAGATAGGCAATTTGCTTTTGTTCCTCTTCGTTTTTTTGATGCTGGGCAAGCAGTTGTTTTTGCTGTTTAATTATATGCCGTTTTTCCTGTAGTTTATATAAATAGTATAGCGCCCCTGCAAATATTACAAGGTATAAAATGTATGCCCAAACAGTTTTATACCAGGGCGGGTTTATAACAAAAGAGTAGCTTGAAATAGCAGACTCGTTATTTTGATGGTTGCGTGCCTTTACTTTAAACGTGTAACTGCCGGCAGATAAATTGGTATAATCCTTCTCAGATCTTTTGGACCATTCTGACCATTCTTTGTCAAAGCCCTCCAGCAAGTAGCTGTATTCGGCATTGGATTGTTCTTCAAAAATTGGCGACGAATACTCAAAATGCAACGAGTTCCAGGTATGGGCCAGCGAAGGCGCATTCTCAGCAGTTTGCTTTTTATCATCGCTAACCCCGGCAAAGTACCCGCCAAAAAGCAAACTATCGGTACCGTATGTTGCTTTAACCCTACGGATGTAAGCATTTAAAGGCCTAATATTTTGCTTGTATTTTGCATAGTTGATGTGATAAAAGCCGTTCTCGCTACCAACAAATACATTGTTGGCGTTCACCGGGTAAATGTTCTCGAAGCCACTTAAGATGCGGTTGTTCAATTCGGGGATATTGATAATAATCGGCGCCGATGAATAATCGGCCACGCCAACGCTTTTGCCTTCTACAAACCATACGTTGCCGGCGGCATCTTCTTTAAGGTATCGCAGGCCCCTGTCGCCGAATACTTTCTTAAATTGTGGTGATTGAATGAAACGGTCGGACGCCGCATCGTATTCGTAAATGCCTTTTTCGGTAGCAATAACGATCCGTCCTTTTATTTTAAAAACAAAATTATTTAGGGTTGATGGCAGGCCCTGTTCTTTAGTATAAGTTTTAACGCTGCCGGTATTGGGGTCTAACTTATAAACGCCACGGTATGGATGCGATGTCCAGATCAGGTTATGCCCGTCAACCTGCAGAAAGCGTGCCGACTCATAATACTTTCCTACGCTTCCCTTATCAGCAAGGGTAACGCTCTTATTATCAAAGAGGCGTACACCATAATAATTACCCGCTGCAATTAATGGCTCGCCGGCTTTGTTTTTTAAGGATTGAAATGTCCAGAAACCGGTGGCGTTGTAAACAGGAGAAAGCCTGTCGCCCACGATCTCGAAAAGCCCGTCGTCTTTACCGGCAAGCAGGCGTCCGCTTACCTGGGCCAAATTCCATGTTTGGCCTTCACCTATCAGTTTAAAGGCATTTTTCAAATAGCTCAGGTCGTCAACACCATTTACCGGCAGCTGGTACACCCCGTTAGATAAGGCAAAATATAAATTGTTCTTAAACAAAGCCGCGCCATAGCCACCGCCATCTTTAAAAATTAAGGGGTTAATGTGTTTAACCGCATTGTTGTAGGCTATATAATCTATCCCGTTATCAAGCCCCAGCCATACGTTATGGTTAACATCGGTATACATACAACGCACATTGATATTTTGCAATCCCTCCTTTTTACCGATATTTTCGATGATGTTACCATATTTATCAAACTGGTAAATGCCATTAATATAGGTACCCGCCAGGTATGTGCCATCATTAAGCGCCGTTGCTCCCGAAAAATGCTGGTGATTGTCAACCCCGGCCCCGTTCAGGTTAAAGTAGGTTAGTTTATTACCACTTAGCCGGTATAAGCCATCTTTAGCTGTTGTAACCAAGCCGGTGGTATCGTTAAACTTTGAAATATTGGTAATATAAAACCCGCCCGGCAGATCCGCTTTGGCAATAAACGGTTCCCAGCCGCCATTAGCGAAAGCCAATACTCCTTTTCGCTCGTCATGGGCCAGTAGCTTATCGCCGAATGTGCCCAAAAACAGCCATGACGGCGAATGATAAACGGTTATTTTACTATTACTGTACCTAAATATCTTATCGTGCGTGCGGAAGAAGATATCCTTACCATAACTGGAAATATCCCATATATCTGAAAACGCCTGGTCGGCCGCAGGGATAAGGCTCTTTAATGATGTAAATACAAGCAACCCGTTTTTTGCAGGCGAAAAGTAGCCTATTTCGTCCTGGCCACCTACATAAAGCCTTTTATCAGCACCAAATTCGAGCGAGCGTACAATGGTTTTATTGGGCAGCGGGTATAATTGCCAGTAAGCCCCATCAAAAACCAATACCCCTTCGTTGTTGGCAAAATACATGCGGCCCTGTGCATCCTGGCGTATTTTCCAGTTTTGTGTGCCTGCATTATACTGCCGTTTCTCGTAATTTACCGTTTTACGCTGGCCAATGTAAGCCTGCGACAAGGCATCCCTTGCCCATACCAATAGTACCGCGAAAAGTATTATCCTTAAAAACAGCGTTTTATGTTGGTGTATCAACATTATATATGGGGGCTTATAATTGGTTTACTAATATCTGTGTTTTTAAATGATTTTTCAATGTTGTGTAGCAGTGATGTAGTGCCAAATTTCACTTTAGGTACAGGCCTGCTATACATTTGAGACCACAAACCAATTGCTGCGGCAAGTTATAAACCAATTTTAAACCAATTAACAAAATGCTTTAAACTTAATGTATTACCGTGCATTGCTATGCCCGAAAAAATCTCACATGAATAAACTTTTACAACAAACCCAGGGCCGTTGCCAAACGGCTAATTAATTAAAACTAACAATAAACCTTATGCAATTAAAACTCAAGTTTTTTGTGGGTATTGCTTTTCTCTTTTGTTTTGTTAGCGAAGCCTATTCACAAAGCCTTCGTATAACCGGTAAAGTAACCCAAAAGTCTGACGGGCTAAGTTTGCCCGGAGCATCAGTATCCCTTAAGGGAACGTCAACAGGTATTGTTACCGATATAAACGGTAACTATTCCTTAAACATCCCGCAAAATGGCGGCACCATCGTAGTTTCGTTTGTAGGCATGGCCTCGGTTGAACGGATTGTAACACAAGCCGGCGAACAAAACTTTGTTTTGGAAGACAATGTAAATAATGCCCTAACAGAAGTTGTTGTAGTTGGTTACGGTACCCAAAAGGTAACCAAAGTATCCGGCGCCATCGCAACGGTAAAAAGCGCCGATATCCAGCGGCAAAACCCTGTACGTGCAGAAGAAGCCATACAAGGGCGTGCATCGGGTGTTACCGTTATACAGGGCGGTACACCGGGTTCCAACCCAACCGTAATTATCAGGGGTATCCCATCGCAAAGTGGATCGAACCCGTTAGTAGTTATAGATGGTGTGCAGCAAACCTTAAGCGATCTTAACGCGGTGAACCCCCTCGATATAGAATCGATAAATGTACTTAAAGATGCATCTGCTACGGCTATTTATGGTGTTAGGGGGGGTAACGGTGTAATTGTTGTGACTACCAAAAACGGTAGAAAGAATATGAAAACCGAATTCACCCTTAACAGTAGTTACGGTGTGCAGGAAATAGCCCGCTACATTGGTGTTTTAAATGCTACCGAATATGGCGCAATGATAAACGAAGGCAGTGTTGCAGCAGGCGGCAATGTTATATTTCCCGATCTTTCTGTGTTAGGTGTAGGCACCAACTGGCAAAAGGAGGTATTTAAAACCGCGCCGTTACAACAACACACTTTAGGTGTGCGTGGCGGCAGCGAAACCGTTTCGTATTTCCTGTCAGGCGGGTATACAAGCCAGGGTGGTATAGTTGGGGGGATTGATAAATCAAAGTTCGATCGTGCAAACTTCACAGCCAACCTTGATTTTCAACTGTCATCAAAACTAAAATTCATTTTAAATACTACCGGCGTCATATTAAACTCTAAAGGGATACAGGAAAACTCTTTTAACAGCGTAATTGGTAGCGCATTAAACTTCGACCCAACGGTATCGGTTTTAAATACCGAAAACACAGTTGGCAAATATGGCTACAGCAACCTTTTACTATCTGAAGTTTACAACCCGTTAACCAAGCTTGATAATACTTATAACAAAAGCCTTGGCAGCAAGCTTTACGGTAAATTTGAAATACAATATGATATTTTGAAGAACCTTAAACTTACCAGCAGACTGGGTTATACCAAATATGATGCTAACAGTAAAGGCTTTACGCCGCTTGTATTTTACGGGCCGCTTAACGTTGACAACAGCATGAATGCCGATGGTTCGACCGTATTAGATAAACATAATACCGTAAACCACGATAAAGTAAGCAACTTTAACTACAGCTGGGAAACTTATGCCAACTATAACTTTAAAGTGGCGCAGGATCATAATTTTGAAACAGTTGTTGGCTTTTCAATGGCGAAAGAATCTGGTAACGGAACCGGTGTAAACAGGCAGGATGTACCATTTAACTCATGGGAATTTGCAGATTACTCGGCAGCTACCGGTACAAATACTGCAACTAACCCAACCGCAACGGGTGGTTACTACTACCAATACTTTAAACGCAACATGTCGTACTTTGGAAGGTTGAACTATGATTACAAAGAAAGATACCTTGCATCATTCACCGCGCGCCGTGATGGGTCAACATCTTTTGGCGCCGACAGAAAGTTTGCTAACTTCTTTTCAGGATCGTTAGGCTGGGTTGCCAGTAAAGAAAGCTTCTTTAATGTACCCGCTATCGATTTCTTAAAAATAAGGGGTAGTTATGGTACAGTAGGTAATGATATTACGCCAACGCAGGCATACAGCATTGCAACCGGTGGCCCTGATTATGGCCCTACCGCAAACAGCAATGGCTATAACTTCAGCAACGTATTCTATCCGGGGTCTACCTTAGCCTCTACCGTAAACGAAAGGCTTGGCTGGGAAACCCAAAAGCAGGCAAATGTTGGTTTTGATTTGACGATGTTAAACGGCAAATTAAACATCACTGCAGATTACTATGAAAAAAGGGTATCTGGTTTAATATTTCAACCGGCAACAGTTTTAGTAAACGGTACCATACCATTGCCTGATGCTAACATCGGTTCAACTAAAAACAGCGGCCTTGATGTATCAGTAGGCTATAACGCAGACCTTGGCAACTCGTTTAAACTTGGTAATACCGTAACGGTAACTACCGTAAAAAGCTTGGTTACCGCAACCAATACCGATGGTACAGCGAGGATATTTGGCGGCAGCTATTTTAACGGCCAGTCGCAACAGGTAACGGTTTTTGAAAAAGGCCAGTCGCCGGGTTATTTCTACGGTTATAAAACCGATGGCTTGTTCCAAAACGCCGCAGAAGTTGCAGCAGGTGCAACCCAACCGGGCGCAAAACCAGGCGATATCCGTTTTGTAGATACCAATAACGATGGTACCATAACCGCCGAAGACCGCACCTATATTGGCAACCCGTTCCCTAATGTAATTTTAGGATGGACGCTAACCATGAGTTATAAAAACTTTGATTTTAATGCGTTTACCTACGCTTCATTAGGCAACGATATTTATCGCGCTTATGAGCGTAACGCCAACTACACCAACAAATTCCGTGGTGTGCTGGCAAGGTGGACAGGCGAAGGCACAACCAATGATGCCCGTAACCCGCGTTATACGTTTACTGATGATAACAGCAACATCCGCGCATCAGACAGGTATGTAGAGGATGGTTCATTCGTGAAGATCAAAAACGTACAGTTAGGCTATACTTTCCCACGCTTATTACAAGGAAAAGTATTTAAAAGCATCAGGGTTTACGCGCAGGTAAGAAATGCTTACACCTTCACTAAATATTCGGGCTACGACCCGGAGATCTCGGGCGGTGTATTTGAATCTGGTGTTGACCGTGGCGCCTATCCGCAGCCAAGAACATACACTATGGGACTTGACATTAAATTATAATTCATTTAAATATTATTACGATGAATAAAAAATATATAAAGCTAATTGGCGTGGTTATGCTAATAACCACACTCACAGCATGTAAAAAATGGGTAGAAAATAACCCGCACGACCGCTTTGTGGTTACCGACCTTGACTACCTGAAATCGGAAACAGATTACCGTACCATGGCCATCAGCGTATATTCCCCGCTGCAATGGTTAAACCAGGCGGTTGTTGTTGGCGATATCGCATCTGATAACTCGGTAGCGGGTGGCGAAAGCGCATCAGACGTTTTAGCGTTGCAGCAAATAGACGATTTTACCTTAACCTCATCAAACTCCACACTGTATGATCTGTGGCGGGTTGCTTACGAAGGTGTTAACCGTTCTAATTATATCATAAAGTATAAAGACAAGAACAAAGCGGGCGAAACGGTTGACTTCACCGGCAAAGATGCCCTTTATGGCGAAATGCACTTTTTACGGGCTTACTACTATTTTACCCTGGTAAAAATGTGGGGCGATGTGCCATTGTTCACTAACGATCGCTTTGATTATAATGACGCAAAATCATTAACAAGGGCACCAAAAGCCGAAGTATACGCGCAGATAGAGAAGGACCTTAACGATGCCATAGCAGTTTTACCTGCCACCCAGGCACAGCAAGGCCGTGTAACTAAGTATGCTGCCCAGGCATTGTTAGGTAAAGTTTATTTATACGAGAACAAGTTTTCAGAAGCGGCTTCGGTATTAGAACCTGTTATTACACAAGGCCCTTTCTCATTGGTAAGTGACTACGCATCTGTTTACTTGGCAGCAGGCGAAAACGGCCCCGAGTCGGTATTCGAGATCCAGTACACCAATGGTTCGCCCTACTACAATTGGGGTGGTGCCACACGCGGGCAGGGTAACTATGCTGTTCAGCAAAATGGAATCAGGGGTTTAAACGGCGGCGGCGCTATGCCTTATGCTGCTGGCTGGAGCACCAACCTGCCAACGCAAGACCTGGCTGACGCATATTCTGCAGGCGACCAGCGTAAAGCCATCACAGCATTCGATATCGAAGCTTACAAAGCAGCCCATCCCGAACTTAACATTACCTATCAGGTAGCACCGTATAAAAACACAGGTTTATACAACGGAAAATACCTGCCACGCAAAGGTGAAACATCGGGCCAGGTTGAATTGAACTATCTGAACAACTTTAGGGTTTTAAGATATTCTGAAGTATTGCTAATGGCTGCCGAAGCTATAAACAGAAGCGGTGGCAGCGATGCCAAAGCACAGGAGTACCTTAACAGGGTACGTGCCCGTGCATTTGGCGACGACCTGCACAAGATAACCGCTACAGGCGATGCACTTAAACAGGCTATATGGGACGAGCGCAGGCTTGAACTGGCTATGGATGGCGACCGCTTTTTTGACCTGGTTAGAACAGGGCAGGCCGCCGCAAAACTTACAGGTTTTAAAACCGGCAAGCACGAGGTGTTCCCTATACCACAGGAAGAAATTAACGTTACAGGTTTAACACAAAACCCGGGCTATTAAACCTTAAAAAATCAAGATCATGAATGCAATAAAATATTTTTTGAGCATAATCCTGGTACTGGCTGTTATAACAGGCTGTAAAAAGGAAGTATTTGATGATACATCGTTTGTGAATAACGGTGTATCTGATCCGGCAAAATTGTCGGTATTATTTAACATTACACAGGATAACACCGGCCTCGTTACCGTTTACCCAACAGGCGAGGGCGCAACCCTTTATGATGTTTATTATGGCGATGGTACCGATAACTTTGTTAAAGTAGGCCCGGGCAAAAACACCCAGCACACTTACAAAGAAGGCGTTTACAATGTAAAAATCGTAGCCCACGGTGTAAACGGCAAAACCACCGAATTAACCCAGGAGCTTACTGTATCGTTTAAAGCGCCCGAGAATTTAAAGACAACTATCACCACTAACGGCTTAACAATTAATGTTGGCGCAGCCGCTGATTTTGAAACCATGTACCATGTTTATTATGGTGATGAAACTACAGCTGATCCCGAGCCGTACGATTCTTTCCTGGAAACGCAAACGGCAACACATAATTATGCATCTGCGGGTACATACGTAGTAAGAGTAGTGGCTTTAAGCGGTGGCGTTGCAACAACCACGCACGAGGAAACCATAAAAGTAGGCAGACAAATAGACCTGCCTTTGACCTTTGACGACCCTAACTACGATTACACCACCAGCGATTTTGGCGGTAACATATCAAGTGTGGTTGCAGACCCTGCAAATGCTGCAAATAAGGTTTTAAAAGTTATTAAACCGGGCGGCGCCGAAGTTTGGGCAGGTACAACATTAGGTACAGGTGCAGGCTTTGCAAACAAAATTGCAGTAACTGCTGCAAACTCAAAATTGACGGTTCGTGTTTACTCACCTGCTGTAGGTTTAACTATCAAATTAAAATTAGAAGACCATGCCGATGGTTCAAAATTTGTTGAAGTTGATAAGCTAACAACAGTAGCCAATGCCTGGGAAACCTTAACATTTGATTTTAATAATAATGTTCCGGGTACACCTGCGTTAAACCCGGCGTTCACTTACGATAAGGCTTCGATGTTTTTTGACTTTAATGTAAGCGGCAGTGGTAAAGTATTTTATATGGACGACCTGAAGATGACTGTCCCTATTCAAAAAATAAGCTTGCCTGTTACATTTGACGCGCCAAATACAGATTACACCGTAACTGATTTTGGTAATGATATTACCATTGATGCAGTTGACCCTACAAACGCGGCCAACAAAGTTAAAAAGACCACCAAGCCGGGCGGTGCCGAAACATGGGCCGGGGTTACTGTTGGTACACCAGCAGGTTTCCCAACTAAAATAGGTGTTACGGCAGACTTTGCTCAAATGAGCCTGCGCGTTTATTCGCCTGCGGCAGGGTTAACCATCAAATTAAAAATAGAAGACCATAACGATGGTACAAAATCTGTTGAAACAGATGCGGTAACCACTGTAGCTAACGGATGGGAAACCCTAACGTTCAATTTGCTTAATAACTCTGGCGGTACACCTGCATTTAATGCGGCATATAATTATGATAAAGCCACGGTATTTTTTGATTTTGGTGTAAGCGGTTCGGGTAAAACATTTTACTGGGACGACCTGAAACTTTTACCTGCACCATCTTCTGTTTTAGGCATCCCGCTTAATTTTCAATCTGCAACCCTGAACTACGCCTTTATCGATTTTGAAGGCGGCGGTGTTACTGTTGTTAACAACCCAAGCGCTACCGGTATTAATACCAGTACTAAAGTTGCCAAAATGGTAAAAAGCCCCGGCGCTACTTACGGCGGCAGTTTTATCAGCCTTGATAACCCGATCGATTTCTCAACCAAAAAGATCATCAAGATGAAAGTATACTCGCCAAGGGTAGGCGCTAAAGTTTTACTAAAGGTAGAGAACCAAACCAACGGCGGCATCAGCTTCGAAAAAGAAGTAACTACCACCAAAGCCAACGAATGGGAAGAGTTAACTTTCGATTACACCGCAATCAACACAGCCAACTCTTACCAAAAAGTTGTACTGATATTTGATAACGGCACGTCGGGTGATGGATCGGCCAACTACACATTCTATTTTGATGATATCACACTTAATTAATTTATAAAGCGATGAAAATTAATATAAAAGCATTAATAACCATCTGTTTGGCAGCCGTTATAATTGCAATAGGCTGTAAAAAACAAGAGTATTCCTTTGGTAAAATAATTACCCCGAAGGACCTGACCATAACAACCGAGATTGAAGGTGTTGACGATACCCACCCTGCAGGCAGCGGTTCCGGTAACGTCACAATCAACGCATCGGCTACAGATGCCATTTCATACAAAGTAGATTTTGGCGATGGTTCCAGCAAAATAGTGGGCGAAGGCGCACTGGTGCACAAATATACTACCCCCGGCACTACCGAATACACCGTTGTGGTAAATGCTGTAGGTACCGGTGGCGTAACAACCACTACAACCAAAACCATTACCGTATTTGTTGCGTTTGAGATCCCGGCGGAAATATTGCAGAACCTTACTAACGGTGGTTCGCAAACCTGGGTTATTGATCGCCTTACCCCCGGCCATGTAGGTGTAGGCGCTGCCGATACCTATACATCAAACCATTATAGCGCCACACCAAACCAACGCGATGAGTGTTTATATGATGACGAGATAACCTTTACTAAAGATGGAAAAACCATAAACATGACGGTTGATAACAAAGGGCAGTCTTTCTTCATAGCTGCTGCTACTGCATTTTACGGTAAATCAGGAGGAGATAATTGTTATGACCTTGATGTTACAGGCACTAAAAAACTGGTGTTTATGGATGCTACGTCGGGCTCAACCCCGGCAAATTCAACCCGTATACAATTCACAGTACCGGGTAACGGGCTTATAGCATTTGGCACAGGTGGCAGCACGTACGAACTTATGGAGCTAACTGCAACCACTTTTACAGTACGCACCATGAGTGTAGATGGCCTTGCATGGTATCAGAAATTTAAAGTTAAATAATAAAAGATATGAGAAGATTGAAAACTTTAGTGTTAGTGGCAGTGGTAGCCTTGTTTACCAATTGCTCTAAAAATAATGATACGGGTGGCAACTCAACAGCAGACAAACCTGCAAATGTTGTTGTAACACCCACCGTAAGTACCGATAACAGCGGCACGGTAACTTTTGCCGTTACAGCAGAAAACGCCGTATCGTACGAGTTTGATTTTGGGAACGGCGTTTTTCAGAACAATACAAGCGGCAGTTTAACATACCAATACCCGGTGGCCGGTGTTTATAACGTAAAGGTTACCGCTAAAAGCCAAAGCGGTAAAACAACAGTAAAATCAATACAGGTAAATGTTTCTGCAGCCGAGGCGCTTGTTTGGTCGGATGAGTTTAATAACACCGGCGCGCCCGACCCTGGTAAATGGGGCTACGATCTGGGGAACAACAACGGATGGGGTAATAACGAGCTGGAATATTATACCAACCGCACAGATAATGCTATTGAATCTGATGGTACCTTAAAAATCAACCTGAAGAAAGAGGATTATAATGGTTTTGGTTATACATCGGCCAGGCTATTAACTAAAGGTAAGTTCGCGTTTAAGTATGGCCGTGTCGAGGTTAAAGCAAAGCTGCCTGCAGGTGTAGGTACATGGCCTGCAATATGGGCGCTGGGTGCCAATGTAGATACCACTCCGTGGCCCGCCTGCGGCGAGATAGATATTATGGAACATGTTGGTAAACAACAAAACACCATATTTTCTACCCTGCACTATCCAAATCATTATGGTGGCGGCGGTGTAAGTGCAACTACACAAAACCCAACTGCTTCTACAGCGTTTCACGTTTACAGCCTTGAATGGACGCCAACTACCATGAAGTTTGCTGTTGACGGTAACGTATACCACACGTTTGCCAACACTGCCGACCTGCCATTCAATCACGATTTCTTCCTGATACTGAATGTTGCAATAGGTGGTAATTTTGGTGGCCCGGCGGTCGACCCTAATTTCACTAACGACTCCATGGAGGTAGATTACGTACGCGTTTATAAATAATCATTTAAACAGGTAAGGCTATCCGTTAATTAACGATAGCCTTACTTTTTATAAAATAATCCCCTGATTAATATTATGCTTCACAAAAAGTGTATTTATGCTGCTGCATTCGCAATGGCAATAGTTATTGGCACGTCATGTTCGTCTGTTAAAAAAGGCTCGGTAACGGGTTATGCCAAAGGCAATGTGGTTTTTTTTGACGATTTTTTGGGCACCACACTCGACCGCACCAAATGGACACCGGAAGTACCCGGATTTAACGGGAATAACGAGTTACAAACTTATGTAGATTCATCATCTGTAATGTACATAGAAAACGGGCTGCTGGTTTTAAAGCCAAAATATTCGCCTAAGTTTAAAAATATTGAAGGCAGGGAATATGATTTCATCTCGGCACGAATAAACACCCGCGATAAGTTTGATTTTACTTATGGCACAGCCGAGGCACGCATAAAGGTTACCGCAGGCGAAGGCTTGTGGCCGGCCTGGTGGATGCTGGGCAAAGGCAACTGGCCGCAAACAGGCGAGATTGACATTATGGAGTACGTGGGTGAACCCGACTGGATAAGCGCGGCCGTGCATGGCCCTGGTTACAGCGGCGAAACCCCTTTTGTAAACCGTTTATACTTTGATAAGGAACACGATGCCACACAATGGCATGTTTACGCGGTTGACTGGACACCCGAGAGCCTTGTTTTTAAATACGATGGCGTAGCAATGTTTAGGGTAACCCGTAAAATGGCAGAACATTATGGCAAATGGGTGTTCGACAATAAGCAATATATGATACTTAATTATGCCTTGGGTGGTGGGTACCCTGCTAAAATAAACGGTGTAAAACAACCTTTCTACGGGTTACCCGAAAGCACCGTTAACATGGTGAAAAATGGCGAAGCCAAAATGTGGGTCGACTGGGTTAAGGTCACTAAAAGCAGCGAACAATAACATTTACAATACACGTAAGCGCTATTTGCAGAAGGCCCCGTATGGGGCCTTTATTGTTTAATTAAAGTAAATATTTAACCTCATTTGTTGTAAGGATAACGCCCTGTTTCCGTCGTTATTGCGAATAAAAAAATATAGTTTAAAAACGGTAATTTGATAGATCATACCTTATATTTTTGGCTTTTTACAGATCTGATAAGCCATCATCATGACACCGGGAAACAACAAATCAAACATATATACACTCGATTTACATAATGCTGACGGGTTAACCTTTATGTTAGTTGGAGGCAAGGGCGCTAACCTGGGCGAACTGTCGAAAATAAAAGGTATAAGTGTGCCCCGTGGTTTTTGTGTTACTACCGAAGCTTATAAAAAAGTAACCGGTGATAACGGCATATTTAACGGCCTGCTGGATGAACTATCACGACATAAGGCAGACGCGAGGAAAAATATCAGCGAAATTTGCGCAAACATCCGTACAGCCATTGAAAGCACGCCCATCGCTATTGATATAGTAAAAGAGATTACAACTTACATTACAAAGTTTGATAAGGCAGAGGCCTTCGCGGTTCGCTCCAGCGCTACAGCGGAAGACTTGCCGGCAGCATCATTTGCTGGCCAGCAGGATACCTATTTAAATGTTATTGGCCATGATGCTATACTAAAGCATATCAGCAAATGCTGGGCATCCCTGTTTACCGATAGGGCTGTAATATATCGTATCCAAAACGGCTTCGATCACCATAAGGTACAGATATCTGTAGTTGTGCAGCAAATGGTTTTCTCCAAGGTGGCGGGTATCTTGTTCACTGCCGATCCAATTTCTGGTAACAGGAAAGTGCTATCTATCGACGCAAGTTTCGGCCTTGGGGAAGCATTGGTTTCCGGCCTTGTCAATGCCGATAATTACAAGGTACGCGAAGGTAAGATAATCCATAAGAAAATATCAGCAAAAAAACTGGCTATATACCCCGAAATAAACGGTGGTACAAAGAAGCAGGAAATTGAAGCTGCCCAGCAGAACAAGCAAGCGCTCACCGATGCAGAGATCTTGCAGCTTGAAGCCATAGGCAGAAGCATCGAAACACATTTTGGCAGCCCGCAGGATATTGAATGGTGTTTAGCCAATGGTACATTTTACATAGTGCAAGCCCGCCCAATTACCACATTATACCCTATCCCCCAATCAAATGACCAGGAAAAACATGTCTATTTATCTGTAGGCCACCAGCAAATGATGACCGATGCGATGAAACCATTGGGATTGTCGTTTTGGATGTTAATGACCCCGCCTAACACACGCACGGCAGGCGGCAGGCTGTTTATAGATGCTACACTTATGCTGGCTTCACCTGCCGGCCGGGATACGATACTTACCACCCTCGGAAAATTCGATCCCCTTTTTAAAGACGCCCTTACAACCATCATTAACCGGGGCGATTTTATAAAACCATCCCCCGATGAAAAAAAACCGGGTACCGGCCAAAGCAGTAATGCTGTTCCCCTTCCCGATTATCATGCGCTGAACGATTATGATCCAACAATCGTTTCGGATTTGATCAATAGCAGCCAGGCATCTTTAGGAGCGCTAAAACAAAACATCCTGGAGAAGTCAGGCCCGGACCTGTTTGATTTTATTATGGAAGATATCGGGCAATTAAAAAAACAAACATCCGACCCACGAAGCATTGGTGTTATCATGACCGGGATGAACGCTTCAACCTGGATCAACGAAAAAATGCTGGAGTGGCTTGGCGAAAAAAACGCGGCCGGCACTACCTCTCAATCTGCACCAAACAATATCACCTCAGAAATGGGCCTCGACTTACTGGATGTAGCGGATGTAATTCGCCCTTACCCCGAGATAATAGCGTATTTAGAAAAAATAAATGAGGACAACTTTTTAGAGGGGTTAGGTAAGTTTAAAGGTGGACAGGAAACCCGTGAAGCAATTACAAACTACCTTAACAAATATGGGATGAGGTGTGTTGGGGAAATAGATATTACCAATTATCGTTGGGCCGAAAAACCCATTAAACTTGTGTCTTTGATCCTTAATAACATCAAAAGCTTCGAGCCGGGTGCGGGCAAACAGCGGTTTGAACAGGGAGAACAGGAGGCTTTAAAAAAGGAACAGGATTTATTGAAAAGATTGAAGCAATTGCCTGATGGCGCGCAAAAGGCAAAAGAAACAAAACGCATGATCCACCTTGTCCGAAACTATGCCGGTTATCGCGAATATCCAAAATATGCCATTATTAGCCGGTACTTTGTTTATAAACAAGCTATACTGAAAGAAGCCGGGCAACTTGTAAAGGCTGGTACTATTCACGAAAAAGAAGATATTTATTACCTGAATTTTGAAGAACTTAAGGAGGCGGTGCGCACAAGGCAGGTTAATTATTCCGTTATTAATAAACGCAAAGAAGAATATAAACTGTACCAAAAACTATCTCCGCCGCGTGTTATGACAACTGACGGCGAAACATTTTCAGGCAGTTATAACCGGGGGGATCTACCGGCTAACGCTATAGCCGGGCTGGCCGTATCTTCGGGCATTGTAGAAGGGCGCGCACGAGTTATTTTAAAAATGGAAGATGCGACCCTGGTAGATGGAGATATACTGGTCACTACCTTTACCGACCCCAGTTGGACACCCCTGTTTGTGTCTGTAAAAGGCCTTGTTACCGAAGTTGGCGGACTGATGACCCACGGCGCTGTTATTGCCCGCGAATACGGCCTGCCCGCCGTTGTAGGAATAGATAACGTTACTAAATTGATCAAAGATGGGCAACGGATCAGGGTAAACGGAACCGACGGTTATGTGGAGGTGCTGTAGATTAGGCCTTTAATAATTATTACCTTCCCCTAAACCACTCCATCTTTATTGTATTTAGCCTTATACTCTAATGGCGAAATGCCGGTGATCTTTTTAAACACTTCGCGAAACGCTTTTACATCCGAGTAACCCACTTCGTACATCACTTCGTTAATTGTTTTACGAGTAGTTTCAAGCGCTTTTTTGGCAGATTCTATCTTTACCCGCTGGGTGTATTCAACCGGTGTGTTACCTGTGGCTTTAATAAACCTTCTGTCAAAATTTCTCCGGCCCACGGCAAACCTCGAAGATAAATTTTCAATAGATATTTTTTCGTCCAACTTATCCTCAATATAAGTTTGCGCTTCTTTTATCATTTCATCTCCATGCAGCTTTTGCCCGGTAAATATGGTAAATGCCGACTGGCTTTGCCTGTCTATTTCTATCTGGAAAACTTTTGCGCAAAAAATGGCGGCTTGCCTGTCATAATATTTCTCTACCAGGTATATTAGCAGATTAAGGAAGGAGTAACCACCGCCATTGGTATATATCCCGTGCCCGTCGGTGATCAGTTTATCGGCTTCTAAATGCACATTTGGAAACGAGTTTCTGAAAACATCCGCCACGCACCAATGTGTAGAACAGCTTTTCCCATCGAGCAAACCTGTTGATGCCAGCATAAAGGCCCCGCTACATATGCTGGCTATTTCTGCACCATTTTTGTATTGCTGCCCAATCCAGTCTATAAACAATTTATTGCCATGCACAGCATCTTCATAACTGCGAATGGTTGTAGCAGGGATAACTATGAGATCGGTTTTGGCTATCTCCGAAATATGCACCTGCGGCGTAAGGGTGATCAGGCCGCCGTAATAGTCTGCTTTTTCTGATATCCCCGCCAGTTCTATATTAAACAACTCCCCTTTTCCGGCATCTTTCCAATACATGTTGGCTCTTGAAAATACATCACACGCGCCTGCAATACTGGCAATAGTGCTAAGGTTACTTTGCCCGTTAGGGACAATTATGGTTAAGTGCTTCATCGCTTTTTAAGATTTATGATCGACACCCTAAGTTACGTATTTGGAATGCAAAAATAATTTGTTTGTCTAAATTACCCCGTGATAAAGTCTATTTCACACCCCTTTTAGGCGTAGCGCTATCCCTACTTTTGACTTAAGCGTATCTGATAATGATGCGGGAAACATCTTCTAACACAAAAACAGAATTATGAAAAACCAGGATTTCACAACAACCATTTTAGTTAGTGCAGCAGCACAAAAAGTTTTTGATGCTATTAATAATGTACGCGGCTGGTGGTCAGAAAACATTGAAGGCGATACCGGTAAACTGAACAGCGAATTTATATACCATTACCAGGATATACACCGTGCCAAAATGAAAATAACTGAGCTTGTTACAAATAAAAAAGTGGTTTGGCACGTGGTTGACAATTATTTTAAGTTCACCAAAGATGAAAACGAATGGAAAGGCACTAATGTGATATTTGAAATAACTGAAAAAGATGATAAAACACAATTAACGTTTACTCATCAGGGCTTGGTACCAACCTACGAATGTTATAACGTTTGCCACGATGCATGGACGCATTATATACAAGACAGCTTAAAAGATCTTATCCTGACAGGCAAAGGGAGCGCGACACCTAAAGAGGCAGATGAAAACGCTGAAACAAAACCGGTTCCTGCAAAAGATAGGGGCACCCAATGTATATTTCACCGGTTGCAGATCAACGCGCCTGTTGAAAAGGTATATGAAGCTATAACCACACAGAAAGGCCTGGCAAGCTGGTGGACAGCGGATACCATTGCAAAACCCGAAGCAGGAAGTATTGCCAGGTTTGCTTTTGGTTCAACCTATTTTAAAGAAATGAAAATAGAGCAGCTTAAACCATATAGTACAGTAAAATGGCTTTGCATTAAAGCTCATGAAGAATGGATCGGCACCGCCATTACTTTTGAACTGGAGCCAAACCATAAAGGATGTTCGCTATCTTTCCATCATGATGGGTGGAAGGCCGCTACAAATGAGTTTGCCGGTTGTAGCTTTGATTGGGCGCTATTTCTGCGGAGCCTGAAATTTCTTTGTGAAACAGGCAAGGGTTTCCCCTATCCCGAATTTAATAAATAATATATTTACAGGCGACATGAAAATGAAACCGGCCGAGTTTATTGCGCTATCAGCATCTACCATGATGCTAACTGCTTTGGGGATCGATATTATGTTACCGGTATTTGGCCAACTCCGGGAGCATTTTGGGCTCCCGCCGCAGTCAACAGCTACAGCGCAGATCATCTCGTTCTTTTTCATGGGCCAGGTCGCCCAGATCATTTTTGGGCCGCTGTCAGATCGTTTTGGGCGGTTGGCTATTCTCAGGATAGGCTTCCCGCTGTATATTATCAGTGGGATAGCCGCGGCCTTTGCCCCAACATTGCCGCTCATGTATGCGGCACGCTTTGTGGCGGGGATAGGCGCTTCAGCCGTATTTATGACCACTATCGCCGGGGTACGCGACCGTTTTGTTGGCGACCAGATGGCCCGTACCATGTCCCTTATTTTTACCATATTCCTCTCTACCCCGGTGTTCGCTCCCTTTTTAGGGATAGCTATATTATCTGTTGCATCATGGCAAATGGTGTTCCTTACGCCACCGTTGTTTGCCGTTATCGTTTTTATATGGTCGTTAAGGCTGGAGGAATCCCTGCCCCGCGATCAGCGTAACTCGCTGCAATTAGCCAGCCTTGTCCAGTCTATCAAAAAAGTGGTTGGCAACCGCACGTTCCTCAGGTACACCGGCATAACTACTGTCCTTTTCACCGCCTTAAGCTCCTACGTAGCCAGTTCCGAGCATATTGTAGGCGAGATCTATGGCAAACCAAAAGCCTTTGCCGCGATATTTGCCGGTATGGGCCTCCTGATGTCGTGCTGTACATTCCTAAACTCTTACTTGTCATCCAGGTTTGGGGCCAGGCGAACCATAAGAGGGCTTCTCTTTGTTTATCTAACAGTAGCCAGCCTGTTACTTTTATTCACTATCCTGGCCGGTAACCCACCGGATATGCTGATCTTTTTCATCGCAATAGCCCTGCTAATGTCGCTTAACCTGGCGGTTGAACCTAACAGTAGCGCCCTGGCTATGGAGCCAATGGGCCATACAGCCGGTATGGCATCTGCTGTTTACGGCACAACCTTCTTTTTTATCGGGTCGGCGTTAGGTTCGGTTATCAGCCACCTGCTGGTAAAAAGTGTATTCCCGCTGGTATTGAGTTATTTTGTGATAGGCATAATAACCGTGCTTTTGGTTTTTAGCGACCGGGCCCCGCGCGACAGATCATCTTCATTAAAAACGTTATAAACCCTCGGCTAAATGTTATTTGACGGCATTTACCCTCATTAAATGCTTATTTAACAGTTAATTACGAAAACGTTTTAGTAAATAAATCTCCCGAAACATTGCAGTTTTATCTTTTAGTTAAATAGTTTTGACTCAACAGTGCCAATCGATATGTGCTGATAGCCAATACTTTCCGGGTGCCGCAAACTGCTCCATCCGGTAAACTACCAATTGTAATTAAACTACATCTATAAACCAATTACTAAACTTTAATTATGAAGAAAACAAACCTTTCTTATTGGGCTTGCTATGCCCTGCTGTTTACAGCCGCGGTAATTTTTACCCAATGCAAAAAATCATTACTGCCCGATGGTGCCCCGGCAAAATCAGGAACAGAAGCGGTGACCGCCCCCCGGTCGGTAACCTCATTTGTGCACCCTGGCGTGATGAATACCGCTGCCAACCTCGACCTGATACGTAACCAGGTTAATGGCGGCGATGCTGCACGCAACGCCTCATATCAAAAGGTTGTTGATTTTATTAACAATAACCCTATGCCCACACAGTTTTATTCTACCGTTTACGTAGGTTCAAACGGGCATACAAGTCCTTCCAAGTCGCAGATCCGTAAGGATGCTATACTGGCCTACGCGCTGGCCCTGCGTTTCGCAAAAACAGGTGACACGCAATGGTCTGATAAGTGTAAGTTCATCCTGAACGGCTGGGCATCCACTTTTCAGAACTACGCGCCTATTGATGCATCCGATAACCCCCATCAATCCGACCTGGAAGCTTCATGGACAACCCCAAGTTTTGTAGCCGCTGCCGAGATCATCAGGTATTACCAGCCAAACGGCGTATCGGCAAACTGGTCGCAGGCGGATATAAACACTTTTAGCAACTACCTTAACAACGTAAAAAACAATTACATTAACCACACTTTTGGTAGTAATGGTTATAATTATAACAACAATTGGAACGTATCTGCCGGTTACGCTAAAATGGCTGTTGGCGTTTTCCTGAACAGCGCCAGTGTTTTTAATGATGGCGAGGCACAGCTAAATATTACCATGCCCAATATGATCCACCCGGACGGCACCATGCCCGAGGAATGCGACCGTACAGATTGTGTGCATTACCAATATTCGTTAACCGGCTTTACCTACGCTGCCGAAGTTGCGGCCATGCAGGGCGATAATTCTTTATACACCGCGCTGTCAAACCGTATTAGCACCGGGTACGATTTCATGTACCGCTCGTTCTTTCAGAACATCAGCTGCGATTATTGCACTACCGGCAGCGCGGTTTATGGCGGCATTGAGGTGGCGTACCATCACTATGGTACTTCAAATATGGGTGCGCTTCGCGATCTGCACGACCCGCTTGGCGCGCCTGCAGATAATACCTTTTTAGGTTTCACCACCTACACACACTATAATTTAGGTGGCGGCACAACTCCTCCGCCAAACAATAACCCACCTATTGGTACAGTAATATCGCTTAAGGGTTTTAATAATAAATACATTAGCGGCGAGAGCGGCACCCAGGCCATGACCTGTACCCACACTACAGCCGGCGACCCGGAACACTTTACCTTACTGGATGCCGGCAACGGCAAGGTTTATCTGCGCAGCATGGGCAAATACGTATCGTCAGAAAATGGCGCGCAGGCTATTACCTGTAACCGCACTACCCCCAGCGATTGGGAAAAATTCACCTGGGGTGTTACCGCCGATGGCAAGATAACGCTACAGGGCAATAACGGTAAGTATATCTCCAGCGAGAACGGCACCCAGGCCATGACATGTACCAGGGCCACCCCGCAAGGCTGGGAATCATTCGGGCTTAACCAATAGGCGCAATTAGTTGATCACTAAAAGGCTGTTATCAGAAATGATACAGCCTTTTTTTGCAAAAAAGCTATCCACTAAAATCGCGGATGGCTTTTGATTAAAAGTGATATTACTTTTTATTTATCAAACTGCCCGGCTGGTAACCACTGCCACGGTACCGAATGCAACATTGAACCTATTATAGCTATTAATGGCTAAACCCTTCTTAAAAAAAATAATTGAGGGGAGGGTAACAAAATTGGCATACAGCTGATATACATGCAGAAACCCTAAAAAACAACATCATGAAAAAGTTATCATTATCAGTTTTAGTATTATCATTTGTAAGTGCATCAGCTTTGGCCCAAAGCGCCGTACAAAAAGGCATAAGCAACAACCCTTCGCCACGTATTTCGATGAATGTAACCGTTGCTAAGCAACAAAATAACGCAAGGCAAACACCAAATACCTCCTTTGGCCAAAAAGTTAATGCCGTAAAACAAACTGCCAACCAGGCAGCAGACGATCACCGCACCTACACAGGCGGGCGCAAACTTGAAACCATCGCGCTTGTTAACGGGCAGCCTATTGGCGGCATTGTTGTTAAAGGCGGCCAAAACCCCAGGCCCAGGTAATTTTACTACTATGGCAGTTATATACAGGATGCCCGGTAATTATATTACCGGGCTTAGTTTTGTAATCACTTAGTGTAACAATCATTATACTTTCGGTCGCATTATTAAATTGTTAAATTGCTTTAACTTGGTATCTTCAAATGTTTTACTGACTAAATTATTGAAATGAATAAATACTTACTAACGGTAACTGCGTTTGCATTGGCTTTAAGCGCTAATGCACAACAAAGCACCTCCTTAACCGCTAAGGATTACGAGCACGCCGAAAGCTTTTTAGGATACAACACCGAGCCCTTTATTGACCGCTCCAGCGTAAGGCCAAACTGGCTGCCCGGCAATAAATTCTGGTACCGGGTTTATACCGCGCAGGGCAGCGAATATGTATTGGTTGACCCGGTTAAAAAAACACGTACCGTTGCCTTTAATGCGCAAAAACTGGCCGACGCTTTATCTGCCGCGGGTGGTAAAAAGTACGATGCCAACAAGCTGCCTTTTCAAAGTATTAAATACACCGCCGATGGAAAATCTATACTATTTTCTGCGGATGCAAAAAAATGGGCTTATAACCCGGCAACCAATCAATTAAGCGCCGATACATCTAAAGCATTGCCCGAAAAAGCTGAAAAGCTTACCGGCCGTGCTGCACGTGGCGGAGGTAATGAAGTGTTATCGCCGGATGGCAAACGCGCCGTGTTTATTAAAGATTACAACCTTTGGGTGCGCGATGTTGCCAGCAGCAAACAAATACAGCTTACTACCGATGGCGCAAAAGACTTTGGCTATGCTACCGATAATGCCGGTTGGACAATGAGCGACAGGCCTATCGTGTCGTGGTCGCCCGATTCTAAGAAGGTTGCCACCTTTCAGCAGGACCAGCGTAAGGCAAGCGATATGTACCTGGTTACCACCAATGTAGGTAAGCCAACGCTTAAAGCATGGAAATACCCGCTGCCCGGCGATAAGGATATTATCACCATCCAAAGGGTTATTGTTGATGTAGATAACGCGAAAGTTGTCCGTTTTAACATCCCGCCCGATCCGCACCGTGCTACGCTTAGCGATGATATATCAAGCAGCGGGAGTTTTGATGATGCCGAGTGGAAAGCCGATGATACCGAGTTCGCCTTCGTATCAACCTCGCGCGATCATAAAAACGAAAAAGTGCGCATTGCCAACGCCGAAACCGGTGCCGTACGCGAGGTGTTTGAAGAAACCGTAAAAACGCAGTTCGAATCTGGCTGGGGCGTTATCAACTGGCGCTATCTGCCTGCCTCAAAAGAGATCATCTGGTTTTCGGAGCGCGATAACTGGGGCCACTTATACCTTTACGATGCCACAACAGGTAAAGTAAAAAACCAGATAACCAAAGGCGATTGGGTTGTAACCAAGTTGCTAAAGGTTGACGAGAAGAACCGGGTGCTGTACTTTGTAGCGGGTGGCCGCGAAGCGGGTAACCCCTATTTTTCGCACCTGTATAAAATCGGTTTTAATGGCAAGGGCTTAACCCTGCTTACACCCGAAGAAGGTAACCATACGGTTATCTTCTCGCCCGATTATAATTATTTTGTCGATAGCTATTCTAAACCGGATGTAGCGCCGGTTACTGTGCTGCGCGATATTAAAGGCAAAATGATAACTATTTTGGAAAAAACAGACGTATCGCGTTTGGTTGCTACAGGTTGGAAACCGCCTGTCCCGGTAAAGCTTAAAGCTCACGATGGTATTACCGATATTTATGGCCTGGTGTTTACACCAACAAAAATGGATGCTAACAAAAAATACCCGGTTATCGATTACATCTATCCCGGTCCGCAGGGTGGCGGTGTAGGCAGCTGGTCGTTTGTTGCATCACGCGGCGATCACCAGGCGCTTGCCGAACTGGGTTTTATAGTAGTAGTGATAGAAGGCACCAGCAACCCGCTCCGTTCAAAAAGTTTTCATGATATGAACTACGGTAACATGGCCGAAAACACCCTTCCCGACCAGATAACAGGCATCAGGCAACTGGCTTCGCAATACCCTATTGATACAACAAAAGTGGGCATCTGGGGGCACTCGGGAGGCGGCTTTGCTACCGCGGCGGCTATGTTCCGTTATCCCGACTTCTTTAAGGTAGGCATCTCAGAATCGGGCAACCACGAGAACCGCAACTACGAAGATGATTGGGCCGAGCGCTATAACGGCCTGGTTGAAAATTCTGACTACGATGCGCAGGCTAATCAAAACTATGCTAAAAACTTAAAAGGTAAGCTAATGCTTGCCCACGGCATGATGGATAACAACGTGCCGCCATACAATACACTGTTGGTAGTTGAGGCATTGGAAAAAGCCAATAAAAGCTTCGACCTGGTGATATTCCCTAATAGCGCGCATGGATATGGCCAGTATTCGGGCTACATGATGCGCCGCCGCTGGGATTATTTTGTAAAGAACCTGTTAGGCGCCGAAGCACCTTACGATTACCAGTTGAAACCACGCACAACCCCACGTTAATGATCCGCGACAAGTACTAAATACCGGCCTGCAATTTTCATTGCAGGCTTTTTTATTTACCGTGTATTAATACTATCCTGTTTATCAAGCTTATCCAAAAAAGCTTCCGCGTTTAAAATATGTCGCTGTTGCTTTTCGGGAGGCATCTTATCAAATATTTTTATAAGCATGCCCAGCCTGGGGTTTTGCAAAAAAAAGTTACGGTGCACATGCATAAACCTCCAGAACAAGCCGTCCCAGGTGTCCTGCCAGTCGCCTTTTGGCCAGTCGCCCATTTTCATCAGGTAGTTGCTGCCGCTTATATAAGGTTTGGTCATCATCAGGCCGCCATCTGCAAATTGTGTCATGCCATATGTATTAGGTACCATTACCCAATCGTAAGCATCAACGTACATTTCCATAAACCATTTGTAAACATCGTGCGGATTAAACTCGCAAAGCAGCATAAAATTTCCTATCACCATCAGTCGCTCAATATGGTGGCTGTAGCCGGTACGCAGCACGCGCTTAATTATCGTATCAACCGGCACTATGCCTGTTTCGCCCTTCCAAAACGATAAAGGGATACGCCGTTTAAAACCCCAGTAATTTTTTGTGCGCTGTTTTACGCCTTCGCGTTGATACACAATATGTATAAACTCGCGCCAGCCCATTACCTGGCGTACAAATCCTTCTAAAGAGTTTAGTGGCGTACCGTTACTGGCAGCAAAATCAAGCGCCTTATCAATTACTTCCTGCGGATTTAACAGGCCGATGTTTAAGAGCGGACTAAGAACCGAATGGTATAAAAAACTCTCTTGCGAAACCATCGCGTCTTCATATACACCAAAATTTTGAAAGCGATGTTCCAGGAAATTATTTAGCCAATGTGCGGCATCATGATGAGTAACCGGGTAAAAACCACCCAAATTACCAAAAGGCGATGCTGTGCTACCATAATTATCGGGGTAGTGCTTATCAACCCATTGCTGTGCTACAGTTACATATTCGTTGGCCTTGGGCACATTCAATAATGGAGGGTTTTGCTTTTTAGGGAATTTCAGCCGGTTTTCGCTATCGTAGGTCCATTTACCACCTATGGGTTTACCATCACTTTCCAATAAAATATTCCGTTGCTTGCGTTGGGCTATGTAAAAGTCGGTCTGGAAATATGTTTTCCTGTTATCAAAAAAATCAGCTACATCATCGGGGCTGTTGAGGAAGTTGGGGGTGCGGTATTTGGCTAAAGCTATGTTGTGTGTAGCACATTGGCTATCCAGGCGCTTCGCCAGCCAATCGTCGGCAACATCACAATAATGAATTTGTTTAACGCCTTGCCCCGCCAAATGGGGTATCAGCCTTCGTATATCACATAACTTGTTGGTTGCTTCTATATATTTTACCTGGATGCCTTTTTTCGACAAGCTATCGGCATAATATTGCATAGATGCACGGTGCAATACCAGCTTTTTTTTATGAAAGATGTATTGGTTAAAGAAGAGGTATTCTTCAACCAGGTAAACCATTCGCTGCTGTTTAATTGCCGGATGGCGCTCAAACAATTGATGCGGAAAAACAAGCGTGACACTATTGGGATGCATGATGAAGGAACAAGGCCTGCGCATGTTTGTTCATGAATATTGATGCACTAATTAAATGATTTGTTTACTATCATGCCAATATTTGGCCGGAACATTATAATTCGGTATTCTTGAAGCTGTATGGAAAAACTAAACCCCGAAGTATTAAAAACCAAACAGCACTTTGAGATCCTTGACGGGTTAAGGGGTGTTGCTGCTTTAGCTGTTGTAGCCTTTCATTTTATGGAAATGGTTTACCTCCCGCCGCAAAATTTCCTTGCCCACGGTTTTTTAGCGGTCGATTTCTTTTTCTGCTTATCAGGTTTTGTTATAGGCTACGCTTATGACGATCGCGTTGGCAAAATAGGGGTGATCGAGTTTTTTAAATCGAGAGGTATCAGGCTGCATCCATTAGTAATATTAGGTTCAATATTAGGATTATTAAGCTTCCTGTTCGACCCCTTTGGCGGCCACCCCGAATTGTACGGCACAGGCAAGATCGTACTGGTATTTTTAAGTTCCATCCTTTTGATACCTTACCCGGTAATTGCCGACCGGGCGTTTAACCTGTTCAGCTTCAACGCCCCTGCATGGTCGTTATTTTGGGAGTATGTGGCCAATATTATTTACGCATTAGTGCTATATAAATTAGTGCGCCGCTGGTTATTGTTATTTACCATTGTATCGGCAGTAGTGCTTTGTATGGTTACCTACCATGCCGGGAATATTATGGGCGGTTGGAGCGGGCCAACATTTTGGGATGGCCTGGCCCGTATCTCTTATTCGTTTTTAGCAGGGTTGCTTATTTATCGTTCCAAATGGATCATTAAAAATAAACTGGGCTTTACCGGGCTTGGCATTATGCTGATATTTGCCTTTTTAATGCCTTTTACCAAATGGAACTGGATTACCGAACCGCTGGTGGTACTGCTTTATTTCCCGCTGATAGTGGCACTGGGTGCCGGGGCCACGCTATCGCCGGGACTAAAAAAACTCTGTAATTTCTCGGGTAATATTTCCTACCCGTTATACATGACGCATTATGCATTTATATGGATGTTTGGTAATTACTATAGCAATCATAAGCCATCAACCCCTCAATTAACTTTAATTATCATAACCGGGATGACCCTGATGGTTGGCTTTGCTTATTTAATTATGGTATATTATGACATCCCGCTTCGTAAGTATTTGACTGATAAACGCAAACAGGCGCTAAAAAAATAAATTACCTGTTCGGGCTGAAATTATATCCCCGGTTTACTTGTTATTCATATCTTGCGGGTAATGGAAGAATATTTTACATTATTTAAAAATTGGGTGATAAGCCTCGGCGAAAAGCACGAGGTTGACCCGCTTATACTGGGCAGCCTTTACCTGGTAAGTAAAGTAAGCTTTTTCTCTTTTTTGGGATGGACGATAAAGAACCTGCGGGCAAAAAAGCCTATTATGATAACGTTGTTATTCGCCTCGCTCAGTTTTAGCATGCCCTACCTTTACCTTATAATAGTAGGCCGCAATATATCTGTTTGGGTGTACCTATGCATTGGCCTGATGTTTATTTACGGCGGCTATTCCATCTGGAAAAAGGTTACCGAAAAACCCGGGCTGGCAGACGTATAAATAATCTAATAAAAAAAGCGCCGACGGCTCTCATTACCGGCGGCGCATATATTAACCAATTTACCAAAAAACTGCTATTTTTTATCCTTTTGCAGGATGCTTAAACGGGCATACAGTTCTGCTATACAGGCTTCATCTAAAAGCCATTTAGGTTTCTGCAGTTCATCGGGCTTTGGTGTCCAGCTATGGCTTATAAGGCCGTAACGGTCGCGCGATGTTTGCCATGCGTAGTTCAGGCTTTTCTCAATTGCGGCTATGTACCGGTAATTGCCGTCAACCTTATATAATGCTTCGTATCCTCGAAACAACACCGTAACAAACCAGGGCAGGTCTATCTGTAAAGCATGGTTATTATTGTGCGGCAAGCCCGAATAATATTTATAACTATCAGCAGCAAGCATTTTGGCCTGTTCCAGGTATTGTTTTTTGCCGGTGAACCGATACAGCATTACAGCCGCTTCCATTAATGACCCTGTGTTGTATGTATAAAATGTCAGGTTTTGTTTACCATCAAGTTTTACATCATTGGCTATAATACCGGTGGCCGGGTCGCGCAGGGTTTTATACATCCAGCTATAAAATTTTTCGCCCTGTTGCAGGTAATATTTATCCTTGCTGCCCTGGTAAATTTTTAGCGCGGTTAGCGTGGCCATACCATTGGTACAGGCAGGTTTTTGGTCATTATGACCCTCCAGCCAGGTTACACCGCCACCAACATCATCATTCCATCCGCTTAAAATAAATTTGAAAACACCTTTAGCGCGCTGCAGGTACACCGGGTTGTTGGTGTTAAAGTACGATTCCATATAATCGATACCTACCAGCCCGTTATCATCGTAATAACGGTCGGCCTTCTCTAACTTTACGGGGTATGCCTGGTAACCTGCCGGTTTGCGCACCGTATCCCGGTATTGCTCAATGCCCATTACCAAACTATCCTGGTACGGTTTGTATTTTGCCTTTAACGCCGGCACTTTCATTAACACATTGGCCGCCGAAAACATGCCCGAAAAAGGCCATAAAAAACTAACTTCTTTTTCCTTAACCCCGCTTCCCTGGAAATAGGTGAGGGTATCCTTATTATTGGAGGGATAATTCTCAGAAAACAGGCCTATCTGCGCAGGCACACGGTAGCGTTTCCAAACATTTAGGTATATGCTTTCGGCACGTTTCCTGTATTCTGCAGACAGGTTTTGCTGCGCGGATGAAACATGCGGGAGTATACCTGAAATGATCAGTATAAGAGCAACAATGCGGATGTGTTTTTGTATCAATGTCATTTGTGTATGTTAATTACCTGTAGTCGGATAACATGGCTTGTGTGCGCTGCATCCATGCCTGGTCTACACCCTCCTGCCTGGTTTCAACATTGCTGCCGTTAAAATTGCAGAAATGGTAATACCCAAGGTTGGTAGTATTACGCAGGTGCGTATTCATGTAATCGATATTTTGCTGCGCATAATCAAGCCAGGCCGTATTACCATCTCTTTGGTATAGTTTTATCATGGCCTGCGAGCCCCATACACACCATGCGGGATTTATACGGCCATCAGTAGTGTTAAAAATGTAAACATGATATGTACTGTTCCAAAGCGTGGTATTCATGCTTCCGCCCAGGTTTTGCGCTTTGGTCACATAGCTATTGTCGGCCATAACTTGCCCGTAAAGCAAAAAGGCTTCAACCATGATCGCATTATCGTAGGTGAACTTTTCGGTGTGTTTGGTACCGCTGCCGGCACCGTCAATTTTCCAGATGTACAGGCCTGTTGGTGTATCATACATATTGTTTACCAGCCAGTTTTTTACAGAAATAGCCCAATCCCGGTAATACGTTTGTCCCGTTATCTGGTAAAGGCGCAAAAACAATTGCAGGGCCAGCCCATTGGTTTGGGTTGGTTTGCTTTCTTTTATCGTATTCCACCAAAAGCCGCCGCCATAAGTGTTATCCCATTGGCCGCTGTTCATCAACCAATTTGCACATGCCTTGGCAGCATTTAGGTAATTGGTTTTGGTTGTGCCGGTAGTTACATCGTACCCATCAAGGTACGCCACTCCCGAAAGGGCGTTATCGTCTGTATACTTATCGCCCGAGGCGCCCGTGCCGTTTACATTGGCTGCTGCATAATAACCACCTGCAGGGTTTGATCCATTCCACATATTGTTCATCCATGCGAAAGTATTATTCATATAGGGCGCGTATGCCGAATTGCCAACTTTCACCATTGCTGCATCAGCATATATCTGGCTAACATTATACCATTCGTAAGCTGTGGTGGTTTGGGTTGTTGTGTTTACCCGGTAACTATTGTAACTGGTAAGCAGGTTACCATATATAAAATTGTGCGTTTCGCCTGCTTTAATGTAATAGGCCGAGCTTGTGCCCTGCGTTTTTAGCTTTTTACCAGCGGTAATGGTTTCGCCAGCAATAGGTTTTGCAGAGGAGGGGGCCTGATCTTTTTTACAGGCGGTAAACGTGATGGCCAGCATTATACATGCCGCCATTAGCTTTGTGAATTGATTAGTTTTCATAATAGATGTTTATATAGGTTTATAGAAATCATTATATAATTCCCCTTCATCTAATCCCACTCCCCTGCTACATAGGCACTACTGTACCGATGGTGGCGGCGTTTTTGTGCCCCAGCTTGTATTTGGCTGGTTGCCCATAATAAAAGTTAATTTTCCGCCTTTCATCAACTCATCGCGGTATAACCAGCAATTATCAAGCGGTGAGCCGTTAAATGTTGCTGATTGGATGTACACGTTGTCTTTAGCATTATTTTTGGTTTCGATAGTAAGTATCTTACCATCGCCCAATGTTATAGTAGCTTTATCAAACAGCGGGCTGCCCAGTTCGATAATAGGCCGCAGATCGGTAAACCCTTTCACATCAAACAGGCCCAAAGCATTCATCACATACCACGAGCCTAATTGCCCCTGGTCTTCGTCCTGCCCATAACCATAGCCATGGATAGGCTCGGTACCGTAAAACTCCTGTCCTATAAGCCTTGTCCATTTTTGGGTTAACCAGGGTTTGCCCGAGAAATTGAACAACCAACTGATATGCAGGTTAGGCTGATTACCATGATTATAAATTGAATTGATGCCCGCAAAAGCGTCGATAGTTTTTCCGCCGCCAAAACCCAGTTTTTCTGATACGGTGAAGATGCTGTCGAGGCGTTTATTAAAGTTATCCTTGCCAATGGCATCTATTAAACCGGCCGGGTTTTGCGGCACATAAAAGGTGTACTGCACTGCGTTACCTTCCTGGAAACCTCTCCAGGGCTGATATGGGTCAAACTTTTCAATAAAATTTCCGTTAGCCCTTTTTGGCTGCATCAATTTATTCTGCGGATTAAAAATATGTCTCCAACCGTTAGAATATTTGATAAAACTATTGTAGTCGTTGATTTTGCCCATCGCTTTTGCCATTTGCGCTGCGGCAAATGCACTGTAGCTATACTCTAAGGTATGCGACCCCGCAAAGTTAGAGCCGGTAGAATCGGTTACGAAATCCCTGCCGGTTTGATCCAGAAAAGGCACGTAGCCATATTGCAGAAATGCTTTGATATCCATTTTACCCGATCCGAAAGCACGGTTCCTGTAATTTAGCTCGTTGCCCTTTACAGCTTCGTAAGCCAGGTTTACATCGTAATTGCGGATACCTACGTTGTATGCGCCTGCCACGGCAAGGCCTACAAAGTTAGTGCCCACGCCCGATACATATTCACTGTTGGCAACACCATCGCCAAACCAGCCTTTATCTTTATAAAGCTGTAGTTGCGTGTTCACAAAACTGCCATACCACTCCGGATATGATAATGACCATAATTGTGTGATGTTCCAGAAACCTCCCCAAATGGCATCGGTGTTTATAAATTCGGCCTTAAGGCTTTTATCTGTTTGTACCGGCAGTTGCCCAGTTAAGCCGCCATGTTTTGGATAAGTGCCGTTAACATCGCTGGCTATACCCCTGCCTAATAAGGCATGGAACAGCCCTGTATAAAATTTGGTTTTGTTTTGCACATCGGCACCTTCAACAGCTATTTTGCCAAGCTGCTGCTCCCAGGTTTCCTGCGCATTCTTTTTTGCCTGTTCAAACGAAACACCTGTAGCTTCGGCAGCAAAATTCGCCTTCGCGTTAGCGGTTGAGGTGTACGATAAGCCGGTTTTTATTTCAATGGTCTCGTTATCGGTAGTATTATAATTAAGCACCAAACCCGCGCCCTTGCCTGCGGCGCTTGTGCTGTTCTGCGTTACCTTATCTCCTACAAAAGAAAAAACACTTGCAGGCTTTTTGCTGATCTCGCCGTAAAAGTACATGTCCACCTTACCTTCGGGGTCGTATATTTTCACATATTTTGGATATGTGCTTACGTAACCCTCAAAGTGGGTATCATCCAGCATTTTTATGTTTGCATTAGTAGTTTCACCACTTTCGCCCTGCTTGTTTCCAATATCAAGGATAATGTGCGATAGTTCGTTCTTAGGGAAGGTATATCGCTGAAAACCCACTCTTTTTGTAGCGGTAAGTTCGGCCGTTATGTTGTAATCGTCAAGCAATACTTTATAATAGCCGGGTTCTGCAACCTGGTTCTTGCGGTCGAATTTTGAGCGGTAGCCGGTGTTTGGGCCTTCCAGATCGCCGGGTTTTACTTTAAGTGTACCAGTAGTTGGCATATAGCTTACACCGCCTACCTGCCATTCGTGAAAGTGTACAAAGCCCTCTATCGAATTTTGACGGGTATCATACCCAACCGCTTCCCAGCCCGATGCATTACCATAGTGCCCGTTTGTGGAGGGAGCCAGTTTTGCCATACCATATGGTACCGCGGCAGGTGTATAAAAAAACCAGCGACTGTGAGCCGTGCCTATATTAGGATCTACGTATTTTGAAACACTTTCGCGCTTAACACTGCACGATGCCAGCAATAGGGCCATTAAAGCAGCACCTGTACCAAACTTAATTTTCATGTAGCAATATTTAATATCGCGGTTACGCCGCAATAGGTTTTTCTTATTTATATTTAGACATCATGGCCTGTATCCTTTGCATCCAGGCCTGGTCAACGCCTTCTACTTCAGGCGAGCGGTCATTCCCTGCAAATCCCGAGAAAAAGTAGTAACCGTGTGTATCCTTATTTCGTGATGCTTTATTTAAAGCATCGATATTATTTTGTGCAAATGTAAGCCACTTTGCATTCTTGTCCTGCTCATACAGGCGTATCATACCCTGCGTTCCCCATCCGCACCATGCGGGGTTTACGCGTGTTTGGCTCGGGTCGGTATTAAATATGTAACCTTTCCAGGCCGAGTTCCATAAAACGGTGTTCATGGCATTACCTATGGCCTGCGCTTTAGCAAGGTAGGTATCATCGTTTATGGCTTTGCCGTATAAAATATCGGCCTCTATCATTATGGCGTTATCGTAGGTAAATTTCTCGGTGTGCTTTGTACCGGCACCGGTACCATCAACCATCCAGATGTATAAACCGGTGGAAGAATCGAACATGTTATTACGCAGCCAGGTGTTCACCTTTGTTGCCCAGTCACGGTAATCCGTTTGGCCGGTTATGGTGTACAGGCGTGCGAAAAGCTGCATGGCAAGCCCGTTTGATTGCGATGGCTTGTTTGGTTTTGATGTGTTCCACCAAAAGCCGCCGCCATAGGTAGTATCCCAAAGGTCGCTGTTTATCAGCCAATCGGCACATGCTTTGGCCTTATCTAAATAAGCTTGTTTATCAGTACCTGTAGTTATATCATACGCTTCCAGGTAAACCATGCCGGTTAGCGCGTTATCATCAACATATTTATCGCCAGCCGCACCTGTTCCGTTTAAATTAACCGATGCGAAATAACCGCCGCGCAGGTCTGCTTTATCCCAAAAGTTTTCCATAAACTTAAAGGTATTGTTCATGTAAGGCAGGGCCGATGCATCGCCGGCAGCCACCAAAGCAGCGTCGGCATAGATCTGACTTGCGTTATACCACTCGAAGCAATTGTTTGAATGGGTGGTTGTATTTGCACGGTAGCTAAAGCTGGAAGTAAGAAAATTACCGGTAACAAAATTATGCGTTTGTTTTGCCAGGTCGAGGTATGAAACTGTAGTTACCGGCGGATTTACCGGTGGTTTTTCCCCGCCGCCCGGGGGCGTAGGTGTAATATTTTTATCCTTACTGCACGATGCCGCCATAATAATTGCGACAGCCATCCACCCAAATAGTACTTTCTTCATAATGATAGATTTATAAAGCACCTGCAGCTAAGCTGCAGGTGCGTAAGTTACAAGCAGCGGTTTAGTTTACCGTTACTTTATGCGTATAAGCATCAGGTTTAAACATTACGTCAACCTTTACATTCTTCTTATCGGCTGATGGATCGAACTTATAAGTGTTGCTCCACTGATCGTTGGTTACCGGCCATACATAAAAGTAAGAAGCCGGTTTGCCTGCCGGCGGGTCGTTGTTGGCATTGCTGCTTCCAATATATTCAAGGCCGGCTGCGGTGTGTACAATAAATTTGTAACGTTCATCGCGCCCCCACGAGAATGGGTAAAACTCAACATCTACACTTGGCGCTTCCCAGGTGCTGTTACCAATATAATTAAGCGTACCAATTTCGGTTCCATAAGCAGACATGTATAAACCTATGGATTGTATCTCCATTGATTTTGAAGTTGCAGATGTAAAATCGAAATTTAAGCGATATGTTTTTTGTCCGCCGCTAACGGTAACCGGGTTGTTACCCTCTTTTATGATGCCGTTATCAATATAATATTGCTTACCGCCATCAGTATTTTTGTCTGTAAGGATATAATCACCTGCTTTTAGTGAGGTATATATCTCGAACACGCCATCTTCGATTTTTTTCAACTGAACTGCTTTGGTTATATCGGTACCCCCTTCGGTTGCAGAACCTGTCAGGTAAAGCTCAGTGGGGTTTTCGGCAAATCCCGCGGGCCTGTCTAACTGTATGGTCCTTGATACCGATGCCAGTTTAGCGTTTGTACCTTTGGAAGCGATAACTGTCCATTTCAATTTACCAGTACTTGATGATGCTACACCTGCTGCCGCCGCAATTTTGTTAAGGTTTTTATGCGTAATGGTGATCTGTGTTTGCGCGCCATTGCCATCAGCCATTGTTTTGTATACCGGCTTACTAAAATCACCCCCTTCTTTATCAAAGGCTATCTCGTACAATATCAGGCCGCCGTTAGCGTCGGTAGCAGCATCCCATTTAAATAAAACGCTTGCATCGCTTGTGGGGTCTAATACCACATCGGTATTATCATCCGGCGAACCCAGGTTGCCCACCGCAGTTAAATTAAGGTCTAACGGCCTTCCCTCCTTTTTACAGGCTGTGATTGAAATTATGCCCAGCAGCACTACGCTGCTTAACCTGATCAAATTTTTCATGTCTATAATTTTTTTAATGTTTATTTGGTGTATCCAGGGTTTTGGCCAAGGTTAGGGTTTAAGTTAACATCGTGCGATGGTATAGCCCACAGGTAATCCCTTTCAGGGTTAAATTTGCGCAGTTGTGTTCTGATGTAACCATTATCGGTGCTTTGGTCTGATGAAAATTTGGCGCCATGCGCATAACCGTTCATCACATCGTCAGCTATTTTCCATCTGCGGATATCATCAACCCTTAAGCCTTCCATGGCTAACTCAACCCTTCTTTCGCGCCTGATGATGTCGGTCATCCCGGCGGCTCCCGGGTAGTTTAGTGCACCGGCATCTGTAAAGCCTGCCCTTTCGCGTAATGCGCCTATGGTTTTATTCCAAACGGATGCATCCATCTGGCCAAGGCTTTGTTTAGCTTCAGCATAATCAAGTAAGATTTCGGCATACCTAAATAAATGCAGGTTATTACCCGAAACAAAGTTTGCCAGCGCGCTTGGATCGAAGTATTTACGCCAGTAATAAGCAGTTGCCGAAGCCGCCTGCGAACCTGCGCTGTATTCGTCTAAACCCGGCTGTACAGGGTCGGTACCTGGTTTTATATAAATGGTTTTTGTACTGTTATTAGGGTTTACCCATACATATTTGTCATAAACAACAGTAGCGGTTAAACGTGGGTCGCGGTTAACATAAGGGTTGCTTTCCACATAGCTCGAACCTGATTCTTTGATGCCTTTGCCATTCAGCATAATATAATCATCAACAAGTTCCTGCGTTGGCGCCATGCTACTTACACGGCCACCAACAGTACGTGGCGCAAAATCCCAAAAGTTTTGCCACGTGCGGTTGGTTGGCACATATTGTAATGACAGGATAACCTCGTTGCTATTTTTGTTAACCGATGGATCGCTAAACAACGCGCTATAGCTTGGGGCTAAACCATAAGTTCCGTAAGTAGCCTGGTTGTTCATTAATTTTTCGCAAACGGCTACCACATCGGCCATACGGTCGCCCTGGTATAATAACACCCTTGCTTCTAAAGCTAAAGCCGCGCCTTTGGTAATACGGCCATTTTCGTTTGCCGGCAACGCATCTTTTGATGGCAGATCGTTAATTACGGCTTCCAATTCATCAAGCACAAATTTAACTACCGCCGCCTTTGGCGAACGCGAGATGGTTTGTGCCTCTTCAGGCGTTCCGTCATGATCGGAAATTGGCACATCGCCATACCATTTGGTAAGGTTAAAATGCTCAAAAGCACGTATAAAACGAGTTTCGGCTATTAACCTGGTTTTGGTAGCTGCAGGCAATGTTTGGTTTTTATCTATGTTAGCTAAAAAAATATTACATGATTTAATAGCTGAGTAATATGCGCTCCAGTCGCTCGCAAACTTAGCTGTAAGCGCTGTTGCATTGCCACTTGCAATAAGGTTTAAATCACCGCTTGGCGAGTAAGCATTATCAGATATGGCTTCGGCGTCAAAATACAGGCCGCTATTGTAGATAAGGCTGTAGTTGTTATACAACGCGTTGTAAACATTAGCATCAATCTGCCAAAAGGTAAGGTCAGAGAACTTGTCTGTTGGTGCAATATCGAGTTTTTTACACCCCGATACTGCAACTACCGCAACAGATACGATCAAAAGCTTTTTTAAAAATTTCATTTCTATATGTTTTAAATTTTATCTGTTTAGAATGTGATATCAAGGCCTGCACCGTAAAACACAGGCAGCGGATATTGCCTAGCACTGTTTGAATACGAACCAAGGCCCAGGTTATTACCAAACTCAGAGGTTTCAGGATCAATAAACCTAAGCTTGCTAAGCGTGGCAAGATTTTGTCCGATTAAAGAAATTCTTAATTTCTCAATGCCCAGGCGTTTGGTTATGCTGTTGGGGAAACTGTACCCAATGTTAACATTCTTTAACCTTACGTATGCAGCGTCGTATTTATACAGGTCAGACCCAGTACGCCAGTTGTTTGTATTTGATGGCGAGCCAATGTTTGCCAATATCGGGTACCGTGCATTTGGGTTGCTTGGCGACCAAATGTCTGTTTGATGCTCGTAAACGGTAGCGCCATAACCGTAGTGGAATGGCTCAACCAACTCGCCGCGCAAGAACTGATCGCGTTTGCCAACACCTTGTATGAACAATGACAGGTCGAAACCCTTGTATGATGCACGATAAGTGAAGCCAAATGTGTAACGTGGGAAGGGGTTACCTAAAACAGTTTTATCCTTTTCATCAATAATACCATCATTGTTGCGGTCTTTAAATTTCAGATCGCCCGGCTGTACACTGTTACCTGCAATTTTAGGAGAGTTATCAATATCCTGCTGGTTTTGGAAAAAGCCATTGGTTTGATAGCCATAGTATTGAGTGATAGGCTCACCAACCCTTCTTAGCAATTGAAATACATCCTGGTTAATGATGTTTTCTGTAGCGTCACCGGTTAATTTTAACAGCTTGTTTTGGTTATCGGCAAGGTTTACACTAAAGCTCTGGCTAAGATCTTTACCGCGTAAGTTGTATGTTAACGATGCTTCCCAACCGGTATTTCTTACTTTAGCTACGTTAAAATCCGGCGAAGCTGCACCAAAGATATAAGGTACATCTGCCCTTGCAGCAAGGATATCGCTCCGGGTTTCTCTGAAATAATCAAAGGTGGCGGTTATTTTATCATTAAATAAACCGGCATCCAAACCAATATTCAATTTGGCTGATTTTTCCCAGGTTATATCACGGTTGGCAATATTTGTGCCTGCACCACCAACTACATTATTGCCAAAACCATAAGCGTTAGGATAATTAAAATAAAGGGTTTGGTATTGGAAATTGTTAACACTTTGATTACCTACAATACCATATGATGCCCTTATTTTAAAGGTGCTTAATGTGTTTTGGATATTTTGCATGAACGATTCCTTCGACACTATCCAGCCTGCACTTACCGACGGGAAGAAACTTGCCCTGTTGCCCGCTGCAAATTTTGATGAAGCATCGTCACGGAACATAGCCTCGAAAAGATACTTGTCCTGATACGAATAGTTTACACGGCCAAATACCGAAAGCAGGCTGTATGAATTTATCCCGATACTATTGGTAGAGTTTTGGGTATCAATTATAGTACCTGTTGTTGGGGTACCCAGGTAAGGGTCGGTTAGTGTTTTTTGTAACTGGAAACCTCTTTGGCTATAGTTTTCGCTTGATACACCTACCTGTACTTTAAAATAATGGTCGGTTATCTTTTTGCTGTATTCGCCATAAAGTTTGGTGTTTAACAGCAAGGATTTGCTGTTACCATCTAATACCGAAAGGTCGTTACCGTAAACACCGGCAGGTAAATAATCAACCTGTGTCCTTCTGAAAAAGGTACCGTTATTTTGTGCAGTACCACCAAATTCGGCGTTTAATTTTAAATCCTTGGTAATGCTTAGCTGCCCGTTAAAAGCACCAAATATCTCATCATTATCTGCCTGGTTATAACCGCCTTTTTCCAATACACCATATTCGTTGTATTGTGAGGCTACAGGATTGGTTAAGTAGTTCCCGTTCTCGTCCTGCCAGTTGTAATTGTGCGGTACGCGGTTGGCATCGGCAAAAATATTGTTATTGCCAACGCTGTTGGTTTTATTACGTGTTTTAGTATAATTAAGGATAATATTAGACCTGAATATACCTATTAGCGAGGTTTGATTTAAACGCAGGTTATATTTTTGATAACCAAAATCGGCACCTGTACCACCATTACCAATTAAGTTACTACCCTGGTTTTGGTAGCCCGCAGATATGCGGTATGAGCTATTATCGCTACCACCGGATATACTTATGTTGTGCGATTGCTGAGGTGCCTGTTTTAATAGATGCTCTACGTCCCAGGTACCGTTACCTGCGTCTTTAAGCGCCTGGATCTGGTCGGGCGTATAGGCAGCCGGCAAACCGGAGTTTATTAGCGACTGGTTTTTGTAGTAGGCATTGTCCCACGCATCAACCTTATGTACCAATACCCTTGCATCCTGTAAGCCAAAGCTGCCGCTGTAGCTGATGCTTTGTTTTGAATTAAATTTACCTGCCTTAGTGGTTACCAGGATCACCCCGTTTGCAGCACGCGAACCATATATAGCTGCCGAGCCTGCATCTTTTAATATAGATACGCTTTCGATATCATTAGGGTTAAGGGTATTTAAATTACCGCCAATTATACCATCAATAACAACCAGCGGGTTATTATCGCCCAGCGTACCCACACCGCGTATATTTACGGTTACGTCGCTGCCGGGGTCTAAAGTGCTTTGCTGTATAATTAAGTTTGGCGATTCGCCCTGTAAAGCCTGGTAAGTGTTTAATACCGGCTTATTTTCGATGTTTTTAGAGCTGATGGTACCCACCGCACCGGTAAGGTTTATCCTTTTTTGCGTTCCGTAACCTACAACCACCACTTCGTTAAGGTTGGTATTGTCGGCTTTTAAACTAACATTTATCTCTGTTTTACCAGCTATCGCAACATCCTGTTTTACAAAACCAATAAACGAAAAGGTAAGTTTGGCGTTTGCATAGCTATCGGGTACATTTAGCTTATACCGGCCATTTACATCGGTAACTGTGCCTATAGTAGTACCTGCAATGCTTACATTAACACCGGGCAAGGGCTGGTTGGTATCATCCAATACCCTACCGGTTACGGCTATATCAAAAGCATTTTTATTATAGGCATGGCTTGCAGCCGTAGCGGTAGCATTAGCAGCGCTGCAATTGAGGGCAGCAACGCCAAATAGCCCTGCAACCAGCACCTTGCTGTAAAGCCGCTTTAATTTTTTTAATTTGTGTAATAGTTTTAATCTCATAATCGGTTGATTTTAGTTTATTTTGGGGTTTGTTTATTTGTTTAGGCGCAGCACATCCTTTATGCCTTGCCTTTATAGGTTTCCTTCCAGTAATTCTCAATATTTTCCAGCGAGCGGCCTTTGGTTTCGGGTATCAGTTTCCAGGTTATCCACAAGGCAGGCGAACAGCACAGCGCGAACAGCCAGAACGTCCATGACGAGCCCAGGCCTTCCAGCATAACGGGGGTTAGCTGGCCAACCAAAAAGTTGCCTACCCATAATGATAGCGTTGCCAGTGCCATAGCCTTACCCCTGATGGCATTGGGGAAGATCTCGCCAACAACTACCCAGCAAACCGGGCCGAATGAAAAGGCGAAACAGGCAATAAACGCGAGTATAAAAATGAGGATCCACGGGCCGGATGTTACACCCAGGGCGAATAACGCGCCTATAATAACAAGCGATACCACGGCACCGCCAACGCCTGCAAAAAGCAATGGTTTACGCCCCCACTTATCAATAGTGAAAATGGCAACAAATGTGAACACCACATTCACCAAACCAATGGTAACCTGCCCGCCAAGGGCGTTGTTCAGTGTAAAGCCGGCTTGCTCTAAAATTCTTGGGCCATAATATATTACCGCGTTTATGCCGCACACTTGCGATAGGAAGGGCAACAATAGGCCAATCCACAGCGCTTTACGGTAAACGGGTTTAAACAGTTCGGTAAGAGATTCGCTATCATTGTCGTCCTGTTCTTTAAAAGCTTTTATCTCGTGGGCTGCTGCGTCGCTGCCATCAATTTTTATTAAAACGGCTTCGGCTTTTTGCTCTTGCCCTTTTAACAACAGCCACCTTGGCGATTCTGGAACCATAAACAGGCATATTAAAAATATAGCTGCAGGCAGGGCACCCAAGCCAAGCATTCCCCGCCAAACCTGGGCCGAAAAAATTGTTTGCATGCCGCCAGAATAAGTATCGCCGGTATGGTTAGCCAAATAAGCGTTTGAAAAATAGGCAAGCACAATACCAATGGTTAAAGCCAATTGGTATAGCGACACCATCATTCCGCGGTAGCGCGACGGCGAAAACTCTGAAATGTATAATGGCGATACCATTGAAGCCACACCAATACCCAGGCCGCCTATTAACCGGAAAATAATAAGAACCGTGAATGAATTTGAAAGCATGCAACCCAGCGCCGATGCCAAAAACAGCACCGCCGATAAGATCAATACTATTTTGCGCCCATATTTATCGCTCAGTTTGCCCGAAAAGCTTACACCTATAATGCAGCCAAGCAGGGCACAGCTTACAAACCAGCCTTCGCTAACAGCACTAAGGCTAAAATCATTTTTTACCAGGCTAACTGTACCGGAAATAACCGCCGTATCAAACCCGAATAAAAACCCTCCAAGTGCAGCCACCAGGCATACCAGGTACAGGTAGGTGCTGCTCTTCTTCACTTCAATATGGTTTATTGTATTGCTCATCTTTGTTATTTTAAAAATGCTTTAACAACTTTTGCACGGCCTTTACCCAAATTGGTAATGGTGTATGAACCCGCCGCAGCTGGTACCACAAATGTTTCGGCGTAGGCAAACTGATGTTTGGTGCCATCGGCGGTTTCAAGCAATATTGATTTACCTTCAACCAGCATCAGCACATGGCATACATTATTGGTTTCCACAGTAATTTTGTTATCAAACTCCATGCGGTGCACATCATAAAAATGCTCGGCATGGGTTGGTACGTGCACAAGCTGGTATCCCTCTCCCTGCTCTATTACAGCCGGTTTCGAGATCAACTCGCGATATACCTGCTTGCCCTTACGGTTAAAATCAAGGTTGTTAAAAGCGTGGTCGATATTGATAGGGCGTGGGTTACCGTCAAGGTCAAGGCGTACCCAATCGTACATTTTAAAGGTGAAAATGTATGGCGTGGCGCTTATCTCTAATACCAGGTTGCCGGTGCCGGCGCTATGCACTGTACTGTTAGGGATCAAAAACAGATCGTGCTTTTGGGCCGGGTGCGATTGCACATACTTTTCAATCTCTATCTCGTTACCTGTTTCCTGGCTTTCTTCAAGTACACTTCTAAACTCTGTTGGGTTGATACTATCCTGAAAGCCCAGGTAAACGCGGGCGTTATCCTCGCAGTCTAAAATATAATAGGTTTCATCCTGGGTAAGTTTCTCACCAAAATTTTCTTGTATGTATTTAACTTTTGGATGGCACTGTATAGATAAATTACCTCCGTTATAAGTATCTAAAAAATCGAAACGGATAGGGAATTCGTCGCCAAATCGTTCGGCATGTTTGCCCAATATGTTTTTGTTATTCTCAAACATCAGGGTATCAAACGATACCTCTAATAAGTTACCATCGCTTTCAAACACCAGGCCGTTCTCGGGCACTATCAACTCAAAAGACCATGCAAGGTTTACTACATCGGTATTAAGGTTTTTAATGTTGTTTTTTATCCACTGGCCGCCCCAGGCACCCGGCTCAAACCATGGGCGCACCCGCAACACCGACCTGCTGATTTGATTAAGTGCCTTTGCAAGATCAATTTTATGCATCCAATTTATGGTTTCGGGCCATTGGCCGTCTGCCATAACGGTAATTCGGTCAAGTATGGCTTTTTTGTGATCATTAAGCATTACCCAATCCACAAAATAAAAGCGCTTGTACATTTGAAAAGGCTCGCTTGCCTGAGCAGCGCCTAAGTTGGTAATACTGCCTGCACGCATCCTAAACTGCAATTCGTTTTTTGGCAAGTCGATATAAATAACCGGGGCATTCCATCCCGATAGCGCCGCGCCAGGGCCTATAACAATATTAAGGTCGCTATTATCTGCAACCTGTTGAGTAATGCCGGTATTATAAATATCAATTAATGACAGGGTAGTTTTGGTACCCCAAACAGATTCATACTCTCCCAAGAATGGCTCAACAAGTTTTTCAATTTCAGAAGCGGGCTTTAAAAAGGTGCCGGTGTTTATCCAGTTTACTTTAAGGCCTGCGGCTGTAAAATGATGCTGCAACCTTGCCTGTATGGTATCCCAAAACAACCCCACAAAGCCATCAATAACAACAGTTTTTTGCTCAATAATATATTCCGCAAGCGAATGAAAACCGTTAAATATCTTTCCGGCACCTAATGCGCAGGCCGGGAATATATTATAGCCTCCATCAGCATTAAAGGTGTCAGGTAATTTTGCAGGCATTAAAAATTGACTGGTTTTTCTTAATTCCGTCTCAACACCTTCTGCCTTGTAATCTTTAATATCAATATTCATTTATTTGTAGTAATGTATGTACATATTAATTTCCACATAAGTAGGCCATTTAAGGCCTCTGCTTCAATCCGGGAAAATTAAAAAAACTATTGGTTTATGATTATAATGTACAAACATATGAACAAATTTTACAATACCAAATAAATTAAAAAATAAAATTTTAGGTGTAAAAATCACACTATATGCGATTTACTAAGGCTTTTACAAGCTACATATGTATGTACAATTAAACTTGTGATTTGAAATTTATTATAATTGTATATATTACACCGCCATGAAATATTCTATTGATCATAAAAGCCCTATTCCGCTGCATATACAAGCCGAAGAACTTTTAAGAAGCATGATAGCGGAAGAAGAATTTCAAAACGGAAAGCTGTTGCCCAACGAGGTTGACCTGGCAAAGGTGCTCGCCATATCGCGCACTACTTTACGCCAGGCCATTAATAAGCTTGTTTTTGAAGGGCTGCTGATCCGTAAAAAACGGACCGGTACAAAGGTTAACCAGGCAACTGTAAGCTCAAAATCAAATAACTGGCTCAGCTTTTCGCAGGAAATGAAGTTGCGGGGTATCACCATAAAAAACTTCGAACTGCATGTTACCTGGGTTTACCCGGACGAGATACTGGCCAATTTTTTTGAAATAAAAACAGACAGGAAGGTGTTGAAAATGGAACGCGTGCGCGGCCGGTCAGACGAGCCCTTCGTGTATTTCATCTCTTACTTTCACCCCCGCATTGGGCTAACCGGCGACGAGGATTTTAAACGCCCGCTTTACGAATTGCTGGAAATGGAATATTCTACTGTAGCCACCTTATCTAAAGAGGAAATAAGCGCCCACGCCGCCGATGATATCATAGCTAATAAGCTAAGGATAACTAATGGCAGCCCGGTACTGTTCCGCAAGCGATTTGTATTTGACCAGGGCGAGCGCCCGCTTGAATATAACCTGGGCTATTACAAAGCCGATAGCTTTGTGTACACTGTAGAGAGCAGGCGGTAATCAAATGTTTATCGATCTAAATAAATAGCTATCCTGGATCCTTTACATTATAAGTGACTGGAAGTTTTTACCCCTATTAAATACGTAATTGGCATTATGCTAAGCTTTAGCTTAGCACATTACTTAAGGGTACAGTTAAGAAAGTTTCATTTAACACTGGTAATTTTGTTTATCTATACGAGCTATCGTACATAGCAAGGGATTATAATGTAGAAATGAAATAAACCATGCTTAGCCCTTTTGACCACTATTTTTTGCAACATGCCGAACCAACCCAAAGTTGTCTGCAATACCTGCGCGGTCACATCCTTAAATTGGATAGCAACATTACCGAAGCATGGAAATATGGTATGCCTTTCTTTTGCTATAATGGCAAGATGATGTGTTACCTATGGGTCCACAAAAAGCTTCGGCAGCCCTACCTTGGTATAGTAACCGGTAACCTGGTTATCCATCCCGATCTGATCATCGAGAAAAGGGCTAAAATGAAGATATTGCTTCTTGATCCGTCACAGGACCTGCCGATGGGCAAGATAGATAACATCCTGAACCAAATGCTTGATGTTTATCGGCATTAGTAATACAATCGTTTAACCTATTATTTAAAATGGCCATTATTTGTGATATTTTCTAACTGGTAGGTGTAACGACAAGCAACATACAGGGGAATAATTCCAATCACCCCAAAAGAACAATCTACCAGTTGCCAGAACAAGGGGATATGCCTGACAGGCCCTGCAATAAAGGCCAGCGGGAATATGAGAACACAGGCTATCATACCAAACTGCAGCACCCAAACGTTTCGCACCGGGTCGCGCAGGGGGCCTATAAACGCTATAGCGATAACAATGTGGGCAAAGGCCAGCCAGTCGGTACCATAGCTTAGGTATGGGTATTGGGCGTTAGTATGTGTTACGGCTGTGTAAATGGTGGTAAGCCAGTGCTGCATTTTAGGCGAAAAGATATTGATGTTGCTCATCGCGATAGCCAATTCGCTTTCTATCGGAAACGCGGTAATGCCGCTTAATACCAATCCGGCCATCAAAAATATCAGCCAGCGTTTTATCTTCCTTTTTAGTTGTATCTGGGTAGGGTTCATGGTGTTTAAATTTAGATCCTGATACTTAAAATATCTTTAATAGCATGCCCTGCTTTTTTAAACTGAAACTCGAAGCCTGCATCCAGCAATCGTTTGGGCAACACCCACCGACTCTTCAATATCAGTTCTGTTTCAGTACCTATTAGCGCTGCGCCCATTTCCAGCAGCCACGCCGGTGCAGGCAAACCAAACGGAACGCCGCAGGCATTGCGCAGTTCTTTCATAAATTCGGTGTTTTTTAGGGGATGCGGGGCTGTACAGTTGAGCACGCCGTTAACTTCGGGATGCTGCAGCAGCCATTCGGTACAGTTAACAACGTCCTGCTCATGTACCCACGAAATGTATTGCTGCCCATCGCCCTGCCGGCCGCCCATACCGGTTTTAACCAGGTTAATCAACCTTGGTAAAGCGCCATCATTACGCCCAAGTACGATACTGGTACGTAACGCAACCTTACGGGTATTGGGAGTTTCTGTTTCAAAAAACGTTTGTTCCCATTGTTTACAAACCTCTATAGAAAAACCATAGCCAATTTCACCTGTTTCTTCATCCTGCGGGCGGTCTTCCGCGTGGCGATAGATGGTAGCAGACGCCGCATTGATCCAAAGTTTAGGCGGATTGATCAGGCCGTCGATAACCTTCCCAAGTAATTTTGTTGGCTCCACTCTTGAGCGGATGATATCTTCGCGGTTTTCTTTTGTATAACGGCAGTTCACATTTTTACCGCAAAGGTTTACCAGCAGATCAGCGCCTTCCAGTTCCTTTGCCCAGTCGCCCGGGGTTCGGCCATCCCATACCAGTGTTTTAATATTACCTTTTGCCGGCGCGGGTTTCCTGCTCAGGATGATAATTTCATCGGCTATGCCTTTATAATATCCAGCGAGGGCCTTACCTATTTGGCCATTGCCACCTGCCAGTATTATTTTGCTGTATTTCATGATGATAAGTTTAAACGAATAAGATAACCAAAAGTATGATGGCGCGGTAGATAGCCCAGCTAATGGTAAGCACCCACCCTATATTTAATAGCTTACTTCTGCGGATGTGCTCTAAAAACATCAGCCCGGCAACCAACATAAAGTAGCCCGCGTATAATACCGGATACTGCCCTGTAATACCGGCCAATAGCAGCATGGGCAATAACAATAGCCCGCCGCCAAAAGAGATGGTCATCATGTTACCCAGGTACTCCCACTTCTTTTCACTGGCTATCAAACTGATAATTATCCCCTGGAAAAATATTTGTCCGCCGCATATCAGGCCTTCGCGGTACAGGTTACCAACAGGCATTATACCTTGTAATAACCCGGCATAAAGCGTAAGTATGTATGATGTAACGGCCCAGGCAAACACCAGGTAGGCTATGCGATATCTCAATTTAAAGGTAGGCTGCAAGGCATAGCCATCGCCAGCTGATGGTATAATAACCCTGCGGTTATATGATATAAAGCTATAGAGTTTACCCATCATCCATACAAAGGGCACAAAATTAAATAGCGGCTTAAACACAGGCATAGCGTTACCAATAATTTTAAAAAGGCTTTTTACACCATAAGTAACCTCACCGGTTTCCTGGTTTACCAGGGCTATTTCGTTTACGGCGCGCTGCCTGTCAACCATGGGGCAGGTGTTGGTATCTAAGTGCTGGTATGCCTCGCGGCCATCCTTATCAAGTAAACCTGTTTGCACAAAGGCTTTGGTGTACAGTTTGCACATAGGGCATTCGGCGTCAAAAAATATGGTGTGATTGCCAAGCGTTTTCATGGTTATACTATTTAGATTCTGTAAATATTTACTTTTCTTCAGAGCGTGCGAAAATTGGTTTCTCGTTACGTGCGCGGTTACGCAGTTTAAAAAAGATGGTGAGGTTAAGGAAGTGCATCCCGCCAAGTATCAGAATAATGCAGCCCAATTTACGGCTCAGCACTTCAATCAATACCTGGGTGCTTTGAATAGAACCCTCTTCCTTCAGCACCAAACTCATGTAGCCAATGTTAACAAGATAAAAGCCTACCACAAGCAGCCGGTTTACAGAGTCGGCAAGCTCTTGGTTACCGTGAAAAATGTCGACCAAAAATACCCTCCCGTTTTTAAACAGCACCTTGGCGACCCAAACGGTTAATGCAATGCTAATGGCCAAATAAAATGCGTAGGTTAAAATAAAATAGTTCATGATGTGAATTGTTAATGGTGAAAAATAAAGATTAAAATATTAGTACTATTTGAATTTTCAATAAATATTGAAATATATAATGCAAAAAAATGTTACTTGAACATTTTAAAGATAGAACCCCAAAACCAGTTTTCTTCAGCCTTTAGCATAGTCTCTAAAGTTTTATCAACGTTTTTAGCCATTTTGTTAATATCGGTTACAGATTTGTTGAAGGTTGCAAATTCCGGGTCTTTGCTATCGCCTTTTACTTTTACCAGTTCGTCTAATATTTTCATAACCGGCTCCAGTTCGCGTTTGCGGCGTTCTTTGGCTACCTGGCGGGCAATGTTCCAGGTGTTTTTATCGGCAAAAAAGTATTCTTTGCGTTCGCCTGCTTTATGCAGTTTTTCAACCAGGCCCCAGCCCATCAGGTCGCGAAGGGTCATGTTAGCGTTACCCCGTGATATACTCAGGCTCTCCATGATCTCTTCGGTAGTTAGCTCGGTTGAGGTTACCAGCAGCAAAGCATGCACCTGGGCCATTGTGCGGTTAATGCCCCACTCAGATCCTAACTTGCCCCACGCCTCAATAAATTTTTGCTTTGCCTCAGGTAATTCCATATGCAAATATAAATAACTTTTTAAACTTTCAAAATATATTGAAAGTTTATTTTATTGAAATTCTACATCTGTTCTTTATTATCTCTTTAAGATTTTTATTTTAGATAAACGAAACCTGCGCCATGAGTAAACCAAACGACATACAAATAATTGCTAATGCCTGCCCAACTTGCGGCGAGGCTTTTATGGGAAAGTTTTGCTATGCCTGCGGCGAGAAGCAAATCAATGAAAAGGATCTATCATTAAAAAAGTTCGCGGAGCAAACAGTAGATATTTTCACGCACTTTGATGGGAAATTTTTTCAATCGGTAAAATACCTGCTGCTTTATCCGGGCAAGCTTACAGCAGAGTTTTTGGCGGGCCGGCGTGTAAAGCTCATGAAGCCCTTACAGCTTTACATCATCATCAACATCATTTACTTTTTCCTGCTTAAGCAAGTCGACCTTTTTCTTTACTATTTAAAATATATGGTAGCCGGGCCAGACCCGGTAGCTATTTTAGCACGCCGGCTTGTGGCCAAAGGGGCAGCGCATAAAGGCATCAGCACGGCAGCCTACATCGAAGCGTTTGACAATACCCTGCCCGATACCGCCAAGGCTTTTATTATTTTACTTATTCCACTACTGGCTATTGGGCTTTGGATGCTTAATTTCACCAAGCAAAAAAAGATAGTACCGCATATTGTATTTGCTACGCACTTCTTTTCGTTTATGCTTTTATTTTTCATGATCTACGCCGCGATTGTTATTTTGCCAATATCAAAAACCGATGTTTTTAAAGCTCACCACTCCATGTTTGTTTCGCTGGTAATTATACCTGTTATTTGGTATATGTATGCCTCGTTTAAACGGGTTTACAAACAATCAATATTTATTACCGCGCTAAAAACACTGGGGTTTGTATGTTGGTTTGTGCTGGTTATTGCAGTTTACCGTACCGGAATTGCATATGTGCATTATCTGCTTATATAGCGCATAAAAGAGGCCGGCCATATTGCTATGGCCAGCCTTAAACTATATAATATTTGTAATATTAGTTCGACGCGGTTGAGCTCCAGCCATCGCTCCAGCCGGCGCTTGCTTTACCACTGCTTTTAACCAATTTTTCGTAATTAGCTTTTTGGGCCGGGGTTAAATTTTTGAATGGTTTTAGCACGCAATGGGCGTATAGCTACCAACATTTTATTGCTGTTACCTTTTTCGTCGGCCTTGATCTGATTGAATTTTTGCGCCGATTCCTGTTAAATAGTTGCAACCTTGGCAGTTTGGTGATCTGTTAATTTAAGCTTGGTTTGTAATTCCTTTGCTTTTTCAACAGGGTCTGTAGTGCCGGGTCGATTTTGTGCATTTGCAGCTACGGCTAAGCCGAAGAACATGCAGATAATTAACATTAATTTTTTCTTATCTTATTGATTTTACGGGTACTAAATAATATGTAAAGTTAGCCTTCACCCGTGGGCAATACAGCTATTTAAAAGTGCGCTTAATAAATAAGTTATCAAAATTTATTATACCGGGCAGGATTGTTACGGTTATATCCTCAAAAAAAAGAGACGCGGAGTATCGCGTCTCTACTAAAACATTTTGTACTGATGGTTTATATTACTTTACTGAAAACCTTGGCAATATGTTAACTGCCCCGGCAGGCATTTTAACTTTGTAACGATACCCGCCACCAAAGCTATCCTCTTCCTTAATAAACTCGTGGCCTTTTTTGCTGATCCAAAAGGCTTGGGTGTATTTGTTGCCCTTGTTTTCGCCTTCGTTCAATAATATCCAACAATCTACTTTTTGGTTATCCAGCGTACTTACTACTTCGCTGCCTGTAACTTTGTATATGATGTATTCCGGTTTGCCAAAGCCTGCATCATAAAAGTTAATAGCAAAGGTTTTGCCGGCGGCTAACGGCAGCATTTCAAAAGTCTCAATATCAAGGTTCCAGTTAAAATTGGCTTCGGTAAAATTCAGCGTAAAATCTTTTTTGGCGTTTAAGGCCACGCTGTCCGCACCTTTTATTTTGTCGGCATCCCAGTTGTAAGCGCCAACTTTACCGGCAATAGTCTCGGTATGGTATACAGGTGAGAAATCTTTTACCCGGTTCACCGAATAACCGGTACGATAGCTCATCGTGTCCGCGCCATACCAATGCTGTGTGGTGGCAAATACCTTCTCGCCATTACGGGTCTCAATTTTTGTATCGCGCAGCCATAACCAAAACCTTAGTGTTTTTGGGCTTCTGGCATTTTGAAAGTACACCAGGTATTGGCGCATCCCAGGCTTAAGGGTTGCGGTGTTTAAACGGTGGTCTTTAATACGAATCGTGTCTACCTGCGCCGAAGCCTGCTGTGGCCGCGCCGAAAAAAGTAAAGTTGCTATACAGGCTATTAAAGCGCCCACTATTGATAATGGTGATCTCATGGTTATGTGAGTTTATGGTTTGATATTATCTCAAATTTGTGTTTTGCCGTATACTATCTCAAACTATTTCAATACAGCATACTATTTATTTAACATGCGGGGCGGTATTTTCAACATATGCGCTAATAGCTGCTATTTGCCTAACCGGCCATTTCATATAATATTTACAGGTGTTGGTTTAATAAATACATCGTCCGGTTTAAAGTCATACGCATCTATAAAAAAGCTTTGTACTTTTAAGGATGTTATTTTTTACCCGTAAACCCAATACTATACAATTGCAATGGCTGGTTTGGGTGTTTGTGTTTTTTATTGTGCTGTTCTCGCTTTTGCCTATGGATGGGCCGGGGCAATCGTCTGTCTTCGCCTTAATAAATACCATTTTTTATGCGGTAATTATATATGGTAATATTTTATGGCTGTTCCCCCGGTTATATCAAAAGGGGCACATCGTCATCTATATTATATCGGTAATAATATTATTGCTTTTTACAGGTTTGCTTAGGGCTTACATCTCCATGTTTATATATAACGCCTTTTTTGCAATGGGGCACCCTACTCAAATGAAAGCCGGACCTATCATTAGCTTTGTAATTGCCGGTGTGCTAATTTTTATGCTCAGCTTCATCTTTAGGATAGCGCTGGCTTATTTCAAATTAAAACAACAATCAGAAGAGATCATTGCGCAAAAAACACAGGCCGAGTTAAACCTGCTTAAATCGCAGGTGCAGCCGCACTTTTTGTTTAATACACTTAACAATATCTATTACGAGGCTTACCTGGAATCGCCCCGCACCGCGGGGCTCATAGAGCGCTTATCGGATATTATGCGCTATTTTGTTGATGAAAGCCCCAAGCAGGAAGTGAGCCTTGCTACCGAGATCCAGTTCCTGGAAAACTATATTGCGCTGGAGAATATCCGCATCCGTTACGATGTTTATATCACTTTTACCAAAGATTGCGATGTGGCCCTGAGCCTGCCCCCTATGCTGCTGATGACCTTTGTAGAGAATATTTTTAAGCATGGCATTGATAAAAGCAGCAGTTATAATAAGGTAGAGCTATCCCTGGTGCAGCAAAATGGACGGCTGCAATTCACTACTATCAATACCATTCCTGATAAACCTATTAATGCCCCATCCACCGGCTTCGGTATCCAAAATTTACGAAAAAGGCTGGTGCTGCTTTATAATAGTGATTTTGAATTACACGTTGAAAATAAAGACGATATTTATGTAGCCCAACTAAACATTCCGCTGGCATGAACTTAAAGTGTATTATTATTGACGATGAGCCAAACGCGGTTAGCCTGCTGGAAGTACTGATTGCCCAAACCACGCAATGGCAGCTTTTGGGTAAATGCTACAACGCGCTGGAAGCCATCGATTTTTTAAAGAAACACACCGTAGATTTTATTTTCCTGGATATAAATATGCCCCACCTAACGGGTATGGAACTGGCCGGGCTGCTGCCAAAAGAAACCAAAATTGTGTTCACCACCGCTTATGCCGAGCATGCAGCCGAGAGCTATGCTTTTCAAACCATCGACTATTTATTAAAACCAATAACGCTTAAACGTTTCCTGGCTGCCACGCAAAAAATTGAGGCTGCCTTTGGCAGACAGGTGATTATGGAGAAAACCGAAGGCAAGCCCGACGACGATTACTTTTTTGTAAAATCGGGCAAAACCCTGCGTAAGATACTACTTGACGAGGTGCTGTATTTTGAGGGCGAAAAAGAGTACGTGCGGCTGGTTACCGGCACTGAAGAATTGCTGATATACCGCCGCTTAAAAGAAATTGAAACGCAATTGCCGCAGCCTTTTATAAGGGTGCATAACTCTTATATCGTTAATACAAAACGGCTTAACAAAATACAGGATAACCATATTTACATTGGCGATAAACAGATCCCGGTGAGCGATAAATTCAGGGAAGGTTTTATGGAAATGATACGGCAGAGAATATTTTGATAATTTGTATGGTGCCGAACGCCCGCGGCAACAGTAGTGGGGGATCTACGATTCCGTTAGCTCCCCCCTCAGGTCTTTTTCCAGGCAGCGTTTTACTTCTTTAGGGTCGTCAATCTCGCCAAGCAGGTACATCATCTTGGTAACGGCGGCCTCGTAGGTCATGTCGTAACCGTTGGCTACACCAATATCTTTTAGCTGCTTGCTGGTTTCGTAACGGCCAAGCTCAACCGTGCCTACTTTACATTGCGAAATATCCAATATCACCTTACCGCTATCTATGGCGGTTTTAAGCAGGTCGATAAACCATTGGTCGGTAGTGGTATTGCCGGCTCCAAATGTTTCCATTACTATGCCGCGTACATCGGCCCCCAAAATGGTTTCGACCACCTTGGGGCTTATGCCCGGGTAAAGTTTTAATACCGCAACATCGCTTACCAATTTATTGTGGATCTTGAGCGGCCCTTCGCCCGGCTCGCGAATATCATTTACACTAAAACGCAGGTGCACGCCAGACTCGGCCAGTATGGGGTAATTGGGCGAGCGAAACGCCTCGAACTTTGAGGAATTATATTTGAACGCGCGGTTACCACGAAACAGCTTGTAATCAAAATAAATACAAACTTCGGGCACACGCGCCTTATCGTTCTTTTTAGCTTTGGCAATTTCAATGGCCGTCATCAGGTTTTCCTTTGCATCGGTACGTACCGCGCTTATAGGCAGTTGCGACCCGGTAAAAATTACCGGTTTGTTCAAATTTTGCAGCATAAAACTTAATACCGATGCTGTAAACGCCATCGTATCTGATCCATGCAGTATCACAAAGCCATCAACAGTGTCGTAATTGGCCTCGATAAGCGCAGCGAGTTCGGCCCAGATAACAGGGTTCATGTTTGAGGAATCGATTATATGTTCAAACGAGTGGACCTTAATTTTACAATTCAGCTTCTCCAGTTCGGGCACATTATCCATAATCTGCTCAAAGTTGATAGGCACTAACGTTTTTGTAACAGGGTCGCTCATCATACCTATGGTTCCACCGGTATAGATGATCAGTATCTGGCTCATTTTGGGTCAGGTTTATTCGATTAATAATAATTCAATTGATGCAAGAAGTCAAGATACAGGAATCAAGAAAAAACAATTTGTAAATTTTTTTTCCTGGTTCATGCTTCTCATAATCTTAAATCACTTCACACACCAAATACCTTTTTTGAATTGTCTGTGGTAATGTTTGCCACTTGTTCAACAGATATTTGATATAACTCCGCAACCTTTTCGGCTACATATATTAAATATGAACTTTCATTGGGCTTACCCCGGTACGGAACAGGGGTAAGGTACGGAGAATCGGTTTCTAAAACCACATGCTTTAGGTCAATTTGTGGTAATATCTTATCAAGCCCCGCATTTTTGTAAGTAACCACGCCGCCAATACCTAAATAAAAGCCCAGGTCGGTGATCTTATTCGCCTGTTCAAGCGAGCCGGCAAAACAATGAAATATCCCCCGCAGGTTTTCGTCCTGCTCATCCAGCAAAACCTGGTAAACCTCGTCAAAAGCATCCCTGCAATGTATAACTATTGGTAACTTTAAATTTTTAGCCCAGTTTATCTGCAGTTTAAAGGCCCGGATCTGCTCGGTTAAAAAGGTTTTGTCCCAGTACAAGTCAATCCCAATTTCGCCTATAGCGTATATTTTGTGCTGATATAAAGCGGGTTGTATCACAGTCAATTCTTCTTCCCAGCTATCTTTTACCGAACATGGGTGCAGGCCCAGCATTGGGTAACAGTTGCCCGGGTAAGCGTTTAACAAGTCAAACATCAAGGGTACCGATGCGGCATCAACATTAGGCAAAAACAAGCGGTCGACGCTATTATCGCGGCAACGATGCATAAGCTGCATGCGTTTGGCCTCATCAGTTTCGTAATATAAATGTGTATGCGTATCCGTTAATACCATGGCACAAAATTAAAAAAGCCCCCGTTAGTAAACGGAGGCTTTTCAATAAAATTAATTTTTCTTTTTTACTGCTATCCGCTTTTTAAGCGTTGTTTTTTTCTTTAACGGTGCTTTTACGGCGGGTTTCACTGTCTCGTGCTTAACTCTTACCACTTTTACAAGCTCTACATCAAATATCAGCGGTGTGTAGGGTTTAATTTTGGGGCCAGAGCCACTTTCACCATAAGCAAGGGCCGATGGAATAAATAGCTTAGCTTTCGAGCCCTCGTTCATCAGCAGAAAAGCCTCATCCCAGCCCTTTATTACCCTGGCAGTGCCCAGCGCAAAGCTTATCGGCTCGTAAGGGCGACCGGGGTTGTAAACACCTCCTTCTTTTGCATCAACTTCAATGCTGCTGTCAAATATCGTCCCTTCAAGCGTGCGCCCGGTATAGTTTACATATACCGTATCGCCGTTAATGGGCTTAGGTTTTGCACCTGCCGATTTGATGATATACCTTAAGCCGGATGGGGTAGTTTTTGCAATTATTTTATTACTTTTCAAATAGTCTTCAAATTTGGCAGCTTCTGCAACTTTTAGCTTTTCGCCTTCGGCTTTCATTGCCGCAATAGCAGCATTTCGCTCGGCCATGGCTTCCTCTAAAGTTTGCACTTGTAATATTTTTAGTTTAAAAACAATATTACCGCCTTTTTTAAATATGGGTGGCATGGCATCTTCATGGCCTTTAAATACCGAATCGACAGGCACTTTAACTACAGCGCTATCGTTAACTGATAACAGCGGGAATATATCCATCAGGTCGGCAATATTGGTTGAGGGATGTACCTGGGCCTTTATGGGCTGCCCTTGCTGGTAAGTACTAAATAATACCGAATCCTTGTCGGTACATTGTACCGCCTGAAAGGTAATAATATCGTTCTGTTTTAGTTTTGCCCCCGGTTTGTCGCTTATAACCTGGTATTGTACGCCTTTTGGGGTGCTTTGAAATTGTGCTTTGGCGTTAAAACCAAAAAAGCAAAGTAATAAACCTATATAAAAAGTATTTTTCATCATAATAAAAAAGCCTTCCGGATATTTCCGGAAGGCTGTATATGTTTCTATAAAATTATCTAACGCCCGGAATTGTTGGTTGCGCAGGTTTTGGCGCATTAGGGTCGGGTTTAATAATGTCTAATACTTCTACGGTAAATACAACAGGTGCAAAAGCCGGTATCATCCCTTGCGACCCTTGTTCGCCCCAGCCAAGTTCAGACGGGATAACCAAAGTAGCTTTCGATCCTTTGTTCAGCAACAGGAAACCTTCGTCCCAGCCCCTGATAACGGTACCACTACCAACGGCAAACCTGTATGGCTCGTATTTACGTGCAGGATCCATAGCCCTTTTTATTTTTTTGGCATCTTCTTTAACACTGCTATCAAAAACATCGCCGTTAAGTAACGACCCTGTGTAGTTTACCACAGCAGTATCCCCGTTAACCAGGTTTGGCCCTGTTCCTTGTTTGGTGATCTCGTACTGTAAACCTGAGGCTGTAGTGGTAACTTTCAGCTTTTTATCTTCAACGTATTTTTTCATTTTAACAGGTTCTGCCTTTTTCATCCTGTCAACCTGTGCCTTAAAGTAATCGGTTATATGAGCCTGGAAAACAGCCTCGGTTGAATTGCCCCTCTCTATTACTTTATCTACTTTAATTTCGTAAATAATGTATTTACCTTTTAAGCCCGGTGGCCTTGGCGCACCTTTTTTAAACATCGAATCGATATTTACTTTTACAGTGGCGCTATCGCCTTCGCTTAACAAGGTAAATATTGATGTTACATCGCCTTTGCGTGTTGTTTTTTCTACAATTTGCGGTGCAGGGCGGCCTTGGTCATAAGTGCTGCCAATTACCGAGTCACCCTCGTTTTTTAAGGTAAGGTTAAGGCTGATAAAATCGCCGGGTTTAACAAGCGGGCCAGATTTATCTGTACGGATATTGTACAATAATCCGCCTTCGGCCTGTTTAAACCCACCTTTGCAGCTTGCAAATCCTAATGCTGCAATGGCTATGATCGTTAAGTTTTTTCTCATTGTTTTTTGTAATTCTTATTGTATTAATAGGGTTTTATATTCGGGTAATATTGATTTAAATTTTGCAACAGTTGCTTCAAGCGATTCGTCTGACTGGCCGCCTGCCGCATTACGGTGGCCACCGCCGTTAAAATACTTTTTACAGATCTCGTTGGCCGGGAAATCCGCTTTCGACCGTAATGATAATTTAACTTTATCGCTGCGCTCAACTATAAATGCCGCCAAACGTACATTAGCAATCGATAAGGCATAGTTAACTATTCCTTCCGTATCGCCGGTATTAACGTCAAACATAGCAATATCGTGTTTATTAACGGCAATTATTGCTGTATTATATTCGGGTAAAACTTCTAAAAGGTTTGCAAGGCAATGGCCCAAAAAGCGCAGCCGGTTCTCTGACGAACTGCTGTATATCAACTCGTGTATGCGCGAGTTATTAGCGCCTGCATCAATCAGTTCGGCAACAATGCGGTGCACGGTTGATGTTGTATTTGGCAAACGGAAGGATGCAGAATCTGTCATGATACCGGTGTATAAACAGGTAGCTACATCTTTATTGATCAGTTTTTTATGAAGCAGTTGATCTGCAATAAATGTGTACACCAATTGCGCGGCTGCACATGCATTTATATCCCAGTGCCTGTAATCGTCAAAATCTTCAGGCTCCAGGTGATGGTCTATCATCACTTTGTAAGCACCGCTTTTGCCTACCAATACGCCCATATCGTTAATACGGTTAAGGCTATTAAAGTCCACGCAGAAAATAATCTCGGCATCGGCAATAAGCGTGGCAGATAGTTCGGTGTTATCGGTATAAATGATCACTTCCTCGTTACCCGGCATCCAGCTTAAAAAGTCGGGGTAATCTGTTGGGGTAATTACTTTTGCGTGGTGGCCTTGCTGAATAAAGTAATTATATAACCCTAACGATGAACCCATAGCATCGCCATCGGGTTTATGATGAGTAGTAATTACAATCTTTCGTGGCTGACTTAAAAGTTCAGTAAGCGAGGCTAAATCCAACATCAATTTTAAAAGAGCTGCAAAGCTAAGTAAATTAATTAAATACGTATAGCATATTTATGGCAAAAGCTTTAAGTTTCAGTTATAAAACGCTACTTTTGCGCCTCTTTAAATATAAAGCATATACAATGGCAAATAACAGAACTTTTACAATGATAAAGCCCGATGCAGTTGCTAACGGCCACATAGGTGCAATTTTGGACCAGGTAACTAAAGCCGGTTTTAAAATTGTAGCATTAAAATACACATCGCTTAGCGCAGAAAAAGCCGGCGAATTTTACGCGGTACATGCAGAGCGCGGTTTCTTTGCAGATCTTGTTGGCTTTATGTCATCGGGGCCTATTGTTGCGGCTATACTTGAGAAAGATAACGCTATCGAAGATTTCCGTAAGCTGATTGGTGCTACCGACCCGGCTAAGGCTGATAAAGGTACCATCCGCAATCTGTTTGCAAAATCAATTGATGCAAACGCGGTGCATGGTTCAGATTCTGACGAGAACGCCGAAATTGAGGGTAATTTCTTCTTCTCGTCTTTCGAGAGGTTTTAAAACCAATTAGTTACATTTAAAAGCCGGCTATAAATATTATAGCCGGCTTTTTTTTATTTCGTTATTTTCTTGCACTTTATAAAAAACAATTACATATCTTTACATATCAGGTCAACTTAACGCCCGGTATTAGCAAAACGCCATGAAATCGCTATTTAAATATGTTATTTATTCAGTAATTATCGTGACTATCATTGTTACTTCGATGGATATTTTCAGGAATCATCCCGAAGCACAATTCGCTTTTATATTCCCCGGCATTTTCCTGCTTGCTTTTTCGCAGATAATGGACGATAGCTTCCGCAAGGTTAGCCACCGATTACGCCTGTCTCGCGGCAGATAATTTACAGGAAAACTATTTCTACAACCAGTTCGGTTTTTGCATCGTCATTTATTTTTTGAATTATCTGGTTACGCATCATTACCAATTCGTTTTTTATTACCGACGATTCTATCCTCAAAAATAATTTCTTATCGCGTATAAATAACTCTTTTGTGCGGTTAGCTACAGATTTGCCTACTAATTGTGGCCAGGTATTTACAATGGCCGTTTCATCATAACGGCGTTTTATTTTGTACACGTTAAGCATTTGCTCAATAGCATCCTTAAGCGATTTATCGTTGGCTTTACGCATCTATATTGCCCTCCGTTACTTTAAACAGTTTAACGCTAACGTTTATCTTATTAAATATACCTTCAACCCGGCTTAAACTGGTATCGGTGATAAATACTTGCCCAAAATCGTTGTTAGATACCATTTGCATTAATTTAGTAATGCGGTTATCATCAAGCTTATCAAAAATATCATCTAATAATAACAGAGGCTTAAAGCCGTTTTTTTGCGTAAGAAAGGTGTATTGGGCCAGCTTTAATGCAATCAAAAAAGACTTTTGCTGCCCCTGCGATCCAAACTTTTTCATGGCCATACCATGGATATTAAACTGCAGGTCATCCTTGTGCACGCCGGTTGTGGTACGCTCAAGCACTCTGTCGCGTTCTATGCTTTTATTTAACAGCGTAGCAAAATCGTCCTGCAATAACTGCGATTCGTACCCTATTCCCACCTGTTCGGCATCGCCGCTTATAAACTGGTAATGCTGGTTAAATATGCCGGTAAACACCTCCATAAAGGCCCGGCGCTTTTCAAATATTCGCATGCCCGATGCTATCAGCTGCTCATCAAAAACGCCAAGCAATTCGGGGTCGTAGCGGCCGGTATCGGCAATTTGCTTTAACAGCGCGTTACGGTTAACCAACACTTTATTATAGGCTATCAGTTCGTCGAGGTAATTATGGTCGGTTTGCGAAATAACGTTATCAATAAACTTGCGGCGCTCTTCACTGCCTTCAATAATAATGCTGATGTCGTAGGGCGATATCATTACCAGGGGTAACAGGCCAATATGGTCGGCCAGGCGCTGATAGTCTTTTTTGTTACGCTTAAACTGTTTTTTTTGGTTACGCTTTACCCCGCAGGCAACAACTTCTTTATGGCCGTTTTTTTTAAATATACCGTTAATCATAAAAAAATCGGACCCTTGCTTTATTTGCTGGCTATCAATAGGGTTAAAATAGCTCTTACAAAGCGACAAGTAATGCACCGCATCAAGCAGGTTGGTTTTGCCTGCCCCATTGTTACCAACAAACGCATTCACACCTTCGGCAAGCGAAATCTCGGCTTCGGCGTAATTTTTAAAGTTGATAAATGAGAGTTGCTGCAGGTACATATCCGGGAAAGCAAATTTAGTGTTTTACTTTATTAGCTACGGGGTTTATTTGTGTTAGTTTAGCGTTATAGGGCAAAATATGCAATCCTGAAATTTATACCTAAATTTAGCCAACCTATACTTACACTGTTGCTAACAAAATTTAATCTTCATGAAAAAATTAGCTTTATTGTTGCTGATGCTTTGCCCGGCAGCGCTGTTTGCGCAATCCGGCAAGGTGTATGATAATTTAACGCTGCAAAGCAAGATCCTTAAAAGCGAACGCAAATACGCGGTTTACCTGCCGCCAGATTACGAAACCAGCGGCCGCAATTACCCCATACTGTACTTGCTGCATGGCGCCGGCGACGACCAAACCGGCTGGGTACAGTTTGGCGAGGTACTGAGCATCACCGATAAGGCCATAAAAGATGGTATTGCCACCCCTATGATCATTATTATGCCCGATGCCAATACCGGCCGCCGTGGCTATAATAACGATATAAAGGGCGATTGGAACTACGAGGATTTCTTTTTTAATGAACTGGTGCCTTTTGTAGAAAAAAAATACCGCGTTAAAAGCGAAAAACGTTTCCGTGCCATTGCCGGGCTTAGCATGGGCGGCGGCGGTAGTTTTGTTTACGCGCTGCATCACCCGGAAATGTTTTCGTCGGCGTGCCCGCTGAGCGCGGCTACCGGGTTTTTAAACCTGGAGATGGCAAAAGCCGCTATTAGCAAAAACACGCCAAACCTGCCGGATAGTACCATAAGCAACTATTACAAGCGATACAGCGTACTCCCTTTAATAGATGCCATTCCCGACGACCAAAAGAAAGCGGTGCGCTGGTTCATCGATTGCGGCGATGATGATTTTTTATACGAAGGCAATGGCCTGGTGCATAACCTGATGCGTAAGAAAGAGATCCCGCACGAGTATCGCGTACGCGATGGCGCCCACAACTGGACCTACTGGCGTGCGTCGCTGCCCAACGTGCTGGAGTTTGTATCGCAGGTGTTTCATCAGTATTGATTTTAAGAGATGGTTAATAGTTCATGGCAGGAGCTTTTCTATGAACTATGATCTATTAACTATTTGTCAAATAAAACATAACTTTAACTATCTATAACACCAACTTCTACACCATATGGAACGCAGAAAATTTTTAATAAACACAGCTATAACAGCAGGTTCGCTGTCTTTTTTAGGGAATAAAAGCCTGGCAGCAATGCTGGCCATGCCCGATTATAAGTTAACACCCTTGCGCAACAATGTTGGTATTTTTACCGAACAGGGCGGCACTATCATCTGGATGGTGAATAAGGAAGGCATTGTTTGTGTGGATGCAGAATTTCCTGAACCGGCAACGCACCTGATAGCCGAGTTGAAGAAAAAATCAGACAAGCCTTTTCAGTGGCTGATAAATACCCACCACCACGGCGACCATACCAGCGGTAACATCTCTTTTAAAGGCATTGCTAAAAACGTTGCGGCGCATGCCAACTCCTTAACCAACCAAAAGGCATCGGCGGTAAAACAAAAATCGGAAGATAAACAGCTATATCCCGATACTACCTATACCGATAACTGGAAAACTAAAGTAGGCGACGAAACTATAACCGCCCATTACTTTGGCCCCGGCCACACCAATGGCGATAGCTTTATCCACTTTGAAAACGCCAACATAGTACACTGCGGCGACCAGGTTTTTAACCGCATGCACCCCTATATCGACCGCAGCGCGGGCGCATCGTGCAGGCACTGGGCAACTGCTTTAGAATCTGTACAGAAACAGTTTAACAAGGATACCATATTTGTATTCGGCCACGCTTTTGACCCTGTAAAAGTTGTTGGTAATATTGATGATATTAAAGCCATGCAAAACTATATGGAAAAGCTGGTGGCTTATGTTGATGGCGGCATCAAAGCCGGTAAAACCAAAGAGCAAATTTTAAGCGTAACTGCTATACCCGGCGTAGCCGACTGGCAGGGAGATGGCATACAACGCAGCCTGACTGCCGCTTACGAAGAATTAACAGCATAATATTTAATCCTGATATGAAATATTTATTATCCATCATCACCTCCGTTATTACACTGCTATCCGTATGGGGCTTTACATCGCCAAAGCAATTAACATCTACAGATGTTATTAAAAAAATGTATAGCCGCTATCACGGCAAATGGCATAAATCGTTAACCTTTACCCAAACCACCGGCCGGTACCGTAACGATACCCTGGTAAAAACCGATACCTGGCACGAGCGTATTGTTTACCCGGATATGTTGCGGATCGATATCGGGAACGATGAAAGCGGCAATGGCATAATATACCGTGGAGATTCTGCCTATGTTTTTCGTAATAATAAGGTGGTACGCGCCGCCAAGGACGAGAATGAACTGATCTTCTTTTTGGGTGGCATGTATTTTAAGCCTATCGACCAGGTACTGACACATTTTAACGACCTGCATTTTGACCTTACAAAAAGCCACGAAAGCACCTGGAAAGGCAAAGCAGTTTATGTGTTAGGATCCGTAAAGGATGATGATAAGGTAAACCAGCTTTGGATAGATAAAGATAAGCTGGTAGCCGTACGCTATTTTAAGTACGATACCAGCGGCAAAATGGAAGCAACATTTGAAGAGCATCAACTGGTAGCAGGCGCCTGGAGCGAAACCCTGTGCAAATTTTTCATGAACGATAAACTGCTGCAAACCGAGGTTTATAACGATATAAAAGCCAACCAAACCATAGATAAAAGCGTGTTTGACCCCGGGATGATAGGTAAGTAATGAAGCGGTTTGTTTTTATAGGCATATGCTTTGCCCTGTTAGTTACGGTGTGTATCGGGCTTGCTTATAAAAAAGACAGCCCTGTAACAGACATTGACACAACGCCGGACAGTGCAGCCAAAGCTGTTGATAAAAGATGGGTATTTGACAAGGTAAAAGGAGCAGTATTATTATTTAAAGGTGGTAAGCAATTCGACACCAAAATATACGAGGTTAAATATATAGGGCAAATTACCAATGGCGGCAAAGCGCCTTTTTTACTGTTTACCGGCCGGGGCTGCGATGAATGCGATGCCAATATCGCTTTATATATCCAATCGCCCGACGACCCCTATCACTCCGATGAGTACGAGGCTGAACGTTATGATTTACCCGGTAAAGAAAAAGATTATGAAACCGATAGCCTGATATATAAAGGCCGGGCGTTTTACGGGCAGATATTTAAAGGGGTTAAGGGGGTGGTGTGGTATCAGCAAAATTTGATGCAGGATAATTCCTGGCAAAAATCAACCTATTTTGTAAGTCTAAAAAGTGGCCTTAAAAAAGACACCATGATAAAGGCCTGGAATAAAATGCCCGAAACATTAAAACTTTTACAACAGGGTGCCTGCAAAGAAATTGCAGGCAGCGATTATTACAGCGAACCCTAATATCAATACCCCACAAACTCTTTTTGCGTAACCTCTACCGAGCCTTTGTTTTCGGTAGTACTGATGAGCATGGTAATAAAGTAAAACTCGTTATCAAACTTGTAGATGTTATTATCGGCATCCTGCCCCTGAAACTTCATCACCAGTTTTGCCCTGCGGGCCTGTGCTATTAAATTAACAATATGCTGCGGGTCGCGGGTATCGTATTTTACGGTACGCAAAAGGGTACCGTTAGAAAGTTTAACATGCTCGCCTATAACAATGCTTTGCTCTTTAACCTTTGTGGATATCGAACGGAAATGCTCTATGGTTTTACCATCCTTTTCTTCTAAGTACTGGCGCTTAAAGGTATTGCCCAGGGTTAAATAAGTATGCGCCTGCCCGTCGCTAAGGTTGGTGAGGTTGGTAAGGTCAAAAAAAGAAATGCTTTGCCCGTAGGTGCTGGTGCAAATACAAAACATCAATATTATTAAACCGTACTTTTTCATTTAATTGGGTAAAGCAAATATAATTTATTTTTTAAGGTTTGGCCTATACGTCAACAAGTTGGTTTATAGCTTTTAGGTGGTATGTTTTAAGGGTGATATGTTTTTTCGGCATGCTTTAATACATCTTCTTTATAAAAAAGTACGGGCTTAAACTCTCCGTTAATATATCGCTGCGCCTGGTCGGTAAAGTGGGACGATGCTGCGTTAAAAGATTGCCCGCCTGTAATAATGGTTTTGGCTTTTACACGGGGGCCAAACTCAACCGCAGCGATAAAGCTGTTGCCCGAGTACCCGTAACGTTTATTTGTTTGCATGATACGGCTTTGGTACGACGGCAGTTGCCCAAAAAGCGAGGAAGTTAAACCAACAGGCAAACTTGGTTTATCATCACTAAAAGTTACACCATCGGCAGGGCGCTGGTAGCGGTTAATTTCGCCCCAGGCTATCTTCCAACTCCCAAAATGCTTTTGCAGGTTTTGCATGGCTGTATTCAAAAACTCCAGTTGCCGGCTTGCAGGCAGGGTTTGAAGCATCTCTTTAACCCGCTGCACCTGGTAACTGCTCTCGCCGGGTTTAGCCGGGCCAATAGCCCTGAACATTAAGGTGCCCCAGTCTACAGCTAAAGTGGTAGCGACTGACGATGCTGCGGTGCGCCTGTCCCACTGTTTTAGTAAAGCAATGGGTTCGGCCAGCTTTGCTTTGATGCTATCTGGCGCACTGTTATATGCAGCAAACAACGGGGGTAGCAAATCATCAAACGCAGCCAGGTACTTGTCGTAACCCTTTGCTATCAGGCCGTCGAGTGTTAGGTTTTTGGACTTGCTTAATAAATTGATGGCGTTTATGCCACGGTAGTTCTCGCCATCCGGCGCCATATAGGCGGGGTATCTATTTTTATCGGGGCTTGCCATGCCTGATGATGTAAAAGGCGTTGAGTTACAGTTTTGGATGTATCCCGTGGCGGGGTTATATACATGCACTATCTCGTCAATCCCATGCAAGCCTTTCCATTCAGTAGCGGTTGTGGTACCATCTAACGGCAAAGCCCAGTTAAACGATGTATCCCGTTTGGGCATAAAATTACCATACCAAAAGGCGGTGTTACCCTTATCATCGGCATAAACGGTGTTGTTACTGGTATTAGCCAGCAAGCCCATAGCTTTTTTGTATTCGGCAAACGTATTTGCTTTGGTAATCAGCCACGATTCCAGCAGAGCGTTGTACGACCGGTTATTGTGTTTCAGCGCAAACCATTTACCGTCCCTGCCGGCTATTACCGGGCCATGGTGGGTATAATAACCGGTAATGTTGCGGATAACGTATTCGTTACCCTGTTTAATTTTCAATTTTAGCTGGCGGGTAACAACGGGCTTAAGCTTGCCATCGTATTCATAAAACCATTTACCGTCTTTTTTGATCACTTTTTCGGCATACAGGTCTCCTACATCGGCATAGCTGCTGGTGTGCATCCATCCACAGTGCCGGTTAAAGCCCTGGTAAATAAAAAACTGCCCCCAGGTAACCGCGCCATAAGCGTGAAGCCCTTCACCGCTGTTAAGCCCAACCTCGCTTCTGAAATAAAACGGCACATGTGGATTTATATACAACATGGCATGCCCCGATTCCGTGCGCGATGGCGAAATAGCAAACCCGTTGGAGCCTGTTTCCCTTTCATCGGCATTTTTTATAATGGGTTGCGACCGATACAGGGTACCCGTTTTGCTTTCGTCGTTATAAAAAGCTTGTGTCTCGCGCGGAATAATGCCGCCGGTTTCAGTTGCGGCCACGCTGCCATCGGTAAACATAAGGGCATACCAAGGTTTAAAACGGGTAAACACAAGTGGCTTTACTTCGGGGTGCTTGTACAGGTAGTAATTGATGCCATCGGCAAAGGCATTCATTAATTTTTTAAAATATGTCGGGCTTTGGTTATAGTCTTTTATCGCGTTGGAGGTATCGGCTATCAGCTGCAGCTGCACATCCTCAAATAAACGGGCTTCACCATCTTCCTCGGTTTGCCTGCCTAATTGGTAAAGATAGTTGCGCTCGATGCCTTTAAAATAATCCTCGCATTGTGTGTACATTAACCCAAATACTACCGATGCATCTGTTTTGCCATAAATGTGCGGTACGCCGTAATTATCACGAATGATGGTTACGGCCGCAGCTTGTTGTTTATACCGGGCAATTTCGGTAACCGAAAACTTTTGCGCCTGCGCACTAACGGCTATACCAATAGTGCAAAACAAAATTAGGGTGGATAATTTTTTCAGATCCATACGATAAAACTATTCATCTAAAATTAGTAAATCATCCGGTTTATATGCAATATTTACATTATCAATAAGTTGATAAAATATATAGTAAAACAACTTTTATTGTATACAATATAGTTCATGTTAGCCGCTACATACTACTGCCTTATCAATTCTGTGAGAGTATAATAATAAATTATTCCTGTCCTTTCGCGATCAGCCTATCCAATAATGGGCGGCTTTTACAAGGCAAATTATGCTTTGTAACTTTTATGTATTAAAAACTACTTCAGATATAATATCTCTTTAAACGCACCGTTCATTTATGTATCTTTGACATTTAATATTTTTTAAGAAGTAAAGGAACGCTTTTTGCTGTATAACTTACACAATGTGACCATATTAAGATTTAACCAGCAAACCGCAAGGGTTTAGCTATAAAAAACTTGGGTAAACTAACACATATCTGAGGTTTAGTTGATCAACATTATTTGAATGATGTTGTAGTGCGTTCCGGGGTGAGATACGGAGCGCATTTTTTTGTCCGGGATTTCATTGGTTGGGATCACATCTATAAGTAGCATATTAAAACCACTCACTGCCCTTCATGCACCATTCACTTCTTTTTATACATCGCCATTACCAGCAGTACCATACGGTTGTAGGTTGCCAGTCCTTCGGGTTGATTGTTGGCTTTTAAAAAATTATCGTAAAATATACTTGTAATGGTTTCCAGTTTATTTTGGTACGAAAGCCAGTACAGGCGTTCTTCTTTAAAATCGGCGAGTACTGCCGGCGAGATCCTTTTTTTAAGCTGCTTAAACATCACAGTATCGGTGTAACGCACGGTTTGCATAAATTCGTTAACCGCTAAATTATAGGCCGAGTAGCGCAGAAGCCTATCTCCTGAACCCGTAGCAGCTATAAACCCCGCAAAGTTTGCCTCGTCTTCGGGCCCGTATCCCATTTGGTGCGACATTTCGTGGCAGGCCACAAAGGGGCGGTTAAACGCGGGCATCTGGTAGTTGATCTGCGCCTCGCCGGTAAAGGGGTTATAGTAACCCGATGTGCTGATGTAGTTAAGCAAGGGCGTAATTAGCGAGGGCTTGATGCCGGGCTTGTAGGTATAGTAATAAGGTGATGTTGCCGAAAGCTTTATCACTGCTTTTACCGCTGTATTGTAAATAGAATCGTTACCCTGTTTCAGATCGGCCGGGGTAACCCTTGCCCTGCTGGCGTTGGCGCTATCGATAAGTATGGTGGTTACCTTTTGCAGTTGAGTGGTGCTGTAAGTACTGTCGCGCAGGTTTAGCCGCTCGGCAGCCGATGGGCGAAAATAGTTCATCCCCCAAAAAAGGTAAAAAATAATAATGCTAACCTGCACACCTGTTACAACACCGGCCACAAGCATGCCGGCCTGTAAAAACCGCTTTTTAAAGCATAAAATTATTAGTCTTACAAGTGCATACACAAGGTAAATTATAGCCAGTACGTAAACCACATCGCCTATGCTAAACGGGAACAGGTTAAAAACCGGGTGCTGCACATGGCAAATAAAAAGGTACAAACCTTCTGAGTAATACTTTTCTATCACCCAGGGATGATCGGCCAGTATCATAAGCAGGTATATGGCCAAAGCAAGAGATAAGATGGCTATCCCCCTTTTCACTAAAGCCTTATTATCTGGTTGTTTCCGCATATGGCGATAAATATCCCGTTTAAACTAAAGGCAAATATTGCTCTTTCTTTTAATACAGCCCAACAAAAAACCCCGGTATAATTACCGGGGCTTCTTAATTTTTTTGCCTGATTATTTTACAGCAACAGGTACAGATAATTTATCCCAGTTTAATGAGAAGCCTTTGGCATTAATTTTATAAACCAAACGCTCGTGCATTACAGATTTTACCGGCTTCACAGTTACGCGCAACACATCTTGCGCCTGGTCGTATTTAAAAGCGCCCCATTGTTTGGCCACTTTATTAAAGATAATTGTCCAGGTAGTTGCGGTTGGTATGGCAAAAAAGCCATAGGTGCCTGCAGGTAACTTTTTGCCTTCAACCATAATATCTTTGCTGGTAGTAAAAACCGTAGCCTCGTTTGCACCGGTGCGCCACACTTTACCATATGGTTCCAGTTCGCCAAACACTTTACGGCCCTTTACCGATGGGCTGCCATAATTAATGCTTATTGTAGCTGCACCAATTTTAGCGCTAACACTGTCGCGCGGGCTTTCAACAGGTTTATTTTGCGCAAATGTAATGGCAGAAATCAGCATCGCGATAACGAACATTGCAGCTGACTTAAATTGAGTCGTTTTTTTCATGGTAGTTTACTATTGGTTTATATGATAAAGATAAACGTTATAACATCAGGATTTAAAAAATATTGCTTAATGACGTTGTTTTATCAAACTTTCATCAAATGAGCGTGTTATATGACCTATACTCGCATTGCAGTTAGGAATTGACCGAAAGGTTAAACAATTGTTGTGAGTTTTTGGCCCCTGCCCTTTTGGGTGGGGGTTTTTTATGAAATTACCCCGGGTAAAATTTGGTGGCATTAAACCTATATTTGTGTTAGTAATGGCCGACAATAAAAAGATCTTTTACCTTTTACTGTTTATACTGGCGCTGGTGGTGAGCTTCGCAGGTATTAAAACCCCCTTTTTTACCGACGACCAGGGCCTTTACGCGGCTATTTCAAAAAACATGCTTTACAGGCAGGACCTGCTGCAACTGTTTACCTATAACCGCGATTGGCTTGATAAACCGCATTTTCCTTTTTGGGCGGTAATGGTAAGCTTTAAACTTTTTGGCATAAGTGTTTGGGCGTACAGGTTGCCTGCTTTACTGTTCTTTTTGCTCAGCCTGCTTTATACTTACTTATTTACCCGAAGGTTTTATAATAAAGAAATTGCCCTAACGGCTGTTTTAATATTGATGACCGCCCAACACGTGCTGCTATCTAACCTTGATGTGCGGGCCGAACCATACCTGATGGCACTTATAATTGGCAGCATTTACCACATAGCCCGATATAACGATAAGCCGGTATTTAAACATTTACTGCCGGCTGCAATTTTAACGGCCTGCGCCATCATGACAAAAGGCATATTTGTAATTGTGGCTATTTATGGCGCATTGCTGGGTCAGTTTATTTTTCAAAAGAAATTTGCACAGATATTTTACGGCAGATGGCTGCTGCTTTACCTGCTTACATTTGTTTTTACCCTGCCTGAGTTTTACGCACTATATATACAGTTTGACCTGCACCCTAACAAATTGGTTTTTAATACACACAATGTAAGCGGTATACGCTGGTTTTTATGGGATAGCCAGTTTGGGCGTTTTATAAACAATGGCCCCATCAAACAAAAAAACTCCGGCGATCCGTTCTTTTTTGCACACACACTACTATGGGCATTTTTACCCTGGTGCCTGCTGTTTTACTACAGTTTATACAAAAGCCTTAAAAACATCTGGCAAAAAATAAAACTCCCGGAGTATTACACTTTAAGCGGCGGCTTACTTTTGCTGGTGCTGTTTTCGCTGTCCCGCTTCCAGTTACCGTTTTATACCAACATACTTTTCCCGCTGTTTGCTATTATAACCGCGCCTTATTGTTTAAAACAGCTTAGCAGTGCCGGCAATATATTCAGAAGAATAGCCCTGCTTATCTTTGCGATAGCATTGCCGGTAGTTATCATCGTTATCCACCTGTTTCTTAAGCCGGTAAATAGCGTGCTTTTTATAGCAGATTGTTTGATATTTGGTGTACTGGCAGCAGCTATCGTTATAAAAATACAAGCAGGTAATTACAGGCTGTTTATGCTCACCTGCTGCGCGGTATTATTTGCTAATTTTTATATGAATACGGTATTTTTTCCCACCGTTGCCTCCTACAACGGGCAAGTAAGCGCCGGCAGGTATATAAATCAACCACGATTTAAAGATGCGCTGGTTTATTCGTTAAGGCCGTCGAATAACGTTTTCCAGTTTTATTGCAGCAAACCGGTTGATCTCATCCTGCCAGAAGATCTCGAAAAACACACATTACCAGATAATGCCATCTTTTTTGCTAACCAGGTATCGGTAGATTACCTGGTAGATAACCACATCAGTTTTAAAGTGATAAAAGCCTTTACAGATTATCCGCAGGAAAATATTTTGCCCGCGTTTATTAACAGCGCTACACGCTATAAGGTGCTCAGTAAAGTATACCTTATAAGCAAGTAGCTACAGTTGTTACTGCACAGTATACTTGTAAACCACCCTGCCTATGTTACCACTATTATCAATACCCTCAATTATGATACGGTATTGGCCGGGGCCATCGTTAAAATAATCGAAAGCAACATTGCCGCCCTCATTAGTTATCAAGTCAGGCTTCCAAAATATGGTAGTGCGCCCCTCGGCAGGGCCTTTTTTAGCAACATCATAAACAGGCGAGTAAAATTCGCGGGCTTTGTAAAAGCCCTTTGGTGTTATTGATAACAAGCCCGGTGCCATCTCTTTACTAACTTCGGCAACTTCGCCACCCTGCCTTGTGTTTATTACCATAACCCCGGCTCCCGAACCCATACCATACACAGTTGCGTTGGCCCCCTTTAAAATTTCGACAGATGATACATCACCCGGCTGTATGTTATCGATAGAACTGTTAGTTATCGCACCATCAATTACGATCATCATAGGCTCTAACACAGTTTTTCCGTTTGCAATTGCCAGTGATGTTTTCATGTAAGCTTTACCGTCAGTAAAATCGATATTGCGCGCTTTTCCATTTAAAGCCTGCGATAGCGAGGGGAAATTCTTAAGGTCTTTATTAAAAATAACCTGATCAGCGTTTCCGGCACCCGCAAGGCTGGATGAACGGTAGCTTTGCTTTGTCCTTACATTTACAGGCTTTAATTCCCGTGTTTTAGTTGGAGTTGATTGCTCAGCATCCGCCGCTGTATAATCCGGTAGCTTTTCATCAATCTTCCCCTCGGGCAAATTATTTTCGCTTAGCGGTACAGTTACATCAGTTTTATCCAATATAAGTTTGGTTTTATTTTTAATTGATTTATTATCAATGGTTAATAAAAATTGTGTCCTGTCTGCATACTCCAGGCCCAGGAAATTGAATTTACCGGCAGCATCGGTATTTGTTGTTAATGTTTGGCCCGTAGCAGATAGCATAAGGGTTATCTTTTCGTTTGGTATAGTTGCACCGTCTTTAGTTACCAGGGTGCCCTTTATCTGCATGCCAACTTCCGGCTGGTATGCCATTGGCGCGGTGGGTTCAGTTAAAAACTCCTTCCATTGAAAACGGCGGTATCCCTGGGTAAGCATTAAAACATCCAGGTTATTACGCGTATCGGTATTTACATTATTAAAATAATAACCCGGCTGTTCTACATAACCCCTAAGTTCGGATGTAAGCAGCAGATCCGAAAATATAGAGCTTTCCTTATCCTCGTTTGCCTGTACAGCGCTTTCATCAATAACCGCTACCGAGAAATTGCCTACCGATGCCTTATCTAACGCGGTATGTGCATTAACAACTATATGTGCTTTATCGTGTGCTGCATATGTTGTTTTATCGCTATTGATGGTGAATTTAACGCCGTCTTCGTTTTGGATAAACACCAGGCGCTCGCTAAGCGGTACACCACTTCCCGAAAAAAGCGTAATTTGCGCAATACCCGAACTAAGGTCCTTCTTTGGCAGGTCGAAGCCTATTGCCTGATTATCAAGAGTTGTTTTTACCGTTTTAACAACTCCCCCCGAATAGATGACAACATTTATTTCTTTATCTTTATTATCTAAATAATAAGGTTTATTGGCATTTATATCGATAGACAGCTTTGTTAAGTCGCTGTTATTTACAGATAGCGACACGCCTTTTGCTTCGGGTTTAGGCAGGTCTACTGTGTTAACAGATCCGTCCGGGTAGGTTACTTTGGCTTTATAGGTTTTGCCTTCTTCGGGTGTAATAAATATTTGCCCCATGCCTAAGTGCGCCGAGGTAAATTTGGCAACTTCGGCATTATTATTATCAACCACGGTGCCTTTTACATACACGCCCATGCCATTACTGCCAACAGCTTTAAAGGCAATTTTAGATGGAACCGCGGCTACAAATGTACCGCCTTCGGGGAAAAACTGCACATCAGTTTTATTACTTGCAGCTTTGGCAGGGTATACCTGCGATATGCTTTTACCGTTAACCGGGATGGTTTTATTAAAGACATAGCTATTGCCGGCATTTTGCATCCACTGTGTATAAGCCCTTAGCCTATAATTCCCCTTTGACATATAGTTGGGTAACGCAAAATCGCCCCAGGCCAGTCCGTTCTTAAGTTGTAATACGATAGATTGCATTACCGAATCGTTTTTGCTCACCAGGTCTACATGTAACACACCACTTATCTTTGATAATTCGTGCCGCTCACCGGCTGTTACATATGCCTTAAAATATATGGTATCGCCCGGGTTGTAATAAGGTTTATCAAAATGCAGATATGCTTTTTCAATTGCCCTATCTGTTGATAAAGCTTGTAACCGGGTAACTACCTCTTTCATAGTACCCTCGTTTTTTGCGGGTGCAACCTGTGCATGCACAGCTAAAACAGAGCAGCCTGCAGCAATCAACATTAAAAAAAACTTCTTCATGGTGTGTAAGATTATTAGCGATAAAATCCGGGTGATGGCCCGCTTATAATTGGCAAATAAATATACTGATAATCAAAGCAATACTGCAAATGAATTATTTGCTGCTGATTAGCTTTGTTTTTGAATGAAGTAGTGTACAGGGATTCATATGGCTGCAACGGGGGCGCAGCCCATAATATGATCCGCCGGGATAGCGGGTTTAGTTCGCGGCTATTCGTCTTTTATTTCTTCCCAATAAACGGTTTCCTGGTAAATGCCGTTTTTAATGGCAACCTGCGCTTTAATCTTATCCAGTTCGGCCTTTATTTCTTTGGGCGATAACTTAGTACTTAACGACGAATAGAAAATTACATAACCAGTTCTGCTGTTTATGAATTTATAGTGTTTGTCAGCAGTACTCATAATGATAATGCTTTATATCATTAGTAATACTATTTAACGATATATTGTTTTTAAAATTACTTGCCCATCGGCTCTGCCGGCATGCCCGGGCTGTTGTCGTCGCGGCCTTCTTTATCCTTGTCTTTATCTTTAGAGAATTCCAGTTTACCAAATTTGTAGCTGAGCGATATACCGAATGAACGGAACGGCAGTTGCCTTAAGCTCGATTGGTTATATCCGGGGCCTGTAGTTGTAGAGTATTGATCGATATACTTGCTGAACGGGTTACTTGCCACCAGGCCAATACTTGCCTTTTTATCCCAAAATTGTTTACGCACAGCAATGTTGTACCAAAAGAATTTGGGCCGTGTACTTTGTAAACCACGCGATGATGAGTTATAATTACCAAATGCCTCGGCCATAAAATTACCCGGGAACTGGTAACTGGCATTTAAATTTATACGGTATTGAAAGGCACTTATCCGGTTTACGCTTGTTTGAATGTTAGGGTCTTTATTAACATTTGTGCGGTTAACCAAAAAGATGTTTGTGCGCAGGTTCAACTTACTTGTAACCGGTATAGATGCAAATATATTGCCGCCTACTGATGCTTGTGTTCCAATATTGGCGCGCTGGTTAAGCAGCACGTTGGTATACTCTTTACCATTAAGGCTTAAGGTATCAAACGATGTGGTGTATTGTTGTATATCGTTATCGTTGTGGCGGTAAAAAGTACCTACATAAATATTTGCACCGCCATCAAACGAGCGGTTGTACCCTATCTCAAAATTATCGCTTATCTCGGGCTTTAAGTTGGGGTTACCTGTACTAATGTTGTGCGGGTCGCTAATGTTATAAAAAGGGTTTACATCCCTATAGTCGGGCCGCTCTATACGGTACGCATAGCTTAATTTTATACTTTGGGTAGGGCTTATTTTGTGCGATAACACAAACGACGGTGCTAAAGTATTGTAGCCCGGTATCACAACGCCGGGGAAATCGGCAGTAGTAGTGGTATACTCATTACGCAAACCAACTTTAAAATCTAAAAAGTTTTTAAATAATGATGCCGAGGTTGACAGGTAAACTGCATAAATATTTCGCTTGTAATTAAAGGCGTAGGTTTGGTCGGCATTATTTATGTAATTGCCATTGGCCAGTAACGTATCGGTGTTGGTAACGTTCTTTAAGTTTTCTATCACCGCCTTTGCACCGCCTTCAATGGTAAATGTTTTGGTTACCGGGTGGGTGTAATCAACACCTATATTGGTTTCGCGGCTATTGCCGGGGTTGTTGCCCCTTATGCCGGTTGTTATATCACCTGTGTTTAAATAATCCTGCTGCTGAAAATAATTTGATGTGTTTTTACTGTTGCTGGTATTAACCGATACCTCCAGTTCCTGGCCTTCTTTTTTAAAGTTCTTTTTGTAATCAAGGCTGTAATCGGTTGAGTAGGCGTTGAATTTACTATCCGAGTTACGCTGACTTAAAATATCCGAAAAAAGGTTGCCTGATGCATCGATACGTGTTTCCTTTTGATCGGTTAAACCATAATTGTGGTTGCCAAAATGATCAAACCCTACAGATGCGGTCAGTTCATCTTTAGGTGTAATGCTCCAGTTTAAATTAATGCCCGATTGGTAGCCGCCGCGTGTGGATTGGCTGCTGCCATCCTGAAACAAGCTGGTTATATTACCCGCCTGATCGGTAGAACTACGCTTGTTATTGCTTAGCACCGTTGAGTTTAACATGGCATTACCGCCAAAAAAAGCGTTTGCGCCAAAATTACCCTTACGCGCATTCAGGTTAAACGACCCATTTTCCTGCCGGGTACCGGCGGTAAGGTTAACACTGCCGTTTATGCCCTGTACCTTGCTGTCTTTTAATATGATGTTGATGATACCCCCTGTGCCTGCCGCATCGTATTTTGCGCCGGGGCTGGTTATCACTTCAATACTTTTTATCTGGCTGCCGGGTATAGCCTGCAATGCATCTGCAAGGCTGGCACCAAAAATGCTGCTTGGTTTACCATTGATCAAGAAACGGATGTTGGCATTACCCTGCAACTCTACATTACCATCAATATCAACCGTAACCTGTGGTACTTTCTTTAACACATCAATAGCTGCGCCGCTTTGTGCGGTAAGGTCGTTGGCCGCGTTGTATACCATTTTATCAATACGGTTTTCAATTATAGGCGCTTTGGCTACAATATTTACGCCCTTTAGCTGGTTTTGAACAGGCTCTAACAAAATATTCCCCAGTGCCATTGTACCGCCATCAGTAACTATTACATGGTCAATAGTATGGCGTTTGTATCCTAAAAAGTCAATGGTTACACGGTAATCGCCGGCAACAATATTGTTTAAGCTAAAAATGCCCTTAGGGTCGGTGCTTATGCCATTGAAAGGGCTTGTGCTGCCTTGCTTAAATACCGATACGGTGGCATAGTCAACCGGCTGTTTGCTAACCGCATCGGTAACCTTACCATTTATCTTACCTTTACCGGCATCGATGCTTTGGGCATTTATTTGTAGGGTGATGAAAATTAACGCTAAAAAAACAAAAAACGATCGCATAGTAAACCTCTCTCTATTTCGAGGCGCAAAACTGTTAAGAAACTTTGGATTAATTGCGGAAGTTTCGTAATTGTTACATATACACTATGTAACAATCTTAAAATATTAAAACCAGCGTGCCTGCTATTATAAGTAACGCCCCCGACCCGGTTTTTAGCGTAAGGGGCTCGCCTAAAAACAATACAGATAGTACAATTGCTATGGCTACGCTTAATTTATCTACCGGTGCCACCTGCGATACTTTGCCTAATTGCAATGCCTTAAAATAAAAGATCCACGACAGCCCCGTTGCACAACCCGATAGCATTAGGAATGTCCAGTTGAGTTTATTTAGCCCGCCTATATTGTGCTGAACGCCTTTGTACAATACAATTGCCCATGCTATCAGCAATATCACTACTGTGCGTATGGCAGTGGCCAGGTCGCTGTCAACACCTTTAATTCCAATTTTTGCGAAGACAGCTGTAAGTGCCGCAAACAGTGCCGATAACAATGCATATATCCACCACATAATTTAGTTTCTATAAATTAAAATAATTATTCGGCTGATTGATTTAACACTAACCAATGAGAAAATAATTTCTTTAAGATTAAAAATAACATACTTTTCTACAATAAAAATGGGAAATTTTTAGAAGAAAGTCATTTTTTTAAGACGTTATTCTTATCTTCATCGTTTTAACCTAATATGAAGAAAACTGATTTTGTTTATTCCCAGGAGTCGGAACCACACCGTATACGTACAAAAAAGATACTAAAGCAATTTCCGCAGCTGCGTAATTTAATAGGAAAAAACCCAAAAACTATCTGGGCAATTATTGGGTTGGTAGCCTTCCAGGTTATACTGGCCTGGTTCCTGCGCGATCAATCGTGGTGGCTGGTATTTGGCGCAGCTTATTTATTAGGCGCCTTTGCAGACCATGCCTTGTTTGTAATGATACACGAATGCACTCACCAGCTATTATTCAAAAATCGCAACGCCAACCGCTGGGCATCAATGTTTGCCAACTTACCGCAAATATTGCCAAGCGCCATATCATTCGAAAAATATCATATCAAACACCATTCTTTTCAGGGAATACATGAACTTGATGCCGATCTGCCTAACCGCTGGGAGGCAAAACTGATCAGCAACTCATTTTTGGGTAAAGCATTGTGGCTACTATTTTTCCCGGTGTTCCAACTATTCCGCTTATCGCGCCTGCGCGAAATTCACCCATTTGATGGCTGGATACTAACCAACTGGGTACTACAAATAGCCTTTACTGTTGTAATTTATCAATTTATGGGCTGGCATTCGTTAGCATTTTTGTTGCTAAGCTTCTCGTTCTCGGTAGGTTTACACCCGTTGGGCGCCCGCTGGATACAAGAACATTATTTAACCCACAGCGTTGAGCAGGAAACGTACAGCTACTATGGCAACCTTAATGCGGTAGCATTTAACGTAGGTTTCCATAACGAGCACCACGATTTCCCTTCTATCCCATGGAATAAACTTCCGGAGATAAGGAAAACCGCGCCGGAGTACTACGATACCTTGTATTACCATACCTCGTGGACCAAGCTCTTCTTCCAGTTTTTGTTTGACAGGGAGATCTCGTTATTCAACCGTATTTTACGCCGCGAGCGTGGTAAAGTGGCCATAACCGATGTATCAAAACCTGATGCCGAATTGGTTTTTAAAGAGTCGGATTTATCTCCTCAAAACTCGTAAGTGTCAAATTAAAAGCATAAATACAACGGCCCATAATATTATGGGCCGTTTTTTGTTTTATAAGCTTAGCTATGTTTAAAAAGAGAAAAGCATTAAAGATATTTGTTCCCGTATTGTGCCTGATGGTTATAGCAGCCTTTGCCAAGCACCGTTTAATTGATAATAAGCACCTGCCCGAAAGCCACTTGTATGCCAAACAAATGGATGAAACATCCGGCTTAGCGGCATCGGGTTTAAACGAAGATATTTATTACGCCAATAACGATAGCGGTGATACCAGCCGGTTCTTTGCCATTACTGCCGAGGGCAAATTAAAAACAACCATATATTACATGGGCAATAAAGCCGAACGGCTTGGCGTACGCGATTGTGAAGATATTGCGGTTGGCCCCGGGCCGGTAAAAGGCAAAAGCTACGTATATGTGGGCGATATAGGGGATAATGGTGCAAAAAGGAAATTTATAACCGTTTATCGTGCTGAAGAGCGAAAAGCGTGGGGCAAAGATAGTATTGCCCATGCCGTACCCGTACCGCTTAACTTAAAATATCCTGATGGACCGAAGGATGCCGAGGCAATGGCCATTGACCCCGTAGAAAAATTATTATACATTATTACCAAGCGGGGCGATAGCGTGGGTGTTTATACCTCGCCATTAAAATATAAAGCCAACGATACCGTAACGCTTACCTTTAGAGGGCGCCTGTTTTTTGACGGTTTAAAACCGTTTAAGTGGATAACCGCCGCAGATATATCGCCGGATGGCAAACAGGTATTAGTAAAAAGTTATCAAAAAGTTTACTACTGGCAGCGTACTACCGGGCAGCATATTTGGCAAACACTGCAAAGCAAACCTCAGGAGTTGGTTTACAAACAGGAAAAACAAGGCGAGGCTATTGCTTTTACGCCTGACGGCAAGGGTTATTATACCACCAGCGAGGGCGTTTACGCGCCTATATATTATTACAAAACGCCGGGCAATTAACGGCCTTTGATTAGCGCTTTAAAATCTATCTTATCAAAAGTAAATTCGTCCGTTCTTTCGGTTTTGCAATAATTAACAACCATGTCAAAATTAGCGGCATGTTCTTTTGCAACATATAACATATAGCGGTATGCTTCGGGTACTGTGGTGTCCACCCAAACGGTTACCATATTTTCAGGGTCGATAACGTAAATGGTAACATTGGTTGATTTTACGAACTGGTAAAACGGTAATGATTTAAAAAAATATTTATTCGCGTTAAGCTTTTTAAAATCGAGTAAAGGCTGCACGGTTGGCCCATCCATATCATAATAGATCACCGTACTATCGGTAAGTGCTCTTACCTGTGTGCTGCCGCCATCGCTTGGCGCATATAAGTAATACTTCCCTTTGTATAGGTTTAGTGGTACCCATTGTTTTGGCAAACCGGACAGGTCGTATTCTTTCAATGGCTTACGGTGCTTAACCTTTAATATCTTGTAAGTTTCGTTATAATTTACGCTGTCGTAATGGTCGTATTTAAAACCCAGGAGCCATTTATACTGGCTTGCCGAACGGTTCTTTTCGATATAAATGGCATGATAAAAACCCTTCTTCACATCCCTCAATAAAAAAGCAGTATCAGCATGTTTAGTCTTCGCTACCGTATCCTTTACAACTGTATCAACCTTTTTTTCGGGGCTTTTACAAGCAGCAAATAATACCATTATGAATATCAGCTTTTTCATGATTAAATATAGTCAATTTGTGTTCATGTTTTCAACTCTCTTTCGTAATCGTGCAGATACGTACGCGGCGATTTGCCGCTTACATTCTTAAAAACATAATTAAAATTGGTAAGGCTGGTAAAACCACAACTGTAGGCAACATCGGCAATGCTGTTATAGTCGCCGTCCATCAGTAATTTGCAGGCCTGGTTTACCCTAACCTTATTTACAAACGCTGTAAAGGTGGTACGCGTATGTTTTTTAAAGTAACGGCAAAAAGCATTAGGCGTTAAATGCGCCTGCTGCGCAACATCCTCAAGTGTTAAGGCCTTATTAAAATTGTGCATTATATAATTGTAAACCAATGCAATACGCATGCCTTCGGGGTCGGTAAGGGGCTGGGTGTAATTTATTGACGATAAGGGCTGCAGGCCTTCAATTTTACTAATTAAGTGCAGCATTTTAATAAAGACCGACATTTGGTAAGCACCCTTTGTGTGCTCCACTTTATCAATAAGCGTTGTAAAAACGGAGTGTACTGTTTTAGGGATCTTAAAACCGCATTGCCAATGTTCAAAAAACGATTGCACGACTTTCATTTCGGGCAAGCTAAATAACGCCGACATTTTACCCTCCGGGTCAAAAAATATGGTTAGCGTTTCAACGGTTAAATTACTGTCGTCGTCAAAATACTCGGGGCCGCTTTTAAATAAATGCGGCAGGTTTTTGCCCAGTACGTATATTTCACCATTGTTAAAAGGGTGCATGCTGTTACCCGCAATTAAAGTGCCCTGCCCCTCTTTTATCCATGTTATCTGCACTTCGGCGTGGCGGTGCAAGTGCGGGTAAAAGTTTGGCAATATCTCGCTTTGCACAATAATAGTTTTATCGTGCGGAACGGGAATGGTAAAAGGCAGTACTTTCATCAGGATAATTATCGATTAGTTTTTTATTGATTTAGTGATACGCCGGTTATTTTAATACAATTAATTATAGCTAAATTTCTTCGATAATTAATTCTGTAAGTCATCAAATCAATAAATATTTTCACACCCGTGGCAACCTTTGTATAATATCCATCGTGATGTAGGCAGATAAGGTAATAATTTAAGAATAAACAGGGAACCCTGATATGGGCGAAGAAGAACTGTACCGACTGATAAGTGGTTGTTTAAAGGATGACAGGCTGAGCCAAAAGCTGCTGTATAAGGCTTTTTATGGCTTTGCTATGGGCATTTGTTTAAGGTACGCCGCCAACAGGTACGAGGCTTCGGAGATCATGAACCAGGGGTTTTATAAGGTATTTAAAAATTTAAATAAATACGATATCACCAAGCCCTTTAAGGCCTGGCTGGGGCGTATTATGGTAAATACATCTATAGATTATTACCGCTCCAACTTAAAAATAGCTTATACAGAAGAGCTTGATAAGGCCGAACATATTAATGATACAGAATATGCCGACCAAAACTTAAATTATAACGATTTGCTGGAGATGATAACTAAGTTGCCGCGTGCTTACCGCACCATTTTTAACTTATTTGCCATTGAAGGCTACACGCACGAAGAAATTGGAGATATGCTGAACATTAGCACCGGCACATCAAAATCAAACCTGCATAAAGCACGCGAAAAATTAAAAGTAATGATAGCCGAAAACAACCGTATACCCGGTACGGTAAATAAACAGTCGAACGATAATATCATATCTATAACCCAGCAAAGTAACCCCAACCTATCTGTATCCTTTGTGAATAACGTAACCAAACAATGAAAGAGGAAAAAGAAGATAGCATTGATAAATTGTTTAGCCGCGGCCTTAACGACCCTGGCGAAAACGCACCATACCGGGAGGGCGACTGGGATGCTATGGAGGCTATGCTGAATGGCCGGAAACCTAAAGGTATTGTGCGCAGTTTAGTGTTACTGGCTGGCGCTGCAGCCGCCATGTTATTGCTTGTAATTGGCTGGTTGTATTTAAACCCCGCGCAAAAAACCGGTACACCGCCCCAAGTGGTTAAAACCAAACCGCAGGTACAACAAGACACCGGCAAATACGGCCCGCCGGCTCAGCAACTGGCAGAATCCAAAAGTAATGCGCTTTCGGCAAGTGATAGCAGCGCGATGAGTGCGAATGATATAAGCCGTAAAAGCAGATCGTTCTTTACCTTATCTGCTGATGCGGGCGGCCGTAATACTGCCGGTAAATTGGGCATCAATGATATTTATACGGCACGTGTTATAAAACCAAACCGCGATACTACCCCGCCGGATAAGACGGTTAGCATGGCCATCAATACGACAAAAACTGATACGTTAATCACCCCGAAAACAGATAAGCTTGCCAATAATAGTATGAAGGTTGATAGCGCTATTGCCGAGAAAAAACCTGTACTGGCATCGGTTGTGGATGATATTAAGCCGAACAAGAAACAGGCAGCGCCTGCATCATCGGCAGCATTTAAACCAACCTTTGCATTAAGCTTTGTGGCTTCGCCTGATATCAACAGCGTTAAAGGCTTTTCGCAAAATAAGGTGGGTACTAACGCAGGGTTGCTGTTAACCATGGGCGTATCAAAAAAATGGAGTATAACTACGGGCGCTATTTATGCCGATAAGCCTTACTTAACTGATTTTGCCAACTACTCCAGCGCTTACAAGTTTACATCTAATCCGGCAAGCGTTAGTGCAAGCTGTATCGTGTTAGATATCCCCCTAAATATCGGCTACCAGGTTTATAACAAGGGCGGCAATAAGTTTAGTTTGGGTACAGGCCTTTCATCGTACTTTATGCTGCGCGAAAATTACACGTTTAATTATACCGGCGTGTATCCGGGAGGGCCTGCAACCTATAATATCCGTAACAAAAACAAACATATTATGGGGATACTTAACCTGAATATGACTTATCAGCGCGAGATAAGCTCAAAATTTGGCGTGGGGGTACAACCATATTACAAGCTACCGCTCACCGGCATAGGCTACGGGCAGGTAAATTTAAAATCGGCAGGGGTTGCCGTAGGCGTAACGTGGAACATTAATTCGGCACTAAAACCTAAGTAAAACATGAAATATATCGGAGTAATATTACTCGTGTGGTTTGCTACAAACCGCACGGGACAGGATATCTATGCCTGTAAAAACGCGGTTGTGACCCTTTATTCGAAGGCACCCATAGAAGATATCGAGGCACGTACCGACAAGGGCACATCAGTTTTAAATACTGCCACCGGCGAGCTGGCCTTTAGCGTGCCTATCCGCTCTTTTAAGTTTGATAAGGCGCTGATGCAGGAACATTTCAACGAAAACTATATGGAAAGCGATAAATACCCGCAGGCCACCTTTAAAGGCAAGCTTACCGACAAGGTTGATGTTACCAAAGATGGCACCTACCCTGTAACGGCAAGCGGAGTGTTGGAGGTGCACGGGGTAAAGCAAACCCGCAGTATACCAGGCAAATTAACGGTAGCCAACGGCGCTATCAGCCTCACTTCAGAATTTACGGTGGCCTGTAAAGATCACAAGATCGAGATTCCAACCCTGGTATTCCACAATATCGCCGAAAGCATCCGAATCCAGGTATCGGCTGCTTATTCACCCTATAAATAACATCTCTAATACCACAATCATATGAAAACATCCCTCTTATTTATCTCCCTGTTATTTACAGTATCACTTTCAAAAGCGCAGACAACTACGAAAGACACTGCTAAAAGCAGCACCGATTCGTTAATGAACACGCTAAGCATACCCGAAAAAGGCGAGCCGGTGATAGCTACTTTTAAAGCAACACGTTTGATCCTATCACAAACTACCGAGACAGTTAAAAAGCACGGACTAAACTTTTTGGTGATCCACCGGTTTGGCGATATCGGCGGCTCGGCAGGCGGCGGCAAAACCCTTTGGGGGCTTGATAATTCATCGGATATTTACATTGGCTTTGAATACGGCCTTAGCGATAACCTGAACATTGATTTTGGCCGCAGCAAATTTGAATCGCTGCTGGAACTGGGCTTAAAGTACAATATACTGCACCAAAAAACCGACGAAAGCATGCCTTTTGCGCTTACCTTAATTGGCAAAACCGGGCTTAAAGCCTATCATTCAAATACACCTGTTTTTGATAATTACAGCAACCGCTTTTCGCATTTGCTGCAGGCGGTTGTAGCGCGAAAATTCTCGCCGGCTTTGTCGCTGCAGGTATCACCGATGTACATTTTTAACAATGCGCCGTTCCCGTTCCTGTATGGTAATGAGAGGCGTTTCCTGGCCCTGTCTGCCGCCGGACGTTTAAAATTCAGCAAACGGATGGGTTTGGTGATTGATTATGTGCACCCCTTCTCCAACTTCAGGAACAGCAGTGTAAACCCGCGGTTTTATGACGGCTTAGGCGTGGGCATAGAGATAGAAACCGGCGGACACGTGTTTACCATCAACTTTACCAACGCGCAGGCCATATCCGAGTTTAATTACCTTAACGATACCGAATCTGACTGGGGCAAAGGGCAGTTCCGGTTAGGATTTACCATCTCCAGGATCTTCGACTTCAATAAAAAACATAAGTCAGGGTATTGATTGATATGCTGAGAAAAATCAATGATTCATTAAATCAATAATTAGGCGTATCGGTCTGGTGAAAACTGACTGATACCGGTAGATGGTGTTGCCTGGTTTAGCACATCATCTATCAATTTACCGGTTGCGGGCGCAAGGCTTAATCCCATCATGCCGTGCCCGGTGGCAACCGCCAGGTTTTTGTACTTGCCCGATAAGCCAATATATGGCAAACCATCGGGCGAGCAGGGGCGGAAACCAAACCATATATCTTTTTGCAGTGGTAAGGCAGGCGCAAAATCTGGAAAATATTGAGGGATCGATTCCACGATGCCTGCCACCCGGTTCATATTCACCTTCCGGTTTATTTTGCCAATTTCCATGGTTCCGCCAAAACGGATGTGTCCGTTCATTGGCGTTACAGATACCCTTGCCTCGCAAAGCAACGACGGGATGGTCATGCGGTGCTGTGGCTCATCTATCATAAAAGAATATCCCTTACCGGGCATCAGCGGTATCTTTAAGCCTGCCAGTTTGGCTATCCCGGGCGTCCATGCGCCCCCGGCAAGTACATAGGCATCGCCGCTAAAACTTTTATCATTGCTAATTACCCGGATTACGTTACCATCAGCATGTTCAATATTGGTTACGGGTGTATTCCGGTGGATCTTTACCCCGGCCTTTTCCAGATGGTTCACTAAGCCCGTCATCAGTTTATTGGGATACAAATGCGCGTCGCAATGGTAATGTACCGCGCCTAAAATGTCCAGCGCTACATCGGGCTGCAGTTTGCGGCATTCATCGGCGGTTAAATATTGGGCGTCAAGCCCTAAATGCGTTGCCTTTTCGGCGGTATGGCGTTCTTCTTCCTCAAACTTTGGGGTTTTAAAAAGCATCAGGATACCTTTATCGGCAAAGCCAAAATCAAAGTAGGCATCCTGCTCCAGATCAGTATAAAGTTTTTTGCTAAGTAGCGATAAATCGCGGAGTGCGCCTGCAGAGCGTTCCACATGATGCTTATTGGCCGCTTTCAGGAATTTCAAACCCCAGCCAACCAGTTCTGGGTTTAGTGAAGGCTTTACGTAAAACGGACTTTTGCTGTTAAACATCCACCTGATGCCCTGCTCTACCATGCCCGGCGCCGCCAAGGGTATAAAATGGCTGGGCACGATCATCCCAGCGTTGCCAAATGATGCATTATCCGTCAGGTCGCCCTGTTCCAGTATCTCCACTTCCCACCCTGATCTGTTCAGGTAGTATGCCGAGAATAGTCCTATTATTCCGCCGCCTATTATTATTGCTTTACTCATTGCTACCCCCTAACCCCCTGAAGGGGGAACTTTTGATTAGTTATTATTTACAACACCTGAAACCCAAAAGCGTACGGGTCATCCTCGTAATCAATTTTGATGGTGTTGTAGCCGTAAACTTTTGCCCAGCCTTCAATGCCGGGCACGATGGCCGATTTGCCGCCGAGGGTTACTTCATCCTCTACCGTACCAATAAACTGGCTGCCAATAATACTTTCGTGGATAAACTTATCGCCTTTTTTGAGCTTTCCTTTTGCGTGCCATTGCGCCATACGTGCCGATGTACCCGTACCGCAGGGCGACCGGTCTATCGCTTTATCACCATAAAAAACTGCATTGCGGGCTGTTGCCAGCGGCGATATGGTTTTACCCGCCCACAGGATATGCGAACAGCCGTTGATGGTTGGGTTCTCGGGATGCACAAAGGTATATTGCTCGTTTATGCGTTGGCGTAGCACCCTGCTCCATGATATCAGTTGATCGGCAGTGTGGTTTTCCATTCCCTTAAAGTTTCCCTGCGGGTCTACAATGGCGTAAAAATTTCCGCCATAGCTAACGTCAACAGTAAGCATGCCCAAGTCCGGGCATTCAACCTCTAAATTTTCGGCCGCCAGGTAGCTTGGTACGTTCACCAGCTTTACCGACATTACCTTTTTGCCTTCCTGCTTGTAGGATATTAAAACCAAACCTGCGGGTGCTTCCATACGCACAGTTCCGGGTATCTTTGGGGTGATCAATCCTTCCTCGATAGCAATGGTAATGGTACCAATGGTGCCGTGCCCGCACATGGGCAGGCAGCCGCTGGTTTCGATGAACAGCACCGCCACATCGTTCTGCGGATCATGAGGCGGGTATAATATACTGCCCGACATCATATCGTGTCCCCGTGGCTCAAACATCAGCCCCTTGCGGATCCAGTCGTACTCGCGCAGAAAATGCTGGCGCTTTTCGCTCATGTTGGCGCCAACCAAATTTGGCCCTCCACCCGCAACCAACCTCACCGGGTTACCGCAGGTATGCGCATCTATACAGAAAAATGTTTTATTCATGTGTTTATTGTTGGAGCGAAGAGTGGGTGTGCGGTGCGGCTTAACAACGTGTTTCCGCTCCTCACACCCCCGCTCCCCGCACTTTATCTATTTCGCCATTTCCCCATTAACCAGCCGCCATATACCAAGCGGGTTACCGTTCTTTAATTCATCTGGCAAAAGTTCATTCTCCCAATTCTGCCAGCATACCGGGCGCACGAAGCGCCTGATAGCACCCGTACCAACCGATGTAAACCGGCTATCTGAAGTTGACGGGTAAGGGCCGCCGTGCTGCATGGCGTTACCCACCTCAACGCCGGTTGGCGGGCCGTTCAATATCACCCTGCCCGCTAATTTGGTCAGTTTATCGGTAATATTTTTATACTGCGCCAGTTCTTCTTTTTCGGCCATAACCGAGGCGGTGAGCTGGCCGTGAAGGCTATCTACTACCTGTTCTAACTGCGCCACATCATCGGCCTCCACCAACATGGTGTAAGGCCCGAAGATCTCTTCCTTATATTTTTCGTCAGCCAAAAATGCCGACGCGCTTATCTGGGTAACCATAGCAATGCCCTGGTTTAGTTTGCCGGTATCAAGCTTATCAGACTTTGCTATAACCTCAACATCGCTATCGGCCAGGATGCCGCCCGATAGTTTATTGTAGTTAGCGCAAATGCCCGGCGTAAGCATAGTAGCCGAATTAACATCTGCTATCGCGACAGCAAGCGCCTTTTTAAAATTCTCTAACGCCTCCGATCTGATAGCAAGCAACAAGCCGGGCTGCGTACAAAACTGCCCCGCATTATTGGTTATAGCAGCAGATAGTTTTGCCAGTTCTTCCGCGCGGTTCTCTAAGGCCTTTGGCAGCAATAATATTGGATTGGTGCTGCCCATTTCGGCAAATACCGGGATAGGCTCGTCGCGCTCCTGCGCCATTTTAACCAGCGCCATGCCGCCTTTAAGCGAGCCGGTAAAGGTTACGATCTTTGTTTTCGGATGTTTTACCAAAGCCTCGCCAATGGTGAAGCCATCATCAAACAAAAGCGAGAAGACCCCCTCTGGAAGACCATGCTTTTCGGCTGCTTTTTTAATGGCCCCGCCTACCAGCGCACTGGTACCCGGGTGCGCCGGATGGGCTTTTACAACCACCGGGCAACCTGCCGCCAAAGCAGAACAGGTATCGCCACCGGCAACCGAAAAAGCCAAAGGGAAATTGCTTGCCCCAAATACTACAGCCGGCCCAAGCGGCACCATCATTTTACGGATATCCACACGTGGCAAAGGTGCACGGTCGGGTATAGCGGTATCGATAACAGCATCAACCCAACTGCCTTCTTCCAGCAAATTGGCATACATATTCAGCTGGCCGGTTGTCCTTCCGCGTTCGCCTTGCAGCCTGGCCTCGGGCAGGCCGCTTTCGGCCATGGCCTGGTGTATCAGGGTATCGCCAAGGGCGTTTATCTCATCGGCAATACTGCGCAAAAAAGCAGCTTTGGTTTTACCGCTTGCAAGGCTGTAGGTTTCAAATGCTTTTGCGGCCAGTTGCATGGCGCTATCGGCATCCTGTACACTCGCGGCGTTAAATTCTGCATCCAGTTCTTTGCCGGTTGCCGGGTTTACGGCCTTTAAGGCCTTACCGCCTTTTTTATATTGATAACCAATTAAATTTTGTGTTTCCATTGTATTTTTTTGCCTGTTATAATTACCTGTTTTACTGCACGATGTTTGCGCGGCGGGTAATTTAAGTAATTATATGGCCTTTACTTGTATGGGCTGTGTGGGTTAGCTTACGCCTGTTACATCCACCTCAGCTTCTACACCCCAGCTGCCCGCAGGCAATTCGGGGCGGTGCTTTACCGCGTGGTTAATGATGCCTAAAACCTTATCGCGTTCTTTTCCTGTAATTTTTAACCTTGGCAGCCTTACGGTTTCGGTACCCAGGCCGGTAACCGATTCGGCAAGTTTAATATATTGCACCAGTTTCGCATGGATATCCAACTCCAGCACTGGCAAAAACCAACGGTAGATCTTCAATGCTTCCTGCATGCGGCCTTCTTTTGCCAGGCGGAAAATAGCAACAGTTTCTTTCGGGAAGGCATCAACTAAGCCGGCAACCCAGCCGTCGGCACCCATAAAAAGGCTTTCCAGCGCCAGGGTATCCACACCACAAAGTATGGCAAACCTGTCCCCAAAACGGTTGATCATCCGGGTAACATTACTCACGTCGCGGGTTGACTCCTTAACCGCCTGGATATTTTTATATTCCGATAGCTGCTCAAACATATCCAGCGTAACCTCTATCTTATAATCGTAAGGGTTGTTATAGATCATGATAGGTAATTTGGTGCTTTTGGCTACATCAGCGAAATATTTGATGGTTTCTTCCTCATCAGCTTTATAGCGTAATGGCGGCAGCATCATTAAGCCATCAGCGCCATATTTGGAGGCATTTTCGGCACAAAGCAAGGCCGCTTTTGTAGTTTGCTCCGCGATGTTCAATATTACATAAGCGCGTTTTGCAACTACCTTAACGGTATGCTGCAGCAACTCTATTTTTTCGCTGTCGCTTAAAACACTTGCTTCGCCCAGCGATCCGCCTAAAATAATGCCGCTTGCCCCGGCTTCTATTTGTGCCTCGATATTTTTATCAAAGGCTTCAAAATCAAGTTTATCATCATCTGTAAACTTTGTGGTTACCGCGGGGAAAACCCCTTTCCAAATTACACTCATATATGCCCCCTCTAAATCTCCTCCGCTGGTTAGCGGAGAGCTTTTTTAATGTTAATATTTACGTTCATACTCAATTCTTTCTTATACACCTTCAGCCGTTTTCAAAGTTCTCTCCTACGGGTAGTCCCGATAGCTATCGGGATGGGTGGGGTTTTACTTACTCAACCTTAACAGCATTACGCCGTGCGGGGCTACCTTAACCGTATAGCTGCTACCGGTGGTTATCACATTTTTCTGGCGCCATACATCGCGTATCTTGGTCAGTCCTTGCAAACCGTTCTCGTTGCGTTTTAGGGTGATGGCTTGATACTTATCTGATGTGTTGAAAATACCTACCGCTTTGCCGTCATCTGCCAGATCTTTTATCCATACCTGGTGATTATCGGTTTTTATGGCCTGTGTTGCTTCTTTGCCCAGTGCATCCTGGTCAATTGCCAATACCTCGTCATTAGTAAGCAGGTTAAGCGTAAATTTGTCCAGCTTACCCATATCGCAGCCAATCAACAATGGCGACGAAAGCAGGCTCCACAAACTAATGTGCGTGTATTGTTCATCAGGAGTTAAGCGGGTATTATGCTGGCTATCTCCCCAGCCCACTTTACCTACAATCAACATATCCGGGTCGTTAAAATATCCGGGCCCGGCATGCGGTGCTGCAGGCATCTGGCTAAAGCCAATATCGGCCATGCTTTTCCAGGTATCGGTAATATCGCCTGTTGTGCGCCAGCTGTTGCCGCCAACCTCGGCGCCCCAGTTCCACACCTCGCCCATGCCGTACTGGCAAAAGCTATACATAATATCGCGCGGAATTTTATCTAATGATGCGCGCATTACCTGGTAAGGCTTTTTCATATCATCAAGTGTAAGGTTTTTTGGCGCTACTTCGGTGTACGAGCACCAATCGTATTTCAAGTAATCTATACCCCAGTCGCCATAGGTTTTGGCATCCTGGTCTTCGTGCTGCCAGCTGCCTAAATAACCACCACAGGTACGCGGGCCGGGCGACGAATAAATGCCCATTTTTAACCCCAGGCTATGTACATAATCGGTAGTGGCCTTCATATCCGGGAACTTTTGGTTGGTTACAATTTCGCCGTTTGCCGCACGGTTTTCGGCCTCCCATCCATCATCAATATTAATATAGTTCCAGCCGTGGGCGCTTAGCTTATCTATCATGGTTTTAGCAGCTACGCGCACCCTTTCGTCATTGATAGATAACCCGAAAGCGTTCCAGCTGTTCCAACCAAGCGCCGGGGTAAGGCCTATCAGGTCGCCAATTTTTATAGTGAATTTTTTTGTGCTGGTTCCCAGGCTGTTTTTGACAGTTATGGTAACAGGGTAGTTACCCTTTTGGTTAACCACACCACTAATTATACCCGTTTTGGCATCAAGCTTTAAACCGTTTGGCAGGCCTTTAGCCATATAAGTAAGCGGTTTTTGCCCGCTGGCAGGCACCAGGTACAGGAAAGGGTTGCCCGGCCTTGCACCATAAACACCGGGGCCGTTAACCTTAGGCGTAAGGGCCGGTGCCGGGGTAAGTATATAGGGCGTACCATCTGTTTTAGTGATGCTTTTGCCCGATCTGTCTTCGGTAAAAGTATAGCTAATTACGTATGATTTTTGCGCCAGACGGGCCACGTTGAAGTTATAGGTAAAAGGTTTGCCTGCTGTAAAAGCGGCATCGTTTGTTTTGTTGTAAATAACGGCGTTGGTTTCGGGGTCGGTTACTTTAAAAGTAAGCTTTCCTTTGTAGGCATAATTGCTGGTTGTGGTAAGTTTAATGGATTTGCTTAGGGTATTACCTGCGCCATAATTAAAATCGGCATCGGTATTAACGCTCACCGGGTCCATTACATCGGCCATAGCCAGGGTAAATTTATCGCCATACAGGCCGCCATCGCCGCCGGTATCAAAAATGCGCACGGCCAGCACATTTTGCTTATCCCATAAAATGGCAGGGTTATTAGCCGCTATGGTATAGCTGCGTGGCCCGTAGTGCCCGGTTTTAATATCGCCCCCGTAACCCCCGTATTTAGCTATCAATTGCCCGTTAAGGTAAACTTCGTCGTTATCGTCAACATCGTTTAGGGTAATGCGTAAGCTATCTTTTAAAAATGCTTTTTCTTTTAATGATGACGGGATAACCAGGTGCAGCCTGTACCAGCCAAAGCCGTTAACATCCGCATAGCCCTGCTTTTCCCAGGTGTGCGCCAGGCTTACGGGTTTCCAGCTGGCATCGTTATAGCCCGGCTGCGCCCATTGTATCGAATCGCCAATGGCAAACTTCCAGCCCTTATCAATGGAAATTTCCTGTGCTGCAGCCCCTGTTATAAAGGCCGCAGCCAGGCAGATCAGTAAAAAAAGTCGTTTCATCATAGCACTATTGGTTTGATTTGGTTTACTGTCAAACTTACATTTTTATATATTACCTCGCTATCAATTCAATATATTTTACCTGCTCAGGGAACCACACCGTCATTTCGCCTTTGCCGCGGTTAGCCCAGCAATAATACGGGATGGCCGTCAGGGTTTTGTTTTGGGTGGTAACCGTTTGTGCCGCCTCGTCGATATTAACACTTTTTACATCGGCCTTTAACACGGTTACGCCATTAAGCAGTGTTGGCTCGTAAGCCGTGGTGAACGTTGTATTTTGCGGGATGATGATGTTACCTGCCTTGCCGTCGTTATCCTTCCACTCGGCGCAGTACATAATGGGGCCGCGCTGCAGGGCTATTTTACCGGCATCATCCGGCAGTTTATCATTGGCGATAACGCGCTGTACATTCATGGGCAGGTTCATTTCTACCTTATCGCCTTTTTTCCATTTGCGGCTGATCACCGCGTAGCCTTTTTCTATTTGATAATTGATGGCTTTACCGTTCAGCTTTATTTCTACCTTTTGATTTACAGGTGTTTGATAACTGTACAGATCTGAAGGGATAGCCTGGTTTTGCGCCCAGCCCGGTATGCGGATCTTTAGGTTAAGGTCCATACTGCTTGCCGGGTCAATAGTAAAGGCCAGCCCTCCATCCCAGGGGTAGTTATTTTGCTGGGTGATCTTTAAGTCCTTATTATTTACTTTCATGTCACCCGTGCCGCTAATGAACAGGTTTACATATATATCCCTGCCATTTTGCGCGTAAATATATCCGGGGATAGATGGCATCAGCCTAACCACATTGGTAGGACAGCACGAACAGGTGAACCATCCGGCGCGCTCCCGCTCAATATCAGGGTGGTTAAAATTATCATGTATCTGCATGGCATTGGTGTAGAAAAACGATTTGCCATCCAGCCCAACGCCCGAGATCAAACCGTTGTAAAGAGTTTTCTCCAACACATCGATATACTTCGATTCGCCATGCAGCAAAAACATACGCTGGTTCCAAAACACGTTGCCAATAGCGGCGCAGGTTTCGTTGTATGCAGTTGCATTTGGCAATTCGTAATTATCGCCAAAGCGCTCTCCATCGCCGACAGCCCCTATACTACCCTGCACGTACATTTTTTTGCCCACCATATTGTTCCATATCTTATCTATAGCGGCCAGGTACTGTTTGTCGCCGGTCAGGGCAGCCACATCGGCCATACCCGAGTACAGGTACATGGCGCGTACGGCGTGGCCTTCGGCCTCGGTTTGATCGATTACGGGTTTATCATCCTGCCAGTAAACGCCGTTTTCGGTAACTATTTTACTCTTTTTATTATACTCCTTATGCCCGCGCTCGTCTATAAAAAACTTGGCCAGGTCCAGGTATTCCTTTTTACCGGTGATGCGGTACAACTTTACCAGGCCCATCTCAACCACCTGGTGGCCCGGTGCCACATGCCTTTTCCCCGGCCCGAAGGTGCGCACCAGCAAATCGGCATTTTTAAGCGCTATATTTAGGAAGTTTCGCTTGCCGGTAGCCAAAAAATGGGCTGCCGCGCCCTCATACATATGGCCTGCATTATATAATTCGTGGCTGTTTTCCTGCTCTTTTTCCCAGCGCTGTTTGCCAAGCCAGGGGCCAACGTGCAGCGGGTCGATGGTGCGGGCGGTGTACAGGTAGCCGTCGGGTTCCTGCGCGTTGCCAATGATGGTGATCATCGAATCTACGTAATGATCAAGCTTTTTATCAGGGTGCAATGCCAGCGAATAGGATGCGCCTTCTATGGTTTTGTAGATATCGGTATCATCAAACGGGTAGGTAGTGCAGAATTTACCTTGGCGCTCGGCCGCCATCTGGAAATTTTTTACCCTGCCGGTGCTCTCACAGCGCGCAAACGAGGCGGGTATGGTTACCGTACGGTTAGTTTCGATGCGCTGGTTCCAGAAACGGTCGGTAAGCTTTACGTTGGTAAAGGTCACCGGCTGTATGGGATAATCCTGTTTTTGGGCGAAGGCGGCGAGGCTACAGCATGTAAAAATTACCAGACAAAACTTTTTCATGGGCGATGAATTTTGAATTTTAAAGCTACCCAAAAGTACAGGAATAATACATCCAAGTACCCGTTTTTTTACCAACTATTGCCCATATATTACCATAATTTATTTATATAAGATAAAAGTAAAGATAAAATATTGGCATTCATCTTTCCATATTCATTTATGCAGATCCTGCCCGTAATTCTTCACCAAAGTTAGATCTGTTCCGGATAAAAAAATTATCATTCTCATTATCAACATAATACAATATAAGATAGTACTATGTATTGCATAATACTATATAAAACATATATCTTTACAGAAATTTAAAATACATCCCAAAATGAAAGCAAAACATTCTTTTAAAATCGCCATACTTGCCGGCTTTTTTTTGATGGCAGGCGGCAGGGTAGCCCTGGCCCAGTGCGACAAAACCGCCACCCTGACCGCATCAGCTACCAGTTACCTGGATGCACAGGGCACCATTATAAAAACGGTAGATGCCGGCGCTGTTATTAGTATTACCAAAACCGACCTGACCATTACCCCCGACAGCGACCACGCCATGAGCGGCAAGATCACCTCTGCAACCTGCGACTGGAAAGTACCTTTTAAAGAAGGCAAAACGGTTGTTAAAGCAGTTATGAGCAAGGATGGCACCGACGAAAAACATGTTACAGTAACCATTGATGGCAAAGATGGCAAGGTGGCCCTGACATTTGAGGCTGAGGAAATGCCGGGGAAAAAGATCCAGGTAGTGGCCGATAAATTTGAATAATTAAACCCTTACATATCAACAAAAATGAAATCGAAATTTACTTTTAGAACATTACTGCTCAATATGTTGCTTTTTGCGGCAGGCAGTACGGCGGCTTTTGCACAATGCGATAAAGCAGTTACTCTAACTTCGTCATCTACCAACTATATTAATCGGGAAGGCGAAGTAAGGACCAAAGACGAAGAAGTTACGGTCACCATCAACAAAACCGAGCTAACCATTATCCCCGGTGATGTCGACAAAAAAATGACGGGCCCTATATCCTCTAATACCTGCGAATGGAAGGTGCCTTTTAAAGAAGGCAAAAGCGTTATTAAAGCCCTGCTTACCCGCGATGGTGCAGACAGGCACGCCACTGTAACCATTGAAGGAAAAGATGGAAAAGTTACCATGACCTTTGAGGCCGAAGAAACAATGGGCAGGAAGATACAAGTAGTTGCCGATAAGTTTGAATAATTAATTGGTATTGCTTTTTTGGATGGCGGGACGATGGAGTGCATCTCCCGCTATTTTTATTTTAGCCTTTACATTGGTAGTAAAATATGTGCCCGGTGATAATTTGTATTAATAAAACCTTATATTAGGATTATAAAATTATAACCCCATATGAAAAGAAAATTTTTTACAACAGCGCTGTTATCATGCTGCCTTATAATATGCCTGGCAGCTGTTTATGCCGATATCAACGGCAAATGGATCGGCTCTATCAACACCCCTGATGGCAATGCTATCCAGGTATCGTACGATTTTAAGGCTGACGGCGAAAAACTTACCGGTACAGCAACATCGCAAATGGGCGAAGTGCCTATTGAAAATGGTAAGATAAAAGGCGACGATTTTTCGTTCAGCGTAAATGTATCAGGTACCGATTATCCGCATAAGGGTAAGGTTTATGCCGATTCGTGCGCTTTAGATATTGATTTTGGCGGCAGCGGTTCGCACTTTATTGTAAAGCGCGCTAAATAGTTCGCTTACATTAAATAACTTAAAGCCCTGCCAACCCGGCAGGGCTTTTTTGCGTATTGTATTTAAACAAGTGCATTTAATGCTTGTTATAAAAATTGCAACGCTTACCTTTGCGCCAAATGTTACAACGTTTAACCGCATACTTATTAATTGTATCCCTGGTGTCGGCCAACTTTTCGCGCTTTTTTATATACGCGGGCTTTGAGCTGAACAGGAACTACATCGCGACGAAACTTTGTGAAAACCGTGATAAACCCCAGCTGCATTGTAACGGTAAGTGCTACTTCATGAAAAAAGTAAAGCAAGCCCAGGAAAAGCAGAACACCGACGAAAGGCAGGCCCAAAAAAACCTGTTCCAGGAAGCTAACTACAGCCAGCCTGCCCGCATCAAATTCTATTCGGTTTTATTATCGGTAACCAAAGTTCCAAACTACCGTATCCAACTGCCGGAGCAATCCCGCAACATCTTCCAACCCCCGAGGCACGCATAAAAACATCTCTATTATTTACTACAGTTTAAGGTGTCGGCTTGTGCCTGTACCTGCTATGCTTTTGCATGCGCTGTAATTTATTTATGCCCCAATGTATTTTGGGTATCCCTTACATTTTTATGAAAATATCTACACTATTATATATAATGCTATGCATTATGCCTGCCCTGTGTTTTGGGCAAGCCAACCTGCACGGCACCGTTACCGATGCCCGAACGCACGAAGCCGTGGCCGGGGTAGTAATAAGCAACGCCGCCAATGGCAAAATGCTTACTACTACCAATGCTAAAGGTAAATTTACCCTACCAACTGATACTGTTAAAACCCTGCGTTTTGCCATGATAGGTTTTAACGATAAAATTTATACTGTTAATGGCGCTGCTTCTATTGAGGTTACACTGGAACCTTCAACCATCGATCTGCAGCAGGTGGTTATCACCGCCAGCCGCCAGCGACAGGCCCGGCAGGATGCGCCAATCGCCATCAGCAAAATAAACGCCACTCAGATCCACGATACCAAAGCAACCGCGCTTTACCAGTTGCTAAATAAGGTTACGGGTGTTTACATGGTAGACCTGGGGAACGAGCAGCATACCATGGCCATCCGCCAGCCCATTACCTACAATGCTTTATATTTATATATGGAGGATGGCCTGCCTATCCGCCCTACGGGGATCTTTAACCATAACTCGCTTTACGAGATAAACATGAGCGGAGTGCGCGATATTGAGGTAATTAAAGGCCCGGCATCGTCGTTATATGGCAGTAACGCCATTGGCGGGGCTATTAATTTTATTACACAGGGGCCGCCTGCCGGCTATGCAGGTAACGTATCGGTTCAGGGTAATAATTTTAATTACCGCCGTGTTGATGCCGACGGTGGCTTCAGCTCCGGCAAGTTTGGGCTGTATGTGGGCGGCTACATTGCCAAACAGCGCGACGGCTGGCAGGATTACAGCGATTTTGACAAATACTCGGGCAATTTTAAAACCACTTATGATTTTGATGCCGCTACGCGATTGACCACATCCGTTGCTTACAACTATCTTAACACACAAACACCTGGTAGTTTGGATAGCGCAAAGTTTTACAGCAGGGCTTACGGTGCAAACCAGCGTTTTACCTACCGTAGGGTAAAAGCCTTCAGGGCCAATACCAAACTGGAACATACCTGGAGCGATAAAAGCAGCAGTTTTATAACCCTGTTTTACCGCAATAATTCTACCGCGCAGCTGCCAAGCTATTACATTTCGGATGTAAGGGATAACGCGGGGAACTACCTCAGCTCGAACGGGCAGGAAAACGACCAAAGTTTTCATAGTTTGGGTTTGCTGGCGCAGCATAGGCAGGACATCGACTTCCTGCATTCGAGGTTGATTGTGGGTGTTTATGCCGATAACAGCCCGAGCAGCTACTACGCTAAGTTTTTGGATATCCAAAAGGATGTGGCCAATAACTTTTACACCGGCTACACCAATACCGGTAATTACATCGATAACTATCGCATCAAATTATTCAATACCGCCGCTTATGCCCAGTACGAGATAAAGCCCACCGAACCCTTACGCATTGTGATGGGTTTACGGTACGACCGCATCCACTATAACTTTACCAACGGTATTGCCGCGGGCAGCACCAAATACAAACAGCAGGAAACGAACGATTTTAATATTGTGGCCCCTAAACTTGGGCTTACCTACAACTTTGGTAACAACAAAGGCTTGTATGCAAATTACAGCGTGGGCTTTCAGCCACCCGAAACCGGCGACCTGTACAGCGCCCGCCAGCTTACCCCACTAAAACAAGCTACTTTTAACAATTACGAAGCCGGCGGCTGGTTCACCGCGCTGAATAAGAAGATTTACGTAGAGGTAACTGTATACGACCTGGAAGGCCGTAACGAGATCATCAACCAGTTGCTGCCCGATAATACCACTCAAAACCAAAACGCGGGCGCAACCCGCCACCGCGGCGTGGAGTATTCGGTAGCTTATGCGCCGGTAAGCGAGCTTAGCTTCAGGTTTAGCGGCACCAATGCCAAACATACTTATGTTGATTACAGCGAGGTGGCAACTAATTTTAGTACAGGCGCAAGTACCGTTACGGTTTACAACGGCAACCGCATGAACAACGCTCCGGCATGGATAGCCAACTCCGAGCTTACCTACAAGCCAGCCTACATTAATGGCTTCAGGATAGCGGGCGAGTGGCAGCACATCAATTCGTACTTTACCAACCCGGCCAATACCAAAACGTATTCGGGTTATGATATTTTTAATTTCCGTACCGGGTTCGATGTAAAAAGCGGTGCGCTTAAGGGCGCCGGGATATGGTTTAACGTATTAAATGTTACCAATAAATTATACGCTACCACGGTGATCAGCAATCAGTATGGCGATACATACACCGCAGCGCCGCCACGGGTTTACACGCTGGGCATCAGTTACTCATTTGCAAAACAATAACATGGCAACAGCAAAACAAAATTTTTATAAATGGCATAGGATATTGGGCTTAACAGCCCTTATCCCTGTTATGATGTGGACGCTGAGCGGCTTATCGCATCCGTTCATGTCAAACTGGTTCAGGCCGTCCATAGCGCTTGAGGTTTACAAACCTGCGCCTGTTAAAACAAAACCTACATTATCTATAAAACAGGTGCTCGATAAAAACGGTATAAACAGCTTTATCAACTTTGGGCAGGTGAGGTTTAATAACGATGCCCGGTACCAGGTTTTGGGCATGGATAGTGTGTACAATTACTATTCGGCCAATACCGGCGCTTTATTGCCAAATGGTGATAAGCTTTACGCTACCTACCTGGCCCGGTATTTTACGCAGGACAGCACCTCCAAAATAAAGTCCATCACCCTGCAAAAAACCTTCGACGGGCATTACCAGCCTATTAACCACCTGCTGCCCGTTTGGAAGGTAGCCTTTGACCGTTCCGACGGTATGGATATTTATATCGAGACCGGGCAAAGCCGCATGGGTACGTTTAACAATAACACCCGTAAGGCGATGCTTACTGTATTTGAGCAGTTGCATACCTGGGAGTTTTTGGCGGATATCGGAGGCGACCAGTTCAGGAATATAGTGCTGCTGGTTATTGTTAGCGTGATGTTTTTATCGCTATTGAGCGGACTTACCATTTACGGCCTGTTCTGGAAAAAGTTTAAGGCGGCAACCCAAAACCGCCGGGCCGATAAACGTAAGGACACGCGCTTTGTGCATCGCTTTCACCGGCAAATTGGGCTGATCGTTTCCTTTGTGATGTTTACTTTCATCATCAGCGGGGCATTTCACCTGGTAGTCAAACTGCATAACGCCGGGGCTGGGCAAAAAACTTATACTCAGCATATAGATAGTAAAAACCTTTTGTTTGATAACATTTTATTGCCCGTTGCAGATACCTCGCTCAAAAACATCAACGTGGTAAAATTTAACGACAGTACTTATTACCAGGTAAGCGATGTAAAGAAGAATGTGCACTACTTTAATACCATAACCGGTACCCGATTGGCTGACGGCGATACGCTATACGCACGGTGGCTGGCAAATATTTACCATGCAGATAACAATGCGGAAAAAGTTTACGGTAAAACCGAGATTACCCAGATCCGCCAGTTTGATAACGAATACGGCTTTATAAACAAGCGCCTGCCCGTGCAAAAGGTAGCCTACCCCAACGGCGAGAGCTGGTATATAGAAACCACCACATCGCAGCTGGCCACAAAAGTTGCGGGTATTGACCGCGCCGAGGGCATTTCTTTTATATTTTTACACAAGTATTTTGGCATGAGTTGGGCCGGCAAAAACATCCGCGATGTGGTAAGCATGCTGGCCGCGCTGGGTGTCCTGGTGGTATCACTTTTCGGCTTTGCCGCGTTTATTAAAAACAAATAATTATGAAAAAAGCATTCATTATATTATCCATCGCAGGGCTGCTCACAGGAGTAGCCGCTTGCGATAACAGCCCTAAAACACCAACCAAAGAGGCTGCCAAACCAAAAGGCAAATATTATTGCACCATGCACCCGGACGTAACAGCCGACAAGCCCGGCACCTGCAGCAAATGCGGTATGGACCTGGTGGAAAGGGATGAGAAGTAAGTTGTAAGTCTGAAGTTCGAAGTCGGAAGTCCGTGGCAGCTGCAGGGTGTTCTGCGAGATACCCCCACAGCAAAAAAAGACGGAAAATGTTCACGTTCACGATACACAACCAGCATGAAAAAAACGTGAACAACTGATAATCAGCAACTTTGTCTTTGAAATACTGTCAGAATAGTGACACCATGGGTTAACAAAATTTTACTATAGATGGCGCGGGATTAGCGCAGCGTACCCAATTGTAATTGAGTTAAGTTCAGCGACGTGGCAATCTCAGCATGGCCTATGAGATTGCCACGCTATCGCTCGCAATGACATAGTTTTATAGCTACTATCTATCCCGAGAGTCACCGGTTCAGGAACCTAAAACAGTCACTCCTCTTTCCAGAACAGGGTGTTGGGGTGAAACTGCTTCCACGAGCGCCAGTATTCCTGGTAGGCCTGTATGCCGGCCAATTGGCTGCCTTTATACGAGCCGGCGGTGCACAGTCCTTTCCAATCCCATATGGATGAAGTTTCGTCATCGGTAAGATGGCCATCCGCATTCACCTGGAAATGCAGCGGCATGCCGTTAACAGTACTGTTCCAGGCGTGGTAGTTCATGCTGTCCTTTTCCATGGCTATCAGCAGGCTGGTATTTTTTATCTTATCGTTATAGGTACGTTTGCGCACCATGGCCCGCCAGTCGTAAGCTTTTGGCTGCCCTTCCACAATTACCCCTATCATCCAGCTTTTGCGCATCAGCGAATCTTTGTTCTTCAGTGTGCTATCCTTATCAACCGCTTGTTTGCGGTCGTAATCCTTCAGGTCGGCATAATCGTTTGTATAGATGGCATCGGGCTGTAATATTTGCGAACCGGGGTATTTGCTTAGCCAGGCGCCCAGGGTTAACTGTTCGTAGGGTACTTCGGCCAGCTGCGCGCCTTTAAGCTTGCCAACCGCGGCTTTACCGGTAGACTGGTACCACCAGGTTTTTGTAGCGTTATCCTCAATAATAGCGTTGTAATGCCTTGCCCCCACCAGCCTGAAGGTTTGGGTATTGCCGTTGATAACGGGATCGTAAACGCGGCCGGTGCGGCACATGGTGCAATAGGTAACCAGTATAGGTTTACCGGCAATATTATCCTGTACCTTATGGTGATAGCCCAAATAAATAATAGGATAAGCTTTGGCCACGCCTTTATATACCACGCCTATAACCAGGTAACTGTGCGGCACGCGGCTTTTTATCGCGTTAGCAAAAGCAACCTTACGGGTTTCCTTAAACATGATCTCGGCCTTATACACCTTGTCGCTATAATAAAAACTTACGAGGCAAAGGGCAAGCACGCCTACTTTTATGGCTTTTTGTTTGGTGGTATCTTTAATAAAGTAAAAAGCCATGTAGGCTAATATCATCACAGCGCCCACAATGCGCAGCGGCTGTACCACCTTTTCGAGGTAGTAACAAAAAGTTATGGCGTTAAGGTCCTGGCTGCCGGGGAAAGGCATCAGCAGGTAAGCATGTATCAGTCCCGGAACAAGGATCAGTATAATACCGGCCCAAAAAAGGGAGGGTTTGGTTTTTTTGTTCATGCTTATCCTTAAAGGCTTGTTATAGTATTGGTTAATCGGGTTTGTAAGCCTAAATTATAAAAGATAATTAATATCCAATAGCCTTAAAGCACCGCTGTTTAATTTATATAATTACACGCCCTGGTACCTTTTCCATTTTTACTTTATGCTTACGCGATTGCGTTTTGATTGCCGTAATTTTATATCAAATATTAAGGAATATGAAGATAGAGATCTGGAGCGACGTGATGTGCCCGTTCTGTTACATTGGTAAACGCAGGTTTGAAGATGCGCTGCAGCAATTCGCGCATAAGGATGAGGTTGAGATAGAATGGAAAAGCTTCCAGCTTAACCCCGGTATGATCACCGACCCATCGGTAAACATCAGCCAATACCTGGCCGACGCAAAGGGCTGGACGCTTGATTACGCCCAGCAGATGAACAACCATGTTACCCAAATGGCCGCCGAAGTTGGCCTTGAATATCATATGGATAAGGCTGTTGTTGCCAACAGTTTTAACGCGCACCGCTTTAGCCACCTGGCCAAAAAGCACGGCCTGGGCGATGCCGCCGAAGAAGCGCTTTTCCGCGCGTATTTTACAGATGGTAAAAATATTGACGATACCGCTACGCTGGCACAATTGGGGACTGGCATTGGCCTTGATGCCGGAGAAATAAATAAAACCCTTGCTACTGATGCCTACGCCGATGATGTAAAACATGATGTTGCCGAAGCACAGTATTTAGGCATACAAGGTGTCCCGTTTTTTGTAATGAACAGCAAATACGCGGTATCGGGCGCGCAGGCGGTACCTGTATTTTCGCAAACGCTTGAAAAAGCCTTTGGCGAGTGGCATGATGAACGGGCAAAACCAAAATTTGATATTATTGAAGGCCCAACCTGCGGCCCCGATGGCGATTGCTGATAATGCCGGTTAAATTTCTGTGAGGTTAACGCTAACTTATATGCTAATCAGCCGTATAAGTGAATTAATTTCTTTTCGGCAACTTAATCAGCACGAAATAAATTATATTTATACCCTAATTAATTTGATAACTATATGAATAAACTCTACTATAAATTATTTGTGGTGCTGTTTTTGGGTGTTGCTATAAGCGGTTGCAAACTGGATGCCCCTGTTTACCCTGCTGATACTATTTATACCCCACCCGCCGGCGGAGGTGGCGGAGGTGGCAATACCGCGAGCAGCAGGACCATTACTTACACGGTTGACGGAAAGTCGACAACGTTAAAAAACAATGTTATTTTCCAGGTTTATACGCCTGAGCAGAAACCACCTGATGGCGCCATACAAATTGCCGGCGGTGCAAGCGTTACAGAGCTATTCTCCCTGTTAGCAAACATTACCGGTAAAGGTACTTTTAACGCCGACATTATTGCCGTAGGCACATCATTGGTTGGCGACGGTACCGTTACGGTAACAGAATACAGCGCTACCGCCAATTCTAAAGGAACTATTGCGGGTACATTCACCGGTGAACTGATCGATATTTCGGGCGATGGTGAGACTAAAAAAACCGTTACGGGTAGTTTCAGTATAAAAATGTAAGCCATTAGGCAGCAGTAATTTCACATAAATAGTTCGTATCTTAGTGTTAGCAAAACACTAAGAGCGAATTTTTGGAATCAACCGCGTCCTATACCTTTTCCCGTACAACCCTGCGCATTGCCGTGGGCGTAATGTTTTTTATGGCGGGTGTATGCTTTGCCAGCTGGGCATCGCGTATAGCAACCATCCAGCAAAATCTTAATTTAAGCGATGCCGGGCTTGGCGGTGTTTTATTTGCACTGCCGGTTGGCTTGATGTGCTCGCTGCCATTTTCGGGCTGGGTAATCACCCGTATAGGCAGCCGTAATTTGCTTATCAGCGCCCTGGTGGTTTACAGCCTCTCGCTGGTGTCGTTAGGCATAGCCGAAAATACCGTTCAGTTAGTTATTTGCCTGCTGTTGTTTGGTTTTTCCAGCAACGCGGTCAATATTTCTGTCAATACCCAGGCAGTAGCCGCCGAAGAATTATACAAACGCCCTATCCTGGCCTCCTTTCACGGCTTATGGAGCCTTGCCGGGTTTACCGGGGCCGCTATAGGCACTTTTATGATAGGTAACCACGTTATCCCGTTCAAGCATTTCAGCCTTATTATGGCTATAGTTTTGATCTCGGTTATCTTTACATCAAGGTATTTAAAGAACGACAAGCCCGCCAGCGCCGGGCCGGTATTTGTAATGCCCGATAACTCGCTGATAAAACTGGGTATCATCGCCTTTTGCTCGATGATATGCGAGGGCGCGATGTTTGACTGGAGCGTTATCTATTTCAAAAAAGTTGTGCTTGCCCAAAACGCTTTGATGGGTGCAGGATATACGGCATTTATGCTTACCATGGCCACCGGCCGCTTTGTTGCCGACCAGTTTGCCCACCGCTTTGGCTTAAAACGCACCCTGCAGATCAGCGGGATGCTCACTGCCACGGGTTTACTTACCGCGGTAGCGTTCCCATATTTATACACTGCCTTGTTTGGGTTTTTATTGGTAGGGTTTGGCGTATCATCGGTAGTGCCGCTGGTTTACAGCGCGGCGGGTAAATCAAAAACCATGTCGCCGGGCGTTGCGCTGGCGGCGGTATCAACCATCGGCTTTATGGGGTTTTTAATCGGCCCGCCAATTATCGGGTTTGTTGCCGGGATTGCTACCCTGCGCGCATCGTTTACACTGATAGCCGCTATGGGCATTTGCGTAACCATATTCGCTACCAAGGCTAAAATTTAACCCTAACCTTCGTTCAGGTCGGCTTCGTTTGGGTTTAAAACATACTCGAAGTTCTCGTACCCGTTATGAAAAATAAATTTTATCCGCTCGTGCGGTAAATTAATATCCAGCGAAATAGCGCCTAAGGTCGACGGCAGGTTATCCCTTATTAATTTCAGGTCGGTTACGTGTGGCATCTCTATCGCGATGTCGCCATCGCGGGGTTCTATCTTCCAGTCCTTAAGGCCGGCGCTTTTTAGTATATCCAACCATTTTTGCTGATACGCGTTCATAAGCTTGTTGTTTGATTGTAGAACAGGCGGGGTAGTATTAAGTTTTTGGAATGTGAGCACCTCTTTGTCATGCTGAACGATAGTGAAGCATCTATTCGCCGACATGCAATTTGAATAAGCACAGTTTGCTAATAGATCCTTCGCTATCGCTCAGGAAGACAAGAAGAATAATGCGCGAATTTAGTGGGCCTCGTAGTTAAACCCCTCCCTGCATTGCACTCATCCCAACTCACCCCTCCCAAGGGAGGGAATTTTGATTTTACTACCTCCCCGGCGTTATATACTTACCGTACACGGCCAGGGGCGCCAGGCGGTTCTCGAACAATATATTGGGGCTATTAAAAAATTTTATAAAATCCTGCTCGCTTACCTGGCCGGGGTATGGGGCGTAGTAATGGTCGGGCCGGCCGTTGCGCCATGCCATAACGTATGATGTTTTATGTTTGGCTATGGTTGGTAGTAATACCTTTGTCCACCAGTCGGCCTGTGGTATTTGCTCATAGCCGGTTTCGGGCAGGCAAACCAGCTTGTGTGTTTTAGCCGCAATTGCATCCAGTATACCTAAACGCATATCCAGTTTCTTTTGATAATCGGGCACGCTTTTGTAGCAATAATTGTCAAAACCAATAAAATCCGCATAATCGTTACCGGGGTAGCGCAGCATAAAATCGGCCTCGCTGTTAAAATCCGCTACTGAGAATACCACAAGCAGGTTATGCAGTTTTTTGGTATTGCGCATGTAATCGATGGTAAAGCGCCAAAGCTCCTTAAATTCTTCGGGGGTGCTGGTATTGGCGCACCACCAGAACCAGTTGCCCGTAAGCTCATGAAACGGCCTGAACAATATGGGGATGGCTTCGCCATCGGCGCCTTTAAGTTCGGCCATGTAATTGGCCCCTTTTTCGAGCCATTTTACATAAACATCGTGGTAAGCGCCGCCGGGCAGCAGGTCCTTAACGGTGCGGTTGGTGGTATCCCAGGCGGTTTTACCGTTGGTAGGGTTATCCATATGCCAGCAAAAGGTGTTGATACCGCCGCGGTCGTAAGCTTCGCGCACCAGTTTTTTCTGCAGCTTAAACGGGATGCCGTTGATATCACGTGTGCTATCGTGCTCTATTTTTGCCAGGTCCCAGCCGTATAATGCGGGGTACGATCCGGTTACGCTCTTTACATCCGACCGGTTTGGCTCATAGCACCAGCCCACACCGTATGCGGTAGCATCGTGATGGCCAAATATGGCCCCGGCACCAACCAGGCGCTGCATACTGTAAAACAGTTGTTTGGTTTCGTGGGTAGCCTGCTTATCGCAGGGGTTATATAATTGTGCCATAGCAGGCAGACTGCAAATTAACAGCATACCGGCAATAACGTAAGTATAAATGTTTTTCATATCGCAAATTTTGATCCTGTTTTAAATTATTTCCCTTCGGCTACTAAAAATACACTTCCGCGGGCAGGTATGGTAACAATTATTCCGCCTGCTATGGCCGCGCTGTTCGCAGCAATGGTTTTATAGCTTGCCGGGCCGCCCGATTCGCCCGTGGGGCCGTTTCCGTTCACGTAAACCTTTCGCGAGAAGGGGGCGTTATCCGTACCGCCGTTTAGCGTGTAATAGTAGTATTTGCTACCGGCCGCAAAGTTTTTGATATTAACAGTAACTACCCTATCCAAACTGCTGCGGTTTACCAGCACCACCCCGGCCTGGCCCGACAGGAACGAAGATCCGTAACTGATAATATCCGGGCTGCCCGTTACCGACGAGCTCACCATGCGGTCGCCAAAGTACTTCTGGAAAAAATACATATAGTAAAACGCGGGCCGCGCGTTCCAGGCGGGTGCGCCGGGCTCGTCGCTTTTATTGCTGAACAGGCCGTGGTCGTTGCCGTTATCCCAGCTGTTAGCCAGATCCCAGCGACTGGCCATGCTGTACTGGTTTTTGATCAATTCGCCCAGCACCATTACCGCGTGTACCCCGGCTACGTTTGATACCATTTGCTTAGAGCCCGTCGAAAAAATATTCCACTCATCCAGCGCTACCGGCTTTTGCGGCAAGCCCGCCTTGTCGAGCGAGTTTTTTACCCAGTTCATCATATCCGAGGTTACATTTGCCGGAGTGGCCAGTATCACTTCGGGCGATGAGTTTTGCATGTAAGGCGTGTAATAGTTATGCACTACATAAAAATCGGGCGAGGTGCCGGATGTCGCCATAGCGTTACTGTTCCAGGTTGGTATTATGGTAGATGTGTTGTTCTTTTCGTCGGCTTCAGTAGTTACCATGCCCAACTTAAAGCCCGTGTTACCCACCTCGGCAGCCGCCTTCCGCATCGAATCGGCAAAGATCTTAAAGTGGATGCCGTAGATAGCGCCATTTAATATCGTCGGCTGCCCATCTTTATTATCCGCAGGGTTTATGCGGTAACCGGCTTCCCAGTTGCCATAATTTTCGTTGCCAACTTCCCAGTATTTGGTGCGGCCATTATCGTACCGTACCCAATCGGCTGCTAAATGTGCGGCGGCCTCGGCGGGCTTATCGCCTGTACCGTAGCGGGCATAACCGTAGTTAACGGTAATTAGCCCGGTGCTGTTGGTTTGCTGCAATACTTTGTAATAATTATCAAGGGTAAAGGTCCAGTCGGCGGTGTTGTTGCCATACCAGTAACCTGCATCGTTTTCCGCGCCGTTAGCATTTAGTAATTTTGCGGGGGCATCATCGGGCGCTTTGTTGCTGCCGTTCCAAAAGTAAATATCAGATAAGCTGCCGCCTGGGAAACGCAGGATATTTGGCGACAGGTCTGTAAGCTGCTGCATCAACACCGGCTGATCTATATACTGCCCCATAAATGGATTGGTGTTATTGCCAAACAGGTTTTTTGATACCTTGGTGATCACCTGGCTTATATCAACCGTAACTACCACCGCGCCTGCCTTAGGTTTTTCAACTGCTTTTGGCGATTCCGGCGTAGCGAATGTTTTGGCCTGCCAGCCATCTAAAAAGAAACCCTGGGTGGATGCAATGGCCGGGTTATTAGGTGGCGTAATTACGGTGGAGCCGCCATTGTTGTTGCCGCCGCCGTTGTTATTGTTGCCATTATTATTTGGGCTGTTATCCTTTTTACAAGATTGCAGCAGGGCAAGGGCGACTAATGCCACCACGCCTGTTTTCAAGAAATGTTTCCTCATTGGGTTACTGTCTGCTTATTCGTTTAATTAATTCGATACATGCCCTGCTATTGTGATAGGGGCATTTCCAGATGCCGGCTTTGTCTTCGGTTTGCATTACGCTGCCATCAGCATACACGCCCCAAAACCATTCACCGTTACTGATATCTAATATGTGTTGCCTAACGAAAGCCCAATTTCGGAGCGACAGCTCAAGATATTCTGTGTTGTTATTTATTTGCCAGGTGTTGTAAAAGCCCACCATAGCTTCGGCCTGTACCCACCAGTGCTTTTCTTTTATCAGGTGGCGTTCGGCTGGTTCGTACTCGTACCAAAGGCCGCCGTCTGTATCTAATCCTTGTTTTGCTGCATCGCTTATGTTGATGCAAACCTGTTTTATTTTTTCTATTAATTGATGATGCCCTATGGCTTCGGCTGCTTCCAGCAAAAGCCAGGTAGCCTCTATATCGTGCCCGTATGATACTGTGTTGCCCTTTTTATTCCAGTCCTCATCAAAAAACAGCACCAAATGATTGGTTTTACTATCGATGATGTGCTCAAGGAAATTATTGATGAGCGTTTCTATCTGCGCACGTAACTCCTCCTGAGGCCAGATGCTGTAAAGCGTGGTATAGGCTTCCAGCACATGCAGGTGAGTGTTCATGCTCTTTTTCTCATTGGCATCCTTGGCGCTCAGGCGCAGGTCAGCTATCGGCTGCCATTCTTTGGTAAATGCCTCTAAATAACCTGTGCGATCTGCATCGTAACTCTTATCAACCAAAAGCCTGTATAGCTCGACCGCGTAATTTTTTGCTTCGGCTGCGCCGGATGCCTTGTAATATTCGCTCAGCGCGTAAATGGTAAATGCCGATGCATATACCTGCTTTTTGGTATCAAGCGGGTTACCCAAATGGTCAACCGTCCAGTACACGCCGCCAAACTGGTGGTCGATGAAATGTTTTATGATGTATTGGTACGCCCTGTCAGCCATAGCCAAATACCTTTCATCCGGGTTTTGGTTATAGGCTGCCGAGAAACTCCACAAGATCCTCGCGTTTAAAACCGACCCTTTGGGTGATGCGGGGATAACGTTGTTATCGTTATCTATCTTACCATAAAAACCGCCATGCTGCCCGTCAACCGTGTTGGCCATCCAGTAATTAAGGATGTTGCCCAACTCGGCGGCCAGTTCCATTTTATAGGTTGCCAGTTGTTGTTCTATGGTATTTACCGCGCCCGTTTCCATCCCCGCTTATTTTTCCTACACCTCTAAAAGGCTTTTATTTTTATTGATGATGCTGTTAATGGTATTCACTGATGCCGCCGAACGCAGGCCATCTGCCGGGGTGTTCAACACGTAATCCAGCAGTTTATCAACCGTGGTAGTAGCCACATGCATGCGCGTATCCGACGATGCATAGTAAATAAACACGGTGCCGTCCTCATCCTCTATCCAGCCATTGCAAAACGCCACGTTTGATACATCGCCAACGCGCTCCATGCCCTCGGGCGCTAAAAAGTAGCCGCCGGGTTTGTGGGTAACTTTGGTCAGGTCTTTAAGGTCGGTCATGAACATGTAAAGCGTGTAGCGCAGGCCTGCAGCGGTGTTGCGCACACCATGTGCCAAATGCAGCCAGCCTTTATCCGTCTTTATAGGTGCCGGCCCTTGGCCGTTCTTGGCCTCGTAAACGGTATGGTATTGTTTGTTATCTATAATAGCTTCGTGGTCAACCACTGCGTTTTCCATGTTATCGCAAAGGCCAAAGCCAATGCCGCCGCCTTTACCCGCGCTGATAAAACCATCCTGCGGGCGGGTGTACAACGCGTATTTGCCATCTACAAATTCGGGGTGTAAAACCACGTTGCGCTGCTGCGGCGAGTTGGTGATCAAATCTGCCAAACGCTCCCAGGTAACCAGGTCTTTCGTACGGGCTATGCCGCAGGCCGCAATGGCCATACTTTGGTCGTGCGCCGGGGCTTCGGGGTCGCGCCTTTCGGTGCAAAACAGTCCGTAGATCCAGCCATCCTCGTGCGCGGTAAGGCGCATATCGTACAGGTTGATATCAGGCTCATTTGTTTCGGGCATGGTGATGGGGTGTTCCCAAAACTCAAAATGGTCTATCCCGTTAGGGCTTTCGGCCACTGCGAAGAATGATTTGCGATCGGCACCCTCTACCCGCACCACCATAATATACTTGCCGTTGAATTTTATAGCGCCCGCGTTAAAAGCGGCGTTTATACCAAAACGCTCCATCAGGTATGGGTTGGTTTCGGGGTCAAGATCGTATTTCCAGCATAGGGGCGCGTGCTGCGCGGTTAGTACCGGGTGTTTATACCGGTCGAAAATACCGTTTCCCGGCCCCTCTATTTCGTTATGTATGGTGGTTAGCTGTGCGTACGCCTCCTCTAATCCCGCTAACCTGCTTTTATATTGCTGTGTCATTTTTATATTAATATTCTTTTAATTTATTCCACCATGTTCTTTTAAGTATTACCATCATTACAGCCAAAATGCCTATGGTTACCAGCAAGGATGTTTTTTGCCACAGCACCAGGTACATAGGCAGTATGGTTAAGCAGCACTGGGCAATGGTACCTACCACCACGTTGAACATGTTTAATTTGAAATTTCTATTGGGCTGAAAGGATGGATCGTTTGCTAACGCGATGTTTTTAACCGGCTCCCAAAAACCCCATGGCCGTACGTTGGTATAAAAGGATTGCAATACGGCCATATCTGTTGGCGGCGCGGCGTACGAACCGATAACCGAGCCCGCCAGCGATACCAGGAAAAGAACCGGGAACCAAAACAGCAACTGGTTTTCGGGAATAACCGCGAATTTTACCAGCGCCGAGAATATCATGGCGGCGGCAATACCGGCAAACATCCCCCAAAAAAAGCCATTGGCATTAAAGCGCCACCAGTGCCATTTAAGCACATTTGATGCGATGTACCCTCCGTAAAGGGCCGATACTATCCATTGCAATACGCTGTTGATGTCCTTTACAAAAAAGCCAAGTATCACCCCCACCGCGACTACTACTATTCCCACCAGGTAATTCATGGTGATGATCTTTTTGGTGGAGGCCGCGGGGTTTACGTATTTGATGTAGATATCATTCACAATATATGCCTGCGCTGCATTCATGGTACCGCTAAAAGTGCTCATGAACGCGCCAAGCAACCCTGCAAGCAGCAAGCCTACCAGGCCTACCGGCAAAAAGTTATTGATAACCGCGGGTAATATCCGTTCAAAATCTATCGCGCCGGCGCCATCAGTAAGGTTCATCTGGCGGTAATAGATAAGGCCTAAAGCGGTTAAACTGATAATTAACGTATAGCGAATGGGCAGCAGGATTACGCTTACAAAACCATTCATTTTGCTGGCCTCCTCGGGCGAGCGGGTGGAAAGGATCTTCTGCATATCATAATTCGGCGCCGGGCCTGCCAGCGCCGCGAAGAATCCCTTAAAGGTCATCATCATAAAGAAATAGGCGAACAACGAGTAGCCGTCGCTTTTTATTTTTTGGTTTACCTCGGTAATAATGCCCGACCAGTTTAGATCCAGGTGCTTGCCAAAAAACGGCGTGTACCAGCCATTGGGCACATTTAAATGGTGGCTGCTTAACTGCCCGGCGGCTATAAAGCCTATCCAAACGCAGGCCACCGTCATGATGCCGTATTTTACCATATCGCCGGTTACAATACTGTGCATGCCGCCAATAATGGAATAAAACATGGCAAACAGCGTGAAAATGATGCCGTATATGTGCGGCACGTATTGCGGCGCTACATCAAAGGGGACATAGCCTTTTATCAGATCCCAGGGCACAAAAATTTCGATGAATTTACCCAGGCCTATAAAGCCGTAGGCCATAAAGCCCAGGCAGCTTAACAGGGCAAATGCTATTACCACCAAATGCGAGCTGGTTACCCCCGCCCCTGTTTTGCCAAACCTGGTGGCCAGCCACTCGGCGCCTGTGGTAGCGTTTGAACGGCGCAGCCAGCGCGACAGGTACATCATCAAAAACACCTGGTTAAACACCGGCCACAGCCAGGGGATCCAGATGCTCTTCATGCCGTAAACAAAGCAAAGGCTCACCATCCACATGGTACCGCTTATATCAAACATATCCGAAGCATCGCTTAAGCCAAGCTTGTACCAGGGCAGGCTTTTACCGCCAAGCATATAGCTATCCTTGTTTTCGCGCGCTTTTTTACGGTACCAAAAGCCAATAAAAATGGTGCTGAGCAGGTACAGTACGATGATGGAAATATCAATCAGCGATAATCTCATTTAACTTAAAAATTAGTATGAATTGGTGCCCGCTAAAATAGATGATTTGTTTACCCTGTTTATAATACTATTTTAACCTTAAATTTATCAATAATGCCAGTTGATCTGCAAAACCTATATAAATATGCGGTTACCGGTGTAAGTTTCCCTGAACTCCTTTGGGATGCAAAACTTTTTACGCTTAAATATGCGGTTGAAGTTTGAGATGTTATTAAAGCCGCATTTGTAGGCAATTTCGGCAACTGTGGTGGTACTGTCTATCAGCATGCGCGAGGCATGGCCAAGCCTGATCTCGTTCAGGCTATCGATAAAGGTTTTACCTGTGCGCTTTTTAATAAACCTGCTGAAGGATGCCTCGGGCATATTGGCTATGCGGGCCACTTCGGCCAGACTTACCTGCTTGTTATAGTTGGTGTTCATAAACTCAAACACCTTTTCAATCCTGCGGCTGTTGTAATAAAACTTCTCGTTGGTAAAGCTCGGGTCCGAAAGGGTTTTCATATTGCGCGAGATAGAGAGATCGTGCAGGATGGAGAGCAGTTCCAGCACACCATCAAAGCCGTTCTTTTTATCAAGCGTTAAAAGCCTGTCCTTAAGCGCGGTAATGGTTTCCGGCGAAAATGCTATGCCCCTTTGCGAACGCTCCAGCATGCTTTTAACAAAACTCAATTGGTTACGGCGCAAAAATTTCTCGTCGAACAGATCCTTGTGGAACTGGATGGTTACTTCGTTTATAGCATCGCTTTTGCACTGGTGCGTAAACCAGGCATGATAAAGGTTTGGCCCTACCAGCACCAGCTCCATATCGTCAATAACCTCGATATGCCCGCCTACCACGCGCTTGGCGCCGCCGGCGTTGATAATAAGGTTCAGTTCGTACTCCTCATGGTAATGAAGCGGAAAATCGAACTTATTTTTTACACGCGAAAAAATAGTAAAGCAATCGCTTGGTGTAAGCGGCGTTATCTCACGCATAACGTTATTTGGCATAGTAATAATTATTGTTTTTTTCGATTATGAATATTGATACGAATTTAACATTAATTGTATAAATATTTATGGTTTTAACACGGCTATCTACCTCACATCAATAATTAACCTAATAAAATGTATTGATAATTAATTAAAGCCCGGCCGGGTTGGGCCACCGGCCGGGGCTTTAAGTGTAAATGTTTATTGCTTAACAAACATTAGGTCATCAATATAAAAGGTCTCGTCCTGGTCGTTAGGGCCTTGTATCCTAAAGCCTATCTGGTTCCAGGTATTCGCGGTACTCCATAATTGCAGGGTGCTAAGCGGGATCTTAAAATACGTCCAAACTTTGGCCGGCACTTTTATCTTATCATAATCATTAAACGATGCAAAACCACCCGCGCTGGCGTTGGTAGATATGTACAGGTCATAGTCGCTGCTTGCGCCTTTTATCCAAAACGTCATATATTGGTAATCAAACGATGCCTTGTTAATATCGTTCCAGCCAAAGCCTAACTGGTGCCAGTTGCCTTTTGCGTAGGTTTTGCCAACTGATGATGTACCCGACTTTGCTTCGGTAGTATAAATTTTACCCCCATCTCCCCAGGAAGCATCACCAAAATTATTGTGATAACCATCGGTAAAAATGGTGAAAGCTTTATCCATGTTCTCGAAGATCTGGGTAGTTGTTATAGGCCCGGTAGAATTTGTAATTACTAATGGGGCGCCATCAACAGTTGCATCGTCGGGCATTTTTATAACCAGTTCTTTTTTGTTTTGCGATACAATGGTAATAGCATCATTGGCACCCAAAAACTTTACAGATGTAACATCGCCAAGGTTGTTACCGGCAATGGTTATTTGCGTATTAGCGGTAAAGTTGTAATTTGATACGCTTGATACCACCGGTAACGCTATCACATTAAACTCAACCAATATTTGTTTGCCAATTTTATTGGTGATAATGATATTTTGCTTGCCGCCATTGGCTGTATCAGGTACGCGGAACAGCAGGGCATTATCGGTATTAAACACCGTGTTGAACGGCGCGGGCACATTGCCTTTTTCAAACACTACCGACTGGATCTCGCCAAGGCCACTGCCGGTAAGCGTTAATATCTCGCCGCCTTTGGCAGAGTCGGGCTTAATTTTATCAGCCTTGGGGCTTGATGATGCCGCAGCCGGCTTGGCATTCTCTTTTGTACACGATGTGATGACCGATGCCGCGAACATAAACGCGAACAGTACCATCCATAATTTAAGTATATTTTTCATGATCAATAATGATTTAATACGTTATCATTTATTTATAATAGTCAACAGCCGGTTCAAGCAGTTTCGGGTCCTGAACGGTCTCGGCCTGCGGTATAGGCAGGAACAATTGCGCTTCGGAATTTAAAGTCGCCTTGAAGCTGGTAAGCTGTCCGTTGCTGTTTAAAGTACCGCGCTCCTGCGATGCTATAATTGTTTTCGCATCGTTAAAGCCCTGGCGCTGTATATCAAACCAATAATCGCCTTCAAAGGCAAACTCCACCTTCCGCTCGTGCAGGATAAGTTTGTTTGTTAAAACGGTTACACTGGTTAAGCCCGCCCTGTTATGCACCCTGTTAAATGCTGCAAGCGCGCCCGCGTCAGATGTTGAACCGCCGCCGGCCAATACAGCCTCGGCATAAATTAACAGCACATCCGCGTAGCGTAAAATATAAGTTGGCATGCTGGTGTGGCCATCTGGTGTAACAGGCTCGTCGGCACCGCGATTAGGGCCTACAATATACTTTTGGATATTTGAGCGTGTGCCGGTAAATATAAAATGGTCATCGGTAGCCCTGCCGGTGGTATCGTAAGTAAAGCCATTAGGAAAGCTTTCGTTCTTCCATAAATCTTTATGGAAGTCCTGCTGCATAACCGACCAGCCGCGCCTTTTATCGGCAGTTTCGTAACCTGTGGCAGGGTCTAACATATCAAACGAAGGCACAACAGCCGAGTAACCGTTACCACCGGTTGGTTTTGGGTGCACAAGCGGTTGCGGTGCCGCGTAGATAGAGAAGCGGTTGCCACCGTTCCAGCCCATTTCTGACAGCCATCTTAAAGAAAACAGGTTCTCTTTATTCTTTTTGTTAGCAATGGCAGAACTGGTAAACATACCGTTATAATCATCATTCAGATCCAGCACACTTTTACCCGGCCCGTTCGAATAATCAATTACCAGCTTAGCTTTGGCAGCTGCGTTGGTGTAATCTTTTAAATACAGGTATATCTTAGCCATCATACCATAGGCTGCGTATTTTGTTACCCGGCCATCCTGTACAGCTACTTCGGGCAGGTTATCCGCAGCTGCCTGCAGGTCTTCTAACGCAAAGCGCAGCACATCTTTCTGGTGATACTTAGGCACCAGGTATGCACCCGGTTTGGTAAGGTCTAAAGGGTTATCAACTATGGGCGCATCGCCAAAAGCGCGGCCAATATAAAAGTATGCGAAACCACGTATAAACCTGGCCTCGGCTATGCCCCTGTCTAAAAACGCTGTATTATCGCCGCCGCCAAGCAGTTCTTTTTTGGCTTTGAAGGTTTGGATAAGTACCGACGCCTGGCCCGCGGCTTTGTAGCACGAGTTCCAGGTGCTTGATACCAAACCATCGGTACCCTGGATATTGAAATTATAAAACGAGTTGTACTGGTCGTTACCCTGTGTACCGGTAACGGTACCGCCTAACAGGTCGCCTACTGATGTAAAAGCTTTGTCGAACCAGTCGCCCCAAACGGCATTGTATAAAATACCGGTAGCGCCATCCACCTGCGTGGCATTGTTATAGTAGTTATCTGTTGTAGGGGCGGTTGTTGATGGGTGGTTAAGAAAATCCTTCTTACACGCAATTCCAAAGCAAGCTATAGCGCCTAACAGGAATATTATCTTTCTTTTCATTTTGCTTATTTTTATAATTAAAACTGAATATTGGTACCAAACGTAAACGTGCGTGGTATTGGGTAGTGGCCGTTATCCACATTCATAAACCCTACTGTGCTGTTAATAGCACCCAACTCAGGGTCGTAGCCCGAGTATTTGGTAAATGTGTACAGGTTTTGTACCGATGCATAAACCCTGACAGACGCTATCTTAAGCCTGTTCATGATGCTTTTAGGGATATTGTAACCCAACGCTACGTTCTGGATACGCAGGTACGACCCGCTCTCAATATACCTGTCAGATATTTTGGTGTTGTTGTTGGTCCACTGGTTATACCTTGGCATGCTCGAGCCGGTGTTTGATTCGGTGTACCTGTCTAACACGGTAACCAGTTGGTTATTGTTAGAGTTGGCCATAGCCTCGGTTTGCCTGCGGGTATAGTTAAAGATCTGGCCGCCATAGCTTCCATAAAGGAATACCGAAAGATCGACCCCTTTATAGCTGAAGGTGTTGGTAAAGCCATAAGTGAATTTAGGGTTAGGGTTACCTATAACACGGGCATCTTTATCGTTGATGATGCCGTTACCATCCAAATCCTTATAGCGGATATCGCCCAGCCATAACGAACCCGGCGCCACATTTAATCCTACAGGGATCGGCCCCGCGGCTAACTCCTCCTGGCTTTTAAATAAACCGTCGGTTACAAAGCCGTAGTAGCTGCCAATTGGGCTGCCCGGCGCGGTAAGCGATACCAGGTTGCTTGCACCGTACTCGTTAAAGATACCTGTTAGCGTAGCTGTAGGGTTATTCAATTTCACCAGCGTGTTTTTGTAATGGCTAAAGGTGATATTGGTTTTCCAGTTAAAATCCTTGTTTTGGATATTGTATGATGTGATACCGATATCGATACCCGTATTGGTCATTTCGCCGGCATTGGTAATTGGCGACTGGATATCGTTCCAGTTAGTACCCAGGCCCGAAAATGACGGCAACTGGCTTGCCAAAAGCATGTTGGTTGTTATTTTTTTATACACGTCGATAGTAACTTCGGCCCTGCTGTTCAGCGTGGTTAAGTCGATACCGGCGTTGTATGTTTTAACAGATTCCCAGCCCAGATCGGGGTTGGCAACGTTGTACGGAAGGCTGCCCGGCCCAAACGGCGCGGTACCAAATAGCTGTATGTTTGATACGAAAGCGTTTGCCGATGTGCTTTGGTTACCTACCTCGCCATAACCTAAGCGCAGTTTTAAGTAGCTCAGGTTTTTCATGTCTTTCATAAAATCTTCGTTAGTTACGGTCCACGATGCAGATACCGCTGGGAACGTACCCCAGCGTTTGCCCGGGCCAAAGCTCGAAGAACCGTCGCGGCGTACAGTACCCGATATGGCGTACCTGTTATTGAAGGTGTACCCGGCACGCGCGAAGTACGATTCCATGCTCCAGGTTCCTGCGCCCGCGCCAATGCCCTGAGTAAGATCGGCAAGGCCCGCGTTTAACGATGGCAGGTTTGCCACCAGGCCGTTACGGTTGGCGTTGATGTAATCGTAGTCAGACCGTTGCACCTCGTGGCCCAATGTAGCGCTAACGCTGTGCTTGCCAAAAGAGCGGTCAAAGTTCAGGAAGTTTTTAACATCCCAGTAAAAGCTTTGGGTGCGTTGCTCGCGGATGCGGCTTGGCGACAGGATCAGGTCGTTGGTGATACTGTTTGTTATTTCCGGCTGGTACGCCCTGCTGCTTTCCAGGTTAAAGTTGTAGTTAAACTCGTTCCTTAATGTTAAGCCTTTTATAATTTTTACTTCGGCATACAGCGCGCCTAATGCTTTGCTGTTGGCCACGCTAACATCGCGGTTTTGTGCAAGCGTAACCGGGTTGTTGGTTAGGTTTATCTGGTAACCGCCAACATTGGCGTTTGTAATATAGTTACCATAAATATCGCGCACGGGCGATACGGGCGTGTTGTATAATACCGTACTGGTTACCGCATCAAACCCGTCGCTTAAGCCAATTTGCTGCTTGCTTTTTGATAAGTTGCTGGTAAAGCCCATTTTTAACCAGTTGTTAACCTGGTGATCTATACTGGCGCGTAGGGTGTACCTGTCAAAGCCCGTTTTAATAAGCGTACCGGTTTGGTTCAAATAACCGCCGCTAAAATAAAACTGCGTTTTTTCGGTACCGCCCGATACTGATAACTGGTGGCTGGTAACCACGCCGCGCTGGTAGATCTCGTCCTGCCAGTCGGTACCGTGGCCTAATACTGATGGATCTCTGAATTCCAGGGTGCTATCCAGCCCGCTGCCGGGTACTGCGCGTACCTCGTTCACCAACGAGTTACGGTACTCGGCGTATTGCCTAAGGTCCATTACCTTCAGCTTTTTAGGGATCTCGGAGAACCCTACATAAGCATCATAATTAAGTTTGCTTGTGCCTGCCTTACCACGCTTAGTATTGATGATGATAACACCGTTTGCGCCGCGCGAACCATAAATGGCCTGCGCCGATGCATCCTTTAAGATGTCGATAGATTCGATATCCGACGGGCTTAGCGTAGCTAAAACGCTCTGGCCTGTTTGCCCCGAGCCACCACCCAGGAAATCCTGGTTTAGGCTGGTGTTGTTATCGCTGCCAAACTGCACACCATCTATTACGTACAATGGCTCGTTTGAGCCCGTAGCGCTGGTTACACCACGCACACGTACCGAAACGCCGCCACCCGGCTGGCCCGAGTTGTTCATTACGGTTACACCGGCAACCTTACCCTGTATGGCCTGGTCGATACCGGCTACGGGCAGGTTTTTGATGTCCTTTTCGCTAACCGATGAAATAGATGAGGTAATATCGGCACGACGGATGCTGCCGTAACCTATTACCACCACCTCGTTAAGCGATGTGTTTGATGATCTTAGGGATACGTTTATAACCGTTTGCCCGTTGATGGCAACCTCGCGGGTTTCCAGCCCTATAAATTTAAACACCAGTGTTTTCGCCGCTGCCCCAACGGTAATGGTATACCTGCCGTTTACATCGGTTACGGCAACGCCCTGGCCATCTTTAACAGATACGGTAGCCCCTGGCAGGGCGCCGGTTTCATCTGTTACTGTTCCTTTGATCACTGTGCCCCCGGTTTGCGCCATGGTTGAAGCACAAATGAAGGAGGAGACAAACAGCAATGCTATTCGTAGAATTTTTCCCATAATAATTTGTTAGTTTTTGGTTGATTTATATTTGATTTTTAATTGGTGTACGCGCTTATAATTGTTAAGTATATGCCTGCGCAAAACGCCGCGACATCCCTTATTGCCGGGCGCGGTAAGCACCCGCTTTGTTAAATAATTATTAAAAACTGGTTAAATGGTTTATATAATCGGCATGCGGCAATTGCTGCCGTTGCGTTATTGATTATTCAGTGGTTAAAATTATATGCTATTAAAAGCCCTGTTGTGGATATATAGGGGTACAAATGTCAACCTTAATTAATTATTTGATTATCAATTAATTAATAACATAGTACGCGTGGTTTTGGGTGATTTAGTTACAAATGTGCACCCGTATAGAAATTATCGATACTTTATAAAGTGGTTAAATAGTATTATGCAATAATTACTGTAGGTGTTAAATTTTGCATAGCGAGGGGTTGTAGTGATTTTATTTCGGGAGAAGATAAATGTGAGGATTTAAAGAATACAGGTAAACAGTACCGACTCCCCGTTAAGGGTAAGCCCGGTAGAAAAAACAGCTATCAAATATCCCGTGCCGTAGGTACGGAACCTGGCCGAATGATAACGGGCTGGAAATGGCCTGTTAAGTTTTGCACCTACGGCGCAAAAAATAATGTAATGCATCTTCTACCGAGCTGTTGCACCTACGGCGCATTTATCGCGGAAAATAAAATATTTCTACGCATATAACTCAGGGAAGGGAATTTTAACGGGTATTTACCTAACCTCTAATTAACTAATCTCTAATCACCAATCAACTAATCCCTCACCTCCGCGTAGCGGGAAGGGATGGTGTTAAACTCCGCCTTAAAGGTTTTAACAAAGTATTTCTGGCTTTTGAAACCTACTTTGTGGCAGATCTGCGAGATGGTAAGGTGGCCGGTTTGCAGCAATTGGGCGGCGCGTTTAAGGCGCATTTGCCGTACCAGCTCATTAGGGGTTTTGCCTGTCATTTGCAGGATCTTTTTATATAGCGTGTAACGGCTCATGCACATTTCGCTGCTCAGCTCCTCTACCGAAAAATTGGGGTTGGAAATGTTATTATCTATCTGCACCAAAACCTTTTTAATAAAAACTTCATCCGGCGAGTCGACATGCATTTCGGTTGGCTTGGCTTCTACCTGTTTCTGGTAGGTTTTGCGCATATTTTCCTGCTGACTAAGGATATTTCTGATCTTCGACAGCAGTATCTCGAAGTTGAAGGGTTTGGTCATGTAGTCGCTGGCGCCGGTGCCCAGGCCTTTAAGCTGCTGCTCCTCGCCTGCCATTGCGGTGAGCAATATTACCGGGATATGGGTTGTACGGGGGTCGTTCTTTATTTTTTGGCAAAGCTCAATGCCGTTCATTTCGGGCATGGCAATATCGCTTACCACCAGGTTGGGGTGCTGGGCCAGGGCTTTTTGCCAGCCTTTTTTGCCGTTCTCGGCCTCGATGATGTTAAACGCGTCCTTTAAGTTGTCCTTAATATAAAAGCGGAAGTCATCATTATCTTCAACCAATAATACGGTTGGCTTTTTGCCGTCGCGGGTTTCCCTTATCCGGGCAACCTTTTGGGTATCTATATTAAACACCGCGTCTTCATGCTGTAAAAGTAAAGGAGTATCAGTAAACAGGCGCTTATCCAACTCCTGCAAAGGCAGTAGTATGGTAAAGCAGCTTCCCTGGTTAAACTCGCTCTCCGCAATAATTTCGCCGCCGTGCAGCCTCACAAACTCCCTTGTGATAGATAAGCCTATCCCGCTGCCCTGGTTTAACATAGAGCCGGGGATATCGTTCTGGAAGAAGGGTTCGAAGATCCTGTCGAGCTTGTTTTTATGGATACCGATACCTGTATCTATCACTTTAAGCTCTAATATCCGCTGCGATGCGGTATCGCCATTTTTAAAGTACACCAGCACACTTACATGGCCACCCGCATGCGTAAATTTATAGGCATTGGAAAGCAGGTTGAATACGATGCGCTCAATTTTATCATGATCGAAACTGGTATGGAACTCGTCCACCTCGGCATCAAACACAAATCCTATACCTTTTTGCTCGGCCACATCGGTAAACGAGTAAGATAGCTCGCGGATAAAACCGATAATATCCCCCGGCCGGGTGTGCAGCTTCAGCTCCTGGTATTCCATCTTACGGAAATCGAGCAGTTGGTTCACCAGGTTTAGCAGGCGTTTGGCATTTCGGTTTACCAGCAACAACTGTTTTTGGATCTCGGGTTCCTGGATCTGTTTAATTATCCTATCCACCGGGGCCATGATCAATGATAGCGGTGTACGGAACTCGTGGCTTACGTTGGTAAAGAATTTTATCTTCATCAGGTCAAGTTCGTGCAGGCGCTGGGTTTCCTCGCGCTCCTTCTCCAGCAGGAATTGCGCACGGATCTTGCGGATGCCCCTGTGACGCAGGTAAAACAGCGCGCCAACAAAAGCAAGGGCGTATAATATATAAGCAAAAGTAGTTTTCCACCAGGGCGGCAAAATGGTTACGCGCAGGGCAATCTCCTTACTTTTCCAAAAGCCGGGGTTTGATGCGCGCACCTTAAATGTATAATCGCCGGCATCTAAGTTGGTGTAAACTATTTTGCGGGTGATATTGTCGGCGGGGATCCAGTTCCTGTCGAAACCCTGCATGGTATACTCAAACTTCACCTTATCGGCATCAAAATAATTAAGGGCGGCAAACTCAATCCCAAAAACATTCTCGTTATACTCTAACGCTACTTCGGGTGTATTGGCAATGGCTTTGGTTAGGATAACTTTACCATAAACCTTTTCGCCAACGGCAACGCTCTTGTTAAACACCTGGAAATCGGTAAATACCAGCGCGGGGATATTTTTGCTGGTTTGCAGGCTGGCCGGCCTAAAAATATTGAAGCCATTACCGCCGCCAAATATCATTTCGCCGCTGCGGGTTTTATACGATGCGTTGGCAGTAAACTCGCGGCCCTGCAAGCCATCCCGTTCGTTGTAGTTAATGAACCTGAAACTTAATTTACCCGCACCATGGGTTACCAATATATTCGAGAGGCCATTTGGCGTACTTGCCCAAATATTATGGTTATCATCCTCGCGCAGCTCAATCACCGTATTATCCGGCAGGCCATCCTTGTGGGTAATATTTGTAAATTTCTGCTTAATTGGGTCCAGCACACTGATACCTTCGCGGGTGCTTATCCATATCAGCCCGCGGCTATCCTCCAAAATATTGTTGGTATTGTTATTTACAATGCTGTTGGGGTTTTTATCGTCGTGGATGTAATGGGTAAACTTGTTGGTTTTTTTGTTGAGCACGTCAACCCCAAAGGAGGTAACCACCCAAAGGTTTTTTCGCTTATCCTCTAACAGCGCGGCTATATAGTTTGAATAGAGCGCCTGCTGATCGCCCTGCTTTAATTTGTAATGTTTAAAGGTATCGGTCTTACGGTCGAGCAGGTTAAGCCCGCCGGCAAGTGTGCCAACCCAAAGGTTGTTGTCAGAATCTTCCAGTATGGACCACACCCGGTCTTCGGACAGGCTGCCCGGCTGCGCATCGTTATGGCGGTAATGCTTAAAGGTTTTGCCATCAAAGCAGTCCAGGCCGCCAAAATAGGTGCCTATCCAAAGCTTTTGATCGTGATCCAGGCACATGCTTACAATTACGTTGTTGGTAAGGCTGTTGGGGTCGGCGGCATTGTGCAGGTATTTTTTAAAGCTGCCATCCTTGCGGTTAAAATAAACCAGGCCGCCGCCGTTGGTACCCAGCCACAGGTTACCGTATTTATCTTCAACAAATTTGTTTACATCGCTAAAACTAAGGCTGCCCGGGTCTGATAAATGGTGCGTATATAGTGGGAACTTGATGATACTTTCGTGATAATAGCTGATGCCACGCTTATAGGTGCCTACCCAAATAATGCCGGTGTCATCCTTATATAATAGTATTATGCTGTTTTGGCCGATGGTTTTAACATCGTCCTCGCGGTTGGTAATGTACTTTATCTTAAAATCCTGCTTGTTCAGCAGGTTTACGCCGCCGTGGTCGGTAGCTATCCAGATGCGGTTTTTATCATCCTGTATCAGGTTTGATACCACGTTGGTATTTAACCCATCGGGCCCGCTGCCTTTATCAATGTGTTTAAAAATGCTTTGGTTTGAATTGAGGTAATATACGCCCGATGAGTAGGTGGGTACAAACGCCCATACATCATCCTGCTTATCAATAAAAACGCGGTAGCCTGTGTTTAGCCCGGCGGGCAGTGCGCTCAATTGCTTCCGGTAGTTTACCCGGTAGTTTACAGGGTTAATCCGCTCTAAAATACCTTTGTTATAAACCAGCCATATATTTCCTTTGGAATCGGAATTAAGATCTATAACAGCGTTGCTGAATATGGAACCACTAACCCCGGCCTTGTAACTGATGTGTATGGTTTTTTTTACTGATGGCTGATAGCGATAGATCCCCGAGCTTGAATTGAGGAACCAAAAATTGCCTGCCCTGTCTTTTTTTACCGCAGTTAGCCCTATAACCGGCACGTTAATCGACTTAAGGTACCCGCTTATATCATGGCTAAACCGCTCGGTTTCGGGGTCGTAAATATTGTAGCCGTTACGGGTTTCAATCCAAAGCTTATTATCGGGGCCCTCGGCAATGGTAACTATAAAATCATCGTTAAGGCTGGTGGTATCACCTTCAATGTGTTTGTAAACCTTAAATTTATAGCCGTCGTATTTGTTTAGTCCCGATAGGGTACCAAACCACATAAAACCCTTGCTATCCTTTAAAATGGTATTTACCTGGTTGTGCGACAGGCCGTTGGTGATATCTAACTTAGAAAACTGGAATTCGTTATTTTGCGAAAAGGCCGTAATAGCGGCAAACAGCGTTAAAATCGCAAGTATGAATCCCTTGTAAGTCATTTTCCCCTCCACAGTAATTTAAATGCGATATCATAGCCTGCAGCAAATGATACTATGGTTTAATTGATAGTGTAATATAATTGGTGTATCAAAAGTACCCAAATTAAAAAGTACCATGTAATACTATTTTTACATTTTCTGATGTTTACTTAACAGCGCATTATACTAACATGCCTGTTTTTAAGCGCAATACAACTATATCAGCTTAGGGTATATGATACTTTTATTTCAAATTTGATAAGTAATAAAATTACAGGCTTTAACTTTAAAAAGTTTACCGTCCTTGCAGGTGCAATTATTACATTCCGCTGAACATCTTTTAAAACAATTTAGGGTGTTGGTTTATCTATATCTTACTTTAGTTATACCTTTGCCACATTAATGGATAGCGTAAATAATACAACCAACCCCGCCCCGTCGCGTATCAAAAAAACGCAGAACAAGTTGGCGGCTTTCTTTTTGATGCTGCACAGGATATATGCCTTTGTAATGCGTTTTTTTAAAGAAGTGTTTTTGCCCCCTTATGAATTTAAAGAGGTAATAAGGCAATGCTATGAAACGGGTGTACGCTCGTTTACGTTAATAACACTAACCGGCTTTATTGTAGGGGTTATCTTCACCAAACAAAGCCGCCCCTCGCTTACCGATTTTGGCGCTACATCGTGGCTGCCGTCGCTGGTATCTATCGCTATTATGAAAGCCCTTGCACCGCTGGTAACCGCCCTTATTGCCGCAGGCAAGGTAGGATCGAGCATTGGGGCCGAACTGGGCTCTATGCGGGTTACCGAGCAAATTGACGCTATGGAAGTATCGGGCACAAAACCTTTTAAATTTTTGGTTTGTACGCGGGTTATTGCAACAACCATCACCATACCCTTGTTAGCTACCTATGTAGCGTTTATTGCCTTGCTGGGTGGTTATTTAAATGTGAGCCAGAACGAAGGCACCACTTACAGCGTTTTTATGGACCAGGCTTTTGAGCCGTTGACCTTTATTGATTTTTGGGCTTCGCTTAGCAAGGCCATAGTATTTGGTTTTACAATTGGCATAGTGGGTTGCTACCAGGGTTACAACTCTACCAAAGGCACCGAAGGGGTTGGTAAAGCGGCTAACGGCGCGGTAGTTACCGCCATGTTTTTGGTGTTTATTGAAGAAGTTTTAATTGTACAGATAGCCGGGTGGTTCCGATAATTATCAAATGGAAAAGCAAAAGGCACATATCGATAAAAATAACACGGTCATCAAGATCCGCGGGGTTGAAAAATCTTTTGCTGATTATGATGTACTGCGCGGGATAGACCTTGACCTTTACCAGGGCGAAAATCTGGTGGTGCTTGGCCGCTCGGGTACGGGTAAATCTGTATTGATCAAGCTGATATCGGGCCTTTTAAGTACCGATGCCGGCACTATAGAAGTTTTGGGCAACGATGTTACTACCATATCGCAGCGCGCGCTGGAAGACCTGCGCATCCGTATAGGGTTTTCCTTCCAAAACAGCGCGCTTTATGACAGCATGACCGTACGAAAAAACCTGGAGTTCCCGCTGGTGCGCAACCGCAAGGGCATTACCCGGGCCGAAATTAATAAAGATGTGGAGAGTGTTTTAGATGCCGTTGGGCTTTCGCAAACCATTAACCAAATGCCGGCCGAGCTTTCGGGCGGGCAGCGCAAGCGTATTGGCATTGCCCGTACGCTGATACTTAACCCCGAGATAATGCTTTACGATGAACCAACCGCCGGCCTGGACCCTATCACCTGTATCGAAATAAACGAACTGATAAACGAGGTACAGCAGCGTTACCATACGTCGTCTATCATCATCACGCATGACCTTACCTGCGCTAAAATGACCGGCGACCGTATTGCCATGCTTTTAGACGGGCAGTTTCAGCGTGTGGGTACCTTTGATGAGGTATTTGCCACCACCGATGAACGCGTAAAACCATTTTTTGATTATAATTTTATACAATAGATATTAGTACCCCTAAATAATGGATACAGCAGAAAATAAAAGATCGATAATAGTAGGCGTTTTCGTCCTGCTTGGCGTAGCCGTTTTTGTGATCGGCGTGCTCACCCTGGGCGGCCAGCAAAAAAGCTTTGTAAAAAGCATCCACATCAGCTCGATATTTAATGATGTTTCGGGATTGAAAAAAGGGAACAACGTTTGGTTCTCGGGTGTAAAAGTGGGCACTATCAAAAACATCACCTTTACAGGCCCGGGCCAGGTTGATGTGGTGATGAGCATTGATGCCAGCACGCAGCAGTACATTCACCGCAACGCGGGTGTACGCATCAGCAGCGATGGTTTGATAGGCAACAAAATTATTGTGATTGACGGCGGCTCGCCGCAGGCCCCGGCCGTACAGGATGGTGATGTGTTGCAGTCGGAGAAGCTATTATCTACCGATGACGTGATGAAAACCCTGCAGCAAAACAACCAGAACCTGCTGGCCATCACTACCGATTTTAAACAATTAAGCAAACAAATACTGGCCGGCAAAGGCACTGTGGGCACTTTATTAGCTGACAGCACCATGGGTATCCAATTAAAGCAAACCATGCTTAATTTGCAGACTGCCACGCAAAACGCGGCCAGGATGTCGGCCCAGCTAAACAACTTTAGCAATAAAATGAACACCAAGGGGGGCTTTGCCGATAACGTACTTACCGATACCATTACCTTTAACAGGATCCGTTCATCGGTTAGCCGGTTGAAAGAAGCGGCTGATAATGCCACCACCCTAACTGATAACCTTACTAAGGCCAGCAACAAGTTAAACACAACCGATAACGCCCTTGGCGTACTTTTAAACGACCCCAAAGCAGCGGTAAAAGTTCAAAACACGATAGATTACCTGCAGCAAAGCTCCATTAAACTAAACGACGACCTGGAAGCCGCGCAGCACAGCTTTTTACTAAAAGGCTTTTTTAAGAAAAAAGAAAAAGCAAAGCAGGATAGTATCAAAAAAGGATTATAAGAATTTGAAAAGCGATGTTGATCATCGCTTTTTTTGTGCGGTTATTCTGGTCGGTCATTGTATTACCGTTAGGCTAAGTTAAATTCCATCTTCTTCAAACCATCCATCCCATCTCCTGTTGTTTTTATACATCAACAGCAATACTATGGGCAATTATAGGAAACCCGTTTGGCAAACTTTAGGATTAGGTGCAGTGGCAGGGATGCGTGCAAGCGCGGCGCCGGCAATTGCCAACTATTACAGCAACGGGTATTATTCCAGTCCGTTAAGCATAGTTAGGTTTGCGCAATCGCCCATTACTACTATAGCAACTTCATTACTATCCGCAGCCGAAAGGGAAAGAAAGCGGGTGGCAAATACAACAGATAGTATAGATATGCGGCAATTGGGCCTGCACGTAGCTTCAGGAGCCTTTGCGGGCGCGGCTATCTTCCGTAAGAACAAGCAAAGTATGCTAAGAGGGATGCTTATTGGGGGCGCAGCCGCATTGTTGACCGGCGTTGCAGGCCATTACCTGCGCAAGCATGCCGATAAACTGCCGGATTTGGCGGGGCAGTTTGCAGGCGCGTTTGGAGATGCTTTCGCTTACAGCAGCGGGGTTAACTTGCTTAAATAATTATTGCCCGGTTAACGTGGGCGGTTGCCGTTTATCGGGCGGCAAGGCCTGATATTTTTTAAAGCAGGTATTTAAATAGTTGGGCAGGCTAAAGTCCTTTGCAGATACTATTTTTGGCGTTGGCGTATACAAATTGATAAAGTTATCCAGATCAATACCGGTTAGGGGCAGATATTGAGCTATGACCTTAGGCTGAAACACCGCCGTTATTTTATCCATTACAGCGTATTTCCTTTCAAGTGCCTGCAACCTGGCACGCTTCTTTTCATCCTTTTTCCAATACCAAAGGCGTAAAACAATACCACCCTTGTAATTCATATCTTTATCCCGCGCATATACAACGGGTTGCCCGTGAAATTGTGGGTCAAAATACGTGTTCAGGCTTTTTGTTTCGGTAACAGATATGTTTACCTGGTCAAGTTCGTGTGTTACGGGCTCCAAAAAAATCTCCTTATCGTGCAGGTCGGTTATCAGTAAGGTATCCGGTTGGTAGGCAAAGCCTTTAAAAACAAGCAGGTCGCCATTTTTTGCGGCGATATTAAAATCGCCGTTGTTATTGGTGACGGTAGTTTTTTTGTTGTTTAAATTATCAACCCTAATGCCTGCCAGGCTTATGCGGGTCTTGTTTTCGAACACCCGCCCTTTAAAAACACCCTGGGTATAGGCTGCAGAGTGTATAAAAAGCGCAATAATAAGCAGGTAACGATGCATGGTTTAAAACTATGTAAACCTATTGAGTTTGACGATGCTGATAGCCTTGTTTAACTTAAATTAACATTTAACAGTAACCCATCCATACTCGTAAGCGTAAAAAACAGTCAGATAAAGAAATTTTTTTAACTACTCTTCCTTTTTTTGATTAGATTTAAAGCACAATAAAACGCTTATACCCGATTAACTATTTACACAACTTGAAACCGCAGTTAACCTCCGCTGAAGCTTCATTACCTGCAATTAAGCAAACCTTGCGTGGGTTATACAACAGCTATGGGGGTATGTTATTGGGGTATATACAAGAGGTGATAAAAGACCGGGCTACGGCAGAACAATACCTTGCCGAGCTTTTTACCGACCTGCGGCCTGCCGAACTGAATGAAATACTGGCCCCGGGCACGAACGTTTTTTGCCGCCTGCAGCTACTGGCCCGTAAAAAACTGGCCGCTTATATAAATAGCGTTGGAGATTGCGCGGATAAACACGGGGCTTCCCCCCCGAAAAACATAGGCGGCAATAAATTTATTGACATGATGAGCCACGAGCAGCAACTGGTGTTTTGCGGGGTACATTACCATGGCAAATCTATAACTGCATTGGCAGCCGAGCTAAACCAACCCGAAGCGGCTATAAGGCAATTATTAAAAGAATCGTTTACCATAATCAGGAATAACCGCGATGATACAGGAGTACATTAACAGCGGCATATTAGAAGCCTACATAACAGGTTCGGCCTCTGAGCAAGAGGTACAGGAACTGCTACGCATGAAGGCCATATATCCTGAAGTAAACACTGCTTTGCAGGAACTGGAAACCGATATGGAGCGCATTGCCCAATATATGGCCGTTACCCCGCCTATCCACACCTGGGATAAGATCTCAGACCATATTGATGAACTGATGCTGCGCCAGACAAGTGCGCCTACCCAGTTCATTGAGCGCGAGGACAACAACTACAAAAATTTTAGCAAACCCGATACCGGCCCGCAATATATAGAGCTTGAGGCCGAATCGAACCACATGAAGGTGCACAAAACCTGGAAGTGGGTATTTATTGCGGTGTTTGTATTAAGTAAGATATTTTTGGCCTGCGCCATTTACTTTTATCTGGAAAACCGGCAGGCACAGCAGCAGCTAAATGATCTAAAGACCGAACTGCACCAGTTAAAAAAATAAGTTTCTTAAACTTTTTGGACCCCAAAAAGTTGTTATAAAAGGAGGCATATTATCATGACAACTTCACAAAAGAAACCAGCCGCAGCAAAAAAAACAACCAGATCATCATCTACCGGTAATACAGAGCTTAAAACCGACCTGCCAATGAGCGAGAAAGACGAGGTGAAAAAAGCCGAAGATCGCACAAGTAAAGGCGCGAAAAAGTAAGAGCAACAGTGGGGTATGCCGAAGTATGTATAGCTGAAAGATCTTGTATTTTACCCGTTTACCAAGTCATTCTTTTTTTGCAGGGCGGCGGCAACGCTGTCTATCAGGTTTTGTTCTGAGAAGGGTTTTAATACCACGCCGCTCATGCCTACGCTCATGTATTTATCGCGGTCTTCTTTAAGCACGTTAGCAGTTAGGGCAAGTATTGGTATCTCTGCCTTTTCGGCCACGCCATTGGCACGGATCACCTGCGTAAATTCGATACCACCCATCTCGGGCATTTCAATATCGGTAAGGATAATATCGTAATGGTTATCTTCAAAAAGCTGCAGCGCCTGGCGGCCATCATAAGCTACATCAAAGGTCATTTTCCATTTCTTAAGGATGGTACTCACCAATAGCACATTAAGCTTATTATCCTCGGCAACCAGGATATGGCAGCCTTCAACAAGTTGTTTAGGGTCGGTAGTTATAACAGCATCTTCAGCTGTAACACATGCACCTGCTTCGGCAATGGTTAACGGCAGCTTAAAGCTGAATATCGAGCCCTTGCCCACCTTGCTGGTTACCTTTATACTGCCTCCCTGCAGCTCAATTATTTTTTTACAGATAGCCAAACCTAAACCTGTACCACCATAGTTAGCCGTTTTTTGCGCCGATGCAACCTGCGAGAACTCATCAAAGATCAACGGCAGATGTTCTTTATCTATACCCAGCCCGGTATCTTTTATATGCACGTTAAGCACCTGCTGCCCTGCTTTACCTTCGGTTAAAAACGCGTTAATGGCTACCTCGCCCTGGCTTGTAAACTTAATGGCGTTGCCAACCAGGTTCATCACCACCTGTTTTAACCTGAAGTAATCGCCCATAAAGCATATATCCTCATCAAAATCCAGCTGATAGCTCAGCGCCAGGTTCTTTTTACCAGCCTGGATCTGCATGCTGTCTACTATTTCCTTAATAGCCGTGTATGGATTAAATGGCGCTGTTTCAAAGCTCATTTTCCCGGTTTCATATTTCGAAAAATCGAGTATCTCGTTCACTACATCCAGCAGCATTTTCGACGAACTGCGAATGGCGTTGGTCTGCTCGGCTTGTGCCGCGCTTAAGTTACTTTGGGTTAACTGTTCCGAAAAACCAATAATAGAGTTTAGCGGCGTACGGATCTCGTGGCTCATACTGGCCAAAAACCGGCTTTTAGATTGCGCGTACTTCTCGGCCATTTCGGTATAAACAACCATCTCTTCCTCGTTACGAAAGATCTTCCAGATGTTATACAGGATGATGATAACCACAGTGGTAAGCAGCAAAAACATCACGCCCGATAACCTTTTAAATTCGTACAACACGGTTGAAAGGCTGGTATTAATCTCATCTTTACTACCGGTTATGTATTGCTGCTCGGCAACTTTGTATTTTTTTAGGCTGCCTATGATCTGGCTTATCAAGCGGTTGTTTATTTCCAGCATTTCGCGCTCGTTTGCGCGCAGCTTGCTGTTGGCATCGTATATTTTATTGTAATACTTATTGTATGCTTGCGCAACTTTAGGGCTGGCTGTCATGGTGGTGATAATGGTATCGGTACGCCTTGCCAACAGCACCGGTTCTTTCACCTCCTCTTTTTTCTTTTTACTGAAAGCAGAGAATAAACGGCCAAAGAATTTCTTTTTAGGTTCGGGCGCTTTGGCTATGGCCTTAATGGTATCAACACTTACTTGGGTTTTTATACGCCTTACAACTGGTTGCTGAACGATGTTATTGTTTTGATCCTTAAGCGCGGCGTTGATCTTTTTGGCCGACCGCATCAGGCTATCAGATAAGGTCATCAGCTTAAAATAGCTGTCGGTTTTTAGTTTTTTCTGGCTTACCAAATTGCCCAGTTCGTCATCATCAGCAGTATTGGGTGTATTTTTGTCATTGGCGTTTATGGTGGTGATAATGCCCCTAACATTTTTTATCTGCCTGGAAAACTCTTTTGAATACCACTTGCGGCCCGTTAACGCGAACATACGACTGCTGTTATCGGCGCTATAAAGCTCAACAATACAGCTATCAATCAGCGCCGAGTTTTCTCTGGCTTTAACCATCTGCTGGAAATTGCTACGTAATTTTTCGGCTTTGTTATAATGAAGGTATAAATAAAAGGCGCTGCCAAATAACACTACAATGAGCATTACAATAAGGGCGTATCTTAAAATAGGTATCTTTTTAACACCAGCGATCATAAAGTGGTTTTTGATATAAATTCAGCATCAATTGCCAATAATTGCAACTGTTAAATTTTGTAGGGTGTTTGCAAGTGTAGTGCCACTATTAATAAATATTCCTTAAAAGAATAAGTTTACCCACAAATTAGCGCACACAAACCAACCATCACTTTTTATAATGTACTGTGCTGTTGTAAATTGTATGCAGTTATGAAAAATATGGACTGTTTTAAAAAGCTTACAGTTATTGACTGCGGCGCGGCGCCGTGTAATAACAGCCACCCGGTAAAAGCCGGGCGACTACATTTGATGTATCTACTTCACCCTTTCAAACACCGGGATCCTGTTCAACGCCACCTCTATTTGAATGGATTTGCCACCTTTGTAAGTTTTACCATCATCGCCTTTCCACGTGCCTTTTGGTAACATTACGCTGCGCGACGGGGCCTTTTTCACTATCGGGGCTACCAGGTATTTATCGCCAAGCATAAACTGATCGATGGTTTTTTCGAAACCCTGATGCGGGAAAACATACTCCATACGGCGGGCAATGGGCTCGGCGGTTTGGGCGGCGTGTTTAAATAATTCATCAATGTAAGGTGTGTATTTCATGCGGGTAGCTACCGCGGCTTTTATAGCATCCATATGAGGTTTATCCAGCACACGCCATGGCGCCAACGAAAATTGCATCATCGGCATTAAAGCATGCACCTGTGCCGAGCGGACGATGAGGTCCTGGTCAAGCGCGGGGTTATCAATAAATGAAAGGTAATCGCCGCCGCCAATCATATCCGGACAGGCAAAGGGGTAGCCTATAAGGCCTGCTGCAGTAACATCGGGTATCAGGCGGCCAACATCATGCCAGTCGTGGTGCTTATCGCCCAGGCGCTCGGCTAAGGGCTGCCCGCCGCGTTTCCACATGGCGCGGTACTCATTAAGCGGGTACAGTAATCCAAATTGCCCCCAAAGCTCGCTTTGCTCGTTCGGCGTTACTTTTTTAAAGGATAACAGGTTAGGCGGATAAAACTGCATATCGCCGGCGTCCAGCTTAAAGCCATCAACGCCATACTCGGTAACCATATAGTCCAGTTGCTTTTTGTACCAGGCCACCGCATCAGGGTTGGTAAAATCCACTTGCGCGCTGTAACCGTTCCACCAGTTTACGATTAAAGGCTTTTTGGCCTTATCCCAGGGCATGTTGGCATCGCCCTCGTTATCCATTGCCACCAGTTTCTTAGCCATCAAGTCGCGAAACTCCACCACATCAGGGCTCACGAAGGGGCATACCCATACCATCACCTTAAAACCCATTTTGTGCAATTGGGCAATCATAGCTTTGGCATCCGGGAAGCGGTCCTTACGAAAGCTGAACTTACCATAATAATCGGCCCAGTTATCATCTATCATCAGCACACCCGGCGGGAAGCCATTGTCTATAATGCCCTGCGCGTACTTCAATATATCCACCTGGTTTTGGTTGTACACCAGCTCTATCCAGGTATTGTATTGCGGTTTTTGCCATAGGATCGGGTCGGGAGCCTGGCCTGTGGCAGCAAAGAATTTTTTACATGCTTCGCGATAGGCATCGCCCAGGCTGTTGCCCGCCTTACCAACAATTATCTCGCTGTGGTTATTGCTGATGGTTAGTTCTGTACCATTTATGGTGAATTTAAAAGGGTCGTTACTCCAGATATACCTGCCGGTGCTTGATAGCAACAGGGGCTGGCATTGGTTACCATGGTTATCGTTATTTAACTCGAATGTAGTACCATCCTTAAAGGGCATTGATGTACCCGATGATACAGCAGCGCCGTACCATTGCTCGCCCTTTTCGAGCGTAAGGGTTTTGGGCGATGGCTGTGCAAAGGCATGTAAACTGATAAATAACACCAGCACGGTGTAGTAAACTTTGCTCATAAATGGTTGATATAATTGGTTAAATTTTAGTACCATACACACATTTGATATAATGTTATTACATTAGTTGCACCGGTTTCTCCCGGCAAGCAATACAATTGTAAACCTCTGAATGTAAAAAACAATGCTGGTTATACTGTTCTGTATAGTACTGCTCATACTTTTGGTTAGCTGGGCAAAGGTTAATCCATTTTTAGCTTTTTTGCTGGTTTCTATTGCCGCCGGCCTAATGCTGGGCATCCCCATTAACAAGGTAACTGCATCGGTACAAAAAGGTATTGGCGATATTTTAGGCGGCTTGCTTATTATTATTTGCCTGGGCGCTATGCTGGGCAAACTGGTGGCAGCAAGCGGTGCAGCCCAAAAAATTGCTGAGGTTTTGGTGAACGCTGTTGGCCAAAAATATATTCAATGGGCTTTGGTTGCCGCGGGTTTTATTATCGGTATCCCCTTATTTTACGGGATAGGTTTTGTGCTGATGGTACCACTGATATTTTCGGTAGTATATAAATATAAGCTGCCGGCGGTTTTCATCGGCCTGCCCATGATCGCGTCGTTATCCGTTACGCATGGGTTTTTACCACCGCACCCCTCACCATCGGCATTGGTGGTATTGTTTCATGCCAACATGGCTACCACTTTTGTTTATGGGCTTATGATTGCCATTCCCGCAATTATCCTTGCAGGCCCGGTATTCGCGCAGTTCCTGAAGAAGATCCCATCAGAACCACTGGCTACCTTCCGCGCCGAAGAAATGCCTGCAGATAAACTTCCCAGTGGGTTTATCAGCTTTTTTACCGCGCTGCTGCCGGTATTGCTTTTGATGCTCACCGCGTTTTTCCCGTACCTGGGTGTTAAAGATCCCGGCGTGCTAAAGGCCATGGCCTTTTTAGGCGATCCATCCATTGTAATGCTTATCGCCCTTATTGTAGCTACCTATACACTCGGCATTAAACAAGGCCGCAGTATGAGTACCATAGCCGTTAACTTTACCGATGCGGTTAAAGATATCTCGCTTATCCTGCTCATTATAGCAGGCTCGGGCGCATTTAAAGAGGTGCTTACTACCAGCGGTGTAAGTAACGAGATTGCCGATAGCCTTAAAAGCTTTAACATGCCGCCGCTGGTTTTAGGATGGGTAATAGCAGCCATTATCCGCATAAGTTTGGGCTCGGCAACGGTAGCTGGATTAACCGCCGCGGGTATTGTTGCCAGTTTGGTGGTATCCGAACATGTAAACCCAAACCTGATGGTACTTTCTATCGGGGCAGGCAGCCTGGCGTTTTCGCACGTTAACGACTCCGGATTCTGGCTGTTTAAAGAATATTTTAACCTGAGTATAAAGGATACGTTCCGGTCGTGGTCGGTAATGGAGAGTTTGGTATCTATTATCGGTCTTGGCGGTGTGCTTATCCTCAACTTATTTGTATAACTATATGAAAAGGATCTTATCAGCATTAATAATTGCTTTAAGCTGCAGCTTTAGCTTGTTCGCGCAGCAACCGGAAGGCACGTTTTTCACCTCGTTTGATGGTACCAAAATTTATTACGAGGTAAAAGGCGAAGGTTACCCGGTGATACTGGTGCATGGGTTTACCGGCACAAGCCAGGGCTGGAAACACGGATCGTTATACCCTGCCCTGCTCAAGGCCGGCTATAAAGTGGTGATACTTGACCAAAGGGGCAACGGACAATCTGACAAACCCCATACCGACGCCGGATATAACAACGATGCCGAAGCAAAAGACGTTATGGGATTAGCAACCAGCCTGGGTTTAAAAAAATATGCTGTGGTGGGCTACTCGCGCGGTTCTATCATTACCTCGCGCTTAGTGGTGCTTGATAAGCGCGTCAACAAAGCCGTAATGGGCGGCATGGGTGCCGATTATACCAACCCCGAATGGCCGCGGCGCATCCACGCCTACAAAGCGCTGATGGGCGACACCACCATACACGATGTGGACGATATGATGGTTTGGATCCGTAAAAATAATTTTGATAACCTGGCGCTGGCCTATCAGCAAAAACACCAGCCAAGTACCAGCAAACATGAACTTGCCAAAGTTAAGATACCGGTGCTGCTTATTGATGGCACGGAAGATACTACCAACGGCGACGTATCCATACTGCAAAAGATGATACCGGGTTCAAAAATGGTTAGTGTGCCCGGCAACCATAATAGTGCAGGCAATACTATACAATTCTCGTCGGCTATACTCGATTTTCTGAAATAAACCTTTGGATTTTCTGCTATAAATATAACTGCATCATCTTCGGCTTGTTATTTGTATCATGTGTTTTGAATACAAAAGCAGATACAAATGAAAAAGTTAATTATATACGGAGGACTGTTGCTTTCCTTAACCAGCACGGTAAATTTTAGCGCACAGGCGCAAGAAAAAAAAGGCATAAGTAAACAAGGTAAAGGTGCTATCATCGGCGGTGCCGGTGGAGCTGTTGCCGGTGCTTTGATAGGTAAAAGCGTAGGTGGCGCCGTTATTGGCGGCGCAATAGGCGCCGGCGGTGGTTACATTATTGGTAACGAAGCCCGTAAACGCGAACAAAAACGAAAACACGCCGCCTGGCTGGAACGCCGCCGTGCATGGAAACGCGCGCACCCCGGTAAGGCATATCCTTATTAATAATATTAAACCCGCGTTAACCGCGGGTTTTTTGTTGGATATAATATCTATTTCTGCACCGGTAATCCTTAAGGCTGTATCCCTATATTTATAACAACATTGATACATCTTTTAGGTAAGGGCGATAATAATATTTCATATTAATATAATTTATTATATTACATTTGACTCAATAGCCGATCATGTCATTGTATTTTCCCTTAAAGCCCATCCAATACGGTATCCATGCCACATTTATTTTACACCGCCCGGATACCTTTTTCAGATATTTTTAGTTTATTTATTATCATTTATGGTAAAGCGTATTTTAGTATTGGATGACAACCAGGACATCCTCGATATTGTCCACGAAACCCTCACTTACGAAAACTTCGAGGTGAAGAGCACCGGCGAGAGCGTGAATGTAATGCCACTGGTGGAAGCCTTTGAGCCTGATCTGGTTATACTTGATTACCGCGTGGCCGGTACCAACGGCGGAGAGCTTTGCCGTAACATAAAAGCGCACCCCAAATTCAGTAATGTACCGGTAATTATATTTTCGGCATATATTAACCGCGAGGCCGACCTTTACGCCTACGGCTGCGATGCCATCATCAACAAACCTTTCGATCTGACAGAACTGGTTGAGAAGGTGAATAATTTGATATCGTAGATTTTTAGAGCAAAAATAAGGACTAAAAGATAACAGACTTTATAAAATGAAAAGCCAACGCAATGTGTTGGCTTTTTCTTTTATCCACGCTGTCATTTCGAACAATAGAGAGAAATCTTGTTCGTTTGACAGGTGGCTGACTTTGCATCTCGAACAAGATTTCTCCTCGTTCCTCGTTCGAAATGACAGTTGAGTAACCTAACAAAAAAGGCCCCGAAAATTCGGGGCCTCTTCATTTATATATCGGGGTAATTATTTTACCTCTTCAAAGTCAACATCTGTTACGTTGTCGGCACCACCTTCAGGTTGGCCACCACCAGCGGGCTGACCTGCGTCGGCTCCCGGTTGCTGACCTGCCTCGGCAGATGCTTTGTACATATCTTCAGATGCGGCAGTCCATGCAGCGTTCAACTCTTCCTGTGCAGGCTCAATAACTGCAAGGTCTTTGGCTGCATAAGCTGTTTTCAATTTCTCTAATCCGGCTTCGATAGCGCCTTTTTTATCGGCAGGGATCTTATCACCGTATTCTTTCAATTGTTTTTCGGTACTAAAGATCAGGGCATCAGCAGAGTTCAGTTTTTCAACTTCTTCTTTTGCTTTTTGATCCGCTTCGGCGTTAGCTTCAGCTTCGTCCTTCATCTTTTTGATCTCGGCATCGGTTAAACCAGACGACGCTTCGATACGGATCTTCTGCTCTTTACCTGTTGCCTTATCTTTTGCAGATACATGTAATATACCGTTAGCATCAATATCGAATGTTACTTCAACCTGAGGTACACCACGAGGTGCAGGAGGTATACCATCCAGGTGGAAACGGCCTATGGTACGGTTACCCGCTGCCATTGGGCGCTCGCCCTGTAATATGTGGATCTCAACAGATGGCTGGCTATCAGATGCTGTAGAGAATGTTTCTGATTTTTTGGTAGGGATAGTAGTGTTCGACTCGATCAGTTTTGTCATTACACCACCCATGGTTTCGATACCTAATGATAACGGGGTAACATCCAGCAACAATACATCTTTAACTTCGCCGGTTAATACACCACCCTGAATAGCTGCGCCAATGGCAACAACTTCATCGGGGTTTACACCTTTTGAAGGCGCTTTACCAAAGAATTTTTGCACCGCTTCCTGTATAGCAGGGATACGGGTTGAACCACCAACTAAGATGATCTCGTCGATATCCGAAGTGCTGTAACCTGCATTTTTCAACGCAGTTTTACAAGGCTCGATGGTACGTTTGATCAGGCTATCGGCCAATTGCTCAAATTTTGCACGGGTTAAAGTTTTAACCAGGTGTTTAGGGCCTTCGGCACCGGCAGTAATGTATGGTAAGTTGATCTCTGTTTGAGTAGAGCTTGATAATTCGATCTTAGCTTTCTCTGCAGATTCTTTTAAACGTTGTAAAGCCATTGGGTCCTTACGCAGGTCAACACCTTCGTCGCTTTTAAACTCATCAGCCATCCAGTCGATGATCACCTGGTCAAAGTCGTCACCACCTAAGTGTGTATCACCATCGGTAGATTTTACTTCGAACACGCCGTCGCCTAACTCCAGTACCGATACGTCATGCGTACCACCACCGCAGTCAAACACCGCAATTTTCATGTCCTTGTGTGCTTTGTCCAAACCGTAGGCAAGGGCAGCAGCAGTAGGTTCGTTAATGATACGGCGAACTTTTAAACCCGCAATTTCACCGGCTTCTTTAGTAGCCTGGCGCTGTGCATCGTTAAAATAAGCCGGTACAGTAATAACCGCTTCGGTAACTTCAGTTCCCAAAAAGTCTTCAGCAGTTTTCTTCATTTTCTGAAGGATCATCGCCGAGATCTCTTGCGGGGTATATTTACGGTCGCCAATTTCAACACGCGGGGTGTTGTTGTCGCCTTTAACAACTTTATAAGGTACACGGCCAACTTCGGTAGTTACCTCGTTGAAATTGTTACCCATAAAGCGTTTGATAGAATAAATAGTTTTTGTTGGGTTTGTAATGGCCTGGCGTTTTGCCGGGTCGCCCACTTTACGCTCACCGTCGTTAACAAAAGCCACAACAGAAGGCGTAGTACGTTTTCCCTCGCTGTTAGCAATAACTACAGGTTCGTTACCTTCCATTACTGATACGCAGGAGTTTGTTGTTCCTAAGTCAATTCCAATTATTTTAGACATATTATGATTTGTTTTTTCTTGATTATTTAATGCTTCCACACCTATTTATCAATGCGTGTGCCAATATGCATTTGGCAGAAAAATTAAAGATCGCGTGTCAGTTAAGCCACAAACCGTCAGCCGCAGTTACTTTGCGGTGACAGGTTGGCAGGATTTTGGGGATGTGAAGAAGCTACTGTCTGCTCTTTTCAAGGACGAATGTTTCAAATTATTACTACTGTACTAATTTGCATATCTTTACCCCAACAAAACAATACCGCCGCTGCTACTTAACACATCAAACAGGCAAACTACATCGCCTGGAATTGCATAACAAACAGTCATCTACCCCGACTGTCCCCTCATTCACTTTTAAGTGACCTGAAATTTTATTGTTATACAAATTCAAAATCAAAAAATGTTTTTTATCGAATCTGAAAGGTTACGGCTGATCCCGTTAACACATGCGCAGCTTTTACTTTGGAAAGTAAGCCGCCACAAAATGGAGCTATCGATGGGTTTAAGCCCTTCCAATATGCTTATCGACCCCATATGGGAAGCCGAAGTGGACGATGCCCTGGAGAATTGGTTTATCCCCAAAACGCTGCTTTATCCCGATAAATTTATGTGGTACAGCAACTGGGAGGCGGTGCTGAAAAGCACCAACACCAGCATTGGTGGCATTGGCATAGGCTACCCCGATGAGAACGGCGAAGCCATTACCGGCTACTCGTTCGACCAAAACCACCAGAACAAGGGTTACGGTACCGAGGCCCTAAAACGTATCTGCGAATGGGGTTTTACCAACGCGGATGTTAAAACCATTTGTGCGGACACCGGCGTGGATAACTTTCCATCGCAAAGGATCCTGACCAAGGCCGGGTTTACCCAAACCAGCATAAATGAAGAAGGGCGGTTTATTTTTAAGCTGCCGCGAAAGTAACAAAATGTCATTTCGAGCGAGCATGAGGTGGGCGGTGCCCAGGGGCGACGAGAAATCTTATACAAGCGACATGTGAACACCATACATCATTGGATGCACGGTGTTCAAGATTTCTCCTCGTTCGGAATGACATTTTTGATTGTAGCGATTACTCCGCCGGTTCTATCCAGTTGCCGTCGCCTTTGATGATGCCGATAAGTTCGTCAAGCGCATTAGCCGAGCTGATATTTTTCTTCACCGCTTGCTTGCCGCGGTATAAGGTTACCTTATCTGTGCCTGAGCCTACATAGCCATAATCGGCATCGGCCATTTCGCCGGGGCCGTTTACGATGCAGCCCATAATGCCAATTTTTAACCCTTTAAGGTGACTTGTGCGGCTGCGGATCATCTGCGTGGTTACCATCAGGTCGAACAGGGTACGCCCGCAGCTTGGGCAGGAGATATATTCTGTTTTGGAAATGCGCGAGCGGGTTGCCTGCAGTATTCCAAAAGCGGTAGAAGTAATAACGCTGGTTGGCACCTGCGGCGCACCTATCCAGATGCCATCGCCAAAACCATCAACTAATAATGCGCCAAGGTCGGTACCGGCAAAAAGTTGTAAGTCTTGAGTCTGAAGTTCTAAGTCATCTTTTTGACTTTCGACTTTTGACTTTTGACTTTTAAAAACATAGCTCCTCTTCACAATCACCGGCACATCCAGTTCCATTTCCTGTAGCTTCAGGAAAAAGGCGCGCTGGTCGGCCATGCCGTGTAGTTCATTGGTTTCCAGTACAAAAACCAGCGATTTATCAAGCGGGATCAGCCCAAACGCTTCGGTATCCAGATCGACGTTTTTAATGCGAACGAGGTTCAATGCTGATGAACGGTTCGCATCAGCGCTTATGTATTCATCAAGCGTAAACAGCGGGTGGCACAACGTTTTATTGGCCAGCTTAATCCACGTGGTATAATTGTATAACTGTTTTAGATTGCCGGGCAACGTAAACGATGGCAGGCTATCGCCCAGGTACACAAAATCCACCGATTGCTCGGCCATGTTGTATTTATCCAGCAATGCCGAATATAGGTAACCTGCATCATTCATCACCGCAGGGTCTTTTAAATTGGCCCGCGACAGGTCAAGCACTACCCTTGGCACCATATGCCCGCCTATAAAAGCGTTGGCTTCATACGTTTCGCGTTTTTTGTATTCGTAGGGGGAGTGGTGCGAGGATTGAGGATCGGGATGCGGGGTCATTATTCTTTCTTCACTCTTCGCTCCGGCAACTTCGCTCCTCAAAGTATATCTTTTCACCAGTGCTATCGCAACCGGCGCTTCGGCTTCGGGTTCTTCGGTAAGGGATACGCGAACAGTATCGCCCAGGCCATCTTCAAGTAAAGTACCTATACCTACGGCCGATTTAATACGGCCGTCCTCGCCGTCGCCGGCTTCGGTTACGCCCAGGTGCAGCGGGTAGTTCATACCCTCGGCAACCATGGTTTGTACCAGCAGGCGGTAAGCTTGTACCATCACCTGCGGGTTACTGCTTTTCATACTCACCACCAAACTGTAATAGCCCAATGTTTCGCACATGCGGATAAACTCCATCGCGCTCTCTACCATGCCCTGCGGCGTATCGCCATAGCGGCTCATGATACGATCACTGAGCGATCCATGGTTGGTGCCAATGCGCATGGCAGTGCCATATTCCTTGCAAATTTTTACCAGCGGTGTAAATTTCTGGAAGATGCGTTCCAACTCGCCGCGGTATTCCAGGTCGGTATATTCTATGGTGTCAAATTTCTTTTTATCGGCGTAATTGCCGGGGTTTACACGTACTTTTTCAACAATACGGGCGGCAACCTCGGCAGCGTTTGGGGTAAAGTGGATATCGGCCACCAGCGGCACATTGTAGCCGCGCAGGCGAAGCTGCTTTTTTATTTCTGCAAGATTGTTTGCTTCTTTGATGCTGGGCGCTGTAATACGCACATACTCGCAGCCGGCATCAACCATGCGAATGGTTTGCTCAACCGTACCTATGGTATCCATGGTATCGGTGGTGGTCATGCTTTGGATGCGGATAGGATTGCTACCGCCCATTGGCACATCGCCGATGGCAACCTCGCGGGTTACAAAACGGGAGTATTCGGTTAGCGAGTTACAGTAACGGCCTTGCAGCATCTTAACAGCATCAGCATTCATGCAGGGATGGAATTAATAAGCTGCAAAAATACGAAAGAAGTTTGAAGTTGGAATTTGTTTGTTGGAAGGTTGATTTCAAATTATAACTCGATATCTAATAAACGAGAACCGTGTACAACACGAATAATATTTATTTGGGTTTCGCTAACAAGCTGATAAATAATACGGTATTTATTTAAAAGCAATTCACGAATAATGGGGTTATTTAGCTCCGGTACAGGTTTGCCGGCTTTAGGATAATTATATAGTACATCAATTTTATCAAAAATACGACTTATAAATCTTCTGGCAATTAAGGTAGAATCCTGCGCAATGTAAGTTTCTATATCTTCAAGATCTGATAAAGCAGATTCAGTTACAATAATGTTTACTGGTTCCACTTAGTCAGGAATTTTTCCTTAACATCATCATAATTATGCACGCGCCCTTCTTTAACATCTTTTAAACCCTTTTCTACTTCCTCAATAAAAAGAAGTTTTTGAATTAGCTTTTCTGCGTCAAACTCATTTTCAAATGAGCCAAGGGCTTCTATCACTGTATCTTTCTTCATAATATCTTTAGCATCTCTAAGGTACAAAATGTTTTATAAATAATTAAACCGAAACTTATTGTGTCATACAGACAAGAATAAAGCTATAATTCCTTATCTTGTGTACTACTAACACGTCTACATGAAAAGAATTATCTGCCCCCTGCTTATACTAAGTATATTCCTATCGTGCAAAAGTAAAACCGGCGATACCGACCAGGATACCACCGCCGCCGGCCGGCTCGACCAATCGCAGGCCCTGCTTCACCAGTTTAAGCCTTTAATAAACGGCGTTTGGGTAAAAAAGGATTATGTTAAAAAAGTAAAGAAAACCAAATCGCCGCTGGAAGCTGTGGAGCATGGTATGGGCGTTACCGTAATGTATATTGATACCGCGCAGCTTAAAGGCGATAGTATTATGGTACCAACCGTTATAAATAACCACGAGGGTACCGATATGGCATTAAGGTTTCAGCCTGGGAAAAACACCACCACTATCGAGCTTGGCGATGATGAACTGAGCTACAAGGTAAAAAATGGCGATACTACATTGATCATCTATAGTTATAACCCAAAAACTAAGGAAACGGCTACCGCGCAATATATTAAGGCTATGCAAACCAAACCTGCGGGCGGCCTGGCCGAGGGCATGAACTATATGATCAACCAGGCTATCCTGTCGGGGAATTACGAGGGTACCGATGGAGCCGGTAAAAAGGTGATAGCTAAGTTTTATGATAACGGTAAGGTATCGGGTTTGCCGGGTTTAACCACCTATTATGTACAGAACGACCATATTGCCGACCCGGAGCACAGCCACGACGAGATCATATTTAACCTTAACACCAAAGATCAAAAAAGCTACTCGTTCATCATCAATAAAAAAACGCTGAGCCTGTACGATAATGCCGAGCAGATAAGATCCAACAAGCCATCGTACAGCCTGAAAAAGAAAAGGGATTAGCCTACTTATCCAGATATTTATAAATAGCGATCAGGTCTTCGTCGCCAAATTGGGTACTGGCTTGTTCAAATGTTTTTAAAGCCGTTTGGCCCAATGGCGTGTTGAGGCCAATATCCTGCGATAGTTGCAGGTCCTTCACAATATTTTTGAGACTGAAAGCAGCTTTGAAATTATTGTTGACGATAGCATCTCCCTTTAATTTGATGTATGGGTTACCGATAGCTGTATTGCTTAAAAGGTTCAGCAAAGTTTCGGGTTCTATTCCATTATTTTTGGCCAGGATAAGGGCCTCGGCCAGGCCTTGCGTGTAAAAGCTAAGCAGCGTATTGATAGCCAATTTGGCCGCGTTGCCCGAGCCGGTTGCCCCAACGTTTTCAGCCAGTTTGCCTATCGTTTCCAATAACGGTTTTACATTTTCAAATACTTCGGCATCGCCACCGGCCATGATAACTAACTGGGCGGTTTCGGCTTGTTTAACACTGCCCGATACCGGTGCATCCAACAGATGATTACCCTGCTGCGTACACAGTTCAGCCATTTCTTTGTTGATTGCCGGTGATACGGTGCTCATGTTGATGATAGTTTTCCCGCTAACATCAGCCCTCAACAAACCATCTTCACCGGTAAATATTTCGCGGATGGCTTTATCGTCGGTAACCATAATGATCACCACGTCAGTTTGCTGTATGAGTTGTTTTGGGGTTGATGCCGTGGCAGCGCCCTGTTGCTTTAGTTCCGCTTCTTTATCTTTATGGCGATTGTAAACCATTAGCGGATACCCCGCTTTTAACAATTGCTGCGACATGGGGTTGCCCATTAAACCAAGGCCTATCCAGCCGATTTTTGTTGTGTTTGTCATGATGGATTAACAGTGTTTTTGGTGACAACGTTTTCGTCGAAGTATTTTTTTACCAGCAGATTAATAAAACGCTTTAAATAGGTCTCGTTCAAAAACACGTTCGACCAATTATCAAATCTTTCACACTGCACTCCGAGATAAAAAAAGTACATGCAAACACCCAACGCAGGCAATAAGCGCTTTTCTTCATCGCTGATGTGAGTGACGGATTCGTATCCGGCTAAAAAGTTTTTTAGTTTTTCATCGCGCCCGGCCTCAATTTTTTCGGTGCTGTGCAATTGCAAAATGTAATAAGCAATATCGTAACACAGCCAGCCGTTGCCGCAAAAATCAAAATCGAATAGGGTAACCCTACCATCTTTGGTAATGTTAAAGTTGTCGAACCAGATATCCATGTGCGTTACGCCTTCTCTTAGTTTACTGGTGTCGGCTTTGCTTATTTCGTTCAAAAGATATTTTTGTGTCGATGCCATCCACTGCATTTCTTCACTATCGGCAGGTAAAAATCCTTTTATCTTATCAAGCGAATCCTGAAGTACAACCTTTGGCGTATAGGCCACTCTTTTCAATTGCAGGTTCTGCGTTACCTGGTGGATGCGCGCCATGGTTTCGCCTGCTTTAAAATGCACAGCGGCATCAAAATTCAGCAGCTTTTCGCCTTCGGCAAAAGAGAACAGCACACCAAAGCGCATGCCCTCGGGAGCATTCAGTTCCTGGATGTAATTGCCTGACTTATCTTTTATAGGGTATGAAACCGAAGTGCCTGCTTCTCGCAGCAAATTCAACAATCTTATTTCTTCAGAGATCTCTAAATGCGTGCGCCAGGCAAGGCTGTAGATCCTGAAGACAGCTTTCCGTTCAATATCCGTAACCAGGTAGCTGTGATTGATGCCGGTTTTAAGCAGCTTGCAAGTGGCTTTCCCGCTAAAGCCATATTTATCCTGCAAAAATAAACCGACGTGAGTGGCCGAAAGAATTGAACTGCTAACAGGGAAATTTTGCATGATAAAAGTTTTGGGGCTGCAAAGAAACAAAAAACGCCACTGCTTTTGCAATGGCGTTTGGTATTATTTAATAGTGGCCTTTTAAGGAAAGCACATAGACCACTTCGTCTTTTACTTCATATACTAATCGATGTTCTTTATTGATCCGTCTCGACCAAGCACCCGAAAGATCATGTTTTAATTGCTCTGGTTGTCCAATACCTTTATAAGGATTATTAACAATAGATTGAAGCAATTCCTTTATTTTCTTAATAACTTGCTTGTTACCGCTTCTATTGAAAAAATCGATATCTGCATCAGCTTGTTTGGTGAAACTTACAATCACAAATCGTCTATATTAACAATTCTTGTTTCACCTTTTTTAACCTGTTCCCTGCTATTCTGAATTTTAGCTACAAAGTCCGGATCATATCCTTTTTCTTCAAAAGATATCTTAAGAGCCTTCATAAACGCCTTTATAGCATTTAACTGCTCTTTATTTTCAGGATGTACAATTAATGTTTCCATATTCAAATTTAAGCATTTTTGGACATTGAGTTTAATCTTAAAACAGAAAAGTTGCAGGCTGTTTTCAACTGCAACTTTTCTGCTAAATAATTTTTTTTCCCTTACACCGCGTCCGAAAGTGAGCTAAATGTAAAGTCCCTTATTTTCATTGGCGGGATCATGTAGCTTCGGTAGCTTTCTACGCTGATGCTGCGCTCGGTTTTGCCAAGGGCTTCCAAGTTGTTAAGCATAATTACCGGGCTCTCGTTAAACCTGAAGTTTTTTACCGGGAACATGATCTTGCCGTTCTCGATATAAAACGTACCATCGCGGGTAAGGCCGGTTAGCAGCAGCGTTTGCGGATCAACCATGCGGATG
>NZ_SEWG01000002.1 GCF_004168255.1 Mucilaginibacter terrigena | reverse complement strand
AGTTGAGAGCCTTAAGTCGAAAGTCTTGAGGCTTTTTAAGTTTTAACGCTTTTGGTAGAGCATCCCGATCCAAATCGGGAGGGTCGGGAGTTCGAGCCTCTCCCAGGTCACATTCAAGTTGAGAGCCTTAAGTCGAAAGTCTTGAGGCTTTTTAAGTTTTAACGCTTTTGGTAGAGCATCCCGATCCAAATCGGGAGGGTCGGGAGTTCGGGCCTCTCCCAGGTCACATTCAAGTTGAGAGCCTTAAGTCGAAAGCCTTAAGGCTTTTTAAGTTTTAATGCTTTTGGTAGAGCATCCCGATCCAAATCGGGAGGGTCGGGAGTTCGAACCTTTCCCAGGTCACATTTTAGTAAGAAGCCTTAAGTCGAAAGTCTTGAGGCTTTTTAAGTTTTAACGCTTTGGTAGAGCATTGATCCAAATCGGGAGGGTCGGGAGTTCGAGCCTCTCCAAGGTCACATTTTAGTAAGAAGCCTTAAGTCGAAAGTCAAGAAACGCGTTAACCATTATGTTCCTCGCCGGCTTCAACGTCATATTGTTTAACAACATATTCAAGTAGTTTTACAGCGTCTTCTTTAACTTTCCGGTTTTTTATCACTAATTGGTTGCTAACTACTCTTATCAGCGCAATATCCGCGGCCAGCTGGGTAACATCTGCCTGGTTCAGGTCGCGCATTTGCCCATCCGGTATAGGTTTTTGGTTAAAGGCTGCACGCAAGTTAACCGGTGTAAAATGCCGGGTTAAAAATGGATCGAGGTAGCTGTGCTGGTATTGCAGATTAATATCCTGTTCTGTTTGTAACAGCTTGATATGAAATTCGTAACCCGCTATATGGTTTATGATCTCCGAATTGCTGAACTGCTTAAGCTGCAACTCTTTTTTAATGGCCTCCATAGCCCCTCCTGACGGGCGAAACGGGTACATGGTGTGCGAGCCGGCGATCAACTGCTGGATCTTTTTTGTATCTGCTTTTTCAAGCGGTATCTGTAAAAGATCAAATAACGAATCATTTTCCTTAACTATCAGCGTTTCCTGCTTATATATCTCATCCAATTGGGCTATATCGGTTTTTAGGTCTTGTACCAGCTGCGATGTCAGATGCCTTACATGCTCGCGGTTGGTGATGTTCTCTCTAATACTTTCGGCTATGAACCCCATGGTAACGGCAATAAATATCATAAAGCCCTCCAGCAGGTAGCCCTTCCACGACTTGGGTGTATGTTCTGATTGAGAATGATGATGTACTTCCATTGTAGTTTTGGGGGATGTGTTTTGAGCACCGGCAAGGCCGGTAACGGGTACCCGCTGTGTAGTTTCGGCAATGGCCTGTTGTGCAGGGTCGGGTGTTTCTGCATCAGCAGCAACACCGGCTTTTGCGCGTGTACCCCTGGCCTTATTATTGGGCTTAGGCCTGGCGGCCTGCCTGCCGCCGGTTCTTTTGGGGGTTTCGGGGTTACCTTTACTCATAAAACCCAAATCTAAATATTTTAACTATTGGCTACAAAAAAGCGTTTATAAAATTGGCAACATGCCGAATACAGGGTAAGCTTTGCCATAAAAAAAGCCTGCAACAAAAGTTGCAAGCCCTTTATGCGCCTAATTTAAGTTATCGCTTAGTTGTTTTTTGTGTGGTGAAAACCGATATGGCACCTAACTTTTTATTTGCTTCTATCGCCCATCCGTATTTTTTGCCGGGAATAAGTACCGGCCCGTTCAATGGGTATTGAAAAGCGCTGCTTGCAAGCGAATCTTTTTCAAAGATGGGCTTATTGGTATGTATGGCCTGCTCTGGCGATTGATCGCCCACGATCTCTACTATCTTAATTTTATAAGCTACCGGTTCTGTTGGCCTGGGTATTACCGGTGTCCATGTAAACCGGGGCTGCATTTCTGCAGAGATAGTGGCCCCATTTGCCGGTGAAACAACCCCGAGTGACAATACTGCCGATTCTTTCATCTGTACGTTTGTTTTGTCCCGGAATGTTTGCTGTTCATTCCCTTTTATGGAAAAAGCCTTTGTTGTTTCCTGGCTTAACGGAACGCCCACCCCGCCCCTCACACTAAAAAACTGTACCGACAGCTCATAGTCGCCGGGAGGCAAAGTACAGCCTTCCCCTAATAAGGCAACCGCGTCAGCGCCGTCCCAAACCTGGGTTGCAACTTTAAAACCTGCCGAAGGCGCCGAATTTGAAGCATAAGAGCCGCATACTTTATTGCCCCCTTTTTTTATCGTGACCAATATTTTACTTTCCTGCACCAGAGCGTCTAATCGCCCGTTAACAGATGCTTTGATATTTAAAAGTGAAGTACCCGTACCCCAGTTGGCTGTATTGGCATCGGGGTTGGCCGGTAACGAAATATTGATTGCTGTAATAGGATTGTTTTGAGCCATTGCCTGCGCCGAAAGCACGAGCAATAGCAGGGTAATGATCTTTTTCATTTTTACTGCGTTTTTTAAGTGTTGCTTTACGGGGGAATTGGAAATAATATTATTTAAATATACTATAATATTTATTTAATAATTGCAATCACATAACGCAATACTTTTTTAAAAACCCAGCATATGCTTTTCTGAAGGTATAATAAACAGTAAAGCCTTCCAGATGCATCTGAAAGGCTTTATATAAGTGTATTAATTTATCGTGTTGTTATAAATATTATGAAATTATTGAGCAATAAATATATAAAGTTATAACAACAACCCCTTTAGGTCTGCCGGCGAATAGTTGATGGATTTGAGTGTCTTGTTATCCGCCGTGCGGAAAACTAAAAACTTCGATTCCTCTTCCTTATAATGCGCTTCACTGCCGTCCTTTTGCAGGTAGTGGGCTATGGTTTGGTTTGCCTCTTCTACCGAGTTACAAGCCTTGCTCATGTTAGAGCGGTGCACCTCGTCAAATAAAGCCTTAAATTTTTCGCCCAGGCCAAACTCAAGAATGGCACCGGCAAGTACGTACTGGATATCGCAAAGTGCATCGGCAATTTCAACCAGGTTATTATCGGCAATAGCTTCCTGAAGCTCTTTTACTTCTTCGGCCAAAAGGGCAACCCGCAGGTCGCAGCGTGCTTGTGAAGGGATGGTGGGTGTATCTAAAACGGGGTGTTTAAAGGTTTTATGAAATTCGGCAACCTGGTTTAACGGAGAAGCTTCCTGCATGTTATAATAGCTTAATAAGTGTTAATGATTAACCCAAAGCTAATAATTTTTGAAGGTTTTTATAATGGAGATATTAATCCGGCCAGCGGCCACACCACCAGCTTTAAAAACTGCCTGTGGAACAGTAAGGGCATGGGCACAACCAGCCAAAAGAATACCCAGATACGCGCAATTATTTTGTTTTGGAAAAGGGTGATCCTTTTTAGTACCAGCATCTTTTCGACCAATACCAACAAGCCCTGGATAGTAAAATAAAGGGTTGGTAAGCCATAGCCGCTACTTACGGGTACACTCAAAGCAAGTTCGTGCAGTAAGCCCGAGAATATAAAGGCCGCCATAAGCGCCGCTCCGCTCCCTACCCTGCTTTTTAACGGGCGGAAGATAGCAACCGAGGTCATTTCGCTAAAGGCGATGTTCCAGCGTTTGCTCCAAAGTTCGGTAAGGCTAAGGGCCTTTGCCGGCTGCCGAAACAGGTAATAAGTATTAACGCCCGAAAAACGCCACATCCCCGCGCTGATGCCCAACAAGCCAAAATGCAGCACCAGGCTCAATCCTACAAGTAATATGGCGCTTACGGTTATGTAGGTAAGCCTGCTATCAAAATGCTGGTTGACTAATATATGCGCCAATAAAATAAGCAAGCCACCAAGCACTACCCGGCTTATGCCAAACCTTACCATTGGCCAGGCATTTGGCAGGGGCCTGCCGCCAAGCGTTTCAAATGGTTCGGCGCGCATGCCTACCCAGCCAATGGCGTAAACAACCCACTGTTTAAAAGTAAGTGTAAGCGGCTTATTACGGTAGCCCTGTGTTACCGATATCACTTTCATGCCAGTGAAGGTAGTTGCTATGATGGTCAGCATACGCATAATTGAATGCTCGTTCTGGAACAGAAGGTATATCAACAGGATACTTATCACAAGCATCAGCCAGCCTGACAAAACCTGTTTATGTTTTAGAAACAGGTACCCTGCCAAAATCATCACAAGATTTACTAAGGCAAAACAGATAAGGTGATAAATAAGCTGCGCACTCATAATTGTTAAAGGTTATGATAAAAAGCATAACTATAAACCATGCTTAGGGAAATAAATAATGATACCAGCAACACTTCTGCAAATGTGTGCCACTTACCTGTCGGGAAACCTTTCCTGTCGAAATAAAAGAATTGAATAAGCACCCGCGAGATCCAATAAACGGCTATGAATGCGGTGACCAGAGTTGCAAGTAACGAACCATTAAGCAGATCCTTATACGCCAGCAGGGATACCAGGCCAAAGCAAAGATTTATTACCAAAATATATGCCGCGTAGGTCCAAAACATTTGTTTGATCAGGGGCTGCAATTTGGCGAGTTCGGCGCTCCAGTTTAGTATTCGAGGTACGGCCAGGCTGCCAAACACCAATACTATTTGCGCCAAACCTGCTATTTGAATTAAGTACGTTATATTTAATTGAAAGTTATCCATCTGCACTGCTGTTAATACAGTACAAATATAAAACAAATTCTAAACTTTCAATAATTACTGAAAATAAAATTATTTATCATCAAACACATTTTCCCGTATCATAAAAAAAGGCAGCGAGCCATGGGATAGTACCCTATTATGAAAATCTTTGATATCAAACCGGCTGCCTTGTTTTTTCATCAATTCGGTTTTCCACTCCATTATTTTGGCGGCGCCGTGCTTGTAGGTAATTACCTGTGCCGGCCAGCGGCGCACACGCCGGATCTCGCGCAGGGCGATATCATCCTGCCCTTTGATGTATTTTTTCCAGAAGGTTAACGCCTGCTCATCCGTCCAGCCGTAGTAGTTTATACCCACGTCAATAGGGAGCCTTATGGATCGGACTATCCCCCACTCCCATTTGCCAAGCCTGTCGTACGGGGTTTTGTAAAGCCCCAATTCTCTGCCGTATTCTTCCGCGTAAGCGCCCCAGCCTTCGGCAAAGCCCATGTAGTAAAATAGGTTTTGCACATCAGAAACCTTCGCCTGCCCTAATACAGACGACTGGTAATGGTGACCCGGAACTGCCTCGTGCAGAAAAAGCCAATCTACCTGCCGTTTGTTTACATGGTTATTAAAGCTGTTATAATAAAAAACATCCGAATCGTAATAACCCGGCGTTTGCGCCAGTCGTTCGCTATTTCCTTTTCTGATTTGCACCTGCGGGATATTGGTATTGCTGAACAGTTTAGGCAGGTTTTGCATCACCACCTTCCTGGTTTGCTCAAAGGTCTGCTGAATTTGCGCGGGATCTGTAATATAAAACGATGAATCGTTTAGGTGTTTATAAAATGCTGCATCGCTAAGGCCGGTTTCCTTGCGGATAGCCTCTATTTGTTTATTGGCGATTTCAACTTCGCTCAACCCGAATTTGTAAACGGCGTCGGGAGTAATATCATCGTTAACCCATCTTTTAATGAGATATTTATACCATTCTTTGCCATTGGGAATATTGTAGATACCGTTGGTAGTAACTTTCGCGTTTACGGCTATCCATTTAAGTTCAAGATCGATGCGGGTAAGGTTCAGGTCTGTTTCGTATTGGATAAGCTGGTAATCGGTGGTTTGGTTTGCGGTTAGCTTTTGCAGGTCGAATTGCTTGAGGCCTTGTTTTATCCTGCTGAAAAAAACCTGCTGCTTTTTTACCGCGGCTAACGATGGGATATGCTGCAACTGGCTTTCATAACTTAGCTCAAGCTGTGGGATATGCAGGCTGTTGTAGCCGCTCACAAAGCGGGCCGAAAAAGTTTTAAAATCACCCTGCGCCATGGCAAGGCTAAAAGCAAAGAGCATCCCGATAAAAGCGCTGTAAAACTTCATTGCGAGGGTTTTGTATTGAGACACCCGGCTAAATCAATTGTTACTGCTGACCCTAACAAAAAACCCGGCTGCAATTTGCAACCGGGTAATATAAATAATCAACAATCTGCTATTTGTATAAAGGGTTTTTTATTTGATCGAATCCGCTTATATCATGCCCCAAATGTTCACGTTCACGATTGCACATATGCCACACTTTTTTACAACAACCTCATATTAAGCAATTTGATATTTAAACTACTGACAATATAGCGACACCATTAAATCAAAAATAAAGTTTAAAAAGATCCCGGCTGTTCACCGGGACCTTCATTGTTTATTGCGGGGTAAACTTAAAGCTGTGGATCACCACCTCGAACGGTTTATCGTCTGTTGGGGCCTGGCCTTTAAACAACCAAAGGTTTAACAGCACCGGCATGTTCACACTGCTGATAGATACCGACGGGCTCTTGAACTCTTTGCTCAGAAAAAGGTTGTCCCTCGGTTCGTCGTTCATGTGGCCGTACAGGGTTTTAAAAGTAACGCTATTGGCCGTTCTGATAAACCTGTGGGTGGTATAAGTACCGTTCGGCGATGTAAACTCGGTTGAGTAGCTGGTATGCCTTGGCGGGTCGCCCGCTTTGGGATAAACCGTGTAGTTTAAATTAGGGTATGCGCTGTTGCCCCATCTTGCAAACTCAATATCTATCTCGTCGCGTGCATCGGTACCAGAGTAATCAAACAAGCCCAGCACCAGGTTCTTGTCAAACTTATCAACATCGGCATCTATCTGCCATTGATAAGTACCCATTCCAAAGCTTTCGGTACTGGCCACTTCGGCGCATTCCCAGCGGCCGTTGGCAGCGTTCTTGCTTACCTTTAAGTGCAGCCAGCCGCTGCCATCAACCCATACGTTACTGCTGCTCCAAAAGTTTGGCCCCGGGCCGGTAGCTTCGGCAGGTTCTTTCACATTCCAGGTGTAGCCACTCCATTTAATGGTTTTAACCTGCGCGTTGGCATAGCTGTAAGTCAGCAAAAGGGCAAACGCAAAAGCATATATTTTTTTCATCAGGGGGTTATTTTAGTCCGTTAAATAAAGCTAACATCAACGAGTTTGCATCCTGGGTGTCATAATCTCCGCCGTATAAATAACCGCCTTTAAAGCCATTATCCCGCAGGTACTGGGCTTTTTGAGTGATCAGCGGAACGCCGTTATAATACACGCCCTTGCCCGATTTATCTGTATACTCCTTACCAAAAGCGGTTGGGTCGGCGGCTAAAATATCTTTGTAGGTCATGTAATCGTACGATCCCCAGCTTTCGTTATTACCTGCCGGATTTAAAGCGTTGTAACGTAAGCCAAATGCAGGCATACCCACAACCAGTTTACTGGCAGGTAAATGGAAGTTTGGCCATATAGCGGCGCCATCCTTCATAAATTGCAGGCTTGATGATTGTCCTACAGGCGCATCCGGGCCGATGTGGCCGTTATCTTCGTAAGCGTGCAGGTTAACCCAGCTTGCTGCAGAAAGATCAGGGTACTCCCAATGCTGGTAGTTCACTGTAGCGGTAACGGTAACCAATGCATCAGCAGGCAATGCTGCTTTCAACTCTGTCAGGAAAGGGCCTATGGCGTGGATATTATCAGGCGCATTGCCCGAGTTGATGTCTGTCATCATGATATCCACACCATCCATGCGTTTGGCAGCAACATATGCTTTTACCAGGGCTATCAGTTTTGTACGTTTTGCCGGGTCGCGTATGGCGGTACCAAAATCGTTGGTTTCGTAAATGGCCCAGCCATCGATGCCCGATAACCTGCCGCTGATACCCATAATTACCGGTACACCGGCAATGTGCGCCCTTGCTACAAGTTCGTTTGCCTTTTGGCCGGCTTCGCCCGGTGATGTATCCAGGTCACCTTCGGGTGATACCAAACCAATTTTATAGGTAATATGGGTTACATTGTTAAAGTTTACGTTAGCCGCGGTAGCATCCTGGGTAAGGTACGACATCGCAATTTTGGTGTAAGGTTTAAAAGTGTAGGTAGTTGGGTTAACCAATACCTTGGTGCTCCTAACGGTTGAATCGCCGTTGTAGGTAACCTTCAGTTTAATAGTAAACTCGCCGCCGGTGGTTGGCGCGAAGTTGAATTTTTTCTCTTTCGATACTTCAACATTGTTCACCTGCCAGCTGATATCGGCTTTACCGGCGGGCGTAATTTCGATACCCGTAAATTTGGCGGTATCGCCCGAACTGATAACCTGCGCGCCCGAAAACTGCCTTAGGATATCAAATATGCGGGGCTGAAGCGGGTTGGCATCTTCCTGCTCCTTTGCAATATCTTTTTTGCAACCGGCAGTAAGTACCACCAGCAAAACAAGCAGGAACGATAATTTTTGATAGATCTTTTTCATTTTTTTATGTTTAAAATTCTGTAATCCAATACCTTATTTTTTTGCTGCCTTTACAAGGGCATCAATAGTGTTTAATAACGAGTTTGATCCGGCATCGTCCTGTAAAAGCTGCCATACCATAATACCGCCCGCTTTTTGCAGTGCCAGCGTGGTTTTGCTTTTAATGGTTGGTACGCCGTTGTAATACATGGTGCCGCCCGCGGCAACAGTTACCTCGTCCTTATCTGCCGAGCCGGGATACTGTTTAAGGATATCGGCAAAGCTCATATCTTCGGGTACGCCGCTGCCAAAACCATAGCCATAAAAAGGCAGGCCAAGACTAAGTTTTTCTTTGGCTATACCGCGTGTACCGCCCCAGTAGTCCAGATCATCAACTGCCATAGAATATGGCGAATGCTGACCGGGCCTTTCGGGTTTCCAGGGGCCAGTTTTATCGTACGACATGATGTTGATAAAATCGAACTGTGCCAGCGCTTTATCAGTGTATTGCGTTGCATAAACCGTTGCAATGGCTGTGGTAAGCAATTTACCTTTAGGCTTAAGCGCGGCTTTAACGGCAATAACAAATGCTTCGTAATTACCATCAACAAAGTGGCCTTCCAAGTCGATATCGATACCATCCAGGTTATACTGGTCTGCTACAGCTGCAAGGCTGTTTGCCAGTTTATTCCGTTTGTCGCCTGTCGACATCAGGTCGGTATAATACTCGGGTGCAAGGCCGCCGCCTATTGATGCCAAAACCTTTACGTTTTTGGCATGCGCAGCAGCAACAAGCTCTGTTAAACCGTTAAGCGTAGTAAAATTACCTGCTGCATCAGGGTTTATAAATGCAATATTAAGGTGGGTTATTTTGCTAAAGTCGAATTGTATGGCCCTGCCATCAACAACATTATACTCGCGCAGGTAACCCATCACCCTAAAGGATGCGGCAGCAACAGGCTTTTTATCATCATTGATCTTAACTTCAGACCGCGCGCTCTTTTTACAGCTGCACATCAACACCACCATTAAGATAGCCAACCAGGTATTCCTTCTCATCATCGTCTTCATCATCATTATTATTACTATTGCTTATCCCACCAAACCCTTGCTGTCCAATCGTCAACACCACCGGGGATGGCGGCAATCGCTTTATTAATATTGGTAGCATTCTGCTCAGTTTCGGTAAGCGGGTATTCAAACCTGCGTGGCGTGGTTGTAGCGGTAGATTCGCCTGTAATAGCAGGCGCTAAAACCGGGAAACCGGTACGGCGCCAGTTGGCGTAAGCTTCGGGGCCGTTTAAAAGCAGGGCTATCCAAAGCTGCGTGTCAATCGCTTTTAATTCGGCACCGGGCGCAAGCGGGTTATCAGTTTTAAAGTTCGCTATCTGCGTATCGGTAATAACCGGCCCGCCTTTAAATAAGGCAAGCTGTTTCATGGCAGCGCTAACACCGTTACCAAAATGCGTTTTGGCATCAGCACCCAGGCTTAAACTCCATCTCTGGCTGGCTTCGGCCAACAAAAGCTCTGTTTCGGCATAAGTAATGTGAAAGTATGGCGCATCATTGGTGATCATCCAGTTGGCAAGCTGTACTTTTTGGCCATTGTTTGGCACCTGTACAATACGGCCGCCGCCAAGGTCAACGTTTATGGCACCCAGGAAATCGTCGTAGTTATACTTACCGGGGCCAACGCCAATAATACCAACCTGTGCTTTAACCTGCTCGGTAACGTCAACCCTTTCAGATGGTTTATCGGGGTTAACCCAATAATCGCGGGCAATATATTGTAAACGCGGGTCGTTGGCATCGCTCATCGCTTTCAGGAAAGTGTTGCAAATACGCGGCCTGCCTTCATCAGGGTATTGGTTAATAGCAACCGATACACCATTGCCACGGATATCGGCATAGCTGTTTTGTACATCGGCGTGGCGGGTAATACAGTTATCATCGGCGCTGGTAAATACACCTGCGGCGTATGCTGCCTGCACTTCGGCTTTTGCCTTATCCGGGTCGATCTTGCTTAGCCTCATGGCTAAACGCAGGTGTAACGAGTTGGCAAATTTTTTCCACGCGGCAATATTACCCTGGTAAAATATATCTGCCGATACATTATCCTTTGATGCATCTAACTGTGCCGAAGCCTCGGTAAGTTCTTTAAAGAAATCATCATAAATATCTTTCTGGCTGTCAAACTCGGGGCGTACAACTCCCGATAAATATCCCTTACCCGCTTGTTTGTACGGGATATCGCCGTAAAGGTCTGTCATCCTTGCAAAAATGTACACTTTCATGATGCGGCACATAGCGTTAAGGTTGTTTTTAAGCGGGTCTTTTGCAGACCGCTCAACAGCGTCAACAATATTCAGCACATCGTTAGGATAGCCAAGCTCCCACAATTCAGACATGTACTGCCTGTTCTTTACATATTCAAAACCATAGCGGGTATAATAGGCACCGCCAATTTGCTGTACCAGCGGCATGGTCATGATAATGCTTGTACGCTCGTTAATGGTCAACTCGCCCGAGAAACGCAACTGGGTTAATACCAATTGGTTCACCGGATCGAGGTTGCTTGATTTGGTTGGATCGGTATTAAGGTCACCAAAATCTTCAAACTTTTTACAGGAAACCAGCACCGTGGTAACCGTTAAAAGCAGGATAATTATCTTGTTTATATATTTTTTCATATCTATATGATTATCAATGGTCTTTATATCTTATTAGAATTTCACGTTTAAGTTAAATCCCCAGCTTTTTCTTGATGGTAATGATCCATATTCAAGGCCTTGCCCGTTACCATTGTTGTAGTTCGAGTCCGGGTCAACATTGGGTATGTTTTTATGGATGATGAACGGGTTACGGCTAACCAGTGCAACTGTCATATTTTTGATACCCCATTTTGACGAAATATAAGTAGGTATAGTATAACTTAAGGTTATCTCGCGCATTTTAACATAACTGGCATCGTATATAAACGGCGTAGCTACACCATTGCCATCGCTGTAATAATTTGCCCAGTAGATGGAAGGGTCGACAGCTTTTGTATTTGGCGCGTAAATAGCTTTACCAGAACCATCTGTGCCGGTTTGTACCATACCCTGCGGAACGTATCCCCTAACTTTGCCTGCAGCGGTCCATTGTTCGATAGACTGCCCTGCGGTTTGGCGGTCCTCTTCAGATTTTATCCACTCGGCCCTTCCCGGTAAAGTTACTAAACTGGCGCCTCTTATTACGTTGAATAAGTTGGTCATCGAGAACAGGCTTGCACCTTGTTTAATATCGACAACAAAGCTTAAACCAAAGTTTTTGTAATAGAACGAGCTGCTTAAACCACCTGTCCAGCTCCAGGTACCTTTACCCAGCACCTCGCGGTCAACCGTTTGCAGTGGCGCAAGGGTAACCGGGTCAAGTATAGCGTTACCCTGATCATCTTTTTGGCCTCCGTAGCCTAATATAGCGCCATAAGCGGTATTTGGCCTTGCAACTACTGATGTGCCCAACCAGCGGGCATCAGATAAGGTTAAATAAGGAATACCATCGGCAAGCGATTCTACATCATTGATGTTGCGGGCAAAGTTTACGTTTAAATCCCAGCTAAAGTCTTTAGTTACAATTGGCTTGGTGTTTATTGCTACCTCGATACCTTTGTTACCAACTACACCCGCGTTAATTATTTGCTGGGCAAAACCAGATGATAATGGTATGTTAACAACATTTATCTGATCCCTTGATTTTGAAGTATAATATGTAAGGTCTAAACCGATCCTGTCGTTCAGGAACTTCAAATCGGCACCTACCTCGAAAGATCGTGTGCGGGTTGGTTTTAAAGTTGAAGGCAATGCCTGGCCTGGTGCTAACCCTCCTAACGGAATACCATTAAACGATTGCGGATTCAACTGGTACGTTGGGTTTAGCATATAAGGGTCGGTATCGCTACCCACCTCTGCTGCCGAAACTCTTATTTTACCAAAAGAGAGAATCGATCTGTTCATTTTAAAAGCATCGGTAAATACAAAACTTGCAGATAACGATGGATAAGTGTACACGTTATTATTTGTTGGCAATGTTGATACGGCATCGCGGCGTACCGTTGCATCTAAATACAAAAAGCTTTTGTACCCGGCGCTTAACAACGCGTAAACAGACCTGGTTTCTCTTTCTCTTGGTGAAACCTCAATAGTAGTTTTATCAGAAAAGGCGTTAGAGCTGATAATATCTGTGGCAACCTGGTCTATGTAATTACCGGTATAACCGGGTGCCTGGCTGTGCGATATGCTTGCACCTAAGCGGGCTGATAAATTCAGGGATGGTGTTACCTGTTTTTGGGCGGTTAATAGCATATCCGCTTCGGTAGTTTGTACTTTTTGATTTGTAGTTTCAAGCCTGCCGGTTAATGAACCCGGTGTAGACCTTGGACTGAATTTTTGATAATCAAAATAAGTAAAATCCGTTGAGGCACGACCTTGTAAGCTTAGCCAGCTTGTAAATGTATAATTGGCCTGTAAACCGCCTATCATACGGTTCTTTTTGGTTTGATTGCTCATCTCGTTAATTACCCAGTATGGGTCGAGCCTGTACTGGCCGCCGCCCCACTCTACGTAATTGCCTTCAGCATCTTTATAGCCGGTTTTAAAGTACGATTGATCAACGTTGTTGGCCAGGCCGATAAAGTTATTACCGATATTTCCCGGATCATCTGCTAACGAAGGGCGGTTGGTTACATTCTCGTTCATGTACATCACCCTTGCTTCAACCGTTAAATTTTTGCCGAATTTTGAGCTGCCGTTAAAATTGAATGTATTACGGCGCATGTTGCTGCCCGGTACAATATCGTTGTTACGCAGATCAGAAATAGATAAACGGAAGTTACCTTTCTCGTTCGCGCTTGATAATGCAACGGTATTGGTAAATGTTGAGCCCGTACGGAAGAAATCCTGGATATTATTTTTAACCAGGGCATAAGGGCGGTACACTCCATCGAAACCTATTACCTGTAAGTTTGGATCAAGGCGGGGGCCAAAGTTGTTGAACAAGGTGTTTTTTGCCTGTGCGGCGTCAATTACCAATTGTTCTGCACTACCCTGTCCGTATATGTACTGGTTACCATCTAATGTGGTAAGCTGTTTTTCGAACGATGAGGTGCTGTTAAACTCTATGCCCAGTTCTTTACGGGTGCCGCCCTTTTTTGTAGTAATTAATATTACACCATTACCGGCGCGGCTACCATAAAGCGCCGAAGCCGATGGGCCTTTAAGCACACTGATCTTATCTACATCGTCGGGGTTAATGGCCGATATGGCGTCGCCAAAATCCTGGCCGCCCGAATATTTGCCCCCGCCAACCTGGCCGTAGTTAGAGTTATCTATCGGCACACCATCTACTACGTAAAGTGGCTGGTTGTTACCGGTGATAGTAGTATTACCCCTGATGATAACCCTTGACGACCCGGCAGGGCCACCTGCACCGCCGGTGATTACCAAACCGGCAACTTTACCCGCAAGCGAGTTCATGATGTTTGTTTCGCGGGCTTTTTTAAGGTCGTTACCGTCAACTTCGGCAAAAGCATAACCCAGCGCGCGCTGCTCGCGTTTGATACCTAAAGCCGTTACCACAACCGTTTTCAGTTCGGTATTGCTAAGCTTCAGGTTAATGGTTACAAACTTTACATCCTCGCTGGCCGTTACCGATGATTGCTCAAAACCAAGCATCCTGAAAGTGATAACATCACCCGCGTTAGCTTCGATGGCAAACTCACCCGCGTTGTTTGTAACCGCGGTTTTTTCGGTTTTGGTGTTAACCACCGTTACGCCGGGCAACGTTAGGTTATCAGGATCTAAAACGCGGCCTTTTAATGTAAATGCAGCAGCGCCCGCATTGCTTTTAAGCGCCTGTATCAATACAGTTTCGCCGGCAATTTTGTACCTTACATTAATTTGATTTGCAAGCGCCTCCATAACATCAGTAAGGCGTTTATTGGTTACTTTAAGGTTTACCCTGCGCTTAAAATCAACATCTGCAGGGTTGTAAGAGAAATGCACTTTGGTAGCATCCTCAATTTGTTTAAACACTTTTTCTACAGGCTGGTCCTGCCAGTTAAAAGAATAAAGCGCGTTTGGTGCCGACTGGGCATATCCACTGGTGTAAACGATCAGGAATACTGCTCCAAGCATCCTCAATAACATTTTCGAAAAAAAACGTGAAGCGGGTAGTTTTTTAAGCATAGTTTAAAAATTTAGGTGCGTTGATATATATGAGTATAATTAGGTTTTAGAATACGATCTTAACGGTATCTCCCATTTGTTTATATGTGAAATTATTTACGAAGCCAATAGCATCCAGCACATCGGTAAGGCTTTTGTTATTGAATTGCCCCGTAAACCTTATTTTATCCGCGGCTTTATCGCCGGCTGTTACCTGTATGCCATATGTGTTGGTTATTTTGGCGGCTATCTCGGCGAAATCGGCATTGCTAAACGTTAATTTACTATTAAGCCAATTATGCAGTTCAGTCTGGTTAAAATCAGATTTGGTGAAGCTGTTATCGCCATTAGCAAGTATAACCTGCTGCCCCGGTACCAGTATCTGGTCGGCAATACCCGATCCAGGCTGCGTAGCTTCTACCCTAACCTTACCGGTAGCAAGCATAACGCTCGCTGTTTTTGATATCCCGTAGCTGCTTACTTTAAACGATGTACCTAAAGCGGTAGTAGCGGTTTTCGCGGTAAGCACAACAAACGGCCTGGTTTTATCTTTTGTTACTTCAAAAAAAGCCTCACCGGTTAGCAGCACGTGGCGGTTGTTTTGGTTGTAATCGTTTGCTAACTTAAGCGTGCTCGACCCATTAAGCGTTACGGTAGTACCATCGGGCAGTACCACGCTTTTGCGGTTGCTAAAATTTGTTTGCGCTACCAAATGATAATTGTTTTTAGTAACCTGGCTATACAATACCGCGCCCGAAACACGTGCGTTATATTTATAAAAACCATAGGCAATTACCAATACCAATAAAGTAGCAGCAACAGCCATACGTGGCAGCCACATATGGCGCACATTATCAACAGCAGGCTTTGCTTTTAGCTGTTCGCTTTCAATTGCGGCTTTTAACCTGGCAAGCGATTCCTGTTTATCTGCCTTGTTTATTTTAATACTAAGTAACAAGCATAACTCGCGGGCATCGGCAATTTTCTTTTTTAGAAGCGGCTGGGTTAAACTTACGTTCTCCCAGTGCGCTTTATCAACGTCGTTAAGTTCGTAGCAATAGTTAATAAAACTTTCGTCCGTTAAAAAATCCTCGATATTAAAATTTGTATAGTCCATTAAATTGGTATTTTCACACAAGTGCAATAGATTATTCTTTTTTACCAACACTTTTTAAAAAAATTTATAAAGATTATTATTAACTTCATCGGTAATTGGAAAAAGCACAAAAATCGGCCGGACAAGAGCGGATGAGCATCAGGACAGAACGGGTAAAAAAGAATTGGGCGTTACTTGCAGAAGGCGACCAGCAAGGCCTTTACGCGTGCTTTGATATTTTTTACGACGACCTGTACCGCTTTGGCGTTTGCATGTATAAAAACCCCGAACTGGTTAAGGAAAGCATCAATAACCTTTTCATCGAACTTTGGCGCATCCAGGATAAATTATCATCGGTACAAAACATACAGCAATATGTGCTTACCATATACAAGCGTATATTATACAAAACCTACCAGCAATACAGCCGCGAAACTTTTACCACCACCCTTGAGGAAGCTGAAATAGCATCGGGCGCGGCCGAGCAGCCTTACGAGAACATCCTGATAGCCAGCCAGCAGGACGAGATAACCAAAAAACGTTTACAAAAAGCGCTGAACCAATTAACACCCCGGCAAATAGAAATTGTACAGCTGCGCTATTTTGACCAGGTAAGCTTTTGTGAGATTGCCGAAAAAACCGGCCTTACCGAGCGTACCATTTACAATACCCTGCACAACGCCATTAAAGTATTGCGCGATGTATTTTTGCTGGCGCTTATAGTTAAGCTGTTTAGCTAACAAGCATTCCCGGTTAAGGGGGCTCCGCCGGAGCCTAAATCCACATTTCTAAATCTATAAACACGCGACTCCGCTGGAGTCGAGGCCGCAATTGTTACAGCTCCAGATGTATTTTTGCTGGCGCTGATCATTAAGCTGTTCAGCTAACATCCCTCCCCTGTTGGTGATAAGGTAGATCAGCTAAATGGATATGATCATATTAAAGAAACTGGTGCCCAAATCTCTTTAACATAGGAGGCTCCGATGGAGCCGATGAAATTAAAACACTTTTCTATAAACACGCGACTCCGCTGGAGTTGAGGCCACAATTGTTACAGCTCCAGAGGAGCTACGTGTTTATAGCAAAAACAATAATGTATCTGGCTCCATGGGAGCCTCCTGTAAAGCGATTTGCATGCCTGGCTTTTTAAATATGATTATTGCCACGTAGCTGGCCTGAATTGTTGACACTCGTCTTTTAAAAACTATTTCCCTCAAATATCCGGGCGCTTCTTTTATTAAAACAGATATTAAATTATCTTTATCACTTAAAGCTTTACCACACCTCTTTTGAAAACTATTAGCCGACGGGATTTTTTGGGCAAGGGCGCGATGCTGGCAGGCGGCACCTACCCTGCCATGATGGCTTTAGGTTTATTACGCCCCGCCCCTGCGCACGCCTTTAATTTAAATGGCAGCGGCGCCGGCAAACACATAATTATATTGGGGGCAGGCCTAGCAGGCATGACCTGCGCTTACGAACTGAACAAGCTGGGCTACCGCTGTACCATTATAGAGGCCCGGCAAAGGGCAGGCGGCCGCTGCTGGAGCATCCGTAACGGCAGCACCCAAACCGAAATTGATAAACCCACCGTTACCGCCCGCTTTGACGAAGACCAGTACTTTAACGCCGGTCCATCGCGCATTCCGCATAACCATGAGTTAACCCTGCATTATTGCAAAGAGCTGGGTGTACCTATCCAGGTTTACAACAATGTTAACGAGGGTGCCTATTACTTTGCCGAAGGTAAAGGCCCCCTGTCAAACAAAAAGATAAAGGTACGCGAGGTGCATAACGATATCCGCGGGTACATGAGCGAAATGCTTGCCAAAAGCATTGACCACGGCGGCCTTGATAGCGCGCTTACCAAAGAAGACGCTGAAAAGGTTATTGAATATTTGAAAGCCGAAGGCGGATTGGACGTGGACAAGCTTTACAAAGCATCGGCACGGCGCGGTTATAGCGAAATGTATGGCGCCGGTGATAAGCCCGGTAAAATTGGCGAGCCGCATAAACTGGCCGATATGATCCACTCGGGACTGATGGACCCCGATTTTTATAACGTGGCCGAGTACACTTACGAATTGCAGATGACCATGTTCCAGGCGGTTGGCGGGATGGACAAAATTTCATCGGCGCTGCAAAAAAAGGTCGCGCCGTTTTTAAAGATGGGTGCCGAGGTTACCGATATTACCAACCTGCCCGAGGGTGTAAAGGTTTTATACAAAGACGCTACAGGAAAGCATGAACTAACAGCCGACTTGTGCATTTGTACACTGCCACTGCCCGTGTTAAGTAATATCAACCACAATTTTTCGGGCGATGTAAGCCGCGCGATAGATTATATAGGCTACATCCCCACGGGAAAAATTGGCCTGCAGTTTAAGCGTAGGTTTTGGGAAGAGGATGAGCACCTGTATGGCGGCATCACCCACACCAATAACGACTTGACGCAGATCTTTTACCCATCGTACGATTACCTGGGCAAAAAAGGCATCCTGATAGGGTACTATAATTTTAACGAGAAAGCACAAAAGATAGGCGCATTAGGTTACGCCGACCGCGAAAAGTTCGCGCTGGAAAAAGGCAGGCTGATCCACCCGCAGTACGATAAGGAGTTTGAAAGCTCGTTCTCGGTTAGCTGGCATAAAACCAAATACAGCCTGGGCGGCTGGGCGGTTTACAATACCGATACCCGCAAAAACCAATACCCGGCGCTGCTTAAGCCCGATAAGCAGGTTTATTTTGCCGGCGAGCACCTTACCTATTTAAACGCCTGGATGGCCGGCGCATTTGAATCGGCACGGAGCGCGGTGGCCGCCCTGCATGCAAGGGTAAGCGGGCAGCGGCTGCAATACCCGGCGCAACATTAACTGAAACCAAAAATTAAAAAAAACTAAAAATACCTTCACAATGGCAAACTCAATTAACCGCAGAAACTGGATCAGGTCCAGCGCTTTTATAGCCGGGGGACTGGCTTTTTGTTCGGGCACCATCAGTAAGCTGGCGGCAATGCCTAAACGGGTGTTACGCTCGTCGCGCAGTTTAACCGACCAGGAAGCGATGCTAAGCGGTCCTTTCGACCTTAAAGCAAGGTTGCTGGCGAATGAAAACCCTTACGGTCCGTCCGCAGCCGCTAAAAAGGCTATTGCTGGCGCTATTGATACCAGTTACCAATATCCTTTTATGCAACTATCAATGCTATCGGGTAAAATTGCAGCATATGAGGGTGTAATGATCAAAAACATACTGATGGACGCGGGATCTACCCCATTACTTTTAGCTGCCGCTATGCACTGCACCAAAGGCGGTAAAAACGTAATAACCGGCGACCCATCGTACGATGACCTGCCATCGCGCGCCGAAGAGTTGGATGGCAAATGGGTAAAAGTGCCATTGACGGCAGATTATAAATTAGACCTGGATGCCATGGAAGCCAAAGTGGATGCCAACACCGGCCTGGTTTATGTATGCAACCCCAATAACCCTACCGCTACTGTTGTTGATACCGAAAAATTAAAGGGTTTTTGCGAGCGCGTATCCAAAAAAACAATGGTATTTGTGGATGAGGCCTATATAGATTACCTGCCCGACCCGCAAGCCGCTTCAATGGTAAGCATGATAAAGGCCGGGCACAACATTATTGTGGGGCGCACCTTCTCAAAACTTTATGGCTTTGCGGGCCTGCGCCTGGGCTACATGATAGCTCAGCCCGAAACTATTAAAACCTTTGAAAAATATACCACACAGGCATGGAGCGTTACCGGCACCACTTTAGCCGCAGCGCTTGCAGCATACCGCGAAACAGATTTTTTGAACGATACCCTTAAAAAGACCAACGCGGCAAAAGAGTACTTATACTCGGTATTGAAAAAAGAGGGCTACGATTACATCCCGTCGTCGGCTAACTTTGTGATGTTCCAGTTAAAGATGGATGGTAAAAAATTCAGCAACGAAATGTTTAAGCGCGGCGTGGGCATCCGCGACTGGAAGTTTAACGGAAAAGACTGGTGCCGCGTAAGCATTGGCCGCATGGACGAAATGGAAGCCTTTGCAGCAGCTTTTAAAGAACTATCTTAATTAAAAAGAATCAAGAGTTAAGAATCAAGAGCCAGGACAGAAATGTAAAGGCATCTTGATTCTTGACTCTAATATCTTGACTCTAATTCAATATGCGTAAATTAACATTAACACTACTATTGGCAGCCTCGGTTTTTATTGGCCGTGCGCAAACCGTAACACCAAGGCCGCTTACTATGGCCGAATACAGCAAGGCACAAACATTTGCCATTGCCGACCTGGATAAGGACACCTACGTAAAGTTTGAAAACACCTATATACTGGACAGGTATGAAGGCCGCAAACCCTATTTTATTACCGGCAGCGACGGCCTTAAAAAACGTATCGACCTGTATAAACTGATAGCCAAAGACGGCATGCAGGAAATTGGCACCATGGTTTTTTACACCAACGAAAAGGGCAAGCTTTACAAAGCCCTTGTACCAAATTTTACCGCCGATGGTAAGGTTTGGGAACAATACTTCCAGGATATTGATAACATCAATAAGGTGGAAACAAACTTTATCCTTAAGCTATCTTACGTACTATCTAAAGAGTTTAGCTTTCAGCAATACAAGCTATTAAACGGCGGTAAGGATATGAAAGAGGAATCGGCTACTTATGGTAACGATATCTGTTTCCCGGGCGATGAACTGGTAACCATGGCCAGCGGCGCTAAAAAGCTGTTGAAAGATGTAAAAAGCGGCGACGAAGTAATCACCGTTGACCCTGCTACTAAAATCGCATCGGCAGTAAAGGTAAAGGAACTGACCACCCACGATGCTAACAACTATGCTTTAACCAAGCTGGTACTAATATCGGCACAGGTTAACGGCCGGGATATAAAACTAAGCAGCAAAGTATTGCAGGCTACCCCCAACCACCCCATGCTTACTAAACAAGGCAATCAAAAAATTGGCGACATAGCTTTGGGCCAGGATGTGTTATGCCTTAACGAGCAAACCGGCAAATACGAAGCCTATACAGTTCTGCTAAAAACGGAGCGGGCAGGCGGCACCCAAAAAGTTTATAACATTGTTGCCGATGGCGGCAGTACCATCATCATGAACGGTGTTATGGTAATGCAGAAATAAACTTATAAGCTATTAAACAGAAAAGGGCTTATTTGACAGGCCTTTTTTTGTTGGCAGATGTAACAGTTTTGATGGTTTTTCCGTCTGGTTTATATTGTCCATGCTGCCGGTGTTTAAAAATCGGCAGGTGATTTTTTACTGCAATTTGGTACACTTGCCAAATATTTCTACTTCTGCCATTTATGACCAAACCGGTACACCCTATTTATAATTTACATTTTGCACTGGTTTGCTTAAGCTCGCTACTATTTTCGGCAAGCTTTAACATGCTGATCCCAGAGTTACCCTCCTACCTCACCAGCATTGGCGGCGGCGAACATAAAGGTTTAATAATAGCCCTGTTCACCCTTACAGCAGGCATATCCCGCCCCTTCAGCGGCAGGCTTACCGATACGCTTGGCCGTGTGCCGGTTATGGCAGTAGGCTCAATAGTCTGTTTTGTGTGCGGGTTTTTATATCCGGTGCTTAGCAGCGTTTCCGGGTTTTTATTTCTAAGGCTGCTGCATGGCTTCTCTACAGGATTTAAACCTACGGCTACCGCCGCGTATGTTGCCGATATTGTACCCCGCGGGCGTTGGGGCGAGGCATTGGGTTTTCATGGCATTTGCTTTAGTACGGGTTTGGCTATCGGGCCGGCCATAGGCAGTACCATCAGGATGTATTTTTCGCTTAATACGCTGTTTTACAGCTCTTCATTTCTGGCGCTGATGTCCATCATTATTTTGATGAATATGAAGGAAACACTTAAAGTAAAGCAGAAGTTCAGTTTTTCCATCCTTAAAATTTCCCGTAATGATATCATCGCGGTTGAGGTTTTGCCCGCGGCGATAGTAACGCTGTTATCCTATGTATCCTACGGCGCTATCCTTACTGTTATCCCCGACTGGGGCCAGCATCTCGGTATCGCCAACAAAGGGTTATTTTTTATGGTGTTCACTATCGCATCGTTGCTGATACGCTTTGTGGCGGGCAAGGTATCTGATAAGTATGGCCGTGTTTATGTACTCAATACCGGGCTGGTGCTGCTGGTTATCGCGCTGGTGGTTATCGGCTACGAAAAAACCGCGATAGGCTTGTTGGGCGGCGGTGTTATTTATGGTGTTGCTACAGGCATCCTCTCGCCTGCCCTTAACGCCTGGACGGTAGATATGAGCCATCCCGAACACCGGGGCAAGGCCATGGCTACCATGTATATTTCGTTAGAGGCCGGGATAGGATTGGGCGCGCTTATATCGGGTTGGTTTTACCAGGATGTTATTGATATGGTGCCGGCCATTTTATACAGCACGGCAGTGATTACCATTATGGCCGTAATTTACATGATCTTCCGTACTAAAACGCCGGTTAAATATACCGGAGATGTATTGATAGAGGGCGAAATTTAGCCGGTTACCTGCACAAATCCGCAATTGCGAAAATAGGGCATCCACAAAAACGCGTCTGTTAAAAGTTCGGCAGATGGTATATTTTGGTTTGCGCTTAGTGCAGATACCGCGCTGTAAAGATCCGTATGTGTGCTGCATTCCTGCAACAAGCGATATTGCACTTCGGTTATTTCTTCCATTACCACCCGGTAGTTTTTCCTGCTGATGGCCATAAAGGTTTTCTGCGGCGATGGCAGTTCGTATTCTTCTTCCCGGTAAACTGCCCCAAAAAACTGCTTCATCGGGAAATCCAGTTCAAGCAGTTGCAGGCATTCGGGTATTTTGATGTTTACCGTTTTAAAAAGCACATCATGTATATCTATCACTTCAACATCAGGAACATCGTTTTCGGTGCCGGGGGCACGCATGGCAACCTGCCGGGCGCGTTCTACCCTTGCCAGTGCAGCGGGGATCTCAAAATAAGAATTGTCCTCCCCTTCTTCGGGCTTTGGTTTGGTTTTGTCCAAAAAATCAGGGAACGCTTTACCCAGGTCGTATAAAGTAAACGAGGTTGACGGGTGGTACATCAGGTATGCCTTAGCAAAGCCATCAAATACATCATCGCCCATAAACTTTTTGCTGATGGCATAATCTGCATACATGCAATCCAGCAACCTTAAAAGGTAGCCCGAGCTGTAAACATTTAAACGCGCGTAAATCGATGCGGTTCCCTCGTCAGATACCACATCATGCTCGTTTACCCGGTACCTGTGGTTAGCCAGCCCAACCTTTTGCTTTAAAAAGCCGGGAGCCATTACCACAGTACGCAGCCAGTTTTGTAATAATACGGTGTCCTGCTTAACCATTTGATGCCTGTAATTGAAAATCAACCGGATTTGAAACCGGCGCATTTGGCGATTGATAGATCCCCGTATCTGGGATATTGCCTTTAAGCACTTCTCTCGCTTTAAATAATTCTTCCAATAGCTCGGGATATTCAGGGATCTTCGCGTCCCACTCCAGCAGGGTACTTACACCGCCTGTTAGCTGCTGGGCCTGTTGGTACAGCTTCCAAACCTGGGATGGTACGGGCTGGTCGTGCGTGTCAACCAGCAGGTCGCCGCAATCTGTAGGGCCGGCAATGTGCATTTGTACTATATGTTCGTGCGGCAGGCTGTCGATGTATTTTACCGCATCGTAGCCGTGGTTATGTGCCGATACAAAAACGTTGTTCACATCAAGCAACAAGCCGCAACCGGTTTCCTTAGCCAGCGCCGATAAAAACTCCCACTCGGGCATGGTCGAGGCTTTAAACTGCAGGTAAGTTGATGGGTTTTCCAATATCAGCGGGCGCTTTAGATAGTCTTGTATTTTCAGCACACGTTCGGCCACATGGTTAAGGCTTTCTTCGGTCATGGGCATGGGCAGCAGGTCGTGCGTGTTGGTATAGGCAACACCCGTCCAGCACAGGTGGTCAGAGATCCATTCGGGCTCTACTTTTTCTGCCAGTTCTTTCAGCTTTTGCAGGTAAGTGTAATTTATCGGGTCGGTACTGCCAACAGACAGCGAAACGCCATGCATTACCACCGGCACCTGCTTACGCACATGCATCAGCACATGGCTGGCGAAGCCGAAATCATCCATAAAATTCTCGCTGATGATCTCGAACCAATCCACTCCCGCCGGGTTGTTCAGCAGGTAATTAAAATGCTTGTTTCGTAAACCCACGCCAAGGCCCAGGTTTGGCAGGCCCAGGCGTGGTTTAGTATTTATGCTCATGGCAATAATTATTATTTAGGTTGATGGCGGGAACGCAAGGCGCAGGTCGCTTGGTTTTGGTTTCGGGCCGGGATCTTTACCTTGTTTCTTTCTTACTTCAGAATAAGCTTTCCAGGCTACATCATAAACATAATCGCCTTCTGCATAGTCCATTATCGCGAAAGGAGTGGGTTTATAGCTTTCCCCTTCAAAATCAAACAACTGCATTTTGTATTTCTCGTCTTTATCGAGTGCAGGATAGATCTGCGATGCCGATATGGGCACAGCGCAGCCACCGAAACCACCGCAAGCGTTGTCTGATGGCGGGCTGAATGGCAGGCCTTTACCCGGCTCGGGTGCCGAGCCACCGCAGCCACTGCCGCCGCCGGTAGATTGTACGAAACCGCAACCACCTTCGGCCTTGCAATCGTTTGAGCCTTTACAGGCATGGAACAATTGGCTTGGCGCACAGCTTTCCAGGTCGCATCCTGCATCCGGGTTGTTATCAAGGTTCATCCCCTGGCAGGCGTGGTAGATATGCACATTGCGGTCGTAGGGCTTTTCGTCGTTTGATCTGATACCTAAAGTGATATCCGGCACCTTGCCAAATACCGCCCAGCAGATGGCCATCCTATCACCCGAGCCACCCATTGAAGGGTACGGGAACGCGATCTTGGGGTTTTTAAAGTAATCATTCAATACCCTGGTAACGCCGGCGATAGCGCCCGCTGCCGTACGGCTGAACAGGTCGTAGTTCTTATCGTCTTTATCTTCAAGTTTCAGGCGGTTAAGGGCATCAGAGATATCCTGGGTGCTTGGCAGCTTGCTCGAAGGGTCGGGCGTGTAACCTGCTGTTTGCAGCATTTCTGCCGTCCACTTGTTGCCATCGGCATGCCATTGGTCCCAGGTGGTGATGCCACCACTTTCGATAAGTGTTTTTACAAACTCAAAGGTTTCAAAGTGGTCCATTTTGCCAAATACGCCGCGGGCGTTAGCTTTTGCCGATGGCACTTCATTCCCATCCGCATCGTACGATGGGTATTTTTTACGCAACACCGGGCAGCTTGGTTGAAACTGGTTTTGAACCGCCATCAGGTTACCTGTCGCCATCAGGCTTTTAAGCGTTAACGGGGTATCAAGCTTGCGGTCGACAGCTACTTTGTCTAAGATCTCTTTTACCACACCGGCGCCTTCGCCCTGGTCTGTAATGCCGTTTATCATGTTCAGTACTTCTAATAGCGCTTTTTCGCTATCAAGGGTGTTGATACTTGTTGGCATACCGGGATATTCATTTTTTTCGTTCTTCGCCGGGTTTAGCCTGCCGGGATTAAACACTTCCTGCTGCAGGAAAGGGCAAAGCGCACGGTTGTCGCCTTGTTCTAAAGGAATTTCGACACCCGGGTTTGCAGCCTGCAACGCTTTGTTAAACAGAACATACCACAGGGTTTTTCCATCGGTATATTCTATTGACAGGTATTTCCACAATTGCATGTACATATTACCTATCGAGCCAAACCATGGTAAGGGTTGCCCCGGCTGCCAGTCTTTGTAAGGCGCCTGCTGGTTGTATTTGCTTTGGAACATTTCTTCGGTCATCATGTGCCTTGCATCCTCTTCGGTTTGCTCGATGGCCAGGAAAAGGTCCATCTGCTCTAAATTCATGGGGCCTATGTTTACACGGATGTGCGGCTTGTTGGTATCCGCAAAATCAAGGATCCCGGGCAGCACCGATGAATCGGGCGAGTAGCATTTCCAGGCCAGGGTCTTTTCGTCCTGCAAGGGTTCGCAGGTAAATTTAGGGTCGTAGTTAACGGCCTTTGCAAGGTTTGATACAATTTGCAGGTGAAGCATTTCGGCCACAAAAACGCTGAACACGGCGTTGTACGCCAGCTGGTTTGAGTTAACCGTTTTTGAAGATGCCGACATGCCCGGCCAGATGCGGCCTTTGTACACGCTGCTATTCTGGCTGTTTATCTCGTGCATACCCTGCAGCGAGTAAAGCGCCGTCATGTACAAGGGTATGGTGAACAATTCTACATTCACGGCTGCCTGCACCAGGGTATGCAGGGCCTTTTCATCGGTTTCGCGGAGTGCAACATCCCGCTGTTGTTTGCATTTGAATAATAATGTGCTCATTGGTTAAGGTTTTAAGATTTTGGTATAGTTCCGTTTGCTAAATGCCTCAGGCCTTCAATGCCCGGCAGGAATAAGTACAGGCCCCCATCGGTGCGTATAAATTGCGGGAGGCCATCAATTACTGTATAATCTGTTTTTTTTGGTGGGCGCTGGGTCCCCGGCGGTAAAAAATCAAAGGTTTCGTGATCGGTCATGCCATCTTCAGAACCAAATAAGGGGTCGAAACCACTTTTATTAGGGCTCATATCGGCATCTTTACCTATCCGGAAACTTCCGTTGGTTACCCACGATTCCATGATAAAGCTAAACTGCGCGCTCAGGTCGGCACAAATAAACAAACCGACAAGTCCACGCGGGATACCATCATCGGGCCTGGTTTCGTCATAGTCGGGCCCATAAGGCCCCGCCCTGCGCATTATCCGTTTTTCTTCGGCATTGTTTTTATTACCCTTCACCTTATAATCATCGCGCGGGTTGGTACGCCTGATATGTGATGCATATGGGCACAGTAAACCAAACTCGTCGTTTACCGGTTTGCCTTGTTGGTGCGCTGTAGGCTCGATGTAGTTAAAATTGGTGTAATCGAAACCGTTAAGTGTTTTATCAGGCCCGTCGGGCGATACTACTAAAGGCGTGCCGTCAAACCACCTGCCGCACATTTTCGCCGCTACGAGTTCTGGCGAGATCCCTTTTTCCTTTCCCTTATTAATAAAAGCCTTAAATGCCGTTACATCCTGGTGAAGCACCCTGAATGCTGCGAAGCTGCCATTGTGCAATAAAGGATGCGCACGGTATTTTGGCAGTTCGGCGCTTTGCGGGTTAGTTGGGTCTACCTTAAATTTAGGGGTTATTACAAACTGGTATGGCGGAACGCACGGCCTGTCGTCTATCAACCCCTTACCGGCCAGTAAGCGGCCTACGTTTGTATTCCAGGGTACATCGCTTAACCGGGGCTGCGAAAAGCTATCCTTATAACCAAAATGGATATAATCTTCCCCCTCATCAAGCGGGTCGGAATCCTGAATATATGCTTGCATCAAAGCAGGCAATCCGGTTTCACCCGGTATCAATTTCAATAATTTCTGATGATAGTTTTCCCGCGTTCCGGTGCTATCGGCATAAATAGTGACCACTAAATGGAGTTCATCATAAGGCGACTCCCTTTTGGTAGGGAGCAGCCACTCTCCAGACCGGTCCCACCAATGCTTCGGGTCGCTGGAGTTGATATCGCCCACAGCCTGGGCATCGCCAACCGCCCCACCTTTAAACAGGTCGAACACATTTGAGCTCTCTCTTTCTACAACTTTTCTGTCTCCCTCATTCATTAAAAACTCCATACCCGAATAGGTGAAGCCAACATTAAGGGTATATATCGGCCTGTCGTCCCTGTCCCATGGCTTGGCGGTTGTAATTTCCACATCGCTTGTCCCCGGCAGCAGCTTTGATAAAAAAGATCTCGCCCCGGCAAGGTCAACCATATAGAATACAATATACCTGATGTATGGTAAGGTGTAGCCCCGCAATACAAGGCCTTGTATATCATCTAATACCGGGGGCGGTTGCCTGCTGCCGCAACTATCGTTAAGATATGTCATCGCTTAAGTTTAAAATAACGGCCGCCAATACAGGGCGACCGTTATGTGGGTTAGCAAACAGGTTTTTTTGAAACGGCGAAATCTATTTCCACCGGGGTTGTTGGCCAAAGTGTTTCGGCATCAGGATAATTATCCAATATGTTACTTACGGTAAGCCCCGGGAAGGTGTAGGTGAGCAAATATTTTCCAATTTTGGTTGTTTTGGCCGCGGCCGGTAAGGTTGGGTCGCCAAAGTTATAACGCATAAGCAGGCAGTAAAACTCTTTCGGGTTGCCTTGTACTTTACCGTTTTTCAATATATAATTTGCTGAGGTAGGGTCAGAGTCGTCAACAATACCGCTTTCGTCCATATATTCAAGCACCAGGTTCAGGAACCCGGCAATAAAATCATTATCTAAAAATGAGTCGATATAAGGTTTAAAGTCGGCATCATATAGCGCCTGTACTACAAAAAGGCCTTTGCCTTCCTCTGTCTGGAAGCTTTTAACCTTTAAACCGGGTGGCGTTTGGCCAGCCGGCAGGTAGTAAAACATAGAGAAGTGTACACCGGTATCCCTACGGTTATCAGGGGTTTCGGCAAGTTTAAGGCGGGTTTCGTTAAGCGATTGCACTACCTTGTGTGCTCCGCTTTTCATCGGTAAAAAAAGAAACAGCATGTGCTGTTGCTCCGGCGCCGAAAGGCTGGTAATTGCTGTGGGCATTGTGATATTGGATTAAGGGTAAATTATACCTACTCTGTTAAAGGCTTTTCGGTATCCGCCATGTTTAATCAATCATCAGAAATCAAAACTGCGCTTACACTTATCCTATCCCAATACCATGGCAACGCCATAGCAACAGATGCATTTTGTTAAAGGCTACCTTATAACAACTTACGTTCGCCGGTTTTACCAAACCTGTAGCTTAAGCTAACCTCGTGTATGGCCGCATTAAACCCGCCGAGGTTATTTGATGCTATGCCAAATTGGTAGCTGTATCCTACTTTAAAGGTTTCGGTATTAACCGATATTATGCCCGAAGCCTTTTTATTGGTGCGATAACTTGCACCCAGGCCTAACTGTTCTTTTAAATAAATAGTGCCGGTAATATCTGCCAGTAAAGGCGAACCGTTTACGTACGATACCAGCGTTGAAGGTTTAAACTTAATATCATCGGTCAGATCGGCAAGGTATGCCCCCGAAAAATAGTAATGGTTTTTAAGATAGTTGGCATCCTGTACCGATGCCGTGCCTAAGCTGCGGATGGTTAGTTCGGGCAGCGAAAAACCCAGGTAGTACTTACTGCTGTAAAACATCACCCCGAAGCCTATATTGGGCCTTGTTTCGCGTACATCGTCCCTAAACTGGCCGTCGCCACCGGTTGGATCGACCGATGAATAATTAGCTACGTAATTACGTACGCCTGCATTAAGCGATACAGCTAAAAAACCAGTGCTGGTAAGCTGGATACTTTTCGCAAAAAAGGCATTCACTTCCAATTGGCGTTCAACCGCTACCTGGTCGTTCAATACATACACACCGGCCGCGCCACCTATCGACTCTATAGGCAGGCTGCCGCTAAACAGCAAGCTGCTTGGTGCGCCTTCAATACCTATAAACTGTTTACGCCCCATCAGGTTAAGCGAGCCGGCCTTGTCCAGCATGGAATACGCAGGATTTATGGGGATCAGATTATCGGCATACTGGCTGTACGAATAGATCTGCTGCTGTGCCATAAGCGTGCTGCTGCTTATCATCAGCAATACACTTAATATTAATACAAATTGTTTTTTTGTTAGGTTCAATCTCATGCCTTTTGTCTCTCTCGTCAGTAATTTTAATCAGGTTTTATCCATAGTAACAATTTACCCTGTCGGGTACATACCGTCTGGGGTAATTGTGTTAATCAGGGTAATTACAAGCAAGCAATTTACAATTTTAATGGCATTTTATATATTATTATATTTTCGAAAATTGTTGCTGCTTTATTACAAATCTCCATTAAAAACAAAAAGTGTGATAGGGTAAAATCAGCTTTTTTATACTTTAATTAAGGGTAAATAAAACACAAAAAAAGGTTTTAAAACAACAAAGCCCCCGATATTTTCGGGGGCCTTGCTGTTGCATGTATTATATTAATACTTAATGATAATATATCCTGTTTTACGTTTGTTTTGTTTGTCAACCTTGTATTCTAAAGCGTAATAATAAGTACCCGGTTTTAACAACGTGCCGGTTTTGTTAGAGTGGCCGTCGAACAGGTTGGAACCGTCCTTACCATAATCTTTGGTCTCGAATACCAGCGCCCCGTTTCCGTTCATGATAGAAAGCTTGTTACCGCTGTATGCCGAGATCCCTTCAATTGTAAGGAAATCATTTGAGCCATCGCCATTTGGCGATACACCCTGGTGTACCACTACCCCATCATCGTCTGTTGGTGACAAGTTATTAGCCGCTTTGTTTGCAAACAGGAAGCCGGCGTTATTTCTGTCGACCATAAACGTTGTGATCTGCCTGGTAACATACAGGTTATAAGTTTTAATTGTTGTACCATCCTGCGCGGTAACTATCACGTTAATGGTATTTACACCTGTTGTAAGCGCTATTGGCAGCGAAGCGGTATTGCTTGCTACGGTTGCCCCGTTTACGCTGATCGTTGCACCCGCGTCAATTGCCTTAGGCGTTACCGTTATATTGCTTACACTTTCGCTTACCGTAGCGGCAAGGTTTTTATCTGCCGTACCTGTAGTTGAGGTGAGCGCGGCAACCGGGTTAAGCTTAAAGCTGGCCGATGCATTGTTTGAACCGGTACGGCTAACCGCAATGCTGTAGGTTTTGCTGGTAACACCATCCTGGGCCAGTACCGAAACATCGATAATGGTTGTACCAAAACCTAATGTTATTGGGCCCGATGCGGTGTTGTTGGCTACTACATTACCGGCAATGGTTACTGTTGCGCCATTATTTTGCGGTACAGGCATTACCGTAACAGTGCTTGTAGCAGGGTCTACCGAAGTAGCATAATTAACCGACGCGGTGCCTGTTGTTGGCAACAGCGTTACATTAGGGTTAAGTTTGAAACTTACCAATGCGTTGGTTGAGCCTGTACGTGTAACCGTAATATTATAGGTTTTAACCGTGGTGCCATCCTGCGCGGTTACCACAGCGTTTATAACTGTTTCTGTACCGGTAAGGGTTATTGGCGCCGAAGCTGTACCACTTGCTACTGTTGCACCATTTACGGTTATGGTAGCGCCGGCATCCTGTGCTTCTGGCGTTAGTGTTACACTGGTAAGGCCAAAATCAACCGATGCCGTGTAGTTTTTATCGGCTGTGCCGGTTACAGAGGTAAGCGCTGTATTTGGGTTTAGCTTAAAGCTTGCCGATGCATTGCTTGAACCAATACGGCTTACAACGATTGAATAGGTACGGATTGTTGTACCATCCTGCGCCGTTACTACGGTATTAATAGTTGTAGTACCAACATTTAAGTTAATTGGATCTGATGCCACACCGCTGGCAACTGTTGCACCATTTATTTTTATAGTGGCATTTGCATCCTGCGCTGTTGGCGTTATTGTTATACTGCTTGTGGCAGGGTCAACCGATGTGGTATAATTTACGGTTGATGAACCGGTAACTGGTGTAAGTATTGATGTTGGCGTAACCTTTAAACTTATAATAGCATTGTTAGAGCCTGTACGGTTAACAGTAATGCTGTAGGTTTTAATAGTTGTACCATCCTGCGCGGTCACCACCATGTTTATCAGGGTTGAACCAACGTTAAGCGATATAGGTGCCGATGCAGCGCCGCTGGCAACTGTATTGCCATTTACTTTTACGGTAGCACCTGCATCCTGTGCTTCGGGAGTTATTACGATGCTGGCTGTAGCCGGATCTACCGATGTTGTATAGTTTACGGTAGCAGGGCCTGTTGTTGCAGTAAGTGTAGCCGAAGGGCTTACTTTAAAGCTGGCCGATGCATTGTTTGAACCGGTGCGGTTAACGGTAATACTGTATGTTCTGTTTGTTGTACCATCAGCCGAGGTAACAACCGCGTTGATAAGCGTTGAACCAAAGCTTAACAAGATAGGGTTAGATGCGGCACCATAAGCTACTGTTGTACCGTTTACGGTAACAATAGCGGTTGGGTCCTGCGCGGTTGGGGTTACGGTTACGCTGCTGGTATTAGGATCGACAGCGGCTGAGTAATTGATCTTGGCAGAGCCGGTTGTTGTTACCAATGCAGCGGCAGGCGTTAGCTTAAAGCTGGCCGATACATTGTTGGCACGGCTAACCGTTAAGGTATAATCTTTAGTGGTGGCGCCATCCTGTGCGGTTACCACTACATGTATCGTATTTGCGCCAACCAATAACGGGATATCAGCAGAAGTTGCGCCCGAAGCGATGGTAGTACCATTAACCTTTAGGGTTCCGTTAACGTCGGTAATAGTAGGTACTACTGTAACAGATGTTACCGAATTGATTACCGAAGCGGCGTATTCCAGCCTGCTGCTTTCAAACGTGTGGTTTAGCGTACCCGCGCTTACGGTTAGGTTAGCAAGGGTTGCCACAGTGGATGGTAAACGCGTTACTACAACAGTGTAACTTTTCACCGAGCCATTTGGCGCGGTTGATACAACCGCGATCGTGTTTTCGCCCAAGGTAAGCGCTATCGGGTCAGACGGGGTTGCACTTGCAACGGTGTTACCGTTAACCAGCATGGTTGCGCCTTCTTCCTGTAAGGTTGGTTTTACAGTGATGGAGGTTATTTCGTTTGGAACCGCGGCTGTGTAAGTTTCGGTTTCGGGATTAAACACCGGGCTTAAAGTACCGGCATTCAATGCTATCGACGCCAGGTTAGGGCTTGCATCCAAACGGGTTACGCTTATGGTATAAGTTTGTTTATTAACGCCATCTGCTGCTGTTACTACGGTCCTGATATTGGTTGGCGGGCCTGTAAATAAATTAACTGTTGCAGATGGGTTTGAACTGTTGATAACAACAGAGTTTACAGTTACAACCGCGGTGCCATCATTTGCTACCGGTGTAACGGTTAATGTACTAACATTATTTGGTACCGTTACGGTATATGACCTGGTACCCGCAACAAATGCCGGTGCTAATGTACCCTTGTTAATAGCTAAAGAGGCCAGTGTTATATCAGCAAATGGCATTCTGTTTACATGCAGTTCGTAAGTTTTGGTGTGCGCACCGTCTTCTGAGGTTACCACTACCGTAAACACATTATCACCCAAAGATACCGGTATCAGGTCTGTAGTGGCATCGTAAGGTAAAACAACTCCGTTTACAGTTACGGTTGATACCTGGTTTTCTGAAACCGCGAACACGCGTACCGCGGTAACGGCATTTGGTATGTTAACTGTTGTCAGTTCATCACCGGTGGTGAAGTTGAAGTTTTTAGAGAAGCCGCTTGCGCCCGGTGCGTTAACATTTAGCGCGTACAGGTTAGCCACAGGCGATTGCGCAGGTGGCGGTGTGCCTGCGCGGGTTAGCACCAATGTATAGGTTTTGGTAGCGCTGGTATCCTGCGAAGTCACTAATATGTGATAAGTGTTTGGCCCGCCATGTACAGGCAAGGTGTAATTCTGGAAACGTGGTACCACTGTGCCGTCAATTTTAACGATAGCGTTCTCGTTTGCAGATATGGCTCTTAGCGGTATGCCGGTGTAGGTTGAATCAGCAACATCGGCAGTGTATTCATAAACGTTAGGGTTAAACTCTTCGTTTATTGATGTTATAAAAGGGAACGACAGGCTTGCCAGATCCGCATTTGACGACCTTAACCTGTAGATATTTACTATGTAGTTACCATGGCTGGTACCATCTTCTGATGTTACATCAATGGTAACGGTATTTGCGCCAAAATCTAAATTAACATTATTGCCCGGGCCTGGGTTAAGCGCTTGGGTGTTTACTTGTATAGACGCCCTGTCGTTTGTACCTACAGGCTTAAATGTCAGCACACCAGTTTCGCTTGGTACTGTTGCACTGTAAGTATGCGTACCGGCGGTAAAAGGTGTATTTAAAGTGATGCTGCTGTTACCGATAGCTGACAAGGTAGCATCAGACGATGGCGCACGGGTTATGGTAACCCTGTAAACCCTTTCGTCGCCGTTTTGGGCTTTAGCTACTATAACCGCGTCGGTTTCGCCAACATTAAGCGATACGTTAACCGGGTTTGTTGTTGCCAGGTCATATCCGCCTACAGATATTTGTGTGGTAGGCGCAACAGCAGTAGCGGTAACAGCTGTAGAGGTAACCAGGTTACCAACCGACGCCGTGTAATTTAATGTGTTGGCATCAAATGTTGGGCTATAGGTTAGGCCGCTTAGGTTTAGGCTGGCTAACATGTTGTTAGTATCGTAAGCCCTGAAAACATTTAAGGTATAATATTTTGTTGTTGTGCCATCCTGTGCAGTTACAATAACGTTAAAGTTATTTGGGCCTGCGTTTAGGGGCACAACTTTGGCGATGCCCGAAAGAAGCGTACTTCCGTTAAAGTTCATGGTAGCATCTGCCTGGTTAACGGTGGCTGTCAAATCAAACGATGTTATATTGTTAGCAACACTGAAACCATAGCTTGTCCCCTCGCTGCTAAACGCCGGGTTTAAAGTACCCTCGGTAACCGTTAGGTTGGCAAGCGTAGCATCGGTTGACGCGGTGATGGTAAGCGCCGTAGCGTTTGAAGCATCCTGTACAAAATCGTAATTATTCGCGCTTAAGCCACTTCCATTGATCGGATAGTTTCCTAAAGCGCTGTTTAAACCTGCCGTTGTTGTAAAGCTTAAAGTACCTGTTGTGGCAGCTATATTATCGCCATTAACAAAGCCTGTTACCGAACCTGTGTAAGTTGGGTCGGTAGTTTTGTAAGGGCGGCTTGCAGGGTTGGCTACATAGCTTAACGTAGCCTTGCCTATTGCAAGGTTTGCGCCGGTATAATTTAAAGTATAGTTGCTGCTTAACGCTAAGCTGCCCTGGGTAATGGCATGGTTACCTACATCCTCGCCTGCATCCCTGCTAAGGCTACCTGTAAACACATCGCCGAAGGAAAGCGCGTCGTTAGTATAAGTAAATGCAGGGTCGGCACCGCCGTAGGTTTTTGTTTGGGCGTTAGCCGTAACATTAATGGTTTTTGCACCAATAGACAAGTTGGCACCAACGTATGTAATAGCATAATTACCGCTTAATGCGAGCGTGCCCTGGTTGATAGCATAAGTACCAACACTTTCGCCTGCATCGCGTGTTAACGCGCCGGTAAATGTATCAGAAAATGCTAAAGGAGCACTGGTATAAGTAAGTGCAGGGTCAGCATCGCCGTATGCTTTTGTTTGCGAGTAACCATTAACGGCGATTGGTTTAGTAGTAATAATAAAATAAGCCGGCTGAACGGTTATAACGTAATTAGCGGTAACATCGTCATTACCATTCACAAATTTCTTGTCACCAAAGGTCATCAGGTAACTGCCTATATCTTCGCCGGCAGCACGCCCAAAAGCGGAAGTGGAACCATCTCCCGGCGCTAACGACGATCCTACTGCAAAAGAATACTGGTTAAGAAAAGGATCGGGGTCGCCATAAACTTTAGTTTTGGCTACCGGTAAAACGGTAACAGGCCTTTTGTTGATGGTTAGGTTTGCACCTACGTAAGTAATATTGTAATTAGTACCATAGCTAAGCGTACCCTGGTCAATTGCATAAGTACCAACAAGCCTGTTAGTATTAGGGTTTACCCTGCTTAATGCACCTGTTGGTGCATCGCTGTTAAATACACCTGTTGCGGTGTAGGTAAATGCAGGGTCGTCGTCGCCGTAAATTTTAGTTTTGGCGGCGGCGGTAACCGTAACGGTTGCTTTATCTACTGTAAAATATTGTGCAACATTCGTTGCCGCCGATCTGTTGGCATCTCCCGCCTGTGAAGCAGTAATATTGGCCGATCCTTGCCCAACAATATGTATTTGGTTGTTTACTATAGTTGCTACTGCTGTGTTATCGCTGCTGTAGCTAACAGTTAAGCCTGTATTTACGGTAGCGCCCGGTGCAAAATCGGCATTGCCGTAAACTTTTGCGGGCAGGGCGTTAAAGGTTATGGTTTGCGAGGCTTTGTTTACGGTAAGGCTTTGTACCACACTGGTTGCTGCCAAAGTATTGCCATCGCCGGCTTGCGAAGCAGTAATATTTGCCGTGCCCGCGCCAACAATATGGATAGCGCCGCTTACTATGGTTGCCACATTGGTATTATCGCTGCTATAGCTCACTGTTAAACCGCTGCTTGCAAATGCGCCGGGGTTAAAATCAGCATTACCAAATGTTTTTGCCGGCAGCGCGTTAAAGGTGATGGTTTGTGCCGCTTTAGGGCGGGTAAACGTAATGGTGTATGTTTTGGTTGTTGCGCCATCAGCCGCGGTTACTTTTACCGGGATGGCGTTGTCACCGATGCTCAGATTAACACTTGAACCTGAACCCGAAGTTGCCGCAACATTATTTACCTGGATACTTGCACCGCCATTGTTTTTAGTTGGTGTTATGGTAACGGTTGAATTGGCATTTGCTACCGTTGCCGTATAGCTTATTGTACCTGAATTAAAAGCAGGATTTAATGTACCGGCATTAATTGTAAGGGCTGAAAGATTTGCATCATTTGATAGGGTTGTAAATGATGTAACCGCGCCATATGTGGTACCTGCACCACTGGTAGCATAACTTCTTACATAATATAATGTTGAGCCACTAAGGCTGCCTATACTTGCAGAGAAGCTACCTGTACCTGTACCGTTTGATGCCTGGGTAACGCCGCTGCCACCAATAGTTGGTGTGGTGTTACTGCTGCTATACACTACACCACGTGCTGTTACGCTTGCATCGCTTCGCGTTATGTTGCCACCTAAAGTTGCTGTAGTTGATGAATAAGTTGAAACTGCTGTGGTGCTGATAATTGGACGAGCCGGTGCAAATAAAGCATACACACGAAGATAGTTAGGTGTATTTTGCAATCCGGAATGATCAAGGATGCGGGTAGTTGCGCCTGTTGTAAGATCAACCGCATAAATACCGGTATCATCTAACCTTATAGTAGTAGAACTTCCGTAATATCCGTTATAAACAAAAGCACGGTTATTACCCGCATCTAATGCCATATACTGAGGAGATTTAACCAAAGACGTTTTAATTGTAATTTCGCCACCCGAACCTCCCGGGCGTATCTTCCTTAATGCATCGTTAGTTGTTCCTGCATTAATTTGGTCATTATCCGATGTGATGTAATAAAGATAATCCGTAATAGGGTCGTAAGCAATAGCATTTGCTATATTGGATACTGGCGCGTTACCTGTAACCGTATTACTACCCAAATCAAAAGTTAATATTTTACGGCCGCTAAAAACACCCTCATATATAAATACCCTGTTATTGGGTATATCAAGCGCAAGCCATTGTGGTAACGTAGCAATACCGGTTGCTAATGCAGCGTTTTGGGAACCGTCCGGCTTAGACCTGTAAACAGCGTTCAGTGTAGCCGAGCCACCGTTGCTGTTAGTTACATAATATACCCAATCGTTAATAGGGTCGTATTTAATAGCGGTTACCGATGGGCCGGATACCTGGATACCGGCCGGCAAAGTAATGGTATTGATTACCCCGCCTGTACCCATATTCACCACATTGATAACCCTGTTGCCTAAAAAGCCATTGTAAGTAAACACACGGTTATTTGGTGCATCAACCTCGGCTAAGATTGGGTTGGGTATACTGGTAGTTACATTACCATCGTTACCACCATTATAATCAACTTTTTTTAGCGCGTTTGCAGCGTTAGTTGTATTACCGGTGGTGCTATTTATCAGGTAATAAACCTGCGCTTGCGTGCTTTTGGTTATCCCCAATAATATCAGTAATAGCACGGCTGCCGAAAATGATCGGCTGCCTTTTGTTATTACGTTCTTAATGATTGGTAAAAGTTTTTTCATGGTTACGTATTAGTTGTTCTGATTTATATTTTATCGGCAATGCCGTTATATTTTACTAATAAATGTTTGCCCTGTTTTTAAACCGTAAAAACCTGCATGCCGGGCCGGTATGCAAGTGTTATTTATATAAAAAAAGTTAATGCTTAATGCCTGGTTATTGATGCAGGCCACATTAAACTTGTTATTTGCAATGTTGATTGTTCCGGGTATGTTATTGGCTCCTGTTAAAGCGGCTTCGGCATCTAATATTTTCAATTCGTGCCCGTTTATCAAAGCACCTGCCCCGTTGTTCCAGGCTGTGCAGGCTTTAATCAGGCCAAGTATCTCTTTCGCATCCATTGTATCCCAGTTTACCATCACATCGGCCAGTTGGGGCTTTTTGTAATACCGGGCTTCGGTTTCGGCTTGTATCTTGTAAGTCAGCGTTTGCTTGCTGTTTAGTTTGATAAGTATTTTTGATACCCCCTGCACCTGCAACTGGCTAAATGCCTGGTTTGTATAATTGTAGGTATGGTATACTTCGTTATTAATATTTTGTTCCCAAACAACCGCGCCGCTATCCAGCTTACCGGTTAATTGATGGATGGCTAAGCCTAACTGCGCCTCGCCGTTTTTTAATTGCCAGAAAACCGGCGAAGGCCCCCTGTACTGCGGTAAGCTGCCAAAGTGTATGTTAAATATTCCCTTTGGCACACCGCTTAATTCTTCAACTGCTATTTTATGAGCGTACCCGGAAATGAAGATCACATCCGGTTGGTTCATTTGCTGCCAGGTGTACAGCTCTTTTTTATCGTCTTCGGCGTAGAACTGTATATTGTTCATCCTGCAGAAACCGGCAAGGTCGTTCACACCGATATCAGCGTGTGCCGATTTGCCGAAGTATAACATAACCCCTGCTTTTATACTGCTTAGGTACGAAAGCAGGGGTATGCATATTTTTGAATTTGATACAATACCAATTTTCACCGGCACGCGTTAAAATCCTTAAAAATCGTATTCATGGGCACTTATGGCCTTGAAGGATATACACCCTGCCAGGCGATAATATATTGCATGGCAAGAAACGGCGGGGTTATATTAACGGGTTGGCTTCCACCTGTCGGCGCAACTGTCGCTGGGCTTAATGACGAATCAGTCGCCGCGTTCGACCAATTGTTTGTGCCTTCGCCTGTTGTAAGATCAACCGGAAGACCTGCAAGGGCATTACCATTTGGTTGCGGCAGGTTTCCAAGGGTTACGGTATTAATAATGTGTGAGTGCGCAGGCATTTGTTGTGGGGTTATTGTAACCTGTTGGTTACCGCCAATTTGGCCTAATGAATACGGGGTACGCCTGTTGCCGCCAATATTACTGCACTGCGTAGGGAAGGCGCTGCGCAGATCGGGCAATTGAAAGGTAGTAACACCATCGCCGCCATAGCTGGTACCCAATATGCTAAATAAAGCTGTATACTGGTTGATAGACAAAGTTTGTCCTTCGCAGGTAAACCAGCCGTTTGGTGCAAAATTACCTGCAAACATTTTAATTTCTCCTAATAAAGGTTCCATAGTTTAAAGTGATAAGGTTTAGAGTTAATATTTTTGTTAATTATTTAATTAGTCAGTAAAGATAAAATATTTAATTAATTGGCAATAATATTTTGTTTAAAACGTTTGGGCTTTTTCTTAACACCTCATCACCCTCTCTCCTGCTTTGCGTTACACAACAAATCTCTGTTATAAATTACGATCTGCATAGGGTGAAATCAGCTTTTTTTAAAACTCCTTAAGGTGGAAAAAAGGCAGTCTATTAATTTGTATATCTGTTTATAAATAGTCACTTTCGGTAAACCTTAAAATCCGAAAACTATTATGACACTCAAAAACCCCTTATTGTATGTAGCTGTGGCCGCGCTTGCGTTTAGCGCCTGCCAAAACCAGCACGCCGACCTTACCGGCGCCAAAGGCCAGACTTTTAACTACGACAGCCTTAGTTACGAAATGGCCAAAAATTATGTAAAAAATTACGAGAAGCACGCCGGCTCGGTAGATTCTAACTACGTGGAAAACGGTGTTAGAATGGTAAAAAACAAACCTAATACCCGCGCCATATGGTTTAGCGCCGACCGCCTGCAGGCCCTGCTTGATAAAATAAAAAGCGAAGGCGGCGATGGAATCCGTTTTTACATGGCCACTTACGATACTACTTACAACACCAAGGTAATTGGCGGTATTATACCACCAAAAGATTACTGGGGTTACAATACGCTGGTAATGGTATCTACCAAAGACAGCACCAACAAGGTTAACCAGGTATTTCACCGCGATTATTACACCAGCAAACCGGCCAAATCTACTAAACCAACACTGGGCTTTATGGTAGGCGGCACACCTGAAAACCGCGGGGAGCTTTGCCCGCCACCAAAAGATTGCGCCCCAACCGGTGCTACCCTTATACCATGATAAACAGTTATGACATTTGTTACCGTTAATACAGTATCAGAGTTTTTATGCTTCCTTGCCGCTATTTTTTTCCTTTACGGGGAAAAAGTTACGGCATGGAAGCTATTTATCCCTTTTTTACTGTTAACCTGCGCTGTTGAAATTGGCGGCATCTACATCCGCGAGTATATGCGCATTTATAATTACCCTATTTATAATGTGTACCTGCTGTTCGAGTGCGGTTTCACCAGTTATTTTTTTTATTACCTGTACAAGCCTTACCATTATAAGGCGCTATGGCTGCTTAGCTGGCTGGGCGTGTTTGCCGCCATGTATGTGGGCGAATTGTTTTACAATAATTTTGGCCGCTTTACTTCGCATACGGCAACGGTTATGTCGGTAGTGTTTGTGCTGGCCAGCCTTTATTTTTACTATCTAAAATTAAAGGACGAGCATTTTGAGCCGCTTTTATTCTCGGCCCCGTTCTGGTGGGTTAGCGGTACACTGTTCTTTTACTTTGGCAGCACGGTCTGCAATATTTTTTCAGATTATTTAGCAGAGCATGAAAGGATACGATCTGTAAGGTATATTATTTTCAATATCTTAGATATCATCATGTACATCTTCTGGTCATACGCTTTTTTATGCAGATATCGTCAAAGGAAATCATCTCCCTCATTGGGTTAACATCCATCATATTCCTAATTGCGCCGCTGTTTCTTATCTTGTACGTTTTATCGTATAACCGCAGGAAAAAGAAACACCACGAGGAAACCCTTATACTGCAAAAAAACTTTGAGACCGAACTGCTTAAAACACAGATGGAGGTGCAGGAACAAACCCTTAAAACCGTTGCCTACGACCTGCACGATAATATTGGCCAGCTGCTTAGCCTTACCACCATTACCCTAAGCTCTATAAACCTTAACGATAGCAGGAACACCGCCGAAAAGATAGCCTTGGTAGAGGACCTCACCCTACGGTCGATAAAGGAGGTTAAAGCCCTGTCGCGCTTGCTGCATGGCGAAGAAATTGTGAGCAAAGGCTTAAGCGCGGCTATCGAATTTGAACTGGAATGGTTAAAACGATCAGAAAAATTTGAGATAACTTTTGAGCATAACAATATGGCAATAATAAGCGATAACGCTAAGGATACGATACTTTTCAGGCTTTTTCAGGAAATAATAAATAATATTATACAGCATGCTAAAGCTACCGGTATAATTATTAATTTAGAAGCAATTGAAGATACCCTGAAATTAACTATACGCGATAACGGAGTTGGGTTTGATGTGGATGAAATATTAAAGCGGAAGGGCGGCATGGGCCTTCATAATATTAAAAGGCGAAGCGCGATGATAAATGGCACGGCTTCAATTGTTTCCACAAAGTTAAATGGAACCATCATAACCATAAACGTACCGTATAAGTAACACATGCAAACCGATAAAGTAAACATTGCCATAGTAGACGATCATACACTGTTTCGCCAGGGCCTGGCACATTTACTGACAGAATCGAACGAGATAAACGTTTTGTTTGATGCCGATAACGGTGCCGACATGATAAAAAAGCTGCCGGCCTACCCCCTGCCCGACGTGATACTGATGGATATTACCATGCCGGTGATGAACGGTTACGAAACTACCAAATGGCTAAAAGCCAACCACCCGGGGGTAAATGTACTTGCTTTAAGCATGTTTGAAGAAGATACCCCTATTATTGGGATGCTAAAGAGCGGCGCGGGTGGTTATATGCTAAAACAATCAAAAGCTGCCGACCTGGTAAATGCCATAAAAGGGATAGCTTCGCAATCGTTTTATATTAATGAACTGGTATCGGGCAAGCTGCTGCGGAATATCCAAAACAACCAGCCACTGAAAAACGCCCCTATCGGATTAAACCCCAACGAGCTTAAATTCCTGGAGCTGTGCTGCTCTGACCTTACCTACAAGCAAATTGCCGACATGATGAACCTTAGCCCGCATACCATCGATAATTACCGCGAGGCGCTGTTCCAAAAATTCGAGGTAAAGTCAAGAACAGGCCTGGTTATCTCGGCCCTAAAAAACGAGCTGATCAAGATCTGAAGGCAATAATTATAAAATATTTGTTTTTGCAACAGGCCTTTTAACTGCCGGGGCAGCCACCGTTTTTATTTTGGCGGTTTTAGCTTTAGGGGCCTCTGCTACGGTTTTGGGTTTGTCATCAACCTTAATTAGGGCGGCTTTATTTACCTTAATATCCTTAGCAAATTTTTTGGCAAGCTTTTTTGCTTCTTTCTCTATCTGCTTATCCAGCTTTTTAGAACCCTCGCCAAACCTGGCGGTAATTTCTTTTAACTGGGTAACCAGGCTTAACTGAATGGCTTTTTGAGCGGCCTTTTTTGCTTCCTTTACAAGTGGTTTAAGTTTATCTTTCATATAAGGGTTGTGATTATTTGCAAAAGTAGGCCACAACCCGGTTAATTCAATATTATCATTATGTTAAGCGTGAGGCTGTTAGTTAACATTGTTTTTTATAGCAGGTGCTTATTCTTGCCTTTTTGTTCCAGATCGGTTATAAAGGCGGTAAGTTCTTTTGTAAAATTATCCAGTGATACAGCCGATTCTTTCATATATCCTACCAGCCTTTTTAGTGTAACGGGCTTACCTATACAATCAGCAAGCAATTCCGAAATTCCCAGGATATTGGCTACCGGCTGCCTTACTTTATGATGGGTCATAAACATCATTTCTTCCAGCCCGGCTATGTATTCGCGCAAAAATTCCTCGGCCTTCTTTATTTTGTTATACGCTATACTAAGTTCGGCTGCACGCTTTTCCTTTTCTTCATTCTGAAACAAAAGCTCGTGGTTGGCTATAATTAATTCGGCGGCACGCTTCTCTTTTTCTAAATTTTGAAATGCAAGTTCGTGATTGGCAATGATGAGTTCGGCAGCGCGCTTCTCCTTTTCTCCGTTTTGAAAAAGGAGTTCCTCGTTGGAAACGATAAGTTCGGCGGCACGTTTTTCCTTTTCCTCGTTTTGGAAAGCGAGTTCGTGGTTTGCTATTACCAGTTCGGCTGCACGGTTCTCCTTCTCGGTGTTCTGGAATATCAGTTCGGCGTTAGCGATGATCAATTCGGCGGCGCGCTTTTCCTTTTCATCGTTCTGATAGGCCAATTCTTTATTGGCGATGATGAGCTCGGCGGCACGCTTCTCCTTTTCATCGTTCTGATAGGCCAATTCTTTATTGGCGATGATGAGCTCGGCGGCACGCTTCTCCTTCTCTGTATTTTGAACAGCAAGCTCATTGTTAGCGGCTGCAAGCTCGGCGGCACGCTTTGCCTTCTCCTTGTTTTGAAAGAGCAGGTATTTATTAGCGTTAAGTAGCTCAGACGTTATTATTTTTCGCATTTGGGTATCGAATAGGGATAGGTTGGAAAAGACAATTGGTGATTTGAGAAGGGTAATGGTCACCAATTAAAATCAAGTTACAATTTATAGTTATAACATAGCCTGATTATTATATAATAATAAATAATAAACTGCCGCAGTTTAACATTTACCTTTAATGGCTAAGAAATTGAATTTAAAGGAAATATCAACGTGCAAATATCGCACTACTTCCCTGTTAATAGGCCGCTAAATCGAATTTAACCCAATAGATATCATCCTGCCCGTTGCCGGGTTGGCTAAGCAGGCTATTTAATTCGGGATAGGTAACGGCTTTGTTATTATACCATTCTTTACGCAGGCGGTTACTGGTGAAAATTAAATATTTTTTATCGGGAGTAACGTATGGGCAATAATCAAGCGCGGTGCTGTTAATTGCGCCGGGTAAATGTTGTGCCGGCAGCCAGGTATTTGATTTGTCTTTTTTGCTGATGTAGAGATCACCCTTGCCTTTATCATCGGCGCGACCATCAGACGAGAACAGGATAAACTGTTCATCAGGGTCGATAAAGGCGTTAAATTCACCGTGTTCGGTATTAACACCACCGGGCAGACTTACCGGCGGTGCGTAGCCTTTTGGGGTATAGGTGCTTACTACAATATCTTCGCCGCCTTTACCATATGGCGCTTCTACAGTAAAATACAAGTTGCCACTTTTTGCGACAGAAGAGTAAAATTCATTTTTGGCTGTGTTTACCGTTGTGCCTAAATTCTCGGGCTTGCCCCACCCCCCATCGCCTGTTTTAGAAACCTTCCAGATATCAAAATCGCGTTTGGGCTGGTTTCCCGTAACCGGCCTGTCGGACGAGAAGAAAAGGGTTTTACCATCCGGCGAGAAGGCGGCCTCCAGGTCCCGGAATACGCCCGAGAATGGCGCGACTTCGGGTTTGCCCCACTTACCGTTTACTTTGGCAAGCCTGATAATTACACTGGCAATAAATTTAGGGTGCTGTATGGTGTAAAATATTTCATCGCCGGCAAGCGAAATAGTAAAATCGCGGTTTGACAAGCCTGTTGATACCACTCCTTTGGCAAACAGTGCGGGCGTATCTGTTGGCAGGTTATCATCAGGATAACTTACCTGGGCATTAGCCAGGCTACTGATAAATATCCCCAGAAAAAGAAATACGAGCTTGTTCATACCTTGTTATTTGCATGAACAAGGTATTACTTTTTTAACACAAATTTATACAGCACCGCATCTGCGCCGTTAAGTTTAAACTGCAGGTTGTTTTTTATGCCAATGGTGTTCTGTTGCAATAGTTCTTTTACGCTTATTACTTTTGAAAGATCTAATCCAAGGCGTTGCGGAGAAACAGAAAACCCTTTAGCTTCTTTGGTATAATTTATCACAGCCATATAAAAGGCATCACCAATTTTTTGGGTAAATATATCTGACGTGCCCACATTACCCTCAACCGGGCGGAATGCTTTGCCGTTTTGCACCAGTTTTATCAATTCGGCATCCTGGTAATATTTTTTTACGCGGGCCATCCATTGGCCGGTAACCGAAAAATCATCGCCACTGATCCATGTCCCAGTAACCAGGGCCGATAATAAGCGGGCACGGTTGGCACCAATTGTTTCATCCGCAAACACCACATGATCGGCATCTATGTAATTGTACAGGTTGGTTTGCCACCAGCCATAGCTTAAGCTATTGAGTGTGTACTGGGTGTGGTCTATGGTTTTAAAGGCATCGCAGGCTATACGCCTCATGTGTACATACCTGCCGGTTGCCATACTGGGCGATATGGCTGCATATACCAGCATTTGGCCCCCAAGCTTGTCTACCACGTATTCCATACCTTTACGGTAGGCCTGCATGCCCGTAGTTACCGTTGGGTCGTAAAACTTATTGGCCTCAACCGAGGCATGGCCCAGGAAATCTATCTTGATCATTTTAAAGCCGCATGCCTTTAGCTTACCCAGCACGAATGCTATGCGCTGCTGTGTACCCGGATGGGTAGGGTCTAAAGCCCTTGCGCCATCAATATCGTTATAGCCATCGCCGATCTTCGTCCACATTTCACCAAAGGTATAATTGCTGCCCTCTGCTTTCCTGTCCGGCCCGCCGGCATGTCCCCAGTCGGTAAACGGCGCCCAGTAAACGCCGGGTTGTAAGCCTTTTGCTTTGCAGTGGTCGGCGAACTGTTTTAACTCGCTGTAGTCACCGTTATGCACAAGTTTATCCCAAAACGAATCCAAATCGATATAAGCCGTATTGCCCGTGCGGAACGCGGGGATACTATCGGCAAAAAAGTCGGCCGTTTTGATGATCTTATCGAGCGTGAGTTTCTCCTGCATTACACCCCAACTGTTCCAGCCTACGGGGGTGGGCTTGTCCCAGTTAAAAATATAAGGCGGTTCGGCAATACGGTTGGCTTTGGCGTATTCTTCCATACCTGTGCGCCAGTCGCTAAAAAAACCAACAAATATTTTTGGTGATGTTATAATGTCGCCGTTGATGTTGCCGTGTTCAATTTTGTCACGGGTTACGGCTTCGGCGGTGTATCCGCCCCAAACTTTAATTTGGTTTAGCCTACTGTGAGCTTCCAGGTCTACCCCCGTTTTCCAAACCGCATGCTCTACCGAACCTGCCACAATCCCTGCCCTGCTTTGATTGGAGAACACCGTGCCTACCTCTGAGCTTACGCCAGTAACCCCGGTAAAAGGTTTTGAATTATAGCTGATGAAATTATCGTTATCAAAAGGCACAAACAATGAGCGTACATCATCGCCTTTGATGTTATTAAAACCACCATTAACCGGCGCCATATAGTTGCTTTTAAGTAACGTGCCACTAAACGAAATAGCGGTAAGGAAATAATTTTTATCAGCATAAGTATAAAATACCTGTTTCATTTGTGGCAAACCTTTAGCGGTTAGCCATATGATATGCTTAAAGCCCTTACCAAAACCATCCCGGATACCCAGCCGGGTATATTTTCTTAAACGGTAATCTTTCGACCTAATGGTATCGGCATTTACTTTGGCCGTTGCATAAATATCCGGGAAGATAAGCACACCCTTTTGGTAAACGTTGTAAGTACCGGTGTTTAAATTATAGCTGATCTTGCCGTTATTACCGAACTGAATACTTACTGTACCAATGGCGGCCGCAGGTTTTGCGCCGGCATTTACCTTAAACATAAAAGCAAAGGGAAACAGGATACCTATGAAGTATCGGGCATAAGTTTTTAGCATGTTTTTATTCAGATAACAATTAATTGGTTATGCCTTTACCGTAGAAATGGTTTTTACCTGCCCGTTTATTTTTACTTTTACCTTTCGGGGGCGTGAGGAGATTATCCGGTAATTGATCACCTTTCCGTCTTTCCAGCTAAAATTTACGGTGTAGTTTCCACGGGCTTTTAAGCCCTTAACCTCGCCCGATGCCTTCCAGCTATCGGGCACGGCAGGCAATAATTCAATAAAACCGGCATGGCTTTGTATCAGCATTTCGGCAATACCGGCGGTGGTGCCAAAGTTACCATCAATTTGAAATGGTGGCCCTGCCGATAATAAATTGGGATAAATGCCGCCACCTGCGCCATAGTTAATATCGGTTTTAAGGGTAGGTTTCATTATTTCGGTAAATAGTTTGTATGCCCGGTTACCATCATGCAGGCGTGCCCAAAACAGAAGCTTGTATGCGATAGACCAGCTTGGCCCGTCGTCTCCCCTAACTTCTAATGTTTTTTTACAGGCTTCGGCTAATGCCGGAGTTGCCTCGGGTGTTATTAACGATGCAGGGTACAGCCCATATAAGTGCGAAATATGCCGGTGCTGAGGTTCGGTTTCTTTATAATCTTCCAGCCACTCCATCAGGCGGCCGTCCTTGCTGATTTGTCCGGCGGGCGGCAGCTGTTTTAACTTGGCAGCAAGGTCTTTTCTTAACACTTCATCCTTACCTAAAAGCCTGGCCGCGGTGATCACGTTATTGAATAACTCCCTGATGATCTGGTTATCGATTGTTGGGCCAACGCAAATGCTGGCCGTTTTACCATTTGGCAGGTAAAAGCTATTCTCGGGCGATGAAGATGGCGAAGTTACCAGCCAGCCGGTTTTATCATCTTTAGTAAGCATACTGCTGTAAAACTGCGCCGAGCCTTTTAATATAGGATAGATCTCTCGCAGGTAATTCTTATCTTCCGAATAGGCATAATGTTCCCAAAGGTTATTGCACAGCCAGCCCGAGCCGGATTTGGTTACCCCCCAGGACGCACTTTCACCCGGTTCCGTAAAACCCCACACATTGGTTATTACGTGGGCAACCCACCCATTTGCATTATAATAAGCTTTTGCTGTGCGCTCGCCGGGCTTTACCATTCCTTTAACCAACTGGGCCAAAGGCAGGTTAAGTTCCGACAGGTTTGATACCTCCACCGGCCAGTGGTTCATTTGTACGTTCACATCCAGGTGGTAATCGCCGTTCCAGGGAGTGTTTATTTGATTGGCCCATAATCCCTGTAAATTTGGCGGCAACAACCCCACCCGCGTGCTGCTGATGGTAAGGTACCGCCCATACTGGTAAAAAAGCACCGGTAAATATTTATCAGCATTGGGGTTTTTATGAAAACTGATAAGCCTTTTATCGGTAGTTTCATCAGGTGCGGTGCCTGTACCCAGGTTTACCGCAACTCGCTCAAACAATTTTTGATATTTGGCAATATGTTGTGCCCGCTCCTGCGCGTAAGGCGTTTTTAACGCTGCCTCAAGGTTACTATCTACATTTTTTTTGTAATCTGCACCTCTAAAATTTGTACCGGCTGATAGGTAGATGATGACCTCGGTAGCATTTTTCACCACCAGTTTGTTGTCGTCGTGACTTAATGTACCGCCTTTTAAACGGGTTTTAACTTTGGTTAGGTACTGCATGCCGCCCGCATCTGTACCGCTTTTAAGCTGCCCGTACATTTGCAGTTCGCCATTTTTTTCGACGGTCATTGATCGCTCGGGGCGGGATAGGTCTATAATAAAATTTAATTGCCCCGGCTTATCTGCCGATAGTTTGATGATACTTACATCGTTACCAAAGCTTGTAAAATATTCTCTTTTATAGGTAACACCGTCAACCACAAAACTGGAGCTGGCAATGGCGTTATCCAGCGATAGCTCGCGTTTGTAGTTGGCAGGAGAGTTGGCCTTATCAGGGTTTGCGTAATTAAACTTTAGCTTCAGATCGCCAAGTACCTGATATTTACCAAACGGCTCGCTGCCTGATCCTGCCCCTGTGCAGATAAAATTTTTATCGACCAGGGCCTGCGCCTCGTTATTCTTTCCTTCAGCAAGCAGCTTCCTTATCTCTGGCAGGCTTTTATAAGCTTCGTAATTATTGGCATCCTGCGGCGCGCCCGACCATAGCGTAATATCGTTTAAAAGGATGTGTTCTTCGTTTATACCGCCATCGGGCATCATACCTAAATGGCCATTGCCCAAAGGCAGCGTCTCTTCCCACTGTGCGGCCGGCTTATCATACCAAAGCTTTAGTGGTTTGTTTTGTCCGTAGGCTATATCGCTTAATAAACAAATTATGGTAATCAGGTATAAGGATCTTTTCATTATCGGTTAGTTAACAAATGGCCTGTTAAACCGCCGGGGTTTGAGCAGGCTATTTTTACAATTGGTGAAATACTAATTGGCTGGCTAAAAATAAAAGCTTGTTTTCTGCTTTAAAATGGACAAATCCAGCAAATAAATGGATTATTCGTTCCTCAGGAAATATACGATGCGGCAGGCATTGCCCTTACTGTTTGGATTATGATGACCGGCTATTTTTAGCTTTAACACATGCCTGCCTTTGGCAAGGTTGCCATCAAATAATACATACCATGGCAGGTGCAGCCAGCCGCTCCATTGGGTGTACAGGTCTGTCTCTTTAAAAGCGCCACCATCAATAGAATAAGAAACCACCCCTGCGTCGCCACCCGAAACAACGCCCATGCCAATGGCTGTGCCGTTAAAAGGCAATGTAAGTTCCGCGCCTGCTTTTTCAGTAACGAGGGTTGGTACGTTTACAAAACCGGGGCGTGTGTCCAAACTATCTTTAGGTGTCCAGTTATCGTCTATCGCCCAATTTTTATCGTAATCTGCATTGGTGATGCTGTAATAGTTACCATGTTCAAAGTTCGATTTGTTTAATGGTTTAGGCAACGGCGTTACTGCGAATTTTTTAACAGGCTGCTCCGCGCAGCTTTGCAGCAGGCTTTTTATATTGGCGAAGTACAATTCCTGGCCAAACTGCGCGGGGTGTATGTCTTTAAAATCATTAAGCCAGCTAAACTCCTTGTTTTGTATCTTATCGTAAACTTCTTTCGCAAGGTTAATGGAGGGCAGGTTATAGTACTTCGCGACCAGTTCGTGGTTTGCTACTTCGGCAGGTGTTTTTCCTTTTCCGTAATCGTTGCTCTTATCCGGGTCGGCGAAGGACATCAGGATAATATCCATTAAAGGGTTGTTGCGTTTTGCATGCCTTACGATACCCTCCAGATCGCGCACCTGCGTGAGGCTGTCGGTTCCGTTCACCCGGTCGTTTACGGCAGCTTCTAAAAATAAAAGATCAACCCGGCCGGAATCGAGCACGTCGCGTTTTAAACGAAAAGCATGCGGCAAACTTCCTAATGATGGTATACCCGCCTGTATAAACCTGAACTTTGTTTTTGGATAGCGATCTTTAAGGTAACTACATACCTTATCGCGCCAGCCGGGGTTAAACGTTATGGATCCACCTAAAAAAGCGACAGTAGCAACATGTTTTTGGGTTACTGCCGAAAGAAAATGATTTAGCCCCCCTCTTGTATGGTAATAATTACGGTAAGGCAACGCTTGTTTGTAAGCTTGCTGCGCCTTAGCAGGCATTACAAACGATAGAGACACAAACATGGCAGCAATGCATTTTAACATAGGTTGATATATAGCCGGTTTATTAAAAAACAAATTTAAAGCTTTACACAAATAAACCATCCTTTGCAGGGATGGCTTATTTAATGAGATATAGCGGGGCGTAAGCTTCTTATTTTAGCACATCGTTAAAAAAAGTCATTTCGCTGATGTTGCTATAGTAGCCATCGCCGGTGGTTACATGTTTAACCCTAACGCGGATGTATCTTACAGGTGGTATCGCCGCATCAAAATTGATCTTGATGAGCGCCTGCCCGTCATCGTTACGGGTTACATCTTTTAATAGTGTCCAGCCTTTGGCCTGCATTTCGGTTGTCCAGCCGTTATCATTTGGCGACAGGTTTGTGGCAGCGTTAGTAATATCAGCTATTCCCCATATCTCAAACTGGTCGGGATTATTACAGCAGTTACGGCCGGTTTCTTCCATGCTGGTAAGCACTTTATAAACCTTGCCCATATCAAATGTAAAAGTATGCGGCATGTGGTGGTCGCCATCGCTGTGGAAGATATTTGGATAGCCCTGCGGGCCTACCGAACCATCCCAAAGTTTACTTACGCTTGTCTGGCCTTCATACGTCCCAACGTCGCCGTTCAGTTTATTTTCTTTGAATAACGATTTTGCGCATTGGCTTATACCGTTAATTTCGGGGAAAGTGCTGTAGTTTTCTACATAAAATGTATCAATAGCCCCCTTTACCGGGATATAACCCGAACGGAAACTCACAGGCTCGCCCGATTTATAATCGGTAATGGTGTAGGATGTGCTATCGGGGTCCAGGTCTTTTTCTACAACATCACCATCCCTGTTGGTATATTTTATAATGGTTGATACATTTAAGGATGAGGTATCGGCTGCTAAAAAGTTAAGTTTAACGTTACCATTTTCGGATACGTTGAACGGGTTAGCAGCATCATAAACCCTATTTAATAACCCACTTTGATAAATCGGGCCATAAACCTTAACATTATTAATATCCAGCGGAACAGATTTATTGCCTTTGGAATCAAGCGATACGATGGTGAACGAATAAATATATTCGCTAAGCCCCGGTATTACGGCGGTTACCGAATCGGATGTGTTATGGTTGGTTGAATTAACCACCAGCGAATCGGCTTTGTTATTCCAATAAATAACATATTTACTAACGCTTGGATCGGGGCTTGGGCTCCAAACCAGGGCGGTGCGTAAATTACCCGGTTTAGAGTGCGGGTTTATTACTTTACCGGGATAGGTTATTTCCTTATCGCCCAAAAATTTCTTAAACTCCTCATCCTTTTTCTCGCAACCAATAAAGGCCGCTACAATAAAGAAGATGAGACAAATACGAAAAAGGTTTTTCATAATTTCTTATTTAAATTATATATCAAATATTATTGCGGTTTGCCATAAACCGTTACTTCCATTAAATGGGCTGCATCGCCTTTACCCCAGGTATCGTGCACTAAAAGGCGCAGGTACTTTACCGCGGGTGCGGTTGCCGGCACCAGGAAATCTACCCCTGCCAATACAAATTTCTCATCTGCCTGATTGGTAAAGCCCGGTTGTAAACCCGACGGAGGGTTTGGATAACGATAATTGCCCAGATTAACCCAGTCACCAATAACTGCTCCAACAGGTGCCGACTGCGGAAGCACAACGTCCTGCGGTGAATCTACAGTAGAGCCCCACCAGCTAAAGTTTTTAGGATTACCATGGAAGAAAGCATATTCCAGCGGGCGTTCAAATATCTTTATGCGGCTTATCTGCGCGGTTACACCAATACCAAATGTGCATTGCATAGGCTTGCCGGTACCGGGGTTGGTATGCCAGCCATTGGAATAGCCATCAATTTTACCATCCCAAAGATAAGGTAGGTCCCAGCCGTACCCTATTTCGCTATCGCTTGGTTTGCGGTACACCGTAAATTTGGTTTTATCCAACTGGGTTTCAAAAAGCGGGGTGATATCCAGCAAAGTGGTATCAGATATATTGCCGTAATTATCGGTTATGTACACACCAAATTTGCGCTGCTCGGATGGAAACCCGCGTACAGAATAGTCGATGGTATCCTGGTTAGTGTAGTGCTGGTCGCTCACTTCGAGCGCCTGGGTAGAATTATCCATCGCTATTAAAATTACCCCAACTTCTTTTTTGTTAGGATTAAGCGCCTGTATATGCACACCTCCAAAATCGGTAGTGAGCGATACGGTTGGCTTTATCAATTTATAGTAAGGCACATCGGGGTTAACGGTTACCGTTAGCGGGTCGGATTTTACATTGGCCCGGCTTACGGTGTAAAGCGTTACCTCGTAGGGTTTATTAGTGGCAAACCCTTCAACCTTTACCGTATCGGTGTAATAACTGGATTTTGTTTCCCTGGATGTTTTATCGTTTATTTTATATTGAGCCAGCACGTACAAAATATTATCGGAGTTGGGCAAATTATAAGTTATAAACGCACCTCCGTTATAGTTTGTAACCTTTATGTTAGTAACTACATCGGGTTTAGTTTTATCGGTAGATACCGGCTGGGTATTGTATCCCTCGTTCTTTTTACAGGCCGAAAGCAAACAAACAAAAGCTAATATCTGCAGGCTAAACAAGGCCTTAGCGGAATATTTATTTATCTTTTTCATAATCAATTTCTTTTATAGCTATTTTTCATCTCTCACCTAATGCCTACCAGTATGGGTTTTGAACCAGGTTGTCGTTTATTATCAGGTCACGGTCTTTTATAGGCCACAAATAATTGCGAACACCAAATATCGCTGAGAACAAAGTACGCGGCTGGTAGTAATTGGCCGGCTGTGTTTCGTAAAGGTTCCATCCCTGCATTGGCTGGCTTAGCACATTCTGCAATTCCTTCCAACGGCGCAGGTCCCATCCGGATGTTCCTTCAAACATTAGCTCGAGCCTGCGCTCCTGGTGTATTATCTGGCGCAGGCCATCTTTGGTATTAACCCTATCGGGAGTTTTGGAGTAGTTTGTCCAGGCTTCAACAACCCCCGGTAAACCTGCCCTTGTGCGCACTTTATCGATATAAGTATATGCTTCAGCTGTTGGGCCATGCACTTCGTTCAAAGCCTCGGCGTATAACAGGTATAAACCGGCAAGCCTTATTAAAGGTAAACGATAGCCAATTTCCTGGAAACCATCATCATACACCGATTGGTAATGAACCAGTTTTTTTGGCCATATACCGGTAATGTTAAGCGTATTGATATCCTTAGGGCCAGCGAATGACTCGATACCGCGGGCCTCTACATGGTACATGTCGGTTAAGTTTGTTTTGCCGTTACCAAACCATATGCCACCATCAAAACCAAGGCTGGCGTAAAAACGCGGCTCGCGGTTAAAGTGCTCTTTTACTGTCGAGTAATTTTTCGCGATGTAAAAACGGCTGTTCTCGTCGCCTGTTTTTATGGAATATCTGCCAGCATAATCAAAGGTTTTATCCTCGTTAATAGGCACCCCTTTATCAGAATAGAACAGCTCCTGTATTGCAAGCGGCACCGCAAAGGTAGAGGGGTTTGAAAAAATATTTACAACACCCTTTTGTGTTAAGCGCGGCGTTGAGTAGCCCTGCCATTGAAAAGTAGGGTTTAGCGCCCATATCAGTTCGGGATTTAGCTCCCATTTTTCGGTAACCGCATTTTGTAAGGTAAGTACTTTCTTTAACGAGTCTGGTAAGGATGTAATAGTTGCAGGGGCAATAAAGCTGTAAAGCCTTAAACCATTTGCCTCGCAAATATCAATAGCCACTTTACATGCTGCGGCGGCCCTTTCCCATTTTGCCGGGTCGTAAGTGCCGGGGAAAAGTTTTTCTCCATCTTTATTTTGAACACTAATGTAGTCGGGGTTACCATTAAACAATGGGCTTGCGGCGGTTGTAAGTACCTCGGCTTTTACAGAAAGCGCGATTGTTTGAGTGATACGGCCCAATTCCTGTGCCTGGTTATTAATAACCGGCGGAAGATCAGGGATGGCTTCATCTAAAAGTGAAACAATATAGTTGAAAGTAGAATCAACAGGTGAGCGTTTAACCTTTATCTCTTCGGTAGATGCGGTAATAGCTAAATTGTTTTTTATTAATGGTATAGGGCCATACATCCGGGCCAGATAAAAGTGATAGTAAGCCTTTAAAAATTTCACTTCGGCAATCCATCTTTTCTTTTCGGCGAAAGACAGATCGATAGGTTTATCTATGTTTTCGAGCATGGTGTTACACCTGCGTATCGACCGGAAGATGGCTTTACCGCTCCTTTCGCCATCCCAATAGTTAAGGCCCGGCTGTGCGCTGTTTTGCGAGCCCCTTATCATATCAAACCCTGTTTCATCAATGGGATGTTTGGTTAAATTATCAGGGTAAATGATCTCGCCCGAGGTTGTAAAACTTGGGTTTGTGGTAGCCTCGGCAAATTGCTGTAATGTTGCGTAACAGGTGAACAAATAATTTTCGGCCTCGTTACGGTTCCTGAAAGCATACTCCAGTGTGCCCGTGTTATTGGGGGCCAGATCGAGGTACTTTTTACAGGATACACCCGATAGTAATAATACTGCCGCGCATAAGATCTGAGATATTCTTTTCATATAACTGATATAAAAATTGTAATACGTTATTATAAATTGACGTTTAGCCCTACGTTAAACACCTTTTGTATAGGGTACGAAAATCCGTTTCCGCCAATTTCCGGGTCCCATAATTTGAATGGGCTCCAGGTGTATAAGTTAAGACCGTTAAAATAAACACGAACTTTATTCATTTTCCACTTTTGAGTGATACGCGTAGGGATGGTGTAACCAACCTCTACAGATTTTAAGCGCAGGAAACTGCCATCGCGCATCCACCATGTACTATTCTGCCTGTTGTTTTCTATCTGTTTACCATTTACGCCCAGCCTTGGGTATTGTGCATAAAGGTTTTGATTATCTACAGACCAGTGATCATCTGCAAATGCTTTTAACAATTGGGTGTTACCGCTTGCGTAAGCACCATCGGGGCTTTGTATGAAAGGGCTTGTGCGGCTTGGGTCGATAAAGAAGCTAACCTGCGCCTGGCCCTGGAAGAAGGCCGAAAGATCGAAGCCTTTATACCCGCTGGAAAAACCATAACCGTAAACAATTTGCGGCACAGTAGGGTAACCTAAAAAAGTTTGATCGGCATCATCAATTTTACCGTCATTATTTAAATCGCGGTATTTGATATCGCCACCCTTGGGGGCTATACCGCCCGGGCTAAATATCTGGGTTGGCGAGTTTGCTGCTTCATTATCATCAACAAATAAACGCTCGGCAACGTAGCCAATAGAGCGGCCAAGGGTTTGCCCTACAAGGTAACGGTACGATTCGGCAAACCGGGGTTCTTCAAATTTGGTGTACTTGCTCGAAGAAACCGTTAAGTTACCCCTGGCTTGTATAAAACCGCTTTTACCTATCACCCTTTTATAATCCATTTGCAAATCAATACCTTTGGTTTCGGCGGCCCCAAAGTTGGCGCTGATATCGGCTTCTAAGCCCATTGTGCTTGGTATTGATGAGCGGGTTTGTAATATATTGGTACGGTTAAATTTGTATACCTCGGCAACCACGTTCAGGTCTTTAAACAACGAGAACTCTAAACCTAAATTTAACTGTTTAGATGTTTCCCAGGTGATCTCGGCATTAGGATAACTGTTAACTACCACACCGTTGCGGCCATAACCGTTATTAGTACCAAAGTAGGCAGGGTTACCGCCATTAAGGTCAACACGCGAAAGGTAGAAGAAACGTTCGGAACCGATCTGATCGTAACCTACTGACCCATAACTTGCACGAAGTTTTAAACGGTTGATAACCTGATAGAGGCCATCTGCCCAGAATTTTTCGTCGGATACGATCCATGAAGCGCCAATTGTAGGGAAGAAACCAAACCTATGCTGTTCAGAAAAACGTTCGGTACCATTGTACCCGAAGTTGAATTCTAAAAAGTAACGGCTTTTGAATGAGTAAGTTGCACGGCCAGCAAGGGTAAGGTTACGGTATGGCAATGAATTAAATAAGTTATCGGCATTACCGTAAAGCGTTTGCTGCTGTGTACCTATTAACGAACTGCTGATGTTATGATCTCCAAACCGTTTGCTGTAATCAATAATTCCCTGGAAGAACAGGTAGGTATTTGCCTGGGTGTTATTAAAATTGCGGCTGTAGTTTAAATACTCGGTTGCCTGGCCGGGCTGCGAGTTTAACCATGATAAGGTATAGGTGTTGCTCGGCTTATCGTACGAGCCTATGTTGTAATAAAATGGATTATACCCCATCGAAGACTCGAAGTACGAGTACCTGTTGGTGTGAAACAATCCGTGGAAATTTAAACCATTCGTCAGAAAATCAAGATTTTGGTTTAACTCCAACTGAGCCGACATGCGCGATTGCGAGAAGTTTTTATGACCTCGTAGCAGCGACGCATAGGGATTTACATAGGCTACAGCGTTTGAGCCTGTACTGCCGGCTGCCGGCGCGTTACCAAATAATATGTGTTGTGTATTTATATTAGCTTCATCTGCCGGGTACGACGGTGCAAACAATACAGGGCTTGTGTGCATGGCGATGTTGTACAGATCGGTAGAGAACGAAGCATCAGCCGTAAGCGGGCCGTTATATTCGTTAAACGTGCCTGATAACCTCACGATCATCTCTGTCGATTTGGTTAAATTAATATTTACGTTCGAACGCAACTGATAATTACGAAAATTTACGTTGTTATCGTTATTGTTCATAATATCCTGTTTTAAGATACCATGATCGATATTGTATGAACCTGCTACATAATACCGCGCTACACCACCGCCACCGCTTACACTCATGTTGGCCCTTTGGGTGTTGGTACGATCTTTAAACAGTGTTTTCAACCAATCTACCGCAGGGTAAACATATTTGTTGCTTCCGGGGGCGTTAGCTAAAGTGGCTTCGGTATTTATTATTTTGTTTTGGCTAAAAGGTATAGGGCTTAACGCGTCGCGTGTTATGGTGGCTTCGTTAAATAAGCGCATGTAAGTAATAGGGTCGGCCAGCTCCAGGTTTTTTACGGATTGCGAAACCGAGTTTTCTACCCTGAAATTTATTTGAGCTTTACCTACTTTGCCTTCTTTGGTGGTAACTAATATAACGCCGTTTGCGCCCCTCGCGCCATAAAGCGCGGTTGCACTGGCATCTTTAAGGATGGAGAAGCTTGCAATATCATCAACCTGCAAACGTGCCAGATCTGAAGTAGAAAGTTCCACGTTATCTATCAAAATAAGCGGGTCTTTTTTGTAACCGAAGGTAGTTACGCCCCTGATAAAGAACGACGAATTATCTAAACCGGGCTGGCCGCTTGGCTGGTATGCAATAACGCCGGCCACCTGGCCTGCAAGGGCATTGGTCAAGTTACTTGCCGGTATCTTAAGGTCGCCGGGAGAAATAGTTGTTACTGAACCTACAACAGCTTCCTTGCGTTGCTTACGGCCATATGCGGTAATAACCACATCTGCAAATTCGTTTCTCACAACAGCCATTGTGATGCTGTAAGTACGCTTATCAGCCAGTACAGTAAAGGTTGTTTCCTTATACCCTACATATGTAACCCTGAAAATGGTTCCGGGTTCGGCATCAATAACAAACTTACCGTTAACATCCGTTGCTGTACTTACATTTTTGCGATTGGTGGCTACTATGTTAGCGCCAATTATGCTGGTACCAGTTGTATCGGCAATAACCCCGGTAATGGTTACTTTGGTTTGCGCGTAAGTATTTGTGCTGGTTATAGCACACAATATTAATATACAATACAGCGTGCCTGCAACTTTACCAAGCGCAACTTTTGGCAGCCAAAAATCTTTTATGCGTTTGTAAAATGGTTTCATATATGTTTCCTCATAATTTGTTTTTATAGTTCTTTATAGCCTTAAAGTTTTGAGCGCTTTTATCAGAACCCTGGCATTACTATTTTAGGGTGGTGCTTGCTAAAACGGCATAAGTTTCCCATGCTGCAGCCATACCTTTAGTATCATATAGCTACACGCTCTATTTTAAATTCTGTACAATTCGATGATTATGCAGCGTATTTAAACCCTTAAATCCGCAGCAGAAAATAAGCTGCCTGGAAGGGTTTGCATCTGGCTTGGCGCGTATAATAAAAACTGACGGGGCATATTTATTGCCTGATATTTGTAAAAGTGTTTCATAATTATAAGAATTGGTTAATTGGTTCGCTAAATTTAGATGCTTAATAATAGCTTTAAAATGGATTAAGCTTTAAAGGTGATGGACTATTATATTATTTTTGTTACAAATGTAGCTTTAACAGGTAAATCATAATTATTGTAAAAATTTCGCAGAAGTTAATAACGTTATAGGTAATGTTTGCAGCACAATTTAGCCTACCTGAAAACCCAGAACAACACTACCATTACCAAAATAAGCAGCACCGATAAAAACTTATAATTGCCAAATCCGCCCCACCCCGGGCTTTGTAACGATTCCATTGGCGACTTCCAGTAAAGCTTCGAGCTTTCAATGGTGTGCTTAGCGGGGTAAGCCAGTGTAAGCCCTATTTGCAGCAGCATACAAAAAACAAACAGGTAAAAGGCCATCATCATAAATGGCACCTCTCCTATTAGCGTATGCGGCAAAAGCTTACTGTATGCAAATACCAATACACCCGCCGCCGAACCAATATAAAGCGTTAGCTGCGCTGATCTCGCAGATGCCTTGCCCCAGAAAACCCCTAATAAAAATACGCAGGTTATAGGCGGGGCAATGTGGGCGATAATATCGTTTAGTCCGTTAAAAATACTCTCGTAACTGTTTAAAAGGGGCAAAAGCAATAACGATAATACAAAGGACAAACCGGCGGCTATCTTGCCCGCGCTTACCAGCTTTTCGTCAGTAGCTTCAGGCTTGTAGCGCTTATATATATCATAACTGGCCATTGTAGATATTGAGTTTAACGCGCCCGAGATCTGGCTCATTAAACCGGATAATAACGCGGCAACCAATACACCCGCCAATCCTTTGGGGATAAGCTGCAGTATCATAAGTGTGTAGATCCCTTTACTGTTAACCACCTCTTTTCCGTCGACCACAGTTTTCAAACTGCCTACATCTAAATGCCCGGTTTGGTAAAGTGCATAAGCGAACAACCCTGGCATTACAAATATGAATACCGGCAATATTTTGATAAAGCCGCAAAACAAAGGGCCTACACGTGCATTGTTCTCGTCTTTGGCGCCTAAAACGCGCTGCACAATGGTTTGGTCGGCGCACCAGTACCAAATGCCCAAAACCGGGTAACCCAGCAATACGGCATACCAGGGCAGGCCACTACTATCGCCATGCGGACGCATCATGGATAGTTTACTCAGTTCATTCTTTTGCTCTAAAACATGCACCATGCTATCCCATCCATCCATTTTATTGTAAGCCACAACGCTCATGATAACTGCGCCTGATAACAACACTACCGTTTGGATAGACTCGGTAACCACAACGGCCTTTAAACCACCAACTATCGTGTAAATAGTTGTTATCACTGATATGATTATTACGCTGGTATACATATTAACCCCAAACAGGGTTTGTAATACAATGCCACCTGCTAATAAAGAGAATGAGATGTGTATAATAATAGCCGATAGTATGGATATAAAAGCCAGCCAGTCGCGGCTGGCGCGGTTATAGCGTTTTTCTAAAAAGTCGGGCAGAGTAGAAACGCCGGATTTGATGTAGAACGGTACAAAGAACAGGGCCAGCAAAATAAGCGTGAATGATGCCATCCACTCAAAAGTGCCGTTCAGCAAGCCGGTATCAAAGCCGCTTTGCGCAAGGCTCACCAAGTGCACGCACGAAATATTGGTAGCAAACAAAGCCAACCCTATCATTGGCCAGCGCAAGCTTTTACCAGCCAAAAAGTATTCGCTGGCTACGTTCGTTTTTTTACTTGCACTGCGGTGCCTTAAGCCCGTCCACAACCCTATTGCCAGTATGGCTATAACATATAAAATACTTACGGTGGCATCAAACGAACCTATCATATGCTATTTTATAAAAATTGATTTTTTAAACCTACCAGGTCGCAGCTGCTGCCGGCTTCCTGCGGGGTTTTATAAACACCGTTCACAATTTGCGCCGGGTGTACAAAATGCTTTTGCAAATGCGGTATATGCTCCAAAAACAATGCCTGGTGCCCCATAGCTATATGGTTAAACAACACCAGGTGCTGGTGCAGCTGCCCCATATCGCCTACGTGTGGTACAACGGGCACGCCAAACTTTTTGCACAACAGGCTAATAGTAATAAACTCGCTAACACCGCCTACCCGCACCGCGTCGACCTGCATAAATGATGACGACCCCGATTGCAGGTAATTTTTAAAGATGATCTTGTTAGGTACGTGCTCCCCCAATGCAAGTTTAACCGGGGTAATGGCCTGCGCCAGTTTAGCATGGGCGTTTAGATCATCAGGGTGGGTTGGTTCTTCTATCCAGTAGGGATTCATCCCTTTTAGCCGGGTGCAGATCTCAATAGCTTGCGGTAAATTCCATTGCTGATTGGCATCAAGCATTACTTTAATACCATCGCCGGCTACATCGCGCACGATATGCGCCCTGCGGATATCCCTGTCCGGGTCAACAGAACCTACTTTCAGTTTCATGGCGGTAAAACCTTCGGCCAGCGCTTTTTTGCAGTTTTCCCTCACCAATTCATCCGGGTAATTGAACCAGCCGATGGAGGTATCGTAACCGGGGTATCCTTTATAAAGTATGGTTTTTCTTTCTTCTTTTTGTGATTGTTGTCCTTTCAGCATTTCAAGCGCCTGTGTGTATGTCAGTTCATCTTCAAGGTAAGAAAGATCGAGCGTGTTGACAATTTGCTCCGGCGACAGATCGATAAGCAGTTTCCATAAAGGTACACCACGTTTCTTGGCCCAAAGATCGTAGCAGGCGTTTGTTACCGATGCCAGTGCCAGGTGTACAACACCCTTATGCGGCCCCAGCCAGCGAAACTGCTGATCATTGGACAGCTTTTTAAATAGTTCACCAAAATTGGCCATGGTATCCTCTATATCCTTACCCGTAAGCTGGCGTGCGTAGTATTCTGCGGCCTTGCAAACAAGGTCGTTACCCTCGCCTAAAGTAAAGGCAAAGCCTGTGCCTGTAATACCACTATCGTCCTTTAACTGTGTTACGGCGTATGAGTATACCGGGTCGCGGTGAATAGCGTCGCTGCCGGCATGGCCATCCAACGGGAAACGGACATCTGAGATCTTTACTTTGGTGATCATTATAGCTTTACTTTTTGATCATCAACTTTTTGTAAAGGCTGGCCCATATACTTACGGTAACCTAATTCGGCGCCACCCGATACCGGTAAGATACAACCTGTAATAAACCTGGCCTGGTCTGATGCCAGGAAAAGACAGGCATCAGCCACTACATCGCCTTCGGGGCAATAACCTAAAGGATGGATCTCATCCAAATAGTTTTTTATATGAGCGGCGTTTGGCTGCTGGTTGCTCCATCGCCTCAGCATGGGTGTCCACACACCGGCAGGCGCTACGGCATTAACACGGATGCCATGCTCCGCGTAATCAAGCGCCATTGATTTGGTGAGTGCGTTAACCGCCCCTTTGGTTGCGGTATAAGCCGCATGGAGTTCCTGCCCTATGTTACCAACAAGACTGCTGCTGTTAAGTATATTGCCCTTACTTGCTTTTAAAGCTTCGATACCAAACTTTGTGGTATGGTAAATACCTTTAACATTTACGTTAAATACCTTGTCCCATTCCTCTTCGGTTGTATCGCAAACCGTTTTTGAGGGGCTGGAAACACCTGCATTATTATGGATGATATCAATTTTGCCAAAACGGCTTATGGTTTCGTTGATGGCGCGCTGCACATCTGCCGATACGGAAACATCCGCCAGGATATAGTGGATATCATCATTAAAAAATTGCATGCGGCATTGATGCAGGCTTTGCGCCTTATGGGTAATGATGCTGACCTTTGCCCCGGCTTTATGATATGCTTGGGCACATTCATAGCCAATCCCTTCGGTACCGCCGGTTAAAAAAACAACCTTATTTTTTAGTAATTGCATATATAGTTTTTACAAGCGTTACCCTATATTGTATTAACCTAACAATATAAGCCGCTTTAGTATTTGTGCATATGTACCCGCGTTTAATCTAATTCGTCACATAAAAAACTACGCGCTTTTGCCGATGACGGTTATAATTGGTTTTGTTAAATACGGTGACCAAATTTAGTTTCCGGTTAAAAGGTATCTAATAGCCAATTCGTCTATTTTAATGGATAATTCTATCGGTATTTGCAAACACATGGTATTAATTTGTAAATAACTACTATCAGTATATTAAATAAAGCTTATTTTAGCTTAACCAATTGGCAATATTGCCATCCTAATGGAATATCCTATTAATAACTGTAAATAAGAACATGGCGGGTTCCTTTAAAAGAAAAGATGGGTTTGACGGCGAGAAACTAATGAGTTTACCGCAAAAAGTATTAAAAGACTTTGTTAAAAAATACCCCGCGCTTTTTAATATTTATATTACCCAGATAGGGTATTTCCCGAAGGCATCGTACCACTATAAAGAGCGGCGAAAGGGCTGCGAGGATAATATATTGATATACTGCCTTAAAGGAAAAGGTTACTATATCATCGACAAGAAAAAATTTGAGGTTATACCTAACCAGTTTTTTATACTACCGGCTACCGAGGTTTATATGCGCTATTGGGCCGATGAGGAAGACCCCTGGACGATATACTGGGTGCATTTTACCGGTAATGACATTGCCAGCTTTAACACGTCGTTAAACATAGGCTTATTTAAAGGCCCGGTACAGATCCCTTTTAATAATAAAGCGCTCGAGATCTGGAACAACATCTACCAAAACCTGGAGATGGGTTACAGTATCGAGAATTTGTGCAACGCTACTTTTTGTTTATATAATATGATAGCCACCTTTTTATTCCCGGATAAACATGTGGTGAGCGAGCAGGAAGATTCGCCGGATATAATTACTACAACCATCATCAATATGAAAAATAATATTGAAAAGAAGATGACGGTTGAAGAGATGGCGGGGCAGCATAAGCTATCAAGTTCGCATTTTTCCAGTTTGTTCCGCAAGGCCACCGGCATGCCGCCTATCGATTACTTTATTCATCTTAAAATGCAAAAGGCCTGCCAATACCTTTATGCCAACGAAGCCAAAATAAAAACCATTGCCATGGACCTGGGTTATGATGATCCATATTACTTTTCGCGTGTTTTTAAGAAATACATGGGGATGTCGCCCGAGCAGTACAAACTTAACACCAACGTGCGTTCGCAGATGTAATGTTTGGTAGAACCGGACAGTAAAAAATTCAGTATTTTATTTAAAAGCAATTAGCTTTAACGGTAATGGTGCACCCTACCTGTATTATTTACTTTCAAAAACAGTTTTATTACAGCTGATACATAATAATATTTCGTTTTAAAACAACCAAATATACCCATAAACACCTTTGTTACAATAGTGTATATATTTGATAATGTAGTGTAATCATCGGCATTTGTTGCTTCTTAACTTCGGATTAATTATTTAACCAAAATCTAATAAGTTATGAAAAAAATCAATCAAATGTCGGTAGGCGGCGTATTGCTGCTGGCCCTGTGTTTCGGCTGCGCCAAGGATGCTAACAAACCAACTACAGCAACCAACCAATCAGAAACCACTGTACCGCGCGCGGCAGTACCGCAAAGCGCGTTTAACCTTTGGAAAACCTGTAATGGAACACCCTACAACATTTCGGGCACAAACGGTATTTGTGTGCCGGTAGGCAATTGCAGCACCGATATTGATGCCGCACAACAAAAGACAGGGCAAAATGCAACCGGCCTGCAATTTAACGGTTGCTTTAAAGGAGGTTCAAATGCTTACAGTTCGGCAAGCGAGCAGGCTGTGTTCCTGGCGGATAATGTTTCGCAGTGGAACGGCAACGAGATGGGCTTTGTAAAAACCTTAAATGATAATGCTTTAAAGGCTTACTTACAGGGTGGCGGGCAATATTATACACAAGTGCTATCCATTAACGATAATGGTTACCACACTTACAAATGCCAGGCAAAATCAAACAATACCCACCAGGTTGATTTTTATGTTGACGGTGTTTATAAATGCACGCTTACTAATAACAGCGGCAGCTACTATAATAAATACTATTACTTTGTTGGCACCAACCACTGGTATGGCGGTTCGAACCCTGCCGGCCAGCAAATTGAAATGTACAATATGACCACCTACTAATCCTCATCTCAAAATAAAGCCCTCTCCGGATTTACTGAAGAGGGCTTTTACTTAATTTAATGCTATTTCTTTTCGAGCACCAGCACTACTTTGTTAAAGTCGGATGAAGCATTGATGATCTTCCTGAACTGGTCAAACTGGGTTAGCGGGTAGTACGTTTTCCGGTACTCTTCCCTAATATGAACCGAAAGTATATCGCCTTTAATTTCATACGTGGATACAAAGCCCATGGTTAGGTCGCCATTATCTTTAAATACCTGGTTCATTTTCAGGTCTTCAGCATTGCTTATGGCATATCCTTTTGGTATCACAAAGTCTATCTTCCTGTCCTCGATATGTCCAAAATCCATATTAACAGGTTCCTGCCTTTGCTTTTCCTGGTACATTTCTACCTGCGGGCCAATGGCAAGGCCAATTTTTAAAAGCAGTTTATTACCTGCCCGCTCTATCATGTCGCTGGCTTTGGTTTTGCTGTGCATAATAAAAGGCAGGTCGGTACTTTCAAAATCCTTATTCAACGCTTCCGAAAAAAGGATATGATCGGTACCCGATACCATTTTTACCATCTCTTTAGTGATGTCCTTTTTTTGCTCCTCGTTAGAAAAATTGAAGGCATCCCGGTAATTCACAGCCGGATACCCTGCATATATTTGCCTGGCATCAATAGTTAACGAATCCAGATCGTTATTAAGCTCAAGCCTGGTTTCCAGATTTTGGAACGATTTGGTGTAATCTTCCAGTTCGATGTTTTTAACTTCGGCAATAGCAGTAGTAAAGTTGCCGATCGATGTGCCTTTTAAAAATATCCCGTTTGTATCGCCCCATGCAGGGTTGATATACGGATAGCGGTAATCGGGCCGGGTTGGCGCAATATATTTGCCGGTGGCAGGGAAGTATATAAGCGGGTTATCGCAGTTGTTCCAATTCTCAAACTCCCGGTCGATAACCATTTTGGTACGGTCGCCGGTTAATACAAACTGGTAATTAACACCCAGCAACTTATAAATAGCGCCGTATAAACGCACAATGCCGGGTGTACCGCCAATTTTATTTTGAATAACGCCTTCCAGTTGGTTACCCTCGTCACTATTCAGATCCTCGTTGTATGAATAGGTCTTTTTTACATAATTTTCAACGGCTGTAACCTTTTTTAATTCGTCGGTTAATTTATCCCAGCCGTTAGCTTTAACCAGTTCCTGCACTTTCCTGGTTTCCTTTTCAGAGTAAACAGCATACATACTAAACACTCTTTTAGCTAACTCATTCCAGGTAAATAACCGCTCACCTTTTTGGTTTGCATCGTTATAAGCCAGTTTAAATTCAACTCTTTTCAGGTTTGAGCGGTAGTAGGCGTACTTCTCGTCCTCGGCGCCTGCAATATCCTTAAAAGTACATTGTATTATCTTCTTCTTATTTATGAGCGTATCTGTTGATACCTCGCTGCCATTGTAGGTTTTTACTGCAAAGCGAAGCCTTTCGGGGCTTACGATCTGAAAGGTGCTATGTTGTACCGGGAAAACACCCTGTATAGCTTCGGTACCAAAAAACGACGTAGGCCTTTTAAAGGTATAAAAGTATTCAACCTCGCAACCTTTACTTAAACCATCCATGGCAAATATCTTATAGGTGCTTCCGTCGTCTTCTTTAATATCTTTAATGTTATCCTTATTCAGTTCGATGATCTTGCCACCCGGCAGTATGGCGCGGGCCCTGATATCTACCACATCAGATTTTTCGTTAAACCCCAGGTATATTTTGTTAAAGTTTTCTATCCCCCGGTCGTCATTAATGTGGATGAGTTTATGCAGCGTATAATATTGGGCCAATTCATCTTTGGGTTCATCTATATACTCTATCCTTCTTTTATCCAGCAATATCACGGCCGATTCTTTGCTGTATTTACTGTCAATAGTGTGTATTACCGGCTTATTGGCCCAGGTCTCTTTTTCAAGGGTGTTATCCTGGCTGTGTGCAAACTGAAAAGATGCTAAAACAACAGCTAAGGTTAGTACTTGTACTTTCATTTTATCGTTTAAATTTTTATAAGGCTTAAGGTTTCTTTATATAAAGGCGACAGGTTTTCGAGCACTTTATTCCATGGCTGAAACTGGTCGCTGGTTAGTAAAAGGTTCTCGTTATCAAGTTCCTGGGTAAGTATCACATAATTCCCTTTTTGTTCGTACTGCAGGTTAAATCCCCAAACATTATTGTGGAAGCTTTTGCCTTTAGGCAGGTAACTCACCTTATAGCCGTCAGGAATTTTCAACATGGTGACATACCTTTTTATGTATTTAAAATCGAACTCAACAGGCATCGATCTTCGCGGATAATCTATCTGCTCGTTGGCGTAAAATTTAAACAGGTTTAGGTTAAGGTAATACTCGTTTCCTATTTTCTTGGCGTAATCGGGCAGGCTAAAATCTGCAAAAAGCGAAACATGATCGGCTATTTGCTTTTTATCAACGTGAAAAGTATCCAGCCTGAATTTATTCGATCCTCTTGCAAACTCGGCCTTCATGCTTTCATCCATCGTCCTGCCATTCATGTACATCAACTTGGCATAAGCGTTAGAAGCAAAATAACCCTGCAAACTCTGTTTTATTTGCCCTTTTATACCTGTTGGTGTAATCTCAAGCCAGGTAGTATCAGTAAGTACATTGGTTGCTTTTTCAATGGTGGGTACTTTCACTATTTTGTACTCGTTTTCGTTTATCGATATCATTGCCTCTTTATCCTGTATGGCGTACGATGGGGTACCAAAAACACAGGTTGGGTCGGTGCCGTCCAAAAACACAAACTTGCCATCGAGTTTTATAGCGCAGATCATGTGGTTGCTTACAATGGGTAATGGCACCTCGCTAAATTTATAGGGCAGATCGCGTGTGCCGATCCAGGTAAAGTAGGCCGGTACCCCCGCAGTGTTTATCATTTCGGTAAGGATGCTGGCCATGTCTTTGCAGTCGCCAAAACGCCTGTTACAAACAAGGCCCGCGTCGCGCGGTACAAAACCCTCCATCCCATTTTCAAAAGCAACATATTTAATATTACGCTGTACCCAGTTGTAAATATTTTTTGCTTTAACATCCGGCAGGGTGATATTCTTAGTGAGTGAATCAACAATATGCTTTAGCTCGGGGTTAATGGTTTTGTTTATAGCTTTAATGTAACTATAATTAAGCCTGTACAGGTCATCGGCGTTTGACAGGTATGAAATAGCCTTGCCGTATTGATCTTTATAATTTTCGATATAAAACAGCACATGCGGCGAAAACCATGCAAAATCCGGTGCATCAGGGTAGCGCCTTTCCGAAGGGACGTTTTTGTACATGAAGCTGTAAACCTTATTGCCATGGCTATTTTCAACCTTAATAACAATACGGCTGGTATCCTGCCCCATAAGGTGGTATTTAATTGACACATCTTTTGACACCGTTACCCTTAGCTCGCTGTTAACCATAGGCATATAGTTTGCAAAGTAATAAGGGCTAAGCAGGTGCGGATCTTTATTTTGCCATGATACCTCCAGGTTGCCTACAGCTCCCGGTTCAACAGCCGGGAAATTAAAGGTAGTACGCTTATAATCATCGTAAAAAACGGAGCTTTCTTTGCTTGTGCTGGTTTTAAACTCGGTTACCTTTAATTTTTTATCCTGGGGTGTTTTGGTGAATGCTTTATAAGTTACCAGCTTTTGGAAATCGCTATGCGAAAAACCATACTCGCTCATGTAGGCTGTAGCGCTGCTCAGTAAATATGCTATCTGCTGCACCTCGTTGCTTTCCACGTATGGTTGCCCTTCTTTTACACTGATGTTGTACTCCAGTTTCCGGTTCAGCATTACAGCTTTTTCATCGGGATACTGCTTGCGCAATTCATCAAAGCTTTGCGCTTTTAAACTATTCTGCTGCAAAAAAACACAAATAAATACAGCCCCTACATACCCAATACTCAGTTTATTTTTCATTTTTTACAGACATCAGTTTACCATAGCTATAAAGCATAGTTTTGGTAAGTTTACCACTTTCATCATAATATTTTGCCGGGCCGTGGTTAACGCCGCCAAAATAATTCATTTCTGTTTTTAGCTTACCACTTTTATAATATTCTTTACCAGGCCCTTCAACGTTATCGGCCACATAATTATATTCCGATTTTAATTTACCATCGGGATAAAAATCCTGGGCTAAACCTTCGTTGCTGCCGTAACTGGTATTATCAATGGCGCGGATCTGTCCGTTTGTATAAAACAGTGTCATTTTACCGTGCTTAACCCCCTCAACGTATGTACACTCCCTTGATGGCTTACCGTTGGGGTAAAATGTTTTAAAGGTACTGTTGCTGTTATCAATAGGTATAAAAGGTACCGGTTTGCCATCCTTGCCGGTGTAGCTGTACGATACCAGGTCGCCCTTCTCAAATATCATTTGGTAGGCTAAGGTGCCATCCGGGTCATATTTCTGGCCAAGGCCATCAAGTTCGTCGTCTTTATAGTTCGCTACAAAATCCTTGGTCCCCGTGCTGTTGTAGTCTATCTTTTCGCCCTGCAGTACATCATTTACATATATACTAATGCTTGATAACACCCCGTCTTCGTTGTACGATGTCCATTTTCCGGTTTTGTTACCTTTATGATATACACCTTCGGTGCGTTTTGCGCCGCCATAGTAAAAGCTTTTGTAGGTGCTATCTACCAACCCGTTGCTATAAAACATGCTGCTTTCCAGGCTTCCATCAAAATAAAAGGTTTTATACGGGCCTGTAAAATTGCCGTTAACGTAATTGGTTTGCGCCATAACCTTTCCGTTTGGATATAGAAGCGTGTACTTGCCCGATGCTTTGGGGAAGCTATCAACTGCGATTACCTTTCCGGCGTTATTATACTGGCTCATTTCTATCAGTGTGCCCTTATAATACTTCTGCTCGGTTGTTTTACTGCCGTCGGGTTCAAATTCTTCCCTGTAGCCGTTTAACTCACTGTCAAGGTAATACGATCTGGTAGATAGTTTGCCATGTACATCGTAGTTTAACCACTCACCCTGGTAAATCCCGTCTTTTATCCAGCCCTCTGTTTGAGGAACGCCATTTACATAAAAGCTGGTATAGTATCCGTCGTTGTCGCCATCGGTCATGTTTATTTCCGACTTTTTGTTGCCGTTTAGCCAATAATTTACAACCGGGCCGTTTACCTTGCCGCTAACATATTTGCTCACCTGTGTTATCTTTCCTGTCTCCGAAAAAACGGTGTCGGGGCCGGTAAGGTCACCTTTTTGATCGTATGCAAAACGCTCCCTTTTAATCCCCTTTTCGTTATAGGAAACGATATCTATCAGGTTGCCCTTCAGTTCTGAAGAATAGATCTGTTTGCCCGAAGGGTCAAAGTATTTTACATTTTTAATAACACCATTGTCGTAAAAATATTTAGAGTAAACCTTCCCATCTTTTGAATAAAAAACTGCTTCGCCGTTTATTTTACCTTTCTTTACGGTGTAGCTGGTAGATAGCTGGCCACTTTCGTAATACTCCTGGTGTAAACCATCTTCCTGGTTAGTGATATAATTGCGCTTTTCTTTCAGCTTTCCGCTGTCGTAAAATGATTTCCACTCGCCGTTAACATCTTCTTTAACAAAACTCATTTCGGCAGATACCTTGCCGCTTTCGTTAAAGGAGTTATACAAGCCTTCGGTTTTGCCGTTAACATACTGGCCTGCCGCTTTTAACGTACCGGTTTTGTAGTACTCTTTAGCAGGCCCGGTCAATACGCCATCGGTGTAATTATTTATAGCTTTCAAGTTGCCGTTATCGAAATATATTTTTTCGACACCCTGCTTTTTACCAAGTTTATAGCCCACGTCCAGCTTTTTTGTTCCGCTGTAATAATAGGTGGTGGCAGGCCCGTCAAGCTGGTCGTTTGTTTCAACCTCGCGCGATGATGGGTTACCGTTATCATAATAATATTCCTGGCTGCCTTGCAGCTTACCGTTAGCGTAATGCTCTTTCGAACGTAAGGCCCCGGCATAGGTCTGATAAGGCCATTCACCTTCACGGTTGCCTGCCTGGTTGTATTTTCCAACACTTTTAAGGTTACCTGCCGGATAAAAAAACTCCCACAGCCCCACAAGCGTTTTGCCGTTGTTAATGAGTGACCCTTTCCCTACAAGCCTGCCGTTATCATAAACAAACTTCCTGGTAACTGTATCCCGTTTATTGTAAACCAACTCTTGTGTGGAACGGATAAGGTTTTAATAGTCGGCGGCTTCGTTGATAAAACCCTCCATCGATTTTTTATTTTTCTTTAGATAATCCTGTATCACATCAACCTTGGCGTTTGAGAACGCGTGGTTAATAAACGGTTCGAATTTACCATCCTTATACACCTTTTTGTAGTATGGTAAGTAATATTGAATATAAAAATCCTTACTGCCGGCATCATACTCCAGTTTTTCAAACAACACCTGTATCTGGCGCGATAAAACATCATCCAGCACTATGATTGGTTTGTATTGTTTATCAAGGGCTATTTTGGACAGGATGATCTCTTCCATCATCTGGTAATTAGCATCGGGTGTTTCCTTTCGTTCGTTTTTCAGTTTTAAAACCTCGTCGGTACTTTTAGATATCTGGCTGAGTATGTTAATTGCGTTTGAAAAGTACTTCCCTTCGGGGTTTACAAAAAGATAGGCCACACTGCTCATAAAAGCCGGTATCAGTTTTCCCTGCTGCAGCGCCGCAAGGGATAACTGGTAATGCGCGCTATACATATAGGGGTTTATTAAAAGCGCTTTTTGAAACTCCAGCTCGGCATCTCGCGATTTTTCAATCTGCAGCAACACCACTCCTTTATTAAAATGTAATAACGAGTAATGCGGGTATTTGGCAATGGCAGCATCAAAAACTTTTATAGCCTGTTCATACAGCTTAGAGTCGCTTAAGGTATTGCCGTAAGTATTGTACAGGTCGGGCTCATACTCTCGCATTTCCTTAAGTGCAAGGCCTTCTTTACAATATTTAATGGCTTGGGTGTATTGGCTATCGGCCTCGCAGGTTAGCGCTTTTTGATATAGCGCCCATACATAATTTGTATCACTGCGGTTAACCTTATCAAATAATATCAGCGCTTTTTTGTATTCGCTCGAATCGTGAAGTTGAATCCCTTCTTTAATTACTTCGCCGGAATTGATCAATCCGGACTTTTGTGCTGATGCGGTAATAGACATTGTTAGAAAAACCAGCAGCACAATTGCAGTACATCTCATGTTATAGAATATCGTATTTTAGTGAGGCATTAAAGTAAATATATTTTAGGAATTTGACGGTCTGAAATATAAAAAAGTGTAATAAATTAAAACAATTGGCTTGTTTAAATTGTATGGCACCGCTTTTCTGTTTGCACAACACTGTGTATGAGATGATTAATAAAGCCCGATCTAAAATATCCCAACCCCGATATAGCATTATAAAGCTTCCTTACTAAAAGGGCCTTATTTAAAATACAAAATATGTAATTTTGAGATCGCGTGTTTTAAACGTTATCCAAGCTATCTTAATAAATGCCGCAAACCAATTTGTCTACATATAATAACCACCCTTACAAACCAGGTGGCAGCGCTGTTAAACGGGTATTGTGGTATTATGCCAGTTCGGTATTTTTTAAAACAGGTTTGTTACCAATAAGTGCATTTAAAGTTTTTTTATTACGCTTGTTTGGCGCCAGGGTTGGCAGCGGGGTGGTTATAAAGCCCGGCGTAAACATAAAATATCCCTGGCATTTAAAAATTGGCAACCACAGTTGGATAGGCGAACGCGTTTGGATTGATAACCTGGTAGCGGTTAACATTGGTAACAATGTCTGTATATCGCAGGGTGCCATATTGCAAACAGGCAGTCACAACTATAAAAAGCAATCGTTTGATCTGATAACAGGCATCATTACTATTGAAGATGGTGTTTGGATAGGTTGCGGCGCTATGGTTAACCAGGGGATAACGGCAGCCGGCCATACTGTGCTTACAAGCGGCTCGGTAGCCAATAAAAACCTGGAAGCCGGTTTTATTTACCAGGGAAACCCTGCAGTTAAAGTACGCCCCCGCGTTATTCAGTAATACTACCACCTATGCAAAAATCATACACGCCGATACACAGAATCATTCTTTTAACCGTATTTGTTGTAGTAACTGTGTTAGGCGTGCTTACCATTATAACCCCTTCCGCCATTTTTCCTGATGCCAGCTGGGGGTTCCTTGTTATGCGGTCGATGCAAATGGGTGGTGCATTTAATGTTCTTACCAAACCCGATCAGCAAAATATAGCTTCAAATGTAAGCGAGTTTATATCGTGGTGGTCGCCGGGGCAATATCTGCTGCCGCATTTTTTCAAAACTATTTTCGGCCTTAATACCGGGCAAGCCGCCGCGGTTACCACCGCCCTTTGCCAGATAATAGGGCTTGCCGGCTTTTATTCATTTTTTAAAAAAGCGGGCTTTACGCCATTAATAACCGCCTTAAGCCTGGTTGTGATCATATGCCAGCAGGCATTTTTTACACCTTATATTTTTTATACCGGCGGCGAAATATTGTTGTTTGCTTTTACCGGGTGGTTTTTATACGGCTGCCTTGTTTTCACAAAGGCCAACTGGAAGTTTGCCTTGTTCGTGCTGCTTTCGGGCTGGATAGGTTTTATTTGTAAATCATCGTTTATATGGATCTACGCGGCGGGGTTGCTTTTTACCTGGGTACAAATTTCAAAAGGGTTAAGTGGCATCAGGGCCTGGGTATTAAAAGGTTTTTGGGTGGCTATACCGGCTGTTGCTTCGGTAGTTGTTATTTACATATTGTATTTAAATAAAGGGGTTAACCCATCTTCAGGTTCAAACGGTTTCGATCTGAGCTGGAAGACGCTTGCATTCCCTATCGCTTCGCCCCTGCTCTCGGGCTTTTCGGTTGATGACCTATTTAACGGCCTTATATTTCATAATGATGATGCTATCCTGTCGCCCGGGTGGGTAATGTTAGTGATTTTATTGCTGGCTGTTTTAAGCGTGGTGCTTATTTATGCCATATACCGGAATGCGCCCAATAAAAGCTATCAGGCAATACTTATAATATTCTATAGCGTATCCATCCTGTTTTTTGGTTCGGCTTATATGCGCAAACTGGATATATCGTACGAGGCCCGGCACTTCCGGGTAATGGGTTTATTAATTATCCCCGGTTTACTGCATCTTTTTAGCCATTATAAAATGGTATTCAGGGTGGCATTGGGGCTGGCTATTGGCGGCATCATGTTTTTTACTATTCAGTTTTATTTAACAGGCTATTACGGATTAAAAAACTATACCGCTTACGGCACATCGGGTATTGGCCAGCAGTTTATAGATCAGCAAAGCCTTAATTATATTAAGCTGCTTGATGACCGGAACAAAAACGCCACATTTGTATTCTTTAGCCCCGATATTGGTTTAGAGATACAACATAACCGCGCTATTATTTTGCCCGCGCTTAGTAAAGACATCAATATAAATTTTGATGAATACCTGCACAAAGGCCATGCAGGGCCATTATATATTCTAATGCCATCGCATTATATTGGCATCAGGGCAAGCGTAATCCTCAAATCGTTTCCGGGGTATAAAGGTTTTTCGCTTAAAGAACTAAGCGATGATTACGTACTTTATTTTGCTACGAAAGCCCGCTAATACCTGACCAGGACATGTATCCATAAACGATACAGGGATGCGGCATATTCACTACGGTAAAAAGCTATTTTTGCCCTATACAAATTGCGCCCTTAAACTCATTTTTGCATAGTGTGGTATAATGTTTCAAATAAATCGGCAAGGTTTATTTATTTAACAGAATGCAGTACCGGTTGAAATTTATAAGTAATATTTGTAACTTGCTGGAATTCAAGTATTACTACCTGTCTTTTGTTTTTTGATGACAAACATTTAACCGTTGTGTAATATACGGGGGTTTAAACGGCCCATTTTGCTTTTTAAACAACCCGAAACTGTGGTGAATTTGTTCGTAAAAAATTGTAACGAGATTTCGACCGGATTTTTTTCCGTAACTCTGAATTAAATTTAAATAAAAACGGGGGAAAGCCCGGCTATTTTATACCCTGATTAAAATAAACGATTAAACCCATTATATGGAGATAACTTTACTTAAGCTTTACTTTCCCAAGACTTCGATACCAACGTTTAAACACCAATGTTAGGTGATTTAACACGCTGATTTGCCCTTACCCCATTCTAAAAAGCGATTATTGTTACCCCCTTGTAATTACTATTGACTAACTATTATATCATTCCCCAATGAGTTCATCTTTACCCATTAGCAAAAGCTTGTTATTATTAAAAAACATATGCTTTGCAACCCTGCTTAGTTTAGGTTTTAATACCGTAAACGCGCAGCCAACATTAAGCTATGGTACAGCGCAAACTTTTGCAACAAACACTGCCATTACCCCGGTAACGCCTACCGCATCTAACATATCAGCGCCAGGTTACAATTCAGCCCAGGTTTTTGCAACGCCGGCTTTCAACCCCTCATACTTCAGGATGGATTCTCAAGGCAATATTTACTTTTTAGACGCTGATCATACAGACATAAAAAAAGTTGATGTTTCCGGAAATATTTCTGTTTATAGTTCGGGTTACATGTTTCCTGCTAACATTGCCATGGATGCCAATGATAATTTGTACGTAATAGACCCCGACGCAAACAAAATAGTAAAAACCTATGCCAGCGACGGCCATACCGAAGATATTGTTATCGGTGTTAACGGCTTAATAGCAGCCAATAAAGCAGGCGACCTTTATTATACTTTTTACGACGGCACCAACACCAAACTGAATAAGAAGTACGCATCAGACGGCCATACCGAAACCCTGAGCAATACTTTTGGTAACCCGATAAGCATGGTTACAGATGCCAATGATAACTTGTATGTACTGGATAATAATAACGGCAGCATAACCAAAATTAAACCCAATAATACTTCAAATGTTGAGATATCTGTACCAACACAATCTATAGTAATGGTGGCTGTTGATGGCGCAGGTGATATTTACTGGACCAATCAGACTAATATCATTCACAAAAAAAATGTCAGCAATAACACTTACCTGGATATCCCCCTGCCAACTAACGCTATATATGGTTTAGCGGTACGCAAGGATGGTAAGGTTTTTTATGGTGATTATGGCGGCAAAAAAATTTACCAGGTTGTGCCATCAGGCGGTTATTACCTGGATAAAATATTGCCCGCTGGGCTTGTTTTTGATAGCGCTACGGGTACCATCAGCGGTACGCCTACAGCATCATCGCCAGCTAAAGATTACACAATAACTGCTTATGGCGCCGGCAGCGCTGCAACATCAACCATTAACATTACTGTATTATCAGGTAATACAGATCTAAGCGCGCTAACCGTTACCGGGGCCACTGTTAGCCCGGCATTTGATGCGGGTACCATATCTTATTCAGGTACGGTGGGCGCAACTGTAGCATCTATAGATGTTACACCAACTGTAGTAGTCGCGGGTTCAATAATTACTTATAACGGCAGCCCGGTTACTTCCGGGTCGGCGGTAACAATTCCGCTTAACGGGGGCATCAATAGCCTTCCATTTATTGTAACTGCCCCGGGTGGCGCTACAAAAACATATACCATCACTATTACCAAAAGAATAGCGCCAACAGTTAGCTATGCACCTAAAACTTTTGCCATTAACACTGCTGCTACGCCATTAACACCTACAGCGGCAAATGTTGCGACATTTGGGTATGGCGGCGCGGTTAATTTTGGAGGCACCTTTTTGCAGATCGGAAACATTAAAAGAGACAATCTGGGTAACACCTATATGCTTGATCTTGGCAATTATAAAATATTCAAATATAACACATATGGCACTACCGGGGTTGAAGTAGGAACTGATGGCGCGTACCCAAGCGCTATAACTCTTGACGATGCGGGCAACTTATATTTGGCTGATGCCGGCTATGGAGTTATTAAAAAGATAGCGGCGGGCACGAATACGGTTACTACTATAGCGACCGGCATCAGCTATATATATAACATGACGATGGCAAAAGACGGCACTATCTACATGGCCGACGGCGGAAGCGGCAGCATCAAAAAATTATCACCAGGCGCCGGTACGGCCGTTGAAATTGGCATTGCTTTTAGTAACGCAACAGATGTGGCTGTTGATGATGACGGTAACCTTTTTGTTGCTGACCAAAACAATATGGCCATCAAAAAAATATGGTACTCGACGGATAGCCATGTGGAAACTATTTATACCGGCAGCCAGGTAATTTCTTTGGTTTTTGACAAAGCGGGTAACCTTTTTGCCGGAGACGCACAATATTCGCGATTGCTTGAAATTCCTGCGGATGGCAGTGGAGTGAAAATCCTTGCTGCGGGTAGTGCCTATCAATATCCGGGTGGTTTATTTTTAGATGAAAAAGGCTCTATCTATATGGCAACCTATGCTGCCAATGCTAAAATAATTACTCCTACAGGCGGCTATTTTATCGATAGTAAATTACCTAAAGGTTTAAGCTTTAACCAAAATACGGGTGCTATTGGTGGTACACCTACAGTGCTATCGACTGCTACCTCATATAGCGTTACTGCTTATAATGATGTCGAAAGTATTACAAGCACCGCTGTCATCGGCGTAGCATCAAACAATGCCGATTTGAGCACACTTGCTGTAACAGGGGCCACCATAAGCCCTGTGTTTAATGCAGGTACAATAGCTTATACCGCGACGGTGCCTTCAAGTTTAGCATCGTTAAATATTACTCCAACAGTGGCTGATGCAAGCGCAGCAATAACCTATAACGGCGCTCCCGTTACTTCAGGTTCGGCGGTAACAGTTCCGCTTGCTATTGGCATTAATAATATTGAATTTGTAGTAACAGCAGCAGCCGGCGCTACAAAAACTTACACCATTACTGTTACTAAAGTAGTGCCACCAACCGTAAGCTATGGTACCGCGCAAACTTTTATAGTAAACACCGCTAATACACCGGTTACGCCAACGGCAACTGATGTTAATACATTTGGGTATAGCACTAATTATACATCATTGGGTAACGGTGAAATAAGCCAGGCTTATAAAATAAAACTCGATCCGCAGGGAAATGTCTATTTGTTAGATAACTCATATCCAAGCAAGTTATTTAAATATCCTGCTGATGGCAGCCCGGCAGTTGAAATTGCAACAGACAATATTTCTACAAAAGCCATGGCATTTGACGATGCCGGTAACTTGTATTTAGCCGATGCAAGCACTCATGTTGTCAAAAAGATGGCTGTAGGCACAGGCGAAGTTACTGTACTTTCAAGTTCAGGCGTAAACTATCCATTTGGTATGGCAATAGCTAAAAACGGAACAATATATGTAGCTGATTTTGGAGACAGCAATATAAAACAGATCCCGGCCGGCGGCGGTACCCCGGTGGTAGTAGGTACCGGCTTTAACCAGCCAACAGATGTAGCTGTTGATGCTGCAGGTAACGTTTACGTGGCCGACCAGGGTAACGGTAAGCTGAAAAAGATCTGGATAACAACCGACGGGCATACCGAAGATGTAACTGATATACGCCAGCCGGTAGCGGTTACTGTTGATAATGCTGATAACGTATTTGTGTCCGACCTGTCAAACTTTCGCATTTATGAATTGCCTGCCAATGGCAGCGGCCCGCAAATTATAGCTTCAGGCCTGGATCTTCAGAATATTTATGGACTTGACGTAAATGATAAAGGTGTAATATATTCAGCGCAAATAAGTAACAACCATGCTAATGTGATTACTCCATCGGGTGGTTATTTCATCAACAGCAAGCTACCTGCAGGGTTAACCTTCAATCAAAATACCGGTATTATAAGCGGCACGCCAACAGTTTTATCGCCAGCTAAAAATTACATTGTAACCGCCTATGGTACAGGTGGCGTTATATCATCAACCATTAGTGTTGCGGTTGTATCAAACAATGCCGATCTAAGCGCATTGGCTGTATCCGGGGCGGGCTTAAGCCCTGCGTTTAATGCGAATACAATAACCTATACATCATCAGTATCTTCAACGGTAACATCCGTAACTATAACCCCAACAGCAGCTGCAACCGATGCAACAATAACTTATAATGGTAACCCGGTTACATCAGATTCAGTAATAACAGTTCCGCTTGTTAATGGTACCAATACTATTGCTTTCATAGTTACAGCAGGATCGGGTGATACAAAAACTTACACCTTAACTATTAATAAATTAATACCGCCAACTTTAAGCTACGAGGCTTCAAAAAGTTTAGTAATTAACGCAGCTGTAACAATAACGCCTACAGCTGCCAATGTGGGTGCGCTTAGTTACAATAACCCGCTTACCAACTTTGGATCAAACCTGGGCGGCCAGGCCGTGAGGGCTGTGTTTGATAGCCACGGCAATGCTTATATCTTAAGTAACTTTAGAGGCAACGTAGAAGTTGTTCCGGCCGATGGCAGCCCCGCTTACACTATAGGCGGCCCATTCAATTTCCCGCTGGCATTGGCCATTGATAAAGATAACAATTTATATATATCTGACTATGCCGGCTCTACCTCCCCCATTTACAAAATAGCAGCCGGTACTACAACGTCAACGCTTCTTACATCGGCATATCAATACATATTAGGTATAACACCGGATAACCAGGGCAACCTTTATTTGGCAGATGTATATGGCCACAGTGTATCTAAATACAATATTGGCACCAATACAGGGGTTAGCATAAGTAATGCCTTTACCTATCCATGTACGGTGGTATTACGCGACGATAAACTGTTTGTACAGGACCTGCAAACTACGCAGATCTTCCGTATGGGCCTTGATGGAAGCAATATGACACAGATAATTGCTTACAGCGGTTCATCTTCATTTGATATAGATGCTACTGGTTTTATTTATTCCGGAAATTCCAATTTAATACGATGGAACCTTGATGGCAGTGGTGCATTAACTATCCCAACCGGCATAAACGATATATATACAACAAGTGCCGATACAAAAGGTAAAGTTTACATAGGTAAGATTGGCGGCAACGAAATGAAGGTACTTCAGCCATCGGGTGGTTACTTTATTGATAAATTATTGCCTGCAGGTTTAAGCTTTAATGCAAATACCGGTACAATTAGTGGTACGCCAACAAAATTAAACCCCGCTACTCAATACAGGATCACCGCTTATAACGGGCAGGACAGCACAAGTGCGCGTATTACGCTTGGTGTAGAGGCAAACAAAAATCTGAGCAACCTGGTTACCGATGCCGGGGTATTGACGCCGATATTTAACGCTGATAGTATAAGTTATAAAATAAGCGCTGATAATAGCTTAACAACAACAAATATAACCGCTACATTAAGTGAACTTAGCAACAGTTTAACTATAAATGGCACTACAGCAGCTTCAGGTACACCTGTTAGCGTAGCATTAAATGTAGGTGATAACATTATCCCTGTTGTAATAACATCACCGCTGGATAATTCGACCAAAAGTTACACGGTGAATATTCACCGGATCTCTAACGATTATAAGCTATCTGATCTTACAACCAGCGAGGGCTCGCTGACACCATCTTTTGATGCTGATGTATTTAATTACACCGTTGATTTACCAATGGGCACAACTTCGGCAAAATTAAGGCCATCGGCATACCCGCTTGCAACAATTAACGTTGCAGGTGTACCTGTTACAAGCGGTGCGGAATCGCAGATATTAACACTTATCCCAGGTGATAATAGTGTTGAGGTAAGTGTACTTGCCGAGGATGGCACATCAACCGGCACCTATACAGTTAACCTGCGCGTCCCGGTACCATCATCACTACTGTTAAGCAAAATTCTGGTAAACGGCACCTTGCGCCCAGGCTTTACACCCGAGCAAACAACTTACCATGTTGATGTACCTAACTCTTTCGAGAACGTATTTATTTCGACGGCAAGCGATGATGCATTGTCGGCAATTAAAATTAACGGTACCGATCCGGGGCCGACAGGCGAAGCGCTTATACCTATAAACCTGGGTGACAACATTATCCCGATAGTAGTAACATCAAATAACGGTGACACCAAAACTTACACAATTACCGTTACCAGGCTTATACCAGAGCCTACAAGTTCGCCTATAGCTGCGCAGCTTTATAAAACCGGCGTAACCATAACCCCGTTAAGTACAGGATTTGGTAACGTAGATGCACCTGGTTATTTGCCTTTGGCCGATACACTAACCAAAGCCATACCAACCCCAACAGGTATTGCCATTAACCAGGCAGGCGATTTGTTTATAGCCGATGTTACGGCCGGTGCTGTTTACAAAATAGATGCAGGTGGCGGTGCTCCGGTTGCTATACTTACGGGGCTAAATACACCACTTGGCGTTGCAACCGATGCCGATGGCAATGTGTATGCTGCAGCCTTGGGTAACAGCACAATAAAAAAGGTAACCCCTGGAGGCGTTATCACCAATTTGGGTAGCGGTTTATTATTCCCGACGGGTTTAACGGTAGATGCAGCAGGTAATATTTATGTTGATGAAACCGCAAACCACGCGGTTAAAAAGATAACCCCGGCCGGTATTACAACAACATTAACAACTGATCTGAGTTTCCCTTATGGCATAACTGTAGATGCCAATTATTTTTATGTTGCTGATAACTCCGCCGGAACCATTGAACGGTTTAATTTGAGCGGTGGTGCAAAAACCACCTTTATCAGCGGCCTTACCAACCCTACGGATGTAAAAATAGATGCCACAGGTAACATTTACGTAAACCAGGGCGGAACCAACATTGTTACCAAATATGATAAAACAGGTAATAACCCGGTTGATATATCTACAGACTATTCAGGCTTATTTGGTATTGCCCTTGGTAAAAACGGTGAAATTTACACCACAGATAACGGAAGGCAAACAATAGAAAAACTTACCCCATCAGGTGGGTATTACCTAAGCGACGTTTTACCTGATGGTTTAGTATTTGATACCGCGACAGGTATCATCAGTGGTACGCCAACAACCGTTACCGCGGCTAAGGATTACACAATAACTGCGTATAACCGTGGCGGTAGTGCAACATCGATAGTAAATATTGGCGTTACAACGCCAATTGCCACCCTGGTAAACCTTACCCTTAGCATAGGCACACTGAACCCTGTTTTTGATGGTGCCGTTACAACCTATACAGCTACAGTACCAAACGAAACTACCGACATCACCCCTATTGCAACAGATGCAGGCGCAATAATATCCGTAAACGGGACACCGGTAATATCCGGAACGCCACTGACGCTAACATTAGCTGAGGGCGCCAACCCTTTTACAGTGCTTGTAACAAACGGCACTGCAACAAAAACATATGATCTTGTTTTAACCCGTACAATCTCAAGCATAGCAAACGTAAGCTTTACTTTAAACCCCGTTGCTGTACTTACGCCTGTACCCGGCACAGCCGACCGTAACTTTGCTACTTCGGTATCAGCATCAACAGGATTTGTTACCATTACGCCAAAAGCCGTTGGGCCGGGTGCCATTATTACCATAAATGGTGTACCGGTAGCTAATCGCACATCATCGGGGCCAATAGCCCTTGATTTTGGCGCCACAGTTATTAATGCCCTGGTTACCGCTCAGGATGGTACTACTACTAAAACGTACAAGATCACTGTTACCCGTAATGGTTCTACCAATGCGGTAGCCAGTTTCAGACTCGACCCTAACGTAACACTTGTATCTACAACCGGGGACGCATCAACTAACTACAGCACCTCGGTAAACCCCGGCGTGAATACTGTATCAGTAACACCAACAACACTCGACGGTGCAACCGTAACTATTGATGGCACAGCGGTAGCCAGCGGCTCGGCTTCGGCGCCTATAAGGTTAAGTGCCGGCGTTACCCTTATCAACGCGGTGGTTACTTCACAAAACGGTACGGTTATTAAAACTTATAGTATAGCTGTTAAGCGGCTTGGTTCAAATAACGCTTCGGCAAGCTTTAAGCTTAACCCGGTATCAACACTTACCGCCGCAACCGGTACAGCCGATAAAAACTTTACCGCTTCGGTTGCATCGGGCACTACCACAGTTACCCTAACCCCCGAAGCAATTGACGCGGGTGCTACCATAACTATAAATGGTGTAGCAGTGGCAAGCGGCGTAGCTTCTGCCCCTATAGCGTTGGACGCCGGAGCAACAACTATAAGCGCAGTTGTAACCGCACAAGATGGTGTTACTGTTAAAACCTATAACATCACAGTTACCCGTAATGGCTCTAACAATGCAGTAGTAAGTTTAAAACTAACGCCAACCGCTATACTAACGGCAACAACAGGTGCTGCAACGGTCAACTACAGCACATCGGTAGCAGCAGCTACAAGTAGTATAACGCTTACCGCTACCGCTCAGGATGCAAACGCTACCATCACCATAAACGGGATAGCTGTGGCCAGTGGCGTTGCTTCGGCCCCTATTACGCTTAGTATGGGCGCCACTACCATTACTACTACAGTTGTGGCGCAGGACGGTGTAACAACCCGCACCTATGCTATTGTTGTTAACCGCTCCGGTTCCAGCAATGCATCGGCCAGTTTTAAACTTAGTAATAATGTATCCCTGCAAGATGCCGCCGGTACTGCCGATAAAAATTATTCAACAAGCGTAGAGGCGTCAATTGCCAGTATCCGTGTAACGCCAAAAGCAATAGATGCAGGTGCTACAATAACCATAAATGGTATGGCAGTAGTTAGTGGTACAGCATCTGACCAGATAACCCTTGCCACAGGCGAAAATGTTATTAATGCAATAGTAACCGCCCAGGATGGCACCACTGTTAAAACATATAACCTGTATATCACAAGGCAGCCAAATTCGTTTATGATTGATAAGGCAAACGCCGGTTTGTTGTTTGCCAATAAAGCAAACAACAATTTATTGCCGACAGGCGATGATGGCGTGGTGGTACACCAGGGGGTATCGCCAAACGGTGATGGCTCAAACGATTTCCTATCGGTAGAAGGATTAAGCGCCTATCCAAACAACAGGGTCTCTATCATGAACGCCAACGGCGTGCTTGTATTCGAAGCCAGGGATTACGGTAAGGATGGCTCAAACCTATTTGACGGGCACTCTAACAAAACCGGCGTGTTATTAAAACCGGGCACCTATTACTACCAGATAGAGTATAAAGCGGGTAAAGAAAACAAACGTAAAACAGGATATCTGATACTTAAATATTAACAGCAAAAATCATTAACAACAAAGCCTTTTAGGATATCTGGAAGGCTTTGTTGTATGTATATAAAACATTGTAAATACTATTTTAAAACGGGCGCAATAATAAAATAAGCTAACCATAATAAAACAAAAAACCCTTAAATCAATGATTTAAGGGTTTTGATCGATTGGTATCGCTTTCGTCGGGATGGCAGGATTCGAACCTGCGGCCTCCACATCCCAAATGTGGCGCGATACCGGGCTACGCTACATCCCGATTGGGATTGCAAAGGTAGCTTTTTTGTATAGCTGTGCAAACTTTTTTTAAAAGAATTTAAGGGTAGATATTTAACCAATTCATTTGCACAAACTTAAGGGCAAAAATATTTTCTGATACAGGCAAAATGCCTTTGTACACACAAAAAATACTACATATGTAGTATTGATGATGAGTAAAATTGATTGCAATTTTAATGCAGGCAATATTACCGGTACAAGGTATACTGCAAAAATACTTATAGCCCGAAAACTGGCGGGCCGTAAGGTTATATTATCAAAAGGTTATACTATTAAAAATAGGGGGAATATAACCGTTTGATAAAAAGCCCTGCATCAGCAAGTGATACAGGGCTTTGTTCTTTAATATCATTATTATATAATGCCTACTTGTATTTATCCTTCAAAAACTTAACAGACGAAACAACCATTTGGCGTAAAACCCCTTCGTCAATATCCGCCAGTTTTTTAACATGAATACAACTACCCGACATTTTATGCTTACCCAGGTTTTGTAAAAGTGGTTCTTTAGCATTGGCATCTTGCGCCAGATACAGCGAAAAGTCTTTTGACCGTGGTGAAAATGCCGCCAGTGGTGCATCGCCCTCGCGCCCGCTTTCGTATTTATAATGATAGCTGCCAAAGCCTACTATAGCGTTTCCCCACATTTTTGCTTCAAAACCCGATTCTTGCTGCATAATATCAGCCAGGCTATGGCCATCCTTTCGCTTAGTTTCATCTTCAATGCGGTTTAAAAAATCGGCAACGCTGTCTGTGTTTTCGGTGGTTTTATTTTTTGCCATACTGTTTATAATATTACTACAAGTTAAGTATATCCATTAAAATTATGCAGACATTATTTCATTAAAACAATTAGTACATTTTTTCATTTCATATAGCACATTTATTTCTTAAACATTTAATAATTTGAAAAATAAGAAACGTATTGCCATTTTGGGTGGTGGGCCAAGTGGTTTGTTTATGTTTAAACGGTTGGTTAATGCTAACCGGCACGACATCGCGATTGCTATTTTCGAAAAAAAGAAACAACTGGGGGCTGGTATGCCTTACAGCGCCGATGGTGCAAACGATGAGCATATCACCAACGTATCAGGCAACGAGATACCTGATCTTGTAACTTCGATAAACGACTGGATAAAAACCGTTCCTAAAGACACACTTGATAAATTCCATATCGATCCACTTAAATTTAACGAATACAAAGTGCTGCCCCGGTTGCTGTTCGGCCAGTACCTTACTGCCCAGTTCGGCTTGTTGCAGCAGCAGGCCAAAAACAACGGGATAGATTTTGAAGTGCATTATGATAGTATTGTAACTGATATAAACGACTACCCTGAACAAGGTATAGTAACTGTTGAAATAAATAATAACAGTAAATTTGAATACGACCAGGTTATTATTTGTACCGGGCATAATTGGCCGATAAAAAATGAAGGGGTTGTACCCAGGTTTTACGATTCGCCCTACCCTCCCGTCAAACTCGCTTTAAAGGTAAACCATCCCGTAGCTATAAAAGGCTCATCACTTACGGCTATTGATGCCATACGTACGCTGTCGCGCCACAACGGGGCTTATGACAAAGATGATAAAGGCAAACTTACTTACCGTATAGCGGCAGACAGTAGTAGATTTAAAATGGTGATGCATTCGCGTAATGGTTTGCTGCCGGCTATAAGGTTCCATCTGGAAGATTCGCATTTAGCAACAGGTGCATCACTTACGCCCGAAGACATACAACAAAACAGGGCCGGCAACGACGGTTTCCTATCGCTCGATTTGGTTTTTGAAAAGGATTTTAAAATTGCCTTTCGCGACAAACGCCCGGAGTTTTACGAGCGAATAAAGGATATGAGCATGGAAGACTTTGTGGAGGATATGATGGCGCTTCGCGAAAGTATAGACCCGTTTGAGTTATTTGAAATTGAATATGCTGAAGCCGAAAAGTCAATTGAACGGCGCGAATCTGTATATTGGAAAGAGATGCTGGGCGTACTTAGTTTTGCTATGAACTATCCTGCCAAATATTTTTCGGCAGAGGATATGATGAGGCTGCAGAAAGTATTGATGCCACTAATATCAGTGGTTATAGCTTATGTGCCGCAAAGCTCGGTTGAAGAAATGCTTGCTTTACACAAGGCAGGTGTACTGGAAATTATCACAGTTGGCGAAGACAGCTATGTTGAGCCTTTAAAACAGGGTGGCGCGATATACCATTATACCAGCTATGACAACAAAAAGCATGCTTATGAGTATAAAACATTTGTAGATTGTGTAGGCCAGCCGCATCTTAGTTACGATGAATTTCCGTACAAAGGGTTGCAAAATAAACGTACGGTCACCCCTGCGCGGCTGCGGTTTAAAAATGCGAATGAGGGCATTAAGGCAATAGATGAAGGCAACAAAGCCGTGGAAACTGATGGTAAAGGCAATTACTATCTTAAAGTTTCGGGTATAACCATTAACGATAACTTTCAGGCGGTTGACGATTATGGGGCATTGAACGAACGTATTTATATTATGGCTGTACCTTATATTGGCGGATATAACCCTGACTACTCCGGGCTTGATTTTTGCGAGGAAGCATCGGGCAATATTATTGCCAGTATTGTTGATAACCTTTAATGCATGGATAATATATTTTCAGATACTAAACTTAAACTTTACATGATACTTTTAGGGTCAAAGGCACCCGGAAGGCACGTAGAGCAGCACGATTTCTTTTTTGGTATAGCCGCATCTTTAAAAGACCTTGTACCTAACATTAAAGCTTTTTGGCGCAATACAGGCTCCAGTTTGCATATTGATGGCTGGCGCGAAGTAAATACTGTTGACGGGTACCGTATAAATGTGGTTTTAAAAGAAAAGGGCAATTTGATAACCGATAACCGTTTGTTTTTTATAAACCTGGGTGGTTACCTGGCCAACAAATTGGAAGAACAGCATTACACCGTACTCACGGTTCAAAAAGACCGTGCCCTTGCCATTCAGGAATCAAAAAAGGCTATATTCTTTCGTACCAACACTATCCCGGCAGTTAAAGGTGCAAATGCACATATTGATGATAAATATGGCATTGATGTGGATGATATTTACCGTATTGAAGAAATGTTGTCGCCTGCTTTTAAGAACAAATACCACATCGAAATAACCCCCTCCCCGGATTTACCCGAGGACAAGGTGCATTTGGGCTATTTTAAATTAGATAAGCTTACCTAAGTGTTAATCCCAGTTAAAATCAACCTCCCGGTTGTTTAGCTTCCATTTAGTAGGGAATTGGTTGGTTAGCCAATCCAGAGGCTCGCCGTTGGGCTGCACCCTGGCGGCATTTGCAAAAGCTTGTTTTACAGCAGCTTTTTTATCGTTATCTAAAATATCCAGTTCTGCCGATATAAATAATGGCGAGCCGCTTTCTGCAAGCAGCTGCAGCCATTGCTTGTTCTTGTCCCAGGCTACGTCTTTGGTTAGCCCTACGCAATCGCCATCGGCGGCATAAAAAGTATTGTTTTGCGGCAAACGGAAGCCCAAAGTGTTAACTCCCATTTTTTTGGTGCGCGCCCACTCCCTGCCGCTGGTATCATCGCCAATACGGTTAAGTTCGAACACTCCTGCCGATAAGTGGCTTAAAGTATTACAGCCAATAAGGTACATATCCCCTGCCGATTCGCGGATAGCACCGTAGAGGTTGTTTATGATCTCGGCATTGGTTTTGGTTTGGTCGTGAAACTTCCAGCCGGGGGCGGTAAAAGTATCTTTCATTTGCATACCCCATTTGCCAAAAATATCCCAGCTGCTGTAATCGTGCTTTACCATGTGGTAGCCCCATTGCTTATACAAAGCTATATTGCGTTTAACACGGGCAATATTCTCGGGGATGGTTGGGTCAAGTATCAGTTCGTCATCCTGGCCGCGGCCAGGTATTTTTGGCGAAAGCAAGGTTTTACTATCATCTTTGCGGGCAATTAAAGGGCGTGTCCATAAACCAGGGCGCATGCCATGGCTTTTTATTTCTTCGGCCATTTTGTGCATATCCTTAAACTTATCGTTCACTATCGAAAAATCGTCGGGCTGCTGCCAGCCATCGTCGATTACCGAAAACGGGCGGTTAGTTGTATCGCTAACAAGTTCGGCCATTGCCTTGGTCTGGTCTTTTATAGTTTGGAACGAGTTTTTGCCATAAACTACATACCAATCGTTAATGCCATAAACAGGCATTTTTGGCAACCGTGGTTTAGCGCACATAACTTTACAAAAATTTGTTGATGCGTTGTAAGGGCTTTCATTTATTTTGCTGATACCTGTTACTATATCAGCCGCATGCAGGATGCGCTGCCCCAACTTTACGCCTACCCCACCAGATTGGGTATCCATAGTTAACTCTATATTATCAGGTTTGATACCCCAGTAGCAAATGGTATTGGCACCTGTTTTTACACCAAAACAGGCGGTTTGCTTATCATCGTATAATAATGCATACCAAGGGTTTTTAGTGTTGGCTTCGGGCGCCTTCCAGGCCATATCGCCATAGCTGCGTTCCCAGTGATCGCCAAACACTTTCGAATATTTTGCAGTGTTGTACTTCCATTTAAACCTTATGGCCTGTAGTTCGCTATCAGGTGCGTGCACGTACACCGCGCGGGCATCAGTGCTGGTTTTAATCTCAATTTTTATATCCTGATGGGTAAATACCGAACCGCCTTTGCCGTTAAGCTTTACCCATTGGTCGGCAACCTGTGCCCAGGCTTCGTCTGGTTGATTAATAAGCGACCCGCCGTTAACAGTAGCATAAGTTAGCCTGCTATACATAACCGAGGCAAAGCCCGTGGCCGATAATTTTATAAAATTGCGTCGTAACATAGGATGTGTGTAAGGATGGCTAAATTAACAATTACAAACTTTTATGCAATATAACCGCCCTATTTATTGACGGGACTCTTATCAGCTCTTACGAAGTAACCAAAAAACGTTACCTGGTTATTAATTTTAAAGCTTCGTTGATGTAAAACAAGCCTTTTTCAGAGTAACTTAATGTAAGTGCAAACGCATGGCCGTCCGCATCCATTTTCAACAATGATCTTTTGAGGATGTTGATCACTTTATCGGGTTCATGTTTTGGATAAAAATCCTCGTACTGAAACTCCAGAAAAACCAGGCAAAGGGCATTTTCTATAACCTGCACTTCAGCATCCGTTTTTATTCGCTGTTTTAATATGATCTGTTTTACCCTTTCTACCTGTACATCGGTGTAACCTACCCGCCGCAAAATATCCGATGCTACACCAGCATGGTGTATAGCAAGGTTTTTGCGCCATTGCAGGTAAGCCTCCCTTCCTTCAGGATAACTTTCGCGCGGGATTTCCCATCGGCCTATGTGCTGGCTGCGGGATGCCAGTAGCAATTCTTCGCTTGCAGCGGGGTCAAGCTTTAACACCCATTGGTAAAGTTTAATAGCTAAAAAATATTCCTGCGGGCAGGCAATACCATTCCAGGTAAATATGTTGGGGTCGGTTTTATTGTATTTATCAAACAGAGCAAATGCGGTTTCCAGTTTATTCATCGCACTAAACTACTTATTAAGGTTCTGAAACAGGGTATCAATTTATTTAAATTAATGCCATAAAATAATTATACATTAAGGTAATACCTGTGCCAGTGTTTGTTTACTGCCGGCTACAATTACAGGAATTTTTTCGCCTTGATAAACTATATATCCATCATCCGGATTGCCACCAACACTTTCAATTATTTCCTTTTTATCTTTTTCGGTTTTGCAAATAATGGCCATAACGTTAGATGCTAATGGTATCTGATGCCAAAACATCTGTTCGTTATTTGCTATTACACTTGTACCCTTTACCATGTCATTAAAGCTGCGGTTCCTGGAGCTCTCGGCTTGTTGTTCCCATAGATCAAACGAATCCAAACCTGGCTCAGCCATCATCTTACCTGTTACACCCGGCGCTTTACCCATTAAATCTGTTGAGCTGTGCCTCCATGCAGGGACAGATGTAAGTATCCGTGGCCGCAAAACGATCTGTGCTTTGCTATCCCCGCTTCCAACACCCTGACCAAACGCAGGCCAGCGCGCGTGTTTTATACCCACAGCCCTTGTATAAACAGCCAACCCGCCTCCGCCATTTTTATCTGCATCGCGGCTGTAGTTTCCAGTCGGCCCCTCACGGCCATAAGCACTTGACAGATATCCTTTTTCAAATGCACCCGATATAAATTTGGTTCCTATGCCATGAACCAGCGCCAGCGTATTTTTAACATCAATAGCGGGTGGTACACCAGAGCCGGCCTTAAACCCGGGTGCTACACCCTGGTTAAAAGAACCATCTTCGTTTTGTGTAGCCGGTAAACGTGCGCGGCTTTCATCACGAGGTGAAAAGTTGATAACCGGTTTAGGAGCTGCACCACGTGATAAAACTGCTTTTTTCCTGACCAGCGATACCTCAACACGTTGCGTATCGGGTACTTCGGGAGTAATGCGGTCGGTTTTTACCAGCGGTTCACTAACCGGCAATGAAGACTTTTTAGGCGGTAATTTCCCGCTAAAACCTTGTAAAAGTGATAATATATTTGCCGGGCCCGGCCCGCTTGCCGCTGCAAATCTTTTAAAAGCCCTGGCTATGTGGTTTTCTGGTTCCATTAATGATTGTATCCCATTAAACTCAATCTGTGCAGCTAATTCTTCGGGTTTTGAATCTTTAGGTGCCCCGCCCCTTGTGTTACCGCCGGTCCCTAAAATCAATTTTATTACCTCGTTGATATGGGCATCGTCTTCATCGGCGCCCATTGCCTTTGTGTTTACCAATACGTTTCTTTTCGATGCATATTTTTGCCTCATGCCCGTGTATGTGCGTACGTATTCGTAAGAATCTGCCCCCGCTATCAGCGCTGCGCCCTGCTCATGCTCATCAAGTTCATCCCACGATTTTTTAGTTAGCGAAATTTTCCCTTTAAGTTTAAGGCATTCGGCTGCCCATTTGTAAACAGCTGGTATAGGTTTACCGTGGAGTTTACCTTTAGTATCCCTTTTAAGCTGATCATCAAACATCGCTCCCTGCTTATTTTCAGCAAGTTTGTCATCTTCAACATTATTAGCCGCATCGTGCCATAATGCCGCCATCGATAATGCCTTTAGATGCTGTTCGTCAACCGGGAATTTAAACTCATGCTTTTGAGAGATAATATTTACAAGCCTTAATACGCTTGCCGCCACTCTTATACCATGCCCAAGCCCGTGATCTCTGCGTGCACGATATTTTTCTGTAGTTACTTTTTTCTGCCCGTTAAAGCCGGTATGGTATCGGGTACGGGCCTTATTGTACATTTCATTTTGAAAAGGGTCTGCTTCTACATGCTCGGGCAATTCTTCATCATCTGTTTTTTCGCCTGGTCTTATGTGTTCAGCACCATCTTGTAAAGGCCCGAGCCGTTCAAAATGGCTCCCACTTGAGTATATCTTGATAAGCGGCCTTTCGTCACTTACATTAAAAGGATTTGTTTCCTGCACCCCACCCATAAGATCGTTCTCAAACAACTGCACACTCTTAACATGCTGTATGGCAAGTGCCTGTAACTGTTCGGCATTAAGCCAATGATGCTGGCTCTTAAGTAAGGCTATATATGCATGTTTCACAGCATCGTTTTGAAGTGCCCGTTCAACAAACATATTGCTGTTTATTTTCCCTTTAACGTATGGTTTAAGTAGCCAATATATCGACTCTGCTTTATACTTCATATTTTCGGGTAGTACAGCCTCAATGTTTTCCGGGCTAATTTCCGGCACGGCCACGGTGTCTTCTTCACTAAGGATGCCACCCTCTTTTAAAACACGCATAATATCGGCACCCGAAATATCATCAATTACGTTATCAAAAGCTGTATGCTGTACTATTTTAGTAACCGACTCCTCGTAACGCCCGGCGTTTACGTGGTGGATAGCTTTTAACAGGTTCTCTTTAAGTTGCTTTTCAGATACTGTCTTACCTTCAGCAACCTCCTCTTCTTTTGGGCCATCTTCCGCTTCAGCTAACGAAGGCTTACCTTCCGTATGATCTGTAAGAAGCTTGTTAGCAAACTTCCGGATAGTATTTTCCCGCGCCGCATTCATTTTATCCATGGCATCCGGGTGAAGCCCGCCACCCTGATAATTATCTGCAAGTGCTTCCCTGTTTTGCTGCGCGGTATCACACACTAAAGTTCCATCTTTATCCTCGCCCAAAAGCGCATGTATCGAGCAATTACCATCACCAAGTGTATCCTGAGGCTCGAGCCCTTTTTGGGCCAGCTGCTCTTTCTGCGACGAAGGCCCGGTAAGTTCGTCATCGCCATAAAATATTAACCCTCCAAGTATATTCGCTGTAATTGATTGCTTTTGATTTTCGTCAATAGAATAATTACTGATTATACCGTTAATTAATGCCTGTATTTCCGGGCGGGCGCCCTCATTGAACGGCCCGATAGATTCGATATGATCGTACAACTCATGTATAAAATTAATTAATCCGGCATCGATAGTTCCCGGTTTTTCCTGATGTATATTTTCATCAGCCTTATCAGATACAACCGATTTTTCTCCGTCATCAATTACCGGCTCTAATCCTTTTACAGGTTCATCTTTAGGCAGTTCCTTTACCGGTGGTGTTTTTTTTACGAGAGTAGTATTTGTGACAGGTTTTCTTAAAGTTTGAGGCGGAACCCTTGTAGCCGAAGATCTAACTGTGCTTTGCTGCAATGCTTTTTGTGGCCCTGTTTTTGGCCGGTTATCGGTCAATGGTTTTGGCCCGGCTGTTTTTACCGTAGTGGTACCGCCCGGCTGCGCTTGCCGCCGTACAAATGTAGCGGCCCCAGGCCGCCTGTTTGCCAGCAAAACGCCACGGCCGGTAGTAAGCGGCTGCCGCCCGGGTGCTTTGCCTGATTTATCCTCAGCTTTATCAGTTGGTTTCCTATCCATGTTTTTTGCTATCCCTGCCTATTTATTTGGTAGGTATTATTACTATTATTCGCGATAAAAGCTATTTACCCTTTCATAAACGTATACATACGACTGGTTTTTTGCTGTTTCAAAAGAATCTTCATCATGCATGGTCCTTTTACCGCCTATGTCATCATGTTTATGCCATTTGTCGTCCATGTTTTTAACATGCGACAGGTAGTGGCCGCCGCCATATACCCCGGAATGTTCTACAAAATGCACAAGCCTGTATCTTATTACCTGGTTTTTTAAGTCTCCGGCTAAACATGCAGCAGGAATAGTTAATAAAGTTGGTGCAACTATTGGTTTTGTGATTTTTTGACCTAAACCGTCCCCATTAAAACCAAATCGTTTTAAAACAATGGTTAATACCGTTGGTAAATTTGTAAACCTTACTTGTTTTGGAACCGTTATATTCCCTCCGCCATGTTTATAATCTGTTATTTGTTCAACAGACGAAAAGTTTGTAAGTGCATCCTGCATTGTGTGTATATCCCGCCCAATTGGCAATTGAAGCGTAGACTCCCGGATATTTGTTTTGCTCCCCCCAAATCCGGCTTCATGGTTACGGCCAAGTTTGCTTTGCATATGAATTTTTAAATCGTTGCCAGGTTGCAGGTAGGATAGTATCTTAATTAAAACCTCGGCTGCATCCTGCTGAACGCCCCATGATGCCGGCCTCGATTTTTTTGAAAATATCAGTAACGGTTTAACCTTATCGCGCCTAAGGCTTTTACTTGTTTCGATAGACTTACCTGCTTTAACTATTTTCTCTTTTTCAAGCATTTCAGCAGATATCTCGCTTGCTTTGGCGTCAAGCTCTTTAGGTTTTGGTGTTAAAGTTTTTGCAGCAGGTGCATGTGCATCAATTATATCCCCAATTAACCCTAAAAATGTCATGATATCTGACATTACTTTTTTAGTAACCACACCCCGGGGGTTGCGTAACTCAAGCACTGCTTCCCCTATCCTGCTTGCCATTTGAATGGCTCTGCCCTTCTTGCGGTCGGCTTGCCTTATCAGTAAATTTCCTACCGGCCCATCTTCAAGCGGGATTTGACGCCCGGGCCTAAACAGGTTTGTAAAGCGCGCATTACTTGCAAACAAATGTATTATTGCCGAAAGGTAACAAGTGTTTTGTTCGTGCATTATCCTACCCGTGTCAAACTCATCATTATCATGTTCGGATGCATTATCTTCTTCCTCTTCATCAAAATCACTACTTCTATCTTCTGAAGATGATCCCTCTTCCTCGTCAGACGAATGATCGGAAGATGATGAATCCGACGAATCTCCGGGGTCTCCGCCATCGGGTATGCGCCTTTTGCCCTTTAAGACGTTGGGCATACCTGTTGGCAAAAATGTATAGGCATCCACTTTTGACACTGTTTGTTTTTCTCCTGTAGTAGATAAATATTGCCCGTCTTTAGTAAGTATATAAACTATGCCATTGACCAGTACCTTGTTTAAACCCTTTAAACTTTCCGGAGGTACAAAACAAGCGATCTTCGGGTCCCAGTCCTTTACATAAAACATTCTGGTTGAGGATACACTTTCAGCAAGCGTGCGCATTTTTTCATTTTTGGAATCGCTTTTCGTCCCGGTTTTTATGCCTGTAATAACCCTAACCGCCCAACCGGCGTCACGCAGCCCCAGTATAATGCGCGATATATTTACATAATTGTATTTTTTCTCTTTATCAACTTCATAAATAGCCGGAAAATCGAGCAAGAAATTAACATATCCTTCATATTGTTGTTTAGCCTCCCGCCAATCGGTTTTATCTGTCAGTTTTGCTACAATTTTCCAAAAGCGGATAAGTTCAACTGTCAATTCGCGCGCGCAGCCAATGCAGGTAGACCGGTTTAAAACCAACTGCAATGTATTAAAGGATAGTTTACTTAACTTATCAGGCTTGTTCTCGCTGGCGTTAATTTCTGCTGTAAGTTTATCAATTAAATTTATCCAAGTTTGTGTACCAATCAGCGCTTGTTCAGCATGCGTATGGGAATCAACCCCTTTTGAAATATTCCCCGGCGCATGCTTTTTAAATAATTCGGCAGCAGCCGATGAACTGCCATCAACCAGGCCTTTTTTTATGCTTATTTTATCCTTACTGATTTTATTCGCTTCCTCAATATCTTCATCAGTTGGCCTAAGGCTGCTTCCAAAAACTATTGCCTCTACGTGTGGCCTTATCTGGTCGGCCAAAAATCCTCTTAATTCCTGTATCTTTTCATCACGCAGGTTAGCGTCCTTTTTATTTCTTATCTTTTTATTTAATTCATCCAACTCAAGAAATAGCTTGTTCCGTTTATCTAACAGGGGTTTAATTTTTGCTTCAACCTGCCGCATCCTTTTTCTGTGCCCAAGTGTGTTAGTGGTGCCGTTAATATTGCGTGGTACAAGCTGCCCATTTTTAAACAATGCCAAATAAGTATCGGCATGCGGCAGGCCTGTAACCAAGTCCCTGAATTCTCTGTCTGCCTCATCTATACCATACACATGCGACCGGTTGGCAACAGCCGACATTGAGAGCCTGTATTTTCGAAGGCGTTCGTCCGGGTCGTACTCTTCATCGCTCGACTCCGAATCAGCTTCGTTATCAAAAGTAGATGGTGGTTTTTTTGTGCTTTTGTCATCGTCGCCGCTCTTTTTTCTTTTGGTACGGCCTTTTGGGGCTTTAGAGGATAGCAATTCTTCGTATGCAGCCAAATCGTTTTTTGCCTTGATAACATCCTCCCGTATTTTTTTTGAAACTTTACGGTCTACTTTTGTGGTTATCAAAGCTGGTAAGGCATGCTCGATGTCATCTATTTCTTTTAAAGGCAAAGGGGTATCTTCCGAACTTTCTGCAAGCCTTTTTTGCACACTTTCTATAGTCCAGGTTTTTGGGGTGTATGGCACTTCCTTGTCCATCTCATCGTCAGCACCCGACTCGTGCAATTGCTCTCCGTTATCTTCATCTTTATCAGATAATTCTTCTTCGTCATCAGATAAATAATCATCTTCTGTTAATTGTGCATTACTTCCCTCTTCATCACTATCCAAATCTTCTTCGTCGTCACTTTCGCTGTGTAACACGCTATCCCGATCATCAGGTTTGGGCGTGCGGCTAACCTGTTCGTAAAGGCCCATCAGGTTAAATTGCGGGTCGTCAAACGGTCGTATCAGTTCGTTACCATCCTCATCCTTCAATCTATAATTTAGTTTCCCTAAAAATTGCTCCGTACCTACTATCCGGTATACAACGTTGCCCGGGCCTTTAACCCTGCGGCCCGAATGAAGCATACCGCCCGGGCCAATAACATACTGGATGATATTTGAAGATGCTTTTGAATATAAAGGCTTATTGCGCGGCGAATCACCTGCGGGTACATTAACGGTTTGCTGAAGCGCTTTCGCGCCCATTATATCGGCTTCTTTCTCTAACCCGCTATCATCATTAACATTTGCCATACCCTTCATTTGCAGGGTTGGCTTTACCCTCCCCTGTTTTTGCTGTGCCACGTGCCATGCCTCGTGGGGTAAATGCTTCTCCTGCCCCGGCCCCAGGTGAATAGACGTACCCTGGGCATAGGCAAGTGCTTTAAACTGCGCAGGTTTGCCTGAGTTATAATGCACCTTTACATCATCCATTGATATGCCCGAAAGCCCCTCGATACCTGTTTTTAACTGCAATGGCAACCCTAACTTGTTGCTATTGTTTACATTAGCTGATGCCGGTATTGAGTTATGATCAACGCCACCCCCTTGTTTTTTTTGCAAAACTGATTGAGGGCGATGGTCCTGCAAATAAAAATGATCGTTATTTCCCGGGCGGTTTTCTACCCTGTGCGCCAGATCTGCCCTGTCGTTTTTATTATTTTGTTGTTGCGGTGAGATTTTCCGTTCCATAACAATCTGGATTCAAATAAACTGCAGGGCCAATTAATACACTTTACATACCATTATAACAGGGCCAACACCACCACTGTATTCTATGGCCGATGAAAAATCCCCGTTCAATATCTGCTTTTGAAGTTTCCGGTAATAGTACTTATTAAAAGGCGATCGCAGCCTGCCGCCGGTGAACAAACTGGTTACCAGGGCATCTTCTATAACTATACAATTTAGTTCTGCGGAGTGCATGTCAACAATTTTATAACCTTTGTTCATAATATCGCCGGTTGTTTTATCAGATCTCATCATTCTTTTTAAAGCATCTGTAATCAATTTTTGCACAGCACCCAGTTCTCTTTTTTCGCATGCAGGTACCAGGTATATCTCTGTTACATTTATAAGATAGCCGTAAATAACGAGTTGCCCTTTACTCACCAGTTCGTTAAGCGTACGGGCAATCAGTATCTTATGTTCCCTGATATTACACCCATAGCCAGGATAGTTGAACGTGAATTTTAAAGTAACATCGGCAGTGTGGAGCGGCGCCCCTGCAGGCTGTTTTTGTTTGTGTGTTGAAGACTCCCGTTTTGCCATGAGTTTGCTATGATCATAAAATATTTACCCCAAATGTTTTATTATCCTTCTTATATTCCCGCCTTATACCGGCCAATAGTTCGGCCTGCGTTACAATATTATCGTTCCGCGAAATAGCCGACATAGCGCAATACCTTAATACATTGATAATAGCACCGCCAGATAGTTCAAATGTTTCTGCTATATGGTATACATCAATATCGGGATGTAACCGGCATTTTCCCGAGAAGGCGTTTTTCCATAACGTGAAGCGTTCATCCGTATCCGGCATTGCAAAATGTATCATTCCCTGAAACCTCCTGGTAAAGGCATCGTCCATATTGGCTTTAAGGTTGGTAGCCAGTATAACTACACCCGGATAATCTTCTATCCTTTGAAGCAGGTAGGATGTTTGCTGGTTGGCGTGCCTGTCATTTGACGAACTGGCGGCTGTACGTTTGCCAAAAAGGGCATCGGCCTCATCAAAAAACAATATCCAATCTTTATCCATCGCTATATCAAATATCCGCGACAAGTTTTTTTCAGTTTCGCCTATGTACTTATCAACCACAAGGGAAACATCTACCCGGTAAACATCACGGCCGGTTTGCTTGCCAATAAGCGTGGCAGTAAGCGTTTTACCCGTACCTGGCGGCCCGTAAAACAGCACGCGGTAACCGGGTTTTATTTTACGGATGAGCCCCCAGTCCTGCAATAGTATTTCGCCATGAGTTATCCAGGTGGTTATTTCGTTAACATGTGACAGGGTTACATGATCCAGTACAACATCTTCCCAATCCATCAGCGTAGATATTTTTTGAGCAGGGAACGCCGGGTCATGCGTGGGTACCATTTTTTCACCGGTAATAAAATACCGTACCCACTGTTTGTTCATAATAAGCTGCCCATCCAATGCGGGCAATCCAGCTTCCGGTTCGCCAAGGCTTATAACCTTTTCTTTGATAAGCACGCTTTCATCTGCAAGCACCCTGCTCAATTCAATGGTTTTAGACAAATCGTTAGCTGTTAGCAAAAAACTAAGCGTTTGCCCTGATGGGATGAAACCCGGGTGGTTTTTCTCCAGATATCCGCCAAACTCTGTAAAAGGCCTGTCGGTTAACTGGTTGCGGCCAAAAAAAACATCCAGCACCTCCGGGCGTATATGGGGGGCCATGGCAAGCGCCAGGGCAATTCTTTCGTATACGCTGAGGTTCCAATTTTTAACAGTATCTGCATATGGCGATACGGAATCTGTTAGATCCGGTACAGGGAGTTCTGTCCAGTTCTTTTCATAGCCATCGTGCAGCAGGTAGAACCCCACTGCTTGTTGTATAACTTCCTGCAGCCAGTTAAGCTCTGCCTGTATATCATTTAATAACCCTTCAGTTTGCATATTTTGGAAATAATGCCTCCACATCGTCAAGGTTCATATCGGCCCATTTAAAATAGAGCAGCGCGGTATTAGCGTTTAGTTCATTGGCGCGCAATGTGTCCAGCAAACTACATTCGGGATTACCGCTTATTGGATGTATATAAGGGGAAACGGAAGAAAACTGATCGTAAAAACCCAGTGCCCATTCCTGCTGCTTGCGACGCTGCATAATCAACTCGTTAATAAAAACACCTATCTTCTCGTCCTGCACAACAAGCTTTTTCGCACGGATAAACGCGGGCCTTCTGTGCTTTTCCAAATGATAGTATTCTACATTTTTCGATTGTATGGTCCTTACATCTGGGTGATCAAAAATATCCACAAGGCCAAAATTCTCTGTGGCGGTAGCTATTTCAAGCTCTGCATCAGGGCTTCCTCCAACAGCCAGGCTCCAATGCGAAGCGCTTGCGCTTTCTGTTACCACATACACTTCCCTAAACGAATAATAAACCTGTGTAAGCTTGATAATCAGCTGGTCCTGAAGATCGTTCCAGTTGCCAATCCTAACCAGATTGCGGTCGGCAGATGAGAAAACAAAGCTTCCATAGTCTGCAAAGGCAAGTACTTGTTTACTAAATTCAAATTCACCAATACCTGCCCCGTGCCCGCTGCTCCTGCCAGAATAAGGCCTGCTTATGCCATCTTCAAATTTCCATTCGGCACCGTTCAGATGCTCATCGTAGATAAGATTGATATCCTCGGGTTTAATAATTTGGCTGAAAAAAACATTACCTAAAACAACCATCTCTCCGTTCCTGATCTGAAAAAAATCTCCGGGGTAAAGCGGATGGCTCAAAGGTTTGGCTGGTATATATCCGCCGGTTTTTAAATAAAAGTTCCTATAAAACTTATGGAAAAGGTTACTCATACTGCATGTGTTAAGATTCGCTCCCCGGCACAACCGGGGGGCGAATCATGGAAAAGATACTTAAGAAGCTAAGGCGGCGGCATTTGCTGCGGCAAGGCCAAGCTGGTATGATCTGAGCTTGATTTGCGCCTGAACAAGATTTGCTGTGGCCACACTAAGTTGCTGGTTGGTAGCATCCGACGCTTTTACCGACTGGTCGTAAATCTTTTTGGCGTTTTCGTATGCATTATCCAGCAGTGTGCTTAATGAATTTTCAGCGTCTTTTTCATCCTCATCCTGTCCGGATAAAACATCATACAATTTTATTGCTTGTGTGTATTGCAGCGCGGATGCCGCTTCTGACTGTAAGTTGGAGGCTTGTGCCGCATAGGCCGACTGAAGTGCTACAAGGGTTAAAGCCACCGCATTATTTGCATCGGCCCCTGCGGTACTAACCTTGGCAACCAGGTCATCGTTAATTAAAGGGTTAAGCGCTTTTTTCCTGATGATAAGATTGGATAGCTTGTTAATCACTTCTGCCGAATATATCAATTTATCTATAAGTACTTTTACGCCAACAGCAACGTCCCTGGTTTTTGAATCGGCAATAACAATAGCGTTAAATGCTGTTTCCGAGTTTTGTTGCAGGCTTGTAGCTGATTGAAGGATCTGCGTCAGCATATTCCTGTTGCTCAGTGTCCGCGCCCTGTTATTGTCGTTAGTAACAACATATGCCTGGAAATTTGCTGCCTTAGTGGTAAGCGAATCAACAATAGCCTGCATTTGCTGCACATCATATTGTGTATCGGTAACCTGTATGGTCAAGGCATCCAGTTCAGATTTTTTCTTTTCGGTAACCCCATACCTTTTTGGAGAGGGTATTAAATGTGTAGTGCTCATACTTTTTCGTTTTTAGATGGTAATGAAGTTGGTTCATATTTAAACGGCGTTGTTTTTGCATAGTCAGACAGGGAGCTTTTATATTGCACCATATCTTCTTCCGGAACATCGGCCACAGACAAGATAACCGGAATATAACGATACCCCGGAATAAGCGGATCGCCAAAATTATCGGTTATAGCGGTGCTTAAATCTGCATGGACATGGCCATTTTTAGCATCATCGGGTTTGGCGGATGGCTTTGCAACAGTGTAATTTGCGAACGATACCTGCTCGGCTATTTTAACATTAAAATAAAAACCGGGATGGTCCTGCTTTGCAGGTTTAATGCTTTGCAATTCCGTGTCTCTTTTCTTGCGCATTGATGCTAATTCTTTTTTAAGATGTGCATATTCTTTTTTGGAAGCACTCAGAGCTTTTTGATCATCCGAACCAGAGCTTGAACTTGATGTGTTATCAGGTTTTTCGGCGGTGGTTTCATTATCGGTTGCCGCATCGGCAGGGGGTTCATTGCCGGCATCTATCCTATCACTTGTAGCATCTATATTTGCCTGAAGCGTTAATATCTCAGCTTCAAGGTCTGCAATAATAGGGTCGTATTTATCAGCGATCCTTTCCAGCTTTAATACTTCTTTTTCAATGCTGCGCAAACCTTGCTCTGATAACAAGCCGCTGATAAGGCCTTTATTATCGGGCAGATATATAACCCGGTGCTGCACATTGGGAGCTGGCTCGATAACGGTAAACTTAACCTTGCCTTCTTTTTGTTCGATAGATTTAGTTTCGGGGCTAACCAGGTCAACTGTTAATGCAAACGACTCTGATGGGGCAGACAGGTAATCATCAAAATTATTGATAAGTTTTTTGTAATCTTCCCTTAGCTGAGCGAATACGAAAATGGCATATTTTACACCAAGCTGCATCGATTGTCCATCTGAATCAACCAGGTCGTCTATTGAAACGGTAGTTTGGATCAGCCGTTTATTGGGGGACTGGGGCAACGTTACCAGCTTTCTTTGCCTGTGGTTTAAAAGCATGTTCTCGGCGTTCGAGATCGTAAATACCTGCTTTTTGCTATCCTTTACCAACATAAGGTAATAGTTTTGCACCGGATAGCTGTCAACAGTTGTTTCAGATTTGGTTGATGCATGTTTTTTTCCAAGCCCGAACGGGGCATTGTAATAGTTAAAATACACATCATAGGATATGTTGGTTTTATTTGTAATAGTGAGGTTTAGGTTTAGCTCGCGATTGTTAAGGCGGTAAGCCGACCTCACAGAAAAATATTCGGCGTTGCTTGATTCCAATGTACCTTCCGCTATTTTTTCTATAGCGCCGGCACTTGCCAGCGCCGCGTGGTCTGTTGTTACAATGGCCGCTATGGCATTAAAGTCAGCATCGGTAGCCGCCAGTAAATTTGTAACGGCAGAATTAGTGGCTGTAGCTTCATCGGCAACTGTATCTGAAGATACCTCGGCAGTATATGTTGAGGCTTCCATAGCAGTTTGAGATAGTTTTTCTGCATCGTAAGCTGTTGCATTTATCAAGCTATAGGCCATTTCGCCCTGTAAATATAGTTCACCTTCAGCATCGGCAGCCTTTAGTATACTGAAGATATTGCCAACATCGCCGGCCAGCCGCACAACCGCGTTAGACGCTATTTGTATATTGGATGCACTAACAGCAGCATTGGTAACAGATTGCGCCGTATAGCTTTTTTGCTGCATGGCTGATGCTGTTAAATTTGCAGCAATGTTTGCGTTTTTAACCGCTTGCGAGCTAATATTCTGCTGTTGTTTATATTTAACATTTGCCAGGTTAAGGTTTTCGCTTGCCGTAATAATTGCGCCTTCGGCATAATAAAGGCTAAAAATGGAAGAATCCAGGTTTGACTTGAGGTTTTTTTCTGCCAGCTCAAGCGTTTGCAGCGTTGTGATCACACTGGAATGCAGATTGTCGTTGTAAGAATTCATAATTTATTTTTTTGGGTGATTTAATTTTGTTTGTTATGCTTTGCCAAAATAATTTCAGCTGCTGTCCATTTTTAAAATGTTCTGTTTCATAAGTTCTTTATTATATCTTCCATTTTACATGAAGGGGTTTGCCCATCCACTGATATTTAATAATTGAATAAGAAAAGGGGAATTGATTGATCAAAATATCATAAGGCCTTGGTTCTACAACCAGTTCCCATCTCTCTTCCGACTCTGAAAGCAAGCCGTCGCGAACCAGCCAGTTGCCCCTAAAACCGTCTACACTTGTTTTGCCGATAGCTGCCCATTGCCCAACCATGTTAAGTATCATTCCCGATATCAATTCTTGCTGCTTGGCAGTAAGTGTTATACCGGGTGTCACAGGCTCGGCCAGCGGCAAACCACAAAAAACCTTATTCAGGGGAAGGTATGGTTCTGATGTATGCATCATTCCGGTAACTGCATATTGCAACACGTGCACCGCATCTAAACGGGCGCCGGCATTTGCAAACTCCTGCCCGGTTAGCAGGTTCATATGCCTGAAAAGCGCGGGCACATATTCACTTAGCAATACCATCCCGGCATTTTTTACAGGGATAGGTTCTGATAATATCTCCGTTTTGTTGATTAAAGCCGGTTTATCTTTCATCGGGATATCTTTTATTTTTAGGATACTTTTTTCACCTTTTGCCCCGGCAACGGTAACAAGTTGCCGTAATGCTGCCCTGTATGCCGGTGCAAGTCCATCCATCCGGCTTGCAGCCTGCAGCATTACGTTATCTTTTGATATTTTATAAGTAACAAACAAGTCCCAGATAAGCTCCTGCCAAACATGGGAAGCTGATAACAAAGCCCGGTTGCCCGATTTCCAGGCGAGCAATAATTTACGGTAAAGCAGCATTTGTACCTGCCGGCCTGATACTGTACCAAATGACATTTCTCCTAAAACTTTGTAAAGGCATTCCAGTTCGTTTGCAAGGGGTTTAATAGAATGATACGGATCGGACAACATATATATCAATCGTTGAAAAGGCACCATTCCCGCAAGTTGTTTAAGTTCCTGCGCGTTTAAGTGTTCGGTTTTCAATAGATTTAAAAGCGTGTGCGGGTAACGGCATATAATTTCTTCGGCAAGCATAGCTACCGGGTACGTTGGCCGGGCACTAAACCACGAAGGGACACGCTGTTCGGTAATGATCAGGTATAATAGCTGTTCCGTTATATTTCGTTGGTAAGCGTTGTTTAAGTCTTTTTTCAGTGTTTTTAGCGCATCCCCTTTACCTCTGTCTTGTTTGCCGTCCGCAGGCCAACTATATCCAATTTCAGCAATCCCCGATGATTTTAATCCGGCAGCATTCAACCGGCCTATCAATTGATGGTGGGCCGGCAATATTGAGAATAAGAGTTTTAGCATACCCGCAGATACCTTGAAACCGGCAACATTAAATTTACTAATGAGCTGATCGTTTATGGCAAGCCTTGAACCCCGCACTGCAAGGGCTTGGTTCAAAAGTTTATCGCGTCCTGTTCGCCAGTTTCCCTGCTGCTGATTTAACAACAGTAACTGTTTATAAATATTAAGCAGGGCATTATCCTCAATAACACCCGCTCGGGAAGTATTAAAAAGGAAATATATAAGGGCAAGGTCACCTATCCGGCCTGACAATGCTGGTGTGCTGATATTTAATTGATAAAGAACTTGTTCAAAATCGACCGTCCGCAAAAAGCGAATGATCTCTTTGTCGGACAACTTCAGTTCGACTAATAATTTACCGGGTTTACGTTGATGTGCAATTGCAGTTAACAGTATCTCTGTTAAGCTGATGCGTTGTCCGCCCCATGTAACTGTGTTATTGCCGGCTGTTATTGCAGTTTTAACCTTATAGGCGAGCTCTGCAATCTTTGAAGGCTCAAGGTCCATTAATATCATTTCGGGCCGGTGCACCCGGTCTTTCGGAGCGTTTGTTATAATACCAGCTATTGCTACTGCGGGGTAATTATAGTTGACAGCCGCTTTAAAGTTGTCTTTTAGGCCCGCGAACCCATTGCGGCACCATGATTTGCTTATAAAACATTCCCAAAACAGATCGTTTAATTTTTTTTCTACAGATTGTTTGTTCAAACCTGGGGTAATTTTAAGAACATTGTTAAGAGTGGCATTCACCATTGCTTTAACCTCATGAGCGCCATTATTAAAAAACCTGTTAAATAATAGCCCGGATAAATGACTGTCGCTGCGGATGGTATGGATCAATGGGTGGTTAACACGGTATTGATGCAGAATATCTAAAACACTGGTTAAAGGTTTTTTAACATCCTGCAAGTGCTTATACAGTAATGCAACAATCTTTTTGTTATTGTATCGGGTTTGGCTGCTTGTAATCTCATCCGTTTCATCTGCCTGTATCTGTTCAAGTCCTAATTGTTTTCTTAGTCGTATCAAAAACTCAGTATTAAACCGTCCCGATAATTCTGCCCGGGCTATCAGCTCTGTAAAAAACAACTTTGGCGGAAGACCCGGTTGAAGGATAAGCGCTTTAAAAGCCAACCGTAATGCGTTCTTTTGCAGCCATGCTATTTCGTTACTACCGGCTAAAAAGCCTGTACTGGCTATAACTGTCTTGAACTTATCAATTGCTTTAGGTACAGGTCCTTTATCGGCTGTAAGCAAGATATTTATCAGAGCTTTATTGCTTAAAACCGGTACTATATCAAATAAAACGGATCTGTTTTTCAACCCCCTCAATATTCGCAGTATGCTGACCGCATCCAACCTGATAAGCTGGCCCAAATCATATCGAAGCAAACTTAAAAACCGGCGGTCGGTTACGCTACCCGTTACCTGCAAGCAATACTTATTCAGGTTACGAACAAGATCTGCGAATGGGTCGGTATTATATTTTGTATATGTGACCTGCGCCGATTCAACTATTAAATTGTATTTACTATTTAGCAAACCGCTCTGCAAGTGACGGGCTACCAATCCACCGCATATTTTATCGTATATCTCTTCCCTGTCTATCCCGCTGATTTTTGCACATTGCGCTATGAAGAAATCAAAAAATATCTTAGGGTTAATTTTTTCTTTATAAATAAGCACATATGCTATACATACAGCCCGCATTGCACGCTGATTAATACGTGATATGATCCTGTCAGGTAACTGTGAAAAAAATGCTATTAGCTTAACCACCTTTGCCGGCCAGATATAACTGCAGGCACTGTAAAACACATCCATAAACCGATCGTCCAGTTTTTTTGCATGTTTAAGCCAGTATTCAATGCTGGTTGGTAGTGACAGCAGCGATGAATGACTATTTTGATAACCTGCCTGTACAATATTAACGGCCAATTCTTCCGGGCTTAAATTCATATACGCCTTTTTACCTTCTGACGGAAGGGTACCCAGCCGCTGCGAACCTTTACTTACGCGGTTATGCACAGATAATTTTTGCTGTTGCGACAGCATATTTATCACCGTCATAAATTCACCTTTTACATGAAATGCAAGGTTTGGCTTTACAATAGCTTTTTCTACCAATAAGAGCAAATCTTCATAATCAATATTATGACGGTGTGCCATTTGTTCAAGGATACCTCTCATAAAGGCGAGGTTATTAAATATAGTACCCCTATCGCTAAGCAGGTAATTTAATATCCACAATCTAATTTCTTTTCCCAGATCGGCAACGCTGCTGCGCACAAACTGTTCTTTATGCTGCAAGCGTACCATTTCGCCAGACAGGCAATTAATTTGATCATAACTTACAGGCTCGAACCCGCGGATAGTTTCATTAAAATTCGGCTCATCAAATTGCCATGCCATCCGTTTCCTGGCCGCGATGGATGCGCTGCCTGTTTCACGCAGTAGCTCGATCGTTTTATGCTGTTGTTTTTTAAAAAGATCTGAAACCAGCATATTAAGATCACCGCCGTTATAGTTCCAGGGCATAACCCCATTTACAAGAAAATACCGCAGGCTTTCCATTGATGCCAGGCTTTGTACCGTCAGTATCAAGTTTTGATCCGGCGAAGGATAACTCAGCATATCTGCAAGTTTTTCCCTCAAGGTTGATTCCAGCCTTTTTTTTAACTGAGCTTCGAGATCTTTAACTTCAATTTCGCCAAGGTCTATTTCAAGCGAATTGATAGATAAGGACATTCCTTTAGGGCATATCTGTTTAAAAACATAGTCCAGTTCGCCGGGCATAACAAATTTACTCCACTGGCTAATGCGATTTTGAAGATCAAAACCCAGCGCCTTGTCATCAAATGTTGTTGCCCAGCTTAACGTAGATATGATATGCCCCTCACGCTGTTCCATGATGATGTTTTTGTTTAAAGATCAATTGATTATGCCAATACATAAATGCAGGTATAAAGGCCTGTAGCTGCTCTGTCCCCAAAAAATGAATATCGTAGGTGAGGTGTACCGGCAGGCTTTGGTGTAAAAAGTATTGTATCCTTTTTTTAAAAACAGGCTGGTCTGGTGGTAAAATAAAGGCGGGGTATATCAGCTCCAGGTCGCTTTTAAAAACCGGAAACTCATCAAATTTTTCAATTTCCTTTTTCCCATCAATTTTTACTGTAAAGTAATACGCAGCATCGGGAACCTGTTTAAAATATTTATTTTTCTGCTGATCTCCGGATGCTGCAACCAAGCTGTAATGTGCCCCGTTTACATTAATACCCTCGCTCTCATAATCATCCTGATGTTCCTTATTATCGGTTAAAACCTGTACGGTTTCCCAGGCCTGGCTATAATTTAATAAATTACCAACCTGAAAATACGGGCCATCCTGCAGGTTTCTTGTAATAATAACCTGGTACGTAAAATTTCTTTGCAATAAACCATTTTCAATTAGCATTAAACCCTTACGTTCGGTGATCATCCACATGGCGTAACATAAGTTAGCTTCCTGATCTGTTTGCCCATAATTGCAAAGTATAAAGTTGAGGTAGGTCATCCGCAGGCCAAATAACAAACACATCTTCAGCTCTATTGCCGAGTAGTTTTCAAAATCGGTTACCGTGAGTTTTTCAAGAGCATCAATTTTCGCGGCATCAAATATGAAGTCGCGGTTGTTACCGTTTAATATCTGGTGCTCAAAGTCAGAAGGGATAGCTTTTGGAACACCGGCTATTTTTTTGCGGCCAGCATATTATATCCCTTCTGCCTGAAATAGGATAAAAGACCCAAATTTTGGAGATAAAGACTTTTGAAGATAACAAGGTCTTTTGATCCGTTTCCGCTGTATACCGACCCGTTAAGCATATGATCTATAGTCAACGGCGACTCACCGTGCCTGGCCAGTAAATGATCGAGCATAGCATTACGGCGTGTGATACTAATTTTTTCGTCTTCAATAAATTCAGACAATCCGTGAATATAGGCGTTATAAGGGTCGTGTTTAAAAGACTCCCAACTGTCGTAATCAAGTTCCTTTTGTGTTTTTTGGCCGGTATAAAACCGCTTTACATCATTATCTTTTAATAAAGGCCTGATGTTGGGCACATCGTATAGCGACCGGTAATAATAGGTGGGCGAAAAATAAATATACGGTGCCGGATATTCGGGAAATACCCTTTGTTCGGTATTAAGTGTACTGTAATACGAAGCTTCGTCGGTTGGGTCGGCAGAGAGCGAGTTTTTGAAAGAAAACAGGCGGCTAATACCGGCCAGTTGTGCAAACTGATTTGCCAAAACCTGATCAAACAGTGTTAAATAAGCCTTTAACTGCCGCGACTGCGCTACCGAATATTGTGCAGGATTACCGGTTGCTGCATCGCCTCCAACTGAAAATATAGCAGGGAATGTATTTTGGATAGAATAATAACTACTTATATCCCTGTAAGTACCAGATTTTACCTGGTCCTTTTGATCAACCATATCAAGGTAAACATCACCGGTGTTTATGCCGCGGGGTTTGCTGGGCTCGGTAAGTTTATAATTTGCCGGGATGGGGGCGCCTTTGTATATGATACTGAGGCCGTTCAAAAGCGAGGACGGGAAATCCAGATGGGGAAGCAAGCCCGGTGACAGCATCATTTGATCCATAACCTGCCCGTACACATACATGGTTAACTGACCAACCTGGCTAACACCTTTTACGTTACCTATAACGCCCATTAAATCCATTATATTTAGCTTTAACCTTGGGGCGCCAAGTGTTTCCTGCGTAAACCAACCGTTGCTAAGTACAGGTCCGTCAAAAATCTCCGACGTATCGTACCCCTGCTGTCGTAACTTATCGTACCCTTGTTGTACAGCAGTGGGGAAAATATACTGCTGAATGGCATTATTGATGGCAGCCAATGTTTGGTTAACTGATGCTGTGCCATCAATATCGATACGCCCGCTAATAGTAAACGGGAAAGTACCAAATGGCTGCGGGGTAAAAAATAGTTCGCCTATGTTCCGGCTTTTATTAAGACTGTAATAAGCTTCAGTACAAATATCATTTTTTTCTTTTTCGGTTAATCGTTCATCCAATAACAGGTATGCCTGGTATATATACCGCATGTATGGCAATATTGCCGGATATGCTATAACGATAGCATTTTTTATAGCCTTATTACTGTCTATTAAATACTTCCGGTAGTCATCCGTTGTCACCGCGCTGGTTGTCAATATAGCTTGCGGCAGGTAAAACTCATCATTTGTAACAATACGGCCCCTGGGGTCTGTTAAAATATCTTCTATTGGAAAATCGTTGCAATAGCCAAGTTCGGTTAATGCAAAGCAAACCTGATCAAGTATGGTTACCCCCGGATCGCTGGGGTTAAAATTTGTCCATTCGCTTCCGCTGTGTTTTTTCAGGAACGATAGTCCGGCTGATTTCAATGCCTGGAAATCCTGGGTTTGAGGTAGCGGCTGATCGACAATGAATAACTGCTGTTTCATGATGCTTTACAGTTAATGTTGTGATCAAGAAAAGAAACCAAAAGCATGGAAGGCCTAAAAGGCTTTACCTGAGTTGTATAAGCAACCCCTGACGGGTCTGTCGATGGGTCAGACCATGTTTGTAAGCGTACATTATTTACCTGCAGCACACCATTTAAACCTGCAACAAAGCCCGCTACCTGTACAGCGGTAATTTCAGTGTCGATAGCTACCTGCACACTATCTGACGATATCCAGGGGGATAAAAACAAATTAAGCTGCTGCCCTATCTGTGCAGCCACCTCATTTGTGCCATTTCCCTGGTCAACAATCAGGTCGGCGGTTACCCTGATAAACTGAAAACTAAAGTTAGATACCCCAATACTTATAAAACAAGATGATTTGGCTATAAGCAGAGCACGGATCTTTTCTTCGGCACAGGCGCTTATCAATGGTGTAAAAGCCCCTGTAACTTCCGGCCCGGTAAAAGATTTAACCAAATACACTTCATTTGTATTGGTTGTATAGTTAAAAACTGTTTTGGCATAAAAAACATCCGGGAAGGATTGGATAATGATGCGGAAAAAATCATCTGTCGAGCATGCCCGGCCCTTGGTTTTTATCCGGTTGCTTACGCGCAGGTCCATCTGCCAATCCGTTTCATCTACCTTACCGCCAAAAGAAGGGAACGGTTGTTGTATGGTAGCCAGATGCGGCACAGCAGACAATGTTTTGGAAATTGTTGCCGCTGCAAGATGTGTAACAGATGCGCCTTGCTGCTGCCCGGTACGGCAGGCAATAAAACCATTAGCCGCACAATAAATGGTTTGCGGGTATGATTGAGGGGGGGCTGATACCGAGATCGCTAACCAGCATTTTCCGGGTTGGTTTTGTAATCCATTATAATCAATATCCGGTGGGATATTGATTTTTATAATGCCCGAACAGCTAAAATCACCGGTGCCGTCAGCAAGTACCTCTAAATTTTTCCACCCTGTAGTACTCAGATAAGTATAAGATGCCGCCTGGCTTGTGTTGGCAAGTGAGTATACCCTGGCAAGTTCAAAGTACAGACTTAGCTGGGCTGGCGCAAAAAGCTTTTCGATACCTATAAAAAGGCAACCGCTACTGTTAAGCGGGGCAAACATGGGTATCCCGGTAGTATCTGTGTTTTTACCCCCGTTAAATGTATAGTTATATTTAGCGATCCCCGAGCAGGCATCATAAACCTTATAGTTTTGAAAAGGCGTATACAGGAAACATTGTATTGGATATGTGCTATCGGAGGTAGTAAATATTACTGTTGTACTGGCGCCATATGCAGCGGATATTGATGACACCTTTGGCACAAATGGTATAGGGGTAAGTGTAGTAAAAGCCGGGGGAAGAGCATCAGCAATTTGCTGCGCATTATCCAGCGTTATCTGAAAAACTATTGCAGGATATAATAAAGACCCAAAGCCATCATCAGGGCCGGTTAATGTCATTTTCAAAAATCCGCTGGTATTTTGCCCGGTATATTTCAAAGGGATACTTTGCAAGCTAACATCTGGAATAATTGCATCCTTAGGGATATATTGATAAATAGAACAGGTATCAAGTACAGAGTTTGTGGTGGAGAACATGGTAGTATCCGCAGGCGGAAGGTTTACGTTACCAACCCCTGTATCGGCAATACACCCGCCTGAATTACGAAGATCAATTTTTGCCCACAGCTGATCCTGCAGCAATTGAAAAGCTACTGTAAAACAGCAGTTGTTAAAAACCGCTTTAGGCTTTTTTACTTTTGATGCTGCCGGTTTAGTACCGGCTATGGTATTTTTAAGGTTTGTTAACCAGCATGGCTTGGCAGGCGGCGGGATATTCATATCGCCCTCCAGGTATTGGTTATACTGCAAATAGTAGGTCTCAAAATCTTTTGGAACCCCGTTCCAGTCCAATTCAACGGAAAGGCTTTTTACCGGTTTGCTAAATATTTCGCTGCTTCCGATAATAAAATTTGCTCCTTTCATCGGGGCCGGGCCCATAAACGGAAATGGCGCTTTTGTGCTGAGTGAACCATAATCATTATACAGCTGCAGACTTTTAACGCCGTTAACTAATACATCTATTTCTAACTTGGTAATTACCGGCGGGTTTGCCGGATCGGGCACCTGCTGAAACTGGATCTTAAAAAGCGGCCATTGCGTTTCTAACAGGTCCGGATTTTTTTTAAATGGTTCAATAGGAGGCTGTGTAGCATCAAGCTGAAACTGCAGTACCAGTACATTCGTCGGTTCAAGCGGTACAGGCAAAGGCGTGGCCATTACCTGCAACCAATTGTTAACAGTACTAAAATAAAAAGCGGCATTGTTAAATATCGAGTTATCGATATTTTTACCGCAGGTGATAGTTAGGGTGATGGTGCGGGCGCCTTCCTTTAACAAAAACATAGGTGAAGCAAAGGAAATTCCTGTGGCCACCAGTGCACCCTGGTTGTTGGTGTTTCCGAAGGTATTAAACCCTATAATATTGCCTTGCTGATCTTTCTGAACCGTACCAGGGGCAGGTACAGTGTTCATGTAAATGCCAGTACTGCCGGTAGTAACCTGCGATACAGATAGTGTGGCGAGACTGGTAATTATACCCGGATTTAGTATTACAGCCCCCGGGTTTGAGAACACGACCGGCTTTTTCTGATTATCTGTTCCGGCATTGAACAGGGTATTAGCAGGCAATGTAAACGTCATGCCCGGTTTAGCAAGGGTAGCACTCATATAGGCGCTGTCCGGCGATCCGGGTAAGGCTTCCTGTTGTAAAATATCCCGGTAATAAAAATCAAGGTGCTTTTTTGAAATACCGTTGAGCTGGCCCTGGTGCTGTTTTAAGAGGTCGACAAATCCGCGCAGAAGTAATGTATCGGGATAACTGCTTTTTTTTTGTTTAAGATAACTATATTCCTTAGCCGCATAACTGATACATTTTTCAAAAAAATCAAAAACTATCTCGCCGCTTTTTTGCAAAATATCAAGTACATCGGTAGGCTGGGTATTAATAGTTATGCGATGGCCCATATCAAGCACTTCCCAATAAGGAGCTTTGCCCATTCCGGTTTCCCAGATAATTTGTTCGGTATAATTATATATTTCATTGGCCGGGTTAAATGGAGCGGTTATCCCGGGGACGATGCGGGTTTTATGCATCGCTTCCTTTAACGATATCAGCGCCCAAAAATATTGGCTGTAATGATCGCGGATGTTGGTAGTAACATACCTTTTAAACTCGTACTGAATGTGCGAGCGTTCCATATAATAGACCCAGTCCCTGAAATAGCGATACACCTGGTCTATCTGGTCGAATAACTTATTGAAGGAAAAAGAGATAAAAGCAGTGGTATCCGGGTCTGTTCCATTATTATCTGCAATACAAGTATTAAGGGTTTGGCAGTTATTGAGGAAAGTAATATAAAGTTCTTTGCTATTTGTCCTGCTGATCATCGCGGTAAGAAAAACCGGATCTTTCAAAATAAACGGCACCCAGTTACCCTGTACCTGGTTATCCTGATCATAGAAGTTAATAACCGAAGCGAACTTAGCCAGGAAACAAAGCATATCCTCTTCGCTCCTGCCATCTATTAAGGTAGCCGAAGGGACGAGAGCGCTCTTTAACGAGCTATATGCGCTATTTTGATCTATCCCGCTTATCATCTCACTTCAAATTTGTTCCTTCCATTATCGAAAATGGAAATGTGTGGTTATGCCTTGTATTGGTTTGTATGTATGTATAATCTATTATTATCTCCAGCATCCCGTTAAGCATATCTGTAAATTCAACATCTACGCCCGAGACTTTTATCCTTGGCTCGTTTAACAGTAACGACATTTTAATGGTGTTGATCAGTTCTCCTTTAAGCGTCTCATCTATTTTTCTGAAAAAAAACTTTTGCAACCCTGAACCAAATTGCGGCTCCATGTTTCTTTCGCCGGTTGTTGTAAAAAGTATCAACCTTATCGATTCGTTAATATTAGCCTCGTAAGCAGTAAGGCTTACCTGGCAGGTATCCGCCGAAAAACAAACCGGGAATGACCAGCCAGACCCCAGGAAGTTCTTTTCCTTTATGACGATATGACTATCCACCTATTTCAACTGTAAAATCACCTAATAATATCGAACCGCCATGCGCAGTAGTGTCACCTATCCTGGCTGCCGGCATACCCCCTATTAAAACCGTAGCCGAACCTTTTACGATAGAATCAGGCGGGCCAACGCAAATAAGCATATCGCCTACCCTGGCTGCCGGCAGGCAGCCAATAAGCACCGTGGGTTCGCCCGGCCCTACAACCGGGCCGCCTACGTGCGGTATAGGTGCAGGTACCGCAGGTGTTTCCATCGGGCATTCATGAAAGTCGGTTAATCTGGCTGCTGGTGGCATATGCTTTAATTTATCATGATCATTGCACTTTTTAAAGTCAGTTCCATTCCACTGTTTATCTGGGCAGTTTCGCTGCCCATTGCAGAGTATTGGCTATCTGCGGTTTCTTTTATATTGATCCCGCTTATCTCTACATCCCCTCCCTCGGCTTTAAGTGTTATACCCTGGCTGCCCGTTATATTTACTTTTTGGTCGGCCTGGATATTAATATCCTTTTCACTTTTTATAGTGATCCCCGAAGATGACATGACTATGCTGTTATTATTTTCGTCCTGAATTGTTATCTGTTTGTCCTTATCGCTGAATATCATCATGTTCTTATCAGGCGTATTCATCGTAAGCACGATATTCTCATCATCGAACTGTATAAAAAGCCCCGATTTTGATACGATGGCTTTCAGTGTATTATTTTGATCAGGCTGTAGTGTATTGTAAGGCTTAATAGACGTGCCGCTGTACATACTACCCAATATAACGGGGTACCTGGGGTCCTCGTTTAAAAAGCCCAGCACCACTTCGTCCCCTACTTCGGGCAAAAAAAAGGCTCCTGCATTAGCGGTTGAATAAAAATTTGACAATCGTGCCCATATGCCAGCCCCGTTCTGATCGAACAGCGGTACACTTACCAATATGCGGTACTGGCTATCGGGGTCGTCGCTTATCTGCTTTACCGTTCCATTAAGCAACCCGCGCGCGCCGGGCAGTAAACCTGATGCAGGGGCGGCCATTACATCCGGCTCATCTGTAAACCAGGCGGGCGAAAGCCCCAGCGATGCTTCTGATATCCAGTTACCGTCAGACAGGTTATGTGTTATCCCCGAAACAAAATGATTACCGTTAAACCGGTCGCCTAATCCCTGTAAAGCAATGTAGGTGGCAATATCTGCCAGTGCCGATCCCTGGTATAATACCCTGCCCTGTATTTTAGAATATTCGCTTTTTATTACCTGCGCATTGCACCATCCGGTAAGGTCTGCAGTTTCCATAGGCGCTGTAGTTTGCAACTGGTATTCACTTATGCCTACCATTCCGGCAAGGTCTGCCGAACTGAGGTTACCGGGACCTGTTATCTGGTTTTCGGCCGAAGCTGTGCTTACCGCCTGATTTTTATAATCCCAGGTGGTGGCGTTCACTCCCGGTAATTGCGTCATCGCATTCAGATCGGCATCAAATTCCAGCAGGTTATTCCCATATGCTATGGTCAATACCGGGTCTGTACTGGCATCGGGCTTAATTACAGATACCTTTCCGTCAATAGTTGTTACCACCAGGCCATTTACTTCTGCCCGTGCCAGCATAAAATCCCAGTCGGTTGTATAATACTGTACCTGCTCGGGCCATTGGGTAGATGTGCTGGTAACGTTGGCGCTTAGGCCACTATAATTGCCTATGATAGATGAAATTATGTCGCTATCGGCCTGTTGCGAAAAGGTGAGGCATTTACGCACTACCGTCATATTTATGGACTGATCGCGGCATTCTACTTCAAGGGCCGAACCTACAGTATCGTTAATTACAATACGCTGCCCGGTAACAATTCCCTTAAAAATCACCTTTTCATCAGCATCGTATCCTGCCTGTATAGCTATAGCTGCCCCCGGTACAAACGTAGCGGAAGAGCTTACATCAAACAGACCCGTATCAGCCTCGCCATCAAGAATAATGATCCTCGCAGACGATACCCTGTTCACCCGCTTTTCTACCTTCACAGATAGTATCCGGACGGTATCAGGAACAGGCGAACCGCCAGCCGTTACGCTGAATGACGCCAGCCCACCGCTTGCAATATTAGTTGGCTGCGACATGCTGGTACGGGATTATAGGTGGAAAGGCCATTGTACTTACGCCTCTTAGGTCTCTGAATTTATTTAAGCCGTTAAATTTGGCTACCTGTATGTAGTAATTTTCGTTATTCCATACCTGCATACACATTTGCGGTAGGGTAAGCCCATCGGTAACGGTCACCAGGTGTGTCAGGTCCGGCGATTCATCAGCATCTTTCTTACTGATCACAACAGGCGAAAGGTACTGGCTAAAAGTGAAGGATATCTTTGCCCGGAGCGGGCTCCCGTCGGGCCTGAAAAGTGTATAAGAGATATCCATTGTATTGAGGACACCCTGAAACATCGTATTTTTCCCCCATATTATCTGTACATAATTTGGCCGGTGAATTTTACCCTGGTATATAAACACAATATTTTCCAGCGTGCTTATCTCCTGCGCCATATTAATACGTTTGCTATCAACAATACCTGTACAATCTATCACTATGTCAAAACTCAGCTTATCGCTTGCGGTATGTTTATACTTCTGCGCGCTTGAGCTCGAATCGGGCGGTTGCTGCTCGTTGTAATCGATGCTACGCTGCAGCTTTACCGATTCCGGGTTGATCATGACATCGTAAGGGGTACCTACGGAATTCTGAAAATTTTCATCAGAATAGCCGGAAATTTGCATAGGTTCTAATGCTGGCATTTTTTTGGTGTTTAGCGATGGTTACGAAACCTGTTCTTACTCTCTCTTATCATTTCACGGCATGCTTCTATCATACTGCGCTTCAGTGCCTGTATCTCGCGGTCGCTCATGCCCTGTTGCCGGGCCTCGCCGGATACGATCTGGGTTCTTATTACTAATTCTCTGATCTCTATGGCCATTATTGATTTTTGGGTGGTGTTGGGTAAACGATGGTATTTGTTGAAAGCTCAAAAAAAGTATACGCCATTTCTATAGATTGTATGATGATACTCCCGTCTTGCGATTTCAGATCCGAAACAGAATACTTAACTGGATAAGCGCCATTAAACGTCCATGCCAAACAAACCTCCTGCGCCGGGTTTAAAAGATTTACAGTTATAATGCCCGTAGCTATAGATTGTGTAAACCCGCCGGATAACGTGCTTAAGCACCATGCATTAAATGTTGAATTCTTCGGTAAAACCGCACTTTTCAGTACCAGGTTTTTAGAACTTGCAACAACGGGTAACCGGTATTTAAACCGGTTTTCCCCGCCGCAAGTAACCTCCTCAATGGCCATCTCCTGCGAGATACCGGATACTTCCTGAAATGCTATATTCTCATTATTGTATCCAACCTGAAAGTAAAAGTTTACCGGATAGTCGTTATGAGGACTTACCGTTGGTGATGATGAGCTGCTCATGTGCAATTTCTATGGTGTCTACCGCTACTTCGTTCCCGTCTGATTTAAGATCTGTACTGGTGATCTTAGTCGGCCATGCATTTAACAGCTGCCATTGCATAGTTATGCTGCCATTTTCATCAAGCAGTTTTATAACTACTGTTTGCCTGGCAACGGTATTCATGGAAATTTGCGTGCGCCAGTTCCAAAATGTGTTATCATTTACAAATACGCCACGTTTCATGGTAACGTTACCATATTTAACTATGCCGGGCATTTTTTCTGTTGAAAAAAGCGGGCTATTGCTGTTCCTGTATTCGATGATCTGGTGCTCTACATCCATACCGGATACCTCCTGAAAGGCTATCTTCTGCATGCTTGCTCCAAGGTCTACCTCGAATCTGAATTTAGGCATCGGCCATGTTGAGCCTTCTGCACTTCCGTTGTCTGTTGCCATTATTTTGTATGTTTAAGTTGTAATAAAATTGATTAACTTGATACTGCCATTTCCTGTTGGAAGGTGATCACAATAAACTCTGCAGGGTGTATCAGCGATACCTTTACGGTTACGTTCATAAAACCTGCGGTTATGTCATCTGCGGTCATTGTAGCACCAAGCCCGCACTCCACGCTGTAAGCATCTGCAGCACTCGCGCCCATCAGCCCGCCTTGTTTCCAAATAGAATTTAAGAAGCTGCCTATCATTGATTTTACCGCTTCCCAGGTGTTTTTAACGTTTGGCTGGAACACATAGGCCTGCGCGGCCAGTTTACACGATTGTTCAAGCATTATCATTGTGCGCCTAACCGGCAGGTAACGCCAATCGCCGCTGTTGCCATCAAGTGTGCGGGCGCCCCAAACCAATATGCCAATACCGTTAAATGAGCGTATTGCATTGATAGATTTACCGGATAAAGCATCAACGTTAAGGTTTCCCTGCTGTGCCTCGGATAATTTTATTGGAAGCGATGACACACCCACAATTGAGGTATTTGCCGGAGCTTGCCATACGCCGGCTGCCTGGTCAATAGTGGTCATAACGCCTGCCATGCCCCCGCTTGGCGGAAGTATGTTAAGGTCTAAAAGTATATTGTTGATTATAGTTTTGTACACGGGGTTGGCAATAAGAAGCGCATTGTTTAATTGCTGTACCGTCATGGTAGAAGAACCCGATTGTATAGTGCTTAAAATAGACGCAGTGGTTGGGTCTGGCGCAGAGGCAGGGTTAATTATCGGCGCAAGCTGTTTTGTATCTCCGCCAAAAAGGTTGGTATAATCAATATCGCCGGGCTGCATAATGGTTGTGCCCACAAACGGGTAATAAGCAGTACCATAGTTTAACCCGTTAGAGCCTGTGTTACTTCTGAATGTTGTGATATCGTTAGTGTAAAGGATCGGATCGGGGGCTTTACCTCCTATTATATCAAACACACTTATTGCGGTACCCATTTCAGAGTTTTGCAAAAGCATTTCCTGCATCAGGGTAGCATTATCCGCTATCGAAAGCAAGGTTGCTTCGGGGCAGATGTACATGGTTGGCTCGTCCTCGTTTTTAAGGATGTTAAGGCCGCCAAGCAGGTCATTCAACTGTACATTAGAATTAATGACCTGATCCCCTGGATTTGCCGGTTTGCCTGATGCTGCGCCATATGAACCTACCGAAACGATGTATGCATCAGCGCCGCCGTTTTGGTAAAACATCATAATACTATTGTATAAATAATACACCGAGTTAGGATCGGGTACGTACGAATAGTAGGTACCGTTAATAAGCATATAGTTACCGGTTACCGGTTGGCTTTTTTGCGCTACCAGGTAATATTGTGGTACGTATTGCTTTGCCGCAGGTGCCGGTGATGGCGGAGACGGGTAGCAATAAATTGCCTGAAAGTCTGCAAATGATGTGATCTTAAACGCAACGTTGGTGTAAGATTTACCCTCGTATACGGCCTGCGGCGTATAACCTATAAAGGCGGGGATGGCGGTAGCCACTGGGACCACCGAATTGGAGAATGCATTTTGTTCATTAATGTAAACTCCGGGAGAACTGATTGTTGAAAGGTTCATAAAGTATGTTTTAAATTGCTAATTATAAGTATACGTACATCGGCGATGAAAGCTGCTGCCGATTATTTACCAAAACCGGGCTTACAAAGTCGGGGTTGGGGTTAGGTAAGCCCTTGAAAACAATTTTGGCCGTTGTGGCGGCAGTTACGGTTCCCTGGCTTTTTGGTGGCAGGCGGTTTAAAAGGTTAAATTTATATTTAGGCCAGTTGCTTAACGGCAGAAGCCGATCACCGGATGAGAAGAGCATTGCCGTTTGGCCAAGTTCTGTCATAACTTGCTGCGGGCCATCAAAGGTATTTTTCTGCTTATCTTCTATAACCGGCGAGGATAACTCTACCGCGCTTTGATTGATCACGTAATACTGCCACTGGGTAGCCCTTGGTGTATACTCAATGCAAAACCGGGGTTGTTCTTCCAAAGAGGGAAAGTCCTCAAAATTCAAAAGAATTTTCCCGGCGTAATTGTATTGCTGGCGGGGTATTAATGTTGGGCCGAGTATAATTGAGCCATTTGCAGCCTGGCCTGATGTGTTGCCGATATTATATTCGATACTGCCCGCCCAATCAATGGGCAATTCGGTAAAATTATAAAACGAGGCATCGTTACAAATAATATTTAATTGAAAATATCCACGGCTGCTAATATCAGTTAAGCTTTTCTGCAAAGCGGTTATACTACGCCCAAAGGTATATAACCTGAAACCTCCTGCAACTGATGAGATACCTATCTGATATCTTTTAAATAACTGCTTAGTTTCAGGGTCGGGTTGAAAAGTCAGACATTCGCACCATCCCGATTCGTAATAATTATGCCCAACCATCAGGTCGAAAAATATATTGTAATTTATTTTCATGGCATAACCTGGTTTGTGGTTTGTGTAACAGCCGAAATAGTCCCCCTTACCTGGCCCGACTGAATATTTAATAAACGCACTTTATATAATATAGATGGCTGATACTTTGCTCCCATAGCTGTCCATAAACTATGCATCTGGTGAAATGCAAGCTTCACAACATCAAGGTCGAGCTTTTTGATCCCTCCGAGTATCGTAGAAAGATCAGCCGGGGTAAGCGATGTATGGCCCTGAAAATAAGCGATCACGGCGCTCAGCATTTTAAGCGACTCCCCGTAATCATCAAAATTAGAACTGAAAAGTATATCAAGGTTGTAATATTCCGAAGGGCTGCCTGATGAGTAATTGCTATCCTCTAATGGCCGGTTGTAGGTATTAAAAGGTTTATTGGTTTCCTTTTCAATATTAATAAGCGAAAGCACTACTTTATTCTGATTAATGAGGGGAATAGCGCCATCGGTTTGGATAACATTATTCATCACAACAAGGTCTTCATCAGCGTGAAAATTGTTTTTAAGGGCCTGGTTCAAAGCCTGAACTATAAACTGAAGTGCCTCGTTGATCATGTTAACCGTTTATATTACCTGAATGGGTAAAGTAAAATTACTACCTTAAAAACAGTTGCGTTAAAACCGGGCGTATACCAATCGTGAACATCAGGCAGCAAATAATTATCCATATAGACAAAACATAGACAGCCTGAATTAAGCATGTACAGGATGCCCATTTAAATAAGATCTGTCAAAAAAATTCAAGTAGTTTATCAGCAAGCCGACCTGAGAAAATTCCTCAGATCTACATCCCGGGTAAGGGATAGCTTCTTTTTAAGGCGGTAGGTGTGGGTGCGTACACTCTCCTGGTTTATTCCCAAAAGGTTCCTGATATCGTCATATGACATATTCATTTTCAGGTAACAGCAATATTTAAGATCGATAGGTGTAAGATATGGGTATTTGGCTGCCAGGAATTCAAAAAAATTAGGGTTGGCCTGCTCAAAATGCAGTTTAAAATCTATCCATAAATTTTTATCGTTTTGCACAATCTTAATAGCGCTAACAATGGATCCAAGTTCAGCTCTTAACGAAATATCGGCTTTTTGGTGCAGTTCGGCAATACGGTTTTTCACTTTGGTTAAAAGAACAGTTTTTTGATCGAGCTCCATAATATAGCGGCTAAGGTTAGCAGCAGAACCCGGCGACTGATGAACAGAAGATATTTCGGACACCGCAGGAACCGGAGGTGGCAGCGCGGCCGATGGTTCGTCCTGCAACAGAAAAATTGAATTGATGCACGAACACAGGTGGTTCTTAATTTTTAGATGTTCAATTGGATAGGTAAACATAATGTGTTGTTCTGACCAGCAGAGCCGCTCAATCTCGCTGCCGCGTGTTATACATAAAACAGGCGTTTTATATACTGATGAGCCGGGGAAACAAGTATCAATTACCAGTTGATTGTTCCAAAAACTCATCACAATAATATCGGGTTCAACCGCACCCGAAATTTTAACAAGGTCAACACTCCTGGTAACAGTTGTTATCCTAAAATTGTAAATACAAGTTTCTTTAAAAGCGCTTAATAATAAGGTCAGCCGGTCGGTATCATCACACCCAATCACTATTGATTTCTCTGCCCTCATCTTTTATTACATAAATAAGGCGTACCTGTGTCCCGAATTTTTTCATAAGAAATTAGCCCCTGAGAACAGGTTTTGAAGCAGAGAGATTTCATACAAATGGTTTAGGTACTTAACTGATTTGCTAAAGTTTAACCAATAAGCAATCAGAACTTAAAGATAATATAGCTTTTTCATATTTACAAAGGGCAAAAACAGCTTTTTTAAAATGAAAATGCTCGCACAGCAGGTAAGCGAAAAAGACTGTAGTAAGACAACTACAGGTATCCATAATGTATTATAAATTACCGCTTTATAGGAATATCATAAGCATATAGATATTTTTAGTGCAATACCCTACATTAAAATGATTGGCTCCCCTTCCAAATCACCTTACAGTTTGGAGCAGTTTCGGATAACTTTTTAATCCCGATGTCTGTTTCTTTAATACTCGTACCGGTAAGGTCAAGCCATTTCAGGAGTGTTAATTTGCTAATTTCTACCGGTGTTACCTTTAAATCCGGGTTCCAGTATAACTGCAATTCTTTAAGATTTTTTAGCTCGCCAATGTTTGGGGGCAAACCCGTCAAATCGTTACCCGAGAAGTTTAATGTGGTTAGCTTATTTAATTTAAAAATACCCGGCGGGATGGTTTTAAAATAATTTTGCGCTATATCTAACTGTTGCAGGTTTACTAATTTCTCTATCCCCGGGGGCAGTTCATCAAGGTTACAATCTGACAGGATCAGTACTTTCAAATTAGTATGATCAAAGATCCGGCTGGGGAACTCTTTAAAGTCGCGGGCGCTTAAAAATAGTGCAGTAGTGCTGTTATTTAACGAATCGATGCTGGTGCTGACCTGGTATTCATTTCCGTCAACATCCACCAGGTACGATCTGCCGCCCCGCTTCACCTTTGCAAAGCCTGTATCGTCAAATGTCTCTGCATCTGTGTACTTGTAATCTATTACAACGTCTAAGTTCTTATCAATAAAACCGTACCATTGTTTGCCATCCTTATCTACTTTTGATAAACCTATTTTATCCCTGTAAAAATAAACCGATGCTATCAGCTTTTTGGTTTTTGCCTGCAGTGCCTGTAAATTTCTGTACGATCGTATGGTGTTGTAAGTAAACAAAATAGCCATAACGAACGAAACAAACCCCACTGCAATAATTATCTTTTGCCATTTTGCATTCTTCTTTAATAATTTCTGTGTTTTTTTGAGGCTGTCGTTCTCTTTCATCAGCCGCAACTCTTCCGATCTTCGCCTTAATTCGGCAGCATGCTTGCTTTTTTTAAACAGTGTATTCTCCTCGTCGGTGAGCTTCAGTTTAGATAAAAGCGGCTCAATAAAGTTTAGGTCGGTTTCAGATAGCAGTTCGCCGGTTGCGTTATTGCGGCTTGTTCTAAACTTAAGGATACTTTTTGCCTCCAGTTGGGCAATTTCCTGTTTGCTTCTTTTTTCGGCGATGCGCTTGGCAAGCGAATCGTGCGCCAGTTCGTACCTGTCGGCATCCTCATCGTAACGGATAATACGCCTGTTAATAAAGGCTTCCACTACCGTATCTATCGAGGAGTTATCTACATTGGGCAACCTGTCGTACAGGCTATTTTTGGTTATTGGGTCCTTGGTTCCGTCCAGCGTAGCAAAAGGCGAAAGCATATTCCAAATCGTTTCGGGCGTAAGGTCGTGATCCGTGGGCAGCATCTTCGCGCTGATGCCGGTTACTTGCTCTTCAAGAAAGTTTTGAAGTATATCCCCTATTTTACCTTGTTTACTAACTTCTTCAAAATTAAATACAGCCGGTGTTTTCCTGTTTTCATCTTTAGTGATCGACAGGTAAAAGCGGTCTAAAAAAACCTGCAAGTAAGGCAGTTGGATAGTTTTTGACCTTTCGGTGATCTTTAATTTTTCAAATATCAGTTTAGCTACCTGTTCTTCTTCCCCGGGTGCAATGGTAACCAGGGAACTTTCGTTAGCAGTAGCCCGATGAATAACCTGCTTTATCTTAGTATCGTTCATGGGTTCTACCCTCAGCTTTTTACGCGTAAGCTGCGGCACTTCCCGTTCAAATTCATCCAAATAGCCTAAAAACTCCTCGCGGATAGAGAAGATCATCTTCACCGGCTGCTCCACCATCAATATCTGCTTAACCGATCTTATAAACTCCGTCTGTTCCTCTTTCGTTCCAAAAATGTATAGCTCTTCAAACTGGTCGAAAATAAGGTAAACCGGCTTAAACGCGTTAAGGTATATATTTTTAAGGGCTGTTATAATCACCGTATCCCCACCCATGTTATCGGTGGCTGTATTCTTCTGTTTAAATTTACTAAGCCAGCCGGGCTCTATGGTTTCCGCATGGGTTTTGCCGCCGGCATCGGCAAGCACTTTTTGCAGGCTTAGGTTGATATTGCCGCCGCGCCTTATGGTAAGCGCCATCCAATCGTGCGAGGCAAACCTGCTGGCCAGCCCGCATTGTATCAAACTGGTTTTACCGGTACCAGATGCCCCGTAAACCAATAGTATGGGCGATTGAAATACCATCTCGTAAAGCTGGGCTATCTCCTCGTCCCTGCCCGAAAAAAATTTCGCGTCATCTTTACTGTATGGGTCTAAAAATTTAAAGGGGTATTGTTTCATGATGGCTGCTGTTCTGCCCCGGTTATTGCGCGTTGGGCATCTTCAAATAAAGTGATCACATCTAAAGACCGGCTGGCATTAAAACCTGCCTGACTTTGATCTGGCGATTGCGTAATGGAAATAAAATTCTCCCTATCTTCCCAAAAGCTGTATTTTAAACTCCCATCGGCACCTGCCGACGAATAGAAATAGATCTTGGCACCTTTTTCGGCCGCGAGCGCATTCGCATCAATAATGAACGGGAACAGGTTTAACTTAGGCTGATAAGCGATACGGGTATTTTTTAGCAGAACCGCGTAAGTATTAAGGGGGGCATCCTGCTGTTTTACCAGGTCGATGGTTGTATTCTCATCGCACCCCAAAGCGGTATAATTGTGCACATAATACTGTTTTATATTACGCAGGCCAAAGTACTCCACATTTTTTATCGATTCCATGGTGTAATTGGTTAAAAAGCTCAAATTCTCCAGCATCACCGTAAGGCTGCTTTCGGCCTCTTTACAATCCTCTTCGGTATATTCCGATCGCGACATGCCGTTCAAGCTATCACATGCCGCTATAAAGTCGGTCCCGGGCGCCATATTCGCCGCGAAATTTTTGAGTTCGCCTATTGGGTATTCCAATTGCTTTTCATCAAACATAGCCAGCAGGGTTGATAGTAACTTTTTGTAACCGGCCAATGGCATTTCTACCGGGCTGTTAAAAAACTTTCTAATCATATCTACCTGGCCAGCTTCGTAATGGTGGCCTTTGTTCTTTTCATCCCATAATTTTGAAAGCAGCGTAAAACATAAAAGCTGCATAGCCCTAAGGGCTGTTAGGTGGCATATGGTGATATAGTTTTTTTGATTTTCCAGTACTGTGCTTTGGCCTTCAGCGGCGTTATCCTGCGCGCCAATGGCCATTAACTTTCGCAGCTGCACGCCAAGCACACCATAGGCGCTGGCAATTATGGCCTTGGCTTCTTTGCGGTAGGCAATATCGTTCTGCCACAGCACCTCGTTCATCTCGGCTATCTCAAAAAGTTCTTTAGCACGTTCGTTTTTATCTCTAATAGCCTCAAACAGCCTAAAGCTTAATATTTCATTATAGGCCCGCTTGGTTTCGGTATTTACCACTTCAGATCTGGGGCCACTCTCTGCAGGGTCAACTACTGCTGTTTGTACATTAGCAAACAGGGTTGGGTATTTATTATCAAGCTCTACTTTAAACTGGTATTTTAAATGGTCGATGTTATTGTAACTGGTACGGTAATGCATCAGGTCCTTTAACTTCTTCTTAAAAGCAAACAGCGATCTGATATCCTCCTCTTTTATCAATTCGGGGTATAACGCCTCATTTTTAAAATAGGTCCAGATTTTGGGCGCGTTATTTTTTTTGAAGGCCGCCATAGCAGCATCAAATTCCTGGTCGGTAAATACCCCCACCTTTGAAAATATCAGGAATACCGCCATATCGCACGCACACAATGCTTTATTATATTCGGCTTGCAGCCCGGCATCCGATATCGCGTTTGAGAAATTCTCAAAGCCTACCACTTCTAAAAAAATGTCAGATGAATTGAGCCTTGCGTTTTCATCCGCAATAAATATTTTAAATTGTTCCCTATCGGTTTTTAACTCTATTGACGAGGCAAGAAATATCCGTATAGTTTGGCCGGCCATAAGCGGAAGGTTAGGTTTTTTTTCAAATACTAAACCAGTATTTGTTTTTTTATAAACTTATATATTATTATATATAAATAGCAATTTAATAGCTATTTATTTTACTATTTTTATTGAAAATCTAAACCATGGATAAGATCCTTTTTGACAAGTACGTGCAGGAGCGCTACATTAAACAGATGGAGTATTACAGCAACTCATCTGCAAAAAATCAAAGCAAATACAATAAATTTCAATGGGTGCTAATCATCCTATCGGCATTAACACCCGTGTTTGCGGCTTTAGGTGGATTTAAAACAAAAATCATATCCGGCAATGAGGATATATTAAACTTACTGGTCATCATTGTATCCGTTATTGTGGCTATTTTAACAACCGGATTAAAAACCTTTAATTACCAGGAACTATGGGCGAGTTATCGCTCTACCTACGAATTGCTTAAACCCGAAATACATTATTATAATTTTAACGTTGGCCCTTACGGCGCGGCTGGTGTTGATAAAGAGTCGCTTTTTGTTACCCGGGTTGAAGGCATACTAAATAGTGAACACGTAAATTGGCCGGCCGCCAAAAAACAGGCGGATAAAAACGACAAACCTAAAGATAACGGTGAGGAAAATCCACCGGAGAAGGCCCCTCCTACCAGACAAGAAGCCGGCCAGCCCGCAATAAATTTAGCCCCACCACAAACTGATGAAGAAAAGCCCGGTAATGATGAGATTTTACCTGATAAGGTATAAATACAATAACTGTTTATTGTAAAACAAGTCTGTACATATAGCTTTCGGCTTTTCAATTTTGTTCATATTGCACAGTGAGTTCGTTACTTTTATAGGGATTAATTTATAATGTAGATATGTACAAACATATATTTTTTTATGTTTGTCATTAAGATTTCTGCGTTTAAACAACGTTGATTTAACATCTATATAAATACATTATGAAAAAACGGCTTTTACTGCTTTGTCAGCTTTTCATCCTATCTATAACATACTTATATGGGCAATCAAAAGAAAAACCTGTGTGGAATATTGGCAGAACTGATAACTCCGGATCTGAATTTGCCCTTGCCCCAAATGGGTTTAAAAAATTTGTTGGGCGGGATTTTGGTTACGAGGACAAATTTTTTGTAGTAGGGTTTTCCAAAGAAAAAAAAGACTTTCCATACGTACTTCCCGGCCCGGTAGATACCTGGGGCGGCACCTGGCCTACCGCCGGCTGGCGTACAAATCAGGTAAATATTTTATTCAGTGTGGATAACCTGACCGCAAACGGCAGCTACAAGTTGGTCATTAGGTTGGCAGATTATGCCAAACACTTTTTGCCAACACTTAAAGTAAGTATTAACAACCAGGACGAAAGGATACAACTAACCGCAGCAGGGTACAATGTAAGTAAGCAACCAAGCCCAAAGCTTGATGAAAAACTTGTAGATACCGCATCTATCACCGGGGATCTATCATCTGCAACTCCAAAAACCATCGAAATACCAATCAATCGTAATATCATAAAAAAAGGCGGCAATAGCATTATTATAACGGTTGTTGAAGGATCATGGATAATGTTTGATAGGGTAAGTTTGGAAGGGCCTGCGCACATACACATAAAAGCCCCCGGCCAAATGTTTATTGGTAACGTAAAACCGGCACAGTATCAGTTGGTAACAAAAGGCAAACAGGTGCAGCCGTTATTGATAGATGCCAAACATTTAGCCGGATCGCCAAAAATTAGCGTTCAGTTAGATGGCCAAACTATTTTTAGCGAAACGCTGGAAAAAGGCGCTTATCAATTTGAGGCTCCAATGCCTGCAGTTACATCTCCCAAAACAAGCCGTTATACGATATTAGAAAACGGTAAAGCAATACAAACCGGCTTTGTAAACCGATCTAAACAAAAGATACAAACCCTTGCCGATTATGTAGATACGCGCATGGGTACGGCGCACTCCCGCTGGATGATTGCGCCCGGCCCCTGGATGCCCTTTAGCATGGTAAAAATGAGCCCGGATAACCAAAACCCCGGATGGCAGGCCGGCTACCAGCCTACTTTTGAAAGTGTTGGCACGTTTAGCCACATCCACGAGTGGACAATGGCTGGTTTAGGTATTTTCGCCACTAACGGCAAGTTGAAAACCAATATTGGTGACGAGCAAAAACCCAACTCGGGCTACCGGTCGCTTATTGATAAGCGTACGGAGGAAGCGCCAATAGGTTATTATAAAGTAGAGCTTAAAGATTATAACATTAAGGCTGAAGTTACCGCGACAACCCGCTGCGGTTTTGAACGGTTCACCTTTCCTCAAAATAGAGATAGCGCCCGCATACTGGTGGACCTGCACATACCTGCCGAATACAATTACCAGTTAAAAGAGATAAAACTTAAAAAGGTAAGCGACTACAGGATAGAAGGAACGGCACACCAGTTCTCGCCCGGTGTATGGAGCAACGATGCGGAACAGGATTACAACCTGCATTTTGTAATAGAATTTGACAGGCCTGTAAAAAAGATGGGCGGATGGCTAAATAAAAAGATAGTTTACAGCGACACATTTGAGGCTAAGGACTTAAAAGAAGCTGGCTTGTTCCTGGAGTTTGATGCGAATAAAAACCCTGTGGTACAGGTCAGGTCGGGTATATCATTGGTAAGTGTTGATAACGCAGGCGAGAACTTAAAAACAGAGGTGACCGATCCGTTTGGATGGGACTTTAACGCCGTGAGGCAAAACCAGCTTAACACCTGGAATGATATTTTTAACCGCGTTAAGATAACTACTACCAATAGGTTAGAGAAAGTGCGCTTTTATAATTCGATGTACCGGTCTGTTTGCAGCCGTAATACATGGAGCGATATTAACGGCCAATGGCGTGGAACCGACGGAAAGGTTCAGCAACTAAAGAACAAGGACGATGTAGCCTTGGGATGCGACGCATTCTGGAATACGTTTTGGAATTTAAACCAGATGTGGAACCTGGTGACTCCCGAATGGAGCAACCGCTGGGTAAACTCGCAACTGGCCATGTACGATGCTTATGGCTGGCTGGCAAAAGGCCCTGCCGGCATGAACTATGTGCCGGTGATGGTTGGCGAACACGAGATACCCCAAATGGTATCGGCTTATCAAATGGGCATACGCAGGTTTGATGCCAATAAGGTGCTTGATGCGGCGGTAAAAATGCAAACTACCCCTGCGCAAAAAGTTTTTACCGGCTTTGCAGGTAATAGGGATCTGGTTCAGTACGAAAAGCATCAATACGTACCGGCAGACAGTGGCCGTTTTTCAAACACTATGGAATACTCATATGATGACTGGACCGTGGGGCAATTAGCCAAATCGTTAGGGAAAACAGCAATATATAACAAGTTTAACAACCGTGGTTACTGGTGGAAAAACGCCATTGATACGGCAGGTTACAGCCATATGAAACTGGCCAACGGCGAATGGACAAAAGATTTCGACCCATTCCGCAGCGGTGCTAACGAAGAGTATGTTGAAGGTAATGCCTGGCAGCTTACTTTTTTTGTTCCGCAGGATATACCGGCGCTGGTGAGCAAAATTGGTAAAAAGAAATTCATCGATCGCCTGGAATGGGGATTTAAAGAAAGCGAGCCATGGCGCTATAATGGCATGAACGACCAATACTGGGATTATCCCGTGGTGCAAGGTAACCAGCAATCCATGCACTTTGCATTTTTGTTTAATTGGGCAGGTAAACCCTGGTCAACACAAAAATGGAGCCGTTCCATTATCGATCGTTTTTATGGTTATGGTGTTGCAAATGCCTATTTAGGCGATGAAGACCAGGGACAGATGAGCGCGTGGCTGGTGATGGCATCAATAGGCCTTTTCCAAACAGACGGGGGCAGCAGCGCTAAACCTGTTTATGAAATAGCAAGCCCACTATATGAAAAAATAGAGATTGACCTTGGGCAAAGGTTTGGGCGTGGTAGAAAGTTTACTATTATAGCCAAAAGTGCTTCGCGAAATAACATCTATGTGCAAGCAGCTACAATAAATGGAGCAGTTTTAAACTCATTTAATTTCCCTGCTTCAGAGCTATTGAAAGGTGGTTCTTTAGTGCTAACCATGGGGCCAAAGCCAAATCAAAACTGGGGTATTTCAAGGTAGATAGTGCTAATTTCTTGAAACTCTTTAATTTCAAAAAAGCAGACAGAAATAGATTGCCGAAGCAAATCTTCGGTTAGAATTTAGCCCGGCATTTAGTTTAAAAAATAGTGAGTTTCGCATCCTTAAAATATTAAATAAATACTATTCTTGTTACTAAATAAAAACACATACTTTTTTTATTGAACTCGCAGGATAGTTAAGCATGGCAGGCATAGGGATTTTTGAACAATGTGTTTATGGCAACGGCAACAGGATGGGTTTTTCCCGCTTCAGGGATTTCGAAAAAAGTAAAAGTAGTTTTTCCAGCGTCGCCATAAAGTATGTGATTGAAGGCAACGAGCATTATGCATTTAATAAGTCGGAATATAATGTTGCCGGCGGGAAGTTCTTACTTATTAATCCGCAGCAGTGCCATGATGTTTTTTTAAAGGCCGAAAACGATGTAACAGGCATATGCCTTAACATAGATACCGCAATAATTAATGATGTTTACCGGGTAAACCACCGTTCGTTAATGGAGTTACTGGACGAACCGGAAATTATTTACAACGATTGTTTGGAAATGCATGAGCAAATTTATGATGTTCGCGACTCTGATTTTGGGACATTATTAGGCAACCTGGGGAAAAGCTTTACAAGCAAAGGCGTTGAGCTTGCATTAAACTCCGAACATTTATATTTCAGCCTGGCCGAAAAACTTCTTAAACAGCAATGCCTGATCCAAAATACTTTTAGCCGGATGCAGGCCGGGAAGACCAGCACAAAAAAGGAACTGTTTAAAAGAATAGAAAGAGCAAAGGAATTACTGGAAAGCAATTTATTTACGAATATAAATATGGTGGAAATAGCATCCACCGTAGCTATGTCGCCCTTTCATTTTAACAGAACCTTTAAACAAGTTTACCAGGTTGCCCCCTACCAGTATGTAATCAACAAAAGATTGGAAAAAGCCAGGGGGTTTTTAAAGGAAAACCATTTATCCGTAGGAGAAATTGCGCATCAGATTGGTTATGCAGATCTGTTTAGTTTCAGTAAATCTTTTAAAAAGGCATTCAAAATTTCCCCGACAGCCTACAAAGCTAACACCCGTTAAGCTTAAAACAGACAAAAATCTTTTCATCACCCACAATAAAATAAAACGGCCAGAGATTATTACCCCTGGCCGTTAATTGTTGATCAGATTAATTTTAATACTTCAGTACGATATAGCCGGTTTTGCGTTTGGTTTCTTTACCAACTTTATACTCTAAAGAGTAAAAATAGGTACCCGGTTGCTGCAGTTTACCGTTGCTGGCGTGGCCGTCAAATGTCTTATTAGCGTTATCGTATCCCCTGGCTTCGTATACCAGGTTACCGTTACGGTTAATTATTTGCAGTTTGTTATCCGGGTAAGCTGTTATACCTTCGATATGCATGGCATCGCCCTGGCCATCGCCGTTTGGCGATACATTTTGATGAACTATAATGTCGTTAACAGCATCTCTCCGTGCAAAGTTAGCCGCGAATCCAGACGGCGCTGCCTGCCTTGTTACCAATATTGCGTAGGTCTTTTTAGTTGTTCCATCCTCAGCTGTTACCGTTGTGAAAATGGTTGTGGTGTCTGAATTTAACACTACAGCTCCCGAAAGCACACCCGAACTTACAGGCGCGCCGTTTACGGTTATCTTAGCAGCAGGCTGCTGTGCGGTTGCAGTTATTTTAAGTGAATTTGTTGCATTGGCCACTGTTGTCGCATAATCTACATAATTAGGCCCGGTAACCCGTGTAAGTGTCGAAGTTGGCGTAGTTGTTATCGATGCCAATGTAGCAACGTTCGATGGCTGGCGTGTTACCAATATAGCGTAGGTTTTTTTAGTTGTACCGTCGCCCGCTGTAACTGTTGTATATATAGTGGTGGTATCTGCATTTAAAGTAACCGGGCTGGAAACCACGCCCGAATTTACAGCGACACCGTTAACAGTTATTGTTGCGGTAGATTCCCTAACAGTAGCGTTAATACTCACAGAGGTAATTGTACTTTTAATAGTGGTAGTATAATCGCGGAAGTTAGTTCCTGTTGCTAAGGTTAGCTTTGATGACGGTGATGTTTGTATAGCAGCAAGCGTAGCATCGGTTGATGGCAGGCGGGTCACCAAAATAGCGTAGGTTTTTTTGGTTGCGCCGTTTTGTGCAGTTACAGTTGTATAAATAGTAGTGGTATCTGCATTTAAAACAACCGGAGCGGAAAGCACGCCGGAATTTACAGCAACCCCGTTCACGGTTATTGTTGAAGTTTCATCCTGCGCGTCGGCAGTTACACTTAGCGACCTTGTCGCGTTAGCTACGGTAGTAGTATAGTCTGCATAATTAACCCCGGTTACGCGTGTAAGTTTACCGGTTGGGGTTATGCGTATCGTAGCAAGCGTAGCCACGGTTGAGGCGCGTTGAGATACCACAACTGCATACGTTTTTTTAGTTACCCCATCACCCGCGGTTACCGTTGTATAAATTGTAGTAGTATCTGCATTTAAGGTAACAGGTGTAGAAACCGCGCCCGAAACTACAGCAACACCGTTAACGGTTATAGTTGCCGTAGCCTCCCTGGTGTTTGCTATAATACTTATTGGTGTAGCAGTACTCTTCACTGTGGTTGTGTAATCACGGAAGTTAGTTCCCGGTACCAAAACCAGTTTGGTTTGTGGTGATGTTGCAATAGTTGTAAGTGTGGCATCAGTTGATGCGCCGCGGTTTACCGTTAAGGTGTAGGTTTTATCGGTTGTACCATCTTGCGCGGTAACCTGCACATCTATTGTATTGTTGCCTACGTTAAGCGGTAATGACGGCGATGGGTTGCCGCTGGTTACTGCATTAAAGCTTCCGCCGTTAACACGTACCAGCAAATTGCTGATATCGGCGTCATTAGTGGTTGGCGTTACGGTTACCGATGTGGTTGTATTTGGAACGCTTGCGGTATATCCGGTAGTTACATTTGAGTCAAATGCAGGTGCAAATCCGTTTGCTGTGGTAGTAAGGTTGCTTAGCGTAGCATCTGTTTTTGGTTCAACGGTTAGCGTACCTGCAACATAATTGATAGCATAGTCATCTGCTGCAGCATCGGCTGCTGTAATTGGATATGGACCCAGACCCGATGCCGCTGTTGCGGTAGTAGTCAGCGTTGGTAATGTTGTTAAGTTAGCTTCGGTATCACTGTTAACAAAACCAGTGTATGATGCTGTTAATATTGGCACTGCCGCACCATACAACTTTGTAAGGTCGTCGGCAGTGATGGTTAAAGGCGCTTTATCAATGGTTAACGCGCCGTCTGTATAGGTTATAGCATAGTCGGTATCAACCGCGCCCGAGGCCGTTATCTGAACCGGGCCTTCTAAAACATGCGTTGCGCTGGTAGCCATTGTGTTTACAACAGGTGGGGTTGTTAAACTTGCCCCTGTATCGCCGTTTACCAAACCCGTATAACTTACTGTTAGGGTCGGCAATGCATCGCCATAAACTTTTGTCAGGTCATCCGCTTTAATAGATAAAGGAGCGGTTGTTACGGTTAGCGCACCCGCCGTGTAGCTGATGGCGTAATTTGCATTAGCCGCACCGCTTGCTGTTATGGCATACGGGCTGCCTGCAACATGTGATGTTTCATCGCCGGCAGAACTAACAACCGGTGGTGTGGTTAAAGTCGATTCGTCATCGCCATTTACAAAGCCTGTGTATTGTACCGTTAAAGCCGGCATAGCTGCGCCGTAAACTTTGGTTTGGTCGTCTGCTTTAATAGTAAGCGCCGCTGGGTCAACTGTTAATGCCTGCACAGCGTCGGCTGCGGCCGAGTGTGTAGCATCAGCTGCCTGCGAAGCGGTTATGTTTGCCGAGCCTGCGCCCACAATGTGGATGTTGCCTGAAACGATAGTAGCAACCGCAGGGTTATCGCTGCTATAAGTGATGTCGACACTATTGTTGTCGCTGGTAGCTCCCGGCGCGAAATCGGCATCACCATAAGTTTTAGCCGGTAACGCGTTAAAAGTGATATTTTGAGCGGTAAGCGCCAAAACAGCAAGATTGCCTGTTTCCATTCCAGCGGAAAAAGCGGTAGTGCCACCATTAGCCGAAGATGGATTTGCAAGGCTCCTTGCAACATTGGTTGATGCTGTACCGGAGCTTTGGTCCCAACCCCTGAAAAGGATCGAGGCGGTTTCGGCCGAAGCTCCGCCAATGTACCTGATGTAAGTGGTAGGCGAAAGTAACAAAGCGGAAGCTACACTAACACTGCCGACGCTGCTCCAGGTAGTGCCGTTAGTTGAATATTGCCATGTGCCTGTTCCGCTGGTTATGGTAACAGCTATACCTTTTGAGGTAGTAGCGTCGGAATCGGTATAAGTTAGGGCATCCAGTATACTGCTTACCATAGTTGCAGGCGAAGCTACGTTTATGCTTGTTGATGCAAAGGTATAAGGCCCACCGCTTAATACAGGTGCATCATTAACCAATACCATGGTAACAGAACGGGTCTTAGATACAGTTGCACCTTTACTATCGGCCAAAGCTAAAGTAACTACGCGGGCGGTAGTAGAAAATGTCTCGCCAGGGTTTTTAAAAGTGATAGCCCTCATTAATTTTTGGATACGCGCGTTGGTAGCATTATCATTAAATGTTACCGTAAGCGTGGTGCTACCTGTAACAGTACCATCTGATGTGCTTACCGTTCCAAAAGCTGTTGCCCCATCGCTTAATATACCGCCACTAACGGACAAACCGGTAGCGGTTCCAATTGTTAATACATCCGCGCTTTCAGAATTAGAGCTTACGGATGCCGTGAAGGTTCCGCCGCTCCAGTTACCATCTTCGTCTCCGGCAATTGCGGCCGGCGAAACCTGTACTGCGGCTGCATTTTCGGTATAGGTTTGATTTGTACCCTCTATAGTAGCAAACGGTGCCGAATTGGTAATATCAACATCCTTAACAATAAATGATTGTGTAGATAATGTAGTAACCGCACCGCCTGTCAGCGCAACTTTCTTTACAGCATAATTACCGGCTTTTGCATCGGTAAAATAGGCTACTCCGTTAGCTAAATCTATCGCCAATGCTACCGGTGCTGCGGCTACCGATGACCCGATGTTGCCAACCGGGGAATTATAACCTCCTTCACCATTTGACAGCATTACAAAAAGCGCGTCGGCAGGTTTAACTGCATTAACGCCACCGCCTATCTGCCTGTCTGATGCAAGCACGTATATGGCATCTTTTTGCAGGCTGTAAACCGTACCGGTAGGCGGGCCTGTCATTGATGAGGGAGAAATAGTTGTTATTGCCCCTGTTGAAAGGTTAATGCTTTTAATGTAAGCGTTCGTTAGTTCCTGGTTACCGTAAATGGCGCGGTTATTTGTAAAGTCAAGCGTCATTGGGCCGGGTTTGGTATCAATTGAGCCGGCAATTTTTACATTGTTCGAGCCATCGGCCTGTACCCTCCACAAAGCTGTATTTGTATTTTGCCCGGCCGGGTCTGCAGTTACGTAGTAAATGTTGTTGTTTTCGGGGTTGTAGTCGATTGATGTGATTGGAAAGCTAATGCCTGCTGACAGCACCGACGTAATGGTTCCGGTATTCAGATCAACTTTTTTGATAGCATAAGTTGCAGCAGCATCATCGGTAAAATAAGCTACATCGTGCAATATGTCTACCTTCATTACACCCGGCGATGCAGTAATCGACCCGGCAATTTTAGTTGTTACACTTCCATCGGCTGCTATTACGTAAAGTGCATCATCCGTCCCTGCCGAGGCAGCCACGCCATCCGAAGTCATGAAATAGACCGATTGTGCATTTGCATTACTAAATGCAGCCAAAAGCATAACATAGCATACTATCAGCACTCTGCCTGCTTTAGATAAACAAGAAAAAGAATTACGTAAACTTTTCTTCATGAGTTTAGGTTTAAAATAATAGTTTTTTAGGGTTGTATTAAACGGTAACGAAAATATCTAAATAAACTTTAAGTATTATTATTTTTTTAAGAAAATAATAATTTAACGCTAAGTTTAATATTTAGTTAAAATATTTTTAACCGTTAGTTTATGCATTCACATTCGTGGTATCAATGCACTATCTCTGCAAATGCCATAACACAATAATATATAAAAATCGGGGGCAAGATTTGTCAAAAATTGCTAAGTTAAATGTTATATGAATAGTTTTATTAGGTTAAAAAAACAATAATTTATAGTCTATCAGTATTCCAAATAATTGCAGGGCATTTTTCTAAAACCAGTTTATTACAGTATTTGTGCCTAACAACGGTCTGGTTCTCAACACCGTTAACTCCGGGTTTATTATTTATTATTTTCTTCGACTTGTATTATATTATTTATATTGCTGATGATTAGCTATTTAACCAAATAGCGATTGCCTTAACCTTAAAACAATTTACAATGAGCTGGGATAAAACTTATGCTACCTGTGTATCCGTTTATGGAGCATTGGACGATTTACAACAACTTCCTGCATTAACAACTTTTGAAAGCGCCGGGCCTATGTCTATGCAGCAATTAAAGTTTTATAATCCCCTATCATCCGGCAACATTAGTAATGCCGTTGCAATGGCCCTGGCCAAAGTATTAGAAAGCAGCCTATCCAATACTTATGCCGGCACCTATAAAGATGGCTTGAATAGTAACAGCGCCACCACAGCAATAAAAGCAGTGCTGCAAATACCGACAAAAACTGTCGAAGACCTTTCTGATACTGTAAATAATATTTATACTTTCTGATGAAGGCCTTTTTAAAAAGATGGCTACTTATCCTGGGGATAATGAGTCCTTTATCAATTTTCGCGCAGATCAAATCTTTTGAAGAAGTTAAGGACCAAGTACTAAATAAGCTTACAGACCCGGACTTATTAAATTCGACCATGGCTAAATATATGGCCGCCTTAAAAGGAAAAGATACCACAGCCTATAATTATGTGCGCGACCTTAATCTAAAATTTAAAACCTTCCAGGCAGGTAATCAGCCGCCTGGACTGGGTTTTAGCTACCAATATGATAACAGCTGGACAAAAAACAGTATTGGTAACGGGCATGATTTCAGCCAATCTTTTAACCTGGACCTGAATGGTAATATAGCGTTCAAAAAAGTGTATAACCCCGCCAATTTCCTTGAATCTAAATTTGTATATAACGGCACATTTTTTTGGGGCGGGCTGGCGAAAAAAAACACCAAAGCCCAAGCTGATCAATTGAGAGCGTTAAAGCTGGAACGGAGTGACGCGATTGCCAGCGGCGATGCAGGCAAACGGGAAGCCATTGAGGCCGAAGCTGCCAAGCTAACGCATATTACCGATCAGTTCTATCTTGGCATTAACGGCTCAACTTCGTTTGAGAGTAACCAGGATTTTTCTAAAACGCAATTTGTACCGGGCATAATTATCAATGCCGGGGCCAGTAGTTTTCAGAAAAACAGTACCCTATCCTGGCTTAACCTGCCCGACTACCCTTTCGCCTTGTTGCGTTGGATAACAAACACCGATGACCATTTCGCCGTATCCGGTGTAGCCTTTCCGGCAGCCTTGTTTGGTTTAGATTACGTAGTGCCAACTAATGATAGCTTGCGAAGGGCCGTTACCGGTAAATTAGATCCATTTACGCGTTTACGTTTCGAGGTATCCTTTAAAACCCAGGCAGCGGGTGTTGCGGGACAAGTTTTTTGGTTTAGCGCCAATTATCGCTGGTATCACCAATTAAACGCCGCCCAATCGATACGTACCGCCGGGATCGACCAATCCAACTACGTGGTTTGCGCACTTACATCCAGCAGCGGCCTTTTTGTAAGTTACTCCTACGGCAAACTCCCTTTTGACAGGAAGAACGAGGCCGTGTATGGATTGGGTTTTAAATATGATTTAGGTAACTGGAATAATAAATAACGATATGAAAAAGTTAATAATTACACTAACACTATTTATTCTGGCAGTGAATTTTGCTATGGCACAAGCACCGGCCACAACCAGTACACCCGCCAAAACGCAAATAACTACCCCGGCAGCCCCGGTTAATCCGCCACCGGCTCCTAAAACGCCTTATATCCTGGCAGTACAGGCACGTAAGCTTGAGAACCGTGATAGTCTTTTCAAAACAATCCGGGTGGATGATCTGATCTTGTTACAGCTGTCGAACCCCAAAGAATTTATGGATAGCCGCCCTACTGATGCCACCAAGCTTACCTTGTATGCCGATGGGATAGCACTTAAAGGGATCACTTCCGACCTTTTTAACAGCATTCGCAAGGATGAATTCAAAACCACAGACCAGGTTATCTGGGTAACTTTTAGGCTCAAGCAGGATTCCAGCACCAAAGCGGCATGGGATAATCTATACAAACTGGCCGACTCCTGGCACAGCAATAAATTACATGTACACCTAAGCATGGCGTGGGACGGGATGATGCCCGTTAAAACAAGCTCAGAAAACCTTGCTAAAACACATGTAACCATCGTTTACTTCAAATCCGGTACTTTTATCGCCATGAGCGTGCTTTACCTGGGGCTGATCATTTTAATCCTTTACTTAGCGGTACGTTCGGATATCTTGAAAGAAGAACCGGGCGGCGCATATAGTTTGTCACAAACCCAACTCGCATACTGGACGGTCCTTATCATTGGCGGTTTTCTATATTCGCTGATGCTAACCAACATTCCGTCTACGCTAAATTATTCTATTCTACTGCTTTTGGGCATTAGCATTACAACAAATGGTACTGCAACTTATATCGATTATTTTAAGCGTAGTAAAGCCGGCACAACATATACACCTAAAAAACCCAAAGGTTTTTTCAATGATATTTTGGGCGATGGGGAAAGTATGAACATGCAGCGCTTTCAGATCTTCGCCTGGAATATCGTATTGGGTGGTTATTATATAATCTTTACAATTAATAATAAAACTATGCCGATGATCCCGGATGTATTGCTCACCCTGGCCGGTATTAGTTCTTTGGGTTATGTAGCGTCTAAACCGGCTGAAGCCTAATAATCATGGAGAAAGTAGTGACCCGATATGTTTGAATATATTTAAGGTTGTCCAATTCTCAAACGTTAATTTGGGGTAAATGATATTTTATCAGGCGTATTGATAAATCACTTATTATAAACGCCTGCGGTAAGCCGCGTTTGCGAACATCGTATACTTTTAAACATTGTAAGATCTAACCTTTCTAACTTACACAGATAAATAACACCTCAGCATCAAAAAAAATGGGCAAGCTACGTAAAACGTGCTTGCCCATTTTGGCTTTTAATAATAGATTGTTTTCGATTTAAATACTTAATGGTATAAATGACGAGGCCTGCCCCATCATTAATACTTATCAGTTTAATATTTCAATACAATATACCCTGTTTGTCGTTTGGTTTCTTTACCAACTTTATATTCTAAAGAATAGAAATAAGTACCAGCTTGTTGCAGCTTGCCATTGTTGGCACGGCCGCTAAAGGCCTTGGTGGTATTATCATATCCTTTGGCTTCGTACACCAGGTTACCACTACGGTTCATTATCTGCAGTTTATTGTCTGGGTAAGCAGTTATGCCTTCAATCTGCATGGCATCGCCCTGGCCATCACCGTTTGGCGATACATTTTGATGAACTATAATATCATTAACAGCCCCTCTTCGTGCAAAATTAGCTGCGAAACGCGATGATGATGGCTCCCTTGTTACCAATATCGCATAGGTCTTTTGGGTTGTTCCATCTTCGGCCGTTATTGTTGTGAAAATAGTAGTGGTATCAGTATTTAAGGTAACCGGCGCAGAAAGCACCCCTGAATTTACAGGTGTACCGTTCACGGTTATCTTAGCCGCCGATTGCTGCGCGTTTGCTGTTATGCTTAATTCGGTTGTAGCGTTTTCTACGGTAGTTGTATAATCCACATAGTTAGATCCTGAAGATCGTTCAAGCGGAGATGATGGCGTAGTTGAAATTGTTGCCAGTGTGGCAACATCTGAAGGCAAACGCGTTATCAATATGGCGTAGGTCTTTTTGGTTACCCCGTTGGCTGCTGTTGATGTTGTGTATATGGTAGTAGTATCTGCATTTAATGTAACAGGGGCAGATAACGCACCCGAAGCTACAGGTACACCGTTTACAGTAACTGTTGCCGAAGGCTCCCTGGTTGTTACAGTAACGCTTACAGCAGTGGTTGTGCTCTTCGCGGTGGCTGTATAATCGTGGAAGTTAGTGCCGGCTACAAGTGTCAATTTAGATGAAGGTGTTGTTTTAATGGTAGCAAGGTTGGCAACATTTGAAAGTTTGCGGGTAACTAATATAGCGTAGGTTTTTATGATCCTGACATTTGCAGCTGTTACCGTTGTGTAAATGGTGGTAGTATCTGCATTTAACATAATAACGTCAGATTGCACACCCGACATTGTAGGTACGCCGTTTATGGTGATAGTTGCACCTGGATCCTGCGCGGTAGCTGTTACGTGCAGCGCACTTGTTGCAGTTTCTACCGTTGCGGTGTAATCTGCATAATTGGTACCGGTTGTGCGGATAAGCTTAGCCGATGGTGTAAGATTGATTGTAGCCAGTGTAGCAATGGTTGAAAGCTGACGTGTTACCAATACCGCGTAGGTTTTTTTGGTTGTACCGTCGCCGGCTGTTATTGTAGTGTAAATGGTAGTGGTATCTGCATTTAAAGTAATAGGATCAGATAGCGCACCCGAAGCTACCGCGACACCGTTTACAGTTATGGTTGCCATAGGCTCCCTGGTTGTTGCTGTAATGGCAAGCGTGGTTGCGTTATACTTTACTGATGCTACATAATCGCGGAAGTTGCTCCCTGATACTAATGTTAGCTTTGTATTTGGCGTAGCTGCAATTGTTGTAAGGGTAGCATCGCTTGAATAAGCGCGGTTAACTGTCAATGTATATACCTCTTTAGTTACGGCATCCGGTGCGGTTGCCTCCACTTCAATGGTATTGGGGCCTGCAATTAACGGTAGTGGTGCAGAAGCCGCTCCGCTTGTCACAGCGGCATATGTGCCTCCATTAACCCTTACCTGAAGCGTTGTGCCCGCGTCAGCTGCCGTTGGCGTAACGGTAGTTGAGGTAATTAGTTCACCTACTGATGCTGTATAACCGCCTGTGGTAAGCGGGTCAAAAGTCGGGCCGAATAAATTTGCAGTAGTAGTAAGGTTGCTTAGCGCACCAACAAAAATTTTAGCTGATGGCCCACCTGCATCTGCAAGGTTACCGGGTATATCTTGTGCTGTATTGGCAGCTACCGAAAAACCTAATGTACCCGAACCGGTAATGCCGGTTACGCTTACCGTGTAAGCAGTGCCCGATCCGTTAAGTTGTATAGTACCGTCGGCCGTACCGGTTTTATCCAATGTAATATCGCCTGTAGATAAAGTGCTGAAATTAAAGTTAGCATCGGTGTAATTAAGTGCATAATCTACCTGGTCTGTTAAATCTGCAACTCCAGCATGCACAGGTGCGCCGATATTAACTACAGGGTTGGTGCGGTCAAAAGCAAGGAAAGTGCCAAAATCATTGTTCGTATAATTTCTTACATTGCCTGCAAGGTCTGTCGCCTGGATTGTCCAGGGCACATTGCCTTCATTATCAGTTCCGGTAGCTGTGTAAACTGCAGTAGAGTTTCTGTTGCCATTAGAAGGTGTGGTTGCTACAGCATTTCCATTAATGGTCATGGTGCATGATTGCAGCACTTCGTTAAAACCTACAGTCAGGGTTATATTATCATTTACTTTTGCATATTGGCTGGAATAGCCGTTGTTAGAGAAATATGAACCGGAGGTAAGTGTCGCCGGGGTAGTATCAATGGTATAGCTTTGGCCGGTAAAACCAGTTTCAGCTATCGGGTCGTTAGTATCATCACTTAAAATTCCTGTACCGCTGGCATTAAGGTTTAAGCCTAAATTACCATTGCCCGATACGCCGTTAATAGTAACCGTATAGCTGCTACCAGTACCGGTTACCTGCAATACCGAACCGTTGGTCCCTGATTTTACAACAGTAAAATCAGATGCATCTACGCCATGCACATCTGTACTGAATGTTACAGTAAAGTCAACACTGGCAGCGTTTGTAGGGTTGGCGCTGGCAATATTAATAGATACTATTGCCGGGGTAACGCCCGAGGCCATAACAGTGCTAAAACCAAGCGTTAGCAATAGCATTAAAGGCACGATTGATTTTTTCAAGACGGACACCGCCGAAAAAGCAGGCTGATTGAGGGGTTTAGATTTCATGATACATTAGGTTAAAAAATTTAATAGTTATTGGCACAATTCAATTTCAAATGCTGTACTTCATTCCCGCAACTGGCACATATTAACAGGCGAAAAGCTATATTTTTGCCGCCCGCATTTATGTAACCTGAATAAAAAAAGTACGGAATAATTTAAAGCGATCTGTAATTTGATTGCTAATGACTAAGATAAAATAATAAACCCGTTATTTATTATTTATTTAACATGTTAAGAATAATATTTACTTAATTACTGGTTAACTTAAATAATTGATTTTGGATGGGTTATATAGATAAATAATAAAAATATTAATCATTAAGAAACCCGATCGTTTATAAAGGCATAAAATTAATATATATAACAGCCTTAAAGCCATTTGGAATAAAATTTCACGAGGCAAAAAACGTCGTTTTTTTCTGAATTCATTAGTTTTTTGATACGGCCAACCGAAGCAATCATATCTGTTTTTGATTGTTCAACTTTATTAATGCCCGGGTCTTATTTAGGTTGTATATAAAACAATCAAACTGCATCCTGTCAAAATCATACCTGTTACGAAAAATGCGCTTATTTAAGACCAAATTCGTAAATTTGAAAAAACTGCAATAAGGTCTGCCCAGGCTATACCTACTGTTGTGAGGATCAAAGCGGCGATATCATTGATGGACGAAACACAAAAGATCATAAAAAAATTACCTAATCAGGAAATTGATTACTTCAAGATCGGGAAGATCCTGATCAGTCGTTGGTATTGGATAGCGGGTTCGCTTATTCTTTTTATCCTTGGTTCATATGTTTATTTGTGGTATACCCCAAAAACCTATGCCACCTCGGGCACTATGAAGCTCGAAGAAAAAAAATCAGAGATTTCTGACCTGGTAAATGTCATAGGCAGTGCTGACAGGAGTCCCTCAAAAATACAAAGCGAAACATCCGTTATACAGAGCCCTACAGTAATTTTAAGTGCCATTAAGGACCTGAACTACCCCATAAGCTTTTACATACAGGGACGCGTACGCACAAGCGAGATATATCCGCAAAAGCCCCTTAACATACAGAACCTGCAGCTTGATAGTTTAAATTTCTACAGAGGTATTATTACTTTTAAAGCCATTGATAAAACCACCTTTAACATATCCTACCAGGTAGCCGAAAAAGAATTTTCAAAAAATTACCTGTACAACAACCCTGTAACGGTTGGACAAACTACATTTTTGATTAAGGAGCCGGCAGCAAGCTTAAGCAGGAACACTATTTACCTGTTTAAGTTTAATACCCCCGAAGATTTTATAGGCCGCGTCAGGGCCGGGCTGCGTACCAGCGAACTGGCAAAATACTCCAACATTCTGTTGTTACAGCAGACCGACGCAAACCCTCAGTTTGCGGCTGATATATTGAACGCGATAATGAAAGAATATTTGATATACGATCGTGACCGCAAAACACAATCAGCTACGCAAATGATCAACTTTATTGATGACCAGCTGCAATACCTATCAGATAAAGTAAAAGGTTCCGAAAAATCAATTTTGGAGTTTAAACAAAAAAATAAACTGATGGAGGTTAGCTCGTCTGCTGAAGCCGCTTTGAATAAGGCTAAAGATATAGAAGCTCAGCAGGCGATATTAAAATTGCAGTTAATCGCCATAGATCAGTTAAGGGAACAAATAGATAAAGAAAAGAATAATGTAAACCTTAACTTCAACGCTGGCAGCGGCGTTGATCCGGCATTAACAGCCTTGATAGGAAAGCTTGATGGCCTGTTAAACCAGCGTTACGAGCTTCTAAAAACCTATAACTATAATTCGCAGCCTATTCAGGATATTAACAAATCTATCTTACAGATAAAAGGTAATGCCTTAAATAGTATTAACGCTACCTACACTACTGTTAAAAGAAACCTGGATTATTTAAGCTCACAATTATCGGTTGTAAATAAACAGATCTCTATTTTCCCGGTTGCCGAGCGGGACCTGATCGCATTGAATCGCCCATACGAGGTAAATGAAAAAGTTTTATCTTTTTTATCAGAAAAAAAACTTTCAGCCCAGATAAGCCGCGCGGGTATCTTACCCGGTGCTACCATTATTGAACAGGCCCGCACAAATTTTTCGCCTGTATCGCCCGATGAGCATGGCATCCATCGCTCGGCTATAATTTTTGGCCTGCTTACCGGCCTTGGGCTAATCATACTTATCAGGTTATTAAACCCGTACATATATGATAAAGAAACGGTAGAAAGCCTTACCTCTGTCCCGATTTTAGGTGTGATCAGAAAATTCCCCGAAAAAATAGATGAAAACAATTCGCAGATACTGGCCATAAGCAAGCCTAAAACCATGTTTGCTGAATCGGTTAGATCTGTACGTACAAACCTGAATTTCCTGGCATCAGAAAAAGACAGCAAGGTCATATGTATCACATCTGAAGTTGCCGGTGAGGGGAAATCTTTTGTAGCTGTAAACTTATCAAGTACGCTCTCGCTGATAGATAAAAAAGTGATACTGATAGGGGCCGATCTGCGCCGTTCAAAACTTCACAAAACATTTAATGTGCCAAATGACATCGGTTTAAGTACATACTTATCACACCAATCGCTGCTGAACGACATTATACTACCTACCGGGCAAAAAAAACTTGATATTATTATTTCAGGCCCGGTGCCGCCAAACCCCTCAGAACTTTTACACAGTGAAAGAATGAGCGAGCTGATACGCGACCTTAAAACGAGGTACGATGTGATTATGATCGATACTGCGCCAATTGGTTTGGTATCAGATGCTATTCCCATTATCCGCGTGAGCGATATTAATATATTTGTTATACGATCCGGAAAATCCAAGTATTACGCGGCCACCATCCCGCAGCGAATTGCGCAGGAGTATCACCTGGATAACACGGTGATCGTGCTTAACGCCTTTGCCGAAGACCTTCTACATTCAAGATATTATACAACCCGGTTTACCGGCGACAATTATGGCAAATACTATTACTACTCTGATTATAGCGGCTATGAAAGTTCTGGCTACTACATCGAAACTGAAAAAAAGAAGTGGTGGAATTTTAGTCGTTGGTTCAAATAATAAATATTCTTTTACAGTATGGCTTTAACGGTAACAAATAGTAACCTTAAGTGGTATCCTGTTTACACCCACCCCCGCGCCGAAAAAAAAGCTTATACCGCTTTATTAGACAAGGGAGTTGAAGCATACCTGCCCCTGCACCGGCGTTTAAAGCAGTGGAGCGATAGGAAAAAATGGGTAGAGGAACCACTTATTAAATCGTATTTATTCGTTCGCATTGCAGATAACGCCCAGTCAGAAGTATTAATGACCAGGGGAATTGCCAGGTTTATATACTTTTCGGGCAAGATCGCCGACATGCCCGACAGGCAGATAGATGAACTTAAATTACTGATGACCAGCTCGCTTGAACTTGAGGTGACCGAAGAGAATTTATTACCCGGTGAAAAAATAAAGATCAAAGCAGGCCCTTTAAAAGGTATTACCGGAGAAATAATAGCGTATCGTTCCCAAAAACAGTTATTATTACGATTAGAAAACCTGGGCTGTTCAATTATCGTAAACGTTGCAGCATCATTAATTAACAGGCTTTAGCTTTTTTATCAGCTAAAGTAAAATACACAATTGGCATATTTATTATGCTGATAATTAATAAGTTAACAAATAATTTGTGACTTACGAGGCGAAGCTATATATATTAGGATAGGATATAATATAATGTGCAGGATTGCAGGACTGGTTACAAACCGGTTACAGGTGGATGAAGTAAAAAGGGCTGTAAAAGTTATGTGCGAGGCATTGCAACATGGCGGACCTGATGACGAAGGCCTATTTTACAGTGCGGATGCAAATGTGACTTTTGGGCACAGGCGGTTATCAATTATAGACCTTAGCAAAAGAGGCCACCAGCCCATGGCCGATCAAAACCTTAAGGCGTGGATCACTTTTAACGGCGAAATATACAACTACAATGAGTTAAAAACCCAACTTCAGCAGTTGGGTGCAACTTTCAACAGCGACACCGATACCGAAGTTATTATACAGGCCTACTTGCATTGGGGCACAAACTCTTTCAGTAAATTAAGGGGGATGTTTGCTTTTGCCTTGTACGATACAATAAGCGGCGCTGTTTATTTAGTACGTGATAGTACAGGTATTAAACCCCTGTACTATTACGCAACAGAGGGCCAAATATCATTCGCATCAGAAATAAGGGCATTCAAGGCCGCCGGCCTTGCCACTGATGAAGATACAAGATGGCCGGTTTGGCTATTAGCCTTTGGTCATATCCCCGAACCTTACACTACCTTAAAAAACGTCCTCAGTATCCCTAAAGGACATTTTTTATGTTGGAATAAAAATGGAGCCCATACCATTGAAAAATATCAACAAACAGCAATAACCGATTGCATTACCGATATACAAAGTGCGCGCGAGGGAATTAACCACTATCTTAAAAAAGCTGTAATAAGGCAGCTTATAGCCGATGCACCTATAGGCGTATTTTTAAGCGGTGGGATCGATTCCAGTTTATTGACCCTTTTGGCCGCTCAAAAAAAGCAAGACCTGAAAACTATTTCTATATTTTTTAATGAGAAAGAATATGACGAGCGCGCCTACCAGCATGCCGTTTTAGATAAACTAAGTGGCAGCAATTTTACACACCTGGTAAAACAACACGATTTTGAAACACATTTACCGAAAATACTGGGCGCTATGGATATGCCCACTACCGATGGCATCAACTCATGGTTTATTAGTAAATATGCCCGCGAGGATGGTTTGAAAACGGTACTATCAGGTATTGGTGCCGATGAATTATTTGGTGGGTACCCCTCCTTTGATCGCATAAAATATTTGCGTTACTTAAAAATGCTCCCAGCTGCTCCTTTCACCTTAAGCAAGCTGTTTAGTGACGATCGCGTTAAAAAGTTTGGGTATCTTAAGCAGGATAATACCGCAGCCGACTATCTTTTTTTACGTGGCTTGTATGCACCTGTGGACATTGCCAAATTAATAGATATGGATGAAGATGAAGTAAACAGCACCCTTTTTGATGACCTGGATATCCCTGCATTAGATAAATATGATAAATTAAACGCCGCCTGGCTGGAGACCAATATGTACATGCAAAATCAGTTATTGCACGATACTGATATAATGAGCATGAGCCATGGTCTTGAGGTAAGGGTGCCGTTCCTCAATGAAGATTTTCAGCAATATGTTTCGCAGATACATCCATCCATACGGTTTCATGGTAATCAACCAAAAAAAATACTGATAGACGCGTTTGAAGGCCTTGTACCCGAAGTGGTATGGAACAGGCCAAAAATGGGGTTTACCTTCCCACTGCAAAAATGGATGGCAGCAAATGAGAGTATAAGTAATAAGAATAATTACAAAGGTACAGCAGCTAAAAAAATTATAAATAAATTTAATAAAGGAAAAATACATTGGTCAAGGGCTTTTGCACTATATCAGGTTCAGGGGCATGTTTAAAAATATTACGCTCTTCTCGTTACAAACATTCAGCACAACCGGCGGCATCCAAAAAATGACCCGTACAATGGCGCATTCGCTTAATGCCATTTGCACAAAAAACAACTGGAATTTTAAGCTTGCCTCCTTGTATGATGAGGATAGCGACCTGATGCCACAATATGTGCCCGCCCAAAATTTTAAAGGGTTTGGCAAACAGCGCATTTTATTCATCATTAAAACGGTATTCGCGGCTAAAAAAGATGATGTAGTGATTTTAAGCCACATTAATCTTGCGCTGGCAGGCCTGCTAATTAAGCTCAGGAGCCCAAAAACAAAGGTTTGGTTAATAGCCCACGGCATTGAAGTTTGGCGCCCGCTATCTGCCCATAAAAAACGCTTTTTAACCCAATGCGATAAGATCATCTGCGTTAGCAGCTTTACAAAAGCTAAAATGGAAACCCTGCATAAAACAGACCCAAATAAATGTGTGGTTTTAAACAACGCTTTAGATCCGTTTATGAAGCTGCCCGATAATTTCGGGAAGTCTGCTTACTTAATGGAACGTTATGGTTTAACAAAAGCCAACCCCGTAATTTTTACGCTAACCCGGCTTGCCTCTACCGAACTTTATAAGGGGCATGATATTGTTATAAAATCATTGCCAAAACTCAAACATAAATTCCCGTTAATAAAATATATACTGGCCGGTAAATACGATGAACTGGAAGGGTTGCGCGTAAAACAGCTTATCGAAGATACAGGCGTAACCGAACAGGTAATTTTAACGGGCTTTATTAAAGAAGAAGAATTGCCAGACCATTTCTTAACTGCCGATGTATTTGTGCTGCCAAGTAAAAAAGAAGGCTTCGGCATTGTTTTTATTGAGGCACTGGCTTGCGGCCTTCCGGTTATTTGCGGCAACGCCGATGGCAGCATTGATGCTATACGCAATGGAGAACTTGGTACTGCTATAAATACCGACAATCAACAGGAACTGGAAGATTGTATTACCAACCATTTAAAAGAACCGTTGACCTTAAAAAAACGACGGCATTTAAAAGATACCTGCCTGCATTATTTTAATGAGCAAACTTACATTAACAAACTGCAACAAATGCTGATTGATGACTGAGCCTGACGACTACTGGGACCTTGAGATAAAGCCCAAAAGCAGTTTGTTTGACCTGAAACTGAAAGATGTTTGGAGCTACCGCGACCTGCTGTTATTGTTAGTGCGCCGCGATTTTGTTTCTTTTTATAAGCAAACCATTCTTGGGCCGGTTTGGTTTTTTGTACAGCCGGTTATAACCATACTGGTATACAACCTTATATTTAGCAACCTTGCAGGCATTAAAACAGACGACATACCCGGCCCTGTATTTTACCTTGCAGGCACCATCATCTGGAATTATTTCTCGGAATGTTTAACTAAAACATCAACCGTTTTTAAAGATAATTCGGCCATGTTAGGCAAAGTTTATTTCCCGCGCTTAATAATGCCGCTAAGTATCGTATTCTCAAACCTCATCAGATTCGGTGTTCAGCTTCTGCTGTTTATTGTATTACTGCTTTATTACATGGTGTCGGGCTATCACATCGCACCTAATATTTACATTGCCCTGTTTCCATTCTTAATATTGATGATAGCAGCCCTCGGCCTTGGCCTTGGAATGATCATATCCGCGGCAACCACAAAATACCGTGATCTGGCTTTTGTGGTGTCGTTTGGGGTGCCGTTGCTTATGTATACAACCACAGTAATATATCCCTTATCAGAGGTAATAAAAAAATACCCCGCCTACTCCTGGCTTATAAAATTTAATCCACTAACCGCGGTGATAGAAACATGCCGTTATGGCTTTTTAGGCAAGGGCGCTTTTAGCTGGGACCTGTTATTATACAGCTCGGCAGTAACCATCGTAATTTTGTTTACGGGTATAGTTATTTTTAACAAGGTTGAAAAAACATTTGTTGACACAGTATAATGGCTAAGGCAATAAAAGCAGACAATCTTTCAAAAGCCTACCAACTGGGCGATTTTGGTACCGGCACCATATCCCGCGATCTGGAAAGGTATTGGGCCAGGCTGCGGGGCAAAGAAGATCCTTTTCTTAAAATTGGCGAAACCAATGACCGCACCTCTAAAGGCGAAAGCGACATAGTTTGGAGCCTTAAGGACCTCAACTTTGAAATAGAACAGGGCGATGCCGTTGGCATCATTGGCCGTAATGGTGCCGGCAAAAGCACCTTGTTAAAAATACTTAGCCGGGTAACATCACCAACCACCGGCAATATAAAAGTTAAAGGCCGTATAGCCAGCCTGCTTGAAGTAGGCACAGGCTTTCACCCGGAACTGACCGGCCGCGAAAATATTTATTTGAACGGCGCCATTTTAGGAATGCGCAAGGCCGAGATCAAACGCAAATTTGATGAGATAGTAGATTTTTCTGGCGTGGAAAGATACATAGACACCCCCGTAAAACGATATTCATCGGGCATGTATGTGCGCCTGGCATTTGCTGTGGCCGCACACCTCGAGTCGGAAATATTGATAGTTGACGAGGTACTTGCCGTGGGCGATGCCGAGTTTCAAAAGAAATGCCTTGGAAAAATGGGCGATGTAAGCAAAGGCGAAGGCAGAACGGTACTTTTTGTAAGTCACAATATGGAAGCTGTGAGCAACCTGTGTAATACCGGCCTTTTGCTTAATAATGGGGAAATAGCATTTAGCGGCAGCACGTATGATACTATTGCCAAATATTCTGTTGTGGCCGATGAGATCTTTAAATCAAAAATAACGCACCATGCTTTAAGCCCGGATGTTACGGTTGACCTTTTTGAAATTGATAAAAGCGAAATAACTACCGGCGATCACCTGGCATTTAATTTAACCCTTAGCTGCAAAACAAACAATAATTTCCAGTCGGTAGCCATATTTATATATGACGAGTATGACCAGAAAGTAAGTTTTATAGACCTGCGCAGCAACGATCTGTTTATGGTAAGCGGGGTAAAAACCACCTTTAATATCAGCGGCAAACTGCTTCACCTGCCCTACCTGCCCGGCAAATATAAAATAGGACTGCACGTGCAATCTAACCTGTTATTGAAAGATTTTTTTGGCCTCCTTCATTTCGAAGTTGTACAAAAACCAATGACGGATGATATATTGCCCTACCCGCTGCATGTACGCGGCCGTACAGAAATTGACTATAGCTTTACTATCAAATAATAAAAAATGGATTATAACGACCAATACGGCCACAAAGACAAGATGTATTATTTGCACCGGCGTACCGAAATACTCCCGTTTGTGCCGCATGGAATAAAAAGCGCCCTTGATATTGGTTGCGCCACTGGTGGCTTTGGCGCTTTGTTAAAAGAAACGTTTGGTTGTGAAGTATGGGGTGTTGAACCGGATACAGTATCGGCTACCGAAGCTCAAAATAACATTGATGTGGTGATCAATGATCTTTTTACGGATAACATGCCGCAGCTGGCCGCTAAAAAATTTGATGCGATCTTCTTCAATGATGTTTTAGAGCACCTGCAAAACCCTGATAAAGCACTACTGGCCTGCAAAAAACTGCTTAATCCTAACGGTGTAATTATAGCATCAATACCTAATATACGCTGGTACCCTGTGGTGCTCTCCCTGCTTAGATATAAGGATTTTAAATACGAAGACGCAGGTGTTATGGATAGGACTCACCTGCGCTTTTTTACAAAAAAAAGCATGATCCGCTTATTTGAAGAAAGCGGCTACAGTGTTACTAAAATACAGGGCATTAACAAAAGTAATTACAAGTATTATAAATTATTAAACTTTATATTGTTTAACACGCAGCAGGATATGAACTACCCGCAATTTGTAGTAGTGGCTAAACAACCAGCATAATGCCTTTAAAGGTTGATATTATTATACTTAGCTATGCCAAAGACGAAAATTTGAAGGCATTAACGATGCAAACGGTTAAAACCCTGTTTGAATCTGAAGACCCAAATGAGGTGGAGTTTAAGGTGCTTGTGGTAGAGTCAAACAAAGCGATGCAACCTTACCAGTTTGACAACACTACAACCATATACCCTACAGAAGAATTTGGCTTTAATAAATACCTAAACATTGGCATAAACCGTACTTCTAACCCTTATATCTGCCTGTGCAATAACGACCTTATCTTTCACAAAGGCTGGGCTACCGGGATATTAAAAGCAATGGAGGGCAACCCCACTATACTAAGCGCAACCCCCTATTGCCCCGTGTACCACAAAAGTGCAGGCTTTAACCCTGACGGGCCTGCCGTAGAAGGTTATTTTGGCACTTTTATAGGATGGTGTTTTATGGTGAAACGAGAGTTATTTGATATTATTGGCCCGCTTGACGAAAAGTTCACCTTTTGGTATAGCGATGCGGATTATTGTAACACCCTTGCCAGGTATGGTGTTAAAAATTATCTGGTGCCCCCATCAGTTGTTACCCATATCGGTAGCGAATCGCTTAAAGCGACAGATAATAACGAGTACAAAAAACTAACACAGCTTCCGCGTTTTTATTATAGTTACAAATGGCAGCACCATTCGTGGTTAAAATATAAAATACAATCTGCCCTTTTTAAACTTAAATTATTGATTGGCTTATGAGCTTAAAAACCAAGATACATAAATTATTCCCGGCCATCCCAAAAACTAACCTGGCAATTGGGCAAAAGTTATACGCGTTAAAAATAAAACGGAACGAAGGGAATGTGATACAAGCACTAAGCAGCCAAACGGATATATATGGCAATATTGGTTGTGGTGGGGTTGGTTTGCCAACGGGTTGGGTAAATATCGATTTTAGTATATACGAGAATGTAACTTATGGGTTTGATTGCAGGAAGAACCTCCCCTTTGCCGACAACTCTGCCAAAGGTTTATATACCGAGCATTTTTTTGAGCACCTGGATTATTTTACCGAAGTGCCTTATTTCCTGGCAAGTTGTTACCGGTCGCTTCAAAAAGGTGGTGTATTGCGTATTGTTGTGCCCGATGCCGAAAAATATTTGCGCGGTTACTGTACAGATAACTGGGATGAATTAAAAAGAACACGCCCCCTTAATAACGATTTGTACGACGAAGGGATGGGGATAAAATTTGAAACCAAAATGCAGCTGGTAAACGAGGTTTTTAGGCAGGGCGGCGACCATAAATACGCCTGGGATTATGAAACGCTCAAACTTAGTTTGCTTAAAGCCGGCTTTAACCTTACTCATAAAATGAGCTATATGCAGTCTAATGACGCTAAACTACAAATAGACCAAGCTAACCGCGAACCCGAAAGTTTATATGTTGAAGCAATTAAGTAATTTGCCGCTCTAAAATTATAATGCAAAATAAATTTACAGATGATTACTCGGTTATTACGTTTGCTACTAATAAGCTTACTTATGCCCTGTTTGCGCTAAACTGTGCCCAATCTGTAGTGATACATAATGATATTAAGGTGTTCATTGTATCAAATCTTGATTTCCTTATCCCCGCAAGGTTTCAAAAAAACATATTCATCATCCCTGCGAAGGCCGAACACATACCATTGGGGATAGAAATAAAAATGCATATAGACCAATACCTGCAAACCACACATACGCTTTTTATTGATTCGGATTGTATTTGCTTTGGCGATTTGCACGAGGTATTTGACGCTGCCAAAGGCCAGGATGTAACCGTTGCAGGTAATATTGTCCCTTCCGAAAACTGGTGCGGCACAGAGCAGGCCGAAACAATAAAAACACACTTTGGGCTGGATAAGCTGATACGTTTTAACGGTGGGATATTTTACTTCAAAAGATCAGCTTTAACAACCATCATTTATGATAAAGCCCGCGAAATAGCAAAGGATTATGACGCTTACGGCTTTCACAGAAATAATAACAGCGTAAACGAAGAAGGGCTGTTGTCAATAGCCATGATGCTGAACCATCAGCAATCCATCCCGGATAATGGCCGCGTGATGACCGATATGCATACGGACCTGAGGCCCAGAACAATCAACGTATTAACCGGGGCAAGGGTAATGCGTAATCCCGCATATCCGTCACCTCATCACCGGGCCTGGTACCCGGCACAATACTCGCCGCTTGTACTGCATTTTGGCAGTGGTAATTTAAACGCGTACCCATACAGGTCGCAAAGCCTGCTGATAAAATTGTGGATAATGGGTGTACCGGTAGCTTTAGCAACAATATTTGTAAGTATATTTATTCATTTCCCATACAGAACGTACCATTGGCTAATTGGCTTGTTAAAAAAATTAAAAACCAGTTTCTAAAACTGCAAAGAAAGGCTGATGCCGTTAAGCTTAAAAAGTTTAAGGCAACTTTAAAGCATTGCGGCGAGGGCACATCTATACAGTTACCTGTAAAATTTGAAGGACCGGAATATATTTCGTTAGGTAAAAATGTGTCAGTAAATGCTTTTATACATATGTGGGGGCATGGCGGTATAACAATTGGGGATGATTGCCTAATTGCATCGCATGTATCTATCACCAGCGTTACCCATGATGCTTCAGCAAAACTTTACAGGAACACCGTTATTGAAAAGCCTGTTATTATTGGCAATAACGTGTGGATAGGCAGCCACGCTGTTATTTTACCAGGTATAACCATTGGCGACAATGCTATTGTTGGCGCGGGTGCTGTAGTTACTAAAAATGTACCACCCAATGCAGTTGTAGCAGGGGTACCTGCAAAAATTATCAGATCATTAAATTGAGCATCACTTTATCTTACATCATTTGTACCAAAAACAGGTTGCCTTTTTTAAAGGTGTTGCTTGGTAATTTATTAACTGTATTAAGCCCTGACGAAGAGATAGTAGTGGTTGATGGCAATAGTAGTGATGGTACGCAAGGGTACTTGCAAAACCTTCTTGATGCGAATAAAATCCATCAATACATAAGCGAACCTGATAAGAACCAGGCACACGGTTGGAATAAAGCCTTGTTAATGGCAAAAGGTAAAATCATCAAAAAACTGATTGATGACGATGTGCATCATATCAACACGATACGCAAATGCCGGGATTTTATGATGGCCAACGCAGATCTTGATCTGTGTATTTCTAATCACCTGCAAAGTCACTTGATCCATCCGGACCAGGTAAGTATTACAGGCAGGTTGGAAAACTACCGGGATTGGAAGGCCGGAAAAGTAAGATCATTTACCTTTAGCGATGTTACATTATTGCAACGCAGAGCCTCCCTCAGCTATTTAGGCCTGTACGACACCCAATTTAAAATGATGGATTGGGAATACGCCTTACGCGTAACTTATCTTAAAGCTAAAATTGCATACTATACTGGCTATAACTCGCTCTCGGTAGCAACACCGGGCAATGTAACATCTGGTGCAAGCCCGCAATTGCTAAAATACGAGGGCGCTATTGGCATGGTTAAATATGATTACGCAGGCGACAATGCAGGTATCAGCAGGTTCTCGCGTTTGAAAGTATGGTTAGGCAACACCTGGCATCGTTTAAAAACCAGGCAGGCACCTGTTAGCCACCCTGTTTTACCTGACGATGCCGAACTGGAAAAAATTTATGCCTCGTACTATCAAATACTTAATGAGTATAATAACACAGGTACATTCCACTTTATACAATAAATGCCTAAAACCATCAGTATAAAATTTCAGAACGGGATAGACAAGCAAATTGCTTTGAATGATATTCTTACTGAGCTTAATGATGATTTTATATTTGAAGAGAGCGATAAACCTGATTTTATATTATTTGGGCCTTACGGTAATGATATCCCGCCGTTGGGCAATTATACAAGAATTGGATATTACTGCGAAAACATACAGCCCGATATGCAGGCTTGCGAATGGGCTTTTGGTGTGCCGCGCGAAGAGATAGTAAACAACCCGCGCTACAAAAGGATCCAGTGGCATGGCTTAAACCCGCAGGTATTGGTAAAACCGGTAAACATTGATGCTGATGGTATACTAAAGCGAAAAAAGAATTTTTGCAATTTTTTATACTCCCATAAAGTCCCCTACCGCGAAGAATTTTTCAGGCAGTTATCTAAATACAAAAAGATAGATGCGCCCGGCAGGTCCATGAACAATATGGCAAGCATCGATAGCTTGTATAGTGGCGACATATGGCAGCGTAAACGGCAATTTTTAAGCAGCTATAAATTCACTATCGCTTTTGAGAACTACGTTTACCCCGGCTATCAAACAGAAAAACTGTATGATGCCATGCAGGCAAATAGCTTACCTGTTTACTGCGGCGACCCCAATATTGGCGATATATTTGATACCGCCAGCTTTATCAACACGGCAGATTACGTAAAAACCAACAATTCTGCCTTTGTAAACTGGTTACAGCAAAAAAGCCAGCCCAATTTTAAAGATATACTCCCATCCTACCACAAGGGCCCGCAACACCGCATCAGGCGTAAGTTAAAAACAATAGGCCGGGGATTAAAAATGCATTATCAGTTTCAAAAACTGGACTTCAGCCCATTGATCGACCGCATAATTGAGTTGGATAAAGATGATGATAAATACATTGCCACCTTACAGCAGCCATGGTTTATAAATAACCACCCCCCTGCCAATGCTTCTCTTAAAAATCACTGGATGAAAATATTTAATAGCAGACCTAAGCATTAAATGCAACAACCTTTAGTTTCTATTATAATACCGGCATACAACTCGGCAAAATACCTTGCAGATGCTATACAGTCGGCATTAAACCAAACCTGGGGCTACACGGAAATTATTGTGATAGATGATGGCTCAACAGATAATTCGTTAGCTATTGCAAAAGGTTTTGAATGTGAAAATGTAAAGGTATTCAGTCAGCCCAATAAAGGTGCCGGCGCAGCACGTAATAAAGGCTTACAGGAAGCAAAAGGAGATTACATACAATTTCTTGATGGTGATGACCTGCTTAGTCCCGATAAAATAGCCGTGCAGCTTGCGGCTTTAGCGAATAACGAGGGCCGGATCGCGGTTTGCAGTATTGTACATTTTAATGATAACGATTTAACTGAAGCCAACATACCATCACCTTACGAAGAATCCTTTTTAAACAATGATGACGACCCGGTTCATTTTATTACCGACCTGTTAGGTGGTTATCGCGAAACGGGTTCCATGATAGCCATACATGCCTGGCTGATTTCAAAAGAAATTATAGATAGCGCAGGCCCCTGGAATGAGGAATTAACCATAGATGACGACGGCGAATACTTTTGCAGGGTAATATTAAATTCAAAAGGCATAGTAAAAACACCCGGATTTTGCTATTACCGAAAATATACTGATGCCGATAAGGTATTTGCATACAGGCGCAATAAAGAAAAGCTATTTAAAAGTGCCCTCAAAGCAGTTTTGTTGAAAAGAGATTATTTACAATCCCGTACAAATACCCCGGCCATACAAAAAGCGATATACAGGCAGCTAATGCATCTTGCCGTGTTATTTTATATAGAGCAGCCTGCATTATATAAGCAGGTTATAAAGGAGTTGAAACATTACCCGGTTTATAAGTTTAAACCGGTTTTGGGTGGCAGGGTTATTAATTTCATATCGGGTGTATTTGGGTGGAGGGTTTCTAAAAGACTGCAATTCTACTACGTTAAAATTTTAAGATAACAATTCACTTATAATGATAGCCATCGTTTCATCAACCATAAAACCTTTAACCGGGCCACAACAATCAAAAAGTTTTTATACTTATGAGCAACGGGTAGAACAAACCAGGTTTACTTTGCAACGCCTGCGCGAGTGTGGTTTTACAAAGATCTTCCTTATTGATAATTCACCCCTTTTGGACAAGACACAGATCCAGGATCTTTTAACCGGATTCCCGGAGGTTGAGGTACATCATTTGCTGCAATACCAGTTTGAAAACAAAGGCATAAACGAATTATTGCTGTTGTTATATTTAGTTGAATACCTGCCGGCTAACCAACCTGTTTTTAAAATAAGCGGCCGCTATTACCCTACAGGAGATTTTAAGAAACCTGATTTTGAAGACCTTGCCGTAAAAAAATATCATCATGCCCGCAATAACAGCAGCATATCTACCAGGGGGTATTGGGTAAAAGATGCCGATACGCTGCACCGGTTTTTAACGGACTGCCTTTACGAGCATTTTGCTTACTCGGAAAGGATAGTTGGGTTAGGGAGCCTGATTAGGGTACTATTTAGCAAAAAAGATAAAAACACCCCTCACTTTAGTATCTCAATTGAGTTTGCAGCCGGGCATATTTTAAGAAAAGGCGATTATGAGGTTACATTTATAAATAAAATTGGGATAGAGGGGTTAGTTGCCGGGGCAGACAATGTAGAAAAGTTAACTGAATAATGATTTATTTGCTTTTTTAATCCGATACAGGTGCTGTATATAATTCCGTGAATCATGATTAAAGTAAGTATCAATTAAAAAGCAAAAGCTTAATTATAAAAATCAATTATATGCGCTTATCATTATTTTATGATCCATTCATTATCATAGATCGTTTGGCTATCGCGATTAACAGAAGAAAACGGAAAAATAAATTAAATGGCACGCCCGCTGCAAAACTTAAATTAGGCTACCTGGATAGTCTTGAATTGTTTGAGATAATTAAGAATGAAAATAATAAAATCCAAACTATTTTTGATGTTGGAGCTAACATTGGTACCTGGACAATTTTAGCGAAGTCGTTTTTTCCGGATGCCGCGATATACGCATTTGAGCCGTTAAATAAGCATGTTCAAAAGTTCAACGACCTGACTAAAGAATTACAAAATGTCACTATCCATCAATATTGCTTAGGAAACGAAAACACAAGCACTACTATCAATGTATCAAGCTTTTCTGATTCATCAAGCATATTAGACGCAACGCCGCTTGAGTTTGAGTTGTTTGGTATAAAAAAGGAAAGTGAAGAAGAAGTACAGGTTAAGCGCACCGATTTTTTAATAGATGGAAATGTGTTACCTGTACCCGATATTATAAAGATGGACATTCAAGGTTTTGAGTTAGAAGCATTAAAAGGAACAGGTAAATACCTTAATGATGTTAGCTATCTAATAATTGAAGTGTCCTTTAAACAGTATTATGTTGGCCAGCCCCTTTTCCTGGAAATTGCTAACTACCTGGCAACTTATAACTTTAACATCCACGCATTTGGCCAGTCAACCCCTGTGGGCCAGGAACTTTGGCAAATTGATGTTTTGTTTAAACGTATTTAAGTGAAGATCTTTCTGTCTTTTTTCCAATCAAAAACTAAACACCCTATACCGGCATACAGCTTTTGGGAATATTACATTAAAAACGGCATAGAAGAAGCTGGCTACGAATGGATGGAATGCCCGGATGTAGATTGGGCCTTGGGTAGGGTGCCTAAAACCAAACAGGCGCAAATAAACTGGAAACAGGATGCATGGCAAAAAACAGTTGATTATTTAAAGGCTAACCCCGCCGATCTTTTTTTAAGCTACTTGTACCCTGATCAGATAGATACTTCGGCAATTGATCAGATCAGGAAAACCAACATCCCTTGTGTTAATTTTTTTTGCGATCACATTCGCGATTTTATCAAGCTTCCAAAAGAATTTGCAGCTTTTGATTTGAATTGGGTTCCCGAGTACAAGGCTATTCAACAATATCAAAAAGCAGGTTACCCTTACATTAACCTGCCCATGCCAATGTGGGTGGCGCCCCAATATCGCATTTTGCAGCCCGAGATAAATTCGCAAATAACATTTATTGGTTCAAAGGATATTCAGCGCCATTTAATGTTTGAAAACATAGTTAAGCAAGATCCAAATATTGATTTAGCTATTTATGGCGGCGGGTGGATAGCGGCTGCTCATACTCAACAAGAGTTACTACCCTATGGGCTTCACAAAAAACTGTTGTTTCAATTTAAGCTATTAAACAAATACGGCATTAACGGATATACCGAAAAGTTGAAACAGCGGAATTATACCGGGCAGATAAGCCGTACTTTACAGTTAAAAACACATGGTGCACCTTCCGCAGAAGAATACAACCGGCTTACCGCAGGCAGCCTGGTTACCATTGGTGTTAACAGGTATCCGTCTTACTTATTTCCTTTGGCTAAGCCAGATACCTACTCAAGACTGCGCGATATTGAAGCCCCAATGCTTGGCGCATGTTATTTAACCGAATGGACAGATGGCATAGAACAACTGTACGATATTAACAACGAGATAGAAACCTACACAACCCCCGAAGATTTTCTGCAGAAAACAGAGCTACTTAAAAATGATGCCGTTAAACGCAAAACATTAAAAGTAAACGGGCAAAAACGGGCTTTAAAAAACCATAGCATACCCGCTTCTTTAAAAGAAATATTGTGGACGCTAAATTTATAAGCTTTTTAAATCAGTTTGTTAAATACCCGCATTAGATAAGATTTACTTTTTCATTGCCGATACTTTTAAAACCATAGTGCAACCAGTCATCAGGAAATTATTGATCCGATAAATGAACAGGATACATCTCTATTTCCGTTCCCAAACCGTTACCGACCGCTTTTTACCGGGCGACAGGTACATAATACCCGCTTTACGCAAATTGATCAAAGGAAGCCGGGTCTCTGGTATCGAAAAAGTATTTATAAACCTTTGCAAAGGGTTTGATGAACTTAGGGTTAATTACGATATAAACCTGCCATTCAAAAAAATACAGCCGGATGAGCCGGTTGTGGTTTTGGGCAATGGCATGCATGCATTGCAGGGTTATCATCAGCCCAATCCAGTTATTGCGGGTATTGGATTAATGTCTCACCCTTCAGGATGGCCAAATTTTTTTACCGATTATCCTATAGCTAAATATCTGCAGCATTCTGTATGGACAAATAATATTTACCTCCCATATTACGGTGAGGGTAACTGCGCAATATGGCCAGCCGGTATCGATACTGATAAGTGGGCACCTAAGGCAAAAGCTATAAAAAAGCATGATATACTGGTTTATGATAAGATCATGTGGGATAAGAATGATACCCGCAAGCAACTAAAAGCACCCATATTAGCAAAACTAAACACTCTTGGGTTATCATATGCAGAGATAACCTATGGCGATTATAAAGAGGCAGAATACTTCGAAATTCTGCAACAAAGTAAGGGTATGATATTCCTTTGCGAGCACGAGAGCCAGGGCTTTGCCTGCTGCGAAGCAATGGCTATGAATGTACCTGTATTTGCCTGGAACCAGGGCCAATGGTTAGATCCCAATCGTATTGCGTGGGGCGAAACAGAGGTTGTGCCTGCCTCCTCCATTCCATTTTTTGATGAGCGATGTGGGATGGAATTTAAAAATCCGGAAGATTTTGAAGCAAAAATCGATCAATTTTGGCACAAGCTAATTAGCAATGGCTTTAACCCTCGTGAGTATATTTTGGAAAATCTTACGCTTAAAAAAAGCGCGCAAATAATGCTGGATATCATAAATAGCGTTTATCCATGAAGATTCTCCTCATTATGGATCCCGGTATCCCGGTTCCACCAAAATTATATGGAGGGCACGAACGTCTGGTATACCTTTTTGCGGAAGAATATACCAGATTGGGCCATGAGGTAACCCTGCTTGCCGGGCCCGATTCGCATTGCAGCGGCAAGGTTATAACTTTTGGCGCAAACGATCTTAACAGGTCAAAAATGCAGCAATACAAAGAGGTTTTATTTGTTTGGAAATACCTTATCAAAAACCATCAAAAATTTGATCTTGTGCACAATTTTGGCCGGCTTATATATTACTTTCCTATTCTTAATAAATCCGTCAAAAAATTGATGACCTACGGCAGGCCGGTTAGCAGGCGTGGCATCCGCATTATTAATGCTTTACCCAATAAAAACCTGGTTTTTACGGCATGCAGTAACAACTGTGTTGCAACAGGTAATGTAGCAGGCCAATGGCACACCATTTACAATGCAATAGATTTTGACCAGTACCGGTTAAACGAAGGTGTTGCTCCTGATGCACCGTTGATGTTTTTGGGCCGACTGGATAAAATTAAAGGAGTACATAACGCCATAACAGTAGCAAAAGCAACCGGCAATAAGCTACTGATAGCCGGCAACATTTCACATACCGAAGATAACTATCTGTATTTTAAAACCGAGATCGAACCATGTATTGACGACGATAGAATAGTTTATTTGGGAGCATTAAATGACGAGGAAAAAAACAATTATTTAGGGCAAGCAAAGGCATTGCTGTTCCCAATTGAGTGGGATGAGCCCTTTGGTATTGTGATGATAGAGGCCATGGCTTGCGGCACCCCTGTGATCGCATTTAACCGGGGATCGGTGCCGGAGGTTGTTGAGGATGGGGTTAATGGCTTCCGGGTCAACAACGTTGATGAAATGATCAGCAAAATAGATAGTATACAGCTAATTGACCGATTTGCCTGCAGGCAGGCCGTGATACAAAGGTTTGATGTTAGTATCGTAGCAAGCCAATATCTATCACTAAAAACAACATAATATTTATGACTTTTAAACAAAAGATCGGGGCGCTTATTATTAAAAGTGCCCCCGTATCTCCAGAGATAATTTCAATTTTAAGGGGCGAATTGCGCGCTTTCAGGAACAGGCTTAATTATCGTCTCAACCCCTTTAAAAAGGCGGCAGTAAAAAAGATCACCAACGCCGCTAACATCAGCTTAAATGTTGGCTGCGGCCCCTTTGGGCACGATGGATGGGTAAATGTAGACCTGATGGCCCTGAAAAATGTTTCTTTTACCTACGATACCCGTAAGCACCTGCCGTTTAAAGATAATACAGTTGAAAGGATACGGGTAGAACATTTTTTTGAGCACATAGATAAGTCATTTGAAGCGCCATTTTTTTTAGAGGAATGTAAAAGAGTGATGAAACCCGGGGCAGTTTTAAGAATAGCCGTACCCGATGTCGAAAAATTTATTAACGCCTACTATCTTAACGATGAAGTATCATGGAAAGCACTGGGTTATGATATTAATAACCTTCCAAATGGGTTTGATACAAAAATTGCTATACTAAACCACATTTTCAGGCAGGATGGCGAACACAAATATGCCTACGATTGGGAGGCAATGCATTTCCTGCTAACAAAGCACGGGTTTAAAAATATCACCAGGCAGCAATACAGGCAATCGTTAGACGAGCAATTGATTGAAGACCAGTTTAATCACAGCAACCATTCCTTATACGTGGATTGCGTAAAGTAGCTTTGAAAAAAATTGTCCTTATTTCGGTAGGTCAGCCCTCAACCAACCCCAGGTTAGTAAAAGAAGCCAATGCTTTACAAGATGCGGGGTATAAGGTTTATGTGATATATACATTTTGGACACAATGGGCCTGGGAAACAGACAAACAATTGTTTAAGGAAGTTAACTGGACGCCGATATTAGCGGGCGGTTCGCCGTTCCAAGACAAATTAACCTATTTTTTTACCCGGTTAAGGGTAAAAGCAGCGCGTTTTATTGCTAAAAACATCACCTTAAAATTTGGCATTGCAGAAATTGCACTTGGGCGCACTTATCCGGAATTACTTAAAAAAGCACTTTCTGTAAAAGCTGATCTGTATATCGGCCATATACAGGCTGCCCTGCCCGTAGCTGTAAAAGCGGCAAAAAAACACCAGGTTAAATGCGGTTTCGACATCGAAGATCTTCACCGGCACGAGGTTAGCAATGATAATACTTCATTTGAGTACATTATCTCTAAATATATTGATGATAAATACCTTCCACTAACCGATTATTTAACGGCAAGCAGCCCAATAATTGCCGGTGAGTACCGCAAGCTTTACCCAGATACAGATCCTGTTACGATATTAAACGTATTTCCAAAAAGCAATGCGGTTAACCATATGCATCAAAACAAAAATGGGGCAATAAAACTCTTTTGGTTCTCTCAAACTATAGGCGGCGGGCGGGGCTTAAGTAATATTATTAACGCTTTAAAACTTTTAGGAAACAATCCGTTCGAACTTCATTTATTAGGAATGGTTGATGATGCCTTTAAAGAAAACTTTGATACCGGTGGGTTTCCTGTTTACTTCCATCAACCAATTAGCCCCAATAAACTTATAGAATTTGCCACGCAGTTTGACATTGGCATAGCCGCCGAAAATAATACGCCATACAACAGGGATATTTGCCTAACCAACAAAATATTTACTTATATGCAGGCCGGGCTTGCTGTAATAGCCAGCAATACTACCGCCCAGCAGGCCTTGTTAACCCAATACCCTGCTATAGGGCTGGTGTACCAAAATGATCGTATCGAATCTTTGGCTGTTGCACTGCAATATTATTCCCAAAATAACGATGCCCTTGTAAATACAAAGCAAGCCTCATATTCCTTAGCGCTGGAAAGGTTTAACTGGGAACAGGAAAGTATATCGTTCTTACAAACTGTGCAAAAAACATTGCAGACATCATGAACCGTAAAGTACTCATTATTTCACTTTACTTCCCACCGGTAAATGCTGCAGATATGCAAAGGGTAAGGATGAGCCTGCCCTATTTTGCAAATTTTGGCTGGGATGCAGAAGTAGTTTGTGTTGATGAACCATACACCGATATGGTGACTGATGAATTATTACTCCAAAGTGTGCCCGGCACCATCAGGATCCATCGGGTTAAAGCATTAAGTAAAAAAATAACGGCTAAATTTGGCTTAGGCAACCTGGCATTACGCTCATTGTGGTATTACCGTAAAACAGTAAATAAGTTACTGGCTGATTCTAAGTTCGATCTTATATATTTTTCTACTACGCAATTCCCTGTTTGTATCCTTGGTAGTTACTGGAAAAAGCGTTTCGGAATCCCATATGTAATAGATATGCAGGACCCATGGCATTCTGATTATTACCAGGATAAACCTAAAGCACAGCAACCACCAAAATACTGGTTTTCGTACCGGTTAAATAAATACCTTGAACCATTAGCCATAAAACAGGTGGATGGTCTTATCAGCGTATCAGAAAGCTATATAACTACGCTAAAGGAACGGTATCCGCAGATACAGAACATTCCGCAGGCTACCATTACTTTTGGCGCTTATCAACCCGATCTAACCATCGCGGCAGATAATGCTCAAAACTTCACACCCCTGCTTGATGCTGATTATAAAAATATAGTTTATGTTGGCCGTGGAGGTACAGACATGCATAAAGCGGTAGGCGCTTTGTTTACCGCATTTAAAAAATGTGCGGGTACAGATCCAGATTTATTCAATACAATAAAATTTTACTTTATTGGTACAAGTTACGCGCCTTTAAGGCAAGGCATACCAACCATACTACCGCTGGCAAAGCAGTATGGGATGGAAAGTAACGTCGTCGAAATTACTGATCGAATAAGTTATTACCACACCTTACTTACCCTGCAACAAGCTGATGCGCTATTCATACCGGGATCGGACGATCCTGCGTACACAGCATCTAAAATTTACCCTTATTTACTAAGCAAAAAACCACTTTTGGCAGTATTTAATGCTAAAAGCCCGGCACTTGCCACACTTGGCGAATACGGTGCTAAGCATGTTTACACCTTTAATAATGTTGATGAGATAACAGGCTTTTTAAATGAAGTAGCCAAAGGAGTTGCCATTGCAGAAAATTATAATGCTAATGCCATCGAACGGTATTCAGCTAACAACATGGCAAGGCAGCAATGCCTGCTTTTTAACAAGGTGGTAGGCAAATGAGATTAGCCATTATTACCACCCACCCTATTCAATATTACGCGCCCATTTTTAAGCTGCTTAGCCAGCGTGGAAAGGTTGGCATAAAAGTATTTTATACGCTTGGTCAGCAGGGAAACAAGTATGATTTTGGGTTTGAAAAAAACATTAACTGGGATATTCCATTATTAAACGGGTATGCTTATGAATGGATTGAAAACACTTCTACCTTACCCGGCTCACATCATACTAAAGGAATAATTAACCCTACTCTTATTAATAAGATCAAACTGTATAACCCTAATGCCTTATTGGTTTTTGGGTGGAATTATCACAGCCATTTAAAAGTCCTACGCTATTTTAAAAACAAAATACCCATCTATTTTAGGGGAGACTCAACACTTTTAAACTACAGTAATCCGGTAAAAGAAACACTAAAATATTTATATCTTAAGTGGGTATATAAACATATTAGCCATGCTTTTTATGTGGGCACCCGTAATAAAGCATACTTTAAAAAGTACGGATTAAAAAATGATCAGTTATCTTTTGCACCACATGCTATAGATAATGACCGTTTTAAAGTAGACCGTTCTGAGGGTGCCAATGAGTTACGGGCGTCATTAAACTTGTCTGCAGGTGATATACTGATAGTATATGCCGGCAAGTTTGAACCTGTTAAAAACCTGCATATTTTAATTGCAGCAATTGGCGCATTAAATAATCAAAAAGTACATTTACTTTTAGTGGGTAATGGAATGGATGAACTTGCCTTAAAGCAACAAGCCGGAATAAGTGTCGCATCTAATAATATCCATTTTTTAGATTTTGTAAATCAAACATATATTCCCATAATATATCAGGCAGCTAACCTCTATTGTTTACCCTCAATATCTGAAACATGGGGATTATCTGTAAACGAGGCTATGGCATGTAATAAAGCTATATTAGTGTCTGATAAGGTAGGATGCGCTATTGACCTGGTTAAACCCGGCTACAACGGCGCAATATTTAAAAGTGGTGATGAAAATAGCCTGCTTAAAAAACTGACGGAACTAACCGGATCTGCCGACAGGTTAACCGAACTTGGCAAACACTCGGGTATGATCATAAAAGACTGGGATTTTACCCAAATTGCGATTGCAATTGAAAATAAATTATTGAATGAAACGAACTGACCGCATAAAGCTAAATTTTATCCGCAACTGGAATTTACCGGGTAAGGAACGGCTGGCACATTTTTTCAGTCCGTCCGATCAGCTTAAAAGCCAAATTAAGGATGGTATTGTATGGTTAAATACCGAGGATATCGCTATTTACACAACTGCCGATAATTATATAGAATGGACAATTTTAAGCACCGGCACTTACGAGGACGAGATTAATAAACTGATCAGGGTATCGTTAAAACCAGGGGAAAACGCGTTAGATATTGGCGGTAACATTGGCTTGCAAAGCATCCGCATGTCGCAATGTGTTGGTAATAATGGTAAGGTTTATGCCTTTGAACCACTTAACCACCTGCAGGAAAAATTCAAAAAAAACGTATTGCTTAACAAGGCAGTTAATGTAACACTGCTTCCGTTTGCATTATCAGATACCGAAACCGAGGCCGAATTCAGCATCAACAAAAACGCATGGAACCAGGGCGCTTTTAGTTTAAATGATTCACAAGGACATAGCGATAAGCAAACCGTGTATGTAAAAATTGCCGACAACCTCCCGGAGATACAGGCGCTAAACCACCTGGCTTTAATAAAAATAGATGTTGAAGGGTATGAATACCAGGTGTTGCGCGGCCTTACAAATACGTTAAAACAATATAAGCCCCGCATTATTTTTGAATATGATAGCAACTATTGGGCTACAATTGGCCAAAGTATAACAGACTGTACTGCCTTTTTACTATCAATGGGCTATACGTTATACCAAATAACACCGGTTGGCTGCGAATTGATAATTGATGCTAAAAAAATTGAAAGTGGAAACCTGTTTTGCATCCCGCTTAAATAATGGCTAACAAACAAAAGCTGGAAAGGTACCTGGTGCTTTATTTACCCTGGCTTTTCGCATCGATATTTAGGGCTGATGCTGTTTTATCGTACATGATAGCCTGGCTGGGATCACTCCTTATATTTTATATCAGCTTAACAGGTTGGGTAAAACCACTGCCGCAAGATCGCAGCTTTAGTGAGCAACTGATGAGGCCGCTATTTATTATGCAGATAATCTTTGCCGGTTTTATGTGCTGTACATCGATTTTTTACTTTTTAGATATATTGGGTTACAGCGATTTCCAAAAAACAAACAGTATTATTTTAACCGACCAAACAAGGCTAATGTTTACGGCGCAATGCCAACGCTATTATAGCCTTGCACACGCATCATTTGTTACCGGGATATTGGTTTTCATGAAATATCCCGAAGAAAAAAAATATTACATAGAAAAAGAAGCACTTGCAAATTTACTGTTAAGGGTAGCTGTTATCAGCTTCCCTGTATCAATCGCATTCCTTAAGATACCCGGACTGTCCCAGTTCTACTACCAGCTTAGCTCGCTTAGTTTTATTGCCGGTACCCTGGCCCTGGCTTTTGCCATACCGTTAAACAAATCGTTAAACACCATTATTTGTACTGTGCTGTACCTGTTTAACCTTTACCAGGCATTTCATTCGGGTTATAAAGAACCAGTTATTATAAGCATTATGGTACTGGGTGTATTTTTATATCCCAACTACAAAAAAATAATTACGGTAACGTTTATACCCTTATTATTAGCTGCCTTTTTATTGTTACCCACCTACGTAACTAATTTTCGCCAGAATGCGTGGTCGGGGGATGTTGATGTGGAAGAATCATCACAATTAGCACTGGATGCTACGTTGAATAATGACAATGACGACTCTAACTGGTCGTTTTTTGTTTACCGTTTAAGCGAAATAGATATGTTTATCACCTTCGCGCAATCTACCCCTCAAAATGTAGACTACTATGGCGTTAAATTATTAGAGCAATCTTTAATAGCAATAGTACCACGCGTATTTTGGCCAGGCAAACCCGTAACAGAGGACCTGGTAATGGAGCGCGTTTATGATGCCGGTGTAGCTAACAGGCTGTCAAACGTATCTGCCAAGCCCGCGTTTGTGGTAGATGCTTATCTGTCCGGCGGTCTTATCGGCATATTTATAATTCTATTTGCTTATGGTGCAACAGCACAACTTATCTCTATTAAAGCAGAACAACTATTTGGAGGATATATTTTAGGTACTGCTTTAATATTTAGCGGCCTTTTCCAAATATTTTGGCGTGGCTTAAGTTTTGAATTTTTAATTAACTCTGTTTTTTGGAGTTACATAACGATGATCATCATTCAAAAGATATTATTGGGAACTGCTTTTCTTAAACGGATTTGAAAATACTGCATATCGTAGCTGCATATAAGCCGGCCTATATTTATGGGGGCCCTACTATGTCGGTTGCTATGCTGTGCGAGGCTTTAGTTAATGCAAAAGTACAGGCAGAAGTGTTTACTACAACTGCAAACGGTATAACCGAGTTACCTGTTATAGCTAACAGGCCAACTACAATTGATGGTGTAACGGTAACATACTTTAAACGCTTAACAAAAGATCATACCCATTTTTCGCCTGCTTTGTTAAAGGCTTTATGGAAAAGGGCTAAGGAGTTTGATGCGGTACATATCCACGCCTGGTGGAACCTGGTATCGGTATTATCGTGCGCTGTTGCTTTGGTTAAAGGAGTGCCGGTTATCTTATCGCCCCGGGGCACTTTAAGTAGTTATTCATTCGCTAATAATAATATCGGTAAAAAAAGGATCATCCATACCCTGTTAGGAAAAAGGTTATTGGCCAAATGCCACATCCATGTTACCGCCGCAAGAGAAAGTATATCTATACTTGATGTTGTAAAACCTTTAAGTACTGCAATTATACCAAACTTTGTAAAGCTACCGTCAGCTTGTGTTGAAAGACCCGCCGCCGATGGACCTGTAAAACTGCTTTTCTTTTCGCGCATCGAAGAAAAAAAAGGACTGGATATTTTGCTGAAGGCGCTTAATACGGTCACGCCCCCTTTTCACTTAACCATTGCCGGTGATGGCGACATTAACTACATCAACAAACTAAAAGCATCTGTAACAGATCCCAGTATTACCGCTAATATAACTTGGGCCGGTTTTTTTAATGATGATAAGTTTGAATTGCTTAGCCGACACGATCTGTTAGTATTACCATCGCATGATGAGAATTTTGGCAATGTTGTGATAGAAAGCCTTAGCGTGGGCACCCCCGTATTAATTAGCCATAACGTTGGCCTTGCCAATTACGTTAAAGACCATAAACTGGGCTGGATTTGCGATACTGATGCAGCATCGGTAAGTGATGCCATCAATAACATGACAGATTACAGCACACAAATAGCCGAGATACAGAAAACAGCGCCAGGCATTGTCAGGGCAGACTTTTCCGGATCTCGGTTACAACAGCAATACGTCAATTTTTATAAAGATATTTTAGCACATGAGCGATTATAAGGATTATGGGTACCATAACAGTACCATAACCTACAACTTCAATTACATTTTGCAGCCATTGCTAAACATGCTGGATAAAAACAAGAACCACTGCATTTTAGATCTGGGCTGCGGCAATGGTTACCTGGTAAACCATCTCATCACCTTAGGGTATAACGCATATGGTACCGATGCTTCAGAGAAAGGCATCGGGATAGCCAAACAAAAGAATGCCAACAGATTTTTTGTGCAGGATCTGTCGACCGGGAAATTGCCGGTTGAATTACAGGGATTAAATTTTGATACCATTATATCCACCGAGGTGATAGAGCACCTTTACGACCCGGAGGCCTTTATTACTTTTTGTAAAGAATCATTACCCGGCAAAGGCGAGATCATACTATCTACCCCTTATCATGGTTACCTTAAAAACCTTGTTTTAAGTATATTTAACAAGTGGGATACTCACCTTAGCCCCATATGGCTTGGCGGCCATATAAAAATGTGGTCGGCAGCAACCCTAAGCAGCCTGTTAACAAGCAAGGGGTTTAAGGTTATATGCTTTAAAGGCTGTGGAAGGGTACCTTATTTATGGAAGTCGATGATCATTAAAGCACAATTAAATTGAATACCCGGTATTCCTTCATCATACTTACTTATAACGAGGAAATACACCTGCCCAGGCTGCTTTCATCAATAGCGGGATTAAATGCCCCAACGTTCGTACTTGATTCGGGCAGTACAGATAATACCACTGCAATTGCTGAAGCGGCCGGGGCTACAGTATTACAGCACCCGTTTGAAAACCATCCAAAACAGTGGGATTTTGCGCTTAAAAACTTTAATGTACAAACCCCCTGGGTAATTTGCCTTGATGCCGACCATATAGTTACACCCGAACTTTTCCTGCTGCTGCAAAACTTTAATGAGGAACAACACCGGGATATAAATGGTATTTATTTTAACCGTAAAAACTTTTTTAAGGGGCGATGGATAAAGCATGGCGGCTATTATCCATTTTACTTGTTAAAAATGATCAGGTATGATGTTGGATTTTCGGATATTAACGAGAATATGGATCACCGGCTGGTAGTACCGGGTAACACAATCATCTGGAAGAATGGCCATATCCTGGAAGAGAACTTAAAGGAAAACAACATCAGCTTTTGGATAAGCAAGCACAACAAATACAGTGATCTGCTGGCCCACGAAGAGATTGAACGCATGCTGAGCCTTAGGCAGCAAATAGTAAAAACCCATTTTTGGGGTTCGCCAGATGAACGCACGGCATGGCTTAAACAGCGATGGTGGAAACTTCCCCGTTATTTGCGCCCGGCATTATACTTTACCTATCGTATAATATTTAAACTGGGCGTGCTCGACGGCCGCACGGGTTTAATATTCCATTTCATGCAGGGCTTTTGGTTTAGGCTGGTAGTAGATATTAAAATAGATGAGCTGCTAAAACAACGCAATAATGAAGCAAAATAAACCCGGGTTTAACCCTGCATTAAAGTTTGTTATTAAGTTTTTATGTCTGTTTGCCTTATTTTATGGCTTTTATATTCTTTTCCTTGCCATCACATCGCACGAAGGAAAATTATATTCACCGTTTTTAGACGAGCATCTTAACTTTATTAGCTGGCTAAGGTATACACTGATAGAAAGCAGCGCGGGCATTTTAAATTTACTTGGCTATCAAACCAAAACAACCACTTATCAAATGCTGGTGGTTGGGCACAACATCATACATGTAGGGTACGATTGTTTGGGTTTTGGGGTGATGTGTTTCTTTTCGGCTTTTGTAATTGCCTACCCCGGGGTATTAAAAGTTAAGCTATATTTTTTTATACCCGGCCTCGTATGCATCCAGTTACTAAACCTTTCGCGGTTTATACTGCTTGCACTTTACTGGCGGCATACCACCGTTTATATATCAGATCACCACACCATTTTCAACATAGTTACCTATCTTATCATCGCCATAAGCCTGTATTTTTACACCCGTTATCAGGACCGCGCCGTAAACCAAGCTACACTTTAACCCTTAATTACAATTAGCTAAAACATAAAAGCCTGTAAATCAATAAATTTACAGGCTTTTGTTGCTTTTTGTTATCAAATCTGGCGGTGAGGGAGGGATTCGAACCCTCGGTACAGTTTCCCGTACGTCAGTTTAGCAAACTGATCCTTTCGGCCTCTCAGGCACCTCACCATTATTTTCAAGAATACTTCCCTTTTTTCAGGGATTGCAAATATAGCAAATCGCTTAAGCTGTCAAAAAAATAAATCAGATTTTTAATAATCAATCCTAACGTGATAAATGCTGGCCAGCATCCGCTTAAATATATTTTTAATGGTTTCCAGGTCTTTCAGTGTTATGTTACTGTCATTCAACTGGTTTTGCTCAAGCTTGTACTTCACAATACGGTCAACCAGTATGCCTATAGATTCTTCATCTGGCTCTTTTAACGACCTCGAAGCAGCCTCTACCGAGTCGGCAAGCATTAAAACACCGGCCTCTTTTGAGAAAGGAATAGGCCCAGGATAGCGGAAAATATTCTCGTTGATGAATTTTTCGGGGAAATTTTTCAGGAACGACTGGTAAAAATAATCAACCCTGGTATTACCGTGATGGGTACGTATAAAGTCGATAACGATCTCGGGCAGGTTGGCTTTGCGTGCCATTTCGATACCCTTACTTACGTGGCGGATAATGATCTGGGCACTTTCCTCGTAAGGCAGTTTATCATGCGGGTTAAAGCCCGAACTTTGGTTCTCGATAAAAAACAAAGGATTCTCCATTTTACCAATATCGTGATACAAGGCCCCAGCCCTAACCAGCAGCGCATTACCGCCAATGGAGTAGATCGCGTTCTCGGCCAGGTTGGCTACCTGCAACGAGTGTTGGAAAGTACCTGGTGCGCTAAAGGCCATTTCGCGCAACAGGGGCGCGTTGGTATTGGTCAGCTCTATTAATGTGATGTCTGATGTGATGGCAAACACTTTCTCGAACAGATAAATAAGCGGATAAGCAAGTAAAGTAAGCAGTACGCTTACAGCAAAGGGTATAAAATCGATCCAGTCTATCGAATTAAAGGTGCCCTCGCGTATCAATGATATCCCCAGGAATGCTACAAAATAGGTAAACGTGATGATCAATGCCGATATCAGGAATTGCTCGCGGCGGATAAGGTTTTTGATGCTATAGATAGACACCATACCCGCGGTGATCTCAAAATAAGCGAATTCAAAGCTGTTAGGTACAAAAAAACCCGCTATAAGCACAACCAGCAAATGTATGTTTAATGCCAAACGGGTATCAAACAATATACGGATGATGATAGGCACTATACAATAGGGTATGTAGTAAAAATTTGGCAGCCCCAACTTTATAGCCAGCGACAAAGTAGCCAGCATGGCCGTTATAACCAGCAAAATCAGGCTCACCAAACGGTTATCATCATAAATATCCCGCCTAAACAAGTACAGGAACACCATTAATAAAGTGATGGTTATGCCTACCAGTAAAAACTGCCCTAATAAAACAAGGCTGCGGTTGCCATTGGTGCGGGCGTTATCTTCAAAGGCTTTTTTGTATGATGCCAGCTTCTGGTAAGCTTCATCGTTTATTACAGAGCCTTTACCTATTATAACATCTCCCTTTTGAACCATACCCCGGGTGATGGACAGGTTTTCGGTAACTTCCTTTTCTAAACGGGCGGTAAGGTTGGCATCATATATCAAGTTATTTTGCAACCTGTCCTGCACAACGTCAAGCAAAAAGGCCTTATCAAGGCCTGGTGATTTGCTTATCTCAAAATCGCAATAGGCAATGGCCCGTTCGCGGGTAAACAGGTCGGCGGTATTTTTATCGGTGGCAACATTAGCGCTTAAAATGGTAACCACGTAATTTTTGCCGCTTTGCTGGTATTTGGGGCTAAGCTTTAAAATACCCTTATCATAACATGTTTTTAAAATATCGTACCCGGTTTGCAGGTAGGCGTTTTTCTGTTTTTCGTTAAGACCAGCCGAGTGCCACTTTACTTCCAGGTCGGTTTTAAAACCCTCCTGCTGCTGCCGGCCCATATCATCATTTTTTTGATAGATGGGTGTTACAGCGGCCAGGGCGGCCTTTTGGTCGGCCTCTATTTCGTTATCGGTTTTAAGGATAGCGAAGTTGTAGGGCGATACCAGGTCTTTTTGGTTCCAGATCCTCCCCTTTTCGTATTCGTAACCAAACTTAGCTTGCTTGGGCAGGGCGTATACAATCACCGTTACGCTCGCCAGCATCATAAAAAACTTAACATTAAGGGCGTATTTACGCAGTAAGGCCTTTTGCCGGGACGATGATAGTTTTGCCATTAGCCGTGTTTATCCAATCAAAAATAATATAAGTTTCGGTTATCTGTTATTTTTCTTGCTTTTATCAAATCAAAGTTGATATCTTTATGATATCATTTTAAAATCAAACATTATCATGCAAACCGAAAAAGTTACCACAGCGCCATCAGGTTATTTAGCCTTTATTTTAGTACTTGTTCTTATTGGCGCAGCCGCAGCCGCCTTTTATTGGCAGCAGCCTGTTGTAGGCGCCATAATATGTGTAGTAAACTTTGTTTTTATTTTACCCGGCCTTGCCATAGTAAACCCCAACGAATCGAAGGTGCTTACCTTGTTTGGTAAATACCAGGGCACTGTTAAGCAAGATGGTTTTTTTTGGGTAAACCCTTTCACCGTTAAAAAGAAGGTATCGTTAAAGGCCTACAACCTGAACGGGCAGCAGCTAAAAGTAAACGACAGCGTAGGTAACCCCATTGAAATTGCCGCAGTAATTGTATGGCAGATAAAAGATACTGCTAAAGCCGTTTTCGCGGTAGAAAATTACCTTCAATATGTAAATATACAAAGCGAGGCTGCTGTGCGCCACCTGGCCAACTCCTTCCCTTATGACCATATTGAGGATGAAAACGCCAGTATTACCCTGCGCGGCGGATCTGAACAGGTTGGAATATTGCTGGTACAGGAGCTGAACGAACGCCTGGAACGCGCCGGCATCGAAGTTTTAGAAGCACGCATATCGCACCTGGCTTATGCGCCCGAGATAGCCCACGCCATGTTACAACGCCAACAGGCATCGGCTATTATATCGGCCCGCAGGTTGATAGTTGAGGGGGCTGTGGGTATGGTAGAAATGGCCCTGCAAAAAATGGAAGAGAAAAACATTATCGAGCTGGACGAGGAACGAAAGGCAGCTATGGTAAGTAACCTGCTGGTTGTGCTTTGCGGCGATAAAAGCGTATCGCCTATAGTTAATACGGGTACTTTATATCACTAAGATGATGAATCAACTAAAAAATTTCAACTTCATAAGTTCAAATGAATTGACAGTTGTAAAAACCTCTTTCATCAATTTTACTTATGAAATTAGGGATGAACAATATGCATATGCCCTAATTAGTGATCCTGACAAATTTATCGGGACATTAAATAATACATGGACTTTTGAAAAAGACAGTAGTTGGGATGGAAAGTTCACTAAGATATTAATTAAAAATATCACGGCTGAAAATGTTGGATTTTTCACATTTGAAGAAAACTCCAAAAACTTACTACTGGAAATGAACAATGGTTTTAAAGCAGAGCTTGTGAAAACTTCTTATTTAATGGGAATGAAATCGGATTATGTTTGGCGTAATGCGAGCTTTGGCGATATTTTAACTTTAAAAGAAAGCACCTGGAGCGGTAAAAAACCCATCAAAATAATTTTAAATGCCCCTTTAAGCAAGTCACCAACCGAAATGGAATTAATGTTATTATACGGAGTTGCTTATAGCTTAACCAACCGTTTCCGTTATATAAAACTTCCTTTAGGATTATATTAATAGCAATGAATGACTTAAGAAATGCCGACCAGCTCCGCACCAACGAACTTTTTATTGCAAGACATGGTTTCTGGAAACCGGAGTTTGAACTTACCGATGGGCAGTTTGTATATGCCAAACTCAGCTACCGATCTAACTTTAAGCGCGACGCCATTATTGAACTGCCGCAAAACAGCTGGACCATTAAACGTAAAGGATGGTTTAACCGTACCCTTTTGCTTAACCGAGGAGAGGACGAACCTGTAGGCAACTTAGTCCCCGAAATATGGAAAAGGGATTTTAACCTGTTGTTTGACACTGGTTTTGAAGCCACTTACCTGTGTAAAAAGTTGTTCTCCAAATCAATTACGCTAACCAACAGCCAATTAGGTGATATTTTACACATCACCCAAAAGCCTTTTGCAGTTAAACAACCTTTTACGGTAACTATAGCCCTGCTTAAAACACCTGAAAATATGCCGCCACTGCCATTGCTTATAATGATAGGGTTGCATGTGATAATGTTACGCCAGAAACAGGCTGCAGCACATTAATATTATGGCCGAAAAAAAAGCATTTGTATTAAGAATAAACCCTGATGTGCTAAAGGAGATCGAGACCTGGGGTGCTGATGAATTCCGCAGCACCAACGGACAGATAGAGTATTTGCTGCAGGAGGCTTTAAAGGCACGTAAGAAAACATCGCGCAAAAAAAAGGATTCATAATAAAATACTATGCATGCATAATATTTTTTAAATCTATCTTTATCTATGGGCAATAAATCCTAAATTTGCCCCACCATTATAAAAAGCATTTCTCGTATGAAAGAAGTATATATCGTATCGGCAACCCGTACCCCTATCGGCAGTTTTGGCGGTAGCCTGGCATCATTATCGGCTACGCAATTAGGCGCTGTAGTTATTAAATCGGCAATTGAAAAAGCGGGTTTACAACCGGCAGATGTGCAGGAAGTATATATGGGCAATGTGCTATCGGCTAATTTGGGCCAGGCACCTGCCACACAAGCGGCGATATTTGCCGGCTTACCTTACTTACCTGCAACTACAGTGAACAAAGTATGCGCATCTGGTATGAAAGCGATTATGCTGGCAGCCCAAAGTATAGCCAATGGCGATAACGATATTGTACTTGCCGGCGGTATGGAAAGCATGAGCAATGTACCCTACTACCTTGATAAAGCCCGAAACGGCTATCGTTTAGGCAACGGGCAAATTATAGATGGCCTGGTAAAAGACGGCCTTTGGGATGTATATAACGATTATCACATGGGTTCGGCAGCCGAGCTTTGCGCGGTTGACTGCAACGTAACCCGCGAGGAACAGGATGCCTTTGCAATAGAATCGTACAAACGTGCTCAGGCATCACAGGCGGGTGGCAAGTTTAAAGCCGAGATAACCCCTGTTGAATTAAAGGATAGAAAAGGTGAGGTTACTTTATTTGCTGATGACGAAGAACCGAATACGGTAAAATTCGATAAGATCCCTACCCTTAAGCCGGTGTTTAAAAAGGACGGCACGGTTACAGCCGCCAATGCTTCTACTTTAAATGATGGCGCAGCGGCTTTGGTACTAATGAGCAAGGAAAAAGCCGATGCGATGGGTATCAAACCTTTAGCCAAAGTAGTTTCTTTTGCCGATGCCCAGCAGGCACCCGAGTATTTTACCACAGCACCCGCGAAGGCCATCCCACTGGCCCTGCATAAAGCTGGCGTGTCTGCAGAGCAGATTGATTTCTTCGAGATAAACGAGGCTTTTTCAGTGGTATCTTTAGCCAACAATAAAATATTAAAGCTCGATGCTGCTAAAGTAAATATTAACGGTGGCGCGGTTGCAATCGGCCATCCGCTTGGTGCATCCGGTGCACGTATCATTGTAACGCTGATACATGTTTTACAGCAAAACGGCGGTAAACTTGGCGCTGCAGGTATCTGTAACGGCGGCGGTGGCGCCAGCGCAATGGTTATCGAAAACTTGTCGTAACATCAATATATCTTTTTAATAATTTAGCGGCGGGTAATACGTTATTATCTGCGATATCTTTATCTTAAAAATATTTGATGAGAGGTTTTCTTTCTGCACTTTTCCTGTTATTCATATCTACCGCATCTTTCGCGCAGCATTCCGACGGGAACAAGGACCTTAAGGACTTAGGTGTTTACCAGGATAGCCTTGCCGCACTTGGTAAAAAGTTTGTGAACCACCCCGATGAACTGGAGCGCAAAAATGCCAATTACCGGTTCATCCCCTTATTGGTTGCCGCTTTAAGGGTTCCTCATTCCTTCAATTTCCCGTTCGATTCGGTTAAAAGCATCAGCATTATTAACGCGCCCGATAACCGTTTCAGGATCTTAAGCTGGCATATAATGAACCAGGATGGCAGCTACCGCTTTTACGGCACCGTACAAATGAATACCGGCGGCAGCCTGCTGATGTACCCGCTCGAAGATTATTCGCCCTTCTTAAAAAACCCCGAAGACTCGGTAACCGATAGCCACAAATGGTATGGCGCACAATATTACAAAATAGTAAAAGTGGCAGCTTCAAAACCTTACTATGTTTTATTAGGCTGGAAAGGCAACACGGTAAAATCAACAAAAAAGGTGATCGAGGTGCTATCTTTCGACAGGAACGATAAGCTAAGCCTGGGCATGCCCGTGTTTGATGGCAACAAAAAAAACCGCAAACGCATCATTTTTGAGTACACCCGGCAGGCATCAATGCTTTTGCGTTACGTAGCCGATCAGCAGCTGATCGTATTTGACCACCTTGCCCCGCCCGACGATAAAATGAAGGACAGGCCCGAAACCTTTGGCCCCGACCTTACCTACGATGGTTACAAACTAAAAAACGGCAAATGGGTATTTGTAGAAAACCTTGACATGCGCAACATACCCCAGGAACAGGATGTAGATTATGTAGACCCAAAAGCACAGGCAATTAAAGACAGGGCATCCATCCCACTAAAGAAAAAAAATTAAAAACTTATTATCTGGTAGTAATCAAAACAAAGCGGGTATGCTTTGTAATAATTTCGGTATAAAATTTCGGATTAATTTAATTATAGTATTTTAGGCAAAAATAGTTCAGAAAAAGCATGGCAGAAAACCTACAAGCTACGGCTCCGTCAAAACCAAAATCCAGATTTCCAATGGCAGTCCCGTATATCATCGGGAACGAAGCTGCAGAGCGTTTTAGCTTTTATGGGATGCGGTCGGTGCTCACACTGTTTTTAGTGAACCAATTTTTTAACCCGGCAGATAACCCGGCATTAACCGACCAGGCCAACGCACATGCTAATAAGCTGCACCATTTATTTGTGATGGTAGCCTATGCGCTGCCCTTTGTAGGCGGCATGATAGCCGATTGGTTTACCGGCAAATACAAACTTATTTTATATGTATCGATAGTTTACTGCATAGGGCATTTAATGCTGGCCACGTTTGATGGCGGCCTCACCGGTTTCGAATTAGGTTTGCTGGTAGTTGCTGTTGGCGCCGGTGGTATCAAATCGTGCGTATCGGCCAACGTTGGCGATCAGTTTGATGCTACCAACCAGGACCTGCTTTCTAAAGTTTACGGTTGGTTCTATTTCAGCATTAACGCCGGTTCTATGATCTCTACCGTTGCAATTCCATGGACGTACGAGCACTTCGGCCCAAAATGGGCGTTCGGTATTCCGGGCCTGCTAATGGCGCTGGCTACCATCATATTTTTCTCGGGCCGTAAAAAATATGTGAAGGTTCCTCCGCAGGGCGTTAACCGTAACAACCTGGTATTTATAACCTGGTATGCGCTAACTCACTTAAGCCAGCGCAAACCGGGGCAAGCCATGCTCGATATTGCCAAAGGGGCTTACGATCCTGAACGCGTTGAGGGCGTAAAAGCTGTATATCGCGTTATGTCGGTATTCTTTTTTGCGCTTGCATTTTGGGCCGTTTGGGACCAGTGTTTATCTGAATGGACACTTTACGCCGAAAAAATGGACCGTGTAATTAACCTTGGCTTTACCAAATTCACTATATATCCTGGTCAGCTATCTACCTTCAACACCGTATTCCTGTTGTTATTCATTCCTTTCTTCAACTACGTGGTATATCCACGCCTTGATAAGATGGGGTTAAAAACAACGCCTCTTCGCAGGCTTGGTACTGGTTTGGTTTTAACGGCATTATCATTTGTGATAATTGGCGTTATCCACACCGATCTTGACCATGGTGGCTCGCCATCAATTTGGTGGCAGGTACTGGCATTTATGGTGCTTTCAGCGGCAGAAGTACTGGTATCTATCACCGGTTTGGAATACGCTTATACGCATTCGCCAAAATCAATGAAGAGTACCATGACGGGGATCTGGTTCCTGGTGGTATCATTCGGAAATTTGATAACTGCTATGGTTAACGGCGCAATAGAGAGCGGCGGCTGGTGGGCCAGGAATTTAAAAGGCGCCAATTACGAGTGGTTTTTTGTAGCATTTATATGTGTATTTATCATCGCGTTTTTAATCATCTCTCCGCGTCTTAAAGAACGAAATTATATTACCGACCCTGTTAGTATTAACCAGGTAGCTTCGGAAACCGAACGGTTGTAAACAAAATATTACTTTAAAAAAACAGGAAAGCACGCCACTTTCCTGTTTTTTATTTTAAAGCGGTATAAAATTAAATTATTTTAGCGCCGTTCATTACAAAACAAACAAACCAGCATCTACGTGCCTGATAGTATTATCATCATTCCTACTTATAACGAGAAGGAAAATATCGAGCGGATGATCCGAAAGGTGTTTACCCTTCCGCATGATTTCCACGTGCTTATTATTGACGATGGATCGCCGGATGGTACAGCGAATATTGTAAAGCAATTACAGCAGGAGTATGATGGTAAGCTTTTTATTGAAGAACGAACGGGCAAGCAAGGCTTAGGCACTGCCTATATCCACGGCTTTAAATGGGCTATAGCGCACCATTACGATTTTATTTTTGAGATGGATGCCGATTTCTCGCACAACCCCGACGACCTGCTGCGCCTGCGGCAAGCCTGTATCGATGGTGCCGATGCCGCCATTGGCTCAAGGTACATAAAAGGGGTAAATGTGGTTAACTGGCCCATGAGCCGGGTTTTAATGAGCTTTTTCGCATCGGTATATGTGCGTTTTATAACGGGCATTAATGTACAGGATGCAACCGCCGGCTTTATGTGTTACAAACGTAAAGTGCTGCAAACCCTTGATCTGGATAAGATAAAATTTGTAGGCTATGCTTTCCAGATAGAGATGAAATACACTTCCATAAAGCATGGATTTAAAGTAACCGAAGTACCCATCATATTTACCGACCGTACCGCCGGTACCTCTAAAATGTCGTCGGGCATCTTTAAGGAAGCATTTTTTGGCGTTATCCAGATGAAGATAAATAGCATTTTCAGGAAGTATCCGGAGGGGTGAGAAATTTCCAATTTCGGATGTTCAATTTCGAATTTATCCTATCGAAAGTCTGAATTTAGCTTAACTTTAACCTTTTCAAATCCGAAATTGAAAATTCGAAACGGCGCAGCCCTCAACATAGTTAATTCGAAATAAAAGCATGAACGAAAACCTTGATCCGGAAGCCGAACGCCTCTCTCCTGCCGAGCGTGATATAGAAAAAGTGCTGCGCCCACAGGTGTTTGAAGATTTTACCGGTCAGCATAAAATATTGGCAAACCTGCGCATATTTGTACAGGCTGCCCGCCAGCGCGGCGAAGCGCTGGACCACGTATTGCTGCACGGCCCTCCCGGATTGGGCAAAACCACCCTATCGCACATTATCGCCAACGAAATGGGGGTGGGTATCAAAATAACATCAGGCCCCGTGCTTGATAAACCCGGCGACCTTGCCGGCCTGCTCACCGGCCTGGAAACAGGCGACATACTTTTTATTGACGAGATTCACCGTTTAAGCCCCTTGGTAGAAGAATACCTGTACTCGGCCATGGAGGATTTTAAGATAGATATTATGCTGGAAAGCGGCCCTAATGCACGCTCGGTACAAATTTCGCTTAACCCATTCACCCTTGTGGGTGCCACCACCCGCTCGGGCTTGCTAACAGCGCCTTTGCGCGCCAGGTTTGGCATCAACAGCCGCTTAGAGTATTACGATGCTAAGCTGTTAACTACCATTGTGCTGCGCTCGGCCGCTATATTGCGTTCGCCCATTAGCGACGAAGGCGCTTACGAGATTGCCCGCCGCAGCCGTGGTACACCGCGTATAGCCAACGCCCTGCTGCGCCGTACCCGCGATTTTGCCCAGATAAAAGGCGATGGCAATATCGATACCGCCATTGCCAAATATGCCCTTAACGCCCTTAATGTTGATGAGCATGGTTTGGACGAGATGGACAACAAGATCCTATCAACCATTATTGATAAATTTAAAGGCGGCCCGGTAGGTTTAAAAACCATTGCTACCGCCGTGGGCGAAGAAGAAGGCACCATTGAGGAAGTGTACGAGCCATTTCTGATACAGGAGGGGTTTTTAATGCGCACCGCCCGTGGCCGCGAAGCTACCGAAAGCGCATATAAACACCTGGGCAAGATAAAACTGGGCGGTAATCCCTCCTTATTTTAAAACACTTAGCTATTCCATTTTTTTTGCTATGGTTAATTATTTGCAGATTAAGCAATTATGATGTGTCGTTATTACACATAGTGATACTTTTTTAACATTAAAACATTATTGGGTTGCAGTTGTAATATATTTTTTATTATTTGCCGACACCAATAACTACCTATGTCTGATTTGGTTTCACCTTGTGAAAAAGAGCTGCTCTTGAAGGTTGCCTGTGGGGACGAACACGCGTTTAGTGAATTGTTCAACATCCATCACCAGCTTTTAGGTACACATATTTACCGCATAACCGATTCTGTTGAACTGGCCGAGGAAATAGTACAGGATGTTTTCCTGAAGATTTGGATGAGCCGCGAAACACTTACAGCCGTACAAAATTTCAAGGCGTATTTATTTGTGATCTCTAAAAACCACGCGTTAAATTGCCTGCGTAAACTGGCTAAAGAACGCATACATCAAAAAACCATCGAGGATAATGTTGTTGCCCTGGCATATGAAGATAATGCCGGTACCGACGGCTATTACGGCTTATTAGACCAGGCCATTGACCACCTGCCGCCGCAGCAGCAAAAAGTTTATTTGCTAAGCCGCCACAGCCGTTTAAAATACGACGAGATAGCCAACCAGATGGGCCTGTCGCGCGAAACGGTGAAAAAATACCTGCAGGGCGCTACCCACTCTATTACCAGTTTTGTACAGTCGAATATCGATATTTCGGCAATGATCATACTGGCGTCGATATTTTTTTAAAAAAAATCACGAATCAATACCCCCTTTTTACCCGCCTTTGGTGTCATGTAATAAAAGCTCCCCGGCTTTTACACCTACCAATTTATTGAACAAACATTTAATGACTACATCCAGGCTAAGGTTGAGATACCTTTTTGATCGTTATTACAGTAAAACGGCTACCCCGCAGGAGCGCGACGAGTTGTTTGCTGCTATAAACGCCGGCGCAAGCGACGAAGAGCTTTCCCTGCTTATCCGCCAGGCCTGGGATGATCTTAAACCCGATACAAGGTTGTTCAGTACCGATAAAACAAGCGCCATACTCAAAAACATATTAGGCGCGGACGAAAACGGAAAACCCGTAAAAAAGCGCGGTAACATTATCCTTTGGACCAAAATAGCTACTGCCGCCATAGTATTGTTTTTTGTAGGCATAGGGTTTCATAAATTAATGCGCCAGCAAAATACTGTTCAGCATATAACAAAAACAAAGCCCATACTGCACGATGCCCAGCCTGGCGGTAATAAAGCGGTGCTTACCCTTGCAAACGGCAAAACCATCATATTAGATAACGCCCAAAACGGCACGCTGGCTAAACTGGGCGGCACATCCATCAAAAAAACAGCAAACGGCCAGCTGATATATGATGTATCTGCGCTTGCAGATGCAAACACGGTACCATCAATAAATACCATTACCACGCCGCGTGGCGGGCAGTACCAGGTTGTGTTGCCTGATGGCACAAAGGTTTGGCTAAACTCGGCATCATCGTTAAGCTTCCCTACCCGCTTTACCGGTACAACAAGGCAGGTTGAAATTACCGGCGAAGCGTACTTTGAGGTTACCAAAAACGCAGCCATGCCTTTCAGGGTAAAAACTAATAAAGCGCAAATAGAAGTTTTAGGCACCCACTTTAATGTAATGGCCTATGATGATGAAAGCACCATGAAAACCACCTTGCTGGAAGGCGCGGTAAACATCACCGCCGGCACGTTCAGCGCCAGGTTAAGGCCCGGCCAGCAGGCGCAGATAAAAGCATCGGGCCAAAGCAAAGTGGTTGACGATATAGACGTGGACGACGAAACCGCCTGGAAGAACGGCATTTTCCAGTTCAGGGAGGTGCATATTGACGCCATACTGCGCCAGGCCGCTCGCTGGTACGATGTTGATGTTACCTACAGCGGCAAAATACCTGATAAGGTATTCACAGGCCGGTTATCGCGCAATGTAAAAGCATCGGTGTTATTAGATATATTAAAGTACACAGGCATCAACCTGAAGATAGAAGGAAAGAAAATTATCGTTTTATAATAAAACAGCAAATAAGCCAAAAAACAATACCAATATATACATCAATTATTCACACTACAAAACTACCTATGATGAAAGAAATACACCCCGCAAGCTAAGCGCAATTGGCGGCCCCACTCTTATCGCAGCGTATAAGATAAGCATATAAAAAAACCGGGAAGTGTTTCGACCCACTTTCCCGGCAAATGCCTGGGTCCCATAATAATTGCAATTGACGAATTGAAACTTAATGTTTAACCCAAACACAACAAACTTATGAATTTTAATTCTAAGGCCACGCCTTTGGCGTGGTCTAAACTCTCCAAAATAATATTGGTTATGAAATTCACTGCCATTTTAATAATTGCAGCCCTTACCAATGTGAGCGCAAAAACATTCAGCCAAACTGTATCGTTGCGCCAAAAGAATGCTTCTGTTGAGAAAGTCCTGCGCCTGATAGAGAAACAAACCGGCTATCATTTTATGTATGATAAGCAGGATGTATCAAAGGCCGGCGGTATAAATATCGATGTTGATAATGTAACCATCGACCAGGCGCTTACCGAAGCCTTTAAAGACCAGCCCCTTACCTACAAAATTTTCCAGGAAACCATTGTAGTTAAAAAACGCGACGCCAACAACACCCCTATCGAGATAAAAGCTGTTGACATACAGGGTACTGTAAGCGATGCCAAAGGCCCGTTACCGGGTGTAAACGTTAAACTGAAAGGCACCACAACCGGCACAGCTACAGATGTTAACGGTAAGTATAAGCTAACCGTTCCCGAAGGCTCCGCCGTGCTGGTATTCAGCTTTATAGGCTATACCTCGCAGGAAGTCCCGATCAACAACCGCCAAACCATTGATGTGGTATTGGCCGAAGCGCCGCAAGCGCTGAACGAAGTGGTGGTGGTTGGTTACGGTACATCCAAACGTGTGGATCTAACCGGATCTGTGGGCAGCGTTGGCAGTAAGGCTTTGCAGGAAAGGCCGCAAACCAACCTGGAGCAGGAACTTGCCGGTAAAATTGCCGGTGTAAACGTATCCAGTAACTCGGGTGCACCGGGTGGTGCTACCAAAGTGCGTATCCGCGGTTATACATCGCTTAATGCAAGCACTAATCCCTTATACGTGGTTGATGGTGTTGTATGGACAGAAGGCGGTAACGCCATTAACCCTAACGATGTTGAATCAATCGATGTATTGAAGGATGCATCATCAACTGCTATTTATGGTACACGGGGTGCAAACGGTGTAATTTTGGTTACCACTAAACGTGGTGCAAAAGGCGGGGCCGGTACCGTTAGCTATGATAGCTACGTAAGCGTAAGTAAAATGGCTAAAAAGCTTGATGTGCTTAACGCAAAAGAATTTTTAGCTATCGAGGACCTGGGGTATGCCAACATCAAAAAGTACGACCCTACAGGCTGGGCCAATGGAGATTATGCTGATGACGACCCTAAAGTTATCCGTACAGCGTTAATCGGCAAACTATTCGATGCTAATTTGCAGCCGCTTTACGATGTAGACTGGCAGGACGCAACTACCCGCACCGCGGTTAGCCAAAACCACAATCTGTCTTTCACCGGGTCGGGCGAAAAAATGAACTACGGTTTCTTTTTAAACTATGCTGATGATCAGGGCATCATCCTAAACAGCTATTTAAAGCGATATAACGCGCGTTTAACTTTCGACAATCAAATTAAACCATGGTTAAAAGTTGGCGCAACATTAAACTATAACGCCCAGGAAGGCCGCGCGCAGGATAACGGTGTTGGCGGTAACAACATCCCGCGTATGTTGGTAGAAATGCCTTCTATTATCCCTATCCGTTACCCGGATGGCAGCTACGGCAAACGTACCGACTACCCTAACATGGAAGGCGGCGACAACCCGGTTGCGCAGGCCAACGAGATAACGCAACTATCAAAATTAAGGGTGTTTAGCGGTAATACTTATGCAAACATTAACATTTTGCCAAGTTTACAGTTTCGCAGTGTGCTGGGTGTTACTACATCTGCAAACTACTACCCTAACTCGCAAACAGGTTTAGTTGGTGGCGCAACCGCTAACCAGGATTATAGTTCGGCATCTATCAGCGAGGCCAATAATGTGTTTTGGCAATGGTCAAACTATTTTACATATGATAAAACCTTCGCAGGCATCCACAAAATAAACCTGGTAGCAGGTTTCGAGCGTCAAAACTTTAAACAAACAGGGTTTGGTGCATCAACCAGTACATTGTCTGATAATTTTTACAGCTTTTACAACCTTGGTGCCGGTCAAATCCCGGGCAGGCCAAGTTCTAATTATGATGCCTGGCAAATGCAATCGTTCTTCGCCCGTTTAAATTACAACTTAAAAGAAAAATATCTTTTAACCGTAACAGGCCGTCAGGATGGTTCATCGCGGTTGGGTAAAAACACTAAATATGGTTTCTTCCCCTCCGCCGCAATAGCCTGGAGAGCATCGCAGGAAGCATTTCTTAAGGATAACAAAACCATATCCGACCTTAAATTCAGGTTGAGCTACGGTTTAACCGGTAACACCGAAATTGGCGAGTACCGGTCGACTGCCAACATCGAAACCACGCCTTACGTATTTGGTGGCGCGCAAGCCATTGGCACCCGCCAAACATCTATCGGTAACGAGGACCTTGGATGGGAGAAAAACTCCGAGATCGATTTTGGTGTATCCTTGGGCTTATTTAATAATCGTATTAACATTGAAGCCGACGCGTTCCTGAAAAAAACCCAGGCGTTGTTGCTTAACTCTCCAATACCACAAACAAGCGGTTTTGGAAACGTGTTTAAGAACATTGGTAAATTGCAAAATAAGGGTATCGAACTTGGTATCAATACTACCAACATCAAAACCGAAAACTTTACCTGGAGTTCTAACTTCAATATCACATTCCTGAATACCAGGATCTTAGCGCTTGGCCAAAACAATGATGACATCTTTTTGGCTCCGGGCTTTTTATCAGACTTTAACCTGATGAGGGTTGGCCTGGCACCGGGTAGCTTTTATGGCTACACCGTATTAGGTACCTGGGGCACATCAGAAGCCGCACAAGCTGCTTCTTACAATAATCTTAAACCAGGCGACCTTAAAATAAAAGACACCAACGGCGATGGTAAGATCACTGCAGATGACCGCGAGGTGCTGGGCAAATCTACCCCGGATGGTTTTGGTACGTTTACAAACAACTTTCGCTATAAAGGCGTCGAGCTTGGTATCGAGTTACAGTTTAACTACGGTAACCAGATCATGAACTTAACCAAACACTCGGGCCAGGACCGCACAGGCCAGGCAAATAGCTATGCAACTGTACTGGATGCCTGGACACCTGAGCACCAAAACACCAGCATAGCCGAAACCCGCCCCGCTTATGTAGGTTATCAAACCGAGATCTATTCTACCAAGGTAGAGAACGGTAATTTCATCCGCGGCAGGTCTGTTACGTTAGGTTATAACTTTGCTGACAACATCTTGAAAAAGCTGAAAGTAAGCAGATTAAGGGTGTACGCGCAGGCGCAAAACCTGTTTATCATAACCAAATACACCGGTTACGATCCCGAAGTATCTACTTACAACGGTAGCAGCAACTTTACCCAGGGTATCCTGTTTTACGATTATCCAAAACCAAGAACATTCTTGCTTGGCTTAAACGTTAGTTTCTAATTAAACCATTTAATATATATTATTATGAAGTTTAACTTTAAAAAATTAAGGATCTGTTTATTACTCATCCTTACCATTACGGCAAGTAGTTGCAAAAAATACCTCGACGAAGAAAGGAGAGATAACTTTAATACCGGCAACTATTTCACAACCGCTTCACAGGCTAAAACATTTGTTAATGGCATTTACGCCAATTTATACATGTTCCAAAATGGCGATGCCTACGGCGAAAGCCCGTTTATTACTTTAGAGCTTTTTGCAGGGCATACAACCACGCTTGGGCAAAGTGTTAATAATAAACAGGTGATAAACCAAAGTACAAGCCCTACAAACCCGGGTTTTGAAACGGTATGGTCAAACAGTTATGCCGCTATCGCGAATGCTAACGTGGCGCTTAAGCGCATCCCCGAGATTACTATGCCCGATGCGGATAAGAAAAAGCTATTAGGCGAAGTTTATTTTTTAAGAGCTTTCTTTTACTACCATTTGGTAAGGCTGTATGGCGATGTGCCGTTAATAACAGAACCGGTTACCATTACCAGCGAAACTCTTTACCCCGAGCGTTCGCCCGTTGCGGCGGTTTACGACCTGATCGTGGCCGATCTTAAAGCGGCGAAAGATTCGGGCATGCCCGAAACCGACCAAACCGGCCGTGCATCAATAGGTGCTGTGCGTACGTTGTTAGGGAGCGTTTACTTAACTATGGCAGGTTATCCGTTGAAAAAAATCGAAAACTATGCTTTAGCCGCGGCCGAAGTATTGCCGGTATTAAGCGACTATACTTTATTTGACAAGTATGATTACCTGCACGACAACGCCCATAAAAACCAGGGAGAATTGATCTTCCAGATAAACTACCTGGTTGGCATAAAAGAAAATGCCATACCGCAGTTAACTTTACCATTTAACTTACAGGTGGGGTCTTATGGCGATCACCTTGGGGCTATGATACCTACAGATGAGTTTGTTGCCAGCTATCCGGCAGGCGACCTGCGTACCGAAGAAAGGCAGTTTTATTTCTCCAGCTATCCAAAGGATAAAGACCCCGGTACCATCATCCAGTTTGGCGAGCATGCGCTTTACAAATATTTTCATGTAGAAAGCGCTTTAGGGAACGGTAAAAGCGACGAAAACTGGACACTGCTGCGTTTGCCCGAAGCTATGCTGATATATGCCGAAGCACAAAACGAAGCGGATGGGTCGCCAAACTCAACATCCCGCGACGCGATAAATGCTATACGCAACCGTGCGCATTTAGCGCCTATTGGCGCATTGTCGCAAAGCGCCTTTAGGGAAGAAGTGTGGCAGCAGCGTTACCACGAGCTTGCCTACGAGAACAAGGCATACTTTGATATGCAGCGCACACACAAAAGGTATGATGTGGCGACCCACTCCTTCCCCGATGCTACAACAGGTAAAAACGAGCAGGATGTCACCTTTAAGGAACAATATTACCTGTGGCCTATACCGCAGCGCGAAATGAACACCAACCCGAAACTTACACAAAACCCGGGGTGGCAATAATTTTACAATATAAAAGACTGGCAATACCTGCCAGTCTTTTATATTTACGGCCAATTACGTTTATAACTATTAATCTCTACATGAAAAAAAGGCTCCTTTTTTTAAGCACCATACTATTTACCGCTACCACATTTGCCCAGCAGGTTACCAAAGTAACCGACCCTGTTGAGTGGATAAACCCGTTAATGGGCACCCAATCCAAATACGACCTGAGTAACGGCAACACTTACCCCGCCATTGCCGTGCCCTGGGGCATGAACTTCTGGACACCGCAAACCGGCAAAATGGGCGACGGGTGGCAATACACTTATGATGCCTATAAAATTAACGGCTTTAAGCAAACCCACCAGCCATCGCCATGGATGAACGATTACGGGCAGTTTGCCATTATGCCGGCTACGGGGAAAATAAAAGTATCGCAAAACCAGCGTCAAAGCTGGTTCTCGCACAAGGCCGAAATAGCTAAGCCATATTACTACAGCGTTTACCTGGCCGACCACGACGTAACTACCGAGATTGCCCCTACCGAGCGCAGCGCGCAGTTCAGGTTCACATACCCAAAAACGGATAGCTCCTTTATTGTGATAGATGCTTTTGACAAGGGGTCGTACATCAAGGTTATCCCCGGCGAAAGAAAGATTGTTGGCTATTCAAGTAAATACGCCCGCGGCCCGCTTAAAAACTTTAAAAATTACTTTGTTATATATGTAGATAAGCCCATTACCCTGGCCCAGGTTTACAGCGATAGCACCCTGAACGATGGTTTAGAGCTTACCGCCAAACATGCCAGCGCGGTTATAGGTTTCAAGACCGCTAAAGGCGAAAAGGTGAACATGCGGGTGGCCTCGTCATTCATCAGCATTGAGCAGGCTGAAGTGAGCCTGAACAGAGAAATCGGTAACGACAACTTCGACATTACCAAACAAAAGGCAAAAGCCGTTTGGAACAAAACGCTAAGCCGCTTGTCGGTTGAGGGCGGTTCGGTTGAGCAGGTTAAAACCTTTTACTCATGCTTATACCGTATGCTTTTCTTCCCTAATAAAATGTACGAGATCGATGCCAAAGGAAAAATAATGCATTACAGCGCGCAAAATGGCGAGGTATTGCCGGGTTACAAGTTTGCGGGCACCGGTTTTTGGGATACTTTCAGGGCACTGTATCCATTCCTGAACCTGGTATATCCTTCCATTAATAAAGAGATGCAGGAAGGCCTGATAAACGATTACAAGGAAGGCGGCTGGCTACCCGAATGGAGCAGCCCTGGTTACGCGAATGTAATGGTGGGGAACAACTCGGCATCGGTGGTATCCGAAGCTTACTTAAAAGGCGGTCGCGGTTACGATATCGGCACCTTGTACCAGGCGCTTTTACATGGCGCTAACAACGATGGGCCAAACGCAACCGGCCGCGATGGTGTGGATTTTTACAACAGCTTAGGCTATGTGCCCTACGATGTAAAGATAAACGAGAACGCCGCCCGTACTTTAGAGTATGCTTATGACGATTTTGCGATATATAAATTAGGCAAAGCGCTGGGGCGCCCTGCATCTGAAACGGAGATCTACCGCAAGCGAAGCATGAACTATAAAAACCTGTTCGACCCGCAAACGGGATTAATGCGCGGGAAAAACAAGGATGGTAAGTTTCAAAGTCCGTTTAACCCATTTAAATGGGGCGATGCCTTTACCGAAGGTAACAGCTGGCACTATACCTGGAGCGTTTTCCATGACGTGCAGGGGCTGATAGACCTGATGGGTGGTAAAGAGAAATTTGTAACCAAGCTCGATTCGATATGGACTCTGCCACCAATATTTGACGATAGCTACTATGGCGAGGTGATCCATGAGATTCGCGAGATGCAGATAGCGGGCATGGGCCAGTACGCGCATGGTAACCAGCCTATCCAGCACATGACCTATCTGTACAATTACGCCGGCCAGCCGTGGAAAACCCAGTTGCACGTGCGCGATGTGATGAACAAAATGTACCACTCGGCCCCTGATGGTTATTGCGGCGACGAAGATAACGGCCAAACATCGGCCTGGTATGTGTTTTCGGCTATGGGTTTTTACCCTGTAACACCTGCCAGCGACCAGTACGTTTTAGGCGCGCCATTGTTTAAAAAGATAACCCTTACTTTAGAGAACGGTAAAACAGTCACCATAAACGCTGCAAATAACAGCCCGGTAAACCGTTTTGTAAGTAACCTTACTGTTAACGGCAAACCATACAGCTATAACTGGCTTAGCCATAAGGCGTTGCAGCAAGGCGGTAATCTTAATTTTAGCATGTCGGCCACGCCAAACAAAGTACGGGGAAGCAAAGCGGCAGATGTACCATACTCGTTATCAAATGAAAAATAGCATGATAAAAACTACAAGGTTTATCTGTGTATGTATTATATCGTGCGCATTTTTTACAGCTGCACGGGCACAAACCACCGCGGTTATCAAAACGCTGCCACTTGCCCCGGCGCCGCCTGTATTACTTAGCACCCAAAAGCTGGCAATCGCAGGCCTTGCGCACGATCATGTGCATAATATCCTGGGCGATTACCGCGATGGAAAGGTTATTATTGTAGGTATTGCCGAGGCTGATAAGCAGCTGCGCGCGCGTTACCAAAAACAGTACAACCTGCCCGATTCCATTATGTTTGATGACCTGAAGAAGATGGTTACGGCTAAAAAGCCGGATGTGGTACTGGGGTATAACCCGGTTGCAAAGCATATTGATATTGTAGAAGTGTGCGCCCCTTTAGGTATATCTGTAATGGTTGAAAAGCCGCTGGCGGCCACCCTTGCGCAGGCCAACCGGATGGAGTTTTTAGCCCTAAAGTATTACATTAAACTGCTCACCAATTACGAAACTACCTGGTACCCATCGTACCAGCACGTGTATGATGTGGCAGGCCAGGACAGCCTGGGCCAAATCAGGAAAATGGTGGTACACGATGGCCACCAGGGCCCTAAAGAGATTGGCTGCAGCAAGGATTTTACCAACTGGCTTACCGATCCCGAAATGAACGGTGCCGGTGCCCTTAACGATTTTGGCTGCTACGGCGCCAACCTGATGACCTGGCTGATGAACGGACAGAAACCTATTGCGGTAACCGCGGTTGCCCGTCACTTTAAGCTGCAAACCTACCCCAAAGTTGATGATGATGCTACTATATTGGTAGAGTACCCCACGGCTACCGGTATTATCGAAGCATCCTGGAACTGGCCGTTCTCTATCAAGGACCTGGAGGTTTTTGGCGATGAAGGCTACATGCACGCTTTAGATAAGGATACAGTTATCACCCGGCTAAATAACGCGCCTGCTATAAAAAGCGTGGCTGCGCCTTTAGCCACACCAAATGATCATCCCATCCCCTACCTGCAAATGGTGGTAAAAAACAGGTTAAAAGGAATAACCGACAGGTCATCGTTAAAATACAACATGATAGTGATGCAGATATTGGATGCCGCCAAAAGGTCTATCGCCGAAGGCAAGCGGATAGTGTTGTAAACATTGAAATAATATTTATTAACAGTTAATACAACCCTGTTTAATTGTATTATTTTAGCGGCATATTAATCATCATCCGCAATATGTTTAAGCAATTTTCGGCATTGCTGCCGCTTTGTATTTTGGGCATGGTATCGTGCCAGTCTAAACCCGCATCTTCTGAAAAAGCCGCTGCTGATAGCGTTAAAACAACCACCGAAGCAGCATCGTCTTCGCCGGTGGCAAAACTGGCGACAGGCCCGGTTGATAAGGCCGCTGTTTTGGCCCGCAAGCAGGTTCCTATAGTTTGCTATCACCAGATCCGCGACTGGAAGGCTACCGACTCTAAAAACGCCAAGGACTATATTGTACAGATAGCCGCGTTTAAAGAGCATATGAAAATGCTTGCCGATAGCGGTTATCACACTATCCTGCCCGACCAGTTGTACAATTACCTGGTATCGGGCGCTCCGCTGCCAAAAAAACCTATTATGCTAACGTTTGACGATACCGATGTAGACCAGTTTACCATAGCCGCCCCCGAAATGAAGAAATACGGCTTTAAAGGCGTTTTCTTTGTAATGACTGTATCTATCGGCCGCCCGCATTATATGACCAGCGAGATGATCAAAAAACTATCTGACGACGGGCACGTCATTTCCAGCCACACCTGGGACCACCACCGTGTAGATAAATATTCGCATAATTCTAACCTGGTGATTAAAGGCCTTAACGGCAAAATAACTAACAGGCCGGTTGATGACTGGGTTACCCAGATTGATAAGCCGACTAAAAAGCTGGAAGAAATTACAGGCAAAAAAATTCAATACTTTGCTTATCCGTTTGGCATTTGGAAAAAACCCGTATTACCCGAACTTGATAAAAAAGGATTTAAAATGGCTTTCCAACTGGCTGATAAGCGCGATCCTGACTACCCGCTGCTAACCGTGCGCAGGATATTGGACAGTGGTTACTGGAGCGCTAAAACTTTAAGCAACAGCATACGTAACAGTTTTTAAGAATAACTGAAATAATAAAGCCCCCTTTTGTATTACATAAGGGGGCTTTATTATTTCAGATAAATAAGTACTTTTAAACCATGACAACCACCTTGCGCCCCATCCTGTTCATATTACTGGCAACTGCATTTGCCGCCTGCAACAATAAACCCGAAACGCCTGTTGTTACGCAAACCGAAATATCCAAACAGCTTGTTAACGAGCATTTCAGATACCTGAACGACCATGACCTTAAAAGCCTGGTTGCCCAATATGCCGATAAGGCCAAAATAACCACTACCGACTGGGATGGCGAATCGGTTGGCCAGCAAGGTGCCGACCAGATCTTCCACCAGCTGTTTTACGTATCGCCGGATGCCAAGTATCTGGTGGATAATATGATCAATACCGATAGTACCGTGGTGGTAGAATATGACATTATCGGCTTAAAAGAAAAAGCCGGCAGCCCTATCCGTTACGATGTGCGTAACGCCAGCATATTCAAGATCAAAGGGAATAAAATTGTAAGTGAGGCAACCTATTCAAATTCGAGATTATATCATAACAGATAGACTTGCCACCAAAAATATCAATGACGCGCGGTAGTAAAAGGAAAGGCCTCTTTAATGAAGAGGCCTTTCCTTTTTATAAGTTCTCGCCCGACGGGCCTTGTCCTTTATTAGAGGCGCTTTGTTCTGTTGGTGTTTCCAACTCCGGCGTATCATTCTCGGGGACAACGGTTGGTACCTTTTTAGCAAGGTCTTTGTCGTTTATGTCCTGTTTTAGGGTATCGTTACCTACGTTGGCAACGTTGCCGGTAATATCGTGGTTCTGACCCTGGCCATTGGCCCTGTCAAATCCTTCGGGTTTATTTTCCATATATGTGTGTTATTTAGATTCTACTGGTTGTTCTTCCTTCGCGGTTATCCACTGTATAGCCTCGTCAAGTTGCGCTAATGAATAACCTTTTGATTTACCGGGCACAAAAAAGCGGAACGCATCTGTAAACCATTGTACGCCCTTTTGGTCGCTTACAACGGCAATTTTGCTCCACTTGGTAAAGTTCTTCAGGCCCATTTTAATATCGTCCCACCAGGCGCCGGCTGTCCAGTTTTGTACATCGGTTTCCAGTACCAGCAGGTAATTGATTTCGCCTTGTAGCGCTACCAATTCATCAATACGTGGCAGCAGCACTTTCTCCATATCTTCTTTGGTCACCTCGCCTATGGCATGTATGCCCACCACGTGAGGTTCCAGATCGTTTATAAATTGTAGCATGATATTTCAGTTTCCATAACTATACCAAAAGCCATACCATTGTTTAAAAAGAAACTTATTTAAGGTGTATTTAACTTTTTCTATGATGATGCAATTGCGTACCCGTCTAAAAAACATTGGTTTGTACTATCTTTGCGCAATGCAACAAAACCTGTCGGCATATTCGCAATTGATAAAAACCGAGGCAAAAAACCTGGGCTTTTTGTTTTGCGGCATAGCGAAGGCAGATTTTTTGGAAGAAGAAGCCCCCCGGCTGGAAGCATGGCTTAACAAAGGCATGCACGGCGAAATGCGCTACATGGAAAACTACTTTGACAAGCGCCTGGACCCACGTTTGCTGGTAGATGGCGCTAAGTCTGTTATATCCTTAGGGCTTAACTATTATGCCGATACCACACAGTCAGACCCATCAGCCCCCAAGATCTCCAAGTACGCTTATGGCATTGATTATCATAGCGTTATTAAAGATAAGCTAAAGCAATTGTTAGACATCATTAACCAAAAAATCGGCGAGGTTGGCGGCAGGGCTTTTGTAGATTCGGCACCGGTGCTGGATAAGGCCTGGGCCAAAAAAGCCGGTTTAGGCTGGGTGGGTAAAAACACCAACCTCATTAGCAAGCAGGCAGGCTCGTTCTTCTTTTTGGCAGAGCTGATAGTGGATATTGAGCTGGAATACGATATAGAACCCACTGCCGACCACTGCGGCACCTGCACACGCTGTATTGATGCCTGCCCTACCGATGCCATTGTAGGCCCTTATGTGGTTGATGGCAGCCGCTGCATCTCGTACCTTACTATCGAGCTGAAGAACGAGATACCGCAGGAATTTAAAGGCAAAATGGATAACTGGATGTTTGGCTGCGATGTATGCCAGGACGTTTGCCCCTGGAACCGTTTCTCGGTGCTCCACAACGAACCCGCCTTCACCCCTCACCCCGAATTGCATGGCCTTAAGAAAGAAGACTGGGAAGATATCACCACCGATGTATTCCAAAAAGTGTTTAAAAATTCGGCGGTGAAACGGACGAAGTTTGAAGGGCTGAAGCGGAATATACAATTTCTTAGCCCACCCCCCCCAACTCCCTGAAGGGGAGCTTACCTTTCTAACTGTTCCACCCCGTCATTGCGCGGTGAATAAAGCATAAAGCCCGGTTCTGTTAGAACCGGGCTTTATGCTTTATTCAAAAAACTCCCCCTTCAGGGGGTTGGGGTGCTTCGTTTTAGCTCTTTTTAAATTTCATGGCCAGTTGTGCCAGCATATCTTCATCCACCGGTTTGGCGGGCTCTTCCTTCTTTTTAAATGACTGGCTGTTTAGCTGTGGGCTACTTTTAGGACTATTGTTCTGGAAGGACGGTTTTGGTGCCTGTGCCTGTTGCCCTTGCTGATTTGCAGGTGCCTGGGCAGGTTGCGCGGGCCGGGCTTGCTGGCGCTCGGCTACCTTTTTGGCGTTCCAGCGTTTGTAGATCTCTTCCAGTTTACGTTTGGTGTACAGCGGGAAATCGCCCTGCATCATCCACGAGTAGTAACTTGGCTCTACATTCAGCACATCCTCTACCCTTTTGCCTTTGTGCTTGCCAAAGTTTATCAGCTCTTCGCCCTGCTCGTTATAAACCATGCGGCCGGCAAAATCAACCGGGCGGCTAAGGTTGGTAAATTTGTGTAACGCCTCTACATCGCCCACAACCGGGGTGCTTTTGTTGCCTTTTTTATCTTCCCATTCCTGGTTTTCGTAGCGTTCTATCTGCGCCAGCAAAACTTCCATGGTAGCGCGGGTGTCGGCCTCTGCCGAGTGCGCGTTGATGATCTGTTTATCGCAATAAAACTGGTATGCAGCCCTTAGCGTACGCTGTTCCATCTGGTGAAAAATGTTCTGTACATCCACAAAATGGCGCTGATCGAGGTCGAACTGTACGCCTGCGCGCAAAAATTCTTCCATCAGCATAGGTATATCAAATTTGTTGGAGTTGTAGCCCGCAAGGTCACTATCATGTATAAAATCGGCTATATCCTGCCCAAGGTCATGAAAACGCTTCTCGTCCTTTATATGCTCATCGTAAATACCATGCACCAACGACGATTCCAGCGGGATAGGGATCCCGGGGTGTACACGCCAGGTTTTAACATCCTCGCTGCCATCGGGGTTAAGTTTAATAACAGAGATCTCCACTATACGGTCGGCTCCAATATTGGTGCCGGTAGTTTCCAGGTCAAAAAAGGCCAGGGGCCGCTTTAATTGTAATTTCATTTTTGCTTATCAGTTTACAAAGGTGGTAAAACTCTCAAAATTATCGGCACACTATTTTGTGCATAAAATATCAGGATTATTTTATATTTTCAGGTTTGCTGATTTGCACCTAAACTACATGAACAAATTTATACTTAACCTGCTGTTATTCACCTCCCTTGTTACCGTTGCGCAAGCACAGGACTTTCCATACGGTAGTTTCACCGTTGCAGAAACGCAATTAAAAACTTATCAAAAAGATACATCGGCCCACGCGTTTGTTATACAGGAATTTGGATCTACCCGCCTGGATATTACCAATGATGACGATATAAAGCTGACATTTAAATACCACGTACGCATAAAGATATTAGACAGTAAGGGCTTTAATAAAGGCACTGTCAGCATTCCGTTTTACGATGCCGACAATACCCATGATGAAATTACCGATATTAAAGGGCGTACAATTTACGTAGATGAAAGCGGCGGGATCAAAACCACTGACCTCGACAAATCAAAAGTTTATACCACTACCCAAAACAAATACTGGAAAGAAGTAAAATTTGCCCTGCCTAACCTGCGCAATGGCTGTATCATAGAGTATAGCTACACCAAAATGATAGACGGATTTTACAGGTTTCCATCGTGGCAGTTCCAGGACGATATCCCTAAAATGTACTCGGAGTACGAGGTGCACATCCCTGCTTTTTGGGTGTATAATGCCCTTATACGCGGGCCGCTTAAACTTACTAAAAGCAAAGCCGATGTAGAGAAAGAATGCTTTAGCAGCCATGGCTCAAAATGCGATTGCTCGTTCCTTAGCTATGGCATGGCCGATATCCCGGCATTTATTGAGGAAGATTATATGACATCGCCAAAAAACTTTCTATCGGCCATTTACTTTAACCTGCAGGAATATACAAACCCTTATACCGGTGTTAAAAACAAAGTTACCAAGGAGTGGAAAGATATTGATTACGGCCTTAAGCATGCCGAGTATTTTGGTTCGCAAATAAAAAAGGACCTGCTTAAACAATATATTGCCCCTGTAATTGCCGGTAAGGCTACCACCCTGGATAAGGCTTCGGCCATTTACAGTTACATCCAAAAAAATATTAAATGGAATGAGATATACTCCAGAGGCAGCGATGGGGTAAAAAAAGCGCTTGATAACCATACAGGCGATGTTGCCGATATAAATCTGGCGCTGGTAGCAGCGTTAAATTCGGCGGGTATTAAAACGGATGCCGTATTGTTATCTACCCGCCCTAACGGGCTGGTAAACAGGCTATACCCTGTAGAAAACGAGTTTAACTATGTAATTGCGAAAACAACCATAGATAACGTTGATTACCTGCTTGATGCTACCGACCCTATGCTGCCGTTTGGCATGCTGCCGCTTAAATGCCTTAACGACCAGGGGCGGGTTATCAGCCTTGATAAACCATCGTACTGGATAGATCTTGTTGCAAGCCAGAAAAAGGCATACACCACCAACCTGGATGTTACCCTGAAACCCGATGGCAAACTAAGAGGGATCATCAGCACTTACTCTAACGGGTACGAGGCATACGAAAAACGCAAGGCTATTAAAAAATTCAACTCTGTTGATGAATATGTAGAAAACCTTGACGAAAAACTGGTTAAATTAAAGATCCTGAAATCGAATATAATGAACCTGGATAGCCTTGATAAACCGCTTGGCGAGCAATACGAAGTAGAAATTGATATTTTTGATAACCTTAACCACAACAGGCTATCATTTAACCCCATTATTTTTGACAGGTACGTAACCAACCCCTTCAAATTAGAAGAACGTACCTACCCGGTAGATTGGGGCATGCCATCAAGCAGCAGGTATATTTTAACTATGCACCTGCCCGATGGGTATAGTGTTGAGAGCGCTACCCAAAACGCGGCCATAAGCCTGCCCAACCAGGGCGGTAAATTCCTTACCGAATTTAGCGGCGAGGGCAACACGTTTACCTATTCAAATGTGATACAGTTCACAAAATCTGTTTACGCGCCCGAGGAATACCCCTATTTAAAAGAATTATACAATAAGATAATCGCGTCGGAAAAAGCCGAGATCGTGTTCAGGAAAAAGTGATGAGAAAATTTTTTACGTTATTATTTTTATTAACCACCGCTGCCCGCATAAACGCGCAAACCAATTATGCGGTAAGCCTGATAGCAAAGGACCTGCTGCCCTATGCAAGCGCTGTGATGAGGGATCAAAGCACCTATACCGAAATAAGGGATAACAATACTTATTACCATATTAAAACTGCCATAACGGTTTTAAACAAAAACGGCGACGACCTTGCCCACATTGTGGTTTGGTATGATAAAAGCAACATAATAAAAGGTATTAAAGGCACCGTTTATGACGAGTATGGCAAACTTAGCGGCAAGTTCTCTGAAAAAAACTTCTCGGACGAGGATGCCTCTGCCGATTATTCGCTGTTCGAGGATTCGCGGGTCAAGCATTTTATACCTTCGATAGGCTCGTACCCCTACACTATAGAGTATGAGTATGATATCAGATCGAAACAAACGCTGAACATCAGGGATTGGAAACCAAACCCGTATCCCGGCCTTGCTGTCGAGAAAAGTTCGTATACGTTTGCCTGCAAGCCCGATTTTGTTATCAGGTATAAAGAAATAAATATGCCCGCCAAAATGGTTACCGGCACCAATAAAGACGGATTAAAAACCTATACATGGCAGTTAAACAACCTTAAAGCGGCACGCAACGAACCCTACAGCCCTATTAGGGATACTTACTTAAGCACCGTAAAAATAGCACCTAAAGATTTTATTTACGCTGGTATAAGCGGCAGTTTCACCAACTGGAACGAACTTGGGCGCTGGAATTATGATAAGCTGCTGGCAAACCGGCAGATATTGCCGCAAGCAACAATAGACCAGGTAAAAAGTATGACGGCCGGCATAACCGATATTAAACAAAAGGCAAAAAAATATACGAATATATGCAGGGCAAAACCCGCTATATAAGCGTGCAGGTAGGTATTGGCGGTTACCAGCCTTTCCCTGCAACAGATGTAGACAGGCTTAGCTATGGCGATTGCAAAGCCCTGGTAAACTATACCCAGGCGTTATTTAAAGCGGCGGATATCCCATCGTGGTATTGCGTTGTAGAGGGCGATAGTTACGAGAAAATAAGCCTGATGAAGGATTTTGCCAGCATGAGCCAGGGCAACCACATTATACTGTGCCTGCCTATTAAAAATGATACCACTTTTTTAGAGTGCACCAGTCAGAAAATTCCGTTTGGCTTTTTGGGTGATTTTACTGATGACCGCAACGTGTTGGCCTGCACACCCGGGGGCGGCAAACTGCTGCATACGCCCAAATATACATCGCACGATAATATCCAATTGCGTAAGGCCGGCTTTACTATTGATACAACCGGCGCCTTAAGCGGTGATATGGTTACCGTTTACAGGGGTACACAGTACGATAACCCGGATGAACTGGTTAACGAACCATTTAGCGAGCAAAAGAAGATCTTGCAAAAAATGTACGCGAATATCAACAACCTCAGTATTCAAAAGCTTGATATAAAGCAGGACAAAAAGCAAATGCCTGTAGCAACAGAAACCATAAACCTAAGCGCCCGCGATTTTGCATCGGCAGATAACGGGAAGCTGTATTTTTCGTTAAACCCGGTTAACAGGCACCGAAACATACGCGAAGTTCATAACCGTGTAAACCCCGTTTACATAAACAGTGGCTATACCGATGAGGATGAGATAATTTACACCCTGCCGGCCGGTTATCGCCCGGAGATGGAAGCGCTGAACGTTAACCTGGATAAACCCTTCGGCAAATTTAAAATGACGGCTGTTGCAGATAATGGCAAGATCATATACAAACGCAGGTTAGAGTTGATCGACGGCACTTACAGTAAAGAGAGTTATGACGACCTTGTTGATTTTTACCAGAAGGTTGCCGGGGCCGATGTTTATAATGTAGTGCTTGTAAAAAAACAAACTAACTGAATATGATGATACCCAGTATGATACCTGCTATCATAATAACATAAAGCATTATTTCGGTACCGGCAAAACGCTTATATTTAGTCCAGAAAGTGTAGTCGTTTTTTTGTTTTGCCATCGGCACAAAATTATACATAATATTTTAGCAATGAATATTAAAGAAGAAGAGGGAATAAAAAGAGAGTTTCAGTTAGAGCGGGTTATACTGTTTAGCGATGCGGTATTTGCCATCATCATTACCATAATGGTTTTGGAAATAAAATTACCCGAAGGACTACGCCATGCCGGCAGCGAAAAAATACGGGAAGCTTTTTTAGAACTGATCCCCAAGTTGCTCGGTTACATTACGGCTTTCTTTTTTGTTGGGATGTTTTGGTCAAAGCACCTAAAATTGTTCAGTTACCTTAAAGATTATACAAACACGCTTATAGTTTACAATCTTATCTTCCTGTTCTTTATATCACTTTTCCCTTTCGCGGTATCTATCATGACAGGGACATTGAGCCCTTCAAACCCTACCGGTTTAATGGTGTACTTTTTTGTGATAGGTTTTAGCATGCTATCGCAAACGTTGCTTGCAGGTTATTTGGTACGCAATGCCCAAAGTATTTGTTATAACTCAAATGAGATCGAAAAAAACCTGCAATGGAAAGCACAGCGGATAAATTTTGTTTTGTTACCGTTACTGTTTATCTACCTGGGTATATGCCTTTACATGAATGTAAGGCCGGAGGTATATGGCATTGGCTTTGTTTTATGGGGACTAACGCTTACCCGGCTGCGCAGAAAATATTACAAAGGCGAAAGCGGTGATGTTCCGCTGATAGCACGACTTTTTAGATCGAGAAAGAGAAAAAAAATACCGGCCGAAGATACCGATTAATCGTTTTGTGACGAGTATACCGGGTCGGCCACGGAGCCGCCACGCGAGAAAAATTTGTAGATACCGTTATCGTGCAGGCGGGCAACCATAACGCCCTTGCGCGTACTGGCATGCACAAAATAGCCGTTTTGCAGGTACACCCCAACATGGCTAAACTGCTTGCCGTCGAAATCAAAAAAAACCAGGTCGCCTTCCTTTAACTCATCTTCGTATTTACGTTTAATAGCATTTACCTGTAATGCGCAGGTACGCGGCATAGGCTGGTCGTAAACCTGCAGCTGCAGTAAAAGCACCAGGCCCGAGCAATCCACCCCATCCTTACCCATGCCGCCAAAACGATAAGGCGCACCGTACCATTCGTCGATAAAGCTGTAGAGGCGGCCGTTTTGGATCTCGTTACGCTTAACGCCCATTAAATTAGCGTACTTCTCTGCAATGTCCTTATCAGGCTTTACCATTACATATGGCCCGCGTTTTACAACCGGCACACCATTTTGTTGCAGGTCGGCATTGTTCCTGATGGTTAATTTTTTAGAATGGCAGGCAGACAGCAGTATCGCGGCAGCAAAAAACAACAACAAACGCGATTGGCGGGGTATTAACATAAGCTAAAGATATCTGCTAACGCCTAAACGTTACAAAGGGATTTATAAACATATTAACAAGCCTCCTCTAAATCTCCCCCGTTAGGGGATACTTTTTACTTAAAGCCCATCCCTTCGGGGAGGGTTTGGGTAGGGCCTCTACCCCTTTATCACCCTTTGTATCTCGTCCAGCTTCATTAGGGCTTCAACAGGGGTTAGAGTGTTTACATCAAGGTTGTTCAGTGTATCGCGAATTTTTACCAGCACCGGATCGTCTATCGAGAACATCTGCATCTGCACAGCCTGCTTCTGCACCTTGCGGATGCTTTCCTTGATGTGTTCGCCGCCGGTGCGCTCGTTCTCCAGTTTCTTCAGTATTTCGTTGGCACGGTTCAGCACCTTTTGGGGCATACCCGCCAGTTTGGCCACGTGGATGCCGAAGCTGTGCTCGCTGCCGCCCGGCACCAGCTTACGCAGGAAGATGATCTGTTGGCCAACTTCCTTAACTGATACATTATAATTTTTGATGCGGTTAAAGCTATTGCTCAACTCGTTCAACTCGTGATAGTGGGTGGCAAACAATGTTTTGGCTTTTGCGGTGGGATGGTTATGCAGGTACTCACCTATAGACCAGGCAATGGAGATGCCATCATAGGTTGATGTGCCACGACCTATCTCATCCAATAATATCAAACTACGGTCGCTTAGGTTATTCAGGATGCTGGCGGTTTCGTTCATCTCCACCATAAAGGTCGATTCGCCCGACGACAGGTTATCCGATGCCCCCACCCTGGTAAAGATCTTATCTACCAAACCGATAGAAGCCGCTTTGGCCGGTACAAAACAACCCATCTGCGCCATCAATACAATGAGGCCGGTTTGCCTCAACAGGGCCGATTTACCCGCCATATTGGGACCGGTAATGATGATAATTTGCTGCGAATCCGAATCGAGGTAAACATCGTTGGTGATGTATTCCTCGCCCAGGGGCAGGTTCTTTTCTATTACCGGGTGGCGGCCGCCTTTTATATCCAGCACCCGCGTATCGTTTACATCCGGTTTAACATAATAGTTTTTGATGGATATGGTAGCAAAGTTAAGCAGCACATCCAACCGGGCAATCAGTATTGCATTTAGTTGGATGGGCTTTATATATTCGGCAAGGGCGTATAGCAGGTCGTTGTAAAGCCTGGTTTCCAGAACCAGGATCTTTTCTTCGGCGCCCAGTATCTGCTCCTCGTATTCTTTCAGTTCGGGGGTAATATAGCGCTCGGCATTAACAAGGGTTTGCTTGCGGATCCACTCGGTTGGCACCTTATCGCGGTGACTGTGGGTTACTTCCAAATAATACCCAAACACATTATTGAACGATACTTTTAGCGACGGGATACCTGTTGCCTCGGCCTCGCGTTTCTGGATCTCCAGCAGATAGCCTTTGCCGCCAAAAGCTATCTTGCGCAGCCGGTCAAGCTCCTCGTTTACCCCCTCGTTCATCACCGAACCCTTAACCATCATCACTGGTGGTTCGGGGTGCAGTTCGCGGGCTATTTTTTCACAGATGGAAGCACATGGGTTTAGCTGTTCGCCAATAGCTTTCATCGGTTCGCTGGCCGAGCCTTCCGTTAGTTTTTTGATGCTTTCGATGGCTAATAAAGCCTTTTTCAGCTGGCAAACCTCGCGGGGGTTGGCTTTTTGCAGGCCGATCTTTGATATCAGCCTTTCCAGGTCGCCGATCTGGCGGATCTGGTTTTGCAGGGTCTCGCGCAGTTCTTCCTGTTCTATCAGGTATTCCACCACGCCAAGGCGGTCGTTTATGGGCTTAATTTCTTTAAGCGGCATCACAATCCAGCGGCGAAGCATGCGCGCACCCATGGGAGAGCAGGTATGGTCTAATACATCTACCAGGGTAAGTGCGTTCTCGTTATTAGAGCCTACCAGTTCCAGGTTACGGATGCTGAACCTGTCGAGCCACAGGTACCTGTCCTCCTCTATCCGGCCAATGGCCGAGATATGCTGCAGGTTGCGGTGTTCGGTCTCGTTCAGGTAATGCAGCGCCACACCGGCAGCCACAATGCCCAGATTCAGCTTATCGATACCAAAGCCTTTTAATGATTTTACCCCGAAATGCTTCAGCAGTGTTTCGTGCGCGTAATCGCCGCTGTAGGGCCATTCGTCGAGGGTGTAGGTATAAAAGCGGTCGCCGTAAGTATCTTTAAAATCGTGCTGACGGCTTTTGGGGAATATCACCTCGCTGGGTGCATAGCTTTGCAGCAGCTTATCAATATAACTTGTATTGCCCTGGGCGGTCAGGAACTCGCCGGTAGATATATCTATCAGGGCAATGCCGATGCTGTTCTTTTCGAAATACAGCGATGCCAGGTAGTTATTGCTCTTTTGCTGCAATATGTTATCGCTGGTGGCCACGCCGGGCGTAACCAGTTCGGTAACACCACGTTTTACAATGGTCTTGGTGGTTTTGGGGTCTTCCAGCTGGTCGCAAATGGCTACCCGCTGGCCTGCACGCACCAGTTTGGAAAGGTAGGTATCCAGCGAATGGTGCGGGAACCCGGCCAGCTCGATATGCGTTGCCGCGCCGTTTGCCCTGCGCGTAAGCACTATGCCCAATATGCCCGAAGCCTTCACCGCGTCCTGGCCAAAAGTTTCATAAAAATCGCCCACCCTAAACAGCAGCAAGGCACCGGGGTACTTTGCTTTGATGGCATTGTATTGCTGCATTAAAGGGGTCTCTTTGGTTTCGGTTTTGGCCAAGGGTTTTGCTGTGATTAATAATCTGCTAATTTAATTGATTGCACGCGTAATACCGGGATTGTGGAAAAGTTAAGGCGATGTGGAGAGAAGCTGAAAGGCGAAAGCAGAAAGCTAAAAGCTTTTGCTTATTGAAACGGATGCCTGCATAAGGGAATCTTTTGGGGAGCTTGGCAAAGAGTTATACGCTTGTCAAATGGTTCGACAGGTTCACCATGATAAAGGACTATTTATCGGTGGTGTCCCACTAAATATTACACAATGCGGGACAAGATCATAAATGATTAATTACCAGCATATTACAAAATATAAATTTGCAATTTTATTTAAAGTGGTACTTTAACAAGAGCAACTTAAATATTTAAATATAAGTTGTTTATGTGTTTTTATCAGGGTGTCCCACTCGTTTCTGAATGGGACGGAATGGGACACTTGATTTCGGATTTTAAATTTACGATCTCGGATTGATTAGTAGTTAATACTACTATTGATTTACACTTTAAATTGCGAAATGGCATTGCCTCTTACAGATTAATAATTATCTTCAAATCATCATGATCGATATTGATATTAGCACCCAACGCATGCAAAACCAGCACCTTGCCGGGCCTGAGTTTACCAACCCTGCCGATGTTGTAAAATATCTTGGGGCTGTGCAATCGCAGGATTATACCGGTGCCAAATGGGCGCTGGGCATGCGGATGAATGACGGTACCGACGAGCTGATAGAAAAAGCGTTTACCAATGGCGACATTATCCGTACCCATGTAATGCGCCCCACCTGGCATTTTATCCATCCGGATGATGCACGCTGGATGCTCGACCTTACCGCCAAACGCATACAGGCCTTGGCCAAAGGCAGGAATAAGCAATTAGAGATAGACGATGTAGTGCTCCGCAAAAGCGAAAAACTGCTTACCAAAGCCCTGCTTAGTGAAAAGCAAATAGCCCGCGATGAACTTTCGGCCCTGCTTAAGTATAATGGCATCAATACCGATGAGCAGCGCTTTGTGCATATTATGATGCACCTGGAACTGGAACAGGTTATTTGCAGCGGCGGCCGCGAAGGCAGGCAATTTACTTACGCCTTGTTTGATAACCGGATCCCCAAAAGCAAAAAACTTGGCCGTACCGGGGCCGTTGTGAAATTGATGGAACGTTATTTCACCTCGCACGGACCCGCTACGCTTGCCGACTTTGTATGGTGGAGCGGCCTTACCATTACCGATGCCCGCGCCGGTATAGAATCCCTTAAAGATAAATTTGAAAGCTACACTTTTGAGGGCAGCACTTACTGGTTTGCAGACACTCTCTTATCTGCCCAACCCGCCCCAGCCTATCTTTTGCCCAATTACGACGAATACATCGTTAGTTATAAAGACCGCAGTTTCGCCATTGCAGGAAAAGACATCAGCAAGGCCGACCCGCGCGGCACCATCTTTAACCACACCATCATCATCAACGGTAAAATTGAAGGTATCTGGAAACGTACTATTAAAAAAGATATGCTTGAAGTGGCTTTAACACCCTTTAAGAAATTAAGCCTGGTAAATTTAAACCAGATAAAAAAAGCAGCGAAAAGCTATGCCGGCTTTTTGGGCTTGAAGGACGCTAAGGTTAAATAATTTGTTCGGTAACTATCTGTATCCCAAATTAAAGCAAAGTTTAACTTAATTACTTATCTTTCCTTATCAAAAACCAATCACCCGTTATGAAGAAGCTAATCTTTTTACTACTTGCATTGTCAACCTGCCTTTTTGCCTGTAAACAGGGTGATAAACCTGCTGAAACCAGTAATGTGCTTGCCTCCTATTTTAAGGATGATGCACCGGGCGTAAAAAGTGGCGGCGTACAAATGATACAGATAAATACCCCGAAAGGTAAATTTAACGTATGGACAAAAAAACTGGGCAATAACCCAAAGATAAAGCTACTGCTGCTAAATGGCGGGCCGGGTGCCACGCACGAATATTTTGAATGTATGGAAAGCTTTTTACCTGCCGAAGGTATCGAACTGATCTATTACGACCAGCTGGGCTGCGGAAACTCTGATAACCCCAAAGATACATCGATGTGGAGCCTGCCGCGCTATGTGGAAGAGGTGGAGCAGGTGCGCCAGGCGCTAAAACTGGATAAGGATAACTTTTACCTGCTGGGCCATTCGTGGGGTGGTATTTTGGCTGCGGAATATGCCTTTAAATACCAGCAGCACCTAAAGGGGCTTATTATATCCAACATGATGATGAGCGCCCCCGATTATGGCAAATATGCTAACGATGTGCTGGCCAAACAATTTGACCTTAAAGTACTGGCACGCATCCGCGAAATAGAGGCCAAAGGCGATTTTGAGAACCCCGAATACATGGGCCTGCTGATGCCGAACTTTTATGCCAAGCATATTTGCCGCCTGCCGATGGATAAGTGGCCCGAGCCGATGAACCGCGCGATGGGTAAAATGAACCAGTCGTTATATGTTACCATGCAGGGGCCAAGCGAATTTGGCGTATCCGGTAAACTATTGAAATGGGACCGCGTAGCCGACCTGCCAAAACTTGCCGTACCTACCCTGAGCATTGCCGGCGAATACGATACCATGGACCCAAAACACATGAAAATGGTAGCCGAAAAAGTACAAAACGGCAGCTACCTGTATTGCCCCAACGGCAGCCACATGAGCATGTACGACGACCAGCAAACCTACATGGCCGGCCTGATAAAGTTTATTAAAGGCGTGGATAACGGGGAGAAAAAGGTGGCTTTGTAGGTAACGCACTTATCGGGATACAAGGCAAATAGAGTTAAGAGCAAAAAAATGGAAGCTTCCTGTTTCCTGAGATCTTGCGTTTCTACAAAACCCTATCAAACTTTCAATGCAACATACCTATGTAAATAACAATTATAATTGATATGCATGCATAATGAAACATTGTTAATAATAGCGCGGTGTGCATAAATCAAAACATCTAATTATTACATTTGCAGCCATACTTTATATATGAAATTCATTTATCAAACCTGGTGGAAGGTATTAGCGGTTGTAATAATATTTTACACGCTTATAGCCGGGTTTCTGCTGGGTGTGCCAAGGCTGCCCATAATGCACGAAACCATACGCAACACATATTTCCACGTACCTATGTGGATAGCCATGTTCACGGTGTTCACTATATCGGTTATTTATAGCATTAAATACTTACAAACGGGCAAAGAAGAGCACGATATGATAGCTGTTGAATGCGCCAATACCGGTATTTTCTTTTTTGTGCTCGGGCTTGTTACCGGCATGCTGTGGGCACGCTATACCTGGGGCGAATACTGGAGCAACGACCCTAAACAAAACAGCGCCGCAATTGCCTTTTTGCTTTACTGCGCCTACCTGGTGCTGCGCAACTCCATCGACGAAGAGCAAAAGCGCGCCAAAATTTCGGCCATTTACAACATTTTCGCCTTCCCGGTAATGGTGGTGCTTATTATGGTGCTGCCCCGCTTAACCGACTCGTTACACCCCGGCAACGGCGGTAACCCTGCCTTTGGTAAACTGGATATGGATAACCGCATGCGTATGGTTTTATACCCTGCTTTTATTGCCTGGGCATTACTGGCGGTTTGGATAGCCACCATACGTTACCGTATCCGTTTAATTGAATATAAAAAGAACGCAATCAATTAACATGAAACCATTATTCGCCACCGCTCAAAAAACTAAAACGAGTAAAACGGCCCATAATAGCTTCATCACCACAAAAAATAAATTACCCTAATGAAAAAACTTGTTTCCTTAATATTAATGCTGCTTTGTTTTATAGCCGTAAAAGCGCAAAGCGGGCAGGCTGTTGAAATGGCCGATAAAATGCGCAGCGAAGGCAGAATTTACGTGGTGGTGGGCACCATAGTGATCGTATTTGCCGGCATAACCGTTTACCTGTTCGGTATTGACAGGCGATTAAAAAAAATCGAGAAAGAAAAGTAAATCAAAAGCACGGCCTGTATTGTTTAAACATTGATTTAAGCCCCTGCCAATATCATGTGTAAGCGATACACTAACATTAAAAATTTGCATTATTGATAAAAAATATACCAAATTTGTGCACTTTTTTAAGGAATTAATTATTTATCCAATTCTAAATTATGAATATCAATAATCCGACTGCAAATCAGGATACACACTTTTTTGGTGATGTATGTAAGAACTTTGATCATGCAGCGCAGTTCACCCAGCACGATGCAGGTTTGTTAGACCAGATCAAATCATGCAACAGTGTTTATCGTTTTCGTTTCCCTATACGCAAAGGCAATGGTTTTGAAGTGATTGATGCCTGGCGTGTAGAGCACTCGCACCACCAGTCGCCAACAAAAGGCGGTATCCGCTACAGCGAAATGGTGAACGAGGATGAAGTTATGGCCCTTGCAGCCCTAATGACCTATAAATGTGCCATTGTAAATGTACCGTTTGGCGGCGCTAAGGGTGGCATCAAGATCAATCCAAAAAACTACACCGTTGGCGAGCTGGAGAACATTACCCGCCGTTACACGGTTGAACTTATCAAAAAGAATTTTATTGGCCCAAGCATTGACGTACCCGCCCCGGATTATGGATCGGGCGAGCGCGAAATGAGCTGGATAGCCGATACTTACGCCACCATGAACCCCGGCCAGCTGGATGCTTTAGGAGCGGTAACGGGTAAACCAATTTCCTTACACGGTATTGCAGGCCGCCGCGAGGCTACCGGCCGTGGTGTGGCTATTGCCATACGCGAGTGTGTAAGCGTTGGCGAGGATATGCAAAAGCTTGGTTTAACCACAGGCTTATCGGGCAAAAAAATAATTGTACAGGGTTTGGGTAACGTGGGTTACTACTCGGCCAAATTTTTGTCGGAGTTTGGCGCTATCATCGTTGGCCTTTGCGAGTTTGAAGGCGCTATTTACAACGAGGACGGCCTTGATGTAGAAGCCGTGTTTCAGCACCGCAAATCAAGCGGATCTATCTTAGGATACGCAGGCGCTAAAAAAGAGTTTAAAAACACCATGGACGGCCTGGAGCAGCCATGCGATATTTTAGTGCCAGCCGCTTTAGAGAACCAGATAACCGCAGAAAATATTGGCAGTATTAAAGCCAAAATTATTGCCGAAGGCGCCAACGGCCCAACATCGCCCGAGGCTGAAGCCGCTTTTTACAAAGCCGGCGGTATGATCATCCCGGATATGTATGCTAACGCAGGTGGTGTTACCGTATCGTATTTTGAGTGGTTAAAAAACCTGAGCCACGTAGCGTTTGGCCGTATCAACCGCAGGTTTGAGGAAAACTCGAACCTTAACCTGGTGAACATGGTAGAAGGCATTACCGGTACATCGTTAACGCCGCTGCAACGCTCAACCATTATCAAGGGTGCATCAGAGCTGGAACTGGTAAACTCCGGTTTGGAAGATACCATGATCCGCTCGTACCACGAGATCCGCGAGATATACAAGAACAACCCTAAGGTTGAAACCTTGCGTAACGCGGCAATGGTAGGCGCTATCAACAAAATTGCGGTATCGTACCAAAACCTTGGTGTGTGGCCGTAAATAGAGATTAGTGGTTAGTGATTAGTGATTAGGTGAAAGGAAATTAAAGATTAGTTTTTATTCCGATAGTATTGAAAGAGCGCCTGAAAAGGCGCTCTTTTTGTTGGATATTGAAAAACAAAATGTTCTTCAGGCAATTCCTAATCACTAACCTCTAATCACTAATCTCTAATTACTAACACCTAATCACTAATCTCTAATCTCTAACCCCTCCCTTATCAATAATAATTCTAAATAATATATATCCCTTGTAATAAACTTATTTAGCTTTGCGTTTTGTATTTTTGTAAACTGTTTACAGGAAAATATCAGTTAATGAAGAAAAGTTCAATTATAGGTATTATTGTTATCGCTATCGCTATCGCGGTTATCATCAGTACCTATTCAAGTACAAGTACTTACGGGTCGTTCAACGATGCCAAAACAACTAAAAGCGAATTGCATGTGGTTGGGCGTTTAAACAAAACCAAAGAGTTGTTTTACGATGCCACTAAGGATGCCAATTATTTTTCGTTTTACATGAAGGATAATAAGGGCGAAGAATGCAAGGTAGTTTTCAGCGGTACAAAACCCCAGGATTTTGAACGCTCGGAGCAGATAGTACTTACCGGCCAGATGAAGGGCAGCGAGTTTCATGCTTCCAAGATCCTGATGAAATGCCCGTCTAAATACACCGACGACAAGTTGAACGTTACCGAAGTTAGCGCTAAGAAAAGCGCGAGCATATAATAAATTTTTAATGGATATAGTTTTCAAAGGCGAACACCTGCTACCGGGTGATTTAGGCCAGTTTTTTATTGTTCTTGCATTTGGTTCCGCCCTTTTTTCCTTTATCTGTTATTTCTTCGCCACGCAGGAAAACACGCCCGAAAGTGACAACTCGTGGCTGCGTTTGGGCCGTATAGGTTACTGGTTAAATACTGTAGCTATACTGGGCATGGGCGTTTGCCTGTTCTACATACTTTACAATCACTATTTCGAATACCATTACGCGTGGTCGTACACCTCGCGCGAATTGCCTGTTTACTACCTGATATCGGGCTTTTGGAACGGCCAGGAAGGCGGCTTTTTATTATGGATGTTTTGGGAGGCCGTATTGGGTAACATCCTGATCTGGAAAGCCAAATCGTGGGAGAAGCCGGTAATGACAACGCTTGCCCTATCGCAGGTGGTGCTGGGCACCATGATACTGGGCTTGCAGATAGGCAGCGCGCATATTGGCAGTTCGCCGTTTATGCTGCTGCGCAACTCGGGTATGGAGGCGCCTATCTTCCAGAATGCAAACTATCTCGATTTTATAAAAGACGGCAAGGGCATGAACCCTTCGCTGCAAAATTATTGGATGATCATCCACCCGCCCACCCTGTTCCTGGGGTCGGCATCATTGGTTGTGCCCTTTGCCTTCGCGGTGGCCGGCCTTTGGAAAAGGCGTTACAAAGAGTGGGTGCAGCCCGCTATCCCCTACGCGCTGTTCTCGTGTATGGTGCTGGGTACCGGTGTTGTTATGGGTTCGTTCTGGGCGTATGAGTCGTTAAACTTTGGCGGCTTTTGGGCGTGGGACCCGGTAGAGAACGCTTCTATCTTCCCGTGGCTGATACTGGTTGCCGCCGTACACGTAATGATCGTGTATAAAAACACGGGGCACTCCTATTTTACAGCAACCTTTTTAACCCTGGTTTCATTTGTACTGGTTTGGTATTCATCGTTCCTGGCACGCAGCGGCGTACTGGGCGAATCATCCGTACATGCCTTTACCGATCTTGGCCTGTTCTGGCAACTGGTTATAGGCATACTGGTATTCCTGGCTATTACCATTTACCTGTTGATAAGCCGCTTTAAGGAAATGCCTATCACCAAAAAGGACGAGGAAACCTACTCGCGCGAGTTTTGGATGTTTGTAGGCGCTATTTTCCTGGGCTTATCGTGCTTTCACCTTATTGTGGTAACATCGGTACCCGTTTGGAACCTGATGTTTGGCACCAAGCTGGCGCCACCTACCGACCCGGTTAAGCATTACAATGTTATCCAGGCATCGTTCGCGGTGGTGGTTGCTTTGCTAAGCGGGTTTGCCCAGTTCCTAAAATACAAAAAAACAGATATCACCCGCTTCTTTATCACCACGCTTATCTACTTTGTTTTTGCCGCGCTGATAACCGGGCTTATTGTTTACGCTACGGGTTTTTATAAACTGCATTTTGTGTTTATACTGGTGATGCTGTGCTCGGTATACACCATTGTGGGTAACGGTAAAATACTGGCCGATTCATTTAAAGGCAAAGCTAAGCTTGCCGGATCGGCTGTTGCGCACATAGGTTTTGGCCTTTTGCTGGTTGGCGCGCTGATATCCGCAGGCACAAAAAAGATAGTATCTGAAAACCTTACCGGCGAGCAGTACAGCGCCGATTTTGCCAAAGACGAAAACCCTAAAGACAACATACTGCTTTACAAGAACGAGCCTCTTAAAATGGGTGAGTATATGGTTACATTTAAAGGCGATACCATAGAAGGCGCCAGCCATTTCTTTAATATTGATTACCAGCGCATTAAAGATGGTAAAGTAACTGAAAATTTTACGCTCAGGCCAAACGTTATACAAGCGCAGGGGGGCATGTCATCAACACCCGATACCAAGCATTACCTGTTCCATGACCTGTACACGCATATTACCATGACCAACGTAATAAGCACAGCGCCAAAAGAAGAGGAAGCATCGCACGGCGAAGAGGGTGACGATAAAAATTACGACGCCCCTGTAGCGCATGAAGTTGCTATTGGCGATACCATAAGCTACCGCGACGGTGTAATTGTATTAAAAAGCTTAAACAAGAACGCCAAACTGCAGAACATCCCGCTTACCGATAAAGATATTGCTGTTGGCGCGCAGCTGGAAGTTATTACCCATGGTAAAACCTACCAAACCGAGCCGGTGTACATGATAAAGGGCCGCAGCGTTTTCGATTTTGGTAAAAAAATAGAGGATGCGGGTTTAAAACTGCGCTTTACCAAAATAATCCCCGGCAAAACCATGGCCGATGGCAAGGTAGAGATAACCGTTTACCAGCAGCCCGAAAGCAAGAAGAAATTCATCGTAATGAAAGCTATCGAGTTTCCGTACATCAACTTCCTGTGGGCCGGTACCATCATCATGATCATCGGTTTCTTTATGTCGATACTGCGAAGGAATAAAGAAATTAAACCCGAAACGGTCAAAGTTGCCGGTAAACCAAGGGCAACGATTAAAAAAAAGAAGTAGTATTACGTTAAGATGTACAAAAGCCACAAAGCAATACTTCGTGGCTTTTTTGTTTTACTGTAAACTGCCAACTGAAATTGAGCGTTACTTGCGGCCAATGCTATCCGTTACAATCTTCTACCTACAAAGCCGCAGACAAGTCTATCGGGGATTGCCACGTCGCTATCGCTCCTCGCAATGACTTTTTTAATTTGTCTGGATTGTAGGATTTCTTTTCTCCGACGTCAGCAGAACAGCTTCGTCCGAAATCGGGAAGAACGATGGTGGCCTTGTTGCGGGGGTGAGGGTATAGGAAACTTTTGCAGAAGCGTGGGGAATTGCGCGGGCGGGCAAAAGATTTCCAGCCCGTGGTTCTGAGCGATTTGCGGGGCGGGCCTTGTGCGGCAAAGAAGCATTTTTGCTGACTTGATTTTTGGTTACTTTGTATCAAGACAAAGTAACAGCCCTCCGCGGCAATTGAGCGGACTGACATTAATAAAACCACAAACCTATGCCACAAAGCAATTGCTTTAGTCCTTTTTTCGTTTCTTTACACAAATGGACACCATAACCCATCAAAAAAACACCATCGCGGTAAATGGCTTTACAACCATCGAAAGCGTTTACACTTCTGCGGAAATTAAAGCCATCCTTACCGAAATAAATAAAGCCAATACCGATAAAAGCACATTCCGCAAAACTACCGACCTGTTCGCTATCAGGCAGTTTCTTAAGGAAGTGCCGGCGGTAAATAACATCGTATTTAATGCGAAGCTAAAGGCAATCATCGCCGACTTATTCGGTGATGATTATTTCGTTGTAAAATCTATCTACTTTGATAAACCCGAAGCATCGAACTGGTTTGTAGCCTGGCACCAGGACCTCACCATATCAGTTGATAAGAAGATCGACCTGCCCGGTTACGGCCCGTGGACGGTAAAACAAAACCAGTTTGCCGTGCAGCCGCCTTTGGAGATTCTGCAAAATAACTTCACTATCCGCATCCACCTGGATGATACTGATGAGGGTAACGGCGCATTAAAAGTAGTACCCGGCTCACACCTTAAAGATATTTATCGCCCCGAAACTATAGACTGGCAAACAGAAACAGAGCATACCTGCAGCGTAAAAGCAGGCGGGGTAATGGTCATGAGGCCGCTGCTGCTCCACGCATCAAACCGCACCACTAATAACAAGCCCCGCAAGGTTATACATATCGAGTTTAGTAATGCGGAACTTCCCGATGGGTTGGAGTGGTCGGAAAGGCAATGGTTTTAACAGCTTGCATTTACATGGTAAAATGTTTAAACTGCATACATATTACCAAACCTTATGAACTCCAACTACAGATCAGTAAAATTAGAACCAAAGCAGGCGTTTAAAATGGCTAAAACAATCCACCTTGCCTTGCTTGCAGGGCAGTGTTTGTTTGCAGGTGTTGTTTTATTTTTAGGGAAACAATCCGCGGCAGGGCCTGCAAATGACAATCAATTCATCATTATAGCCGCTGTTTTATGTGTTGTGGCTTTTGCTGTAGGGAACCTGGTTTATAAACAAGTTATTGCAGCGGCCGTAAATAAACAAACGCTAACCGAAAAAATGGCCGGGTATATGTCGGCGCTTATTGTAAAGTTCGCGCTTATAGAAGGCGCTTCGTTATTTAGTATTGTAAGTTTTCTGTTAACCGGCAATTACTTTTTCTTAGGGATAGCCGCAGTAATGGTAGTTTACTTTTTTACACTTCGACCCAATTTAGATAAAGCCGCCGAAGAGTTAGGCCTAACCTACGAGGAGAAATTAGAAATTGAAAACTAAATTGGATGATAATATTTATCATGGGTAGCCCTTCATTGGCTGATAAGCATAACAAGCCCGAAAAGGTCTAATTCCCCGTCAATTCCGATGGCTCGTAATCAACCGGCAGCAGGTTGGCCAGCTTGGCTTTTGACCACGTACCTTCGTACAACGGGCTTTCGGCTACAACTGTGCCGTTCATATCAAACACCACTACAGGCCCTAAAAGGGTTATTACACTGGTTTCAAAGTTCTCCATATCCAGCGGCCGGTACAGGTCTTTAAAGTCTTCGGTCTCGTGTTTTTTGTTGTAAACTACGTACAGGTAATTAGGAAAAGTTAATACAAAAAGCCCTTCCTGCGGTGGTTTACGTATTACCTGGTAAGCGGTTAGCGGTGGCTTGGTTAAATGCTCCCGGTACCATTTGGGCATGTTCTCTTTGGCAAGCCAGTAACTTATCGAATCGCGGTTGATCATCCTGAACTCTTTCAGCTTTTTTTGTATCAGCGCTTCGGGCGGGCGGTTGGGGTCTAAGGCGCGGCTAAAATCGTACATTACAAACCCCTCCTGCGACAGGCGGTTTTTTTGCAACGCCCGGTAAAAATGCTGCGACGAGCCATAATATGCTTCATCGCGTTTTAGCTTCCATTTCTTTTTTTGCGCCCCGGTGCCGGGCAACTCTTCGAAAAGTACACGGCCCGCGTAATTAATTGTGCGTGTAATGTTGTTGCTGGAAAACTCTTTTAGCAAAAACTTTACCCGGTAGCCCAGTGCATCGTTATTAACCACCAAAAACTCATCGGCAGATGCCTCTAAGGTTTGCGTTTTGCGGATAAAAGACAGGTTAAGAATGCGCGGGTTTTCTACCTTACAATATTTAGCATTATCGGTTTGGCCGATAAAATCCTTTTTAAACTGCTCAAAATTCCTTTTCCAATCGGCGTTGCTGGTTATTACCACTTCGCGCATCATCATCACCTTTGGCGTAATGGCTATTTCAAGGTTTATTGGCCCCTGCCCCACCTGTACCTTCTGCGTGTATTCTTCATACCCAATTGTTGATACGATAAGGTCATACTGGCCGGGCTTTACCCCGCGTAAGCTAAACGTTCCATCATCATTGGTGGCGGTGCCAAAAGTGGCATTGTTTAAAAATACGCTGGCTTTCGGCACCCCTTCTTTTGATGCCGAACTAATTACCTTGCCGCTGATAACCGTTTGCGCCTTTACCGTAAAACCCACGCCCAGGCACACAAGCAACAGGCACCAGCGGTGCACAATAATTTTGTATGGAGATGATGAAAGCATTAGTCGCGCCACAGGTATGGGAAAAGTATTAAAGATGACGCAATTACTATAACATTTATTGCCACCAGCACACCAATGTTACCAAAGCTAAGGCTTGGGTCGATACCATCCATTGCGGCTTTGCTTACTTTAACCAGCAGCAGTATCACCGGGATTATCACAGGGAAACTTAGTATGGCCATCAGCGTACCGTTATTGCCCGCCTTTGATGCTATGCCCGATAGCATGGTAAACACCGTTGAAAAACTGATACTGCCCAGCATAACGGTAATAAAATAAAAAAGCAGGTCCTGAACGTTGTTTGGGAAAAATAATATATAAACCAACAATGCAAGTATGCTTAGCAAAGCCATTAATAAGGCGTTGTAAATGGTTTTTGAGAGGATGATGGCCTGCGGATGGGCAATGGAATAATAATACAGCAGGCGCGCCTTATTCTCCTGTAAAAAGCTTTTGGCAATGGCATTTACCGATGCAAAAAGCATAATTATCCAAAACAGGATGTTCCATACAATACCATATCCGCTGCTTCCCTTAAAACCGGGGTTTAAGTTAAAGGATATGTAGCAAACAAAAACGGTGGACACAATATACAGCAGGATACCATTGAAGGCGTATTTTGAGCGCCACTCCAGGATGATCTCCTTTTTTAAAAGCTCTATAGTTTGCCCCAAAAGTTTCATGCTGCAAAGTAAGGGAAAAAAGTCCGAAAGTCAGGGAATCGGTAAAGTCCGAAAGACTGACTTTTCCGACTTTCGGACTAAAAGAATAACTTAGCGACATGAAACACCTGCAGCTTAATAATAAATGGGTATTGGTAACCGGCGCGTCAAGCGGCCTTGGGCAGGAAATGGCCCGGCAACTGGCGCACCTGCATAAAGCCAACCTTATTATTGCCGCCCGCCGCGCCGATAACCTTAACCAGCTGAAGGCCGAACTGGAAAAATACGCAGGTATACAGGTAAAGGTTATTGTTGCCGATCTGTCCATCCCCGAGGAAGCCGACCGTGTAATTGCCGAAAGCATTGCGGGCAATAACTTATACGCGGCAATTTTAAACGCCGGCGTAACCTATTTTGGCAGGCATACCGAACTGGCCTGGGATAATTTTGAAAGCATCCTTAAAACAAATGTTATAGGCGTGGTACGCATGACCAACAGCCTTGTAAAATATTTTGATGAGCCCGGCACCGAAGGCGGCTTGATGCTGGTATCAAGCATGGCGGGGTTTTTCCCGGTGCCTTACCAGGCGGCATACTCGGCAACAAAGGCTTTTATAACCGCTTTTGGTAATGCCCTGCACAACGAGCTTACCAACCCTGCATTCTCCATCACCGTTTTTGCGCCGGGCGGTATTGCTACCGAAATGACCGATAACAGCAAATTTAACGAACTTAAAGGCTGGCTGATGCCCGTTAGCGTAGCGGCAAAAGAAGGCATCCACGCGCTTATTACCCGTAAATACAGCTATGTACCGGGTTTGCTTAACCGCATAGGCAACGTATTCATGAATTTTTTACCGTCGAAATTTATCGGGGGTAAAATGAGCAAGGTTTATTTAAAGTCGCTTACTAAGGCACAACAGTAACCATGTACGAAGTTTATCACCGCACACCCGTTGGCATAGCCCTCATTACTGCTGATGATACGCACATTACCAAAGTATCTATCCGCGATGAGGAACTGGAAGAAACCGCTACCGATTCGCCTTTACTGAACGAGGCCATAAAACAGCTTGACGAATACTTTGCCGGCGAAAGAAAGGAATTTGACCTGCCGCTAAACCAGCCGGGCTCGGCTTTTCAGCAGCAGGTGTGGCAGGAGCTGCTCAAGATCCCTTACGGTACCACCATTACCTACGGGCAGCAGTCAAACAAAATGAAAAACCCGCTGGCTATCCGCGCAATTGCGGCATCCAACGGGAAAAATAATTTATGGATAATTGTGCCCTGCCACCGTGTAATTGGCAGCAATGGCAGCCTAACCGGTTACGCGGGCGGCCTTTGGCGCAAACAGTGGCTGTTAGAGCACGAAGCCCGTGTTATGGGCACCGGCCAAACTAAACTGGCTTTTTAATAGCGCTGCCTTTCAACAGCTTAGTCATTTTAGCATGCAGTTCATGCGCTTCAAACGGTTTCGACAAAACATCGTTCATGCCTGCGGCAATGGCTTCCAGTTGTTCGTGCTCAAATGCCGATGCAGAAAGGGATATGATGGGCACACTGCGCATAGGCTCTTCCAGCTCCATGCGGATAATACGGGCAGCCTGGTAACCATTTAAACCCGGCATATGGGTATCCATCAGCACCAGGTCGTAAGTATCTTCCTTCAGTTTGTCAATGGCCTTATAACCGCTATCTGCTATCTCTACCTCCACATTCCAGTCCTTCAGGATCTTTGATACCATAAACTGGTTTATCATATTATCCTCGGCAACTAAAACACGGGTGTTTACAAACGGGGCGAGTTTTTTATCCGGTTTAGGTGTTTTTTCAGTAGCGGGTGCGTTTGCGGTGTTAAACCAATTGGTGAAATTAAACACGCTACCCTGGCCCGGTTTACTGCTTACGGTAAGGTCACCTCCCTTTAGTTCTATCAATTTTTTAACAATTGTAAGCCCCAGCCCGGTACCGCCGTATTTATTAGTGGTATCGTCTTCGGCTTGTTCAAACGATTCAAATATTTTTGATAAACGGTCTGTGGGGATGCCAATGCCGGTATCTTCCACACTAAATTTAAGCTTAACCTTATCATTTAGTTTTTGCAACACCGATACAGTAAGCTTAACATATCCCCTATCGGTAAACTTAATGGCGTTGCTCAGCAGGTTCATCAGTATCTGGTTCAACCGCAACGAGTCTACCATCAGTGTATCGGGCACATCGTTATCGATCTCTACAATAAACTCAATATTTTTTTCGTCGGCATTAAATTTCAATAAACCGGCAACCGAATTAACTATGGCTTTAAGGTTGTTAGGTGCACGCACAATACTAAACTTTCCGGCTTCTATCTTGGATATGTCAAGCACATCGTTTATTACGCCTAACAACGAGCGGGACGATGTTTCCAGCATATCCAGCAAACCGTTCTGCTGATCGTTAAGCGGTGTTTTGCGCAGTAAATTACTAAGGCCTATAATGCCGTTAACCGGCGTGCGCAGCTCGTGGCTCATGTTGGCTAAAAAGGTTTCCTTTACTTTTTTACCATACTCTGCCGCTTCTTTTGATTTAATAAGCTGCAGCTGGTAGCTTTTTTGAGGGGAGCTATCGCTGATGTTGATAAAGATGGTTTTGTTGCGGTACGATGCACGGCATTCTACCCAGATAACGTGCTTATCAAAGGTGTTGAACTGAAACTCGGATACCGAAAAGCTTTTATTATCCTTAATGATCTCGCCCAGCTTTTTTCTGAACACATCGCGGTCGGCATCAATGGCCAGGTCAATAATGCTTTTGCCTAACACCTCGGTCTGCTTATAGCCTAAAATGGCCTCAACCGCGGGGTTAACAGATCTGATGCGCAGGGTATCGGCATCAACAGCGCATATAATGTCAGCGCTGTTTTTTACCACTATCGAAAAATCCTGTAATTCATCATTCTTTTGCCTGATCTCGTCGCGCGAGCGGGCAAGCTGTATAAAAGCATCAACTTTGGCCGATGTAATGTAAGGGTCAAGCGGTTTGTAAAGATAATCTACCGCGCCGGCGCCAAAGCCCTTAACAGCGTATTTGGTTTCTTTTGATATAGCGGTAACAAATATTACCATTATATCTTTTGTGCGCGGGTTAGATTTTAGCATCTGTACCAGTTCAAACCCATCCATACCGGGCATCTGAACATCAACAAGCGCTATAGCAATGGGGTTTTCCCAGGCTATTTTCAACGCATCGTTTGGCGATGTAGTTGTAAATAAACGTATATCGTTTCGGCTCAAAAGCGCTTCAAGCGCTATAATGTTCTCTTCCCTATCATCAACAATAAGGATATTTACAGGTGTCATTTAAGTATGATAAATTGTGTAGGGGTAAGTTATAGTTCAAGTAGCTCAAAAATCTCTGTTGTTCGTAAAATGTATTCGGCGGCGTGCATATCAATTGCAGCCTGCGGCATTTCGGCCATTTCAGCATCGCCCGGATACTGGGCAATGGTTAACGCCCCTTTTTGGCGCAATTTTAACAAACCTTCTGCACCGTCCTGGTTAGCGCCTGAGAACAAAACGGCGGTAACCTGCCCTTTGTAAACTTCGGCAACACTCTCAAAAGTTACATCTATCGATGGTTTTGAGTACCAGACAGCATCAGATACATCAAGGCTAAAAAAGCCCTCATTTTCAACCAACGTATGATAATTTGCCGGGGCAATGTATATCGTATTACCCTTTATTGGCTCTTTGTCGCTAATTTCCTGTAGCAACATACGGCTATTCTCGGCAAACAGTTTTTCAATTTCGCTAAAAAAGTTTTTTTTTCGGTGGATAACGATGATAACCGTTTTGTTGAGGTTTACAGGCAGTATTTTCACCAGCCTGAACAGCAGTTTGAACGCCCCCGCCGAACCGCCCAAAAGCAGTATGCGGGATTGCGCCCAGCGCTTTTTTATTTCATCATCAAGAGCCAATTTTTTGGTATATGTTTTCCTTTTGATTGATAACCTTGAATTTTTTGCGAAAGGCCTCTGACCGGATGGTTTCTTTATTACCTAAGCAAAGGTACCCAAGCGGGCACAGGCTCCTGTAAAAAAGATCGAGTATTTTGTATTGCAGCTCGGTTTCAAAGTAGATGAATACGTTACGGCAGCTTATCATCTGAAACTCGTTAAAACCGGTATCGGATATCAGGTTATGTACCGAAAATAAGGTGTTTTGCTTTAGCTCGCTGTGTATGGCGGCGGCATCGTACATCATGGTAAAATGGTCGGTAAGTGAACCTGGCAAGCCGGTAAATAAATAATTTTCGGCGTAGCTTTTTATTTTGCGCAGGCTGTAAATGCCTTTGCGGGCCTCGTTCAAAACACCTGTATTGATATCGGTACCGTAAATGAAAGATTTTTTACTTAGTTTTTCCTCGTTCAGCAAAATGGCCAGCGAATACACCTCCTCGCCCGAGGAACAGCCCGCACACCACACTTTAATATGCTGATAGGTAGACAGGTAAGGCACGACCTGGCTGCGCAGCGCTTTATAAAAGGCCGGGTCGCGAAACATCTCGGTAACGTTAACCGTAATTTCTTCTAAAAACTCCTGGAAAAAGCCGGGGTCGTTAACCAGTATGTGCTTCAGGTCGTAAAATTCCAGCTTCTTAAGCATCATGATACGGCTAAGCCTTCGCTTAAACGATGCTTCTGTATAATCACTAAAATCAAACCCGTGGATCTTTTTTACAATATCTATCAGTTCGTTCAGCTCTGTGCCTGTAATCGCGTCTTTAGTTCCCGTTCCCTTCATATGTTAGCTATCCAGCCACAACTGCATTAAGGATATCAACCTATCCATATCAACCGGTTTTGTAATGTAATCATTAGCACCGGCAGCTATGCATTTTTCGCGGTCGTCCTTCATGGCCTTTGCGGTTAACGCTATAACAGGAAGCTTTGCCCATTTGTTTTGCTTACGGATATGCCTTGTGGCTTCGTAACCATCCATTTTTGGCATCATAATATCCATCAGCACAATATCAATGTCGGTTATCTCTTCCAATTTGGCAATGGCTTCTTCGCCATCGTTGGCAATTACCACGTTAAGGTCATAACTTTCAAGGGCGCTGCTTAGCGCAAATATGTTACGCATATCATCATCAACAACAAGCACTTTTTTACCTTTTATGGTATCCTTTCCCTTGGTGGTGGTTTTGATTTTGCCGGGAGTACCGGTTGCCTGCGCGCCCGATTCGCTTATTTTGTTCAGGAACAGGTTTACCTCATCTATCAGCCTGTCAGACGATTTGCTGGTTTTTACCACCATAGCATTGGCGTATTGCATAAGCCTGTTAACCGATGTTTTATCAAGCTCCATAGCGGTATTGATGATAACCGGCAGCGAGATAAATTTATCAACCTCTTTGATCTTATCTAACAGATCGAGGCCTGATATATCCGGCAGGTTAAGATCGAGTATCACGCATTGGTATTCGTTCTCGTACAGCATCCTGAAGGCCGATTCGCCGTCAAATGCCTGGTCAACCGTTATACCCTGGCTTTGCATCAGGTCCTTAAGCGCCTGGCTTTGCGCCTTATGGTCTTCAACCAGTAGTATCTGCGTAAATTTAGTACCGCTGTTGGCCATAATATCGCCAAACAGTTTATCAAGCGTTTCGGTGTTCACCGGTTTTTTAAGGAAGCTGATAGCCCCCTCTTTACGCACACGGTTTGCCGCGGCTTCGCCTGCCGACATTAAATGTACCGGTATATGAAGCGTTGCCTCGTCAAGCTTCAGCTCTTTCAAGATCTGCCAGCCATCTTTACCGGGCAGCATAATATCCAGTATAACAGCATCGGGCTGCTGCTCTTTAATGATCTCGACGGCATTTGTACCCTCGTTTATCACTACCGATTTAAAGCCGTGGTCGCGCGAGTAATCCTGCAGGATGTTGGCGAAGTTTTTATCGTCCTCAACAATAACCACAAAAGGCTCGTAGTTAGGGTCGGCAGATTTTTTAACTACGGTATCAAGGAAGGTAGTTGGCTTATAATTTTCAATTGTAGGCAGGCTGTCTTCCTGCGGCTCAACATGTTTGGCTTCAAACGGCAGCGTGAGTACAAACTCGCTTCCATTACCCGGCTCGCTGCTAAGGGTGATATTACCACCCAGTAATGATGCCAGTTCGCGGCTGATAGAAAGCCCCAGGCCGGTACCACCATACTTACGGCTGGTTGACCCATCGGCTTGCTGAAACGCCTCGAATATGATCTTCTGCTTATCGGCCGGGATACCAATTCCCGAATCCTTTATTTTAAAGCTTACCGTATTTTCGCGCGGGCCTGCAACGGCGTTTATGGCTATTGTACCGCTCTCGGGCGTAAACTTAAACGCGTTTGATAACAGGTTTTTAAGCACCTGCTCAACCCTTACCTTATCGGTATAAATGGTGGCCGGCACGCCTGTTAAACTGGTGGTATAAGTTATTTTTTTATTGCTGGCAACCTCGGCAAACAGGGATTGCATATCGCTAAGGATATCAGAAATGCGGGTATCCTCGTTCTGCATATCCAGCTTGCCCGATTCGATCTTCGACAAGTCGAGGATATCGTTTATCAGGGTAAGCAGGTCGTTACCGGCGTTAAATATTACACTGGCATATTTTATCTGGTCTTCTGACAGGTTTAGCGGCTTATTATCTTTTAAGATACGGGCCAGTACCAATATACTGTTCAGCGGCGTGCGCAGTTCGTGGCTCATGTTAGCCAAAAACTCTGATTTATACCTGCCGGTGGTTTCCAGTTCGTTAGCTTTTATACTGATGGACCGGCGCGCCTCTTCAATGGCCTGGTTCTTCTCTTCCAGCAGGCTGGCTTTTTCTTCCAGTTCGGCGTTAATGGTGCGCAGTTCTTCCTGCTGTACACGTAGTTCTTCTTCTGATGCCTGCAACATTTCTGTTTTGTTCATCAGTTCCTCGTTAGTAACACGCATCTCTTCCTGCTGTGCTTCCAGTTCTTCGGCCTGCTGCTGGGTTTCCTCGAACAGATCGTGCATAATGGTTCGCGCCTGCGAGGTATTAACCGCTATGCCAATATCATTTGCTATAAGCAGTATATACTCTTTAACATGCTCAGGGACCTGGTTACGGAAACCAAGCTCGATAACGCCTTTTAACTTCTTATCAAAAAAGAAAGGCACGATAAAGGTTTCAACCAGTTCGTCCTCTAAAAGTGATGAGCCTAATATCAGCTTATTGTTTAGCTTACCCTTAACAATGGCCGATTTTTCATCGCTGGCGGCCTGCCCTATCCAGCCTTCGGATATGCGGATGGATTGTTTTAAAGCCCCCGGATCGCTAAAAGCGTATGAGGCGTACAGGTCGAGCTTTTCTTCGCCCTCGTTGAACAGGTACATGGTACCCGTTAGGGCATTTGCGTATTTGCTAACCTCTGATAATATATTGCCCGAAAGTTCTTTTTCGCTTTGCTGGCCCTGCATTTTCTCGTTAAGGGTGCCGCTGCCGGTAAGCAGCCAGTTTTTAGATTCGTTCTCGGCAAGCACCCTCTCCAGCTCAATATTTGCTACCCTTACTTCTTCCTCGACCCGTTTTTGGCGGGCAAAAGTTGCCTGTATGTAAAAGAACATGATGATTACTATCAACAGGAATATACCGCAGCCAACAGCAATAACAGCTATTGCCTGTGCCGATGCTTTATCTGAAGCGGACTTACGCTCGGCCAGTAATTTATTTTCGGTTTCAACTACGCGGCTATTGATATCGCGTATGCTATCCATATTGCCCTTGCCTTTAAAGAACATGTGGTTGGCCACCATGTAATCGAGCCCTTTTGCCTCCCGTGTTTCGATGTTTGTTTTCAGGATAACCAGCTGGCGGTTAACGATCATCTTCAGCGAATCTACCCTTTGAATTTGGGCGGGGTTATCGGCAACAAGTTCGGTAAGCTGGCTCAGGTTTTCGGTTATGCGCGGAACCGCCTCATTATAAGGGTCAAGGAAGGTTTTATTGGCAGTAGCTCCATAGCCCCGCATGCCGGTTTCGCCATCAATAAGTAATTGCAGTAAATTGTTGGTGGTTTTAATAACTTTTTGGGTATGGTTTACCCAAACGGTATCATCCTCTAACTGTTTTATACTTTTAAAAGAAAGTATACCAACAATTAATACAAGCAATATAGATATAGCAAACCCTGCTAATACCTGATTGCGAAAAGTAAGCTTAAACATAGAATACGATGTAGTTTAATGTGTTACAAATATGTTTAAAAATATTTGCACCAAAAATAATTATGAGTAATAAACAAATAAGTGGTGAACAACTAATTACCCTGGTTATAAACGCGCTTTTTTGAAGCTGATACTCCTATTACCGAAAGCACCGGCCCTGCAAATAATACATACCAGCCCCATTTAAAAGCAATTTGCCTGGTAAGGAAACCGTTGATGCCTTTAAAGGGGATAAAGCTAAAGCTGGCTTTTACTTTAAGAAAAGCGGCGACGTATAGCAACACCACTAATATAAGGGATGCCCATGCGGCAATGCGGGTTACTTTGCCCTGGTTTAATACCGTGCACAATATGCCAATAACGCCAACCAGCATAATAACCATACCATAAGGCTGGTTTAGCTTATAAACGTTCATGTTAAATAAATGAAACGGGCGCAGCATTGGGCAAAAAGTTGCTGCGATAAGTATAATAAACCCTAATAAAGTGATAAGTGACGCGGGGCGCATAGGTTGGTTATTGTTTTTTTATTTCCATTTTATCAGCAAAGTGGGCGCAATAATCGCGCAGGTCTTCTACGATATTTTTTTCGCCGGTGGCACGCAAAAAGGTATCGCCCATGGTTTGCAGGGTTTCGTAAAAAAACCGTTTCATCTCGTCAACGGGCATATCCTTTGTCCAAAGGTCAATTTTAAGCGTATTTTGGTAGTTTTTATCCCAAAGCGACAGCATCATGGCCTGCACGGGCAGCGCCTCTTTGTTTTTAGAATCGGTTGATTCCCACAGGATGTTTTCAGGGATACTATTATCGTCGAGTTGGATGGTAAGCTTTATTTCAGCAGTCTTCATGTTTCTAATTAGTGATTTATTGTCCCGATTGTATCGGGATAGTGCTTTATTATCTGCATATCTGCCCTTGCCACTATTTAACAAGGAAAAATATAATGAGCACCAAAGTTATAAAGCTTAGCTCTACAATCCATAGTTTTTTGGTTTCGGAGAAGAAATTACGGAAAATTATATCCAGCAATGACACAACTACCCCAAACAGGATAAAGATCCAGGCAATAGTGCCGCTCCAGTGCTCGTACGGGCTGCCGGTAATTTTGGCGCCGTTTATAAATATGTAGCCGGCCAGTATAAAAAAGGCCGCCGTGGCAAAGTTTAAAGGACTTACCCTGAATTTTACCGGGTTAGTATCGTTTCTTTTTTGCAGATCGTTTTGCTCCGCCATAGGTTTTAGCTGGTTTCTTGTTAGCGCTGTTGGGTTGTTTTTTTGCTTTGGCAGCTTCAAATTTCTTGATCTGCGCAAGCGATTTCTTTTCGTGGAAAGCCCCTTTAAACTCAGGGTCCTCCTTACGCTTTTGCAGGTCTATCTCGCGTGCCTGGTCCTGCCGTTCCTCGTAAGGGGTTTCTTCAATAAAAACACCATCAGGGATATTATGTACCGGGATGGTTTGGCGAATAAGCTTCTGAATTTTATTGATGTAGTATTCCTCTGAAGGTACGGCAAAGGTTATGGCCACACCCGAATTATATGCCCTGCCTGTACGGCCAATACGGTGCACATAATCTTCAATTACCACGGGCACATCAAAGTTTATTACGTGGCTTACATCGCTCACATCGATACCGCGCGAGGCCACATCCGTAGCCACCAATATCTTCACCTCATCGTTCTTAAACGAATTGATGGAGTTGATACGTGTATTTTGCCCTTTGTTGGCATGCAGCACCTTTACTTCCTTTTCGCCAAACTTGCGTAGCAAAAATTTGTAAACGTCTTCGGCAGCTACACGGGTTTTGCAAAATATCATCAGCTTTTTTATGTCGCCTTCCTTATCAAGCAGGGTTTTAAGCAGGTTTATTTTGGTTTTAACATTGGGTACGTGGTACAACTGCTGGTCAACCGTTTCGGCAGTAGTTGCCTGCGGGGTAACCTCTATCACGGTAGGGAACTCCAGAAAATTATGCGAAAGCTCCTGGATCTTATCAGACATGGTAGCCGAAAAAAGCAAGTTCTGGCGTTTTACAGGCACTACTTCTAAAATGCGGTTTATTTGCGGCATAAAGCCCATATCCATCATCTTATCGGCCTCATCCAGCACCAATGTATTAATGGTTTTGGTAACGATGTGCCCCGCTATATAAGTATCTAAAAAACGACCGGGGGTTGCAACAATAATATCAACACCTTTTTTAAGGTTCTCTATCTGTGTTTTTGGGCCTATGCCCCCATAAAGCACCACAACGCGCAAATCGGTGTTAGCGGCGAAAGCCCTGATGTTCTCTTCTATCTGCATGGCCAACTCGCGGGTTGGCGATACAATAAGCGCGCGGGGGTTATCGCCCTGCGCGTATTTAAGCTTCATTAATATAGGAAGCACATAAGCCGCGGTTTTACCCGTGCCGGTTTGCGCAATGCCCATTACATCCTGCCCGTTCATTATCGGCGGGATAGCCTTTTGCTGGATAGGCGTAGCTTCGGTGTAACCGGCATCGGCAATAGCATTCAATATCTGCCGGTTAAATTTAAAATCTTCAAAAGTTACAGCCATAGCCGCAAAGATAAGGTTTTCTATTTAGAGCAAGGATTTATGGACAAAGGATGAACGACGGAAGGATAAAAGATGAAGACGGTTCGGCAGGCATACAACAACAAATTTCGGTCTTTTGTCGTTCGTCCTTTATCTTTTGTCCAAACAAACTGTATCAACCCAAACATTTTCTGCGTATAAGTGCCAAACGTTATCTTCGCCCACAATTAATACAACACATGAAAAAACTTTTACTTATCACATTCGCGGTACTTTTTGTTTCAGCAGCGGCTTCCGCGCAAACCGGCAAAGGCCACAAATACCTGGGTGGCGCCTTCACTTTTAGTTATGATGAAGATGGCACCGTACAAAATTATAACTTTGATACCGGTGTTACCCAATACTTTAATAAGGACATTGTAAGCTTTAACATCAGCCCCGAGTTTGGTTTCTTTTTGAGCGATAAATGGGCTATTGGCATACAGCCGGGCTACTCAAGGGTATCTGGCACCGAGGTATCAAACTTTTATTCGAGCACCGATCCTACAAAAAACTACAGCTATACCAGTAAGTACCATACCGATATTATTGGCCTGGCTATTAACCTGCGCTACTACTGCATGATAACCGAGAAGTTTGGCATTTATCCGCAAATGGGCATCAGTTCGTCGCACATTGCCAATAACTTTACCGACGGCCACTTCGCCGCTTACGCCGGCCCTAACGTGGTTTTCTTCCCTACGCCAAAGGTTGGCTTAAACATGGGCTTTGGCAATGTAAGCTACCAGTATAACTATTTAAGCCACGGCAGCTTTTTAAACGCGAGCCTAAACAATAACTTTAATTTCGGTATTAACTATTATTTCGGCGGCAAATAACACGGTGCTTAAACCATTATTCATAAAAAAAGAGCGTTGACAAACATCAACGCTCTTTTCTTTTTAATCAGTTAAGGTTTAGTTTATGGTTTATCTACAATTACTTTGGTATAAACATAATTTAATACCCGCACCGCTACCGAACTGTGCACTACGGTTGTTTTTGTAGGGTATCCCGCTTTGTTATATTCCTGGGCGTATACTTCCAGCACATTATTGGTGACGCGGTTGTTCATAAAGGTATTTATATCACCAAATATATTGTACATGGCATATGTATTATTGCGCAGCGCCAAAAACGGACTATGTTTTTTATCGTAGGTATAATCTATTGTCATATTAGCATGTGCAGGGTTTGCACTATCGTACTGGCTCCGGTTTTTTATGTTGCCGGCCACATCGTATTTAAACAGGTAAAATTGCCCGTTACCCTCTAATTTTTTAGGGTTTCCGTCGGCATCAAGGGTTATGGTAACGTTCTGGTCACTGTCAGCGTATTTCAAAAGCACTTTAATTTCACTTCCCACATAGGTATATTGTATCTTATTCCAGTTGTAAACTTTTCCGCCGGTCCGGGTTACTTCAGTAACTTTACCATCAGTATAAACCAGGTTGTAATTTGTTACATAATCACTGGTGTTGTTTTTATATTGAACGCTGTGCCTTATCAGCTGCCGGGAATCGTTATAGGTGAACCTGTCGGTAATAGTTAACGGCGAAGGTGTAAGCAGGTAGTTGGTTGTAACCTTGCTTACCAGGTAAATGGTATCTTTTACCTTTACTTCGGTTTTGGTGGTGTCGGTCGGCTTTGGTTTGGTGGTTGTTTCTTTTTTACAGCCCGCCATTATACCCGTTATCATAACGAGTAAAATAAGGTGTTTAACGTTCATAAGATGCAGATTTACATAGGTTTAAAATTGTAACAGATAAATTACATAAAGATAAATCAAATAATGAAGTTTGCAACAATTTCTTTTAAATACATTTTTAATGCTATTAGGATATATACGCTAACATAAAAACGAAAATATTACCTTTACCCCTATGGCAAGTATCCTTATTAAAAACGCGACCATTGTAAACGAAGGGAAACAAACACAAGCCGACCTGCTCATAAAACACGGCTTTATTGAAAAAATAGCGGGCAGCATTGATGTTAAGGCCGATAAGGAAATAAACGCCGAAGGCTTGCACCTTTTACCCGGTTGTATTGACGACCAGGTGCATTTTCGCGAGCCGGGACTTACGCATAAGGGTAATATTTATACCGAATCGCACGGGGCGGTTGCTGGTGGTATTACCTCGTTTATGGAGATGCCCAACACCGTGCCCAACGCTTTAACCCAGCAGTTACTGCAGGATAAATACGATATAGCAGCGCAAAACTCGCCGGCTAACTACTCGTTTTTTATGGGTGCATCAAACGATAACCTGGACGAGGTTTTGCGCACCGATGCCAAAAACGTTTGCGGCATTAAGGTTTTTATGGGCTCATCAACCGGGAATATGCTGGTAGATAACCCTAATACGCTCGAAAACCTGTTTGCCCAATCGCCCATGCTGATAGCCACCCATTGCGAGGACGAAGCAACCATTAAAAGCAACCTGGCGCACTACAGGCAATTGCTTGGCGATAACATTCCCGTAAGGCTGCACCCCAAAATTCGCAGCGAAGAAGCCTGCTACCTGTCGTCGTCAATGGCGGTAGAACTGGCCAAAAAACACAACACCCGCCTGCATATATTGCATATCTCCACAGCTAAAGAAACGCACTTGTTCAGCAATGAGATCCCGCTGGCTGATAAGCGCATAACCGCCGAAGCCTGCATCCATCACTTGTGGTTTACCGATGCCGATTATGAAACAAAAGGCAACTTCATCAAATGGAACCCTGCGGTTAAAACCGAAGCTGACCGCGACGAGATATTAAAAGCCGTACTGGACGGGCGCATAGATGTTATAGCCACCGACCATGCCCCGCACACCCTTGAAGAAAAGACACAACCCTACCTGCAGGCCCCAAGCGGCGGCCCATTGGTACAGCATGCCCTGCCTGCAATGCTGGAACTTTACCATCATGGCAAGATAACGCTGGAGCAAATAGCCGAAAAAATGGCGCACAATGTGGCAACCATATTCCAGATAGAAAAACGCGGGTTTATCCGCGAAGGCTACTGGGCCGACCTGGCACTGGTTAACCTGAACAGCCCGTGGCAGGTAAATAAGGGTAACATTCTGTACAAATGCGGCTGGTCGCCATTTGAAGGCAATACATTTAAAGCTAAGGTGATAAGCACCCTTGTATCGGGTAATTTGGTATATGAAAACGGGCAATTAATGAGCGGACAAAGCGGACAAAGAATGACGTTTGACAGGTAAATTGTCAGCGAATAGATGCTTCACTACGTTCAGCATGACAAAGGGGGCGATCAATATACCGCTACATAAACCTTAGATTTAATGTCCTCAAAAGCCTTACCGGTCATTTCATAGCGGTCAAAATCAGCCGTGTAGGTTCTTTGGATGTCCGATTGCCAGATATGCTGCCAGGTAGCCCCGATACTTTCGGGAAATTTCCCTACGGGGGTAAACACCTTGTATTTACCCGCGGGAATAGCTTTACCTGTAAAACCTTCGGGCAGGTACTCTATTGAGCTTACCTTGCAGCCTAAAATAGCGGTGTAGTAATCGTTATGATCGCTTTCGTAATCGGTATAAACGCAATACACCTCGTTGCCCTCTTTTTCCTCCAGCTTTTCGGCCATATTGCCTTCGGTAAATTTTTGCCACAGGCCGCCAACATCCCGGCCGGCTTGCCCGTCTTTATTGATCGTTCGTACGGCTAAACCCGCCACATAAAACATGGGCAGGTTAATAATTTCGTTATCCATATGGTTATTACTGTTTATAAATGTAAGTTAAAAGACGGCTATTTCTCCAGTATCTTTTTTAAACCGCCAAACACCGTTTGCCAGTTTTTTTCAGAGTGTTCTTTCGAAGCCTCATCTTTAATACCATCCTGGGTTACTTCGAGTGTAGATCCGCCATCCTTTTCGGTTACGCGGTAACTTACATTATTGTAGTTTTCGGGTTTATCTTCAGTGCCGCTCATGCTGCTCCAATAGCTGTATTTTACGTATTCGCCGGGCGTTATTTCTAATATGGTACCCTTGTCCTGATAGGATTTGCCTTCCCATTCGCCATCGAATGTTATCGGGCTGCCCGTTTTCCAGTCCGACTGTACATTTGTGCCAAAAAAATATTGTTTAACAATTTCGGGGTCGGTAAGGCCTTTCCAAACTTCGGCGGCAGGGGCCTTCATGTCGATAGTTGTTTTTAATGATAGCTTGCTCATGATGTTAGATATTTATTGAAGTACTTCATACAAAAACTTAGCCACAAAGAAAGGGAGTGTTTTGACAAGGGTATGTCAGCAGGGAGAAAAATATTTATCATGGTGAGCCTGTCGAACCATTATCAAAGCGTACAAGTCTTCGACAAGCTCAGACTGACAATTTTACACAGGCAGATGTGCTATTTACACCTCCACCCCATTTCGCCTCACTATCCCCTCTGCTATTTCGGTTATTTTATCCCTTAAACCGGCCGGCTGCAGTACCTCGGCGTGGTCGCCAAACATCATAAACCAGCGGGCGAACCCTTGGGTAGATATGGTCAGAAAGGTCATTTCGCGGTATTTGGCAAATTGTTTTTCAGATACAAATCCGTGGTAATAGCGTTGCTCGTTTATATAGTTAGATACCTCATTATCCACCCTTATCACAACCGTCTCCAACTGATGCTCGGATGCGGTTTGGGCGATGTAATCCTTAAGCGTGGGGTGATTACCTTCAAATATCTCATCAGTTTCGGTAAGGCTCAAGATCCTGTCGAGCCTGAAATCGCGGTAATCGTTGCGCATACGGCAATAGGCCAGCAGGTGCCAGTAACTATCCAGGTAAAATATCCCTATAGGCTCGATATGCCGGTTGGTTTTGGTTTGGGTATAACCGGCCATATAATCTATACAAAGCACCTTTTTATGGGCTATACCATTAAGGATGGTTTGGATATGGTTGTTATTATTTATCCGGCGCTGTGTCTGGCTTTTCAGCACTTCTATACTGCTGTCCATGCTTTCCAGCAGGTCCTTTTCGGATGTTTTTAATATCGCGCGGATCTTATACATGGCCGATCTGTGCTGCGCGGCGGTAGATGCGTCGGTCATTTTCTCCACAAATTTTTCGGCGGTTAAAAATGCCGTGGCTTCTTCGCGGGTAAACATAATGGGCGGCAAACGGTAACCGTCTACCAGTGAATATCCTACTCCTGCTTCGCCAATTATAGGTACGCCTGCTTCCTCAAGCGAGCGCACATCGCGGTAAACCGTGCGCAGGCTTATGTTAAACCTTGCTGCAATATCGCTTGCTTTTACAACCCTGCGCGTTTGCAGCTGTATTAATATGGCAGATATACGGTCGATACGGTTCATTGCCCCAAAATAAACAAAAACTAAGTACCTTAGTATAAATGTTATATAAAAATGGCAGAACAACCGGAAGATAAAATCATCACCTTTGAACACTATTACGACCCAATGCTGGCGCATATTATACGCACAAAGCTGGAAGATAATGGCATCCACTGTTTTATTGCCGATGAAAATACGCTGGTAGTAAACCCGATTTTAAATAATGCCATTGGTGGTATCAAACTAAAAATATTTGCGCGCGATCTGGAAAGATGCCGCGAAATATTAGCCCAAAGCGGCGACCTGCACGAGCAGGACCATTTTGAGATAGACGAAGAAACCCATTCACCGGTTATTTGCCCCTACTGCGGGTCCAGTAATGTAAATTACGGGCCGGCAACCGAAAAGAAGGCCAACTGGTTAGTAATGATCATATCGATGCTTTTAATGGTTATGCCTTTTTACGCACGCAAGGCCTGGCATTGTTTTAATTGCCAAAGGGATTTTGAGTAAAGAAACCTCTGCCCGGCCCTCTCCGAAGGCGAGGAGCAGAAGCACTTTTCAAGTCCTCTCCTTTTGAGAGGATTTAGGTGAGGCTCCTTATGTATCAAAGCTGATACAATACCACTAATTTATGCCCTATTATTATATTTAACTTTATGTATAACCGCCGCAAATTCCTTAAATTAACAGCAGTAACCGCCTCGTTAACAGCTATTTCAAAGTACTCGCCTGCCAAAGTTTTAGCTTATAAAGCTACCAATAAATACCCGATAGTGATATCCACCTGGGATTTTGGCATCGCAGCCAATCAGGAGGCCTGGAAAACACTCGTTAAAGGCGGCCGCGCTTTAGATGCCGTTGAAGCCGGTGTACGCATCCCTGAAGCGGATATGAAAAACCATACGGTTGGCCGCGCCGGCTATCCGGACCGCGACGGACACGTTACGCTGGATGCCTGTATAATGGACGAGTTTGGCAATTGCGGGTCGGTAGCGGCTATGGAGAACATTGCGCACCCTATATCGGTTGCACGACTGGTAATGGAAAAAACCCCGCACGTAATGCTGGTTGGCGATGGCGCTACCCAGTTTGCGGTTGAACAGGGGTTTAAAAAAGAAAAATTATTAACACCCGAATCATACCGCGACTGGAAGAAATGGCTTAAAACAGCCAAATACTCGCCGGTATTGAATATCGAAAACAAACAGCACCGCCCCGGCAGTAAATACAACCACGATACCATTGGTATGCTGGCGCTTGATGCTAAAGGCAATATCAGCGGCGCCTGTACCACCAGCGGCATGGCCTTTAAACTGCATGGCCGCGTTGGCGATAGCCCGATAATTGGAGCGGGGCTTTATGTAGATAACGAAGTGGGCGGCGCTACATCAACCGGTGTGGGCGAAGAAGTGATACGCAACGTGGGCAGCTTTTTGGTAGTAGAACTGATGCGCCAGGGTTACTCGCCCGAAGACGCTTGTAAAGAAGCCGTTAACCGCATCATCAAAAAGAAACCCGAAACTGCCAAAGATATCCAGGTGGGATTTTTGGCCATCAACAAAAAAGGTGAATATGGCGCATATGCCATACAGGAAGGTTTTAGTTTTGCAGTATGCGATGCAAACCGGCAAGACCTGCTAATACCCGGTAAAAGCTTTTATAAGGACAAAAAATAGTACCTTTAATAAGGCTTTATACCTGCCGATAAAACATATTACGCTTAAATAAGGTTTAATACCGTAACCCCCGCTATGATATAATGAACCGTGAAAAATTACCCGTAATACTCGAAGTTTGTTCTAATTCTGTAACATCGGCCATTGCCGCTCAGGAGGGCGGTGCATCAAGGGTTGAATTATGCGAGAACTTATCAGAAGGCGGTACTACCCCATCGTATGGCCAAATGCTTCTGGCACGTAAACATTTACACATTAAACTTTACGTGCTTATCCGTCCGCGGCGCGGCGATTTCCTTTACACCGACCTGGAGTTTGAAGTGATGCAGGCCGATATCCGCAATTGTATCGAGGCCGGCTGCGATGGTATTGTTATAGGTATGCTAAAGGCAGATGGCAATGTAGATAAGGAACGATGTACCGAACTGGTACGCCTTGCCCGGCAATGGGGACTTGGGGTTACCTTTCACCGCGCGTTTGACATGAGTGCCAACCTGTACCAGGCCCTCGAAGACATTATTGAGATAGGCTGCGAGCGCATCCTTACTTCGGGCGGCAGAAGCACGGCTATGGAGGGTGCAAGCGTTATTACACACCTGATAGAAAAAGCCGCCGGGCGCATAGCCATTATGCCCGGCTGCGGCATTACCGAAACCAACGTTGCCGACCTGGTGCACTTTACCGGCGCAACCGAGGTGCATTCATCCGCACGTATCAGCGTAGCGGGTGGCATGGAGTATAAAAACGATCATATCTTACTCATCACCAGCGGCATTGCCGATGAATACAGCCTTGACGTTACAAGCGCCGATAGGGTGAAAGCGATATTGGAAGCAGCGAACGGATAATTTTTTCACATAGGTCGTTGATACAAGCAATCTCCCCTTCACAGAACTGCGGTTCAATGCTCCGTTAGGAACGGCAGTATGTATTATTAAGCCTGTGGATGTTCATTTTCTTTGCCTTAGCCGCAAAGAAAACGAACCAAAAGAAAAGGCCAAGTCAAAGCGATGCTTCCGCCCGCCCTGCCGGTTCTTAACGCTTTCTCCCGCATGCGCGAGTTCGAAAGCTAAACCGACATTCCCGCCATACTCCCGGCCCGCCCGCTTTGACGTTTAGGCCAGCCCTTTCTAAATGAGTTTGATGAACTGAACGTTTGCCCTTCTAATGCGGCATTAGTGCGTTGCGGGTAGCACAGGCACTGCCTTTACACACCCGTTCATAGCGACGCGATACAGCCGCGTGTTTTTTCTTTGGTTCGTTTCTTTTTTGCGACAAAAAAGAAATGAACATCCACAGGTCGCACAACTTAAAACTGCCATTCCTAACGGAGCACCAATATTGTCTTGTCTAACAAGATTTCTCCTCGTACCTTGTTCGAAATGCAACCAGGTTAAACGATGCAATCCTGTTTAAAAAATCGCCACCGGCAAAACCAGCTCTACCCTGTTCCTGCCGTTCCCTCCAAACAAATCATCATCTAATAATCGGCTGTACCTGATGCCGAATGATATGGAGGCCTGGTTGAACCACTTGGTATCAAAGAATATTGCCGCGCCTGCCGACCTGAAGTTTGCCTTTAAGGCAGACTTATTTGCAAAAAATTCCGATTCGGTTGCATGTGTTTGATCATAAAAAATATTGCCGCGTATACGCATAAAATACACCAGGTTGGCAGCGCCCGCATCGGGGTAGGCAATGGGGAAATGATAGCTTGCGGCAAACTTGTTCATGTTATCCAGGCTTTCGGCGGTGTAGCCGTGCGAGAACGGGAAATCGTTGGAGAAACCTATGCCGTTGTTTTGTCCGCGGTGCTGGTATGCGCCGCTTATGGCTAAACTATGATTAGGCAACAGGCCGGGGAAATAGAATGTACCGGTACTTAAAAACTGGTTTGCCTCCCTGCCCGAAACAGATTTTTTATAGTTGATGCTGATACTTTGGGCAAAACGCGGGTTGATATGCTGCCGGGCCTGCTGCGTTTGGTTACTAAAACGGATACTATTACTTAAATAGGTATAATAACTATCCCTGAACGTACTGCGAAAAGCCTCCTGGAATGTGTTGCGGCTGTAATAAAAGCTGCTGCTAAATGATAAAGACCGCGAGTACTTTCCAACCGATAAATTAAGCGGCACCTGCAATCCGGCGTGAATATCGGTTTCGTTGAAATAAATCCTGGTGCCCTTATACAATCCCCGGCGGTCAAAAGTGTAATCCGCGCCGGCTAAAAGGTACGGGAAAAACGCGCCGTATGCCGCCTCGTAGCCTATTTGCTTGTAACCTTCATCGCGGTTATAGGTAAAGGTAAGCTGCGACTGAAACGTATTTAACAAGTTTTCGCCAACCAACTGCAGCGAATAATTGGGATCATCCAGACTTGGGAATATACTATGAAAATTAAACAGCCCATGCAGTTTGCTATAATTGGTTACAGGCAGCGAATCGGTTTTTACAGATGCCAGCAGGTTAGCGGCGCTGTCTTTTTTCAACACGCTTATATTCAGGTCAGGCAGGGCCGAAAACCCCTGCGAATTGCTTACCGGTATTAACTTTACATCCGTATTGTTGTACTCCTGCAACCGGTAACCGGATGCGGTAAAGCCTGTCCACGCTATTTTATTTTGGCTGATGGCAGGTTGGTAAGCCCCTATCGCGCTGTTTTGTACGGCTGCCTGTACTTCGGCTAATTGATTGGAGGCGAGATCCAAAACAAACAGCCTGTCGTTTAAGCCGGCTGTTTTGGTAAAATAAACCTTATCGCCCTGCACCTGCGGGAAGGCGATAGGTTCAAAGCTAAAGAGCAATAAATATTTGGTTGCGCCCGATGTTATGTCAATTAATGCCAGTGACATTTCACCCTTAAAATTGCGCACGGCCGAGATGATTTTGCCATCGCCATAAAATTTAGGGTAGGTATAAAACAAGCCGGCAGTATTGGGCAATGCAGTCAACAGCTTACCATTTTCAGCATTTAGCAAATGCAGCTCGCTTTTACCTGTCGATGCGTTTTGTACAGCCACAATGGTCTTGCCATCCGCGCTAAAGGCAGGCGCGAAGTATTTGGTTTTGCGGGTAATGCGATGTTCCTTGCCTGTGTTTATGTCAATCACAACCAACTCGCTATAATTGCGGTAGCCCCAGCGCAGATCGGGCCGGTAGGCGGCGTAAATTATCTTGCCATCTTGGTAACTAAAATAGTTATCGGTAGTGATTCCCTGAACGGCTATAGCCCGCTCACTGTCCCCGGTTTTAATAACAAATTGCGGGATCTGGTTATAGCTCGATCTTAAATAGATCAGCGTGCTGTCGTTTACGTAAGCCGGGTATTCCTCATCACCCGTAAAATGCCGGCGTTTAGCATTTGGGCTTTCGTCTTTCGCATCGGCCTTAAATACCTGCTTAAAGTGGTTAAAAGCAGCGTTTCTGAATGTAGTATAATCAACACCAGCATGCCTTTTTATCGCGCCCTGTAATGGATAAAAGCCCGTATTAAAGGCAGCCGCATCGTGGGTAACATCCTTCCAGAAGGTGTTACCATATTTTTCGCGCCCGTAGGCTACCATCATATACCCCAATGGATAGTGGTTGGGCGTATAATCAAGGTACGAGCCGTTGCGCAGTTTCATCCAGCTGTAACCCTTACCGGCTGCCCACAGCGCACGGAACCCGTTGAAAAAGTAGGGCAGCCTGCCCCTGCCCTGTTCGCTTACCAGTGTTTCGTTGTAGACCGCGTCGCCCTCAAAAAACCAGTCGGGTACGGATAATGCGTTGCCCAGCGCCTGCCCACCTTCGCCAAATAGTACACGCAGGCCGCGAGAGAGGCCGACATTAAAATTATTGTATTGTTGTACGTGCCTAAACTCGTGGATGGCCAATTGCCCGGGCCAGGGCAGGCTGCCCACATCAAAGCTGTTTTGCCCCGCTGTTAAATAAAACTCGCTGCGGAAAGGCGCCAGGCCAACATACGCGTTTGATATAGTGGTTTGGTTTTGCAGCACAATACTCACCTGCTTTTGCTTAAAGCCGATGGTGGGTTGTATAACACTGTTGAGGCGGGCAATGGTTTGCGCTACCCGCTGCGCCACCGAATCCATCCCCTGTGAAAATATAACCCGGGCAGCCGGGGTGTTCACCTGCTTCCATTTTATAGATGGCGGGTTGCCGCCAAATTGCTGCGCTTTTGTAAGTGTGGCGGTAAAAATCAGCAGTAACAGCAGCAGTCGTTTCATTGGGGATGAAAGTAATTAAAATTGTCTGAACTCGAATTAAACGAATTTGATGAATTAACAGAATATGCAACCCATTATTTCCGAAAATTCGTTAATTCTCGAAATTCGGGTTCAGACAATCGCAAATCCGAAATCCATATGACACTCCATCCCTTAAAACTAAGTACATTTGCGCTTTGTGATATATTACCATGGCTAAAGTTTCTATCAACCTGGCAACGGGTTCCATACAAAAAGAAGATATTATTGTAGGCATCGACTTGGGTACCACCAACTCGCTGGTGGCCTTCATCAACCCGGAGAAAGAGCCGCGTGTAATAAACGATGCCGGTAAGGGTGTATTGGTGCCATCGGTAGTACACTTTGGCCCTGCGGGCGATATTGCGGTGGGTAACGAAGCCAAAGAATATTTAATAACCGACCCGCAGAACACCGTGTTTTCGGTTAAGCGTTTGCTGGGCCGCTCGTATGCGGATGTAGCCAATTACCAAAATTTCTTCTCGTACAAGATCATCGACGACGACAGCGAGAACCTGGTAAAAATAAAAGTTGGCGATAAATTCTATAACCCTATCGAGCTTTCGGGCCTGATATTGAAAGAACTGAAAGAACGTGCCGAGCATGCCCTTAAAACCCCGGTTAACCGCGCTGTAATAACGGTACCGGCCTATTTTAACGATTCGCAGCGCCAGGCAACCCGCGACGCAGGTAAACTTGCCGGGCTGGATGTTTTGCGTATTGTGAACGAGCCCACTGCCGCGAGCCTTGCCTATGGCATTGGCTTAAACCCCGAGGAAACCAAAACCATTGCGGTGTATGACCTGGGCGGTGGTACGTTTGATGTGTCTATCCTGCAAATTCAGAATGGCATCTTCGAAGTGCTATCTACCAATGGTGATACTTTCCTTGGTGGTGATGATTTTGACCGCGCCATTGCCGATTACTGGATAGAAAAAAATAACATCGATAAAACCGGACTGGCCAATAACCGCGAGCTTACCCAGCAGCTTCGCCTTAAAGCCGAAGAAGCCAAAAAAGCATTCGCCCATCAAAGTATATTTAATGAGAAGATAGGCGACATCTGGTGCACTATCGACCGCAACACTTTTGAAGAACTGATATTGCCCAAAGTACAGCAAACCATTACCGCCTGCCAAAACGCGCTGAAAGATGCAAAGCTAACCACTGCCGATATTGATGAAGTAGTGATGGTTGGCGGCAGTACCCGCACGGCGCTGGTTAAGAAAATGGTGGCAGAATTTTTCGGTCGCCCGGTGCATGACGGCATTAACCCGGATGAAGTGGTTGCCCTTGGTGCCGCCATACAGGCCGATGTTTTGGCCGGTAACCGCAGCGATATTTTACTGCTTGATGTTACCCCGCTATCATTAGGTATCGAGACCATGGGCGGTTTAATGGATACCATTATCCCCCGTAACTCCAAGATCCCGACCAAAGCAGGCCGGCAATATACTACCAGCAAAGATGGCCAGGTGAACATGAAGATTGCCGTTTACCAGGGCGAGCGCGACCTGATCAGCGAGAACCGCAAACTGGCCGAGTTTGAATTAAAAGGCATCCCTGCTATGCCGGCAGGTTTCCCTAAAGTGGATATCAATTTTATCCTAAATGCCGATGGCATCCTGAAGATCCAGGCTATTGAACTACGTAGCGGTGTTAAGCAAGAGGTGGAAGTAAAACCTGCCTACGGTATTACCGATGACCTTGTTGAGCAAATGCTGATGGATAGCATCACCCACGCCAAAGACGACGTAAGCGCCCGCATGCTGATAGAAGCCAAAACCGAAGCAGAGCAAATAGTTTACGTTGTCGAGAATTTTCTTAAAAAGAACGGACAGCTGTTAAATGCTGATGAGATAACTCAAACCCACATCCAGGTAGAAGCCGTTAAAGCCGCTTTAAGCACCGGCGATAAAGACCTTATCCACGCCAAAATTGATGAACTTAATAACTTTACCCGCCCATTTGCCGAGCGTGTAATGGATGTAGCCATTGCTACCGCGATGAAGGGTAAGAGTATAGAGTAGGTATTTAAAACATGTCATTGCGAGCGATAGCGTGGCAACCTCGTCGCATGTATGATGCTTATGCATAGTTACGAGATTGCCACGTCGCTACGCTCCATGCAATAACATATTTTTTATATTTGGTGTATGCCATCCACCCCCTACCAGCAGCTCAAACAATACCTCGTCAACAACATATCTGTTGATGATGAACAGTTGGCGGCCTTCTGCAAAAAATTCAGGCATAAAACCACTAAACGGAACGAGGTATTGCTACAGGCAGGCGACGTTTGCCCCTATATTTACTTTGTAAACTCGGGCTGCCTGCGGATCTATATGCTGGATGTTAACGGAAAGGAATCTACCCGTTTCCTGGTTACCGAGGGCAGGTTTGGCACGGCGTTCCCAAGTTTTAATTTGCAGGAACCTTCGCTGGCCGCTATCCAAAGCATCGAGCCGAGCGATGTGCTTTATATCAGTCATTATGATTTTAACCAACTGCTGGATACCTTCCCCGGCTGGGAACATTTGTACCGCATAGGTTTGGAAAAGGATTATATCGCATCCATTAAACGCATCGAAAGCCTGATAACCATGGATGCCAGGCAGCGTTACCAGTTGCTGATGGAAACCAACCCCGCCCTGATACAAAAGCTACCCTCCAAGATCATAGCCGACTACCTGGGCGTTTCGCAGGAAACCCTGAGCCGGCTGAAATCAAAAAAGTAAATTATTGACAAATGTCAATAAGCGGCTGCTTTTAAATACCTTGCTTTGCATATCAATTAAAAAACAATGCGAGTAAAACATATCCTTTTCCTGTTATTCATGCTGCCGGCATCGGCATTTGCCCAAACACTTATCGGCGAGCAAACCTTTCGTTATAACGACACCGCCCGCAAGCGCCCGCTGATTACCGAGGTTTGGTACCCAACTGCTGATAACAGCAAGGCACCCACGTTAAAGGAAGGTTTCCCGTTCATTGTAGAGCCATCCGTACGGAACGCTGCCTTACCCGCGCAGAAGCATCCGCTCATCATGATTTCGCACGGTACCGGCGGCGGGCGCTTAACCATGGAATGGCTGGCCGATATATTGGTTAAGCAGGGTTTTATTGTTGCAGCGGTAGATCATTGGGGCAACACACACGATAATAAAATAGCCATTGAGTTTGTAACGCCATGGCAGCGCGCGCAGGACATCAGCTTTGTGCTTACGCAATTGCTTAATAACCCCGACCTGGATAAGGTGATCGACAGGCAGCGCATTGGCGCGGCAGGTTTTTCTATCGGCGGTTTTACCGTTATTGCTTTGGCAGGCGCTAAGCTGGACCTGCATGCCGCTGATGAATTTTCAAAAACGCCGCAAGGCATTAAGGAAATGACCATCCCCGAGTTCCCCAACCTGGTAAATACAATAGACGAAAACGCGATCGAAGCTTCGTTCAAAAAAAGCCCGCCGCTAAAGGATAAGCGGATAAAGGCGGTGTTCAGCATGTGCCCCGCAGTTGGGCAGGGATTTGTTAAGCAAAGCCAGTTTAAGGATGTTGATATTCCCCTGTTTATTGTGGGTGCGCAAAGCGACAGTATCGCGCCCGTTAAAACCAATGCGGCGCATTTTCATAAACTGATGCCTAAATCAAAGCTGTACGTAGTCCCCGGCAAAGCAGCCCACTATGTTTTCCTGAACGAAGCCATCCCCGAAATAAAGAAAACCGGTGGCCCCATATTTAACGACGATGCAAGTGTAGACCGCCGCGCGGTGCACCAGCAGGTTGGGGATATGGCTGTTAAGTTTTTTAAGGAGAGTTTGAAGTAAATAATTTAATTCCCTCCCAAGGGAGGGCAGGGAGAGGTTAATGAATAGGCAAAGCGCTTAAACCCCGGCGCACCCTTCAAGCTACCATGTAACCATATCTTCCGACATAGGTATTTCCTATGACCCGTAGGGCCTACCGCTTTGTAGCCAATGGAAGGAAATAATTTTGCTCCGTAGGAGCTACCCTTTATCAGTTTTTTTGGCGAAAACCAATCTAATCTGGCTTTCTGTCGGGTTAATGGGTAGCCGCTATGCGGCACAAACCGCATTTATACAATTTTCTACAAAGCGGTTGACCCTATGGGTCATTACTTTATAATTTTAAAACTTGTGGGTACACGGTAACTCCCCAGGGAGGGAATTAAAATCTAATCCAACAAAAAAGCCCCTATCCGGGGCTTTTTCTTATTCAATATTGTAGCGTTACAATTTGTCTATTTCTTCCTGCTCTTTCAAAGCCGAGATATTGTTTTTATTGCTATACTCGTCGGTTTGGTTTGCAAAGTCTTCCAGTATGCTGGCAATGGTATCCAGGTTATCGGCAATACGCTGATGCATATCAGGCAGGTCCTTTTCTATTCGTTTGTTACCAAGGTCGATATTGTCTACTTCAATTTTAGCAATTTTCTGTATCAAAGCCTGGTTACTGTTTTTTAAATCTTCTAATTCATGGACAATTTTTTCCATCAATTCAAATTTCCTTATCTTATCCATAGGTATCTTATTTTGTATGATGGTATAACCATAACAGTGCCAAATTGTTTAAAATTTGGAAATATCATTTATAACTAATAATTTAGTTATATGAAATCTACCTTGATATTTATAGCTGCCTGCCTTCTTTCTGCAAGTGTATTTGCTCAGCAAACACCGGTTGATGATGCTTTACTGTTAGATTATTACCAAACCCAACGCTTTGCCGAGGCATCCGACTACCTGAAAAAAGCATACACCGAGCCTATAACAAGCGCAAAAGCTTTAGGGCAGCTGGCATACACCTCGAACATGGCGGGCCACCTGTCCGATGCCGAAGGTTATTACCAGCGCATATATGATATCGATTCGACAAATACGGCTGTGCTGTATAGCCTGGGCAGCCTTAACCTGCGCCGCGGGAATAACCTAAAGGCAGAAGTTTATTACAAGCGCATTATCGCCCGCGATACCACCAATTTTATGGCTTACAAACAGCTTGCAACCATCAGTCATGATAAAAACGACCTTACCTCCTACATCGGTTACCTGCAAAGGGCCAATAAGCTTAATCCGGCCGAGCCCGACGTAGCAGCCGACCTGAGCGATATTTATGTGAGCATGAAGTTTAACGGGCAGGCCGAGAAGGTTTTGAGCGGGGCACTAACCGCCGACCCCGAGAATGTTGTATTGTTAAACAGCCTGATGAAACTGCAATACGCCCAAAAGAAATGGCTGGAAACCATCAGCACCTGCCTTAAACTGGTAGGTTTTGGCAGCCAGTCGGGCCTGGTGCTTACCAAACTTGGCGTTGCTTATTACAACATAAAAAATTACGAATGCAGTTTAGCTGCGTTTATGGATATGGATGAGAACGCCCGCAACGAAACCAGTTACTATTACACGGCATTAGCTTATAAGGCATTAAAAGATCAGCCCATGGCTATCTTCTACCTGCAAAAGGCCATTACTGAAGGGATCTCGCCAAACATAGCGTCGTACTATGGCGAAATAGCCGACAGCAACGAAAAACAGTCCAGGTATAAAAAAGCCATATCGGCCTACCAAAAAAGCATGCAGTTTGATGAAACGCCAATGATATACTATTCGCTGGCAAACGTTTATGACACCAACTTAAAGGACAAGAAAAGCGCGGTTAAGTATTACAAAAAATACCTGGCCGGCAAGCCACCCGTTAATAAACAGAAGAGTTTTATCGATTACTCGAAAAGCAGGGTTGCTGCGTTGAGCAGGTAGGCGTTAACTATTCAACTTGTCATCTCGAACGAGGTACGAGGAGAAATCTTATACGAGCAGCAAGTAATAAATATGCGTATCCGAATAGCATAGCGTATAAGATTTTCTCCTTACGCCAACGCTCAATCCAGGCCCGGGTTCGTTCGAAATGACAGGGTTATTAATAATTAGGACCTGTTCATCAGCCTTGCCACGTACTTGCCAATAATATCAAACTCCAGGTTTACCACTGTGTCTTCGCGCACATTGTGCAGGTTGGTATGTTCGTAGGTATAAGGGATTATAGCAACCGAAAAATAATTCGGCCCCGAGTTTACCACGGTAAGGCTGATGCCGTTCACACAGATCGACCCTTTCTCTACCGTAACATTACCTAAGGATGCATCATATTCAAAAGTATATTCCCAGCTGCCGTCAAGTTGCTTAAATTTGGTGCAGGTGGCGGTTTGGTCAACATGGCCTTGAACGATGTGGCCATCCAGCCGGGCATTCATTTGCATGCAGCGTTCCAGGTTTACAGGTTCGCCTGGTTGAAGGTAGCCAATGCTGGTTTTGTTCAGGGTTTCTTCAATGGCGGTTACAGTATGAGTATCACCGCTTAAAGCAATTACGGTTAGGCAAACGCCGTTATGCGCTACCGATTGATCGATCTTCAACTCGCTAACAATAGCAGATTCCACGGTAATGTGCAGGTTGCCCTGTTCGTGGCGCAAACCGGTTACCTTCCCTAAGGTTTCAATAATTCCTGTAAACATATGGCAAAAGTACAGTTTTTTGAGGGTGCCGCGTGTTATTGTAACATCATAAAAAAAGCGGTTAACCTTCGTTAACCGCTTTTTAAATTTCTGTGTAGTAATATTATAGTATCTCGATATCAAATACTTTACCGTCAAAAGCTACTTTAGCTTTGTGGTTGCCTAAAAATGTTATGGTACCATTGTAGCTAAAGTTTCTTCCCGCGTTTGTACCATTTGATGAAAAAGTTGCAGTACCTGCGGTGATATCAAATGGCCTTGATGATGCATCAATGGTTAAACCGCTTAATGCATAGCTGTTGTGTTGCTCCATGTACTCGCCATCTTTTTTAGTAGTAAACTTATAAACCGATACCTGGTTACCATCAACCTGCATTTTTGCAAACCCGGGCAGTAAAGCTTTAAGTGTGTAATACTCGTCAACGCTATTGTCGTAAGTAGAATACGGACTAAAGCCGGTATTTACATACGAACCTGCGTAAGTATAACCGTTTGGCTGCGTTCCATCACAGCTAACAACATATTTGTTTGTACCTATCATTACATCTTTTACGCTATCACCTTTGGTGTAAACATTATTGTATGGCACTTCAATAAGTTCGCCGCAAGTCAGGTCGTTAACCTTTTTACCGTTACGTACGCCGGTAGTAGTTGGTAAACCTGTAGTGGTTTGGCTTGCAATTGTGTTACCAATTGATTTATAAAAATTAGTGGCTATTTGGGTAGCTATCGCTAAACTATTGTCTTTTGTAGTGGTGGTTTTATTATCTTTTTGGCAAGATGAATAAGACAATACTGCGGTTGCTAATAAAGCTATAACAGCTATCGATCTGAATTTTGTGATCATGGTTATGGTAATTAGGGGTTATTTATCCTACCCAAAAGTACTTCATTTATAACTATTTACAAATATTTTTTTCAATTACCTGGAAAGAAAATTTACATTTAAGAAATACGAAAACCATAGCTGTTTAAGTTATTTTTGGGTAAAAATATTGCGCTTTACTTAAAACAGCTATTCAATTCCACCCTTTTATTTCGCAGGTCCTTACCACCCTCCATAACCGATTTGAGGTTGGCGAGGTAAAAGGTCCATCCTATCTGGCATTGTACCAGCAGGTTTTTGGCAGGGTCGTTTTCCTGTGGGATGTCTGTTTGCTCCAGGTCGATAATAGTTAATCCATTTCGGGTAGAGAACGAAACCGTCACGATACTACCACCGGTAAAGCTAAACTTTAAAAGATCCTGCCCGTTGGCTTCCAGTATCCTGCCTTTTTCAAATATATCGTTGTGGTGGCCATGCCAGTACCAGGTATAGGTGTCCTCTTTGGCAATCTGTTCGTCGTTGGCACGAAGGCGCTGCGGCACGGTGTAAAAATCCGCTTTGCGCAGAAACCATTTCTCCAGCCCGGCAGGTGTGCTCCAGGCCAGGTACAGGCTGCGCAGATCAACATTATAATCGCCACACAGCTTAAATTTTTTCCAGCGGGTATCTTCCATAGCTATAAAGTTTAATGCAGAATGTTGTTGCATAAAACTAACCATAATACTTTGTGTTTTGCTATTTTGCCATCAAAACAATTATATGCCAAAACAAAGCGCGGGGATACTATTATACAGGTTAACAGATGGTTTATTACAGGTTTTTTTGGTACATCCCGGCGGGCCGTTTTTTGTTAAAAAGGATGATGGTGCATGGTCCATCCCGAAAGGTGAATATATTGAAGGAGAAGAACCACTTGCCGCCGCACAACGCGAGTTTGAAGAAGAAACGGGACAAACCATTACCGGCAACTTCATCAAACTACAACCGGTAAAGCAAAAAAGCGGCAAAACCGTACATGCCTGGGCTGTTGAAGGCGACATAAATCACGAGAAGATAGTAAGTAACCTTTTTGAGATGGAGTGGCCGCCCAGATCAGGCAAACGAGCCAGCTTCCCCGAAATTGACCGTGCAAGCTGGTTTAGTATTGATGAAGCCAAAGTAAAGATAATATCGGGGCAGGTTGGATTGATAGTGGAGTTGGAGGGGTTGGTGTAAACCGGGATTTAGCGGATTAATAAGATTTATTGGATTTTCAATAAAGTCTCCCCTACCGGGGGAGATTTAGAGGGGGCTTTTCCTATTCCTAACCCAATTACTCTCTTCTACTCCTGCACTTTCGGCAAAAGCTACCTTTTTAGCGCTCAATAGCTTCTCCATAATCAGGGTCGCTATAAGCGCCTCGGTTTCGTTACCGGTTTGCAGGCTTTTGGGGGTGAAATATTTTTTAACGAAGTGCGTATCAAATTTGCCGGATGTAAAAGCCTCGTGCTGCATCACAAATTTGCCGAATGGTAAGGTTGTGGTGATACCGGTGATGATATACTCGTCAATAGCGCGGATCATCCGTTCAATGGCTTCGGTGCGATCTTTACCGTAGGTGATGAGCTTGGCTATCATCGGGTCGTAATAAATAGGGATCTCCATGCCTTGTTCAAAACCATCATCAACCCTTACGCCGGGGCCTTTTGGGGTAACATAGGTTTGCAGGGTACCGATATCAGGTAAAAAGTTATTATCGGGATCTTCGGCATAAACGCGCAGTTCCATGGCATGGCCTTGTATTTCCAGGTCTGTTTGTTTAAAGCTGATGGCTTCGCCGCGGGCAATGCGGATCTGTTCTTTCACCAGGTCGATACCGGTGATCAGTTCGGTAACGGGGTGTTCCACCTGTAAGCGGGTATTCATCTCCAGGAAAAAGAAATCCAGCTTCTCATCCATAATAAACTCAACCGTACCTGCGCCGGTATAATTAACCGATCGTGCCACATCAACAGCGCACTTGCCCATCGCCTCGCGAATTTCGGGCGTAAGTACCGAAGATGGCGCCTCTTCCACCACCTTTTGATGACGGCGCTGCACCGAGCAGTCCCGCTCAAAAAGGTGCACAATGTTGCCATGCGTATCACCCAGTACCTGGATCTCGATATGCCGTGGCGACGATACATAACGTTCTATAAACACCGCGCCATCACCAAAAGCGGAGATAGCCTCGGATACGGCCAGGCCCATTTGTTCTTCAAAACCTTCGGGAGTATCTACTATGCGCATGCCCTTACCGCCACCACCGGCAGCGGCCTTTATCAGGATGGGGAAGCCTACTTCAACCGCGCGCAGTTTTGCTTCGCTTACATCGGTGATGGCTTCTTCGGTGCCGGGCACCATGGGGATATTATATTTTAACGCTGCTGCTTTGGCAGATAGTTTGTTACCCATCACTTCCATTGCCTCGGGCGATGGGCCGATTAATATCAACCCCGCCTCGCGCACTTGCCTTGCAAATGCAGCGTTCTCGCTCAAAAATCCATAACCGGGATGAATACCTTCGGCACCGGTTTGTTTACAGGCGGCAATTATTTTATCGCCAACAAGGTAGGATTGACTGGAGGGCGCCTCGCCGATAAATACGGCTTCGTCGGCATAACGTACATGAAGCGCGTTGCGGTCGGCTTCAGAATAAACAGCAACAGTTTTGATCCCCATTTCGCGGGCCGAACGCATTACACGTAAAGCGATCTCGCCACGGTTTGCTACCAGTATTTTTTGCATAGGTAACAAATGTAGCAGATTAACTGTAGAAAAGAAATGCCATTTAAAACACCTTAAAAAGAGCACAAATGTTCACGTTCACGTTTTCACAAGCAGGCTTTTTTTTACAAAATGTTAATAATCAGATAATTAAATTGAAAACTACTGACAATATAGTGCCACCATGTTGTTCATTTAAAAGTTTATAGAGGTAAAAGCATCGCGCACAATATAACCATGTCATTGCGAACGATAGCGTGGCAATGACCTCTTTAAATAGTGCTTCGTTAGGAATGGTAGTTTTAGATTGTGAAGCCTGTGGATGTTCATTTTTTCGTATTGTGTTAGTTTTTGCTTTGGCACTTAAGAGGGCTACGCCGTTCTTTTTTGTCGCAAAAAAGAAACGAACCAAAGAAAAAACACGCGGCTGTACCGCGTCGCTATTAAAGGGTGTGCTAAAGCAACGCCAGTACTATCCGCAACGCGCTAAGGCCGCATCAGGAGGGTTAACGTTCCGTTCATCAGGCTCTTGCCTGAACCATAATTTCTTGTTTAATAAAAGCGTTGGCCCAAACGTCAAAGCGGGCGGGCCGGTCCAAAGGACTCCTTCGGAGGATATGGCGGGAATGGCGGTTTAGCGTCGAAGTCCGCGCATGCGGCGAGAAAGCGTTAAGAACCGGCAGGGCGGGCGGAAGCGTCGCTTTGACTTGGCCTTTTCTTTTGGTTCGTTTTCTTTGCGGCTAAGGCAAAGAAAATGAACATCCACAGGCTTCACAATCTAAAACTACCATTCCTAACAAAGCACTAATCGACAACTTTTCTATTGGAGATTGCCATGCTATCGCTCGCGATACGCGCGGAGGAAAGCTCACTTTTAAACCTCCTGCTCCCCCGCAACAATATGCTCCTTCTCTATCTTCTTTTGCAGTTCTAAAATAGAGCCTATCAGTGCTTCGGGGCGGGGCGGGCAGCCTTGTACGTAAACATCAACCGGGATAACCCTGTCAACACCTTTTACCACGTGGTAGCCGTGCTGCCAGTACGGGCCGCCGCAGTTGCTGCACGAGCCCATTGATATCACATATTTAGGGTCGGGCATTTGCTCGTACAGGCGCTTAATGCGCTCGGCCATTTTAAAGGTAACCGTACCGGCTATGATGATCACATCCGCCTGCCGGGCCGAAGGTCGTGGAAACACCCCAAACCTATCCAAATCGTAAGTAGAAGCCATTGCCCCCATCATTTCTATCGCGCAGCAGGCAATACCAAAACTTAAGGGCCATAACGATGATAGCCTTGCCCAGTTCAGCAGGTCGTCCATCTTGGTGATCACTATTCCACCGCTTTCGTTGGTCAGGTCAGGCGTCATTAGCTGGTTTTTTAAAGGATGGTTTAAACATAGGCTTCCTTATCTCAGTAGCGGTAGAAGAAGTGGCAGTGGCGGTTGCAGTTGCAGGTTGGGCTATCTCTAAGCTAAATTCTTTTACTTTAAAGTTGCCTTGTTGGGCGTTCAGGTCGTCATATAAACTTTGCGGGATGCGGGCGTCTGTTTGGGGCAGGGTTACGTTTGGTTTTATCCAGTCGAGGTCGCCTTTGCGCCATACGTAGGCCAGTCCCAGTATCAGTATCCCTAAAAAGATGAACATTTCCGTAAGCGAAATCCATCCCCAGCGGGCATCGGTAGCCAGTATCTCGCGGTTGCCAAACACCGTAGCCCAGGGGAACACAAACACCATCTCTACATCAAACAGCAAGAAAACCAAAGCGATTACATAAAAGCGCGAATTGAATGGCAGCCAGGCGTTGCCGGTTGGTTCTTCGCCGCATTCGTAGGTGGTTAGCTTTTCGTAATTAGGGTTACGGGGCGCCAATAAGCGGTTCACAAAAAATAAACCGCCGATAAACACGATACCCGTAATTAAAAAGATAAGTATCTTTCCAAATTCTGATATTTGCGCAACATCATCCATGACAGCAAATTTAACAAAACAATCAACTTTTGACGCTATAATTATTGGCGGCGGCGCCTGCGGACTTATGTGCGCGGTGCAAGCCGGCTTTTTAGGCAAGCGCACGTTGGTATTGGAGAAGAACGACCGTGTTGGCGCCAAGATCCTGATCAGCGGCGGCGGCAGGTGCAATTACACCAACCTGTACACCACCCACAAGCAATTTATCTCGCAGAACGAACATTTTAGCCGCTCGGCATTAGCGCAGTGGACCGTTGATGATACCGTTAACTTTTTTGAGACCTACGGCATTGAAGGCAAGGAAAAAACACTTGGGCAGCTTTTCCCGGTGAGCGACAAGGCTAAAGATGTGGTAAATGTTTTTACAAACCTGTGTAATGATCTGGGCCAGGAGATCTGGTGCGATACCGAGGTTATATGTGTTGAGCAGGTTGAAAATGGCTTTAATATCACCATTACAAGGAACGATAAACAGCAAATACTTTTCGCGCCGAAAGTGGTTATCGCCAGCGGTGGCCTGCCTATCCAAAAAATGGGCGCTACCGATTTTGGCCTGCGCGTAGCCCGTAAATTTGAGATAGTCGTTACCGAAACCTCCCCTGCCCTGGTGCCGCTTACCATAACCGGTAAGGATCAGCCCTGGTACGAGCAACTATCCGGCAACAGTATCTTTTGCCGGGTGTGGAACGATAGGGCAAGTTTTGAAGAGAACATCCTGTTTACCCATTGGGGATTAAGCGGCCCGGCCATTTTGCAGATCTCATCGTACTGGAGGCCCGGCGAGCATATCTACATCGACCTGCTGCCAGGTAAGGATATCATAGAACTGATATTACAGGAACGCGAGCAGAACGGTAAGAAAATGCTGCTGGCCTATCTTTCCAACTTATTCACTCGCAAATTTGCCGAGGCTTTGGTAGATTATATCCCTGCCGATAAAAACCTGGCATCGTTAACAAAAACGGAACTGGAGGACATTAGCATTTTACTACACGAATTTAAAGTAAAACCCGCCGGTACCAAAGGTTACGACAAAGCCGAGGTTATGACAGGCGGCGTAGACACGAACGAGCTTTCCTCCAAAACCCTCGAAAGCAAAAAAGTACCCGGCCTGTTCTTTGGCGGCGAATGTGTGGATGTTACCGGCTGGCTGGGTGGCTACAACTTTCAGTGGGCATGGGCAAGTGGTTTTGTAATAGCACAGAATTTATAGATACCTAATAACCCCTTGTCATCCTGAGCGAGAGCGAAGGATCTATTAGCGAACTGTGCAATGGCCTGTAAGCATATCGGCTATTAGATGCTTCACTACGTTCAGCATGACAATTGGGATAATATCATAGTTCCGTCCTCGCAGGGTCTTAGGAACGAGACCCTGCGCCCGCATGCAAGGCAACGCAGGGTCCACGATGTGAGACCCTGCGGCGACAAAAGTTCTCTTTGTCATCCTGAGCGAGAGCGAAGGATCTATTGGCGAACTGTGCAATCGCCTATAAGCATGTCGGCTATCAGATGCTTCACTACGTTCAGCATGACAAAGTGAAATAGCCGATTGTAATTTCGAACGAGGTACGAGGAGAAACTATCTCTTGAGCGACAGCGAAAAATCTTATACGAGCAGTAAGTTAGCAACATGCATGGCGTATAAGATTTCTCGTCGCCCCATTTCACAGGCCACCCCATGCTCGCTCGAATGACATGGAGGGTAAAGTAAAAGGCCACAAAGTAAAAATCTTTGTGGCCTTTTAATTTTGGTTGAGCAAATTACGGTTTGGTTTCGGGTGCCGGCTGCTGGCCTTCGGGCGGTTTGTTACCATTTGGGGCAGTACGCGGCGGGCGGGGCAACTCAGAAGCCTTTACCACTTCGGGGTGCTGCACGCCACGGTGGCAGCTGTAGCAATTAACATTGCTTTCTACAACCATATTGGTGCTATCCTTTTTAGAGTGAAAATATTTTTTGTTGATGGCCTGGGTCATTTTGTACATATCGCGGGCCATTTCCTTTTCGGGTTTGGCATCGTTGGCCCAATCCATTTTTTTGGTATCCTCGTTACGTACATGGCAAAAGCTGCAATGCGCGCCTAAAGCGTGCTCCCACTCTTCCATTACTTTGTGCAGTTCTTTGTCCGAAATATCTTTTGGTAAAACCTTAAGGTTAGTAAACTTTTTATCATCATCGGCCGGGGCTGCAGCCGGCGACATGGCCATAAATACCACTACGGATAGCAGCGCCATTGTTGCCAGTAATTTTTTATTGATCCTCATTTATTGGTTGTGTGTTTAAACTTCTAAACTAAAGCAAATTATTAATAATAGCAATCAAGTCGAATTTTTTTTACGAATAAGTTAGGCCAGGAATGGTTCAATAAGTTCCATACTTAATTCCCACAGCCTGTCGCGGCCAACCTCGTTGGTTGCCGCTGCCGATGTGCCTGCCGGGTGCCTGTTTTTAAAATACTTACCGCTTTTGGTATCTATACGCGCGGCCGATGCCAGGTAAACGCTGGTAAGCGCCCCTGTTTCTGCCGATATCATAAACGGCCGGGCCAGCCACATCAATGTTTTACCAAAGCCTGTAAGGCCGGCGCCAAAACCGGTGTTAACCATACCGGGGTGCAGCGCAAAGGCGCTGATGCCCTTTGGCCCGTACTTTAATGCCAGCGAACGGGTAAAATATATATTAAACAATTTAGCGGTGCCATAAGCCTTCCATGACGAGTAGGGCCGTTTAACCCATTGCAGATCGTTAAAGTTTGGTTTGGCCATACGGTGCGCCTCCGAGCTTATGTTGATAATACGTGCCTGCCCTTTCTCTAATATGGGCAAAAGGCTTTGCACTAATAAAAAATGCCCCAGGTGGTTTACAGCAAAGGTCATTTCAAAACCATCCTTACTTTCCAGGCGCTCGTCAAAAATACCGCCGGCGTTGTTTATCAATACATTAATACCCAGCAGGCTGCTCTTTAATATACCGGCCGCATTACGCACGCTTTCCAGGTCGGCCAGGTCGCAGTGCACAACATAAATGTTTCTGTTTTTTGTAGCGGTTGCAATTTCCTGTTTAAGCGCTTCGCCCCTTTCGGTATCGCGTACCAGCAGGTAAATGGCATGGTCTTTTTTAGCCAGTGCCATGGCAGTTTCTTTACCTATACCGGATGTTGCACCGGTTATAACTGTGGTTGTGATAGGCATAGTGAGTAATTAATTATTTTTTTCGGTACCCAAAACTAATATAATTTAGCCAAAAGCAAAGCTGTATTGCCCCAAGTAACTGATTCATAAAACGATATGTACTGCTAAATCGTATTATAAAAGCCGGTAGTTGCCAAATATATTTTTTGTTAAAATTTGTTAAACAATTTGTATTATTACGAAATAGTCGTATGTTTACGAAATAATCGTAGATAGCATGGAGAAATTATCACAACAAGAGGAAGAAGCGATGCAGGCCGTTTGGCAGGCAGGTACCGGTTTTATTAAGGATTTTTTGGACCAGATGAACGACCCTAAACCGCCTTACACTACTCTTGCATCCACCATAAAGAACCTGGAACGCAAAGGTTTTGTAAACGGCGAAAAGCTTGGTAACTCGTACCGCTACACCCCGGCCATAGCCGAAGAGGAATACAAAAAACGCTTTATGAGCGGCTTTGTAAGCGACTATTTTAAAAACTCGTACAAAGACCTGGTTACCTTTTTCGCTAACGAGAAAAAAATAAGCGCTACCGAGTTAAAAGAGATCCTTAACCTGATAGAAAAACCTAAATTATAATACAATGCCAGCCTTATTTGTATTTTTATTTAAAGTAAATATTGCACTGCTGCTGTTTTGCGCGGGCTACTACCTGGTGCTACGCCACCTAACCTTTTACACGCTTAACAGGGCGTATTTAATGGTTGCCATACTTTTTGCTACCCTTTATCCTAAAATAGACCTGAGCGATTTTGCACTGCGCCACGAAACCCTGGCCAAACCTGTACAAACCGTTGTATTAAACTGGCAGGCGCCCGCGCAATCGTTTATAAAGCCGTTAACCCAGCCCAACTACTGGCAATGGGCAACCGTGATATTTTGGGCCGGGGCTATATTTTTGGCATTCAGGTTACTGATGCAGCTGTTCTCGCTGTTCCAGTTGTACCGCAGGTCGCAGCCGGCGCGCATCCACAACCATGACGTAAGGCTTATCGAGGGCGAGGCCGCGCCTTTTTCGTTCTGGAGGAGCATCTACGTAAACCCCAATAACCACACCCCTGCCGACCTGAAAGCTATACTGCTGCACGAACAGGTGCACGTAAACGGCTGGCATACCATTGATATTTTGCTGGCCGAATTAAGCAGCATATTCTACTGGTTTAACCCCGGTATATGGCTGATGAAAAAGGCCGTGCGCGAAAACATCGAGTTTATAACCGACCGCAAGATCCTTAACAAAGGCTTCGACAGTAAAACTTACCAATACAGCCTGGTGAACGTAAGCTTTAACGCTACCACGCCCGGTATTGTAAACCATTTTAATATTTCAATCATAAAAAAACGCATAATCATGATGAACGCAAAAAGATCTTCGAGGTTTACACTTACGCGTTATGCGTTTGTAGTGCCTGCCGTTATTGCCCTGCTGCTGGTGTTTACACTATCAAAGGCCGATGTTGCCAAACCGATAACACATAAAATTGCGGTTGCTATTAAACCCGTTACCCTTGCCATTAAAGAAGCTGCTAAAACCGCTATGGCCATTACCGATACCGTACCCGTTAAAAAAACAAAACCGGCCGTTGCCGCAAAAAAAGTGGATGGCGATACCATTAGGTTTAACCAGGTATTTGCCTTTAGTAAAGCTGATACCGGTAAAGTGCAGAAGTTTTATATCAGCACATCATCAAACAGCGACATAGATTCGATGAATGTGGTATTGAACGGCAAAAAGATCAGCAACACCAAATTCTCGCAAATAGCCCCGTCAAACATATTAAGCGTTAATATTATAAGCGCCGATAAAATAAAAACCTTACTTGGCGCCAACCCCGAGTACACTTTTAATAACAACCGCCATGTTGTTTTTATTACCACAAAAGATTCGAAAGAAGGAAATGAACTTGCCGAAAAGCTTGGCATAAATCGCCAGGTAACCAACATACGTATAGCTGGTGGTACAAACGATATTAAAGCATTAAGCGGTACAGCCACCCTGCTCCCTTCATTATCTGGTGTACGCGGCACCGTAAGCAATTTAACCGTTGTTAACGGCGATAAATTAGCGTTAAACGAAGACAGGCTGAACGAAGTTGTTGTGCAGGGTTATGGTACCAATACCTTAAAGTTTGATACCGCTGTGGTTGTAAAAGGCTATGGAACGGCTAACGGAAAACAAGTTTATGTACGCGAAGTACCCTCAAAACGCTATGCTGTAGCGGGTAACAACGTAACCTTTTCGCCCAGTGTAACTACTGCCTTAAGGCTTAACACAATGGAGCGCATATCTGATAAACTGATAGTAATTGACGGTAAAGTGGCCAGCGAAAGCGAGATGAAAAAGCTATCGGCTTTTGATATAGACCGGATAAGCACCAGTACAAGCGCTGATACTGTGAAGAAATATGGTGATAAAGCTAAGTACGGAGTAGTATATATCTATACCAAAAAAGGAAAATAATCAGATCAGTTAATAGTTAACCACTAAGGTTGATTGGGGCAAGCCCGATCGACCTTTTTTGGTGGAAAGGAAACCACTCCGTTATTGCGAAGAGCGATAGCGGCGTGGCAATCTTCGATAGAAAAGGCGGCGACAAGTAGGTCGAAAATTGCTACGCTACGCTCGCAATTACGCCCGGTATTTATTCAACTCGCTTCCGCCAGTTTCTCGTTCTCTAAAATATCCAGCAGGGCCTTTTCGGCGATATTTAACTCTGCCGATTTTACGTCCTTATCCTCATCAAGCGCCGAGATGTATTTAAAGATGGTGCCCTCCTCGTAGCTTTTTATTACGGTGGGGTGTACATAGTATTTTTTGCAAACGGTACGGGTATTACCCAGGCTTATGGCTACTTCGTCCAGCACGCTTACTATTTTCTTTTTACATTCAGATACCGTGTTAAACTCCCCCTGCTGTTTAAAAGCATAAAGGGCGCTTACGCTGCCCGCCCAGGTGCGGAAGTCTTTGGCGGTAAAATCCTCGCCGGTAATTTCTTTCAGGTACGTGTTGATATCGCCCGAGCCTATGGTGCAACGGGTGTTATCATCATTGTAGTATTGAAACAGCTCTTTCCCCGGTATATCGCGGCATTGCTTAACCAGTTTGGCCAGCTTTTTACTTTGCAGGGCAACCTTGTGCATCACCCCCTTTTTGCCCTTAAATTGAAAATTGAGTTTATTTCCCTCAATTTTCACATGTTTATCCATCAAGGTGGTTAAACCGAACGAGCCATATAATTTTTTGTAAGATTCGTTCCCTACGCGGATACTGGTCAGTTCCATCAGGCGCACCACAAGGGCCACTACCTTTTCGTGGTCGAGCTTATGACGGGCAAGGTCGTGGTCAACCTGTTTGCGTATGGCCGGCAGGTGCGCCGCAAAAGTTTGCAGCCGGTGATATTTTGATTGATTGCGGATCTGGTTCCAGTGTGCATGATACCGGTATTGCTTGCGCCCAGCGGCATCGGTGCCGGTGAACTGCAGGTGGCCATTATCATACGGCGAGATCCATACATTGGTATAAGCCGGTGGTATCACCAGTTTATTGAACCGCTCTACCAGTTCCTTATCCTTAACCGTTTTGCCGTCGGCGTCAAGGTATGTCCACCCCTTGCCGGATCTTTTACGGGTGTAACCGGGCACTGAGTCTGCCGCATAGTGAAGCCCAACTGCCTTAGCAGTTATTTTGGGGTCGCGGCCAATTTTTTCAAGTTTTTTTTCGAGGCGGGTCATGTGTAGGATACAACATGCGTTTAAGTCGAAAGTTTTAATGCCCCCTCTAAATCTCCCCCGATAGGGGAGACTTTATTTTAAAGCCCTCCCTTTCGGGGAGGGTTTGGGTGGGGCTACATACTTTTCAACACATCCACCACATACTCTACCCCTTCGGCATGTACATCCAAATGTGTTACAAAACGGATGCGGTGGGTATCGGTGCTGTTGGCTTTAATGCCTTTGGCGGTAAGTTTAGCCAATATGGCTTCGGCAGGTTCGGTGGTATCAAATAAAACGATATTGGTTTCTACAGGTACCACGGTGGTAACCAAGGGGCATTTAGCCAGTTCTTCGCCCAGGATACGCGCGTGGGCATGGTCTATCTTCAACCTTTCTACATGATGGTCTAAAGCATAGATGCCCGCGGCAGTCAGGAAACCCGCTTGCCGCATGCCACCACCCAATACTTTACGGATACGGCGGGCATACTTTATAGTGGCTTTATCAGCCAGCAGAACAGAGCCTACCGGCGCCCCCAGGCCTTTTGATAAACAAACCGAAATACCATCGAAATACTTGCCGTAATCCGCAGCACTGTCGCCTGTATGGGCAAGGGCGTTAAAAATGCGGGCACCATCCAGGTGCAATTTCAGGCCGCGCTGTTTACACAGTTGGGCAATTGGTTTTATATGTTCAAGGGTGTAGCAGCTTCCGCCGCCCTTGTTCACCGTATTTTCCAGCACTACTAAACTGGTGTGCGGGTAATGGATATTTTCTTCGTTGATCTCGGGCGCTATCATTTCGGCAGTAAGGATGCCGCGGTAGCCATTCAATAAGCGGGTTGATACCCCCGAATTAAACGCGATGCCACCACCCTCGTAACGATAAACGTGCGCGGTTTGGTCGGCGATCAGTTCATCAAGGGGCTGGGTGAAACACTTGATGGCTATCTGGTTGGTCATGGTGCCCGACGGGCAGTAGATGGCGGCTTCCATACCAAACATCGCGGCAGCTTTTTCTTCCAGCGCGTTCACGGTTTCGTCCTCGCCAAAAACATCATCGCCAACTTTGGCGCTCCACATGGCTTCGAGCATGCCGGGGGTTGGTTTTGTTACGGTATCGCTGCGCAGATCTACAGTTATCATGTCAAAAAATATTTTATATTTGGTTTCAAATCTAAACCATTTTATGAAGAAAATTTTACTCTTGCTTTGTATTTTAAGTGTTGCACTTTCATCTAAAGCGCAATTATTTGGCAAGCATTACGATGAAGGCTACTATTACGATTCGGTTGGCGTAAAACATACGGGGCTGATCTCGTGGTCGCCGCCGGCAAAATCTATTTTTGGTAACAAGGGGGATAACATATTTTTTAAAACCGACAAAAAGGCTGAGAAAATCAAACTAAAAAATATCGAACTAAGATCATTCTCCATCAAAAATGATAGCGCCCGGATGGATAGCTTTGTGGTAGCTACAAATAAAGATTTTGAGAAGGCACCTTTCTTACAAGTTTTGTTGGATAATAACGTTAAGATATACGGCTTTACTATGCTGTCATCAAGCGGTGGGGGCATGATGATGGGTGCGGGTGGTAATATGGTAATGACGCCCTCCTTTTCGAGCAGCGATACCAAATATTATTATGGCAGCGACCCGGACCATACCACGCGCCTTGATAAAAAGAATTTTATCGAGGTGATGAGCAAGGCACTTGCCAGCAAACCATATGTGGTAAAACGGGTACAGGATAAAACATTTAAAATAAGTAAATTGAACGAATTGTTATATTTCTATCGTACTGATAATTACCCTCAATCGATGCAGTCCCGTAATAATTAATTCCATGCGTAAAATAATATTCATAATCCTCATCCTGGCCGGCTCATTACCAGCCGATGCCCAGGGCCCCAGCCGCAAATGGTTCGAGGGCAGGGTTTACCATACCAGCGGCGAGATCTTCGACGGGCTGGTATCATGGGCGCCACCCCGCAAAGGCGAATACGAAGATGGCGACATGGTGCTATACCGCGCCGATGAACGATCGGAAGTGTTCCCTATCCCCTATTACAAGGTCAAGTCGTTTATCATGGGCGACGACAGCATCACGGTATCGCACAACGTGCTGTTTAAAAACAGCCCGTTTATGACGGTGTTGCTGGATAACCCCACCAAACTGTACACCAATAAAGTAATGAAGAACGGCATCCCGCTGATGATAAATACGGGCGGCTTTACAGGCGGCTTTGGGATGGGTGTTGGCGTGGGCACCTCAGTTGGCGGCGGTGTTAAAAAAACATATTATTATGGCAGCAGCCCCGATAATGTAACAAAATTAGAGAAGAAGCAGTTTATCGAAGTAATGAGCACGCTGTTGGCCGATAAACCCGAAGTGGTGGCTAAAATTAAAGATAAAACTTTCCGTTATGGTGATATAGAGGACCTGTTAACTTTTTACAGAACAGGCCAAATGCCAAAAAGATCGTATGATTACTAATTATAAAAAACATCTCAAATATCTTGGTTCGGCAGCGCTTATGGTTTTGTGTATGCTGGTAACAAGCAGTACGGCGAATGCTCAAAAATGGCTTCCAGGTTATTTTATTGATGTTAAGGGCGTTAAAACCGATGGCTTTATCCACCCCAACCCCGGTGGCAGAGGACCTATAAAAGATGAAGGCTTTATTGAATTTAAGGACGAGGAAAAATCGACACCATACTACCTCAGCACCAGCGACCTGCAATCGTTTGTGGCGGGTAAGGACAGCTTTGTGGTGGCACATGCCCCCGGCAACGAAACCTGGGCCAAAAAGGAGTTTGATTTTGTGCGCGTGGCTGTAAACGAGGAAATAAAAATTTATGCTACCCGCGGCGCAGGCAGTGGCGGCGGTGGCAAAAAGGTACAGGTATCGCCATCAATGGGTATTGGCACAGGCACCTATGGCACATCGTACGGCGGCGGCGTGGGCATAAACATTGGCGGCGGCGGTGGTGGCAGCAACAACACCAAACTAAGTTATTATTACGGCAGTAATACCGCTAAGATGCAGCACCTTACCCACGAAAACTTTACCGATATTATGAGCGAAGTGATGGCCGATGAACCCGAAGTAGTTGAGCAGATCCGCAACGACCGCTACAGCCTGGGCAGTATCGAAAAGCTGATCGCTTATTTTTATAAGGTAAAGGCATCACATCAATAATAACTAATGTTTAAAATTCATTAATGGCAGGTCGAACACCAGCCCTGCGTATATTGCTGATAGCGACCTAAACGTTTTTGGGGCGGCAGGCACATCCGGGTCGCCTAATTTACGCAGGTTGGGCAGGTACTGGTAAGCCACAACAAAATCAAGCGGGGTGTTTTTTATCCCCCAGTGCAGTTGTACCGAGGGCGATAAAAATTGCGAAAAATTAACTTCTTTAGGCAACCCTTCGGCCGAATCGTTACTGAAACGGTACCTTACAACCGCGCCTATATCAATAATGGTTAACGCTACCGAAAACGAATTACCCTTTAAATAAGTTACTTGTCCATCCTTTTTTATGTAGGGCTGGCCTGCCTCTTTATCAGCATAGCCCCAGCTAAATGCTACACCAATGGGTGCGGTAAGGCCGTAAGCGATCTTCGGGTGTTCAAAACTTTCGAACCCGGCTGTTAAACCCACATAGGCGTTAAGGTCTATCGAGAAACGGCTGTTACGTTTTATACGGTACGATTGTGGCGGCGACGCGTATGATGCTATAACCTTGCTCAAGTCATCGCTGTTACCGGTTACCATAACATCATTTATAAAATTGGTTGTTTTGATAAAGCCCGAGTAGCGGGTATCGTAATAATTTTGCAACCGTGCGTTATAATTTTTTGTAAAATCGGCGATGTGGTTGCTGTTATTTTCAATGAATCCTTTTCTAAAGAAATTTTGATAACCAGGTATGCCTTTAAACTTCCGGGCCACCGTAATCATCCTGTTACTATCGGCAGTTAAGGTATCTGCAACCATCTGCTTCTCGTAATCGTTCTGAAAGCGCTGAACCGAACTGAAAAATTCCTGATTGTTCGGCTCTTGAAACCACACCCTCATTTCGCGTTCTGTAAGATGTTGCTTATCGATAAAATATTTTACAAAAATGCGCCGCTGACGCGATTGTGGCTTTTCCAGGCCTTTAATTAATTCTAACACACTTTCAAGCACATGCGGATAATTTTTATCTTCAATAGCCCCGTACAATCCCGTTAGCTCCTGAAAGGTTGTATTTATTGTGTTTATATAACCCAAATATTTGTCATTCTGCTTAGCGAAAGGAGACGCAGCGTCTTTTTGTAAGATGAAGCGGTTGTTCTCCATACTGGTAAAACGCTTGAACGAATCGCCTATAAAGGTCCAATAACTGCTAACATCATGGATCTTATCTTTAAAATTTGCCGAATTGTTTTGCAAAGCAACCTGGTATTGATTGATAACAAAAAATATCCGCGACATCCATGCGCGGAAGTCGTTAATGGAAATACTATTTGCCGTACCAGTATCGTCTAACCTTAACGGGATAACTTTAAAAATTCCGTTTTCGTATTTTTGCTTTAATAAGGCCGCCAATATTTGAAATTCTTCGGCGTTCAATTGATTAAACTGTACATAATTTATCCAGTAGGTATTACTCCCTTTTACATAAAACTCGTTATTGATCATGTTAAGGAACCGGATGTAATTGCTTAAAAAATAATCATCGCTATTGTTAAGGTCCTGGGCCATATATTCTATAATGTCAATAAAATTTGTGTTGTCTCTTGACATTGTTGCCAGTTGTACCGCCATTTTAAAAAACCTATAGTACTGTGTATTTGAGCCCCCAAGTGTCTGTTCGGCATATCTCTCCAGGTTTTTATCTGTAGCAAGTTTATCGGGTATGGTTATCAGGTCGGCTGCAAACGCATGGCGCCATGACTGGCCAAAATTTGGCGACTCATATGAAGAAAAATTTGAAATTAATTCGCGCGTTTTCGGAAACAGGTCCAATAGTATTGTATCAGATTTTAGCTTGTTCCGAACCAGATCGATAAAGGCGAGTGAAGCCTCGGATTTAACCCTGTTAACCAGGTAAATTGCCATAGCGTCAATTATCTCCGACTGGCTTGGCAAAGCCATAGACGCAGCGGCTTTTTGTTGCGTTGCAGCCAGGCCGGTTTGCTGTTCTGTTTCCAGTTTAGCGCTAATATTAAAAGTTTCCTTATCCTGATCGTACCTCAGATCGATATTTGTGGTTGCTTGATCCATTAACGCTTTACTGCTCGTGAAACTTTTCGTTATTTCATAGTTATAACTTTCTATGGATGAATTGATCTTAGGCATCAGGTATACCAACGTATCCTTAATTTTGCGCAGGCCGCCAATACTATCAGGCAATTTATACGCCTTTTTCAATTTGCTGTAAGCTTCGTTGACAATGTCAGAATACCGTGCGGATATCTGTGCGCTATCTGAAGACAGGTCAATACTATCTTTTACTTTTCTAAAAGATAGTATCTCTTTAGATTTTAAAAGATCTAACTCTTTAAACAGTTTTTTGATCTTGTCAACTTTTATTACGTCTTCCTTTGATAAATTCAGGCCTTTGGCATTTATATGATCTCTTATATAGGGGATACTTACTTTTTTTTCTTTTTCTGCATTGTCAGTAATAAGGTTAGTAATATAGGTACTGAATTTATATCTGTCTTTGAGGCTTTCTACAGTTTTAGCGTCCTTATCTCCCTGCACATATTTTTTTAAAATGGCGGTGATCGTGTCGACCTTCGTTCCGGATTCATCCTTTTTAAATGATAATTCCTTTTTTATCCTCACAATGGTTTTAGCATCCTGGAAGGCATTTTGAGAAAAAGCAATTGTGCCGCATAGCATGCACAGGCATATTAATGATAATTTTTTCATGATGCGATAAGATTTAGGCGGTCTGGGGTGTGCAATTCAGCTCACAACCTTTCCATTAATCTAATATACAACTGTTTATAATCATTACATACCGTGTTTTCACCTATTTTTTATCCACAAAATCTCCTTTTAACAATTTAATACACCTTGTTTAATAAGGTTTAAAACTTTTACGGGCGCTATGTGTGTTATGTACGTAACCAAACAGCACACAATGCCCGATAAAAAACCTATCTCCGAAAAAGCCTCTAAAAAAGAACTAACCTATATTGAAAAAGTATGGCATACCGTAGCTATTGTAGCTCTGCTGGTTGTAGCCATATTAATTGCCCGCGTAGCCTTTAATGTGCTGCTGATGGTATTAGCGGGCTCGTTAATTGCCGTGTACTTTCATGGCCTGGGCGATATCATAGAGCGTAAAACCAAATGGAACCGCAAAATTTGCATGACCATTTCTGTGGTAGGCTCGTTCCTGATACTGGGCACCCTGCTTTGGGTGATGGGCACTACCATACAAGGGCAAATAGCCATTTTAAGCGAAAGTTTACCCCAAACCATTAACAATTTTAAGATCAAACTTGGTGAAGGCCCTATTGGCGCAAAAATACTCGAGTATTTTGCCGATGATAATACCGACAAGCTTTTCGCCACTGCCCAAAGCTTTTTCAGCACCAGTTTTGGTGTGCTGGGTAATATTTATATCATCATGTTTTTGGGGATATTTTTCACTACCACCCCCTCGCTGTATAAAGATGGTATCATCAGGCTTTTCCCCGATCAAAATAAGCCCATGGCCAAAAAGGTTATCGACCGTACCAGCCAGGCCTTAAAAGGATGGCTAAAGGGCATGATGCTATCTATGGTACTTATATTTGTAATGATAAGCACGGGCTTATCTTTTATTGGCATACCGGTAGCCCTGGTACTTGCCCTGCTAACCGGCTTATTAAAACTTATACCGAACTTCGGCTCGCTGGCGGCAATGATCCCCGGCGTATTGCTTGCGTTAACCAAAGACCTTAATACAGCTATTATAACGGCCCTGCTTTATATCATTTCGCAAACCATAGTAAGCAATATAGTTACGCCGCTTATCCAAAAAAAGATGATCAACATCCCGCCCGCCTTAACCATTATAAGCCAGGTATTAATGGGGGTGCTATCAGGCGTACTGGGTATTATACTGGCTGTACCCCTGCTGTCTATCATTATTATTTTGGTGGACGAGATCTACGTTAAAAAAATAAACAATGAGGCCGACGACCAGGTAGGCCACAAAACGGTTGACAGCGACTAAAATGTAGTTGGCAGTTGGCAGTTGGCAGTTGGCAAATATCACAAACTAAAAGGCCTGTCCGATTATTTTCGGACAGGCCTTTTTTTTAACTTTTACTTTTGACTTTGAACTTTTGACTTTGAACTTTATACTTTATACTTACTGCCCCTGCGCCAGGGTGTAGCCAATTTTGCCGTCAAACTTCATTAGGAACTCAACCGAGCACACTTTAAAGTCTTCAGACAGGTCGGCTGCGATATGCAGGATCTCTTTCTGGGTGATCTCGCTGCCTTCTATTTTTTCGAAACGGATGCGGTACTCGTTCACCAGCTCGGTAAAAATAGAGCCTGTCGGCCATACCTGTGTACCGCGGTTTGATATCATTACCAGTTGGAAGTTATCTGTAAGCTTGCGCTGCGCAAGGGCGGCCAGCTCATCGGGCTGGGCGTTCGACTGTACAAACACGTCCACCCCAACCATTTCTTCCTTGGTAGTGGTGCTGGTAACGGTTAATTTATTTTTTAACGGATGATCGTGATTGGCTTTTACTTCCATATCCGGCTGGCCAACTACGGCGCCTTTCGCCGGGATCTGGCCCAGGTTGGCAATCACCGCATCAGCAAAGGTATCGGTGTTAACCGATGGGATCTCTTTGTCGCCAAAATCGCCGGTGTGTATGCCTTGCTCAAGCGTATACAGCAACGAGTTTTCGATATTAGCCGCGGCGGTTGTAAAACCTAAATAACGCAGCATTAATATACCTGATAATAACAAAGCGGTTGGGTTAGCAATACCACGGCCTGCAATATCCGGCGCTGTACCGTGCACCGCTTCAAATATCGAAATGTTATCACCAATGTTTGCAGATGGGGCAAAGCCCAAACCGCCTACTAAGCCGGCGCACAGGTCAGATACGATATCGCCCTGCAGGTTAGTTAGTACAATAGCCTGGAACTGTTCCGGCCTTGATACCAGCTTCATACATAGGTCATCAACAATAATGTCTGATGATTCGATATCCGGGTACTCCTTAGCTATCTCCTGGAAGGTTTCCAGGAAAAGGCCGTCGGTAAGTTTCATGATATTGGCCTTGTGCCCGCAGGCCAGTTTGGTATAACCTTTACGGCGCGCCATTTCAAAAGCATAACGGATCACCTGCGCCGAACCGGGGCGGGTAATAATACGGCGGCCAACAGCAACATCGTTGGTTAGCAAGTGCTCTATGCCTCCGTAGGTATCTTCAATATTTTCGCGGACGATTGTTAAGTTAATAGGAATCCCTGCTTTTGAAAAAACAGTGTTAACACCATTCAGCGATCTAAAATCGCGCTGGTTTGCATAGGTATTCCAAACCTTGCGGGCAGTAACGTTGATGCTTTTTACACCTTTACCTTTTGGGGTTTCCATTGGGCCTTTAAAAAGTAAGCCTAAACGCTCGATGGTTTCTTTAGCCTGGGCGGTCATGCCGGTTGAGTGGCCCGCGTCGAAATAAGATTTTCCCATTTCTACGTACTCGTAATCGAGCTGTACATCGGCGGCTTCAAATATGCGGAGTACGGCGGCCATAATTTCGGGGCCTATACCGTCACCTTTTGCTACTGCTATTTTGGTTTTCATGAAAGAGTATGTGGTGTGTAAAAACAGCGCAAATATAGGTGTTTTTAAGGTATTTTTGCGTACCCATATGCCTATTCTGGTCAATTTGTGACAATTAAAACAGCTTTATTAACAGTTAGTTTGCCGGATATTTTACAACAAATAATTCTTCAACCGCTTTTTAAAAGATTTAGGTAAATTTGCAGCCTATACATGAAAGCATTTTACGGCGATTTAAAATTAGGGATATTAGGCGGCGGCCAGCTTGGGCGCATGCTGATACAGCAGGCAATAAATTATAACGTTACCGTAAAGGTACTCGACCCCGACCGCGAGGCACCCTGCCGCCGGCTTTGCAACGAGTTTGTTGTAGGTTCGCTGGGCGATTATGAAACGGTTTACAACTTTGGCAAAAAGGTTGACCTGCTTACCATCGAGATTGAAAAAGTAAACGTTGACGCGCTGGAGCAACTGGAAAAGGAAGGCGTGCTGGTTTACCCGCAATCGCGCATTATCCGCCTGATCCAGGATAAAGGCCTGCAAAAGCAATTTTTTAAAGAGAACGAGATCCCAACGGCCGAGTTCCAGGTGATCTCATCGCCCGAGCAACTGGCACAAAGCCATATACCTTTCCCGTACATTCAAAAGCTGCGCCGCGATGGTTACGATGGCAAAGGCGTTTACCGCGTTAACGACGCAAGTTACCTGACCAATGCCTTTACCGAACCCAGCCTTATAGAGCGCATGGTTGATTTTGAAAAAGAGATAGGCGTAATAGTAGCCCGTAACGAAAGCGGCGAGGTCAAAACGTTCCCGCTGGTAGAGATGGAGTTTAACCCCGAAGCCAACCTGGTGGAGTTTTTGATCTCTCCCTCTACCTTCCCCTTTGAAGTGCAAATGGAGGCCGAGAACATTGCCAAACGCATTGCCGAAACGCTAAACATTGTTGGCATCCTGGCGGTAGAAATGTTCCTGACCAAAGACGGCAAAATATTGGTGAACGAATTGGCCCCGCGCCCGCACAACAGCGGCCACCAAAGCATTGAGGGTAATGTGGTATCGCAGTTTGAACAGCACCTGCGCGCTATATTCGATCAGCCCCTTGGCGATACCGCCTGCCGCAGCAACGCCATTATGGTAAACATTTTAGGCGAAGCCGGCTACGAAGGCCCCGCCATTTACCAGGGAATAGAAAAGATCTTAAAATGCGATGGTGTTTACGTACACCTTTACGGCAAAGCGCTTACCAAGCCTTTCCGCAAAATGGGGCATGTTACCATTATAGATAACGACAGAGAGAAAGCGATAGAGAAAGCGAGATTTGTGCAGCAGACGCTGAAAGTGATAGCGTAGGAGTTCATAGTTGATGGTTCATAGTTCATGGTAAGAAAAAACAAAATCTCAGTTAATGGCATTTAGGTTTGAAGACCTACAAGTTTGGCAAAAAGCTTTAGACTTGGGTGAACAAATAAATCAACTTACTAAAACTTTCCCTAAAGACGAAGTCTACGTATTAACTTCGCAGATCAAAAGAGCCGCCGATTCGGTTGTTTTAAATATTGCGGAAGGTTCTACAGGACAAAGCAAAGCTGTATTTAAGTTATTTTTAAACTATTCGCTTCGTTCTGCTATTGAAGTTGTTAGCTGTCTATTTATAGCAAAAAGAAGAACTTACATAAGTGAGGTTTCGTTTCAGGAACTTTACAACGAATACGAAATACTTGTCAAAATGATAACATCATTAAGAAACTCGCTATAATTTTTACTATGAACCATCAACCATCAACTATAAGCCCTTCCCAACCAAAAATAGCCATCATTATGGGCAGCAAGTCCGATCTGAACGTTATGCAGGATGCTGCTGATGTTTTAAAAGAATTGGGCGTTGATTATGAAATTACTGTTGTATCGGCACACCGTACGCCCGACAGGATGTTCAGCTACGCCCGTGCCGCTGCTGACCGTGGCATTAAGGTAATTATAGCCGGTGCAGGTGGTGCCGCGCATTTGCCTGGCATGGTGGCATCGTTAACCCATTTGCCGGTTATTGGTGTACCCGTAAAATCAAGTAATTCCATAGATGGCTGGGATTCTATCCTGTCTATCCTGCAAATGCCAAATGGCATCCCGGTGGCTACCGTAGCCCTTAATGCCGCTAAAAATGCCGGGATCCTTGCCGCACAGATCCTATCAACGGCTGATGAACACCTTGTGGCAAACCTTATCGCCTTTAAAGAAAAATTAAAGCAGGTGGTGGAAGCTTCGGCTGCAGAGATGGAGAAATAAGTCAGAAGTCTAAAAAGCTTAGCCGCATTTCATGCTGAACTTGTTTCAGCACCTCTCATGCAAGGTTGCTACTTGTCCTGTGGGATCCCGAAATAAATTCGGGATGACGGCGCTCTTTTCATGCTGAGCGATAGCGAAGCATTTGTTAATGAAGCGTTCGCGAACCATGTCGGCGATCAGATCCTCTACGTTGGCTAAAAGATTAGGCTGACAAATTCGAAATTGAACATTCGAAATTCGAAATCCCTTCTAATTCAGCATCGGGTTCTCCGGAAAATTGGCTATGTGGGCGTAACGCTGGCCAAGGCTTATCACTATTTCCTTCCAGAGGTTATGCTCGTTGTTGCTGAAGATACTGTCAGCTTCAAATTTATTGGCTACTATCCAGGCGTCTTCGCGCAATTCATCATCTAACTGGCCGGGTGTCCAGCCCGAGTAGCCGGTAAAAAATTTGATCTCGTCCTCTTTTAGCTGGTAATTGGTTATCAGTTCTTTGATCTGGTCAAACTCTCCGCCCCAGTAAATGCCATCCCAAATCTCTATCCCATTCTCAATTTTATCCGGGCAGCGGTGTATGTAATGCAAGGTATTCGCCGCAACCGGGCCGCCCATATAAACCGGGATCTCGGAGTACGAAATATCGGGCAAAATATCGCCCAGCAGGTATTCGCTTTGGTGATTAAGGATAAAACCCATAGCCCCGGCCTCAGAATACTCTGTAAGCAGGATAACCGAACGTTTAAAATTAGGGTCGGGCATAAACGGTTCTGAGATAAGCAAACGGCCTGCAGCCGCCGAAATTGGACTTAGCATGGGTTTATATTTATACAACGATAACAGTAAATGTAAAAATATGTTCATTAATAGCCAAAATGAACAGCGTATAGATATGTACGGTATAATTAATTTGTAAGTTTGCGATGATGGACCAAAAAGATATAGAAAATTTAAGGCAGGATTACGCCGCGGCTTCGCTAAACGAAACCGATGTTGATGCCAACCCCATACGCCAGTTTGATAAATGGTTTAACGAAGCCATTAACCACAAAGTGCACGAACCCAACGCCATGACTTTGGCCACCGCTACAAATGACGGCCGCCCATCGGCAAGGATAGTGCTGCTTAAAGGCTTCAGCGATGATGGCTTTAAGTTTTACACCAACTACCTTAGCCGCAAGGGTAAAGAAGTGAGCAAGAACCCATTGGGCGCACTTGTTTTCTTTTGGGGCGACATGGAGCGCCAGATCCGGATTGAAGGTACTATTGAGAAACTGGATAAGAACTATTCTGAAAAATACTTCCACTCGCGCCCAAAACTGAGCCAGATAGGCGCGGCAGCATCGCCGCAAAGCCAGGAAATTAGCGGCCGCGAAGAACTGGAACAAAAAATGGCAGCTTTAGAATTAGAGTACGCCGACAGCGAAGTGCCAAAACCATCGTACTGGGGCGGATATGTTTTAAGGCCGCGCCTGATAGAATTTTGGCAGGGCCGCCGCAGCCGCCTGCACGACAGGATAGTTTACAAAAAAACCGACAACAAAAACTGGAAAATTGTTCGCCTTGCGCCATGAGTTTTGATGATATTAAATTATTGCTTACCCAAAAGTTTGGCGACGATGTAATAACCGGCGAAGAACGCACCGGCCTGCAACCCGCCCTGCTGATAAACCCCGACCGCATTGTTGAGGTTTGTTTGGAGCTGCGCAATAACCCAAAAACTTATTTCGATTTCCTTTCGTGCCTTACGGGGATGGATTATGGTTTGGAAGCCGGCAGGTTTGGTGTGGTTTATCATCTGTCATCTATCCCTTACCATTTGCAGCTTACACTTAAGATAAGCAGGGAAAATGACCGCAGCGAGGATAATTTACCATCCTTCCCCAGCGTCACATCAGTTTACCGCACCGCCGACTGGCACGAGCGCGAAGCGTACGATCTGTTAGGCATTTTTTTTGAAGGCCACCCTGATCTGCGCAGGATACTTTTGCCTGATGATTGGGAAGGTTTTCCGTTACGTAAGGATTATGTAGCGGCTGAATATTATAAAGGGATTAAGGTAGATTAAGATAATAAAGCTGTCATTTCGAACGAGGTACGAAGAGAAATCTTATACGCCTTGCAAAACTCGACTTGTCGCTTGTATAAGATTTCTCCTCGCTATGCTCGTTCGAAATGACATGGCGTTTTAGACTTGAATAAAAAGATTTGGAAACAATTTCAAAATATAACAACGCGCTTCAACACTATCAGCAAAAGATCTCCGATGCTGCTGTAGAAGATATGGTGCTTAACATGGGGCCACAGCATCCGTCAACACACGGGGTTTTGCGGCTGGAGTTGATAACCGATGGCGAGATCGTTAAGGAGGTTATCCCTCATATTGGTTACCTGCACCGCTGTTTCGAAAAACACGCTGAATCGCTTACTTACCAGCAAACCATTCCGTTTACCGACAGGCTTGATTACCTGGCATCCATGAACAACAGCCACGCCTGGGTAATGGGTGTTGAGAAAATGCTGGGCATTGACAAGGATATCCCCAAACGCATCGAATACATCCGCGTGCTGGTTTGCGAGCTTAACCGCATTGCATCGCACCTGATAGCCATTGGCACCTACGGCATCGATATCGGCGCCTTCACCCCTTTCCTGTGGTGTTTCCGCGACCGCGAGCATATCATGGGTATGCTGGAGTGGGCTTCGGGCTCGCGCATGCTGTACAATTACATTTGGGTTGGCGGCCTGTTCTATGACTTGCCCGTTGGCTTTGAAGAACGCTGCCGCGAGTTTGTAGATTATTTTAAACCCAAAATGGTCGAGCTTAACCAGCTGCTTACCGATAACCAGATCTTTATCAGTCGCACCGCAAATGTTGGTGTATTGCCTATGGATGTTGCCATTAACTACGGCTGCAGCGGGCCGGTACTGCGCGGTTCGGGGCTTAAGTACGACCTGCGCCGCATTGATAATTATTCCGTTTACCCCGAACTGGAGTTTGACATCCCGGTAGGCAAGGGCGAAATGGGCACCAAAGGCGATTGCTGGGACAGGTACAAAGTTAGGGTCGACGAGATCCAGCAATCCTTACATATTGTTGAGCAGTGCCTTAACCGCCTGCAAAAAGAACTGAAACGCACCCCGGATTTTGACCCAAGGGCAAAACTCCCCCGTAAATTAACTCCAAAAGTGCAGGACTATTACGCCCGCTGCGAAGGTGCTAAAGGCGAACTGGGCTTTTACTTTGTGCACAATAACGAACGCTCAGAGATCCCCTTCCGTGGCAAAGTACGCGGGCCAAGTTTCAACAACCTATCCGTACTGCCTGAATTGGGCAAAAACGTAATGATTGCGGACTTGGTTGCCATCATCGGCTCGTTAGATTTTGTGTTGGGCGAGGTGGATAGGTAGGTCTTATTTGTCATCCTGAGCGATAGCGAAGGATCTGATAGCGAACTGTGCATTACCGTAAAACATAGTGGCGAATAGATGCTTCACTACGTTCAGCATGACAGGTTGTTTTAATTCCGCCGATCATAAAAAAAGGGAGGCAATTTCTTGCATCCCTCTTCGGATATTTAAATTGTTGATTTTTTACTGGTTGTAAACCTTTACAATAAACACGTAGTTGCGCAGTTTTTTAATTTGCTGTGTACGGCTTAAACTGGTTAAGGTGTTTTTGGTGTTAAGCGTAAGCGTTTTGTTTAACGAGTCGGCAGGGATGCTTTGGATAGCTTTAAGCAGGTAGTTTGATTTTACCGCGAATGCTACGCCCGATGCCTGGGTTTGCTTGCCGGTAATTACACCAATAACATTTCCTTTTTCGTCCATTAACGGGCCACCGCTATTGCCGGGGTTAACCGGGATGTACAATTCATACTCGGTCGAATCGCCATGAAAACCTGTACCCGCCGTTAAAGCGCCGGGGCCAAATTTAAGGTCATCGCCTGGGTAACCTAAGGTATAAACCGCTTCCCCTAAATCGCTTTTACCTTTTTTGAAGCTATAAGGAACAGCACCCAGGTTTTTAAAGGCCGGGTCGTTTATTTGAAGGATGGCAACATCATACAATGGATCGGTATAAACCACTTTGGTATGGAATGATTCACCTTCGTTGTTTTGCACGTAAACAGAATCGGCACCATTAATAACATGGCTGTTGGTTACAATATACCCATTACCCGTAAGCGCGAAACCGGTACCCCTAAACTTGGCAGAAATAGCCGGCCCGGTTGCTTTGCCCGATTTTATGATATCATCTGTTTTATCGCCAAGCTTACGTTGTTCGTTTTTTACACGGTCAACCTCTTGTTTCAACTGCTGGAAACGCGGGTCGCGGTTACTCAGGTCGCCGGTAAAATACAGGATAGTTAGTACAGCCAAAATAGCAACAGATGCCGCTACCGATATTTTTGAATGATGGTTACGCCACATTTGCACCACCCATGACGGATGCGCCATCAGGTCTTCCTTCAGCGTATGCACATCAATTTCCTCGTGGATCTCGTCCAGGCGGCTTTGCAGGCTTAAACGCTCGTTGTATTGCTTTAACAAGCCTGTAAAATGCTTATGCTCGGTTATTTTGGCATCAATAGTTGCATCCTTTTTACGTAATGCATCAAACTGAGCACGTTCCCCGGCAGGCATTTCGCCGCTCAGGTAGCTATCAATCATTTCTAAAAGTTGGTTATCTTTCATATTATCGCCCCTTCTTAATTACTGCTGAAAAAATAGCTTTTTCAGCCTTTGCAGACATTTGTATTTCTGCGTTTTCGCGTTATCAGCATTTGTGTACCCAAACCGTTCGCAAATATCCTGCATCGATCTGTTATGCATATAAAAATCCTCCATAATGGTTTTGCAGGGTTCGCCAAGCAATTTTAACGCATCGCCCATTTTATTAAGCTGTATATCGCGCTCATCGTGCATTTCTACCTCATCCTCAACCGGCAGGTACTCCTGCATATCTTTGATATCGCCGCCGTACCTGTTCAATTGTTTAAGACGTTTTAGCCATAAACGCCTGCATATCGAGTATATGTAGGTTTTTAATTTGCTGCTCAGCTCAAAATCGCCCCGCTTAACCTTATTGTAAAGAACTATTATCGCTTCCTGGTAAATATCTTTGGCCTCGTCCTCGTCGCCATTATTGCTGATGACAAGCTGCAAAACCATCGGGAAGTATGCCAGGTATAACTTTTTTAAAACACTATCGGAGTTATTAAGTATCCCAATGATCACTTCACTATCCGATGGTATTTCCACATTTAACTGATTATTCACTACTTAATACTTTTTATACTGAATTGTAACCCAACAATATGATTTATTTTTTGCTGCAGGCAATATTTTTACCGCGCACGTTCACATATGCCGCAATATCGGGAAATAATTGTTAGGATAACACGGCATTAAATTTGAGTTTGCTTAAATGCATCAATACTAATAAACTATGAAAAATTTATTTAAAACAGGCTTTATAGCCTTAACCATTATGATAAGCCTTGCAGCCTGCAGTGGCAACAACTCTACCCATGTGCCGGACAGCACCAGGGTAGATTCGGCAAATATGGATACCACAGCCGGCAAAAACGGGTCGCCAAACGCAATTGATACCGGTTTAGATAAATCCGGATCGGGCGGTACCGACACGGTAAAAAAAGACTAACAACCATAAAGCAGGCAAAACCAACAGATCCCGTCCTAAAAAGCCGGGATCTTTTTTATTAAAAGGGTTACCTTTTTAGGTTTTTGATATTAACCATCACAAAACCATTAAATAATAACAAACAAAACATGAAAAATTCATTCAAAATTGCATTTTTAGCTTTAGCCCTTGCTGTTACTGCTACCGCTTGCGAAAGCAAAAAAGCTACCAACGGTTCTGATACTACTGTAAAGGTAGACTCAACCGTAAAAGTTGACTCTACAGTTAAAGTTGACTCTACCGTTGTTGATTCAACAAAAAAAGATAGCGTAAAAAAATAATTCAATTTAAGGGTTACCTTTTAAAAATTGGAGTATTAAACAACTAATACGAATAAATACTAATAATAATTTAACAACACAAAATGAAAAATTCATTCAAAATCGCATTTTTAGCTTTAGCTATCGCTGTTTCAGCTGCTGCTTGTAAAGGTTCTGGTTCTGCATCTTCAGCTGATTCTGCTGCTGATACTACAGTTAAAGTTGACTCAACTGTTAAAGTTGATTCTACAGTTAAAGTTGATTCTACTGCTAAAGTTGATTCTACTGCTGCTGATTCAACAAAAAAATAATTTAACGCAACCCGTTAAATATTAAAGGATTACATTGTAATTTTTTAAGTTTTTTAATTTTTTAAAAAGGTAACCTGCATTTTTTTAAAAAAAAGTGGGTTACCTTTTTTTGTTTTGGGTATTAACTATCGAAAAACTATTAAATCACTTAAAAAAACAAACAATGAAAAATTCTTTCAAAATCGCATTCTTAGCTTTGGCTATCGCTGTTTCAGCTGCTGCTTGTAAAGGTTCTGGTTCATCTTCTGCTGCAGATTCAGCTAAAATGGACTCAGCTAAAATGGATTCTGCTGCTACTACAGATTCAGCTAAAATGGACTCAGCTGCTACTACAGATTCAGCTAAAATGGACTCAGCTAAAAAAATGTAATACATTTTTTTTACAAGAAGCGCCCCCGGTTTACCAGGGGCGTTTTTTTGTGCCTTTTATTTTGCCCAAAACATTCGCCCGCAATTTTGTTTATTGGTGAAACACCCGCACATGAAATACTCCGAGTGGAAAAACCTTAGCGAAGAAGATAAAAAGAACACCCACTGGCGCCACCATCCACGCATCAGGATAGCTACCATATTCAGTATATTATTCGCATTATTATTTTTTGTGGTAATGTTGCGGGTATTGCAAAACAGGCGCGTACACGTAAACCGTAAGCCAAACGCAAAAGAAGCGTTTGCCATAGCCCAGGTTTTTGTAACCGATAAGCTGCGCCAACCCCGTACCGCAAGTTTCCCTAAAAATAATTTTCAGTCGGCTATTGATACCGCGCTTAACAGTTATAATATATCTTCGTATGTAGACGCGCAGGATAGTACAGGCAAAATGGTAAAATCTACCTGGGAAATAAAGCTATCCTATACCGGTGGCGATTGGGCCAACCGTAACAGCTGGAAAGTTAAGGAAATGATCATCACCCGCTAAGGGGCCTTTAAAAATAGGCCCGCCGCCCCCAAATCAAATCCCTTTGATGTATTAGGGTTTTGCAAAAAAAAGGCACAAAAAAAATATTGTTTTAACTAAAAAACAATATTTAAATGCGTTGTACTATTCAAAGGTTACGACCTTCCTCTGAACGCGGATATTATCCAGATGATTATAAGGATGACGACAATTACGGCTATAACGCCTACGGCAGCGCCGGCTTTAAAAATACCGCCGATAACAGAACATCCGCTAAAGGCAACCATTGCCAAAGCGATTAATAATAAGTTAATTTTTCTCATGGTAGATCATTGTAAGATTTATGATGTAAATCTTATTACAATAATCAGACCCGAGTGTTACAGCAACAGATTTGAATCAGATTCTTCTGTTTCTGTGTTCTCGTTTGGTAAAAATTGTACAGCAATCAATACAATAAAGATTGCCAACAGGCTCATTGGTACAAGAGTTTCAACAGCAACTAACAATAGTTCCATAGTAAATTATTTGGGGGATAATAATTAAAACTAATTTATTCTTTGCTTAGCTCAAATCGCTATTCTTCATTCAGGTTGTCTAAATCTAAAAATTGTTTTTTAAAAAATGCAAGGAATGTTGATAAGTTAATAAAAAAGTTACGAAGTGGATAACTATAAGCATTTTGAACAGAAACATAACTTAAAGCCTAATTATTTAAGGCTGATGTGTAAATTCGCTGCCCTATGAAGCCACCTTTAATAACCCTTGATAAAGTATCTGTAAAATTCCCCAACATATTGTTGTTCAGCAATTTAAGCTTTACGTTACAGCAGGGGCAAAACTGGGCCTTAGCGGGCAAAAGCGGCTCGGGTAAAAGCGTTTTGCTACAAGCTATTGCCAGTAATGTGGGTATAAATGGTGGCAGCATCACCTATGGTTTTATGGATGATGTGTATAAGGCCCCACCCACCGATGACTTACTTACATTCCATCGCTTTATAGCCTTTGCAGGGGCCAGGCATCATTTTAAAACCCTTTCCAACACTTCCGATTTTTATTACCAGCAACGTTACAACTCGTCCGACTCGGAAAACACCCTCACCGTACGCCAATACCTGCAAACTGTAAAGGTTAATCAGCATAAACCACCTTACTGGACATTTGATAAAACCATTGCTGCATTAAACCTTACAGAACTGTGCGACAAGCAAACCATTAAATTATCAAACGGCGAAACCAAACGCCTGATGATTGCCGCCGCCCTGCTTAAAAACCCGCTGATACTATTACTGGATAACCCCATGACGGGGCTGGATGTAGCTACACGTAAAGCCTTTAATGTTTTGCTGAATGAGGTTTCGGCGTCGGGCATCAGTATCATGATGGCCACACCTGCATTCGAGATCCCCGATTGTATAACCAACGTTGCTGTGTTAGATAATGGCGCTATCAGCCAAAGCCTAACAAAGCAGGAGTTTGAAACGAGCGGGCATCAATCGGCAGAAAAAACAACTGTTGATACCGCGGCGCTAAAGCAGTTATTAAATACATCGGCAGTAAACCATAGTTACAAGCAAATAGTAAGCATGCGCGATGTGCATATCCAATACGGTGATAAAACCATCCTTAACAAAGTGAACTGGCATATAAACCCCGGCGAGCGCTGGGCATTGCTTGGCCCTAACGGCGCGGGTAAATCAACCCTGCTGAGCTTAATTAACGGCGATAACCCACAGGCATACGCCAATAACATCGTACTGTTTGATAAAAAGCGCGGCACCGGCGAAAGCATCTGGGATATTAAAAGCAAGATAGGCTTTGTATCGCCCGAGCTTTACCAGTACTTCCCTACGGATAACTCCTGCCTGCAGGTTATTGAAAGCGGCTTTTACGATACGCTGGGCTTGTTCCGCCCAAGCAGCAAAGCCAAAGCCGACCTGGCGCTTAACTGGATGAAAGCCCTGGAGATAGACAAATACGCCCGCCAGCTACTTAAAAATATACCTGCCAGCGCGCAGCGCCTGTGCCTGCTGGCCCGCGCCTTAATTAAAAACCCTGCACTACTTATATTTGACGAACCCTGCCAGGGACTGGACGACCACCAGCAACAGCATTTTAAGGCCGTGGTTGATGCCATTTGCGGCATAAGCACCGTAACCCTGATATATGTTACCCACTACCAGCACGAGATACCGGATAGCGTGGATAAGGTGTTGAGGTTGGATAAGGGGGAAGTGGTTAGTTAGAAGGATGAATTTTGAATTGCCTTCTGAAAGCAAAAAATAACATCAACAAAAAGGGAATAATTGAAGGCCAAAAAATATAATACGGCTTTAAAAAACTGATTATCTTATTGAATAATGAAGGTTCATTATTCAATGTGACAGTCCCACACATGATTAAGCCACCCTCATCTATAGTCATTACTCCAGTTTCTGGCTTATATGGCTTTGGCACAGTAATAAACACTTTGTCATTATAAGGGATAAAACCTATTTCCTTTAAGCTATAAGCGGCGTCAATTATATTAACCAGGTCGCGATATTTAGATTTACCGGTAAAATTAACCGTGACACCTTTCCCATATTCTTTATTCCTGATCATCTGTTTACAAATGTCTTGCACCTCTTGCACTACAACTCTATTATTATTCTCATTTCCGGTTATATAAAAATTGGGGTAATTATCAAAGGCCCTGATATTGATTTTAGACTCAAAATGCTTATTCCACTTTTCAATAGTAGTATCATTAAACCAATGCATATCAATAGCAGCCCATTTCTGAAACTGTCCCTGGTATGCAAAATAACAAATACAAAGCAACGGCAAGCATATGAGGCTAATCATCCCCGGAAAGTATAGGCGTTTAAATAAACTTTTCTTAACCCGCGTCATTCACTAAAGTTAAACATAAATATGGATTGTCAACCTAACAACACCTTTCGCCTTAAACCTTTCGCCTTTACCCTCCCACTACGTATATTTGTACATGAATACAGCCGAACTGTTGCAGCGTGCTTTAGCTTTTGATTTTTTGAGCATTGACGAGGGGGTTTACCTTTACAACAATGCCTCAACGGCCGACCTGATGTATGTAGCCAACGAGCTGCGCAAGATCCAGGTGCCGCATGGCAAAGTTACCTGGCAGATTGATAGGAACGTGAATACCACCAACGTTTGTATCGCCAACTGTAAGTTCTGTAACTTCTTCCGCAGGCCGGGGCACGATGATGCTTACATCACGGATATTGAGACCTATAAAAAGAAAATTGAGGAAACGTTTAAATACGGCGGCGACCAACTGTTATTACAAGGCGGCCACCACCCCGATCTTGGCCTTCAGTTTTATACCGATCTGTTCCGCGAGCTTAAACAGCTGTATCCAAAATTAAAACTGCACTCGTTAGGTCCGCCCGAGATAGCCCACGTAGCCAAACTGGAAAGCATGAGCCATTACGATGTGCTTAAAGCCATGAAAGAGGCCGGACTGGACTCGCTGCCCGGCGCAGGCGCCGAGATCCTGAACGATCGCGTACGTCGCCTCATCTCCAAAGGTAAATGCGGCGGGCAGGAATGGCTGGATGTAATGCGCGCCGCCCACCGGCTTAACCTGCCATCATCGGCCACCATGATGTTTGGCCATATCGAAACCATTGAAGAACGCTTTGAACACTTGGTTTGGATCCGCGATGTACAGGCCGAAAAACCCGAAGGCAGTTATGGTTTTGTGGCCTTTATCCCATGGCCTTTCCAGGATGATGGAACATTATTACGTAAAGTACGCGGTATCACCAATAATGTTACCGGCGATGAGTATATCCGTATGATTGCTTTAAGCCGCATTATGCTGCCCAATATTAAAAATATCCAGGCATCGTGGCTAACGGTTGGCAAACAGGTAGCGCAGCTTTGCCTGCACGCCGGCGCTAACGATTTTGGGTCGATAATGATAGAAGAGAACGTGGTATCTGCCGCAGGCGCACCGCACCGTTTCACCGCGAAGGGCATCCAGGATTCTATCAAGGAAGCCGGTTTCGAGCCCCAACTGCGTACCCAAAAATACGACTGGCGCGATGTACCTGCTGGGATTGAAGAGCAGGTGATAGATTATTAAGAAGGGACTTTAGAATCAAGAAGCAAGAACCAAGAGGTTTCTAACTATTTGCGTTAGGGATAGCAGCGGATACCGGCCGGTGACTAAGGCCTGTGCAGTATGAGCGGATAGCCCGGGCTGAAAGCAACGCACCAATAGTCATTTCACGCAAAGACGCAATTATGAAAACAACTTTTCGTGTCTTACTGTCTTTGCGTGAGCACTAACCACGCATAAGGAAAAATAAAATATATTTGCACCTCATGGAAAACATCGGGCAATATATCGAGGCGCTTATTTTTGCATCTGAACAGGGTATCCGTACCGAGGAGATCATTTATTGCCTGCAGGCATCGTTTGAGCATGACTACACTGCCGATGAGGTTACCCGGCAAATAGACGCCATCAGCCAAAAATACCAGGATGATGCGTTCGCTATCGAGGTGGTGAAGATCAACAACGGTTACCAGTTCCTCACCAAAAAAAGATATCACGCGGCCATCAGCCTGCTGCAACTGCAGCGCTCTAAAAAGAAACTGAGCCAGGCCGCGCTGGAAACCCTGGCCATCATCGCCTATAAACAGCCGGTTACCAAAACCGATGTAGAGCAGATCCGCGGGGTAAACTGCGATTACTCGATCCAAAAACTACTCGAAAAGGAACTGATCGCCATTACAGGGAAGTCGGAAAGTGTGGGCAAACCCATACTTTATGGCACCAGCGGCTTGTTTATGGACTATTTTGGCATAAACAACATTACCGAACTGCCACAGCTTAAGGAAATTACCGACAACAGTTCGGCCATTGGCGAGCAATCTGAATAAATTTAAAAATGATTTTAATTAAAAATGATTTTAATTATTTTTACTGGTAAATAATGCTGATTATAGCGCAGCGAAACTAAACACAAAAACAAGTAGGTTATCCGATATAAGTTTTAACAAATAAACATTTATTAAAATGGCAGCTCCAAAAAAACCTTTAAATACCTCTACCAAAAAGATCAGCGATGATGATGATGATGATTTTGATGACGACCCAAAACCGGGCAAAAAAGTGGTGGATGATGATGACGATTTTGACGAGGATATTCCCCTGGATGACGACTTAGGCGTTGCCGGCTTTGACGGGTACGACCCGTACGACGAGGACGACGACGATTAATACCCTTAATGGTATAAAAATATATGCAAAGCATTCAGTAATACGCTGGATGCTTTTTTTATAACCGGCAAAACCCATACATCCCCATGAAGCTTACCGAAGTTAAAAGCAAGGCCGATAAAAACGCGTTTTTAGATGTTGCGCGCATTATCTACAAAGGTGATGATAACTGGGTTTGTCCGCTGGATAATGATATTGAAGCTGTTTTTGACCCGGCGAAGAATAACTTCCATAGCCATGGTAAGGTTACAAGATGGGTGTTGAGGGACGATAGTGGCAACCTCATCGGCCGGATAGCCGCTTTTATAAACGATAAAAAAGCATACCAATACGAGCAACCTACAGGTGGCTGCGGCTTTTTTGAGTGCACTGATGATAAGCAGGCCGCCTTCCTGTTATTTGATACCGCCAAAAACTGGCTGCAGCAAAACGGCATGCAGGCTATGGATGGCCCCATCAACTTTGGAGAGAATGATAACTTTTGGGGCCTGCTGGTAGAAGGTTTTACGCCCCCATCCTACGGGATGAATTATAATCGGCCGTATTACCGCGCATTTTTTGAAGATTACGGTTTTACCACCCAATACGAGCAGATCACCAATCATTTGGATGTGCACAAGCCTTTCTCAGAACGCTTCACCAAAATTGCCAACTGGGTAATGAACAAGCCGGGCTACACGTTCAGCCATTTTAAAACCGCGGAAATGGAGAAATTTGCCGCCGATTTTATAGATATCTATAACGATGCCTGGCAGGATTTTGAAAATTTTGTGCCGATAAATCACACTACCATACTGGAAAGCTTCGAAAAAATGAAGGCCATTATGGACGAGCAGCTGATATGGTTTGCATATGTAGATAACGAGCCTGCAACGTTCATTGTTATACTGCCCGATGCCAACCAAATGATAAAGCCGCTTAACGGCAAGCTGAATTTATGGGGAAAGCTGGTATTTTTGTACCGTAGGTGGCGCGGGGTATCGCGTATGCGAGCCATTGTAATGGGCACCAAACAAAAATTTCAAAAACACGGGCTGGAATCGTGCCTGTTCATCAAATTAAAAGAATATGTGTTGCCCCTAAATCAATACGATGAGCTTGAACTATCGTGGGTGGGCGATTTTAACGAGAAAATGATTGCCATACACGCCGCCGTGGGGGCAACATTTGGCAAAAAGCATTTAACTATGCGTTATATATTTAATAAGCCCGGCTAATATCCGGGCTTATTATTTTATGCGTTGGCTACTTTTTTGTGGCGTAATTCTTCAAAAAGCTCAATAACCTTTTTCTGCAGGTCGATAACCTCAGTTTCGCGGTCCATCAACTTTTTGTTAACGTTCTCCAGTTCGCTGGCAATTTTTTGGTCTTGCTCTACTTCGTTGTAGGTAAGCAGCTGAACTACAGACATTTCGAATAAAACCGCTATCTGCTCAAGGCGCGAAAGGTTTATATCCGTGATACCGGTTTCAATTTTAGAAAATGCAGGAATGGAGATGTCTAAACGTTTAGCAACTTCTTCCTGGCTCCACCCTTTTTGGTGGCGTAATAACCGGATCTTTTTTCCAAGTGTCTTCATATATGACTTTAATTAGGTAAGGTTTCTCAATAGTTAATAAAGTTACAACTTTTTTTATTAACAAACTAATAATCAATAAATTTTATAGTAAATTATTTTTAAGTCCTATTAAATTAATCCCGCCAAAATTACCCGAACTCATCATCAGCAGGTTACTATTGGCAATATTTAAAGCTTCCAGATAGGCTAATAATTTCACCGGTTCATTAAAAAACAGCAGGTTTTTATTTGCAAAGGCCTCTTTTACAGCCTCGGCCGGGTAGGGCTCTATCTTTTTCTGTTCGAAAGTTTTACGGTCTATAAAAACAATAGCCTTATCGGCCTGGTCCATAGTGCCGGCGTATTCGTTCAAAAAATCTTTATTTAAACTGCTAAAAGTATGAAGTTCTATACAGGCTATCAGCTGCCTGTTGGGGAACTGCGTCTTCACAGCTGCTATGGTAGCTGTTAATTTCGACGGCGAATGCGCAAAATCTTTAAATATGGTGGCGTTATCGTTTTTACCAACTACTTCCAGCCGGCGGGCGGCACCTTTAAAGGTGGTAATGTATTGGTAAAAATCGGCGCTGTTGATGCCCAGCGACTCGCATACCAAACGAGCGGCCTGCATATTCAGTAAATTATGCTGGCCAAATACCTCCAGCCCGTAAGTTTTACCATCGGCCACAATACTTGTTACGCCGTTGTCAATGGTGTATTCGGGCAGGCTGTAGGGTATAGTTTCTATGCCGACATTTAACTTTGATACCATTGTATCAAGCACCTCGTCGGTTTGGCTATATATCAACCTGCCATTGGGCTGTATGGTTTCGGCAAAGATCCTGAACTGGTCTATGTAATTATCAAACGTGGGGAACACGTTGATATGGTCCCATGCTATACCGCTGATCACACCAATATCCGCTTTATAGATATGGAACTTTGGCCGCCTGTCAATAGGCGAAGCCAGGTATTCGTCTCCCTCGATAATGATCACAGGTGCATCGTGCGTTAGGCCAACCATGGTTTCAAAGCCTTCAAGCTGTGCGCCTACCAGGTAGTCAAACTTTTTACCTGCTTCCTGCAATACATGCAGTATCATACTGGTAATGGTGGTTTTGCCGTGGCTGCCGCCGATAACCACGCGCAGCTTATCTTTCGATTGCTCGTAAATATAATCGGGGTACGAGTAAATTTTGATACCCAATTCCTGTGCTTTCAGCAACTCCGGGTTATCTATCCGGGCATGCATCCCCAGGATCACCGCGTCGATATCGGCAGTGATCTTTTCAGGATCCCATCCCTCCTGCACGGGCAAAATGCCATACTTAGCCAGGCGCGAAGCCGATGGCTCGAACAGTACATCATCAGAACCGGTTACGTTAAATCCTTTTTTATGCAGGGCAATGGCAAGATTGTGCATAGCACTGCCGCCAATTGCTATAAAATGTACTCTCATTAGTATATGTTAGGGGCAATTAAGCAGCAAATTAACACAAAAAACAGCTGCCCTAACAACAATTTTTCAAATACTATTTAAGCAGCAAAACAGGTATGGTAGAGTTTTTTGCCAGCTGCTGCGATATGCTGTTGTGCATAATAGATTGCAGGAAACTGTAAGTATGCGGCAGGGCAATTACCATCTGTGCTTTGCGGTCGGTTGCAAAATCAAGTATGCCGGTAATAATATCGGGGTTACTTACATAAAAGTACCTGGGATGAAAGCTTTTTAACATGCCGTGCAGGGCGCTTTGTTGTGCCAGTTGTTCGGTATCGGCATCTTTGCCGGCGGCGTTTATATTTACCACCAGCAGCTTAATTACCTGTTTGCCCAATAGCATATGCAAACTATCCATGGGGATATTTTCCTTTACCTTTTTAAAATCGCAGGCTATCACGGCTTCGTCAATTAACTGGTAACGGTAATCGGGCGGCACCACAATAACCGGCGCCGGGCTTGCCTTTGATATTTTGATCACGTGGTCGCCAATACCGGCGCTGCCTTCGCGCACGGTACTGTTGCCAATACTACCCAGTATTACCAAGTCCGCATTGTCTTCGGCAATTACATCAACCACGGCGCGTAAAAGGTGCGAGCGGTTAAGGCGTACGTTTACCCTCACCCCGTCCCTAACCTGTTTGCTTAGCTTGCTTTGAAGTTTTTTCAGCTGCTCCACCCGGTCTTTAGCTTCCTCCTCAATTTCTTCCTGGCGCAGCATCAGCATATTAGGGTCGGGGAACATGCTCTCGTACGGCGAAATGTAGTAAGCGTTCATCAATATAATGGTTGCTACATCGCTTTGGTGACTTAGCCGCGCTGCAAAATCGGCGGCATTGAACGCGGCTTCAGAAAAATCGACAGGTACGAGATAGGTTTTCATATTTGACAAGGTTGAACACCCCCCAAACAGGGTGTTTAAATTTAGCAAATACAAATTTAAAATTAAAGGATACAGCAGGGTTGGAATAGCGGATATTACAGGACAAATTTTGCCGCCACCCACTCTTTGTCTTTTTTGTGGATGATGTATTTGAGGTTATACTTGCGCGCTTCTTCGGTGATGATATCCAGGTCGGGCGATTCGTAAAAACCGCTGAAGTAGATCTCGCCGCCGGGCTTAAGGGCTTCGGCGTAGCGCGCCATCTGGTCGATAAGGATATTGCGGTTGATGTTGGCCAGGATGATATCGTACTGCTGGTTGGGGATAACCTCTTTCGACCCGCAGAGGGCTTTGATGTTATCGATATTATTCAGTGCCGAGTTTTCGATGGTGCTTTCGTAACATACCACATCGTAATCTATAGCGGTAATATCATCAGCGCCAAGTTTGGCGGCAAGTATAGCCAGGATGCCGGTTCCGCAGCCCATATCCAGCACCTTTTTGCCGGCAAAATCATTCTCCAGCATCAGGGCCATCATCATGGCGGTGGTTTGATGGTGGCCGGTGCCAAAGGCCATCTTAGGGTCGATAACGATCTCGTACGGGAACTCCGGCTTTGGCCCGTGGAAAGTCGCCCGAACAAAAACCTGGTCGCCTATCTGTATCGGCTCAAAATTACTCTCCCATACCTCGTTCCAGTTCTTCTGCGGGATAAGCGTAACCTCGTAACTAAACGTGAACATTTCGCGGTAAGCCGCCAAGGTCTCATTCAGCAAACCTTCGTTAAAATCATCTACAGGGATATATGCCTTAAAGCCAAGGTCAACCTCTTCAAAAGTATCAAAACCAATTTCGCCCAAAGCGCCAATCAGTAAGTCCTGTTGGTAATCTTCGGTAGTAATGGTTGTAAAAAGCAGTTCGTAGTAATTCATTTTGTTAGATGGTAGGTTGGGGCTTAAAGTATTTAATGCTATCTATCGCGTAAAGCATCAGCAAATTTAAGGCCCAGTATATTGCCTGTACCCCAAATAATGTAGCCACAGATATCAGCAGCGTATAGTAGCTATCCGCAGGGTTCCAAACAATGTATCCTATAGCTGCCGACAATAGTGAACAAGCCCCTAAAACCGAAAGTACAAGTTTGCGCTTATTTAGTAACTTATTCCAAACCGGAACAATTATCAATAGTTGTGTAAGAAACAATACCGCGTAAAGCAGGGGGCCAACGTACGAAAAGTAAAACATAAGGCTTTGTATCGTAATGGCATTCCCCTCGCCATTTATATCGCGATGCAAATTATCAAGCGCGGTTATCCTGGCAAATACCGAAAACAGTATAAACGTAGGGATAAGGGCTTTGATAAGTAACTTCATGGGAGAGATATGAATATTGAGATATGCGATATGAGACTTAAGACGTTTTGTTTGTCTCAAATCTCATATCTACATCTCAAATCTAACTTAATTGAATGCTTTAACAATATCCGTAAAGTCGCGCGATTTTAGGGATGCACCACCTATTAGGCCGCCATCGATATCCGCGCAGGCAAAAAGCTCGGCAGCGTTTTTTGGGTTACAGCTACCGCCGTACAGTATGGTGGTATCATCAGCAACCTGCTGACCGTATTTTGCAGCCAGTTCCGCACGGATGAACGCGTGGATCTCCTGCGCCTGGTCTGATGTGGCGGTTACTCCGGTACCAATCGCCCAAACCGGCTCGTAAGCCAATACTATCTGTCCAAATTTATCCGCATCTAAATGGAACACACCTTCAACCAACTGGCTTTTGATGATATCAAAATGCTCGTTTGCTTCGCGCTGCTGTAAAGTTTCGCCGATGCAGAAGATGGGTTTTAGACCGTTAGCCAGGGCTGTATCGGTCTTTTTTGCCAAAAGCTCATTGCTTTCGCCAAAATACTGGCGGCGCTCCGAGTGGCCTAAAATAACATAACCGGCACCAACAGACTTGATCTGCTTTGCAGATACCTCGCCGGTGTAAGCGCCGCTTTCGGCCTGGTGGGCGTTTTGCGCACCAACTGATACTTTATTGTAGCCTTTAGCCAGCTGCGCCAGGCTATGCAGGTGAATAAACGTACTGCAAACCACCACTTCCTGGTTACCTGTCGCTTCGTCTTTAACCATGTTTATCACTTCGGTAAATAAACCAAGCCCTTCGGTATAATCAAGGTTCATTTTCCAGTTTCCGGCTACAATTTTTTTTCTCATTTCTATATTTTTATTGATTTTATGATGTATATGATTACACTGATTGATAGCGATCAGTCAATTATTTTCTAAAAGATTTTGTCAGTTCGTACACCTCAGTAAGGATGGCTTTTTCGGCATCGTCAAACTTGCGGTGCGGGCGGCGGCCTATGGCTTTCGCGGCGGTTTCCATCATTTTATCAAAACCGTATTCTACAAAGCCATCCGCGCCACCCCAGCTAAAATCGGGGATATAGTTTGGCGGGTACCCCCCACCAAATACATTGGCGCTAACCCCTACTACCGTGCCGGTGTTAAACATAGTGTTGATACCACATTTGGCATGGTCGGCCATGATAAGGCCGCAAAACAGCAGGCCGGTATTGCGCATGCTTTGGCTCGGGTAATCCCACAGCTTCACCTCGCCGTAATTATTCTTCAGGTTAGAGTTGTTGCTATCGGCCCCTATATTACACCACTCGCCTACCACGGCATTGCCCAGGTAGCCTTCGTGGCCTTTTGAGGAGTATCCCCAAACCACCGCGTTGTTCACCTCGCCGCCAATGCGGCAGTATGGGCCAATGGTGGTTGCGCCGTAAATTTTGGTGCCCATTTTTATTTGCGAGTGGTCGCACAGGGCAAACGGGCCGCGGATATTGGTACCTTCCCAAACCTCGGTATCGGCAGCTAAGTAAATTGGGCCGTTGATGGTGCTAAAACTGCAGCACTCGGCCTGCGCGCCATCCTCGGCAAAAAAATCGTTGCCAATAATGGTATTGGTGCTGCTCATTTTGGCGCTTTTGCGGCCTTTGGTGAGCAGTTTAAAATCTTTACGCAGTTCGGCATCGTTTTTACGGAAAATGTCTTCGGGATGCTTAATAACGATCAGATCGCCGGTATAAACCGTTTCATTAGCGTATTTACCAAAAGGGTCGAAGTTACCAGCGTATAAATCCTTCAGCTTAACAGCAACCAGTTTATTTTGATAAGTTAAAGCCTCGCCGCTTTGTAAGTTATTTATAACCTCAACAACCGCTTCATCCGGGCAAACCGAGCCATTAATAAAAATATTATCGTCCTGAATATTGAGCGGGAACCTGGCCTGCAGGTATGCTTCGGTACGGAAAGAGAAATCTGAGCTTAAATATTTAGCCCATTTTTCGGCGATGGTTAAAATACCTATTCGCAGATCGGCAACCGGGCGGGTGTATGTTAAAGGCAGAAGGGTATTGCGAGCGTCGTCGTCGAAAAGGATGATTGCCATGGGCCAAAAATAAAAAAAGTCCCCCGTTTTGCGGGGAACTTGTAAATATTTTATTGAAAAAACACTTAGCTTCTGTTGTAACGGGTACGGAACTTGTCTATACGTCCGGCTGTATCAACTAACTTCATTTTACCTGTGTAGAACGGGTGCGAAGTGTGTGAAATTTCTAATTTGATCAATGGATATTCGTTGCCATCTTCCCATTTAACGGTTTCGCGGCTTTCGATACATGATTTGGTTATAAAAGAGTAGTCGTTTGACATGTCTTTGAAAACAACTAACCTATAGTTTGATGGATGCAGATCTTTTTTCATTGCTATTGTATACTTTTCTTTCTTATAAAAGAGGTGCAAATGTAACAAAAAAAATCAAAAGTGAAAAGTCAAAAGTAAAAAGTTTTTAACAGGCTGATTTTGCCAATTATTGAGTTAGTGAATTAGCGAATTAGAGATTAACCACGTTCTCTATTTGCTCTGTACAAAAAATCAATCAATCACTAAATAATTAATACTCCGTTGCCCCGATATCAAAAGCATTGCCTGATGGGCGCGCGGTACCGTAATAGTCGGCGTTTATACCGTAAGATGCGGCGTTTGCACCGGCGTTGATGAGCGGCGATGATGGCTGTAAATGAAAATCGTCCCCGTTAAAATTAACAAACCCGCAGGCGTTGATATCGTTACTTATATAATTGTTTAACGCGGTAAGCTTAACCCTGCTGCTTATTTTGTGTATGGCAAGGTTCGAGCCCGGTTTGATGATAGCGTTATTGATAACGGTGTTCATAGGGATGCTCTCGGAGTTCATTTTTATTCCGTCGGCACCCGGTGATACGATAGTATTGTTAATGAATTGGAAGTTTGGCCCCGGTGTGTACCGCGAATCGGCAAAGATGCCGTTGGCTCCGGCGTTGATAATAACGTTATTATATACCACATTATCGCCAAGGCCCAGTACAATAATGCCGTTACCCGGCGCATCTTTAATAAGGTTATTATAACATTTGCCGCCTGTGCCCTCACCTATCTGGATGCCGTTATTTTGCCCGGCAGAAAAGGGCGATAAGCCGGGAGATTTAACAGTGTTGTTATATACCTTACAATCGGCAATAGCGCTGCCCACCTGGATCCCCTCGCAACCGGTAGAATCGATGATGTTGTTATAGATCTTCACATTTTTTACATCGTGGGGCAAAACATTACCACATGCTATCAGACTACCAAATGCATAAAAGGAGTTGCCTATGTAAAGCCCTTCGCCGCCGGTTTTGTGGATATAGTTTTTATGGATGGTAATATTTTGCATGGTGAAATGGCCGCGCTGGGTAGCCACATCGCACGATGGGTCGGTTTTGGCCATGATGCCCGCGAAGCCGCTGTTACGCACTTCTACATTGGCTATCTCAAAATCCGAGCTAAGGTCGTCCATCGTCATACCGATGTTGCCGCCGTTTAAGTCGAATCCATACTTAATGCCTTCGGCGCCATCGCCGGTTATTTTAAAATAGCGGCAGTTTTGGGTTTTAAGAGCGTACGACGCCGTAACAGCAACCTTAAAGGTTACCTTGCCCCCTTTGTTGACGATGGTTATGGGTTGGGCGGCGGTGCCTTTAAAATTTTTAAGCAGCAGCGCGCCGCGCGTACCGGCAGGGATGCATACTACCGAACCCGCGGGGATGTTAGCACCGTCAACAAACCATTCGGATGGTTTAACGGTGTAGGTACAATCAGTATTTGTTTGCGGATCGGTAACGGGAGGTTCAACTTCTTCGCCCTGGGTGGTAACCGTGGGTTTTGCCTTGTCCATAGTGCTTTTAGAGCACATGGCAAAGGTTGATAAAACCAACGCACAGGCTATCCCGCATATAAGGTACTTAGTAATGTTCATTTTTAAGTTTAAACAGCGCTAAAATTATTGGGGCAGGTGAAGATATATATTTATACGCAAATTTTAAACTTATGGTTTCCTTGAGGGTTTATTTTGACATCCTTTATCATGGCTCCTGGTACTCGGCAGCGCCAATATCAAAGTCATCGGCGGCGGGGCGCAGGGTGTTAAAAAAATCATTGACAATACCATACGATAGTACATTTACCCCCGCGTTTATAAGCGGCGATGAAGACAATAAATGATAGTTATCGGCGCTATAATTTACAAACCCGCAGGTATTAATATCATTGCTGATGTAATTATTAGCCGCGGTAAGCTTAACACTGCTGTTCATGGTGTGTATAGCTATGCCCGATCCCGGATCTATGATAACATTATTGATAACCGTATTCATGGGGATGATGGTCGAATTTAATTTTATCCCATCCTGGCCCGGCGAGATAATGGTATTGTTAACAAACTGAAAATTTGGCCCCGGCGTGTACCGCGAATCCGCGAAAATACCATGCGCCCCGGCGTTAATGATATAATTGTTGTATACCAGGTTATCGCCCAATCCCAAAACAATAATACCATTGCCCGGCGCATCTTTCACCATATTATTGTAGCATTTACCGCCACTGCCTTCCCCTATTTGTATGCCGTTGTTCTGGCCGCTTGCAAAGGGTGACAGGCCCGGCGATTTAACCGTGTTGTTAAAAACCTTACAGCCCGAAATGACGCTGCCCACCTGTATGCCCTCGCAACCGGTAGAGTCGATAATGTTGCTGTAAACCTTAACGGTTTTAATATCATGTGGTAAAACCCTGCCGCAGGCCAGTGTAATACCTTCCGCGTAAAACGAATTGCCTATATAGATACCCTCGCCGCCTGTTTTATGGATATAGTTTTTATGAATGATGATATTGCGCATGGTAAAACGCCCGCGCTGTGTAGCCACATCGCAGGATGGATCTGTTTTGGCCATAATGCCTGCAAAACCGCTGTTGCGCACTTCCACATTGGCTATCTCAAAATCCGAGCTAAGGTCGTCCATCGTCATGCCGATGTTGCCGCCGTTTACATCAAACCCATATTTAACGCCCGCAGCACCGGTACCCAGGATCTTAAAGAACTGGCAGTTTTGTGTTTTAAACCCGTATGAAGCCGTAATGGAGGTTGAGAAAGTAACCCTCCCGCCTTTGTTTACGATAATAATGGGCTCATCTGCGGTGCCTTTAAAGTTTTTAAGCAGCAAGGCGCCGCGCGTACCGGCAGGGATGCACACCACCGAGCCAGGGGCTATATTGGTACCATCAACATACCATTGCGAAGGCTGTACAATGTAATCCGGATCGCTGACATCCATCACGGTTTGCCTTTCATCGGCGGCGATATCTTCATCTTCCCCGGTTGTAACAGCGGGACTTTGGGCCGTAACTGTACTTACGGGTTTTTCAATTTTGTTGGGGGTTTTGGTGCACATCGCAAAGGACGATACAACCAGCATGGCTGCCATGCCGCGCAATAGGTAAATTTTCATCAGAGGGGGTAATAAAATGCAAACGGCTTATTATACGGTGTTTAGCACCTTAGGGTTACTCCTAAAAGTTTTGAAAATTTGGAGGGTTGTAAGTCGGTTCGTTGGATGGTTTAGTGGAGGTTAGGTTGGGTTACAAGGCATAAGGCCACAAGCGAGGACGTATGTGGTAGCGTTGGTGCAAGTTAAGGACGCGGGTGCATACTAAGCATACGGCCACAACCGGACACATGCGGTAACATACGAACTACTTTTTATCAACAGTTATAACCGTATTATAATTTAATTGACCTTTAGCTTTGGTAATAGTTACATTGATAGTTACAAAACCATGTGTAATTTTTGTTTCGCGTATCCGATCTACGGCCACTGCCATTAATTTCATATAATATCCGGGCTGTTTGGAAAAAAACATGGTTACATCATTATTCGTCCAAAGTGACGGTAAGTTTTTATAGCATGTTGAATCCCCCGGTTTTAAACCTGCAAACATTAACTCCTTATTATTATACTTAACGGCTATTTTAGTGAATGCAATTTTACCTGCATTTTTAACGCGGATATTAACGCCGCTATCTGATGTTTGACAAGGGCTGTCTTTTAATTGTTCTTGGGTAGTGATCAGATATGATGATTTACAGCCGGATAAAATAATTAAAGCGACTGCGAGTGAAAAGCTTATATATCTCAATGTTAAATTTTTACTGTAATTTACGAAGCATACCGCACATCACCAACTTAAATACTGCAACTAAACGCTCTGGCACAGCTCAATCAGCACCCCATTCGTCCCCTTTGGGTGCACAAAGCAAACCAGTTTATTATCCGCGCCTTTTTTAGGCACATCATTCAATAAAACAAAACCTTCGGCTTTTAGGCGGGCCATTTCGGCAACAATATCGGTAACATCAAAGGCTATATGGTGAATACCTTCGCCGCGTTTCGCTATGAATTTGGCGATAGGGCTATCGGGACTGGTGGCTTCCAGCAGTTCTATCTTATTGGGGCCTGCCTGCAAAAAGGCTGTTTTAACCCCTTCGCTTGCCACATCCTCTATTTTATAAACAGTTGTATTCAGCAGCTTCTGGTAGATGTCACCCGAAAATTCAATATTGTTAACCGCAATGCCAATGTGTTCTATCTTATTCATTTAGTTTAATCAATTTAGTCACCCGATAGCTATCGGGATTAGTGATTTGAAGGGTATTAGTTGGTTATTGGTGCCGGCATTACCTTTCAGCTTTAACCTTTCGCCTTTCACCTTCCTCCTCATGTCCAAATATTGTAAATAAATGGCATCTAAATGCAATTTATAGCGGCTTACTAATGTAAAAGTAAAAGTTTACGTATATTTGTCTTGTTAATTTTTAATCATGAATATCCCCATTTACTTAGATAACAACGCTACAACACCTATGGATCCAAGGGTGCTTGAGGCTATGCTGCCCTACTTTAACGAAAAGTTTGGTAATGCGGCAAGCCGTAACCATCCGTTTGGCTGGGTAGCCGAAGAAGGCGTTGATTATGCACGCGAGCAGGTTGCAAAATTAATTGGCGCTACCGAAAAGGAGATCATCTTTACATCGGGCGCTACCGAGTCTGACAACCTGGCTATCAAGGGCGTGTTTGAAATGTACAAAGAGAAAGGCAACCACATTATCACCGCGGTTACCGAGCATAAAGCTGTTTTAGATGCCTGTAAACATGTTGAAAAACTTGGTGGTAAGGTTACTTACCTGCCGGTTAAAGAAGACGGACTTGTTGACCTTGCCGTTTTAGAAGCAGCCATGACCAACGAAACCATCCTGGTATCTATTATGTATGGCAACAACGAGATCGGGGTTATACAACCTATAAAAGAAATTGCCGCTATCGCGCATAAATACGGTGCCCTGTTCATGACAGATGCTACACAGGCTGTTGGCAAAATACCGGTTAACGTTATTGCCGATGGTATCGACCTTTTAGCTTTATCGGCACATAAAATGTACGGCCCTAAGGGTGTTGGCGCGTTATACGTTCGCCGTAAAGGCCCAAGGGTTAAAGTTACCGCCCAAATGGACGGTGGCGGCCACGAGCGCGGCATGCGTTCGGGCACATTAAACGTACCGGGTATTGTAGGTTTAGGTAAAGCTTGCGAAATTGCAGGTTTAGAAATGGAAAGCGAAGCTATCCGTTTATCGGGCTTACGCGATAGGTTAGAAAAAGCATTAACTGTACTGGAAGAAAGCTATGTGAATGGTAACGTGGACCACCGCTTACCGCATGTTGCCAATATCTCTTTCAAATATGTTGAGGGCGAAGGCTTGATGATGGCCATGAAAGATCTGGCGGTATCATCAGGTTCGGCTTGTACATCGGCATCATTAGAGCCATCTTACGTTTTAAAAAGCTTAGGATTATCTGATGACCTTGCACACTCGTCTATCCGTTTTGGCCTTGGCCGTTTTACTACCGAAGAAGAGGTTGATTACGCTGTAGAAGTAACGAAAACAGCGGTTACCAACCTGCGCAACATGTCGCCGCTTTGGGAAATGTTTAAAGAAGGCATCGACCTCGACTCGATTGAGTGGGCGGAACACTAATTGCCCCCGGCCCCCTGAAGGGGGAGCTGGAATAATTGATTAAGAAATTAAAAATAAACAAACTTCTATTCCCCCTTCAGGGGGTTAGGGGGCTAAATAAACAAAGCTATGGCTTATTCAGATAAAGTAATTGACCATTATACTAACCCCCGCAATGTGGGTACGTTAGATAAAAGCAGCCACAAGGTTGGTACCGGCCTTGTTGGCGCGCCAGAGTGCGGCGACGTTATGCGCCTGCAGATCCAGGTTGATGATAACAACATCATCACCGATGCTAAATTTAAAACCTTTGGTTGCGGTTCGGCAATCGCTTCTTCATCTTTAGCTACCGAGTGGCTTAAAGGAAAAAGCGTTGACGATGCCATGAAGATAGACAACATGGATATCGTAGAAGAGCTTGCCCTTCCGCCGGTGAAGATCCATTGCTCGGTTTTAGCAGAAGATGCTATAAAAGCAGCCATCAACGATTTCCGCGTTAAAAACGGCATGGAGCCAATCGTATTGGAGAAATCACATCACTAATTTTTAGTAGCAAGTATCAAGTAGTTAGTATCGAGACTTTGGTACTAACTTTGAATGAGAAATCTTGATACTTGATACTAATTACTTGATACTAATAACAATGGTAACTGTAACTGATAAAGCAAAAGCTAAAATAGATAACCTGATGCGGGATAGCGGGCTTGATGCCTCGTATTTTCTGCGGGTATCTGTACAGGGCGGCGGCTGCTCGGGCTTATCATACAACCTCGATTTTGATAACGAGGAGAAAAAGGGCGACCAGTTTTTTGAAGACCGCGGCGTACGCTTCGCGCTGGATATGAAATCGTTTTTATACCTGGCCGGTACCGAGCTTGACTTTAGCGACGGATTGAACGGCAAAGGCTTTAACTTCCATAACCCAAATGCTACCCGCACCTGCGGCTGCGGCGAAAGCTTCTCTGTTTAGGCCTCTCCCCGGCCCTCTCCAAAGGAAAGGGTGATTAAGGTAAAAACTTTATATTATAGTAACACAAAATATTAAAAAGGTTGATTATATTTATATAGTCAACCTTTTTTGTTTAATATGATGGAAAACAGGTCGCTTGTTATACTGGGCAGTAACCGCAAAAACAGCCTCACCGAGCAGATAACCCGCAAGGCCCTGGGACAAACCGGGTTTGATCTGATCGACCTGCTCGACCATAAAATTGCCCACTACAACTACGACGGACACTACCCCACCGGTGACGAATTTGAAGCCATCATCAGCAAAGCGCTACCCTACAATAACATTATTTTTGCAACCCCCGTGTATTGGTACAGCATGAGCGGAGTGATGAAAGTATTTTTTGACCGCCTTACCGACCTCATCACCATTAAAAAAGATATGGGCCGCCAGCTGCGTGGTAAATCCGCATCTATGATAGCCGTTGGCGCCGACCCCACTATCCCCGATGGCTTTGAAGTCCCCTTTAAACATACCGCCGCTTATTTGGGCATACATTATAAAGGGTGTACATATTATGCCACGAAGGCATAACGGGAACTATTTAAAGGCAATATCTGAAATACCACCCGGAAGAAATTTAAATCACCAAAAATGCCCTTGGTTGGGTGTTTTAGTTGCTTGTTTATTTTTTGAACCTGATAACATTACAAACGCTTGCTGTAATTAATTGCCGGTCGCTCTATTAATGCATAGAAAATGGCCGAAACAATTATGCTTGTAATTAAGCTTGCAAAAAACAGATAAAACGGCTCAATTTGCCTACTGCGCAACCAACCCACTAAAATATAAGTTACCGGCATGTGCAACAAATATAATGAGTAAGATATTTTGCCGGTGAACATTAAGGGTTTTAAAGAAAACTTATGTTTATATAAAACCACAAAAGCAACGGTTAATAATGGGAAAAGGCCTGATTTAATTGAAACTGCGGCCATAACATAACCTGCAAATAAAAGTAACGACGCAATAAAAAACCCCGTATTAATCTTTTTCACATACCACATAAATAGTATAAAACCCATTGTAAAATTGTAAAGATTGGTGACAATAATACCTGAGTAATTAGCCCCTAAAGCAATACACACCACTGCGGGTATTATTACAGCAACTACTGCTGATTTTGCCGGTATTTTCATCAATACCGGGTACACTAAACCAATAATAATGTAAAACTGAAATTCGATGGCCAAAGTCCAATAAACGTTAAGGTACCACTTAGCATTTGTTACAAATGGCACTAAATAGGTTAAGTGGTAAAAAATTGATCTAAAATTTATGGTGGATAGTGGCTCCAAACCGGCAATAAAAACGATAACTATACTTATCCAATATGGAGGATCTATCCGCAAGATCCTGCGTAACAAAAAAGTAAAGAAATCCTTTAAGATATATTCTTTTTTAAAAAGCGAGTACGGTAATATAAAACCGGAAATAACAAAGAAAATGGCAACGCCGTTTGGCCCAATATTAATAATAGATTGAAATAAACCCGTGGTGTGGTATCCTGTTAAAATACCAATATGAACTAAACAAACCAAAAGAGCTGCAATTGCCCTTAATATTGTGATACTTTCTATCTGTTTATACTGTGCCTGCATCTTCCAAACCAAAAATGCAATTAATTTTTATAAAGACCATAAACAGTATGTACGTAAGTATATTAAGCGGCCGCATTGATACAATACCCCGTAGGATTTATGTTGGCTTATGCGGTTTTTAATTAAATGTAAAATAATTAGCTTTGTTAGCATATAACCTGATATAAACTTGATGAACATTATAGCTGAGCAATCAACTATACCGGAACTGATCCGTAATATTGTTGCCAACATACACCCCGAAGACCATACCTTCCTGATCCACAAAGTAAAAGATACCTGGGTCGAGATCTCTTATAAACAGGCGCTCGAAAAGATCGACGCCCTGTCGGCATGGTTCCTCAATATAGGCATCAAAAAAGGCGACCGCCTCGCCCTCATCATCGAGAATGGCCCCGATTACGTTTATTACGACCAGGCCCTGCAGCAAATTGGCGCGGTAAACACGTCCATTTACCCCACCCTTTCCGAGGCCGAGATAGAATACATCCTAAATGATTCGGAAGCGCGCACCATTATTACGGGCAACCCCTTCCTGTGCCGTAAGGTCTTGAAGGTCGCAAATAATTGTCCTTCACTTATCCGCATTATCCCGGCTTTTGAAGGCTTCGAAAAGTTTACCGAAGGCCTGCAGCTAAACGCAGATGTTGTGGGCTTAAAACGTGTAATTGAAGAAGGTATGGCCATAGTAGATGAACATCGTGCGGCCATCAACGCCGCCCGCGAGGCCATCCTCCCGTCAGATCTTTCCTGCCTCATTTATACATCGGGCACAACGGGTACGCCAAAGGGCGTGATGCTTACGCACCACAACCTTACCGAAAACTGCAAGGCAAGCCTGCAGCAGATCTTTATTATCGAAAAAACCGACCTGTTTTTGTCGTTCCTGCCGTTGTCGCACGTATTCGAGCGCATGGCTACTTATTATATCTGCATGAATAAAGGCTGTACCATAGCCTTCGCGCAAAGCCTGGAACTGCTGGCCCGTAACATGGCCGAAGTTAAGCCAACCGTAATGTGCTGCGTACCGCGCCTGCTGGAGCGCATCCATGATAAAGCCATGAAGAACGGCTTGTCTGCGGGGGGCATCAAAACAAAGATCTTTACATGGGCGCTTAAAATTGGCCGCCAATACCGTTTGGTTAACGAGGCCGGTAAAAAGCCGGGCATCATCCTTAGCGTCGAACAAAAGCTGGCCGACAAACTGGTATTTAGCAAGATAAAGGAAAAAACAGGCGGCCGCTTAAAGGTGCTGCTATCGGGCGGCGGTGCGCTGCCCAAAAATATCGGTGAGTTTTTTGGCGATATCGGCATTAACCTGCTGGAAGGCTTCGGGCTAACCGAAACTTCGCCGGTGATGGCCGTTACCGAGAACGACCGCATTATTTATGGTACCGTTGGCCGCATTATTCCGGGCATTGAGGTGGGCATTCAGCATGTGGATACCAAAAAGATCTATACCAAACAAACCCACGACAGTTTTAACCCCAATTATGAATCGGAAGAGGGTGAGATCATTGTTCGCGGGCATTGCGTAATGAAAGGCTACTGGAATAAAGCTGAAGAAACAGCCGCGGTAATAGACCCTGAGGGATGGTTCCATACGGGGGATATCGGCCGTTTTTACCGTGGTAACCTGCAAATTACCGACCGCCTTAAAAACATGCTGGTAAATGCCTATGGTAAAAACATATATCCTACCCCGGTAGAGAATACTTATTTAAAAAGTCCCAAAATTGAACAGGTGTTTTTAATTGGCGATAAACGCGAATACATTACCGCCATACTGGTGCCCGGCCGCGAATTGCTGCAGGAAACCTTTAAGCTTGGCAACGACTTTTTTGAAAAACCCGACCTGTTCATCGAAGACAAAGAGATCATCGACTGGATAAACAAGGATATAAAGCCACTGTCAAACGAGTTGGCTAAATTTGAGCGCATTAAAAACTTCATTGTAAAGCGTACGCCTTTTAGTATGGAGGAAGGTGAGATAACCCCTACGCTTAAAGCCAAGCGCAAAGTAATAGAAAAGAAATATGCCGATGCTATAGATGACCTGTACAACAACGGAGAAGATGATGCGGAGTAAAGCGAACAGGACAGCCAAATGCTAAAAGAACTTTTTGCCATTAGCGATTATCCCTCGCTGGATACCGAACGCCCATTTCAAAGCAAGTTTGTACTACTGTTAAAAATTTATGGCATAGCTTTCCTGCTTAATATCTTAAGCGCGCCCGTTAGCGTGGTCTGCGATTACCTGGTGACCAACGTTTTTCATCTTAAAAGCATCAGGACACAGTACTGGCAATCGATGTTGAAATTTTTTAAGATGTATGGGTACGCCAGGGCGATCGTCTACATCTGCATTATTGCACCGGTGGTAGAAGAATGTATCTTTCGCCTGCCACTTACCCTTAAAAAACAGCACATCGCTTTAGCGCTGGGCTTTGCTATGCTATTAGCTTCGCGCCTTATACCCGGCCTGCAGCAGCAAGGTACAGTAATAAAGCTTTTAGTGTGGGCTGTGTTAATTACAAGTGGTTATTTGATCTTCAATAGGTTTTTACCCGAAATTAAGCCCCCCGGCAAAAGGCTTCAAACGCGGGTAACTGTTATTTCTATAATAGTTTTTGGGCTAATGCACATTTCCAACTACATGCCGCTGCATTGGGACATATTATTTATATATCCTTTTTACGTTTTACCGCAATTATTTATGGGTTGGTTTTTAACCTATATCCGCTTTAAAAATGGCTTTGTTTGGGGAATTGCGTTGCACATGCTGATCAACAGTGTATCTATGCTGCTGTACATGACATTCAAACCTTAGCGTTATTCGGTTTTTCGAGGTGTGTATTTCCAAAAATCTTTTAAAAGGTTTGGGTTGCCAGTGCCAATATAGCCAACGCCATCTATCGCGAAGCTTACCATATCGTACCGTATAGGGCCTTCAAAATTGGTTATCTTCAACCATTTGTTTCTCATGGTATCGTATTTAAACCAGTCGCCTGCTGTTTCGGTTAATGTAGAGCCAAAACCCACATACCCATCTGTACCTATAGCAAACTGCCCTGTAAAAGCCCTGGGCTTCCCCGGGAAGTCGGCAATTTTTGTCCATTTGTCGGCGTCAGGGTCATACTGCCAAAAGTCTTTTTCGGCAACATCGGGGTAAGCTCCTCCTATACCGGCATAACCTTTTCCGTTAACGGCAAACGCGGCCACGCCAAAGCTGCCGGTACCGGGGTAATCGGCAACGCGCGTCCATTTATCTGCCGCAGCATCATACCGCCACATATCTTTAAAATCGGCGCTGTAATCGTTATCCGTACCCAAGCCCATATAACCTTTGCCATTTATTTCAAAGGCAATAACGTTTTCTCTTTCACCACCTGCAAAATCGGCTTTGCGTGTCCATTTATCATTGGCGGGGTTGTATTCCCAAAAATCATTGTTCTGCGGCACATTATCATCCGGTGTAGCAAGGCGCTGACCGTAACCCGTGCCTACATAACCTTTATTATTGATACTGAAGCCCCTGATATATTCGCCGCCCTGGCCGGGGTAATCAGCCTTTTGGGTCCATTTATCAGTAGCCGGATCGTATTCCCAAAAATCATTTATCAGCTGCGAGTTGAAACCGCCGGCAGCATTACCGCCCAAAATATAACCCTTATTGCCAATAGTAAAACCAAACGACCGTACACGGCCAACGCCTTCAAAATCGCCCAACTGTGTCCAGTAACCGGGTAAACCGTTCTCGTAGTTGGGCACAAAAGGTTTATCTTTTTTGCACGAAAAAAGCGTTAAAGCAACGATCAATAAAATTCCGGCTTTTTTAAATATCATACAGGCTGGTGGCGATAGGTAAATATATCATTTACATTTCAACAATGTATAGCTTATATACGCCGATTTACACCTTTCAGTTGCTTCTCGCGATAATTGGGTCATTGGATGAACCCGACATCTGAACCCGATAGTTATCGGGTATACACATCTGCACATAAATTCACTACCTGTTAAGCAACTCCTGGAAGGTATTAATAAACTGGCCTACATGGCGGCCATCCATTAACCCATGATGCACGGTAACAGAAACGGGCATGCTTTTTTTGCCATCATGTTCGGTAACTTTTCCTAACGAGATCTTGGGCATACTATCCTTAAAGGTAAAATTGCGCGCATGCGTTAACCCGGTGAAATTTACCCATGGTATAGCCGATACATGCAAAACGTTATATACCGGCCTAATTTCAAGGCCCTCGGTACTTTGCACACGCTCAATTTCCAACTGCGCACCGGCTACAAACTGGCCCAGGTCGGGGTGATAATCAATGTAAGAAAAACCGAAGGTGCTATCCGGCCGGCTGATCGTGGTTGATGTATTTACAACATCGTATAAAAACACTTCATCGTTTTCTACCCTGTACCTAAACTCTTCAACTTTGTTGGCGGCCGTTAATATGCAATGCAGGTAATACAGAAAAAAGGATACACCCTGCTCTTTCGCTTTTTGGTAGGCAATAGTTACATCAATATTTACCGTAGCGCCAAAAAGGGGCTCTTCAAACGCGTTAAAAAAGGCGAAATGATGTTTGCGGTACCAGGTATCAAGGTTTATTTTTGTTTTCATGCATTATAGGTACGCTAAAATATCTTTAATGGTAACAGCGCTTTTAAAACGTTCGTTATCTATACTATGCTCAATTTGCTCGTGTGCCCAGGTAATATGGTAAGGCACATGCACCGCGTGGCCGCCAATATTCAATACCGGCATCACATCACTTTTTAGCGAGTTACCTATCATCAGCAATTCTTCGGGCTTTATGTCAAGGTGCTTTATCAGTTTCAGGTAATTGGCATCGTCCTTCTCGCTCATAATTTCGATATGATGAAAGTATGGGTTTAGGCCCGATTTTTTTAGTTTCCGTTCCTGGTCAAGCAGGTCGCCTTTGGTGGCTACCACCAGGCGGTATTTGCCTTTCAAGGTTTCCAGCACTTCTTCTACCCCGTCAAGCAACTCTATAGGCTGGTTCAGCATTTGCTTGCCCAGGTCCATGATCTGCCTTACCACATCGATACTTAAGGTGTTCTGCGTAATTTTCATCGCTGCCTCAATCATCGACAGGATAAAACCCTTAATACCGTAACCGTAAAGCGGCAAATTAGCTAATTCTATCTTTAAAAGCTCGCGTTCCAGTTCGTGCACCGATGCGTATTGCTGCAGAAGGACGCAAAACTGTTCCTCTGTTTGCCTGAAGTAGGGTTCGTTCACCCAAAGGGTATCATCAGCATCAAAAGCGATCACTTTAATGTTCATGGCGCGAAGTTAAGGAATTAGTGATTTAGTGAATTAATGATTTAGTGATTTCCTGTCATGACGAGCTTTTGGAACAATTAACCAAGCAATTGCTATTTAAATTATCTTACATTAACTAAACATGACTTTAACGATATACCATCAACGTGCGCCTTTTTTTAAATGAAATTTTCCTGTAGATCATAACCTCGTTTTCACGTTCAAAAATCAATTCAAGGTTCGTAACTTTCTTAATATTCCACACGGGTTTAGAATTGCCGTATAAGCTGATAAAAGTGATATTATATCCTTTTTTGGTTTTACCAATATCAAAAAAAGTAACGTGCATTTCTTTCCATTCCTGTGGATCAAGATAGCCGGCACTATCGGATTTTTTTTGGTAAGTAAAATTAAATGGCCGCTCTACAGTATCTTTTGTAGCAGTATCTATTCCTACCCAAGTCCCTTGCAGGTAGCTTTTCAACTGCTTTAACGAGTAATTTTTATAAACAACCTCCTTTGGTACTACCGGCTTTGGTTTGCAGGAGCATATATTTACAAGCAAAAATAGCACTAATAAGCATCTGGTGTAGGTTATCATAAAGTAATACTACCAATAACAATTCAATTTACGAGCAAAAACCCTATTTTTGCACCCTTAATAAATACCCTTTTACAATATGAGTATTGCACTATCCGAACAGGAGATCATTCGCCGCGAGTCGTTACAAAAACTGCGCGAGCTGGGCATAAACCCCTATCCTGCCGAAGCTTTTGATGTGACCGCATGGGCACAGGACATTAATGACAATTTTGAAGCCGCACCGGATAAGTATAAACAGGTTGTAATTGCAGGCCGTATCATGACGCGCCGTATCATGGGCAGCGCATCGTTCGCCGAGATTCAGGACAGTACCGGCCGTGTGCAGATCTACATCAAACGCGATGATATTTGCCCCGGTGAGGATAAAACCCTTTACAATACCGTATTTAAAAAACTTTTGGATATCGGCGATTACGTAGGCATTAAAGGCTACGTTTTCCTGACCCAAACCGGCGAGATCTCGGTACATACCGAGGAACTGGTTGTATTGGCTAAATCATTAAAACCACTACCGGTTGTAAAACGCGAAGACGACGGCACCATTCATGATGGCTTTACCGACCCCGAATTGCGCTACCGCCAACGATATGTTGACCTGACCGTTAACCCCGGCTACAAAAACATATTCATCAACCGTTCTAAAGTGATCAGCGCTATGCGCGATTATTTTAATGCGCAGGGCTGGATGGAGGTGGAAACGCCTATCCTGCAGGCTATCCATGGCGGTGCTGCGGCACGCCCGTTCAACACGCACCACAACACGCTGGATATGCCTTTGTTTTTGCGTATCGCCAACGAACTTTACCTGAAACGCCTTATTGTTGCAGGTTTTGATGGCGTGTACGAGTTTGGAAAAATGTTCCGTAACGAGGGCATGGACCGTACCCACAACCCTGAATTTACCGCCATGGAGATCTATGTGGCCTATAAGGATTACATATGGATGATGGCGATGGTGGAGGAATGTTTAGAAACGGTTGCAAAAGCTGTTCACGGGATCCCGGTAGTGCAGGTTGGTAAAAACGAAATAAACTTTGCAGGACCGTACGAAAAACTTTCGATGTACGATTCGATCCTGAAATATACCGGCATCGATGTATCTGCCATGGACGAAGAAGGCTTGCGTAAAGTATGCGCCGACCTGGCCATTGAAGTTGATGCCAGCATGGGTAAAGGCAAGCTGATAGACGAGATCTTTAGCGCTAAAGTTGAACATAACCTGATCCAGCCGACATACATTACCGATTACCCTATCGAAATGACCCCGCTTGCAAAAAAACATCGTACTAAAGACGGTTTGGTGGAGCGTTTTGAATTGTTTGTAAATGGTAAAGAGATAGCCAATGCTTATTCGGAGTTGAACGACCCTATAGACCAGCGCGAGCGCCTGGAAGAGCAACTGATACTGGCCGGTCGTGGTGATGATGAGGCTATGGCAATGGACGACGACTTTTTACGCGCCCTGGAATACGGCATGCCCCCAACATCGGGACTTGGCATTGGTATCGACCGTTTGGTGATGCTGATGACCAACCAGAGCACTATCCAGGAAGTATTGTTCTTCCCGCAGATGCGCCCCGAGAAAAAAGCAAAAGTAGCATCGGCCGATGATTTTATAAACGCAGGCATACCTGCCGGGTGGGTACCCGTGCTAAATAAAATGGGCTTCAACACGGTTGAAGAACTAAAAGCAGGCAACCCCAATAAGGTATTTAACGACCTTGGCGGGATGCGCAAAAAAATGAAGCTGGAAATAGCTATGCCTGCTAAAGAAGAGGTTATGAGGTGGTTTGAATAGATTATTCATGGTTCATGGTTCATGGTTCATGGTAGGAACTTGATAAAACAAAAAAAGTGCGCTGAACAGCGCACTTTTTTTGTTTTATCCCACGGACGGTAAACGTCCACACTTTACTGAAATGCGTATTTCTCCACGCGTCATTGCGAGCGTAGCGTGGCAATCTTCGACAGAAAGGTCGGCGATATGCATGTCGAAGATTGCCACGTCGCTATCGCTCCTCGCAATGACGCTATTTCGCTATGATCTATGAACCATTAACTATGAACACTCTTACTATGATCTATGAACCATCAACCATGAACTCCCTAAATCCGTTAACAAAAAGATAAAGGGAATAAAACTTTCAATTAACAGTAGTTGTTCAATTTTATACCGGACACACTATAATTGAACACCATGACAAATTCTATCCTTGAAATAACCGAAAGTGAATACCTGATAAAGCTGAACAGAAGTAATTTCGACCTGTCGTTTATCCGCAGCCTGCTAAAAATAGTAGAGGTGTCAAAACCCGTTAAGGCTAAAAAGTTAAAGGAAAAAGAAGACGAAGATGAGTACGAATACAGCCCTGCACCTATTGTTGACAGGCACATCGAAGCTTCGCAGAACCACTCGTCAGAGCCGGATTATTTCAGTAATATCGACGAGAAATAAGTATAATTCCCTTTAGAATTTTTGACGGAAACCGCCGCGTACTACCTGCTGCTTATCCATCTGCGCCATTTGGCCCTTCATCATTTTGATCTGGTCGGCAAGCAGTTTGTTCTTGTCATCCTTAGCGGCTTCTTTAAGGTAAATTTCGGCTTCGCGCTTATTGCGTTTTGCCATGGCTATACCCGCCAGGCTAAGTTTTGCTAACGCGATATTATGCGACATGCCCATACCCAACTGCAGCGACTTTTTGAAATACTTTTCTGATTTTAACGGCGCTTTGCGCGATTCTATTAACCCTATAAGCAAGTTGTAGTAACCATGCTGGCTTTTGTATAATTGTGTTTCGTAATTTGTGATCTTTGCAAGTGCCGCTTCTGCTTTTTCGGAGTTTTCGCGGCGCAGGTAAAACTGGGCAAGCAGCATATTTTCGTTAAAAAAGAAGGTAAGCAACACAATACCACCTAATAAAAATGTAGTGACTCCCCAGCCCCAAAAACCAAATGCACAAAGCGTAACCCCGGCACCCATAATAACGCAAGCAACAATTAACCTAACTATATTCGACATAATTTGTATTAGTATAAAAACAGTGTGCAAATATCGTTATTTGTAAGCTAAATAAAACATCAGTATTTAATATTTATGGCCGGAGAATTAGAACCATCGTGGAAGAAACATTTAAGCGCGGAATTTGAAAAACCCTACATGCAGGAACTTAAAAATTACCTGAAAGCTGAAAAGGATGCAGGCTACACCACCTACCCACGCAACGCCGATATTTTCAACGCTTTTAACATCACCCCATTTGACGATGTCAAGGTAGTGATACTTGGGCAGGACCCGTATCACGGCCCGGGCCAGGCACACGGCTTGTCGTTCTCGGTACAAAAAGGCGTGGCGGTTCCGCCATCGTTAAAAAATATTTATAAGGAGCTATCTACCGATATCCCCGGCTTTACCACTCCTCAAACCGGCGACCTTACCAAATGGGCGCAGCAAGGTGTGCTGTTACTAAACGCTACCCTAACCGTAAGGGCAGCCACAGCGGGCTCGCATCAAAAGAAAGGCTGGGAAAAGTTTACCGATGCGGCAATTAAAACACTGTCCGACGAGAAAAAAGGCATCGTATTTATCCTTTGGGGAGCGTATGCGCAATCAAAAGCGGCGCTCATCAACCCAAATAATAATCACTTAATTATCAAATCAACCCACCCATCACCACTGGCGGTAAGCCACGGCGGTTTCTTTGGGTCGAAACCATTTTCAAAAACTAATGAGTTTTTGAAGAAAGAAGGGAAAAAAGAGATTGATTGGCAATTGTAGAGAAGCAGGACAACAAGAATCAAGAGACAAGACATAAAAAACCAGGAATCGAAAGAAAAATTTTCCCTGATTCCTGGCTCTAAAATTCTTGCTTCTCTTATTAGTATTCCAACGGAACTATAGGCTCCTTCTTACTCGTGCTCATGATCATCATGGTTTGGAAGGTTTTAACCACGGTGATGCGGCTTATCTTTTCCATGATCAGTTGCTCGTACGATTTGATATCGCGCACGTAAACCTTCAGTAGAAAATCGCACTGGCCGGTTACGTGGTGGCACTCGGTTACCTCTTTAATGGTTTGGATCTCGTCCAAAAAAGTCTGGATGGTATTTTTTTGATGGAAATCCAGCGAGATCTGTATAAAAGTTTTGATGCCAAGGCCGAGTTTTTCCTCGTCTACAAGGGCATGATAGCTTTTTATGAACTGCGCGTTTTCCAGCTTGCGCACACGCTCTAAAGTCGGTGCGGGCGATAAGCCTATTTCATTTGAAAGCTGCAGGTTGGTTATGCGGCCGTTCTCCTGTAAAATCTTAAGTATCTGTAGGTCTATTTTATCTAATTCTTGAGCCATGGTACGTGCAAATATAAAGTATTCTGTATCTCACAAAATATAATTTTTTTTAAAAGTATTTAAACAAAACTTATTACTTTTTTATTTGTATTTTTAGACAAGTCTAAAAATATTATTAGATTTGTTTAAAATGTACACATTAGCCGAAGAAAACTATTTAAAAGCCATTTACAAGCTATCGCTGATAGCCGAAAATGTAAGCACTAACCAAATTGCTGCCGAGCTGGCCACTAAAGCATCGTCGGTAACAGACATGTTAAGGAAGCTGGCCGAGAAGCTGTTGATCAATTATACACGCTACCAGGGCGTTAGTTTAACGCAGGCCGGCGAAAAGGTAGCGGTAAACATCATCCGCAGGCACCGGCTTTGGGAATATTTTTTGGTAGAGAAGCTGCATTTTAAATGGGACGAGGTGCACGAGATGGCCGAAGAAATGGAACATATTTCCTCGAATGAACTGATTGACCGCCTGGACGAGTTTATGGGCTTCCCCAGTCGCGACCCGCATGGCGACCCGATACCCGATAGCAAGGGCAATTTTAAAAAAAATGACCTTAAACCAATATCATCGGTTGATGTTAATGCCTGCGGGATAATTTCGGGCGTTAGGGACCACTCTTCGGCATTTTTACAATACCTGGAGAAGCAGGGCCTTATCATCGGAAAAAAAATAACAGTAAAAGAAATAATTACTTACGATAGCGCAGTAATACTGCAAATGGATAGCAAAGACCTGCAAATAAGCCGCGACGTGGCCAACAACCTATTAATAGCCCTATGACAACACATCAACACGACAACCACTCATTAGGAAACGTACACAACACCGTAACCACCGAAGGCAAAACCGGCTGGCGCAAGCTTTTATCGTTCCTGGGCCCGGCCTACCTGGTAAGCGTAGGCTATATGGACCCGGGTAACTGGGCTACCGACCTTGCCGCGGGCAGCCAGTTTGGTTACCGGCTGATATGGGTATTGCTATTATCAAACATGATAGCGCTGCTGCTGCAAAACCTGGCCGTAAGGCTGGGCATTGTGCGCGGACTGGACCTTGCACAGGCATCAAAGCACAGCTACCCACGCTTCATCAACTTTTGCCTGTATATACTGGCGCAAATAGCCATCATAGCCTGCGACCTTGCCGAGATCATCGGTATGGCTATAGGTTTAAACCTGCTGTTTGGCCTGCCTTTAATATGGGGGGTATCTATCACCCTGCTGGATACCTTGCTGTTGCTTTTCCTGCTCAATAAAGGCATGCGCAAGCTGGAAGGTTTTATCATTTCCCTTATATTTATAGTGGGAATGGCATTTTTGGCACAAATGTTTATTGTACAGCCCGATGTTATCGATATTGCAAAAGGCTTTATCCCAACTAAATTAAATAACACATCGTTGTACCTTGCTATAGGCATTATTGGCGCAACGGTGATGCCGCATAACCTGTACCTGCATTCGTCGCTGGTGCAAACGCGTAAAATAGACCGCAGCGAGGCCGGCATTAAAAGCGCTATCCGCTATAATTTTTGGGATACCACCATCGCGCTTAACCTTGCTTTTTTTGTAAACGCCGCAATATTGATACTGGCCGCCAGCGCCTTTTTTGGCCGTGGTTACCACGAAGTCGCCGAGATACAGGACGCGCATAAACTGCTTACCAATATATTCGGGAAGCTTGCCCCTGCCCTGTTTGCCATAGCGTTGATAGCCGCCGGGCAAAGCTCCACCGTTACAGGTACACTTGCCGGGCAGATCATTATGGAGGGCCACCTTAACCTGCGTATTGCGCCATGGCTGCGCCGTTTGCTAACACGGTTACTGGCCATTATACCGGCGTTTTTCACCATCCTGCATTTTGGTGAGGCAGGTTTGGGTAAATTGCTGATATTAAGCCAGGTAGTGTTAAGTCTGCAGCTGGGCTTTGCCATTATCCCGCTGATACATTTTACATCCGATAAAAAACGAATGGGAAACTTTGCCACAAAACTTCCGCTTAAAGTACTGGCGTGGGTTTTTGCTACGCTGATAGTGGGGCTAAACGTAAGGCTGGTGATACAGGAAATTGAGACCTGGGCGGCGACGAGCCCGGGCTCGTCTGATCTGGTGCACTTTGTGATATCACCCATTGCAGTAGGTATTGGCTTATTGTTATTATATGTTTTTTTAAGGCCGCTATTTTACAAGCATGCCGATCAGCCCATTTATGTACCGCATGGTATTGCTGCAGCGCTGGATAACCTTGATGCTGTAAGCTATGAAGAGATCGGTATCACCATTGATTTTTCGAAGAACGACCAGGACACTATTCGCCATGCACTGATGCAGGGCGGTAAAAAAGCCCATTATAACCTGATACACGTGGTAGAAACCGCCGGTGCGCGCTATTACGGCAAACAGGTAATGGATAACGAAACCCAAAGCGACGTAGATAACCTGGACAAATATGTTGCCGCATTAATTAAGCTGGGCTACAAAGCCGAAGCAAAAATTGGCTACGGCGGCCCGGCCACGGCTATTGCCCAGATTGTTAAAGACACCGGAATAGATTTCCTGGTGATGGGTTCGCACGGGCACAAGGCATTTAAAGATCTTATTTTTGGCACAACGGTCGATTCGGTACGCCATAAGGTGAATGTACCGGTGCTGGTTGTTAAACCGCAGAAGAAGAGAAAAGACAGTTAGAGCCAGGAACCAGGACAAAATGGAAATTGCCAATACCATAACATTTTTTGCAATGTCTTGATTCTTGATTCCATAACTCTTGGTTCTTATAAAAATTGCATATTTGCAGCGTAATGGAGCAGAACTTATATATCAAGAATAAAAAGGCGTACTTTGAATACCACATACTGGATAAATATACAGCCGGTATAAAGTTATTGGGTACCGAAATTAAATCGATACGCGAGGGCAAAGCCAACGTGAACGATGCCTTCTGTACTTTTATTGATAATCAGCTTTACGTACGCAACCTGCATATCTCCGAATACTCGATGGGGTCGTTCTATAATCACGAAGCTAAACGCGACCGCGTGCTGCTGCTTAACAAAAAGGAACTAAAAAAACTGCATACCCGCGGAGAGGAAAAAGGGCTTACCATTGTACCCCTTGCCCTTTTCATCAGCGAACGCGGCTTTGCCAAACTGGAAATTGGCCTTGCCCAGGGTAAAAAAACCTTCGACAAACGCGAAACCATGAAAGAGCGCGACACCAAAATTGAAATGGACAGGGCGATGAAGAGGTAAAAACCATTATTCTCAAATAGCGTAGGTATTATTCCTGAAATCTGATTTGTGGCTTCACTCTTGTATGATATCTTGAAATACATACCATGAGCAAAGAAACAAATATAAAAGCACAGCAAAAATTTGGCGAAGCCATAAACACCGGTGATCTTGAAATTTTAAAAGATTTAGTCGCGGAAAATTCAATAGACCACGATCCGGCAGAAGGACAAGTTGCCGGCCCACAGGGTTACATCGACTTTTTTACCGAGTTACGCAGTGCATTCCCCGATCTTAAAATTGAAGTAAAGCATTTAGTTGCCGACGATGAAAATGTAAGCTTTGCTTACGAAGTTACCGGTACGCATAATGGTGATTTTATGGGTATTGCACCTACCGGAAACGCCATAAAAGCTCGCGGCATGCAAATAAGCAAATTCGAAAATGGTAAAATGACCGAGCGTTGGGGAAGCTCAAACGAATTAGGAATTTTAAAGCAGTTAGGTAAAAAGATTTAGAAATCATGTTGTAAGTTGGCGGTTGGCAAATTATATGCAAACTGCCAACTAATAACTGCCAACTAACCTACCACGCCCTATCGCCCACCAGCGGCACAAACCTAAACGTATCCAGCACATGCCTTTCGTAATCATGCTCGGCTGTTTTTAGGACAGTTACCATCTTCTGGGATTTTTCGTCGCCTACCGGGATCACGAGGATACCACCTATTTTGAGTTGTTTGAGTAATATTTCGGGGACAGTTGGTGCGCCGGCAGTTACAATTATTTTATCGTAAGGTGCATCTTCGGCAATCCCAATCGAGCCATCGCCCAAAAAGAATTTAGGCTTATAGCCCATGTAGGGCAATACCTGTATGGTACGTTCGTAGAGCTTTTCCTGGCGTTCTATAGTAAATACTTTGGCGCCGACTTCCATCAGCACACAGGTTTGATAGCCGCAGCCGGTGCCAATCTCCAGTACTTTATCACCTTTTTGGATATGTAACAGTTCGGTTTGGTAGGCTACCGTGTAGGGCTGCGAAATGGTCTGCCCGGCTCCTATCGGGAAGGCTATATCCTTGTAGGCCTGGTTCCAGAAGGTTTCGTCAAAAAAATAATGGCGCGGTACTTTGCCTATGGCGGTTAATACCTTTTCGTCCTCAATACCCTTCTTCCTTAATATTTCTACCAGCCTTTTACGTGCCCCCTGTTCGCGGTAATTATCAATAAACTTATACGCCATTACAAAGCAAAGTTATACAAAAAGCCGGCAAATTGCCGGCTTCGTGTGTTGCTTTATAATAAGGCTTTGGCTGTTAACCAATAATGTTTTTAACAATTTCTGGCGTACACTTAGCTTACCTGTATTTCAATTAGGCTAAAGCCAATTGGTCTATTTGCATTAACCGCTGGATAAAGCCAACGGCAATGAACGAAAATAGTTCTCATTCATTGCCATCCCGTTTATGGGACGGCTAAATAATAGCTTAAATCGGCTTCAGCCAAATGCTACTATATATTAAAGTATTACCACCAACCGTGTACGTTATATACGGTAGTACGCGGCTGCGCGGCATAAGCAACAGCCACATCGCGCGCGGCGCTAATTATGCTCATGTCGTTCTTCTGGCCTTGCAGCTTAAAACTCCATTCGCGGTTATCAATTTCCTTAACGCGTTTGGCTACTTCCGCAACAAAAGCTTTAACATCTTTGTAGCAGCTTGCCTGCGGGTCTATCTGCGATAAAACCTCGCTTGCCGCATTAGCACCGTTAATATCCTGGTTAGCCGCCCAAACTGTTTTAGCCTGGTTAAGCTTGGTGGAGCAATCCTTCTCGATCTGTTTTTTGTAGATAGCCGGTACTGCAGCCATTGCACGTCCATAGCAGTTAACACATGCCTTTGGCACCGATGTAAGGTTATAAATAGCCTCTTCTCCACGGCCGGTAGTGGCCAGTGTTTGCGCCTGTTTGATGATCACATCGCAATGGGTATTGTAGTAAGCTATGATCTTGCCCTTACCTTTTTCTACAAAAGCCTGCAGTTTAGGGTCGTCAAGGTTGATGTTTTTAAAAGCGTTGATGTAGGCCTTAGCCAGGTTTTCGCCCACGCCTTTAACCGATACAGCAGTACTTGCAAACTTAGTTCCTTCGTATCCGTCGCCAATGTACAGGTTAACATCCAATGTAAGGGCCGTCATTGGCGGCGCTGTCGACAGCATGGTTTTTGTAAGCACCACCACGTTGGCGGTTATAATAAAACGTTCGCCCTCTTCGCCGCCAAAACCGTTTTGGCTGATGACCTGGTTTAGCTTATTGGCAAGCATATTACGCGCTGCATCAGGTAGTTCATCGGCCTGGTCTGGTATGTATGCAGCAAGTGTTACCCGGCCGCGGTCGTTTGATTTGGCCGCCGGTGTATTTTGCGCGTATGCTCCCATAAACAGGAAGAGCGACATGCAGGTTATGATCAGTTTTTTCATGTTAATTAGCTTTTGATTATTTTTCACCAAGTACTATAACCGCCTGGCCAAGGCCTTTCGCGGTTAATTTGTTTACAATTGAATATGGCGCTGCGGCAAGCATTTTTTGCAGGCCACGGGTAAACCCACGGGCATCAATGGCGTTGCCGTTTGCATCGTACAATGGGATACGCACCTGCTCAAACAGCATCATATTTTCTGTCGCGTCGCTGTTGCTGAAACGGTTTTTAACGGTATTGGCCCTCACCCAGTCTTCAATAATAACATTCAGCTCCTTACCGCCGTACTCGGTTTCCAGGTCGTTCTTCCACGAATCGAATTTTTTGATGCGGATAATGATCTCGCGGCCATTGGCAAACAGGTCGTCGAAATGCCTTTGCAGTCCTGCGTTAAAATTGTCAATTTTATCGGCAACGGCTTCTTCTAATAAAACGGCTGTCTCTGCCGAAAAAGACGGGTTACCCGTACCGCCGGCGGTGGCAACCTCTTTATCAGTATATGCATCAAGCCCCTGCAGGGTAAACCGCACCGATTTTTTAGGGCCTGTTTTTAACACATCCCAGGTAAGCTGGATAATGATATCCGCTTTGGCTACTTTCTTCAATTTATCCATCGGGCTTTCGGATACGCCCGCGCCGCTTTTTGAGGTTAGCACGGCATCCTCCGCACGTTCAGACTCCAGTGTTTTAACAACCGATTCCATGTTTTTTACCGTGAAACCGCGCTCGGCCATCATGCCGTTTATTTTACTTATTACAGCAAGCAGGTCATTACTTTCCTGGAAAGCCCTCTTATAGTCAGGGATCTTCACCTTGGTGCCCTGGTCGTCATACACCTGCATATAGCCGTTGGTATTACACCAAACATCGCTTGGCACTACCATCAGCGTTGGCTTTTTAGCCTGCGAAAACCCGGAGGTAGCCGCGCCCAATATCATTATCGATAAAAGGGCTATTTTAATTATCTGTCGTTTCATTTATTAGGGTTGTGTGTTTTAATTACTTTTTAAGATGCCGTCAGAGATCATTTTTTGTTTCAAAGCCGGGCGGCTTATGCTGATAACATACCCGGTGCTTTGCGCAACGTTTTTCACCTTCTGGTTTTTTGCTTTCTGGCCGGGGCGTTCTTCCTTAAAAGTGGCGAACGGCCTGTAATCGTTTGCGAAAAACCGGATGAAATAATCCTGGTGATTGGCATAGGCATTGGCTTCATTCAATATTGGTTTTACATCGCAATCGGGCTTGCCATCGGTTATGCCGTTAAATAAAACATCGCGTAAAGCGGCCCTTTTAGCATCCTCAATGGCATCTTCCTTATTACGCTTATCAGAGAAAGCCATTACGTTTTGCGCCCCGTCAAACTCCACGCCAAGGCATTCCGTTTTATAGGTGTAACTGCTGTTTAGCTGTTTCTGCTCGGCGCAGCCTGTAAATACCAGCAAACCTGCAAAGCTTAAATACAATAATTTTTTCTTCATGATAATTGATCTTTAAAACCCTGCGTTTAATGATTTAATAATGCCCGCGTCTTCCAGATCCTTACGCAGCAGGGCTACGTTTACCGATACCAGCACGCCAATTTTGTATTGTTTGCCAACTTTCATCCGGTCTTCGGCAGCCACGGCCCCGTCGCTTGCAAGCGAAACAAACTTTTGATACTTGCCGCCATCAGCAAAAAACGCTTTGAACCATTCGTCTTTCTCCTGTTCCAAATTGGAGTTAGTGGTTAGCGGCGGCTTACCAAGAATGCCCTGGTCGCCGGCAAAGCCTTTAAAAATAATACCATGCACCGCGTTTTTTTTGGCTTGCTCAATTGCCACATTAGGCTTTTTTGAGTACGACCATACTTTTAACAGGTAGGTGCCCTGCACGCCGGTACCGGCTACTTCCAGTTCGTAGCGCCAGGCTTCGGTATCGGCATTTGCCTTTTTGTCTTTCTGCGCATAAACGGCGGTCGAAAAGCCGGTTATCAGCAGCATTAGCATTATCCGGATTGTACTATGTTTTTTCATTTTATATATGGTTTTGTGTTTATTTTATCTGTCGTAAAAGCATACCGGCATAAAACTTACCGCCTCCTTTAAAGTAGGTCCTGTCAAGCTCGGGCTGATCTTTATCTTTTTTCTCTTTGTCTTTGTTATCACTTTCAGATACTTCCTCGCCGGCGTTAAAGCGGTTATCCCAGATCTTTTTCTTATCTACCGTAACAGTACCTTTTTTTACATAGGTTGTAAGGCCGGTTTTAGGGTCGATGGTTTGCTCAAGCACTTCAAATTTTTCGCCGCCTTCCAGGCCTTCCTTCATACCGATCTTGGCGGTAACAGGCTCGCCCGAGTATATCGGGGTTTTTGGTTTAAATACTTCATAAGTTTTTTGAAGCTTGGCAAAAACGTGTTCCACGTTACGGACAGTGGCCAGCTCAACTATCTGGTCTTCGGTGCGGGTTTGTTTTAACGAGAAAGTAACCAGGCTGCTTGATTTTTCGCTGCCAATATATTCCATCTGGAACAAATCGGTTTTATCAAACGCTTCTTTCCTTTTAGCATCTATATTACCTTTTTCCATCCACAGGTCGTTATAGAAAACAGCAGCGGTAGAGTCGTTCCATTTAAGGCGGTACAGGTACGAAGTGGTCCAGACAGAGTACCCCTCTTTTGCTTTGTTGTAAGCAATATCAAGCAATTTAAGCGCTGCGGGCTGGAACATGGCAGGCAGGCTGTTGGCTTTTAGCTTAGCTACTTCGCGTATAGCGGCGGCTATAGGCTCGTTACTAACAAATTTCAGCTTGGTTAACACCACAAACGTATTACCGATGAGCTCTTCGCCCGCGTCAGATAACGAGGCTGTGCCCCTTGCACTGCCTTTGGCAATATTAGCCTGCATTTCGGTAGCATCGTATGAGCCGCGTTCGCCAACCAGTTTCATATCAAACGAGCCATCGGGCTGGCGGTTAAACCATTTGGCAACCAACAGGTTGGCTATTTTTTTGTCCTTAACAATTTTATTGGTTATAGTAGGCATATCGGCAGCATCCTTATCAACAATTCCGGCTGTTGCGGTTGATAGCATATTTGCGCCAAAAGCAGCCATACCGGTTTTCCGGGTACCGGCAGTTACTTTTTCCGATTCGCTAAGCGCGTAGCCCGATGGGTCTACACCGGTTACGGGTATAGCATGGTTATTATATTTATCGGGGAATGGCGCCTCGTGATAAGCTTTTATTACCACATCTTTTCGTGGGAAGTCTTCCGATTCCAGCAAAATAAGGTGCAGCGAGCTACGGCGGTACTTTAATTCGGTCGACTGGGTTGCAGGCGCAGAAGTTTGTGCATTTGCAGCAAAACTTAACCCTAAAAACAAGTTTAGTGCAATTGTAAGTTTGTGTGTTTGTTTCATAATGTTGTGAGTGTGTTTAGTATCAATATTCAGCTTTATTTAACCCGTATAAGTTGTTTGGTTACCGGTTAATTATCAGCTTAAAATTAGGCTCAATTAATTTTTACCATATAAGTTATAATCACGTTAATTATGGGTGTTTTAACCCATGTATAATATTATTATACAAACAATATTTGTTTATAAACATGTATGATATAAGTTGCCGCTTTAGTTAATAATGGCTGCTGGTATTTTTTCAATAAAGACCAGTAATTTGCTGCATTGTAATTTTGTTAGCCGGCGGGATACTGCCGGGGGGCCGGGCCGAGAGGGGGGTAAAATGTGACAATAGTTTCATATTTAAGGGATTAAGCTGTGATAAATATAAAATTATTTAGTGCTCAGAACAATAGGGATTGCAGGCAACGGAGAAAAATACCCAATAGTGGGTATGCCGTAATGCTGCGCTAATAAAACACTTACGACTAATGATAATTTGTAAACTTTTAATTACGGAATGTTGTTCAATAAATAATATATTTCATATATATCATTTATAATAAACAATACTTAAATGCATATTACCCCCAAAATTTTAAATAATTGTTAATAATGGCTTAATAGGGGTCTACATCGGGCTGTATAATGCTGCCTTTGCTTAGTTTGGTGGTTTGAAACTGGATAATAACATCCCGGATAATGGCCTTTGCCTTTACTATCGAAATGGTATCGCGCTCAAACTTCAGCATGATAGATTTGATGTAGTAGTTGCGGATGCGGTTTATCAGCGGGGCCTCGGGGCCTATAACGCGGTCGCCGAAATGCCTGCGCAGCTCGGTGGCTAAGTACTCGGCCTGGTTATAAAGGATCTCGGGGTTTTTATGCTTAAGATCCATGCTGATGATACGGAAGTACGGCGGGTACTTAAAACTCTTACGTTCCTCCATTTCGGTAAAGTACAGGTCGTTGTAATCGTTAGCTATTACCTGCTTTATTACCCGGTGGTTGGGGTCATAGGTTTGTATCACCACCTTGCCCTGCTTGTCCCTGCGCCCTGCCCTGCCGCTTACCTGGGCAAGCATCTGGTAACTGCGTTCGTTGGCGCGGTAATCGGGGTATTTTAACAGACTGTCGGCGTTGATGATGCCGATAACGGTTACGTCTGCAAAATCCAGCCCTTTGGCTACCATTTGGGTGCCTACCAGTACATCTATCTTCTTTTCTTCCAGGTTGTTCAGGATGGTCTGCAGCGAATTACGCGATCGGGTGGTATCCAGGTCCATACGCGCCAGGCGAACGTTAGGCATCAATACGGATAGCTCATCCTCTACCTTTTCGGTACCAAAGCCCTTATATTCTAAGTGTGTAGAGCCGCAAGCCGGGCAAATAGTGGGCGAATCTTCCTTATACCCACAATAATGGCAATGCAGTTTATGGGTATGTTTATGGTAAGTTAAACTCACATCGCAATTGATGCATTTTGGCGTATAGGCGCAAACCCTGCACATCAGCACAGGGGCGTAACCACGGCGGTTTTGGAACAGTATCACTTGTTCCTTATTATCCAGCGCAAGCTGTATGTCCTGCATCAGCACGCTGCTAAAATGCGATTGCATGGTTTTACGCTTGGTTTCTTCTGAAATGCTTACCACTTCTATAAGGGGCAGCTGCACGCCTCCGTAGCGCTCGGTCAGTTCTACCAAACCATATTTATGCACACGTGCGTTGTAATAGGTCTCGAACGATGGCGTAGCCGAACCCAGCAGCACCTTACCCTTGTACATATTGGCAAGGTAAATAGCCGCGTCGCGGGCGTTATAGCGCGGGGCCGGGTCAAATTGCTTGTACGATGTTTCGTGCTCTTCATCAACAATAATAAGCCCCAGGTCGCTGAAGGGTAAAAATACCGACGAGCGGGCCCCCAATACCACCTTGTATTCGTTGTTAAGAACCTTTTGCCAAACCTCTACCCGTTCGTTATCATTAAAGCGGGAATGGTAAACCCCTATCATCCCGCCAAAGTAAACACGCAGGCGCTCGATGATATGCGTGGTAAGTGCTATCTCGGGCAACAGGTAAAGCACCTGCCTGCCGGTGGCTATCATATCCTCTATCAGTTTAATGTAGATCTGCGTTTTGCCGGATGAGGTTACCCCATGCAGCAGCACTACGTCCTTTTCTAAAAACTGTTCTTTTGCATCTGCAAGCGCAGTTTCCTGAGCCGGGCTTAGTACAAAATTACTTAGCTGGTCTTCATCCTCATCATACCCCAGGCGGCTAACGTTCCTGTCCTCGGCAATAAAAACTTCCTTTTCAATCAGCGATTTTATACTGGATTCGCCGCTGCCGCTTTCTTCTATCAGTTCGTTTTTTGAAACCGCTTTTTGCTGGCGCGATAATTTAATAAAGGCCAGAACCGCGTCGGCTTGTTTGGGTGCCCGTTTTTCAAGGATGATAAACAGTTCGCGCAGGTTCTCCTGGTTATGATAAGCCGGGTTTAGGGTAAGATAAGTACGCTTGCGCGGCTTGTACCGCTCGCTAACTTCTTCGGATATGGTGATGATATTTTTCTCGAACAGCGATTTTAAGATCGGCATTACTGTTTTTTGGCCTAACAGTTTGGCAATGTCACTAATGGTCAATTCGGGCTGGATATCAAGCGCCTCGGTGATCAGGTATTCCTTATCATGTAACAATGCCTTATCGTACTCAAAGTCTTTGTTTAGCATTACTTTGGTTTCACTGGCCAGTTTTAAGGCCGATGGCAGCGCGGCGTTCATCACCTCGCCCTCGTTACACATGTAATACTCAGATAACCATTGCCAAAATTGCAGCTGTTGCCCGGTAACCACGGGCTGCTCATCCAATATATCTATAATGTACTTTGCCTCGTACTTTTCGGGCGCGTGCTCCGTTATATTGGCTACAACAGCTGTGTATAGTTTGCTTTTGCCAAATTGCACCACCACCCTTTTACCAATGCTTATGGCATTGTTCAATTCAAAAGGTACACGATAAGTATAATTGCGGCTTATAGCTAAGGGTAATATCACTTCAACAAAAAGTGTTTTACGGGTAGCTTGTAAACCATCGGCAAATTCTAACATCAGCTTATTTGTTTCGGAAAGCAGCGAAAGCTAAAAATACCCATCCTATGATAAACAGCAAGCCGCCAATAGGTGTAATTGGGCCTAAAACAGCTAAACCGGGCATACCGATCAGATCGCGGCAGGCTAATAAATAAAGGGAGCCCGAAAACAACAGTATACCAAAGGTGAACAGGTAATAAGTGCTTACAATAACCTTATTTTTAAAGCGGGTAAATGTAGACAGGAACAGCAAAGCAAAAACGTGGTAAAACTGGTATTGCACTGCGGTTTGCCAAACTTCGAGCTGGCGGGGTGATAACGAGGCCTTAAAGGCATGTGCACCAAAAGCGCCGGCAATAACGGCCAGCGCACCCAATAGCGATGCTGTAATTATTATTTGTTTGTTCATGCAGATATAAAAGGCTAAGTTAACCAAATTAGGGTGAAAGGTGAAAGGTGAAAGGTGAAAGGTGAAAGGTGAAAGGTGAAAGGTGAAAGGTGAAAGGTGAAAGGTGAAAATCGCTGCGCGATTTTCTGAGACTCAAATCACTAATTCAATATCCCGATAGCTATCGGGACACTAAATCAATAAATACTCCTAAATTGCACACGTAAACAGGGAATGAGACGATTAATAATTATTACCTTAATTTTACTTGCCGCAACGGCATATATAACCGTTAAGTATTTCAGAAACTTAAACACATCGGGTATGTATGCCGGTAATATTATGCATACCATCCCGGATAATGCAGCTATTGTGTTTGAATTTACCAACGAGAAAAGCTTTTACGATATATACGCCGGCAACACCTTACTGCATAACCTTATAGGCGGGCAAAAAATGAGCGAACTTGATACGGTACGCAATGTATTGTTTGGCAACGCTGCACTCAACTCGTTTTTTTACAGCCGCAATGTATTCATGTCATTATATCCATCGCAAAACAACGATGTGGATCTGTTACTAACCGCATCTACCGCTAAGGATTTTAACCTTAGCGAGTTTGACAAACTGGCCGGGCAGCAAAAAACGGGCATGCTTATCACTCCGCTAAAAATTGGCGAAAAGCGGGGATACAACATATACTTCAATTCGTTAAAAAAGCGTTTTTATATCATAAATATAGATGCAAATATATTTTCGGGGAGTTTTTCAAAGGGGTTGATCACCCAAAATGCCAACTATAAAGCCGACAGGGATAAACAAGCATTTATGCTATTGCCCGATCAGCAAAACTCAAACTCGCTGGCTAATTTGTATATCAATTACCAGCACCTGGGGCCGTTGTTTTCAAAACTGTTTAAAAGCAATAACTCCGATATCTTTAAACCATTCAGGCTGTTGCCTGCCCTGGCAGCGCTAAACTTAAACTTTAAGAATGATGCTGTAATGTTTAGCGGTTACAGTAATATACAAACCAACAAACCGGGTACGTATTTAAATATTTTTGTAAAACAACAGCCGGTTACCAACCAATTAAAGGACTTGTACCCTTCTACAACGGCCTATGCTTTAAACATGGCGGTGTCAAACCCGGTGCAATTTTCGGCCGACCTTGCTGAGTTTTATAAAAACGCAGGCTTACTTACCGAAGAGACCGCATTATTCGACAAAATAAAAGCACAAACGGGGATTGCCCTGCAACACGAATTTGCCCAGCTGCTTGGTAACGAATTTGCTGTTGTAACCACCCGCTACCAGGAAAGGATAGCTATTATACAGGTAAAGAACGGCTCGAAGCTAAGGCCGTTTATAAACAACATAAGCGGTATGATCACCGACGATGTGGGGCAATTCAACTTTGCTAAGGTACCCTACTTTTTATTGGGCGATGCGTTCAGCGCCTTCAAAAAACCTTATTTCCGCATTATTGATAACTACCTGATATTGGCCAACAGCGTTAAAGAGCTTGATAGTTACAACGATACTTACTTTAACCGTAAGTTTTTGAACAAGACACAGGAGTATATAAAATTTGATAATTTGCTGGCAGAGCGAAGCAACATTGCTTTTTTTATCCACTTTAAAAACGCGCAGCAAATTTTAAAGAATGGTTTAAAAGACGATTTTTATATTGCCTATAAAAACAATTCGTTATCCTGGAAGAACTTTTTTGCCTCATCGTACCAGTTTGCCGCAACCGACAAAAATTTTTATACAAACTTTTGCTTATTACAAAATCAGTCCGACACTACTGTTAGTAAAAAAACCAATTAAATAACACATAATACACAACCCAAGCCCCACAAATACGTTAAAGGTTTATATATTAGTTGACGAGTTTTATAAGCAATTTTTAAGCAAGCATAAAACAACAGGTATTGCGAACGTGTATGAAGAATTTTTTATTGGCTATTTGCTTTTTATTTATTTCTGTTGAAACTTTTGGCCAGCAATTTTCCCAGTACAATACAGGAACCCTTTACGATTCGTTTGAAAACCCGGCCCGGGCCGCTTTTATCCCCGATACCACCTACAAAATAGCTTTCAATTTTTTTATCCCAAACTTTAACAGCAATTTATACCTTACCGGCAACGGCCAGGTACCGCTTAAAAGCCGCGCTTTTGATGGTAAATACTTAAATACAGGCTTAACCATAGAGCAGGGCCGTTTTAGCAGGGCTAACTTAAACGCGAACGTTTATACGATAATGTTTAAAGTTTTCACCAGTTTAGACGGCAACTCCGAAGTGGGGTTTTCTACCCAAACCCGTGCAGAAGGCCGGGGGCTTTTTACTGATGAATCGTTGTTACTGCTTAACGGGAGTGATGATTTTAAAAAAGACGATTATTCAAACATCCTTAACAACAGTTATACATTTCAAACCTACCACCAGATAAGCGCGAGTTACCGCGAAAAAATAAGTAAAAACTTTGCCTTTGGTGTAAAACTAAGCGCATTGCTGGGCATACAATATCAAAAGCTGGATATCACCCAATCGCATATACAATTTGACCGTGCAAACGATGCGGCAGATATTACCCTGCAGGGCCAGTATCGTATTAACTACACATCCGGCGAATTCAATAAACGGGATATTATCCCTTCGTTAAGAAACCCCGGGGCAGCTATAAGTATTGGTACCGCTTTTAAAACACGCGATAATTTCAACATTCAGTTTAACGTAAAAGACCTGGGCTTTATACATTGGAGCAAACGGTCAATCGTCAGCGATTTTAACACCACCCGCACCGTGCCCGATATAAACACCTACCGCAGGGAGGATAATTTGTACGCCACAACATATACCATCATACGGTCGGGCGATGCTGCAAAATCATTTATAACACCAACCAACGGTAAACTCGAAATAAGTGCTAACAAATCGTACTGGTTTGATTATGACAAACGCTTCAAATATTCGCCAACCGTTATCCTTCAAAAAGAGGTTTTTTATGATGGCTATACAGCTGCCCTGGTTAATCCGGTGCAGTACAACAACTTTGTTGGTACGTTAAGTGCATCGTATAATAACTATGGGATATTTAGCGCAGGCCTGCAATTTATGGTTAAAGCCCCAAATGCCGAGTTTTATATCGGCAGCGACAGGTTAATGCAATCGGTAAGCCTTGCTGGAGCTGCCGGGCGGAGCGATTCGCAGATCAATAAAAACACTTCGTTTACAGGCGCCGATTTCTTCCTGGGCTTTTCGTTAAAGTTTGGGCAATTGATAGAGCACCCCATGAACTCCAGCCATATACCTTTGGGCGACAGGCCGGGCTTCCTGAAACGCTTATGGAATAGCATATTCCACCCCGGGCGAGATCTGGGCGATTAATAATTACGCGCCCGCTTTTTTACCGGCAATAAAATCTTTAAGATAGTAGGGCTCAAAGTAAGCTACGTCCTCAAAATCGGCCCGGCTAAACTTTTCTAAAGCTATTTGGGTAAGGTGAGTTGCCGAGTTGACAAAATTGGGCAGGAATTGTGCATTGCGGTTATCACCCAGGGTTTCTTTACACTTATCGGCTCCATCGCCAAAAAACAGCACTTTATTCCCGGCGAGTATCCCGCTAAAACTATTCATGTCGATAATCTCGGCTGCGGTTGGTTTTATTACTTCGCCGGCGGCATTAAATACAGCTGTATATACTTCCATGCGGCGGGCATCTATCATAGGGCATAGCAAAACATCGCTGTCAATAGTATGCTCGCGGGCCACCCCGTTAGCCATTGCAGCTAAGGTTTGTACGGCAATCAGCGGCGTATCAAGCGCATAGCAAAGGCCTTTTGCTGTTGATACGCCAATACGCAGCCCGGTGTATGAACCCGGCCCGCAACTTACCGCAATAGCATCCAGCGCAGCGTAGGTGCTGTTGGTTTGCGCCATCAGTTCATCAATATAAACAGTTATAACCTGGGCGTGCATGTTACGGGCGTTGATCTCTTTAAATGCCAATACCTTTCCATCCTGTGCTAACGCTACCGAGCATGATGTTGTCGCTGTTTCTATCTGTAATATCATATTCTAAGTCTTTAGTTCGCAGTCTTTAGTCTTAAGTACAAGTCTATGAACAAACTTCAGACTTTCGACTTAAGGCTTCCGACTTAATTACGGTACCGGGTCGTGCCCATGCCCCCCCCCAGGGATTACAGCGGGCTATGCGTTTTAGGGTTAGCCAGCCGCCTTTAAATGGCCCGTGTTTTTTTATTGCCTCAATACCGTATTTTGAGCAGGTTGGGGTGTACCGGCAGGCATTTGGCAAAATGGGCGATATAAGGTACTGGTAAGCCTTTATCAGCAATAAAAACAACGCGCTAAAGATACGTTTGTTGATATCCCACAAAAATTTCATTTGATAGCTTCCCCCGCAAGCTGTGTTAAAAGCTTAAGCATTTTTTTTTCAAAAAAATCATAAGGGGATATTTCTTTACCAATGTAGCTGATAGATAGCACCAGCTTTTTACCGGCGCCGTTTAGCACATCGTATAACAGCGCTTGTTTATTAAGCCGGTAGGCTTCGCGCATGCGGCGTTTAACCAGGTTACGGTCAACCGCGCGTTTGTAACGCTTCTTGGCAACAGAAAATACTATTTGCACAGGGAATTGCTGCCCGCTATCGGCAAGCATCCACGAAGCTTTAAAGGGATAACATAAAAAAGAAGAACCGTTATGAAAAAGCCCGTCGATAAGCTTTTTGTTACATAACCGTTCTTCTTTTTTAAAAGTATACATAGTTGTTGATGCTGAACCGGAAATATGTTTACACAAGCGGGTCAGCCCCTTTTATCAAGGAGTAAACAACCAGAATTATGCTTTGTGGCTGCGCTCGTCAGATACAGTTAATCTCTTCCTGCCTTTTGCTCTTCTGGCAGCAAGGATCCTTCTGCCGTTAGCAGTTGACATACGCTCACGGAAACCGTGTTTATTTCTTCTTTTCCTTTGTGAGGGCTGAAACGTTCTTTTCATGATATATTATTCTATTATTCTTATCGTCGTTTTAAAAAACAAGAGCGCAAATGTAGCCTTTTTTTTAGTTTTTTCAAATACAAATGTTGTTATTTGATGATGGATATTTATCAACTTATCAACAAACCTAACCACTATATGAAATTTTCGGCTGTTTTACTCTTGTTAATACTCCCTGCCATTGCCTTTTGCCAGGACCCAATGGCGCAAAATTACAAAATATATAATACTGCTAAACAGCGCTTAGCAACCGCCGACGAGATCATAAATGACCTTGACAAGGCCGATGTATTATTTTTTGGCGAAGAGCATAACGACAGCACCGGCCATTACCTGGAGAGCCTGCTTTTTAAGAAAATAGCCGATAAATATCCCGGCAAGGCAGCCCTATCTATGGAAATGTTCCAAACGGATTGCCAAACTGTGCTGAACGAGTACCTGGCCGATATGATACGCGAGAAGAATTTAATTACCGAAGGCCGCGCCTGGAAAAACTATAAAGATTACCGCCCAATGGTTGAAACCGCTAAAGCGGCGCACCTGCCGGTAGTAGCCGCCAACGCCCCTACCCGCTATACCAACATGGTTACCCGCAGCAGTTTAAACAGCCTTGATAAGTTAAGCGCTACCGCTAAGGGATGGTTAGCTCCCCTGCCCATTGATACCGCCACCGGCCCCTATTACGAAAAATTTGTGGCCATAATGGGCGGACACAGCGCTATGGGCAACTTAAAGATCTATCAATCGCAAAACTTGTGGGATGCTACCATGGGCTGGAACATTGCCCAATTTTTAAAAGCGCATAATGGTTATAAAGTGTTCCAGGTGAATGGCGGTTTCCATAGCGAGGAAAAAATGGGCACTGCGGCCCAGCTAAAAAAATACCTGCCTAAAGTACGCATTATCAACATACAGGCTTATGCAGATGATAGCTTCGATAACCCCGACTGGAGCAAATTCACCAAATTAGGCGACTATGTGATCTTAACCAATCCTAAACTGGCGAAGACTTTTTAGTCATTGGGTCATTGGGTCATTGGGTCATTGGGTGGAATATTAAATGACCTGGTTGGTTTTAGTTATTCAAAACTCACCAGCGCGGCCAGGTGCTTTGGGGCTATTTCGCAGTAGGCGGCTTTTATTATTTCGTTTATCATTTCTTCTTTTACTGTTTGCAGGTTAATGTGTGTCCACCCTTGCTTGCCCCATTTGTTGGGTACCGGGAAAATAACCGTACTGTCAAATGTGCAGAAGATATCCTGCTCGGCAGGCGAAAGCTTTACCGTAGCGCGGTTATGTTCGCTAACCATGGTGGCAAAGATCTTTTTATTAACCCGGAAGGATGTTTTCTCGAAGTGCGGTTCTTCCGTAACTTCGGGCAGCGATAAGGCTACTTTTCTGATTGTTTCAACATCCACCATTAAGCTTTCTTAGCCAATATATCCCTAATCTCGGTCAGCAATGTTTCTTCCTTGGTTGGTACAGGCGGGGCCGATGGGGCTGTTTCTTCCTTTTTTTTGAACCTGTTAATCGCCATTATTATCACAAAAAGTGATAAGGCGATAATGATAAATGATATCACCTGCGATAAAAAATTGCCATACTTTATGGCCGTACCGGGGATAACCAACTGACTAAGGTTTGATAAGTTGGCCGCTTTTAGGGCCGGCGTTAATACGGCCGGGGTAATAATATCCTCCACAAGCGAGCTTACTATCTTACTGAACGCGCCGCCTATAACTACAGCTATAGCCAGATCTAAAACGTTGCCCTTAACGGCAAATTCCTTAAACTCCTTAATAAATCCCATAGGTGTAAATTTTAGTGTTATTAAAGTTACCAATAATTGTGCGGCTTGTCCAAACAAAATTCCTTCAAAAACATTTTTACATCGTTAATACATCTGCTGTAACTAATTTTTAAACTTCAAGGTAATTGGTGTATTTTTGGCCTTGTTCATATTATGCTTAAACAAAATCTTCAACAAAAACTTTTACAAAAATTATCGCCGCAGCAAATACAATTTATAAAATTGCTGCAGGTGCCTACCGTATCGCTTGATACCCGTATTAAAGAAGAACTGGAGGAAAACCCGGCGCTTGAAGACCTGAGCTTAACCAACCTGAACGAGCCCGAAGAACAATACCCCGACCGCGACCCCGATGAAGATACGTATAACAGCGACGACGAAAAGGGCGAGATGGACGAGTTCAATATCGACGACTACTTACAGGATGACAACGTAAACGATTACGGCACCCGTTACGACCAGAATGGCGACGACGAGGACGACCGCAAGGAGATCCCTATCGCTGTGCAAAGCTCGTTTTTTGAGAGCCTGCAGGCACAGCTCGACTTATTGCCCCTGTCTGACAAGGACTTTAGCATTGGCAAGCAAATTATAGGCAGCCTTGACGACGACGGCTACCTGCGCAGGCCTATCATGTCGCTTACGGATGACCTGGCCTTTTCGCAGAACGTAATGGCCGATGATGAAGAGGTTGAGGACATGCTAAAGGTGATACAAAGTTTTGACCCGCCGGGTGTTGGCGCGCGCAGCCTGCAGGAATGCCTGCTGATACAGCTTAGACGCAAAGACCCTAACGACCTTATTATCAAAAAAGCTATACTGGTGGTTGAGCACTACCTGGAGGAGTTTACCCGTAAGCATTACGATAAGCTGGAGAAATCCTTGAACATGAACTCGATAGAGCTGCGTGGCGTGGTGAACGAAATACTAAAGCTTAACCCAAAACCGGGCGACAGCAACGAGGTAAGCACCAAGCAAATGCAGGTGATACCCGATTTTCATATCAAGAATAACGACGGTGCGCTGATACTTACCCTAAACTCAAAAAACGCGCCCGAACTGAAGGTGAGCCGGTCGTACCAGGAGATGTTTCAGCATTACGATAAGGCATCGCAAAAAGATAAAAAGTTAAAGGAAGCGGTACAGTTTGTAAAGCAAAAGCTGGATTCGGCAAAGTGGTTTATTGATGCCATTAAACAGCGCCAGCAAACGTTGCTGAAAACCATGAACGCCATCATGCAATATCAATACGATTTCTTCTTAACCGGCGACGACAAAAACCTGAAACCGATGATCCTGAAGGATATTGCCGACAGAATAGGTATGGATATTTCTACCGTATCGCGTGTGGCCAATTCAAAATACGTACAAACTGAGTTTGGCACTTTCCTGCTAAAATCATTCTTCAGCGAAGCCATCCAAACCGAAAGCGGCGAAGAAGTATCAAACAAAGAGGTTAAGAAAATATTGGAAGAGCATATTGGCAAGGAGGACAAACGCCATCCGCTTGCCGACGAAAAACTAACCGATATACTTAAAGACGCCGGCTACAACATAGCCCGCCGCACCGTTGCTAAATACCGCGAGCAAATGAATATCCCGGTAGCAAGGTTGAGAAAGGAGCTTTAGGCGAAGCCCCCCAACCCCCTGAAGGGGGAGTTTTGAAACGCATAAAGCCCTTTGATATTTTTCAAAGGGCTTTATTATACGCATTTGCTCCCCCTTCAGGGGGCTGGGGGCTTACCACCCATGCTGCGGACTGGTTAGTTTATACCGGTTGTTAAGCATAATACCTATTACAATTTCGTGCGACCCATTACTTACGGTGTTAAGGGCCGATGTAGTAGCATCGTACGAATAGCTTACGTTGATGAACGAGCTAAGGTTAAACCCGGCCAGTACGCCAAATGAATCGTCCTTACGGTACGATCCGCCAAACCAAAACCTGTCGCGGAACGAAAGCTTCATATTAACATCAAAAGATGTTGGCGCGGGCTGGATAAATTTCAATAAGGCCGACGGAAGTAAAGACACATCATCATTTAAATAAAACTTATACCCGCCTGTTACAAAATAATGCGGCACGGTTTTGTTTAAGCCCGAATTTGTGCTTGTTGTGATATACTGGTTTTGAGGTAATATTTGCTGGGCCGATACACCAAAATAGTAATTTGATGAGTATGCCCATATGCCCAAACTTGCATCGGGTTTCCACTGGTTGTTGTTAAAATCCCTTAGTACCGGGTCGCCTTGGGTTTCTAAGGTAATAAGCGATGTGTTTATATGCAGTTGGTTAGCCCCTACCGATACACCTACCGAAACATTAAGCTTACTGGTAATACCCAGGTGATATGCATAAGTTGCCGCCATATTTGTCTGATCTATCGGACCGGCCTTATCCGTTATCAGCGTAAAGCCAATACCGTGGTGCGGTTCGGCCGCGCGGTAATCCTGGTAATACATCCTGCTGTAAGGGTTTTGCCCATCTGATGGGAACGAAGTAGCATCGCCCTGGGTAAAATTAGTACCCAATGGCGCGTTTATGCTAAAATAAGCGGTAACAGGTGCCCCTTCAAGCCCTGTCCACTGGCTACGATAGCCTAATTTAACATCAGTGTAATTTTCTATACCCGCTACGGCAGGGTTTAGCAAATAATTATTAAATACATATTGTGTGTACTGCGGGCGTTGCTGTGCATAATTAGTTAGCACAACAAAACAAAGCATAACACTTAAAAGTAAACTTTTCCTCAGCATTATTTAATAATAGTAACACTGCCCGAAATAACTTTCCGGCCGTTTTTAGGGTTTATAATATAGTAATATGTACCGGTGGGAAGCAATGTTCCTTTGTATCTTCCATCCCACGGTATGGCATAACCAACAGACGAATATACCTTTTCTCCCTGTCTGTTGTATATGTCAACCGTATTTCCGGGATAAGTTTCTATATTTTTTATTACCCACGTATCATTTATGCCATCGCCATTGGGTGTAAAGGTATTAACAACCCCTATTTTTTTTAATACGTCAACAAAAACACTGGCCTTTACTTCGCAGCCATAACCATTTGTAACCGTAAGTGTATAAGTTATATCATCTACAGGCGATACCACCGGGCTTAGCAATGTACTATTGTTTATGGCGATCTCTGGCGTCCATTTATAGGTCATACCAATACCTATTGCCTCTGCCGTCAATCGGGTTGATTCGCCTTCGAGCGACGTCACTGATTCCGCCAAATGCACAACCGCTACATCATTCACCCTGATATACATGGTATCTGCGGTTTCGCATCCGTTTTGTGCTACAAAATGATAGATGATCTCGTAATCGCCCCGGCCTACAACTGCAGGGCTAAACACGCCACCGGAGGTAACCCCTGTGCCCGAAAAATAGCTGCTTTGCATGGCAAAACCGTGGTTGTCCGGAACAATTTGCACCGGGTCGTCGTTTGTGCAAAACGGGCCAAGGGCAGGTAACGAAACAACCGGGTTCCCTTTAACTGTGATTACCTCGTCATGAATTTCAAAGCAGGTAACGCCCGAATATGCCTCCATATGTATGGTATATTGCCTTGCATCTGTTGCCAGGTCATAAACATGTACATACTTTTTATCGGCATGAAGGTCTGCGCCTTCAAACACTTCAAATACCTCGGGGTGAGCGGCAAAATCATACCAGATTTTTATTTTGGTAATAGTGCCGGGATCAACGGTAGATTCGTCTTTTATGGTAACCGCGTTTGCGCTGCATAAATTTTCCGCGTTCTCCACTGCAAATTTTGCTTTTGGGTTGCTGCCGCTTACAAAAAACTCATGCGTTTTAGTAACACTGCAGCCGCTTGCGGTGGTTATGGTTAAAGTAGCAGTATATGTACCCGGCTGTGTGTACCTGTGGTGCGGGTCTTTTTGGCTTGATGTGTTTGGGTTTGCTGCGGTGGCATTGGCATCGCCAAAGTTCCATAAATAAGTGAACCCCGCTTCGCTGTTATCAGAAATAGTGCTTTTATCAGTAAAAGCGGCATTATCTGCCGTACAAATAGCCGGTAATGAAAAATCCACCACCGGAATGGGGTTTACCTGCAAGCCGGTAACCGTGGTAGAATCGTTACAGCCGGCATCGGTAAATACGGTGTGTTTTACATTGTAAATACCCGGGTGGTCATAACTATGCACAGCTACATCTGTGGCCAGGGTATCTTTTTTACCATCTCCATAATCCCATATCCATTGCACCAGGTGCCCCTCGGGCACCGATGATGTACTATGAAAGGTTACGCCCTGTTGTTCACAAATTGGGGCATCGCTGGTAAAACTTACCTGTATGGCAGGCCTTACATGTACCTTTATAACAGCAGATACCGCGCCGCAGTCGTTATCGTTTGCTATAGATAATCTTGCCTCATAATCTCCTGCAGTGGTATAGGTGTGCACGGGGTTTTGATCAAAAGATGTTTGCCCGTCGCCAAAATCCCAAAGCCATTTTGTTAATAGGGCACCTTTGGGGTCGCTGGTATCATGGAACACAGTAGGCGCGCCAACACAAGCCACTTCGGCCTCGCCCGAAGCAACAGGATATGGCGTAATATTAAAATCGAAATCTATATCTATTGTAGGCCCGCATACATTTACCTCGGGGTTGGGCACTGTAGCAGTAATGCTGTAATCGCCCGGCGAAAAGCTTACCTTTTTATAATACTCATAAAAATAAATTGGCTTGCCGTTATTTGTGCCCTGCGATATAAGCACCGGGTGGGCATCAGTAAATACCGTACCATCGGCAAGGGTCCATTTTATATTTGAGGCTTCAAAAGGCAGGGCAAGCTTTAATTTATATTCGATACCCGCGCAACCGTTTAACCTGGTGGTATCTTTTTGCAGATCATTAAATACAATATATTGATTAAGGTTTTTAACACTGGTACCTGCCGAGTAACCATATGATTCGTGATCGCCAAAACCATAAGCAACAGCATTAAAGCCCTCGTTGGCGCTTAAATAATGCGTGCCGTAATTTACCGGGATCTGGGCGTACGAAAACGTTGTATCATACGGTACGCGCTTAAAATTTGTATACTTTAGTTTGTCGATACGAAACCCGGGGATCTGGTCGGTTTTGATAACTACATTGATAAAGTTTTTTTTAATAGCGAAAAATGATGACGAATACAGTGTTACGTGATCGATACTTTGCTCCAGCGGGTTAAGATATATCATCTCCGGGTCTCCTAAATCCGAAAGGTCTTCTTCGCAAATATCTATATCTATCCTTCCCTGGGTGGGGCTGTACTGCGCTACTTGTATAGGTTTATCAGACCGTATCACTACTGGCTTGGTAGCTACTATTTGAAGGTTGTCTGATTCAAGATAGGCCGGGTTTTGGGGTACGCCATCAATGGTAACATGCGTGTTGGGCTCGCTGCTATATATGCGGTATATATCAAAATGCCGGTCTTGTAACGGTACAGTAACGAAGTTTTTGCCCCAGGCAATTTTAGGATAAACCTGTTGGAAAAGATTATCGGACGAAAAGTTACCCGCCGTGCACCCTATACCTATTTTTGAGGCTCCGGAAAATACCGCTATCTTTTTACATTCCCCGCCATTGGTGCTTATACTTCGTATTTTACTTCTGGATAGGTCCCCTAACGACATTGCCTGGTAAACATCACCTTTACTCATCTGTATAAGATAAGGGACGTTTGCCCGCTGGCCAGACTTTAACGCTTGCGACGGCGTAATTTCTATTGTGGTATTATCTTCTGTAGCTATAACGCAAAATATGGAATATGCCGGATGATCTTTATCTGCGTTAGATGCCTGCGAATAATTTATGGAGATATAATCCTGGCCCAGCACATTGGTGGGTAACAGTAACGTAGCGCCCGAAACATTTTGAGCGTAAATGTGCGCGTATACCGCAATTTTCTTTTCCGCTGTTATATGAATGCCTTTGGGAACCCTGCCCTGGTTAGTGAGCATTGCTTTATGCGGCACGGCAACTATAGTTACTTTTTTGGCTTTAACCGTGAATGGGATAGGTTCAAAAGAGCTGTTCGCAATTTCAACCACGCCTTTGGTATCCACATCACCGGTGATATACAACACCATCTGGCTTGGTAACGGGCTTTCTATATGTGTCATATAGGTGGTCCAAAACTCTTTTCCCTGGCTTGATTGCCCAAAACCCGTATGAGCTACAAAAAGCAACAAGGCTACAGTAACCGCCTTTATTGTATTTTTGTATATCAATGTCATTTCAGGCCCCGTTTTAAATTGCAAAGCCTATAAAAATAAGCAATTAAAATTAATGCAGCGCTATGGCTGCCTAAAGCATTTTTTAAAAGAATTTATCAGGATTAGGTACCAGGTTCAGGAATTTTTCAAACTTTTCCTCGTAGTTAGATGGATCCAGGCGATAATAAAAAGCGCCTTTTTTTGACGATTGCTTATCCTTTTCGGCCAGTTTAACCAATAACCCGGTTGATAAAAGCTTGCGGCTGAAGTTACGGTCGTCAAACTGGGTTTGGTACACACCTTCGTATAATGCCTGTAATTGCGGTATGGTGAACCGCTGGGGCAATAACTGGAACAATATGGGGTGCAGCGCGGCTTTGTAGCGTAATTGTTTTTTAGCCAGTTTTACCATTTCGGCATGGTCAAAAACCATTTCGGGCATTTCGTCAAGCAGGAACCACTCGGGGTGATTTTCACTGGTCAGTTGTTTTTCGTATTTCTGGATATCTATCAGCGCGAAGTAAGCGATAGACAGGGTGCGCTCTACCGGGTCGCGGTCGGGCTTGCCAAACACTCTAAATTGCTCCATGTACACGTTTTTTAAACCGGTACGTTCTTCTAAAACGCGGTTAGCGGCGTCCTCGGGGCTTTCGGATGGATGGATAAACCCACCCATCAGGCTCCATTTACCTACTTCGGGCTCTAAATTACGTTCAACCAGTAACAATTTAATGTTCCAGCCATCAAAACCAAATATGATACAGTCTACAGCAACCAAAATACGCTGCTGCCCGGGATATTCTTGCATAGTATACGTTTATTTACAAGTGTAAAAAAATATTCGGCATTTTAAAAACAGTAGCGGTGTGTAATGCTTTTGTAACTAAAAATATTAAAACCTGCCCTTATTAATAAATATTTGATATTTACTTTATTACAGCAAAAACAAACACCATTTTGGAAACCATCTTAAACATTTCAAACCTAAACAAAACTTATAAAAGTGCAGGCCGGCTTTTAACAGTTTTAGATAATATAAATTTCAACATAGGCGCGGGCTCAACAAATGCTATTGTAGGCCCGTCGGGCAGCGGCAAAACCACGCTGCTTGGCCTTTGCGCCGGTTTGGATAGCGCAAGCGAAGGCATAGTGGAGTTAAACGGGGTAAGCCTGGGTAATTTAAGCGAAGATAAACGCGCGCAGGTGCGCAACCAATACGTGGGGTTTATCTTCCAGAACTTTCAACTACTGCCTACCCTAACCGCTTTAGAGAACGTGATGGTACCGTTAGAACTGCGCGGCGAAAAAAATATCAAAACCCGCGCGCTGGATCTGCTGGATAAAGTTGGCCTGGTCGACCGCGGCCACCACTACCCTGCCCAGCTATCGGGCGGCGAGCAGCAGCGGGTATCGCTGGCAAGGGCATTTTCTAATTCGCCAAAAATATTATTTGCCGATGAGCCTACAGGTAACCTGGATGCCGAAACCAGCGAAAAGGTGGTAAAGCTTATCTTCGACCTAAACCGCGAGGCGGGCACCACCCTTGTCCTGGTAACCCACGACCTGGAGCTGGCGGCAAAAACGCACCGCATCATCAAAATAAAGGGCGGCAAATTAGTTGCTGATGATAAAACCGGTAATGAATAGCGCGCCCATGGACCCCATAAATTTCAAAAGGAAGATAAACCTCGCGTGGCTGTTTAAAATGGCGCTGCGCGATAGCCGCCGTAACCGCGGCAGGCTGCTATTGTTTATCTCCTCTATTGTATTTGGCATTGGCGCGCTGGTGGCCATTTACTCGTTCAGGTACAACATCCAAAATGATGTTAACAGCCAGGCGGCCACCCTCATTGGCGCCGACCTTACCATCAGCGGCAATAAGGAGCCGGATGCAAAACTGCAAAAGTTGCTGGATAGCCTTGGCGACGACCGTTCGCAGGAGCGCAGCTTTCCATCCATGGTGATGTTCACCAAAAGCCAGAGCACAAGGCTGGTGCAGGTAAAGGCTTTACAGGGCAGCTTCCCCTACTACGGCTCGCTGGAAACTACACCTGTACAGGCCGGTACATCATTCAAAACCGGCAAATACGCGCTGGTCGATAAAACACTGATGCTGCAGTTTAACGCCAAAGTAAACGACTCGATAAAAGTTGGACAGGAAACCTTCCTGATCGCCGGGATCTTAAATAAAGCGCCGGGGCAAACGGGCATATCGGCAGGTGTTGCGCCTATTGTTTATATCCCCATGCAATACCTTGATAAAACGGGGCTGATAACAACCGGCAGCCGCATCAATTACAGCTATTACTATAAATACAATAATAAAACTGAAGTAGAAAAACTGGCGAAACGCCTGGACCCTGTGCTTGATAAGGCAGGTTTCGGTTACGATACGGTTGAAGGTAAAAAAGAAGGCACCAGCCGCTCATTTGCCGACTTGTCGAGGTTCTTGTCATTGGTGGGCTTTATAGCCCTGCTGCTGGGTTGTGTGGGCGTGGCCAGCGCTATTAATATTTACATCCGCGAAAAGATACAATCGATAGCTATTATGCGCTGCATGGGTGTAAAAGCATCCGAAGCATTTTTAATTTATTTAATTCAGATAACCGGCATTGGCCTTATCGGCTCGGTGGCGGGCGCCTTATTGGGCACCGGCATACAGCACCTGCTGCCGCTTGTGCTGCAGGATTTTCTGCCCATAACTATATCGGTCAGTATCTCCTGGATGGCTATCTGGCAGGGTATTTTACTGGGATTAATTATCTCCATATTATTCGCCCTGCTGCCGCTGATCTCCATCCGCAACATATCACCACTAAATACTTTAAGGCTTTCCGTTGATGATACCACCACCATCCGCGACCCGCTGCGCTGGCTGGTTTATCTATTGGTTTTGTTGTTTATCACATCTTTTGCCTACCTGCAAATAGGCGATTGGATAGGCGCGGTATTTTTTACCATCGGTATAGCCATAGCATTTTTGATATTGACCATTATTGCCTGGCTGCTTACGCGATTTGTAGGCCTGCTGATAAAAAGCTCCTGGAGTTACATCTGGCGGCAGGGCTTTGCTAATTTATATCGCCCAAATAACCAAACCATCATCCTTACGGTTTCTATTGGCCTAAGCACCGCGTTTATTTGCACGCTGTTTTTGATCCAGCAATTGCTTGTCGCGCAGGTGACACTTTCTACCGGTGATAATCAATCCAACATGATCTTGTTCGATATCCAGTCGGGCCAGCAAAAGGCCGTGGCCGACCTTACCCGCAAGCAAGGACTGCCGGTATTGTCGGAGGTGCCCATCATTACCATGCGGCTGGAAAAAGTGAATGGCAAAACCGGTGCCGATGCCAAAAAGGATTCGAGCTTACATATGTCTGAGCGGGCTTTTAATTACGAGTACAGGGTTACGTACCGCGATGCGCTTACCGCCTCAGAAAAGGTTACCAGCGGCACCTGGACAGGCAAGGCCGAACCCGGCAAGGACATCCCCATATCCGCCGAGGAACGTTTTGCAGGCCGCATTAACGCCAAAGTTGGCGACAAACTAATATTTAACGTGCAGGGTGTAATGATGAATACATACATCAGCAGCATCCGCAAGGTAAACTGGAACAAGGTATCCACCAATTTCCAGGTGGTGTTCCCAACCGGGGTGCTGGAAGAAGCGCCGCAGTTCCACGTTTTGCTGACACATGTGCCAAACAACGCCGTATCTGCAAAATACCAGCAGGCGGTGGTAAAGCAGTTCCCCAATGTTTCTGTTATCGACCTGGGGCTGATCCTGAACGTGCTTGACGAACTGCTTGGCAAAATTGGTTACGTCATCAAATTCATGAGCGGGTTTAGCATCCTTACCGGCATCATCGTGCTGATATCGTCGGTACGCATCAGCAAATACCAGCGCATACAGGAAAGCGTTTTACTGCGCACGCTTGGCGGCAGCCGCAGGCAGATCTTCGCCATAACGGCGTTAGAATATTTGTTCCTGGGCGCTTTATCAGCCCTTACAGGTATTGTTATAGCTGTTGGTGCCAGCTGGCTGCTGGCCAGGTACACTTTTGATATGCCTTACGCGGTTAATTTTTTACCCGTGGGTATCATCTTTATCATCATTACGGCGTTAACAGTTATAATAGGCCTGCTTAATAGCAGGGGCGTTTTAAACAAACCACCGCTGGAGATCCTGCGGTCAAATTCATAAGATAACCATGTTTAATAAACTCAGGATAATTTTCGCGCTAACGCTATGCATAACCGCTACGGCTTGCGGCAGCAAATCAACCTCAAATGATGCCGCAGCAGCCGACAGCGCCAAAACAACCGTGGCATCGTCAGCAACAAAAAACATCCTGGTTTTTGGCGATAGCCTAACCGCGGGTTATGGATTGGACGACCCATCCGAATCGTACGCGGGTGTTTTGCAAACCAAAATAGATTCGGCCAAACTGCCTTATACTGTTGTAAACGGCGGCCTTAGCGGGGAAACATCTGCCGGCGGCAAAGGCCGTATCGACTGGCAACTGAAACAGCCCGTTGATATATTTGTGCTGGAACTTGGCGCTAACGATGGACTGCGCGGCATCCCCGTTAAAGAAACCACCCGAAACCTGCAAACCATTATCGACCATGTAAAAGCAAAATACCCCAAAGCCAAACTGGTAATGCTGGGCATGCAGGTACCGCCAAACATGGGCGCTGCCTATGCAAACGATTTTAAGGATATGTTCCCCCAATTGGCCACTAAAAACAACATGGCGCTGGTACCCTTCCTACTGCAGGGCGTTGGCGGTGTACGCGCGTTGAACCAGAAGGACGGCATCCACCCTACCGCTGAAGGTGCTAAGATATTAGCCGCTAATGTTTGGGAAGTGTTGAAGGGGGTATTGTAAGTTCAATATTTGGCAAGTAGGAATCAATGCTTAAACATTATTTCGGCGTCACTCATGACAAGTGGATAAATACATTGATCCGCCGCTCATTGCCGCGGAGGCTACTTCTTTTCTCTTGATAGAAAAGAAGCAAAAGATCAAGTCAGAGCGATGCTTCAGCCCGCCCTGCCGGTTCTTAACGCTTTTTTTCTCGATTGTTCGCTACGCTCCAATCCATTGAAAAAAGCTAAACCGTCATTCCCGCCATACACCCGGCCCGCTCACTCTGACAGAAACCCCGCGCTCTTTTTCTTTTAGTTATAAATGGGAGAATCGAGCCTGACGAACGGAACGACACCTAAAATGCAGCATTGGCCTGTTCGGGTGGCACAGCAACTGCATTAGCACTAACTTTCACAGAACAGGGCGCAGCTGCGACTTTTCTTTTTGGTTCTTTTTCTTTTGAGAGAAAAGAAAAAGAACAACCACTGACGTTCAAATTAACACAAACCCATTCCTAATGAAATACTGATTGCAGACTTTCTATCATAGATTGCTTTGTTCCTTGTTATCTACGCCCCTGCCAGTGCCCTATCCAAATGCACATACCCACCATCAACATAAATAATTTGCCCGGTGGTATGGCTGGAACGGCCTGACAACAGGAAGATAGCGGTACTGGCGATCTCTTCTACAGTGGTCATGCGCTGGCCCAGCGGTATGGTGGCTTCAATTTCTTTGCGTTTGGCTATGGGATCGGGCAGGGTATTTATCCAGTTCTCGTACAGCGAGGTCCAGCACTCGGCAACAACAACCGCGTTAACACGGATACCGTATTTCAATAACTCTACCGCCCACTCGCGGGTAAGCGCATTGCGCCCGCCGTTTGCCGCTGCATAGCCCGAGGTATTACCCTGACCAGTATCTGCCACTTTTGAGGAGATGTTAACAATAACCCCTTTCGATTCTTTTAATAAAGGCAAAGCATGATGCGCTATCAAATAGTAATGCACCATATTTTTATGCAGCGATGCCATAAAGTCGTCGTAATTGCCATGCTCCAGGCCAATACCATCATTTACGCCGGCGTTGTTCACAAGGCCATCTATCCGTCGGTATTTTTGGGCGATGGCTTTTACAGCCTGTTCGCATTCTTCGGGCCGGGTTAATTCGGCTACTTCGTGACTGGCCTTACCTCCTGCCGCTATAATCTCGTCAACAACTTTTTGGTTATCGTCGGCATTGCGGCCAATTATTACCGATGTGGCACCCTCGGCAGCTAATGCCCTTACAATGCCCTCGCCTATCCCTCTTGCGCCGCCTGTTACTACTATTACTTTATCCCTTAAATTTAAATCCATAGTATGATGTTAAATGTCATTTCGAACGATAAAGAGAGATCTTGTTCGACTGTTTTCGAACTTTGCTCATTGAACAAGATTTCTCCTCGTACCTCGTTCGAAACGACAGACTTATTTATTAATGCCCTGCAACCATTTCCACTTTCTTCACCTTAAGGTTCTTCAGCGCAAACCAAAGTATCCCTATAAAGCAAACGCCCGGCACCAGGTATGATAGCTGGATGTTTGACGCGTCAGAGATCCTGCCCATTATTGGTGGCAGCACCGCGCCGCCTACAATACCCATGATAACCAGCGATGAGCCTAATTTTGTTTTAGACCCCAGGTCGCGGATGCTTAACGAGAATATAGTTGGGAACATGATAGACATAAAGAACCATACACCCATTAAAGTATATACCGCTGTCGGGCCTTTTAAGGTAACCGCGGCACCTATCAGTATAATATTGATGATGGCGTAAGTAACCAGTAATTTAACCGGGTTAAAAAACTTCATTAATAAAGTCCCGAGGAACCTGCCGGCCATAAACATACCAAAGGCAATTGATAAATTGTACGAAGCCGGTTTTTCGGCAAAGCCTGCAACCCGCTCGCTAAAGCGGATGAAGAAACTGCTTACACAGGCCTGCGCGCCAACATAAAAAAACTCTGCCAGTACGCCCGACATCAGATGCTTATCTTTTGTTAGTTCAAGTATCCGCACACCTAATGGCCTGCCTTCCTCTGCCTGGTCAACAGTACTTTCTTCTTTAATTTTTGGGAAGGTAGTGCGCCAAACCATTATCGCAACCAAAAAAACGGCGATGCTGATCACCACAAACGGAATCTGTACGGCAGATGCCTCGTGGTTTAAATATTGGTTCAACTGCTCGGGCGACATGGCTTTCTCTTCGGCCGCGCTTAAAGTTTTGCCCGAGAGGATGAACATACCGCCAAATGTAGTTGCCGAAACGGCTGCAAAGCCATTGAAAGATTGCGCGAGGTTAATGCGTATGGCTGATCCTTTCGGGTCGCCTATTAAGGTAATTAAAGGGTTTGCAGCTGTTTCTAAAAACGCCATGCCCGAAAACACCACAAACAACGCCCCTAAAAAGAAAGCATAGTTACGTACAGCGGCAGCGGGATAAAACAGCATTGCCCCTACCGAAAACAGCAATAGGCCCAATATGATACCGCCTTTATACCCGTACTTTTTCATGAACTGCGCCGCAGGTATGGGCAACAAAAAGTAAGCTATGTACGATGCAGAATCAATCAGCGATGATTGAAAATCCGTTAGCTGGCAGGCTTTTTTTAAGTGCGGGATTAATATCGGGTTAAGGTTAAGTGCAAAACCCCATATAAAAAACAGGGAGGTGATAAGCGCTACTGCAGCTAAGCTTTTGTCTTTTGACATTTATGCAAGTTTTAAAATTCAGGAATTTGGTCGGCTCAATATAAATTATTTAAACGCAGCTTGTATATCCTTCAATGATATTCCGAGCGTTTTTACTGCAATGTCGTTCAATTGCGCTTCATCGCCGGTGAAATGGAAAACACTGTGCGCATGTACCAGCTTTTCGCCCGGCTTTAAAAACGCGGCCGGCGAAACACTCTCGATCTCGTAGAATGGCCCCATTTGCCCGCCTGTTGCCAGCGGCCCGTCGTTGTAGGCGTTAACCGCATCGCCAATAAAAGGCGGTTTATCCGGTGTCCACTCCTGGTTAAGGTAAGTGCCTTTACTATCCACATCGTACAGGGTAATGGTAAGCACCTTGTTTTGCGGGTCGTAGCTGCCGGCCATGGTTTTGGCACGGTTTGGCGGCACGCCCAGCTTACCGCGACTTTTGCCGTCGGCCTTAAAAAGCAAAATGCCTTTATCGTATTTAACCCTGTCAGGTGGGATCTGGCCGAAGTAATCGGTAGTGGCCACCTTGCCGGTGGCGTTGTCATGGTAAGGTACCACAATCACCGTTTTCTCTGACGGCGAAAACATGTCCAGGTTCCAAAGACAAGGTGCACCGGTGGTTTTATCCCAGCCCTTATCGCCATTGTTAGTGATAATGTTGGTGGTTGTAAAACCCACAGCGGCTACATTATACTCCGCATTAATACCCAGCATTTTCTGGATATCATCGCGATGAAACAATTTCACTATCCTGTCCAGCTTTATTTTTAATAGCGTATTGGCGTAGTTGAGCATTTCGGTGGTTTTGCTCATGGTTACTTCGTCGCTGCTTTTTGATACCAGTTGCCAGCTTTCGTTATCGATAGCGGGCGGGGTATGCCAGTTGGCAAATTCCATTTTGGTGCCGGGCTTAAAGTAAAGCGAGAATTTGCCGCCCTCGGGGCCCAGCCACAGGCGGTCTTCGCCGCCAAAGGCGTTCATATGCTCGTCGGGTTTGGCATCAAAGGTTTTATAGTTTACCCAGCCAAAACTGCGGCCGCTTTGCCCGTTGGCAGTTGAGGTGAACACCTTTGCCTGATATTTTGGCGACACGATGATCTGCGCTTTGCCGTCGCTGCTTTTGAGTACGATAACGCTATCGTGCTTTTGCAGGAAGGCAAGATCGTAACCAAAAGTACCTTTTGCTGCCGATGCCGAGGTATCTACTGTGTTTGCCTGCTCCTTCTTAGCATTTTGCTGGCACGAGCAAATAACCACAACGGGCAGCGCAAACAATAAATTTTTCAATTGCTTCATAACCTATTTTTTATGTTTTGGATTGATGGCGATGGTGTTTACCATGGTGCCAATGTTATCTATGCTTATTTCTACCACGTCGCCTTCCTGCAGGGTAAAGGTGTGCGGGGGTACCAGGCAGGTGCCCGTCATCAGGAAACAGCCCTCGGGGAAGTCAGTTTCGGCAAACAAAAACCCTGTAAGTTCGGTAAACGAGCGCTTTATCCGCGATACCGTTGTCTCGTCCTTAAAGGCTTCCGCCCCATCCCGCCTGATGGTCATTTTTATGGCCGATTCCTTCGGGATGGGCGTTTCGCTTACATACAGGCATGGGCCAAGGGCGGCGCTCTTTTCATAAATCTTAGCCTGCGGCAGGTACAGGGCGTTCTCCCCCTCTATGCTGCGCGAGCTCATATCGTTACCTATGGTGTACCCCTGGATGTTACCGCTGGCATTTACAAACAGGGTAAGCTCCGGCTCGGGTACATCCCAGGTAGAATCCTTGCGGATATAAACTTCCTTTAAATGCCCGGAAACCCTGGACGCCACGGATTTAAAGAACAGCTCGGGCCGTACGGCATCGTAAACCATATCGTACAGGCTGGCGGCGGTCTCCGATTCTTCCATACGGGCATCGCGACTTTGCAGGTAGGTTACCCCGGCGGCCCAAACTTCCTGCTCGCCTATGGGCGGTAAGATAATGCCTTCGGTAAGCCAGGCTCCTTCGTCATCTATGCGCCTTGCGTTGGGTATCATGGTTTGCAGGTAGCTTTCCAACCCATCGCGGTTGATGAGGCTGTCCCATTGCTGATTTATCGTGTAAAACTCGTTATTACGCTGCAACAGGATACCTTTTGTGGTTTTGTATAATTTTATGCTCATAGCTTATAGTGAAATGCCCCGTTTCCAGGGTATAAAATCGTTATGATCTGCTGTATCGGCTTTGGCTTTTATATTGCCGCTGGCCACTTCAATGACATGGTTAAGCATGCGCCCGGCCATTTGCTGCAGGGTTTCGGTACCATCGATAATAGTGCCCGCATTGATATCGATAATATCGCTCATCTTGTTAAACAGGGCGGTATTGGTAGATACCTTTAACACCGGGGCCACCGGGTTGCCGGTGGGCGTACCCAGGCCAGTTGTAAACACCACGATGTTTGCACCCGAGCCTACTTCGGCCGTGGTTGATTCTACATCGCTGCCGGGGGTACAAAGCAGGTTTAGGCCGGGTTTTGTTACCTTTTCCGGATAGTCGAGCACATCTGTTATGGGTGAGTTGCCGCCCTTGCGCGCAGCCCCTGCCGATTTCATGGCATCGGTTATCAGGCCGTCGCGAACATTACCTGCCGATGGGTTAGATTCGAACCCCGACCCTACCGACCGCGCCTTATCGGCATAGGCAGTCATCAGCCCCATAAACCGTTGGGCAACCTCATCGGTTATGCAGCGGTCGCTAAGGCCCTGTTCAACCCCGCAAAGCTCCGGGAACTCTGACAGAATAACACTGCCGCCCAAAGCCACCAGTATGTCAGACATTAGTCCCAAGGCGGGGTTAGCCGACAGTCCCGAAAACCCATCCGAGCCGCCACACTCCAACCCTACGCAAAGTTTATTAAGCGGCGCGGGTTGGCGTGTCGTATCATTGGCTTTTACCAGGCCTGCAAAGGTTTGCTTTAGCGCACGGCGCAAAAATTCTTCTTCGGTACCAACATCCTGCTGTTCCAGTATCACCATCGGCTTGCTGAAGGCTGCATCGCGCTTATCAATTTCTTCCTGTAAAATTTTTATCTGCGCATTTTGGCAGCCAAGGCTTAACACCGTAGCACCCGCAACATTGGGGTGCGTAATATAACCAGCCAATAAGCCGCAAAGTCCGCGGGTATCCTCGCGGGTACCGGCGCAGCCCATGGTATGGTTCAAAAATTTAATTCCGTCGATATTGGGGAACAGCCTTTCGGGCGCGGCGGGTTTGTTATCTGCGGATAGCCCTGCACCTGCATCGCCATTAAAACTACCGCTTTTGTAAGCCGATGCCATCTCGCTCACCTGCCGCTGCAGGTCGATGGAGTTATCGTAATAGTAACCCAGCTCCTTTTGCAGCACGGTGTGGATGGTTTGCACGTTTTTATTTTCGCAAAACACCAGCGGCACTATCAGCCAGAAATTACCTGTACCTACCGAGCCATCCGCGCGGTGGTAACCCATGAAGGTCCTGTCTGCCCATGCGGAAACATCGGGTACATCCCACTGGGTGTTGCGCTGGTGCAATTCGTAGCTGCCGGCCGCGTGCATTACATTTTTTACAGATACCAGCCCGCCTCTGGGTATAGCGGCGGTGGCCTTGCCTACCAGCACGCCATACATCGTCACCTTATCGCCGGGTGCAAAATCCTTGTTGGCAAATTTGTGTTTGGCAGGAATGTCGTCCAATAATGTAACATCGCCCAAAACCGTACCCTTTGGCAGGTTGGTGAGGGCAACGGTGATGTTATCGCCGGGATGGATCTGCAGTACTTTGGTGTTCATTTATATTAATTTATCTCCAACTCGTCTTTTGATGGCAGTTTTGGGAACGGCCTGTGCTGGCCGGTTTGGTACCAAAAAACTACCGAAGCGATATCATCCTGCAAAGGCAGGTACCTGCCGCCGCTACGCCATCCCAGGGCCTGTATGGTCACCTTCAAATTCTTCTCGAAGCGTATCGGGTCGGTGATGTGCCAGCGGTACAGGCCAAAGCGCTGTGCCACATTATAATGCCCGTCGCCGCGGATAACCTGGGGCAAGCCTGTGTAAGGGCCGCTAAACTCGGTGTACTCTGTGCCTTCACTGCCATCGGGGCGCTTTTTACGGGTATCAAAATCATACGATCCGCAGAAGTAATCCTCAGTACCGGTACCTATGATGGTTGGATATTTGGTATCGCCATCCATAAAAAACTTGATCTCGCCCTCGCCCCACCAGCCGTTCTTGTTCGATCCATAGGCCATATAAGTACCCACATACTGGCCTTTGCCCTGTATGCTGTCGACCAAAACGTAATCTTTTTTATACGGTAACGGGTTTATGCGCCTGAACTGGGCATGAAAATATGCCGCGTCTTCGGGCACCTTGGTCAGTGTGTAATCAACCTGGTAGTACAGCACCATATCCTGGTCGTCAATATTTTCCATGGTGATGCGGCATTTTTTGCGGAAAGGCATTGGCCAGTAACAGTTAAAGGCGCTGCCGGGGTTTACCACTACGGCCAGCGAGGTTACCGGCGCATATTTGCCCCAGCCCATGCAAAAGAAATCGCCAACCGGCGACTCGACCGAGGGGGTTGTTTCATCGTCCCAGTAAAAACGGATGATAGAGTTGCGCCAGTTACCGGTAGGTGTCATCCAGATGTGCTGTATAGCACCTTCGCCGTTAATTTCGGCAACCGTATAGGTGGTGTGTTTTTTGATGATAACGCTCGGGCTTACCTTCCAGGTTGGGCCCAGGTCTCGCGAGGCGGCGGCGCCTGTACCCGTGGTAGCCATGCCGCCCTTGCCCTTTTCACCGTTAAAATTTTCGGGGCTGATGGACCGGCTGATAGCGTCGGATGTACGGTAGATGTTATTTAAGCCAACATCCAAACCATTAAACTTTTGCTGCGCACGCGCAGCGAGGCCAAGGATGCCAAGCACCCCTGTTAATAGGAAAAGCTTTCTCATAATTGTAGGTTTAACGGTTAAAAGTAGTAAATATCTTTTTACTGATCCTAATAAGTATGCCGCTCTCTACTGGTCAGTTTAATTAAAAAGCCGCCACCGGGCGCCATGTGTATGGGCAGTTTATCTTTTTTGGTGATCTGTTTAGTGCCAATACGGTAATCCGACCCATAATGATCGGCGTTAGCGCCATCGGTACAAGTAACCGCGTCGTAACCCGCATCGCCTAAAAAACCAAGATCGAGGGTGATATCCCTGGCCTGGTTTGTCATACCTGCAATAAACCACTGATTACCCTTTTTGCGGGCGGTTACAATGTAGCCGGCTACTTTAGCATCAAGGATGATGGTTTCGTCCCAAACGGTGGGCAGGCTGCCCAGCAGTTCCATAAACTTTGGCTCCAGGTAGCCCTGCGACGGGTTGCCCGAAAAGATCTGCAGCGGGTTATCGTACACCACAAACATAGCCAGTTGGTTGCTGCGGGTGCCCTGGCTCATGGGGTTGCCTTTTTGCTGTATAAACCGCCCCTGCGCGGCATTATTGAGCAATCCCGGCTCGTAGTCCATAGGCCCGGCCAGCATGCGGGTAAAGGGCAGCGTAAGGTTATGCGCGGGCGTGGGTTTGTTAGACCAGATATTGTACTCGCTGCCCAGCACACCCTCGCGGGTAATGTTGTTTGGATAGGTGCGGTTAAAGCCTTTTGGCGGGTAAGCGCCATGGAACATGATCATGATATGAGCATCGGCGCAGGCCTGGGTAATGCGTTTATAAAAGTTAACCACCTGCTGGTCGTCGCGGTCGATAAAATCCGTCATGATAAAATCCACGCCCCATTTTTGGAACTGCTTTAGGGCGCTGTCCAACTGGCGGTCCAGCGTCATGGATAGCGTCCACATGCTTAACTTAACGCCCTGCTTTTTGGCGTAGGCGGCAAGGGTATCCATATTTATAGCGGGGTTTATCTTAAACAAGTCGTTGTTATCGCTCCAGCCTGCATCCATCATTATCCGCTCGAAACCGAAGCGTTTGGCAAAATCGATGTAATACTTGTACGACGCGGTATTTAGCCCTGCCTTAAACGGCACGTTGAAAAGGTTGATATCAATGATCCATTCATCGGTGCTTTGCCCCGGATGGATCCACGAGGTATCTTTTATTTTTGATGGCGATGCCAGCCGGTAAACCAGGTCGTTGCCGGGCAGTTCTTTATCCTGCCGGGCTATGATCATTACCCGCCACGGAAAGCTGCGAGTGCCCTTTGTTTTGGCAAGGTAATTTGCCCGCTGTGCTACCACCTTCTGCGGATAATCGCCGGGCTGTACCCTTTCTGTTAGCGGGTACGGGGCAAAGCTTGCCGTTAGCGCCGCGCTGTTATCACCCCGCAGGAACATGCCGGGGTAATCGTCAAGGTCAGATTCTGTGAGGCCTATCTTATAATTATCTCTGGGTGAGATAAGTACCGGCGAGTACATAAAGCTATCCGCCGAAAGGCTGTCCAGCGCCCCGTAAGGATACAGCTCTTCAAAACTGGTGTGGTAAATGTCCTGCCCCTCGCGCTTTTGGATAATTGGGGCATAAGCATGTGCCCCTGCCGGGAAGCTATACCTTGCTGTTTCCTGCTTTATCGTAATATCATTTTTAAACCCGGTTAAAATGCGGTACGCCGCTCCATCGTTATAAGCCCTGAAGACAACGCTAAAGCCATTTTTAAACTGTAAGGTCAGCTCGTTATAAACATCGGGGATCAGCCTGCGCTTATCGGGAATGGCGGCTGTTATCACCTCATTAACCGAGCGGCGGCTAATGTTCTTAACCCTCATACCGCCCGACAATTTTTGACCGCCAAGCAGTTCCATATCAATTACAGATGGCAAAATAAGGTTAACACCATCTGCAGATACAGTATAGGTAAGCCCAGCAGCCATACTGATATCCAGCCGGATACTTCTATCGGGCGAGTATAATTGTTGCACCGGCGCAGCAAAACAATTTGCAGCAATAACGGTGAGGATGGATATAAGGAGCGATCTGAGCATGTTTTTAATTGGTTACGGGCATACCAGGGTTGGCAGGTAAACTAAATTAAAAATATTAAATGTAAAACGGGTGTCTAATTTGAGGTTTGGCCCCTTACCACAAAAGCGGGATGGTTTTGGTATCTTTGCGCTCTTGATAATTTTGAAATGGCCTGGGCAGAAAAATTTAAGCTGAATAAGCAACTCATAAAATCGGTTACCGAAGCAGGGTTTGATAACCCGAAGGAAATACAGCTAAAAACGCTTAACCGTATTATTGGCGGGCAGGATGTTATTGCCATTGGTCCCGAAGAATGCGGTAAAACCACTGTTTTGGTGTTAGCTACCCTAAACCGGTTTAAGCATAGCGCCGATGGCGTACCAAAAGCTTTGATACTGGCCCCCGACCAGGAAAAGGTGTTTGAGATACTGGCACAGTTTGACCGTTTGAACAGGAATAAAACTATCCGGATAGTAAGCCTGCACGCCGGGCAAACCAGCGAGCAAAACATGGATGACCTTGCAGATGGATCGGACATTGTGGTGGCTACCCCCGACAGGGCGCGCGCTATTTACCTGAAGCTTGGCTTAAACCTTAACAAAGTCGATTTTTTTGCTGTGGACGATGCGCAGCTAATTATTAAGAAAGGCCTGCAACTACCTGTGGTTGAACTGGCTAACAGCATAGGCAAAGCCCAGCACCTGGTATTTACCGAGGTAATGCACGAAAGGCTTGATAAAATGATAGCGCCGTTTATGCAATTGCCCGCCACCATTGAGGTGGAGGAAATGCCCGAACAGCAATTACCCGTACACCCGCAGATGCTTTACCATGTGCCCAACTTTGGCACCAAGCTAAACCTGCTTAATCTGTTTTTGTATGATGAGGAGCTGTTTACCAAAACGGTTGTTTTTACCAATACGCGCCTTACTGCCGAAACTGTTTACAAGAGCCTGCAAAACCGTTTGCGTAATGCGGTAACTACTTTAAACCCGCTATCATTCGAATATAATAAGATTAATGATATTGGAGAGTTTAATGCAGATAGCAGCCTGCGCGTACTGATAGTTGCCAATGAAGGGACGGATGAGATCGACGTTACAGGTATCCCTTTTATCATTCATCTTGACCTGCCGGCTGATAAAGATGTTTACATCAGGCATATCGAAAACCATAATGTAGATGCCGGGGATGAAACCCTGGCTTTAACCTTTGCTACCGACCTTGAACTTGACCAGGTACGCCGCATTGAGCAGGCTACCGGCCAAAAAATGCAAAAAGCCGACCTGCCTGATGAACTGGTGATAGATAAAGACCGGAGGGCGAAAGAGGCCGAAAAAGAGGCGAAAAAGAAACCTGTGAAAACAGACCCAAATCAATATGTGCCGGGCGAAGCCTTCCACGAAAAGAAACCGGAAAATTCAAAAACCTACAACTATAGTTCGGGCACCAAAGCCAAAATGAACATGAAGAAAAAGCACGGGTAGTTGTTATTCAATTCCCTCCCCACGGGAGGGGTGCGGCTGACAATGCGGTGGCAGGGAGGGGTTAAACGCCACGCTTTGAGAAACCCCTCCCTGCACCCTCCCGTTGGGAGGGATCCGATAGCTATCGGATCGCACACCAGCTGCCTTTCGCCGTTGTTAGTGTTGTAATCAACAACTTTTAAGAGGATTAATTTGCATGATTTGGATGCAAAGTGGCTTGTTGATGACAGCGCCAGCAAGGACGTAAAAGCTAAATTTTTTTCAGGACGAATTGAGGTAAATCAGGTCAATAAATCCGAAATCGTAAATCTAAAATCCGAAATAGGGTGTCCCATTCTGTCCCATTCAGAAGCGAGTGGGACACCCTGACAAAAATCCATAAATATCTTATTTAAAAATACTTAAGTAATTCTTGTTCAAGTATCACTTTAAATAAAGTTGCGAATTGTTACTTTATAAAGTATTGATTATTAGCGGATTGTTGTATTGTCCCGCAGTGTGTAATATTTAGTGGGACACTTTAAAATTACGATCAGGTCTACTTCTCCAATTCCTTGTAAAACTCAATATACAGGTCCTCCACCTTTTTGCGTGCCCAGGGGGTTTTGCGCAGGAATTTAAGGCTGGAGCTGATGCTGGGGTTATCCAAAAAACAATTGATGCGGATGCGGTAACCCATTTCGGCCCAACCCAGGTGGGCTATTAAAGCGGTAAGGATGGCTTCTAATGTTTTGCCGTGCAGCGGGTCTTTTGATGTTTGCTCCATAAGTGTGTGTCGTTTTAATTATGTTGCCGATGCTCTATTTACTCAATTGAACCAACTCTAACGCTTTAAGGGTATCATTAAACAGCTGCGAGTACAGGCGCTTATCCAGCACATTACGGGTGATAAGCTTGCCGCCCATGCCAACAGCGCATGCACCGGAACGAAACCATTCGGCAATGTTGCCGGCCTCTATCTCTACCCCGCCTGTTGGGATAAACAACTGACCTGGGAAAAGCTCCCTGATAGACGAGATGAACGCAGGACCAAGTATATTGGCCGGGAAGATCTTGATAAGCCTGGCCTTGTACTGCTGGGCTACGTGGATCTCGGTAGGTGTCATACAACCGGGGATATAAAGCTTATTGTAGGTATCGGCAACCAGGGCCACTTCGGTATCCACAATGGGCGACAGGATAAAATCTGCCCCGGCTGCAACAAAAGCCTCGGCTTCAAGCCCTGTTTTTATGGTGCCGATACCTAAGAACATATCGGGTAGTTCAGTTGCCAACGTTTGCTTTATAGAGTAAAAATTACTCAGCGCTTCCTTGCCCCTGTTAGTATACTCCACTACCCTGACGCCTGCGCTGTACATGGTGCGGATAATTTCGACACTTACTTCGGCATCTTCATAAAAAAACAAGGGCAGCATCCCCTGCGACAAAATAGCGTCTAATACTTTCTCTTTGTTATTCATCACTTTTGTAAGTGTTTACCTTAGCTTTGATTGCTGAAATTAAACAATATTACTCATAACCTATAAATGCAAAAGCCTGCAATTTCTTACAGGCTTTAAGTGTTTATTATAGCTTGGGATTATTTCACAACCAGTACGCCATCGGCCATGATAGAAATATCTTTCTTAGGCTCGTTTATTTTGGCTATTTCTTCTTTGCTTTTACCGGCATCGGCAGCATAATGTTTTAAACGCTCTACCGAGGTTTCTTTAATTTTAGCTTTGCCCTCTACCACAACAGTTTTACCAACAATATTTTGCGGCATAAAGTAAGCGTAATCGGTAAACTGTACCATTATTGGCGCGCCGTTAGCCTGCTGAAGTTTCATAAAGCAGCCTTTTTTGGTGCAAACCTCTACAACAGTACCGGTAACCTTGCCATTGTAAACGCTATCGGTATTCAGGGTGGTATTTAAAGCATCGGTGTTTAACGCGTTATCGGCAGTAACGGTTTTTCCGTAAGTTACGCCTGCTTCAGCAGGTTTAATGGCAGTTTGGCCGAACGCGATAGCGCTAAAACCAAGGCACATTACAAACAGGATCAATTTCTTCATATTAGGATTTTAATGATAATTTCTTTCAACAAAAATAACACTTTATTTTAATTTACCTGTAATGCTTCTAAATAAGCCGGATATTGATATTAAATTTAAAATATCAAATTTATATTAAAGTTTTAGTTCATATAATGTGTGTTAATATCTGATTATAAGTTTTTTAAAATTTAAATTTCTTTAAAGTTAAAAGCAATTTTCCCATATCCCCTACACTATCATTTAACAAAATGTGATTTGACACATTATACCACGGACTTTTAGCTTATCATTCTAAACGTTAAATTGATCCGTTCCTTAACTGCTTTGGTGGATTTGGGAACCTGGTGCTGCCAGTTATGCTGCAGGTCGCCTCTCATGATCAGGAGCGAGCCGTTCCCTAACTCTACCGAGTATTTTAATTTATGGTTTTGCTTGTGCCTTACATCAAACCGGCGCGCCTGCCCAAAGCTTACCGAGGCTATAATAGGGTTTACGCCCAGTTCAGGCTCGTCATCGGCATGCCAGGCAACAGAATCGTTGCCGTTGCGGTAATTGTTCAGCAGCACGCTGTTAAATGTTACAGCGGCGGCTTGTTCAACCCGTTGTTTGATAAATAAGAGGTCAGGTGTCCATAAATACGGGTCGTAGCGTTTACCGCTAAACGCGTAGGTTTTACTGTTATCGCCATACCAGGCGGTTAAGCGTGGTGTATATAAGGTTTTACCATACATCAATATGGTTTCCTGTTTCCATTGGATGGTTTCTTTTAGTTCCCGGAACAGCCGGGCGCTTTCTTCGGCAGTAAAAAAGTTGGGTTTGTAATCCATTAACCCGGCGGGGATGCCGGGGCTTTGCCTGTTATCATCAAAAAAACTTAACTGTTCCATATATATATCAATTAACAGGTTTTCGGCATGGAAAGTGTTATAATATTGAAAAACTACTATCATGAGTTCGGCATTTGTAAAAGAAGGTGAAAACCAATGGCTGCACGAGATAGGCCCATCCATGAACGCGTTGCTGTTTTTTCTGCAAAGGGAAAACGGCGGGTTAAGAATTTACGAACGTAAAAACTACTACAACGCCACCGAAGGACACGATGTTTACCAGATGAGCGACGGCCTTAGCTATGCCAAAAACGACGAAGGTAAATGGTACATTGTGTGGGATTAAGTTGTTAAAAAACGTTAAACTGCGGCCAAAATTACTGTAAATGATATTTTTGCCTTAACGTTGTGTAACCTTAATACCCGCATCATGAAAAACCTCCGTTTGCTGTTTGTCCCGCTTTTGTGCGTAGTTATGTTTGGCTGCAACTCATCGCAAAAAAATAAAAACCCATCTTCCGCATCACAGGTTAGTTTGGTAAGCAATGGTGTGCGCATTGATTATACCGATACCGGCAAGGGCGATACTACACTGCTGTTTGTACATGGCTGGGCTATCAATAAAACCTACTGGGCCGATCAGGTAGCTTATTTCGGCAAAAGGTACCGTGTGGTAACCATCGACCTGCCGGGCTTTGGCAGATCGGGCAAAAACCGCACGAAATGGAACACCGAAGCCTACGGGCAGGATATCAAAAACGTGATCGATCAGCTCGGGCTAAAAAATGTGATACTGATCGGCCACTCCATGGCTGGCAACATTGTTTTGCAGGGGGCTGTAGATGCGCCCGAAAATGTAATAGCGTTGGTTGGGGTTGACAACTTTAAATCGGTTGGAATAATATCGCCCGATAGTATTAAATACAAGCAGGAATATGGCGAGGTAATGGCAGCCTTAAAAAAGAATTTTAAAGCCGTTGCATTCGATTGGTTTAATAAAGGATTGTTTTACAAAACCACATCAAAAGCCATAAGGGAGAGGATCTTAAACGATGTCGCACACACTGATTCGACCATTGCCATTGCTACGCAGGAGTGGGATGATTTTAATGATGCAGCCGCGCTTTTAAAGGCTAAAAAGAAGCTATACTTAATAAACAGTGATTACCAGCCAACCGATACCACAGGGCTAATAGCTAAAAAGATCCCTTTTAAACTATTGGTGATACATGATACGGGCCATTTCCCGATGGTAGAGAAACCTGAAGAATTTAACAAGCTACTAACAACGGCTATTGCTGATATGCAGCAGCATTAATATCGCCGGCGTTAACCGCCACATTTTTTTTGATAGAGAAAACAAAGGTGGTGCCATCGCCGGGTTTGGATTCGGCATGGATAGTGCCTTGCAGTTTATCTACCAGCAATTTAACCGTGTATAGGCCTAATCCTGTACCTTTTTTATTGAAACGATCTGTAGCGTTTAACGTAACGTCTTTTTCAAATATCTTCTGCAGGTTGTTTGCGGCAATACCCATCCCATTATCACTTACCTTAAAACAGTATTGGCCGTCATCTTCCCTGAAAAGTATATTGATGATACCTTTTGGTTTATCGTTATAACGTACGGCATTGGCAAGCAGGTTAATAAAGATCTGTTCGAGCGCTACCGACGAACAGGTTAGTGTATGCTCAACCCTGGGCAGGTTAACCGTAAAATTGTGCGGTATATCCAGTAAACTCACCACGTTTTTAAGCAGTTTATTCAGATCAAGGCACTGCTGATCGGAAAGCAATAAGGCCGGCCGTGTAGAGTAAGCCATCATCTCGTCTACCAGGGTAAGCAGCCTCTTTGATGAATTAAGGGTAAGAGCAACAAGGTTGCAGCTTTTTTCGTCGCCTGTGTTTTTCAGGCGCATTTGCAGTGCCTGGGATGTAAGTAAAATACTGCTAAGCGGGTTTTTAATATCGTGGGCGGCGGTAGTAGCAAATTTTTTGATGAAGGTATTGGTTTCCAGCAACTGTTCGTTCGCTTTTTCTAACAGCTGCAACTTTTTTCGCAGTTCCATTTGGGCGAGCACCTGCCTGCCCAGGATCTTTAACGACTTTACCTGGTCTTCGGTTAGCTGTTTGGGCTGCACATCTATCACGCACAACGAACCTAATGCATGGCCGTCGCCGGTTATCAGCGGCACGCCCGCGTAAAAAATAACATTGGGGTCGCCGGTTACTAAGGGGTTTTCTGAAAAACGATCATCGTGGCGGGCATCATTTACCACCATTATCTCGGTGGTTTCTACAATGGTATGCGCGCAAAAAGCATACTCTTTTGGTGTTTCGGAAATATCAGACCCTACAATAGATTTAAACCATTGCCTTTTATCATCTAACAGGCTGATAAGGGCAACAGGGGTTTGGCAAATTTGTGATGCAAGAAGTGTAAGCTCCTCAAAATCATCTTCGGGAGCGGTATCTAAAATATTATACGAAGCCAACGCTGCTAAGCGCTCGCTTTCGTTTTCCGGCAAAGGAAAGTAAGGGTTACTCAATAGTAATTAATTAGAGTATAAATATAAGCATTCAACAATAACTTAACGTATAATTAAGGTCATTTTCGTGCATAATTTTTACGGGTTATAACGGTAAAGTGAACCAAAAAGTACTGCCTTTGCCCAATTCGCTGTCTACACCTATGTCGCCTCCATGTTTTTTGATGATCTCGGCGCTGATGAATAAACCTAAACCCAGGCCCGAGTTCTGGTAGCCGGTTGCATCGGCACGGTAATAACGCTCGAACAGATGCGATAGCTTTTCTGGAACTATGCCCGGCCCCGTATCGCGTATGGATATCCGGGCAAAATCACCTGCTTTTTCTACTGTAAAAAATATCTGCATTGAATTTGGCGCATACTTTACAGCGTTGTTAACAATATTAACCACCACCTGGTCTATACGGTGTTCATCGGCAAAAACCTGTAAATCTTCGTCCCCTTGTAAAACAAGTTCGTGCTTGCCATCAACCCTGATATGGTTACAACATTGGTTTAACATATGCGCAATGGTGAAGGTGGTTTTGTTTAGCTTAAGCTGCCCCTCGTTCATCCGGCTAAGGTTAAGCAGGTCCTCTATCAGGGTGCTTATCTTTTCCATACTGCGATTGCTTTGATCAATCAGTTTGGCCAGCATTTGCGGCGATATATTTTCCTTCATCCTGTCCAGCAATTGCAGCGCGGCCTTTAAACTGGTAACGGGCGTTTTTAATTCGTGGCTGGCAATACTAATGAAGTCGTCCTTTTGCTGGTCGTGGGCTTTTAGATCGGTAATATCTATAATGGTGCCTGCTATGCTCACCGCATTACCTTTACTATCATAGTATGCCTTCCCGGTAGATTTCAACCACTTTGGCTTCCCGCCGTCCATTGGGTTTATTAGATATTCAACGTCAAAGCTTTGGGTGGTATTTATAGCATATTGTATAGCCTGCTGAACCCTGTCTATATATTCCGGTGCTACTAAGTTGAGCGATTGAGCAAGCGAGATCTCTATATTTTCGGCGATGCCATGAATTTGCTTGCTTTTATTTGATATAGTTAACATACCCGAAACCAGATCGGCACTCCAAGTACCCATTTCGGCCGAATCGATGGCTTGCCTTAGGGTATCTTCGGCACGGGTAAGCTCGCTATTTGTTTCCAGCAGGTTTTGCTGCGACTGGTTAAGTTCTTCGTTGGTGGCCGCTAATTCTTCGTTGGTGGCCGCTAATTCTTCGTTAGATGCCATCATCGCATCGTTTGCGGCTGCAAGCTCTTCGTTGGCAGCAGCAAGTTCCTCGTTAGTTGCCTGCAGTTCCGATTCCAGTTCCAGTTCGCGCATACGGCTGTGGTAACGATCGGTAACATCGGTAGCGGTGTGCAGCACACATATTACATCACCTGTGCTGCTTTTTATGGCGCGGTATTCAAAATCAAAATAAAAAGCTCTCAGCTCCCCGTCAATCACCAACTCGGCCATGGTATCGCTACCGGATATGGTTTCGCCGGTATGCAGCACGCTTTGCAGCATGCCTAAAAATGGCTGGCCAACCAGTTCGGGCAGGGCGGTTTCTATGGGCTTGCCAATAATGCTCTTGTCTTTACCCCAAATGGCTATCATGGCATCATTAGCCGTTTCGATGATCATTTCATCGGTGCTATGTATGGCTGTGGCGGTTTTAGCCTGATTCAGTATCTCCAGTAATTGTTCGCTGCTAAATTTGCTTGGATACGTGCTCATTAATGAAAGTAACGGGTGATTAATTTTTAAAAAATATAAATACTTTTAAAAAATTAAAAAGTTTTAAAATCAGCTAAAAATTTCATTAAAACGGTGGTTTAAGTTGCGCGAAAAACTTTTTACAACCTACAGTGGTAGGGTAAACCAAAAAGTGCTGCCTTTACCTACTCCGCTTTCGGCGCCTATCTGCCCGTGGTGTTTGCGCACAATTTCTGAGCAGATGTAAAGCCCCAGGCCAAGGCCGGAATATTGGATTCCCGAGTAATCGGCCCGGTAATAACGGTCAAATAAATGCGGGAGCTTTTCAGGGTCGATACCGGGGCCGTTATCTTTTACCGATATTTTGGCCATGTTACCATCTTTGGCTACGATAAGGCAGATCTCGCGCGAATTTGGTGCGTATTTAACCGCATTATTAACCAGGTTAATGATCACCTGATCTATCCGGTGCTCATCGGCAAAAACTTGCAACTCTGCATCACCCTGAAAAATAAGGTCGTGCTTACCCGCTACCCTGATGTGGTTACAGCAGTGGTTAAGCAATTCGGATATGGTGAATGTTGATTTGTTGAGGTGCAGCTGCCCCTCGTTCATTCGGCTTACGTTAAGCAGGTCTTCTATCAGGCTGCTTATTTTGTCCATGCTGCGGTTACTTTGCTCTATAAGTTTGGGCAGCATTTTAGGCGAGGGGTCGTCCTTCATTCGGTTTAACAGCTGAAGCGAGGATTTCAGCGTTGTGATGGGCGTTTTAAGCTCGTGGCTGGCAATGCTTATAAAATCGTCCTTACGCTGCTCGTTGGTTTTACCCTCGGTAATATCGTAGGTGATGCCTATAATGCGTGTATCTTTATCCTGATCGTTATACTGCGGTTTACCTGCCATATTTATCCAATGCCGCGAACCATCCGGCCAGGTAATTTCGTATTCGGCGGTATAGCTTGCGTTGTGCAAAACCGCGTTCTTTATCTGCTTATCCAGATTCTTTCGGTATTCGGGTACCACCAATTCTATCAGATCGGGGAAATTAAAGGGTTTATCGGCCGGCCAGCCAAAATTTGCTTTAAATTGCCCGGTACATATCATTGCCCCGCTTTGCAGATCGTGCTCATACGAACCAAGCTTACCGGCGTCGAGGGCAAATGCCAGCCGCTGGTTGGTTTGGGTGAGTTCTTCGCGGGCGTGGCGTTCTTCGGTAATATCCTGTAGGGTACCGCTAAAGCGTATCACCTCGTTATCGATATTAAAAAGCGCTTTGCCTTTGGCTTTTACAATACGTGGTTGTTGTGTTAGCGGGTTGATTATAGTGTACTCGACATCATAGACCCCGCCCGACGAAAATTGCAGTGCTTTTTGTATCGCTGTTAACACATTCAGCCTGTCGTATTCGGCAATTACATCGGTGGCCTTCGATAGTTCTATCTGTTCTTCGGGTTTTAAACCAAACCACGACTTCAGCCTGTCGTTTCCCGAAAATTTATTTGTTTTTGGGTCGAGGTCCCAGGTGCCCAGGCTGGCAGCATCAATAGCAAACTGCAATTGGGTTTCGCTTTCTGTAAGGTTATTATTCAGCACCATCAGCGTGTCCTGCGATTCGGCCAGGTTACGGTTTGACGCGGTTAGCTGCTGGTTAGCGTCGAATAATTCTTTATTAATGTCTGCAACCTGCTTATTCATTTCGGCAACACGTTGCTGGCTCATAAACCGGTCGGTGACATCTGTGGCGGTGTGCAATATACAGCGGGTGCTGCCATCGGGATTTAAAATGGCCCTATATAAAAAATCGAAATATGAAGTTCGCAGCTCGCCGTCTATCTCTAACTTTGCGGGGGTGTCTATCCCTTCGATAGTGATCCCGGTATCCCACACCCTTTTCAGCATCTCAACAAATTGCTGCCCTTTTAGTGCAGGCACGGCCTCCATTAAAGGTTTACCAATTATATCTTTACCCTTGCCCCAAAAATTGAGCATAGCAGTGTTAGCGCTCTGGATAATGATATCTTGGGTGGTATATATTGCCGTAGCGTTTTCTGATAATGCTAAAATATCAAGAAGCTCCCCGCTGCTTAAACGACTTGGTGGTTGACTCATTAAAGGGTAATACTAACGGCTAAAATAAAAATTGGATAAAACTAATAAACCACCCGTGTTTAAACATTGTTTCGCTGTAAAAAATTAAAGTTTTAGTTTGATGCCGCCGTTCACCACAAACCCATCTAATGGCGCGTAAATATCCCTGAAAACAGGGTTACTGATACTGCCGGTGTAAATGGTATCAAACCGGGTTTGGCGCGTATCTGTAATATTCTCGAAGTTTATAAACACCGCAAAACGCTTCCAGATCCGCTCGGCCATTAAGCCGGTTGTCCAATAGGCTTTGCCAGTGGCGCCGTCGTTCAGTTTCTGCGGACTAAAATAATAGGCTTCGGCGCCAATTTTCCATTGGTCATCTATCTCAAACATCAGCACATTGTTTAAGCGGTGCTTTGATACCAGTGTATAGCTGCTGATGGTATTGCCTATATGCTGGCTTACATCGGCCAGAGTGTAGCCCACAAATAGTTTAAAATTGCCGTAGGTTAGCTTAATGTTTGTTTCGATGCCTTTGGTATTCAGATCGCCGCGTGGCTGTCGGTATTGTAAATTACCATTGGCTAATTGCGTTAACAGTATGGGATGCCCGATACGGGTGTAAAAAAATAGCTGGTTGATACTGAAACTGCCGTCACCATCTAATATGGCCGTGCGGTAATTGATATCGTAGTTGGCCCCGTACGACCGCTCGGCCCGGGTGTTGGCCACATCCAGCGGCAGCACGTTACGGAACTGGATACGCTCGGCATCCTCAGTAAATACATTTGGCCCTTTGTAGCCCAGGCCGCCACCCAACCGGGTTGAGAAATGCGAATTTATCTTCCACAAGCCTGATAGTCGCGGCAAAAACATAAACCCATACTGGTTGTGATGATCGCCGCGCAGGCCGCTTTCCAGCGTAAAGGCAGGGCTAATATTCCAGGTGTTTTGGATGAACGCGCCTACAGTGTTATTTTGATAGCTGCGCAAGGGGAAAGTACTGTTCCTGTTCTCGTTAAAATTATCCGTCAGTAAGTTTAAACCAAAAACCCAGTCGCTTTTGGCGGTATTGCGGATATAGTTGGCCTCGGTGTAAGTAGAAACCTGCTGGCCCGAGAAACGGTAGCCTGGCAGGTTGATGGCGCGGTCGTAATAACTTACGCTGTTCTTAAATACCAGCTTGCCCGCACTGTCCAGTTTGTGTACCAGTTCGGCCTGTGTGCTGTACCTGCCGGTTTTATTCTCCTCAAAATACGAGTGCAGCGCATCACCATCGCCTTCAATGTAATGCAGGTCGCCCCCTATCCTGTTCTCCACCGTAGCGTTGATGCCCGCGATTAAGTTGGTTTTGTCGTTGAAATAGAAGAACAGTTTTGGATTTAAAGTATACCGGTTGAATTTGGGAATGGCCGTCAGGTCGATATTTGATGGGTCGTAAGCGGTGCCGTGGTTATAGGCGGCGTATACAGTGGCCCCTGTTCTTTTAAATTTTTCGGCGTAAAACATACTCGCATCCAAACCCAAAGCCGATGTGCCGTTGAGCAATAAATTCAGTTGCCGCTCGTCCGTTGGAGTTTTTGATACCAGGTTAACCAGCCCGGCTATAGCACCGCCGCCATATAGGGTGGATGACGAACCTTTGATCACTTCCACCTGTTTCAAGTCAAGCGGTGCAACCTGCAGCAAACCCAGCCCGCCCGAAAAGCCGGAGTACAACGGGAACCCGTCGCGGATGATCTGCGTGTATTTACCATCCAGCCCCTGGATGCGGATGCTGGAGTTACCGCTTGTGGCCGATGTTTGCTGGGTTTGTATGCCGGTACTCTCTGCCAGCACCATGCGGATGTCACCGGGTTTCATGTTGCTTTTTTCGTCCAGTTCCTCGCCCGATATCACCTCTACCCTTGTAGGGATATTGGCAATGGTGCGGCTGCTGCGTGTGGCCGATACCACCACCTCGTCCAGTTCGCTTTCTTCGGGCTGCAACAGGATGATGGTTGGCAGTAAATGGCTTAGCGGAAAAGTGATGGTATCCTGCCGGTTGATGTAACCCACATAACGAAAGTTGACCACCTGCCTGCCGTTTGGAATATTAGCTAATACCACAAGGCCCGATGTATCAGAAACAGCGCCCATGTTTGCGCCCTGCACCACAGCCGTAGCGCCAACAAGCGGCTGGCCGGTGCCTGCATCTTTTAAAATGACCTTAAATGTATTTTGGGAATAAGCCGCGGCAGTATAAAGTAGTGCTGTAAATAGCACGATAAGTTTTTTCATGTTTTGTTGTTAGAATAATTACCTGTAAATGGCCTTTTATTGGCCTTTGAAGCATGTTATCCTAATTGTGGCGGCTGCCAGATAGAAAGGGTTATTTCCTTAACATCAGGCTGATGGTAAGGCGTAAAAGTGGGCCTGGTTTTAGCAGGACTTATCAGTAAATTGGCTGTTATGGTTTGTGTTACGGTGAAGCCGGCACAGGTGCCGCATGAAAAGAATGGCGAGCAGCCCGCACAGTCCTTTGCTTTGTTATTACCACCCTGTTCTGTTTTTACAATCGCATCGCAATCGCTATCTGTGCAGCAAGGCTTAACAGACAGGAAAACAACAACCAATGAAAACAGGATGCAAAGGAATTTCATTTCCGCAAAAGTAATTTAAAAAACGATACTTTTTGTATCCTGCAATAACTCGGTATAGCTAAAGAAATTGCGCAGCGGCAGGCTGTTATTGTATAGTATCTTCACGCGCATGGCTTTAAGGCCAGATACGCCCTGCAGGTCCTCTATGTCCAGCATTTCAACTTCCTCATCAAACATATGCTTTGTTTGCAGGAAACGGATATAGTTTAGGTATTCTACTTCTTCATCATGGTTGGAGTAGACAATGGTTATTTTCCCAACGGCGGTCAAGCGCTCGGTAGTGCCTTTTATAAATGCTTTATCAATGCGTTTTTTTACGATCTCGAAACGGGCGTTATATGTGCCGTCCACATCAAAACGTTTTTCGTCCATCCGGAAGCGGATTGACATAGGCAGGCTAAACGCCAGTATCAGCGAGGTAACGTCAAGCGGATATGGCAGGTTACTTTTCAGAAAGTGGTGCTCCAGCTCCATTTCGCAAAGCACCTGCAATTGCCACAGGCGCAGGTTATATAAATACGTAATATCGAAATTTTTGGCCGGGGCTATAGATGCGCCTATATACAGGTTATGCTCGATGCCATCGGTTTTAAAACGCTCGTAATAATGCGGGAACATGGCCTGGGCCTGTACCTGTGCCCTATCAAGCAGCAGCGCCATTTTTTCGTTGATGAGCGCAACGGTGGTTTCGTACTTGCGGCGGTTTTGATGAAAATCGCCGTTCTTATCAGCCTGCTCAAAATATTTATCAATGCCCGCCTGGTGCGCCACCGATAAGCCGTCGGCAGCTTTTAACAGCGGGTGGATCTGCATCTCCAGGTAATTTTGAATAAACTGCTCGGTATCTGCACGGAGCGAACTTTGCACATCCATCACCAGTTCCTGCAAATTGCGGATATTTTGCTCCAGGTTGCTATCGTTCTTATTTACATGCAATTGCTCCACCAACGGGATCAGCGCGGTTAGTTGGTCTTTAAGATCAAGCTGTACGCTATGGTTTCGCGTGTCAGATGAGCCTTTAATATCTATCTGCCCATACAAAGGGTACACGTCATGGAAGGTTACCTCCTTTAAAGCGTAATCCTTCTTTAAGCCGCGGTATTTGATGAATTTTACCGCTTCTTTTTTAAATTTCCAGTAAACGCTTGGGTGTATGGTGGTGTATTCGTTTTGGATAAGCGCCTGGATCTGGTTTTGCATGTAGCTGTACTGCCTGTCAATGGTATCGGTAATGTAAGGCATTACAATTTCCAGCTGATTGGCGTTAATGCTGTTCAGGTCGCCCACCCGGTTGGATACCAGCTCGATTATCCCTAATAAATGGCCGTTTTTTACAACCGGTGCCATTATTAAACTTTTAATACCCTGCGCCACAAAACGCTGTGCCATTACATTGTCCGGTTCGCCCTCTAAAAATTTGGCAACATCAGATACGGCAAAGTACATGCGCTGTTCAATCAGCTTTACCAGCGAGTTTACGCAAAGGGCGTCAAAGCATTCCTCTTCTACGTTATCGGGCAGCAAAAAGCTTTTTAGCTTGGGATTAAACGTGGCTATGCTAAAGGTGTTCTCAGCATCGTTAAAGGATGTAAACCCGATATCCATATCCGGAAGCTTGTATATCGACCGGAAGACTTCTAAAATATTCTCCTTGATATTGTTGCCATAGCTTGCGCCTAATAATGTGCCCTTTAGTGCCGACACCGCGTTCTCTACCGTAGCATCAAACAGGCTAAGGATGGCAAAGCCCTTTAATATCCAGCTGTTTTTAGGGAAGTATTTTTTCCAAAGGTCAAGGTCGTGGTAATTATCGCGCAGCAGTTCAATGTCTTGGGCAGTAATTACGGGTGCATCGGGTGCGGGCATCAGGTCCATAAAATCCGCGTTATATAAAATGCGGTAATGCTTCATAATGCCCCTTGCATCGGGGATATCATAAAACCACGGTCTCGAAAAATTGAAACTGGTGCCGTAAAACTCGTTCAGGATAATACAGCAGGTATTTACGTAGATCTGGTGCTCTGTAAAATCCCTGATATTAATATCAAATGCAGAGCCTGCCTCGGCAAGGATGTTTTGTAAACGTTTGGTTTGGTTAAAAAGCACATCCTGAAAGGGCACCGTAATGGCTTTTATCTCGTTAAGCGTTAATACTTCGGGGAAAATATCGGCAGTTAAGCGTTTGATGATAACGGCATGCTTTACCAGTTGGTCGGTATCGGTAATACCTTCCCTCAATTCGGGATATGGTTCAATTTCGTTCAGTATCTCTCGTGCCATAGCAGACCGCATGCCGTTATTTAAAGCGGCTTGTTCTTCCAGTTTCGCTATCAATAAATGAAATGATATGCGGATCTGGAACGGACTATCTGCAAATGGTTTAAGATTCATTTGTTCAATTTAAACAGTGCTTTAATATAACACCAATCAAATCAGGGGCAAATTTAATTAATATATTAACCCGGTGATATGATAATTATGCTTTATGACTTTAGCACTAAACAACCTGTTAAACTTTACTTTGAAATGGCTACCAGCGCTTTATAGGCTGTAAAAGTAAAGCGGTGCCAGTCCCCAGGGCCATACCTGCGGCTACATCTGTTGGATAATGCACCCCCAGATACATCCGCGAATAGCTTGTTGCGCCTGCCCATAAAAACGACGGGGCTATTACATACCATTTTGGATACGCGTTTGATAAAGCCATTGCCGTAGAGAATGTACTGGTAGCATGCCCGGACGGGAACGATGTGCTCCCTGCCCTGTAAACCGGCACTATATTTATGTTTTGCACAAACGGGCGGGGGCGTTTTACCAGGTGCTTTAACAGCAGCATAACCCCGTATGATAAAGCTGTACTGCTGGCCACATACAGCGAGTTTTGGCGCATTTGTTTATCGTTGGTAACAATGCCGCCCACCAGTAAAGCAGCCGGTACGCCAATATCCCCATATTTATAGGTGCGCGATAAAAACATCATTACATCGGTTTGCGCCGGGGTACGGTTCGCGGCAAGGTTCAGCATTACTCTGTCATCAAACTGTTGAATTTGGGATTGCCCGAACGACCTGGTTGCAAACGGCCCCGCTGTAAAAAGCTGAATAGCAGCAAAAAAAGCAAGAAAGTATTTATTACTGATGAATTTCATGAATGCGCGGCTAAATATTTAATTTTACTTTTATACCAAAGTAAATAATATTTACTGTTGTAAAGGTCAGCCACGGGTAATAAAGTGTTTGACCGTATCTGCTTACATCTAAACATACATCATGAATTACCCCGAATTACTCCGCCAGGTTAGGGAATATGCATTGGCGTACTACAAAACGCATGCTGATGACAAGCTGATATACCACGATAAAGGGCATACCGAAAGCATGGTGGCTGCCGCCGCTCAAATTGGCAACCACTACCAGCTAAACGACCGTGATTTTTTTATTGTGCAGGCCGCCGCGTGGTTCCACGATTTGGGCTACATGGTAGATATTGAACACCACGAAGCCCAGAGCGCCGTACTGGCCGAAAACTTTTTACGGAAACATAATGCAGATGAAACCGATATCGACGAAATAAAAAACTGCATACTGGTTACCCAGATGCCACAAAAGCCGGTTACCCTGTTAGATAAGATCGTTTGCGATGCCGACCTTTTTCATTTAGGTACCGAAGATTTTTTTAAGACCGATAAGCGGCTTTTAAAAGAGATAAAAGCCTTGTATCATAAAGATATCAGCAAACTGGAGTGGCGTAAGAAAAGTATCAAATTTTTAGAGGACCACCATTACCACACCGATTACTGCCAGGTATTATTAAATAGCGGCAAGCAAGCCAATATTAAAACCTTAAAAAATAAAATTGCCGCCGCCGAAGATAAAGCAGCCGAAAACCCTATCGAAACCATGCAAGAAACAACCCTAACCACAACAGTAGAACCTGATAAGGACAAAAAAAAGAAAACCGACCGCCCCGATAAAGGCATCGAAACCATGTTCAGGATCAGCTCCAGCAACCACCAGCGCTTGAGCGATATGGCCGATAATAAGGCCCATATTATGATAACGGTTAACTCTATTATCCTGTCGGCGGTAATCAGTTTGCTGCTGCGTAAGCTAACCGAATACGAGTACCTGGCCATACCAACGTTTATCCTGCTATCCATCAGCTTGCTGGCCATGACGTTTTCTATCCTTGCTACCCGCCCATCTATCCCAACAGGCATTTTTCAGCGCTCGGATGTAGACGAAAAACGCGTCAACCTGCTGTTTTTTGGTAATTTTTACAAAATGCCGCTGGCTGATTATACCTACGGCATGGTAAAAATGATGGAGGATAAGGACTTTTTATATGGCAGCCTGATAAAAGATGTGTACTACCAGGGCGTTGTGCTTGGTAAAAAATACCGGCTGCTGCGCATTGCCTACAACATATTCATGTTCGGGTTAATAGCAGCGGTATTCGCGTTTATTATCGCTTCTATTTTATACAACAAGGGCCATAAATAAGCATGGCAGGCTATAAATATTTTAACAGGGACATTAGCTGGCTTAGCTTTAACCGCCGCGTGCTGGACGAAGCCGCTTCGGCTGCCGTGCCGCTGGTGGAGCGCATCAGGTTCCTGTCCATCTATTCATCCAACCTCGATGAATTTTACAGGGTGAGGTTCCCTGTGTTGAGGGCTTTAAAAAACATAGGCGAGAAAAGCGATGTGATTGATGCCGGCGAACAGGAAACTATTTTGCAGCAGGCCAGCGCCATGATATTGCAGCAACAGGTACGTTATGGCGAGATCCTGGCCACGCAAATTATCCCGGAATTGAAAGCCAATAACATTACCTTATTATACAACGGCGAATTACCGCAGAGTTTGGAGAAAGAGGTTACAGATTATTTCCTGGCAGAAGTGCTGGCCTTTTTGCAGCCGGTTGTTTTGGACGGGGACACCACGTTTTTCCCGGAGAACAACAAGCTATATTTTGTAATCCAGCTGCGCGATAAGGACGATACAGAAAGGCTGGTGCTGTTAAACATCCCGTCGGATAACCTGCCGCGTTTTTTCTCCACCCAGTTTAATGGCGGACAGTTTATTTGCTTTTTGGATGATATTGTCAGGTTTAACCTGGATAAGCTTTTTAAGGATTCAAAAATAGAAGGGTGCCACAGCATCAAAATAACCCGCGATGCAGAGCTTGACCTGAAGGATGAATACCCCGGCGAACTTTCTGACCAGATAGAACAGCAATTAAAAAAACGCGATAGTGGCCTTGCAACCCGATTTTTACACCCGGCAGATATGCCACTGCGTATTTTGCAATTGATAGTACAGCACCTGGGCTTGGAAAATGCCAGTACTGTGCAAGGCGGCAGGTACCATAACCTGAAGGACCTTTACGGTTTCCCGGTGAACAACCCTACCCTGCTTTATGATAAGTGGGCCAGTATTAATTTGCCTGTGCCTAATACCGAATCTTTGGTTGCTACCATGGCCAAAGGCGACCTGCTGGTAAACACGCCGTATCAATCATACCATACTATCCTGCGGTTTTTTAACGAGGCTGCCAATAACCCCGATGTGGAAGAGATAAACGTTACGCTTTACCGCGTGGCAAGCGATTCTAAAATCGTGAACGCCCTCATCAGCGCGGCTAAAAATGGCAAGCAGGTAAAGGTAGTGGTTGAATTAAAGGCCCGCTTTGACGAGGCCAATAACCTCAAATGGGCCAAAAAGATGAAGAACGCCGGCGTGCAGATCATCTACAGCGTTACCGCGCTAAAGGTGCATGCCAAAATAGCCCTGGTTAAAACCCGCAAAGGCGACAGGATAACATACTCGGGTCTTTTAGCCACGGGCAACTTTAACGAAGGTACCGCCAAATTTTACACCGACCATATTTTACTTACCACCAACCCCAGCATCCTGCGCGAGGTGGAGCTGCTGTTCATCTTCCTGGCCAGGCGCGAAAAACCATCGGCGGATAACCAGGTAAAATTTAACCACCTGCTGGTTGCGGGCTTTAACCTGCAAAACGGCTTTATTGCTTTAATTGACCGCGAGATAAATCTTGCCAAACAGGGCCTGCCTGCTTCTATCATCATCAAAATGAATAACCTGGAAGAAAAGGTGATGATCAACAAGCTCTACGAAGCATCAGAGGCTGGCGTTAAGATTCAACTCATCATCCGGGGCATTTGCTGTTTGGTACCGGGCATAGCAGGCATGAGCAGCAACATCAGCATAAAACGCATTGTAGACCGTTACCTGGAACATGGGCGGGTGTTCATCTTCAACAACAACGGCAGTCCTGAAATTTTTATGGGATCGGCCGATTGGATGAACCGCAATATTTACCACCGGATAGAGGTTTGCTTCCCCGTTTACGACGAGGTGATAAAACAACAGCTAACCGCGCTGGTTAATTTACAACTTGCCGATAATGTGCAGGCCGTAGAGATCGATTCGAATCTTAATCAAATTAAGCCTGAATTGACCGGCGAGGCTGTGCAGTCGCAAAAGGCCATTTATCAATATTTAAACCTCGACAGGATATGAAACCCATGAAAACAGCTATCATCATCACATTATTATGTATAGGCATTGCAGGAACGTCGTGCAGCCAGGGCAGTAAAAAAAATACTGAAGGTAAGAAATCGCACAGCAAAAAAGGCACTGCGGTCAGTAATACCAAAAACCCGGCCGGTTATGACCTGAGTAGCCCGGTAAAATATGAAATGACATCAGACCTGTTGGAGATCTCGGGCATTGCCTTTAACAATGGCGATAACAGCACCATTTATGCCGAGCAGGACGAAGAAGGCAAGATCTTTTACTTTCGCCCCGGCGACAGCAAAGTTGGCCAGGCAAATTTCGGCAAAGCCGGCGATTATGAGGATGTAGCTATATTGAACAACCAGGCCGTTATCCTGCGCAGCGATGGGAGCCTGTTCAGTTTCCCGTTGGCCGAGGATAAGGCAGGGCAGGTAAAAAGCGTAAAAGAGTTTAAAAAGATACTACCCCCCGGCGAATACGAAGGTCTGCATGCCGATGGCGGCAAGCTTTACGCGCTGTGCAAACAATGCGCCGGTAAAGATCATAACAAAGAATGTAACGGCTATATCTTTAACCTCGCCGCTGATGGCAACATCACCCAAAGCGGTGCCTTTACTATTGATGTGCAGAAAATCGCGTCACTTATTGGTAAAATGAAATTGAAATTTCATCCATCCGCGTTAGCAAAAAACCCGCTGACCAGGCAATGGTATGTGCTGTCATCGGTAAACAAGCTGTTGGTAGTGCTTGATGAACAGTGGAACGTATTGCAGGCCTACCCCTTAAGCGGCAAGGTGTTTTTGCAGCCCGAGGGCATGGCGTTTGACAAGCAGGGCAACTTGTATATATCAAACGAGGGTGATAAAATCACTAATGGTAATATTTTATTGTTTAAATATAAATAGATAAGGCCCTGGCGAACTGTTTGAATTCCCTCCCTTGGGAGGGGTGCGATGGCTTGTGTAGTGGCAGGGAGGGGTTTTGGTGAGGCCTGGCGTATAAACCCCTCCCTACACCCTTCCGTTGGGAGGGAATCGCACAGGCCGAAGTTATTCGTATTTCGCGCCGTTACGACGGTTATTGGACAAAGTTTGAATGTATGGCAGCTTGCTGGTGACAACACCAAAAAGGGCTTAAATTAATATCCGATGCTTAAAAAACTACTTATCACAATCCTGATACTGCCGGTGGCAGTGTTGGGTACATATGCACAATCACCTGTTCAAAAGGCCATCTTCCACGATAGCGTGGTAGTAAAAGTGCATCCCAAATATGATAGTGTTGGGGGCGTACACCGCTGGTTTTTTGGCAACAATTACCGTAAGGAATGGGCAACGGCGGTTAAGCTGCCGGTCATCCGCATATCCGAAATTTATGGCGGCCTTACGCCCGAAAAAGAAGGCGGCGGCATGCAGTCGAAATCATTACGTCTTAAGGATAAAAGTGGTAAGGAATGGGTGATCCGCAGTGTTGAAAAAACACCCGATAAGCTTTTGCCCCCCGCCTTGCGCGAAACCTTCGCGGTGGATTGGCTGGACGATGCGCTGAGCGGGCAACACCCCTTTTCGGCACTAATAGTACCGCCGCTGGCCGATGCCGCGCGTGTGCCGCATGCCAACCCCGTTATTGGCGTTGTTGCAGATGATGAAGCCCTGGGCGAATACCGAAAAGTGTTTGCCAACCTGGTTTGCCTGTTGGAAGAACGCGAGCCGATAGGCGAATCAGACAACTCTATTAAAATGATAGAGAACCTGGTGAAGGATAATGATAACAGTTTTGATGGCGAAGGTTTTTTACGCGCGCGAATGCTCGACCTGCTTTTGGGCGATTGGGACCGCCACGAAGACCAATGGCGCTGGGCCGAAACCAAAAAAGACAAGGGCAAGGCCTATGTTGGCGTACCCCGAGATCGCGATCAGGTATTTCACCTCGAAGAAGGTTTGTTCCCCGATATCGCTGCCTTACCGTATATCAACCCCGCGCTGGGCGATTTTACCGCTAAACCAAATTATAAATACGGCATCTACAAAACCCGTTTTATAAACCCCTACCCCAATGCGCAAATGACGCACGAACAATGGATGCGTATTGCAAATGAATTTATAGCAGCCGAAACCGATGCCGTGCTGGAAGCAGGTCTGCGCCGGCTGCCCGGCGATACCTATAAAATAGGGCACGATGTTTTATTGGCCAAACTGAAGGCACGCCGCGCCGCTATCCCGGCGACTATGGATAAATACTACCGTTTTATTTACCGTTTTGCAGATATCCGTCTGAGTGATAAAAATGAAAAGGTGGTTATTACCGGCATGCCCGATAGCAGCCTGCACATATTGGTGAACAAGATCAATAAAGAGGGCGAGGTAAAGGATGTGATAATGGATGTTATATATAGCCCCCGGTATACCAAAGAGATAAGGCTGTACACATCTGCCGGCGACGACCAGGTTACCTTGAATAACACCAGTTCTCCTATCAATTTAAGGCTGATAGGATCGGATGGGAATAAGATTTACAATGTGGTGCAGTCGGCCAATAGAGTGCGCGTTTATGATACGCCGAAAGCTAAATTTGAAGGTTTGACCAACAGGCTGTGCAGGCATATTTCGGCAGATACATCCAACACCCACTTTGTGCGTACCAACCCTTATAACATACTCATGCCACTGGCAACCGCGGCCATAAATGCCGATGATGGATTTCTGCTTGGGCTGGGTTTTAAATACACCAAAAATGATGGTTTCCGTAAGCTGCCTTACACCAGTTCGCAGCAGCTTATGCTTACGCATGCCTTCGCTACCGAGGCCTTCCGCATTAAATATAACGGCGAGTGGATAGAAGCCATTGGCAAGGCAGATTTTACCCTGCAAATAGCCGCGCAGGCCCCTGATAATACCGTAAACTTTTTTGGTGTAGGTAACGGTACACCTCTAAATAAGCTACAGCCCAACTACCGCAGGTATTACCGTACCCGATTTGATACCTACCAGGTTGACCCGGCGTTGCGCTGGCATACCGATACCAACAGCACCATCAGCGTGGGCCCATCGTTCCAGTATTACCGTATGGATGTAAGCGATAATGTCGGCAGGTTGATCAGTAACAGCTCGCTCATTGGCTCGTACGATAGCCTTACTGTTAACAAGGATAAAGCCCACTTAGGCTTTGCCGTTAATTTTAACAGCAATAACCGTATAGGAGGAGTATTACCTACCGGGGGTTATTACATCAACATCGGCCTGCAAGGCTACAAAGGGCTGAATAATTTTTCAAAGGACTTTATGCAAATACGGCCGGAGTTTACCTTTTACCAAAAGCTAACCGGCAATGGTTCCGTTGTGCTATCAGACCGCATTGGCGGGGGTATCAGTTTGGGCAAACCCGCCTTTTACCAGTCGATGTTTTTGGGCGGTCAGGGCAATTTACTGGGCTATTTGCAGTACCGTTTCGCGGGTAAGCACATGATATATAACAATCTGCAGGGAAGGGTCAAACTCTTCAATATTGCCAGCTACATTATCCCGGGCCAACTGGGGCTGAGCGGGTTTTACGATGCCGGCCGGGTTTGGGCCGATGAAGAAAAATCTGATAAATGGCACCAGGGCGTTGGCGGCGGGCTGTATTTTTCGCCTGCCGGGTTAACTATTCTGCAGGTTTTGGCAGGGCACTCCGAAGAAGGATGGTATCCATACATTTCATTAAATTTCAGGATCTGACAAGTAAGTTAAATCCCTTTTTTGCAGAATAAATACAAACTTAGGTGTAGCTTTTACACTATATTATTTTCTTACAGTTTTAGCTATAAATAGATATGCAAACGCCGTGCTTTGTCATGGCCATATATTTCCGTCTGACTTTTGTCATAAAAAAGTTAAATAGTAAATTTGGTTGACGATATTAGTCAACTTGGTTTACATTTGTAGTGTTATTATCACTACAATGAAAACGTTAACCTTACATCAGCCAAACATCAGCTCTCTTTTCAAGAGAAATACCGATCATACAGTTCTTCCTCAAAAAACAGTTTCCACATTAACCGCAGATGTGCAGCCTAAACATGCCCTGTCTGCCGGCGAGTACATTATCAATGTTTTAGGCGAAGGATTTAAGCAGAATTTTCTGGGTACCGATATTAACATGGAGTTTTTAACGCTTACCGTTCGCAGTTACGCAACATCTACGGTGAAAGCGCTCCGTAAACTTACTGTTAAAGCTGTCAAACAACAAAACATCAACCCTACCTCTATCTAATATCACATAAAATGAAAACACTTTTTACTCAAATACTTAATAAAACCGCGGTGCTGCTTTTGGTACTGTTATCATCAGCAGCAGCCCTGCACGCCCAAACTGTGGTGCGTGGTGTTGTTACCGATGCCAAAACAAAGCAGCCCATGTCGTACGTAACGGTAACATTTGCCGGTACCACACAAGGTTCGGGCACCAACGGCCAGGGCCGCTATGCTATATCCACTACCGATAATACCGTTACCCAGATAAAAGTATCTTTTGTTGGTTACAGAACCGCTGTGCGTAACATCACCACCGGGCAGGACCAAACCATCAACATCGCCTTAACAGAAGATAACCACTCGTTAAACGAGGTGGTGGTAAGATCCGGTAAAAAGAAAAAATATACCAACAAGAACAACCCAGCTGTCGAACTGATCCGCCAGGTTATTGCCCACAAGGCCCAGAACCAGGTAGAAAATTATAATTATGCCGAGTATAAACAATACGAGCGCATGAATTTTTCGTTGAGTAACCTGAGTGATAAATTCCGCAACAAACGCATCTTTAAAAATTACCAGTTTTTGTTCCGCGAGCAGGATTCGACCGCTATCGGTGGCAAAACCCTGCTGCCCATGTACCAGGAAGAAAAAACATCTGATAATTACTTCCGTAAGGCGCCTTATGCCAAAAAGCAGATCATTACCGCCAACAAACAGGTAAAATACGACGAGAATTTTGTAGATAACCAGGGCCTTACCGCTTACTTTAACCGCATGTACCAGGATATCAATATCTATGATAACAACGTGTCGTTATTAAGTAACCAGTTACTGAGCCCGATATCAAACAGCTCGCCTGAGTTTTATAAATTCTTTATTACCGATACGCTTAAAGATGTACAGCCAAACCTTATCGAGTTGAGCTTTACCCCGCGTAACACCAATAACCTTTTGTTTGAAGGTAAAATATACATCACTATGGATGGCAACTACGCCGTTCAGAACGCGCTGCTTACTGTTAACAAAAACATCAACCTTAATTTTGTGCGCCAGATGCAGGCTGCCCTGTCGTTCGAGAAAAACAACGACGGCCGTTACCACCTTAGCCAAAGCGATTTGAAAATTGAGTTTGGGATCAACAAAAATAAAGGTGGCGGTGTATATGGCGAGCGTTTGGTTACCATCAACAACTTTGTAATAAACAACGCCCGTACCGATGATACCTACAAAGGCGACTCGCAGGTAATTGCCCTGAACGCCGAGGATAAGGACGATACCTACTGGCAAATGACCCGCCCCGATACACTGGACGCGGCATCGGCAAGCATCTATAAAAACATCGATAGCCTGCAAACCATCCCATCGTTTAAGAAAACTATGGATATTGCCACGCTGGTATTGGCCGGTTATAAAAATTACGGCGCGTTTGAGGTTGGCCCGGCCAACACCTTTTACAGCTTTAACCCTGTGGAAGGTTTCCGCGTACGTTTAGGCGGCCGTACTACTCCACAATTAAGCAAGCGTTATTATTTTGAAACTTATGGTGCTTATGGTGCTAAGGACGAGAAATTTAAATACTTTTTAAGCAGTACATACTCGCTTAACAACAAATCTATCTATTCGTTCCCGCAAAACTATATCCGCGCAAGTTTCCAGCACGATACCAAAATACCGGGCCAGGAATTACAGTTTGTACAGGAAAGTAACTTCCTGTTATCGTTTAAACGTGGTGCCAACGATATCTGGTTGTATAACGATATCTTAAGGTTTGATTATGTGCACGAGTTTACCAACCACCTGTCGTACTCGTTAGGATTCAAAAAATGGGACCAAACACCTGCAGGTGCATTGCTTTATCAAAGCCTGTTGCCTAATGGTGTCATTAATAACGTTAACCTTATCCAAACTACCGAGCTATCGGCGCAGATCCGCTGGGCACCGCACGAAAAATTTTACCAGGGAAAATTGTACCGCACCCCTATACCTGATAAGTACCCTATTTTTACCCTGAACTATACCCAGGGTGTTAAAGGCCTATTTGGCGGCGATTATAACTACCAGAATGTTGTAGGTAACATCAGCAAACGTTTTTACCTGTCGCAGCTGGGCTTTACCGACGTAACTACCGAAGGCGGTTACCTGTTTGGCAGTGTGCCTTTCCCATTACTGGATATCCACCACGCCAACCAAACCTATGCCTTCCAGTTGCAATCATACAACTTGATGAACTTCCAGGAGTTTGTGAGCGACCATTACGCCAGCATCGCTATCGACCATAACTTTAACGGCTTTTTGTTTAACCGCATCCCGTTGTTAAAGAAACTGAAACTACGCGAGATCATCGACTTTAAAGGCTTATGGGGCGGCGTACGCAGCGAGAATAACCCGCAGAATAATAACTCGTTGCTACAGTTCCCCGGCAGTTTAAATGCGGGCGGCGCGGGTACTTATGCCTTAGGCAGCACACCATATGTGGAAGGCAGCATAGGCGTGGGTAACATATTTAAGCTATTACGTGTAGACTTTGTTAGGCGCTTTACTTACCTGGACCACCCCGGCGCGCCCGAGTATGGTATCAGGTTCTTTGTAAAATTTGACTTTTAATTATATATATTCGTAAACCGGGTTGACATTTTATTGTTAACATATAAACTATCATGGCAGAAACTTGTGTAATGACCGAAGAAACCAAAAAGGTTGCCCCTAAGCTGGTGTATCTGCTTAAGCGCCTTTTGGATGAGTGGATGGGCAAAAAGCTTTGCCGTATAGACCAGCCGGGATTTAACAGCGCGCACCTGCCACTGTTTATGAGTATTGGCAAAACCGGCATATCCAACAACGAACTGGCTGCTAAAATGAACGTGAGCAAACAGGCTACCAGTAAAATGGTAAAGGAACTGGAAGCCATTAATATGGTGCGCAGTGAAAAAAGCCCTGACGATGCACGCGTGGTAATGCTTTATTTCACCACCGAGGGCGAGGCATTCTATTACAACCTAAAGAGCCAGGTAATGGACCTGGAAACCCAATATAAAAAGGTAGCAGGTACCAAAAACTACGAGATAGCTATTGAAGTGATGCTGAAACTGGTAAAGTTTCATGAAGAGAATAACTGCCTGAGCGAAAAATCAACAAATAATTAAGCTTTTACCAGGCAAATGACATTAGGATGAAACGGTTTGTAATTTACCGTTGTACATTTGCTTAACACTGTTAAATAATCTAATAGGGATAAATAAAATGGCCAGCAAGGATAGGATATTACGATTGAAAGAGGAAACCAGGGTAAACATCCTGGATGCCGCTTTACAAATTGTTAAGGCAGAAGGATGGCAGGCCCTGAGTATGCGTAAAATAGCAGATGTTATTGAATATACAGCTCCTATTATATACGAGTACTTCGCCAACAAGGAAGCGATATTATTAGAACTTAACCGCCAGGGTTATTTAAAGCTTGCAAGGCAGTTACAGGAAGCTAAAGACAAACACACCTCGCCGGCCGACCAACTGGAAGAAATGTGGCTTGCCTACTGGAACTTCGCTTTTGCGAATAAAGAGTTATACCAGGGCATGTTTGGGATAACAACCAGCTGTGCCTGCAAAATGGTAAACGAATTACCCGAGGCCGAATTACCATGGGATATCATTACCGGTTCTATCGGCGAATTGATGAATATCCCGGACATGGAATCGGAGGTTATTTGTACCAAGTACTATACTTTTTGGTCGGTAGTGCACGGGTTGGTTTCTATCAATTTACTTGACCGCGGCGACTCTGACAAAATAAACAGGCAGGTGTTAAGGGATGCTATCACCGGCATTATCAAGTCGATAACCCCTTAATTTTTTTAATCATGTTTAAACATTGTTAAATAATTTAACAATGTTAACCACAGTTCATTCACATTAAACTCACAGCTTATGAAAACGATAACCACTCATTCCCTCAAACATTTAACAGTGTTAAATAGTCTACCAACGTTAACATCTTTTTATTGTTGGCGTTAGCACGGTGATATCCACACTAAAAACATAACATATTATATCGAATACAACAATACTTACAAGCATGTATAATACAACGAAAACAACCGACACAATATATATCAACAGCCTTAGGGCTGCTCTCACTCCTATTAACTCACCATCAAAATTAATTATCATGAAAATTATCTTAGCGGCGATAATCGCCATTTCTATATTCAGTTGCGGGCCAAAGCAGCAAGCGCCACAAGCCCCGCCCCCACCTGCATTACCGGTAGCATCGGTAGAAAGTGGTAATCAAACAACTTACCAGGAATACCCTGCATCTATAGAGGGTACCGTGAATGTAGAAGTGCGCCCGCAGGTAAGCGGCTCATTAGATAAAGTATTTGTTGACGAAGGCGCGTTTGTAACCGCCGGCTCACCGATCTTTAAAATAAACGAGCAGCCATTCCGCGCGGCATTAAACAACGCGTTGGCAAGTTTACACGCGGCAGAAGCAGCACAAGGCAACGCCCAGATAGAGATCGATAAATTAACCCCGCTTGTTGCCAACAAAGTAGTATCAGACTACCAGTTAAAAACAGCCAAAGCAACCTTTCAGGTAGCAAAGGCGAATATCGAATCGGCAAAGGCTAACGTAGCAACAGCCAGGATCAACCTGGGTTACACCTTGATAAAAGCACCTGTTAGCGGTTACATCGGTCGACTTATAAAAAAACAGGGAAGCCTGGTAACTCCACAGGATGTCGACGCTTTAACACAATTATCTGATGTGCATAATGTGCATGTTTACTTTGCCCTTGGCGAGAAGGATTTTGTGAACTTTAAAGACCAGTACGCAGGTGCTACTCTAAAAGATAAGCTGAAGAACCTGCCATCGGTAGCCTTATTATTAGCTGACGGTAGCGAATACGCCAAATCAGGTAAGATTGATGTGATTGACGGCCAGTTTGATAAAACTACCGGTGCCATTACCGTAAGGGCAACCTTTGCTAACCCGCAAGGCTTGTTACGCTCGGGTAATACGGGTAAAGTTCGTTTGAGCCTGCCTCACCCTAATACGTTGATCGTACCGCAATCGGCTACCATCGAAATGCAGGACAAGATCTTTGTATTTGCCTTGGCAGATAGCAACAAGGTTAAGAAATTACCTATCACTATTGAAGGTACCAACGGCGAAAACTACCTGGTTAAAGATGGCGTTAAAGCCGGCGACCAGATCGTACTAAGCGGTATCGACAAATTACAGGAAGGTATGGTTATAGCCCCGCAAAAATCAGCTGAAAAAGCAGCCGTTGTAGCTAAAAACTAATTTTAAGACACAAGAACAAAGAATCAAGAACCAAGATATAAGTAAGTACCGAAGGCGACAATTTCGTCTTGGCTCTTGACTCTTATGTCTTGTTTTTCCATCACAAATCACAGAAATCATGTTTAAAAAATTCATAGAAAGGCCGGTATTATCAACCGTTATCTCCATACTATTGGTGATAGTAGGGATACTTGGCCTAACCAAACTGCCCTTAGAGCGTTTCCCTAATATTGCCCCTCCGGCCGTGTTGGTAACCGCTGTTTACCCGGGCGCAAATGCCGAAACTATTTTACGTTCGGTAACACCATCACTGGAAGAAGCCATAAACGGTGTAGAAGGCATGACCTACATGACCTCTACCGCAAGTAACGATGGTTCGTTAGGTATTACCGTTTACTTTAAACAAGGCACCAACCCCGACCAGGCAGCAGTGAACGTGCAAAACCGCGTGTCGCAGGCTACCAGCCAGCTACCTGCCGAGGTTGTGCAATACGGTATTACCACCACCAAACAGCAAAACAGCTTTATTGGCGCGATGGCCATTTATACCGACGATCCCAAAAAATACGACGCGACATTTGTTGCCAACTACGCGCAGATCAACATCGTACCCGAGATAAAACGGATCCCGGGTGTAGGTTCGGCACAGGTATTTGGCGGTGTTAAGGATTACAGCATGCGTGTTTGGTTAAACCCTGCACAAATGGCTACTTACAAAATTACCCCTGCCGAGGTAATGGCCGCCATACAAGATAAAAACGTTGAAGCAGCCCCCGGCCGCTTTGGTGAGCGCAGCGACCAATCATTCGAGTACGTAATTAAATACAAAGGCAAGCTTACCAAACCCGAGGAATACCAGAACATTGCCATCCGTGCCAATGCAGATGGATCTGTACTGCACCTTAAAGATGTGGCACGTGTTGAATTGGGTGCATATTCCTACAACAGCTATAGTAACCTGAATGGTAAAGATGGTGTAATCATCGGTATTATCCAGTTATCGGGTTCAAACGCTAACGAGATCCAGATAGAGATCGATAAGCTAATGGAAAAAGTATCGAAAGATTTCCCCGCCGGTATCAAATACAACCAGTTCTATCGTACCAAAACAGATTTGGACGAATCCATCAAACAAGTTGAGCATACCTTGATAGAGGCCTTTATATTGGTGTTTATCGTGGTGTTCATCTTCTTACAGGATTTCAGGTCGACATTGATCCCGGCCATAGCTGTTCCGGTGGCTATTATCGGTACGTTCTTCTTCATGCAACTGTTCGGGTTCTCTATCAACTTGTTAACGCTGTTCGCACTCGTACTCGCCATCGGTATCGTGGTGGATGATGCTATTGTGGTGGTCGAGGCCGTGCACGCCAAAATGGAGCACGACCCAAGCCTAAGCCCTAAAAAGGCTACCAGCGAAGCCATGCACGAAATAACCGGCGCCATTATATCCATTACATTGGTTATGGCCGCGGTGTTTTTGCCGGTAAGTTTCATGAGCGGTTCTGCAGGTATCTTCTACAAACAGTTCGCGTTAACTATGGCTATAGCCATTATCATCTCGGCTATAAACGCGTTAACCTTAAGCCCGGCGCTTGCCGCATTGTTCTTAAAGAACAAACACACAGGTGAAGGCCACAATGCCCCTAAACAGGGTTTTGTACAAAAATTCTACGCGGGCTTTAATGGTAGTTTCAACTTTATTACCAACAGGTACGTTGGCGGGCTAAAAATCCTTATCAAAAACAAATGGATAAGCATGGCCGGCCTTGGGTTGGTAATAGTTGCCACTGTATTTATGGTAGGCAGAACAAAAACAGGCTTTATCCCGACAGAGGATCAGGGTTTTGTGGCTATCGCAGTATCTACCCCATCGGGTACATCGTTAGCAGGTACCAACAAGATCTTCAAACAAGCCGAAGACCAGTTGAAATCTTTACCATCTGCAAGGTTCGTAACCGCGTTATCGGGTTTCAACTTTCTGACACAATCAAGTAGTCCGTCTGCAGGTGTTATCTTCCTGTTGTTGAAACCTACCGATGAGCGTGGCGATGTCAAAAATATCGATGACATTCAGAATATTGTACGTGGCAAATTAGGCGCTGTACCGGGCGGGACATTCTTTGTGTTCAGTTTCCCAACCGTGCCGGGCTTTAGCAACGTGGAAGCGCTGGATGTGATGCTGCAGGATAAAACCAACGGCAAACTGGATAAGTTTAGCGGTGTTGCCAATAACTTCATTGCTAAGCTGATGCAGAAACCTGCGGTTGCCTATGCCTTTACATCATACAAAGCTGATTACCCGCAATTACAATTAGAAATTGACGACGAAAAGGCAAACCAGCTTGGTGTAAATGTTAAAGATATCCTATCTACCATGCAGGCCTACTTTGGTACCGCCCAGGCGTCCGACTTTAACCGCTTCGGCAAATATTACCGCGTGGTTGTACAAGCTGATATTGCCGACCGTACCGACCCTACAACTATCGACCGTGTGTTCGTGAAAAACAAAGCCGGTGAAACTGTGCCTATCAATACGCTGGTAAAATTAACCCGTGTGTATGGTTCAGAAACGGCCTCTCGTTATAACCTGTTCAACTCTATCGAGGTGAACGCGATACCTAAACCGGGCTACAGCTCGGGTGATGCTATCGAAGCCATCAGGGAAACAGCCAGGGAAGAATTGCCGCAAGGCTACGCCTACGAGTTCTCGGGCCAAACCCGTGAAGAGATCGCATCAGGCGGGCAATCAACCGTGGTGTTCCTGTTGTGTCTGGTGTTTGTGTACTTCCTGTTATCGGCACAATACGAAAGTTATATCCTGCCATTGGCGGTTATCCTTTCTATCCCAACCGGTCTGTTTGGTGTGTTCGCGGTGCTTGATTTAACCGGTATCGAAAACAACATCTACGTACAGGTAGCGCTTATTATGCTCATCGGTTTGCTGGCCAAAAACGCCATCCTTATCGTAGAGTTCGCGGTACAAAAACGCAAAACGGGCATGAGCCTGGTTAACTCGGCCATCGAAGCCGCAAGGTTGAGGATCCGTCCTATTGTGATGACGTCCCTTGCCTTCGTATTCGGTTTGTTCCCGATGAGTATCGCGACCGGTCCGTCTGCACAGGGTAACCACTCTATCAGTATCGGTGCCGCCGGCGGTATGGTTTCCGGTGTAATTTTAGGTTTGCTGATCATCCCGGTGTTGTTCGTGATCTTCCAGCGTCTGCAGGAAAAAATTACCGGCGTACCGCTTTCAAGGCACCTGGATAAAAATTATAATCCGGATGCACAAGCAGTTGAAATAGCAGAAGCACATTAAGGGGCCTCTCCCCAACCCCTTTCCAAAGGAGAGGGGCTTTAAAAACGCTTTGAACCCTCTCCTTTGGAGAGGGCAGGGTGAGGCTAAAATAAATAAGAAAACATCCAATCCTCAAAGTCCCTCTCCTTCGGAGAGGGGTTGGGGTGAGGCTAAAACATCCAATCCTTATTAGGAAAGGCCAAAACATAAAACAATGAAAAGATACATCAATACATTCGCCTTTATGCTGTTACTGGCATTAAGCGCATGTAAGGTTTCAAAAGATATTGAAACGCCAAAACCTGCATTGCCCGTGGCATTCAGGAATGCTGCCACCGCAGATTCTACAAGTATTGCCGATATCCAGTGGAAAAACTTCTTCACTGACCCTACCCTGCAAACGCTGATCGATAGCGCCATCGCTAACAATTATGATATGCAGATAGCCGTAAAGAACATCCAGTCGTCAGAGCTATTGTTCAAACAGGTTAAATGGAACTATACCCCTACCGTGAACCTGAACGTTACCGCGAGCACCAGCCGCCCAAGCGACAACAGCCTGAATGGCCTAAGCTTAAGCACCTTTGGTGTAGGCACAAAACACATCGAAGATTATTCAGCCAATCTTGGTCTATCATGGGAAGCTGATATCTGGGGTAAGATCCGCAACCAAAGCAAAGCCGCTTTGGCTGCTTACCTGCAAACAACCGAGGCTAAAAAAGCTATCCAGACAAACATCGTTGCAGGTGTATCGCAAGGTTATTATAACCTGCTGATGCTGGACGAACAGCTGACCATCGCCCAAAAGAACGTGAAACTGAACGACAGCACCCTGCGCATCATCCGTTTACAGTTTGATGCCGGGCAGGTAACTTCATTAGCCGTGCAACAAGCCGAAGCACAACGCCAGGCAGCAGCACAGTTGGTACCACAGTTCGAGCAGAACATCACCATACAGGAAAACGCCCTGCGCATCCTTACCGGTGCCCTGCCCGACAGGATAGAACGCAGCAACACCCTGAGCAACCTGCAAGTAGCAGATAACCTGCCATCAGGTTTACCATCAGCAATCGTTAGCCGCAGGCCCGATGTTAAGAGCGCCGAACTGGCCCTGAACATCTCTAACGCGCAGGTAGGCATTGCCAAAGCAAATATGTACCCGTCGTTAACCATTACGGCGCAAGGTGGTGTAAACAGCTTTAAATCGAGCAATTGGTTCAACATCCCGGCATCGTTATTTGGCACCGTTGCAGGTGGTTTAACCCAGCCTCTGTTCAACAAAAAACGGTTAAGGACCCAATACGAAGTTGCCAAGATAGATCGCGAGAAAACTGTGCTGCAATTCCGCCAGTCGGTGTTGAATGCAGTTGGCGAGGTGTCGGATGCTTTGGTATCTATCGAAAAATTAAAAACACAGCAAACCATTGCTGTCCAAAGAGTTACTACTCTTCAGCAGGCAACCGGCAACGCCAACATGTTGTTCAGGAATGGTATGGCAACTTATCTTGAAGTGATAACCGCACAGGGTAATGTATTGCAAGGCGAACTGGAACTGGCTTCCATCAAACGTGCGCAGCTCAGCGCCGTATCCAACCTTTACCGCTCATTAGGCGGCGGCTGGAAATAAGAGACAAAAGGCAGCGGGCCTGTGCGATCCGATAGCTATCGGATCCCTCCCAACGGGAGGGTATTTTAAACTTATATAAGAGCAGGGATGAGTGATGAGTGAAGCCGCTCCTTCGATCTATCGGAGGGCGGCTTTTTTTATAGAATTACATTTGTGTGTGGCTTAAATCCCTTGTTCCGAATACTTAACAAAACGGTAAATGCCCCATCCAATCACTAAACCTGTTACGCCTTACTATCCTCGTTATTTAAATTGATAAGCTTTTTACCGCGGATAACTATTTTCATGCGCTGGCGCCTAAGCGAGATCTTAGTGTGCAGGTTCTCGTTTTTACGGATATTGGTTTGATATGCCTTGATGATATCCTTGTATGATAACACCCCTATCACCTTGCCATCGCCCGCACCCGATAATATAGGTAGTACCTCTACATCTGTTTTAGACATGTTCTCAACAGCGCGGTGCAGGGTGTCGGTACTTTTTATCATAATGGCAGGGCCTGCTTTTACCAGTTCGCTCAAGCTTGCGGCCTCGTCTGCATCAGCGTTATACAGGTCGGTAATTTTTAAGGTACCGCCATAATTATTCTGGTTATCTACCAAAATAAAATAGTTGTTTTCAACCTTATGCTTGCTTAGCCAGCCTTTTACCTCGCTTACCGTATTATCTGCGCTCAGTACAATAGCGTCGTCGTCTATAACTTCCGATACGTACATTTTTTGCAGGATATCCGGCTCAAACGAATCGGGCGTAGAGATACCGCGACGGGCAATTTTTTCGGTCATGATGGTGTTCTCCATCAAAAAGAAAGATACAATATACGCGGCTGTACAAGCCCCTAATAAGGGCAGCAGCGCATGCGATTGCATGGTTGCTTCCAGCGCGAATACTATACTGGTAATAAACGCCCTTGATGCCCCCGCAAACATGGCCGACATGCCAATTAAGGCCGCCATTGGCAGGGTTATACCCGAATTGGGGAAGTACATTAATATCACATAACCAATAATTGCACCTGATGCCCCCCCTATGGTTAATAACGGTGCCAGTGTACCGCCCGATGTACCGCTGCCCAAAGCAATGGCCCACGATAAAAATTTAAAAAGGCACAGGCTGATGATAAGCGTTAAAGGCCAGGTACCCGATAATATCCCGGTAATGTTATCATAACCTACACCCAGGGTATGCGGCGAAAAATAGCCCACTACCCCTACCGCCAGTCCGCCTATGGCCGGCCACCACATCCAGTGGATGGGCAGCTCTTCAAAAACATCCTCAATAAAATAAACAATTTTGGTGATGCCTAATGATAGCAGGCCTACCAACAGCCCCATAAAGCTGTAAATACCCAGCGCCAGGTTTGATGGGATAGCCATATCCGGCATTGGAAATACCGGGCCTGACTCGAACAATAAATGGTGCCCGGCCGCACCTGTTATGCAAGCCAGCGCTACCGGCAATATGGATTTTGGCGAAAACTCGAACAATAAAAGTTCGATAGCCAAAAACACAGCGGCTATCGGGGTACCAAATATTGCCGACATACCCGCCGTTGCACCGGCCGCCAGGATAATTTTACGTTCGTTGGCGGTAACCTCAAACAGTTGGCCAAGCGTTGAACCCAGTGCGCCACCGGTTGCTATAATAGGCCCTTCGGCGCCAAAAGGCCCTCCAGTACCTATGGCAATAGCCGATGATATGGGTTTTAAAAAGGTGATGGATGGTTTAATGTTGCTCTCGTTAACAAGTATCTGCTCCATAGCCTCGGGTATACCATGGCCACGGATGGCCTTTGAGCCATATAAAGCCATAAACCCTACTATAATACCGCCAATGGCCGGCACCAGTATTACCCATAGCCCCCAGTGATTGCCGGCCGGGCTGCGAAATGCAAAACTCAGGTCGCCGTAAAAAGAGATATTGGTTACCATATTAATAAGCGCGACGAGCACTTTGGCAACACAACTTATGGCAGCCGCCACAGCTACTGCATAAACACAAATGCGCAAAAGCCGTGCTTTTAAAAAGGTTGATTTACTTACCGGGTCTGTATCGTTATCAAGCTGGGTTAATAGTGGAGAAATGGGGATACCGTTCTTAAGATTACTTTTTTTCATAAATTAATGTACAATGCATACACCGCTGATTGGTTTTACAATAAAACGCTGCGGACAATCATTAAAACAATTTGTTATTTTATTGTTTTAACAATATATTTACAAATATATAAGTAAATTTATAATCTAAAACATTGTTAATACAACATTTTAATAATTTTTAAGATTATTACCAACCTATTGCAGTAAATTTAAAGCACCGGGTTAAAACCGTTAACTATAATTATCTGTCACATAAACTTTGCAGGCTATGAATGTAATTCACAAAGTAGAAAACTGGGGCGATAAACACCACCCCGCTATTCTTGATATACTGCGCATCGTATTAGGCATATTCCTGTTTTTAAAAGGCCTCACTTTTATGCAGAATATGAGCTACTTGCAGCGGATAATTGAAGACCAGCATTTAATAAACCTTTCGTCGTTTTTTTTAAAGGCTGTAATGTATTATGTGATCTTTGTACACATGACGGGCGGTATATTGATAGCCCTGGGGCTGCTTACCCGCTTATCATCTGTTTTACAATTACCTATAGTTATATCGGCATTGTTTATCATCAATATATTCCGCTCCGAACCTAATACCGACTTATGGCTGTCAATTTTTGCCTGTGCGCTGCTTATTATTTTCGCGTTAATTGGTTCGGGCCCGCTATCGCTCAACAACCTGCTATCGGCAAAAGATCAGCATAATACCGTGGGCTAACCTTTTGGGCTAAATAATCACGTTCTTTTACTGATATTGCGGCCGCAACATTTTGTAATAAATGAAGGAAACTAAAAATGTATGCAATTTAAATAATTGCTTCTTGTGTACCTATAGTGTTAAGGATTGGATACCCGCCATTGGCGCTCATAAAACAAATTTCCAGGTAAAAAAGGGCGAGAGCATTTTTAAGGAAGGCGACCCTGTTAAGGGCGTTTATTTTGTTTATACAGGCAAGGTTAAGGTACATAAACGCTGGAACAACGATAAAGAGCTTATTATCCGTTTTGCAAAATCGGGCGATATACTGGGCCACATGGGTCTTGGCAATAACCCGGTTTACCCGGTAGCCACCACAGCTTTAGAAACAACAACCCTTTGTTATATCGATCTTTCCTTTTTTGAATCCACCCTGAATGTAAACCATAAGTTTACCTACGCTTTAATGAAGTTTTTTGCCGATGAGCTGCAAAAATCAGAAAAGCGGATGCGTAACCTGGTGCATATGCCGGTAAAGGAGCGTATCGCCCTTGCCATGCTTAATCTTAAACACCTTTTTGGCACAGATAACAGCGGAGCCATAAATATCGGGCTAACCCGCCAGGACCTGTCGAGCTATGCTGCGGTATCATACGAAACCTGGTTTAAGGTAACGCAGGATTTTATACAGGAAAACATGATAGCGGTAAACGGCAAAAGCATTATTATTTTAGATGAACCCACATTGCAAAAACTTGTAGATAATGCTAATGAAGGGTTTGAGTAGGCAATAACTACAGCACACCTACGTGCTGTTAATTGATCATATTTACCCGGTTTATTCGAAAACCATGTATTTTAGCTGAATTATCATCCGGCCTTAAATGAAAAAAATCCTCATCATCCTTTGCCTTGTTATTCCCTGTTTCGCCCTCGCGCAAAAAAAAAATCAACCCAAACTGGAAAGCGCATTGGATAGGCACCGCAGCCGGCCCCGATACCGCGGCAAATACCTGGCTTGCTTATCGTAAGCAGATCAGTATAACACATATTCCGGCGCGTGCCATTGCTAAAATTGCTGCCGATAGCAAATATTGGCTATATATCAACGGCAAAATGGTGGTTTTTGAAGGCGGCCTAAAACGCGGGCCAAACCCGAACGATACCTATTACGATGCCGTAAATATTGCACCTTATTTAAAAACGGGGCAAAATACCATAGCGGTTTTACTTTGGTATTTTGGCAAACAAGGTTTTTCGCATAAAAGCAGCGGTGAAGCAGGGTTACTTTTCGATTGCCAGTCCAAAGACCTATCTATTTTAAGCGATAAAACCTGGAAATGCACCCAGCTCAAAGCTTACCAAACCGCCGGCGACCCAAAACCAAATTATCGCCTGCCCGAATCAAACATTATGTACGATGCCCGGCTGGAAACAGGCGACTGGCAAAGCCCCGCGTATAACGGTAAAGCGATGGGCAACGCCGATGAAAAAGGCAAAGCAGGCTCTTCGCCCTGGAATAAACTGGTGCTGCGCCCCATCCCGCTCTGGAAGGATTACGGCTTGAAGGAATATGTAAATCTTAAAACCTCGTCATCGGCCACTGCCGATACCCTTATTGGGCAATTGCCATACAATGCTCAAATCACCCCCTACCTGGAAGTGGAAGCATCCGCAGGCAATAAAATTATAATTTGTACCGATAACTACCTGTTCAACAACGGCGGCGAACCCAACCTGCGCGCCGAATACATTACCAAAGCAGGTAAACAACAATACGAGAGCCTGGGCTGGCTCAACGGGCAAAAGGTTTACTATATCATCCCCAAAGGGATAAAAGTTATAAAACTTTGCTACCGCGAAACAGGATACGATACCCGCATTGCAGGCAACTTCACCAGTTCCGATCCTTTTTTTAACAAGCTTTGGCAAAAATCCCAACGTACCCTGTACATCACCATGCGCGATGGCTATATGGATTGCCCCGACCGCGAGCGGGCGCAATGGACCGGCGACGCCACCAACGAATCGGGCGAAGCTTTTTACGCCCTGTCACCATCCAGCCATGCCCTTGCCAAAAAATGGCTGCACGAACTGATAGGCTGGCAAAGGCCGGATAGCAGCCTTTTTGCCCCCATGCCTGCCGGCAATTGGAATGTAGAACTTCCCGACCAGGTGGCCGCCAGCGTTGGCTTTTATGGGCTGTATAATTATTACCTGCATACCGGCGATAAACAAACCCTGGCCGAACTATATCCCGGCGCAAAGCGCTACCTGGATAGCTGGAAGATAAACAATAACGGCACTATTGTGTTCCGTAAAGTGGGGTGGACATGGGGTGACTGGGGTGATAACCGCGACCTGCTGGTGCTGTTCAACTCCTGGTATTACCTTGCTATAAAAGGGATGCACCAAAGCGCAATCGCCCTGGGCAAAACAGATGATGCCGCTAAATACGAAGCCCTGATGCAAACGTTTAAAGCAGCCTACAACAAGCAATTCTGGAACGGCACCGCTTACCGCGACCCGGCTTATAAAGATAAAACAGACGACCGCGCACAGGCGCTTGCCGTAGTGGCAGGGCTGGCCGATGCGGATAAATACCCGGCGATACTAAAGATCTTCCAAACCGAAGAGCACGCCAGCCCGTACATGGAAAAGTATGTGTTTGAGGCCATGTTTAAAATGGGCGATGTTGATGAAGCGCTGGCCCGCCATAAAAAACGTTTCGGGCCGATGGTGAACAACCCCAATTTTACCACACTGTTCGAAGGTTGGGGCATTGGCAAAGAAGGTTTCGGCGGCGGCACGGTAAATCATGCATGGAGCGGTGGCGGCTTAACTGTATTGTCGCAATACTTGTGCGGAATAGCACCTGCCAACGCGGGTTACAAGATTATTTACATTATGCCCCGACCGGGTTCCGTGAGATCGGCATCGGCACAAATCGCATCGGTAGCGGGTACGGTAAGCAGTGCTTTCGCAAACACGCCCGGTACATTTACATTAACCGCCAATGTCCCGGCAGGCAGCAAAGGCATTGTCGGTATCCCCAATAAAGGTTATAAAAAGATCTGGCTGAACGGTTACCTGGTGTGGCAGCGCGGTAATTATCTAAACATAGCAAACGCGTTTACCGATGGCGGCGATACCCATATCAAGTTTAAAGTTGAAGGCGGCAAATGGGATTTTAAGGCGGTGAGATAATCCCTTCATTGCATGTCATGGTGAGCCTGTCGAACCATTAGCGAGGCGTACAAGTCTTCGACAAGCTCTCCATAGGAGTCCTTTGGACAGACTGACACAGCAGTTTACTGTATTATCCCTTGCGAAACTATAAGTTAAATACTTAAATTCGTATAAAACCTACCTGCTATGAAAACAGATTACGGAACACTCTCCCAAACGATAAACGGCCTTAAAGCCGAAGGCTACACGCTTGATTTTAACATCCAAAAGGACTGCATTATCTGCCATCAAACCAACACCGAATTATCGCCGGATGATTTTGAGATAGATGCCGTTTTCCGTTTCGAGGGCGAATCGAACCCGGATGACGAGGCGGTACTTTATGCCATCTCATCTACCAAAGATAACTCCAAAGGGGTGCTGGTGAACGGTTACGGCATTTCATCAGATGATGCCTCGGCAGCGCTGGTACAAAAGCTGAACAGGCATTTGTAAGCAACTTGTCATGCTGAACGTAGTGAAGCATCTATTCGCCGATATGCATGTTAGATAAGCAAAGTTCGGGAACAGGTTCTTCGCTATCGCCCGGGATAAAAGGACGGATTTTGAAGTTGTACCAACAATTTATTCATAATTAATAATTTCCAAAAAGTCAATAATCTCCATTAATAATATTTAATTATTATTCGTTCTAAATTGCTAAAAATGTGCTATTTGAATGCCAAAACGTTTGTATAGTACTTAAACTTGCACTATGGATAATTTTATGGCCGCGCGGTCGCAAATGGCATTGTCCCTGGGCTTCCACATTATATTTTCTTGTATAGGTATGGTGATGCCGTTCTTTATGGCGGTATCGCATTTTATGTGGCTGCGTACAGGCAACCCGGTTTACCAGAACGTAACCAAAGCCTGGAGCAAGGGTGTGGCCATCTTCTTCGCCACGGGTGCCGTATCGGGCACAGTATTATCCTTCGAACTTGGCCTGCTTTGGCCAACCTTTATGAAGCACGCCGGGCCTATATTTGGCATGCCATTTTCGTTGGAGGGCACCGCATTTTTTATCGAGGCCATCGCACTTGGGTTTTTCCTTTACGGATGGAACAGGTTTAACAGGTGGTTCCACTGGTTTACGGGTGTGGTGGTAGGTATCAGCGGCCTGGCATCGGGCATACTGGTGGTAGCAGCCAACGCCTGGATGAACACCCCTGCCGGTTTCGACGTGGTGAACGGTAAGTACATCAACATCGACCCTATAAAAGCTATGTTTAACCCCGCCTGGTTTTCGCAGGCGCTGCATATGTCGATAGCTGCTTTCGCGGCTACCGGCTTTGCCGTGGCGGGTGTTCATGCGCTGATGGTTATGCGCAAGCAAAATGTAAACTTCCACTTAAGGGCGTTTAAAATAGCGGCCATATTTGGGGTTGTAGCCGCCATATTGCAGCCGTTGAGCGGGGATATATCCGCCAAAATGGTTGCTAAAACGCAGCCGGCCAAGCTTGCCGCCATGGAAGCACATTTTGTAACCAGACCCTACACTCCGCTAATTATTGGCGGCATCCCCGATGTAAAAAATAAAAAGGTTGATTACGCCATCGAGCTGCCCGGCCTGCTGAGTTTTATGGTGCATGATGACTTTAAAACGCCTGTAACCGGCCTTGACAAGATCCCCGAAAAAGACCAGCCGCCCGTTGCGGTTGTGCATTATGCCTTTCAGCTGATGGTAGCATTGGGTATGCTGATGATGGCCCTGGGGCTATTGTATCTTATCGCTATCTGGAAAAAGCGAAGCTGGTTTGGTAAGCGCTGGTTCCTTAAACTGTTTATATGGGCCACCCCTATCGGTTTTATAGCTGTAGAGGCTGGATGGACAGTTACCGAAGTTGGCCGCCAGCCCTGGATAATTCAGGGCGTTATGCGCACTGCCGATGCCGTTACCCCAATGCCGGGTGTAGCCTACTCCTTCTACCTGTTTACCGCGGTGTATTTTACACTGAGCATAGCGGTGATATTTTTGCTTTACCGGCAGATAAAAATGGTACCGGTAATTTATGATAAGGAAACCCCAAAACCTGTAAGCGCATGATATACGTCGTAATTATATTTTTATGGGTTGCATTGCTGCTGTACCTGGTAATGGGCGGCGCCGATTTTGGGGCGGGTATTATCGAGATGTTCACATCTGATAAAAACAAATCGCGTACGCGGCGTATCATGTATAACGCCATCGGCCCTATCTGGGAGGCTAACCACATGTGGCTCATCATCGCTATTGTAATACTGTTTGTTGGTTTCCCGGTGATATACGCCACCATGTCTACCTACCTGCATATCCCGTTGATTATTATGCTGATGGGCATCATTGCCCGCGGCACCGCCCTTACCTTCCGTAATTACGATGCGGTACATGATAATATGCAGAAGGTGTATAACAAGATCTTTGTGTATTCCAGTTTTATAACGCCGCTGTTTTTGGGCATTATAGCGGGCAGCACGGTATCCGGCCGGGTAGACCCGCAGGCCACCAATTTTATGGATGCTTATATCTACAGCTGGCTCAACTGGTTCTCGGTAGCTATTGGCTTTTTTACGGTTGCGTTGTGTGGGTTTTTGGCAGCCATTTACCTTATCGGCGAAACCCAGGATGATACCGAACGCAAAAGGTTCATCCGCAAGGCAAGGCTGATGAATGTGGCTGCTGTGGCTGCCGGATCGGTTGTTTTTATCGCTTCCGTAAAGGAGAATATCCCCCTGGTGCAATGGGTGTTTGGCAGTATCATTGGCGTGGTGGCGGTTAGCGCGGCTACCGTATCGCTAATAGCGCTCTGGTATTTGATTGCCAAAGGCAAACGTTTTATTATCCGTGTGCTGGCCGGTTTCCAGGTTACCATGATACTGATAACTACCACTTACAAGCATTACCCCAATATTATTATCCTGAAGAACGGCGGGCACCTTTCGCTGATAGCACACCAGGGTGCCGAAAAAGCTATTCAAATGCTGGGGGCGGCGTTATTAACAGGCAGCGTTTTTATACTCCCCGCGTTAATTTACCTGGTATGGAGCTTTCAGTACAAACCGGGGCAAACAGATAATGAAACAGGCGGGCATTAAAAACATCCATAACAAAAAAAAGCCTCCGGTACGGAAGGCTCTGCATTATTATAAGGTTTAAACATTTAGGCTGATACCAATTGTGGCTGTGGCTTAAGCACCAGGTTACTAATATCGTTAAAGTAAACCTGCGCAAGTTGCTCCCAGCTCAGATCTTTACTGCATTGCAAGCCGTTTGCAGCAAATTGTGCGCTTAGCTCCTTGTTATTTAATATCAGTTCTATCTTTTCAATATACTCATCGGCGTTGTAAGGGCTGCATTTATAACCGTTAACACCCTGCTCAATAAAATCTTTTGAGCCGCCGCCATCAGCAATAACACATGGCAAGCCCGATGCCATTGCCTCGATAACCACATTGCCATAAGTTTCGGATACGGATGGGAACAGGAATACATCGGCAGAAGCATATAATACCGATAGATACTGATGATCGATATTATTGGTGAATATGGCGTTTGGCATGCGTACCTCGCATGCCTGTCGAGCGGTACCATCGCCAACAACCAAAAGGTTTACCGGCGTTTGTAGTGCCTGCAGCTTATCATAAATGCTAAAAAGTGTTACCAGGTTCTTTTCCCACACCAGCCTGCTGGCAAATATAATTGTAGGGTTTTTATTACCTACCAGGCGCTGTATCAATCCCCTGTCCTTTTTATACGGCGAGAATAGTCCCGCATCTATACCCCGCTTCCATATTTTCATATTATCGGGGTAAATACCCATGTCTACCAGTTCGTTCCTGATGCTGTCAGACGGTACGTAAACTTTATCGCAACGGTTATAAAAGCTCTTGTGGCCTTTGGTAACCTGCTGCTTTATACTTTTGATAAATAAAGGCGCGTGCTTAAAGTAATAATCAACGTAAGATATAAAGTGTGTGTGGTAGATGCTTAGCGACGGCAGGCCGCAGCGGCTGGCATAATCTAATCCAAAGCTCCCTAAAAACGATGGTGTGGCTATGTGGATCACATCCGGGTTAAATGCCTGCAGTTTTTTATTAAGCTTGCTTTGTACCAATACCGGCAATGCAATCGAGTAATTTGTGTTTACAGGTAAAGACACCGCCGGGATCTGGAAACTCTCGAAACCCAATACATTTTCGGGTCCTTCGCCATAAATAAACATATAATCGAACCGGGTGGTATCAATACGGTATAAAAGCTGGTACATGGTACGCACCGCGCCGTCAAAATCTTCGATAAGTATATCAGCGAAAAACGCTACTTTGATCTTTTTCATTACAATCTTCCTTTCTTAAATTTAATGCTTTGGGTTGCGTACATTTTATGATACTGAATGCGTTGGGCTTCCGCCGCGTTTAAAACGGTGCGCTGAAAGTTTTTTTGAATTGCCGGTACTTTTTACCGGGACACGCGATGCCGCCCATATAACCAGTGCCGCTATCAGCAGCATTGCCAGATCAAGTGATGTATATCCCATTTCCATTTGTTTATGTTTAACATTATAAAAGTACCGGCCGTACTTAACGGGAGTGTTAAGCCAGGGTTATCAGTAAAACAACATTGTGGTACTTTAATGTTAAGTGTTTGGAGGTGGCGGCAAGGTGCAATAGAAAATAAATTATCTATAAAACAGCCCGTTATGCCGAACCGCTAAAAAATGAAATGATTTTTGTATTTCCGGCTACATTTTCACATATTTGCAACCTCGAAAATAAGAACTATTTTCAGCGCCTATAGCTCAGTTGGTTAGAGTAGAAGACTCATAATCTTTTGGTCCCTGGTTCGAGCCCAGGTGGGCGCACAAAACACCTCTTAGTTAACGCTAAGGGGTGTTTTTGTTAAATATTTGTAATACATTTACGTCAATCAACGCCCCATTCTTCGCTAATATTAACCTAATGCTTTAATGGCCCAAAAATTTGGCTCATTTATTTTGCTTTTTATCCTGCTGACATTTGCCGGGCTGCCATCTTTCGGCCAGGTAAACATAGATTTCGAAAAAGGGAATTTTGATAACTGGGAGTTTGCTATTGGAAAGATAGATACCCTTGGCACAGTATCGCTGAGGCCCTCGTATGCCATCCCCGGAAGCTTTACTATATTAAAAAATGATGGTTTGGAAATTAAAGATGAATTTGGTGATTTCCCCAGGTTTTCTCCAAACGGTAGTAAATACAGTGTCAAATTAGGCAATACTGCCGTAGGCAATGATGTGCAGCAAATGTCGTATACGATGACCGTTCCACCATCGGGTTCTAACAGTATTATATTTGATTACGCAGTAGTACTGGTAAATCCAGGGCACAATGCATCCCAGCAACCGCGTTTTACTGTAAAAATTTACAATATAACTGATAACAATTACCTGGAATGCCCGTCGTTTGATTTCATTTCATCCTCAGACCTTCCGGGTTTTAAATATAACAGCGACGGCGTTTTTTATAAAGACTGGTCGTCTGCCACTATCAACCTTACCGGCTTAAATAATAAAAAGATACGGCTTGAGTTTACTGTTAATCATTGTTCATTTGGCGAACATTTTGGATATGCTTATTTCGATATCAGCGAAAATATAGGCGCACCTGTATCGGGCAATATCTTTTGCGATAACCAAATGGGCATTACCTTATCGGCCCCGCCGGGATTCGCCACTTACACCTGGTACAGTGCCGATATGCTTAGTACTTTAGGGACAGGCCGAATACTTACATTACCATTGCCGGCCACTAATACCAACATAGCGGTTAAAGTAACACCTTTTAACGGATTAGGCTGTACAGATATACTTTATACTACTTTAAATGGTATAAACGGCGAGTTTAAGTTTGTAGCTAAACAAGAATTAGTTGGCTGCCCGGGCTCCGCCGCAGACCTAACAGCGGCAGAAATAACACAAGGAAGCAGCCCTGGTTTAACCTTCCAATACCTTACCGAATCTTTTGAGCCACTACCGTTGCCTGCTCAAATTACCAGGGCGGGTATTTATTATATAAGGGCTACAAATGCCGGTGGATGCAGTAACCTGTTGCCCGTTAAGCTTTCTTTTAACCAGCCCGCTTTAGTTACTGCCAACCCGCTACCGGTAACGTATCCGGCTACCATAAACCTAACCACTTATTTTACACCGAAACAAGATTTAATCTACAGCTATTACCAGGATGCTATAGCTACTATGCCACTTAACAATTACACCGCGGTAACAACAAGCGGAATTTATTATATAAAAGCGGAAACGGCGTCGGGCTGCCAAAACATTCAGCCGGTAACCGTTACTATCCTGCCGCCGCCGCCTTATTCGGTCACAGCTCCAAACCTTTTTAGCCCTAATAACGATGGGATAAATGATACTTTTCATATTTCACTAAGCGGTTACATCACTTTTAGCAGTTTGCGAATCTATAACCGTAATGGCAAACAGGTAATGCAAACAATGGACCCCGGCCTTTACTGGGACGGTAAACATAACGGGCAACCGCTACCGACAGGAACCTATTACTGGATAATGGAAGGTGTTGACGATTATTATCACAACAAGGTAACCCGGTCATCATTTATAACCTTGCTTAAATGACTATACGAGACAGTTTTAGTAAGTTTAAGCAATGCATACATCAGGATATTATCCCTTCTCTTTATCTAAAGTAAATAATGCGAAGAACAGGCCAAGGAAAATAACAGCATAGGCAACAGAACCCCACAATGCTTGCGGGACAAACTTCTCAAAATCGGCCATGGAACCAACAAAAGAGTATGCGTAGGGGAAGTACTCCATTCCTCCGGCGTAATGTTCTGCCATGATCATGGTTACTACCCAAAATACAAACCCTACCCCGATAGGGAGTATAAAGTTTTTAAACCTTATGCCTATCCCAAACTGTATGGTTGACATGGCCAATACCAGCAAATATGATTTCACTATCTGTGGCAACAGGTAGCCCCAATCCGGCGCGTGGTTTAAAAAACCGGTTTTGGGTTCAATAATGTATAGTACAGCGCCCGAAACAAGTATAAGAGCGTTATGCAGTATGATAAAACACAATATAAAAAACTGAATGACAAGAAACTTTGAAAAGAAAATAGTCCCGAACGATTGCGGGCTGCTCATCACCTGTTTCCAGGCGTTGTTGCGGTATTCTATCTGCGCGCAAATAGTGCACAATAGGATGATGAAAAACGGCAGAAAAATACCCGAGGAATACATACGTCCATCGGCAAAATATTTGGCCCAGGGCTGGCCCTGAAGTTTCTGTATACCGTCGGCACTGTTAAAGCTGATCAATAACCCTACAGGTGCAATAGCTGCGCCCAATACTGTAAGCAGCCAAACAGAACTTTTTTTGGTTTTAAGTATTTCCGAGCGAAAAGAAGTATAAAGTGTCATGATTTGGTTGTTAAGGCTATAAATAATTGTTCAAGGTTGGGATCAAGCCTTTGCAGGTGATAAAGATCGATGTTGCTGTTTAGCAGTGTCCTGTTTATTGCAGCCATTTCCTCGGTACCTTCAAATGCGAACGAGAGCATGTTGTTATCCCTTTGTACATCTTTATCATGTAAGAGTTGTATAACGCGGTCGTTATCAGATGTATTAATAAGCACTCTGGTTTGCGCCTTCTGCACATCGTACAGTTCATCTAACGCCCCCTGAAACAGCATTTTGCCGTTAAAAATAATACCTACATGGCTAACTATCTTCTCTACTTCCGATAGGTTATGGCTTGAAATAATAATGCTCATGCCATGTTCTTTATTTAGATTTTTGATGAGCTGGCGCAACTCGATGATGCCTGTCGGGTCGAGGCCGTTGGTGGGTTCATCAAGGATAAGCAATTTTGGCCCCGGCAGCAAAGCAAGGGCTATAGATAAACGCTGTTTCATGCCAAGGGAATAGTTTTTAACCGCCTTGCCCCCTACATCAGCCAAGCCTACAGTATGCAACACTTCATCCAGCCGGCCTTTCTTACAGTTATAAATTTCGCGGTAAACCTCTAAATTCTGGTTAGCGGTTAAATGGCCATAAACCGATGGATTTTCGATAAGAGAGCCTATTTCCTTCAGAATTTCTATCCGGGAGGTTTGAATATCTTTACCAAATATCTTGATGCTGCCCTCCTGTTTCTTCAGCAGCCCCAAAAGCAGCCGCAGTGTTGTAGTTTTACCCGATCCGTTTGGCCCCAGGAAGCCATAGATTTGGCCGGCTTTAACCTCAAGACTAATGTTTTGCAGTATTTTTGAGCCTTTGGTATAGCTGAACGAAAGATCGTTCATACTAACAATTGGTGTATGCATATGTATTATTTGTTACGTAAGTAAATACAGCAATTATGGGTTGTACTATTACATAACAAAGATATATGCTTTGTTTAGTATTATGCAATACATAGTAGTGTATTAATATATATTGTAACAGATATGTTACAATATATATCATTAACTTGTGCATTATTTCAACCCCATTCCCTGTTCCGGGCATTTTTTTGAACTATTTGTAACGGACGCTGTTATTATTAAAAACACAATCCGATGAATGATAAGATTTTAGCAGAAGAATATATGCGCGAACTGGAAGCCGAAACCCCATCAACTCAAAAGTGCCTGGAACGCATACCGCCAGAATTATTTGGCTGGAAACCACACGAAAAGTCAATGGAATTAGGATACCTTACCCTGCTGGTGGCCGAGATACCTTTATGGATCGCCTTTATAGCACGCGACCCTGAAATCGATTTTGCTACATTTAAACATATCGACGCCAAAACAACAAAGCAGGTACTGGAGCATTTTCATAACAACCTTGCCGAGGCTAAACAAGCCCTGCAAAATATAACGGAAGGCGACCTGGATAAACCATTTGAGCTGAAAGCTAACGGCCAAACCCTATTTTCATCCACTAAGAAAGAGCAGATCAGTTCTACTTTAAATCATTGGGTACACCATCGCGGCCAGCTAACTGTTTATATGCGCCTTAATAATATCGCCGTGCCATCTATCTACGGGCCTTCGGCAGATGACAAAACTTACGGAGAAGCGTAAAATAATTACGGGCCCTCATAATTATTTTAAGTATTTTTCAGTTTGGTACCATGGCGTACCGGGCCGGTCTGCGGGGAAACCGTTTTGTTCACGGTAAGCTTTTCGTTCGGCTGTAAAGTTCCACCAACGTTTTGTATCATCACGGTTTTCGATGTAATGCACCAATAACCGGTACGAATCCTCCACGCATGGATCGGCCCAGGCACCGCAATGGCGTTCATACGCGTCAAAAAGTTCTGCGGCAGGCCTTCCTTTAAGTTGCTCCAGTGAAAAATAACCCTGGCTAATAAGTTCTTCGGCAAAGTTAATACCCAGCGAGGGGATACTTTGAAATTCTGCAAGTGCCTGTAATTCTTTTGCACGCCCGGGCGAAGCATTCAGCAAGGCGGCGATCTCGTCGGGCGCCAGATCCTGCAGCATTTTTTGACTCACTTTGCTTGCTTTCAAATCCTGTTTTTCCGCCTCGGTGAGGCGGTAATTAATGGCTTTCTTCATAGTACTTCCTGGTAATTGATAATAAACTTAGCCACCTGTTCCTGTTCTGTAACGGTGAGGATATCACCATCATATATCCAAAAGCCCTGCACATCAAATAATACCCGGCCCAAGTAATCGGGCTGCTCATCATATGCAGTATATAACAGGTAACAAAGCTCTGCTGCTTTACTTTCTACATCCAAAACAATGCGTATTACTTCATCAGGGCCATGTTTGCGTTTTAGCCAGGCCCTTGCGTCGTTAATTATATTAGTATTGTTTATCATGCTGTAACAAAAATCAAAAATATTTTACAATATTTTATTATAAATACTAATTTTTTTAGTTTCTATACTTGGATATTTGAATTTGAAGGGGTAAAACACCCTGTAAGCCTTACATATAAATGCCTTTTTTACAAATATTTGCGAATAATAGAGATCGCTTTAGGTACATTTAGGAACCTAAAGCAATTTCTATTACGATGCCCCACAATTACCGCTTACAAGCTAAAGTGCCAGTATCCTCCGCAATCAACACAGGTGGGCATCAGTTATTCCATTTTAAAACAATTTTCAACCATAAAGTAAACCACAAATGACAGAAAACCTTAACCGTTTTGGCATGGGCGCAAGCTTTGTACCCGCCGATACACTAACCGAAATAGACCTTGGGCCCTTAAAGCAACTGGTAGGCGAATGGGAAAGCGTTGTGCTAACAACAACCGGCGAAGATGGCTCGCTAAAGAACCTTGCAAGCGGCTGGAACGTAATATCGGTACCCGGGGTACCCCGTTTCACCTACGAGGTTATCCCTTACAAAGAAAACCTTAAATTTTCATCGGTAGCGGTACATGCCGGCAACCGTGGGCCCGTACTTAACGGGAAACAGTTTGACCAGGAGATCTTCGGTGTATTTTATGAGCAGCAGATAGTAAGTGTTTGCGATACTGATTTTTGCCATAAAAGAGGTTTTGGAAAAGACACCGTGATACACGCCGAAACCGGACTGATGCTGTACGTAACCAATGAAAACGGCGGCTATAATATAGCCCGGTTAGGCACTATTCCGCATGGCAACGTACTGCTGGCCCTGGGGAAATCGTCGCAGCAAAATAACCCCGGCACAAGCTTTTTTGACCAGCTATCTGCTAAAGGTGTAAACCTGGATGGCAGCAAAGCTGCAATGCTTGGATATAACGACCAGATAACCGGGACCCCGCAGTTTGACGAGTTTAACCAGGTTGACCCCAACATATTCCTGAAATCAACTTTAGACAGCATTGTGGGGAGCGGGTCTGTAACGGATATGACAACTATTAACATGTCTACCAAACACCCCGATGCAACGGGTGGTATCCTTAATATCCCTTTTATTCAAACTAACGTTACAGCTACATCAATGGATGCTAATTTTTGGATAGAAAACATTAACGGTGGTACCGAGACCGAGCTTTTACAATATTCACAGGTTATAAACCTGGTGTTTCCATCAACCAACACGGTAACACCTATTATCTGGCCGCACATTACCATAAGTACCTTAAAGCGCATGCAGCCGCAACCGGCTACCGCAAACGCGATGAAACTATCAGCAGAAATGCCGGGAGATACTCCGGGTGTTCCTCAGTTATAACAGCAGTATCCATGCTACACGGGCGCACGCGATAAGCGTGCGCCTTATTGTTATGTTACGTAACTGGCCAATTTTACAACCGGCCAGCCTTTATTTAAACACATCCCCTGCCTTTTATCAGGGTTTTTATATCGATGGAAAAGGTGATGAAGCGGGCGCATGAAACACCCGATAATAGCCTGCAACTGCTTACCCAACAGCAAACTAAAGATGCATGCACTGCAAACACATCTTTCCCCGCTGTGTTTGGCTTATATGCCATTATATACTTTAGCTAATTTTGCGCACTGTTAAAGCGTATTATTACAAAGTGACCGGTGTTTATAGCTTTGATCATGTTTTCTTTTGAAATATTACCCGAGCTTATTTTAAGGACACCATTTCTGAGTTACGAGGAATATATTCGGTTATCTATTCGGGGCCTGCTTGCTAACGGGCATTTCCGTACAGCCATTTTTCTGGCAAGCAATTCGTTATACAGCGAACTTGCAGCCCACGATTTCCGCATCGAAAAACTATCAGCCAAAACACTTTTCTCGATAAAAAAATATGCCAACAGGATGGCTTACCGTACCACCCCGTTTGGTGCGTTTTCGTCGTTCAGTTTTATAAAGCAACCTTATAATAAAACCGGCGTAGTATTAACAACGCAGGGGTATAATTTGCACATATCGCCCGATATGGAAAATGTGCTTGATATGTATAAGCGTGTGGCAGCCCCAAACATGTATAAAAGCCTACGCGCCAATCAATCCACCTATCATACCGGACAGGATATCCGTTACCTGTATAGGGAAGAGCAACAATCCACATCTTTTAATTTTACTATACACAAGCTGCAAAACAACACTGTTATTAACCATATTGTATTATTTTGCAAAAGGGAAAAACCAAATGAAAGTATATTAGCCTACCTAACACAACGCCTGGGCCTGGATGAAGAAGATGCCCGCGAATTATTGCACGAGCTTGTAAATTTACAAGTGTTAGAGCCAGCGTTTCAGCCCAACATTACCGGCGAAGACCTTTATTGCCGGATAAAGAAATTTCCCGGTCAGGGTTCATTCCTGATACCTGATAATAAGATATTAGAAAATTCACCTTTAAACGAAAGGGACACGGTAACCCTGCCTGCAAACACGGCCGCGTTTGCTCTTGAAACAGGCATTACCGTAAAATATTACGCTAACCTTGAACGCCATGCCGAAGGCGGGCCTGCGGCGGCTTGGCACAACGATCTGCAAGCTGCCTTTTCGGTATTGCAAAAAATATCGCCGGGCGCAGAAAACAAGGCATTAACTGATTTCAAAAGCGCTTTTGTTAAAAAATTTGATAGGCAAGCTGTTCCGCTGATGGTAGCATTAGACCCGGAAACCGGTATCTCATACGCAGACCTGGCCCGGCCTGTAAATGGGGATTCGCTTGCCCGCGATCTTAATTTTACCGTAGAAGATACATTACCCGTAAGCATAGAGTGGGGCGAGCTGCAGCAAATGCTGATGAACAAATGGCATAAAAACGCTGCACAAATAACTATTGATGATGAAGACCTTGAAAAACTGCCTAACCGTGCACTAAAGCCGCCACCCGGCTTATCGGTAGTATTTAAGGTATACAATGATCAGCTGTTTATTGAACAGGCGGGTGGGGTAAGCGCTACTGCTTTAACAGGCAGGTTTACCCCGCTTAATAACGAGATATTACACCATTGCCAAAATATCGCCCGCAAAGAAACCTGTACCAATCCCGATGTTGATTTTGCAGAACTTGCTTTCCTTTCTGATGCTCATGTAGATAATATTAACAGGCGGCGCTCTGTCTGGCCATTTGAAATTCCTATTAAAACAGGCTCTGCATTACCTGCTGATACGCAAATCAGCCTGTCTGACCTGTTTATATCCATACACCAGGGCGAAATACTGCTGTGGCGTACCGGGTCAAAAAAACGTGTTATACCCCGTTTAAGCTCGGCGTACAATTTCCAGCGAAGCGAGTTGCCTGTTTTCCGTTTCCTTGCCGATTTGCAATACCAGGGCGTACAGCATACCTGGGGGCTGGATATGATGAATCTGTTTCCGGGGTTAAAGTATTACCCGCGGGTAACCTATAAAAACTGTATCCTGTACCCGGCTACATGGGTGCCCGATAAAAACACACTAAAGGCAATACCCGCACAAAACGCTTTAGCCGGGTATAATTGGTTTGTGAAAAAAGCCGGGTGCATAGGTTTACCTAACCTGTTTGCATTGGTACGCTCGGATCAGTACCTGATGTTCGATTTAAACGACAGGCAGAGCATAGAGATGCTTCTGTCAGAGATCCGTAGCGAAGAACGGCCCATTTTTAAGGAAGTTTTCAAAGAAAACGATTATGGCGGGGCTGTAACCGATAAGCAGGGCCGCACCTATGCAAACCAGTTCATAGCATCGGTAATAAATAACCAGGCTGTTTATACCGGCAACTATGTTAAGCCTGCTATAATAAAAAAACAAACAGTAAAACGGCTGCATTTACCCGGCGGGGAATGGTTATATTATAAAATTTACTGCCAGGAGTTTAATGCCGATAGTGTACTCCTGGCAATAGCCGCTATCACTCAAAAAAATAAATTATTTATTTATCAGTGGTTTTTTGTTCGTTACCGCGATCCCGAACCGCATTTACGGGTACGGATGCAGGTTGTGGCAAATGCCACAGGTAAATTAACAAAGGCTGTTCACACTGTATTACAAAAGCTTCAAAAGATCAATAAAATAAACGGGGCTAAAATTGAAACTTACGAACGTGAGCTGGAGCGTTACCCGCCCCGGGTAATACCCCTGGCCGAACAGCTTTTTTGCATCAGCACCGGCATTGTTATTAACTTCCTTAAGTTCAACCCAAAATTAACTATACCTTATCCTGCTTATACCGCCGCAATTGCTGTTGCTTACGGTATTATTTGTTATTGCATAACCGATGCATTAGCCAGGGGCCGGTTCCTGAATAATGTTAAAGAAAATCTTTTTAAAGAATTTGGCGGCTCAAAAAGCCTGAAAATATCTCTCGATCAAAAAAAGAGAGAGTTAAAAAACCAATCGGCGGGCTTGCTTAATGATGCCTTTTTTTATAGCAACATCAAATCGATACAAAACAAAAAAGAACTATTTAAAACGCTGGGCATTATTACCACGAATAATAAACTTTTTAATGAGCAGCTACTGGCCGATATTGTTCATATGCATATGAACCGTTGCTTTTCGACTGATATGAGGCAGCAGGAAATGGTTGTTTACGCACTAATGCACCAGTTTGAACTAACACGCCAGAAACTGCATCAGTAGTTTCTTACTTTTTCTTAACAAGGTTTTCCCCTATCTTTTTAAAAAACTCCTCGCGGTGTTGTGCCCCAACCGTAATGGCAGGGAAACCTTCTAAAAATATACGGTTACCCTCAATGGTAACTATTTTGCGGTAATTGATAATATATGATTTATGAACCCGCTGAAAATCGGTATCGGGCAGTTGTTCAAGCAGATCTTTTAACGACAGGTAAACAACATGGTGCTGCTGGCCGGTTACATGTATGTTCAGGTAGTTATTCATACTTTCAATAAAAATGATATCCTCGAACCTTAATTTAATGATCTTGGATTTAGACCCGCTTTGTACAAATATATGATCTGGCTTGCCCTGTCGTGGTAATGCCTTTTGTTCAAAATCCTGTTGTAATTTATTTATGCAAGCTAAAAACCGGGTATATCTTATAGGTTTCAGCAAAAAATCGGCAGCCTGCAATTCGTAACTGTTTACGGCGTAACTGGCAAAAGCGGTAGTAAATACTACTTTAAGCTTATCGCCTACCATGGTGTATAGGTCAAGCCCGGTTAAAAGGGGCATATCAATATCCAGGAATAAAACATCGGGCGGGCTGTTCAATATTTCATGTAAACCCTTCACCGAATCCTGGTTTGACCCTGCTAAGCTTATGCCGGGCGTTTTATCAATATAATCGGTAAGCAGCTCTATAGCATGCAATTCATCGTCAATTATATAGCAACGAAGCATAAGCAATCAGTATTTATAGTAAGGTCCACATAAAAAAGGTCATCTGTTTCGTTCACCCTCAGTTTAAAACTATCGCGGTAAGCCTGGTGCAGGCGTTTTTTAGAATTGTTGATACCAATGCCCGAGCCTGATATTTCCTTACTGTCAAAAACCTTTTTGTTACGTGTGGCAAAGTGAACAAAGCCGTCCATTTGTTTGATCTGGATCAGAGCCGGCTGATCCTTATCCTGCAGGTCGCCATATTTAAACACATTCTCTACCAGGGTAAGTAGCACCAGCGGTATTATTCTGAGGTCTTTAAAATCTCCCTCTTTAACAAAATGTACCTGTAGCTTAGAGTCGAACCGGATCTGGTTAAGCGTAATCAGGTCATCGATATTAACCAGTTCATCTTCCAAGTACACTTTCCCGTCAGTATCTGTATTGGCTATCGAAAACCTTGTAATATCGGCCAAAAGCATAACCGCATCCCCGGCGGTAGCCGATAGCTTGTATACAGAATTATAGATAAAATTTAACGTATTAAAAAACAAATGCGGGTTTATCTGTGCCCTTAGCAGCCCGTTTTTAGCGCTTAAAAGCTCGTTCTGTAAAAGTATCTGATCTTTTTCCTTTTGCATCTGCTCGGTAAGCATCGCGTTTATCTTTTTGGTCGATCGTATCAGGTTAACAGAAAACGCATACACTGTACTTAGCCCTAAAAAATAAAAACAACGCCAGAAACTGGCCACAAAAAAATAACCTATGGGCCTACTGGGGCGAAGTATTTGAACAGCAAAGTACTCCAGCATGGTGTTCATTACAAAATTAACAGCCATATAACCAAGTACCAGGGAAGCTATGAGGCCGATCTTTTTCCTGACGGAGCCACTGCCCGTAATGATGCGGGCATTAATGTAGAATAATAATATGTTAAGGATATAATGAGCTACATAATCTGAAAGTGCCCCTGCCATTCCTCTTACAAGGTATATAGATGTTACCTCGTAAAACATAAAAATTGCCCATGCAACTGCATGTTGTAAGATCACTTTTCTTTTCATAACCATGCGAATATAACCGTTTGCCATGTGCATATCGCGGTTGGGATAATATTTTTTTTTGGGGTTCTGATGTCGGATAATTTTAAGAAAACCCCAAGATTATGCCGACTAAATTTAACAAAAAACCCACTTTAAAAGCCACAGCGCTATTTAATTTCCCTAAAAAAGCTGGTTTACCCGGCGGTTTCCCTACCGACCCTACAGCAACATCAATGACTATAACATCGTTTGTAGGCGCAGTAAAAAACCGATCGTAATTATAACAAGGTTATGAATGGCAATACTAAAACTATGGTGCGTACCGAAGCGCAAAACCTGGATATTGGCCTTGCTTTGCGAAAGCTGAGGGTGGCTAACGGCTACTCACAGCAATTTGTAGCCGACTGCTTTGAAATAAGCAGGAATGCCTACATTGAGTGGGAGAGCAACAGGGTAAACCTATCCATGAACAACTGTTCGCGCATATGCAGTTTCTATGGGATAAAACTTAGTGATTTTGTATTAAATTTCCTGGAGACAGGCATGCACCATGCCCCCGGCGATCTACGCGCTAATAACGCTGCTTAATTAAGGGTAACTATCATCCATTTAATATCAAAAGGCAACCCGCTGTTGGTAATGGTTATAAATGCCGCGTCTGTACCTTTTATTACTACACAATCTAATATCGATACGTTGTGCTCCTTAAAATAAGAAGGGTGCTTTTTTTGTATTAGCTTTAATTTGCCGATAATAAAATCTTTGCTGTTCATAAAAATTCCATCAAAAAGGGCGGCGCCATTGCCTGTATCTTTAATGAACCATTTTTATATGGCCTAAGCCAATCTAAGTATTACTGTAATATCACCTGCTTATTATTTTGATAATGCCAAGTATAGCATGGCATGCCCGCTCCGGTAAACAATAAAAAAGCCCGGCGTGTTGATAACAGCACCGGGCTGTATTAACCCTATATCCAAAGTAAAAACTGAGGCTTATTTGTCGGTTTCGTAAAAACCGGGCGCTATGGCTACCGATAGCAAAGTTTTCATGTGTTTATCCAGCAGCTTCTTCCACCAAAAGTTGTAGCTGCGCGGGTAAATAACACGGCCATTATAATCCATACGGCATAATTCTTCAAGCGCCAGCAATTTATACATTACCTTGCGCGAATGATCTACCACCGCGTGCGAACGCTCTGTATATCCCAGCATGGTATTTATTTCGCGATTGGTTTTACCCAATAAGATCCAGCTGAAAATATCGATATGATGTGTTGAAAAGCCTTTGGTTTTAAGGTTTGGCCTGGTTAAAGCAATTGCGTTGTTTTTCATGATATGTTCCTCTCCTGCTATTCTAATTTTAATACTTTAAACTCTGTCCTCCTGTTCAGCTGCCTGCCTTCGGGATTATCCTTGCCGTTGGGCAGTGTATTTGGCGCTATCGGTCTGCTTTCGCCGTAACCTTTGGCATAAATGCGGCTTTCGTCAATTCCCATGCTAATAATGTAATCTACACACGCCTGGGCCCGCCTTTGCGATAATTTATAGTTGTACATGTCGCTGCCTTTGGAGTCGGTATGCGCGGCCAGTTCAACCTTTATTTGGGGATTATCCTTCATAATGGTTACCAGTTCGTTCAGCACTGTTTTAGATTCGGGGCGAAGCGTTGCTTTGTCATAATCATACAGCACGTTTTTGATCACGATGGGTTTATCAACCTTAAAGGCCTGCAAGCATATCTCGGCATTAAATAAAGTATCGCCCTTCATTTCGCCCGATGCGGGAACGGGCAGTACTTTGCTGAAGTACCCGGCTTTTTCGAGCACTAAATTGTACGGCCTGCTGGTTTTAACATCAAAACTGTAGCGGGCTGTTTTATCAGTAATTATCTGTTTAATGGTTTGCCTGGTTAGTGAATCGACAAAGCTCACTTTAACACCCGGCAACGCTTTGCGGGTATCACAGTCGACCACTATGCCGGTAAGCAGGTGCCGTTTATCCATCACCTCAAACAGGTTTAAACAGCAGTCAGATTCCCTGTCGCTGCTGATATAAAATTTGTTTTGATCGGCGTTATCAGGTACATAATAAAGGTCATCCTTAGCCGAGTTCATGGGGTAGCCCATATTTGCGGGGATTTTCCACTTGTTATCTGCATTAAAACTTTCAAAAAAATCAAATCCACCCAAACCCAAAAAACCTTTCGAGCTGTAGATCAGCCTTTTGTTCTGCACGTCGTAATAAGGCGCCTGCTCATCCATAGAGGTGTTGATGACACTGCCCAGGTTGGTCGAGTTGATAGGGCTGCCATCGCTGTTCAGGTCGGCTACCCATATATCATCGCCACCCTGCCCGCCGGGCTTGGTAGATACAAAATACAATTGTTTGCCGTCAGCAGTGACAAAAGGCTGTATGGCATTAAAACCATCGGCATTAACATTGGAGTTTAGCTTTTGCGGGGTTCCCCAATCTGTACCTTCCATTTTGCTGGAGTAAATGGCATAGGTAGACTTGCTTCCCACTTTATACCAGCGGGTAAAGTACATGCGTTGCCCATCGGGCGTAAAGGCAGGCGTACCATATTCCAGGTCTTTTATATTTTCGTCGCTTTTAAATTTTATAACTGTTGGCTGGCCGGCATCCTGGTTGGCCATTGTATAAATGCGGTTTACGTGGGTTTTTTCATCCTTTACAAACCGGGATGAAGTAAAATAGGTGTTCCCATCCCGCTGCCACATGGCATAGTCAGATCCATCCGAGTTCCATGATCCTTTGCGTTTAGCCACATCTATCAATATGGGGTATTGGTATTGCTCTTTAGCGAACCTGCAATTTCTTATTTCCTTTTCCGCTATCGCAATGTATTGCGCTTCGCCTTTATAGGATAATTTGAACTGTGTCAACTGCTTTATGGCTTCGTCAAAATACTGGTTGGCACGCAGGCATACACCATACCACAACCTGCTTAGCGGATATTTAGCCTCGTTATTCTCTTCTATCACCTTAAAATACCAGGGCTCGGCTTCCAGGTAATTCTCGTACCCGCGGTACGATTCGCCCAGCCGGTAACAGATATAAGCCCTGTCATCAGGGTTGCCGCTTTTAGCGGCAGCCTTTGCAGATTTGCCACCCCCGCTATACGGTATCGATTGCAGCGTTACCAGGCTCATCCCCTCGGCAGCCTTGCGGTAATAATAAGCGGCCTCGTACCAATCCTTGTTGTTAAAGGCTTTATCGCCCAGTGCGCGGGGGTTATCTTTACTGTACTGGGCCATAGCCGGCGTACAGGCTGTAATAATTAGTATTATTGTAAGTATCTTTTTCATATTGATAAAGTTTAAAGCCTTGGGCAAATAGGTTCGGGCTCTTGTATCCGCCTTCTGAAAACGTAACTTATAGATAATTCTAAACCGCCCTGGCCAAAGGTTGCGCGGTTTAGCGATGAGGTGTTAAAATCATAACTGGCGCCGATGATAAGGCTGTTTACGTGGTAACCCACATTAGCCACCGCGGCATCGTTAAACCGGTACATGCCGCCCAGTATCAGCCCCTTCTCGCTGTTTATCTTAAATTCAGAATACGCGCCTACCGCCTTTTCTTCGGCTTTTTGCTGGCGCATATAAATGGCATGCGGTATAAAATCGAAGTAATCATTGGCCTTGATGCGTACCCCCGCATGTGCCGTCCACCGGATAGGTAATACATTAGCTACACCGGTGTTCATTGATATCGGGTCTTTTGACCTTGTTAAGTGTGCCGCGCTTACACCACCAAAAAAATTAGCGCCGTGCAGCGGGTCGCCATCGTAATAAAAAATACCTGCGCCGGCATCAAAAATGGTGGCATTAGTATTCAGGAAATTCTCGTTGCTGGGCATTGTGGGGTCAAAACCGCTTGAGGGGTTATACTGGCTGCCATATTGCGCTTTGCTTGCATCAAAGCCACGGTTTATAATGCCGGCCTGCACGCCAAAGCTTAGCTTTTTAAACCCATCGTTTGATACGGCAATAGCATAACCAAAGGAGCCGTATGCCGCAAAGTAATTATAGCCAATATCGCCCGCAGCCTGGTTTATCACGTTAAAGCCAAGCCCCACTTTATCAGTAGGCCGGTAATCAACAGATAGCGCGCCGGTTTGGTAAGCGTTATTGATGTTTGCATACTGGTTTTTAAAATTACCGTTAATGCGCAGGTCGCCGTTAATAACCCCGGTTAAAGCGGGGTTAAGGTATAGCGGGTATGCGTAGTATTGCGAAAAGTGGGGATCTATTTGAGCCATTAAGCGGTGGGCTGCCCCAACCTGGAGCAGCGCCGCTATGATGATGATGGTTACTTTTTTCATGTGTAGATATTTGTTAGGTGATGGTTCTGTTTATCGGATCAGGGTAACGGTGCCTTTCTTTTTAACTACCTGGCCGCTGATAAGCGTGGCTTCTACGTAGTACACGTAAACCCCAACCGGCTGCGCGTGGCCCTTATAGGTACCGTCCCATCCGCTGCTTAGGTTGGTAGACCTGAACTGCTGCTCGCCCCATTGGTCGTAAACCGAGAAGGTGAGCTTTTGAATGGTATTGCCATACACGTACAGTATATCGTTATTACCATCGGCATTAGGTGTAAAGGCGTTTGGCACGAAGATGCCATCGCCAAACGGATTGGCAGCGATACCGATAACAGCCGTTGAATTAGTACCCAACTGGCAATCGACATTACCCACCGCGCGTACAATAATGGTTACCGATTGGTTAGGGTTTAAGCCCATCACTGTATGGAACAAGCCAGCCGCACCCGAACTTGGGCTGCTAAAGGTTGAACCGTTATCCAAACTTACCTGGTAAGCTACAGCGCCCGCAACGGCAGTATAACTAAAGGTTACGCTTGATGATGTTGTGTTTGATACCGAAACAACAGGCGCAGGCAGCGGGCCAAGTATGGTTACCGTAACCGGTGTGCGCGTTAATGATGCACAACCCGATGCAGCGCTAACCGCTTCGGCATAGTAAGTAGTGTTGCTGCTTAATACCGTTGTTACAAAGCTGTTGCCTGTTGCCAGTACAGGGCCTCCGGTTGCCGCTGCATACCACTTAACTGTTGCGCCGCCTGTGGCAGTGGCTGTTAAGGTGGTGCTGTAATTAGGGCATACTTCGGTACCGGTGGCAGCTGCGGTTGGCGCAGTTGGCGCGGCATTAACGTTTACCGTTACGGTTGTACGTGTAGTAGATGGGCAACCATCATCGTTAACTGCTTCTACATAATAGGTGGTATTGGCAGATAATACCGGTGTTACAAAGCTGGTACCGGTAAAGGTTGGCGTACCACCCGTAGCTACTGTATAAAAATTATAAGTATAGCCTGCCTGTGCATCGGTAACCCCGATAGTAGCGGTAGTACCTTCGCAGGTGGTTACCGGGTTGCCGTTTGCTACAACAGGCGCTGCGGGTGCAGGGCGTGTGCGTACCTGTACCTGTGCAAGGTTAGCGCTGCTGCAGCCCGCCGAATTAAACGCTGCCACATAAAAGTTGGTGGTAGCCGTTATCGGATCGGTTACGTAGGTTGTACCTGTAAACAACACGGTGGTTTGCGCAGGCGAGTTGTACCACCTGTAGGTGATGCCTGCCTGAGGCGAAGTAACACGCAGCGTTGCGTTGCTGCCCGGACAAACGGTTACGCTCGCCGATTCCACGGTTGGGTCTGGCGGCAGGGGACTAACCGTTACCGTTACCGGTGTGCGTGTTGATGGGTTACAGTTTCCTGCGCTTGCAGCCTCCACATAAAATGTTTTAGTTGCAGTTATAGATGTTGTATACTCGGTACCGGTGTATAAAAGTGTGCCGCCGGTGGCAGCGCTGTACCATCTGTATACCAAGTCAGGCTGCGGGTTGCTTATACTGATAGTAACATCCGAGCCATCGCAAGCGGTTAAGCCACCTGCAGGCGCCTGTACCTGCGGAGGTGTTGGCGCTGTAGTTACTGTTATATCTGTACGGGTGCGGGTTGCGCTGGTACATGTACCGCTTGCAGCTTCTACAAAGTAGGATACATCCGCGCTAACATTATTAATAGTATAGCTTGTACCGGTAAATACGAGTGTACCGCCCGTAGCTGCTGTATAGAAATTATACTGCTGGCCGGCAACCGGATTATTGACACTGATGGTTACAGTACCGCCGCTACAAACACTGGTGGTGGTAGCGCTTAGCACCGGCGCGTTTACTTCGCCGCTCACCGTAATGTTTACGCGGGTGCGGCCACCATTATTTGTACAACCGGTAGCTGTGTTAGCTGCCTCTACATAATAACTTGTATTAGCTGTAACCGGGTCTGTTGTAACCGTTGCGCCGGTATAAGCCAGCGTACCGCCGGTTGCTGCAGTGTACCAGTTGTAGGTAACACCGGCTTCGGGGTTTTGAACGGTTAACGTGGCAGGGCTGCCGTTACATACAGTAACATTTGCGGCTGCGACACCCGGTTTAGACGGGCGTGGGTTTACTGTAACCGTTGCCTTGGTACGTGCAGGGCTTGTACAAGCGCCATTAACTACTTCGGCGTAATAACTGGTAGTAACCTGTGGCGAAACAGTATAGCTTGTGCCGGTAAACAATAGCGTACCGTTTGTTGCGGCATTATACCACCTTACAGTAGCCCCGCCCGCATTGGTTACGGTAAAGGTTGCATTATCGCCCGCGCAAATGGTAGCGGTTGTTTGGTTTAAGATAGGGTTAACCGGCGATGGTGTAACGTTAGCAGTTACAGCTACCCTGTTTGGGTTAACGCAACCATTTGATGTCCGGCTGGCCTCTGCGTAATAAATTTGGGTACTGGTTAATACATCGGTAGTGAAGCTTGTGCCGGTAGCAACCAGTGTACCACCTACAGCGGCAGTGTACCACCTGTAGGTTACATTGGCTTTTGGGTTATTTATGGTAAATGTAGCTTTATTGCCCGAGCAAATATTTACAGTAGATGCGGTTACTTTGGGTGCATCAACCTGTTTAGTAGCGTAGAATATATTTATGGAGTTAAATACCGATACCGCGCTGTTCAGCCTTACCTCAATCCTGTCAAAGTTGGCGGTTGGGGCAAAGCGGATGATCGCAGTTGTTTCGCCGGCTAATATACGCAGGCTTATCAGGCTGGCGTTGATGCTGGTGCGGTCGCCATTATACGTAGCGCCCATGTACGAAGCCACCTGGATCCGGTTCAACACACCGGCTGCAAGCAGGCTCGATGGCGCGCTTATTTTAACGGTGATACTATCCCCCGCGTTACCCTGGTCGCCAAAGATCAGCGTTTGCGATACATAAGAGCCTAATACAGCTATCGGTAAGCTCAGTTGGCTCGCACTTGTGGTGTCGGCGTCAACCGCGTTGTTTTCGTTGTTTACCGCGCACCCTATACAAGCCAGCCCCCCGTTAACATTTGTTGTTTGGGTTGATGCAAAATCGCACGAAGTGGAAAATATAGGGTTTACCTTTACGGTTACCGGGGTGCGGGTAGGGCTGGTACAGCCTGTTGCAGCCAGCACGCTTTCTACATAATAGGTGATGCTTGATGTAAGCGCAGGTGTTGTAAAGGTGCTGCCGGTATGTATTGGTGTACCGCCGGTTTCAGATGTATACCACCTGAAGGTAGCGCCCGCGGTAGTTGACGATGCAGTAAGCGTTGCTGTTTGGCCCGAGGCTATTTGTCCGCCCGCCGGGTTAATGGTAACGGTTGGGGCAACCGGGGTTGGGTTAACCACCACATCAGCCTTGGCACGGGTGCTGCTTGTGCAGCTGCCGGACGCGGCCTCTACGTAATAAGACCGGCTTGCAGTAAGGTTTGATGTTGTAAAGGTAGCCCCTGTAAATATAGGTGCGCCGCCGGTAGCGGTGTTATACCAGTTAAAGGTAACACCCGGCTGGGTTGATGTAGCTGTTAATACCGCAGACGAACCCGAACAGGTTTGTGTTGGGTTTTGCGATATCACAGGCACCAGCGGTGTAGCGGTTACATTGGCGGTAACCTGGGTACGGGTAGAACTACCACATGCACCTGTACCTTGTGCTTCTACATAATAAGTAGCGCTTGCGGTAAGCGGGCCGGTAGTGAACGGATTACCTGTAAATACGGCTGTACCGCCCGTTGGTGTAGTATACCACGCAAAACTTACGCCTGCCACGGCATTAGCTGTAAACGTAGCGGGCTGGCCCGAGCATACCGTTACGGTTGGTACGTTCACCACAGGCGCGGCCGGTGTTGGGGTAACATTAACCTTTACCGGTGTACGGGTTGTTTGCGTACAGCCATCAGCTGTTCTGCTGGCTTCGGCATAATAGGTTCTGCTGCTATTTAAAACAGGCGTGTTAAATACCGCCCCGGTAAATACCGGCGAGCCTCCCGCAGGGCTGGTATACCACCTTACCGTTACGTGGCTGGGTACGGTAGCCGTCAGCGTGGCCTGGGTGCCCTGGCATACTGTAACAGGCGAAGCCGAGATAACGGGCGCCGCGACTTCCTGCGCGGCATCGTAGATGTTCAGCGAACTAAATACGCCTGCCACGCCCGAGTTGAGCCTTAGTTCTACCCGGTCGAAATCGGCACCGGCTTTAAAAGCAATGCGGAAACGGCTGGTGCCGTTTAACAGCGTTACGGTTATTAAAGCGCCGTTAAGGGCGGTCCTGTCGTTATTAAAGGTAGCACCGTTATAGGTTGCATAGCTTATCTGCGATAGCACACCCACACTCGCTAACGAGCCCGGGATGCCCAATTCTACAACAACGCTATCGCCGGCACGGCCGGTATTTGCAAAACGAAGTGTCTGCTCCGCATATCCGCCCAGTAAGCCTATCGGTACGTTTAGCTGGGTAAAGGTATTCCTGTTATTATCGATAGCACCATTTGGGTTGCTGATGTTGCAAAGCACGCATAGCAGGCCGCCGCCAACAGCGTTGGTTTGGCTGATGGCCGCATCGCAGGGAACAGGATTATTTGAAACCGAATTTAATGTGATTGTGCCTGATGCCCTTGTGGCCGATTTTACACCTGTTGCAGTTACAACCGCCTCGGCATAGTAGGTGGTTGGGGTAAACACCGGCGGTGTATTAAATGTAGCGCCGGTATAAATTATAGTACCACCTGTGGGCTGTGTATACCAGTTAAAGGTAACATTTGGCGTGGTAGACGAAGCGGTAAGCGTGGCCGATGTACCCGGATCAACCGCTTGGGTTGGCGGCACTACGGTTACATTGGGCACAACCACCGGGGTAACAGTTACCGGCAGCACAGTACGGTCGGGCGATGGACAGCTACCCAGCACCGCTTCGGCATAATACGTTTTACTTGTTGATAATACAGGCGTGGTGAAAGTGTTACCTGTAAATACCGCGGTGCCGCCGGTCAATGTTTCGTACCATTTTACTATAGCACCTGTTGCCGCAGTGGCCTTAAATGTTGCGGTTTGCCCGGCGGTGATGGTAGCGCTTGGCGGTATTACGATTGGTTTTGCAGGTGGATCATTAACAGTTACAGTAATTGGATAACGCGTTGGACTAACACATGCGCCACGACTATACTCGGCATAATAAGTGGTGGTTGTGGTTAAATTACCGGTTGTATATGTTGTCCCGGTAAATACCGATGCGCCGCCAACCGGGCTTGTGTACCATTTTATGGTGCCATTGGTTGGTGTATTAACCTTTAAAGTTACGGGGTTACCGCTGCAAACCTGTGGTGCGCCATCGGCAAATACAGGTGTTGGGTATTGCTGTACAGCGTAGTAAACATTTAACGATGTGAGCAGCGTTGCTACGCCGGATGTTAACCTTACCTGTACCCTATCATAAGCGCCGGTTGCGGGTATGTAAACCGCGTAACGGTTACCGCCGCCTAATAGGCGTACGGTTAAAAGGTTATTATTAAGTGTGTACCGCTGCACCAGCGTACCGCCATTATAAAGCGCTAAGGATATTTGCCCAAGCACGGCGGCATCGGCAAGGCCAACGGGTGTGCTTAAAACGAGCTTAACGGTATCGCCTGCAAAGCCGGGTTGTTGAAACACCATGTTTTGCTGCGCGTACCCACCTACTAATCCGGCTAAAATGCGGATGGTTGATGCGGTTGTTGTATCGGCATCGGTGGCAAGGGCATCATTGGTAATGTTACAGCCTATACAAATACCATTAGTAGAAGACGTTTGCGTGTTTGCAAATGTACAAGGCGAGTTGTTATCGATAGTTACATTGATAGTAATGGAAGTACGGCTTGCCGATTCGCAACCGGCGGCGTTAACCGCTGCCACATAATAAGTGGTGTTGGTATAAAGCTGCGGTGTAGCATAATTGCCGCCTGTATGTACCGGGGTAGCCGCGCCGGCAGATGTATACCATTTGTAACTGACGCCTGTTTGCGCATTGGTTACATTTATAGTGGCCGTTTGCCCGGCCATTATGGTCATATCGTTTGCTGCAAGCACAGGGTTTGCAGGTTTTGGCGATACGGTTATATTGGCTGCCACTCTTGTGCTGCTTTCGCAACCGGTAGCGTTTACTGCTTCAGCATAATATTTAGCGTCGGTGTGTAATACCGGGGTGGTAAAATTAATGCCGGTATAAAGCGTAGTACCGCCTGTTGCAGTACTGTACCAGTTATAAGTTTGCCCTGCTACCGGCGATGCTATTGAAAGCACGGCTACGTCGCCATCGCAAATGGTAACATCGTTATCGGTTAATGCCGGGGCTGCCGGCAGCGGGCTTAACATTGCTGTAACCGCGGTGCGGGTTGGGCTTGGGCAGGTGCCTCCTGTAGTTGCTTCGGCGTAAAATATAGTTGTAGCGTTAATTGCACCGGTGGTAAAACTGTTACCCGTTGCTATAGCGGTACCGCCCGTTGCCGAAGTGTACCACTTTACCGTTACACCACTTACAAGCTGTGCCGTAAAGGTAACCGTACCACCTGGGCATACGCTGATATTATTATTGGTGATAACAGGTGCTGCAGGAATGAGATTTACCGTAACGGTTACCGCGGTACGTTCAGATTCATCTGTACAGCCATTGCGGGCGGCCGATACATAATAAGTTGTAGTAGCAGCCAATACGCCGGGCGAATAGCTTGCGCCTGTATGTACAGGTGAGCCGCCGGTTGCAGCGGTGTACCAGTTAAATGTAGTGTTAGGTATTGCAGTAGCAGTAAGCGTAACCGCATCGCCGGCGCAAACGTTGGCATTATTGGTGACTACGTTATTGAATTTAATTACGGGGCGCGGTATCAGTTTTGCGGCCTCGTGTAAATTCAAGGTCGATAATGCGCTTGCCAGTCCCCCGCCTAAACGCAGCTGAACCCTGTCGAACACTTTGGTGGGGGCATAAGTAATGGTAACCCTGCGCCGCCCGGCTGCAAGATCGAGCAGGCGCAGGGTTATCAATGCCGAATTAAAGGAAATCGCATCGTTATTACTTGTATTACCATTGTAAGTGGAAATAGATATATCGGCCAATACCCCGGCATCTAATATAGCCTGGGGCAGCGAAAGGGTCATCCTGATGGAATCCCCCAAAACTGAAAGCTTTTCGTAAATAATGGTTTGCTGTGCATAAGCGCCAACAGCGGCAACACCCGCGTTAAGGGTTGATGCCGTATTGATATCACCATCAATAGCATTTTGCGGATGCGCTACGCCCCCCACATCAACACCCAGGTTTAATAAACCTGCCGATATGCCGTGCAACTCGTCGAAAGCGTTGTTACATGCTACGCTTGCCGGCCCGTTATAAAAGGCTTCGTAGAGGTAGATGCTGCTTAGTGCTCCTAAAAGGCCACCGTTAAGCGTTACCCTCACCCTGTCGTAAACTTTGTTTGGGGTTATGGTTAGCTGTACCTGGTTATTGTTGCTTAACGCGCTAACAAGCGTTGCGGCATTTACAGCCCCCCCTACAGGGCTGCCGCCATTAAACGCCTGGATCCTTATTCCCCCAAGCGCTGTCAGATCAAGCAGGTTGTCGCCCGAGCCAAGCTTAATGGAAACGGGCGTATTTGCCGCAACCTTGCCTGCCCCCGGAAATATCAACTCCTGGTAAGTAGATGCTAAAACGCCAACGGTTACGTTAAGGGTTGAGTGTGTTTGAAAATCGCCGTCGATAGCCTGGCTTTTATCGGTTACAACGCATCCAAGGCAAAGCAAACTTGCAGAACTGCTTGCCTGGGTGGTTGCATACAAACGCTGGCCGTAAATTTTTACTGTCGAGAAAAGCAGCAGGAATAGCAAAGCTATGTACCTGCTAAAAAAGGTAGAGGTTTTCATGCATATAGTGTTAGGTAGTGTGATTGTTTACACTCCTAATTACGCAGATACAGCCTCAATTGATTGAAATCAGTTTGTTCATTTGCTGATATGTTTCCACTGTTTGTTCACTATGTATTAACAAAAAACAGTTTGTTCATTTATGCACAATCTGTTCATTTTGTTCATTAACAAACATCGATCTAACCACGAGAGTTAAATTATTAAATTGCTAATGCTGATGAGGTAATGCTACCTATAGCCTGTCAGTGTCATTTATTTTAGTTTAAGCGTGGATATTTGCTTAAACATTATTGCGAATAAATAAGTATTTCTACCTGATTTTCAAATAAGTAAAGTTTAAATACTCCCTATTTATCAAAACTATTGATTAATATTTTAATTACTGCGCAATTTGGTTTCACATACGTGTAATCTATTACCCGGCATTAACTTTTAGTAACATTATTATTTTAATTCGGTAATAAGAGCCGTATACAGGGCGAACGTAAATATTATTTTTACGTATAACTTAATACCCCTATAAGTTTTTGATGTATAAAATTAAATTATAATACAACTGGAAAGGAAATTATGGGTATGAAACTATAATACCAACAACCGGGAGCTTTTACCCTCCCTTACAACAGTAATTATTCGAACCAAATATATCTATGGTGTATACAATCCGAAACTATAAAAGAATAAAAAACCGGAATTACATACAATTAAAAACTTGTCAAAAAATAGTAGCCGTACAAACCTGAAAACAGCTATCCATATTGCTTAGCTACATTAATTTCATCTGTAAAATAATTATGACTTTATGACATCATTATTGCCTCAATTTTACGAATTACTAAAAAAGACCGTTCTTACAACATCGGGTATTATAAACATTACCCCATGCGATTGTAAGAGCATTTCGATAGATATATTTAATAAAACCAAACTTAGTATCAGCGAAACCACCTTAAAACGTATTTATGGCTTTGCGTACAGCAAATTTAATCCTTCGCTGTTTTCTGTTGATGTAATGGCCAAATACTGCGGTTACCTGGGCTGGGATGATTTTTGCCAAAAACACAGTAAGCCCACAAAACCGGTTAATACCGCGTCAAGCTGGGAGGTATTAAAAGTCAATGCCGGTAAAACAACATATGCCACGCTACAAATATTGCGTAATAAATTTGGGATACCTTATAGCCAAACTATTAAAAGGCATTTTATTGACGATCACTTTAACGAGTTTTTAAATTTTGATTACAGTGCCACCGTATTTGCGGCACCGGCCGGCTATGGCAAAACTATTGCCCTTTGCCATTGGGTTGAAGAAAGGCTAAAGCAAAACGAAGCGGGTAAAACAAATGATATAATCCTGTTTTTCAGTATCAGCGGTTTAACAAACGTATTGCTGAGTGGCCAGGACCTTAACCACTGGCTTTTGACATTATTGGGCTACCCGGCAGATACCGATGCCCAGGCGCTGATGAATACCAGGCATGAAAAGGAAGGAAACTTTTTCCTGATAGTTGACGACCTTGACGAAAGCGTTTGTAAACCCGAGCAATTTAAACTTTTGTTGAAACAGTTCATTGATATCCTTAATTTATATAATCAGCAAAAGTGGTTTAAATTGGTGCTTACCATGCGGTCGGCTACCTGGATAAATAATAGTCACGAATTGGAAGATGGCAATACAAAGTGGTTTAAAGGTTTTACCACAAACGGCAACCCCGCGTTAAATGTTCCGTTGTTTAATATACAGGAACTAAAGGAACTATCGTTGAAGATTAACCCCGCCTGTACCCAAGCAATTACAACCGAGACAGCCAAAAAATTTGATCATCCTTTATACCTGCAGTTCTATTACAAGCAGCATAAGGGAGATTTTTGTTTAGGTAATGCCGATAATGTTTGCATATATGAACTGGTATCAACATTTGTGTTAAACAAGGTTTACCTGGGCAGCCAGTCTACCGATAAAATTTTATTTCTTAAAGGCCTTGTGGATATTATGTGTAGCAGCAATTCACGGTCTGTAGTTGCCAAAACAAGTATTAATTCGCTTATAAAACAACATCACCATGCATATATAGAACTGATAAATATTGGTTTTATAAGAGAGATCAATAACAGCACCAATCTGCATTATGAGGTTTCTGTACAATTTACAGATGCTAAATTTTTTGAATACACTTACTCTAAAACACTATTACACCGCAACAATCTTTTGTTTGATGAGGCACTTATTAATACCATAAACAAAGAATTTGAAAACAGCGAGCATAAGTTACCTATTTTAAAATGGTGCATTTTATATGTTACGCGCACGGGCCAGCATAATAATTTTGATGTGCTTGTTAAAGCCGGGCTTACACTAAGCCAAAAGTCTGACTTAATACTATTTATGGGCGATCTGTTTGAAAAAGAATATACCGGTAAAAACAGGCCGGAGTCGCTTACGCAAAACTGTAAGCATTTGTGTAGCGCCGAATTATTCAATTACCTTTTTGAATTAGCGTTTATAAACGCCAGTTACGAAAAAACCCTTACCAGCCTGCTTAAATTCAACCTTAAGCCCCGTAAACAGATATTAACATATACTGCATTGGCATTAATTGCGGTGACCAGCCTGGATATGGACACTTTAAAAGCGCACCTGCAAAAATTAAATAATATACCCATTGATGATTACGACAAGTTTGCTATAAACCCCTTGCGTTGCCTCGATGCTATTTATAGTTACCTTAAAAACGGGGTAATAAAAAAAGAAGTGTTTTATGAACTTACCCAGTTTTATTTTAACCCGCCTATTGAGGGGAACTACTTTAATAACACTGTAGCTAATGACATGATGTTTTTACTGGCTGCACATACTTTACAGATAACACAAAACCCAAAAAAAATATTACGTTTCGTAAAGGTGCTGGACAAGTATTTTAATAAAAACGATGCGACTGAATGTAACGAATATACCTACCGGCTTAATACGCTGATAGCCGATTGCTTATTCAGGCTTGAGCGGAAAGATGAGCTGTTAAACATGTTTAACCATCTTTCCGTTTGTTATAAACGGGATAAGAGTGCTTTACCCGATCATATGAAGGAAATGTATTATGCTATGCGGATAAAAGTAAATTCGTTGTCTAAAAACTACAAGTATCTAATTGAAGATGTAGCATCCCATGCATTGGTTGCGGGCCAGCAAAAGCTCTCTAAAATTGCAGTAATGTCAATTATTCTTAACAATCCCGATATAACAGATCTTTATCCAAAATTTTGTAAACAATGCCAATATGATCATTCGCGGTTACTGCGCGAAAGTGGAGTACATGCCGATCTGTTTGCAGGGGATCTGTTCTATAATAAATTATAACAGGGATATCATAAGCCAAAATTGCAACACCTATAGTAAATTATACATATTGTATAGTACACTGATAATAATTTACACCACGCTCAATTCCAAATTTTTTACTGTTATATTTACAGTATTGTAACCTTCTTATTACCAAACACTTATTTTGTACCATAACATACCTAAAAGATACGCGATGGCAAAACCGGGCATTTGTTTTGATATATGCTTATATAATAAAACTAAGTATAGTTAAGCCTAATTTCAGTTTATTAATATGAGTAAAAGTCTCGACACCATCCAATTACGGTCCTTTCTTTTTGAACATTTAAATCGCGAATACTGCGCTAAATCTCATTTACTGGAGCGCCTGTCAGAATTAGAAGAACAAAGCCATTTTGAAGATCTTAAGGATGTTATTAAAGAGACCACCGGCCATATCGAAGATCAGGTTCAGCAATTGAACGGAGTTTACAAGGAGCTTAAATTATCGTATACCTTTGAACATTGCGAGGCGCTTATAAATTTCCTGGAAGATGCTTTTATAAACATAAACCGACAAAGCGAGAATAAAGCCATACGCAACGCTTTTGTGCTTTCGTATTTGTATTATATCGAAAGTTTAGAGGTAGCATCGCTGCGCTTATTAATTTTGGTTGCAAAAAAACTCGGGCTTACCTCAGTACTTAAAATATTTACCGAAACATATACCGATACAAAATCAAATCAGGCGCTTATACTTCACTTAACCGAAGAAAGCCTGTTTTAGCCTGCCGGTTTTGCTGCACAGCCATAGGCTTAATAAAAAAAGTCACCCACCTCGCGCGACTGACTTTTTAATAACTATTAACCGACCATATTATTAACATTGCTAAACGGTCAGCATGTCAAACTTAGGCAATGTTTAAAAGCGCGAATATGTGAAAATCACTATTCTGAAAACAAAAAAAGCCGGGGTTTTATGGCCCCGGCTTAACTGTTATAGTTGATTGGTTAATTAATAATGGTCGTCGGCATCAAACCGGGTACGGGCGTAACCGCTTACTTTATGGGTAGTGCCCGGAACCGGGTCGTCATCAAACTGTACCTCGAAATAGATCGAATCGGTTTTTAATTTGGTGCCGGGCGCGGTGGCAGCGTTTCGTAGTATTTTGCCATTGGTAATGGTAAAATGGCTGTCGTAGATCTGGTTTTCTACATCCTTACCTGAAAAGGCCAGGTTACCAACATTTGCCAATATTTTACCTTTGATAGCCCAGAAAGGCTTGCCTGATGGGCTGTCGTTATTATCGTCTATCCATAAACTATCCGGCTTGTTTGATGCGGTATTATAGGTTGACAGGGTGTAGTAGCTATCATCAAATGTGCCTGTAGGGTCGGCGCCGTCATCAAGCTTCACCCAAAATTCGCCCGAAAGGTTTTGCACGGCTGTACCGCCAATAACCTCATCCTTTTGGCACGAAGTAAATGTTGCCGCAACCAATACGGTTAACAGTAAGTGTTTTATATTGCTTATTTTTTTCATGGTTGCTTAATTATATTTTACTAAAAATTCGTAACGCTGGGCCATAAGTTGGGTTTATTATTACCCAGTTAAAACCGGCAAGTTTACCACCGGGCGCCGGTACCGAGGTTTCCTGCGATGAACTGGTTGGCGACCCATCGCTTGCGTTTTGCTGCGGGATGTAAAAGTCGGTTCCGGTGTCGTTAAATGCTATCACAGTAAGGTCTGTTCCGGGAGCACCACCAGGGTTAAAAACAGAATAAACGCCCGGTGCAATTTTAGTTACCTCAACAACAGAACCATTGGTATTGCGGGCATAATTACCAGAGTAATCATGCGCTGCCGCACCTGCATCGGTATCATAAACCACTACGTGGCGGGTTGCAGTAGCCGAAAACCCATCTACATTGGTAGCTGTATAGGTTTGTGTATAAACGCCAGCCACATTAACGTTAATGGTTGAAGATTTTACTTCAACATCTTCGGCGCCGGCCTTGGCAGTAGCGCCCGGGTCATTATAGGTGCCGCCTTTTGTTACCAGCACATAATCAGATCCCTTAACGGTAATAATAGGGTATGTTGTTATTTTAGACCGCCCTACATAACCGGGCTTATAATCAAATTTATCCTTGTGACACGAAACAAGTATTACCCCTGCTAATATTAGGGCGATGTAACTTATATATTTTTTCATAATTTCCTTTTTTAGCTGTTAATTATTTGGCAGTCCCCACCATACCGGTGTAGTAATAGGCACTTCGGGCGGTGTGTTAGAGTTGCGGCTTCTTTCCGAATCGGGATATACCATCCGTTTAGGGAATTTACCACCGGTAACACCATTTTTTGAATACACCCACTCGCCGGGGTTGTAGCTGGCATCCAAAGAGTATACAGGGCTTATCTCGGGGTATCCGGTGCGTTCCTGGTCAAAAAACCCTTCCAATGAATGCGAATTTGGGTACGATGCCCATTTCTGGTAAATGATTGCCCTTAAATTGGTTTGGAAATTAGCGCTGTTTGGATATGCATATACACCTGTAGTTGGCGCGGTAAGGTCATACTGTGCAAATGCAGCGTTTACGCCACTGGTATACAGCGATGATGCGTTACCCACACCATACCTTGCGGCTGCCTCGGCCTGCAGGAAATACGACTCGGCATCACTTAAAAAGTAAACCGGATCTTTTGCGCTAAAAGCAGGCGCTGTTGCGATATAGTAACCGGGTTGTGCCGATTGCGGGGCGTTATAATTACCCTGATCTATAGCGGTTGGCGCAGCGGTGCCAAAGTATTTAACGGTACGCGCATCGTTGTTTGCAGTTAACCAGCTTGTAAAGGTTTTACTTGCCCGCAGATCGTTGGCGCCCAGGTTTTTTACTGTGTACTCGTATATTGGGTTACGCTGATCTGTTTCATCTTTAAATACGTTCACCACGGCGCTTTTCTGTAGGAAATCTGCATTAGCAGTGTACAACGCACGTACACCTGCTTCGGCTTCGGCGGCATGCGTGTTTACCATACGCAGGTACATTTTTAGTTTAAGCGTATTAGCAAACTGCCTCCAGTTATCCATTTGCGCCGCCGGTGTAGCAGAACCGTCGCCTCCAAACAAAAGGTCTATTTTTGAATCAGCTTCCGAAAGTGGTACGTTATAATCTGTGGCCAATGCGGCATCTATCTCGGCAATTAAAGCTTTATAAATATCATAACCGTCGTCAAACTTAGGCTGTAGGTTTGCAGCACCCTGGAATGCCTCGGTGTATGGTACTTTATCGTACAGGTCTACCAGTATCTCATAGGTGTAGGCTTTCATTACCGTACACATTAACAAAAACTGGTTTTGGCCGTTTGCTTTAGCTTTGGTTATAGCCAGCTGGTAATCGGCCAGTGCGCCCGAAAACAATTCGTTATACCCTCTGATAAAATCCTGCCGCTGCAGGTTGTACGAATCGATGGTTTTGAACTGGTTGGCTGCCGGCGATTGTGTCCAATACTGAGACCAGATCCCGCCAACAATATTTAATTCGCCGCCCGATACACCCGCAGTTGATATTACACCCGAAGGGAACAATACCTGCGGGGTTGCCTTATCTATCGAGGGATTGTTGGGGCTTACGTTTATTTCATTGATCTTGCTGCAACCCAGCGTTATGCACGCAATAGTTGTAGCAAAAAGAATTTTTATATGGTTGTTTCTACTTTTCATGAATAAGATTATTAAAATGTAACTTTTAGTGCGGCGCCGTAATAACGCAGTGGCGGTGCCGTACGGAACTCCCCGTATTCGCTGGCCAGGTCTGTACCGTAGTTAGATACTTCGGGGTCTACAACTTTGTTACCGGCCGGAAGCCAGGTATATAAGTTACGGCCGTATAGGCCAATAGACGCTTTTGCAACACCCAGCTTGTTGGTAAAGCTTTTTGGCAGGCTGTAGTTTAATACCACCTCGCGCAGCTTAACAAAGCTCCTGTCCAATATATCTCTCGACCATGCCTGCGCTTTGTTAGAACTGGTGTAGTAATAGTCGTCGTTATCGGCTTCGCTTATTGGCGTAGTATTTTCAATGTAGCCTGTAACATTGCCGTTGGCATCTTTAACCTGCTGTACCGAGTTTGGCACAATAAAAGGGTTACGGTCGTTATAGGTAGTACGCGGATCGGCACCAACAAAGTTGAAAAGATCGGCTGTACCAGAATAGAACTTGCCGCCCTTATCCCACTCAACTGTAAAGCCTAAGGTGAAATTCTGTACCCTAACATTACTGTTAAAGCCCATCACAAAATCGTGTTGGAAATTACCGTAGCTGCCGTTAGCTGATGCCGCAATAGGGAAACCCTGGCTATCTACCACTATATGTCCCTGTGGGTCATAAGTAGGTACCGGTGCCTGTAAAATACCAAGGGGCTGGTCTTTCATGGCTACAAACTCGCCACCGTAACCATCACCATTCAATATAACTTTATCTAAACCTTCAGGTAAGGCAGTTACTATGCTGCGGCTTTTTGAGAAGGTATAGTTAATATCCCAGTTAACCAGGTTGGTTTTTACCGGCGTAGCGCTAAATGCAAGCTCGATACCGCGGTTACGTACAGCGCCAAAATTTACCAGCTCGAACGAGTAGCCACCACTTGGGGCTATAGGCACAGCTAAGATCTGGTCTCTGCGTGTCCTTTGGTAATAAGTAACATCTAAGCCTAAACGGTCGTTCAGGAACCTGAACTCGCCGCCAAACTCGTATTCTTTTACACGTTCTGGTCTCAGGTTAGAGTTTAACAGCGTGTTACTGATCGTAAAGCCCGGTACGCCCTGGAAGGGGAAACTAAGGTTACCAAACCCAAGCGCAACACTTGTAGACGACAATATATTAGATACGCTGTATGGGTCGGTATCGCTACCGGTTTCGCCATAGCTACCTCTTAATTTGATGTAGCTAACCGCCGAACTCTTCATATCAAGCGCCTGCGATAATATAAAAGACGCGTTGGCAGCAGGATAAAAATAGCTGTTGTTGCCGGTGGCCAGTGTAGATGTAATATCATTACGGCCGGTAACTGTAAGGTATAAATAGTTTTTGTAACCAACAGTACCCTGCGCGTAAAAGCCTAACAAACGGCGATGGCTTTCAGCTTCGGCGCTTGATGGTTTATTTACACTGTTTGATAAGTTAAAGAAACCCGGGATAGCCAAACCTTGTATTGATGTAGCTACGCTGCGGCTTCCCCTATCGTTATAATTTATACCAGCTAACGCATTGATGTCAAAATCCGAGCCTATCTTTTTCACAAAGATTCCCTGCAATTTGGTATCGTACTCGTAGTTTTGATAGTTGTCTTCTTCAACACCACCATCATCAGGCGTGCGCGACTGGCCCTCGGTGTTGCCGCCGCCAACCCAGCTGCCCGGTGTAGGCGAGTTACTGTTATACCAGATCTTCGTGCCCGAATTACTTACATCCGCACCTTGCTGCAATTGTAAGGTAAACCACGGCGCCAGCTTATAATTTAAGTTGATATTACCGAAGAAACGGTCGCTTTTGGTTTTACTGCCGTTTTCGTATAAAGTATAATACGGGTTTTCGGCAAATGGCGTGTAATAGTTATCTGTGTTAAAATACAGGTTTTTGTAATCCCTAAGGTCTTTTATAGGGATATCGCCTGGTATTTGTAGCACACTTTCATAAAAAGTGTTGGCCACGCCAGTTGGGCCCTGGCCGGTTGCCACAAAGTTTCCGTTTTTAGCCACATAATTAAGTGTAGCATCGGCCGAGAAATTTTTATAATTGGTACCGCCTTTTAGTGTAAAATTATTCCTTGCAAACCCATCAACATTACCCGGCAGTACCCCATCGCTGGTAATGTTATTATACGATAACAGGTAGTTAGAAGCATCGGTACCCCCGCTAATGGTAATGTTGTTATTAAACTCCATACCGCTGTCATAAGTACTCCTCACATTATCCTTGATGAACGAAAATGGTTTTATCAGCTGCGTATTGTTTACAACTGCTCCCCATGGCCTTAGCTGCCCATCGTATTTAGGGCCCCAGTTACCGTTTTCGCCGGGTACAAAATGCCCGTCCCATCCCTGGCCAAATATTTCCTGCGGCTTGTAAATAAAGGCTACATTAGTCATGGTAGATGCCGATGAAAAATCGACAACCGGTTTGCCGGTTTTACCCTTTTTTGTGGTGATAACAATAACACCGTTTGAACCGCGCGATCCATAAATTGCACTCGCTGCAGAACCCTTAAGGAAACTGATGTTATCTATCAGGTTAGGGTCGATATCATTGGCGTTGTTACCAAAGTCGAAGTTATCGTCAGAGCCGCTGCGCGCGTTGTTCAATGGTATACCATCAACAACGTACAAAGGCTGGTTTGTACCGCCAATAGAGGTGTAACCCCTTAATATTACCTTGGTTGAACCGCCCGAAGCACCCGATACGTTAGAGATATTTACACCGGATATTTTACCCTGCAAACCACCCAACAGGTTTATAGGGGCCGATTTATTTATCTCCTCGTTTTTAACAGAGGTTTGCGCATAGCCCAGCGTTTTTTTGGCTTTATTTATACCAAGGCCTGTAACTACCACCTCGCCAAGCTGGCGGCTGTTAACGGTTAGCACAATATTTACAATATCCTTGGATACGGTTACCTGCTGGTCGTTATATCCCAAAAACGAAAACGTTAAAACCGCGCCATTGGCCGCTTTTAACGAATATTTACCATCTATGCCGGTTTGCATACCTATGGTTGTGCCCTTAATTTTTACGGTAACCCCGGGTATGGGCTGCCCATCTTCTTTTGCAGTAATCGTACCGCTAACGGTGCGCTCCTGCGCAAATAGCTGTGTTTTGAAGAGCAATAAAAAACACATGCAAATCAGTAAAATTTTTTTCATTTAGTTGTTTTTATAATAAGAAATCAGTTAAAACACCCATGTGCACAGGTATGGCTTTATGTAGCAATATTAGCCGATGCGGATTTGTGCGGATATGCGAGAATCACCATTCGTAACGGGATGCACCTATTTTAAGGCAGGCGCAACTGTTATAAACAGTGTGATTTATGCCGACTGGCGATAAATAAGCGGCGTAGTTTCGAACCGCTGTTTAAAAAGGCGTATAAACGAACTCGGGCACTCAAAACCGATAAGGGTTACCACCTCGTTAACCGAGTAGTTGCTTTTGCGCAATAGCTGCTGCGCCCTTTTTAAGCGGATATCGATCAAAAACTGGTGAGGCGAGCGGCCAAACGCCTGCTTAAATGTGCGCAGCAAATGATTTACCGATAGGCAGGCATAAGCGGCAAGTTCGTTTAGGTTTATGTTTTTATCGTAATTGCTGTACAGGTATTCTTTGGCCAGGTTAAGCCTGCGTAATATCTCCAGCCGGGTACCGGTGTTCTGGATAGATAACAGACGGGCCTTTTCAAAAATTTCTTTATTGTAAACCGAGCTATAGGTTATCAGGCAATGGTGCAGGTATTCGTTTATCAGCAACTCATCGTTAAGGCCGCTATCTAAATTCGCCTTAAGGTGCAGCAGGTTAAACTTAATATCCCCGGCAAACGGGTACAGGGTTTCGTTAAGTTTATCCTCGGCGCTATTTGTTATTATGCCATTTAGTAAATTATGGTTTGATGAGGTATAGCTGCTGTAAAAATCGGTTACAAAGGCATTATCAAAGGTAATAGCAAATGATTGAACAGGTATTTCAGAGCTTATGCAAGTATTGTATTGGGTACCTTTGTTAAGCATAATAAAAGAATCGGCGTAGATCAATAGCTCCCTGCGCCCTATACTGCACCGCTCGTTGCCCGAAAAAACACAACGCAGGGTAAGGTCGGCAGCGGTTTGTACATCCTCCTTGCAGTAGGTGGTTTTGCTGATGATCTTATTATTGTTCTTTAATACCTTTAAATAGTCCATAATTAATCCTCGTTATACTCCCTTTCTTCTACCAGCAACCAGCGGTTTGCGGCCGGGTCTGTAAATGCGGCGGCTAAACCACCTGCAGTATATTCCGGCCCCGACTGAAACTGAATGCCTTTTTGCCTTAACTCGTAATGATCTTTAAGGAAATCTTTTGAATTAAGTATTACCGTGCCCGCCTGTTTTACACCATCTTTACTCTTCATCAGCACCAGGTTAATATTAAATTGCTGGCCGTTTAAAATGGTGCAGGGCTGCCCGTCAAAAAAGCTGGTTTCCTTTTTTACCAGGCAGCCTAATTTATCCCGGCAAAAAGCCGTTTCCTCGCTTATATCAGCTGCAAACAGCGTAATATATTTTATCTCCATTGCCGTATTATAAATATTGAATCATATTTTTCAATTAGTTGATGCACAGCTACTAATGCTCAAAACAATAACAATAGTAATTCTATAGTCATTCTATTAATTGTTAATCAAATCTACGGTGTGTAATCGGGCTGCGTATCCCCCAGTCGGGGTGATTTTTAAGAAATTTCCTGATATTTTCGGGGTAAAATTCAGATAAATTTGTTCTTTTTTGCGGCAGTAATGGCTTCTGAGCGAGAGTTTACATCAAGTTTGATGTAGATCTTTTTGATATGGCTCCTCACCGTTTCCAGGTCGATAAAAAGTTCTTTGGCAACCATGCTGCGGCTTTTTCCGCTGGCAATTAATTCCAGGATCTGTGTTTCGCGTTTTGACAGCGGCGAATCCTGGTTTCGCCTGAAGGACGAGATAACCATACGGGCGATGTTTACACTCATCGGCCCCCCACCTTCGCAAACTTCCCGTATTGCTTCGATGATCTTTACAGATGGCGTGCTTTTAGTAAGGTACCCCGATGCGCCGTTCATCAGTGCATCAAATATCACCTGCTCCGATTCGTAAACCGTAATAATAAGTATCAGCGTACTTGGCAATATCCTTTTTAGTTTTGGCAGCGCGGCTATGCCACCTGTACCCGGCAGCTGTATATCCAGCAAAATAACATCGGGCCTGTCGGCGGTAATGGTGTGCTGCGCTATATCAAACGAGGAATAGGTATTTACAACCTTAAAACCGTTGTTGGCGTTTATTAAAAACTCGTAACCGTTCCTGATGGTGTCATCATCTTCAATGATCACTATTTTGATTGGTGTGCCCATGTGTTATGCCGGTTTTAGGTTTATAATAAGTTTTGTGATGGTACCGGCACCCTTGCTGCTTTCCACACTCAGTTCGGCGTTTATGCGTTTTGCGCGGGCTTTTATATTGCTCATACCGTAGCCGGTGGCAAGCATGTTTTTCTCAAAACCTACCCCATCATCCCTGATGGCCAGCAGCAGTTTTTCGTTATCCTGCCGGCTGGCAATAATCCTTACGCTTTTTGCGTGGGCATGTTTAAGTACGTTGTTTATCAATTCCTTAAATATCATCAGTAAATTGCGGCTGTGTTCCATACTCAGCCTAAACTGCTTTAGGTCGGTATGCAAACCGGGCATCTCAAAAACTATAGGTGTATCTGCAAACTGCTCAATCCCAATTTCTTTTATATGCTTTAATATCTCGTATAAATTATCGTTTTTAGGGTTCAGCGCCCAAAGTATATCCTTGGTGCCATTGTACAACGAAAGTGTGTTTGATTTTATCTGATCTACCAGTTTGCGCTCTTCCTCTTTACCATCCCCCCTGCGCGATTGCAGGATCTCTGACAAGATGGAGATACGGGTTAGTTTATTGCCCAGGTCGTCATGAAAATCTTCGGCGGTTTGCTGGCGTATTTTTACCACTTCCTGTTTTTTCATTAACTCCAACAGGGTTTTTTGCCGCCTTTTTTTGTGGTTCCATAATGCCTGGATAATAATGCCCGATATCAAAAACGTTAACAATACCAATATTTTAAATACAGTACCCTGGTAAAAAGCAGGCACAATTTCGAACTTGGTTAATATCGAACAGTTCGATTCGCTGCCATTACCATCAATAGATATGATCTCGAAACAGTATTTACCGGGAGGCAACGAAAAGTACTCTACAAAAGGGTTTTTTACCGGCTGGCTAAACTTATCGCTTAAGCCAGTTAAACGGTATTGATACGTAACATCTTCCGGATCTTTTAAATAGATGCCTAAAAACGATATGGCGATATGATTTTGGCCATGATCGAGCGTTAAAGGCCCGGTAGCCGAGTCGTTTTTTAACGATTGGTACTTGCCATTTTTATCATAGATCCTTATTTCGTTTAAAACTATTTGTGGTGGGTTAATGCGCCTGCTGCCCTGGCTGGTTTTATATATTTTTAACCCCTTTGTGGTACCAAGCAACACCTCATCACCCTTAAATAAAATAGAATTTTGATTGGCCTCCGCTATCTCGCTATTGGGGTAGTTGTTATTTAAAACTTTAAATAATTGTGGTTTTGCAGCTTTTTTTAAGTGGTTTACCCCTTTACCTGTACCAACCCAAACATCGCCATTACCATCTGCTGCCATGCAGTATATACTGCTTGATTTAAGGCCTTCGGTTTCATCTATATTGATAACCCGGTTTGTGTTCATTTGCCATACAAAGATGCCTTTATCATCTGTGCCGAATAATATATTATTGCCAACACGCAGCATACTATATACCGACGATTGATCTAAAAACGACAACGCTGGTGAGAGTACGACTTTATTATTTACCGATAGCAGGGCGCCATTATGCGTACCTATTAGTACCGAATCTTTACCGAGCGGCAATAACGTTGATACAAAAACAGGGGCATCGGTAATGCGTTGCGTGCCCTTTTTAGTTACACGGTAACACCCTAACGATGTACCAAACCATATGGCATCATCGGCATCCTGGCAAATTACATTTATGATGCTGCTGGTAGTCCACGGGAACCTTTCCATTTTGGTTCCGTCATATTTCCACATCCCGCCAAAATTAGTGCCTACCCATATATTTTGCTGCCTGTCGGTAAAAAGGCAATTCACAAGCGTAACGTTAAGGGCACTTTTAGGGAGGGAATATGGCGACAAAACACCCTGCGAATATTTCATGATGCCGGTGCCGCTTACATTGGCAAGTACCTCGCCTTTTTTTGTTTTGGCGAGGCCGATAATGATCTGGTTATTATTGGTTTGAATAACAGGGTTAGCCGTAAGGTATCCATCGCCTTCGTATTTATAAGCGCCGCTGCCCGATGTGCCAAGCCATAAATTATAGTCGGCATCGTTATAAATATCAATTACCGGGTTATCGGTAAAGCCGTTCTGCGAGTTAAATTGAATGAGTTTATTTGATTTGATACAGTACGCGCCCTTAACAGAACCTATCCATAAATTTCCGTCTACATCCTGTTCTAAACAACTAAACGGCTTTGCAGCGGCTGTAAGCAAGTCCTCTGCATAAGGTTTCAGCATTGGGCCATCAACTTGGTACAACCCGGTACCCGAGCAAAGAAAAATATTGCCCTTTTTTACCTTGTCAAACAATATTTTAACAATTACTACAGGCTGGCCCATAGTATCAAATGGTACTTTTAATGCCCATTTACCCCGTTCAAGGCTGTAGATCCCTTTTTTAAATACCGAGGCATACAGCGTACCATCAGGGTTTACGGCAAAACAGGTAAGCAGGTCGTTTTTGTCATCCGACATCTGCACTGGCGCAAGAATTTTACCATCAACCTTATAAAGCTTATTACTTACAATTGCATATATGGTACCGTTCTTATCGGCAGTTATAGCGGTTGTGGCATTGCTTTTATGCCCGGGGAATACCGCATACCTAACGGTTTTGCCCTCGGAGATGCATGCCAGGCCATCATCAGTGCCTATCCACAGCCTGTCGTGCTTATCAACATAAACCGAATAAACGAAGTTGCTGCTCAGGCCTTTTGATTTTGATATTTTAAGGTACTCCTTACCATCAAACCGGCAGGCACCGCCAAATGTGGCTATCCATAAACGATGCTTGCTATCCTGCGAAAAATGAGTTACCTGCGATTGTATGAGGCCGTCTTCTATGTCGAGATGAGAAAAAGTAAACTTCTGGCCGAAAGAAGCTAACGGGATAAATAATGTGATAATGAAAATTTGTTTGAAAATTTTGCCCGTTATCCAGTTCATTAAGTTAACTTATTTACTATAAGATGCAAAAACTCAAACTTTGTTAACAACAAAATGCAATATCCCCCTTTTAGGGTGATATTGCATTTTTAAGAATAAATTACAATTATTTACTTACCAGTCCGCGAGTATCGTTTACCTCCTGTTTAGCAGGGAACATTTTATATACGTTAGCTATTTTCCATTCCTTATCAGGGTTTCGCTCCAGCATTAAATAGTTTTCCTGTACGCCATCCGGGTAAAAAAAGTTAACTTTTGCAATAACTATGGCATCGCTTTCGGCCATAATATCGTACGAGTAATCGCAGTTTTGGTTTATCGCGGGTTCTTTCTTTAATTGTTCAACCAAAGCGGACTTAGTCTGCACCAGGATACCCTCGCCACGCGATAGCTTAAAAACGGCGTTATCTGCTAAAACCGAGTTAAGTTTTTGATAGGCCGATGTCATGTGGCTTTCAATAAACGTTTTTATAACTTTATCGTACATACGGCCCTCCCTATCGGGCGTAGCATTAACCAATGCGCCCCCCAATACCCACATTAAACAGGTGATCAATATTTTCTTTTTCATAACTTCTATTTTTTTATAAAAGTGGAACAAAGAAAACCCGCCTGATATGCTAATTACACCAAACAATATGCTAATAACACCAAAACGGAGTATTACATAAGTACCAAATAATAAACCCCGCTTTTGGCAGGGTTTATTAAATTGCTGATGTTGTTTTGGATTATTTGGTTGTAAGGTAAAGCTGCATAAAGGTTACCACGCTGCTGCTCTCGTACGATTGCATTACCCCCCTTGGGGCAGGCAACGCGTAATTTCTCCAGGTAAGGTCGCGGTCTTTATCGCGGTTGTTCCAGCCGGTGTTAATATTGGTTTTAACCCAATCCTTATATTGTGTTTGGCCGCCATCGGTTATCAGCTGCATTATATATTGCGCAAAAATGGCCTTCAATACGCCCTGCTCGTTAAAATCGCCCTCGGCAGGTAAAATACCGTTCGTGCCCATTTTGGTTTTGGTATAATCGGCTGCTAATTTGGCATCACCCAGGTATGCAGCATCTTTGGTTTGATTATATAATGCCATTGCAGCACCTATTGCTGTGCCCTGGTTGTACGTATAATCTTCGTACCCCGGTGGGTTATTGCCTATTTTATGATCGGCAACGCGGCCATTGGTAACATCAAACAAATTGGCCTTTGCCCAGCCGTATATTAATTTGGCCTTATCCAGGTAGCTTGCATCACCTGTAATTTTATACAGGCGCATGGCGGCAATAACTGTGGGATAATTGATACAGGCGTTTTTACCGCTATGCTGAAAATCCCAGAACATGCCCCCATCAACGCTATCGTACGACCCGGCCCACACCCGGTTAAACCCGGCAATAGCCTTTTGCAGGTATTCGGGCTTACCTGTTAGTTGATTTGCCCGCGCCAGCGCCATAACCCACCACATCATATCGTCATAAATAAACCAGGTGGTGGTATTATCCCAGTTGTAACCATCGTACTGGTTAAAACCGCCCTGGTACATATCATTTACCATAGCAAGTTGCGCAGGGTCCTTGGTTCGCTCGTAAACGTTCATGGCCATATCCCAGTAAATTGCCTGGGTCCATATAGCGCCCAAACCTTCCTGCAGGGTGGTGCTGTAATACAGTTTTTTTGATGGATTGTAGTAATAGCGGTTAAATGCTGTGTAAGCTTTTGCAGCATCAGCCGCGGTAAATACAGGGTTGGTGGTTTGCGGTTTGTCGTCCGGTTTTACAGGTTGTGGCTTATTTTCGGTGCCTTTGCTGCAGCTTATCGCGGTAATAAACAAACCCGTTAACAGGATATAAGATAATTTTTTCATAGGTAGATGTGTAAATTATTTGGGGGTAGATAATGAGTACGGTGCATCAGCGGGCTTTGTGCCCCTTTGCTTATTGGGCTGTGCCGACATGTTAAAGTTGAGCGTTACCCCCTTTAACAACGCCGAGTGGCTGAGCCAGTTATAGGTGTATGGCTTGCCGTTAACATTTAAACTGCTTACATACCTGTTTTGCGCACTGTTATTCGCCGCGTTTATATTAATGGTGTTACCATTTTGCAGTTTTACGGTTACCCTTTTAAATAAGGGTGCGCCTAACACGTATTGGTCGCTGGCGGGGGTTACGGGGTAAAAACCCATAGCCGAGAAAACGTACCACGCCGATGTTTGGCCGTTATCCTCGTCGCCGCAGTAGCCGTCGGGTGTGGGCTTGTACATTTTGTTCATTACATCGCGTACATGCAGCTGGGTTTTCCAGGGTTGGCCGGCATAATTGTACAGGTAAGTCATATGCTGTATAGGCTGGTTACCATGCGCGTACTGGCCCATGCCTGCTATCTGCATCTCGCGGATCTCGTGAATTACGCTATGGTAATAGCTATCGTCAAAAACCGGCGGCAGAGTAAACACTGAATCGAGCTTGGAAACAAATTTCTGGTTGCCGCCCATCAGGTCGATAAGCCCCTGCACGTCATGGAAAACGCTCCAGGTGTAGTGCCAGCTGTTGCCTTCGGTAAAGGCATCGCCCCATTTAAAAGGATTAAACGGGGTTTGAAATTTGCCGTCCTTATTCTTCCCCCTCATCAACCCTGTTTGCGGGTCGAACAGGTTTTTATAGTTGAGGCTGCGCTTCCTATAGATCTCGGTCTCGGATGCTGGGCGACCTAAAGCTTTGCCCAATTTGTAAATGGCAAAATCGTCATACGCGTACTCTAAAGTACGGGCGGCGTTCTCGTTTATCTTCACATCGTAAGGCACATAACCCAGGGTGTTATAATAATCTACCCCGCGCCTGCCTGCTGCACCCGGGCCGGTGTTATTGGCGCCATGTAATAAAGCCTGGTAAAGGGTGTTGATATCGTAACCGCGGCCGCCTTTTAAATAAGCTTCGGCCACTACCGATGCTGAGTTGTTGCCTACCATTACATCGGCGTAACCGGGGCTGCTCCATTCGGGCAGCCAGCCACCTTCTTTGTAATCGTTTATCAGGCCCTGCTGCATTTCTTTGTTGATAGATGGATACACTAAATTTAAGAACGGGTACAATGCCCTGAAGGTGTCCCAAAAACCGGTCCCGGCAAACATATAGCCCGGCATAACTTTACCTGTATAGGGGCTGTAATGTACTATCTGCTTTTTGGCATCCAGTTCGTACAGTTTATTAGGGAAGAAAAGCATGCGGTAAAGGCAGGAATAAAACGTGCGTGTCTGATCAACCGAACCGCCATCTACAACCAGCTTACTTAAGGTATTATTCCAGATGGCTTTTGCCTTTTGCTTTGTATTTTCAAAACTCTCCCTACCCAACTCTCTTTGTAAATTCAGCTCGGCCTGCTCCATGCTGATGAATGAGGATGCCACGCGCAGGTTCACTACCTCGCCCTGGGTGGTTTTAAAACTGATAACCGCACCTGCATGGTCGCCGGTGTATTCCAGCTTGCCGTCGTCGATATCCTTACCATGCCAGGTGGTTGCGCTGTTAAATGGCTTATCAGAATAAATAACAAAGTAGTTTTTAAAGTTATCGGGCACGGAGCCGCTGTTGCGTGTGCTGTAGCCAATAATTTTATTCTCGCCGGGGATGATCTTTACATACGACCCTTTATCAAAAGCATCTATCACAATATGCGAGCTATCGCTTTTGGGGAAGGTAAACCTGAAGCTTGCTGCCCGCTCAGTTGGTGTTATTTCTGTTGTTACATCATAATCGGCCAGGTAAACGCTGTAGTAATAGGGTTTGGCAATTTCCGCCTTATGCGAGAACCAACTGGCGCGCTCTGCTTCGTCAACCTTTATTTTACCCGTTTCCGGGAAGATGGAGAATTGCCCGTAATCGTTCATCCAGGGCGATGGCTGGTGGGTTTGCTTAAAGCCCACAATTTTATCTGCATTGTAGGTATATTGCCAGCCGCTGCCCATTGTACCGGTTTGCGGTGTCCAGAAATTCATGCCCCAGGGTAATGCTATTGCCGGGTAAGTGTTCCCGTTTGAAAGCGATGGTTTGGAGTCCGTCCCCATCAGCGGGTTTACCAGGTCGGCAAGGTTTGCCTTATCAACCTGCGCCAAAGCCATTATGGGTAAAAACGACAGGGCAATTATGAATAATTTTTTCATGTATATATTTTGATGTGATAAACCGGCGCAGGTTATACCAGCCATACTACACATACACGGGAAACCCCGTGTATGGTAGCCATAGCTGTCTTAAACCAACTCAAGAGTTTACCAACTTAAACTAACTTTAATTCCATCTGGGTCATTTGCAAAGCCGAGGTATACAGTGTTGGAGGATGCATCCCACGAGGTTTTTACATCGGTTACCTCTTGCCCTTTGCTATCGGTAACCTTTGTGGTTTTAGGTTTTGCCGGCAGCAGCACACGCATACTGTTTAATGTTTTTATAGGGCTTTTTACAATAAATGAGTAAGTTTTCGCTGCAATTTTTTCCTGGTAGGCACGTGCAGCGGCGGCTAAAACCTGTGGCTTGGTTTTATTACCTACCCTGCTTACATTGTATAAAAGCGATTGCTCGCCGGGGTTAATTACCTTTTGGGCAAGCACAGGCAATTGCGGGTCGAACAGGTCGATAACCGGGCCTTTGATGGTGTAGGGCTTGCTGTCGGCGTTCTCATCCATTACCGATATAATATCGTAAGGGCCGCGCTGCAAATACAGGCTGTTTTTAAATAACAGCTTGCCTACTTTGGCGTCGGTTTCGTAGCCTTGTTTTACAACGTCTACAAATTTGCTGTCGGCATTAGCCTCTAAAACAAACTCCTTTGGGTTTTGCCTTATCACGTACACCGCCCCTTTGCCAACCTTATATTTTTGCTTACCTGCGGATGGATCGATACCCAAAAGTTTAAACATGTGCTGCGATGGCGCGGTAAATTTATTGCCTTTGGTGTTCCACCACTCCATTACCGATTGGTACGGATCATCATCCCTTCCGGCATAGATCAACACACCGCCTTGTTTAACCCAGTTGACTATTGATGTATGCACAGCCGGCGAAACAGGTTTCATGTTTGAATAACTTACCACCAGCACTTTAATGTTTTTAAGCGATGCCGCGTATTGCAGGTTCTCCATATGCACAGTTTGTACCGGTACCCCGCGCTTTAATAAGGGAAGCGTTTGCCCGTAAAAATTAGAGAACTGGGGATCTTCGAACCCATTATGTGTGGGGAAGCGCTGAAACATCAGCGAGTTGCTCATTAACACACCCACACCATTTACTCCCGTTACTTTGTTAGCCGATGCGGGCATGCTGTTCAATGCATTCACCATCACCTGCATCTGGGTTGAATAGTACTGCGGGATCAAAACTTTTTCAGTACTGTTTGCCACTTTATACGGATGAGTGTAGATGCGCTCGGGCCATGGCATCACCTCGTAATTGGCAACCATGGGGTACAAAAGCTTGGCCGTAAAGGTGGCCTGGTAGTTCCTTTTATAGTCGGCCCAATCACGCGGCCAGTCTTCAATTGGGTCCGTCAGGAAAAACATTTTGCGGCCGGTTGGGGCTGTCATAGATACCATTGAGCCGTACTCCAAAAAGGCGTTCTCAAATACCCGCTCTTTTTTTTGCCCGTCAAAATAAGTAGGCTCGCGCGAGGTACCTGTCCACACCTGTGCTATATAACCATCTATCCCCGGCAGCGATGAAAGGCTGGCCTCGGGGCTAACAATTTGCCACGATGAGTAATTTACCAGCGAGTGCGTGGCTATAAACACCTTGATATCCATCCCCTTGCTTTTACCGTAAGCTTTGGCGTAGTTAGAGGTTTCTTTAATGGCTTCGTAATACAGGTGATATTTCAGCTTGCTGGACAGGTAGGTATTCTCGGCTGATGCATCCTGCGGTTTCCAGGGGAAACCATAGTACTTTTGCCATTCTTCTTTAAAGGGGGCGCTGTAACCGGCCCTTGCCCAAAACTCGGGTTCCTCTAAAAATATTTTACTGATGCCCGCGTCAATCACACGTTTTATTACAGCGGTTTTCATGTATTCGATAAAGGATTTTACCGGCACTACGTAAGGCATGTCCTTGCCATGAAAAATGGTATCGCCTTTTTGGGTTACCTGGCCTACACCCAGGTGATTTATGCCATCCCACTTACCTAAAAAGTAGTCTTTGTAATCGCCCCAGGCTATGCCGGTCATAAAGTTGGTTTGATAGCCGTGATCGCGCCAGGATTGTACGCGCTGCTCAAAGGTCATTCCTTTGCGGTCGTTTACACCATACACAATGGCGATATCAGACCGTACGTCGATCTCGGGCATCCACGGGCTGCTGGTTTGAAAAGCGGTTTTCTCTTTTAAGGGATCGGGTTTTGTTGCCTGCGCGTATACGCCGGCAGACAGCGCGGACAGGCAGCAAAAAAATAAAAGTTTTTTCATAAGGATGTAGTATAAACCTGCTTAAGAATTAAACATTCTTAAGCAGGTGTGTAATTGTTATTAAGGCACGGTTACAGTTTTAACATCTGTATAGTTGTAGTATTTAAGGCCATAATTGGTGCGTGCACCAACCCTTAAAAAATACTCCCGACTTGCAGGCAGCGGGCCGCCTTTTGTAGTAATGGTTATCAACTGCCCTACCTGTACGTTACCGTCTGATCCGCTGTAGTTTATTTGGGTGGAGTAGCGGTCGTCGAAGTTATTGTTACCTATAAATTTGTTTGAATTTACAAACAGGCGTACATCGGTTATATCCTGCTGAAAGTTTGGATCATCAGTTCCGCGGGTGAATTTAAAGGTGGCAGATATGGTACCATCGGCATTTAATACCGGTTCGCCCTGCCACTCTATCCTTAAAAACGGATCAACCGAAAAGTTAACGGTTGTAGTGCCTTTAATATCAAACGTCTGGCTTTTATCTACTGTAGTTGCCCCTGATGCATCTGTTTGTACAAGGGGAACAAAGGCACCTTCGGCACTTATTTTATTTTTACCCGGGAACAGCTTGGTGTAATTAAAAGTACCATCCTGCATCGAGCTGATGTAAAAAGGTGTTGGGTTATCGCTCCAGCTAATTTCCAGCAGCTTTATGCGGGTACCGCCGCCGCCAATCTCGGTTTGCAGGGTTTTACCGGTGCCCGCGTCTATCACACTGCCTGTTAAGGTTTCGGATGGCGCGTCGTAATCATCTAATTTGCTGCACGAGCTGCCCGCTAAGGCTATTGCGCATACAGCTATCGTATATAATATCTTTTTCATGGTTGTTAATATTAATAACCTGGGTTTTGTATTAATTTCTGGCTTTTTTGGATCTCGCCGTTCGGGATCTGCTCGTAATACCAGCGCACATCAAATGTGTAACGGATGTTGCGCTCATCGGTACGGGCATCAAAAAAGTACTTTTTATCGTTGGCTGAGTAAAAAGGCATCAATACGCGGTATAAAGTTGAGTTTTGCTCTTTATCAACTGTTCTCCATCTCCTCATATCCCACCATATCTTATTCTCGAAACCAAGCTCTTTCCTGCGCTCCTTGCGGATGATATCGATATTGTTCAGGTTAGCTGCGCTGGCCAGCAGATCGGCACCTGCACGTTCGCGGATCTGGTTAATATCTGTAAATGCATCCTGCAGGTAGTTTTTATCGTTTTGGCCAAGGTCGTTAAGTTCATAGGCAGCTTCGGCACGGTTCAGCAGAACTTCAGCGTAACGCATTTCTATCCAGGTTTGATCAGAACGGTTCTCCAATACCTCGGATGTTGGTTTATCAGGCACTAACCATTTACGCACCGAGAAACCCGAAATTGCAGCCGTACCATCCCCTGTGAAAATACCACTTAACCCGGCTGGGTTCATGGTGCTGCCATCAGGCAAGGTATATGGGGTTTGTGATGCATTTGATGATTGTACAATGTTATTTGTTGGATAATTGGCTGTTGAGCCGGCCGGCAACAGCGGACTAATGCCCCCCGCAGAGCTACCTGTATAAATACCACGGCGGATCTCGATCCCCTGCCCTTTAAACTGGTCGCCCGGGAGTATTACGGTTGCCCGCAGCCTTGGCTCGGCATTGGCAAACAGATCCATAGTGTTAGTGTACAGGTCATACTTGCCACCTGTGGTGGTTTTAATGGTGCCATCGGCATTCTTTGGTATGCCGTCAAACAGTTCCACATAATCAAGCGTAGGGTTAACTTCCGAAGAATAGCCGTTTGCACCCATTAGCTGGCGCGGCACATTGTAAGCATCGTACCCATGAACCGACTCGGGGTAATGATACTGCCTTACAAACACATTCTCGTTACTGCCTTTATCAAAAAACAGGTCTACAAAGTTTTGATATTGCGCGGCTTTGTCGCCTGCTTTCCAGCCGTTTTTGTACAGGCTGTATTTGTTTTCTAACAATACGGCGGCATCGTAAGCGGCTTTAAAGTAGGTAACCGCTTTTGCCGATGGGATACCGCAAACCCTGTTACCTGCAGCATCAACCAAAGTAATATTGTTGTATTTGGCTATTGAACCTGCATATAACATAGCACGCGATTTAAAACCTGCCGCTACGTATTTATTAGCTCGGCCAACCTGGTTGCTCTCGTCCATGTTTTGGTATGCAAAATCCAGGTCGGTAGCTATAAAGTCATAAATGGCTTCTTCCGAAGCACGGGGAACGTTCAAACTTTCGGGATCGGGCGTGGGGTATTCCAAAACCTTATCAACCAAAGGCACACCGCCATAGCGTTTTACCAAAGCAAAATAGGTTGCAGCACGTATAAAACGGGCTTCGCCAAGCCAGGAGTTCACCTGCGCTTCGGTAAAATTGCCCGAGTACTTGGACAGGTTTTCCATAAAATAGTTGGCATCCCTTATCAGCGAGTATGATTCGGCCCAGGGCGATTCGTCCACATTTTCCTGCATGGCACCACGCTGATCGCGGCTCAGGGCCTCGCCTGTACCGGCCGGGAACGGGCTGATGATCCAAAAGAAGTTAAGGCCGCGCTGTGGCGAGTACCTGAAATCTTCTATCGGTAATTGCGAGTATAAACGGGCCATATAGGCCTGTACACCACCCGCATTGTTCAGCACATCCTTATCCTGGATAATATTTATAGGTGGTATATCCATCTTTCTGCAGGCTGATGTCCAGCAAACAAAAAAGCATATCAATATATATATCGTTTTTTTCATGATCTTAATGTTTTTAGAGCTTAACATTTACGCCTAAAGAGAATGTTTTGTTAAGCGGGTACAGGTAACCGTAAGTGTCTGACGGGTGCTCGGGGTCGAGGTATTTTACCCCTGTAATGGTTAATATATTATAACCTGTTACAAATAACCTTGCACCTTTAATGCCTATTTTTTTGGCCGCGTTAGGCGAAAGGCTGTACCCTAATTCGGCAGATTTAAGCCTTACATAAGAGGCATCCTGGATGTTGAACCTCGAGTTTACATCGGCAGTGGTACCTGTTAAAGCATATTTACCCGGCACCCATACGGTGTTGGGGTTGTATGGGTCGGCGTTAGGGTCGGCCGGGTGATACCTGTCCATAAACATTTCCAGCGCGCTGCCACCACCCCAAAGCGGTATGTTCAGCTGCTCGATGTAGGATACGGTAACATTGGTTGCTCCTTGCCATAACATGTTAAAATCAAACCCTTTGTACGAACCGCCCAGGCTTAAACCAAATGTGGTTAAAGGCGCGCTGTTGTAAGCAATAGGGTGTACGTCGTCGCCGGTTATCTGGCCGTCGCCGTTCCAGTCTTCGTACTGGTAATCGCCTACTACCGCGTTGCGCGATACAAATTGCGAGCTGTTTAAAATATCCTGGTAATTGGTAAACTGCCCCGCAGCGCCGTATCCCCAGTAAATATTGTTCCAGCGGTCGTTCTGGTTATTATGCCAGTTTAACTGCGAGTTACCATATGGCGAATGCTCCACATACCTGTTTTTGGTACGGGCAAAACCTATATTACCTTTTACATTATAATTAAACGCCCCAATATGGCTGCGGTGGGTTAGCTCAACTTCAAAACCTTGCGTGCGATCACTGTTTAAGTTTTCCTGCGGTTGCCGTGCCCCCAAAACACTGGGAATACTTTGCGCCCTGGTGGCCAGCAAGTCGGTACCATCGCGCCTGAAAACGTTAAACGTTGCACCTAACAGGCCATTCCATGCTTCTGCATCAAAACCAAGGTTATAAGTTTCGGCATTATACCAGGTAAGGTTAGGGTTGGCTATACCACGGCTTGCTATGGCGTTTACAAACGACCCATCGAATACAGAACCACCGGGCAATTGATTATTTGAACCGCCTGCGGGATAATCATACCCGGTAAGGAACTGGTAATAAAGTGAATTATCCGCACCTACTCTTCCGTATGATGCCCTTAGTTTAAAATCATTGATGAATGATAAAGCCGTTGAGTTTTTCCAGAAACCCTCCTGCGATACACGCCAGCCTAATGAACCAGCGGGGAAGAAGCCCCATTTTTTAGAATTTGGGAACCTTGAGGACCCATCCTGCCTGAAGCTAAGCTCTACCAGGTATTTAGATTTGTAATTGTAGTTGATACGGCCTACTACAGATTTGTTCACGTAGTCGTAAATATCATTAACGTTGGCAGACCCTATCTGATTTTGGGCATTACCGGCAAAGATCTGGTCGACAGGTAAGGCTAATTCGCGCTGCGCGTAAAAGTTATCCTGCTGGCGGCTGTTTTCTTCGTACAATAGTAACCCTGTAAAACTGTGGTCGCCAAATGTGCGGTCGTAGTTTAATGATAGCTGCATTAAACTGCCCGGGCGCTCAAACGATTCGTTACGGATAGTGGCAGGCGATTGGTATGACGTTGGCCTGTAGGTATCGCTGTTTGCATCGTAGCTGTATTGGTTGTACGATTTTTGGTAGATCTTGTTATTTGAATGATAATAATCATAAGCGTACAAACCCTTTGCACTTAAACCCGGTACAAACGGCAATTGCCAGGTAGCAGATACCTGCGATTGCAGCCAGCGGTTTGTGTATTTCCTATACCCGTTCACGTCAGCCTCGGCCAGGGCAAGCGGGTTGGTACCATCAACCTCGCCTATGTTAAAATAAGCTGGGTTATTGTTGGCATAAATAGACTGGGTTGGTACCTGGCGCCAGAAAGAACGGATGATCCACCAGGCATCCTGGTAAGGCTGGTTCTTTTGATCTAACGTGCCGTTTATGTTTAAATCAACGGTAAGGTTTTTGGTGATGTGGGTGCTCAGATTCGACCGCAGGTTATAGCGTTTATAATTCAGATCGTCGCTGCGTAAAAAGCCATCCTGCTGGGTTATACCCGTACTTATGAAATAGGTAGTATTTTCGTTCCCGCCCATAGCATTTAAATTGTGCTGCTGCTGCGGTACGCTGCTTTTGATAACAGGCGTGTACCAGTCTGTACTGGTGCGGGTACCGTTGCGGAACGCGTCGAAATCGCTTTGCGAATATTTTACCTGCCCCCCATTAACGTTGTGCAATAACTGCTCGTTAACCAGGGTCATAAAATCTATAGCGCCTACTGCTTTTGGCAAGCCCGATGGTACCTGTACGCCATAACTGCCCGAGTAGTTAAGTTCGAGCGAGCCTTTTTTACCTTTTTTAGTGGTAACCAAAATAACGCCGTTTGCAGCACGCACACCATAAATGGCCGCGGATGCGTCTTTTAATACCGATACGCTTTCGATGTCGTTCGGATCGAGGCGGGTAATGTTATCGCGCGGAACGCCGTCGATTATCACCAGCGGATCGCCAAAACCACGGATACTGAACGAACTGTTAAAGGTTCCCGGCTCGGCCGAGTTTTGTGTTACACGTAAACCCGCTACCTTACCGGTTAAGGAGTTAATAACGTTCTCGTTTTTAGTGGTGGTTATCTCGCTGCCCGAAACACTGGCAACCGAACCCGTTAGGGTAGCCTTTTTTTGCGTACCGTAACCCACCACCACAACTTCGTTAAGGGTTGACGAGCTTTGGGCTAATTTTACGTCAACGGCAGGTTGTTCGGTAACGGCAACCTCGCGGGTTGCATACCCTACAAACGAGAATACAAGGGTTTGCCCGGGCGAGGCGTTTAACGAATACTTTCCGTTAACATCTGTTATAGCACCTATTGTTGTGCCTTTTACAGCTACCGATACACCGGGTAATGGCCCTGCATTATCAGATACTACGCCTGTAACGGTTTTGGTTTGTGCGAAAGCCGGGCCGCACATCAGTAAAAATAAAAAGGCCGTGATACAATGCTGCACCACCCTTTTGATCTTTACACCATGATGAATGCGATGGCATTCACCATAATTGGTAAAAATTTCATCCATAGGTAATTGGTTTAAAATTGGTTTATAATTATGCCTGCCAACAATACTTAAGGCTGGTTAAACCTTAGGCATGCGGTTAAGCGGCACACAAGTATAAACGGGGGTGTATTAAAAGGAGGGTTAAAAAAGGGGTTAATACAGTTAAAAATTTATTAACCGCCATTTATTAACCCTTTTGCTAAGAAAAAAATATTGCCCAAAAGGCATTATGGATGAGTATTGCTATTAAAATGCTATTTGCAGATCTTATCAAATTGAATTGGATATTCGCTACCTAACGATTTTTGGTATTCAGCGGTAAACTCGTCGTATACCCGCTTCGCGTAATCAATTCCTTTTATTTTCCGGAGGGATTTAAGCTTATACTTTAAAGCGGTATCGTTAAATGGGTCGATATTTAATACAACGCGTGTTATTTCGAAAGCTTTTTTATGATCGCCGCTTTCGTAGATCTTTTTTACTTCGGGGAGTATCACCGCTATCAGCGATTCTTCAAAATTCAGCTTAATATCATCAAGCCAGGTTTCGGGCAGGTATTGCAGCAATCCGCCGCGTGCAAAAAGGTCGCAATGGTTGATAATAAATTCGCCGGTGGTTAAGTTATGATCCTGGATTTGCTGCAGGGCATCAATTATTACAAAGTAATCGCAGAAGAAGGTGTCGCTTAATTTAAAACAATATGTATCGTTTAAAAAAGTGAGCTCTACACCTTCCAGGTCGGCTATTATATTGCGCAGGTGGTTAATGGTAACACCTTTTATGTTTTTTGTTTTTACAACATCCTTATCTGGCCATAAGGTGGTCGAGATCTTTTTAGAGACCACACCGTGCCCATCTTTACTATTCAATAAAATAAGAATAAAAAGCTGCTTTATCTTAGGGCTGAACATATAGGTAATATCCCTGCTGTGCTTGTTAAACACTACAAACTCGCCCAATAAATAAACCGCATTCGGCTTTTTATCCGCTTCTTTTTTACGGGTATAAAATTCGGGGGTTATTTCGTCACCGGCATTTATAGTGGCGGCGGCCCTTTTGCGCCTTCTAATAAAATACAATACAGCCGCGCATGCCGCAATCAAGATGCCTGCAAGATACTTATATAGATTTTTTGAATTACCCGTGCCCGGATGCTGCGATGCCAGATAGGCCTGCTGGCTTACCGGCGGCGCAGTAAGCGCGTAGATCCGTACGGTGGATTGCGTGGGGGAAACAAACTCCTGCGCGGTGCAGTAAAACTCGCCCTGTTGGGGGTTAAAAAACAGGTTAAAATCACTTTCTATACGTTCGGAAGTAACTGGAATAGTGCCGCTTACAATTTCATATGAGCCATCCTTGATAGCAAATTTGTAAAGCCTTAAAGCTGTTTTAGGTTTCTCATGCGGGTAGCACAATGCATAAAAGTACTTTTTGTCTTTGGAGATGATGAGGTTATTGGCCGATACAAATGGCTCCTCTTCGGGGTTTATCTCCCAGCATTTTTTAATAGTGCGCGTAGTTAAGTTAACCCTGTACAGGTCATAAAAATGCTTGCCGCCAACAATCTGGTTGCCCGACTGGTTCCCGTAGCCGCCAAATATATACACTTCGTTATTCTCATCAGCATCGCTGCTCCCCGAAAAAAATCGCGGTGAAATGGTGTCACCCTTAAACGGCACCTTCTCCCAAGTATCCTTATCTCCCAGGTACTTAAAAAACTCTTTATGGTACGAGAACGACCCATAGCCGCCAAACAGGTAAAAATTGTTTTGGTCTTTATCAAAAAACACATTGTGATGGTGCCTTTGCTCCTTTATGGCCGCCTTACCAACGGCTTCCCATTTCAAAGTATTCAGATCGAACGCGGCTATGCTGTGCATAGAATCGGGCGGCTGCACCTCGTACACGTAACATTTGTTTTTATTGCTATTTATAACGCTTTTACCCAGCAAGAGCGTAAGGGGCATTTTATTTTTAAATGGCATGCCTGTAACATTATCTTCCTGCACATTGTACCATATCAGCGAATCTCTTTTAAACATAAACAGCTTTTGCTGTACGGCATCAAAGTTAAGGCCCGCTACATCGGTAAACGTTCGTTGAAATTTGGGGGTCCAAAAATACGATTCGTTTATAAGCCAGGCGGGGTGGTCTACAAATCCGGTAGCATCTCCATCATCCGTATGCACATTCTTTCCGTTCCATTCATTTAGCGGGAAATAATAGTTTTTGCTTCCGTCGTTAATGGTAAGTTCTTTAATGGCCATATTAGGCACATCAGAGTAGTGCTTGTTTTTCCCAAAAGTTATTTCGGGGGTCATTTCGCCGTCAAACCCAAAACCCTTGGCCTTGTACCATTTCCCGTTCACCAAAAAGCTTACGGTGCTGGCTTTTAAGTTAATATATGCCCTTACCCGTATCCAGTTTCGCTTTTTTAACTGCGCCAGATTAAGTGGGATCTCAATTTTGTTGCTTTTGCTATCGATATTAAAGTTTAGCGTTGGCGAACCATTATGATTATAGATATACGTGAGGCTATACGAATTGGCCTTTTTATCAGTAATGTTAAATACATAGCCCAAATGGTCGTTATCCCACAGCGAGAGGTCGAACGTAATTGATAAGTTATCATGAAACGTGGGCTTTTCTTCCGCAAAAACAACGTAAGATGTGCGCTTGCTTAACAGGCTATCGTTCGAATTGAACTGCAGGCCCTGGCCGTTGCCTTGCATTGCAGGTAATAAAATAATTATCGTATATATAATTTTATACACCGTTTTTGGCAGCAATAAAATTCTTTTATATACTTTCATTTAACAGGCTGATGATAGTAAGGTAGTATAAACAACGTAGCAAAATTATAGTTTTCGGCGCTAAAAAGTGGTTTTATTTTAATGAGTAAGACAATAATAACACTACCGATCACAGAAAACTGAGGCATAATAATATTTATGCAATTTGTGTGTTTTACTTAAGCCGGTAAACCTATATTTATCATTTTAATTTAAGAATGAAAAATATAAAAAATATCATATTCGATTATGGCAATGTAATATTCAGCATCGATTTCAGGCGGGCACAACAGGCTTTTAAAGAGCTGGGCATCAGCAACGCCGATGAGTTTTTTGGCCACCGGCAGCAGGATGAAATATTTGACAGGTTTGACCGCGGCGAAGTTACAGCCGACGAGTTCAGGGCTTACGTCAAAAGCAAAATTAACAATCCCGCCGTAACCGATCAGCAAATTACGGATGCATGGAACAGCCTTTTATTGGGCATTGCCCCCGGCAACCACGAACTATTGCTGAAGTTTAAAAAGAAATACCGCACCTTTTTATTGAGCAACATCAACGATATCCATTACACCTACATTATGCATTATTTAAAAACCGATTTTGGGTTTGATGATAACGAGCATTTGTTCGAGAAGACGTATTACTCGCACCTGGTGGGCAAGCGTAAACCTCAGATTGATTTTTTTAAACAGGTACTGAGCGAGAATAATTTAAAACCCGAAGAAACATTGTTTATAGATGATAGCCCCCAGCATTTAGAGGCTGCCAAAACCCTGGGTATACAAACCTTTTTAATGACAGCGCCGGATACCCTTGCCGCATTTGCCGAAAGGGAACATTTGGTTTAATTATTGCCGCAACATAATATGTACAAAACCCTGCTTCATCAATATCAGTTAGTTTTATCATCCCGCGAAGCGTTATTTAACTATTGCGAAACGATAAAAATCGGGCACCTGCTTACTCCGCTCCCATCTTTTAATAACGAAAGTATTATCTCGCAGATGATGCATGTAGCTAATTGTTACCTGTTTTGGCTGGCTAAAAGTGTAATGAAACAGCACCGGCCTTATTTTAAGCACGAAGACCACCGCGACCTGGCTACAGTACGTAAAGCTTATAAACAGGTAGATCTGATAATGAACGACTTTTTGCAAAGCTTTAAAGAATCGCTGGAGCAGCAGATGTTTATTACCCGCCCGGATGGAAGCACTCTTACCCGATCACCCTTTGAAATATTTACCCACGCAATTACGCATGAATTTCACCATAAAGGGCAGGTGGTAAATATGAGCAGGCAATTGGGCTACACCCCTGTAGATACAGACGTGATAAGAGAATAATTAAGCGTTCCTTCTCTTCTTCTCCTTTACGATCAAGCTTAACTCGCGGCTCATTTGCCCGGCAATGGCTGTGTTCTCCTGCGCACGGCGGAACAGGTAGGGCAGTACCGCTTTTATGGGCCCATAAGGCACATATTTAGCTACATTATAGTTAGCATTAGCCAGGTTAAAGCTCAGGTTATCGCTCATGCCAAGCAGTTGCGAAAAAAACACATGCGGGTTTTTATGGTCTATCTGTTTTTCGTTGAGCAGGTCGGCAAGCAGTCGGCAACTCTCCTCGTTATGGGTGCCGGCAACAAAAGCAATGCTGGCCACATTATCCGCACAATAAATAAGGGCGTCGTTATAGTCGCGGTCGGTAGATGCCTTATCAGGCTGTATCGGCGATGGGTAGGCTTTTTCTTCGGCACGCTTGCGCTCTTTTTCCATATAAGCGCCGCGTACTATTTTGGCGCCTAAGATAAACCCTTCGCTTTCAGCAATGGTATGGTCGCCCACTAAAGATGCCAGCTTATCGTGGCGGTATAATTGGTAGGTGTTATAAACAATAGCCTTTTCCTTGTTAAAAAAGCGCATCATGTTCAATGCCAGGTTATCAATGGTTTCCTGTATCCAGCTTTCCTCGGCGTCGATCATTACAGGCACACCTTCCGAGTGTGCCATTTCGCAAATGGCCAGCACCCTGTCCTGCACGGTTTGCCATTCTATCTGCTCGTCAACGCTAAGCTTAATGCCTTCATCCAATCGCTCCAGCAAGCCAAAACGGCCCACACCGGTTACTTTAAAAACGGTAAGCGGTATGTTTTTACTTTTTGATGCTGTGATGATGGTGCGGATGATCTCGTCGCGGGTGCTGTCAAAAACTTTCTCGTCATCCTCCCCTTCTATCGAGTAATCCAATATCGTACCCACCTTGCCATCCGCCAGGTTTTTGATGGTTGTGCTGCATTCTTTAATGGTTTCGCCGCCACAAAAGTGCTTAAATATGGTAGCCTTTATCAGCCCTTTAATGGGCAGGCCTATCTTAACGGCAAAGTTGGTTATCGGTGGGCCTATCTTCACTAAAAAATTCACGTTGATAACTTTAAACAGCCAGTAGGCGCGGTTAAGGTCAGTATTGGTTGAATGGCGGAAGGCGATCTCGGTATTCTCGAAGGATAATTTATCGGTCATATATAGCTGTTCATGGTTCATAGTTCATGGATCATAGCCATTTTCACGCACTACCATGAACTATGATCTATTAACTATAAACTCGGTGCAAAATTATAAAATGATAACTCATTATTCCACGAATAGTTTATTTTTGCCACACATGATAGAATTTAAGGTAGAGGGCGACTATATCCCAATGATACAATTACTTAAAGCAACAGGTTTGGTAGCAACAGGCGGCGAAGCGCAGATTGTTGTGGAGCACGGCGAAGTAATATACAATGGCGAGGTAGACTACCGCAAACGGCTTAAAGTAAAACAAGGCGACATTGTTGAATTCAGGGGCCAACAGATCAAGGCAGTATAACATGCAAACCATCCAAAGCGACAGCTATCCTATATTTTTTGATAACAGCATAACCCAACTGGTAAGCTTTGTAAAACAGGGGAATTACTCAAGGGTTTTTATCCTTACAGATGAAAATACCGGCGAGCATTGCCTGCCTATTGTAAAGGGACAACTGGATGTTTTAGATAACTTTGATATTATTGAAGTAAACGCAGGCGAAGAAAGCAAGACCATTGATTTTTGCATCGGCATTTGGAAAATGCTGATAGATTTTGGCGCCGACCGCAAAGCCCTGATGATAAACCTGGGTGGCGGCGTAATTACCGATATGGGCGGCTTTGTGGCCTCAACCTATAAACGGGGGATAGATTTTGTACAGGTACCTACTACCCTGCTCTCGCAGGTTGATGCATCGGTTGGCGGTAAAACCGGTGTAGATGTGGATGGTATAAAAAATATCATCGGCACATTTACGCAGCCTAAAGCGGTGTTCATGCATGGCGATTTCCTGAAAACCCTGCCGGCCCGCCAGATACTATCGGGCCTGGCCGAAATGCTAAAACATGGACTTATTGTTGATACCGCTTACTGGGACAAACTAAAAACCAGCGACCTGAGCCTACCTTCTATTGAGCTTGTTCACCGCTCGGTTGAGATCAAGAACGAGGTGGTAACTGAAGATCCGCATGAAAAAGGCATCCGCAAGGCGTTGAACTTTGGGCATACCATTGGCCATGCGGTTGAAACTTATTCGCTGATGAATGATGAAGATTCGCTCTCACACGGCGAAGCCATCGCCATCGGCATGATCTGTGAGGCCTGGCTCTCAAACAAAAAGATCGGATTGCCTGACAGCGAACTTGCAGAAATATCACAAGTATTAAATGGTTTGTATCCCCATTATAAAATAAAAGAGAGCACCTTCCCTACTTTACTTGAGCACATGCTTAAGGATAAGAAGAACCAGAACGGTAAAATAAACTGCACTTTATTAAAGCACATTGGCCAATACAGCATCGATAACAACTGCACCGATGATGAACTTTGCGATAGTTTGAGGTATTACGCCGGGTTGTAAAATTCTTATTAGTTTAAATAATCAGTTATTAGCTTTAACCCGCTTGATCAGCATATACATAGCTATTACCAAGCCTATAGGCACAAATATCACTAAAGCGGTGATCAGCTGTTGGTTTTCCCTAAACGGCATATTACTAACAAGGGCAAATACAATTATCACCGATATTATATAGGTGACAAATAACACACCTTTTGTGGTGGTTTCTGTCTTAATGAACAACATGGCGATTAGCATTAAAACTGATCCGATAGCGGGTATTAATAATACATATATTACTTCCTCCCCGTGGGCAAAAGTAAATAATGGCTAAGCCATTAACACGGCAAGTAAAGATGGTTTCAGATTTTTCATCAATCTAATATAATTATTAATTTGAACAGGCGATTATATCAGCCTGTCATTAACTGATGAATAACCAAACCTTATGTTTTACCCAATAAAATTCTGTTCGTCTTAAATATTTTACAAAAAATAAAATTATCTATTGATAAAATGATTTTTACTTGTACATTTACGCCAACAACGAAAAAATGAAATTACAAGCTACATATTTTTATGGTTACTACTTTTACTTTACCAGTAAGAGCCGGGACTGATATGTACTAACAAAACATACAAAACACTGAAAAGTCCCGGCCCTAAAAGCCGGGATTTTTTGCTTTATAACATTTATGAAAACCGAGAAACCAAGAGTTGCTATACAGGGGATCCGCGCCTCCTTCCACGAAGAGGCCGCATTTAAATTTTTTGGCGAAAAAATTGAAACTATAGAGTGCAACTCTTTTAAGCAAACGTTTGAGGCTTTGCAAAACGATGAGGCCGATTACGTGGTAATGGCCATAGAAAACAGCATAGCAGGCAGCATATTGCCCAACTACTCGCTGATGATGAGCTACAGTTTCCCGGTGGTGGGCGAGGTTTACGTGCCTATCCAGCTTCACCTGATGGCTTTGCCCGGTGTAAAGTTCGAGCAAATAAAATATGTTACCTCGCACCCCATCGCCATCCGCCAGTGTATCGATTTTTTTGACGAATACCCGCACCTTAAAATTGTAGAAAGCACCGATACCGCAGCCTGTGCCAAACGCATCCGCGATGAGCAGCTAACCGATACCGTTGCCATTGCCAATACCCTTGCCGCGCAGCTTTACGGACTGGATGTTTTGGAGCGCCGCATCGAATCGAATAAACTGAATTTCACCCGGTTTTTGATCCTTACCACGCATGAAAATGCCAGGAAAAAAGGAACGCCAAATAAAGCGTCGCTTTGTTTCCAGGTAAGCAACCAGGTGGGCGCATTGGCCAAGGTACTCAACATCTTCGCGCAGGAAGAGGTTAACATGAGCAAAATTCAGAGCATGCCTGTTTTAGGCAAGCGTAATGAATATAATTTTTACGTAGACATAGAGTGGAATGAAAGCAAACAATATGATAACGCTATACGGCAAATACTGAAGTACACCCACAACTTTAACATACTGGGCGAGTATCAACGCTATCAAAATGACTCTCCCAAACCCTTAAAAGCCGAAAAAACGAAGCGATATATCAACATGAAGAAAGCCGGAAGTCCGCAGTCGGCAAGTACGAAGAAAGAGTAGAAGTCGAAAGTCGGGAAAGCCCGAAAGTCGAAAAGAAATAGAAACACAATATTAACATAACAAATAAGTAAAATTTTAAAAGCATCTTCCGGACTTTCGGGCATACCGACTTCCGGACAACAAAAAAAGATATGAAACATAATTTAGACATACAGCCCCTTAATTCCTGGATCAATAAATCCGGTAAAGAACCTCTTGTAATTGCCGGCCCATGCAGCGCCGAAACCGAGGACCAGTTAGTGGCCACCGCCCACCTGTTAGCAAAAACAGGCAAAATAAGCGCTCTGCGTGCAGGTATCTGGAAACCACGTACCCGCCCCGGCGAGTTTGAAGGTATAGGCAGTATTGGTTTAGAGTGGTTAAAACGCGCTAAAGAAGAAACCGGCTTACCAACCGCTGTTGAAGTAGCTACCGCCAAACACGTAGAAGAAGCTTTAAAAGCCGGTGTGGATATCCTTTGGGTTGGTGCACGCAGCACAGTTAACCCATTCACCGTACAGGAAATTGCCGATGCTTTGCGCGGTGTTGATGTACCGGTAATGGTTAAAAACCCTGTTAACCCCGATCTTTCGTTATGGGTTGGTGCCTTAGAGCGTATCAACAATGCAGGTATCACCAAGCTTGCTGCTATTCACCGCGGGTTCTCGTCATACGAAAAATCGGCTTTCCGTAACGAACCGATGTGGGATATCGCTATCGCTTTAAAAACGCTTGCGCCTAACCTGCCTATCATCAACGACCCAAGCCACATTACCGGCAACCGCGATTTGATAGGTTACATCTCGCAAAAAGCGTTAGACCTTGATATGCAGGGCCTGATGATAGAATCGCATATTGACCCAACTGTTGCCTGGACGGATGCCGCTCAACAGGTTACCCCTGCTGCCTTAGCCGAAATTATTGAGCACCTTGCTTTACGTAAACCGGAAGTGCGCGGTGCCGAACTGAACGATAAACTGAGCGAACTGCGTAACCAGATAGATAAAATTGACGACCTGGTGATCCAGAAAATGGCCGAGCGCATGAAAATTGTAGAGAAGATTGGTAACTACAAAAAAGATAACAACATAACCATTTTACAGGTAAACCGCTGGGACGAGATCTTACAGAAACGTACCGGTTACGCCAAAGCTTTAAAGCTAAGTACCGAATTTACCGAGAAATTGCTGGAACTGATGCACAGCGAATCTATCCGTAAACAAACCGAGATCATGAACAGCGAAGCAGGCCAGGCAACAGAAAAATTAACACACGCGTAAAAAGCCTCTCCCCAACCCCTCTCTGAAGGAGAGGGGCTATGAGAAACTTTATTTCTGAAAGTCTCCCCCTATCGGGGGAGATTTAGAGGGGGCTTAACTATTATTATGGCAAAACATAACATCATACTTACCAAACAAGGCAAAACGGTACATGGTACGGTACAGCTCACCGGTTCAAAAAGTGAGTGTAACCGTGCGCTGATTATCGAAGCGCTGAGCGATGGTAAAGTAATAGTCGAAAATATTTCTGATGCTGCAGATGCGGTGACTTTGGCAAGAATTTTAAGAGAGAGCCAGCTTTATGGAGCGGAGAGCGACCAAGGCGTTTATGAAAATCCGCACCTCGCCACCCACACCCCGCACCTCATTAACATTGGCCCCGCAGGAACAGCTATGCGTTTTTTAACGGCATATTATGCCATAGGTAACCAGGAAGTGATTTTAACAGGCAGTGAGCGGATGAAGCAAAGGCCGATAGGGATATTGGTTGATGCGTTGCGCGGTTTGGGTGCCCATATCAGTTACGAAGAAAACGAGGGGTATCCCCCTATTAAACTTAAAGGCAGTTTTGAGCAGCAAACTCGTAAGATCAGTATTAAAGGTAATATCAGCAGTCAGTACATTACTGCGCTGTTACTCATAGCCGCCAAACTGCCTTTAGGTTTAGAGATACATATCGAGGGCGATCTTACTTCGCGCCCGTATGTGGAAATGACCCTGGCCATGCTTAGGCAGGCAGGCATCCAGCATAGCTGGGCAGATAATGTTATCGCTATTGAAAAACAGGATTATGCCGAAACATCTTTGCATGTAGAGCCGGATTGGAGCGCGGCATCATATTGGTACGCCATTGCCGCTTTAAGCGACGAGGCGGAGCTTTTCCTGCCGGGATTAACTTCATACAGCCTGCAGGGCGATAGCGTGATCACCGAGCTGATGGCCAACTTTGGTATCACATCGCAGTTTAAGGATGGCGGCGTATTTTTAACTAAAGAGCCGAAGCCCATCTTCCGTAAGATCTTTGATTTGAAGGAATGTCCCGACCTGGCCCAAACCATTATTGTGGTGTGCGCGGCTTTAGACCACGAGGCAAGCTTTACCGGGCTGGAAACTTTAAAAATTAAAGAAACCGACCGTATATTAGCCCTGCAAACCGAGCTGGCAAAAATTGGTGTTAAGCTGATTGAAAAAGGGCAGGTTTATAAACTGGATTGCAGCGAAAAGCAAATCCCGCAGCGTATGTTTGTAAACACGTACGACGATCACCGTATGGCAATGGCCTTCGCGCCGCTGGCCACGCTGATCCCCGAACTCGAAATTGAAGATGCCGACGTAGTAGAAAAATCGTACCCGGCATTTTGGACAGATCTGGTAAAGGTTGGGTTTGAAGTGAAAAAAGCTTAAAGTTAAATAAACCAATATGTCATTGCGAGCGTAGCGTGGCAATCTCAAAGGACAGGCGGATATGCTGAGATTGCCACGTCGCTGTCGCTCCTCGCAATAACATATATAAACAAACCGTAATTGCGAACTATAAAAGAATCAGTGTAAATCATCTAATCGGTGAAATCAATATAAAAATGGCAGGTAATTCATTCGGTCAATTATTCAGAATAACAACATTTGGCGAATCGCATGGCGAGGCTATTGGCGTAATTATCGACGGCTGCCCTGCCGGGCTTGATGTTGACCTGAATTATATTCAGGGCGAACTGGATAAACGCAAACCGGGGCAATCAAAAATTACGACGCAGCGTAAGGAAAGCGATATCGTAAAAATACTATCCGGTATGTTTGAGGGTAAAACCACCGGCACCCCTATCGCCATGATCATCCCTAACGAAGATCAGCGCTCAAAAGATTACGGGCACAACGTGGATGTTTTTCGCCCCTCGCATGCAGATTATACCTACGCTACCAAATACGGCATCCGCGATCATCGTGGCGGCGGCCGTTCGTCGGCGCGCGAAACTGCAGCGCGTGTAGCTGCAGGCGCTTTAGCCAAGCTGTTATTAAAGACACAAGGCATAGAAATATTCGCGCATGTGAGTAGCGTAGGAAAAATAAATTCTCCTGAAATTGATATCAATCTCAGTCATATTAACGCTTTAATTAATCATAGGGAATTGAATATAGTACGGTGTGCTGATCTTGATACCGCCGATAAAATGATAGAATTTATCGACAGCATCCGCAAGCAAGGCGATACCGTTGGCGGCAAGGTTAGTTGCCATATCATTGGCGCACCTGTTGGCCTGGGCGATCCGGTTTTCGATAAACTTCACGCCGATTTGGGCAAAGCCATGCTGAGCATTAACGCTGTGCACGGTTTTGAATTTGGTTCGGGCTTTAGCGGCAGCGAAATGCGCGGATCAGAGCATAATGATATTTTCATCAAAAACGCCGACGGCAGTGTTGGTACACGCACCAATTTTTCGGGTGGGATACAGGGCGGCATCAGTAACGGGATGCCTATCGAGTTTAAGGTTGCCTTTAAACCGGTTGCCACCATCATGCATAACCAGCAAACTATTGATGGCGAAGGTAACGTCGCCGAGATCACCGGTAAAGGCCGTCACGACCCCTGTGTAGTGCCACGCGCTGTACCTATTGTGGAAGCTATGGCCGCGCTGGTATTAGCCGATCATTGGCTGAGGAACCGGAATTCAAAATTGTAAATGTACAGGTTTCAAATGTGCGGATGTGTAGATAATTAAAAATCAACATAGCCATACATTTATTGATTTTTTGCACATCTGTATCATTACCTAACATCTGTGCGTCTCTTAATTTGCACATCTGCATATTTGCACATGTGCTCATCTAAAAAATCTGCACATCACTAACAATGCCTAACATTATCCACTTATATAAAAAAGCTTACAGCGGATTATCGCCAAACAGCTGGTATTTAAGCGCGGCGATGTTTGTTAATCGCAGTGGTACCATGGTGGTGCCTTTCCTCAGCATTTATTGTATCAATCAGCTTGGCTTTAATGTGGTGCAGGCGGGGTATATTATGGCCCTGTTTGGTATTGGCGCAATATTAGGTGCATTTATAGGCGGCAAGCTAACAGATAAGATAGGCTTTTACGATCTGCAATTTGTCACACTTTTGAGTGGGGGCATACTGTTTATTATATTGGGCTATCAACGTACTTTTTTATCATTAGCCATTGGCACGTTTGTATTAAGTTTTTGCAGCGAAGCTTTTCGCCCGGCTAACTCAACGGCCATAGCACATTACAGTTCGCCCGAAAATAAGACCCGCTCATACTCGCTAAACCGGTTGGCAGTAAACCTGGGCTGGGCATTTGGCGGCGGTTTAGGTGGCTATCTGGCATCTATCAATTACCATTTACTTTTTTGGGTTGATGGCTGCACCAATATCCTCGCCGCGCTGCTGTTGCTTAAGCTGATGCCACGGGGCGCCATTAAAAAATCGGAGGTAAAACCGGTAGCAAGCGGCCCGGTTTCATCGGCGTATAAGGATACTACTTACCTGTGGTTCATTTTCCTGTCTACCATATTCGGTTTATGCTTTTTCCAGTTCTTTATCATGGAGCCGGTATTTTATAAGATCAGCTGGCATTTAGATGAACGCCTGATAGGTGCGTTGCTGGCGCTTAATGGCATTTTGATAGTAATTGTCGAAATGGTGCTTATCAATTACCTGGAAGGTAAGCGGCATGCCCTTATTTTTATTGTATGGGGAGTTTTGATAACGGGCCTGGGCTTTGTACTGCTTAATATCTTACCCGCAGGCCTGGCAACTGCTACCCTTGTGGTGGTGCTGGTAACTTTGGGCGAGATCATGAGCATGCCGTTCATGAACTCCTTTTGGATAACCCGTACCAATAATTACAACCGCGGCGAATACGCTGCGCTTTACACCATGTCGTGGTCGGCGGCACAGGTATTTGCGCCGGCTTTGGGCAGCCAGGTAATCAACTATGGCGGCTTTGATTCGTTATGGTGGCTACTTGGCATATTATCGCTCCTTACCGCCGGTGGGTATTATTTACTTTATAAAAGCAACAATAATATTATTGAAATTGTTGATGCCGAAGACATTGCGGCTTTGCCCCAACAATTACCATAAATTGCATCCATGAAACGTGTTTTAATACTTGATCTTGATAATACCATCTACCCCGTTAGTTCTATTGCCCACCACCTGTTTGGTAAGCTGTTTAAGCTGATTGATGAGAACCTGGGCGAAGAAGACAGGCAGGCCGCCAATAGGGCTAAAGAAGAGCTTACACGCCGCCCTTACCAGCATGTGGCCGATGAGTTTGGCTTTAGCGCCCAACTAAAAGAGCAAGGGATGGCAATGTTGCGTAACATCCGGTTTGAAGAACCGATGTTCCCTTACCCTGAATATAGCCTGCTTCGCCAGATCCCTATTGATAAATTTTTGGTGACCACAGGCTTTACCAAACTGCAAATGAGTAAGGTAGAGATGCTGAACATCACCGCGGATTTTAAACAGGTATATGTAGTAGACCCTGAGCAAAGCACCCAAACCAAGAAAGATATTTTCCAAAAAATAATGAAGGAGAATGGGTACGCGGTAAACGATGTTTTGGTTATTGGCGACGATCCACAATCGGAGATCAAGGCGGCGATTGAGCTGGACATCGATACCTTCCTTTTTGACCCGATGGATAAGTACACCAATGCCGGTGTCACCTACCATGCCCGCGATTACAGGGATGTAGCGGAAATAGTGATGAAATAGAAAATTGGACTATTTATTTTTTCCTTTGATACCAAAAAGATAACCAACTGTCAACGTTATTATTGGCACCATTATCGCCCAAAAATCTTTTATTGAAATGCCAAGTTTGTCGTTTGGTGTATTTAATGCGCAAAAAGTATAGATCATCCCTAAAAAAAAAAGCAGCAGAAGCAATTAATGCGGCCACATTATTAGGAATGCTTGTAGCACTCCCCCAAAACTGACCGAGCCATCCTCTTTCAGCCTTTGCTTTCGCTAAATCTGTTTCATGATCTAAAGCCTTTACAGCCAAATCATCTCGTTGTAAAATGTTTGGGTCAATATTTAGTGCCATTATTGTTCCTTGTAAAAAGTGTATTCAACTTTTTTATTTACTTGTTCATTAAATAATCTGGTAACCCATATTGATAAATAGATATCAGAGCCATTAAAGGTTCCTAATTTTAGTGGTTCAGAGAAACCAGAACCATATAAGTTGTTGAAATTTTTGAAAGTCCAAAGTCCAGAATTATTGTCTATTTTTTTAAAATCATGCGTTGATTCCTTAGCATTACTATCATCTATAAATTTCAGAGTTAATTTTAACTCGAAGCCCAAATCAAATGTTAAAGTATTATTGCCTTGAGTGAAAAGTATCCCACTTTCCATCAATTCTAATGTACCGGTTGTGATTTTCATATATTAAATATGTTCCTAATTTACACTTATAAATCTAATTAACAGAAACCGTTAACTTAAAACAACTCTTTCAACACCCCCACCGTTACTATCAATTGCCCCAAATGGCGCATAGTATGTTCGGCGCTATGCGTGTAAAGCCCGATAATTGTGGATGGCAATTGCGCCCGGCCAACACCTCTAAAGTCGGTAAGGTTTGCCTCGCTGGCTGTACCCAATTGCTGGATGGCTTCGTTAACCTCGTAGTTAAAATTTTCAACTAATTCGGTAACGGTGTATATTTTATTGGTCGGTTTGCCCTCGGTTGCCAGATAGTTTAACTGCTCTTCGCTCAATGCCTCGCCGCGGGCATAAGTAAATAAGCGGTTAAGCACACCTGTTAAATGCTGCAGGTGAAAGCCCGGCGATGCCATCCCTGCCACTTTATTCCACAACAATTCATTCGGGAAATCTGCCATTAATTCATTCAATTCTTCGCGCGCCTGTAATAATGCATGCGCAACCGGTTGTAACAGAGGGTGTAGTTGCGGCAACGGCCCGCGCAGCCAAACTTCCGGGAGGTTTGTATTCGCCATAAACCAAATATAATGTAAACGCCGTGGCTCAGCATCAGCCCAAAGTAAATCTGTAAATAAATGTTGGCACAGCTTTGTGGTATAGCTATTGCATAACAGCAAATAAACAATCATAAAATGATAAATTCTACTATAAAAAAGTCGGCCCTGCAGGTGTTAGTTATGCTGATTTGTGTACTTAGCCTAACCTTTCAAAGCTGTAAAAAAAGCCGCTCTGACCTGGGTAAGGTACTGTACGAAAAAACAAAGAACAAAGTATTTAAAGATGCCACGCCCGAAGGCCTTGCCGAGGTGTTTAAACAGGTACTTGCCGATAACAAAAGCAAGATGGATAACCCTAACCTGATTACCAGCTTTTACGAGAAAAATGATTACGACCCCGTTTTTGTAATGGACCATATATTTAATGGCGATGCGGACCTTACCGCGAATTATTTTGAAAAAGCCGGACAGCACGGCCTTGACCCAAAAATGTTTAAGGCCGACCAGATAAAACAACTGGTTGCCAAATTTAAAGACAAAAAGGGTATTAAAACTTTAGACGAAGCGTATCATGATATTGCTGACCTGGAGATATTAACCGCCAATTCGCTTATCAATTATTCCAGCGCTTTGCAGTTTGGGATGGTAAGCCCGCGTAAAATATATGCCCGTTATTTTACCGCCACCAAACGCCCCGACAGCACATCGATGATGCAGGCGTTAACCGCCACCAACCTGAAGACTTACCTGGATAGCATCCAGCCTAAAGACCCACAATATCTGATGCTGCAAAAAGCATTGATAGCCGGCGGTACCGCACAGGGCATGACCAAGGAAGAAACTACCCGCTATTTGGTAGTAAACATGGAACGTTTAAGATGGAAGAACAAGCCGAGCCAGCCAAAATATGTTATCGTTAACATTCCCGATTACCGTTTGGATGTAATGGATAACGGCCAATCTATCCTGAACATGAAGGTAGTTGTGGGAGAAGGCCGCAATACAGACAATACCAACACTTTAGTTGATTACGACGAAAGCGATAAAAAAGACCGCCCCTTTAGCCGCGAAACACCGCAATTGAACAGCCTGATCCACAGCGTACAGGTTAACCCGGTTTGGAACATTCCGCAGAGTATAGCCAGTAAAGAGATAATGGTTGAAGCTGCGCAGGACCCTTATTACCTGTCTAACAAAGGCATCGACGTATACGAAAACGGCAAAAAGGTAGAAGACCCCGAAACGATTAACTGGAGCAGCGCGCCAAAAGATAAGTATGAGTTTAAACAGCGCCCGAGTGATGATAATTCTTTGGGCAAAATAAAGTTCTTGTTTAATAATAACAGCAGTGTTTACCTGCACGATACGCCTGCTAAAAGTGGCTTTACACAAACTATGCGTGCCCTGAGCCATGGCTGTGTTCGCCTTGGCGACCCGCAGGCTTTAGCTAAAGTGGTATTTGGCGAAGGTGCTACTTACAATAAAATTGCAAAAGCTATGAGCGAGGATAACCCCGAGCCTACAACCATTGCCGTTCCTGATAAAATGCCGGTTTATATAACTTATGTAACCTGCTGGGCAGATAGCAATGGCACCCTGCAGTACCGCCCGGATGTTTATGGGCTGGATATTGTATTGTACGGACATCTGCAAAAGTTCCTGGCCAACAATGACCAGATAGCAGCTTTGTAGAGATTGAAATGCTACGCTTTAGAGATTAGAGAGTGGTGATTAGAGATTAGTGTTAATCGATGAAACCGGATCATGATCAATAAAACCCCAACACAATAATAAAGCCCGTCTGCATTGCTGCAGACGGGCTTCTTATTTATAATTTGTTAGCTTGGTTTTAAAGTTTTGCCATTGTAGCAGCGCCTGTAGTATCAGGAGCAATAAAGTTGGCAGGTGCTGTTTCATCTAATAGTTTAGATGTGTAGTTGCTATCGTTACCGTTGATGTACATTACAGAGCCACCTTTGATGGTATTGATAACCTGATCAGATACTTCGGGCGATACGGCCGGGCAACCAAAGCTGCGGCCCAAACGGCCTATCTGGTTAATGGTATTCTGGCATACATAATCGGCAGCATGTACAACAATACCTCGTGCACGCGCAGCGCTATTAATGCCTGCATCCAAACCATCCAGTTTTAACGAGCGGCCGTGTTTACCAAAATAAACCTCGCTTGCCAAATAAAAACCTAAGCTGCTTTGGTGCGACTCGTTATTATTTGAGAAACGGCTGGCCATATCATCGCCACTACCCTGCCCGTGGGCAACCCATGTATTTAACACCAACGATTTATTCAATACGTCAATTATCCACATACGTTTTTCACGGCTCGATTTTGTAAAATCGATAACGGTGATAATATTGCTGTTATTAGATAGCTTATTGGCAAGCTTAAGGTTTAAATAACCTGTAACCGCTTTTTGCAATACCGCTACATCCATACCTGTTTGCGCCAGGTTTGCAGTGTTGTATATATCAGAAACGTATTGTGCAAAAAGTTCTTTAGCACCTAACGTTTTTGTATCCGTAATTTTGTTTGTTTTGATCGCGCTTGTCGGTTTCCAACTGATAACCGTAATAGAAAATAACAATAAAGCGCCAATGATCCACCAAATGTGTTTCCTCATAATAATTGGGTTTAATCTGTTAAATTAATTGGTAACAAATCTGCTAATGATGTATTATTAGTTGAAATTGTTAAGACAAATATACGTAAAAAACCTAAAATTATTGTCACAGCAGTCTAATCATCCACTTCAAAGAAAAATTATTGCTAAAAAGTTAATGCCAGCTCAATAAAAGAAAGTAAAAATAAACCTGTAATTATTACTTATTCCAGGTGATCTTTTCTTCTATCGGGGTTTTTCTTTTGCCTTCGGGCTGGTTATCGGTGTAGCCCATAAACAATACTCCAAGCACGCTATCTTCGGCCCCTAAACCAAAATGTTCGGCATAAGCAGGTTTTAACACCATACCACCGGTGCTCCAAAAGGCACCTATGTTTAATGCCGTTGCACCCAATAAAAGGTTTTGCACCGCGCATGCAGTAGCTATCACTTCCTCAAACTGCGGGATCTTTGGCAGATCGCCACGTTTTTGATAAGCGATTATAACATGCGATGCGGCATTAGCCTGGTTTTGAAAGTTGGTGTAAGCAGTAGGATTAAAGCTTTCGCCGGGGTTGGCAGCTTTGTACAATTCGGCATGTTGTTCACAATAAATTTTAGGGTCTTCAAATACAATAAAACGCCATGGCTCGGTATTACCGTGGTTCGGTGCCCAGTCGGCCAGTTCTAATATAGATGCGATGTGGCCGTTCGGGATCTTGTTACCGTTCATGGTCGACGGTTTGATGGTGCGGCGGGCCTTAATGTTATTTGCGATTGCTGAAAATGTAGTATCCATAGTTGTAAAAGTATATAGCCTGATTTAGACATGCGCAAAAATAGAGAAATAAGTTACATGATAGGATAATTTAAGGAGGATAATATTTACCTTTCAAAGCGTTTAATTTACAGCAATACAGCAGGCAAATAAATGAGTAACTGGATAAAAAATTATAGCGGGATGATATGGCTGATAGCCGGTATTATTGCAGGTAGCGTGGCTGGTATTGTACTTGGTGAACGGGCCGAAGTACTAAAACCTATTGGCGATATATTCCTGAACCTGCTGTTTGTAGCCGTGATACCTTTGGTATTTTTTGCCATTTCCTCGGCCATTGCCAATTTAGAGGGTTCGCAAAAATTAGGGCGCATTATGGGTGTTATGTCGGCAGTGTTTTTGGGTACGCTCATTATGGCGGCGCTGCTTAGTATTATTGCTTTATGGCTGTTTCCCATTGGGAAAACATCGTTTGCGGCGGCTGGCGCTGTGCCCGCTGTAACAGGCAAAAACCTATCCGGCGACCAGATAACTCAGCTTTTTACCACCAGCGAATTTTTCAACCTGCTATCGCGTAAGAATATGCTGGCCATGATCATATTTGCCCTGCTGGTTGGTTTTGGCGCGCGCAGCGCGGCAGAAAAAGGCAAACCGTTTGTACAGTTTTTAAACGCAGGCAACGAGGTTTTTAAGCAGGTATTCGGTATTATTATGAAAGCCGGCCCAATTGGTTTAGGCGCTTATTTTGCTTACCAGGTGGCCGTGTTTGGCCCATCGTTATTTGGTACTTATGCCCATGTACTGGGCATTGGTTATGGTGTAAGCTTATTTTACTACGCTGTGTTTTACAGCCTATATGCCTTTATTGCGGGTGGTGTAAAAGGCATTAAAAGGTATTGGGAAAATAACATTATCCCATCGGCTACGGCGGTGGGTACCTGCAGCAGTATTGCCACCATACCTGCCAATTTAGTTGCTGCCAAAAAAATGGGAATCACAGATGCGATATCCGGGATAACTATCCCACTGTTGGGTACTCTGCATAAAGATGGCTCCAGCATTTCTTCCATCCTGAAAATGTCGGTGGTGTTTGCCATGTTCGGGCGGGGCTTTGACAGCGCCGGGGTGATCGTCCTGGCGCTGGGTATGACGGTATTGGTAAGCATTGTTGAAGGCGGCATCCCCAACGGGGGTTACATAGGCGAACTGCTGTTTATTTCGGCTTACGGTTTTCCACCCGAGGCCCTTCCGCCTGCAATTATCATCGGCACATTAATTGACCCGATAGCCACACTTTTGAATGCCACAGGCGATACAGCGGCCGCGATGGTAATTAATAGATTTGCGGGGGAGAAGCAGGTACAGCATACTTAATTAGGTTTTACAGCTTTTCCAATAAGATCAACATCAACCAACTCCAGCGATTTAACCATGTTTTGTACTGTATCTTTGTATTTTTTAAAGTGCGGGGTTTCTATGTGTGCTTTATAGGCGTCTACATCAGCATATATTTCCAGGATAGTGATATGCGACGCATCCTTTTTATCGGCCACGGCATAGTAGGTCAGCACGCCCGGTTCAAGCGCGACAGCTGTTGTCATTTGCAGTTTAAGTGCCGCGTTATATTGTTCCAATTGCGCTGTGTCTACCTGAATTTTTGCAAGCCTTACCATTTGTTCCTTTTGTTGTGCCATAACGCTTGCTGAACACGAAATTATTATAGCTATACTTAATAGTAGTTTTTTCATTTATGAAGATAGTGAATTAGATAGTTTAAAAACAAAAAAGGCCCGATGAATATCAGGCCTTTAAATGCTTGGCTTTCACCCCTTAATATATCGCCGGATACTTACCCGGGTTAGCCTCGTTCATCATTTTGTAAACGGCTTCTATAACATCATCATTTGATGGCTTGCTGAAGTAGTCGCCATCTGAACCGTATGGCGGCCTGTGTTCGGCGGCGCAGAGGGTTTTGGGTTGCGAATCCAGCGAGTAATAGCCGTTCTGCGCTTCTATTACCTTTTGCAGGATATAGGCGGAACCACCGCCCGGCAGGTCCTCGTCAATTACCAATAGCTTATTGGTTTTTTGCAGGGATGTACCGCACAGGTTATCGGTATCAAACGGATATAAGGTTTGCGGGTCTATCACTTCGATATTGATGCCCATCTTCTCCAGTTCTTCGGCTGCTTCCATTACAATGCGCAGGGTTGAGCCATAGGTAACTACGGTAACATCGGTGCCTTGTTTTATAATTTCGGCCTTGCCCAATGGCACGGTAAATTCGCCAACGTTGGCAGGTAACCTTTCTTTTAAACGGTATCCGTTAAGGCATTCAATAACCAGCGCGGGTTCGTCACCACGCAGCAGGGTGTTATACATACCTGCAGCCTGTGTCATATCGCGCGGAACGCAGATGTGCATACCACGCATAGCGCTCAATATTAACCCAAGCGGCGAACCTGAATGCCAGATGCCCTCTAAACGATGGCCGCGGGTACGTACTATAAGCGGCGCGCGCTGTCCTCCACGGGTACGGTAGCTTAAGCTTGCCAGGTCATCGCTCAAAACGGTGATGGAGTACAGCAGGTAATCAAGATATTGGATCTCGGCTATTGGCTTTAGGCCACGCATGGCCAAGCCCATACCCTGCCCTATTATGGTCGCTTCGCGGATGCCGGTATCGGTAATGCGCAGATCTGTGTATTTGTTTTGCAACCCGGCAAATCCCTGGTTTACATCGCCAATAGAACCAACATCTTCGCCGAAAGCCACAATAGCTTTATCGCGCTCAAAGTTAGCGTCGAAGCAGGCGTTTAGCACCTCGCGGCCGTCCATCAAACGGGCATCGCTATCGTACTGCGGTGCCACAACCGGCACATACAACGGCGACTTTGGCGTATCTGTAAACAGTTTTGAATTAAAGCGCTCTACATTTTTCTCTGTTTCGCCACTTAGCCAGCTAATAAGAGTTTGCCTTGCATCGTTGTTTTCTTTAACAGTTAAGCGCAAAACTTTACGCACGCAGGCAATGGTATCCCTGCGGCCCGGATCGATACAGGTTTGCAGCGAGGACATCAGGCCAAGCAACTCATCGCGATGGGTGGATGATTGCGCTATTCGATCTATCAGTTCAACAGACTGCGCCATTTCTGCTTTTATCTCGTCCTCCAGTTCGCCCCATGCTTCGCGCTGGCAATTACGTACATGCTTCTTAGCTTCTGCCTCTAAAGCATCAACTTCTTCGGCAGAAATAATGGCCGACTGGATCATCCATTTGCGCATTTGCAAAAGGCAATCGTGCTCCTCTTCCCAGCTTAGCCTGTCTTTTGATTTATACCGCTCGTGGCTGCCCGATGTAGAGTGGCCCTGCGGCTGTGTCATCTCGATAACGTGGATCAAAACCGGCACATGTTCTTCGCGGCAAACTTTTATGGCGCGCTCGTAAGTTTCGCAAAGGGCAACATAATCCCATCCGCGTACTTTAAATATCTCGTATCCGTTGGCGTTACTATCGCGCTGGAAACCTTTTAATATCTCTGATATATCTTCTTTTGTAGTTTGTAACCTTGCAGGCACAGATATCGCATATGCATCATCCCAAATAGAGATAGCCATAGGCACTTGCAGAACCCCGGCCGCGTTAAATGCCTCAAAAAACAACCCTTCGGATGTGGAGCCATTGCCTATGGTGCCAAAGGCAACCTCGTTACCGTTAACCGAAAACTGTTTAAGGTATTCCAGCTCTTTATTTTGGCGATATAATTTTGATGCATATGCCAAACCCAGTAAACGGGGCATATGGCCGCCTGTGGTTGATATATCGGCGGCACAGTTCATGGTTTCGGCCTGGTTTGTCCAGCTGCCGTCTGCATTTACATAACGTGTTGCGTAGTGGCAGTTCATTTGCCGGCCGGCCGATGCGGGGTCCTTTTCAATATCAGGGTTGGCATATAGCTGGGCAAAAAACTCCTTAAGGTTGCTCATGCCGGTGGCAAACATAAAAGTTTGGTCGCGGTAGTAACCTGCACGCCAGTCGCCCTTACGGAAAACCTTGGCCATAGCAAGCTGGGCAACCTCTTTACCGTCGCCAAAAATACCAAACTTAGCCTTGCCGGTTAAAACCTCGCGCCTGCCAATAATACTGGCCTGGCGGCTCTCGAAGCCAACACGGTAATCATCAATTACAATTTTTCTAAAATCGTCAAAACTGAGTTCGGCAGTGTTTGTACTATTGCCTGTGTGTATTCCAGTTTCGGGCATATAAAATTTTGTTTAGGCGGTAAAATTAGGAAATTCTATTCTGTTATTTGTATTGGTTAGTGTAAAACATATAGTTTTTACAATAGTTTTGTATTTAGGTTAAACCTTTTATATTTGTAATAATCAAACATGCAACCATGAAAAAACTACTATTAATATGCGCAGTTGTTTTAGGCTTCGCCTTTAACGCATCTGCCCAAACCGACACACAAGCCGAATTTAAATTTAACGAGGAAAAACACGATTTTGGTAAAATTCCACAAGGCACCCCTGTTACTACTGTGTTTGAATTTACCAACGTTGGCAAATCGCCGTTAATATTAACCGAGGTTAAGCCAACCTGCGGCTGTACAGTTGCAGATTATACCAAAACGCCTGTAGCGCCAAATGGTAAAGGATCTATCAAGATAACTTACAACGCGGCGGCAGCTTCGGCATTTAATAAAACCATTGTAGTAACATCAAACGCTAAAACACCTACCAAGTATTTAAATATTGTAGGCGAGGTTGTTGCGAAGCCCGCGGTAAGCAGCAGGTAAAAAACCCTTATGCAAATAAAAATTTAAGGCATCCTTAACGGATGCCTTTTTTTATGCCCTTAAATATTATTATGTATGCATAGATTTTACAAAAGGTGTATTACATCTTTTTACTAATTTTGCAGTATGCCAAAAATTTCGCAAAAAGGGCAGCGCATGCCCGCATCGCCTATACGTAAATTAACGCCGTTTGCTGATAAAGCCAAGCTTGAAGGTAAAAAAGTGTACCATCTTAACATTGGCCAGCCGGATATTGAAACACCTGAAGGAATGCTTAATGCCATTAAAAATATCGACTTTAAGGTATGGGCCTATACTCCTTCTGAGGGCACGTTGAGCTATCGTAAAAAGCTTACCGAATACTACAATAAGCTGGGTTATAACATTACGCCCGAAAATATAATTGTTACCACGGGCGGTTCTGAAGCCATCACAATTGGTATGATGGCCTGCCTTGACCCGGGCGATGAGGTGATCATCCCCGAGCCTTTTTATGCTAACTATAACGGCTTTGCCAACCAAAGCGATGTGGTGGTAAAACCTATCCTGTCTTATATTGACAATGGTTTCGCCCTGCCCCCTATCAGCGAATTTGAGAAACTGATAACCGATAAAACAAAAGCTATCATCATTTGCAACCCTAATAACCCTACAGGTTATTTGTATTCGCAAGAAGAACTGGATGCCTTGAAAGAACTTGCTTTAAAGTATGACCTGTATTTATTTAGCGACGAGGCATACCGCGAGTTTTGTTATGATGGCCGCCAGTTTATATCGCCCATGCACCTGAGTGGTTTGGACGAGAATGTAATTGTGATGGATACTGTGAGCAAGCGTTACAGCGCATGCGGGGCACGCCTGGGGTGCCTGATAACCAAGAACAAAGCAGTATTAGCAGCCGGGTTAAAATTTGCACAGGCAAGGCTTTCGGCCGGCATGGTAGAGCAAATTGCCGGCGAAGCCGCTGTTGACACACCTGATGAATATTTCGCTGCAGTAAATAAAGAATATACCAAACGCCGCGATACCCTGGTAACCGCCCTTAATAAAATTGAAGGTGTGTACTGCCCAAACCCGGGCGGCGCATTTTACGTAGTAGCTAAGTTCCCGATTGATAACGCCGATAAGTTTTGCCAGTGGATGCTGGAAAGCTTTAGCTACGAAAACCAAACTGTAATGATGGCTCCTGCTACAGGCTTTTACAGCACACCGGGCGCCGGATCAAACGAAGTGAGAATGGCATACGTGCTTAACAACGATGATCTTAATAAGGCTATGCTTTGTTTGGCAGAAGCGTTAAAAGTATATCCGGGACGCGCGGCTGACATTTAATAGTTTGCAGTTGGTAGTATTCTTTTTGCAGTCAGAAAACAATAGTTTGACATTTTGCAAATGTTTAAACAGCCCACTGTAAACTTATTTGAGTATATTTGTAGTTGAAATATCTGCAAACTGGCAACTAACAACTGCTAACCAAAAATGGGGTCGACCGGAATTGACAGGATGGAGATAACTAAGTAAGCATGTAGCGCGTTGTGTGAATTAGCGCTTAAATCTGAACGCTCAAACTTACAAATGGCGAAAATAACTACGCCTTAGCTGCCTAATTTAGAATTAGCATAGCTTTTGTCCCGCCGGTTTTCCTTCTCATTGGATCGGCAATTGGGGCATCGAAAAATGAGAATAGCCTGCTTAAGGTGTGGTAAGCAAGCGAAACAAAGCACCTAAGGATTAAGGTACAGGTAAGCGGTTAACCTTCCATAGTCCCTACAATTAAATAACAGCTAAACATGTAGAAAGCTTTACTTATACCATGTTTGGACGAGGGTTCGAATCCCTCCGGCTCCACTCTTACAGGTCTAAAGAAGATCAAAACGCTATAAAACCCGGTTTTATAGCGTTTTTTTATGAATTCGAACTCAAAAGATGTCAAAATAGCTCAACGTTCTGGAGACCTATTCGGAGACCTCAACAAGTTTCTTACCTTAGGTCTCTGGAAACGATGGAAGATACTGTATTTCAATTTGTTATCCAAAATCAACTCATTGAAATCTGCTGTGTAAAGGACTAATTTTTTAACCCTTTAGAGACCTGAAAATGACAAAATCTTTTGCCCTTTTGTTTCAGATGAAACGAACCAAGGCGTTACCCAATGGCAACGCCCCTATTTATCTACGGATAACTATTGACAGTGAGCGAGTTGAGATCGCAACTAAGCGAAATGCCCCTCCTGATAAATGGAATACTATCGCCCAAAAAGTGATGGGTAACACTGATGAAGCCAAATCCGTCAACAACCATTTAAAAACGGTTGAACAAAAAGCCTACGAGGTTTACCGGGAAATGATCGAACGGAATATCCCCATTACAGCGCAAACCTTTAAAGACCGCATGAATGGCATTGAAGAGGAAGTTGTCTGCCGGATGTTGATCCCAATCTTTGAAGATCATAACAGGCAGGTTGAAGCGCTGATTGGGAAAGAATATGCACCCGCTACTGCCATTCGCTATCAGACCACAATTAAACACGTAAAAAACTTCTTAAAGTGGAAGTATAAAGTCTCTGATATCAATATTCAAGATTTGGATCATGAGTTTGTGACATCGCTTGAATTTTATCTTAGAACGGTAAGGCATTGCAATAACAACTCAGCCGTTAAGTACATTAAGAACCTAAAAAAGATTATTCATATCTGCGTGGCTAATAATTGGCTTGTACGTAGCCCTTTTATTAATTATAAAACTAAGATCAAGGAGGTAATCAGAGATTTCTTATCAAGCGACGAGCTGGATTCGATTAGTGAAAAGCGCTTTGTTTCAGAAAGACTTAACCAAGTTCGTGATGTATTTTTGTTTAGTTGTTATACAGGCTTGGCCTACGCCGATGTGAACAAATTGAAACGTTCTGAGATAAGCACAGGCATTGATAGCCAAAAGTGGATATTTACAACAAGGCAAAAAACTGAGACTGCTTCCCGCATCCCTTTGCTGCCCGTCGCCCTTGACCTATTGAAAAAGTATGAGGATTATCCGGCATGTATTAATGAAGGGAAATTGCTGCCAGTTTTAAGTAATCAAAAAATGAATGCCTATTTAAAAGAGATAGCTGACGTATGCGGGATTGAAAAAGAATTGACGTTTCATATCGCCAGGCACACGTTCGCCACTACGGTTACGCTTGCCAACGGGGTATCTATAGAAAGCGTTTCAAAAATGTTGGGACATAAGAATATTCGCACTACCCAGCATTATGCAAAAATTTTAGATAGTACAGTTAGCCGGGATATGGATATGCTTAGAGGTAAGATGGAAGCCAAAAAATCTGCCGTCCTTAAGAAAGTCACCAATCAGTAATGGTTATTAAATTCAACAACTTGATGTTCCAATTTGGAACATCAAGTTGTTTTAGAATGGACAAGCTCAATCTAGCTTTTTTAAAAAAGTTAAGTCCGACTCGGATAACCTCGGAGTAATTTCCGATTCACTTCACTCATTTTTGTAAAAAAACACCTACCTCATACATGAGGTGTGAAGTTTTTTCAAGCCTTACTTTCACTTTTGTGCTGAAGCTTGAAGTGATGGTAAATTATTTTGGAAAAAAAAACACATCAGTTAGGTACAGGTGGTGAATTTTATTCAAACAAAGGGTCCAACTTTGCGCCATGGGTACAGCCGAAAGTTGGACTTGTCCAATACCTTATATCACAACAGGTTTAAGTTTTAACTAATAAAAACGAATATTTATTATGGCAGCAGAAATTATCACCAGAGAGGATTTGCAGGAGTTCGGAGAACGATTGTTAAATCAAATGAAAGCTTTGTTGGGCGGCGGCTCAACAGAGGAACAGAAAAAGTTTTTAAAGAGTTACCAGGTTAAGAATCTTCTGAAAATTTCCGACAACACCCTGCAAAACTTGCGGCAGAATGGAACTATACCATTCACTAAAATAGGTGGAATCCTTTATTACAATTATGAGGATATTATGAAAGTTTTGAGAGGGGAAGTAAAAAGCAAACGTATTAGCTTCAGTAAATAAATGTGTGTTCATCTGTTAGGAGCAAGCCATGTTTTCGCTACGCTTAAACGGCTTGCTCCTTCGGAGTAAAATTGATTTTGCACTTCGTTTAAAATCTAAGATCATGGGAAGGCCAACATTGCAAGAGGAAGAAAAAAGAATCATACAAGTGAATCTCCGCCTGACAAAAGATGAAAATGATACTGTCTTAAATTATGCCGAAGCATCGGGAATGACACCGGCAAACTGGATCAGGCAGAAAGCATTTACGGGAAGATTTCCTACCATAAAGTTATCGCCAGTAAATGCCTCGCTTTACCGTGAACTGCACAAGGTTGGCGTAAATCTAAATCAAGCCGTAAAGCAATTACACGCTGGCAAATTATCACCGGCATATCTATCTATCCTTTTAGGATTAATAAAAACGCAAAAGGATATTTTAAACTGTTTGCTGAAATGACAGCGGATCAGGTCAAAGGGAAGGGGTTTAGGGGAGCACTTAATTATAACCTTGAAAAAGTGAACAAGGGTGTAGCAAAGTGGCTTGATACTTCATTTGCTCAACACTACGAGCGGACCATTATGGATGAAGTAAAAATGATCCGGGTGTTGAGGCCCAACCTGGCTAAATACTTTTATCACACCTCGGTTAACTTCCCACCGCATGAAAATTTGAAGGATGAGCAAATGGTAACAATTGCCAAAGATTATCTGGAAGCAATGGGATTTAATCAACACCAATATGCAATCTTCCGTCACTTTGATGCAGACCATCCCCACATGCACATTTTGGTTAACCGCATTGGTTATGATGGTACAGTCCTTTCCGATAGTAACGACTATCAGCGAAGCGAACAAATACTTCGGAAGTTGGAAAAGCACTACGGCTTAACCGAGGTAATTTCCAGTCGCCAGGCAAAGGAAAGAGCCATGACTAAGAATGAGTTGGAAATGATGAAGCGCACGGACGAGCCATCCGTAAAAATGAAGTTGCAGGTTACTATAAAAAACATACTGAATCAAAAGCCAACCGCAGAGCAATTTGTCACGCACTTAGAAGCACAGGGTATTAATGTTTTATTTAACCAGGCCAGCACAGGTTTCGTAAGTGGTGTTTCTTACGGTTACGATGGGATGCAGTTTAAAGGCGCTCATTTAGGAAACGCTTACAAATGGCAGGCTGTTAAAAATGCTATCAATTATGAACAAGAAAGAGATCGCACAACAATATACCAGGCTAATATTAGGACAAGAGCCAACCAGCCTGAACGAACCGGAGAATCTACCGGAGCAACAAAGCGAGCTATCGCAGATACAAAAGTTACTGCCGGAAATAGAAATGATGTACAGCAGGGCGCTGGAAAATTACAGGATCAAATCGGAAAAGCAAATAGAAACAACAGCAAGGCGGCTCAATCAGTTGGAGAGCACGGCGGCAAACCTATCCTTTCAAATAAAAAGTATAGTGGCGAGCGCGGAGCAGATCTATCAATCCAACAATCGGGTCGGCAGCAGATGGGTAATTCGGCTATACGCGGTGGCAATCTTATCGGGGGTTTGCTCGGCGTTAATAACAATGCTAATAATATGGATCAAAATGCGCTGAATCAGTTTGAACGGAGTAGGAAGAAGAAACGAGGACAAAGTTTAAAGTAATATAATTCGTTACTTCCAATGTAACGATAAGACTCAATTTTTAGGTCTTATCGTTACATTAGATGATAATCCATACCAATATAGCTGCGGCAAGCCCTGCTAATAGAAATGAATTTGATATCGTCACAGAGACACCTACTTTTTAGCTGACTATATGAATGCTATATAGGGGTTTTCAATAGTTCAGACAATTTGCCAAATCTTTCGTCATTCTGAGAAATAGGAGGCCATATAAGTAAAGAGATATCGTAATATAAAATATTTTTTGATCGACTGGTAAATTGATACCTTGAAGAATCGAGAATATTAATTCCTTTTGCCTTGTTCAAAAAGTTTTCAAAGACCGTGGTGTTTAAACTGAATTGGTTTAAGTTACTTCTTTCACTACAATCCTTTAAAATGTCAACCATAATTGAAAGTAATGCAAGATATCCAACAGTAGTTTGTAGGATATTTTTAGGCTTGAATCCAATTTGAGGGTCAAATTCCCATAATGATTTAGCGTTCCTATCTAAAAAGACTTTCTTCACCGCTGTAAAAAAATAGTAAATAGCATCCGAGATCTTTGTGTCAGAATCATTTGCATACCACAATCTAAATGGAAGAAACTTTTGTGAACCTAAATTTCTTTTTAGAAGTTCTTTTCTGTTCTTGAATCGGTCTCTTTCTGCTTCTCGAAGGTTTTCACATATTAAATCTACAATTGATTTAATCATGGTAGCTTGAGAAAGCGGAGGACTCTCATTACGAGGATAATCACCACCATATAAATTTATTCTGTTATAGAATGGAGATTGCTCATGGCTATTTAAAGACAGCACTACTTGAAGAGCCGTTTTTTGGGGGGAATCATTAGTTGTCAACCCAAAAAGACTTGCGACTAAACTTTCTGAAACTCTTTTTTGCGTTCTATTAATAGTCGAAAATATCATCGCTTGATACTCTAACGACTTGTCTATAAAAAAAGAAACGACAAGTTGTATTTTCAATAGACTGTCTAATCTCTTTTGAAAATAATTTAATCTTGCATTTAAAGTTTCATTTGTATTGTTTTTATATAAAGCTTTATGTAATAAATCAATGTCCAGCACCAGTCTTTCTATCGCGACCTCTATACCTCTGATACGATGCTGGCCATCAATAATTGTGATGTAAATATTCCCGGTATTTTCCTTTTCTTTTTCCTTTTTTACCTCTTCAAAGACCTCCTCTTTAAGAAATAATTCCAGGTAACCATTTGATACTAACTGCTCCTCAATTACTTGTTGAGGAATATGAAGTACTAAATTAGTCGGAAATGTAGCTTCCGGATCATCTATTAAAAAATCTGCGATCTTTTCAACCCGGCCTTTTTCTACCTCTCTTTGTATTTCTTCATTATAAATTGGCTTGTTATCTTCATCGTAACTTACTATAAATCGGTTAGTGAATTTTGTGAATTTTAAAATCTGGCTAATAGAAAAAACACTTACAATAAATTCCTGCTGATTTTGTAAGACTGGTAACCCAAGAATTCGACCATCTTTAATTGTCGTAGAATTTGCCTTATCCCCAATTGTTTCCATGACCCTCCTCCTTTCCTCTCATTTTTTGAAAAAAAGCACTATCATTTAAGCGTTCATTGTCAGCGTTGGCTAAGACCCAAATAGATATCGCCAGTAAAACGCCAAAAAAGGCTGGTAAAATACTTAACCAGCCATTTAAATTGTATGATAGATAAAATAGCAACGCAGATATTAAAACGGCTCCTGTACTATTTATTTGCCAACTTGGGACATTTTTAATATTGTACGATAAATTGAGATCTACAATACTACTTCCAATTACAGCAACAAAATACGTTGCCATGCTTTTACTGATAATTTCAGGTTTATCCCAATTGCCATGATAACATTCAGTTATAGAAATTATAACCCCGAATCCTCCGGCTAACAATACTAAGAGTATGAAATACGAAATAAAAGCAGATTGACTCCAGGGTTGTTTAAATCTTGTATATAATTCTTGTAAAAATGAAGTTTCCATTATTATAATTTAGTTGTAAACAAATCTGCAACCCTATGCTCTTTAATATTGGAAACAACTTGGTATTTCTGAATCTTTTCCATGCTATTTTTAAGTTTCTGAATATCTTTTTCGCCAACCCCCATAAACTTTGCCATCATCTTTAAATTTGTTTTGTCTTTAATATCAAACAAAAAGGCATTTTCACACATACTTGAAAAATCAAATGATGGCTGATTAAATTCTTCAATACCCTGCGATAAAAGCACTACTGATACCCCTTTGGATCTAATCTCTCTAAGTATCTTCTCTAACAAATCTTGCGACTTTTTATCTTTAAATATGACATGTGCTTCATCAATTAAAAGTACATAACGCATCGATTGGATATTATTTTCAATCGGCGCGTTCTCCATATTCATAAAAATATTATAAATATAATTAATAACGAGAAATACAGACGTAAACCTAACTGCCTTATTTAAATCTCCTGAAAGCGATAAGTAATAATTGCTATTTAAAAAACTTTTATTAGGATCAACAGTGGTTTCAAATATGTCATAATCGCTTAAACTTTCTAAAATTTCTCTAAGAGTACTCGGCTTATCGCCTTCTTTTTCAATTACATTTTCGTAAATTTCTTTCATTGACGGGTATTCGCCGTGTTTTTTTCCAAAAAACACTTCTTTAGCGGCATCTTTTAATGTTTGTTGTTGATTTTTGCCAATGCCTGAATAACTGGTTATTATATCAACAAACTTACTAATACCCATTAGTTTGTTTTTTTCGTTTATATTATCAATGAAAGAAAGCGGATTTAATGGAAAAGGCTTATGTGGCGCATCTATATAGGTGGTGTTCGTTTCGGTAAAAAAAGGTCTTAAACTTTCCTCATCCTCCTTTTTTAAGCCTTTAAAATCCAAATAAATAAAATTGACTTGACCTTGTGATGATGCTACAAATTGTTTGAGAAAGTTAAGCGCAAAATATGTTTTGCCAGTACCTGAATTACCTGCTACTGCAACGTGAGCGTTATTGTGTACACTCAGATCGTTCGATTGGAAATAAATAGGCTCATTTGTTGTAAGGTCTTTCCCTACTAAAATCTTAATTAAACCATTGTATGAACTTTTTTTAACTCGCTGATTAAAGTTCTTTACTGCTTCTGGGCTGATTTCTACATCTTCCAAAGCGCTAATTCCTTTCTCGATATTTTCTATTAAGAAGTCAATGCTTGTGTAATTTTTATTTAGTTCAAAAATCCTATTGATCGACTCTAATCCGTGATCAATATGCATTTTAATATACTTAGGTATATCCTTGTCCGTTTTATATAAATTGTATTGCTGGCATATCATAGCGATATAAAAATCTACATGCTTGCCAAATAGGATTTCTTCTTTATATTCCTTTCCCTTGCTATCTTTAACGTCGGTTTCGAGATTTAACAATTGGCGCCTTGCCAAGGAATATGCAAATGCTATACGAGCAATGTAGTTCTCAGATCCTAAACTGAGCTTGTTAGTAAGCTCAGTTACAATTCTCTTATTTTCTTCTGAGGTCTTTATATTAATTAGCATTATATTTTAAATTGTAATTTTCAATAAAGTCAGTCGGATTTAGTTCTATGAATTGAGATTGATCTTGATTTATGTTTTCTATCAAGTATGCTCTTGCAATGTTTGGTTTTAACAACTCATATTCTTTGGCACTTAATTCTTTATTTATTAACGGGAAAATAACTACTTGATCTGAAACGCTTGGATAAAAATATTTTACTATATTTTCAGAGTGCTGTTCGTCAAACTTTTGCATAGGGCTGTCGATGAAGACAGGAAAATCAATATCGGATTCTTCTACTAAGCCTCTTAATAATGCTGTAGCGTACATTTGCTGTTCACCTTTGGAAAGACTACCAGTTTTGATTTCTTGCTTCCTGCCATTATATAATTTTATATCAATAATGTCGTTAATAATTTCAACTTCAACATCAGTTATAAAATCTTTCTTGTGCATCAACATATGTAACCCACTCAAAATTGCCTCTTCGAGAGATTTCTTTTTCTCTTCCTTAAATGTGGCAATGAAGTTTTTTAGGTAAAGTATCAAATCGCTTGCCTTTTGATCTTTGTCCTTATTCTGTTCGGAAACCCTTAATTTCTTAGTTATTTCTTGGATTTGCTGACCTTTACCGTGAATTTCTTTCTCTATGGTAACGTTTTGGTTTTCCAGATCGAACTTCTTTCGCAAATTGTTTTCAACCTCGCTTTCTAAATTTTCTTTTTGTGATTTTAAAACCGCGATCAAAGGATCTTCTTGATTAGCCTCGGCATCCCTTAATTTTTTTCTAATAGCTGTTAGTTCATTTTTAACTTGAACGTTGTCTCCACTTATCCTTTTAAAAGATTCTTTAAAAGAGTTTTTTATATTGCTTACTAAAGCGTTAAACTCCTTTCGTTCCGGTTCTGAAAAGTCATGCAATGATTTATAATTATCCGGCATATCTGGAACTTCGGAAAAAAAATGTTTTTTTATTAATACCCTTAGTGTGTCTGCGTAAAACTCTTTTACTTTGAACGGAATTACTAATGATGTATCTGGATCAGTATCTAATAATTCGTTTATAACACTTTCCGTCTTTTGAATAACTGTCTCAGTTTGAAATTCAGCCAATTTAATGCTAGCTTCTTGTTCAAGTTTTATATGGACGTATAGCATAGAACTGCCAGCTATTGCAAAAGGAACTAAATCAAAAGATTCTTTTAATTCGTCCGAAAGTTGTTCAGCCCTTTTGGTTAATTCCTCATCTCGGTACCTTAATTCATTTAGTTCTTCAACTGTAATAGAACTCCCAGCCTTAATTAATTTTTCTTGAATGAGATTTAACTCTTGTTTCTTTGAGTTTATGGATTCGGTAATTGTATAAAGTTCTTTAGTGTTTTCTTCGATTAGGTTTTCATTTTTCTTTATGTCAGCTTCAAACTGTATTAATTCTTGCCGTTCTTTGAAATTTGCTGAATCTTTTCGAAGTTTATATTGGAGTTCTTCCAATTCCTTTTTTAAATCCTCATATTTTTTTATGCCCAATACCTCGGAATAAGCCAAGCTTAGTTGTTTGCGTTGTTCTAAGGTGTTAACTTCGGCAAGGTTTACAATCTTCTCTGCATCAAAAAAGAAAAATTTGGCTATTTCTTTAGGTAAGATAAAGTCACGAATAAAAGTCTCAGGCCCTACTTCTTTGGTTAGTTCGTTAGGGTAACCATCAATTAAAATTTCAATTGCGTCATTGGCACCAGTTAATTTGTTGTACGTGCGTATTACCTTAATTTCCCGACAAGGTAACTCGGGTATAGTAAGGTCGGTAAAGGTTATGGCAACATGAAATGTGTAATCACCTTCAACCTCTGCCAATCGGTTTAATGCATTGTTAATGTATTTTGAATACCCTCCTTGCTCTATTATTTCTTTGCGATAAAGATCATCAACATCTTCCATTTGGCGACCGTATAAACACCAAACAAGGGACATTAGGAAAGTAGTTTTTCCAAACCCATTTCTCCCAGATACAATAAAGATATTTTTATCAGAATCTTTAGAAAGATCAATGACATTTAAACCATGATATATTCTAAAATTATTAAGCTCTATGGTTTTAATGATCATTATTTAGCTTGCTTTTTTTCAGTACCTAAATAATCTTGAATTCGTTTTTCGATATCGTCCTGTAAACCCCGTTTTCGTACCATTAAAGATTTTGATTTTTGCAGAGCTAATAACTCTTGAACTAAATCGAAGTCATTGTTACTATCATTACATGATTTTTTTAGTAATTCCTCTTCTTTGCGGAATTTTTCATCGTGTTTACTCATAACCATTTCAGATTTGTAGACTTTATTATAGATATCAGATACTTTATATTTAAACAAAGAATCTCGGTACCAAGTAATTTGAATGGCAACTAATTCTTGATGTGTAATTAACTGAACATCGGGTTCAACTTGATTTATTGACTTTTGCGCTTCAAGTAATTTTTCCAAATATAACGCCCTTGCATATTCATTATAAGGCCCCGGACCTTCTGCGCCATTTTTTCTAATACCCTGCCTGAAATCCGGATTATCACGTGTTTCAACCAATGTATCTCTAAAATCAACCAATGGTTCCATCCAATCTTCGCCAGTTTCAATTAATCCTGCCATTGATTTGTCTTGCTTGACAACGGTACAGACCCAACAGCCAAATCTACTTGTACCACAAGAGGGGGTAGTTACGTCGATTACTAATGGGCAATCACCACCACTGGCATTACGATAAAGTGTAACCAAATCTCTATTTGTCCCCCCCCAGGGTGGGTTTACTTGTAGTAAATATTGCCATACCTCATCGGTAATCACGTCTTTTATTGGCGCGTAAACAAAAGCATTAGCCAAGATATGTTTCCGTAACCGCTGACCATAAATCTCGTGTTTTTTCATTGACCGCGAACGGGTAGCGCTTTCATCAGATCTTGTTCCTAAAAGAATAATCGCCTCACCTTTTTCGCTTACCTTATCTAATATAAATCTCGTGGTCGGCGTAATTTTTAAACGTTCTGTACACCACCGAAATAAATTATTAGGCGCTGGATAACCTTTTCCTATCAAATTGACCCAAAAAGTATCTTCTAACCTGGGAGTAGTTTGATGTACTTGAATAGGCATCCCTTGAACAGTGGCTTCCCTTTGTATGCTTTTGAGCGTTTGATTAATAAACTGAACAATTTTAGGGTTTTCAACTAAGGTATCATTGCAAACCACAAATACATCTCTATTTCTAAGTTCGGACGGTATCTTTTTTATAGCAGACCAAACTAATTGAAGTAACATTGTTGAATCTTTACCGCCACTAAACCCTATAATCCACGGCCTTGTAGTGTTTTCATCATACAAATACTGATCAATTATTTCATCCTCTAAAAATTTTATATTTAAAGACATTAATTATATATATATCTGGTGAAGTTACATAATTTGTTAAAACTACCTATTTGCAAGTGTCTAAAATTTTTAATTTATTAATGAATATAGTTATAATTTCAAATAAAGATAACTTGAGCGGTCTGTATTACGAAAGAAGTTTTTTGCTCTTTTAAATGAGAATCTTCATTTGTGTCCTTGACTTCAATTCCATAATCCCAATCTTACCCAAATAGGCCATTTCCGCGAAGTGCGTAGTTTTTTGTTGTATACTATTTCGTCCGCAATGCGGACGATTTTACAGTTAGAAATTGATAGTTTTATGAGTTTGTGTTACAATGGTATCTGTTATTGGTGGAATTATAGGTCCGCTATACTCATTTCACCAAGCCGCTTCGGCAGGCGCCTACATTACACCACGCGTACTATCGCGGCGGGTTTCTTTTCGCCTTCAGCCTCGTTGCCACACAATCAGGAATGAAATTCGCTGTCGCTCCTAACATACCTGATTCAGCCACTCTGATGCCAGAAAAATATATTTTCTCTGATAAAACAAACTCCTACTAATCGCGAGGAATTTTAACTAAAGTACAATTCACTAAAATTAAAATACAAATAAAAAATATCTGAGAGCAATTCTCCACGCAATGCGTGGAAAATTGAGTTGGATGCATTATGGTTTTCTGATACCGATATTAAACTAATTGCAATAAGACAATACTTATTTCCAAATGGAAACAACTGACGATGACAATAAAAAGTATAGTGGATAAATATTATTGAACTACTCGAATTGTTCGAGCAGTTCAATTCCAATATATAACAAACTGAAAAGTTAACATAAATAAAGCTTTTCAATGTCATATTCACCACACTCGCGAAGATAGTCGACCGCCGGGGTAAAAAGTAAAGGCCATGCAGAGCGGGCTAAGGTGTTTTGTTTAGCGGTAGCCCGGCCTTGACTATTTACCCGGCTCGCGCTTTTGGTTGCTCAAGCGTTAAATATGACGAGGTCTGTTCAGTAGGCTTGGCTGGTCTGAAATGTAAGTTGAAATGAAGCCTTTAAATTTGTGACGCACTGAGTCACAACTAAAGGAATATAATTAACTGATATCGAAATTATTATGTCAATAGTGAATTTACCCTAATTCTGCGCCATTAATCGTCAATAATTACCCTAATTTTGTGCCAAAATATAGAAATATTTACCCTAATTTTGTAACATGTTTAAGCGGACTATAATTGTAGAATTGGAAAAATGGTTGACTAAAAATGACCGTAAACCTTTGGTAATTAGAGGTGCAAGGCAAGTTGGAAAGACAACAATAATCAACCAATTCGCAAAGCAGTTTGAGCAATACATTTATCTGAACTTGGAATTGGCAAACGATAGATTACCTTTTGAGCAGTTCAGTAACATTGAGGTATTAGTACAAACCTTATTTTTTATAAAAGACAAAGCCCTATCAAAAAAGGGAAAAACCCTTATCTTCATTGATGAAATACAAGAGGTGCCGGAGGCATTGAATATTTTACGCTATTTCTATGAGTCGGAATCTGATATAGCTATAGTTGCAGCGGGTAGTATGCTCGAAACTTTATTTAACAAAAACCTAAGTTTTCCAGTTGGCAGGGTAGAATATAAAGTCTTGCGACCCGCATCATTCCCGGAATTTTTGGATGCCGTTGGCGAAAGTGCTGCGTTAGACTATTTAAAAAATACCCCAGCCCCGCAGTTTACACATACTAAGTTATTGCAACTCTTTCATACTTATGCATTAATCGGTGGAATGCCCGAAATAGTAAATAGTTACAGCATAAGCAAGGATCTAACTGCATTGCAGACTATTTACGAATCTCTCATTGTAGCTTATATAGACGATGTGGAGAAGTATGCCGCAACAAGTTCGCAGGTACAATATATCAGACATGCTATAAGAGCATCGTTTTCACAGGCAGGAAAAAGAATAAAGTTTGAAGGTTTTGGTAACTCATCATACCGCTCTAGGGATATGAGCGAAGCATTGCGTACTTTAGAGAATGCTTTGCTTATACAACTGCTATACCCATCTACAGATACAAAGCTACCATTGCTACCAGACCATAAGAAATCACCACGATTACAAATTCTGGATACCGGTATGCTTAATTACTTTGCGGGTATTCAAAAAGAAATATTAGGCACGGCTGATTTAAATAAAGTATATCAGGGCACAATGATCGAACATCTGGTTGGACAAGAGCTGCTGGCTTCCCAATATAACGCTTTGAGTAGTCTTAACTTTTGGGTTAGGGAAAAAACAACATCTTCGGCCGAAGTGGATTTTGTTTGGCCCTTTGAGGGAAAACTCATTCCAATAGAAGTGAAATCGGGAACAGAAGGGAAACTCAAATCTTTACATTTATACATGGATTTAGTTTCTCATCAAATGGCTATACGCTTTTATGCCGGGGAAATTGCTATTACAGAAGCGGTAACCCCCGAAGGAAAAAAATACCACTTACTTAATTTGCCTTATTACTTGGCATCTCAAACAGACCATTATTTAGAGTGGTTTCAAAACCAAATTGAGAAAAGTTAAAGCATAGCGTTATTTGGTTTTTTGTATTGAGTGACCTGTGAAATAGCGACGGTGTAAAACACTATATAAAGGAAAATCTAACAAAAGAAAGCGTCCTAAGCGATCAAATGGCACCAATCATTGTCCGGCTGCGTCGATTCGGTCAAGTGCCTCTCTAAGCACAGTGGCGACTTTATTGTTGCCACTAAGCAAACTTGATAAAAAAACCTCAGGCATAATAAACCAAGTTGGGTAACCTCTTGAATTGGGTTCGCCGATACATCTGACAGTATTTGACGCTTTTGCAGGATCGGCCCACTCTCGTTGGTTCACATTCCAACGAATGCCGATTCGTTCCTGGCCTTCCCAGGTAACAATTGCCAGCGAATAAACATCGGTCAGGCCGCCATCGTAAAGCAACTGTACATTATCGATGCAATCTCGGGGACTCCATACAGTTGCCGGATCATGGTATATCATTATTTTACGTATTTAAGGCTTTATTGAAAGATCATTAATTTGTCAATTGCAAATACCATTCTTTGATTTCCTCGATTTTTAGCGAAAGATTAGCTTGGTCAAGTTTAATAAAATCAAAGTCTTCCTTAATCATCAGATAGTTCTTTCCATACACGGGTTCTACCAAATATGCTATTTCACCCGTTTCTTTCACCTCATCAATGCGAAAAAGCAACACAGGAATATTAATCATACCATTATTCTGGTATATTTTTATGGATGGTAACTGTTCCCGCATCTTAGGCACAAAGCCATCCCTTGTCTTTACTTCGACAGCAAAACGGATTAATTCGTTTTTACGCAGCTGTACAAAATAATCGAATAATTTTGTTGAAAAACGCTCTACGGCTAAACCATATTCAGATTTTAGTAGGAATATTTTCGCGATCTCCTCAGCGCGCCATTCCTTTATTTTGGTTTTACTTTCCATCAGATGCTATGTGTAAATGAATTTTTATAGGCTTTAATTCCTGATCCCTTCCAAAAAGTTTCTACATCCTTGTATAGTTTTTGCCTGTTAGCCGCATCAAGTTTAAATGTCGTAGGAAACTTACTGATGCGCGCGCTCACAGTGCCGTTAACTGCCACCATGTAAACCTCTTCTTTGTTTATATCAACGGCTGCAACATAGGTAGGGCAACAATATTTATTTAATTCCCGAAGCTTTGGTAATGTTGCTTGTGCAGGTAAAAAGCCATATTTATCAACTCCCTGAATAGTAGATTTAACCTGTACTATAAAAAACATAGTATCCGTTCCATCGCGTAGCTCCACATAAAAATCGGATGAAGGCCATTTCTCGCCGAGCATTACCGGATAAAATATGTAATCCCTGGATATTGCAACCTGAAAGATCGATTCTCCAAGTTCGCCTATTTCGTTTTGTGTTGGCACGGCATTAAGTTTATACCAAAGTTGGTCATAATTATTGATATGGTGCCTTGAAAAAATTGTATATCGGATATAGTTTTTCAAATCCACTCAATACCAGCACTACGATATGGTCATCGCGTAAACGATCATCCTGCGGATTTACATCCATGCCAACAATAAAATATTGGTCAAGATGATAATAATCCTGGTTAACGATATCGAATAAATCCTTAGCTGTTTTGATTTCACTAATACGATAAAAAGGTCTAATTCCCGCAACATCAATAAAATATTCATCACCAAGGCTCTTTACTAAGTTAAAGAACACATGTTGCATTGTTGGATACTGAATCTTTTCGTGAAAAGCCAGTCGATCAATGCGGCTGCCTCCTCCTTTACCTACTGCACACCATACACCCACTGATGACTGGCGAATGATTAGTTGGAGCCTGACATGGTTATTCATGCTTTTTTCCTCGTCGCTTTTCCCGCCTTGTGCGGCTTCTAACGGTGACTTTCCATAATATAACCACATCCCATTAAGTAAAGCGCTGACACGCGCGTTGTGGGCATAGTGAGATACAATATTGCTATCGCGCTTGTGATGGTGCAAATTCCAACCTCTCATCAATACCTCTGGAAAAATGCGATCATGCAGCGCTTTTAGCTTGCGATTAACTAACTGCCTTGCCCGTTTGGCGATGGGATTATCCAGTGCTGCCCGCTCTTCTGAAAACGCATCAAAGTCTTCCTGGCGAAAATAAAAGTCATGATCGTGCTCATAAGGACGTTTAAAATCAGCAAGTCTCTTTTGGTGGGCTTGACTGGCGGCTTCGGAGGGCTTAAATACCCTGCTCTCATAATCAGCGATAAACTTTTCGTCTATGGTTAATGCCATAATCATGTGCTTCTCAAACCAGGCGATCAGCGAAAGGCAATCGGCGTTTTTATCAATTTCCCAAAATAACTCTATGTTGTCATTCCAACCACCATTGGTCAAATTACCTGATCCAATGTAAGCCTTATATTGTCCACCGCGCCGCCATATATAAACCTTAGGGTGAAAGAAAACTTTCTCTATTGAAAATACCTTAAATTCTATTTTACCCGCTTCAGACCAAGCCAGTAGTTGACGTAAAATATTGGGTGGAGTTGGTAGGTCGATACCCGCCATCAAATGGATGGAAGATTTTAAATCTCGAATAAAAGGCAAACCTGATTGGGTGACTAAGCCTGCCGCCAGCCAGATTTCATCCGCCAATAAAAGTTCAGCTCCGATAGTATCAGCTAGAACACTAATATACATATTGTGATAATTCAGGGTCTATGATACAGTTTATTTGAGCGCAATGCAATTTTTTGTTCAATATTTACTCAACAATACAATGGCATAACAAATATAAAATGTTGTTAAACTGTTACATGACAAAAAGCTGCCAATCTTACAGGCGGCTTAAAATGTATAAGCCTTTTTTAAATCGTGACGCAGTGCGTCACAAAATTCCTTATATTTGTGATATAAAGCATAGCGTTTTTGGCTTCTTTCTTATTGAGAGACCTATTCAGAGACCTGTAAAATATCGTTAGTGTAACACACTATATATCAAGCTGTTTCGAGTTAAAAAAAACTCCCTCCGGCTCCACTGAAACAATAAAACCGCCTGTTCAATATACTTGAACAGGCGGTTTTATTTTTATATCAACCAAACTTAAAAAAGTCTATATTAGCTATAATCTTAAACTTTGTTACAAATATGCCCCAATTAACTGATGTACTTGAGTTCTTAGACAACACCGGTAGTGTAATGGTAAAGCGTATTCCGGAATTTGGCCCTGCCGAAATTAAGTGGGGTAGCCAATTAACCGTACGGGAGAGCCAGGAGGTGCTTTTTTTTAAAGATGGCCAGGTAGTAGATGTGTTTACATCTGGTAGATACATGCTCGAAACCCGCAATTTCCCGGTAATTACCAAATGGGTAACCAGTTTTGCCTACGGTCCCGATTCGCCGTTTCGTGCAGAGGTTTATTTCATTAATAAAAAACTTTTTACAAATTTAAAATGGGGTACGCAGGAGCCCATTTTATTTTCTGACCGTGATCTCAAAATGATCCGTTTACGTGCCTTTGGCAACTTTACTATTCAAATAACCGATTCCAGAGCATTTGTTAACCAAATAGTTGGAACCATGGGCATATTCAGCGATAATGACATTGCCGACTATTTAAAAACCGTTATAGTATCAAAACTTGCAGGCGTGATAGGGCGCGAGGCCAAATCTGTTATGGATTTGCCCGCCGTTTACGATACCATGAGTAACGACGTTAAAATCGCATTACAAACCGACTTTCAAAACCTGGGGCTGTCCCTCCACAACCTTTATATTGCTTCCATTTCAGTACCCGAAGAAGTGCAGCAAATGATCGATCAGCGATCAGGCATGTCCGCGTTGGGCAATATGGATGAGTTTATGAAATATAAAATGGCTATGTCTATACAGGATGTTGCCAAAAACCCTAATGGCCAGGCCGGCGAAATTGTTAGCGCCGGTGTTGGGTTGGGCATGGGTTTTATGATGCCAAAAATGGTACAGCAGGCATTTAACTCTACTATTGCGCCAATCTCTGCTGAACAACAATCGCCTATGGATAAGTTAAAAGATTTGAAAAGCCTGTTAGACCTTGGTATAATAAATCAGGCTGAGTTCGATCAAAAAAAAGCGCAACTACTTACTTTAATTTAAATTTGTATTATGAATGCAGAAGACCCTGCTTTGTCGCTTTTTATCGACGCCGTAAAAATGGCTGAAATGAACCGATTTATAGACGCCATCAATAAATTCACTGAAATTACGCATCAGTATCCCGATAATCATTTGGCAGATGATGCCATGTTTAACGCAGGGCTATGCCATTTCCATATAAATTCATTTAATGTAGCCATAAACATGTTCCGGGCGGTAATTGCCAATTACCCCGAAGCTACAGTGTACACATATGGTAATAATAAAGAATTTGGCAAAACCGCTGCAAAATGCCATTATGCAATTATCAACTGCTACCTTGGGCTGGCCCAGCCCGAGAATGCGGCTGATGAGTTGCAAAAATTAAGTAACTATACAGATTCGTACATCGAATCGCCAATTGGCGAAAAAATTGCTTTTTTTGACCTTGCAAAAACGGCTATCGATACGTTTTCAAATTTGCGATAAAAGATGGAAAGCGTTAAATTAAACAAGTGCAGGAATTGCGGTGCCGAATTGCAGCCGGCAAAAGGCACAACATTAGATTGTAATTACTGCGGAAGTACTTATAATATTGATATTGTAAACAATAGTGAAGCTAAAACAACTACCGAAGGTACAGATAACGAACACCGGAATACTGAAGAAAAAGTAATATCAGCCCCAATAACACTACCTAATTACCATGCACCGGTTGATGAAGCATATGACAATAATTATTGGACGTTACCGCCACCCACCCCGGCAAAAATAAAATTTAAACTGTATAAGAAAGCTGTCTTAATCTTCTTTTTACTATGGGTAGGGCTATACTTTTGCCGTATAAATATGCCTGACGGAAAAACTAATCTTAGCCAACATCACAATTTGATATTTAGCCCGATAGGTGGAGATTACTGGTGGGTGAGGTGCGTACTATTATTGGGCGTGCTGCCGTATATAACCGCCTTGTTATTTTATCAGGCCAGGCATAAAACAAAGTAATTTAGTGCCCTGGGTTACTTTAAGTAAAAATAATGCAATTTAAAAAATGCCCCAATTGCGGCGCCGTACCGGAACCCGGACCTGCTTTAGCGGCCAAATGCCTTTACTGCGGTAGTGTTTTCGCACCCACGGCCGACCCACCGCAACCCGGACAGCCAAAACAAAATAACGTAAACGACAGCTCACCGGCAAATGCCCCGACAACACCTGAGCCGGGCGTAAGTGCGGGAAAAGGCTGCGCCTTCATTTTTTTAATAGGTGTAATAATACTGGTAATAATGGCCGAGATACATAAAGAAACCGGCTGGCTTCCATTTAGGCCTAACGCTGCGGATAGCGATAGTATTTCTGTCGACTCTACTTCCATATCTATGCTCGCAGATGCTACCCCGATCCTGAAACAAAAACATATAAAAAGGAAAAATCCGGATAAAGAAGTAGTAATTAGGCAAAGCCGGGTTCGTACTACAAAAAATTTAACCATAATATCTCTAACCGTCCAAAATAAAACTATTACTAAAAATTACATAGCCCATATCTATTTTAGCTTTCGCTTATACGATAAAAATGGAAAGGTGCTAAAAACAGGAGATTCTAACTTAAGAGAAACCGATGCCGGAATAGCCGGAGGAGAAACCAAAACCTGGGAATGGGGTTTAGCGAACCGCTTGCCAAGGGCAAAAAAAATCAAGATTAAATTTAAGAAAGTTGAGTTTGGCGATACTGTTTGGGATTACTAATCCATGTTGAAGTGCGACTACAAATTATGTTTATACGATAGTTCATCCATCCTACAACCGACGGTTAACAGGCTTATAAATAACAAAAGCCCGGCTTAGCCAGGCTTTTGTTGTTTGTTTATTTAGCTAAATGTTACTTTACCGGCGCTAAAACACCGTTAAGCCCATTTACAATTCCGTTGGCGCCAATAAGGTCATATAAAATTACCTGGGCGGTATTACCTGCGGCGTTGGCCAGTTGCAGCTTTTTATCAGCCGTTACCGATAAGGTAAGCGTTTGCCCGTCTAAAGTAGTTAATGTGGCTTTACCTTTACCTGCGTTTAAGGCTTTAATTATATCGGCTTTGCCATATTTACCGGTAACTACATGGCCCTTTAATATTGTGGCCAGTTTAGCCGGGTCTTTCATTAAACTATCCAGCTTTGCAGGGGGCAGGTTACTAAAAGCAACATTGTTAGGTGCAAAAATAGTATATGGGCCACCTGTTTTCAAGGTAGAATCGAGTCCTGCGGCTTTTACTGCGCTTAAGGCAGTGCTATAATCTGCATTGCTGGATAAAGCGCCTACTACATCACTCGCCCCTTCGGTTGTTGTGGTAGTAGTAGTGGTGGTAGTTGTTTTTTGGGCTGTGTCTTTAGTTGTTACTTGTGCGAATACGCGGCTGGCAGTAAAGTTTAAAAAGACAAAAGCGCCAACCATTAAAAGGGATTTTTTCATGCTAATCATGTTTGTAATTCAATTTATTATTTGGTTAAATGCGTAATTGTCTGTCTATAGCGTATTGGTTTGTAAGTGATCAGCTGCCAATTATAACGTCAAAAAAAGAAAAATTGTTTAAAAAGCAAAAAAACGTTGTACACAGTAATGTTATATTCCTGTGCAAATAGTTAATAATTAAACATTTGCATGATTTAAACCCGAAAGTATTTTTTTTGTTACCTGCCGGTTTGCGCGAAACCCCAATTGGCAATAGCTTCCATTACCGGTGTAAGGCTTTCGCCAACACTGCTTAGCGCGTATGTTACAAAAGGCGGCACTACCGGTTCGGCCGTGCGAGTCACCAGATCGTCTGCCTGCAACTGTTTCAGGTGTTGTATCAGCATTTTTTCGGTAATGGTTGGGATGGCCCTTCTTAATTCGTTATAGCGTTTTGGGCCGCTCATTAGCTGGTACAGGATAATGGGTTTCCAATGCCCGCCTATTTTATTCATTACATAACTAACAGGGCATGCGTTGATAGACATTTCCTTGTTTTCGTTCCGTGTCGAACTTTCTTTGATGGCAGTCATGGATACATACTTTAGGGTAAGTACTTGTATAAAAGTAAGTACAAATATACCTTTGTCATCTACAAAAACAAAAAATAATTATCATGAAAATTACATTAACAGGCTCATTGGGCAACATAAGCAAACCGCTGACAACTAAATTAGTACAAGCCGGACATACCGTAACCTTAATTAGCAGTAGCGCGGATAAAACCGCAGATATCGAAAAACTTGGCGCTATCCCGGCAATCGGTTCGGTTGATGATGTCGATTTCCTCACCAACACCTTTAAAAGTGCCGATGCCATCTATACCATGGTACCCAACAATTTTGGCGCAGAAAATTACCGGGAGTACATTGGCGGTATTGGTAAAAACTATGCCGAGGCTATAAAAGCGTCCGGCGTAACAAAAGTGGTGAACCTAAGCAGCATCGGCGCGCACATTGATGGCGATACCGGCCCTATTTCGGGCATCCACGATGTAGAAAAAGCTTACGAAACGCTAAATGGTGTTGCCATTAAACACCTGCGCCCGGCATTTTTTTACACCAATTTATTAGCCAATATTGATATGATAAAGCACCTGGGCTTCATTGGCGCTAATTATGGCGAGGATGCACGGCTGGTTTTGGTACACCCCAACGATATAGCCGATGTGGCCGCCGAAGAATTGCAAAGCGATTTTACAGGCGCCAGCGTACGGTACATTTCATCAGACGACCGCACCACTAACGAGGTAGCATCTGTTTTGGGCAATGCTATTGGTAAGCCCGACCTGAAATGGGTAGACTTTACCGACGAACAAGCCTTGCAGGGCATGCTACAGGCAGGCCTGCCGCCAGAGATAGCCCGCAACTATGTAGAAATGGGCTCGGCAGTACGCAAGGGGATCTTGTTTGAAGATTACGATCAGCACAAACCTTCCTTTGCTGGAAAAACAAAGCTTGAAGACTTTGCGGTTGATTTTGCAAAAGCGTTTAACGCATAATGTTTACGGGTACAAAAAAGCCCCGACCTGTTTGCAGGCCGGGGCTTTTTATATTATTGTAGTTACAACTTACTATCCGGTTGAAAATCTAACGAAACCGAGTTCATGCAAAACCTTTTGTAGGTTGGCGCAGGGCCATCATCAAATATATGCCCCAGGTGCGATTGGCAACGCGCGCAGATCACCTCGGTGCGCTCCATTCCCAAAGAGTTATCAACTTTATATATCACACTATTTTTGCGCACAGGCTGGTAAAAGCTTGGCCAGCCGCAATCGCTGGCAAATTTAGCGTCAGACTGAAACAACTTGTTGCCGCAAACAGCACAATAATAAGTACCCTTGGCGCTTTTATTCCAAAACTGGCCGGTAAAAGGGCGCTCGGTTGCCTGTTCGCGGGCTGTGGCGTACAAATCGGCCGGTAATATCTTCTTCCACTGTGCATCGGTTACCTTTAACGGGGTGGTATCGGTATTTGAATAATATGGATTATTCTGGTGTCTCCTTGCCCCTTTTAAATGCTGTGCAAACGTGCAGGTGCAGCATAAAAATAATATGGCGGTTATATAAATGGCTTTCATTTTTTAGTTCTTCAGTTTGTTTTTAAATACTTTTCTAAACTTCTCTAATTCGGGCTGTATCACATACCTGCAATACTGGTTGTTGCTTTTATTAAGGTTATAAAAATTCTGGTGGTAATTTTCGGCCTTGTAAAAAGCAGTATACGGGGCTACCTGGGTAACAATTTTACTTTTGTAGGCCTTCTCGGCATTCAGTTTACCAATGTAATATTGCGCTTTTTGCTTTTGGGCCGCGTTATGGTAAAATATAGCAGAGCGATACTGCGTGCCTATATCATTACCCTGGCGATTAAGCTGTGTAGGGTCGTGCGCTACAAAAAATGCAGCCAGCAGTTCGTCGTAGCTTATCTGCGCGGGGTCGTAAACAATGTTACAAGCTTCGGCATGGCCGGTGTTACCGGTGCAAACTTCCTCGTAGGTAGGGTTGGCAACCTTGCCCCCGCTAAAGCCCGAAACCACGTTTACAACACCTTTAAGCTGCTGAAACTTTGCTTCGGTACACCAGAAACAACCGGTGGCAAAGGTAGCGGTATCCAATTTAGCTTTGTTAGCGGTCGGGTTATTATTGGCCGATGCTGTAAAAGAGGCAAAACCTGTTGCCAGCAATAAAATTATTTGGAACGTTATTTTTTTCATATTCAGTTTAAACAGCATTTATGTGCTTGCTATATATAAACGTAAAAACTTGCGGCGTGTATTTTTAAATCGGCACAAAATACACAATGTGATGCGTGGCTGACAAACAGCCGCAAACTTACATCCGCTAAAAACAATTCATTGTCATTTTATGTATAAATAGTACGTTAAACGTAACTAAAAGCGTATCAATTAATTAATAATGCCATTTAATCAATAATTAAAGGTACATTTGTCACTATTTAAATCAATATAATGCAACAAGGAACAGTAAAATTTTTTAACGAAGAAAAGGGTTTTGGATTCATCACCCCAAGTAACGGTGGCAAAGAAGTGTTTGTTCACTCATCAGGTTTAGTTGATCGCATCCGCGAAAACGATACTGTACAGTATGAAGTAGAAGAAGGCAAAAAAGGCCCTAACGCGGTAAAAGTTAAAGTAGCTTAATACACTATAATTAATGATCGTGAAGCATCCGTTAACCACACGGATGCTTTTATTTTTTTTCCGGGCCATTCAAAACGCCCGTCCCCCGCTCTTTTAAAGTTTAGTAAATTGTTTAATTGCCGGCATTGCAGCCGCATTATTCCCATTAAATGAGACAACTTAAAATAAGTCAATCCATTACCAACCGCGAGACCCAATCGCTTGATAAATACTTAACAGAGATCGGTAAAGTAGACCTCATCACCGCCCAGGAAGAAGTTATCCTGGCACAAAAAATACGCGAAGGCGACCAGGCAGCATTAGAGCGCCTTACAAAGGCCAACCTTCGTTTTGTAGTATCTGTAGCAAAACAATATCAAAACCAGGGTATTACCCTTGGCGACTTAATTAACGAAGGCAATTTAGGCCTGATTAAAGCCGCCCGCCGTTTTGACGAAACCAAAGGTTTTAAATTTATATCATACGCCGTTTGGTGGATCCGCCAGTCTATCATATCTGCCATATCAGACCAATCGCGTTCGGTACGTTTGCCATTGAACCAAATAGGCACACTAAGCAAGATCCGCAAAACACAATCGAAGCTTGAGCAGGAATTTGAGCGCGAAGCTACCCCCGAAGAACTGGCCGAGTGCCTGGAAACTACGGTTGAAAAGATCGCCGACTCGTTACGTAACTCGGGCCGCCAGGTATCTATCGATGCGCCTTTTCAACAGGGCGAAGAAGGTACCCTGCTGGATGTAATGCACAACGACGACCCTACTACCGACAGCATGCTGATCCACGATTCGCTTGCTACCGAGCTTAACCGTTCGCTATCCAAATTAGGCGAGCGCGACCGCGAAGTACTTGTATTATTTTACGGCCTGGGCAACAACAACACCCACACCTTAGAAGAAATAGGCGAAAAATTTGTACTAACCCGCGAAAGGGTGCGCCAGATAAAAGACAAAGCGCTGCAACGTATAAAACAATCATCGCGTAGCGGTGCCCTGCAATCCTATTTGTAGTAGCATTGCTCCGGCATCAATATTAAAACCGCTTTTAACATGTTTAAAGCGGTTTTTTTGTGGAGCCCCACCCAAACCCTCCCCGAAGGAGAGGGGTTAAAAACAATATTCATATTAAGTGATTAAAGTCTCCCCTACCGGGGGAGATTTAGAGGGGGGCTTGCTCATCAGCGCTATGTAAAATTCAATATTTTCAATAGTGTATAATGTACACTTTACGTACATTTACATCGTCATTTATAACGGTGACGAAAAAAACATACAGAAATGAGCGATCTTTCTAACCCGGCCCCTACCGACCTTCGGCCTGTAGGGACTAAAAAAATTGTGGTTATAGGGGGAGGTTTTGCCGGTGTAAACTTTGCACAAAACGTGGCAAAAAACAAAAATTACCAGGTTACCCTGGTCGATAAAAACAACTACAATTATTTCCCTCCACTGCTTTACCAGGTATCAACCAGTTTCCTGGAACCATCAAGCATCAGTTATCCTTTCCGCAAATTGTTTCGTAAGGATAATATCCGCTTTAGGATGGGCGAACCCGTAAAAGTTGATCCTGGCACCCAAACCGTTTATTTAAAAGATGGCGAGCTGAATTACGATTACCTGGTGTTTGCATCAGGTGCCAAAACAAACTTTTTTGGCAACAAAAACATCGAACAAAACGCCATCCCGATGAAAACGATTGACGATGGCCTGCGTATGCGTAACGCCATGCTGCAAACGCTTGAGCGCGCAACCATCACCAAAGACCCTGCCGAGCGCAAAAAACTTTTAACCATAGTAGTTGCCGGTGGCGGCCCAACAGGTGTTGAAGTATCGGGCATGTTGGCCGAGATGAAGAACTACATCTTTAAAAAAGATTATCCCGAACTGGCTAAGCAGCCCGGCGCTATTTATATTATAGATGGCAGCCCTAACCTGCTGGGCGCCATGAGCGAAAAAACGCACAAAGAAGCCTACAAGGTGCTCACTAAACTTGGCGTAAAAATAAAGCTGAACCTGCACGTGAACGATTTTGCAGACGGCAGGGTAACCTTATCAAATGATGAAGTTATTGAAGCCGGAACGCTGATATGGGCGGCAGGCATTACTGCCAATACCTTTGAAGGCATCCCTGTAACCAGCCTGGGCGTTGGCCGCCGTATGATAACCGACGGGCATAACAAAGTGCAGGGCATGGATAATATTTATGCTATAGGCGATGCCAGTATCCAGACGACAGACGAAGCTTACCCAAAAGGCCACCCGCAGATAGCACAGGTTGCCATACAACAGGGACGTACCCTGGCAAGCAACTTTATCGCCATGGCTAAAGGCGAACCTTTAAAAGCCTTTAAATATTTTGATAAGGGGGATATGGCCATCATAGGCCGTAACAGCGCCGTGGTTGACCTGTTTAAGCATAAGGTACACTTTGGCGGTATCATCGCGCTGTTTATGTGGTTATTTATCCACCTGATATCGCTGGTTAATTACCGTAACAAACTGCGCACGCTTTATAACTGGGCTGTTGCCTACTTAAGCCGCGACCAATCTTTCAGGATGATATTTAAATCGGGCGAGTAAGATAATATCAATCAGCCTTAACCCGGTTTATACCGTTATTTATACCGGCTTTTATCATATCGCCGTAGCCATCGGCAGGTAAAAACGGCGCGAAATTAAGCGCCATCAGGTAGTTATCGTGTGCTTTGGGATGATCCTCCAGATCTTCGTAGCATTTGGCCACATTAAGGTAAAGCGAAGGGTAGATGCTTTTTATTTCATCAGTAGCTATGTTTAGCGCTAAGTTCAACGCTGTCTCGTCCCACATCAGTTTATCGGCAATGGTTGGCTGATGCCGGGCAATGTAGTGCGCGGCAGTAAACTTTTCTGTATCGTTTGCGGCCGCATCCCATGCTTGTTTAAACGATGCCAATGCTTCGGCAGGTTTGCCCTCGCCTTCTAACATCATGCCCTCGGCACATAATTTATTGACCTGATTTTCCGGATCGAATTGCATATTGCTAAGCTTATTAAACGGCCGATTTTACTTTTTGCTTCAAATGATCTGCCAGCCTGATGGTAAGCGCCACCAATGTCAGCGTTGGGTTTGGCGCTGCCGCCGTAGCATAGCACGATGCGCCGGCCATATACAAGTTGCTTATTCCGTGCACTTTGCAGTTGGCATCAACCACCCCATTTTTAGGGTTGGCTGCCATGCGGGTTGTGCCCATGTGGTGCCAGCCGCCACCGGTAAATGCAGGCCAGGTGTTATCGCTTTCGTCCTGCAGATAGTCTAACAGCCGCACCCTGCCTTCGGCGCTGATACCAACCTGTTCGCCAATAATTTTGTAGATACCGCGCAGGCTGTGTTTCTCCAGCGGTGTAAGTTCCCAGTGCAGTATAGCGCGTGGTACACCCAGGGCATCCTTGTCGGTATCTAAAGTAACACGGCTATTTGGGTTTGGCGCCTGTTCTACCCGCGTAAATAGCTGGAAAGCTTTGTATCCCTCCTTCTTTTTACCATCCTGCCCCAACTGGTCAAATTTGGCCATGTTCTTTTTGGTTTGGGCGGTATCGGCCGTCCAGATATCGATAAAGGCAGGCTGCTTGCGGGCTATATCCAATGGCGTAAATGATGCCGTTCCGTTCAATATCTTATGTTTGCGTTGCATTTCCTCACTGATGGCCAACTCTGCCCGGGCTTTGGTAATCTCCCATTCCCAGTGGTAAAGCTTCAGCGCATCAGGCTTGGTGAGCCAGATCTCGGCCGATTTTATTTCCAGGTGCTCCATAAAGTAGCGGCCCACGTTATCGTTCTGGTTACCCAGGCCTTTAGGGGCTTGCTTGTTGGAGGCCAGCAGCAAACGGGCGTTCTGGATAGAGCAGCAGGCAATAATGAACTGCTTTGCCCTAACGGTATGCTGTTTACCCGCAAGGTTCTTCACGGTTACCTCTTTAATGGCCGACGCATTCTCGTTCGCCGTAATATCGGTTACGTTGGCATAAGTATACAGGTGGATATTGGGGGCTTTTACAATGGTATCGCGGTATTTGGTGCCGAAGCGCGTTGGCGGACTAAACTGCCACATTTTATTGTAAACAGTTTTTTCATCAAGGGTTAATCCTTTCAAGTCCGGGTTTTTATCCTGCCAGTATTTGGCGCTGTACTCGTAAGGGCCAAGGTCCAGGTTTTTGTGGGCGCGGGCATAGTATTCGTCAAGGTCTTCGCGCTTTATGGGCCATCCGCTGTGCGGCACCCAATCGCGCTCCTCGAAATCTATCGGGTCGAACGTAGAGCAAAAGCCCGACCAGTGCCCGGTTGTACCACCAAAGTAATGCAGCCGTGCCGATTCCAGCGGGTAGTACCGCTGCCCGGTGGTTTTGCCCTTGTACAGGTCCTGCATCTGCGCTTCGTACTCAAAGCCGCCGCCTTCCAGTAAAATAACCTTGTAGGGCGTGTTCAGCCACTCCAGCGCCATGCTAATGCCTGCGGCGCCTGATCCTACAATGCATATATCGCCTTCTATCAGGCTATTGTTCTCAATATTTCTCGCGTCGGTATGCATGGGCCGGTTATGGTTTAATGATTGAAAAAAGAGCGCATTGGCGGGCTTCGGTCACTGCCATTACCCAGCCTTTTACCACTACGGTATTACCGGCCTTAAAATCGGCGGTTACCTGCTTATCCAGCCGGGCCTGGATCTCGTCGATGCTCAGCGAGGCCTTATCCGCATCGCTTAAAAGCAGCACCGATAGTTTTTGCTGATCGTCTTCGGCCTTGTGTGTTTTGCGATAATCCACCCCTGCTTCGCGGATACCTTTTACATCAGCCAAATGCGAAAACAATAAAGGTTGCGCAATGGCTTTTTCCTTCGGGTTGGTGCTGCAGCTTTCGGCAAAGGGCAGGGAAAGCGCCAATGCGGTAAAGGCAGATAACTTAACAAACGACCTTCTTTCCATATCAGTTTTTTACGGTTTCCAGTTTCATGGCACTTAATCCCTTTTCTTTTACCAGTTCGGTATAATTAGTGAGGCTGAATTTTTTATTTACCAAAGCTTTAAACTCGGGCGATAGCAGCATATTCAGCTCTGTTTGGCGGTGCAGGCTGGTTAGCGGTTTGCCTGCTTTGGTATTCATCATGCTGCTATTCATATCAAAAAGGGCATTCATTTCGGGATTCATCAGGGCAACGTGTATTACCACCAGGTTTGGCCTTGCCGGGTTCAGCTTATTGGTAACGTACGACAGGAAGGCCGCCTTTTTTGTAGCCACAGGCTCGCCCCACATTTCTTTATAAGTTTCGCCCAGGTAAACAACCTCGCTCAGGGTTGATATGGCCAGTTTATATTTATGGGCAAGTTTCTCCGTCAAAGCGCGCAAAGCTGGTGTCGACAAGGCAATGCCCATGTGCGGATCTATGTAGGTGATTTTTAAGCCCGATGCCAGTGCCCGTTCTATTTGGGCGGATAACTCTTTCTCCACTTCTTCTATCTTATACCCGCTTTTTGCGAATGCCCCGGTAGACTGCGGAAAATAACCCACGCCATCAACCAGACTTGGTACAGCTTCGCGACCGGTTACAGGTCCCCAGCGGTAGTTTTTCCATTCGGATGTTAGGGTTAGATGCACACCCACGCTTACCTGCGGGTTTTTCTTCAGTATCTCTACCGCCTCCTGGTACCAGGGGCAGGCAAACTGCACCGAAGCCGAAAAAGGCATGCCTGTATTGGCCATTTTTTGCATAGCCATATTTACAGAATGGTTCATGCCTATATCGTCAAGCCGCAGCATCAGCTTTGGCAGTTGTTTGGTTTGCTGCGCGGATGCCGTTTGTAACAAAACAAGGCTTGTTATAAGGCAGAATAGTAATTTTATATTTTTCATATATATGTTAATCTGTTATACTTTAAGGAAGGCTTTTTTCCTGTACATAAAATAAAGGAACATCCATTTAACCATGATAAAGCAAATAGCCATTACCACTATATTGTATGGCTGGCCAACCCATTCTCCCAGCCAGCCAAAAAAACCGTTGGTGGCAAAGTTCCAGCTGATGAATTTGCCCGAGATGTATATCAGGATGGAGTTCATACCTATCACCTTAAAAAAGAATGCCCACGATTTGTAGCCGAGCACATCTATCACGTAATAGAACAGCGCCAGCAGCAGCAGGCTTAAGCCGCCTACTTCCATCACAAACGAGCTTGTCCACAGGTTTTTATTGATCGGAAAATCGAGGTTCCAAACCTGGGCTATTATTAAAAACACTACGCCAACTATGGCCAGCAGCGCGGCTTTGCGCCCCTTATGCTGATGCCCGGTCTTAAGTAATGTACCTGCCAATATGCCCAGTAAACCAGTGCTAATAGCGGGGATGGTAGAAAATAACCCTTCGGGATCGTGGATGCCTAAATACAGTTTGCCGGGTAGTATCAGCCTGTCCATATACGATGCAAAGTTGCCTTCCATCGTAAGGTTGCCGGCGGCAAATCCCGGTGCCGCTGTGAATTTAAGCAGCAGCCAATAACCGATGATAAATGCCCAAAACCAGGCTATTTGCCATTTGCGGTTGGCGTATAGGTAAATAATATTGGCAAACATATAAGCGATACCAATGCGCCCCAGTACCGATGCAAAGCGGATCTCGTCGAATGATTTCAAAGTTTTTAAACCATTGTTCACCAACAGGCCCAACAATACCAAAATGGCGGCGCGCTTAATAACACGTAGCACCAGTTGCGGCCGGGTAGCACCCTTTTCCAGTTCGCGGCCTATAGAGTATGGGGTGGCCACACCTGCCAGGAACAGGAATAGTGGGAAAATCAGGTCATATAAATGAAATCCGTTCCAATCGGGATGGGTAAACTGGTTTGCTATTGTTCCCCAAAACGGTGAGCCTGTGGCTTTAGCCAGCGTATGAAAGATCTCTTCGCCCCCCAATATCCAAAACATATCAAAACCCCGCAGGGCATCTAACGAGTAAAGGCGTTCGTAGGTAAAAGGCGATGTGTTAACATCAGTAGCATCGGCAGTGCCGGCGGCTTTTTTTGCTGTCATGATGATGATAATAAAGGTTTAAAAAACCGGTACTGGCCACCGGTAATGGTTTCAGGAAATTTCCATTTAAATATAGAATACTTTTTAAATAATTTGAAGAAGTATTATTCAACATCAACCTATTGTATTAAGTATGTTACCAAAACGTTTATAAATAATCTTTCTACTTACCCAAACAGCGGTACATAAAAATGCGGGATTTACGGTATATGGATTAAACACCCCTTTTGTCACTTTTAATATATCATTTGCAATGTACCACTTTGGCTTCCCCCCGGTTTTGGCGCATGCATTTGACACCTATCCCTATTGATATGTATAAAAGTAAAAACCAGTTTACAATGCGGGCCCTGTGCAGGTTTTTGATTGTTTTGTTATTGCTATCCCCCATCAGGATATTGGCGCAATCGCCGCATATCGACAGCCTGAACGCCGAGCTTAAAAAATATCCCGACAATTTGATGCTGCGCCTGAAACTGGCCAAGGCACAATTAGATGGCGGCAATATAGATACCGCCCAGTTATTATATGCCGAGGTAGCCGCCGCTGCTGATAAACAAAACAATGCCGTTGATTTTATTGAGGCACACATTAATATAGGCCGGATATATGCCGATAAGGGCGAAAACGTAAAAGCATTTGGCAGTTATGAGCTGGCGTTGAAAAAAGCCGATAAAACAAACGATAAAGACCTTACCGCGCATATATATAAGCACATTGGCGCCCTTTACATCAGCTGGAAAAAATTTAACGAAGCGCTTGGCTATTATGATAAAGCTGAAGCACTTGCACGCCAGGTGAACAATGAAGAACTGGTTGCCGACTGCCAAAACAACAAGGGGACCGTTTACGAACAGCAGCTTAAATACGATAAGGCCATTAGCGCCTACAAAAGCGCGTTGGCGGTTTATACCAAACAGCATAATACGGCCAAGATCTCGATGGCGTTAAGTAACGTGGCTATCGTATATAAGTTCCAAAAAAACTACGGCTCATCGCTTGAGTATAATTTAAAGGCGTTGGCCTTATCAGAAAAAACAGGCGATAAATGGATGATGGCCGCTACCTATAACAATATTGGCAACCTGTACGGCGAAATGGGCGAGTACAAGAACGCGCTTGCCTATTGCAACAAAAGCATCGCGATAGCAAAAAAAATAAACGCCATTGAAATTGTAGAAGCTGCCTACGAAAGCATGGCCGATGCCGCCGCCAAAGCCGGGGATTATAAAGATGCCTTTAATTACCATAAACTGTATGCTACCACAAAAGATAAATTCATTAATGTGGAAAGCACCAAACAGCTGTCGGAACTGAACGTGAAATTTGAGACCGAACGCAGGCAAAAACTGATACAGCAGCAGCAATTTGAAATTAGCAGGCGCAACACTACCATCATTGTTATCGCGGCTTTATTTGCGGGTGTTATTATTATCGGGCTGCAATCGTACCGCAGTTACCGGTTAAAACAAAGGCATGTGTTACAGGCAGCGATATTAAACCAGCAGGATATAGCTACTAAAGGCATTATACAGGCCGAAGAAAAAGAGCGCAAACGCATAGCGGCCGACCTGCACGATGGCGTAGGCCAGCTGTTTTCGGCGGTGCGTATGAACCTGAGCAGCCTGATGGAACGCGTGGTTTTAACCAATACTGACGAGCAGGCGCTGGCCGAAAAAACCCTTGCCATGGTTGACGAAAGCTGCAAGGAGGTACGTACCATAGCGCACCAGATGATGCCGAACATTTTGCTGAAGATAGGCCTGGCATCGGCAATAAAAGATTTTGTGAATAAGATAGATTCGCACCACCTGAAGGTAAACCTTGAAGCCTACGGACTTGATGAGCGTTTAGACAATAACGTGGAGATTGTGCTTTACCGCGTGGTGCAGGAATGCGTTAACAACGTAATAAAACACTCCAGGGCAAGCCGCCTGGATATAAACCTTACGCGCGAAACCGACAATATATCAGTCACCATCGAAGACAACGGCATCGGCTTTAACACCGCCGATAAAATGAAGTTCGAGGGTATAGGCCTGAAGAATATCATTACCCGCGTTGCCTATTTAAAAGGCACGGTAGATATCTCGTCCGACCAGAACAAGGGTACGCTGGTTGCCATTTATATCCCGCTTACTGCTTAAATTTAAAATAGCTTTTGGCGTTGTAATAGCAGATATCCTGGATGATCTTGCCTGTCCATTCTATATCGTTTGGCAACTCGCCGTTTTCAATATCCTGGGCAAACAGGTTGCAAAGGATGCGCCTGAAATACTCGTGGCGGGGGAACGACAGGAAACTGCGCGAATCGGTAAGCATACCGATGAAACGACTAAGCAGGCCCATGTTCGATAGGGCGTTCAGCTGTTTGGTCATGCCGTCCTTTTGATCCAGGAACCACCAGGCCGAGCCAAACTGCACCTTGCCCGCTACCGAGCCGTCGTTAAAATTACCTACCATTGCTGCCATCATTTCGTTATCGGCCGGGTTTAAGTTGTAAACGATGGTTTTGGCAAGGCGGTCGTCCTTATCCAGCTTGTTTAAAAACTTAGAGAGCGGCCTGGCCTGGCTAAAATCGCCGATGGAATCAAAGCCTGTATCGGGACCAAGCTGGCTGAGCAGGCGGCTATTGTTATTGCGTATAGCGCCCAAATGAAATTGCTGCACCCAATCCTTCTCCTGGTTCCAAACCGCGAAGTTATACAGCATAGCCGATTTAAATTTTATCTTTTCGGTATTGGTCACCTTTTTCTCCGCGCGTACTTTATCGAAGATCTCGCGGATCTCTTCATCGGTATATTCTTCGGCGTAAACGTGTTCAAGGCCGTGGTCGGCTACGGTACAGCCATTGGCGGCAAAGTAATGATGGCGGTTTTTAAGCGCGTACAAATAATCGTCAAACTTATTGATGCCGGTGTTCGATACCTCTTCCAGTTTAGTGATATATGCATTTAAGCCTGCAATATCCTCTATGTGCATGGCCTTATCAGGCCTGAACGCCGGAAACATTTTCACCGGGCCGCCATCCTTTTTATATTGCTCGTGGTGGCTAAGGTCATCCAGCGGGTCGTCGGTAGTGCATATTACCTCTACATTCATTTTTTCGAGAAGGCCGTGTACCGAGTATGCGGGGCTTTGCAGTTTTTCGGTGCAATCGTCATAAATAAAATCGGCCGTGCCGGGCATCAGGCGCGATGTAATGCCAAAATAACGCTGAAGCTCCAGGTGTGTCCAATGGTACAGCGGGTTGCGTAAGGTATAAGGCACAGTTGCAGCCCATTGCTCAAACTTCTCGTTATCGGGTTTATTGCCGGTTATGTAGGCCTCGTTTACGCCATTTGCCCGCATAGCGCGCCATTTATAGTGGTCGCCGTTGAGCCAGGCGTGTGTTAGGTTGTTAAAATTGATATTGCCCGCAATTTGCCCGGGCGGTAAATGGCAGTGGTAATCTATAATGGGGAGATTCTTCGCATGATCGTGATACAATTCGCGGGCGGTATCAGAATGCAGCAAAAAATCCTCATCTAAAAAGCTTTTCATAACAGGTTATTAGAAAAGGCAATGTATTAAACATTTTTGATACATGTTAAGCACAATTGCGCAAACGTTTTAGTTGTTAAAAGTACTTCTACCTAAATTTCCAACGCTTCAAATATCTCTGCTATCGAAAATTTAGCGCCGCATACATACTCGTCGGCAGCGCCATAGTATATGGTAATGGTATCGCCATCAACTACATGGCCGTTGGTGAAAACCACGTGGCCAAAAAAGCCGGTGGTTTCATAAGCCTCGGTAGGTTCCATAATGGGTTCGGTGGTGCGGGCCAGCACGATGGAAGGGTCGTTAAGATCCAGCAAAACCGCGCCTAAACAGTAACGGTGCTCTTTGGTGGCGCCGTGGTAAATTTCCAGCCAGCCTTTTTCGGTTTTTATGGGTGCCGCGCCTGCGCCAACACGGGCGCTGTCCCACATGCCCGGCCGGGTTTTAACAATACATTTATGGTTGCCCCAGTGGTCGCCATCGGGCGATTGGGCTATCCAGATATAGTTGCCGCCAATATCTACACTGCTGGGCCGGTGCAGGGCATAATACAATCCGTTTATTTTCTCTTCAAAAATGGCGACGTCCTTGTTATGCGGTGGCAATATCATCCCATGCGATTGAAAGGCTTTCCAATCGGTTGTGGTACGCATGCCCACGCCCACCCCGCTATCAGATACGGCGGTAAAAGTTAAATAATACGTTCCTTGCAAACAGGTAACCCGGCAATCTTCAATCCCGAAGGTTTGCAGCGGGCCGCTGCCAAATAATTTATTATAATCCTCCGGCTCGGTAAAATGCACGCCATCATCGCTGTTAAGCAGGCGCAGGTGCGATAAGGTGGTGAGGTAATCTACCCCCTTATACCTTACTACCCTGGCATCGGTAGCTATCAGGTCGGCATCATCCAGGGCAATTTCCATGATCTGCGTATCGCCGGTTGCGGTCAGTATCGGGAAGGATACATGTACCTCGCTTTGCTGCGGGCGCTCGGCAACCCTCACCAATAGCCATATCTTGCCATCAAACCTAAAAACACCGGGGTTTAATAAACAGGCTATATGCAGGCCTTCGCTGGTGGCTTTAAGGTCTTTTGGCGCCAATAAGGGGTTTTGCGGGAAACGTTTTGCAATATCTGCCATAAATAGTTGTTATGTATCCCTAACATTTTTGCCTCTTAATGGTTTATATCTAACATCAATTACTTTTTTGGAATAGTGTTGGCAGATAACTCTGCCAAGTATATTACCCGTTGCCTTTTCTATTTTTATGATGAAGTAATTATATTTACACATTTTGGGAATGGTTTCATATTTATATAGTGACACCGCCGAAACCATACACTGCAAAAGAAATGACAAACCCGGTAGCGAACACACAACTATCTTATGCCCATTTTAATACCCTGCCCGTTGCCGTGTACACCTGCGACAATGACGGCCATATCACATCGTTTAACGATGCAGCGGTTAAATTATGGGGGCGCACCCCTGAAAAAAACAGCGAGCTATGGACCGGTGCCAAAAAAATATTTACAACAGATGGGCAAGCCCTTCCTTTAGATACCTGCCCTATGGCACGGGTTTTAAAAGGCGGCGATGCTATTAACGGCGAAGAAATTATTGTAGAACGCCCTAACGGAACACGCCTGAACGTATTAACGCACCCCGTACCTGTATTTGATACGGAAGGCCGCCTTACAGGCGCTATCAATACACTATTAGATGTTACTGAACAAAGAAACAGCGAGCGCAAACAGGCTATGCTGGCCTCTATAGTTACCACATCAGACGATGCCATTGTAAGTAAAACACTGCAGGGCATCATTACCAGTTGGAACGGTGGTGCGGAACAATTATTTGGGTACACCGAAACCGAGGCTATAGGCAGCCCCATCACCATGCTGATACCGCACGAACGGCTACAGGAAGAAACCGAAATACTAACTAAAATAAGAAACGGCGAAAAAATTGAACATTACAAAACTTACCGCTTACATAAAAACGGTTTCGAGATCCCGGTTTCTTTGGCCATATCGCCCATTAAGGACCTGAAGGGTAAGGTTATCGGCGCATCAAAAATTGCCCGTAATGTTTCTAAACAGCAAATGGCCGAAAATACACTGCAGCAATATGCCGAAAACCTGGAGGTGCTAAACTCTATTGGCAAAACCATATCAGAAAAACTGGATGTGCAGGAGATACTGCAAAAAGTTACTGATGCCACCACTACCCTTACCGGAGCGGCTTTTGGCGCATTCTTTTATAACAAGCTGGATGATCAGGGCGAATCGTACATGCTGTACACGCTATCGGGTGCGCCGCGGGAGGCATTCGAAAAATTTGGCATGCCGCGCAACACTGACGTTTTTGCGCATACGTTTAATGGTTTAGGTGTGGTGCGGGTTGATGATATTACCAAAGACCCGCGCTATGGCCATAACCGCCCGCATTACGGCATGCCTAAAGGGCATTTGCCTGTAGTAAGTTACCTTGCTGTACCGGTTATGTCAAAAAACGGCACAGTTATAGGCGGGTTATTTTTGGGCCACCCCGAGGTTGCCCGGTTTACCCGTGAGCACGAAACGCTGGTATCTGGCGTGGCATCGCAGGCCAGCGTTGCGCTTGATAACGCTAAATTATACGAGGAGATCCAGGTACTCAACTCAAAAAAGGACGAATTTATAGGCCTTGCCAGCCACGAGCTAAAAACCCCCATGACCAGCCTTAACGGCTACCTGCAAATTATCGACCGCAGCCTGGCAGCCGATGACAGGAATAAAACGTTTATTCAAAAAGCGCTATCGCAAATAAACAAACTGTCCGACCTGATATCAGACCTGCTTGATGTTTCTAAGATAGAGGCCGGTAAGCTGCCGTTCTCTTTCAGTGAGTTTAACCTGCCGCACCTGGTTGATGAAGTGGCCGACCTGATGCAGTATTCAACCAAATCGCACCGGATAATTATTTGTTCGGATATTGACGAACTGCTTGTTAACGCCGATAAGCAACGGATAGAGCAGGTGATCATCAACCTGATATCAAACGCCATTAAATATTCGCCGCAGGCCGACCTGATCAATATCTCTGTATCAAGATCAGAAGATAAAGCAACAGTAACCGTACAGGATTTTGGCCTTGGTATAAGCAAGGAACAACAGGAACGTATTTTCTCGCGCTTTTACCGTGTGGACGACCTGGCATCGCATATCTCTGGCCTGGGCATAGGCTTATACATCAGCCACGAAATTATTGCCCGCCACCAGGGCCGGCTGTATGTAGAAAGCGAACCCAGCAAAGGTTCAACTTTCAGCTTCGAGATCCCGCTTAAACAGGGTTAATTACAGCACCGCACTTTTAGTGCGATGCTGTACTATTTATTATTGTTCGGGTACGGTGTAATCCAAACCAAAGCGTTTGGCGTAATCTTTTAGCGGCTCTAAACCTACTTCGGCGCGGCGCTTATCTACGTTAGGTTCATCTTCAATAGGGTCAAATTTCATTTTACCCTCTGCATCAGACCGTAGCTGGCTGCCATACAATTGCTTTTTCCCTTCGCGCACGTTTATACGGTCTTCCAGCATAGCCAGGCTGGATGCCCTCAGCTTTTTGCTTTTTACGGCCTCGCGCATAAGGGGTAAGTATTGCTTTTGAGTGGCAAGGTCGGCGTGCTGTATTACCAAAAACAGGGTAACTGTACCTAAAGCGCCAACTTCATCGGGGCCTGCCCAACCATGCTTATCCAGTATCTTTTTCACCTTCATCAGGTTAACGGAATCCTGCAAAGCTATAGTTTTAAAAAGCTCTTTTACCTGCGGCGACTGCAGTCCATAGATCTTAGCCAGGCTGTCTATTTTTTTACGCCCGCTCTGGTCGTCGGCATAAATGGTTTCCAGTTCTCTCACCAGCGGCTTGTTTAGTTTTTCCTCGGCCTTCTCTTTATTTTTAGCCACCGTAGCAATCAGCGTTGCCCAGCGTTTATTGTTATGCAAGCTGTTCAGGTCGGTATCGGTAGTGATGTGGGCGTAGTTGTTGTATGCCATTAGGTTTACAACACGGTCTAACTGGTAAAACGCGCTATCGGCATTACCGGCCAACGCCCACGAACAGGCTGCGTTATACCTGTCGTCGCTAAACCCTTTCCACCCATTAACTTTAAACGCGTTGGTATAAGTTTGTGCCGATGCCCGGTAATTTTTTGCCTCGTATAAGGCAAATGCTTTTTTAATTGAATCGGGATAACCCCCGGTGTTTTGCGCCAGCGCTGTACGAAACAGCATTAAATTGACGGCGATAATTGCGATTACAGTTCTCATGATATGTTTACATTTAATTTTGTTACGAAACTATCGTAATTATACGAATATTTCGTAACAACAAAAAATATTTAACATTTGTTTGCGTAACCAAAAGGTATCATATACATTTGCGTAACCGAACGGTAACACATATAAAATGAGACGAGATGTATTCCAGGCCATTGCCGACCCTACCCGGCGCCAGATCATAAACCTGCTTGCCGCGCGGCAGATGAACCTGAACGCCATTGCAGATAGCTTTGAGATAAGCAGGCCTGCAATATCAAAACACATTAAGATACTTACCCAGTGCGGGCTTATTACCATTAAACAGCAAGGCCGCGAACGCTATTGCCGGGCCGAACTTAAAAAGCTGGAACAGGTGGCTAAATGGACAGGCCAGTACCGCGCATTCTGGACCGGTAAACTGAATGCCCTGGAAGACTTTTTGGATAACGAGCAAATTGAACAAAAACCAAAACTTAAATAACATGGAAGCAAAACCATTAATAGTTGAGCGTACGCTTAACGCCCCGGTAAGCCGCGTTTGGCAGGCCTTAACCGATAACGAAAAAATGAAGAAATGGTATTTTCAGCTGGAAAGCTTTGAGCCGCGCGTTGGCTTTGAGTTTAGCTTTAGCGGGCAGGGCAGCAAGGGCGAAAAGTACACGCATAATTGCCGCATTACCGCTGTGGAACCCGAGAAGAAACTGAGCTACACTTGGGTTTATGAGGGTTTTGATGGTCATTCGGAAGTGAGTTTTGAATTGTTCCCCGAGGGGGATAAAACGCTTGTACGCATTACGCATACCGGGCTGGAAACCTTCCCACAGCACGGGCCGGATTTTGCCGTGGAAAGCTTTACCAAAGGCTGGAACCACATACTGGGCATCAGCCTGAAGGAGTTTGTTGAAAAGGAAGATTAATAAAAAAAAAGACCGGTGAAAGCATACGCTTTACACCGGTCTCGCATTTATACATATTATTTTATTACCTGCCTGTACGCGGCACAGTTGGTGCTGGTGGCGGGGTTGTAGTTGGTGTTGTTGGCACCTGGTTTGGGGTAGCCGGAGGCGTACCTGTTGGTGTTGTAGGTGTAGCCGGCGGCATGGTTGGTGCAGTTGGACTGTTTGGCACCGTTGGGTTTGTTGGCACCGTTGGGCTTGTTGGCACAGTCGGACTGGTTGGTAGAGTTGGATTAGTAGGGCTGGTTGGCTGTGTAGGGTTAGTTGGTGTTATAGGGTAACTTGGGTTAGTAGGGTTTGTTGGGTTATTTGGTATAGTAGGTGTGGTAGGGCTTGTTGGGCTCTGCGGGTTTGTTGGGTTTGGCGCTATTGGTGATGGCGGTGTTGTAGGATTAGTTGTTTTTGGGGCCTTTTTCTTTTTAGGCACAGTATCCTGATTAACGGTTAAATTACCGGTTGAAAATTTTGCTTTGTGTGTGTTGTGTCCTTTTGCCGCCGCATAATTAAATGCACATGCGGCAATAGCCGTCGCCATTATTAAACTTAACTTTTTCATGGTATATATTATTTAATGGTTTATATTTATTAACTATAGAATAACATATACTATGCCAAAGAGTCCAATCAGAAGAAAATAAAAAATAACAGGATTCATTAACAGCATCCCGAGCCCGGCGTGCAGCACGCATCGGCAGTAAGGTTTTGTAATTGTATCAATGGTTTGGTTTCTGTAACCGGGCTACAGCATTCATCACCTTTTTCGTCCGGGCCGCAATTGCCGCCGCGTTCTACGGCCTTGCATTGTACCGTATCGGCACGCAGGTCAACCACCAGGTTATCGGCATCAATTATTAATGCTTTAGGCAGCATCTGGCGGGTATCAAACCGCGTATTACCAAACTCTATCTTCACTATCCCATCAGGATTTAAAGGCAACGCCTTTTCTACAACATGGATAATTGAAAGTGCTTTGCTTACCTGCATTGCCCTTTCCTGCTGCTCGCCTTGTGGTTCATATAACTGAACAATGACTTCTGTCCAGCTATTCAGCACCCCGCCGCAATCAACAGATGTTATGGGTGCCTGTTTAACTTCGGTAATGTGATAAGCGGCATCAACCCATTGGTTTTGGGCATATTGAAATTGCAGTATAAGATCGGGGTTTGCCTGTAGCTGCTGTTTAAAATCAATCCATTTTAAGTTTTCCATCATTATACAGTTTAAAATCAATCGCAATATTACGATTGATTTGGTTAAAAAATTTTAGCAGCAATTATTCGCGCCCTTATACGACGCGAACAGCGTATTTATTTCGTTTTGCAGGTTCTTCCAGGCAATGGGTTCGATGCAGTAGCAAATGCTCACCCCTTCTATAGTGCCTTGTATCAGCCCGGCATTTTTAAGCTCTTTTAAATGCTGCGATATGGTCGCCTGGGCCAAACCCAGTTCGTCTACAAGGTCGCCGCAGATACAGGCGTTGGTTTTTAGAAGATGCTGCAATATGGCAACACGCGCCGGGTGTGCAATTGCTTTTAGTTGCAGCGCCAGCTTATTCTGTTCCTGGTTAAATATTGCTGTTTTGGTAATGCCCATATATCAATCGCAATATTACGATTAATAATTAAAAAACAAATACTCTAATAATAAATTCAGCAAACTTACTTCAACACCACTTTCGTAGCACCGTACCCAAACTTCTCTTTCCGGGCATCCATAAAGGTTTGCACCTTGGGGTGCTTGCTTAGCAATTTATGCAGCTCGTGTTTCAGTATGCCGTTACCTGTACCGTGGATGAAAGTAATATCGGGCATCTGGTGCACTATGGCGGCATCAAGCGCCTTTTTGAAGTGATCGGTTTGGATGTTCAGGATCTCGCTGCTGCCTAAAAACTGGTAGTCGTCGCGCAGTTTTTCTATATGCAGGTCAAGCTCGCTTACCGGTTTGGCAACGATTTGCGTTTTTTCTTCGGCAGGTTTAAAAAAACTTTCCTTTAGTTTTTCGGCATCAATGATCAGTTCGGGTTCATCCAGCTGTATCATCCAGCCCTGCTGTTTTATAAAGGGCACCATCTTTTTAGCGCCTGCAAAATCCTTCGCCTTAAATTGCTGGCTTACATTCAAAGGGGTTACCGATGGCTTGTTTTGTTTGGTATAAAACAAAACCTGGAAAATTAGCTTTGGCCATAACTGCAGGTCGGATAGTTTAGCGGAGTAAACTTTAGCTACGCCGCTTGGTTCGATAACGCCGGCAAACTCGCCTTTGTTATCTTTTTGCTGCTGAGCGGTAACCGAGGCAAGCAATTGGTATGAAGTTTCGTTCACAAGGTATAAATGCACCAGCGCCTGTGCCTTTACATCGGCCACAACGGCTATGTGTACACCTTTGCTTTTAAACTCGCCGGTTGGTTTTGCCTGGGGGATATACTCTTCATCGTGGCTTTGGGCGCCGTGGCCATGCACATAAGTTACTTTACTGGCCAGTACCGGTATCTCAAAATCATCCTCAACGGTAACACCTATCATCTGCTCGTCGATTATTTTGGTTACATAGCCTTCCAGCTTTTCATCAACAAAGCGCACAAAATCGCCTAATTTATATCTCATACTGCAATAATAAGCAGCATTCATTAATAAACCATACGCCAATTATTAAACTTACCTTTAGTATATAATTGTTTCTTTATTGAAAAAGAAAACAGATTTTTGTGTTAGCCGATCACGATTAATTAAGCATATGGAACCCAAGACCCCTAAAACCCCGGACGCGCCTTTTTTAAAGCAGATTTTCCTGCATCATTTAACCCGCATATACAACGGCAAGTGTTTTTTACGCGACAGGACATCGCACCTTATGGGCCTTGCATCGTTTAAAGCCCTTGAACTGGCCATTGGCGAATTTGGGGGCGATGTAAAAAAACAAATAGAACGCATGGAAGAAATTTATAAGCTGATAGGCGAAAAACCTTCTGCCGAAGTTTGTAACCCCATCAGGTCTATTATAAAAGATGAATTTTGTTTAGACGATGGACAAGACGTGCCCCTGTTGAACGACCTTGACATTATGCTTTACCTGCAGATACTGGAGCATATCAACATTACATCGTACCGCATGCTTATTATGATTGCCAAGCTGCTGAAGTATGACGAAGTAAAACAATTGCTGACAGAAAACTTTGATGAATCGGCAGATAACGACAAGCTGTTTACGCTGATAGCTAAAGAATATGTAACGGGGTAAACGTTAAAAATCCGTATAAATAACAAAACCGGACCATAAGGCCCGGCTTTATATAGTTATTTAATACCCCTACTAAAATAACTTGATACAAAGGAAAATAATTAAACGCCCGCAAACAAGCGTTCATTGTAACAATTCGTTTACCTGAATAGTCATAACAGATACCGATATATAACCTACATTTGTTTTACTGATCTTATAAAAACTTATCATTTATGTTAAAAAAAATCCTGCTTACCGCAGCTTGCAGCGTAGCGCTGTTACAATTACAGGCGCAAAGCCTTTACATGCCACGTGATATTAAAAAGGCATTTGATAACGGCACCCGCAGCGCCGATGGCAAACCCGGGGCCAAATACTGGCAAAACCACGCGCGTTACAATATCTCGATAACGGCAGCCCCGCCTTTAAGCACCGTAAAAGGCACCGAAACTATTACCTACATCAACAACAGCCCGGATACCTTAAAAAGGCTGAACATGAAACTGATCCTGAACATACACCGCCCCGGCTCGGCCAGGATGGGTGATGCCGGGCCTGATTATTTAACTTCGGGCATCCAGGTAGATACTTTTCGTGTTGGCGGCCAAAAACGCCCTTGGAACAACGAGCAGGCATCATCTACCAACTTTGGAGTTGCCTTGCCAAAACCACTGATGCCGCACGACTCGGTACAGATGAGCATTGCCTGGCACTTCGACGCTTCAAAACAAAGCGGCCGCGAGGGGCAGATAGACTCCACCAGTTATTACCTGGCTTATTTTTACCCGCGCGTATCTGTATATGATGATTACAACGGCTGGGACCGTGTAGCTTTTACCGACGCGCAGGAGTTTTACAACGATTTTAACGATTACACCCTGAATGTTACCGTACCAAAAAACTTTGTGGTTTGGGCTACCGGTACCTTACAGAACCCAACACAGGTATTACAAAAAGAATATGCCGACCGCCTGCAACGGTCAATGACCAGCGACAGCACTATTCATGTGGCTACCATTGATGAAATTACAGGCAACAAAGTTACGGCGCAAAACGCCATGAACACCTGGACATGGACGGCAACCAACATCAGCGATGTGGCTGTTGGCCTAAGCAACCATTACATTTGGGATGCGGGCAGTGTTATTGTTGACCAAAGCACCGGCAGGAGAGCAAGCATGCAGGCTGCCTACTCGGTTAAGGGTACCGATTTTAAACAATCTGTACAATATGGCCGTAACGCTTTAGGCTGGTTTAGCCACAACTGGCCGGGCGTGCCTTATCCGTTCCCAAAAATGACGGCGTTCCAGGGCTTTGCCGATATGGAATACCCGATGATGGTGAACGACAGCCAAATGGGCGACCCGGGCTTTGCACAGCTTGTGCAGGACCACGAGATAGCACACACCTGGTTCCCTTTTTACATGGGTATCAACGAAACCCGCTTCGCGTTTATGGACGAGGGCTGGGCTACCACCCTTGAGTACCTGATAGGCACCGCCGAAAAAGGCAAAGCTAAAGCCGATGCGTTTTACAAACAGTTCCGTATCAACGGCTGGATCAACAACCGCTCCAGCAACCAGGATATCCCGGTTATCACCCAAACCAGCGAACTAACCACCGGTTACGGTAACAATGCTTACGGCAAACCGTCGTTAAGCTACCTGGCCTTAAAAGATATGCTTGGCGACGACCTGTTTAAAAAAGCCCTGCATGGCTACATGGACCGCTGGCATGGTAAACACCCTGTTCCATGGGATTATTTCAACTCGATGAGCAATGTATCGGGCCGTAACCTTACCTGGTTCTTTAACAACTGGTTCTTCACCAATTACTATAACGACCTGGCTGTTAAAAATGTAGTTACCGGTAAAGATGGCTACACGTTTACAGTTGCCAACATAGGCGGCTTTGCAATTCCGTTTGATGTGGTTGTAACTTATGTCGACGGCACTACAAAAACCATGCACCAAACGCCTGCCGTTTGGGAGAAGAACCAGAAACAAACGCTGGTTACCTTTAAATCGGTAAGGGGCAAAAGCTTAAAATCTATCGCTTTAGATAACGGTATTTATATGGATGCTAACATGAAGGATAACACCTGGGCACCTGCTGCTAAAAAGTAAGCTACCCTGGTTTGATATTGAAAACGCCCGGCCGTAGGTTGGGCGTTTTTTGCGCTTCATTTTTACGCGTCTACAAACATGTCATTGCGAGCGATAGCGTGGCAATCTCATAGGACAATCGGATATGCTGAGATTGCCGCGTCGCTATCGCTCCTCGCAATGACATTATTTTAAACCAAAAAGCCCTCCCAACTTTCGTCGGGAGGGCTTTTACACATGTATGGTTAAATACCTTACGCGTTCTGGATAGAATTATTCCAGTCGTTAGCGGTACTTTTTACTTTTGATTTGGCAGCATCAGCGCCGTTTTCAGCATAGCTGGTTGCTTTTGACCTTGCGCTGTCAATAGCATCGTCGGCATCATTCACCGCTCCCGAGAACCTCGATTTTACAGAATCAACCGTGTTGCTGGCGTATTCTTTAACGTTATCGGCAGTGCTCTGCGCTTTGTTTTTTGCTTTGTCAACAAGGTCGTTTACATAATCAGCAATGTCGCCTCTTAGTTCTTCACCTTTTTCTGGGGCCAATAATAATCCTAAAGCGGCGCCCGCTGCAGCACCCACTAAAAGTGCTGCTATAATTTTTGCTTGATCTTTCATGTTATTTACTTTTTAGTAGATGATTTGTACATAGGTTAACAAATACCATACCGCACTGTTTAAATTATTTACATTAAGTTTAATAAAGCACATTTAGGGATGATATCCATTTATATCCACACGGGGCACGGTTTTAGCTATCAGGGGCGTTATGGATATAACCTCCCTGATAGATTCTACACGATCGGTACATTTCCGTAAAATGTTTTACCTGATAACTATTGTACTGGCTATAGTGCTGATTGTACTTAAATATCAACTGCTGCCTTATATTAACAGGAAGGAAAGCTTAGCCGACAGGCTGCTGCGACGCATTTTAGACACTTTGATAATTATACTGTTTATAACTATCGCACTGGCAACGGTAACTTTCTGGATGAGCGGCAACGAATAAAATTTCTTGCTGTCCCACTAAATATTACACAAACGAGAAATCTTAGTTAAATAATTGATAATCAATATTTTATTGATTTGACTTTTGCTAAAAAATAGTCAAAATAAAATTATAAATAATTGATTATTAATTGGTTGCAATTTCAAAAGGGTGTCCCACTCATTTCTGAATGGGACACTTTGATTTCGGATTTTAGAATTACGATTTCGGATTCTGTTCCCTCCCTACGGCAAAAAGTAAAATCATAGCACAAAAAAAACATCCGCCTTATGGGCGGATGCTTTCTGTAACATTTAGTGGATTAATATATAATTAAACAACCTTTACGTTTACTGCGTTTAAGCCTTTTCTTCCGTTTTCTACTTCGAACTCAACTTTATCGTTTTCACGGATTTCGTCGATCAGACCTGTTGAATGAACAAATACATCGGCACCGCCACCATCTGGTGTGATAAAGCCAAAACCTTTTGTTTCATTGAAAAATTTTACTGTTCCTTCTTTTTGCATTACTTTATTTATTATTAAAGTGCGCAAGGTAGGCATAATTATCCACATTACAGCAAAAGTGCTTTAAACGCGGGTGATACGGATGTTATTGATATATGAATTACGCTACAACAGCCAGGTGCCGGCCATGCAGGGTATTCTCAGAATCCTTAACAATGCCGCGGATCTTTTCGTCCAGCTCGTTAACGGTAAGTTCCATCATATCAAAATAGTTGAAGGAAACATTTTCCATTTTGATGAGGTCCATAATACCTAACAGCGATGCCACCGGCCGGCGCAGCTCGTGCGATTGGATAATGGCTATGCGGTTAAGCGCCTCATTCTGGACATTGATATAGGCTTCCTGCTTTTTATGATGGGTAATATCTGTAGAGTTTAGCGCCACGCCTATTACATCGCCCGTTTTATTCCTTACAGGGATAAAGGTGGTAACCTTCCAGCAGGCGTTTGTGGTGCCCGGCATCAGCATCCACTCGCGCTTTATCGACCGGCCCGTAAGGGCTATGCTAAAATATTTTTTAAACTGGTTTAATATAGTTGGGTCGGTAAAATCCAGCAGGCAATCGCCATGTGATATTTTACGGCGGTAAGCAGCTTTAATAAAGGCTGCGGCAGATTTGTTAAAGGCAAGCACTTCGTAATTACGGCCAACCAATATATGGGTATCGTTAGAGCTATCAAAGATCGCCTTCAGCTTCAGCTCAGATTCGCTTATGGCGGTTGCATGCTTCAGCTCTTTTTCGCGTTGTTCTGCAAGCGTGTTCAGGCTCCAGTTAAGTTCCATTAAATTAACAACCTGTTTGCCCATTACCTGTAGCGCTTTTTGCTGATGGGGGGTTAACTCTCTCGGCTGCATATCTATCACACACAAGCTGCCAATGGCGTAACCATCTTTGGTTATTAAAGGCGCGCCGGCGTAAAAGCGTACAAATGGTTCGCCGGTAACCAGCGGGTTGGAGCAGTGCTCCGGGTGGGCTTGCAGATCGCCAATTATGTTTAAGTGCTGGTGTTTAATGGTGTTGTTGCAAAAAGACATCCCCCTGGGTGTGCATTCCACCTCGGTACCAACCGATGCCTTAAACCATTGGGTATCGTTATCAAGCAGGGTTACAAGGGCCACCGGTGTGCCGCAAATTTGGGCTACCAGGGCAACAATCTCATTCAGATCGGTAGTAATACTTGTATCAAGTTGCTTAAACCTTTCTACAGCCGTAAGGCGTTGTTGCTCGGTATATTTCATTTATAGGCAGGTTGAATAATATATTTATCTAACTAACTAAAAAACTTTCATTTATACAGGCAATATGCAAAATTGTTTACAGCCGCGGTATAATAATAATTATTCTAATAAGGAATATTATAAATACGATAATAATACCCCCGCGGTTTGCGCCGAAGCATGCTAATTTTATCTCCACAAAAAAAGCCCCGAAAGCGTTAACCAACGGGACCTTGCTAAATACCTTAATACAACGTATAACCACTATCGTGATATTAATTATTTAGCCACTCGATCTATAAGACTACCTGCTTATAACCAATCAAAAAAGCTTGTATAATTAATATACGCTTATAACGCGGGTATGGTTTGCTGTGGATATAACTTATTCTGAATAAACCGATTGCACCTGGTCGCGCAGGTTATAATGCGATGCCATAACCTCGCCGTAAGCGCCTGCCGTGCGTATGGCGATCAGGTCGCCACGATACGATTGCGGCAAGTCAACATCTTTCCTAAAGCAATCCGTGCTTTCGCATATTGGGCCTACAACATCGTATTTTATTGGGGGTGCGGGGTGCGGGGTGTTCGGTGCGCCGTCATGCGCCACTTCTCCATCCGGCTCTCCGCTCCTCTCTCCCCGCTCCCTGCTCAAATTCTCAATAGCATGGTACGCCTGGTAAAGCATAGGGCGCATCAGTTCCGTCATGCCGGCATCCAGTATTAAAAAATTCTTTTTCTGGCCGTTCTTTACGTAAAGCACCCTCGATATTAATGATGCCGATTGTGCAACCATGGCGCGGCCAAGTTCAAAATGCACCTCCTGGCCCGGTTTAACCTTCAGGAATTTGCTGAACACTTTAAAGTAGCTTTCAAAATCGGCGATGCCGTTGGTATCGGGGTTATAATAATCAACGCCCAGGCCGCCGCCGGTGTTTAATACTTTTATCGCGAAGCCGTGGTCTTCAAACCAATCCTGCATTTCGTTAATGCGGGTACACAGGTTGCGGTAAACCTCCATATCGGTAATTTGTGAGCCGATGTGGAAGTGGATGCCTAAAAATTTAAGATTGGCGCATTTGCGCAGCGTTTCGGCCACATCATTTAGCTGCCAGGTGTTGATGCCGAATTTATTTTCGTCGAGCCCGGTAGTAATAAAATGGTGGGTATGCGCATCCACATTGGGGTTGATACGGATGGCGATGCCCGCAACTTTGCCCTTATCCGCAGCTAATCCGTTGATAATTTCCAGCTCCTGAACCGATTCTACGTTAAAGCAGAAGATATCAGCATCCAGCGCCAGGTTAATTTCCTTATCAGATTTACCTACACCTGCAAACACCACCTTGCCTTTATCAAAGCCATGCTCTAATGCCGATTTCACCTCGTTACCGCTTACGCAATCGGCACCAAAACCAAAAGTTTGGATCATATCCACCACCTTTGGGTTAAAGTTAGCCTTCATAGCATAATGCACATGAAAACCATATTTTGACGATGCATCCCTGCAGGCATCAAGCGTTTGCCGCAAAACACCCATATCGTAATAATAAAATGGTGTTTCGGTATCGTTAAAGCGCTGTATAGTATTGTTGTTGAACATGTAGCCCCCTCTAAATCTCCCCCGATAGGGGAAACTTTTATTTATCTTAATTGAACAATTCTAATGCCCTCTCCTTCGGAGAGGGTTGGGAGAGGCTTCCTAAAACAGCCTGCTATGCAAACTCCTCAAAACCTCTACCTTGTCTTCTGTTTTTACCAGTAAACTCATATTATGGTCGCTGCCACCGTATGATATCATCCTTACCGGGATGTGTTTTACCGCTTCCAGTACGCGCGCCGCGTAACCGTGCTTTTCGGCACCAAAATCGCCAACTACACAAATAATGGTATGGTTTACATCAATATCTACCGAGCCATAAGCGCCAAGTTCTGTGGTAATCTCGCCCAGGTAAGTGGTATCGTCAATGGTTAACGATACCGCCACCTCTGATGTGGTGATCATATCTATCGATGTGCGGTAACGCTCGAACACCTCGAACACACGGCGCAAAAAGCCATGCGCCAGCAACATGCGGCTGCTTTGGATCTTAACGGCGGTAATGCCATCCTTTGCCGCTATCGATTTGATCTTATCTGTTTCGCTGGTGTTTGTTATCAGCGTACCGGCAGCCTGCGGGTCCATGGTGTTCAGCAACCGCACCGGGATCTTATACTTTTGCGCCGGGAACACGCTTTGCGGGTGCAGGATCTTTGCCCCAAAGTAGGCCAGCTCGGCAGCCTCGTCAAACGATAACTGGGCGATGGGTTTGGTATTGCTCACAATGCGCGGGTCGTTGTTGTGCATCCCGTCGATATCCGTCCAGATCTGAACTTCTTCGCTGCGGATGCCTGCCCCTATTAATGATGCGGTATAATCGCTGCCACCGCGGCGCAGGTTGTCTATCTCGCCAAAGGCATTACGGCAAATAAATCCCTGTGTGATGAACAGGTTCACATCCGGGTGTTTGTCCAGTAACGGGGTAAGCTCGGTAGTAATATGGTCAACTATGGGTTCGCTGTCCTCGTCGGTCTTCATAAAATCAAGCGCCGGTAATAAAACCGATGGTACGCCAATTTCTTTCAGGTAGATATGATACAGCGTGGTTGACAGTAACTCGCCCTGCGCTAAAATAATTTTATCCTCTATGGGGGTAAACAGGTCGTTGGCAAAACTGCTCAACAGCCTAAAGTGGTAATCAATAACCTCTTTACCCTGCTCAAATGTTTCGGGCTTTTTTAAAAGCTCCTTAATAACAGCCTCGTACTTATCCTTTAATATGGCTATTAAAGATGCTGCCTTCGCCTTATCGTTTGTAAGGTAGGCCTGGCCTATTTCTACTAAATTATTGGTAGTGCCCGACATGGCCGACAGCACCACAATTTGCCTCTCCTGGGGGTTAATTATATCCAGCAGCTTCTGCATACGGGCAGCACTCCCGACCGATGTTCCGCCAAATTTTAAAACTTTCATTATTTGTTTCCGTTTACCATAAAACATTAATATTCTTGTATGAATATTGAGGCGCTAAAAATAGGATTTTAAACCACTTATATCTAAAATGAGCAAAATAAAATTTGGAACAGATGGCTGGAGAGCGATCATTGCCGACGACTTTACCGTTGAGAACGTAAAACGAGTGGCCTATGCAACCGCATTGTGGCTGAAACAAAACTTCGAAAAACCAAGCGCCGTTGTAGGCTGCGACCCGCGTTTTGCAGGGCCTATGTTTGCAGATGTTACCACTTGCGTACTGGCATCGCAGGGCATAAAGGTTTTCCGTGCCGAAAACATGTTCATATCAACCCCGATGATATCATTGGGTACTGTGCGCAAACAGGCATCTGCCGGTATCATTATTACGGCAAGCCACAACCCGCCTGCTTATAACGGATATAAGATAAAGGCCTTTTACGGCGGCCCGGCCACACCGGATGATATAGAGAAGGTAGAGTCGCAGATCCCGGATACCATCAACCTGGAGCTAAAATCGGTTACGGATTACGTTACTGATGGCCTGGTTGAGTACATTAATCTTGAAGATATGTACGTAGAGCATGCCGAAGCCAGCTTTGATATTCCTGCCATTCGCGATAGCGGCTTGCAGTGGGCATACGATGCCATGTACGGTGCCGGCCAGAATGTGATGCGCCGCCTGTTCCCCGATATTACCTTTTTACATGCTGATTATAACCCAAGTTTTGACGGCCAGGCCCCCGAGCCTATCCAGCGCAACCTGCAGGAGTTTGAACAATTGATCAAACTATCTGAAGGCGAAATTGCCGCCGGTTTGGTTACCGATGGCGATGCCGACCGGATTGGTTTATACGACGGCGAAGGCAACTTTGTAGATTCGCACCACATCCTTCTATTGCTGATCCATTACATGTATAAAGTAAAAGGCGAAAAGGGCGAGGTTTACTCCACCTTTTCGTGTACCAGCAAGATCCAAAAGCTTTGCGATGCTTACGGCTTGAACAATACGGTTACCAAAATTGGCTTTAAATACATTTGCGACCTGATCGTTAATAGCGGCAAACCTTTTATGGTGGGCGGCGAAGAATCGGGCGGTATCGCGGTTAACGGCCACATCCCCGAGCGCGACGGCGTTTGGATAGGGCTGATGATATGGGAATTTATGGCCAAAAGCGGCCGCAGCCTGCAAGACCTGGTACAGGAAATTTACGATGTGGTTGGCAAATTTGCCGTAGAGCGTTACGACCTGCACGTTACCGAAGAAAAGAAACAACAGATCATCAGCAACTGTAAAAGCGGTTTCGCTGCTTTTGGCAACCTGAAAGTAACCCGCACCGAAGACCTTGATGGTTATAAATTCTTCTTTGAAGACGAAACCTGGGTAATGATCCGCCCATCTGGTACAGAGCCGGTGCTGCGTGTTTACGCCGAAGCGCCAAGCACTGCCGAGTCGTTTAAGATATTGGATATTGTTAAAGCAGATCTATTGAAATAATTAGATTTGACAACTTTTGAAAAGTTGTCAAATCTTTAAATATAAAGGCTTGCTTCGGCAAGCCTTTTTTGTGGCCTCTCCCCGGCCCTCTCCTTCGGAGAGGGAGGCAAAAGAAAGTTTTTAAGTCCTCTCCTTCGGAGAGGGTTTGGGTGAGGCCAAAATAATTTCTAATTTTCCGGTGATATATCACCCCATCCGCACACATAGTATTAAACGCAGGTATCATGGTAAAAACGGCAAACAGGGAACAATCACTAATGGAGCTTTACAAAAGCGCCTTCCCGGCGGTGGCTAAGTATGTGGCCAGGCTGGGCGGTTCATTTGATGATGCCAGGGACGTGTTCCAGGATGCGCTGGTGATTTATTATGAGAAAGCTGTTTGCGGCAATTTAAACGCCGCGGATGATAAAGCTTATTTGTTAGGCATCGCGAAGCACCTTTGGTTTAAAAAGTTCAGGGAGGGCAATGGCACCGTGCCTTTGCATGATGAGCTGCTCAACCTTGCCGATGAAGCCGAAGGGCAGGTTTCAACCAACAAAGTATTACAATACCTGCAAACTGCCGGCAAACGCTGCATGGAGCTGTTAAGCGCCTTTTATTACGATAAATTACCAATGAAGGAAGCTGCCGAACAATTTGGTTACGCCGGCGAACGCTCGGTTACCGTACAGAAATACAAATGCCTGGAAAAAGTAAGGGACACCGTTAAACAACGATCATTAAGCTATGCGGACTTCATTGAATAACATCAAAGAGATTGACGACCACGTGCTGGGCCTTGCCACCCCGCAGGACGGCCTGTTGTTTGAGGCGAAGATGATATTGAACCCCCAACTTAGGGCTGATGTATTTTGGCACAAACAAACCCTAAGCCTGGTGCAGCAATACGGCCGCACGCAATTACGCGCCGATATCGAGGCGATACATAACCAACTTTTTACCCAACCGGAGCATCGAAGCTTCCGCCAAACTATCCTGCGCTTTTTTAAACGCTAACCTTTAAATTTTTGAAAAATGAATACCAACGAGTTCCGCAAATACGCGGTGAGGCACCGCCATGTCCAAAGTTTACATGTAGACAGGTTTATAGCGCAGGTAAACAACAGTTGCATAACGGCCATGACACCTGCCATTATGGAGGAGCGGCAAATGAACATTACCCAGATGGACGTATTCTCGCGCCTGATGATGGACCGCATCATCTTCCTGGGAACAGCTGTCGACGACCATGTGGCCAATATCATCCAGGCGCAACTGCTGTTCCTGCAATCAACCGATGCTAAGCGCGATATCCAGATCTATATCAACTCGCCGGGTGGTTCGGTTTATGCCGGGCTGGGTATTTACGATACCATGCAATTCATCTCGCCCGATGTTGCCACCATTTGTACCGGTATGGCGGCATCCATGGCGCAGGTATTGCTGTGCGCAGGCACTAAGGGTAAACGGGCTGCCCTTCCCCACTCCCGCATCATGATGCATCAGCCGTCGGGCGGCGCGCAGGGTATGGCATCAGATATCGAGATAGCCGCTGTGCAAATCGCCAAAATGAAAAGGGAGCTTTACGAGATCACAGCAAAACACACCGGGCAGGATTACGAAACCGTTTACCACCTGTCCGACCGCGACCACTGGATGATAGCCGCCGAAGCCCTGGAATTTGGAATGATTGATGAGATTTTGGGTGCAAGGGAGAAATAGAATTATATCTAAAACCATTTGTCATGCTGAGCGATAGCGAAGCATCTATTCGCAGATATGCATCTCCGCCAAGCACAGTTCGCTAATAGATCCTTCTCTACGTTCAGGATGACAAAAAAGAAAATCTCCCGTCCTCGCAGGGTCTTCTGCAAGAGACCCTGCGCCCTCATGCAATTTACTATTTCAGGATGCAGGCTGCTTGTTGATGACAACACCACAAGGGCGGAAAGAATGTTAGCATATCTACTGAATTAAACAAAAACCGCACCTATCCATAGCAATTAAACTAAAGGTAATGGTGGCACTACTATGTCAGTAATAAATACGATAAGATATTTATTATCAATTATTTACAAAAACTAACAACATGTGTGCAATCGTGAACGTGAACATTTTCCGCCTACTTACCTCAGATTTTACAACTTTTAGAAAGTTGTCAAATCTTTACCCAATAATCGCTTACTTTGGGTTTACCATCTGCGTTCATCCCATGAAGAGACTACTTACCGCTATCATCCTGCTTACAGGCATCATTTATAAAACATCGGCACAAAATAACGAGGTGGTTACCACTACGGCCAATTACACTTCGCTGCAGCAAAAATTTGTAGACCTTAAGTTTGGGATGTTCATCCACTTTAACATGCCGACCTACATGGATGCCGACTGGCCCGACCCGGAAGCGCCTGCATCGGCATTTAACCCCACAAAACTAAACGCCGACCAATGGGCCAAGGCCGCCAAAAGCGCCAATATGACCTACGGCTGCCTTACCACCAAACACCACAGCGGCTTTTGCATCTGGGACACCAAAACCACAGATTATAACGTAATGAACAGTCCGCTGAAGCGGGATGTGGTAAAGGAATATGTGGATGCCTTCCGCAAGAACGACCTGAAGGTGATGCTTTATTACAGCATCCTGGATACGCACCACAAACTACGCCCGCATAGCATCACCCAAAAACATTTTGAAATGGTGAAGGCGCAGCTTACCGAGTTGCTGACCAAGTATGGTAAGATTGAAGCGATTATTATCGATGGCTGGGATGCGCCGTGGTCGCGTATTAGTTATGACGATATCAACTTTGAAGATGTTTACCATCTCATTAAATCTATCCAGCCCGATTGTGTGCTGATGGATCTTAACGGCGCCAAATACCCCGCCGAAGGCCTTTTTTACAGCGACATTAAAACCTACGAGATGGGTGCCGGTCAGAGGATCTCCAAAGAGAATAACATTATGCCATCTTTAGCGTGCCTGCCCCTGCAAAGCAGCTGGTTCTGGAAAACAAATTTCCCAACTACAGCGGTAAAGGATCCGGCTAAAATGGTTACCGAGCTTACCACCCTAAACAAAGCCGATTGTAATTTCATCCTTAACGTTGCCCCAAACCGCGACGGTTTGTTTGACGATAACGCCCTGGTGGCTTTAAAAGAGATAGGCAAACTCTGGAAAAACGACGGCCCGGCGCCAAAGCTGGCTGCAACCGGCGCGCCTATCATATCCAGCAACCTGGCCAAAAACAAACCATCAAACTCCAGCTGGAGCGAGGATATGGATATTATGGATTTCGCTAACGATGATGATTTCACCACCTCGTGGACATCGAGCGCTACGGTTAAAGCACCCTGGTACGAGATCGATTTTGGCCACGATACGGAGTTTAACACTATTGCCATTACCGAGAAGAAACCAAACATCACCGCCTACCATTTAGAATACCTGCAAAACGGCGTATGGAAACCTATCCTGGAAGGCAACACTACTTCCCGCGTAAAGATCCATCGCTTTAACCGCGTTTGGGGTACCAAAGTGCGCATCATCATCGATAAAGCCGAAGGCCAGGTTTCGATTGCGGAGTTTGGGGTTTATAACGAGCGGAGGTAGACGGCTACACAAAACAGCGTAACGTAACTATTACATCATTTGGATGCTTATTTAAAACCATTGCCTGTATATTACCGTTTATCGCATAGTTTAACCAGTGTTCATGTCAGCCGTTCTTAAGTCGTTCCGTAAATACTTCTTTGTTACCATACTATTTTCGCTTAGCGGCTTAACTACAAAGGCATACTCCATATTGGCCCACGAGGCTATCATCGATGCTTCTTGGAAACCGGTGCTGATGCCCTTGCTTAAACAAAAATATCCCGACGTTACCCGCGAACAGTTGCTGATGGCCCACTCCTACGCTTATGGGGGCAGTATTGTGGCCGACATGGGTTACATGCCCTTCGGTAACGGCTTTTTCACCGACCTGGTGCACTACGTGCGCAGCGGCGATTTTATACAAGCCCTCCTTAACGATGCGCAAAACCTTAACGAATATGCCTTCGCGCTGGGTGCGCTATCGCATTACATGGCCGATAAGTACGGGCATTCCATGTCAACCAATCGTAACGTGCCCATCATCTACCCCAAGCTTCAAAAGCAATTTGGCAGCGTGGTTACTTATAACGACGATCATACTTCGCACAGCCGCATGGAGTTTGCATACGATGTGTTACAGATAGGCCAAAACGGCTACACATCCGAAGGGTATAAGGATTTTATCGGCTTTAATATGGCAGTACCTGTATTGGAAAGGGCATTTTATGAAACCTACGGCCGCCGGTTAAACACCATATTCTCTAATATCAATTCGTCCATCAATACCATGCGCTGGGGTGTGCGCAACCTGTTCCCCGTGCTTACCAAATCGGCTTACAAGGCCAACCAAACCGATATCGAAAAAATGCACCCCGGCATTACCGCGCGCAAGTTCCAGTACAAAATGAGCAAAAAAGCGTTCAACCTGCAATTTGGTAAAGAGCGGCAGGAGCCGAAATTTCTTGCCAAAGTGGTTGTATTTTTAATAAAGATATTGCCGAAAATAGGGCCGCTTAAAACGCTTAAGTACAAATCGCCGGGCGAACAGGGACAAAAATTGTTTGCCCTAAGCTTTGACGCTATATTGAAAAACTACAACATCGCGCTTAACCAATTAAGCAAAGATCAACTGGTATTACCTGATATTGATTTTGATACGGGCAACCCTACCCACCTGGGCGAGTATCCGCTGGCTGATAAAACCTACGACAAATTGCTGGAAGAGTTGCAGGAACAACAATACAAGAACGTTACCCCGCAACTTCAAAAAAGCATTGCCGACTTCTACAGCACCGCCGATACTACTTTGATGGCCGCAAAAGACCCGAAAAAATGGCCGGAAACTGCTGCGAGGATAAAAGAGATCGCACTTTTAAAACCTATGCCGCAGGAAGCGATACAATCGCCGGTTTCCTCAGAATAGCTACGTATTTGCATCAAAAAATAAAAAAAATTGCCCCGCATCCTCCGCAGCAACACTACCTATATAACCCGGGTTTACAAGAAAGCTGTTTAGCTGCCAGTTTTTATCGGCACCAATGACTGATCGTGATAAAGTATGTTCACCATCAAGCGATGGGGTTAACTGCAGGTGTTCGCCCAGGCCCTGCCCGGTAGCTTTCAGGATGGCTTCCTTACGTGTCCAAAGGGTGAAGAACCTTTCTGCAGCATTGTCATGGTTGATATATGCAATTTCATCGTTACTGAAATTGTCCGGCAGGATATCGCGAAAGCTGAAATTATTATCAATAAACTCCACATCGGTACCTATGGGTGATGCGGCAATGGCCAGCAAGATCCAATCGCCCGAGTGAGAAAGGTTATAGTGGATGGTATCGCCATTATTGCCAACAACGTGTGGCTTTTTGTTATCACCTAAAACAAATTGCAGCGCGGCGGGCAGAAGATCTAAATATCTGCCCAATATGATGCGCTGCATGCCCCTACTAATAATAAACCTGTACGTATCCTTTTGCTGTTTATACCTGCCGGCGCGCAGGGTTTCTTCGGGGTTTAGCAGGGCTTCAAATTGCTCTAAGCGTTTCAGGTTTTTGCTGATGCAGATGCGCCATACATGTACCGCGTTACCGGTAACCCGTAATTTTGGATCGCCCGGCTGCTGCCAGTGTACCTCATTTAAATACCGGTTTGTTATGGTGCCCAAAGCTTTGCTAACGCGATGTGTTAATTGATCTTATCCAGGCAATCCTGCAGTATCTCCGCAAAGATCTTATCGTTAGGTTCCTTAAATATGGTATTGTGCTCGCCCGGTACTTTGTGGATGTTCACCCCTTTTAAAGCGTAGGGTTTCCAGCCCATGTACTCGTAATCATCCAAATGGAACGACCTTATCTCGGCACGGAAAAGTTCGATAGAAATATCATACGGCTGGATCCTGTAATGTTTTTGGGCGATGTGGTTCATATCGTCTATCTTGTTGGCATAACCAAAAAAGCCGGTCTGCTTTTGTTCGCTGCCAAACTTTAGTTTCCATAGAAGCCTTATTGCACCGCGTTCAATGGCCTCGGCACGCTTTTTAACCGTTTTTTGAAACCCATCCTTAAACGTTACAGAATGCCACACCTTACGGGCAAAATATAACCCCCGCTTAACATATTTCACCAGTAATGGGTCATAGTAAGGGGTACGGTAAGCGTAGGTATCAAACATGGCCAGCATCCGCACATCCTTATTCAGCGCTTCCAGTTGCCTGGCCATTTCGTAGGCTATGATGCCTCCAAATGAGAAGCCGGCCAGCGCGTACGGCCCATCCGGGTTTTGCGCCCTTATGGCCGAAATATAATGTGCCGCAATATCCTCTATCCTGTTTAACGGCTCGTCTACACCGTTTAAGCCTTTGGCCTGCAAGCCGTACACCGGCTGATCGGCATCCATGTGTTTGGCAAGGGTGTTAAACAATAATACGTTTAACCCGGCGCCATGCACAATGTAGATAGGTACTTTAGTACCGTTGGGTTTTATTGGCACCAGCGAATCCCAGGTAATGGATTTGCCGTCCATCTCCAGCATCAGCGATAGTTTCTCTACTGTTGAGTTCTCAAACAAGATAGCAAGCGGCAGGCGCTTGCCTGTTTCCTTCTCTATCCTCGCCATTACCTGTACGGCTATCAGCGAGTGGCCGCCAAGCTCAAAAAAGTTATCGTGTATGCCCACCTGCTCAATACCCAAAAGCTCGGTCCATATATCGGCTACCAACTTCTCTACATCCGTGCGAGGGGCGATAAACCTGGTGGTTTCAACAGTAGCTATATCCTGCGCCGCAAGTGCTTTTTTATCAACCTTTCCGTTCGGCGTCATCGGCATGGCATCAATAACCACAAAGTTATCGGGTACCATATAATCGGGCACCGATGCCCGTAAATTCGTTCGCCATTCCTGTATCAGCCCGGTATTGTCTTCGGCCTGCTGTACACCCTCTTTTAAAATAATGTAAGCAACCAGCTTATCCACACCATTTTTATCGGCACGGGCAATTACTACCGCTTGTTTTATGGTTTCCTCTTTGGCCAGGTTAAATTCTATCTCGCCTGTCTCGATACGGTAACCGCGAATTTTAACCTGCGCGTCAATGCGCGACAGGTACATCAGGTCGCCATCGGGTGTAAACGAGCCCAGGTCGCCGGTGCGGTACATTTTCGCCCCCGGTTCGTCCGAAAACGGATCTGGAACGAATTTTTCTGCTGTCAGTTCAGGCTGGTTCAGGTAACCTTTAGCCACCCCTTCGCCTGCTATATAAATTTCGCCCGCGGCACCCGGCACCAGCGGGTTTTGGAACTGATCTAAAATATAGATGAACGTATTATCGATAGGCTTACCTATGCTGATGAAACCATCATTAGCGGTAATTTCTTTCAGGGTAGACCAGATGGTGGTTTCCGTTGGCCCGTAAACATTCCACAGGGATGCCGACCTTTCTAAGATGCGCTGCGCCAGGTCCATCGGCAGGGCCTCGCCGCCGCAAATCACCTTTATTTTTTCTTTATCCCAGCCGGCTTCCAGCATAATACGCCAGGTATATGGCGTGGCCTGCATTACGGTTATCTTTTCCTTACGGATGATGTCCAATAGCGCATTACCATCTTTTGCAGTAGCAGCATCGGCCAGCACTATTTGCGCGCCCGTTATCAGCGGCAGCCAAAGCTCCAGCCCGGCAATATCAAAGCTTATGGTGGTAACGGCAAGCAGCTTGTCGGCGGCGGCAAGCCCCGGCTGCTTTTGCATGCTGTACAAAAAGTTAACCACGTTGTGGTGCTTTATCTGCACCCCTTTTGGCTGCCCGGTTGAGCCTGATGTGTAAAGGATATAGATCAGGTCCTCGCCTGTTACTTTTACATCGGGGTCGGTGGTTGGATAACTGTTAAGGCCCGGCCAGATGTCGTCAAGGATAATTTCTTCGGCGCCCGATTCGTATTTGCCCTTGTAGGTTTCTGAAGTAAGCAGCACCACCGCGGCCGAATCTTCCAGCATGTAATTGATGCGGTTGATAGGGAACGCGGGGTCGAGCGGGATATAGGTTGCGCCCGCCTTAATAATGGCCAGCAATGCCACAACCAGCTCTGCCGACCTATCCAGCGACAGGGCAACCTTATCGTTCACCCTTACGCCGTTCTCTATCAGCACAGCCGCCAATTGGTTGGCCTTTTGGTTTAGCTGCGTATAGGTAAGCTCTTCGTTTTTAAATTTAAGGGTGATACTGTTTGGATATAGCGACGCCGTTTCGCTGATGACCTGGTGCAACGGCTTTTCCTTCGGATAATCAACCTTAGTATCGTTCCATTTATCCAATTGTTGCTGTATCTCCGCGGCGTTCATAACCGGTATCTTCCCGATAAGGGTATCCGGCGCTTTCACTACCTCACGCAGCATGTGCTCAAACTCGTCCATAAAACGGCTGATAGTAGCGAGCCCGAACAGTTGCGTATTGTACGACCACTCCAGCGTTAGCGTACCCTTATGATCTGTTATATTCAGGAAGATCTCGAAAGTCTCATATTCGCGCGGGTTGTTGATGTAGCGGTGCTTCAGGTTATGGAAGCCTATACCCTCGTCCATCCCGATATCGATATTGAACACCACGGGTACCAATGGCAAACGTGACGGGTCGCGGGGGATGCTTAATTTTTTAAGCAGGCTGCCAAAGGTATATTGCTGATGGTCGTAAGCATCAAGTACTTCGCTTTTGCGGGCCTTCAAATAATCTACAAACGATTGATCGCCTTTTAGGAAACTGCGCAGCGGCAGCAGGTTTACGCAATGCCCAACCAAACCAAAATTCCCTGTGGCGGATTGCCCGGCAGCCGGCAGGCCGATAATGATCTCGTCCTGCCCCGTCAACTGGTGCAGAAAGACCTCGAATGAAACCATTACCGTGGTAACAAAGCTGCTGCCGGCTTTGCGGGCCAGTAGTTTCAGGTCGTTTACCAACGCGGCATCCAGGCTAAAATCGGCGCGGTTGCTTTTATAAGTACGCGGCGATGGCCTTGGGTTATCGGTAGGTAAATCCAACAAATGGTTGCTGCCGATGTATTGGTCTACCCAGTATTTTTCTGTTGCCTGGTGCTCCGCACCTCGCGATGCTTCAATTTCTTCGATGGCGTACCGGCTAAATTGCGGTGCAGGCGGCAGGTTTGGTGTTTCGTTTTGCGCAAAGGCCGAGTATAGCTTACTCAGGTCCTGCATGATGATCCCCACCGACCAGCCATCGCACACAATGTGGTGCATCAGCAGTACTACGTAGTGCTCATCGTAGCTTAGTTTTAATATGGCGGCCTTGTAAAGCGGACCGTTCACCAGGTCGAGCGGGGTAATAGCCAGCTGCCTGTTGTAGTTTTTTATAAAAAGTTTGTTCTGTTCATCGTCCTGTAACGACAGGTCGTGATACTCAACATTAATTTCGGGGTTGTTATAAACGATGATATTGGCACCATCAGCGCTAAAAACAGTGCGCAAAGCCTCGTGCCGGTCTGATAAAGCCTGCAAAGCCTTCATCATGGCATCCTTATCAAACGTGCCGGTTAGTACAATGGACGCCGAATCGTTATAGGCGCAGTTGGCATCATTGCCGCCAATAAGGCACGACGTCCAGATCTCGGTCTGCGGCTCGGTAGCCGGCGCAACCAGCAGTATCTCGGGCCCTGCGAACGGGTCAAATTCGTCGGGACTAACCTGGGGGGAATATGTAGCAGTCTGGTCCAAATTACTCGCCGTTTAAATTTATTTGAATGTATTTGCCAAGATTGCTCTCGTCCTTTACAAACCATGCCGGGTTGCCGTCCTTATCGCGGCCAAGCCTGGCGCCCTCTACAGGCGGCGTGTTAGCGTTGGTTATTGCCGGGGCATTGGGTGTAGCCAAAGATATAACAGGCGCTGTATTTTGCGCCTTAAAAAATCCGGCTTCGGTCATTTCTTCAACGCTTTCGCCAAATTTGGCTATCATCGTGTCTACATCCTCCTCGGTATGCGCATCGGTCATAAAGCAAGGGAAACCATCCAGAATGTGGATACCTTTTAAGCGCATCAGCGTAAACAGCAATTCGCTGTAAGGGATATCTTCCAAAAACTTTAACCGCCATAACGAGCCATAGCCCACTACGGTTAACGGGATGTTGTGTTTTTTGCAAAAGGCGTCCATACCCTCCTTTAAACGGGTGGCAAGGCCTGTAAGTTTCTGTTGCAGGGCCGGGCCGCGGTCTTTCATGTATTGTAAGGATGCTTTTGCTGCCGCCAAGGCAAGCGGGTGCCTTACAAACGTACCCGCGAAATAGGTCACCCCTACTTCGGGAACAGAATCATCTCCAAACTCCCAATAGCCGCCATCAAGAGCGTCCATGTATTCTTTAATACCGCAGATGGCGCCAACCGGCATACCGCCGCCAATAACCTTACCGTATGTACCGATATCGGCCTTTACGCCAAATAGCGCCTGCGCCCCGCCCGGATGGAAGCGGAAACCGCTGATCACCTCGTCGAAAACCAAAGCTATTTTGGCATCGGCGGTTACAGTCCTCAATTCTTTCAGGAACTCTATGGGTTGAAACTCGGGCCTGCGGCTTTGCACCGGTTCTACCAATACGGCGGCAATTTCACCGGCACGTTCCTTTATTATTCTTAATGCTTCGTCTGTACCGTAATCCAGTATCAGCATGCTCTGCACGTTCTCGGGCAAGATACCCGACGCGGCAGGGACTGTTTTCAGCTTTTTAGTGCCGCGGACGATCACCTCGTCCATAATACCATGGTACGAACCGCTGAACGCCACTATAAGCGAGCGGCCGGTAACCGTACGGGCTATGCGCATAGCGCCCAACACCGCTTCTGAACCGGTATTGCACAAGCCTGCACGGTCGAAGTTGGTAAACTCGCACATCATTTTGCAAACGCCGCCGGCCATTTCGTGCTGCGGGCCAATCTCGTAACCCAGTTCTAACTGCTCCTGGATGGCATTTTTTAAAACATCGGGCTGGTAGCCCAGCATGTTAGAGCCAAACCCGTTCAGCGCGTCGATATATTCGTTGCCATCCACATCCCAAAGGCGGCTGCCTTTTGAGCGGTTGATCACTATCGGGTAAACAACTTCCTTGGTCAACGGCCTGAAGCCGCTTACCACGCGCGGGTCGGCCATATAGGCGCGGTGCTGCTGGGTTTGCTCCTTGCTTTTTTTGGTTTTAGCGTTATATGCTTTGGTCAGGTCGGCCAAAAAAGCCATTTGCTTATCATCCAACTCCTGCACCTTGCGTTCGATGCGGGCGGTAGCGCCAAATGGTTTTTTTATCTCCACCATTTCTTCCGGCGTGATATCCGGTTCCTGGTCTAACGCAGGCGGAGCAACAGGCGCGCCCTTCATATCGTTAAATGGCGGCGGCGGAAGGATAACCTGCGTCATTTTAATATCGCCACCCTGCAAAAAGGCTATTTGGTGCGCCAAAGATTGCAACTGCTGCGAAATGTTATGTAACGAAATATTACTGTTTCCGTTTGATGCAAAAGGTATACTTTGTACCTGTGCCTGGCGCTGTGCTTGTTGTGGCTCAAACTGGCCTGCGGGCAGGTTCTTATCCAGGAAATCGGCCAGCAGGTTAATAGAATTGTATTCCTCGAACAGTTTCCTGAAGGTGATGGTAACGTTGAATGTTTTTTTAAGATTGGTAGCAATTTGTGTTAACAATAACGAATCGAAACCAATTTCGGGGAAGCTCAGATCTGCAGATGCCTTATCGATCTCGATACCTGATGCATCTTCAAAAATTTCGTGCAGCTTATCGGCCAGCAAATCTTTTCTCATTATATTATTTTGTATAATATTTTCGGTTGTATTTGGTTGTGGTACATCCGGCACAATTTCTTCCGGTTGGTAATTTACTGTTCCTGTTTGATTAATTATTACAGGCTCTACCCAATATTTTTTATGATCGAAGGCATAGCCCGGCAGCCTTAATCTTTTATAACGCCCGCTATAAAACGTTCCCCAACCGGGCTCTACGCCGTTTAGCCATAACTGGCCAAGCGCTTTTAATACCGATTGATACTCGGGCATATCGCCGCTGCCGTCAATACCGGGCACGGTTGCGACCGGGTTTTCCGCGGTTTGCTGCGCGGCTAAGGTGGCCAGCGTACGGCCGGGGCCAACCTCTAAAAACAGGCGGCCGTTATCTTCGGCCAGGGTATCAATGGCATCCGCGAAGCGCACGGTTTTACGGAGGTGCTGCGCCCAATATTGAGGGTCGGTTGCTTCGGCTTCGCTGAGCCATTTACCTGTGGCGGTTGATACAATGGGTTTAACCGGCGCGTTTATTTTTACCGACCGTACCACCTCCTCAAACGGCACCACAATATCATCCATCATGGCCGAGTGGAAAGCATGGCTGGTTTGCAATAACCTGCCGGGGATGCCTTTTTCTTCCAGCACTTTGGCAAATGCGGCAACCGCATCCTTTTCGCCCGCTACCACCGATAGTTTATTGCTGTTGATAACGGCGATAGAAAGGTTTGCCGGTAAGATCTTCTCCAGTTCGGCAGCGGTGGTACGTACCGATAGCATATCGCCTTCGGCAACGCCGCTAACCAGTTTGGCACGCTCAGCGATCAGCTTCAAGGCATCGGGCAGGTTAAAGATGCCTGCAAAATGCGCGGCTACAAATTCGCCTATACTGTGCCCTACAAATACTGATGGCGTTATTCCCCAGTTCATCCACAGCTTAGCCATGGCATACGAGGTGATGAATATAGCAGGCTGGGTATAAAAAGTATCTTTCAGTTTTTCTGTGGCTTCCGCAGATGCATCGGCATAAATAATATCGAGGATATCTTCATGCGCTGTGCCTTTCAGCAATGCCACGCACTCGTTAACCGCACCGGCAAAAACGGGTTCCTGTTCATAAAGCCCTCGGCCCATGTTCAGGTACTGCGCACCCTGGCCGGGGAACATGAAAACTATTTCGCTTGCCTTTTCAGTCAGGGTTTTTGAATTGGATGGGTCGCGTTTAAATTTGGTGAGTTTATCCAGCAGGTCGGCCCTGTCGGCTGCCAAAATAAAATTTCGTTCTTTAAAATCTGTACGGGTAGTATGCAGGCTCCGGGCAATATCATCAACTTTAACATCTTCGTTCTGTTCAACATAATAATACAGTCTGTCGGCCCATTTACTGGCGCTGGTTGCCGTTTTTGCCGACCAGCTGATCAATGACAACAGGCGGCTTTCGCCAAGCGGCTGCTCTATCCTAACGTATTCTTCCAGTACGGTGTGCACGTTGGTACCGCCTACGCCAAACGAGCTTACCCCTGCCCTGCGCTTGCCATCGCTTTGCCAGTTGGTAAGGCTGGTGTTCACAAAAAACGGACTATCAGCAAAATCGATATTGGGGTTTGGTTTGGTATAGTACAGCGATGCCGGGATCTGCTTGTGGAACAGCGCCAGCGTGGTTTTTATAAAACCCGCTACACCCGCCGCGGCCACGGTATGCCCCATATTGCTTTTTACAGATCCAATGGCGCAGTACTGGTTCTTTTCCTGCTTGCCAAAGGCAAGGTTAAGGCCTTCAATTTCTATCGGGTCGCCTAATGCTGTGGCGGTGCCGTGTGCCTCTAAATAAGTGATGGTTGCCGGGTCTACGCCTGCATCGGCTATGGCCATGGCAATAGCGCCGGCCTGGCCGACCGCGCTTGGTGCGGTAAAGCTGCCTTTGTCGCCACCATCGTTATTCAAACCTACGCCTTTTAACACGGCGTAAATGGTATCGCCATCGCGCTCGGCCTCTTCAAGGCTTTTTAACACCACAACGCCTGCCCCATCGCTAAACACGGTACCGTCGCTATCGGCATCAAACGAGCGGCAATGCCCGTCGGCACTGAGCATGGTGCCCTGCTGGTACAAATGCCCGCTTTTTATGGGTGAGCTGATGGACGTGCCGCCTGCCAAAGCCACGTTACACTGCCCGTTGCGGATGCTATCCGCTGCCTGTACTATGGCAAGCAACGATGTAGAACAGGCCGCATGCACACTTACTGCCGGGCCGTTCAGGTCCAGTTCGTAAGCGGTGCGGGTGGCTATATAATCTTTTTCGTTAATGGTTGAGGTGAGGAAACTGCCAACGTTCTCGATCTTTTGGGTGTTCGAAATTACATTGTTAGTGTAATAAGTGTTGTTGCCCGTACCCGCGAATACCCCAACCGAACCTGTATATTTTGCCGGCAAATGTCCGCTGGTTTCCAGCGCCTCCCAAGCCAGTTCTAAAAAAATACGGTGCTGCGGGTCCATCAGCTCGGCCACTTTAGGGCTGACACCAAAAAACGCCGCGTCGAAACCTTCGGAATTTTCTACTATCCCTCGTGCTTTAACATAGTTGGGCGCGTTCCTTATTTCATAAGGGATACTTTGGTCAAGTTCTTCATCGGTAAAGAACGAAGTAGTTTCGCGGCCTTCGGTCAATACCTGCCAAAATTCGTAAATGTTATTGGCCCCCGGGAAACGGGCGGCCATGCCTATTACGGCTATATCGTTACCGGTTTTGTCTTTTTTAGGTTTAACTGCAGCAATTTTTGCCACTACCTTATTGCCTTCTAAAAATGCTGCTATGCCGTTTACCGTAGGGTACTGGTATAGCTTGGTTATGGGCAGGGTGTAATTATGCTGTTTTTTTAACCCGGCAACAGTTTTAAGCGCCAGTATGGAGTTGCCCCCCAGTTCGAAGAAATTATCGTAAATGCCAACCTTATCCAGTTGCAGCAGTTCGGCCCAAAGGGCGGCGGTGTGCTTTTCGGCCGGTGTGACAGGGGCCTGATATAATACTGATAGCTCGGGACGTTTTGTATCGGGGGCGGGCAGTGCGTTGCGGTCTACCTTGCCGCTGGTTGTTTTGGCAAAGCCATCCACCCAAACAAATGCCGAGGGCATCATGTAATCGGGCAGTTTTTTTTCTATGCTATCGCGAAGAAAAGCGATATCCTTTTTTACGCCCGATGATACCAGGTAAGCCACCAAACGTTTTTGGCCCGGTACATCCTCGCGGGCTACCACTACAGATTGCTGGATGCCTTCCAACTGGTTCAGCACCACTTCTATCTCGCCTACCTCCACCCTGTTACCACGAATTTTTACCTGCGTATCGCGGCGGCCAAGGTATTCTATATTGCCGTCGGGCAGGTAGCGGCCCAGGTCACCACTGCGGTAAATGCGGGTGGGTTTACCTGCGGCGTCCGTCCAGTTTATAAATTTTTCGTCGGTCAGGTCGGGGCGGTTAAGGTAACCGTAAGCCAAGTTGATTCCGCTGATGCAAAGTTCGCCCTGTTCGTCTTTTGCAACCTCTTTCAATTGCTCGTCCAGTACATTGATGGTTACATTATCCATTGCCTTGCCGATGGTAGGCAATAGCGGCCAGTTTTCGGCAGGGCCTTCCATTTTAAGGGCGGTGCTGCAAACACTGGCCTCGGTTGGGCCATACATGTTATAAAACACACAGCCCGGTAAAGCCTGGAAGAACCGTAAAACCTGCGGGGTAATTTTAAGCTGCTCGCCCGCGCTAATCACTTCCTGTAACGAGGCAGGAAAGTATTGCCCGGCATCCGCAGCTTCGGTAAAATATTGCAGGGCTACAAAAGGCACGTTGATCCGGTTTACCTTTTGCTCATCTACATATTGTAAAAGCTTTAAGGGATCTATGCGGGTCTCATCCTCCACCAAAACCAATGTACCGCCAATGCACAGGGTACAAAAGATCTCCATTACCGATGCATCAAATATCAGCGGCGAAAACTGCAATGTTTTGTGCCCCACGCCCAAATAAGGCGAAATGCGCTGATGCCAGTTTATTAAGTTTACCACACCCACATGCCCTACGCAAACGCCCTTGGGTTTGCCTGTAGAGCCCGATGTGTAAATGATATACGCGACCTTAGTTTTAGCGGCCCCGCCTATGGATTCCATAGCGGTGACTTGCTCACCAGAATCAATTACATTTTTAACAAGAGCGCTAAAAACAGACTTATCCTTTTCGGGTGCCAGGATAGTGTCCATACCACAATCGGCCACAATATCCTGCAGGCGGTCGGCGGGGAAGGTTGGGTCTAAGGGCAGATAAGCTTTGCCGGCTTTTAAAATGGCAAGCAGGCTGACAATGGTTTCGATAGAACGGGTAGCGCTTACGCCGATAACCAGCGAAGCAGGGGATACTGATACAAGAGCTTTTGCCAGTTCATCGGCCCTGGCGTTCAGCTCTGCATAGGTAATTTTGTTATCACCAAATTGCACCGCGGTAACTGTCGGGTTCTGCTCTGCCTGTTGCTCAAACAAATGATGAATAAACACATCATCCGTTGAAATATTAGTGTACTTATTATTAGTAAGAATATCCATTAAGTTGTATAAGTAAGTTAACTTTTCAGGTTTAGCTGTCAGTTACCCTGGCGACGTTTTAAATCGGGATTAAGATATAAAATTTAATTTTATGAGCCTGCACAGGGGCAAAAAAAATTCATTGAATTTTCATATTAAATCAAAGTTTAATATTTGCTTAGGCAGTCGGCCAGCTATAACTTTCACTTAATTTTATGCCTTAAACGCAATTAATATCTAACAATTGGAAAGCACCATTTTGTTTATTATAAATAGAAAACAACAGTTGCTTATTATAGCTACAGGTTGTGGCGCAACAAATTAAATTACCTTTCATATATGTATATAAAAAGACTAAAAAGTACAAGTATATCAGGCTGCATTTTCATAGCTTTATTCAAGGCAATATCTGCCCCATCAAACACCAATAAATTATGAAAAACCTGGTTACAGCATTCCTTTTATTTGTTAGCAGCGCATGCTTTGCGCAAACCGGCGCTTTGGGCATATTTGACGGGCACAAGGATGTTGGCAACCCCAAACTTGCAGGCTCATCAACCTATAATAAGGCCACAAAAACTTATACGCTACGGGGCGCGGGTTATAACATCTGGTTTGCAAGGGACGAGTTTCAATACCTGTACAAAAACATAAAAGGCGATTTTACCGTAACGGCCAACTTCGCTTTTGTGGGCGACAAAGGCAACAATCACCGTAAAATTGGCTGGATGATAAGGCAATCCACCGATGAAAAAAGCATCCACCTAAGCGCGGTTCAGCATGGTGACGGGCTGGCGGCAATGCAATGGCGCGTTAACACCGGCGAGGATATGAAAGACCCCGAAGGCGAGATATTTTTCCCTGAGAAGAAGGTTTTTGGCGTGATCCAATTAAAACGAGTTGGCAAAAAACTGATCATGAGCGTTGGCGACGCGGGCGGCCCGCTAAAAGTTGTAGGCGAACATACCATGGATAACATGCCTGACGAAGCGCTGGTAGGCCTGTTCATCTGCTCGCATGACCCGGACTCGATAGAGGAAGCAAAGGTTTGGAATGTGGATATAAGTAAGTAGTTGCTACTTTATAATGATATAATCCCCTTTAATTATTTAAAGGGGATTTTTTGTGCCGATATTTTTGCAATGGGTTTGAAACATTATCCTCAAAAAAAATAAAATAAATTTGCGCAACCGAATGATTGCATTTATATTTGCAACCAAACGATTGCAAATTATATATGAGACGAGATGTATTCCAGGCCATTGCCGACCCTACCCGCAGGGCTATATTGAGCTTGCTTGCCCTGCATGCCATGACCCCAAACGCGGTTGCCGAACATTTTGACAGCAGCAGGCAGGCTATATCCAAACATATCAAGATCCTCACCGAATGCCAATTGGTAAGCCAAAAACAAACCGGCCGCGAGATACATTACCATTTTAACCCCGAAACCATGAAAGAAGTAGACATATGGATGGAACAGTTCCGCAAGCAGTGGAATAGCCGCTTTAGCCAGTTAGATGAAATATTGAAAAACCAAAACAACAAATAGTTATGATAAACCACGAAGCTGTATTTACAAAAGACATAGCAAACAAAAAGCTAAACGTAGTAAGAAGTTTTAACGCGGGCCTTACGCAGGTATGGCAGGCATGGACAAATGCCGAGATACTTGACCAATGGTGGGCGCCAAGGCCATACAAAGCCATAACCAAAAGCATGGATTTTACCGTAGGTGGCCAATGGCTCTATTCGATGAAAGGCCCAGAGGGCGACGAACATTTTTGCAGGGTTGATTACAAATCCATCGACCCGCAAAAAAGCATCAGCGCCGCAAGTATGTTTTGCGATGAGAATGGAAATGTAAACCCCAATTTCCCGGTAATGTGCTGGAAGCAGGACTTTAGTGAGGCAAACGGCGTTGCTACGGTTAACGTTGAAATAACCTTTGATAAAATCGAGGACATGGAAACCATTATTAAAATGGGCTTCGAGGGTGGCTTTAACATGGGCTTAAACAACCTTGATGAGTACCTGGCCGGTAAATAATCATAATAAAGGGCGTTAAGCAACCAATGCTTAAAGTCTTTTATATTATTTAGCAGAAAGCGCCTTTATCCTATCCGCAGCATTCTTATTCCCGCTGTTTAGGGCTAATGATCTTTTGTAGCTCGCCAAAGCGGCTGTGTTATCTTCCAGCATTTCCTGTATCTCGCCCAGGCTGTCGTAAGCGTTGGCGCTTTGCGGGTACAGCGATGTATTCAGTTTAAAAATGGCAAGGGCATCTTTAGCTTTTTTCTGGCTAATGAGTTGGTAACCCCAGGCGTTCAGTTCGTTCTCGTTGAAATTAAGCGTGGCGTCCTTCTTTTTTAAGCCGGCGGCAGCAGCATCCGCTTTATCAAAGCCTTGTTTTAAAAGGGCAAGCCTTAATTGTTTTAACGCCGGTGATAAGCCAAAGCCATTGGCCTCGTGCATTTCGGGGATGTAATAGCCCGCAATTTCGTCTATCATCCGTTCGGGGTTCGAGCCCATCAGGTTGGTAAGGACCACTATCGAAAGGTCATCCTTCAGGTAAACAAATAAACCCGACCTGCCGCCGCCAACCGGGCCTACAGCAGGGTGCTCTGCCCGTGTTACTGTAGGCCAGCCAAGCGCGTATCCGTTAGTAAGCGCGTTAAAGCCGCCTATTTTGCCATTGTTTAAAATAGCCGGAGACCAAAGTGCATCCAAACTGCTTTTTTGTTTCAGCAACTTTCCTGCTTTAAGCGCTATGATCCAGTTAGCCATGTCGCCTGCGGTTGATAAGATCCCCGCGGCCGTTCTGAAAAATACCGGGAACTGGATATAGGCGATACCAGGCTTGCTGTTGCGCACAAAATTATTGCCTACCTGCCTGGTCATGGTGTAAGCCCCGGCATAATTAGGGATCACATCGTACGAATCGCCATAGCGGGTCAGTTTCATCCCGGCGGCTTTAAACTGGTTATCTTCAATAAATTTAGTAAAATGCACGCCGCTAAGTTTGGTAATGATCTTACCCAGGATAACGTACCCCGTTTGGTTATAACTGAATTTTTCGCCCGGCTTATACGCTACCGGTAACGCGGTTACCAGCTTCCATGCTTCGGCTTCATCGTTATGGCCCAATACCTGTTCTTCAGCGTCGAGGATATCCGGCAAGCCGGATGTATGCGTAAGTACCTGCTGCAGGGTAATGTTACGCCAGGCGGTGGGCAGGCTATCTATGTACATCGAAACAGGGTCGGATATTTTCAGCTTCCCTTGTTCGGCCAGTTGCATTACGGCTACGCCTACAAATGCCTTTGTAATGGAGTTGATGTTGAACAGGCTTTGATCTGTTGCCGGGATATTGTATTCTAAGTTCGCGGTGCCATAAGTGCTAAGCTTAACGATAGCGCCGTTCCTGATAACGGCTATCTGCAAAGCAGGGATGCTGCGCTGCTGCATTTTAGCTTTTATAAATACATTTATACTATCTGATGCGGATGTTTGCGCGAGTGATATGGCCGGAAGCGCGATGATAAGTGCGAAAAACGCGATCGCGATATTTTTGTGTTTCATGGTTTGGTAATTGTATCAGTAAGATAGGTGCCAGGCAGTGAATGTTACAGCTCACCAGGCATAAAGTTAAAAGCCTTTCCGGATAGTAAGGAAAGGCTTTTAATTCAGCAGGTTAAAATTTACTTCGCGACCTGCTGCGGCCCTCCTCTATAAAAGCCTTTATTTCGTTTACATCGCTTTTAGAGAAGCCGTGCGCCTCTACCTTGTTACCGCTGTGGTAAAACCTGATAGTAGAATAGCCAATTAAGGGCGTATCTATCTCTACCGCCGATATGCTGTCGTACGCGATAGTTGTGGTATCGCCGCTGAACAGGCCGGGAATCTTTATAGTGATGCCGCTCTCTTCGGTGATGATCTCTGCCGGGAAGATCTTATTCCCTTCCGACAGGCGTGATGCTACGTATTTCATGTTATGGGGTTTTAAAGCTATAATACGGCGCAATATATAACATTAGTATGCTTATGCACTATTTACTTATTTGATATGAACCGTTTAAAGGCAAGGCTGTCGCCTTTAAAAACATCAAAATCAACCGTGTGGCCTATACCGTTTACGTGGCCGGTTTCCGAGTGCTGCCAAAACTTCCAGTTGGTACCAGCGCTTACGCTTAACTTGTCGCGGTTGTAATGGGCTATCCACAAGGGATAATCATCAAAATATCCTGCAAGGTAATCGCGGTAAAAGCTGATGCCGGTGTAAATAATCGGCGTTTCGCCGGTCTTATTTTCTACGTATCGCAAAAAGTCCTTCAGTTCTTTACGCATGGCGGCAGGGGTTTTGCCATCCAGCCGCTCTACATCGGCCACAGGGGGCAAGCCTCCACTTTCGAGGGATGAATTCTGGATAAAGAAACGCGCCTGCCACAGCCCGCTCTTTTTGGGGCGGAAGAAATGATATGCCCCGCAGGCAATGCCCGCTTCTTTGGCCTCTTTCCAGTTACGTTTAAAGTAGGGGTCAGCGGTTAGCAAACCTTCTGTTGCTTTGATGAACGCGAAACGGATACGTACGCCATCTTCTTCCATTCTACTTACCCTTTCCCAGTTTATTTTGCCCTGCGCGTACGATACATCAATGCCGTGCACTTCGTAATTGGATGGGATCTTGATACCAAAACTTTTGTAGGTGCGATAGTTAGGATCCTGGCCAATGTCCCTTATCCACCGCCAGGTGTACGATGCTGTTTTAATAATGTATGGATAGTAAAACGGCGATAACAACAGCAAAGCAACAACCGCTATCAAATAATATTTCAGGCGCGACGGGGCTTTGGAGTTCTTCTTCCTACCGGTGGTTTTCCGTTTAACAGTCGAGATAGCTTTCTTCTTTACAGGCACGCCCAAAAGTAAGAAAATTGAAGATGCGGGTTGAGGTTATTCCAAACAAACCTGCGGGCCGTCTTGTTCCTGATACATGAGCAAGCAGCACAAAACCACTCCAAATGAACCCGAAGAAATGCCGGTTAAAAAGGAACAGCCCGAAATAAAGCAGCCCCATGATCCCAAAACAACCGAGATACCTGAAGAAAGCCCCGATGAATTTCCGGATGAGGTGCCGCCGGAGGAAGGAAAGTAAGTTCTTGGTACCTATTCAACATCCTCATCACCTATATTCCGCGGATGAGAAGCCTCTATCTTATCGGCCAGCAAATGCAGTATATCTTCGGCTATGTGGCCGGGGTTTTGGCATATGTGCAAAAGATGGTGCGTGTCCGGCTCAATACTGGCTACATAAACACCATTTTCAAACACCCGATACTTACAGCTACCATCCTTATGATGTGGGTATTCCCCAATTTCGAACCGATGCGTTTTGGTATCTTTTGTAATTGCTACTTGATAACTTTCCATATGTTTATAACTATCCAAAAAAACAATTGTTTAGAATTTAAAGCGGGCACGGGTTTTGTATTATCCTGAACATGAACAGTATATAAAAGAGTAAAGCCATGATGACCTCGGATAAATTTAACGCTTTAGGATATCTTGAAAAAACAGAAGCTGTTTTAAAAGGTACTTTTTTGGCCGACAGGCTTAACGATCGCCATTACATCAGGCTTTACAACCTCGATAGCTTTTATGTAGAAGTTTTTTTTGACGACCACAGTCACATCATCACCCATTTCCGCGCTTTTGAGCATACCCTTTTTGTGCTGCCTTATTTGGACGACCTGCAAATTGCTGTATAAACATAGCATACACAGCAGCCGGTCAGGCAAATTCAAATTAATTCATAAACCGTTTAAACTCCGCAACTACAGCTTTTGCAATCACCGCGCTGCCTTTATCTGAAGGGTGCAAGCCGTCAAATGTCAGGTTAATGGCCTCTGTTGGATACGGGTACTCGTCAGTAGCCGGGTTAAAGAGAATGGTTGTTGACAGGGGATATTTATAATTGGTATATGCACCAGTTATGGGGTCTTTCAGCCTTTTAAACTTTACCATGTTTTTAATGGTAAGCGCTTTGTTGTGGTAAAGATCAACAACGGCGATGTGCGCGGAGTTGCCTATAGCTTTTATAGCCTCTGCAACAGCTTCCAGCGATTGGCCGTTTAAAGGCTTGTACGAGCCGTACGCGTTGTTCTTCGGATCGTTTATGTAAACAAAATCGGCGCGTTGCATAGGGGTTATCAGCAGGATCTTTGCTTCGGGGTTCAGGTTATGCAGTTTATTGATGATGATACGAAATGAGCCGTATATAGTTGTGTTGCCGGTACTGTTTTTATAATCATCCAACGTGCCAACCGGCCTGCCCTGCCACCAATCGTTTGTTCCTAAAAACACCGAATAGATATCTGCCTTTACTAAGCCTAATTTCTCGATGTTATCAGCAATGCCACCTGATGTCCAGCCGTTATACCCTTTGTTAATGTAGTGCACGTTGGGCATTTGTTCGGTTACCTGTGTTAAATAGCCGCGGGTAAGCCTGTTGGCGGTCTCGTCCTTATGGTCGTTTAAATAGGTGATCGAATCGCCAATGGCAACCCATGTGGTTTCCTTGTCCTTAAATGAACTGAATGTGTAAACGGCTATAAAAAAGATGAGTGATGTTTTAAATAATTTCATTGGTGATGTTGTTAATAACTGACACTCCAAGTTGTGCCTTGTAATTATAACAGATAAACCTTAATTAATCAAAAAGCCTCAAGATCTTTCGGCTTAAGGCTAATTGATAAATCCGTTACAGGCACACGTTTTAAAACTTGCCTATCCCGTCGTATACTTTGTCGTTTGTCTTTAAAAAGCTTGCCGCCTCTTTTTCAAGGTTATCCTGGTTGTCTTTAAATATCTTATACACTTGCCTGTAATCGGCATACTGGTCTTTTAAAGATTGCGTTTTTTTCGGGTTATTGTTATCGGTATCCTTTTCCTGGGAAACACTAACATCCAATGCGTTAAAATCATTAACACGTTTACGGCTGTTTAAATCTGCTATATGCCCGGCTTCCGGCAAAACACCGATAGCCGGCTCGTGTGGTGTACGCCATGCATCTACAACATAAGGAACACCTTTAACTAATACTGTTACAAATACGTGGTCTTTGATGAAGCCCAGGGTTGCCTTCAGGATGTTAGCAGGGTCGTTTTGCCTGATCAGTCCATAAGCGATGGAAGCATAATCTTTACATACCCCTGCCATCTGTATAATTTGTTCTTCTTCCGAATGTGCGTTTAATGCCCGCGCCTGCTTACTAACTATCATCATAATGCGCTCTACTATAGCCGGATGGACGTAGTTTGAATCTATCAGCAAGCCACGGCTTTTCATTAATGATGAAAACGTTTTGACCAGGTGCTGCTGGCATAGGTACATATCGTTTGTTAATCTACTTACCTGTGGGTGTTCTTCGATCCTGTTGATGGCTACAGGAATAATTTGCCGGGTTTTGGCCACAACTGTATAAAGGAAATGCAGCTGCTCTTCTTTTGAGTTACCGATGCTTACCTGCCAGGCGTTTGCATCTTCCCTTTGAATTTCCTCTTCAATAGCTGCTGAGCTATCAGCGCCCCCTGCCTGGCAATGCTTTTTTACCAGTGCAACAAGCGCCGCATCGTGGTTATATGTTCCTTTTTCGTATTCTTCAAATATAGCCTGCTTGTTTTCTTCAGATAATTCAGCATAACGTTTGTCAACGCTTTCCAGTAACGATTTTATTTCGGCCGGATCTTCGGTATCTTCCGTCCCCCAGTCATTAACATCTATTTCTACCCTTTGAACCGGTTTGGATTGCACAGATCCTAAATTTGCAGAATTACCTACTACTTGCTTGGAAGGAACGCTTAAGCCTAAATTTAATGCCTTTCCGCCCATCAAATCGGCTTCTTTTTCTAAACCTGTATTATCGTTTATATCAACTTTACCTTTTAATTGTGTTGTAGGCTTTACCCTGCCCTGCTTCTGCTGCACTACATGCCAGGCTTCGTGCGGTAAATGTTTTTCCTGGCCGGGGCCAATGTGTATATCTGTACCCTGGGCGTAAGCCAGCGCCTTAAGCTGCGCCGGTTTTGATGAATTGTAATGAACCTTCACATCGCTCATCGAATAACCCGAAAAGTTTTCTATCCCGCTTTTAAGGCCGTCGGGCAATCCTGTATTATCAGCCTTTTTTTGAATGGGGGGCGGGTTTGCTTGTATATTTGTTGTACCGGGGATATTGTTGGCGGCTTCCCGCATTTTTCGCTGTGCAACAGCAGCCGGGCGGTTATCTGCCAGCTGAAACGAAAACTGACCGCTACTCTGCTTTTGAGAAGCATTGCCGGCCTTTGACAGGCCATCGCTTTTTTGTGTTTTGCCGGTATAGGTATTCATAATGCCTTATGTTATTATAACATAATTGTAACCGGCTATGAAATTACACATTGGATTATTAAACAGCAAATTATCAGCGAATTATATCGGGGAAATAGCGCGATAATTTATAAGGACAGGAGATCGTTACAGGAATAAAAGGTATTAAACAAAAAAAGACACCCTAAAGTATCTTTTTTTTGTGATCCCATCAGGATTCGAACCTGAGACCTACAGATTAGAAATCTGTTGCTCTATCCAGCTGAGCTATAGGACCATCGCTTTGAATAATCGTAATGATTTTTTCGCGGTGCAAATATGCGTATTTTGGTTGAAAACGACAATAGCCCACGGGCAAAATCGTATGCAGGTTTTGCGCGGCCATACTTGTTCAACCAGGTTAAAATGATGTTAAAATATATTTAACCGCACAAAAAACAGCACCCATTAATAATTGTTAAAATATTACATATAATTGCATTCAATTATAAACCGGTGTTAATTAATTAACATAGCATTTTATATGTAAAACAGACAAATATTATTTTATGGTTTAACTTTTTAATTGTGCCTTTTGCTAAAATTTATTTTTTGGTAAAAAAGTTAAAATTTACACACATATACTGAGTTTTAACTTGTTCGGCACTACATTTTTACTTTTTAAAATTAAGAAGTGTTTTTTTTACAATAAGTTAATCATACTTTTAACCCAATTTTTTTTTAAAACTTATTTTATGATCATAATTGCTGACGGTGGCTCCACCAAAACAAACTGGTGTTTAGTTACCGAAGATGGTAAAAAGGTGTATTTTAACACCGAGGGCTACAATCCTTATTTTTCGGGCACTGATTACATTATTCAATCGTTAAAGGAAAGCCTGCCTACCGATCTTGAGAAGGATAACATTACCGAGGTTAATTACTACGGCGCCGGCTGTTCTACTCCCGAGATGCGTAAGATTGTTGAGGATGCCATGAAGGCGGTTTTTACAAAATCAAAGGTTTACATCGGCCACGATCTGCTTGCTGCCGCACGTGCCCTGCTGGGTAATAACGAAGGCTTTGCCGCCATATTAGGTACAGGTACCAATACTTGTTTATATGATGGCAAAGAGGTGATTAACAACATCGATTCGGGCGCTTATATCCTGGGTGATGAGGGAAGTGGCTGCCACATTGGTAAAAAATTACTGGTTGATTACCTGCGCGGTTACATGCCCGAAGCGGTACGTAAGAATTTTTGGGAAACCTTTAAACTTACGCCCGATGATATCAACGAGATTGTTTACACCCAGCCGCGTGCAAACCGTTTTTGCGCAAGCTTCAGCAAATTTGTTTACGATAACATTGTGAACATCGAATATTCGCGCAACCTGGTACGTACCTCGTTCGAGGATTTCTTCCGCAACCTGGTTACCCATTACCCCGATTATCAAAAATATACTTTTAACTGCATAGGCTCGGTAGGTTACAATTTCCGTAACGTGCTTGAGGAAGTTTGTACCGAAAACGGCATGACCGTTGGTAACATCATCCGCTCGCCTATAGATAACCTGGTTAAATACCACTTAGATTTGGCGCCAAGCCAATTGTAGGTTTTAGAGATTCAAGAAGTCAAGATATAAGAATCAAGATTTTTCAAATAAAAGAAGCCCTGTCGGTATCGACAGGGCTTCTTTTATGAACTATATTTTATTTTCAGTCTTGATTCCTGATTCTTAATTTCCTGACTCTCTCCCTACTTATCCAGGTTCAAGTCGTTCTGGAAAATTTTGGTGTATTTGCGGCGGTCAAACTTGTATAATTTGGCGGCGCGGTACGATACGCCTTTTTGCTTCTCGTCAAGTTCTTTCAGGAAACCGTAGCTCAGCATCTTCTTACGGAAATTACGTTTATCCAGCTTTTTGTTCAGCACGGCTTCGTATAACGATTGCAGTTGGGTGAGCGTAAACTTCTCGGGCAGCAGCTCAAACGCGATAGGCTGATAGTTTAGCCTGCGGCGGATCTTGTTAAAGCCAGTTTCAAAAATTTCGCTGTGGTCAAATGCCAGCTTAGGCAAATCGTTCACCGGGTGCCAAAAGGCGTTTTTAGCGTATTGGGTTACCGGCTTAACCTCTTTTTGCCCGTTTATACGTATCAGCGCATAGTAGGCAACCGTTATTACACGCCCCTGAGGGTGCCGGTTAACTTCGCCAAAGGTGTGAAACTGCTGCATGTGCAGATCGCGAAGGCCGGTAAGTTCGTATAAGATACGCTCGGCGGCATCGTCAATGCTCTCGTCCTGCTCAACAATGTATCCCGGTAAGGCCAGCCAGTCTTTAAAGGGCTCTTCATTACGTTCTATAAGTAATATTTTCAGTTCTCCGGCTTCAAAACCAAATATGACACAGTCTATAGAAAAAACTGAGTTAAATGTAGGTAACTTTACTTCCAAGGGATTGGGCTTTTAGGTTAATTGTTTTTAAAGATATATCCTTAATTTTTAATGTAAAAATAATATAAATAAATTTAATGGTGTAAATTTGACACACTATATTCGCACCTACAAATTTACTTGTGTAAAGATGCATAAAATTTCAAAAATAGCAGTTCTTACTTCAGGCGGTGATGCCCCCGGCATGAACCCCTGTATAAGGGCTGTAGTACGTACCGCTATATATAATAACCTGGAAGTTGTGGGAATACGCCAGGGATACCAGGGGCTTATCGACAATAACATGTACGATATGAACACCCGCTCGGTAAGTAATATCTTAAATTTTGGCGGCACCATATTAAAAACTGCCCGGTGCCTTCCCTTCCGTACGGATGAGGGGATGGAACTGGCTTACCAAAACGCTAAAGCAGCAGGCATTGATGGCATTGTAGTTATTGGCGGCGATGGTACCTTTACCGGCGCCCTGCGTTTTTCAAAAAAATATCCTGATATAGCCGTTATTGGCGTACCGGGCACTATTGATAACGACCTGTACGGATCTACCTACACCTTAGGCTTTGATACTGCTACCAATACAGTAATTGAGGCTATTGATAAGATCCGCGATACGGCCGATGCGCACGACCGCTTGTTCTTTATCGAAGTAATGGGCCGCGACTCGGGTGCTATTGCCCTTAGGGCAGGCATCTCATGCGGAGCAGAAGCTATTTTACTGCCCGAACGTGATACAGCTATTGATAAACTGATAGAGAACCTAAAAGCCGGCCAGTACAATAAAAAATCGTCGAGCATTGTAATTGTGGCCGAAGGCGACAAAAGCGGCGGCGCTTATGACCTTGCCGAAGCCGTTAGAAAACAGGTGAAGTTTTACGATATAAAAGTTACTATATTAGGCCACTTGCAACGGGGGGGTAGCCCGTCGGCATTTGACAGGATCTTAGGCAGCCGTTTAGGCTATGCCGCTGTTAACGCCATGATAGATGGCAAAACACAAATGATGGTTGGGCTTGAAGCCAACCACATAAAATTAACAAGCCTTGAAGAGGCGCTAACCCAGCATCAGTTTAAGTTAGAAGCCGACCTGATGCAGATGGCAGACATATTATCAATTTAATGATTGCAGTTGTTTACAGTGGATCAAATAACGCCGGCTGGCGATTAGCCGATAAGGGACGAACGGTTGCCTCGTTCAATACCGCCGCTATTAATCCCTATTTTAACGATGAAAAATACATCGTACACCTGCTCAACAAAAACATAAACCTTATACACCACGCCGAAGAAATAAAACGTATTTACTTTTTTGGCGCGGGGGCATCGTCTGATGAGCTGAAACAGATTGTACAAAACGCTTTCGCGGCATTTTTTAAATTTGCCAAAATTACCGTTGGGCACGATATTGAGGCTGCTGCCATTGCCTGCTGCCGTAACACGCCGGGCATTGTAAGCATTTGCGGCAGTGGCAGCAATGCCGCCTGGTACGATGGTAAAAAGGTAAAACCAAATAACTATGGTTTAGGTTACATATTGGCCGACGAAGGATCGGGCAACTGGCTGGGAAGGCAGCTTATAAAAGGTTTTATGAACGAGACCCTGCCCGTAAACATCCGCAAAAAGTTTGTACAGCGCTATGATGCCGACCGTAAAACCCTGCTGGAAAAAGTTTATCGCCAAAAACAGCCTGCATTGTTCTTAAGCTCGTTCGCCGATTTTTACCTGGAGAATAAACAGGATGCTTATATAAAAAATGTTGTTACCACCGGCTTTGGCAAACTTATACAAACTTACCTGGTGCCCCTGCACAAGCAGTACCCCGAAGCACCCATACATTTTGCAGGCACCGTAGCAGCCAACTTTCAGGAATACCTGTATGAGGCTGCTGAGGGCACAGAAATTAAGATAACTGATATTATTAAAGAACCCATAAACCATTTATTGACGTATTATTCAAATAAAAATTAGAAAAATCATGAAAATAGGAATCAACGGCTTTGGCCGTATCGGTCGCTTAGCTTTTAGGGCCGCAATTGAAAGAGAAGGTGTTGAAGTTGTTGGTATCAACGATTTAGTTGAGCCCGACTACATGGCTTACATGTTAAAATACGATTCAACCCACGGCCCTTTCAAAGGTACTATCGCTGTAGAAGGCGGCCATTTGGTTGTAAACGGTAAAACTATCCGTGTTACTGCCGAAAAAGACCCTGCAAACCTTAAATGGAATGAAGTTGGTGCCGAAGTTATTATCGAATCCACAGGTTTATTTTTAACATTAGATACCGCACAAAAACATATTGATGCCGGCGCTAAAAAAGTGGTTATGAGCGCCCCTGCAAAGGATGATACCCCTACTTTTGTAATGGGTGTAAACCACAAGCTGTTAAAAGCTGATCAAAATATCGTTTCAAACGCGTCATGTACTACCAACTGTTTAGCGCCTATAGCTAAAGTATTGGATGATAAATTTGGTATCGAAGAAGGTTTGATGACTACCGTACACGCGGTTACTGCTACTCAAAAAACAGTTGACGGCCCATCGGCTAAAGACTGGAGAGGCGGCCGTGGTGCTTACCAGAACATCATCCCTTCATCAACTGGTGCTGCTAAAGCGGTTGGTTTAGTATTACCTCAGTTAAAAGGTAAATTAACAGGTATGTCGTTCCGTGTTCCGGTTGCCGATGTTTCTGTTGTTGACCTGGTTGTGCGTTTAAAAAACTCTGCTACTTACGAGGATATTAAATCTGCCATGAAAGAAGCATCAGAAGGCGAACTGAAAGGCATTTTAGGTTACACCGAAGATGAGGTTGTATCTGAAGACTTTAAAGGAGATGCACGCACATCTATTTTTGATGCAAAAGCAGGTATCGCACTTAACGACAAATTTGTTAAGGTGGTATCATGGTACGATAACGAGTGGGGCTACTCAAACAAACTGATAGACCTTGTTCAGGAAATTGGCAAACTGTAAGTTAGCTTATCGCCCAAATAAAAAAACCTCCGGGAATTAATTCCCGGAGGTTTTTTTTATGAAACCGGATTAGCATCACTCGGTTTTAAGGCTTTTAACCGGGTTCATTAAAGCTGCCTTAACGGTTAGTAACGATACGGTTGCGAAAGCGATAATAAATACCACTATAAACGGGATAATAAATAACACCCAATTTATACTAAGCCTAAACGCATAGGTTTGCAGCCATTTGTTTATTGCATACCATGCCAACGGTGCCGACACGATAAATGCAACAACTACCAGTATAGCAAAATCTTTATACAGCAATTGCAAAATGCTGTTTACGCTTGCGCCCAATACCTTCCTGATACCAATTTCCTTAGTACGCTGAACAATGGTGTATGATACAAGCCCGAACAAACCCAAACAGGCAACCAATATGGCAATAAAAGTAAATATCCCAAACACCTGCCCAAAGCGTTGATCGGCCTGGTATTGCTTGTTAAAATGCTGATCAAGAAAAAAGTAATCGAACTGGTCGTTAGGGAAATACGTTTTCCAGTAGTTCTTTAGCAGCGCTACTGTTTGCGGGATATTGGCAGCGTTTATCTTAACCGAAAAGTTACTGCGCAGATCTGGAATGCAGCGAAATATCAATGCATCATAGCCATCGCGTAACGATTGCTGATGAAAATTTTCTACCACCCCTACAATGGTATAGGTTTTACCCCAAAAATCTATTTGTTTACCAACAGCCTGCTCTGGTTTAGTAAAACCCATTTGATCAATAGCTTTTGAATTAAATACTACCGCAGCAGTATCTGTACCAAATTCGCTCGAAAACTTACGCCCTGCAAGTAGCTTTACATCGTAAAACTTCAAGTAATCGTAATCGCCACCAATAACACGGTATTGTTTGCCCTGGGAATCATCGGCGCCATGGGGTTTAATACCCCCGGCATTCCATGGTACGGCTTCGCCCGGGACACTGGTCGAAACTGTTACACCTTTTATTTGCGAATTGGTTAATATATCAGCCTTAAATGACGTCATATTGCGGTAGAACGAATCAATTTTAGCGATTGGCGGCTTTATTACTATGGTTTGATCGATATTAACACCCAGGTTTTGTTTTTGCATGTACTGGATCTGCCGGTATACTGTTAACGAACCTATCAATAAGAAAATTGACGCTGCAAACTGAAAAACTACCATCCCCTTGCGCAAAATAACACCGCGCGGCGACGCTGATAATTTACCTTTCATTACTTCTACAGGCTTAAAAGATGAGAGCACTATAGCCGGGTAAAATCCTGATAGGAAAGAGCCTGCTAAAAATATACCTGCTACAGTTATCCAAAAACCGGCATTTAAAAACAAACTGAAATTTACGTGTAAACCTGATATACTTCCAAAAGTTGGCAAAAATATGGCTATGAGTATAAAAGCCAATAGTAACGATAAAAGGTTAAGCAACCCTGCTTCCAGCATAAACTGCATGATAAGTTGCTTTTTTGCCGATCCTAATGTCTTGCGCACGCCTACCTCTTTAGCCCGCCCAATCCCTTTGGCTGTAGCTAAGTTTATATAGTTGATCCAGGCAATAATAATAACAAATATGGCTATTCCCAAAAGCAGGTAAACGGAGTTACCATCGCCATTGGGTTGCAGTTCGAACATAAGGTTAGAGTATAGGTGAATGCTTTCTACCGGTTGCAAGGTATATACCCCTCCTTCGCCTGCACTTTTGTAAGGCTCATAAGCCTTTTTAACAATGGGTATGAACTTCGCCTCTAATGCCCTGGGGTTAACGCCCGGTTTAAGCAACAGGTAAGTTGTGCACCCATCGTTCATCCACCTGTCATCAATACCCGGAGCGTAAATTTTGGATAACGTTGCCCACGATTGCAAAAAATCCATTTTCATATGGGTGTTCTCGGGCATGTCTTTCATTACACCCGTAACTTTCATCCCCTTATCATTATAAATTTTGATGCTTTGCCCAACGGGATCCTGATCATTAAATAGCTTTTTCGCTATACTTTCTGATATAACTACGGTATTGGGTTCGGCCAGGGCGGTTTTAACATCTCCTTTAATTAATTGGTACGAAAAGATGTTAAAGAAAGAACTGCCTACAAAATAGTTATTTGCAACGGTCATTTTCTGGTCCTTATAGCTGAGTAAGATATCCCCGGCGGGCGATATTTTCACAACATCTTCTATTTCGGGTAGATCTTTTTTAAACACTGTACCCGGCGCAAAAGCCCCTCCGGCCCATCTTGTGCTTAATTTTCCGTTATTATACCGGTCTTGGTTGATGCGATAAATACGTTCTTTCTTTGCCTGGAAATTATCAAAACTAAGTTCAAATTTAACGTACTGTAAAATTAACAGGCATGCAGCCATACCAATGGCCAGCCCGGTAATATTAATAAACGAAAATGCTTTGTTTTTAGTAAGATTGCGAAAAGCGACCAACAGGTAATTTTTAAACATAAGTAAGGGATTTTAATTACCTGAACCATTTACATGCCTATGATATAAATAGTTAATAATCAATAATTTAGTTGTTTTATAAATACAATTGTGTTCGGTTATGATACAATTGTTGTGCGTTTACGAACAGGTTATAAATTGCCGGCTGGCACATTTCCCCCGTGTATCATAGTATAGTGTTCCATCTGCAAAACATTCTCTCCTGTTTTAAACTTAATATAACACCTATGAAAGATATCATCAACCGCTTCAAGATCAGCAACACAAAAAGTTTCTCGTTAGATAAATACGACACCGGCGACACGGCCGGTTACGAGAAGGAAACCGCGGAAGAATTACTTGCCGATCTTATAAAAGACATCGCTAAATTGCAAACAGAATTATACGCGGCAAACCGTCAATCGCTGCTCATCATCTTCCAGGCGATGGATGCCGCGGGTAAGGACAGCGCTATCGCGCACACCATGTCGGGTTTAAACCCGCAAGGCTGCCAGGTGTATAGTTTTAAACAGCCCACCAGTGAAGATTATGAGCACGATTTTTTATGGCGGCACTATAAAGCCCTGCCCGAACGCGGCCGCATCGGCATCCATAACCGGTCGCATTACGAGAACGTGCTGGTTACCAAAGTACACCCCGAGTTTATCCTGAAGGAAAACATCCCCGGTATCGGCAAAGTAAAAGACATCAGCAAAAAGTTTTGGGACCAGCGTTATGAAAGTATCCGCGATTTTGAAAAACACCTCAGTGCAAACGGCACGGTCGTTATCAAATTCTTCCTGCATCTCTCAAAAGACGAGCAGAAGAAACGCTTTTTAAAACGAATTGCCGACCCGGACAAAAACTGGAAATTCGCATCCGGCGATATTAAAGAACGCGCTTTGTGGAACGACTATATGAAAGCCTACCAAACCGCCATTAAAGAAACCAGCACCGCCGATAGCCCATGGTATGTGGTGCCCGCCGATAAGAAATGGTTTACCAGGATAGCAATATCTACCATTATCCTGCAAATATTAAAGGGTATGAAGTTAGAATACCCTGTTTTACCAAAAGAGGAAATGGAAAAGTTGGATGAAACGAAAAGGATTTTGGAGGAGGAGTGAAAACCTCAATAACATATCATTACGAGCATAGAGCGGCAATCTTAGCGTATCCGCTTGTCCACTGAAATTGCTACGTCGCTACCGCTCCTCTCAAATAACATCATTGAAGATTTGTCATCCTGATCCGTTAGCCAACGAAGTGGATCTGTTAGCGAACTTTGCAATCGCCCACACCATATCGCGAATAGATGCTTCACTGCGTTCAGCATGACAAGTGGTTCCCTACATCAACTCCCCGTCATTCTTTACATGCCAGGTTTTATAGGCCATGTAATAAAGCAGCAAGGTTGGTATCACATAAAAAAGCGCGCCGCTGCGGTTATAATCCGGGTAAGCCGATATAATGCTGTAAACCAATAAGGCCAAGGCAACTGTGCCCCCTACCAAATACAAATAGAAAAACTTACCGGCCATAATTATTTGCTTTTTGTTTTTTTCTTTACGGCTTTGCCGGATACTTTTTTGAATATAGCCGCGCCTAATGGTGGTGTGGTAACGGTCATGGAGTTATCCCTTCCATGCCAGCCGGTATCGTCCGTGCTAATCGGGTCGAAGTTGATCAGGCCGCTTCCCCAGAATTTTTTACTATCCGAGTTGAATATTTCCTGCCATTGGCCGGCAGCCGGCATACCTATGCGGTAATTGGCATGCACAACCGGTGTCATGTTCAGCACAACCACCAGGTCGTTTTCCCGGTCAATTCCCTTACGGGTAAAAACAATAACAGAATCCTCCAGGTTACCGGCATCTATCCATTCAAACCCCGTCCAGTCAAACGCTTTTTCATATAGGGCAGGTTCAGATCTGTAAAGGGCGTTAATAGCTTTAACCGCTTCTTTGATACCATTGTGGCTATCGTACTGCAGCAGGTGCCAGTCTAACGATTTTTCAAAGCTCCATTCGGCGCTCTGGCCAAACTCGCTGCCCATGAACAACAGTTTTGTACCCGGATGGGTAAACATAAAGCTGTATAACAAGCGCAGGTTGGCAAACTTTTGCCATTCGTCGCCGGGCATTTTGTTCAGCATCGATCCTTTCCCATACACCACCTCATCGTGCGAGAATGGCAGCATAAAGTTTTCGGTGAAGGCATACACCATGCTAAAGGTTAGCTGGTTTTGGTGGTATTTACGATGGATAGGGTCATGCGCGAAATAATCGAGCGTATCGTGCATCCAGCCCATCATCCATTTCATACCAAAACCTAAGCCACCTGTATAAACAGGGCGACTAACACCTGAAAATGAGGTTGACTCCTCGGCGATGGTTTGCACATCGGGGAAGTTGCTGTAAACGGTAGCATTAAACTCTTTCAGGAAGGATATGGCTTCCAGGTTCTCGTTACCGCCAAATACGTTTGGTTCCCATTCGCCGTGGTTACGCGAATAATCCAGGTAAAGCATGGATGCAACAGCATCAACACGCAGGCCATCAATGTGGTACCGCTCTAACCAAAACAATGCGTTGCTTATTAAAAAGGCACGCACCTCGTTACGGTCGTAATTAAATATGTATGATTTCCAATCAGGGTGAAAGCCTTTGCGCAGATCTTCATGCTCATAAAGGTGCGTACCGTCAAAATTGTACAGTCCATGCGCATCGCCGGGGAAGTGCGAAGGCACCCAATCCAGTATTACGCCTATGCCTGCCCTGTGGAATTGCTCTACCAGGTACATCAAATCCTGCGGGGTACCGTAACGGCACGATGCCGCGAAGAAACCGGTGATCTGGTAGCCCCAGCTGGGATAGTACGGGTGCTCCATTAATGGCATAAATTCTACATGCGTAAAGCCCATTTCCTTTACATAAGGCACCAATGTTTCGGCCAGTTGGCGGTAGCTTAAAAACTCTTCCGGGCTTTCGGGGCTGCGCGCCCACGATCCCAGGTGCATTTCGTAAACCGAGTAGGGCTTATCTAAAGCGGTGTACTGGTGGCGGTCGGCCATCCATTGTTTATCGTCCCACTCGTAAAAAGTATCGGCAACTATGGAAGCAGTACGCGGGGGCAATTCCCAGCGTAAAGCAAACGGGTCGCTTTTCTCCAGGTCTTCGCCGGTAGATGCTTTGATAAAATATTTATAGGTTTCGCCAACACCGACGTTCGGGATAAATCCTTCCCAGATGCCGGATGCATCCCATCGGTAATTCAGCGAATGCGAGCCTTTGTTCCAGCCGTTAAAGTTGCCGATAACCGCTACATATTGCGCGTTTGGTGCCCATACGGCAAAGTAAGTACCCACTACGCCTTTATGTTCTACCACGTGCGAGCCCAGCTTTTCGTAAAGCTTAAAGTGCTTGCCCGATTTAAACAGGTCGATATCAAAATCGGTGAAGCGGCTGTATGGTTCAACGGTTTTCAGTTCGTTATTCTCGATAATTTCAAGTGGCTTGGATTTTTTAGACGCAGCCGGCGTTTTTTTGGCGACCACAGGCTTTTTAACCTTGGTTTCTTTAGATACAGATATCCCTTCAGCTTCGGGCCAGGTCTCTTTTGCCGCAGCTTTTGGCTTGGTTGCTTTATTTGCCTTGATAGGTTTCGATTCCGTTAGTTCAGCATCTGATTTTAAAGTTTTCTTTGCCATAGTTACGATAGCACCTGCGCGCTTAGGTTAGTTGGTTAGCCGGAACCGCGGTTCCTGTATCAAATATATCATTATTGAACATACAATAATGGCAGATGTTTATATAAAAGCGATTTAACCTGCGGGTTTTAAGTTTAACCACAAAGCACACAAATAAAAAACCACAAAGTGCACAAAGTTTAGCACTTACAATCTTCGTGACCTTTGTGCAAAAAACTTAGCGCTCTTTGTGGTTGAAATATCTACAGACCTACTTAAATATCTCTATCTGCTTAAAATTCTTACTGAACTTAAACTCATAGGTTTTATCGGGGTTCGAGCTGATGATGCCTATTTCCTTGCCATCGGCAACAACCTTTGCAGGTTTAAACGGAAGGCCGTTTATTTTAAAATGATAGCCTTCATAGCGTGGGGTGTACAAGCCTTCCATGCTTTGTTTGATGGTTAGCTTAGCGGCATCGCCGTTCACCACAAATTTCTTTTCGAGGTAGATGTCCTGCTCGTAGGCAAAAGTTTCGCCGTAATCTTCAAACAGGAACGAGTTCACCTCGTAATCGCTGTAGTAAATATTAAGCTTCACTTCTTCAATTTCCTTTTCGCCGGTGTACTGCATTACCGGGTATTCGGGGATCACCGAACCCGCTTTGATAAATATCGGCATAATATCCAAAGGCGTTGGCACAACAACTTCTTTACCACCCTCAACCATCTCCAGCGTCCAGAAATCGTACCAGGTACCTTTTGGCAGGTAAACCTTGCGGCTTTTTTGGCCGGGTTCCAGAACCGGGCATATCAGGATCTTGTCGCCGTAAGTAAACTCGTCCTGGCGGAAATGGTTCGAAATTTCTTCCTGCTCGTGCATTACCAGCGGCCTTAATATCGGAAAACCGTAACGGTGATGCTCCCAAAATGCCGAGTACAGGTAAGGGATCAGCCTATAACGCAGTTCGATAAATTTACGGTTGATGGAAGTATATGGCTCGCCAAAGCTCCATGGCTCGCGTTCCTTGGTATCACCTGCCGAGTGCGCGCGCATAAACGGCGAAAACGTACCCATTTGGATCCAGCGGGTAAAGAGTTCGCCATCGGGCTCGCCGCTAAAACCGCCAATATCTGTACCGCAAAAGGAAATGCCCGAAACCGAAAGCCTTTGCAACTGGATGTTACCCAATTTTAAGTGCTCCCACGATGCCACGTTATCACCCGTCCAAACGGATGAGTAGCGCTGCACGCCCGAGTAACCCGCGCGGGTAATGGTGAACGGGCGCTTGTTTTTCATTTGCTTGCGCAAACCTTCGTACGTGGCACGTACCATTTGCATACCGTAAACGTTATGCGCCTTGCGGTGCGACCCGCGGTAGCCATCGTACTGGTGGCGCACATCATCCGGGAAGGTACCCGAACCAAACACGGCAGGCTCGTTCATATCATTCCAAACTCCGGCTACGCCTGTTTCAACCAGTTCGTCGAACAGATCGCCCCACCAGGCACGGACCTCGGGATTGGTAAAATCGGGGAACTGGCAGCGGCCGGGCCAAACATGGCCTTCCATAAAGTAATCGTCGCAGCGGCGGCAGAAATATTTTTTCTCCTTACCCTCTTTAAACACCGAGTAGTTATCATCCACGCGGATTCCCGGGTCAATGATCACCACGGTTTTAAACCCGTTGGCAGCCAGGTCGGCTATCATTTTTTTAGGGTTAGGGAAATATTTAGGGCTCCATGTAAAACAGCGGTAGCCATCCATGTAGTCGATATCCAGGTAAATACCATCGCAGGGGATCTGGTTCTTACGGAAACCGTTGGCTATAACCCTCACCTTATTTTCGGGGTAATAGCTCCAGCGGCATTGGTGATAGCCCAACGCCCAAAGCGGCGGCATAGGGTGCGTACCGGTTAGCAGGTGGTAATTTTTCACCACGTCCATCATATGCGGCCCGTGGATGTAATAATATTGCAGCTCGCCGCCATCCGCCCAAAAACTTGTTTTGGTAGCATCTTCTGATCCAAAATCAAAATGCGCCTTAAAGGTATTGTCAAAGAAAATACCATGGGCTATATTATCGCTTACGCTGATATAGAACGGAATGGAGCGGTAAAGCGGGTCCTGGTTAAAACCGAACGAGTAAGCATCGGTATTCCAGTTTTTTAAACGTTTACCACGCAGGTTAAATTCGGTAGCCTTATCGCCAAGCCCAAAAAAGCTCTCCTGCTGTTCGCAGGTTTTAGTGCAATACACGTAGTAGCCGCCAAACTGGGTATTCTCTTCCCAGTGCATGGGTACCGCATCGGCGCTGGTTACGTGGTCGTCCTTATCCGAAAACGAGATGAAAAAATCCTGCTTGCGGATGTGGCAGTTTACAGCCGGGGTTGATACGCGAAACTCCAGTTCGTTCTCTGACAAGGTAAACTCAACGTGCGCATGTGGCAATTCGGGCACAGCGTACGAAAACTCTTCCAGGAATACGCTGTGCGGCGCAAGGCGTACACGGATAATTTCGTTGGTGACTATTAAAACCTCAACCCTGGCATCGCCATCTGTAAAGAATATCTTATTGCCTGCTTGTTCTGCGTGGTTAGGTGTGCCCAGGTACTTTTTTACAATGGGCTTTATGCCATCGGCGGGGTTATTTAGGTGGTGGAACTCTTCATCTTCCAGTATCATGTCCTCTACCTGGAGCAGTCTGGCCGTTATCAGCTCCGGGTTTGGATCGGGTATATTTTCTGCCATGTTTAAATCAAATTCGAGATGCTTTTTAAGCCTGGGCTAATAAAGCAAGGGGTATTGTATGTGCTAATTTATGTTAACAGCTAATAAACGATTATTTCCGCTATTTTTCAAGCTATAATTAAGCCATTTATCCCCAAATATTAATTTTTAAAAGAATTACAATTTTAGCAATAAACCGCTGCAGGCGTTAACAGTTATGGGTATGCCTGAAGTAATATTATCGGTATGAAAAAAAGCTCCGTTTAAAAGATCCGCGTAATCTCCTGCCCCACTAAGGCCAAATTGTGTAAGCAAATCCACAGGGATCTTAATATCCATGCTGCGTTCGGCGCGGTTAAAGTTGGCTATCACCACTACTTTTTGCTGCGCGGTATAACGCAGGTAGATATAAAGCATGGTATCAAAGCCCGGCTGGTGCTCGTTGGCTATCATCAGCTCATAAAAAGCACCGCTGCTTAGGGCTTCGTTATCTTTTACAATATTCAGCAGCTTATTGTAGAAGTTTCGCAGGTTGTCTTGTGCCGGTGTTAATTGAGCGCCGTCAAATGAACCGTTGTTCATCCACTGTTGATGCGCGGGCACGCCCCAGTAGTCAAATATGGTTGTACGGCCATCGTCACCGCTAAAACCCGACGCACCTTCGGCGGGTTCGCCCACCTCCTGCCCATTATAGATCATCACCGGGCCGGTAGCCAGCGTAGCGCTTACGATCATCCCGGGGATTGCCAGGGCAGCGTCGCCCGCGAAATGGTGGCTGGCTATGCGCTGCTCGTCGTGGTTTTCCATAAAACGCAGCATGTGTTGGTCTATACCACGGCAGTGGTTGTTCCAAACCCCGTTAATTTCCCAAGTGGATGCGCCCGGCTCGTTGCAGGTTAATCTGCGGATGGCATCGTACAGGCCAACCTTATCGTACAGGTAATCGAACCCGCCGTTGTGGATGTAATTGTAGTATTGGTTTTTATCATACGCCTCCCCGATGAAGATAAGACCGGAGAATTTATTTTTTAGCTGAGGTATCAACCAAGCCCAAAACTCAACGGGCACCATCTCTATCATATCACAGCGGAAACCATCCACGCCCATATCTGCCCAGTAGCTTAGAATATGAAGCATTTTATGCCATAACGGCGGGATATGGTCAAAGTAGGATTTCTTACCATCAAGATAGTAAACGCCATAGTTAAGCTTAACGGTCTCGAACCAGTCGTTGATGGATGGCGCGGCGTTAAACACATCATTCCCGGTTGCTTTAGCCGGAAACTCATTAAACTTACCGTCCTTTAACGGCGACGTAAATTCATCGCCACCGGGGTTGTAACCGCCGGGTACTACAAAAGGCTGACCGGGAATGTAATAAAAATCGTTATCGGGCGAAAAGTTCATGGTATTATCATCATCCTCGCCAAAATCGCGCACACCATCCGGTTTTACATCCGAGGCGTAGGTACGCGCCACATGATTAGGCACAAAATCGATAATAACCTTTAAGCCATTCTGATGCGTACGGCCAACCAGTTCTTTAAACTCCGAGATGCGGAATTCCACATCAGTTGCAAGGTCGGTAGCAATATCATAATAATCCTTAATAGCATATGGCGACCCCGCACGGCCTTTAACAACATCGGGGTCATCGGGTTTAATGCCGTGGGCCGAGTGGTCTGTCATGGTGGCGTGCTCAATTACACCTGTGTACCAAACGTGGGTAAAACCCATCGTTTTTATTTCGACAAGAGCCTTATCGGTAATATCGTTTAGCTTACCTGTGCCATTTTCTTCAACCGAACCGTAAAGCTTGTTGGTGGTGTTTTTATTGCCGAATAATCGCGGCAGCAACTGGTAAATAATTAGTTTATGGTTGGAGACAGGCATTTAAGATAATTTATAAAATCTATTGATTTTGGCACGATGGGCCATGAACCCGCCAATACTCGAAAAAACAAACAGAAGCGGTACCGTTAACAGAAAATCAAGCGGCTGAAGCCGCAATATGGCAACTGCAACATACAATATAAAAACAGTTACCCAGGGTATTAACAAAGCTTTATGAATACCATACCTGCCCTGTTGAAGAGGCAAAAACTTAAGGGTTAAATAGCCTGTGCCGGCTGCAATACCTAAACACAAAATAACAATTATCAACCCCACAAAAAACATCACGGTAAATATAATATTCAGCAGGAAACAAATCCCAGTCATGATACCGATGCCGATAATTACCCAATGCAAACTTCTCATTTCGCGTTTACTATTAATTGGTTATTTGCTTTAACAAAAACCTCGTTGCCGTAAACTTTTAGCTTATGATCAGCCGCCGAAAGGTTTTTAATTAAAACCCCATCCCCGCTTACCTTTACCTTCAATAACGCTCCCCTAAAACCCACCTGGAAAGAAAAAGCCTTCCATTGGTGCGGCAACAGTGGGTTAAACGACAACATACCATCCTTCACCCGCATGCCGCCAAAACCTTCTACAACAGACATCCAGGTGCCGGCCATCGAGGTGATGTGGCAGCCATCCTCGGTATCGTTATTATAATCGTCTATATCTAATCTTGAGGTGCGGAGGTAAAACTGGTAAGCCCGCTCAATATCACCCAGCCTGGCGGCTAATATGGCGTGTACGCAGGGGGAAAGCGACGACTCGTGCACCGTCCTTGGTTCATAAAAATCATAATTCCTTCGGATGGTATCCAAGTCGTAATTATCCTCGAAGAAGTAAAGGCCCTGCAATACATCGGCCTGCTTAATGTAAACCGAGCGCAGGATCCTGTCCCAGCTCCATTTTTTAACCAGCGGCTGCTCGGTAGCGGGCAGATCTTTTACTAAGATCTGTTCTTTATCCAAATAGCCATCCTGCTGTAAAAAGATGCCCAGTTTATCATCATGCGCGAAATACATTTTGCCGATGATGTCCGCGAATTTCTCGCACTCCTGTTCTTCGCGGAAGCTGATCTTTGCCACCAAGTCATTGTATTTCGGCTGATTAGCTTCTTTCACCTTGCCAATGGCTTCGATGGTATATTTTAAGCACCAAACTGCTATGGTGCTGGTATACCAGTTGTTGTTAACGTTGTTTTCGTACTCGTTTGGCCCGGTTACCCCAAGCATCACATATTGCTGTCGCCCGTCGGACCAGGTGATCCGCTGTGCCCAGAAACGGGAGATGGCGATCAAAACTTCCAGGCCGTAATCGGTTAAGTAGGCTTCGTCGCCGGTATAACGCACATAGTTAAAAATAGCATAAGCGATAGCCCCATTACGGTGGATCTCCTCGAAGGTTATCTCCCATTCGTTATGGCATTCGGTGCCATCCATAGTAACCATGGGGTATAAAGCTGCGCCATCTTTAAAGCCAAGTAATTTGGCATTGTCTATTGCCTTACCTAATTGTTTGTAACGGTACAGCAGCAAGTTTCGGGCTACCTTTTGCTCGGCAGTTGCCAGGTAAAAAGTCACGCAATATGCCTCGGTATCCCAATAGGTCGATCCTCCGTACTTTTCGCCGGTAAAGCCTTTGGGGCCGATATTTAGGCGGTCGTCCTCGCCGGTATAGGTTTGGTTCAGCTGGAATATATTAAAGCGGATGCCCTGCTGCGCGGCGGCATCGCCCTCTATGATGATATCGTTGTGCTCCCACTTTTTGGCCCAAGCCGCGGCTTGTTCGGCAAGCATGGTATCGAAGCCTTTAGCGCTGATGATAGCCAGCACATCTGCCGAGCGTGTAACCAACTCGGCCGCCGGGTAGTTTTGCGAAGATACGTTCACCGCGTATTTGGTAAGCGTAATGCTTTGTCCCTGCTTTGCCTGCAGCTTAACTTCAGCAGCTATATATTTTTCCTTTTGGATGGGATTTGATATTATTTCTACGGGCTTACCCTCTTGCTCAACTGTAAATTTCATCGCGGTAGCAACCTCGAAACCTGTTTTTTTAGTGCGCAGTTGTACGTAACCGTTATCAGTGTCTATCGCTTTGCTTACTTCATCCCAAAACTTCTCGTCGTAGTTAGCGTCTTTGTTTACAATGTCACCATCGATGAACGGTGTTAAGGATATCTCGCCCTCAAAATTCAAAGGGGTGATGGTATATTTTATCGCTCCGGCCTCATCATCAACCATACTGCAAAAGCGGATAGCTTCCACATCCACCTCTTTACCCGAGGCAGTTTTGGCGCGGAAATTCCGTTGCAGGTAACCGTCCTTCATATTCAGTTCCCGGCGGAAACTCAGCACTTCGCATTTGGCCAGGTCGAGCTGCTCGTTGCCCAGCCAAACATCAACACCTATCCAGTTGGTGGCATTTAAAACTTTGGCAAAATACTCGGGATAGCCATTTTTCCACCAGCCTACGCGTGTTTTATCGGGATAATAAACACCGGCCACATAGTTGCCCTGCAGGGTTTCGCCGCTGTAAGCTTCCTCAAAATTGGCGCGCTGCCCCATACGGCCGTTGCCCAGGCTAAAAACACTTTCGGCAACCTTATTATAATGCGGATCGAACCCTTCTTCGATGATCTTCCACTCGTCAACCTTAAAATATTCTTTCATTGCTATATGCCGGCCATAGTTTCCGCTAAAATAGCAGAAACATTGATAGCCTCACCTAAATCTTCTTTAAAGGAGAGGACTTTTTATAAACACCCGGAGCAGGTAAAAATATTGTACAGGGTGTAAAAGGGTGTAGAAAAAGCTAAAAATAACTTATCTTAAGCCCGGTATGGTCATTAACTTGCCCTAAATTTAAACCCTCCGCATTATGCAGCCATTTGTAGAATTAATACACGCTTCAAAAGCCCCTGCCCCACCCGCAGGTACACGGCCCGGTTGGGCAGCAAGTCCTGATACGTTCGATTTTCGTGAGCAGGTCCCCGTACTGGTCTGGGGAGGCTACCTGTATTGGACATTTGAATATCTCGATAACCGGATGGGGTTCGCTGTTGTAGCTTCTGATCACGCCGGTAGCATTGTAAAACAATGGGAAAAGCAAGGCCCGCGTTACATCTGGGACATTACTTTAGAACTCGGGGGGAAAAGCGTAACTTTTTGGGGGCAGGAGAATATAAAACTGGTAGTTAAATTAGAAGACCTGCACGTAAGCATAGATCAATATTACAGCCTTTATCCCCCGCCGGTTATAAATTTGGTTCCGTTTTCTGAGGCACCGGCCGTGCCTCCCGGCCTGTTTAGCTTTTGGCAGTTAGATTCGCACCCCACCGCGCGGCAATCTGGCATACCGGTACTCGCCTTTGAGGATCATACTTATCGCGTTTACGAGTATCCGGACAACCGTACTGCTTTTGCCTTGATAGCATTTAACAAGGATGGAAAAATTGTAACCGACTGGGAACTACAAGGTGCCCGGCACATTACTAATTTGGTTGTAGACCTGCAAAACAAACGGGTTAATTTTACAGGACAGAGCGACAAAACAGTAACCCGCACCTGGGATGAGCTTAGAATTAGCGGCCCGGGGAACGATGCTGCCAGTTCGGGAAAATTTGCGCAAATGGAAGTTAAAGAGGTAGATGTAAAAACCGCACCTGCCATACCCGGTGATCTGGAAATGGAACGCACTTGGACAACCGGGCCTAATGCGCATAACGATAGTAAATATTGTACGGTGTTGCTTTATCAGGGCAATACTTACTGGGCATTTGATAACCAGCATAACGAGAACAGTATAGGTATTGTAGCCTATGATAGCAATGGCAACCTTGTTAAACACTGGAAAAAACCGGGCACACGTTATTTATGGTCGGTTTCTGTAGACCCAAGGCGTAAAACCGTTACCTTTTGGGGACAGGCTAACCAAACAGTAGTTATGGGCTGGGATGAACTGAAAGTGTAGCTATACATAATACTTAACATGGGTACCATCTGAGCTTGTCGAAGAGTACGCGGTGGGGTATAGTCCGCCAATGGTTTGACAGGCTCACCATTAACATCTTGCGCAACGGGCAATTACTTATGGTGTTTGCCCTGCCAATAAATACAGTACTGCCATACGTATGGCAACGCCGTTCTCTACCTGGTCCAGGATGATGGATTGTTTGCTGTCGGCTACGTCGCTGGTAATTTCCACGCCACGGTTTATGGGGCCGGGGTGCATTACAGTGATCTCTTTGTCGAGCGAGTCGAGGATCTGTTTGTTCAGGCCATACATCATGGTGTATTCGCGCAGGCTGGGGAAGTACTTGATGTCCTGGCGCTCCAGTTGTATACGCAGCATGTTGGCCACATCGCACCAGTTTAAGGCTTTTACCAGGTTATGCTCCACCTTTACGCCAAGCGAGCCGATATATTTAGGGATAAGCGTTGTTGGGCCGCAAACCATTACTTCGGCACCAAGTTGTTTAAGGCAAAGGATGTTCGACAGGGCCACCCGCGAGTGCAGGATGTCCCCTACTATCACCACCTTTTTACCTGCCACATCACCGTAACGCTCGCGGATAGAAAAAGCATCCAACAACGCTTGTGTAGGGTGCTCGTGCGCGCCGTCGCCGGCGTTCACTATCTGGGCCTTTACATGCTTGGAAAGGAAGATGCCCGCCCCTGCGTATGGATGGCGCATAACTACCATATCCACCTTCATGGCCAGTATGTTATTTACAGTATCTATCAGGGTTTCGCCTTTGCTTACCGACGATGAGGAAGCCGCGAAGTTCACCACATCGGCAGAAAGCCTTTTTTCGGCCAATTCAAACGATAAACGGGTACGGGTAGAGTTTTCGAAGAAGATATTGGCGATAGTTACATCGCGCAGCGAAGGCACCTTTTTTATCGGCCTGTTAAGCACCGTTTTAAAATTATCGGCGGTCTCAAATATCAGTTCGATATCCGACCTATTCAAGTCCTTAATTCCTAACAAATGCCGTGTGCTTAGCGCCATGTTTATTTTTTATGAATTATTTAAGCTATGTCATTGCGAGCGATAGCGTGGCAACCTCTTCGCATGCTTAGCTTTCATGCATTGCTAAGAGTTTGCTTCGTCGTCCCTCCTCGCAATGACATTTTTATTTTTTGTTATCGTAATTCTAAAATCGTAAATCTAAAATCACTTCGCCTCCGATACCAGCACTATCCTGTCCTCGCCGTCGGTTTCCTTCCAGCTCACTACCACTTTTTGCGATGCGATGGAGTCCACCTCGATACCTACATAATCTGCCGCTACCGGGATGTGCCTGGAGTACCGCCTGTCAACCAGTGCCAGCAACTCCATCTTTTCGGGGCGGCCAAATGCCTGCATAGCATCCATAGCCGCGCGGATGGTGCGGCCTGTCCACAGCACATCATCCAGCATAATTACTTTTTTGCCCTCTATAATAAAATCTATTTTGGTTTGATTAGGCACCAGCGGCGAACCCTGGCGGCGAAAATCATCGCGATAAAAGGTGATGTCCAGGTCGCCCTGTTCTATATTGCTGTCCGGTAATATCTTTCTTAGTTCTTCGGCTACGCGCTTGGCCAGGTAAATCCCCCGTGGCTGTATGCCTATTAAAACTGAGCCTGAAAACTCGTTATGATTTTCAATTAACTGACGACATAAACGCTGAATAGTGATTTGGAATTTTTGACCGTCGAGCAGCGTTAAGTTTTGCATCGTATGGGTGGATTTGGGCAAAGGTAAAAATTATTTTGTGTTTAGGATAAACAAATATATTAAACCCGTAATTGAGGGTTTGAATTTACAACCGCAATTGCCTAAATTTAAGCTACCATTTAACGGCATCTGTTGCATGCTTTTTAAAAAATCATATCCTAAAATATATACCCTTATTATATTACTGCTATGCCTGTTTTTTTGCAACGCGCGCGGCCAGGATAAAACATCTGCTACCAAAAAGATCATAAGTACTGTTGAAGATTATCGCAACCTATATCCATCAGAAAAATTATATATAAAGTTAGACCGCCCCAACTACACCGTTACCGATACTATTTGGTTTAAAGCGTGGTTATTTAACGCCGCATTATATACCCCCTCAAAATTAAGCGCCAAATTATATGTAGAACTTATTAACGATAGCAGCATTGTAGTAAAACGTTTTGCCATACCGTTAAAAATGGGTTTAGGGTACGGGCAAATTGCCCTTAACGAGCAACTTGGCGAAGGCCGTTACACGTTGCGTGCTTATACTAACTGGATGCAGAATTTTGGCCCGGGTGCCTTATTTAGCAAAATGTTATACATTGGAAAACCTTTAACTGCCGGTAACTGGCTGATAAACGAGCAGCACAATATTACATCCACAAATAACTTAAACTTAGCTGTAACACTAACCGATATTAATAATTTACCTGTAAGCTATAAAGATGTTGAATTAAAGCTGATGGAGGGCAACAGCACACTGTTCAAAAGCAATTATTTAACAGGCGATGACGGTATGCTTCACAGCCAGGTTAAGCTACCTGCCAATGTGCAGGAAAAGCAATTATCCTTACACATTACCGATAAGATCACTAAAAGCACATTTAGCCTGCCATTTTACCCCGGTGGTACCATGCAGGATATCGACCTTCAATTTATGCCCGAGAGCGGCAATATGGTGGCGGGCTTAACAAACAGGGTTGGCTTTAAGGCAATTGGTAAAGATGGGTTAGGCGTTGATGTACAAGGCATTATTAATGATAGTAAAGGCAACCAGGCCGGAAAGTTTAAAAGCACCCGGAAAGGTATGGGTAACTTTATATTGCTCCCACAACCTGGTGAGGCCTATACTGCTAATTATTGGGTTAATGGCATTAAACATGTTGCGCAATTACCGGGAGTTATGCCGGCAGGCATTATACTAAAAGTGGATAATCTGGCTAACGCCGATTCTGTTTTTATACATATAACAGCTACGCCCGGCATTGCGGCTGCAAACAGGCAATACGTTTTGTTGGCACAATCGGCAGGCGGGGTGTATTTGGGGGCGGCGCTTAACTTGCAAAAGGGGTTTTATAACATGGCCTTTGCTAAAAGCATTTTTGTATCGGGCATTATAAACTTTACGTTGCTTGATGGCACACAACCCCTCGCGCAGCGCAAAATATTTATCGACCACCATGACCGTATGGTGCTTAATATTGAGCCCGCGCACGCTACCTGGCTGGCAAACGACAGTATATCCGTAACATTAAACGCATTAGATGCCGCAGCTAACCCTGTAAAAGGCAGTTTTGCTGTGTCGGTAACAGATGATGCGTTGGTAAAGCAGGATTCGTTACAGGAAAATATGGAAAGCCGCCTGCTGCTTACATCCGAGCTTAAGGGCAATATAGAAGAACCTTCGTGGTATTTTAGAGGAAATGACCCGCTAACTGCTGTAGCGCTGGATAACCTGATGCTGACACAGGGGTGGACAGGTTTCGACAATGCCATTTTTGCACAAATCCCTGCAACCCCTAAATTTTTAGCCGAACCGGATAACGCTTTAACAGGCCGTGTAACCGGGTTATTTAACAATCCATTTAAAAACGCGAAGGTTAGCATCTTCACTACCAATAAAAAATATAGCATCATATTGATTGATACCGTTACCGATGCAAACGGGCGGTTTAAGCTAAGCAATCTGCCGCTGGTTGATAGCATAATTTATCATATTAAAGCTACCGGCAAAAACGGCAGGGAATTAGGCGCTAAATTCGATCTGGATGTATTTAAACCTGCACCGATAACTAAGTCGGAAGGGGTTATGCCGATGCCCTGGTATGCTCAGCATACCGACCCGGCTATGATCAGATTGTATAGCAATCCCCCGCAAACGCTACCAGATCTAAACCCGGACGAGGTTAAAGGCCGGCTTTTAAAACAGGTTGTTATTAAAGGCAAAAAACCTATCGACCCGAAAACGTATATACCAATGATACGGAAGGTTATTAACGAAAAAACACTGTTAGAAGCAGGGAACAAGAACCTGCGCGACCTGCTTGCCGAAAAATTCAACAGCCTGCATATAGTAGGTTATTATAGCCCCGACAAGGAAACGGAACAATATCTTATCGGCCATAATATTTTAGTTGATGTACAGGTTGATGGCCAAAGCATGCGCCAAACATATCGTGAGCAATTTGTTTCAACCCTTAGGTTGTTCCTTTATAATATCCCGGCGTCGGAGATCAAAAATATACGCATATATGATGGTTTTTACGCTGTTATCACTATTGAAACACGCGGCGGTACAGGCTTAAATACTATGCCCACTCCCGGCCTTATTGTGTATCGGCCTATTCCGTACAACCTTGCTGTGCAATTTTACACCCCCCGTTATAAATTAAATAATCCTGCCTTAAATAACCTACGCCCCACTCTTTATTGGCACCCTGATTTAGTTACTGATGCCAGCGGCAAAGTTACCCTGTATTTTTATGCCGGCAACAAACCATCAACTTATACCATTAACATTGAGGGGGCAGATATGCTTGGCCATTTTGGCGCGCAAACATTAAAAATAAATATTGCATCTAAAACCACGGCGAGTAAGTAGTATATCCTAAACGTGTAATAGCATAAATCTTATCTTCCTGAAGATGCGCCAGCTGCGGGGCAGGTCGGGCGGGTAATAAAACCGGAAGGATGTTAGCCTGAGGTATTTGTAATACAAATGGCGGGCAGGATGCTTGCTGCGATAGAACCACGGTTTGCCATCGCCCCCGCCGGTGTAATGTACTACCACCGGGTTTTTGATAGCCTTATGCAGCAGCAGATCTATAGATGCTGCCGGGTAAAAACTGGTTTGCACGTTAAATTTATAGTCCAGCCGGTAAAAATTGCCCTTTATTGTTGCGTTAATGGCATCCTGGTCCCATAACTCGCAGAGTTGGGGATGTGTATGCAGGAACTCTGATATCTGTTCTGTAAGGCCCTTTTGCCTGAAATAGTCCAGGTTGAAGAGAATAACACCGGCGTTTATATACAACTGATCATCCCGCATCCCAAGTCCGTGTTTTTTGTCAGTAAATACACCCGGCTCGGGCACCGCCGCGAGTGGGTGGTCGCTAACGTCGAGGTTTAATATTTCGCTGATATCGCCATCTATCACGATATCCGAATCCATAAAAAGCACCTGCTTAAGGTCCTTTAGCAGGTAAGGCAGCCAAATCCTGAAAAAAGTGGCTGATGTAACATGGTCTGTGGATTTTAACGGTAATTGTGGCGGCAGCAAGGTATTATCAAAAGCCACAAAATGCAGGTTGATATGGCTTTTTTTAAACTCCCTGCGCATCCGGCTAATGTTTCGGTGGCTTAGTCCATCATAAATGCAGTATACATTAACCGCAGATGGGATATTTACGTCAAGCGATCTTAACATTACACACGCGTGCTGAACGTAGTTATTATCGATGGTTATAGCTATAGAATTTAAAAACATATCAACTACATAGGTATCTTAAATTATACGCGCAAAGTTAAAATTATAACAGGCGAATATATCATAACAAAAAAAAGCCTCCCGATAAATCGGGAGGCTTTGGTATATAAACTTTAAAAGATTAAACCTCTTCGGTTTCTTCAGCAGCAGGGGTTTCAGCTTCCGGTTCTGCTTTTTTAGCAGCAGGGGCAGCAGCAGGCTTTTTAGCCGCTTTGCTTTCTGCACCTTCCATTTGCTCTTTTAACTGAGCAAGTACGCTAAGGTCACCTAAAGTTGATTTCTCTACCGATTCTTTCACTTTCTTAACCGCGTTGTTAGCAGATTTTGCTTCCTTTTTACGGTTTTCAAATTCCTGAACACGGGCATCAGTACGAGCTTCTTCCCATATACGTGAGTGTGAAATAACGATACGTTTGTTCTCTTTGTTAAACTCAATTATCTTGAATTCAGCAGTTTCTTCAGCTTTGATAGCTTTACCGTCCTCTTTAACCAGGTGTTTGGTTGGGCAGAAGCCTTCAACACCGTAAGGTAAAGCTACGATAGCGCCTTTATCAGTTACCTTTAACACGGTACCTTCATGTATCGAATCGATAGTAAAGATAGTTTCAAAGGTATCCCAAGGGTTTTCTTCAAGCTGTTTGTGGCCTAAGCTTAATTTACGGTTTTCGATATCAAGCTCAAGAACTACTACGTCTAATTTTTCGCCAACCTTAGTAAATTCGTTAGGGTGGTTTACTTTTTTAGACCATGAAAGGTCAGAGATGTGGATCAGGCCGTCAATACCGTCTTCCAGTTCAACAAACACACCAAAGTTGGTCATGTTTTTAACTGTAGCAACGTGCTGTGTACCAATAGCGTATTTAGCGCCGGCATTTTGCCATGGATCAGGAGTCAATTGTTTGATACCCAAGCTCATTTTGCGCTCGTCGCGGTCTAAGGTTAATACCTGTGCTTCAACTTCGTCGCCAACTTTCAGGAACTCCTGAGGGTTACGCAGGTTTTGAGACCATGACATTTCTGACACGTGGATCAAACCTTCAACACCCGGGATAATTTCTAAGAACGCGCCGTAATCAGCAACAGTTACAATTTTACCTTTAACCTTTGAGCCGATAACCAATTCGGTATCAAGCGACTGCCAAGGGTGCGGGGTAAGTTGTTTTAAACCTAAAGCGATACGTTTTTTCTCGTCATCAAAATCCAGAACAACAACGTTGATTTTCTGATCCAATGCAAGAACTTCTCTCGGATGCTCGATACGGCCCCAAGATATATCTGTAATGTGCAGTAAACCGTCAACACCACCAAGGTCAATAAATACACCAAAGTCGGTAATGTTTTTAACGGTACCTTCCAATACCTGGCCTTTTTCAAGTTTGGCCACAATTTCGGTTTTTTGGTTTTCCAGATCGTCTTCGATAAGCACTTTATGCGATACCACTACGTTTTTAAACTCGTGGTTTATCTTAACAACTTTAAATTCCATTGTTTTGCCCACATAGATATCGTAATCCCTGATAGGTTTGATATCGATCTGTGAACCTGGTAAAAAGGCTTCAACGCCCATTATATCTACAATTAAACCACCTTTAGTACGGCTTTTAACAAAACCTGTGATGATCTCATCGTTATCCAGAGCCGAATTAATGCGCTCCCATGATTTTTGAGTTTTTGCACGTTTACGTGATAATACTAACTGACCGTTAGCATCTTCTTGCGACTCTACAAATACTTCAACTGTGTCGCCAACCTTAAGGTCTGGTGTATCACGGAACTCAGAAACAGATACCAAACCGTCAGATTTAAATCCGATGTTTAATACCACATCTTTGTTATTGATATTTACAACTGTACCGGTGATGATCTCGCCTTTAGTAATAGAGCTGAACGTTCCATCATAAAGTTTTTCTAATTTCTCGCGGTCGCTATCGCTGTAATTACCAAATTTTTTGTCATCTGCATCCCAGTCAAAATCCTGATCTGGTGTAACAGCGATCTGAGATTTGATCTCTTCGATTGATATTGAATCAGCTTCTGACTCAATTGTTTCTTTTTCTGCGGTTGCCGTAACTGCACCCAGTTCAGCTTCCTTAGCTTTTAATTCTTTTTCTGCTTCTTGTTTTTTTGCCATTAATAAATTTTACTCCTTTTTCCCAACACTTAATTGGGACTGCAAAGGTACGGATATATTTTTTACAGATAAAAATATTTTAAGTGTTAATTATTGGTTTTTAAGCACTTTTATTGAAAAAGCAGCGTATTTTGAAAGGTTTCGACGCGGATCAGGACTAAACTTGCCGATCTGTTGCAAGATACATGGCTGATAACAGCGGTTATTCTTCTGTAGATTTAAACTTTTCTGCGATCTCGTTATAAATACTCATAAAGCTGGCTATCAGACCAAGGCGGTAATTTAACAGCAGGTCTGTCATCTCAACTTCCTGCTGCGGTGTAAAGGGGTTGCGCCATACCCGCATGCAAATACGTTTAAGCGCGTAGGTTATCTGCTCTATATTAATATAAGTATTTAAATAACGGCTGCGTTTAAATTCGGCATAAAACTTAAAGAAAACATCGGGGGTTTCCATCCCTGCAAAACGCAGGAACTCGCGTATAACCGCTTCGTCGCAGCTATCCAGGTGATCGTAAAAATCGCTTACGCTTATTTCGTTGGTGGTGATGAGCAGGTTATCCAGGATCAACTCAATGGCAATATGCCCCAAAAAGAATGGCTTTACCGGCGATTCTACAATAACAGGCGCGAGCAGTTTTTTCAGGTTATGCGAATGGGTGAGGAAAAATTCGGCCGAGTGGAAATACTTATCAACCAGCAAATGTTTGTTCCACCCTTGTATGATGGAGTTTACGTTCGGGTTGGCATGTGCCAGTTTTTCGGGGTGCAGTACTATGGTTTTATCCGCGTTCTTTAAAAGATCGGGCAGTACGGTACCTAAGGTAAAGTAGCAATCGGTGGTATGTTTGTCGAAATAATAGTGCGAAAGAAAATTCATAGATAGGCGTTAAACGTCTGTTTGGAACAAAGTACAAAACTCGGGCTGTAAATAAAACGGTTACAACAGATATTATAATATAATGACCATATAATAACTCAGTTTTAACAACTACCCATCAAATAATTATTCTATTATCTTTGCCATCCCGATGAAATCGGTTTTAAATTACACAAGATGAATTTTGTTGAAGAATTACGCTGGAGAGGCATGCTGCACGATATTATGCCCGGCACCGAAGAACTATTGAATAAAGGTATGGCTTCGGGATATATTGGTTTCGACCCTACTGCCGATTCGCTGCATGTAGGCCACCTTACCCAGATCATGACACTGATACACTTCCAGCGCGCGGGCCATAAGCCTTACGCCCTGGTTGGCGGCGCTACCGGTATGGTGGGCGACCCATCAGGCAAATCTGCCGAACGTAATTTATTAAGCGAAGATGTGCTTAACCATAACCTTAGATCGGTACAGACACAGCTCGAGAAATTCCTTGACTTTAACAGCGGCGCGAACAGCGCCCAAATGGTAAATAATTACGACTGGTTTAAGAGCTTTACTTTCCTGGATTTTATCCGCGATGTAGGCAAACACCTTACCGTTAATTATATGATGGCAAAGGATTCGGTTAAGAAACGCCTGGAGGGCGAAACAGGCATGTCGTTTACCGAATTTACTTATCAATTGGTGCAGGGATACGATTTTTATTACCTGTGGAAGCATAACAACTGTGTGCTGCAAATGGGCGGCAGCGACCAGTGGGGCAACATTGTTACCGGTACCGAGCTGATCCGCCGTAAGGATGCGGGCGAGGCGTATGCCTTAACCACCCAATTGATCAAAAAAGCGGACGGCACCAAATTCGGTAAAACCGAAAGTGGAGCGGTTTGGCTTGACCCTGCACGCACATCGCCATACCAGTTTTACCAGTTTTGGTTAAATACTACCGATGTTGACGCTAAGGCGTATATCCGCATATTTACTTTATTTGAGCGCGAAGTTATCGAGGCCATGGAAACAGAGCACGATGCCGCGCCGCATACCCGTGTACTGCAAAAGGCCCTGGCAAAAGACATTACCCTGCGCGTACATGGCGAAGCAGGCTTTGAAAAAGCCATTAAATCAACTGAGTTTTTATTCGGCAATACCGGTATCGAGTTTTTAAGCGAGCTGAACGATGATGAACTATTGGCCATATTTAGTGGTGTTCCCAACTTCACTATTGCTAAAAGCGAACTGCAGGCAGGTATAAACGCCACAGAATTGCTGGCTGGCAAAACCGCTGTATTTCCATCTAAAGGCGAGGCAAAAAAAATGATACAAGGCGGCGGTGTAGCTATCAATAAAGAGAAAATAACCACAGCAGACGATGTGTACAACGCTGGTAACCTTGTCAATAACAAATACTTAGTAGCACAAAAAGGAAAGAAGAATTATTTTTTAATTGTTGTAGAATAATTTTGATATTAGACATTTGGTAATTATATTTGTATAAATGTCGTACAAAATAAAACATACTGCAAAAAACGAGGTTAATGAACCTATGGCAATGTATATTACCCAGGTATCATCAACCCCGTTTTATAATTTATTAGGTGGTGCAAAAGCTGCAACCACCTCTTCAGATTTTGACATTATTAAACTGGCGCGCCAGGGCTTTCCAAAAAAGGCTTTGCTTGCGCTGGCCAAAAAAATATCCTTAAACATCCAGGAGTTAGCCAGCATCCTGCATATTTCAGAGCGCACTTTACAACGTTACGAGGATGATGCTATCATTAAAACAGAATATGCCGAAAAGGCCGTTGAACTTGTTCGCCTGTATACCCGCGGCGAGGAGGTTTTTGGCTCGATAGATAAATTTAAGCTTTGGATGAAAACTCCGGGCTTGATATTTAACGGCGAGGCCCCCGTTACTTTTTTAGATACTTCTGCCGGTTTTGATATGGTTTTTAAAGAACTTGGCCGTATAGAGCACGGTGTTTTCGCTTAATGATACTCTACCGTATTTCTCACTGCAATTACATTAAAGATTTAAACGGTACCGGCGCGCGCTTATACGGCGGCCGCTGGAACAGCGAGGGTAAATCAATGGTTTACCTGGCATCGTCCCGGGCTTTGGCTGTGCTGGAGGTATTGGTGCACCTTTCCCCACTATTATTGCCGGATAACTTTTGCATTGCCGAAGTTGAAGTGACCGGGAACAGCATCCTTACACTTGATGTAAAAAGCTTACCGGCAAACTGGCAGGATGCTTCATCGCCCGCTGCATTAAAAACATTGGGTAATCAATTTATTAAAGAAACTAAGTATTTAATGATGAAGGTGCCATCATCTATTATACCCGAAGAATATAATTATCTGCTAAACCCCTGGCACCCTGATATAAAAAAAGTGAATATTATTAGTACCCGCCCATTTAGTTTTGACGACAGGCTGTTGTGATAGAGATTAGTAAATAGAGATCAGAGATTAGGCTTTTTCACAACTAATCTTTAATTTCCAGTTTCTAATCTCTTTCCCCTAAAAGTCGCTTAATAACTCTAATTTCTTGTGATTATATTCCTCCTGCGATATCAGACCGCTCTCGAAAAGGGTTTTTAGCCGCTTTAATTTTTCGGTCAGTTCATCCTTTTTTGGCTCTTCCTGAACAACTGGGGCAGGCGGCGGTGTTGGAGTTGCTGGCGCTGCTACCGGTTGTTGCTGTACGGGTGGCTGGAAACCTGCATGCGACGTATGATCGATATTTACCGCGCCGGATTCAGCACGTTTTTCTTCCAGCTCGCGCAGCCGGCGTGCTTCGCGCTCGGCTTCTTTACGTTCCTGGGCGTATTGGTATAGTTTACGGGCCTGTACCTTTGGCAGGTAATCAACACCCATTTCGGTGCCTATAGTGGTTTTAGCGCTAAATACGGCACCTATAATTTCTTCTTTGGTGTAAACGTCAACAATATCCTTCCACACAAAATCAACAAACTTGATAGACAGGCCAAGGTTTGCCGGGGTAAAGAAAAGGAGACGTTTGTTGGTGATGGCTATGCAATCCGGAAATAGGTTTACGATAGGCTTTTTTTGTACCGCTATATATATGATTTCCTCGCCGGTTGTAAGCAGATCAACCAAACGGCTGTGCACTTTTTCAACTGCTTTAGGGTCTTGCTCGTCGCGTAAGAATTTGTCGATCATGATCATTGTTGTTCTATTAGGTCGCAAAAATAATAATATTAGTTGCTAATTAGATAAATGTTAGGCAATAAGCAAATTACAACCGCGGATATCGGAGTTATCAAAACGGCCTAATACTTCAAAGGAGCCATCGGCATATGTCCTGCCCAAATCCTGTGTGGCAATAAACGAACAGGAATTGATGTTAGCTAAGTCGATGATATTGATACCGCCTGTTTTACCGGTACCTATTAATGTAAATGGGTCGTTTGTATCGCGGGTGATGATCTTCATCCAGGGCGGGCAATAAAAAACCCCTTCTCCTTTTGAGTAGGCCTGCGATAAAAGCTCCGTCATGCCATACTCCGAATGGATAGCATCAACACCAAACCCGGCGCACAACGTTTTATGCAATTCCTCGCGGATCATCTCTTTTCGCCGGCCCTTCATACCTCCCGTTTCCATCACGATCAATTCGGGGAAATTGATTTTGTAAGCGTCAACAAAATCTAAAAGGGCGAAGGTTACCCCTATTAGCAAGGTTGGCTTGCCAGCCAGCTTTTGCGCCTGCAAGGTTTTGTAAAGCTCTTCATGGTCGTACATGAAAAAGCCGCTATCGGGATTAGCTGATTGGTTTATCAGATCCTGCGCCATATAAATGAGCGATGATCCCTCCCGCTCTAAGTACGACGGCAGCAGGGCTAAAATCGTGTAATCTTTTATATCGCCATAAAATAAACTGAACGCCCGGCGGAAGCTTTCCTGATACCAGCTAACATCGGTTACATGGTGGCGGCTGGTGATCATCCCGGTGGTGCCAGAACTTGTAAAAACCAATTCATCCGACTCGGCAGAGGTAACCACAGGGTGCGATTTAAAGAACTCGACCGGCATAAAGGGAATCTGGTTAACCGATTTTACATCAGCGGAATTTATTTTCAAGCCGGATACAAATTCGCCATACACCTGGCAGTTTGCCGCCTGGCATTGAAACACCTGCAACACGGTTTCCACAAAAGCTTGCTTATTATTTATGGCGAATACCTGCTGTTTACCGGGTTTTATCATGCTGTTGGCAAAGATAGTGCAGATATGCAGATTTATGATGTGCAGGTGAATGTAAATATTGCTTTATGGTGGTGTAATTTTGTACAACAAATATTCCGAATTGGAGTTATAGGAAAACATATCCACAACATATACGACAATGAAAACATTAAAATTATTTAGCTTACCTATACTGCTAAGCGCTTTTTTTATACTGGCATCAGCCAAACCTGCCGACGATAAAGGCACAGAAAAAATTCACGATGCTACCAACGTATTAAAAGCCTTTGGCAAAATGAAAGAAAGCATCCCGCATCAGCTGCTGGAAGAATACGAGGGCGTGGTGATCATCCCTAAACTGATCAATGCCGGTTTTGGAATTGGCGGCAAACGCGGACAAGGCGTTGCGATGGTTAAACTGGCCGACGGCAAATGGAGCGACCCGGTATTTATCACGCTTACCGGCGGCAGTATCGGTTTCCAGATCGGTGTACAATCGGTTGATATGGTGTTGGTTTTCCGTAATAAAGGCGTTTTGGCCAAAGTGGAGAACGGCGATTTTACCATTGGCGGCGATGTATCGGCAGCAGCAGGCCCGGTTGGCCGCAGCAGTACCGCCAGCACCGATTATAAATTACAGGCCGAGGTTTATTCCTACTCGCGCAGCAAAGGCTTATTTGCGGGTATCAGCATCAATGGCTCTAATCTTGCTATTAACAAAAGCGCCAATGCAGCGTATTACGGCGAAGATTCTGCATCTGGCGATATATTTGCCCGCTCTACAGATAAATCTGAAGCGGTAACGCAGTTAAAGGCTACGTTAAACGCGTTGTAGTTAAACAAAATTTCAACAAAAGCTCCGGCCGAGTGGTCGGGGCTTTTGTTTTAAGCTTCCTGCTCAAAATCTTCTATCTCATTTAAAAAATTATGTGCCGAGTTTGCCTGGCGCCAGCCAGTACCGGCCAGCAGGTTTTTACCTACGCTTTCGCTGATGTTTTTTGCACTGAGCAATTTAAATACCCACACTGCCAATGGTATTAAAACTATGCCCACCACCACGTTCGACAAGAAATATAACCTGCGCTGCGGCTCAAACAGATCGATATGTAAAAACGCTTACCAGCCACCAACATCATCACAGGGTAAGCGGCAAAAGCACAAACGCGTATTTGGTGTAGTTTACCATGTATAGCTTTAATTACTCCATTTCCTTCTGGATAGGCGCAATGCATCGTCGTACTTATCGTACGAGCGCCAAAGCTGGATAATAACTTCTTCCTGCACCAAGTCTTTACGGTCTTCAGGATCGCTGCAATAGGTGTTGCATACCTTAAAAATGAGTTTTTTATTGTGCTGTATAAGATGTAAAAATTGGTCTTTATTGACCTGCAAACTCATTACTATTAATTATTTACACCATTATTCGCTAAAGCGGGTGAATAATCACAAACAATATAAAATAATTTTTCGGGATGGGTGGCTGAGGTTAAGTCACTGCGGAGAATTACTATCTTTAAGCCATGGAAGCCGTTATCGTCAAAAATAAATTTATCCCAAGAGATATAATTTCGATAGTTATATTATTTGCTTTTATCTGGTTCTCCCTATCACCGGGCCATTACAAAAAAGGGCTTATTAGTGACAATTTATTCCAGGTCATTATCTATCTGTTCATTGTGATAATTTTGTGTGGTCTCTTTCAAACTCTTTTCGGTTCTATACTATTCATGGTTACCGACAAAAAATTAGTAATCGAAAAGAAATGCCTTATTGCATATTCTAAAAAGCAATATCAAATTGACAAAATCTCACACTTAAGGCTCATCAAAGACGCAAAATCAAATACTGCTTGGGGATTTCAGGGCTTCAGGTTTTACTTCAATCAAAGGGCAATTTCATTCATGCACGACAAAAAACAGAAAGTTATAAAGATGGAGATTTCTGATAATGCTTTTAATAATTTAAAGATGCTATTTTGAGTAGCCTATGTTAATTTGTTTCCGGCAAGAGCCGAACGACTGCGGAGGGTATAAAATAATTTTGCATGGTTTTCACGCGCTACACGCGTGTGCCGACAAGCCGATTAACTGTCAAAAACTACCGCAATCGCTCGGCTCCTGCCGAGTGATCATTATTATAAGGCCTCCGGCCTGAACTCGGTAAGGGGGCGCGACGCCGCTTAATAAGTGTCACTCGGCTGTAGCCGAGCGACCGCGGAGATCAACTTAAGATACCACGTTATATTTAGCCTCAGCTATTTTTAAAAGTTCGTTAATCTCATCCCCTTCATTACGATAATATAATCCGATACTGCCTGTATAATGGAAATAGAAAACAATATCATACTTTTTGGAAAAAAAGATAGGACTATAAGGCGCGACATGGTTTGTTATACAAGGTACAATCACAGACAGGAAACCCTCCCAACTTTGCACTTCACATGCTCCTTTGTAGTAAGTAGGTATTTCAGAGTCTTTCAACATCGTCAGATACTTCTGAGTTTCTATTGATTTACCCTGTAAATCGTAATTGTATAAACCTCTGTGAATATTCCAGGTATCAAGGCAGAAGTCTCCCCACGAGTTATTAAAAACTAAAATATTTTGTTTCAAATCCGAAAACAAAGTTGCAAACATATTAGTCAAGCCCATTACTGGCTCTTCATCATCAGCTAAATAAATTTCTACTCTCTTTGCATCACTTTCTGGCAAGTACGTTAAATTAATCCAATCAAATGGGAAAGAAATATCGGTTATAGTTTGGATTATTTGCATTGTCTACCCTTTCTCAAAAGCCCTCTTCACCAACGAGCCCGATAGCGCCGACATCCCTCCTGCCAGGCCGCCTATTAAAGCGGTTACGGCCAGCAGCAAGCCCCAGTTGGGTAAATGAAATACATGTGCTACGCGGGTTGCCAGGATATGATCGTTTGGGAAGCTTTTTAACAGGGACAGTGCTATCCAGGCTATGGAGATGCCTGCAAAGCCACACCAGAACGCCCAGCTCGATCTTTTACCGAAAATAAGGGCAGCGCCAAAGGCCAGTATGCAGCCCACCCACCATGGGAAAAGGTAGCCGCTTATAAAAGAGAGTAATAGTATAACAGGGAACAACATATCTTATTTACTTAAGGTTAGTGTTTGTTTTATCCGGGGCGATGTTGCCGTTGGCGATTGCAGGAATAGGAGTTCTTTCAGCTTGCCATCCTGCCAGGTTTTTAGCATATCATCGTAAAAGAAGCTGCCGGGGTTGCCCGATTGCCCGCCGGGGATAATGCCATACCCCTTAACCTGCGGGCCAAGCTGTACCACCATTCGCCACGATGGGCCGTGCCCGTCTACCAGCGCGTTTACAACCGAACTATTACCACCCGAGGCAAAGTTACCCGACCCTAAGCCCGGTACGTGGCCCAAATGCATTACCTCAAATGGTTTTACCTTACCCCATTGCCAGTCGGTGCCTATTTTACCATGATTTTTTACCAGCTCGTTTACCGCGGCGTTAAACGATGCGCTTAGTACATCAACAGCGGTTTCTTTAACAGGCGTACGCTTGTTATCAAACCAAACCGAATTAGGTTCATTTATCAGCAACATTTCTGTCCGGTCTACACTCGGAAACTGCATAACCGTTTTTTTATCGCCGAAGTTATCGCCCCAGGTAAAGGCATAGAACTTTACAAACCAGGTATTTATAATGCTTGCCCCTACCGAGTTTGCGCTGAAATGCTTATCCCATTTTTTAACGCTGTCCAAAGCGGCCAGTTGCGTATCGTCCAGTTTACTGGCATCAAGGTATTTGAGCATGGTTGGCAAAATATCCTGCGCGCGGATGCTGTAATCGTCCATTTGCAAAACGCGCATGCTATCCGTGGTAGCTTTGGTCATGGCTGCAAGGCGGTCATTAATGCGTTTACCACGCTCGTAACTTTCAAATCGCCAATTGATGTAATATGGGTACGTTTTATCGGTTGATGATTGATTTGCCGAGCTTACAAAGCCACGCGGCGGGTTTTTCACAGTTGGGTTTTGCTCGGCAGGGATCCAGCCGTGCCAGTCGTTGGCAGGGTCGCTGCCATCCATAATAAACTTACCCTGGTCTTTATACTTCAGCGGCAGCTTACCATTTGGTGTAATGGCTATATCGTTATCCGCGGATGCGAAAATAAAGTTCTGCGCCGGGGCGGTAAAATACTTTAAAGCTTCGCGATAGTCGGCATAATTTTTTGCCCGGTTAAGCAGGTAAAAAGTTTTAAACTCGTCGCTTTCGTCGTGCGCAATCCAGCGCAGGGCATTACCCACAGGGATATTGGGGCGGCCTTTTTTGGCGATCTCGGCATTATCATAAACTACCGGGCCATGGTGGGTATATAAAACGGTATCGACCATTGGTTTTTGCCCGCGGATGTTTATTACTTCAACCTTGCGGGTAACCTTATTCCATGTGTTGTTATACCAATACTCGGCGCGGCTGGCATCCTTAAATTTTACCTGGTACCAGTCAAGCACATCGGCATCAACATTGGTTACGCCCCAGCTTACCTTTTGGTTATAGCCAATTACCACGCAGGGGGCACCCGGCAGGGTAACACCATATACGTTTACACCCGGCGCGGTCATTTGCATCTGGTACCAAATGGATGGCAGTGTAAGATTAAGGTGCGGGTCGTTTGCCAGTATGGGGTAACCCGATGCCGTTTTTGAACCGCTAACGGCCCAATTATTACTACCGATGCCTTCCACCCTTTCCCTATCTTTCATCCCGGCCAGCATTTGTGCTTTAAATGCGGCGGGCGGCGCGGGTATAGGCAATGGTTTAAAATCCCATTTTGTACCTGCCGGGATGATGGGGTCTTCGTGCGTGGGATAATCGGGAAAAAGATCGTTGGTAATTTTTGCGCCAAATTTATTGAGTACGTTGGTCATGGCCAGTTCATCCGACCCACCCGCTAATGTTTCCGACATCAGCTTTAACAGGTACGCCGAATTAATGGGCTTCCACTCCTCGGGCGCGTAGTTCAGCAGCTTAAATTCGATAGGGTAACCTGCGGGTGTAAGGCTTTTAATATAGGCGTTAACACCATCACTGTAAGCGCTTATCACTTTGCTCATCACAGGGTCCTTCATGATGCCCTGCAGGGTATGCTCTGCACCAAAGGTCATGCCCATGCGGCGGTGGTAACGGTCCAGTTCAAGGGCTTTGGGGCCAACAACTTCTGATAGCCGGCCTGCCGCGCTGCGGGTTTGGATATCCATTTCCCAAAGGCGGGCCTTAGCGGTTAAATAACCTTGAGTATAGTAAAGATCGTGGTCGTTCTCCGCGAAAATATGAGGCACCAGATCCTCGTCAAACTTGACGGTAACCTTGCCCTGCAGGCCTTTAAGCTTTAAATTTTGTGCTGGGATGATATTCTTGCTTTCGGCGTTCTGCCAGAAACCGGTGGATGGGTTCAGGAATTCGCCAAGCGGCGGGATATCTCCAAATTTGGTTTGCAGCGCCCAAATTAGGGCAACGGTGAATAACATGGAAAGGATAGCCTTAAATACTTTCATAGATTAATTAGTGATTTAGTGAATTATTGATTTAGTGATTGCCGGAACTCGGACCTTCACCTTTACAATAAACACTAAGATTTCAAGGCAAGTTACGTATTACTATGCGGATTTAGAATGCTACCGTGTCGCGCTTTTTGCGGGGTTTGCGTTTCTTGTATGGTTTTTTAATTTTTTTAACCTTCTTTTCAACTTTGTGGGTTTTCGCTTCTTTCCTGAAATTCCAGGGCGGGGTTGGGTTGGCATCCTGCCACAGGCCAAGCCTGCCTTCGCGGGCGTGCTGTTCCAATACGGCCAGCGCCATGTTTTTAGAATATGCCCGGTATTGCCAGGCGTAACCCTGCTTAACAATTTCGTAATTTACGCTTGTGCCGTTTTCCAGCTCCACCTGGCCTACTGTGCGGCCGTAGCGATCGTGCTGGTTGCCAATTAGCTTCACCATTTTACCAAAGCAAAGGTCGGAAGTAAACTGCTTGGCGGCCTGCCCAAATGCCTGGCTTTTTTCGGGGGCGTCTATCTCTGCAAGCCTTACGGTGATGCTTTGGTTATCGGGCGAAAGCAGCACCATGGTATCGCCATCTTTAACGCCTACTACCTTGTATAGCGTTTCGTGTTTATTGCAGCCTATTGATAGAATAAGGACGAAAAGATAAAGGAGAAAGGACTTTTTGAGCATGGGCGAAGATAATATTCTTGTCCGTTATTGCGAGCGATGGCCTGGACAACTGACCGAAGGGAGCGAAAATCATTAAGACGCGAAGTATCGCGTCAGTACGGCAGATAACTGTAGAGACGCGAAATATCCCATCTGCTTATATTTGATTATTCCCCATGCAGGCTCCAGGCATTACCATCCGGGTCTTTAACCGTAGCAAAACGGCCCCAGGGTGTTTTACTGGGCGTTGCAACCTCAACACCTTCGGCGCTAAGCGCAGCTATTGATGCTTCAATGTCCTCACATTTTATCACGAAGCCCTGGATACTGCCCGGTGTAAATTCGGGGAACCAGTTTACCAGGGTAATGTTTGTGTTACCTTCGGGCAGCCCCATCTGGATCCAGTTGGCACCGCCCTGGTACGGGGCTTCAACAATAATTTTAAAACCCAGTTTTAGGTAAAACTCCTTAGCAACCTGCTGATCTGTTACGGGTATAGAAATAAGTTCGATCGATCTCATCACATTAATTGGTTTTAACTGTTCATACTTAGTCAGTACAATCCGTATCAAAAATAAAACTGATATTTGATTGTTAAATATAAGTAGAAAATTGCGATGGGTAGATTTACCGTACCGGATAAAGTGTTGTTTGTATGTACAGGGAGCAAATGCGGTAAGCGCGGCGGGAAGGATATGTACAAAACCGCCCGCAAATTTGCTAAACACAGCAATCAAGATATCGAAGTATTCAGGATAGAATGCACAGACCGGTGCGAATACGCACCGGTCTGTACTATATCTCCGGGAAATATCTGGTTAAAAGAATATTCGGAGAAAGATGTTTTAAAGCTTTTGTTAGCTAAAGATTAAGCCTCGCTGTTGTATTTAATATCGCCAACGTGCTTATCAATCTGCCACCTGCCGGTACCTTCTTCGCCAATAACTTCAAACAGTTCAATTGCACGGCGAGCTTTGTATTCTTCTTCGCGTTGCTCTTTCAGGAACCAGTTTAAAAATTCGTTGGTTACAAAATCCTGCTCTTTTAAGCAGCGGGCATAAATATTTTTGATAGACTGGGTAACACTAATTTCCTGGTCAAGCGCTTCTTCAAACACTTCACGGAACGAGTTGTACTCCTGTTTAATGCCGGTTATCTCTGGTGAGATGGCATTGCCGCCCATATCCAGTATATATTTATAAAATTTTAACTGATGTTGTCTTTCCTCTTCGGCCTGTTTAAAAAAGTAATCAGATGAGTAGTCGAAACCGTTGCGGTTACACCACGATGCCATGGATAAGTAAACAGCTGATGAATAAGCTTCTTTTTTAACTTGCTGGTTTAAAAGCATTTCTACATCTGCAGAAATAAGGCTTCGTACGCGGATAAGATCTTTCATGTTGATAATATTTAGAACCGATTAAACAAGGCAACAAACGTGCCGACTTAATTAGTTGTACAATAATAACGCTATAAATGAGCAGGTAACGAAAATAAAGACAATATGAATTCAGTCTAAATTACTAAACAGCAACGCGATAGATGCGGTCTTGCAGGATGCTGTTCAATTGCAGCATTACAAATGTACCTTCTAAAATTTCTTTCAGGGCGATAATTTGCATCAGCGTAAGAATGTAGGTGTGGTCGCAGGCGCAGATAAAGATGATCTCTACGTCGGGGTCTTTGGTGGTTTCTAACAGCTTTGCTTCAATATCAACATTGTAAACCGCCTTTTTCAGCTTCAGTAAACAACGGTAATCAAATTTGGCAACTTTACCGGCAAAATCAACATACCAGCAACGCTCTGCATCGCACTGGTAAACAGCGCCTGCTTTGGTGGCAAAAACATCTGCCCAGGTATTAGTTTGCGGATCTATTAGAGTTGTAACCATTCGACTTTACAAAAGAACGGACTATTTATAATTAATCCAAATAATGTGGATAATTTATTTATAATGATTATTAACAAGGCAACTGATAACTTTACCCCATGAAGATCGAAGCCTGCATTTTTGACCTGGACGGTGTTATTGTTGATACCGCTGTGTATCATTACGAAGCCTGGAAACGGCTTGCCAACCAAATGGGCTTTGATTTTACCGAACACCAGAACGAGCAGCTTAAAGGGGTAAGCCGCATGGCATCGTTGGAGTTGATATTAGGCTGGGGAAACATTACCAACAAAACCGAAGCTGAAAAACAGGAACTGGCCACCCTTAAAAACAATTGGTACACCGAAATGATAGGCCGGATGACACCCGCCGAAATATTGCCCGGCGCGCGCCAATTTGTTCAAGCTTGCCGCGATGCAGGTTTAAAAACGGCAATCGGCTCGGCCAGTAAAAACACGCCGATTATCCTGAATAAATTAGAGTTAACACATCTGTTTGATGCCATCATCGACGGCAACTGTGTAAGCACCCCCAAACCCGACCCCGAAGTTTTTTTAAAGGGGGCACAGCAACTGGGTGTATCGCCATCGGCTTGCGTGGTTTTTGAAGATGCCATAGCCGGTATAGAGGCAGCCATAAGCGGCGATATGAAAACCGTAGGGATAGGGTCTCCGAAGATGCTTACCCGCGCGGATATGGTAGTTAGCGGCCTGGATAAAATGAGCTTAAATATGCTTGAGGAATTGTAATTATTGTTGAATTGTTAGATTGTTGAACTGTTATGAAAAGTTTCGCGTTTATATTTTGCTTATTTATTTCAACTATGGCCATGGGCCAGCAGCCTGTTCAGAAAATTGAGATAAAACATCTTACCAAAAATTATTACGTATGCACATCATACGGTTACCCCGATGGCGACGAACCTTACCCGGCCAATAATTTGTTTGTGGTGACAGATAAAGGGGTTATCCTGGTAGATACGCCCTGGGGCGATGAACAAACACAACAACTTGTAGACAGCCTTAAGCAGCGTTTTAATAAAAAGGTAATATTTTGTATAGCCACTCATTTTCATGACGATTGCGTGGGCGGGTTTAATATATTAAAAAAACAGGGCGCTAAAACCTATACCAGTAAACAAACTTACGCGCTTGCCAAAAAAGAAAATAACGAGCTGCCGCAATACACTTTTACCCGCGATACCACTTTCAATATTGCAGGTGTAACGCTCAAAACCTATTTCCCCGGCGCAGGCCATACGCAGGATAACATTGTGGTTTGGCTTCCTCAGCAGCAAGTGCTTTTTGGCGGTTGCCTGGTTAAAAGTTTAGCGGCCACTACCAAAGGCTTTACCGGCGATGCCGACCTTAAGCAATGGCCACTATCCATCAAAAATGTTGCTTTTAAATATAAAAACGCCCGCTATTTAATTCCGGGGCACCTGGGGTGGCAGGGCGGCACAAAGCAATTAGCCTACACGCTGCAAATACTTAGTAAAGATTAGCCGCTCTTCTCCCTGCTAATGCGTACAAGTTTACCCGCTGTTATTCCGGCTTTGACTTTTTGCGTTCTTTAACAATGCTTTGTACGGCCCGGGCTATAAATTCCTTTTGCTCTAAGTTTAAATCCGTAACCTGGCTGCCGCCGTCAAACTCGTAGCCTATCCTCCCCTTCCCATTATCCTTAGCTTTAAAGCGGCGCCCGTTTTGTTCAAACTCCAGGTAGCCATGGTCAGATATGTATTCAATACCCTTCGCGTTTTCAGTAAACACCACCTTGCCCGAGTATTTTATCTTCTGATAAAAATTATCCGTTTTGTTAACTATAGTTGTTGATTTATCCCAATCGCAAGCCGCTACTGTGCCTATTATTATTAATGCCAGTACTACTATTTGTATTCTTTTGTTCATTGTAATTTAAATTGATAAACAAAAATACACATTACATGGTATTATGCAATACATAGTACTATTAAAAAATATAAATAGTTAATAATCAAGGCTATTATTTTAACTATTCGCTTCGTAAGCTTTTAACCGGGTTTACTAATGCTGCCTTTATCAATTGGAAACTTACCGTTGCTAATGCTATACAGATGGCTATCCCTCCTGCCAGGACAAATATTCCCCAATGCATCTGGATTCGATAAGTGTAATCCTGCAGCCATTTGCCCATTACATACCAGGTAATGGGTGTAGCTATAATGAAACCTATAAGTATCATCACCACAAACTCCTTAGAGAACAGATATACAATACCTGATACTGATGAACCCAGCACCTTGCGTATGCCCACCTCTTTTATCCTTTGCACAGTCATAAAAGATGCCAGCCCGTATAAGCCAAGGCAGCTTAATAGTATGGCAACTGCCGCAAAGCATTCGTAAATTTTGGATAGTTGATTTTCCTGTTTGTAAAACCCCGCTATCCGCTCGTCGAGGAACTCATACTCAAAAGCATAATCGGGATAAACTTCGTTCCAAAGCTTTTCGATGCCTTTTAAAGATGACGACATATTTGCCGATGACAATTTGATATTGGTAATCTCGTACTGCCGTTTCAATGTCGAGATAAGCAATGGCGCGTAATCATCCTTAAACGACCGGTTATGATAATTCTTTAATACCCCTACTATCCTGCCTTTAGCAAAGGTGCCTAAAGCAATTTGCTTGTTAAGCGCGTCTTTAGGGTTAACTATCCCCAGCTTTTGGGTAAGCGCTTCGTTTACTAAAAACTCCCTGATGGTATCCGATGCTGCAAAATTTCTCCCGGCTGCAAGCTGCAGCTTATAGGTTGGTATATATTGCTCATCGGCCATTTTTATGATCGAGTAAAAATCTACCTGCTTAACGGCGTTCTCATAAGTAAACATGGTCCAGTTAGCATCTTCGCCCGCCGGTATGTTCGAGCTAAAGCTCACCTGCTCTACCCCGTGTATATCTGTTAATTGTTTTTTAAGATACTCCAGCTTACTTATGCCGGCGCTATCTGCCGGGAAAGGCACATTCACTATAGCATCTTTGGTAAAGCCCATGCTTTCGTGGGTAAAATAATTCATTTGCTTTACAATGATTACGGTACAAATAATAAGCCCCTGCGCTATAATAAACTGAAATATCACCAAAGCATGCCGAAGCGATACGCCCCTGCCGCTTTTAAATGCCACCTTGCTTTTTAAGGCGTTTATGGGGTTAAATCCCGAAAGTACAATTGAAGGGTAAAAACCTGCAATTAAAGTAACAGCGATGGTTAATATAGCCACAAACGCGGCTACGTTAAATTGCAGCAGCATCCCCGCGGATAGCGAAAGGTCCATTATTTTGCCTACCATTGGGATGGCCAACATACTTATACCTGCCGATAGTATCAGCGCCAATAGTACGATCACCAGCGTTTCGGTTAAAAATTGCATTTGAAGCTGCCCGCGGTTACCACCAAGTACCTTGCGCACTCCCACCTCTTTTGCACGGTTAACCGCCTGCGCGGTAGCCAGGTTCACAAAATTTACGCACGCAATGATCAGTATAAATATGGCTATCATCCAAAGCATGCGTATCATTTGCGGGGTAATAGTAGTATTGGAATAGTTGCCTACTTTGCCATCGTAATGAACCTGGCTTAGAGGCTGGGCAACTTCGCTATCCTTATTATCGGGCGAGTGATACTTTTTAACCAATGCCCTTAGCTTTGCGGTAAATTGATCGCCGCTTGCGTTGGGCTGTAATAACGCGTAGCACCCAAAACTACCATTTGTACCGTTCCATTCTTTTGATTTAAGCATATCCGCAGTAAAACCTGTACCTAATGATGCAACAATCCCCAGCTGAAAATCGGTATTTTTTGGCACGGGTGCTAAAACCCCTATCACTTTAAGCACATCCTTATTGTTCCACCTTATCGACCGGCCTGTCGCTTCCTTCCAATTGCCAAAATACTTGTCGGCCATTTCGCGGCTTAAAATAACTTCGTTGGGGTTTTTAAGGGCCGTTGTTATATTGCCGTCTAATAATTTAAAGTCGAATATTTTGAAGAAGGCCGGGGTGGTAAAAAATATACCGGCGCGCTCCCTAAACTTTTTCTCTATCCCGCCATCTTTGGTTAACACCTGAAACTGTTCGTCGCCGGGATTGTAAATTGGCGCTGCTTCCTGTACTTCGGGTATCTCAGTTTTAAGCGATTGGGGTATGGCATACGATACACCCTTTCCGTAAAATATCTCCTTTGAATCGGCATGATGATATTCTGTAAGCAGGCGGTAGATCCTGTCCTTTTTACTATGGAAATTATCAAAACTCTGATGGAACTGTATCAGCACAAAAATGACCAGGCAAATGGCAATACCCGAGCCCAGGCCTATGATATTGATAAAGGTGTACGATTTGTGGCGTGCTACATTGCGCCAGGCGGTTTTGAATAGGTTTTTAAGCATAGCAAAATGGTTTAAATGTGGTTTTTGAGTGGGACGTTTAATTTTTTACAAAGCAGATGCCATTCATAAAAATGCGCTTTTTGATATCTGAAGGGCATTTTTTAATTATCAGGTGTTCGATATCGGACACTTGTACGTACGGTTTCGTACTTTAAGTTTGATCAAAATACCGGAGAGATCTAATTATTAAAATCAACTAATGGCAAAACATTACCTTTTGTAACAAAAAACTTATTTTAACGCAACGATAGTTTCCTGATTATTGATTATCATTAACAAATAAACCAGTAAGCCCTGATGTATAAAAGGAAATTATTTTTGTTGCCTGTTTTCCTGTTTCCACTGGTGGTAATTTTATCGCAATGCCTAAGCACTACCGAAGCCCATGACCCTCGAGGAGAGGCTTATGCCGGCGCTAAAACCTGCATCAGCTGCCATAAGGATATCAGCAACAGCTACCTGCATATGGCGCATAACATAGCGTCATCGCCGGCATCAACCCAAAGCATACATGGCAGTTTTTTACCGGGCCAAAATAGTGTTACATATAACGACCACACTAAGGTAATAATGACGCAAACCGATAGCGGCCTTTACCAAACCACTTACATTAACGGCCAAAAAACAGAAACCGCGCGTATGGATATTGCTACGGGCGGCGTTAAGGGCGAAAGCTACCTGTACTGGAAAGAAAATGAGCTGTTTCAGCTGCCTGTATCATTTGATAACACCAAAAACCACTGGATAATAAGCCCCGGCTACGATACCATTATGGCTACTTACGACAGGAGTATAAACATACGCTGCCTGGAGTGCCATGCATCAAATGCCAAAACCGAACCGGGCAAGGTGCCGAGTTTTGCTGGCGATGTGATAGGTTTTCAAAAAAACTCCCTGATATTAAGTATCGATTGCGAGCGCTGCCACGGCGGGGCTAAGCAGCATGTGAATTTTCAGACGGCAAATCCCGAAGTTAAAACGGCAAAGTATATCACCAAAATCAGCGCTCTAACACGCGAACAAAAGGTAGACCTTTGCGGTACCTGCCACTCGGGCACGCAAACGCAAAATGCCAAATCGATATTTGATTTTAAGCCAGGTGATAAACTCACCGACTATAAAAAGCATGCGCCCTCTGCCGGCCCGGTAGACCTTGCCCACCTTGATGTGCATGGCGACCAGCTGGATATGTTAAAAACCAGCAAATGCTACATCAGCAGTAAAATGGATTGCGGCACATGCCATAACACCCACAGAAACGAGCGCGGGAACGCGCTGCTTTTTGCGCAACGATGCCAAACCTGCCACAAGGCAGCAAGCCATAATGTTTGTAAGATGACCGGCAAGATGGATGCTACCCTGCTGCAAACCAAATGCATATCGTGCCATATGCCTGCCCTGCCCACAAAAGCTATTATTAACGATAACGAATCGGTGTTGATACACACCCACCACATTGCGGTTTACCCCGACGAAATAACCAGGGTTACCAATTACCTTAAAAATAAATGATGGTTATCATATCCCAAGTGCGGATATAATAACCATCATCTGATAATTTTTAAATCGCTATTTTTTGGTGTGATTTTCCAATACTATAAATGGCAGATGCTCATCCCATGATGGGGAGAAGTTTGGCTGAAGCAAAAACCCGCTGGCGTAATTACCCAATATAATATCGGGTTTACCATCTTTGTTAAGGTCGCTTACATCCATGGTCATCCAACGGCCATACTGGCTAACCGGTACGGCATGCGGTTTAAACTGCATAGCTTTTTCCTGCTCAAAATAAATAAATTCTTCTGCAGGGTTGCTCTTCATATCGGCAAAAAAAGCTATGGTGGCAATGTCAATATCACCATCGTTGTCAAAATCAGCAGCTATGGCTTTGGTAGCGCCATTTATCGGGTAAAACCAGCTTTGTTTAAAATTAAAATCGCCTGTATTTTTAAAAATGTATAACCCGTGGTATGGCTTAAGTATGCGCGAATCGCGAAAGTTATACCCGCAGGTGTAGATCAGGTCGGGGTTGCCGTCATGGTCGATATCGGTAAGCTGGAAGCTGGTAGAACCGTACACAGGCGGAAAACGCAACAGATCTTTACTTTTAAAGCCGCCTTTTTTATCATTTAAAAACAGCGTTAAACCTTCGTCGCCACTGCCAAATAAAACCATAATATCTGGGTAGCCGTCTTTATTAAAATCCTGTGAGATGGCTTGCACCGCGCCGGGCCGCTCAGATATGGTAAATTGCTTATACGATTTATCGGCCGCTTGTTTAAGCAGGTAAACACCACCCTTTAAATGCCCCTGGCCGCATACAACTGTTTCGTTTTTGCCGTCCTTATCAAAATCGGCGCTGATTGTTTGAACCGGGCGCGGCAGATCTAATGCTATTTGCTGTGGCTGTTGCTTGCTATCAGTAAGGTTTACACTAAATACCCTCCCGTTAGGGTAATCAACAGGATCTATACGGCCAATGCACGATATAATGGCTGTTTCAACACCCTGCGCATCCTTTACAAAATCGGCGTTTACCGCAGGCGATGACAGCTCCGCGATAGTTTTTGCGGTAAACTGTTTATCCCACTCGGTTAATTTGCCCGATACAACATCGCCGGTATATATTTTACCGGTTACAGGGCTCGCTGCTGCCATTGTTGTAAAGCAAACATCGTTAACCCGGTCGGGCTTTTTCAGGCTAAAACCGGCCCAATCTTTTACCAGGGCAACCGGGCGCTTAGCAGGCATCAGGGTATCGGGTGCCAGTTTGTTATAGTAATCAACAATTGCCTGCCAGTGAACGATGGATATACCCCCTGTATCTTTGGGGTCTTTATAAAAATCGGGGCCGTAAGTAGATATACCCAGGTACTTTGACATTGCAGGCAGGGTATGCATGCGCCATACATTTTTTGTAAGTGTATTTACCGGCACAAGCGAGTGGCATTTTGTGCAGTGCAGCTGTACCAGGTGTTTGCCGTCGGCAATGGTATCGCCGGTAAGCTTATAGCTGGTATTTGTTTTACTCTTGCAACTATCCAGCACCGTACTTAATGATAGTAATGCAACCCCTGATAATATAAAGGATGTAAATAAAAAGGTCTGCTTTAATTTCATAAAAACAATAGTTGCTTAGTCATGTAACTTTAAATTATTCCAAATAAACTCGCCAATTTTACGGCCTTGTACAGCACCCTGATCTACACTGTATTTGTAGTGAATACCACCATAAAACCTGCTGATAGAAGTTTCATCGGCTGCCTTTAAAAACGATTTGAAATGGCGTTGCATGCCAATATAGCGCAGGTCGCTGGTGTCGTCGTACTCAAAATTATCACCAAATATGTGCGTTAATACCACAGCGGCAGCCCCGCTGATATCGCTATGCCCGCTTGGATACTCGGGGAACGGCGGTGTCTGTAAAAGGGGAAGCCATTTATCGTCAATTTTATCGTTTATAACGGTGACAGGCCGTATGTACTCGGTAGTATATTTTACCTGCCATCCGCATATAAAAGCATCATATAATGCTATAGACGTTAACGCGTAAGCCTGTGCCGTTTTTACGGCGTCGGCTTTGGTTTTTTTACATGCAATTGCTGCAATACCTATCCAATGGCCGCCCGGCGTAATTTTTTTGTTAACAAACATCATATGCCCGTTATGCTGTATCACAAAAGGGTTATCATCCCAAAACCTGGCAATGGTAACCTGTTCGGGGGTAAGTTTTTTACTTTGCTCGTAAACAGCAACGTTCTGTTTAAAATATTCGCTGTTTTTGTCTTCGCTAAAAGGCGGTGGTGGCGGTAACGGAAAATCTGACGATGACCTTACCACAAAAGTTTCCATAGTGCCCCAGCAAAATTCAACACCATCTAAATAATCGGGCGCGGTAGGGCGCCATTTACCGTTATCGGTCGTCCCCAAAAACCTTGGTTTACCCCTTGTTTTGGCATAATTATCAAATTTAGAACGGGCTAATATCGCCCCTCCCATTTTTTCGCCAAAGGCAACAGAGCGGGCATAAACCGAATCTTCAAGGTTATCTTTATACATCGCGAAAACCTTGTCTTCATATCGTTTTAGCGTATCTACCGAAAATGTTACTTTATGCGCAACTGTAAAAAATGCTTTTGTGGCTGCCAGCGCATAATTATACTTTTGGCCTTTTTGTGGTTGAGGCAAGGCTTTAAAACCTTTTATTTGCGCGGCGATAGAAGCGTATTTCGGGTTCTCGAAACGAATAGCCTCGTATGCCGCAAGCGTGGTATAACCATATATGCGGCTTGCAACAGGCGGGCTAAACACATCGTAAATAATTACCTGGGTTAACTGGTCAACGTTTTGATGCAAAACCTCGGCATCGCTAATACGGGCTATTTTGTTTTTTTGCTTGCAGCTTACAGCCAGCAAACAAAATATAGCTGCAATAAAAACTTTAAAGTATCTCACGTTCATCGGCTATAAATTTATTGTAAAGGTATATGTCTGGTACGGCCGGTATTATCGGTTATGGTAACAGTGGCCATAGAAGCATTTGTATTAAAAAACCGGCCAGATTGCGACAAAAAAGACCCGCCGTTATAAAACTCCAGCCTGGAAGTTTTGCCATTTTTATACTTTATTGTGGCAAACATATCTAACGGCTGTACAGCAACTGTGCTGACAGGCTTTTTTAATTTGAAAACTTTTAGCGCATCCTTATACTGGGTTGCCGCTAATAAATAACCGCCGCCCGCGCCGCGCAGCTTTACCAAAGCTTTACCATCACCGGGGATGTATAAACCGCTTTGCATAATGCTTAGCGGTTTAAAGCCGCCCTTGCCATCACCTTTTAATAACAGGCCGTTAAAGGCATCGTACCTGCCGGTGCTAACTTCAGTGCCGTAATCGTTACCGTTAAGGGCTACATCAAGGTTACCATCGCCATCAAAGTCATCTACAATTATACCGGCCAGCTGCGATATCTGTGCCTCTACAGGTAATGGTATCATCGTGAATTTTCCGTGCCCATCGTTACGCAGGTAGCAAGATTGCAACTCGTTAGCCTTTAACCTGATGGCGCCCTTACGCATCTCGGGCGTTACCACACTATCCATGGTTGATACTGCAAACGATTTATAATTTTGATATTTTATCCTCATGCTGATGATCTGCTTAACAAGATCGTCCCGATTGTGTGTAGGGAACTCTTTCATCACACCGTCTTTATCTTTCAAAAATACCGACGGGATGGCGTCATAGCTGTTATTGTTATCAAAATCTTTAGCGGTTACATAAGCAGGGTATTTATCTGTCGCTTTATAAAAAGTATTTAACCCGGTATTACCAACAATGTAATCTATATCACCATCGTGGTCAAAATCGCCGCCGGCTATAGTATTCCACCAGCCAAGTTTATTGGCTATACCGCTTTTAGCTGTCTCATTTTTAAATACTCCGTGGTCGTTTTTCATAAAGGTAACCGGCATCCATTCACCGGTTATTACCAGGTCGGGCCAGCCATCGTTATCATAATCTGTAAACGATGCATCGCATACCAGGCCCAGGTTTGTAAGGCCTTTGACAGCGGTTGGCGTTACATCGGTAAATTTGATCCGCCCCTTTTTACTATCATTACGTAAAACAAAGCTCGACACCGGCTTAGGGTAGTTCCACGGATCGACCCTGCCCGATACAAACAGGTCAAGCGAGCCGTCCTTATTATAATCAACCGCCTTTACACACAACTTACTGGTAAAATTTGCAGGCAGGGCATCTGTTTGGAGGGTAAAGTTCCCTTTGCCATCGTTTGAATACAACCTGTCCTGGTACGATTTTGAGTTTGGTTCGGCTTCGTATCCGCCACTCGCGGCATACAGGTCAAGGTCGCCATCGCCATCGGCATCAAAAAGTAATAAGCCTTCGTCTTTATAATTACTTGCCGGCTTTGCGCCTGCTTTTAAAAGATCGCGCTGAATAAATTTACCGTTTGCCTGCTGTAAAAATAACTGGGCAGGGTATTTTGAGGTACCGCCCACAACCATATCATCATAGCCGTTGCCGTCTACATCGCCTACTGCAATGGCCGGGGCATACTCTGATAATTTATGCGGCAGTAGTTTTTGTACATTAAAATCGGCAAAGTCTGCATCGTTATGTTTATAGTTTATACCTAACGATGCTGTTACTTCGCTAAATAACGATTGAGTGTTAACCGGCGAAACATTAAAATTATACGGACTTTTTGCGTTATTAATATCAACCTTAAGCACTTGGTCGGCCTTTACGTTTGTTAAGGTTTGCTGTTTGCCATTTTGCCATTTTATTACAACCGAATCGATACGGGTAACTTTACCTAACCCAAAATGGGCGATATTCTGTATGGTTGACAAGTATCCCCTAAACGGTGTATTTTCATATACCTGGTGTTTGCCGTGGTCGTAATAAATATCGGCCCAGGCCCCTATACCATCTTTATTTTGCGGGCCGCCTTTAAACTGTACCTGCAAATAATGATTGCTGGCCTTATCATTCTGGCGCGCGGTATTTTTATAAACAAAGGCTTCATCGTCAATATTATTGATGATCATATCCAGGGTGCCATCGTTATCAAGGTCGGCATAAGCCGCGCCGTTAGAGAACGATGCTATATCCATACCCCAGCTTTTGGTTACATCTTCAAACTGCAGCTTGCCATTGTTCCTGAAAGCGTAGTTTGATATTTTTACAATAGGTATTTGATCGAGTATTTGCTTTTTGCTGGCAATGATATACGATTCGTTCCTGAAGGTAACGAAGTCTTTGTCGGTAACATCGCGCGGGTAGCCGTTGGTTACTACAAGGTCCCTAAAGCCATCGTTATCAAAATCGGTTATCATTGGCCCCCAGCTCCAGTCTGTTTGCGCTACGCCGCTTAAAAAGGCCACCTCGCTAAAGGCAGGCGCGCCTATAGAATCGTTCTGGCCTAAACGCGGGCCCTGGTTAAGCTGTAAAGTATTGTGGTTATATTGGTATTGATATCCGTAAGTGTCAAAGTTTCGGTATAACTGGTACGCTGTACCCGGCATAAACATTTTTTTGCGATAGTTATCTTCGGGATCCATGTCAAGTTCAAAAACATCTGCAAGGCCGTCGTTATTTATATCCTGCACATCCTGGCCCATGGCGCTTGTGGCAGTATGTTTAAAATATTCTTTAGTACGATCGGTAAACGTACCGTCGTGGTTGTTGATGTAAAGTATATTGCTTGGTAAAAAATCGTTTGTAACGTATATATCCTTCCATCCATCGCGGTTTATATCAACAATGCTTGCAGCATGGCCATAGCCTTCTATCAGTATCCCCGCCTGTTTGGATACATTGGTGTAAACCCCGTGTTTTAACTTAGGATCGTAATCGTTTCGGTAAAGCCTGCCTGTATTGCGGCTTGACCCATCTTTTATAATGGGCCTGAATGAACTTGTGTTATCAGTGGACTGCGCCTCGTTAACGGTAAGGTACATATCCAGGTCGCCATCGTTATCGTAATCAAAAAACGACGCCATGGTAGAGTGTACATTTATATTAAGGCCGTATTCTTTTGCCGATTCTTTAAAGATGGGTACGCCGTCTTTATCCACCCCCTGGTTTATGTAGAGCAGGTTTAACCTTTTTACCGAATCATTTAATAATGTATTACATACATAAATATCTTTTAAGCCGTCGTTATTGATATCAACAACAGCCACACCGCGGCCCCATCCGCCTTTGCCGCCTACACCAGCCTTTTCGGTAACATCGTTAAACTTAAAATCGCCTTTGTTTATGTAGAGCCGGTTTGGTACAGCATTGCCAATAAAGTATATATCCTGCAATCCGTCGTTGTTAAAATCGCCTATACCAACACCGCCGCCATTGTAAATATTAAGCTTATCAAGGGGGTTTATGGTATCGTTTTCAACTATTTCGTTATTGAATTTTATGCCCGAATGTGATGAGGAGATTTTTTCGAACATGGTTGCCTTTTTACACGAGAATATAAAAAGCGAGGCAATAATAAATAGCAGGTATTTAAGGGGTTTCATGCAACGATATTAAGAAATATATTAATAAAAAAAGAGGGGAAGATAAAATATCCCCCCCTCTTTTATAGGTTGCTAAAAATTAATAACCTGGGTTTTGTTTCAATTTTTTACCCGGAGATAAATCTATCTGTGGTTGTGGGATCGGGAAAAGTTCGTTCCTGTTTGAAGTGAACTTTGCAACCTTCATAACCGCTGATTTGAAGCTATCGCCAAAATCACGTGTGTTTTTCAGGAATTTTTCAATTTCTGTTGTCATTACACTACCTGCAGGGCCGCCGTTAACAGCATCCCAACGAGATAAGTCAAAGAAACGATGGCCTTCCATACCTAACTCAAGCTTGCGTTCAAAGTAAACCGCTTTGCGGGCATAAGCCTGGCCGTTTGCAGTAAACTGGCCTGTGTATAAACCTACTTTGTAATTTGCAGCAAACTGGCTATTATCAACTTCTGGTTTAGTAGCATCACCGCCGGTGTAACCAGTTAATTTACCTCTAACCCAGCCGCTTTCGTCAGCAGCGCGGGCCCTTACCTGGTTAACGTAACCTTCTGCAACACCAAGTTGGTTTGCTTCAACGGCACACTCAGCAGCCCATAAAAGCACATCAGCAAAACGGATAGCGTTGTAGCTGTTTGAAGTTGACTGGTTTGCAGCCCAACCGCCGTATGAATCTGAAGTGGTTGATTGTGCAGCTTTGTAATAAACGTTTTTGATTGGCAGGTACGGACCACCGTTTGGCTGGTCACGAGCCCATGCAGAACCCGGGCAAATTCCCCAGTCTAAGTATGGGATACCACGACGGCCAACTGACCAGTCTAACCTTGCATCAAGCGCTTCATTACCTGGGGTAAACACTACATCCGCAGCTACACCCTGGTCATTTTTAATGTAATCGTTTTGGTAGGTATCCAATAATGGCAAACCATTAGCATCAACTTTAAACGAGTTTACAAAATCAAATGTTGGCTGGAAGAAACCGCAGCATCCTGCAGGGCCACCAGAAGGGAAGTTTAATACACTACCCGCGTTACCATTTAAACCATTTGCACCATCTTTTACAGATGTTTGTACAACAAATACGCCTTCGGGGCCATTTTGGTTGATGGGTTAAAGTTATTGGCATATTTGCCTAAAGCATAAGCAGCGCCCGAACTTGTTTTACCGTTAGCAATTACATCTTTAAGGATGGTAAAAGCTTCCGGATATTTGTGATCATACATAAGTGCTTTTGCCTCGAAAGCTAAAGCAGCCCATTTGTTTGCACGGCCGATTTGTGGCTGTGTTTCCGGAAGATCCGCTGCAGCAGCAGCAAAATCCGCTGCTATTTTATCCCAGATAGGGCCTGTATTCTCTACATCGTAGTTATTTGCCGCGTAGGTTATCGTTTCGTCAACATACGGAACATTTTTCCAAAGCTTAGCTGCCTCCAGGTGGTAATAACCACGCAGGAATTTTGCTTCAGCAACATATTGCTTAATCTGATCATCTGTAACCGAACCATCTTTTACAGTTGGTATCAAACGCAATACATCGTTTGCACGTTGTACACCAGCATAGCAAACACGCCATTTGTGGTCAAGGTAATCGTTTGAACCTGTTGCGTTGAACGCTTCAAGGTTTGCCGCAGCGGGCTGGTCACCCGGGTTAGAACCTTTAAAGGCCTCACCTGCAACAACGCTACCATAGATCCAGTTATCGGTACCGGTTTCCCATGGGCTACCCTGCTGTCCGTCGTAAACGCCGTCGGCCAATGAGTATGCACCAATTAATACACCGTCTACACCTGTCCTGGTTGCAATTACCTCGGGGGTTAATGAGCCAATGGCGGGCGAATCGAGAAACTTCTTACATGAATATGATGAGGCCAACAGTAGTACTGCCGCCGGGATCATTATTTTTAATTTCAAATTTTTCATAACTATAATTCTTTTATGTAGTTAACTATTTTAGAATGACAAGTTTACACCTAATATAAACCTGCGCTCGTTGTTAGGATAGTTACCTAAGTCGATACCCGGGCTGTTCCTGTCAACAGACTGTAGTTCCGGATCAAGGCCTGTATATTTTGTAGCGGTAAATAAGTTTGTACCCTGTACATATACGTGTAACTTATCAACACCAATGCTTTTTAACATATTAGCACCAAAGGTGTAACCAATTTGTACCGAACGCAGTTTCAGGAATGAACCGTCTTCTATGTAGTAAGAACTGATCGCATCGGCAGTACTGAAGTATGTTGTTTTTTCAAGTATCGGAGTTTTAGCATTTGCATTTTGTGCAGCTGATTTTGCCGGATCCCAGGCATTGTACAAAAGGTCTTTGCTTTTGTTACCTGTTTGTGAACCGTAGAAGTTAGTCCAGTATTTGATAGAGTTGTATACTTCGTTACCTTGTGAACCGTATAATACAGCAGAGAAATCAAACCCTTTGTATTGAGCGCCTAAGTTAACACCGTAAGTAAAATCGGGGTTAGGGTTACCAATAAAGGTACGGTCGTTATCATCAATTTTGTTATCGCCATTAATATCAGCGTAACGGAAACGACCAGGGGCCGCGTCTTTTTCGTATGGTGATACGCCGCCAAATACGTCAGGTTTCTGAGCTGCATTTAATGCATCAATTTCTGCCTGAGTATTCCAGTAACCAATTACTTTGTAACCATAGAACTGACCTATACTTGTGCCCACGTCATTTTTAACAACGCTACCGTTACGTATGCCTGTTGTAAAGAAGCTTGCACCAAGTTCGGTGATGGTGTTTTTAACGGTTGTAACGTTTGCACCAACGCTGTAAGTAAGGTCGCCTGCCTGGCCATGGTAAGTTGCACTGATATCAACACCTTTGTTTACAACTTCTCCAATGTTAACTGTAGGGCGGCCACCGCCACCAACTGTTGCTAAAAGGTCTAAGTTTTGCAATAGGTTGCTGATAGTTTTCTTATAGTATTCTGCAGTAATGTCTAAATGACCAAATAAAGATGCATCAAAACCTACGTTCATTACTTTATCGCGCTCCCAGGTAGTTCTGATGTTACCTAAGTTTGAAAAGTAACCCGGGGTAATTGAGCTTGAAGAACCATCAATTGGATAAGCAGAGCTACCAGGGCCGCCACCAGAGCCATTGTAAAAGCTGTTACGGGAAACGTTACCATTGTAACCGGATACACCGTAGCTACCGCGGATCTTCAGGTCATTAACCCAGGTAACACCTTTCATGAATTCTTCCTGAGATGTACGCCATGCTAATGATACTGAAGGGAAGGTACCGTATTGACGGCCCGGATAGAACACCGAGCTACCATCACGACGGATAGTTGCACCTAAGATATATTTATCAGCAAAGGTGTAATCTAAACGGCCGAATAAAGATAATGTCCTGTTAAGATCGCCATAACCGCTGTTTGCAGTTGTACCGCTTGTTCCGTTTGAAATGTTTGCGTAAAACGGATCAAGAGAGAACAGGTTTTGTGTAGACGCGTTAATTTCGCGGTAGTTATATTTTCTTGCCTCGAAACCTGCTAATAAATTGATAGCGTGCTGGCCAAATGTTTGTTTGTAGTTAATGGTGTTACTCCAGTTAAACCTGGTATCGTATGACGAACCTTCGTTGTAGCTGTTGTTACCACCATGTGCTTCACCGCTATCGTACTGGCGGTAGCCTATGTTGTAATAGTACCTGTTGTTAATTTCGGTACTGAATGATGTACGAACTGTAAAGTGTTTCAGGAAATCTACCTCGCCAAAAGCTGTACCTTGCATACCCCATAGGTTTGTGTTGGTTGTTGTTTGGCGCTCCTGCATACCTACCGGGTTAAGTGCGTTACCTAATGCGGCAGGGCCTGCATAAGTACCACCTAAATTACCTGCAATATCACGTACCGGGATAATTGGAAGCGTACGGTAAGTTTCAGAGATTGGGTTACCTTCGGCCTGGTTACCACCTGCTAAACCACCACCACCATTTGGCGACTGGATATAGAAGAAGCTGAAGTTTTCGCCAACACGTACGTGATCTTTAACACTAAATGTAGTATTAACACGTGCCTGATACCTTTTAAAGTAAGTGTTTATTAAAGTACCCTGCTGGTTTGTGTAAGCAGCAGACATGAAGTAGGTATTTTTATCGTTTGCGCCACTTGCACTAATAGTGTGTTGTTGTAACGGTGCCGATTTAAATATCTCGTGGAACCAGTCTGTACCTGCGCCTTTAACAAATTTCTGGATCAGGTAATCCCTTGCAGGATCGTTATCCAGGTGATAATTTGGTAAAAATGCGCTTGCGTTGCTTTGGTTAAATACACCTTTAGCACCTGCACCTGATTGGTAACCGTAATCGTAAATTTTACCACTGTTACCTTTGATCAGGTCATTGTCAGGGTCAACCTTGGCAATCAGTGTTTGAAACTCATCGGCACCAAGTACGTTAAATACATTGCCGCTTTTTGGTTGCGTTGAGCCGTAAAATGCATCGTAAGAAAATACAGTTTTACCTTGTTTACCTTTTTTAGTTGTAACCAAAACAACACCGTTACCACCGCTTACACCATAAATGGCTGCAGCACCGGCATCTTTTAATACCGAAATAGATTCGATATCGTTAGGGTTAACGTTTGACATGTCTCTTGCCTGTAATCCATCGATTACATAAAGTGGCTGTGAGTTGCCAAAGTTACTTGCACCACGGATGATTACCTGTGCAGGAGCACCCGGCGCACCCTGTGTAATAACGTTTACACCCGCTGCCTGGCCTTGTAGTAAACTTTCTGAGCTTACCGAAGGAACCGATTTTGCAGCCGTAATGTTTACAGTAGTAACCGAACCGGAAATGTCCTTTTTACGTTGCGAGGTGTAGCCGGTAACTACAACTTCGTTCAACGCGTTATTGCCAACTTGCAAAACAACCGGAATTGATTCGCTTGCGCCAACAGTAACTTCGTTTGTTTGATAACCCAGGTATGAGATGACCAATACGTCACCCGGGTTTACATTGATGCTAAACTGTCCGTTAACATCTGTTTGCGTGCCGACGGTAGTACCCTTAACGCGCACGCTGGCTCCAACTACAGGCAACTTGTCGTCGCTGCCGGTAACCCTTCCAGTGTGTTTTGTTTGAGCTGTAACTACCAATGAAGATACCATGCAGCATAGTAGCAGGCATAGCGTTCTTCCTTTAAGGAGTAAACTTTTAAACATGAGATTGAGATTTAGTTGATTAATATATTTGATTTAAGAACGTAGTTCGATTGTTGGTGCTGCTTGCAGGGAATGACAGCAAAAGAAAAACCTGTAGAACTTTTTCTTTGAAAGGCCGGGCTAAACCCGGTAAACGTGAAGAGATCAAAAAGAAAAAATTGTAAAAGTTTTATCATATAGTTACACTATCCTGCCTAAAAAATTAATTCCGTTTGCCATACGATGCCCCATGTGTAAAGTACATCATTGCTATTTGTCCGTTAAGTTCAGTTGCCTTTCTTTAAAAAGAAAAGTTTATAATTGGTAATGCTCTAATATAAATAGAGTGTACACGTTACACAAGTTACATTTACAGAATTATTAATTATTTATTTATAAGTGAGTATATTAAACAATATTTCCAATTTTATAATAATTAATTATCGCATTGCTAATATTTTAATATTTTAAATAACAATATTGCAATGTAAAATTCTTGTTATAAAGGGTTTTTTTCAACAAAAAGAAGTTTTCTTTTACATAAATGCCCAAAAAGCATATCTGCCCCATCACATTTTAAAAAACTTCTTTTACTTTTTTAAGAAGTGTGCCATATAAAATAAACATAACATAAAATTAATGTTGAGTTTACATTTATCGGGGCAAAGGGTGCACCTAAATTTAACGCTTTTTTACACCAAGGTTTTTTAATAAATAATATACACTTTGTATAAAAAAAATATGCCTTAGTAATATTACCAAGGCATATTGATTTAAATTTTATATAAAATAAATTCAGCTTTTTAGCGACTATTATTTAGCCCACTGCACTTTAGCATTTTTTGTATCGGCCGAGCTTGTACCTATTTGTACAATAAATTCGCCGGCTTCCCAATCATACTTTAGCTGGCTATTATAAAATTTCAATTGCTGCGGCGTTATTTTAAAGGTAACTTGTTTCTGCTCCCCTGCCTGCAAATTTATCTTCTGGAAATCCTTAAGCTCTTTTACCGGGCGGCTTATGCTCGCGGCCGGGTCGCTAATATATAATTGTACAACCTCTTCGCCCGCATATGGGCCTTTGTTGGTTACAGTAACTGTAGCGGTTAAGGTTTCGTTTCCTTTTAATTTGGTTTTATTTAGTGTGATGTTACTGTAGCCAAAGCTGGTGTAGCTTAAACCATAGCCAAACGGATAAAGCGGATCGTTGCTGATATCCAGGTAATTAGATTTGAATTTGGTGGGGCCGGTTGAATATGGGCGGCCCGTATTTAAATGGTTATAATATAAAGGTATTTGCCCTACGCTGCGCGGAAAGGTTGTTGTTAACTTGCCCGATGGGTTGTAGTTGCCAAATAATACTTCGGCAATGGCGTTACCGGCCTCGGTGCCCGGCGCCCATACATTTAATATTGCCGCTGCATTATCATTTTCCCAGGTTAGGGTAAGCGGGCGGCCATTAAATAGCACTATAACAATAGGCTTGCCTAATTTTGCCAGGGCCTTTAACATTAGCTGCTGGCTTTCGGGGATACTGATATCAGACCGGCTCGACGATTCGCCGCTCATGCTTTGCGATTCGCCCACCACCGCTACAATGATATCCGATTTTTTTGCAGCCTTTACCGCGTCCTCGATCATATCCTCGGGCGATTGCTTATCCAGCCATACCATGCCCGGCCCAAAGTTAAGGCGTTTCATAAAGGTGGCATCATCTGTAATGTTACTGCCCCTTGCATAGTTGATCTTTACGTTATCGCCTACAATGTGTTTGATACCTTCTATTACGCTAACAGATTTTTCCCATTCGCCGCCTATTACCCAGGTGCCCAGCATATCCCTCTTGTTATCGGCCAGCGGGCCAACAAGCGCAATGCTGCCACCCGATTTTTTTAGCGGCAGTATCTGGTTAGCATTTTTTAATAGCACAAACGAGTGTTCGGCAGTAATACGCGCGGCCTTGCGGTTCGCCTCAGTCATTATTTCGGTCTTCTCGCGCTGCGGGTCGATAGATTTGTAAGGGTTGTCAAACAAGCCCAGTTTGTACTTGGCTTCAAGTACGCGGCGGCAGGCCATGTCAATTTCGGCCTGGGTAACTTTGCCTTGCTGTAATGATTTTTTCAGCGTGGTTAAAAATCCCTCACCAACCATATCCATATCCAGGCCGGCCTTTAGTGCCAGTGCAGATACCGTTTGCAGATCGCCAAGGCCATGGTTGCTTACCTCGTTTAACGATGTATAATCTGATACCACAAAGCCCTTAAAGCCCCATTGCTTACGCAGCAGATCTGTTAACAGCCATTTATTAGCGGTTGCGGGCACACCATCAACCACATTGAACGAGCTCATGAAACTGCCTGCGCCTGCCTCAAGGGCGGCTTTATATGGCGGCAAGTAATAATTGTACATACTTAAGCGGCTCATATCAACTGTATTGTATTCGCGGCCGGCTTCGGCGCCGCCATAAAGTGCGAAGTGTTTTACACAAGCCATAACCGCGTCGGCATTTTTCATGCTGGTGCCCTGGTAACCCTTAACCATAGCGGCAGCCACTTTACCACCATACCATGGGTCTTCGCCGCTGCCTTCAGATATCCGGCCCCAGCGGGCATCGCGGGCAATATCCACCATTGGCGAAAACACCCAGTTCAAACCTTCGGCAGTTGCCTCTTTGGCCGCAATATGCGCTGCCTGCTCTATCAATGCCAGGTCCCAGGTGGTTGACATGCCCAACGGGATAGGGAAAATGGTACGGTGCCCGTGTATTACATCTAACCCAAATATTAAAGGGATGTGCAGGCGGGTACCTTTTACCGCTGCCTCCTGCATTTTGCGTACGTTATCAGTTCCGTATAAACCAAATATTCCGCCTATAGCACCTTTTTTTACACCATCGCTAATGCCGTTGTTGGTTACCGAGCCTGTGATAGCCATACCGCCTGTTACCAGGTTTAACTGGCCGATCTTTTCATCAACGGTCATTTTTTTCATTAAACCGCTTATAAAGGCATTCATTTTTGCGGTTTCGGTTTGTTTTTGGGCTACAGCGTTGCTAAAGGGCAGGCAAAGCAGCATAGCAGCGCTTAGGTAAGCAACAGGCTTAGTGGTAAAATATTTTTTCATTAAAAGCGGTTTTTTGATTGAAAGGCCATTACCATTTAAATAATGTTAATTTTTGCATTATTAAATTACTGTAAAACTTATTAGCTATAATTGGTTTTTAAAAATGCTTAACACATGGTGTAATTGGTACACAATTGTAAATATTAAATTTAAACAATCAAAGTAATTTTTTATCAATAACATAAATGCTAACTAAGCAAGAGCTGGAAGAATTTTGGGCCGGGGCCGGAAAGATGTACCTGAACCACATATCTATTGATTGTGTGGTGTTTGGTTTTCATGAAGGGCAGATGAAAGTGCTGATGCTAAAAAGCAACAACGAAGAGGCCTGGTACCTGCCGGGCGGCTTTGTGCAAAAGCAGGAACCCATTGAAAATGCCGCCGACCGCATACTGAAAGAGCGTACCGGCATTGATGAGATTTTTTTGCAGCAGTTTCATGTTTTTGGAGACCCCGACCGCTCTAAGGTGCATAACGAGATGTACAAGGATATGCTGCCGGCCGAAAAAAACTTTTTTGCGCAGCGCTTTATTTCTATTGGTTATTATGCTTTGGTAGATTTTTTTAATGTTATACCAACCCCCGATGATTTTTCGGAAGTGTGTACCTGGCGCGATCTTAACGACCTGCCCAAGTTTCAGCTTGACCACGAGCTGATATTTAAAACGGCTTTAGATACCCTGCGCCTGCAACTGAACTACCAGCCTATAGGTTACAACCTGATGCCCAAAGAGTTTACCATGCCCGAATTGCAGAAGCTTTACGAGACCATCCTGGATAAAAAGCTGGACAGGCGCAACTTTCAACGCCGTATGCTGGGCTTTGGCATATTAAATAAACTGGAAGCTACCCGCAAAGGCGGCGCCCACAAAGCCCCCTACCTCTATTCGTTCGATCTGGATAATTACCAGGCCGCGCTGAAAGAAGGATTAAAAAGCGGCTGGTAGAAAGCCTCTCCCCAACCCCTCCCCGAAAGGGAGGGCTTCATAAAAACATATTTTCAAAAAGTCTCCCCTATCGGGGGAGATTTAGAGGGGGCTTAACATTTTTTTACTATCTTAACCACTCATCTAATTGGTTACTGTATAAAATAGCACTATGAAGTTCAGGGGCGCGTTTGTCGATTCATTACTTATTGTTTTAGGCATACTATCTGCCGGTATGGGCTTAAAGGGCTTTTTGCTGCCCAGCCACTTTATTGATGGCGGTGTAACAGGGATCTCCATTTTAGTTGCCGATGCCACCGGCTTACCTTTATCTATACTCATCTTCATCATCAATATACCGTTTTTGTTTTTGGGCTACCGCAAGCTTGGGATAGGCTTTGCCTTAAGGAGCGCGGCTGCTATTGGAGGGCTTTCATTGGCGCTGGCCTTTATGCATTTCCCGGATGTTACGCCCGACAAACTGCTTACAGCGGTGTTTGGAGGTGTATTTATAGGTGCCGGTATCGGTATGGCTATCCGTGGCGGCGCGGTGCTGGATGGCACCGAAATTGCCGCCCTGCTGGTTAGTAAAAAAACACAGGTGGTACGCGTAAGCGATGTGATACTGATACTAAACGTGATCATATTTGGGGCGGCTATATTGCAGTTAGGGGTCGAGAAGGCTTTATACTCCATCCTCACCTACCTGGCGGCATCTAAAATGATCGATTTTATATTGAACGGACTGGAACAATACACCGGCATGACCATCGTATCCGCCAAAGGCGAAGAGATCCGGATAGCCATTACCCAATCGCTCGGCCGCGGTGTTACCGTATACCAGGGCAAAAGCGGGTACGGCAAGGACGGGCACATTAACGCGCCCCGCGAAATTATATTTACCGTGGCTACCCGTTTAGAGGTGCCGCTTTTAAAGAAAGAAATATTAAGGATAGACCCATCTGCCTTTATTGTACAGCAAAGCGTTGACGATACCACAGGCGGGTTGCTTAAACGGAAAAAGGGGCATTAAGCCCCCTCCAGCCCCCCCTGTCCCAAGCACCCTTTTGAGAAGGGGAACAGAATTTAGGATGTGCGAGTACATTGGCGAAAAACAATATCATTTTTAATTGTTTTTAAAAAGCTCCCCGTTAACCAACGGGTTGGGGGCTTCAAACAAATTAACATGCCTGAGGGGCCAAGCATACTTATATTAAAGGAAAAGGTAAAGCAATTTAAGGGCGACAAAGTTATAGCCGCAAGCTGTAACAACGGCACTCTGGATACCAACATCCTTACCGACCAAACAATCATCGATTTTAAAACCTGGGGCAAGCATTTCTTGATCTGTTTCCCAAAGTTTACCATCCGCATCCACATGATGATGTTTGGCACCTACCGCATCAATTCGCACACAGAAAAACCGCCCCGCCTGCACCTGCAGTTTGAAGATGGCGAACTTAACTTTTACGCCTGCCTGCTGCAGTTGATCGAAGAACCACTCGACGAGGTTTACGACTGGCAGGCCGACATCATGAGCGATAAGTGGGACACCAAAAAAGCCATCAAAAAGATGAAGGATATTCCTGATTTGCTGGCCTGCGATGCCCTGATGGACCAGCACATCTTTTCGGGCGTGGGTAATATCATTAAAAACGAAGTACTGTTTCGCAGCCGCATCCACCCGGAAAGCGTTGTTGCCGCCATACCGCCAAAAAAGGTTAAGGAAATGATAACCGAAGCCATTATGTACAGCTTTGAATTTTTGGAGCAACGAAAAGAAGGCACTTTAAAAAAGCACTGGCAGGCTTATCATAAAAAAGAATGCCCGCGCAACCACGTACCATTTATTAATAAAGATACCGGCAGATCGCGCAGGGCAAGCTTTTATTGCGAGTTGTGCCAGGTGAAGTATTGAATATCACGCTTGTTGTGGTGAGTCTGTCGAACCATTCGCGAGTTGTGCAAAGCGTCTAAGTCTTCGACAAGCTCAGACTGACAATCCCTTAACAGAAACCAATTTAGTTTTCCCTTGTTTAACTATCACTAATCTTACGATCATGAAAACAATAACCATTGAAGGCAATCCCGCATCATTAACCGCTATTATGGTACCCCGCGAAGCCGAGTATCACGACCACGAAACCATCCGCATCGATTCATCAGACGATTACGCATCCGTAGAAAAAACCATCTTCCGCGTGGTGGACGGCGGCGAGGATAAATGGGAACTGCAGTTTGAATAATTGTAAAACGCCCTTACTCTTTTGTAAATACGGTGGTATTGCCGTTTTGCTTTAGGGTGAACTGATTTTTAGCGGTATCAAATTCTATTACTATACCTGCCGGTTCAAATGTGAACACATCTTTAACGGTGGTTTCAAAAGCGATTGCAGCCTGCCCCGTTGCCGTGCCCATAAGGGTTGTGTTATTTTTGGTGAATGTGATTTTTAGCGGAAAACCGGGGCTCGAATACACGCCCAGGTACTTATCCAGGTCGACACTGCTCAGGGCAAGCGGTTTGGCAAAAACAGGGAGCGCATAAGGCTTGTTAAAATAGATCCTCAGCGCATCCAGCGCTATTTTTTCTGTAGAAATTGACCCGCCGTTCGCCGTATAAGATACAGCCACTTTATCCCCCGGGAAATAAGAAAGTATTGACCGGTAGGCATCAATTGCCCCGGTATGCCCGTAACCGATTTTATCATCCAGGTTTGATTTACCCATGGCAAAGCCATAACTTTCTGCTACAGGCATCATTTTTTGCAGGCTTGCATTACTAATCAATTTCCCCGAAAAAAGCGCGTCGGCAAATTTCACCAGGTCGGCAGGGGTCGATTCTATCGCGCCGGCACCTGCTGGGATGCTCATATCCGTTTGAGGCCCTTCCTGCCACCCGCCGTTATATTTATAGGGCAGCGCCTCGCTATTGGCCACATTTATTTTGCCGCCATAGTAAGTATCTGCCAGGCCTATTTTCGAAACAATGCGCTCCTTAATTTCTTCCGCATAAGGCTTTCCGGTAATTTTTTCGATGATGTAGCCAAGCAATACAAAATTGGTATTGCAATAGGCATATTTTTCACCGGGCTCAAAATCGGGGGCCATAGCCGCCATACGGGAAAGCAGTTGCTCGTGCGTTTGCGGCGTGGCCATATAGCCGCCATAAGCAGGGTCATTGGTAAAATTGTGCAGGCCGCTGCGGTGGCTCAGCATCATAGCAACGGTTATTTTACCGGCGTTTGGCATCTGCGGGTAAAATTTATCCAATGTTGTTTCTACGGTTAATTTCCCTTCTTCGGCCAATTGCATAACAATAACCCCGGTAAACATTTTAGTAATAGAACCGATGCGATATTTGGTTTTGGTATTCGCCGCGATCTGTTTACCGGCATCTGCATAACCAACGGCTTTTTGATAAACAATTTTTCCGTTTTGGGCTATGGCAATGCTCCCCATGGTTTTATTATTGGCAGCCAGCACATTCAAAAAACTATCTAATTTGGCGCTGTTTATCGTTTGCGCGCTCGCCGCAAAATTTAAACCACCGATTGCCAATATCAGAGCAAGTAAATTTCTCCTCATGATCATACGATTTAATATTGGATTGATCTCGCTCCGGATTGTTACAATGGCCTTTTTTAACCGCAATAAAATCAGTGGCTTACTCAGAAACCAAAAGAACATCCTTTGTCCTTTCATCTTTCTGTCTTATGTCAGATTTTATGTCAATATCTCGGCTATTTCGTCATAACCTTTTTCGCGGGCAAGGTCGGCGGGGAGTTTTCCGCCTTCCATACGGATATCAACATGCGCGCCTTTTTCCAGCAGCAGAATCAGCAGTTCTAAATTACCGTTTTGCGCGGCGGAGTGTAATGGAGTACTGCCTGCAGACTGCCTTACGTTTACATCGGCACCGTTCTCTATCAGCATACGGGCGGTGCTGGTAAAATTACCCGCCGCGGCCGAGTGCAGGGGGTAAACGTTAAACCCGTTATCGCTGGGGCGGTTAACGTCGGCACCTTTCAGCACCAGGTAACGCGCAATATCAAAACGGCCGAAGTAGCTGGCAAGGCCCAGCGCGGTAAAGCCATCATCGGCATAAGCGTTAATTCGTTCAGGATGAGTATAAACTATGTGCGCAACTTCATCAAACCTATCGGCAGCTGCCGCCTCAAACAGGCTGATGTCGCTGGTATGTTTCAATAAAATATTGGTAACGGCCGGTTTATGATAATAGCAGGAAAGCATTAACGGCGATACGTTAAGGCTTGTTTTTGCTTTAGCCAGTTCGGGGTTGGCAGCCAGCAAAGCGTCTAAAGCATCCGTATCGGCATTGGCAATAAATTCTTCCAGTTTTTCAACGCTCATTTAATTCAATATTACTAAAAAAACCGTAGTGTGTAAACTCCTTAAATTAATAATTTTATAAAGTTAAACCATTTAAATACTGGTCGTGATACCAGCCCTGATTTTATGAAAAGAATATTGCTTATTCTGATTGCCGCTTTATCTACCAGTTGCCTTTATGCTCAAAAAAGCGGATTTGACGAAATTCAAATCAATGGTAAGTTCAGTGAAATTAAGTTGCTCACAAAGTACAATATATCAAAAGATACATGCAAATATTGCTGGATAGTAAAGAGCGACAGCATGAAGATATTTTTAACAGACATTGACCGTTTGGAGATCAAGGTTAACAAAAATGACACTATTAAGGTGATAACAGCTTTTAGTAAGCCGATGCGGTTTAGATATTACAAGTCTTGGTCAAACAAATTAACTGACCTCTTTAATTACATTAATGTCGATTTAAGAAAAAAAGGCTCAGGCTACTATTCCCATGTGCCTCAATATAAGGTGATGCAGGTTTGGATTATTAAAGAAGAAAAAACAGCAATGTTTTTCGAAACCATCAAACCTGACTTTCTTTTTAAAGATTTTGTTGGCACTTACGTATTTTGGTGGATAGAGGACAAGAACGGCGTCGCAGATATAACTTATTGATGTACTAACTCTTCGTAAAAAATTAAAAAATATCTGTTTAATCTAATAACTTTATATTTGCAATTAAACGCTCAAAATACAGGATGCCGATTAAAGGAAACCAGTTCAGATCAAACAGTTTTAAGGAAGAGAACCAGCCGCGCAAACCGGGCGTAAAACCCGAGAGGGAAAGGCCTGCCAAACAGCCCACCGAACGCCTGCCTTTATTTGACCTGCGCGATGGCCGCGTGATAAAAATAGCCGGGCTGATATTTTTGGTGTTATCGGTATTTTTCCTCATCGCGTTCACTTCGTACCTGTTCACCTGGTCGCAAGATCAAAGCTACGTTTCAAAAACAAACGGCGGTTGGGGCAACCTTTTCAAAACCACAAAAGAGTTATTGGAAAACGGTGTTGCCAACCCCATGGTTGATAACTGGCTGGGTAAATTTGGCGCCCTGCTGTCCAATCAGTTCATATTCGAGTGGTTTGGTATAGCATCGTTCCTTTTTGTATTTGTGTTTTTTATTATCGGCTTTCGCCTGCTGTTCAAAATAAAGTTGTTTTCGGTTAGTAAAATGCTGGCCTATACCTTTTTCAGCATCATCTTCATATCGGTTACGCTTGGTTTTTTTCACGCGTTTATTGTTGCCGATACGCCGCATTATTTAGAAGGCAATTTTGGTTTCTGGACAAACCGTTTGTTAACCGCGCAGGTGGGCCAATCGGGCACGGGTTTTATATTGCTGTTTTTGGCATTAACCGTGCTTATCATCGCTTACAACATCGATTTTAAACTGCCGCAGCGCCGGGAAAAACTCTCATCTGTAGCCATAGATGAAGTATCGCCCGAGCCGGTTGAACTGGTTGACGAGGAAATTTCGTTACCGGTAGAATGGCCTCGCAATGGCAACCGCGCTAAAGATGTGCTGGCTAACCAGCCTGTACCCAGCACCGAACCACTAAGGCAGCAGCCTTTACAGCAAACCCCGGTTTTTCACGAGCCTGTGGTGTTAAGGCCCGATAACAATAACCATGAGCCGGAAGAAGAGAACGAGATACCGCTTACCATTGATGTGGAGCGCCCTACCCCTATCTTAAACATCGAAAAAAGCGACGACGACAAGGCCAAAAGCCTGGTTGACCAGTTTGGCACCTACGACCATAAACTTGACCTTGCTACCTACAAATATCCAACTATCGACCTTTTGGAGAATTACGGTTCATCAAAAATCGCGGTAAATTCCGAAGAACTGGAGGCCAACAAAAACAAAATTGTTGAAACGCTTAACCACTATAATATCGAGATAGATAAGATAAAAGCTACCATTGGGCCAACAGTTACGCTGTACGAAATTATCCCCGCGCCGGGTGTGCGCATCTCCAAGATCAAAAACCTGGAGGACGATATAGCGCTGAGCCTTGCGGCTTTGGGCATCCGTATCATCGCCCCTATGCCGGGCAAGGGTACCATCGGTATCGAGGTGCCAAACCAAAACCCCGAGATGGTGTCCATGCGTTCTATCCTCGCTACCGAAAAATGGCAGAATAACACCATGGACCTGCCCATCGCCCTTGGTAAAACCATATCCAACGAAGTGTTTATTGCCGACCTTGCCAAGATGCCCCACTTACTTGTCGCGGGTGCTACAGGGCAGGGTAAATCGGTGGGTATCAACGCTATATTGGTGTCGCTGCTTTATAAAAAGCACCCTGCCGAGCTTAAATTTGTATTGGTTGATCCTAAAAAAGTGGAGCTTACCCTTTTCCGGAAGATAGAGAGACACTTTTTAGCCAAGCTGCCCGATGAGGCCGACGCTATTATCACCGATACCAAAAAGGTGGTAAACACGCTTAACTCGCTTTGTATAGAGATGGACCAGCGTTATGATCTGCTTAAGGACGCGCAGGTGCGTAACTTAAAAGAATACAACACCAAGTTCATCAACCGTAAAATAAGCGACCCGGAAAAACACCGTTACCTGCCATTCATCGTACTGGTAATTGATGAGTTTGCCGATCTGATGATGACCGCCGGTAAAGAAGTAGAGCAGCCCATAGCCCGTATAGCGCAGCTTGCCCGCGCGGTGGGCATCCACCTGGTTATAGCCACGCAAAGGCCATCGGTTAACGTTATTACGGGTACTATCAAGGCTAACTTCCCGGCCCGCTTGGCCTTCAGGGTATTGTCAAAGATAGATTCGCGCACCATACTGGATGCCGGCGGTGCCGATCAGCTGATAGGTCGCGGTGATATGCTGCTCTCTACAGGCAGCGACCTGATCCGCCTGCAGTGCGCTTTTGTGGATACGCCTGAGGTTGAGCGCATATCCGACTTTATTGGCAACCAGCGCGGCTATCCATCGGCCATGTTCCTGCCGGAGTATGTGGGCGAAGGCGAAGCAGGCAGCAGCCCCAAAGATTTTGACCCGGACGACCGCGACCCTATGTTTGAGGATGCCGCAAGGTTGATCGTATTGCACCAGCAGGGCTCAACATCGCTTATTCAGCGTAAAATGAAGCTGGGCTATAACCGTGCAGGCCGTATCATCGATCAGTTAGAGGCAGCAGGTATTGTTGGCCCGTTTGAGGGCAGTAAGGCCCGTGATGTGCTTTATCCTGACGAGTACAGCCTGGAACGTGCCCTGGAAGAGCTGCAAAAACCACGCGATTAAACTAATTTAGTTTACAACACTCTAAACCATTATAAGCCATAATGGTTATTGCCTGTGAGCTTAAATTGAACTGAACGAACATGAAAAAATTATTCATCTACCTTATATTATCAATCCTTACGGTTACCACCGCGTTTGCACAGAAAGATGCTGATGCCAAAGTGATACTGAACAAGCTGAGCAAACAATACCGCGCCTACGATGCCGTTAAAACAGATTTTACACTGACTATTGATAACCAGCAGGCCAACGTGAAAGAAACGCAGACAGGTACGCTTATTTCGCGTTCAAAGGTTAACAAGTATAAGGTTACGCTATACGCCCCGGCTAAAAAGACCATTATGCAGGAGATCATCAGCGATGGCAAAAACCAGTGGACTTTCCTAAAAGATGCCAACGAGGTACAGCTAAACGTTGCCGATAACAGTGAAGAAGGCTTTAACCCGGCCAAGATCTTTACCATGTACGAAAAAGGGTATAAATACATCTACACCGGGCAGCAAAAAACTTCAGGTAAAATTTACCAGGTGGTCGACCTTACTCCAGAAGACAGTAAAAAGAACTTTTTTAAAGTAAGGCTGATGATAGATAAGACAAAAAACCAGCTATCAAGCGCCCAGATCTTTGACAAGAACGGCAGCAAATACACCTATGCCCTGCGCACCTTTACCCCTAATTACAAGGTTACAGATGCCGCCTTCACATTCGATAAGAAAGCCTATCCGGGTGTTGAGTTGGTTGATTTGAGATAAAGAAAGAGTTAAAACGCTAAGGGATTACCCAAACAATCCCTTATCCCTGTCAATAAATTGCGGGCGGTGGATGTTCAGATCCAGTTTCCCGTTCAGTTTTTCAATTACATAATCGCATAGCTCAGGCGAATATCGCTCGTCGTGCTGGTGCATAAAAAACCAAACGGATCGCAGGCCCTGCTTTTTCCAATCGGCTATGCGCTCTACCCATTCATCGCAGCGGGCGTAATCTGTGGGGTGCAGGCTGTTACCCACAAAGCGGATGAACGCGTGCGGGGTAGGCAGCAGCATGTGCAGGCAATCGCGGCGGCCGCTGGCATCAGTTATAATAGATCCAATATTCAATCGCTTAAACAGGCTAAAAACAGCATCGCGGCTTTCGGGTACGGCAAACCAATCCTTATGGCGCAGTTCTACAAACACCGGTACATCCGTTGGCAGTTGTTCCAGGTAGGCAGTAAGTTCGGGTAAGTTTTTTGGGGTAAAGTTATCGCTCAGTTGCAGAAACAAAGGGCCAAGCTTATCGCCAAAGGCCATAATGCCCTCGTAATAACTGGTGGTTATCTCCTCGGCATTTTTTAACCTGCGGATATGGCTGATGCTTTGAGAAAATTTGGGGCAAAACTTAAAGGCCGGGTTTGCATCAGCTTTTTGCTTCCATTTGCCAATAGTATCGGGGCCATAGGTTTGATAGAACGTGGCGTTAAGCTCGATACAGTTAAAGTGCTTTACATATTCATCTAAAAAGTTGGCATCCTTGGTTTTTGGCGGATAGATCTTGCCTACCCACTCCTTACGGCCCCACTTGGCGCAGCCTACATGTACTTGTAAGGGCTGGCTTTTATCAGCCGACTGCAGCGTATCCTGGGTAAATGCCGGGTCGGGCGACAGGGTAAAATCCACCAAGGGCAGTTCATTATCGGGTACGCGGCCAAATTCCATAATATAAGTATTGCTTTATGCCCGAAGATACAGCTATCGTGCCAACAAAAAAAGGGAACAGCGTTAACCGCTCCCTTTTGTACTATTTTATAATTTAAGTAAGCAACCACTCACCAATTACAAAAACATTCCGCCCGATGCTTCTATCCTTTGCGCGTTTATCCAGCGTGCATCCTCAGTACATAAAAAGGCAATTACGCCGCCAATATCGTCCGGCTGGCCGGGGCGGCCAAGCGCGGTTATGGATGAAATAAACTCGTGCATTTTGGGGTGGCTTTCAAAAGCTTCTTTGGTAAAGTCGGTTTCGATAATGCCCGGCGCAACCAGGTTGGCGGCAATACCGCGGCTGCCCAGTTCTTTAGCCAGGTATTTTGTAAATACCTCGATAGCGCCCTTCATAGATGCATAAGCCGCGTAACCCGGTGTAGCAAAACGGGTAAGCCCCGTTGAAAGATTAATGATACGGCCACCATCGACAATAGTATTAAGCAGGGTTTGAGTTAAAAAGTAAACGCCCTTAAAGTGAACGTTAAACAAGTTATCAAAGTCCTCTTCGGTGGTTTTGGCAAATGGCGACGAGGCATCAATACCTGCATTGTTCACTAAGAAATCGAAGGTGTCCCTGCCCCATTTCTCCTGCAATGTAGCGGTTAGCTGCTGTTTAAAGGCCTCAAAAGTTTTTATTTTTGAAGTATCTAATTGTAAGGCCGCGGCGGTTTGGCCGGCCAGTTCAATTTGGTTTACCACCTCGTCAGCTTCTTCTTTTTTGGTGCGGTAGGTAACAATAACATCTATGCCTTTGCCTGCTATTTTTAACGCGGTGTTTTTACCAAGGCCCCTGCTGCCGCCTGTTATTAATGCTATTTTGTTTGTGCTCATATTTGTTGTGTTTTAATACACTACAAAGGTGAGGGCAAAACGTTGTTAAAAAATGGTGACAGGTACAGATAAAATGGTGACAGGTACAGTATTTTTAGTTTAACAGGCTTATCTGTTATCAAACGAAATGCATCTATTCGGAGACATGCATTTTCAATAGCATAATTCGCGAACAGATCCACTCCGTTGGCTAACGGATCAGGATGAAAGACGGATTTATTATGAAGGTTCAGACAACACCATTTCCTTATACTCTTTCGGCGTTATCCCCTCAAAACGTTTAAAAAACTTGGTGAAGTTTGATGCATCAAACGTAAGCTTAAAGGCTATTTGTTTTATGGGGATATTTTGCTGCAGCATCTGTTTGGCCAGGGTCATTATCTTTTCCTCGAAATAAAAGCATGGCGATTTTCCCGTGGTTTGTTTGATTGTATTGGTTAAATGGGTGGGATGGATATGCAAAATGCCGGCAATATCCCTTATCTCGAACATTTCGGTAACGCGCTCCTGCATTACATCGTCCAGGTGTTTGTCAACCTCTTTCAGAAAGTCCGCGAAGATCTCGTGCCTGCGGCTGAATATTTTTTTGGGAACAGGAGTGGGCATGTTACAGTTTGCAGTTATGAGTTTGCGGTTAGCAGATACTAATTATATAATTAATAGATTTAGATATGATTGTCAAATATATTAAGATAACCCTTGCGGTTATAGGATTTCTATTTGGTGGGTTTTTAATTGGGTATGCCTATTCAACGCAAATAGGCGATGGTCAAATCAACGGTTTTTTAATGATACTGGGTTTGACCCTTTCAGGCGGATGTATATTATACTTGTTTATTAAATTTGTGAATGCGGTAACCTCGTAATATATTAAACAAATAGGTCTGGTCTAAACTTCGGTGCAACTCTTTTTTTAGATGCCTGCTCATAAGCATAAGCCAGCTTGATGAGTTCGCACTCGCTCCAGGCGGTGCCTACAAAGGACAGGCCCATCGGCAGGTCGTGCCAAGCACCCATCGGCACCGTGATATGCGGATAACCCGCCATAGCGGCAGGCCCCGAGAACGAAAACCCGTTATCATAATCGCCGTTGATCAAATCTATACAAACCGCGAAGCCATTGGTAGGCGCAATTAAGGCATCCAGTTTATTCTCTCTCAGCAAACCGTCGATCCCTTCCCTGCTGTATTTGGTTGTTTTACCAACTGCATCTAAATATTCCTTGCTGTTCAGGTCGCCCTTTGTCTGTGCGTATTCGGCGGTTTCCTGTTTAAAAAATGGCATGGCCTTATCCTCATTCTGCTTGTTAAAGGCAATAACATCGGCAAGGTTTTTCACTTTGGCACCGGCTTTATCCAGGTAACGGTTAAGGCCGTCTTTAAATTCGTAAAGCAGCACCGTAAATTCGGCGCCGTCAATGGGTTTCAGGCGGGTATCTAAATCCACTTCTATAATTTCTGCACCTTGCTTTTTAAGGGTTTCAATCGCAGCTTTTAGTAATTTATCGGTAGATGATGGCAATTTCTCAATTTTCACCAGGCCAAGCCGTTTGCCTTTTAGTCCGTTAACGTCCAGGTATTTGCTGTAATCCTTTTCAGGCTTGCTTTTAAGGGTCGCGTCGTCTGCGGTATCTGCACCGGTAAGCGCCCCAAGCAGTATGGCGGCGTCTTTAACGGTGCGCGCCATAGGCCCGGCGGTGTCCTGCGTTTTTGATATGGGGATAATGCCGCTGCGGCTCCACAAGCCAACGGTAGGCTTGATGCCCACCAGTCCGTTTACCGATGATGGCGAAACAATAGAGCCATCCGTTTCGGTACCGATGGATATAGCGCATAAATTGGCAGCAGTTGCCGCGCCCGATCCGGCGCTCGAACCGCTTGGGTTCCTGTCCAGCACATAAGGGTTTTTGGTTTGCAGGCCGCGGCTGCTCCATCCACTTGTGGAACGGCTCGACCGGAAATTAGCCCACTCGCTCAGGTTGGTTTTGCCCAGCAGTACGGCACCCGCCTGGCGCAGCTTGTGCACAATAAAGGCGTCCTGCTTTGCAAAATGATCGCTCAGGGCCAGCGAGCCTGCCGTGGTGTGCATATTGTCGCCGGTATCTATATTATCCTTTATCAGCACCGGGATGCCGTGTAAAGGGCCGCGCAGCTTGCCCGCCTTGCGCTCCTTATCCATATTATCGGCCATATCCAGCGCGCTTTTGTTCAGCTCGATAATGGCGTTTATTTTAGGGCCGCTTTTATCTATGGCGTCTATTCTTTTTAAATACAATTCTGTTATGCTGCGCGAAGTATGTGTACCGTTTTCCATCTTTTTTTGCAGATCGGCAATGGTGGCTTCGTTTAGTTCAAAATCGTCAGTAAACGGTGTGGTGCCATCCGTTTGTGCCTTATCAGCAGGTTGCGAACATGATACCGCGCCAATGGTAGCCAGGCCTATGCCTGCAAGTGTGCCTGTTTTTAAAAAGTTTCTTCGTTGCATGATAGATAAGATTCTATCGCACCAAATTAACTAATTGAAAGGGTTAATAAAAGGCTGTGCTGTAACAAAGCAGATAGCAGCAGGATGATTTTACGCCAAAGGTTGATTATATTAAGCCCACAATTAACCTGATGCGTTTAAAGTGCTTTTTATGCCTGTTCTTGCTTGTTTGCCTGGCTGTTACGGCTAACGCTTACAAAATTATCGCGCCCGAACCGTTCAGCATAGCGGCTAAAAATTATATAAAGCTGCAGGTACTGGCCGATAAAGGCGACACCGCGCCCGATTCGGTGGTGTTTGAAGTGCTTTATAATTCGGGCAACCTGCTCAGGCGCAAGTCTGACGCCTCGCTTTCCATGGTCATTACCCTTAACGATTTTAACGACGGGGTTTTTTATGTGAAAGCGCGGGTGTATCACAACGGTAAGTGCGATATACTAAGCAGCAAGTTTGACGAAGCAGGTGTCCCGGTTATTTTAGACAGGCACAGCGCTTATAACGAAACCACCTATCAATCGGCTTACAAGGCAGCCAAACAGCCACAGCAATACAGCTATACATGCAATAACAATAAGCTAAAATTCAACAGCCGCTGGGATGTCGACTCGCTATATTTTGATTTTGAGGTGCAGGACGCCAACCTTAATTACGTTAAACCGGGCTACATCAGCCTGTTCCAGACAAAAAAATACCTGCGTACGCTGTGGGATTCGGATTGCATCGAGATAGGCCTCGATATGCAGCACGACCGCTCGGTATGGAAAAAGGAGGACGACTACGAGTTATTGGTTGATGTTACAGGCAATTATAGCGGTAACCGCTGGGATGCGGGTCGTAATTTCTTTAAAAACTGGGGCAGGCATACACGGGTTAAGGTGAAGCAGCAGGGAACCTTAAATAATAACCAGGATATCGATAAGGGGTACACCATATCCATAGCGATCCCATGGGCCGAGCTAAATTATAAGCCCGTTGCCAATACTACCATCGGTTTTGATATCCAGCTTTACGATAAAGACGCGCAACTTGACGAAGCCTTCCGCACCAGCCTTAGCGGCACCAACCCCGAATCGAACGATAATACCAGCGAGTGGACCAGCCTTACGCTCGCCCGCGAAAGCAGTAATGCCAAATTCTACCTGTTGGGTATTATACCGCTATTGGCCTTACTTTGGATGATTACCAGAAAGCGTAAAGATCCCGCTGTACCCATACCCATGGCCGAAGAAGCTATTAACCATCCGCCTGCTTACAGCGAAAGCATCCGCAAGGCGATAGACCTGATACATGCGCATTACCACGATCCTCATTTATCGCGGCAGCAAATAGCGGGGCAGGTTTTTATCAGCGAAAAATATCTAAGCTCACTATTCAATAAGGAAACAGGTGTGCACCTCATCCACTACATCAACAAATACCGGGTTGATAAAGCTATCGAGCTTTTACAACATACCCGGTTATCTGTATCAGAAATTGCCTTTAAAGTGGGCTACAACTCACTGCAGAATTTCAACAAAAACTTTAAAGCAATAAGCGGCAAGGCACCCTCCAACTATCGGCATTAGCTGTAAAAACGACTTTTGTTGTAATACTAAAGTCGTTTTTACATGGCTTTGCGACTTTTGTTGTATAGCCAAAATATCATCCCGCATCTAAATTAGGTGAAGCAGAAAGCCATACATCTGCACCAATTTTAAACCGATTTATGATGAAAGTTTTTACCCTACGCGCACTTGCCATAGTGTGTTGTTTGCAGGCACCTGCACTTGTGTTAAAAGCACAGCAATTAATTAACCAACGCCAGATAACCCTGCTGGAACAGGCTAAACGCCCTAACGACCTTTGGCCCCGCGGCGACGGCCACATCCTAATTGCAGAACCGGGCAGCCCCTTGGCCCAAAAAGGCTATGAAGAACCCGGAGGCAGCTTTAGCCCAGGTCCCGGCAGCTTTGGCGTAACCATTTGGGTAATGGATAAAAACAAAAAGCTGATAGCCACCAGCGATAATATCCCTATGGATAAGATAAAGCAGGCTTATGTGTTTAAGGCTAATAACAGCATCCCATCGGTAGAAACTATTACGCCTTATTACACCTGCACCTGGACATATGTTGAGGCCGGCAGATGGGAGTTTGATTTTAAGAACAACGGACAGGAAGATTATACTTACCATATAGTTACCCGCAGCGTAGGCCCCGCAGGCGGCCCGCTTACCACCGCAACCTGGGAGGGTGACCGCCTGCTGCTTAATCGCCGTTATATAATCACCTTAACTACGCAACCTAAACAAGTTTTAGTAGGTAACGAGGCCGCCGGCGAACTGCAAAAGGACATCCCGGTGCAGCCAACTGTTACCAACGCCGATGGCTGGGCTTTTGCAAGGCTTAACATGGGCAATGTGCCATTCTCCTTAAAAATAAACGATACCAAACCGCAGTTTAACAGTCCGTTGCCGTATACCCGCACCACACAAGGGTTTGGCATGCAACTGCCTGATAAGGCTTTCGAGCATTCGTTGCAGGCGCAGATAAGCAACCTGATGATGGGCTATATAGGCAAACAAACCGGTCCCGGCGAACCGATAAACTACCCGCTTGCCTGGGAGCGCGACGGCGCTTACTCGCTGGTTGCCATGGCCAAAAGCGGCCACCTGGAGACAGCCCGCGAACTTTCTAAATACTTTGCCGAGAACGACTTTTTTGGAGGCTTTGGCGCAGAAGGCGATGCACCGGGTTCGGCTATTAACGCGCTTATCGAGGTAGCTTATCTGATCAACGAGCCATCGTATTACCAATACGTTTGGCCGCATATAAAACGTAAGCTAAAGCTTATTGACGAGATGCGGAACGCCAAAACCGAGATCTATAAGGATTTTATTGGCCCGCTGGCACCGCATATAGAGCATGATGTAAAACGCAGGCAGCTGATTGCCCGCCCATTCACCGAAGGCCTTATTGTTGGTACCATGGATAACCATTTCCCGGTGCTGTACATTAATGCTATCAGCTACCGCGGACTGGTGCAGGCATCGCGCCTGGCCAAAAAGTTTGGCGAAACCGCGCTGGCCGACTCATGCCTGCAAAAGGCGGCAGCTGTTAAAGAGGCCTGGCAGGCCGGTTTTGGTAAAGACAAATACGAGAACGAGCGCAATTTTATGATAAGCGTTTGGCCATCGTGGATCACCAATAAGGATAACGCCTTGTTCCAAAAGAAGATTGAAGATAAACATGTGGAAGAATGGGGTAACGGCGATGAGCCCAAGGCCCGCCCGCTGTGGACGTATTTCCAGGCGGCAGAGGCACACCAGTGGCTATACCTTGACCGTACCGACCGCGTGTGGCAAACGCTGCACTACTTCTGGAACAACCAGTGTGCACCCGGCCTGTACACTTACTGGGAAGGCGATGGTGAAGAAAACACCTTCCGCCAGTGGGAAAACTACCGCGGCTGGCTAAAGCCTAAATACATCACCCCGCATTACTGGACAGCATCAGAAATGCTGCTGCTTCAGCTGGATATGCTGGTTTACGTGAACGAGGCAAAAGGCGACGACTTTGAATTTGTAGTAGGCGCGGGCGTGCCGGCGGCATGGCTGAAAGAAGGCATGTCTATCAAAAACTTCCATACCAAGGCAGGCAACGTAAGCTGGGAATACAAAAAGAACGTATTGAATGTAACTATTGAAGGCGCAGCAAAAAAATACGCGGTAAGGCCGGGTGTTGCTTTTGTAAATGCCAAAACCAAACTGAATTTATCATACAAATAAGCTTTTATTATGCGTAAATTAAATATCGTTACCATTATATTGTTGGTTTGCGGCTTGCAGGCATCGGCCCAACAACAAAAAAAGGGCTTGCATTGGCGCAAAGCTTCGCCGACCTGCCCTTGTACAAAACGGGTACGCAAACCTACCAGTACTCCAGCACCGACCCGAAGGAAGACCAGTTTAAAGATTTTGGCAACTGGCTTTACACCGCGCCCGATAGCGGCGCGGTACTGGCCGATATAAAAGGCCCGGGTACCATTTATCGCATCTGGTCGACAGGGAACATTGGCGATACCAACCGTATCAAAATTTATATCGACGGTGAAAAAACGCCGCGCATTAACCAAACCTTCAACCAGTTTCATAATAAAAAGCCGTTGCGCGATAAACCGCAGGTAGGTTCGGGAGCGGGGGATAATTACCTGGCGTGGTGGAGCTATATGCCGATCTCGTTCCGCAAATCGATAAAGATCGTGCGCGAGGGCAATTTCAGGCCGTTTTATAACATAGCCTATCATACTTATACCACTGCCGATGGGATAGAATCATGGACAGGCAAGGAAGATTACCGCCCTATGGAGAAGATGTGGAACAACCCCACCGCCGACCCTAAACCGGCAGTAGGCAACATCAGCAAAAAACTTAAACAGAAGTTAGCTGCAGGCGATTCTGCCTCTATTTTCAGTTACAATGGCGCGGGGTATATAGCAGCCATCAAAATAAAAAATTATACGCCCGATAAAAACCTGCGTATAAAAATGTACTGGGATAACCAGGCGGTGCCGGCCGTAGATGCGCCTTTAAAATGGTTCTTCGGGTCGATAGATAATGGCGGCGACCTGAAAGCGTTGGGTGTGGGTACCGTAAATAACAACGGCTATTGTTACTTCCCGATGCCATTTTGGAAGCGGGCGCGCATAGAGTTGGTTAACATGGGCGATAAGCCAACGGGCGATATGGATATCGAAGTGCAGTATAATAAAAAGGCTTATCCGGCAGCATCGGCAGCTTATTTCCATGCTAAGGCCAACGAGGTAGATAAGCCCGGTCAAAAATATACCTGCCTTAAAACCACCGGCCGCGGGCATGTGATAGGTATGGCCAAGCGGATGCCAAAAGGCGGCCATGCCTGCGAAGGCGACGAGGTGTTTTACATCGATAATCGCAAGTTCCCGGACATTTGGGGAACAGGGGAGGAAGATTATGCCAATAACGCCTGGTGGCGTAACAAATACAACTCCTACCCCACCCACGGTTGTATTGGTAACGACTGCTATTACCGCATGCACTATCCCGATGTTATTACTTACGAGCAAGCCTTTGATATGGAGTTTGAAAGCTGGGAAAATTACTACATAGCCAGTTTAGTATGGTATTACGAGGGTGCGCAGCCTTCGCTTAAGCAAACCGATTCGGTGGATATCGGCAATAGCGTTTCCGAGCAAAAACACCAATACCGTATTACAGGGCAAACCTGGGCCGGCGAAACAAGCGGTAATTACCCCGGCAAACGTATTTATGATGTAAAGGAAACCAACAGCGGCAAGCAGTTTAATAAAAGCAGCGCCTTTACTATCGCCATAAACAAAAATAATAAAGGCGTAAGGCTGCGCCTGCTTACACAGCATACCAATATGCAGGGCGTAAGGGTTTGGGTTGACGGCAAGCCGGTTACAGAGCGGCCCTGGGTAATTGTAAAGAACAATTACGAAGCGGTTTGGATAGATACTGATTTTGAGATCCCGGCGGCTTACACGCGCGGAAAATCTAAAATAAATATAAAACTGGAGCACCTGCCGGGATATGCCAACTGGACGGAATACAAATACAATGCATTCAGCTACCTGTAGCTAATTCGGTAAAAACTCGGGTTTTACAGGCGCGGGGATCAGCAGTTCGATATTGTAATCGGGCAGTAGTTTTCGCAACACTTTGGGCGGTATGTTGCCTACATCCATAAAAGTCCAGATTTTGCCTTTGTCTTCGCTGATTGCTAACAGATAAGAGCGGCTCATATACCGGCCATAACGGGTTTTTAAAATTATATTTTCGGGGAGCAGGCAGTGTAATTGGCTGCCTGCTTTATAAATTGGGCCGGGCAGCTCAACCGAGCCATCAAACCCTACAACGCCCTGCTTTTTTAAATTTGCTATGCGTTCGGCTATCAGCTTCTGCATTTCCACCCGCCCGCCCGATAATTCTACCAGTTTGGGATAAGTATAGTCAATTATGGTATTATAATCGCCGGTAAAAGTAGCCTTTGCAAAGCGCTCGGCTTGCTTTTTTATCAAAGCGGTATCCTGCGCGGCAGCAGCTAAGGGCAAAACAAAAAGCAGCAGAATAAATTTCTTAAAGCACATGGTATTAAACGGCTAAGCCGGATTAAATATTTCCCTACACGGCAGTATCAAAATCAGGTTGCCTTATTACAGCTTTACGGGCTGCGCAGGCTGTGGTATAATAAGGTTATTGTTAAAGTTGGGGAACAGGGTTTTGATCGAGGCCATGGTGCCCTGGTTAAGATCCAGGAAACTCCAGTTTTTACCACCATCCTGGCTAACAGCCAATAAATTACTGGTAGCCGAAAAACGGCCCTGTGAAGTTTTCATGATAAGATTTTCGGGGATAAGGCAGTGGATCTCGTTGCCCGCCTTATAAAATTTGCCCGGTGAACCAATGGTTACCTTTTCAAACAAAAAACCCTGCGCCTTCATCTGGTTGATACCGGCGGTCATCATTTTAAGCATTTTGTCTTTGCCGCCGCCCAGCGTAACCGCACGGGGATATGTGTTGGCAATAACGGTTTTAAAATCGCTGTTAAGCAGTGCTTTGGCAACAACATTGGCCTGGCGCTTAACTGTGGCGGGGTCCTGTGCAAACAGCGCGACAGGTAATATCAGCAGTAAGGTTATTTTAATAATTAATTTCATCTTTTGTGTTTATGGATTTTCCTGACCAGTATTTTACGTGCAAGTTCATCAGTGCCGTCAATTTTACCGTTGTGTTTAATGCCCAATATCTCACTAATTAAATTAAATACCGAAACATTTTTAAAAGCAGGCACAATAAGGCGCTTTTTAAAGGCCGGCCCCCAGGCGTAAAAGCTGGCTTGCATCTCCTTAACAACCGATGGATCGTAACCATGCCAGCCGGGATTTATTTTTTTGCCGTTGCTCCAAAGCTTAAAAATTTGGGGGAAACGCGGCACCAGCAAAATATCGCCTATACGGTTATGCCAGTCGTCGGTAGTGCCATAATGCAGGTGTGCAGGCACATTGGTCTTCAAGTAAACATCGTACCCATCGGCTTCTGTTTTAAGGGCGTTATAGGTACCCTGTATATCCTGTTTGTTTTTAGCATAAAGTTCCACCAAAATACCATCGCCCGATATTACAAATTTTGAGGTATCGATAGCCGCAGGTATGCCAATGGGGTTTTGGTTATCAACCTTAGCCATGCCGTGGTCTGATACAAAAATAAAGTTCACATCCAGCCCGGTGGTTTTTACGGCCTTTTGCAGCTCGTTAACCGCCGAATCTACAAAATGCACCTCATGTTCAGTCTCGGGCGACTCCGGCCCGTAAAGGTGGGCGGCGTGGTCAACCTGCGGAAGGTAAAAAGTGATCAGGTGCGGGCGTTCGGCCGGGGGCAGTTTCAGCCAGTTAACAACCGTTGCTATACGGTTATTTATATCTATCTTTTCGTTGTAAACGTAGTAATATGTAGGCTTTATGCCTTGTATCTCGGCTTCTGATGCGACCCAGTAAAAGCTGGCCGATAACATTTTTTGCTGCTCGGCCAGTACCCAAAGCGGGGCGCCGCCATACCAGGTACCATCCGCAACTTTTTCCTTATTACCCATGGCGTACCTGTCGTTACGTGCGCGGTCATAAAAAGTATTGTTAACCAAGCCCGAATGCGACGGATACAACCCGCTGACAATGGCATAATGATTTGGAAAAGTAACCGATGGGTATGACGGTATCATTGATGCTGCGCTTACCCCCTTGCCGCCCAATCTTATCAGGTTTTCGGCATGGTAGCGTCTGGCAAAATCGTACCTGAAACCATCGGCAGAAATTAATACCACATAAGGCTTTTTTTGCTGCGCGATGCTATTTTTACGGTTAGGAATAATATGCTGGGTTGTATCCTGGCTATACCCGTTTAACATGATGAGCAGTAAGGCCGGCAGCAGGAAGCTATATTTTTTCATTTGGAAATTAATAACCAAAAATAGGCAAATAAGGTTAAGGCAAGGATATGTTAACGTTAAAGTTGCACCTCCGCAATGCTGCACTACTCCATTTTTAACATAGTCTAACTGTTTTTTTGCAAAACCATTGATTGCCGTAACCAATTAATTAAACTTGTTTGGTATGAAGATGAAAGCTTTATTAATAGTGGCCGGTATTTTTGCATATACGGCGGTATTGGCGCAAACGCCTGTTGCTGTAAACGGTGCCCTAACGGTTAAAGGGAACAAGATCGTTAACAAAAATGGCATACCTCCGCAGCTACGGGGCATCAGCCTGTCGTGGAGTTTATGGGCAGGGCGAAAATATTACAACCCCGCGGTAGTAGACTGGCTATCGTCTGATTTTAAGGCTGCCATCATCCGCGCATCTATGGGCGTACAGCCTGATAGCGGTTACCTGCAGCAGCCCGAAGCACAAAAAAAATTGATAGTTGATGTGGTTGACGAGGCCATTAAACAAGGCGTTTATGTATTGATAGACTGGCACGACCATAACGGCCACCTGCACATCCCGCAATCGAAGGCTTTTTTTGCAGAGATGGCGCAAAAGTATAAGGGCGTACCCAATGTTATTTACGAAATCTGGAACGAACCCGCCCGCATCGGCTGGGATACGGTAAAGAACTATTCGGTACAGGTGATTGCCGAGATTCGCAAGTACGACCCGGATAACCTGATCGTTGTAGGCAGCCCAAAATGGGACCAGGATGTTGATGTAGCCGCCGCAAACCCCATCACCGGCTTTAAAAATATCGCTTATTCCTTTCATTATTACGCAACCGACCCCAACCACCAGGATGGGTTACGCGCCAAGGCAGATAAAGCTATAAAAATGGGCCTGCCGCTTATTGTTACCGAATGGGGTGTAGGCGAATCAAACGGCGACGGTAAGTTTGATTTGGCGATGAATAAAAAATGGATGGACTGGGTAGAAAAGAACAAATTGAGCTGGGTAAACTGGAACATTACCGATAAAAAGGAAACCACCGCAATTTTACAGCCACAAGCGCCGGCCAACGGCGGCTGGACTGCAGCACAACTCAGCCCCGCCGGTGCATACATCCGCGATCAGCTTAGGGTACTGAATAAATAATTGTGTTTGAGGGTATTTTGCCTGTGTATTAAAACACTTATATTTATGCATGGCACAGGGCAGGGCATATCTTGTAGTATTGTTGGCATTATCCCTGCTGGCCTGCAATACGCATAAGCAGAAGATCTACACCAGTGAGTGCGCGCCTGATATCAAATTCAAAAAAGTTAATTTCCGCAACCTTATCGATAGCATTAAGCTGTACGATAAGCAATACGTAGAAGTTTCGGGCAGGTACCTGGAAGGGAAGCATATATCCGCCCTGGTAAACGACAGCACATTTTCTGACCACGGTAACAGCCGGTCGCTTTGGGTTAATTTTACACAGGAATGCCCGCTATACCTGAAAGGGAAAAATACAGGGTTATTTGAAACCGAAGATGGCGAATATAATAAGATCAACAACCGGCAAATGACCATTCGCGGACGCGTAGAGCTGCAGAAAAAAGGCCACAAAGAAACCTATCGTGCCACTATTAACGAGGTAAGCTACCTGGAACTGGATTAATAGCTCATACTAAGCTTATTGCTTTCGATAAAGGTTTTAAGGGTAATAACAGCAGCACCGCTATCACCCTTAGCTTCTATTTTATCTGTAGACCGCAGGTACCCGATCAAATCGGCAAGTTTATCGGCCTTTGGGGTATAAAAACCCATTGACCAATCGGGGAAATTCCTCTGCTGGATAGGTTCGTCGATCAATGTTATCAGGTTTTTATGCTTGGGATCTGTTTCAATTTTCGACATGATAGTATCAACATCGCCAGCCTCACCTTCAAGTACCTGAATAAACGTGCCATCGCTGTAAAGCAAAACACCGGTAACATGATGTTTTAAATTATTGTTGCGTGCGGCGGTAAGTATATTAATAAGTTGTTCGTCTTCCAATAGCTTTACAGCCGTACTTATATAAACAAGATTTTTCATAACAATAGAATGTAACGCAAGGTAAGGGTTTGCCTTGAATGAAAAAATAAATCCTATAAATAAACAACAAAAGAATAGTGTTAGATCTCCAGCTGCAACCCATCGTAAGCCAACGCAATGCCTGCCGGGAGTTCCTTAGTGATATCGGCATGCCGGCCAAGGCGGTGGCTGATATGTGTAAAGTAGGTTTTTTCGGCTCCGATGTGCTGCGCGAATTTGATGGCTTCATCCAGCGTAAAATGCGAAATATGCTTTTCTTTCTGCAAAGCGTTTATCACCAGTATTTTTGATCCGCGGATCTTTTCCACTTCCGCATCAGATACCGTTTTGGCATCGGTGATGTAGGTAAAATCTTTAATGCGATATCCTTTAACGGGTAGCTTGTAATGCATCACCTCGATAGGCGTAATGTGCACATTTCCTACATCAAAGGGTTGCAGATCGATGGTATGCAGGTCTATCTGCGGGATACCGGGGTAGCCCCTATCATCAAAAATATACGGAAACTCGCGGCGCAGGGCCAGTTGTACGCGTTCGTCGGCATAAATTTCTACCGGGCCCTGCTGCTTGTAGTTAAACGCGCGGATATCGTCCATCCCGGCAACATGGTCTTTGTGCTCATGGGTAAAAACAATAGCATCAAGGTGCATTACCTTTTGCCTAAGCATCTGGTACCTAAAATCCGGCCCCGAATCAATAACGATCACCTTGCCATCGCCCTCTACCAAAATAGAAGTGCGCAGGCGCTTATCACGCTGGTCGGCAGATGTGCACACCTCGCATTCGCAGGCAATAACAGGTACGCCCTGCGAAGTTCCGGTCCCTAAAAAAGTAATGGTCACAGCTGCAGGGTTGTTTGTTTTAACTGGTGCAAAAATGCAGCCTGTTTATCATCTAATAAATTATAATCTACCTCTAATGTGCGGGCAAGCCCGGCTACCGATGCTATTTTACTCTCCAGGTTGGCAAACTTGTTTACCACAATCACGCGGCTGTTCAGCAGCATGCAGGCGCCGGTTTTAAAATTACCTTTCTCGTACCTAACCCGGTAACCTGCTGTTTTAAGCAGCATCTCCAGCTTTTCGAGGGTGTGGTTGGTAATGGTAAGCATCTTTTCAAAAATAGTAACATTTACCGTTACAGCGGTAAAATGTTGTAAATAGGTTAAACATGCGTTATCAACAACTTTTTAAATAAATTTAAAAAGACGTATTACATTTTGTATTTCAGTTTAATAATTTACTATATTGGTGCAATAAATCTCCTGATATAATTTAACCATTTGTACCCATTATGAACCCAAAATCCGAACGGTTCCTTTCGCTTGATGTGTTTCGCGGAATGACCATTGTTTTTATGATCATTGTAAATACACCGGGCAGCGGCGCTACCGCTTTTGCGCCGCTTAACCACGCCGTTTGGTTTGGCTTTACCCCTACCGACCTGGTGTTCCCTTCATTTCTGTTCGCGGTGGGTAATGCCATGAGCTTTACCATGAAAAAGTTTGACGGACTGAGCACCGGAACAGTGCTTTACAGGATATTGAAACGCGGTTTGCTTATATTTTTAATAGGTTACCTGATGTACTGGTTCCCGTTTGTTGATCACGGCGCCAACGGCTGGACGCTAAGGCCCATTAGCGAAACCCGTATTATGGGCGTATTACAGCGTATAGGGCTTTGCTACATATTTGCATCACTGATCATCTACTTTGTACGTAATAAAACAGCCGTTATTGTAATCAGCATATTGCTTTTGGTGGGTTACCAGGTGTTACTGCTTGCCTACGGCGACCCGGCTGCACCTTACGCCATGCTTACCAACGCGGGCACCTACCTTGATAAATTCCTGTTAGGCGATAGCCATCTTTACCACGGCGAAGGCGTTGCCTTTGACCCTGAAGGCATCCTGAGCACTTTGCCATCGATAGTAAACGTTATTGTTGGTTATTACGCCGGTAAATTTATTCAGGAAAAAGGCAAGGGGTACGAAACCATCGCGCGTTTATCGTTAATGGGCGCTGTATTCATTTTCATCGCCCTTACCTGGAACATGAGCTTCCCGATAGGTAAAAAACTTTGGACAAGCCCTTTCACCCTGCTAACTACAGGTATAGATATGATCATGATCTCGGCCCTGATCTACGCGGTTGAGGTGCGCGCCTGGAATAAATTTAACTGGACATCCTTTTTCACCACAGTTGGTAAAAACCCGCTGGCTATTTATATCCTGTCAGAAATTTTGATCATCGCTTTCTGGATGATCAGCATCGGCAATAAGAACCTGATGGCCTGGATAAACGATGTGTTTTATCAAAAGATAGCACCGGGCGCCGTAGGTTCGTTGCTTTTTGCAATTAGCTACATGATGATATGCTGGTGCGTAGGGAAAATACTGGATAAGAAAAAGATATACATACGGGTATAAGTATACACGTAACACAGCCGGGAAAGCAGAAATTATAACAGGATCACATGTCCACAGCACGTGTGCGGCTGCGTTTGATATAATTGCGAAAATCGAGCACGATGCCGGCAAAGAAGTAAAATATCAACGGGAAACCTACTGCCAGGAACGATGAATAGATAAAAAAAAGCCTGATCTTACTGATAGAAATATTAAAACGCCCGCCCAGGTAGGTGCACACCCCGAAAGAGTAGCGCTCAAAAAAGGTGATGATCCGTTGTAACATATTAGCTGGGTTTTAATATTTTTATACCAACGCCGCATTGCAGGCATTTCTTATGATCGCAATACGTATTTTTTAGTTCGAGCAGTGCCTGCGACTCAAAGGCGGTGTTGATATTCACCCCTAAGGTAGCAAAATCCGCGGTAATATTATTTTGCTCTGCCGGTATATTCTCCAGCAATTTTAATGCCCGGCTTACAAAATGCTGCAATTTCATGTGCCTGCCATAGCTAAACAGGAATAACACCACGGTATTTAGCAGGATGGTATCAATAGATCCCTGCCCCAAACTTTTACCTGCGGGCGCCGACTCCTTATCAAAACGGTAGTGCGTTTCCCAGTAGGGGTTTATTTTGATGTTGGCAAACAGGTCGCGCAGATCTTTAATTTCCCTTATCTCCAATATCTTCGAGAACAGGTGGTTTGACTGCACCACGAGCGCGGCAAACTGAGCCAGCCTGATAGTCGGGAAGTTTTGGGGCCGCATCCGCAGAAATTTCCATAAGTGGTTTTCTATGGCCTGAAGGCTGTATTTTTTAGCCAGGTAATCGTGCTCTTGTTTTAGCTTGCGCGGATAATCGTCCTGTAATTCATCGGCTAAAAAGCCCGCCTGTCCAAATATCAGCGCCTCTATCTGCATGGCGCTATTTTTATTTTTGGCCAGGATGCTCTGCGGCAGTGATTTCGCCATCAGCTCGAACGGCAGGGCATTGGTTTTAAACCCAAAGTTTGCTGCTAAGAATTGGTAAAATGTCTCTTCCCAATCGCCGCGGTTTTTCTCTAAAGCCGCTACTACCGCTTCCGACCGTTTCTCTAAACGCTCTACCAATATCCGCGTGAGCCAGTTTTGCATGGTAAGCCCATCCACTGTAGCAATTGTAGCCTCGCAAGGAATAATGGCTTGATTGCCGAAAACGAGATTATGGTAGCGGTTATACAGGTCGGGCGAGATCCGATCCTTCAGTTCCAGCGTGGGCACCCGGCGGCCATCAGCCCTAAACAGCGGCTCATCATCGCGGTAAACTACGTGCAGTATCACATTGTCGTAAGCGTTGTCGGTGGTATGTCCATGCCGCTGCCAGTCGGACGAGGAAAGGTGCAGCTCGGCATTGCCCGCCCAGATAGTTTCGCCCACGCGGATGCGTGCGTTCTGGAAATCGGGCCCGGCGTGGGTGTTATGCAGCCCTGCCGAATATACTTCCATTTCCTCACCCTCTGTTGTGCGCAGGTTGATCCGGTCGAACAAGCGAAACTTCCATACGTAATGCAAAAAGTCCTCGGTGAAAAGCATGAGGGAAGGTAGGAATTTTGGAATTATGATTTCACAGATTTTATGATTTATAGGATTTTGTTATCCTGAACGTAGTGAAGGATCTATAGGCGACATGCTTATCGGGGATTAGATGACCTCTCCGTTGGCCAACGGATCAGCATGACAAAAAGGAATTTATCATTATCTTGCCCCATTAAACCATACCACATGAATACCAACACCATCCCCGAACCAGTAACCACTCAAAGCCGTGTATGGTCCATCGTTGGCGGCTCGCTGGGTAACTTAGTGGAATGGTACGACTGGTATGTGTACTCGGCCTTTTCGCTTTATTTTGCAAGCTCTTTCTTCCCCAAAGGCGACCTTACCGCGCAATTACTTAATACCGCGGGCATTTTTGCCATCGGTTTTTTAATGCGGCCTATTGGCGGCTGGCTGATGGGCACTTACGCCGATAAGCATGGGCGAAAAAAAGCGCTTACCTTTTCGGTTTTGCTAATGAGCGCCGGCTCGCTGATCATCGCTATAACACCAGGTTATGACAGTATTGGTATTGCAGCCCCTGCATTATTGGTTTTGGCCCGTATTATACAGGGCCTTAGCGTGGGCGGCGAATATGGTACCAGCGCTACTTACCTCAGCGAAATGGCTACTAAAAAAGATCGCGGTTTTTATTCCAGCTTCCAGTACGTAACGTTGATAATGGGCCAACTGGTGGCCCTGGGCGTACTGATATTATTGCAACGCGCGTTCCTTACCGAAGATCAGCTCCACGCCTGGGGATGGCGTATCCCGTTTGCAGTTGGTGCTGCGCTGGCCCTTGTGGTGATGTATTTAAGGCGCAGCTTGCAGGAATCGGTAACCTTAAATAAAAAGGAAGATGTAGACCAAAACGCCCGGGGTAGTTTAAGGGCGCTGGCGCAGCACCCAAAGGCTATTTTTACCGTTATCGGCCTTACAATGGGCGGTACGGTGGCATTTTATACATTTACCACCTACATGCAAAAATTTTTGGTGAACACCAATGGTTTCAGCAAGAATGAGGCTACACTGATATCAAGCCTTACACTTTTTGTTTTTATGCTGATACAGCCCTTGTACGGTTGGGTGTCTGACCGGATAGGCCGCAAGCCCATGCTAACCACTTTTGGGATACTGGGTACGCTCACCACTATACCCATCTTTACTTACCTGAGTGTAACCCACAACTTTTGGGTAGCCTTCGCGCTGATCATGCTGGCTTTGCTAATTGTGAGTAATTACACGGCCATCAACGCTGTTGTAAAAGCGGAGTTGTTTCCCGCGCACATCCGTGCACTGGGCGTGGGCTTCCCGTACGCCATAGCCGTTTCCATTTTCGGCGGCTCGGCAGAGTGGATCGCTTTAAAATTTAAAGAATACGGCCACGAGAACTGGTTTTACTGGTATGTTACGGGATGTATAGTGGTATCGTTAGTGGTGTATACTACGATGAATGATACCAAGAAACATTCGAAGATAGAGGAGTAAAGCCCCCCTCTAAACGATGTAGCCCTCATGAACACCAAAATATACACTTCGTGAATAATCTCCCCCGATAGGGAAGACTTTAATATAATAAGTTGTAAGCTCCCTCTCCTTCGGAGAGGGCTGGGGAGAGGCCCCTACTTCGATACCAGCCCCGAGATCACATTGATACTTAAGGCCACAATAGCGGTATTAAACGCGAAGGCGATGAGCCCGTGAGCCCAGGCCAGGCGGCGGATGTGCTTGGAGGAGATCTCCACATCCGATACCTGGAAGGTCATCCCTACTACAAACGAGAAATATACAAAATCGAGGTAATCGGGCTCTTTGTCGTCGCCCGGAAATTCAAGGCCGCCAAGCGGTGTTTTTTTGCCGTCGTCGGTGTTATAAAATAAATGGGCATAGCGCATGGTAAAAACGGTGTGCACCATCCACCAGGAAACAATCACAGCAGCCATTGCTAAAATAATATAACCGGCAACCGTATCGTCAGGTTCGCCTTTGGTTGATTTTAGTAGTAATATTATCGCCACCAAACTCACCAGCGAAGCCGCCATTACAAAAACAAATATCATTGCACGGCTGCTGTCTTCCAGGCTTGCAATTTTGCGGATGTCTTTTGGATGTGCCCACAGGATGGTTACCCAATCTAATACGATGATGCTTAATGCAATGGCTATCCAGGTTATTAAGGTTACCGCAGGTACCGATGGGTTGTGCCTCACAAAAAAGAAGGTTATTGCCCCTATCAGCAATGATAAGTACAGCTTGTAATGCGCATCAAGGCTTAGCAGCAGGTTTTTTTTAGGTTCGGTAATGTGTTGCATTAGCTTATAGTTGATGGTTCATGGTTCATAGTAGCTGCAATTAGTTCATGGTTGATAGTTCATAGTTCATAGTTCATGATAGTTACTTAGTTAGTTGATTGCGTTTCCTTTCAACTATGAACCATGAACTATTATCTATCAACTAAAATTCAACAATCTCCGCAACGCGGCCTACCTGCCCGTCTTCCAAGCGTACTTTTATGCCGCGCGAATGGTAGGATGAACTGGTGAGCAGATCTTTCACCACGCCGCGCGTAAGCTTGCCGCTACGCTGATCTTTTTTGAGGATGATATCAACTTCCAGTCCGGGGTATATATCGTTTCGGTTTTGTCCGTTCATGATGTTTAATGATTACACCGATTTATTAATTGATTTTACCAATTTACCAGATAGTTTTAGCTCTTTCTCCTTCTTCCGGACTTTTTGACTAAAGACTTTCCGACTTAAGACTTACTTAACTAACCAGCTAATAGCATCCTCAACCTTTTTAAAGTCGAAACTGCTAATTACCTTATCCATCGCTTCGGTTATCTGCTGGTTTTGCAGGTTACCTATGCTGCCTTCGTGGGTGTGGTTAACGGTTTTATCGGGGTTAAAGTTTCCGGCCTCAATGTCTAATCCTATCTGTTTGTAAGCATCACGAAAAGGCGTACCATTCAATACCGACTTATTCACTTCTTCTACGCTAAACAAGTAGGTGTATTTGGGGTCATCCAGAATGTTTTTATTTACGCTGATGTTTTGCAGCATAAAGGTTGCCATTTGCAGGCAATCTATCAGGTCGGTAAACGCCGGGAACAGCAGTTCTTTAAGCAATTGCAGCTCGCGGTGGTAGCCCGATGGCAGGTTGGTGGTCATTAACGCTACATCATTCGGCAGGGCTTGCAGGCGGTTACATTTACCACGCATGATCTCCCAAACATCCGGGTTTTTTTTATGCGGCATTATGCTGCTGCCGGTGGTCAGGTTTTCGGGGTAGCTCACAAATGCAAAGTTTTGGCTCAGGTACAGGCACTGGTCCATAGCCATTTTGGCTAAAGTTGCCGCAATGGATGATAGTGCCTGCGCAATAACGCGTTCGGTTTTACCACGGCCCATTTGCGCGTAAACCACGTTATGGTTCAGGCTTTCAAAGCCAAGCAGGTTGGTGGTCATCGTCCTGTTCAGCGGGAACGACGAACCATAGCCCGCGGCAGAGCCTAATGGGTTCTTATTGGTGATCTTCCAGGCGGCTAAAACCATTTCCAGGTCATCAACCAATCCCTCGGCATAAGCGCCAAACCACAACCCGAAAGACGACGGCATGGCTACCTGTAAGTGCGTATAGCCCGGCAAAAGCACGTCCTTATGCTGTTCGCTCAGCTGTACCAACTGGCGAAATAAGGTATCAGTCTCACTAACCACCTGCTGCAACTGGTGGCGGAAGAATAGTTTCAAGTCAACCAAAACCTGATCGTTACGCGAGCGGCCGCTGTGAATTTTTTTACCGGCTTCGCCAATGCGGCGTGTAAGCAGCATCTCTACTTGCGAGTGCACATCCTCAACGTCGGCTTCTATCTCAAAGTTGCTATTCTCAATCTCGGTGTAAATGGTTTTCAGTTCATGCTGCACCAGCATCAGGTCGGCGGCATCCATCAGGCCTATAGATTGCAGCATTTTGGTATGGGCAAGCGACCCCAGCACGTCAAAAGCGGCCATTTGCCTGTCCAGCTCGCGGTCGCGGCCAACGGTAAAGTTTTCTACCAGCTTATCAACGTTTGTGGTTTTTTGCCAAAGCTTGCTCATGGCACAAATATATAATTAAATGCGTTTTGTCTTGAACCGGGATTACACAGATTTAAACGATTTTTTGGATTCAAAATAACCCTTGTCATTTCAAGAACAAGTATTTTTAATTCCCTCCCCGGGGACGGGCGTGATGGGATAGCGCGGTGGCAGGGAGGGGTTTAGCCGCTACGCATTTAGGCGATTGCACTGCTCATTAATAGATCCTTCACTATCGTTCAGGATGACAAGGCCCTTTAAAATCAAATTATTTTCTCCAACATTTCAATATACATCTCAATCCCCTCGGCTATTTCATCTACATAAATAAACTCATCGGCCATGTGCGAACGGGCCGAATCGCCTGGGCCTACTTTGATGGATGAGATATCCAGCAGGGCCTGGTCTGATGTAGTGGGCGAGCCGTAGGTCTTTCGGCCCAATGCCACGCCTGCCTGTACAAAGGGGTGGTTTTTGTCTATCGACGATGGTTTTAAGCGGATGCTGCGGGGTTTTACATCGCAGTTAACATGCTGCCGGATGATCTCCAGTACTTCTTCGTTCCGGTAGGCATCGGTTACTCTTACATCAACTGTAAAAGTACAGCTTGCAGGTACCACGTTATGCTGCGAGCCGGCGTTGATAATGGTTACCGACATTTTTACCGGTCCGAATAGTTCCGATTCCTTTGGAAATTTATAGCTGCGGAACCATTCGATATCGGCAAGGGCTTTGTAGATAGCATTCTCACCTTCCTCGCGGGCGGCGTGGCCTGCTCGGCCATGGGCAGTACAATCTAAAACCATCAGGCCGCGTTCGGCAATGGCAAGGTGCATTTGGGTGGGTTCGCCTACTATGCCAAAATCAAGCGGACCAAGCTCGGGGATAATGAGTTCCAGGCCATTTACGCCCGAAATCTCTTCTTCGGCGGTGGCGGCCAGGCAAAAATTATATTTCAGGTTTTCCCGGTCGTGGTAGTACAGGAACACGGCTATCAGCGATACCAGGCATCCGCCGGCATCGTTGCTGCCCAGTCCGAATAGTTTGCCGTCATCAATTTTGGCGTCGTATGGGTCGCGGGTGTAGCCGCTGTTGGGTTTTACGGTATCGTGGTGCGAATTGAGTAGGATGGTTGGCTTATCCGCGTCAAAATGCCTGTTCCGTGCCCATATATTGTTGAGTTTACGATGCGTTTGTACCCCGTGCTGCTGCAAGGCCTGCTCTATCAGCCCGGCGGTGCGGTCTTCTTCTTTACTGAACGATGGTATGGATATGAGTTGTTGCAGCAGCTGTAGAGCCATCTGCGACAATGCGGTTATGTCGGCCATATGTAGCGGGGAATATTCCCGATGTTGAAACGGTAAAAGTAGGGATTTTGGTGTAAGGGAACAAAGGGGCAATAAACCTTTGTCAGTCTGAGCTTGTCGAAGACTTACTATCGCTAATGGTTTGACAGGCTTACCATGAAAAATGACGTAAAATGTTCACGTTCACGCGCGCACAACCAGCGTGAACAAACGTGAACACTTGATAATCAGAAGTTTAATAAAAAAACTACTGACAAAGTACCGACACCATTTATTCGGGATAAAATGGTATAATTTAGGCAAAAAATAAGCCGGGCTGTCCCGGCTTGGAGTATTTTTTTCTTAAAGCTTCAGCATTTTCTACCCAAACTTACAAAATATTCCTAATAGTTATATTTATTAAACCGGTTCCGCTATCAGTTTAAGCACTTCTATCTTGCTAACTAACACCTCAACGTTATAACGTTTAATTCTATTCTCGTCAACAAAGGATGAAGTATGGATCCTGCCCTCTAAATAGATTATCTGGCCGGGCAACAATTGCAGCTTATCTAATGATAAAAGTTTCTCAGGTACTTTTATTTTATGATACTCGCTGTGTTCGACATTTAAAACGCCTTTTTTGATAGATTCGGTAGTTACCAGTGTAAAATGCAGGTAGTTTTCGATCGTATCCTTTTTGTATATAAAATCGTCGCCGGTAATCTGCCCTAAAAGTAATACTTTGTTAATACCCGAGTTGCTAAGCATCTGTTATCCCTTCACTAAATTTTGCCGGGCAAAATTTGTCTTTCCAAAAAATATCAGAATTAGTATTAATACTATTTAAAATGGTGTTAAATACGTATTTCATATAACTGTATTTATACAATATTTATTTACCTCGGCTAACAGCGTATTAATATCAAACGGTTTAGCTATAAAACTATCGTAACCGTAGTGGCCTAAAGAGTTTAGCACATTTGTATATGCCGATACCATTATAACAGGCATATGAGCGGTTTTATCGTGATGTTTTAACTGATGGCAAAGCTCGCCGCCGTTTATGCCGGTAAGGATATAATCTATCAGAACTACATCGGGGTTGTATGCAGCAACATCATTTAAAATATCGCTGGTGCACTGTAATGTTTTTACTTCAAAGTTTTCGTATTCAAAAACTTCTTTCATTACATCAAGTACACCGGCATCATCATCTACGATAAGTAAACGTTTATTCATTTGGAGCCGGATTAAATATTATGCTATGCTTTTTCTTTATCCCTGCAGAATTTGGGATCATTCCTAACGAGCGGGTACGGGCATTTTTTAAAATGCCACTTATTAGACTATAAAGGTCAGCATATGAATATCACGCGAAGCCAGTGTAAATACGGTATATTATCGTGTTTGTACGATATATTATCGTATTAGGATAATATAACTCTCTAAAATTAATGCCTGTTGTTAAATTAACCGATGATCCGGTTTAAAACAGCATACCTGATAAGCGCCGCGGTATTGCGGGTACCGGTTTTTTCCACAAGGTTTTGGCGATGGCTTTCAACGGTACGTTTACTGGTAAAAAGCTTGTCGGCAATTTCCTGATTGGTAAACCCCTGCGATACCAGAGACAGCACTTCTATCTCCCGGTTTGACATATCGATATTTGATGCATCGATATTTGAATTATTTACTGCGGAGTGCAATAATTTATCCAGCAGGGTTAAAGCAACCTCGTTACACAAGTATCTTTCGTTTGTAGCAGATACATGCCTGATACCATACACCATTTCGCCCGCGTTAATGCTTTTTAACATATAGCCCGTGGCGCCGGCTTTAAAAGCATGCAGGATGTTATCGATCCCGTCCATACGGGAAAGGATGATCACTTTTATATGGGGATGGTTTTGTTTAACCTGGCTTAATAGTTCGAAACCGGTAACAGGGGCCATGTTAATGGCTGTTATAATAATGTCGGGGCTTTGGCCCTCTTTAAGGAGCTCTAAAACCTTCTCGCCATCGCTTGCTTCGGCAATAACTTCAATATCGTTTTCTTTTTCTAACAGAACTTTAATGCCATTGCGCACGACATTATGACCTTCGGCCAGTATAATTTTAATCATTACAGGAGTACTAAAAACTTAGCGGGGATGATAAAATGACCGGGAAGTATAATGGATGAGTAGCTAATAAAGTACTAACTTACGTATAAAGGCTTACATAAGGGGTATAAATCTTTTTTAATAGTATAAATACTTAATCTAACAGCAAAGTTTCGTCCCCATCGTCGAGGCTTAACTGTATCACATCGTTGCCGGCAATACCTTCTATCGATCCTTTGATGTGGGCGGCGTTCAGTAGTACTTTTTCCAGCTGCTTTTCGCGGGCTTTCCAGAGTTTTTCCATGGCGTCGCGCTCCTTTTGGATGGACAGGCGCATGCTCATGTACCCCTCGCGGATGGCTTTCCATTGCTCGGAAAACTCGCTGCTGGTAAGGTAATCATATAACAGGTGCATTTTATCGCCTTTATTATCCTGCGCTTTGGCCATGTTGGCCAGTTTTATAACCCCATCGCGCAGGATGTATGACACGGCCTTAAGCTCATCAAAACTACAGATCCACACGCCGTCCTTCTCGCCAAAGCAATCCATCCCCTTGGGGTAGCATTGGGTAACTATAACAGCTACATCAACGCCCTGGGCGCGCATATCTTTCTTAAGCTTATCTATCCAGTCGCCGCCAAACGCGCTGGTGCGCTTACTTTCGTAAATAATACGGCCACACGCCTGCCCAAACTGGTTGCGTACGGTTTGCACACAATCCGCCCCGCGAACGCCCTTACCTACCTCGCTGATCAGGTCGAACGGGAAATAGCTGCGCAACTGTTCTTCCAATATCAGCTCCTGCACCTCGCCCTGTAACTGCATCGAGCCTTGCTCGGCCTTGCGTTTCATTTCTTCGGCAAGTTTCTTTTGGTCGTCCAGCTGTTTTTCAAGCTCTTTTACCTTTAGCTGGTATTCGGTATCTTTTATATTGTGCTTTTCGTTTTCCTGCTTGCGGATCTGCTCGCTCAACTCGGCGCGCTGCTCCTGCAATTTGCGCTGCAGGCCAATCTCCATTTCTTCTTCCTTTTGTTTAAGGGATTGCTCGCGCTGTAAAAACTCCAGCTCCTTCTGGCGCGATTCCTTCAGCTTTTCGGCGCTGGCGTTTACAGATTGTTGCAGCATCAGCAACTGGTTCTCAAAGTCGGATGCGATGGATTTGCGCAGGTTCTCTTCCAAAGTAAGCTGTAAAGCCTTCTTTTCGCCGGCAAGGCGTTGTTCAAAGGCCTCCTGCTGTTTTTTTTCGCGGGTTGTAAAATCCGCTTCTTTTTTCTGAAACTCTTCTTCTTTCTGGCGGGTATAATCCTGCATTTTCAGCCTTAGCTGCTGCTTGTATTCCTCGGCCATAACTTCCTCGATAGGGAAACCATGTCCGCAGCTGGGGCACTTAACTTCTGTAGCCATAATATCAAAGATAGGGAAAAAGCCTCTCCCTGCCCTCTCCGAAGGAGAGGGTTCTGAAAAATTTTTGCGTAGCCGCGGGATCTCACAGCGTGGACCCTGCGGATGCCTTACATGCGTGCGGAAAAGCCCCCTCTAAATCTCCCCCGGTAGGGGAGACTTTACTTGGTTCTTTTTTTTAGCCCTCCCTTCCGGGGAGGTTTGGGTGAGTTTCTTAAAAATCGTGATACAAATTCCTGAAGCTGCTTCGTAGCCCAAAGGAGATAATGGCGGCATTTTTTGTACCCAGGTTGTTTGATTCCCGGCGATAAATACCACCCAGTTCAAAACGCAGGTTATACTTGGGGTTCACCATAAACGCTATGGTGCCCTCGGCATAATACAGGTTGGTGCTAATGCCCTGCCCTACGCCGGTTGTGGTAACTGTTGGTATCAGTGGTTTTGTTACGTCCTTACCGTTGTTTTCGCCTGTGGCATCCAGCCCGTATTTGGCATACATCAGCTGACCCTGAAAATCGAAACGGCCGGCCGAATAATTAAGAATGCCGTTCAGTTCCCTGAAGTTGGCACCAAACGGATCGCCCAGGGGCTGACTGAAATAAGTATAAGCGCTGATAGATCTGGTATCGGCATACGTGTATGGCTTAACCGTGTTGTATTCAACCAGGTAATTAAGGTCTTTTACGCCAAAAATATCGGCACCGCGGATACCAACCTGGTAACCGTTGGTAGTGCCTTTGAACGCGTCGGTAGCTTTGATCCTGTCTATCAGTAGCTGGCCATATATGGCCGATTTATCAAATATTTTATACTTGCCGGTAAACCCAACCAGCGCGTTGCCCGGTTGGTTTGAAGGCCCCAGGCCGCTTGCAAAAACAAGCGGGTTAATAAAGTTAACATCAAAACCACGGCGGTTGCCCTGGTCGTCGGCTTCGGGTACTATGTAAGCGTTAAAAAACCCTAAAGACAGGCTGTTGTTTACGTTCCAGTCGAGGTAGTGGAACAGTCCCCATTTGCGGCGGTTGCCGCCAAAACCGTCAAACTTTGGCTCGTTAATATCCTGCATGTAGCTCCACATCATCATGTACTGCACTTTACCCACATTGGCAGTTAAGCGTAAAAACGGGTATGGCGCGGCATAATCTGATAATAATAACGAGCGGTAACCATCACCAATAAAAGTTTTATCCTGCCCTAAAGTGATATTTAACTGTTTTATAGGGGTGTACGACAGGAGGGCTGTGGCGTACGAATAATCGCGGTAGGTTTTACTTGCGGCCCTGTCATATGCCTGGCCGGGTATAAAGCCTATAGATTTTACGTAGTCGGTATAATAATTAGGGAAAGCGGCCTGGTTTTCGTAACCGCTGGTATAGAACGAGAACTTGGTACCTACCGTACCGCCAAACTGAAACCCGCGGGTATTTAACCCTATTTTTGAATTAGGGCCAAAGCCGATGGGCTTAAAGTTTACCTTTTGGTTTGTTTTATCCTGAAAATCGTGACCGAAGGTGTTCTCTAACAATATATCGCCGTAAAAGGTGTATTCTTTGGTTTTGACATCAATTAAATGCTCGTTAAATATTTTACGCAGGAACCAGTTCTTACGGGTGGTATCAACGCCCAGGTTCATCAGTTGATTGTTACGTACGCTTAGGGTGCTGTCTATCAAAAACGGGCGCAGCGCGGTATGCATGCCATTATCCTTTGAGTATACATCGGCATTAAACTTTTGATACAACTGGTACGATTGGGGCAAATAAACAGACTGCGCTTTGGTTACCGCTGCCGATAACAGGATTACGCACAACATTAAAGTTATTTTACCTGCCAGCTTTGTATAGTTGTTTTGCATACGCAACAAAATAAGTGTTATTTATTTAAAATATGAAATCTAAAAAGCCTCTCCCCCCGCCCTCTCCGAAGGAGAGGGAGCCAGGATGCACTTTGTCTTTAAGCCAGCTCCTACACAGAGGGTTTGGGTGAGGCTGTTAATTTCTGTTAAATTTCTCACGGCCTTGTGTAAATATAGCTATCAAGCTACAAAAAATACTGATATTTGCCCCCACTTAATATTACCTATTACAAGGATGCAATACAATAAAATCAATAACCTTTTTGGCTGGCTTTGCTTTGTTATAGCTTCAGCAACCTACATCTTAACGTTAGAGCCATCAGTAAGTTTTTGGGATTGCGGAGAATTTATTTCGTGCGCGTACAGGCTGCAGGTATCGCACCAGCCGGGGTATCCTTTGTTTGCCATGCTTGGCAAAGTATTCTCGCTGCTATCGCTGGGCGATAACACTAAAGTGCCGTACTTTACCAATATGGGGTCGGCCATTGCAAGCGGGGCGGCGGTAATGTTTTTATTCTGGACCATCACCGCCATGGCCAAAAAGATGCTGGCCAATGGCAAACGTAATTTTGGCGATGCGCAAACCACCGTTATTATGGGCGCGGGCCTGGTTGGCGCGCTGGCCTTTACCTTTACCGATACGTTTTGGTTCTCGGCTGTAGAAACCATCGTTTTCGCGCTATCGCAGCTTTGCATATCTATTGTTTTTTGGGCTATTTTAAAGTGGGATGCCCACGCCGATGAGCCCGGTGCCGATAAATGGATCGTTTTTATAGCCTATGTTATGGGGCTATCTATAGGTATCCACCTGCTTAACCTGTTAACTATTCCGGCTATAGCGCTGGTATACTATTTCCGCAGGTACAAAAACATTACTGTAAAAAGCGCCTTTTTGGCTTTCCTGGTTAGCGTTGCCATACTTGGTTTTGTACAATATGGCATAAGGGGCTACACTATTAAATTCGCCGCCTTTTTCGATCTGTTTTTTGTGAACACGCTTGGGCTTGGCTTTGGCAGCGGAGCGCTGTTTTTCTTTGTACTGCTGATAGCCTGTATTGTGGGCGGTATCTTATACAGTATCCGCAAAAATAAGCCAACGCTAAACCTGGCTTTCCTGTGTGTGGCTTTTATTTATTTTGGATATGGGTCGTTCGCTTATATCCCCATCAGGGCAACTGCAAATACCAACCTTAATAACTCGCACCCCGATAACGCCTTTACGCTTTACGGCTACTTAAACCGGATCCAGTATGGCGAAAACCCGCTGATAACCGGGCCATATTTTGATGCGCAGATAACGGATCAGCACGAGGGCAGCACCATTTACCGCAAGGGGCCTACTAAATATGAAATTGCAGGTAAACGGTCGACCTATGACTATGACCATACTACCTTTTTACCGCGCATGTACAGCACCGACCCCAGCGACGTAGAGTTTTACCGCGGCTGGCTGCAGATCCCCGAAGGGCAGGCGCCTACAGCAGTTGATAATATTAAATGGATGGCCAGCTGGCAGGTGTACCAGATGTATTTCCGCTATTTTTTATGGAACTACGTTGGCCGCTATAACGACCAGGACGGCCAGCAAAGCACCGAGAGCATTGACGGTAACTGGACCAGCGGCATCTTCGACGGCGGCAGGCATCTGCCAAAATCTGTGGTGGATAGCCCAACATACACACCTTTATATGCCCTGCCATTAGTATTAGGGTTGATAGGGATGGTTTACCAGATAGACCGCAAAAAGAAAGATGCCCTTATTATTGCCCTGCTTTGGTTTTTTACCGGCCTGGCGGTTGTACTTTATGTAAACCAGCCATCGGTGCAGCCGCGCGAGCGGGATTACTCGTACGTGGGCTCATTCTACGCGTTTGCCATATGGATAGGCCTTGGCGCTATTGCCATTGCCGACCTGATAAGCCGCAAGCTTAATGCCCGCACATCGGCTTACATTGCTACCGGCGTTTGCTTACTGGCCGTACCGGCGCTAATGGCCGTTAAAGAGTGGCCGGGGCACGACCGCTCTACCAAAATGACCGCGCATGATATGGCTTATAACTACCTCATCTCCTGCCCGCCAAATGCCATTTTGTTTACTTATGGCGATAACGACACCTACTCGTTATGGTACGACCAGGAAGTAGAAGGCATCCGCCCTGATGTACGCATCGTGAACCTGAGCCTGTTTAGCGGCGACTGGTACATCCGCCAGATGCAGAAGAAAATGAACCAGTCGGAGCCCCTGCCTATAACCATGCCGTATGATAAGTATAAAGATGGTATACGCGACGTTATTTACTACAACGATGCCAAAATTACCGGCCCTGTTGAGCTGAAAGAGGTTTTTGATTTCCTAACATCGGATGATGCGAGTGTAAAAGCGCAAAGCCAGGGCGGCGAATCTATCAATTACCTGCCTACTAAAAACTTTAAAATAACCGTTAACCCGGCTGATGTATTTAAAAACAAGGTGATCAGCCCCGAACAAAAGGACAAGCTGGCTACCACTGTGGAATGGAAATATACATCAAACTATGTTACTAAGGATAACCTGGCCATGCTGGATATTTTGGCCCATAACAACTGGAAAAGGCCTATTTGTTTTACTACGACTATTGGCAACAGCAACCTTATTGGCCTGCAGCCATACCTGTATAAAGAAGGCTTTACTTACCGCCTGCTGCCTTTAAAGGCCGATACCGCCAACCACGACCAGCTAAGCAAAACCAACAGCCTGGTGATGTACGATAACATGATGAACAAGTTTAAATACGGCAAATTTAAAACAGCCAAATACCTTGACCATGAATCGACCAACATGTTTTACCCGGTGATGTTAACCACCTTTTTAGACCTGGCCCAAAACCTTGTAAAGGAAGGCCATAATGATATGGCGCTTAAACTGCTGCACAAATGCGACGATGAACTGCCCGAAGACCTGTACCCATACATTGATGTTACTGCCCGTAAAATGTTCCTGGCGCAAACGGCTTACCGGTTAGGTGATTTTAAACTGGGCAACAAATTTGTAACCAATATTGATAAGTTTTTGGTTGACCAGTTGGATTACAACTACCATTTGTTAAAAGATGATGTAAACAGCGTAAACGCCCGCGATGTGCAAATTGGCATGCAGGTACTAAACGGCATGGCCGAATACACTAAAACTGCAAACCAAACCGCCTTAAGCAATAAACTGGAGGCGCAGGTAAAAGATTACGCTACTAAGTTTGCGCCGATACTGGGGCAGCCATAAGTAAAGCATACAAAGCAAAAATGCCCTGCACGGTAATTCCGGCAGGGCATTTTTTTTGAGGCAAAATACTATTGCGGGTGAACGTAAAGGATGGTATCGGCAAGGTCGCTGTTGATCATTTTGAGGCGCGTTGCCGAGGATTCAAGTATGGCATCTTTACGCACGCTGCCATCCTGTTTGGTAAACTCCATGGTTTTGCCATCGGCTGATAAAGCCCATTTACCTGGTTTGCTGCCCTGCGCCGAAACCGTCTCATAGGTATGGTCGGCTTTAATGTTTAACCTGATGCTTTGCACCATGCTAACGATCATATCTTTTTGAGCATTGATCTGGTCTTCGGCATCCGGATTTGTTTCTACCGCTTTGGCAATAACCTTTTTTACGGTAGCTTCTACACGCGAATCATCAATTTTCCAGGTACCAACCAGGTCCTTTTCAGATGTTGATACAATGGTAAAAGCGGATAGTATAGCCGTTGCCGCCACTGCTGTAATTAATTTAAATTTCATGCTTTTTAGTTTGTTTGTTTTGGATAGTTTTTAAACTTCTTTGTTACAAACATATCGAATATTTAAATACAATTTCTTTTGAGTTAAGATAAAAAATCTCTCATCTGATGAGGTAACGGATAAGTGCCGGCCATACGCCGCATCAAAACAACTTCGCCCACATGGAAGGATAGGTGGATGGAAAGGTCCTGCACAATTTTTAGCTTTTGGCTGATGCCGGGGGCTTTTTCATCAAACAGTGATAGTTCCATGGCCAGTATTTGCTGCTGACCTTTAAAAACCGCAAGTGCTTTATCTAATTCATCCTGCGTGGCGGGTTGCTGTTCGTTTATCCAGGTTTCCTCCTCGTTCAGTATAATAGCCTTATCGATATTTTTGATCTGCGCAAGCTGGTAACCCTGCCACTTAATTAGATGGTTTAAGATCTGCCAGATGGTTTTTGGAGCGTTAGCCGGAGCGGTGTTTATATCGTTTAACGTAAGGTTATCAAACACTTTAAAAGTATCGAAAGAACCGGCGAATAAGGTTTGGAATTGGTTTGGCATAAATCAATATATAGTACTAAGCTAAATAAATTCGGCCCAAAATATCACATCGCCAAAACCTCATTCTCCTTTTTAATACGCACGGTAAGCATTAGGGCATTCAGGATAGTGAACACCACAGCCGTGTAATATAGGCCGAACGCCAGAGGGATTATGGCTATCTCGCATATAACAATGATGTAGTTAGGGTGCTTAATGTACTTGTAAATGCCCGTTGCAACCGGGCGTGTGCCGGGCACCTTGTAAATTTTGGTATTCCAGTAATGGCCAAGGGTAGATATTACAATTACTTTGACAATTATCAATACAAAAAACAGCACGATAAGCGGGTAGCTCACAATGGTATCATCGCGCCATATATATTCGGCTATTACCGAAATGATGAACGCGGTATGCAGCGTTACAATAAACGGGTAATGCTTTTTCCCATACTCTACCGCGCCGTTTTTAAGCAGCCATTTTTCGTTTTTTGAGGATACGTACAATTCCGCCAGCCGCTGAAAGATAAGGAACAATATAAAAATGATGAAGATCATGCGCTTAGTTTTTCATATTTAACAAAACCATTTCGCTGCTAAAGCCTGGCCCCATGGCCAGCATTAGCCCATAACCATCGGTAAAGCCATGGGTTATAAACCGCTCCAATACGTAAAGCACGGTAACGCTGCTCATATTGCCATTATCGTTCATCACCCCACGGGTGTTTTCTAAAAAGTCGCCCTCAATTTGCAGGGCATCCTCGTAAGCGTCCAGCACTTTTGTGCCGCCGGGATGGAAGATGAAGTTTTTAATATCGCCTAATTGCAGACCCTGCTTCGCCAAAAACTCTTCTATATCCTTGCTGATATTCTGGTGGATAAACGTAGGGATATCTTTAGAAAAAACCACCTTAAAACCATCCTCTCTAAAGTCCCATCCCATCACATCTAAAGAATCGTAATACAGCTTACTGCTGGCTGCTTTTATGTCAAGCCGGTGCCTGCCCAGCTTGTGGTTATCGCCCTTGATGATACAGGCCGCTACCCCATCCGAGAACAAGCTGGACCCTATAAAATTGCTTTTGCTGTAATCGCTTTTGATGAGCGTGAGTGAGCATAGCTCCACTGCAACCAGCAGCACCACGGCATAGGGGTTGGCCTTTGCCGCCAAATTTGCCTTTGCCATGCCTGCAACCCCACCCGCGCAGCCCAGGCCCCAAACAGGCGTACGGTTTATATGCGGGTTCAGCTGCATCTGGTTGATGATCAGCGCATCAATACTGGGTGTTGCCAGCCCGGTGGTAGATACGAATATGATATCGGTAATATCATTTTTGAGGATGCCTGCTTTGGATATAACCTCCTCAATAGCCTGTACCGAGTATTGCAGCGACAGCTTAATATATTCATCATTACGCTGCTTAAAGGTGGTGGTTTCGGCGTAATAGTTTAAGGGCTTTACAAAGTTGCGGGTAACTATCCCGGTGTTATCAAACGCCTGTATCAGCCTGTCCACCTGGGGGAAATTCACCGAGAACATATCCCGGGCCTGCCCCTTCACTTTTTGCTGGTCAACCTTATCCGGTAGGTCTATTTTAGAAACTGCTGCTATATATGGCATTCGTAATTAGTTAAACAAGCTTTTATAACAGATACGTTATAAAAACGGCTTTGGTTGACAACTTTTAATAAAGCCTATTGTTTTATTTATACCGAAGCTTAAATTCGTAAACAAAAAAACACACCATGCCCGAACTACCCGATCTGCAGGTCTTCAGCCTTAACCTTGATAAAAAATTGAGCGGCAAAACCATTAAGCAAATTACCGTACACAAAGCGCCCAAGCTGAATGTGACCCATAAACAATTGCAGGACACCCTGCATGGCCAAAAGCTAAGCTCGGTTTACCGCGATGGCAAAGAACTGTTCTTCAAATTCAGTGAAGGCGATGTGCTGGGCCTGCATCTGATGCTGCATGGCAAGCTGTTTTTGTTTGAGGGGAAGAACAACAACAAATACCCCATTATAGAATTGTTGTTTACAGATGATACCGGCCTTGCGCTGACCGATTTCCAGGGCATTGCCAACCCTACCCTTAACCCCGGGGCCAAAGACGCGCCCGATGCCCTGTCGGCCGATGCTGGCCTGGATTATTTGAAAGGGATCCTGGCTAAAAAGAAAACCAATATCAAAACCATACTGCTCGATCAAAAGATCATCCGTGGTATTGGTAACGCTTATGCCGACGAAATTTTATGGGACGCAGGTATTTCGCCATTTTCGGTAAGTAAAATGATCCCCGAAGGGAAAATAAAAGATCTTGTGACATCTATCCACGATGTATTGAAAAATGCCGAAAAGGAGATCATCAAAGCCAACCCTGATATCATCGCCGGCGAAGTGCGCGATTTTATGCTGATACACAATGCAAAGAAAAAGCACAGCCCCAAAGGCGCCCCTATATTGATTGACGAAAAATCAAGGAAAACGTATTATACCGAAGAGCAGGAGTTGTATAGTTAAGTTCACCCTACTAAACCAGGTTGTCATCCTGTCCAAAGGACTCCTTCGGAGAGCGATAGCGAAGGATCTATTCGCCAACTATGCATGGCGGTTATCATATCGGCGAACAGATGCTTCACTATCGTTCAGCATGACAATTTCTTTTATACACCCTGTATAAATTTTCTACAAACTTAAAACATTTAACTCAATCGCTATGTTTAGCAGAAACAAACATCTACAAACATGGGAACTTTACAGCATATACAACACCAGATCTCGGCCTTAAACGACCTGATCAAGATAAACAACGACCGCGTAGCGGGTTACCAAAAAGCCGTTGAAGGCGCAGAAGATATAGCCTTGAAAACTGTTTTTGAAGGTTATATAGACCAAAGCAAGAGCTACGTTAACGAACTGAACGATTACATTCATCAATTGGGTGGCTCGCCAACAGATGGCACAACCCTATCGGGCAAGTTTTACCATGCCTGGATGGATGTTAAATCGGCCTTCACCAAAAAAGACAGCCACTCGGTACTGTCCGACTGCGAATACGGCGAGGATGTGGCCAAAAGCGCCTACCGCAAAGCGTTGGACGATAAGGAACTGATTTGGGAAGATGAAAAAGTGGTGAGCCTGCTTAACAACCACATGAGCGGTTTAAAAATAGCGCACGATGCCATTAAGGCCCTGCGCGATTCCACCAAAGAAGTAGCTTAACATGGACAGCCCCGATCAGGATTTTTTAAAAGACTATAAGCCCCTGCACGTACCGCATAAGTACGATGCAGGCGCTTCCCTGCAGGATAATGTGGTTTACGCGCTCGCCCAGCTGGAATATGCCACCGCCCCTGAAGTTGCCGCCAAAATGGATGAATTTGAGCCGCAAACAGACAAAGCCACCCATCTGCAGCAAACCCGCAAGGTATTAGAAGGACTGTTTAAAAAAGGACTTATAAAAGGCAACGACGATGCCGAAAGGCAATATAACCTCAGCAAGATCCTCACCCCAAACTCGGGGAAAGCAGATCCGTTGTTTTAGGGAATGGCAATTACAAGCGATAGTGTGGCAATCTCTTTAGGATAGATTGCGAATAAGTGCTCCGTTAGGAATGGCAGTAAATAATATTGGCGTCAGTGGATGTTACTTTCTTTTCTCTCAAAAGAAAGTAACCAAAGAAAAGTCGCAGCTGCGTCCTGTTCTGTGAAAGTTAGTGCTAAGGCAGTTTCAGTGCCACCCGAACATGCCAATGCTGCATTTTGAGCTAACGTTCCGTTTGTCAGGCTCCAAATATAAGCTCATGAAAAAAGAGCGTTGGCCCAAATGTCAGAGTGAGCGGGCCGGGTGTATGGCAGGAATGGCGGTTTAGCTTTTTTCGATGGATTGAAGCGCAGCGAACAATCGAGAAAAAAAGCGTTAAGAACCGGCAGGGCGGGTTGAAGCATCGCTCTGACTTGATCTTTTGCTTCTTTTCTATCAAGAGAAAAGAAGTAGCCTCCGCGGCAATGAGCGGCGGATTACTGTAATGACAAACTAAGCATTAGTAACCCCGATTTGCCGCCCAGTTGGTGTTGTCACCAATTTATTCTTAATTTGCTACCAAGCGGTTGTCCCTATGGGACATGACTTCTATAGGCCACCGGCCCAACTAATCCCCTCACAACAGCACCATTAACAATATCAGCGGTACAAAATAAAACACTCCAAACTCGTATTTATTAAAAAAGAAACCGCCAACCAGGCCGCCTATAAAATAAAAGGCAAGTACGGTAACGCGTACAAATATACGGTTACGTATCTCGCGGTCCTTTTTAGTGCCCAGGTAATAATATTCGGCGACTTCGCTGCCCAGGTCCGTAAATAAACTTGCCAAACTGGTAGATTTGATCAACCCGCCGGATACTATCGATACCAGCCCGGTTTGCAGGCCCATGGCAAATATGGTGCAGCTGATAACTACCTCGCGCTCTATCTTGGTTTCCATATAAAAGTTATGCCCGTAAATGGCAACAAAAAGCAGGATCACAATTTCCAGTATCACCGGGAAGGCGTGCGCCTTGTACTGGTTTTTTTTACCAAACGATTTTACCGTAAAGCTGGACACAAACGCCCCTAAAAAGAAGAGCAGCATCCAAATGCCGAATACAACTATCTCGTAAAAATTCTGGGTAACCAGGTTCTTGGCTAAATTAGCCATATGCCCGCTGATGCTGGATGTAAATGCGAAGAACGACACCAGCCCGGCAACGTTAATAATGCCTGCCGCGAACGCGGTTGATGATGCAAGGCCAAGGTTTTGTTTAAGGGTGCGCTCGTGTTTTGCGTATCGTAACATGTATAATGATCAGGTAATTCTGATACTAAAATGTACAATAAACCTCACACAAGGGTGCAATTACGGCTAACTTAACAATAACTTCATATTGCAAAGCCAAATGTAAATTTGATGTTAAAACAGTGTTATTTCAACATTAAGGAAAGGGTATTTTACGGTGCTGTTGGCGCAACCGGCGTAACCGACATTACGCTATCAACCACAAAATTACTAACCCCGCGCCACGGCAGGGTGTGGATATATTCTTTGTAATGCAGTTCCAGCATGGCGCCGGCGCTATGGTTAAGTTTATCGGCCACCTTTGGGTCCGTTACCGAAAACATAAATTCGTTTGACGAAATATTGCCTTGCGTTTGGCTGCGGATACCGCTTTGGATCAGCCGGCCTTCGTAGGTCTTAAATATGTAGCCTTTTTTTACAAAATAATTCATGGTGCCGGCCTTTGTGCCTTCGCCAAAAACAAAGTAATAGCGGTAATAAAATATACCGCCAAGCACTACTATCAAAACCAGGATTATAATGGGTAAAACGCGACGCTTCATGATGTTGTGATTATATAATAAAGATAACCTAATTGGCGCTTATAAGTTCACAAAATAATTCACCAGCGAAGTAAAATCGTCAAACTTCAGGTCATAATCGTCCGTTTGGCCAAAACCGTAGCTTACAAACACAAACGGCACGCCGGCCAGGCGGCTTTGCTGCCCGTCGCCCTCAGTATCGCCTACATAAACCGGATTTTTAAGTCCGTGCTTATCCATCAGCAGCTTTATGTTATGGTTTTTGGGCATAAAGTTTACGCCATGGGCAAGTTCGTCTTTTATCAGGTCGTCGATCCCCGCCCAATCGATAAACTGGCGGATGATGCCTTTGGCACAATTGCTTAATATAAAAAGCGGGTATTTTTCGGCCAGCAGTTTCAGTCCGTCTATAACACCGTTGTACAAAATGCCACCCTTCTCGCTAATGAGGTTGTGGCGCCTGCCGTTTACCATGTTATAGATCTCCACACGTTTATCGTGGTCAAAATCGGGCATTAAAACCTCAATCACTTTCTTGCCTTCCCAACCCACCATGCCGGCTAAAACATCACGGGTAATGGTTATATCAATCCCCTGCTCGGCAAAAACAACATTCCACGAGTGGGCGTAAGTGTCAACGGCATCCCAAAGGGTGCCATCCATATCAAAAATAAGGCTATCGGGCTTTTGCATGGGGTGAAATTAATAAAGATTATTCATTTGCGATTATTAACCACAAAGAACACAAAGAGAAAATCACAAAGTACACTGAGAAAAGCTTTGTGCGCTCTGTGTTAAACTCCGTGTCCTTTGTGGTTAAATTATATCACAATCAGTAAAAAATACCATAACAACCCGATTAAACACCATTGCCGCAACCAATAGTTAAGTACCTTTGTGGTATGAAAAAAGCGTTCCCGGTTTATGATATCTGCTCCCTGGCTGACCATCAGCACAGCGACCTGCTTATCAGCCGCTTTGCGCCCTATTTACAAAAACACCAAAACCTAAGCCTGCCGCATAAGCACACTTTTTACCATGTGGTATTATTTACCGAAGGGGCGGGTAACCACTCTATAGATTTTACCGGCTTTGCGGTTAAGCCCTACCAAATTTACTTTATGGCGCCGGGGCAGGTGCACCGTTGGAATTTTGAAGGGCCGGTAGATGGTTATATCATCAATTTTTCGGCGGAGTTTTTCCAGTCGTTTTTGCTGCGGCCGGATTATCTGGAAAGCCTGCCCTTTTTTAGCGGTAACGTTGACGACGAAGTAATTAACCTGAAACCCGAGATCCACCAGCAGGTAGTAGCCCTGTTTGAACAACTGATAACCGAAAGCCAACAAACCGGCCGCATGGGCATGGACCTGATCCGTACGCTGATGCTGCAATTGTTTATATTGGTAGCGAGGCAAAGCGCGCACAGCAGCCAAAACACCGCGCCTACCTACAATTATACCCTGCTGCAAAGCTTCAGGAAACTTACGGATAAAAACTTTGCTACATTGCGCCTGCCGAAAGATTATGCCGCGCTGCTGTACATCACACCCAACCATTTAAACGCTTTGTGTAACGATATGCTGGGCATACCGGCGGGCGAGGTGATCCGCAACCGGGTGATACTGGAGGCCAAACGCCTGTTGGTAAACCTTGACCTTAACATTACCGAAATTGCCGGCAAGCTCAACTTTGCCGACAACTCCTACTTTACCAAATTCTTTAAAAAATACACCGGACTTACCCCCGAGGATTTCCGGAAAAACCCCATAGCACAATGACACCGACAGATATTAAACCCGCCAAACCGGTACACGTTTTAGAAGCATTTATAAAAGCCAAATGCCCGCGCTGCCGCCGTGGCGATATTTACAGCACCCCTACATACAGTTTCGGCGGACAAAAAATGCACGAGCGCTGCTCGCATTGCGGCCTCCATTACGAGCGCGAACCGGGATACTGGTACGTGGCCATGTTTGTAAGCTATACGTTTAACGTAGCCGAAATGATAACCTTTGCTGTAGGCCTGCATATTTTAACCGGCTCAAATTCGCCGTGGCTGTATGTTGCGGTGTTGATGGGCGTTATATTATTGCTGTCGCCGTTTAATTACCGGTATTCGAGGGTGGCATTGCTGTACTGGCTAACACCGGGGCTAAATTATGAAGCCTGGAGAACAGAGGACGCCCCCCAGCCCCCTAAAGGGGGAGAAGAAAAATAGTTTGAGCGTTTCCTACGGCCGGGCTTTTCGCTCATACTGCACAGGCGTTAGCCACACGGCCGGTATCCGCTGCAATCCCTAACGCTTTTTTGTCTGAACCCGAATTTTCAGAATTAAAGAATTTTCAGAATATTTTTCTTCGAGCCCGACGAACCTAACGATAACCTATAACTGCGACATAGCGTAACACACGGGTAGCACTGCAACTGATAAAGCACTAACTTACAAAGGGTGTTACCAAGTCGCGACTTTTCTTTGGTTACTTTCTTTTGAGAGAAAAGAAAGTAACATCCACAGGCTAACAATATCATTCACTGCCATTCCTAACGAAGAACTAATTGGCGACTTGTCCTCCGTGCGATTGCCGCGCTATCGCTCGCAATGACATGGTTTTTAATGATATTACCCCATAAAAAAAGCTAACCTTAATGCGTTAGCTTTTCTATTTTCTGTAACAGCACATCCATTTCAAATGGTTTAGCCAAAAAATCATCGGCGCCGGCGGCTAACGCCGATGCTGCTATATCGCGGCTTGCCGATACCATTATTACGGGGATGTTTTGGGTAGCCCTGGTGGCCTTTAACTGGCGGCAAATATCGCGGCCATCTTCGCCGCTCATCCAAATATCAAGCAAAAGCAGGTCGGGCAGTTCGTCCTTCATATCAAGCACAGTAGAGCCGTCGACAGTGGTAGTTACTGTATACCCCTCAAACTGAAGCAGCATTTCTACAGCATCAACAATCCCGGGGTCGTCGTCGGCTATCATTATTTTCTTGGGCATCTGGCTAATATCTATTACAGCATTTTGAGCACAAAAACCGTACTCAAGTTTAACTCGCCGTTAAAATTTTGTTTCGTTAATATTACGTTTCATTTGTAACAGGTAACGAAAAGCAAAAAACAGACCCTTTTCCTTCTGTGCTGTTTACCCACATTTTACCACCTTCGCGCCTGATTATCTCGTTAGAGATGTACAATCCAAGCCCCAAACCGGGGAAAGTATGCTGCTTGCTCCCACTTACGCGATAAAACTGTTCAAATACCTTTTCCTTTTTATCCTCGGGGATGCCGATGCCAAAATCTTCCACGCAAACGGTAACCATATTATCCTCGCGCTGGGTGCTGATGATGATGCGGTTGCTATGCGGCGAGTATTTAATGGCGTTAGTTATCAGGTTTGTCATTACCTGCCCAATGCGCTCCTTGTCAGCGTATATTTTGCCGGTTTCCCGGAAATCCATCACCAGGATATGCTTATTTGTGGTGTGCTGCAGGTCCTGCACGGTTTCCTGTATCGCCAGGTTAAAATCGAACCAGATTTTATTGAACAAGATACGGCCCGAGTTTATCTTGGTTACATCCAGCAGGTCGCCTATTAAATTGGTGAGGCGGTTTAGCTGCGCGTCCATTTTCATTACCATGGCGGCTTTCTTTTCCTCCCCTTCGCGGCTCAGCATAGCGCCAAGCACCTGGGCATAGGCTTTTATACTGGTTACCGGGGTTTTTAATTCGTGGCTGGCAATGCCCAAAAAATCATCTTTTTGGCGCTGCAATTGTTTTTGCTCGTCGATATCGGTATTGGTGCCAAACCAGCGTACAATTTCACCATCTAAAATAAAAGGCAGGGCGCGGGCAAGGTGCCATTTATACTCTCCGTTTTTATCGCGCAGCCTAAACTCGTACTGGTAAAGGCTACCCGTTTGCAGGGCTTCCATCCAAGTACTGATACACCCCTGTTCATCATCGGGATGTACGTTGCTAAGCCACTTAGCGCCAATAATATCGTCCATAGGCAATCCGAAGAAATCGACGGTTTGCTGGTTCACGTAATCCAGTTCGCCGTCGGTGGTGGCTGTCCATAGCTGTACCGGCATAAAATCGGTCACAAATTCAAACTGCTTTATCTGGTCGTTAAGCTCGCCGTTTTTTAGTTGCAGCTCAATATCGGTAATGGTTTTTTCAGTAACATCTGTACAGGCGCCTATGTAGCCCATAAACTGGCCCGCATGGTTATATTGCGGGTGGCCTGTAGCAATACACCACCTGATCTCTCCATTTTTACGGCGGATCCTGAAGTCGACCTCGTAAGGCTGCTGCAATTTCAGGTCTTCCAGGAATTTTTCTGCCACGCGGTGCCTGTCTTCGGGTAAAATAAAAGCCAGCCAGCCTTTACCCAAAATCTCTTCGTTTGATTGTCCTGTCCATGTCGTCCAGGTTTTATTGGCGTAGATTATCATCCCCTTATCGTCCGACATCCAAAGCGCTGCAGGGGCGGCGCTGGTTATATTTTGCAGCAGGTGTTCGCTATCAATAAGCGCTTGTTTGCCGGCAATTTCGGCGCGCAGGTCGCGGGCAATGGTTGCCCTGCCCTGCGTATTCCCCCCGGGGCCGTAAATGTACATGGATGTGCCGTAAACAGGGATAGCCCCGCCGGTTTTAAAGTGTTTATATAAGATCTGGCCGCTCCATTTACCATGCTTTTCCAGCGACCGGTTCACCCCTTTATTAAGTTTTTCCATTTCGCCCGGCATAATAAACGCCGAGTTATGCGGCAATGCATCCCCATCATCCAGCCCAACCATTTTACGGCCAACAGCGTTTACGTAGGTAACATTGCCGTCGATATCCGAAAGGCTGATAAAATCCGACGTATTATCTATCAGGGTTACCAGTTTGCGCTGCTCTTCTTTATCCCTTACCTCGTTCGACATATCCAGCGTGGTGCCTGCAAAGCGTATGCAGTTGCCCTTATCATCAAAATAAGCCTTGCCCTTGCTGCGCAGCCAGCGCACCTGTTTATTTGCCGGGTCAATAATCCTGAAGGTCTCGTCATAAACGCCGCCCCCCTGCGGGTTAAGCGCTTCACTCACTTTTTCCTCTATTCTTAAAAGATCATCAGGATGGATGTGGGTTAACACGTCGCTGTACATGGTAACCTCGCCTTTGGCAAAGCCATGCAGCGTGTTACAGCGGTCGTCCCAGGTTACGGTTTCGCTTGTGGGGTCCATATCCCAGGCCCCCAGTTCGGCCGAATCAAGCGCAAAGCGCGAACGTTCTTCGGCTTCGGCCAGTTTTTGGCGGGTAAGTACCAGTTCGGTAACATCTTCGGCAGTATTCAATATCCCCCATACCCGGCCTTCATCATCCTTAAGGGGTTTATATATAAAATTAAAGTAAAAGGTTTGCAGCCGCCCGCCCGATAAAAGGTCGACCCGTTCTGCGTGGGCTTCATAAGACACGCCGGTTTCAAAAACGTTGTCGAGGATATCACAAAAAGGCTGGCTTTCCAACTCGGGTAAAGCCTGCCTGAAGGTTTTACCAATAACAGACCTGTCCCTGTCCCAAACCTTTAATATGGCATCGTTAGCTAAGGTTATTACAATATCGCGCCCTACATATAACCCTACAGGCGATGGCGACTGATCTATGATCGTTTTAAAAAGATTTTCGTTTTGTATAGGATAGCTGTAATTTTCCATTCCCCGGGTAGAAAAACATAGTAAATATACGGCAATAAATATTGGGCTAAAAAGCTTATTTGGCCATAATGCAATGCAATAATAATTTTTATGTTTGATTAATGCTAATCTGTAATATCCTCAAAAGAATGGCTCAATAAAACGCCATTAATATAACATGGGTAATTTAAATGAATGTTAATTATTTTATTTAAGGATTATAGTTTACGGCAGGAAATGTAAATAAAATGTTATAATCCAAACAAATACAATTTTACGTAGTTAAGCCGGAATAATTTTAGAAGATATATTAAATTATAATTGAGTAAGTTAGGCCTATAACAGTCAATTAGTATTGCTTAGTAAGGTATAATTTATACTTTTATGAAACTATTGAAAAATTTTAGATTGCATGAGTAAATCTCAAAAAAAGAAAGAACCTGTACTTTACGGCACTTTACCAAAGGCGCTTACCGGTATTACAGGGCTTGATGAAATAACCGGTGGCGGTTTACCACTTGGACGCCCTACACTAATATGCGGCGAAGCCGGCTGCGGTAAAACACTAATGTCGATAGAGTTTATCGTACGCGGCGCCGTGCAATATAACGAGCCCGGTGTATTTGTGGCTTTCGAAGAGAAATCAGATGAACTGGCCATGAATGTGGCATCGTTAGGCTTTGACCTTAAAAAGCTACAAGCCGAGAATAAACTAAAAATTGACCACGTACACATTGACCGCAGCGAGATAGAAGAAACCGGCGAGTATGACCTTGAGGGGTTGTTTATACGCTTAGGTTACGCCATTGACAGCATCGGCGCCAAGCGCGTAGTGCTGGATACATTGGAGAACTTATTCTCAGGTTTGGATAACCAGGCGGTTTTACGTACCGAACTGCGGAGGCTTTTCACCTGGCTTAAAGAAAAAGGTGTAACAGCCATCATCACCGGCGAACGCGGCGAAGGATCGTTAACCCGCCAGGGATTGGAAGAATACGTATCTGATTGTGTGATATTGCTGGATAACCGCGTGGTAAACCAGATAACTACCCGCCGCTTGCGTGTTATAAAATATCGTGGCACGGTGCACGGCACAAACGAATATCCGTTCCTGATTGATGAAGACGGCATATCGGTACTTCCTGTTACATCGCTTAAGATGGCCAATAAGGTATCTACCGATAGGGTATCAACCGGTGTGTCGGGTTTAGATAATATGCTTGGTGGGAAAGGCTTGTACCGCGGCGGCAGCGTACTGGTATCGGGCACAGCCGGCACGGGCAAAACAAGTTTGGCGGCATCTTTTGCCAACGAGGCCTGTAACCGCAAGGAAAAGTGTGTTTACTTCGCGATGGAAGAATCGCCGAACCAGATCATCCGTAATATCCGTTCGATAGGCATCGACCTGCAAAAACATGTAGATAGCGGCTTGCTTTACTTTAACGCATCAAGGCCAAATTTATACGGGTTAGAGATGCACCTGGTGGCCATGCACAAATGCATAAAACAATATAAGCCAAGCGTGGTTATCATCGATCCTATCACCAACTTCATCAACATCGGGTCGGTAAGTGAGGTAAAGAACATGCTGGTGCGCATGATAGACTTTTTACAGGAGGAGCAGATCTCGGTAATGTTTACCGCCCTATCCTTAAATACCATTGTAAACGAACAAACAGACGAGGGGGTATCATCATTGGTAGATGCCTGGATCCTGGTGCGCGATATCGAATTTAACGGCGAACGCAACCGCGGCTTATACGTGATGAAATCGCGCGGGATGAAACACTCTAACCAGGTTCGCGAGTTTATCATTACCGATACCGGCCTGCAACTCGTTGATGTATATTTAGGCCCCGACGGTATCCTTACCGGATCGGCCCGCGAGCAGCAAATGCTGCTCGAACGAACAGGTGAGGCTATCCGTAGCAGCGCTGTAAACCGTAAAGACAGGGAAATTATCCGCAAACGCAAAGTACTTGAGGCTAAAATTGCCAGCCTGCATACTGAGTTTGAATCGGTTGAGGAAGAGTTGAACAAGGTGTACCTGGAAGAAGAACTAAAAAAAGAAATATTAAATAAAAACCGCGAGGAAGTGATGAGGATGCGCAGGGGCGAAACCGCGGAGAATAAAGAAAAAACCAAAACATCCCGTAAAAAATAATGGTAAAGCGAATTGATAAAAAGTGGGAGCTTAGGCTATATGTGGCAGGTAAAACACCGAAATCTGTAGCCGCGCTTACCAACCTGAAAAAATATTGCGAAGAGCATTTAAAGGGGCAGTACCGTATAGAAGTAATTGACCTGTTAGAACAACCGCAGTTGGCCGAGGGCGACCAGATCCTGGCCATACCAACACTGGTAAGGAAAGTACCTGAACCTATCCGTAAAATAATTGGTGACCTTTCTAACGAAGAAAAGGTATTGGTTGGCTTAAACATTAGGCCGGCTTAATTGTACTAACAGGTAATTATGGCCGATAAGAACGAGGGTTTGAACAAAAAAAATAACGATACTGCGGCCGGGGCTTATGTATTGCGCTTATTTATAACGGGAGCGTCCCCTAACTCTATCCGCGCGGTAGAGAACGTAAAATCTATTTGCGAGAAATACCTGAACGGTAATTACGAGCTTGAAGTTATCGATATCCATCAGCAGCCCGAACTTGCCGAGGGAGAAGATGTAATAGCCGTACCCCTCATGATCAAAAAAGCCCCCTATCCCGAACGCAGGATGATTGGCGATATGAGTGATACCCACAGGGTTTTAAAGGGGCTTGGCCTGGCAAATAACAGTTAAATTATGGAGCAGCAGAATCATTCGGAAGAAATTCAGGAACTGCGCTTTCAACTGGAAGAAGCGCAGGAAACCATAAACGCCATACGCACCGGGCAGGTTGATGCCCTGGTAGTAAAAGACACCGACGGCCACCAGTTGTATACGCTAAAAACAGCGGACCAAACTTACCGCGTTTTTATTGAGAAAATGAGCGAGGGCGCGGTTACCATTAACCGCGATGGCATTATACTTTATTGTAATACCCGCTTTGCCGTAATGGCAAACACCCCGCTCGAAAAAGCCATTGGCGCCCCCCTTGAAACCTTTGTACCTGCCGGGTCAAAAGATAGCCTTGAAAAAATTATAAACAACGGCTGGGAGGAAGATTGCCGGCAGGAAATTTTATTAAAAGATGGCGACGGTAAGGATATGCATTGCCTTTTCTCGTGCAATACCATTGAGCTGGATACCGGCGCGGCCCTTAGCATCATTATTACCGACCTGAGCGTTTTAAAAGATACCGAGAAACAATTACAACAGCGTAACGAGCAGCTGGAAGAATCGCGGGCCAATACAGAGAAACTGAACAACACGTTAGAAGCAACCGTAAAAGAGCGCACACACGACCTGGTAATAAGCCGTGAGCACTTTAAGCTGCTTACTAACAACATTGTACAAATGACCTGGACCAACCTGCCCGATGGTAATGTAAACTCTTACAACCAGCGCTGGTACGATTACACAGGTAAAGATTTTGAAACTACCGGGGGCTTTGGCTGGAAGGAACTGGTACACCCCGAAGACCTGGAAGAAACCGCTAAAAAGTATTACGCTTCATTAGAGAGCGGTGAGATGTTTGAGGTAGAGAACCGCTACCGCCGGCACGATGGTGTTTATCGCTGGCACCTTAACCGTTCCCGTCCGTTGAGGAATGATGCGGGCGAGATCATTTTTTGGGTAGGCACCGCTACCGACATTGAGGACCAGAAACGCGAAATGGACCGCAAGGACGAATTTATAGGAATTGCCAGCCACGAGCTTAAAACCCCTTTAACCAGTTTAAAGGGCTATCTGCAGCTTATTGAAGGTTATAAACAGGAAGAATTGCCACCCACTGTTAAGCAATATATTGGCAAAGCAGGGGTATCTATCAATAAGCTGCAAAGCCTTATTAACGACCTGCTTGATGTAAGTAAGATAAAAGCAGGCCGGTTGGAGTATGCTTTGGCTGATGTAAATATTACCGACCTGGTGAACCAATGTATAGAGAATGCCGAGCATGTATTCCCTTCCTATCAATTCGAAAAGCAAATAGCCGGTAACTACATTGTAAAAGGGAATACCGAACGCCTTGAACAGGTGTTGATGAACCTGCTGAACAACGCTGTAAAATATTCGCAAACTAATAAAACGGTTATCATTGCTGTACAAGAGCGTGATAATAACGTACGGATTTCTGTTACCGACCGGGGTATAGGTTTATCAAAAGACCAGCAAAGCCGCATATTCGAGCGCTTTTACCGGGTAGAAGATAAAAAGAACATGACCAGCGGCTTAGGCATGGGGCTATACATCTCACACGAGATCATTAGCAACCATAATGGCACCATCGGTGTTGAAAGCGAAGCCGGCCAAGGCTCTACCTTCTATTTTGAACTGCCGCTGGTTTAACTACGTACTATACATACGCCGAATATAAATATCATTTTTCCCGGTTTGCAGGCTCGTAAAATTTACGGATATTGCCATGCATTTATCTCAATCGCACATCATGACCGATAGCCAAAACGGAAACGTTGTTATTAACACCAGCCCCGATGGTATTGCCACTATAGGCTTTTACCACCCCGCGCAAAACTCGCTTCCGGCCCACTTGCTGCGGGCCCTTACCGACAAAATAAACGAAGCCAGCGCCAACGCGCAAACCAAAGTAATTGTATTGGAAAGCGCCGGCGAACGCACGTTTTGCGCCGGTGCCAGTTTTGATGAACTGCTGCAGATAAAAGATAAGGAAGCCGGGGCCGTATTCTTTTCAGGGTTTGCCAATGTGGTAAATGCCTGCCGTAAATCGCCCAAGATCATTATAGCCCGTATACAGGGCAAAGCTGTTGGCGGTGGTGTAGGCCTTGCCGCCGGCGCCGATTATTGCCTGGCTACCGAGGCTGCATCTATCAAGCTAAGCGAACTTGCTATTGGTATCGGGCCGTTTGTAATATCACCTGCGGTGATTCGCAAAATAGGGCTGCCTGCCTTTTCGCAATTAACCATCCGCGCGGTCGATTTCCAGTCGGCGCAATGGGCTATGCAGAAAGGGCTATATAACGAGGTTTACGCTGATATAAAGCAACTGGACGAAGCCCTGGATATGTTGACCCACAAACTTGCATCGTATCACCCACAGGCGCTTATAGGCCTTAAACAAATTCTTTGGGAAGGCACCGAAGACTGGGACCAGCTATTAACAGAACGCGCAGCCATCAGCGGCGAACTGGTTTTATCAGAATTTACGCAGCAGGCATTAAATGGTTTTTTGAAGAAATAAGCCCGGCAATAGCGTTAACAGCAAAAAACCCTCCCGACGATCGTCTAGAGGGCTTTTTATTTATATATCGAGGGGATTAGTGCCTTCCGTGACCATGGCCGTGACCATGACCCGGGCCTCTGCCATGACCGGGATTTCCGCGGTAGTAATGTTTGTTATAAACCACATGGCGGCGATAAACCGGGCGTTCGTAATAACGGGTGTGGTAAACCGGGCGTGCGTAGTAACGTGTTGCATATACCGGGCGCTCGTAATAAACTACACGCTGGTAGTCGTCGTAATAATAAGGCCTTTCAACATATCTTACGGGGTGGCCTAAATTTATTCCTATACCTACACTAACCTGCGCTTTTGCAAGCTGCATGCTAAAGGTTAATACTAATGCAATTATCGAAATTTTAATGATCTTCATGGTAGTGAATTTTAATTAACAATTATCGTTCATTTGTATCTATGACACGATAACTGTACCAGGGTTTAATAAAAATCCACCTTTTTTTGAAACACTATCCTTCGTAAACCCGCAGTTTACTCCTTAAAACACTCATTTCCTGCTGCATATCCTCCAGTTTTTGCAGCAAATTATTTATGGTTGCAATGCCCGGTTCGTTTATCTCCAGCTCGTTATGCAGGCGTACCAGCTGCTCCAGTTTCCGGATCTCGTCAACAGGGATGCAATTGGTTTTGTTAACGGTTGTTATCTTCACCAGCCCGGCATCGGCCAGGTAATCAACAAAGGTGTATTCCACATTGTGGTACACACAAAAATCGGTTACGGTTATCAAATTTTCGGTTCTCATAGGTTTATGATTTAGCCAGTTCTTCAAATAACTCTTTTTGCTTTGCGGTAAGCGTGGCCGGCAGTTGCACATTATAGGTTAGGTACAGGTCGCCAAACTGACCATCCTTTTTATATAACGGTACGCCTTTGCCCTTTAGTTTTACTTTGGTGCCCGGCTGTGTACCCGGCGCCACTTTTAACTTCACCTTGCCGGTTAGGGTATCGGCGGTAATTTCGCCGCCCAAAACTGCGGTGTACAGGTCAAGATCAATAGTGCGGTACAGGTCGTTGCCCACACGTTTAAATTCGGGGTCGTCGGGGATGGAAAAGGTGATGTACAGGTCGCCCGCGGGCGCGCCGGTACTGCCCGCGCCGCCATGCCCGGTAATTTTGATGGTTTGCCCGTTCTCTATCCCCGCAGGGATGGTAAGGCGGATGTTTTTACCGTTAACGGTAATGGTTTGCTTTTTCGATTCCAGTATATCGCGCAGGTTTAGCTGCAACTGGGCGTTCATATCCTGCCCCCTATATCGTGCCTGCTGCCTGCCGCCACCGCTGCCCGGAGGCCCGCCGCCAAACATCGAATTAAAAAATTCGGAGAAATCGCCACCGCCCCCGCCAAAGTCGAACCCACCAAAGCCCTGTGCGCCACCACCGCCACCGTAGCTCCGCTGCTGGCTTTGCTGCCTGGCCTGCTGTTCGTACGCTTCGCTGTGCTGCCAGTTTTCGCCATATTTATCATATTTCTTTCGTTTTTCGGGGTCGCTTAAAACCTCATTGGCCTCGTTGGCCAGCTTAAATTGCTTTTCGGCCTCGGGGTTGTTGGGGTTAAGGTCGGGGTGGTGTTTACGGGCAAGCTTGCGGTACGCGCTTTTAATTTCTTTTTCAGATGCGCCTTTGTTTACGCCCAGGATCTTATAGTAATCAATAAATGCCATAGCTTATTACAATGTATTGTTAAAACGCCTAAGTGTGGGCTAAGTTTTAAATCGCTGTATAATTTACGTGTGTTTTACATAAATTACGGCACTAATTAATTAAAACCCAGTAGCCCTCATGAGCACCACGAATTTAGCTTTTAAAAGTAGCCCCACCGCATATTTAAACGTACTAAGAATATTTGCCTGCCTGATGGTGCTTACCGTACACTCGGGCGAGTTCTTTTACATTGGCGCGGGCGGCAGCATCGTTCGCGAAAACCATGTTTGGGTTAACAATTACGGCAGCTTTATGCGGGCATGTGTACCGCTTTTTGTGATGATATCGGGTTACTTACTGCTGCCGATAAAAGAAGCGCCGGGCATATTTTACAAACGCAGGTTTACAAGGTTGCTTATCCCTTTTTTAATATGGAGCGCTATGTACGCCATTGTGCCTTACCTGTTGGGTGCCGTTACGCTTAACCAGGCCATCAAAAACTTTGTAACCATACCCGTTAATTTTAACGATAACGACGGCCACCTATGGTACGTGTACATGCTGATAGGGCTTTACCTGTTTATCCCGGTGCTATCGCCGTGGATCCAAACGGCTTCCAAGCAATTTAAGCTTGGCTTTTTGGCCATATGGGCGGTAACACTGTGCATCCCATACATCCACACTGTTTACCCCGAGGTACTGGGCGAAGCATTCTGGAACAAATATTCGGCCGGGCATTATTTTTCGGGCTACATCGGCTACCTGGTGCTTGGCCATTACGTAAAAGAATATGTAAGCTTGTCGAAAACAAGCGGTTTTGTAATTGGGTTGGTGCTGCTTGTTATAGGTTATGCTATTACCAACCTTGTTTTTGCCCACCAGCTGCCCTTTGCGAAGGATCTGCCCGAACTGGAGTTATCATGGGCATTCCCAACCATAAACGTTGCCTTAATGACGCTGGGGCTGTTTCTGATGTTCCGCGTTATCACGTTTAAAAGCGCGGCAGCAGAAAGCTTTTTTGCCAAAGTATCCGGCCTTACCTATGGCATGTACCTGGCGCACATATTAGTGCTTAACCAGTTGTATCCTATCATCAACAACTGGCTGCAAAGCGTGGTGCTGGTGATACCGGTACTGGCCATTTGTACGTTTATTGTAACCTATATTTTAATAAAGCTTTTATCGTATTTACCTGGGAGCAAGTATATCGTTGGATAACCGGGATGAAGAGATTTTTGCGATTTAATGGATTTTTTTGGCGTTGCCTGCGGCCGGGCTATCCACTCATACTGCACAGGCTTTAGCCACGAGGCCGGTATCCGTTTCTATCCCTAACGCATTTTTACTAATTTACACTCATGAATACCAACATCTACCAACAATTCGCCGATATAAAAACCAAAGAAATTGCCCCCGGCTTTTTCTCCAAACTGATCCATACCGAAAACAACACCATCAACTTTATCGAGGTGGCAGCCGGTAATACGGTGCCCGACCATGCACACATCCACGAGCAATGCTCTTTTGTTATCGAAGGGCAGTTTCAGCTTACCGTTAACGGCGAGGTGCGGGTACTGGATGCAGGTACTTTTGCCGTTATCCCGCCAAATGTGCGACACAGCGGTTTAGCCATAACCGATTGTAAGCTGATAGATATATTTAGCCCGGTGAGGGAAGATTACAGGAATTTGTAATTAACAGCATAGTTCGGTTATTGCCATTTACCACGATTTTATAAATTTGCGGCATGTCTGTTACCATAGCAACCCTTACCGATGTACCCGAGCTTGTTGTGCTCATCAACTCCGCCTATCGTGGCGAAAGCTCAAAAAAAGGCTGGACCACCGAGGCAAACCTCATCAGCGGGCAGCGCATAGATGCCGAAGGCGTTGCTGAGCAAATAAACGACCCGGAAGCCATCATCCTTAAAAACACCAACGACGACGGCCTGATAACCGGCTGCGTGTACCTGCAAAAACAAGGCGAAAAAGTTTACCTGGGCATGCTTACCGTATCGCCCGAACTGCAGGCCGGGGGCCTTGGCCGCAAACTTTTAGAAGCCGCGGAGGATCATGTACGCAGCATTAATTACCACACCATTGTGATGACGGTTATTACCACCCGTACCGAACTGCTGGAGTGGTACTACAGGCGCGGCTACACTAAAACGGGCGAAGTAATCCCATTAAAGATCACAGAACGCAACGGCATATTGAACCAACCTGTTGACATGTTTAGGTTGGAGAAGAAGATCTAATTTATCAAGCAAGGGGCCGTGCGATCCGATAGCTATCGAATCCTTCCAACCGGAAGGTGCAGGAAGGGGTTTAGCCGCTTTGCAAACCCCTCCTCCAAAGGAGTCCTTCGGACCTGCCACCGCTCAACCAACCGCACCCTTCCCCAGGGAAGGAATAGGAATGGTTAATAAAAGTTAAAATTTTTCGATTTAAAAAGCCTTTTATTATTTTTATCCTGCAACGCCGGGCAAAAAGCGGTGTCCTTTAAAAACTATTAAGGCATTGTATGGAGCAAATTCAACCGCAGTTAAAAAATTTTATAATTGATTACTGTAACCGGTATAAAGTTTACCGGGTTGACCCAACGTTACTTAACGCGGATACCAGCATTGACCTGGACCTGGATATTTACGATATAGAGATAGACCTTTTCCTGACCGAATTTTCAGAACATTTTAACATCGACAGATCTAAGTTCAGCTGGTATAAATACGGTTACCCAAAAGGTTCTGCCAGGGTACGTATGCTAAAGCTGATGTTTGGCTACAAGCGCCCCTGGGTTAAAAAACTGGCCGGATATTGCTATAAACCGAAGTTTAAAGTGGCTGTATTAAACCAGGCTTTACAAAACGGCAGGCTGGTGTAAAACCGGGTAAAATTATTTACTTTTAGATATCGCCCATTAATCTAAAAGAGATGCCTGCTTTAATAAAAAATTTCCTGCTGTTGTTTTTGCTGATACCGGCTATCGTTTTGGCAAAAGGCCCCGTCAGTATTACGTCGCCCGATAAAAACATCAATTTTAAACTCAGCACTGATAAGGCCGGCTTATTTTATAGCATTACCTATAAAAAATTTCTTTTAGCCGATAATTCCCGGCTCAATATCAGCTTTAAACAAGGTGGTATCTTTAATAACAATTTAACTTTATCGCCTGCAAAAACCGCTAAGCTGACTGAAGATTACGAACTGATAACCGGCAAAGCAAGTAAAGTACACAGCGAATGCAACCGTATTATACTACCCGTTACGGAGCAAAGCGGCGCAAAACGCAGGCTCAATATCGAGGTGCGGGTGTTTAATGATGGCGTGGCTTTCAGGTATGTATTACCGGCGCAAAATAACCTGCAAAGTGTGGATATAACCGACGAGGTTAACACCTTCAATTTTAAGCAAGACCCAAAAGTAACCGCACTTATCTTACCCAATTACACCTCTTCGCACGAGGGTGTGTACACCAAAACTACCCTCAGTAAATTGCAGGCCGATACATTAATGGATATGCCCGTGCTGTTTGAATTTACCAATGGCATACACATAGCCGTTACCGAAGCCGCGCTGCACGATTATGCGGGGATGTATCTTATTAAACATAACAATGTTATCGAAACCCGCTTGTCGCCCCTGCCAGGCCAGCCCGATATTAAAGTTAAGGCCAAATTGCCGCACCAAAGCCCGTGGCGGGTAATGATGATAAGCGACCGTATAGGCGCGCTCATCGAATCGAACATACTAACTAACCTTGCCGAACCTAATAAGATCAAAGATGTTTCGTGGATAAAACCGGGCACAACCACCTTCCCCTGGTGGAATGGTAACGTAGTACCCGATACCATAAACGCGCCGGGCAATAATTACGTAACTAATATGTATTACGTTGATTTTTGCGCCAGAAATAACATCACCTATCACTCGGTAGTGGAGTATGGCCTGCACGAATGGTATGTGAACGATGGGGCGGGTTTTCAGCCCGGCCCAAATGCCGACCCGTCGCGCGCGGTGCCCGGCCTTGATATGCAGCAACTATGCGATTCGGCGGCTAAGCGTGGTGTAGGCATACGGGTTTGGGTGCATTTTTACGCCTTATATCCAAAGTTGGAACAAACTTTTGCGCAGTACGAAAAATGGGGCATAAAAGGTTTGATGTGCGATTTTATGGACCGCGACGACCAGCAAATGGTAAACATGCAGGAAGAAGTATTGGCTTGCGCCGCAAAGCATAAGCTGCACATACAGTTCCATGGGGCATATAAACCAACCGGCAACAACCGCACCTGGCCAAACGAACTTACCCGCGAGGGCACACTGAATTACGAAAACGATAAATGGGGCAACCGCGTTACGCCCGATAATGATATTGACATACCGTTTACCCGCCTGCTGGCCGGCGCTACAGATTATCACTTAGGTGGTTTCCGGGCCGCTACACCTCAAAACTTCAGGACCCAGTATACACGGCCTATGGTACAGGGTACACGCTGCCATATGCTGGGCATGTACGTGGTATTGGAAAGCGCCCTGGGCATGGTTTGCGATTACCCTGATGCATATACCGGCCAGCCCGGTTTTGAATTTTTGAAGGAAGTGCCTACCACCTGGGACGAAACCCGCGTGCTGGATGCAAAAGCGAGCGAATATATTGCCATAGCACGCCGCAAGGGCAGCAACTGGTATATCGGTGCTATAACCAACCATTCGTCGCGCAAGCTAAATACAACTTTGGATTTTTTAGGTGATGAAACTTATATGGCCGAAATATACAGCGACGCCCCTGATGCAGATAAAGATGCTAACCACCTGGTTAAAGAAGTTAAGCAGGTAAATAAACAAACCACCTTAAACATGCTGCTGGCGCCCGGCGGCGGGCAGGTGGTACATTTGTATCCTTTAAGGCGATAGCCGTACAAATCTCAGCGCATCTACGCAACCCTCTCCCCCTTTTCACTTGCTGCTATTAACGTTGCAAGCCTGCTTAGTTGAGTTTTCTCCTGCTTGGCGGTCATTATCCTGTAGATGAGCTGTTTTTTATACCAGGGCGCCTGCGCCATAAAAAACTCCCATGCTTTTTTATTGGCTTTAAATTGCTTTTCGTACCCGGACTTTAATTCGATTGCCTCGTTCTCGAAACTGTAAATGGCCGATCTGCTTTCCTGCCGCTTGGCATACGCTGCCAGCCCGGCCGGCTGCATCAGGCCTTTGGCGGTTAGGTCTGCTACTTTTTTGATGTTTACGGCGCTCCATATACTGCTTGCTTTGCGTGGTGTAAAGCGGATGCTGTAACTTTCGGTACCTATGGACCTGCGCACACCGTCTATCCAGCCAAAGCACAGGGCTTCGTCTACCGATTGCGGCCAGGTAATGCTGGGTTTGCCGCTGCCTGTTTTATAGAAACCTACCAATAGTTCGGTTTCCTGATGAGCGTGTGCCTGCAGCCAGGTTCTAAAATCGGCCGGTGTTTTAAAAAAGCGGGGTTCCATAAAGCTAATATACAATCAACCATGATACAACACCACCGATGCACGCATTAAATTTAAATTTTAAAAAGTTTTTCAACTTATTGTAGTTTACTGCATTATTTATAATTTTATAGCAGAAAATATACCCCAACTATTTAAAGGCAAGCAGATACTTAATGGAAATAAAAAGCACGGGAGTAAAAAGCGGATGGTTAAAAAATATGATCATTAAAAGGTTATATTTTGATAAAGCGATGTCGTGCGCGGGATTAAGCCAGCTTTTTGATAAAAGCATCCCATCGATAGCCAAGGCTATAAACGAGTTGATCAAAGAAGGTTTTGTGATCGAGCAGGGTTACGCACCTTCAAGCGGCGGCCGGCGCCCCCTAATGTATGCCATTAACACCAATGCCATGTTTATACTGGCAGTAGCTATGGACCAGCTATCGGCACGCATCCAGCTTATCGACCTTAACAATAACCCTGTTGCCGAAATGGCAACGGTAGAGCTTAAGCTGCATAATAACGACGACGCGCTGCCGCAGCTCATCAGTCATTTAAATAATTATGTTGAAGAAAGCGGTATAGCCAAAAAGAAAATAGCCGGTATTGGTATAGGCATGCCCGGCTTTATAAACGCGGTTGAAGGTATTAACTATACCTACCTTGATGCCGGCGGCGAAAGCCTGAGCAAATACATCGCTAAAGAAACCGGTATCACTACTTATATTGATAACGACAGCAGCCTGATAGCCCTTGCCGAGCAAAAGTTTGGCATTGCGCGCTCGCAACAGGAAGTAATGGTGATAAACCTGGGCTGGGGTATTGGCCTGGGGATGATCATCGACGGGAAGATCTTTCGCGGGTATAATGGCTTCGCGGGCGAGTTGAGCCACATCCCCTTATCAGATAACGGCGCTTTATGCGTTTGCGGCAAGCGCGGCTGCCTGGAAGCCGAAGCATCTATGCTGGTAGTAGCCGAAAAGGCCGAGGAAGGCATCAAAAAAGGGCGTGTAACCAGCCTTAAACCGCACAACGGCCAATCAAAATTAATGGGCGAAGACCTGATGGAAGCCGCCAACCAGGGCGACCAGTTTGCTATAGAACTGCTTACCGATGCCGGTTATAAAATTGGCAAGGCGCTGGCTATCCTTATACATATCATGAACCCGGCCAACATTGTACTAAGCGGCCGCGGCGCTAAAGTTGGCAAAATATTGATGGCCCCGATACAACAGGCCCTGCATAAATATTGTATCCCGCGCCTTTCATCGGGTACCGAGCTGCTGATATCGTCATTGGGCTTTGATGCCGAACTGATAGGCGCCGCCGTATTGGTTATGGAGAACTTTGATAAAGAAGAACGGGCGAAGTAGTTTGATGAAAAGTGAGGGTTGAATTGCTGTAATGAAGGCTTAAATTTAATATATGATCAGGAACATATCATCAGTTGTAGCAGGGTATTCAATATTCGCGGTTAGCTCGGCTATGCTGTTTATTTTAACGGGGCATAAGCCACATGGCGAGGCCACGATAACATTTAAAATAGCAACAGCAGTTTACGGCATGGTCTTCTCGGTTTTGGCAGGTTTTGTTTTGCAATTGATAGCCACGCAAAAAACGCTTATGTTAAACTACATTTTGGCTGCGGTGATATTTGGTTTTGCCGCCATATCGCTGGCAACAGCATCGGGCACACATTGGACACAATTGTTCGCCATGTTTATCTTCGCGCCGGTATCGGTTTTGGGTGGATATTTAAAACTTAGGGGTGTTGGGGATTAAAAATCAACCCACAAAAAAACTCCCATGCGCCACACACCGGCACATGGGAGTACATCACCCTGCTTAAAAATATGATCAATTTGCCTCGATATGGTTGGCATTGTATTTAAGGGTTTCGTGTTGGTCCAGCCATTCGGCAATATAAGCGGCAACTTCCTGCCAGCCTTCCTGCCCGCAGATCCAATGGCCGCGACCGGCAAATTCTTTGTAATCTGATATACTTACCTCATCATCGTAAGCTTCGGCGTTGCGTTTGCAAAGTTCGGCGGGTATTATCTCATCCTTTTCGGCACCTATAAACAATAGTGGTGAGTGCGGCATTTCGGTATCTATTTCGCCATCATCGCCCATGCAATCGCGCAGTACGTTGCGGCTGTCGTGGGTAGCGGTTTCTTCAAAGGCTACCCTGGTATCTTCCATACTCATGGTGTTGCAAAACGACTCGTGGAAGCTTTCCAAATCGGTATAAAATGGTTCGTTGCCTTTAAAAGGATTGGCAATAAGGGCGCTGTTCTTCATAAAGCCCCAGTCAAAAGCCAGCATAGCATTGGGCGCTACCGAACTGATAGGCACACCCAGATCTGCAAGCCCCTTAGCAACCATCAGCTGCACTATCAGCCCGCCTACCGAGTGGCCTATTAAAATAGGCGGCTCGTCCTGTACGCGTATCAATGCTTCAATGTTCTCTGTAATGTTCGCCAGGTGAAGGTCGCCCAAACCTTCGGGTGGGTAGTTGCGCAGGTCTTCGGGCTCGCCTTCGTGTTTTGGCCAGGCAGGCGCAATGCAGTTGTAGCCCCTGTCGGTAAAATAGGCAACCCATTTATCCCAGCTTTTTGGGTTTTGGAACATCCCGTGGATGAAGATGATAGTTTTCATAAGTAGTTTAGTTTCAATAAACTCCCCCAAAAACATACCAAAGGTTTAATAAATTACCCAAAAGGAAAATATTTAGCACTCCTAAAAGTTTAACTAATTGTTTATCAAATGCTTACACTATGGCCTAATTTGTATATGCGATGAAAATTGATACCTGTTTTGCTAAAATGCTTGATATAATTTTCGTAACGCTGCTCAATAAAAAAGTCTTTCGCGTAGCCGTCATGTACGGGCAAGATATGTTTAGGCTTCACGGCGTCGGCAAAACCGGCTATGCGCAGTTCGTTAGCAAAGGGCGCCATAGTAACCAGTAAAAGCAGTTCGATACCGGTATATTTAGTAAGTTTATCCTCCATCGAATCAACAGGGTGAAGCACTTTATCGTTGATGATAAAGCCCGTCATTTGCGGGATGGGGTTGTCCAGCAGCGGCTCGTGCTGTACCGGGAAGGCCTCTAACTTAAACGGGCCTATGTTGTAAATACCTTCTTCCACCGGGCTATATTGCAAGCCTTCCTTTTGGATAGCGGTACCTACTTCCGTGTTGGTATAAATATTCGCATTGCTTAGCGCGATTATTTTTTTAAGGTTTGGAGTGTCGAGGTGGTCGGGATGGATATGGGTGATGATAATACTGTCCACATCGGCAAACATTTGTGGGGTAACTGCCCCATCCGCAAAGCTGAATTTCCCGGGGTCGAACAATAGTTTGTACCCATCCAGCTCGAAAACCAGGCAGGAGTGTAAGTATTTGGTGATCTTCATAGTATAGTGCTGATACAAATAAACTTACCGCACTGTAAAAAAGTTTGCCTAAAGCAACTCTTTTAGTTCTTCAAAACTATTAATGGTGGCAACCTGCCCGTCCGCTACAGTCCCAAACCCATAGGCTGCAAAAATGAACGGTACGCCAGCTTTAGTTGCCGATGCGTAATCGCCGGTGGTGTCGCCTACGTAAACAGGGTGCAAAAGGTGATGGTCGGTAACAATATCCTTAATGTTATCGGCCTTTGGGTTGCCTTTGGTGCCGTAACATTGATGCGCCAAAAAATAAGGGTGCATGTTATGCAGGTTTAAAAACAGTTCGATATAGCCGCTTTGGCAATTGCTTACTATGTAAAGCTTATACTTTTTGCCCAGGTAAGTAAGTGTTTCGGCAAGCTTAGGGTAAAGCGTACCGCCTTGTTTGTGCAGTATCTCCAGTTCGGCAACCGAGCACAGGTGCTGCACCTCGGCGCGTTGTTCAGTGCTTAATGTCGGGAACAGCGTTTCGAAGATCTTATCGTAGGTCATCCCGGTGATAGACTGTACGCGTTCGCGCGTCATTATCTCGTGGCTCATATAAGGGGCTTGCGCAAGCGCGGTTTGCCATGCCCGGGTAATGGTATCGGTGCTATCCCAAAGGGTACCGTCAAGGTCGAAAATTATACTGTCGAATTTATCTTTTAAGCTGTCCATTGCTGCGTTTTGTGCCGCAAAAGTAGCAGATTATTTTTTTTGGATGGTCGGCTAAAGGTAATTAGTATAGCGGGAACTGCCCAAAAGTGAATATGGCCGACATTACCGGAACAGCTAATAATAAAAACACCCTTGCCTGTTCTGTTTTGTCAGATTCGCCTTTTATAATTACGTGGTTTATATCGGTTAATATGGTTTTTATCGCGTTTTTCATGGTAAACATATTTAAATTGTGATTTATGTTTATGTGACCATGCCGGATTTGAAAGGTTTAAAGGATCGGTAATTGTAAAACAGATGTTACGAATGTCAGTCTGAGCTTGTCGAAGACTTAGCAACGCGGCTAATGGTTCGACAGGCTCGCTATAATAGTTTAGTATGTTACCTACTCCTTCTCGTACAACACCGTATTATGAATATTCCAGTCTTCAATATCAATAAGGCCGGGTTTGGTTTGGTAGTGGGTATCATCATTGGGGCACTTCACTACATAGCCACTATTTTCAATTAGCGCTATAATAGGGCGTGCCCCGCAGGTTTTGCAGGTTTTACAATAGATAGATTTGGGTATTGTTACATAGCCCTTCATAACATGATATACGCAGTTTTACTCCTGCTGGTTGTAGGTTTAAATGAAAACAGTTTGCCCGCGGGCGTTTAACTTTTATTACCGGAAATTACTTAGCGTCGTTTATTTCTATCCAATAACCATCCGGGTCCTGAATGTAAACCTGCGAAACACCATCAACACGATGCTCCACCTGGTTAGGTACGCCTTTCCAGTTAGAATACGGAATGTTTTTTTGCTTTAGCAGCGCAATAAATGGGGAGATAGCAGGTACGCTAAAGCAAATATGATCGGCGATAAGTTTTGGCGCGGTTGAGCACCCGGCTTGTATTACATGCATGGCAATATTGGGGGCTATGCTATACCACGTATGCACGGTATCTTTAAATGGGTTGGGTATTATTTTTAAGTTTAAAACAGATGTATAAAACTCATTGCTCTTTTTTAGGTCTTTTGAGCAAAGGGCAACATGGTTAAAACCTGTTTTGGCTGCAGTTTGCGCATTGCTTAGCAACGGAGAGCCTAATAAAAGCAAAGCCGCCACAGCAAAGGCGCCGTTTTTTAATGATTTAAATTGGATACGATTTAACATTTCAGGGATTGTTAATACGTGTTAAATATACACTTTGCAAAATAGTTTGATAAATTTTTCAAATAATTAATTGTAAAAATTACAAATATACTTACCTCCAATATTGTATTTTTATTAAAACCCCCAATACGATGAATAGTTTATCCGCCAAAAACAACGCAATTATTACTTTTAGCGCGTTAATTGCTTTAATTACCTGGTTCGCGCTGATACTGCAGTTTTATTTATCAATGACGGCTTATATGGCGCAGGGCCGTACGGTGGGCGGCGCGCTGGTAGAGTTTTTTACCTATTTTACCATACTGTGTAATATACTTACTGCCACAACGCTTACTGCTGTGGCTTTGCAGGGCTTTAACAAGAGCTTTTTTACTAAGCCGGGCGTTTTAACCGCGGCTGCGGTTTACATAAGTATTGTTTGCCTGGTTTATAATATCGCGTTAAGGGGCATTGCCCATCCCGTTGGCTGGGGCCGCGCTGCCGATGAACTGCTGCATGCCATTTGCCCGCCGTTGTTTGTGCTTTTTTGGATCATCAGCGTGCCCAAACCGGGCATTAGTTTCAAACATGCTTTTAGCTGGCTGTGGTACCCTTTCTTTTACCTGGTGTATGTACTGATCAGGGGGGCGTTGTGCGCACGTTACCCCTATTTTTTCCTGGAAGCTGATAAGCTGGGTTACCCTAAAGTGTTTTTTAATATTATTATACTGATGCTGGTTTTCCTGGCCTTTAGTATGCTGTATGTTTGGATAGCCCGGATAATTGCAAGGCGGGCAGCTGCGTAGCGGTGGCAAACAGCAGTACTGCCGGCCTGCTGGTAGCTATTATTTATCCATTTATCCTAATTTTCTGCAAACCAAATAATTACAAAATTTCTTTTGTAACGTTTTTATTGATGTTTATTGCCGTATTAAACTTTGCTGTAGTGCACAAGTTTAACTTATAACAAACAGCAATTAAAAAATTAAAACATAAGATCATGAAAAAGGAAATAGTAAGATTGTTGGCGCTGTTGATATTTGGCGCGGCAGCATTATCAAGTTGTTCAATTGAAAATCATCGCGGAAGGTATAATAACGACCGTTATCATCACGGCCGCCATTACGACCGTGACCATAATGATCATAACCGCGGCTATTAATTAACAGTAAGCACAACATACACATAACATATATACCATGAAAATTTTAAAAGTATTAGCCGTTGCCGTTTTGGCCACATTTGCCGTTGAAGGTGCAAAAGCACAGGTAGTAGTAAGCGCACATATTGGTACCCCGCCCCCACCACCCGTACGAACCGTAGTTGTGGAAAGGCCGGTTGAACGCCGCGTAGTAGTGGTGAACAGGTACCGCAGCCGCCCGCGTTATCGCCGTGCAGTAGTTGTTGCCAGGCCGGTATATTATCGCCCTCATCACAGGCGCGTGGTTGTAAGGCACTACTAATCAATATAAAAAGCGAAAGGCCTTCCTTATTAACAGGAAGGCCTTATTTGTTATTTGGTTACCAGCACCCAGTCTATATAAACCTTAGCGTTGCCGGTTTTTATTTTGTTAACCGATGCCTGCGATAAACCGTAGTACGGCTTATCAACCTTATTTACCGAATTTGGATAGCCGCCGCCCAGCGCAAAGTTCAATATCAAAAACTTAGGGTTATCAAAAGCCCATTTGCCATATTTTTGGGCCATTTGTTTGGTGGCGGTATAGGTTACTTTACCATCCACCTTAAAAGTGATGCTGTTTGCCGTCCAATCTACGCTGTAGGTATGCCATTGGGTGGCGTTGATACCCGAAGGGAAAGCTGCCCGGTAAACCAGCGGCGTATTACCAAAGTAGCCCGGCCCGTGCAGGGCGTGGCTTACCCAGGTGGCATCGCCAACGGTTTCCATAATGTCGATCTCGCCGCAATCGGGCCATTTGCCGTTGCCCAGCGCCCAAAAGGCGGGCCACATGCCGCCACCGCCGGTAACCTTCATTCGTGCCGATGCACTGCCATAGGTAAACATCATTTTATCGCGCGTGTTTATCCTGCCCGATACAAAATCGTATTTTTTACCTTCGGCACTGGTATGTCCGGGTTTATACAATGCTTTTAAAACAAGCGCCCCACGGGTAGCGCCTTCGGCTTTGCCGTTAATTGTGTATATGGTAGCTCCGTTATCTACATAAGCCTGCTGCTCGTCGTTAACGGTGTGGCCTGTAATTTCAACGTTCCATTTGTTGCGATCGAGCGTTTTGCCGCTAAAATCTTCAAAAAATACGGTATCCTTTTTCGGGGATTGCGCAATGCAGGCAGTAGAGGCCATTAACAAAGCGGATAAGAGGAATAAGCGTGGTTGCATGTAAGCTGATTTGATGGCTAAAAATAGGTAATAACCTGCAATCCTGTGTTTTTACAAACCAATTACCTTTCCTTTTTTATATTGCGGGCTAATGCCTGGCATCAAATGAAATTTTTAAAATTCTTTCTTATCATATCGGCTATAACCCTTTTAATGGACTGGTATGTTTTTAACGGCTTGCGCACCTTCACTGCCGACTGGCAATCCCGGCCGGCAAGGCAAGTGGTTACCCTTGGGTTCCTGGCAATATCGGTGGGGGTAACCGTTGTATTTCTGCTGGGGCTGGGCAGCATGAGCACCGCCCGCGGGATGACACCTTTCCACGAGTGGATGCTGAGCCTGTTCCTTACCTTTTTTATTACCAAGCTTTTTTTGTAATTGTACTCTCGCTTGGTGACCTGGGGCGCTTCCTGTATGGCATTGTGCACGCGGTAACTACCGACAGTAAAACCGGCGAAGCTTTTTTCCCCTCGCGCCGTAAGTTTATTACCGAAATTGCCATTTTGATAGCGGCTATTCCTTTTACGTCATTCTTTTACGCTATGCTTCGCGGCAAGTATGATTATAAGGTGCACCGGCAAACGATTTATTTTGACGACCTGCCCGATGCTTTTGACGGCTTCACCATTACGCAGCTGTCGGATATCCACTCGGGGAGTTTTGATAACGTTAAAGCCATGCAGCGGGGTATCGACCTGGCCAAAGCCCAAAAATCTGACCTGTTTGTTTTTACCGGCGACCTGGTTAACAACGCCGCATGGGAAATTGAGCAGTATATCGACCGTTTTGGAGCCATCAAAGCGCCATACGGTCAGTTTTCTATCCTGGGTAACCACGATTACGGAGATTACATCCATTGGGATACCGAGCAGGAAAAGCGTGCCAACCTGGCCAGACTAAAACAGCACCATGCCGACCTGGGTTACCGCCTGCTGCTTAACGAGAACGTGGTGCTTGAAAAAGGCGGACAAAAGATCTCGCTTATAGGTGTAGAAAACTGGGGCGAAGGTTTTATCCAGCTTGGCGATATTGATAAGGCCCTGAAAGGAGTTGATAAAGGTGCCTTTAAATTACTGCTCTCGCACGACCCAACCCATTGGCAAAAAATAGTGCGCCACCACCCTACCCATGTTCACCTTACCCTGGCAGGGCACACCCACGGCGCACAGTTTGGTGTAGAAGCCGCAGGACTAAAATGGAGCCCGGTAAAATACCGCTACCCGGATTGGGCCGGGCTTGCCAAACACGATAACCGCTACCTGTATATTAACCGGGGATTCGGCTTCCTGGCCTTTTCAGGCCGTTTAGGCATCTGGCCGGAAATTACGGTGTTAACATTGAAGAAGAAAGTTTGATTATAGAGGTTAGCTAATTAGAGATTATTTATCTAACATATTTGTAATCCTGAGGGGGGACTTACCGGAATTGCGGCGATGAGATGCTTCACTACCGTTCAGCACTGCAGTTTTATTTAGCTCGCTTTGAGTGATAATATCAACGAGGGCAGAACAACAACAGAAACTAACCTCTAATTAACTAATCTTCAACCTTTAACCTCAACTCAACCACCTCCCAAACTCGTAATACTTTTTAATGCTGATGCCTATTTTGCTGCCAACGGGGTGTTTGCCACGGGCGTAGTTGATGACACGGAGCGATACTTCCTCGCGCTCGATGATCAGTTCTTCAAAAAAGCCTTTAAACAGCACCTGTTTCACCGCCCACTTAGCGCCCATGCCTAAAGGGGAAATACTGATATGCTCGGCGTAAATAACCACCGTTCCGCGTTTGGATTTGATGCCGCATACTTTTGCCTGGGCGGCGGTAAGTTCGCTACAGCTCACCAATATTTTTGAGGTGTAAAGCAGCTTTGGGTCATGATAAAGCTCCTCGGGGGTGCCATATTCCACTATTTCACCTTCTTTTATCACAATAAGCTCGTCGGCCATCGAGAGCAGTTCGGCAGGGTCATGCGATACCAGGATCACGGTAACGCCCCATTCTTTTACTATCTGGCGAATATCGTGCTGCAGGCTTTCGCGATAGGCGGCATCTACCTGGTTAAAGGGCTCGTCCAGCATCAGCACCTCGGGGCGGTTTATCAGGGCTTTAGCAATGGTTACGCGCTGCTTTTCGCCGCCGCTAAGTTTGCCGAAGGGCTGGTCGCGCAGATCATAGATCCCCAGCAGGTTTAGGGCCTGCGTGGCTTTCTGTATCTTGTAATTAGCGTCCTCGGTAGGCAGGCCCCGGCCAACATTATCCCACACGCTTGCGCCCATGTCCATATCTGTATTGTCCTGGCTTACCATGGTAATAACCGTATGTGCCGATGTAATATGAGCGGTGCGCACGGGCAAAGGCTGGCCGTGGAAGAACACATCGCCCGAATCGGGTTTCATGGTGCCCGAGAGCAGTTTAAGCAGGGTGGTTTTGCCGCTGCCGCTTTCGCCCACAATGGCGGTTATTTTTCCTTTTGGTATAAAAACGGTGATATTATTAACCCCTGAAGACTTATCGCCAAAAAAGTTTTTGGTAACCGATATGGTTTCCAGTATCAGATCATCTTTCATTTTTATCCGCGGGGTGTGCTAATAGTTTAACTTGTCTCAAACCTAATCTATAAAACGGTATCAGCCAAAAAAAAGGAAAAATAGGGAATTGTCAATTTTCACCTTGAATAATAGCAAAGCATAGGGGTTTTTATGCTGTAGCTAATTCCCGCCTGCGCAAACAATTTAAGGCAAACGCATATTCACTAATAAATCCATAACCTTAAAATATACAGCCATGAACAAAACCATCGGAATAGTACTTATCGTTATCGGCGCGGCAATGCTGATATGGACAGGGTTTACCTATACCAAAAAGGAAAAGATAGTAGATGCAGGGCCTATACAGATATCTGCCGACAGGCAAAAAAGCGTTAATTGGCCGCCTTACCTGGGCGGGATATTATTAGTGGGCGGGATAGTTATTGTGGCTACCTCCAAAAAATCGTAACGTACGGCTGCTAAATTCCCATGCGCATGCCAACAAGGTGTTTGCTGAAACCTACCTTTTCGTAGGCTTTAACCGCGGGGGCGTTTTGGTCGTAAACCTGCAGGCGAAGCTCGGTTATCCCCTGCCTGGCCGACCAGCTTTTTAAAGCATCGATAACCAGTTTGTTTACCCCCTTGCCACGGTGCTGCGGTAATACATACATAAAGCCCAGGTAAGCATGGTGCTGATGCTTAAGGTAGATCTTTGATGTTTCGATACGTGCATACCCGCTGCCGATAACTTCGCCATCCAATTCGGCCACTGCCATGTAAATGTTTGGGGCGGTTATAAACTCGTTGAGGTCGTAATAGTTGATATGGTTGTCCTGCAGGGTTGGGTCGAACGGCCGCTCGGCACTGATAACCCCCTGCTCAAATTGCAGCAGGGTGTCCATATCGGCTAAGGTAGCTTCGCGGATAATGATGTTTTGCATAGGATCTGTATAAGCTGAGGGTGTCCAGTCGAAACGTTTGGGTGACATAACCTATTATCCGATTTGGAGTTCAGTTAATTCTTTACCAAGTTCCCTGATACCCAATAATATTTTCTCGACCTGCTTAACAGATGGTTTCTTTTGTCCGCCAACATATTGCGCCAATAAACTCTGGTTCATACCAACCCTTTCTGATAAAGCTTTGGCATTGATAACTTTGAAGTAATCAAAAAATTGAGGTAAATCAAGCGTGATGTTAATATCATTTAATGATATAGCATCTCCGCCCACTTCTTCCTGATAAAGATTAGTGGCTTCCAGAATATTTGATTTCAATTCTGTCATTGATTTTCCTGTAGTAAAAACCGGCAAGTCCTCTGCATAAGCAGAAAACCCGGTTGAAGTCTTTTCGACTATAAGATTAATTTTTTTCATCGCTTACAAACTAATTTATGATGATAAAAATTATAAAAATAAACAGGCTATTTTAATCCTGCTTGTTTCATAATACTGCTTGCAAGGCCCTTTCCAACTTCGGCAGCTCCATGATCGGGAACTACAAGTAAGCCTGGTTTGGTTGGGTGCGTCATAATCAAATGACTACCTTTTTGTCTTTTTATAACCCAACCATCGCGGTTGAGAATTCTTAAAAGTTCTGAACTTTTCATTTGTGTACCTAATGTTTAAAGAACATTCAATTTCCTGTTATTGATCAATACTTGGTTCGGTTAATCGCGCAATACATTCTATAAGGTTAGGTTGATACAAAAGTAATATATTTATTACTTACATGCAAATAAAAGTAATAAATTTATTACTCTACCGTAAACCCCTTCTTCAACTTAATATCTTCCGATGAACTTCCTATCCAAACCTGGAAGGTACCGGGCTCTACAGTCCAGTTCATGTTTTTATCCAGCAGGGCCAAGTCATCGGGGTGCAGGGTAAAGGTAACAGTTTTCTTTTCGCCGGGGTTAAGGGTAACGCGCTCAAAACCGCGCAGGTCGTACTCGTAGGTGGTTACCGTGCTGATATCGTCTTTAAGGTATAGCTGCACCACATCATCACCTTTGCGGCGGCCGGTATTGGTAACATCAACTGTAACGGTAACATCGCCCTGCGATTGGCCTTTCTCTGGTGATACCTGCAGGTTGCTGTATTCAAATTGGGTGTAGCTAAGCCCATAGCCAAACGGGTATAGTGCGCCGTTAACGCTGGTATGTCCCCAGCTGTTTTGTCCGCCCTGCCCTGCCTGCGAGTTTGGCTTGAACGGAAAGTTAAACTCTATCTGCCCGGTTGTTTTGGGGAAGGTGATGGGCAGCTTGCCGCCGGGGTTGTTATCGCCAAAAAGGGTTTCGGCAATTACCTGCCCGCCTTGTACACTGGGGAACCAGGCCTCTAAAATGGCCGGCACGTATTTATTTTCCCAGTTGATGGTAAGCGGCTGCCCGTTTATCATCACCATAACAACCGGCTTACCTGTTGCCTGTAAAGCCTGTATCAGCTTTAACTGGCGGCCCGGCAGGTTTAGCCCGGTGCGCGAAAGGCTCTCGCCTACCCGTTCGTTATCTTCGCCTACAACGGCTATGATAATATCTGACTGCTTTGCCTGCGCCACAGCCGAATCGATACCGGCCTGCTCGGCGACAGTTAGGGGTGTTTCGATGATCTCGCTCTCGGGCCAGGTGGCATCAATAATATTACAGCCCTTAACATAGTTAACTTTGGCATTGCCGCCCACATAATTTTTTATCCCCTCAAGCACGGTTATTACCGGGTTGTGCGACGGGCCGTACCTGCTGATGGCGTAATTGGTTTCGGCAGCCAGCGGACCGGTTACCAGTATGTTTTTGTATTTACTTTTATCCAAAGGCAGCAGGTTGTCCTGGTTCTTTAACAGTACCATAGCTTCGCGGTTCATTTGCAGGCTCATTTGCGCGGCAGCAGCTGTATGCACTATTTTATCGGCCGCTTTAGGGTCTTTTACATAAGGGTTATCAAACAATCCCAGGCGAAACTTCACCCGCAAAACATCCGCCACGCGCGAATCTATCACCTTCATCGAAATCCTGTTCTCTTTGATCAGCTCGCGCAGGGGCAGTATAAAAGTTTGCGGCATGGTAAAGTTGGTACGCACATTAAGCCCGGCCTCAACCGCCTGGCGCACGGCCTCTTTATAGTCGATTGCCACTTTATGTTTGGAGTACAGGAATTCTACCGCCTCGCTGTCAGATACCACATAGCCCTGGAAGCCGAACTTCTGCCGAAGCAACTCGGTTAAAAAGTAATAGCTGCCGGTGATGGGTACGCCGTCGTAATCGTTATAACTGCTCATCACGCCCATTGGGTGTGCTTCCTGAATCACCCGGCGAAACGGGTACAGATAGATCTGGTGCATCTCGCGTGGGGCTACATGCGGGTCGGTGCGGGCGCTGCCATCGCGGCCGCCTTTTGGCACGCTGTAAACGGCATAATGTTTCAGGGTTGATGCCACGCCTTCTTCCTGGATGCCCAGTACCATCTGTTTGCCCAGTTCGGCTATCAGGAAAGGATTTTCGCCATAGCATTCTACTACACGGCCCCAGCGCTGGTCGCGGGCGGGGTCAAGTATGGGCGCGTAAACGTTGGTGTAGCCAAGTGCTTTTGCTTCGCGGCCTACGGTTTGGCCTGCCTGGCGCACCAATTGCTTATCCCAGGTGCTGCCTATGCCGATGGGTGCAGGCAAGGGTGTCGCCCTATCGTGGTTTAGGCCGTGGATGCCCTCGTTGGTAAAATCGACGGGGATGCCCATGCGGGTTTCTTCTACAAACCACTTTTGCACGGTGTTTATGGCCGAGGCATGTTTGCTAAACGGGTAAGAATATTGGGTAGGCGCATCATCGGTATGCGAGGTAAGGTTGTTCAGCTCTTCGTCAATATTGGCGATGCCATCCTTCCAGATCTCGTTCTTCCAGCCGGCTACGGGCATTTCATCTTTAAGCACACGCTTGTAACCGTAAAGGGTAGCCATCTGGCATGTTTTCTCGTCAACGGTCATCTGGCTCAGCAGATCGGCAATGCGCTTCTCGATGTTTTGCGATGGATCTTCGAACACATCCATGCGGCCGTTCTTGTTAAAATCGACCCAGCCTTTGTGGTAGATGTTTTTTTGTTGTGCCGGTGCAGACAGGGCAAGCCCAAGCAACGGAAGCAGCAGTGGCAGTTTTTTCATCAGGTGACAGATGTATTGGTTTACATCTCAAATATATAAACTGCGCGGCGAATACGCCCTGCGGTAAATGAATAATTAACTATTACGTTTTCGGATGCGCCACCCCGGGAATATTTTTAATTTTGGCAAACAAAACAGCTGCATGTGTTATTGTAGCTGTTAATTATAGCCTATGCGGTACCTGTTTATATTAGCCATCACTTTACTTTCTGCTTTTACAACTATCAACCCCGATGAAGCGGTAAAAGCCAATACCATCTGCGGCAAATGGCAATCCAGCGAAAAAAACCTTACGGTTGAGGTTTATCCTTATAAAAACACCTTTAAAGCAAAGATAATATGGTTTAGCGGCGGGGTTTCAAAAGCCAAACCGATGGAAACCATTACCGATATAAAAAACCCTAACCCGGCCCTGCGCAGCCGAAAAGTACTTGGGCTTGATGTGGTGCAGGACCTTAAATATAACGCCGGGTCGAACTCGTGGGAGAGCGGCAAAATTTACGAAGTACAAAGTGGCAAATACTGGAGCGCCGCGGCATACATTGATAAAACCGGCCTGCTTAAGGTAAAAGGTTACTGGAAGGTTAAGTTAATAGGCAAAACCATGACCTTTAAACGCATATAAGTTGTTAAAAATAATCACCTGCTGTAAATATTTTATCGTTGATATTAACTACATTGCTTTTACATGGCAATGTTAACAACCCATCAGTTTCTTTGTAGTTTTTTAGCTTTTATACTGTACACCGGGGTAGCTTATCAAACGCCTGACATCCCTGCAGCCGACAAGGTTTGCGGCAAATGGCAAATGGTTGGCGAAAGCCTTATTATACAGGTATACAGGGATGGTGGCGAGTTTAAAGCAAAGATTGTGTGGTTTGACGACGAAGATGATACCAAACCTACTGACTACTGGAAGGATATCAGGAACCCCGACCCTAACCTGCGCAACCGTAAAATTTTAGGGATGAATGTTGTAGAAAAACTTGCCTACAATGCAAAAACCGACAGTTGGGAAGATGGTATGATATACGATGCCAAGCATGGCCGCCACTGGAACGCATCGGCATATATCAACAAAGAAGGGCTGCTTAAAGTGAAGGGCTACTGGCACTTTAAGTTTATTGGCAAAACCATCACGTTTAAGCGGGTAAATTAACGGCGGGCTTACTGTACAAAAAAATGCGGCCACCGATATACGATAGCCGCCTCTTCTGAATTATCTTAAAATTATTATTGTTTCAGGAACTCTCCGCTGGCATTCAATTCAACTTCGTCGCTTAGCATTGGTGAACCATATTTACTGCCGAAAGCAAAATCAGAACGTTTTATGGTACCTGTAATTTTAAAGCCGGCATCAAGGCCTTTTGTCATGGGGTGTGTAATAGTACCACGGTAAACTACATCTAAAGTAACCGGTTTGGTAACACCATGTAAAGTTAAGTTACCTGTTACTTTGTATTTGTTTGTACCTGCAGCTGCAACGTTTGTGCTAACAAAAGTTATAGTTGGATATTTTGCTACATCAAAAAAGTCGGCAGATTTTAAATGACCGTCGCGGTTGTCATTATCAGTGCTTACCGATGCAGTATTTGCAGAAAATGTGAATTTAGCATCGCTAAAATCGGGTTTTGCAGCTACTATAGTCGCATCAAAATCTTTAAATGTACCATCAACATCAGATACGGCAAGGTGGGTAATGGTAAACTTTACGTGCGAATGGGCTTTATCAGCTTTCCAGGTGCTTTGAGCAAATACAGCCGTTTGCATAAATAATGCTATTGCTGCCAGTGATAAGATCTTTTTCATGTGTTTATTTCAGTTTAATATTTTTTGAATGGGCCAAAGATATATAAAGATATCACAATAAGATGTTTAAACATCTTATTTGAAAAACTAATGACAAACTACTTATCTTCAAAAAAAGCATCAACCCGCTTATTAAATTCTGCAGCGTGTTCTATAAGCGTTCCGTGGCCCGAGTTTTTTACGATCCATAATTTACTGCCGGGAATATTCGCCTGTATTAAGCGGGTGTGTTTATCGGCAATAACATCGTGCTCGCCGGCGATAATAAAGGCCGGGCATTTAATTTTTTTGAGGTCGGCAAGTTTAAGGTTGGGCTGTTCCCAATCCAGCATAAACATTTTCCAGGCATTTTTTTCGGCTGCGGTGCGCCATACCCTGTTCTTGTTTTTTTCGTAGTATTTTTTTGAGCTGGGCCAGCCGTTGGGGTCGGCGTAGCTGGAAGCATCGGGCGTAATATTTGCCCCGGTTGCTGCAAATTTTATCACCTTACCCGGGTGGCGCATAGCCATGATGATGGCATTGATGCCGCCATCGCTCCAGCCTAACACGTAGGCTTTGGGTACATGCATTACATCAAGCAACGCTGCAAAATCATCGGCCATTTGTTCGAAAGTGATTGACGGGTTTGTGTCGATAGATTTGCCCTGCGAGCGGCTATCCACCAGTATCACCCTGTACTTTTTAGCGAAGTAAGGTACGTTCTCGCTAAAGGCGCTCATATCGCCGCCGTTGCCATGTATCATTAACAAAGGCTGCCCGCTGCCGTATTCTTCTACATAAAGCTTTATGCCGTGTACATCATAATACTTACCAACCGCGGCATTTTTGCCGTACGGTATTTTTTGCGCGAAGCTAAATGCAGCTATCAGTTGAGGTATCAGCGCCATTAATATTATTCGTTTTAAGTGCATGGGTTATTTTTAATAGTGGTAAATATACTAATCCCGTCGCTTTCATTTGCTTTTCATATTTGCCGCCTATATTAGCTTACTTATATCATCTGCATGCGTGCTACCCTCCTAACCTTAATTACCTGTTTATTTTTCGTTCAATTTTCTAAAGCACAAAGCGGCGGTTTTGTTATTAAGTTACGCACCATACGGCCATCAACACATGTATTCGGCGATAGCAGCAACGGGTCGGTTGGGGTAAGCCTGGGTTATGGCAAGGTATCTAAAGACGGCCGCCTGGGTGTCGACCTCACCGCCTTCGGAGATATCCTGGGTTATAAATTCGACCTGCCTAATGACAGGAATTTTGACGGCAGCACCATTTATACCGGTATAGCCATTACCCCGCGCTATTGCTTCAACCCTGATGATGATGTGCAGTTTTCGGTCTCGCTATCATTTAAAACCGGCTATAATTATGGCTCGGGGATAGTCAACCAATATAACTTTGGCTCGGACGACCGGCAGATAGAGAACCAAACGGTTAAGGCCGGATACAGCATGGAATACTCACCTGCGATAAGTATAGGCTTCCCCTTCGAGACCGGCAGTGTAGGGTTGGATATTGGTTATGATAGTACCGATTACGGCAGGGGTATCAACAAGCTACGATCCAAATATTATCCGCCCCTTAATATCCACTCGGATTGTATGTATGTGGGTGTTTTTTTCAGGTTTGGGCATTAAGAAATCGCTGCACCCCTATCGCTACCGCAATAGTAAATAAGTATGTCATTTCGATGAGCCGGGGGGGGGGCAAGCGGGCGAAGAGAAATCTTGTTCGATATGCAAGGTTTACCACCAAGCAAATGAACAAGACTTCTCACTATCGTTCGAAGTGACAGGGTTTATTTTTTAAATCTTTTCCCACTTACCGCTCTCCAAACTGCGGTAAATTGCATCAACCACCTTCATATCCTTTACGCCTTCTTCGCCGGGTACGCGGCTTGTTTTGTTCAGGGTAACGCAGGTGGCAAAATCATCCATTTGGGCGGCCTGCTGTATGATATTGTGGATCTGCATGGGTTTGCCGTTTACTTTACCGTCAAGTCCGCCGTAGCCATAGGCAGGTTCCAGTTCAAAGCTTCCTTTTTCGGCCGTCGCGCGCAGGTAGCCCCAATCGTGGTTGTAGCTGCTTTTGCCGGTAACCTTTGCGCCGCCGGGGAACTTAAGTTCCCAAAAAACCGTTTCATCAACCTCCTTAAAAAAATCGGGACGGGTTTTCTCCTGTGTAGCTTTGACAGCTACAGGCTCCTGCCCTAATGTGTAGCGCGCGCCCTGTATAGCGTAAATGCCCATATCCATTAACCCGCCCCCACCTGCCAGGGCCTTTTTTAACCGCCAGGCGTTAGGGTCGCCGTTGTAGGTGAAACCGTTGGCGGTATCCACCTTGGTTATCTTGCCAAAAACCTGTTTCTGACCAAGGCGCATCACCTCCTGCGTATGCGGCTCAAAATGCAGGCGGTAACCTATCGAGAGCAACTTGTTTGCCTGCTTACAGGCGGCAACCATTTCGCGGCAATCGGCAGCGTTTAGGGCCATCGGCTTTTCGCATATTACATGTTTACCCGCATTAGCCGCGCGGATGGTGAATTCTTTATGCATAGATACCGGCAGTACCACATACACAATATCAATATCTGGGTTGTGCGCTATACTATCGAAATTTTGGTAGTTGTAGATATTCTTTTGCGGGATGTTGTACTTTTTCGACCAGGTTTCAGCCTTCGCAGGGGTACCGGTAACTATCCCGGCCAAGTAACAATTTTGGGTATGTTGTAACGCGGGGGCCAGCTGCCCGCCGCTGTAACCGCCCAAACCAACCAGGGCAATGCCTAACCGTTTGGCAGGGTTTGCAAGGGCTAACGACGATAGGGCCGAACCCAATACCAATGCCCCTGCCCCTAATGAACCTGTACGTATAAAATCTCGGCGTGATGTTTTGATGATGGGTTTCATGGCGGTATGTTTTTAGTAAAGCTACCTAAAACACACAAAATTTGTACCGCTAAAAACTAATCCTCGCAATTATTGAAAGGTCTCTTTATATTTTTTTATAGCAGATAATATAGATTGTACAATATCGCTTTGCCCGCTGGCCGAGTTCAGGTACTTCTCGTCGGCCGGGTTATTGATAAAACCTGTTTCTACAAGCAGGCCCGGCATACCGCTTTGCTGCAGTACCAGTACACCCTGCTCGCGCACGCCAAGGCTTTTGCGGCCGTTATTCGTTATAAATTCGTGGTTAAGCAGGTTGCCAAAATGTACGCTCTGCTTGCGGTAGCGCTGCTGAAAAGCAGCCAGTACAATAGCATTTACGGCAGCATCTTCGCCGTAACCATTATATTTTTTCTGGTAATCCTTTTCTATAAATATCGAAGCATTCTCGCGCAGGGCCTCCATTTGTTCATCTTTGCGGTGAAAACCATATACAAGCAGCAAAACCCCGCGGCGCTTGCCCACTTTGCCCGGCGACGAATTGCAATGGATGGATATGAACAGGTTTGCTTTATTATCGTTGGCAATATCGGCGCGTTTGTGCAATTCAATAAACTTATCTGTACTGCGGGTCATGATCACATCAACGCCCCCCAGTTGGTCATTAATGGCAACCTTCAGTTTTTTGGCGATGCTGAGGGCTACCGTTTTTTCGTTAGAGTAGGCACCATGCGCGCCGGGGTCTTTACCGCCGTGGCCGGCATCAATAACTATTGTTTTAAATTTAAATGAGTGGTTGGCTTTGCTCGCCTTTTGAGAGCCTTGCGAAAACGCCGGCAAGGCAGCCAGCATCGATATAAAAATAACAGTATAACTAAGGGTAGCTTTTAAGTGCCTGGATAACATGGTGCAAATGTAAACGGATTGTTTTTAAATTTAACCCCTGGGCAGGTTTTATACCTGTTTTTTTCGTTTTAGCATCCCTCCGAGCGGGCAATTTTCTCCCTGTTTTGTACTTTTTTAAACCATATTTAAAAAATACGCAACCTTAGCATTACCATGTTCGTAATAATTAAAACCAAGCCGCTTGTCACGCATATACGATACACAAGGGACAATTATATGAACGATTTTCTTACTACATCAACCGCAAATTTCTTTTACTTCCTGTTAGCAGGGTCTGTTATTGTTTACCTGATACTTAAATTTGACAAGCGCAACAGGCAAAAACTAAACAAGGTATTATTGCAGGCGCAGGATGTGCAGCCTATGTACATGAAAAAATCTATCGAACATAAATTAAACGCGCTTAAAGCGGCAAACCTTGATGCCAAAGCAACCCGCAGTATTGTTGAAAAAGAACTGGATGAGTTGGTTGCCGATTACGATAAAGGCCAGATAAGCCTGCCCGATTATTGCAACAAGCTTAACCGCTTGCTGGCCATGACAGCGTAGTCCTATTTCGAATTTCGAATTTCAGATTTCGAATTTTTTTTCCCGGCTCATTTACTTCGCCCTTCGCTGTGTCTGCACGCGGTATTAATGGGGGCCGGTGTTCATCAGCGCGCCCGGAGTGTGAACCCACCTATTTTCCTTAAATTTGCTGTTGGATATGAGTACAGATCAACAGCCCTCCCATTTACAAATTGTGCCTACTGCCGATGGTTCTAATACCATTTACAACGCATTGGTGGGCGAAAATTATCACTCGCGTAACGGCGCCTTGCAAGAGAGCCAACACGTCTTCGTTAAATCGGGGTTAGCCTATTTTTTAGAAAACAACGGTACCGGCAATACATCCGTTTCTATCCTGGAAGTTGGTTTTGGCACCGGCCTTAACTTTTTGCTAACCGCCGATCATTGTATCCAACATAACATTAAGCTGCAGTACACCGGCATCGAGGCCTACCCTTTAATACCGGAGCTGATCAGTAATACCGATTACGACCAATACGTATCCAAACCCACCTGGGATAACTTTCTGCAAATTTACCAGGCTTCGCTATCCGCAGCAGTTCAATTGAGTAATATTATCCAGTTACAAATTGCTGCAACCCCGCTGCTTGATTTTTCTTCAGATACTAAATACGATATCATTTATTTTGATGCCTTCGCGGCGGCTTATCAACCCGAAATGTGGGATGATGAAGCCATTGCCTATACCCTTAATTTTTTAAAACCGGGCGGTGTGTTTGTAACGTATGCCATTACCGGTAACCTTAAACGCACCATAAAAGCTTTGGGATTAAAGGTTGAGAAAGCCCCCGGCGCACCCGGCAAACGCGAAATGCTGCGGGCGGTTAGCAGTTTGTAGTGGGAAGTGGGAAGTGGGCAAAATTACAAATCGCATAATTTAAAGTGCAAACTGCAAACTAATATCTGCAAACTGAATACCTTTGTTTATCTAACTAAATAAAATGCCGATAACTGCACCTGTTACCTCTTCTACTCCGTCCGGCGCTTTTGAACGCCTGCTTACCATCATGGACGACCTGCGCATGAACTGCCCGTGGGATAAAAAACAAACGCTGGAAAGCCTGCGGCATTTAACCATCGAGGAAACTTACGAGTTATCTGACGCTATCCTTAGCGGCGATATGGACGAAATAAAAAAAGAACTGGGCGATATTATGCTGCACCTTGTTTTTTACTCGCGCATAGCATCAGAAACCAGTGATTTTAATATCACCGGGGTACTAAACGGCATTTGCGATAAACTGATAAACCGCCACCCGCATATTTACAGCGATACCGAGGTGAGCAATGAAGACGATGTTAAACGCAACTGGGAACAAATCAAACTAAAAGAGGGCAATAAATCGGTATTGGGCGGCGTGCCTGCCTCTTTACCGGCGCTGGTAAAAGCATCGCGCATACAGGAAAAAGCACGCGGGGTTGGTTTCGACTGGGACAACAAGGAACAGGTTTGGGCCAAGGTTGAAGAAGAACTGCAGGAGTTTAAGGATGAGTACAATGTGGTTAACGAAAGCGCCATCGATCATGAAAAGGCCGAAGGTGAATTTGGCGACCTGCTTTTTTCGTTGATAAACTACGCCCGCTTTATTGGTATAAACCCCGAAGATGCGTTAGAGAAAACAAATCGCAAGTTTATTAAGCGTTTCCAGTATCTTGAAAACAAAGCTAAAGAGAGCGGCAAACAGCTGCATGATATGAACCTTGCCGAAATGGATGTATTTTGGGAAGAGGCTAAAAAAGTTTAATTACTTATCGCTTTATTGTAGCGTTTTAAAATTATGTACGTAATGTATGGTGTAATTCCAAATGATATGAAAAAACTGATCTATTTATTACCGCTGCTGCTAACCCTTGCCGCCGGTTGCTTTAACGACCATGGAGGCGAGGCTACCCCTGATCCGTCGGGCACATTCAAAGGGCAGTTCAGGCATATTTCAAAGCACGAAGATAACAGCCTTGATACTGTTAAAGCCGAGATCACAGTTATGATAGAGCCGGGTGTAGGCTACAAGGTGCTGGGTGATACTGCTACAGTACACGCAGGCAGCAAAGGGCATTATGGTATTGTTGGAAGCGGGATAATGTTTGTAGATGATACTTACCCTAAAACCGGCATACCTGCAAAAGCACATTTAAACGGCGAATATGTATTTGTTTACAATGGCAACGTTTTTCAGATGGCGAGATCAATAGGCGATACAGCGGCGTACCAGTACGACCTGAAAAAAACAAATTAATTATTATTATTACTGCAGGCACACATGGTTGGCATAGCTAAAGCTATGGGTGTTTGTGGTTAATAAAAATTGCCCGGGTTGTAACGTTTGTGATTTTGGTGCGTATTGTATAAATCAGCTTAAGCAGTATTAACAGTAATTAATGCATTTACTTCACCGCATTACTGAAGATGAGATAATCAGTAAGTGTAAATCAGGCAGCATAAAACACCAGGAATTACTATACAAACAGTTTTATGGCTATGCTATGGGTGTAAGTATGCGCTATAGTTTAAACGAAGATGATGCTTTAGAGGTTGTTAACGATGCTTTTATAAAAATTTTTAATAACATAAACACGTACAATACCGATAAGCCCTTCAGGGCGTGGCTGCGCACAATTGTTGTGAACACCGCAATTGACCGGCGCCGTAAAGAATTAAAACATCAAAACATCACAGATATTGAAGATGCCTATGGCGTAGGCAACAACGCCACTGTTATTGAAAGTTTAAATGCACAGGATATTTTAAAGCTGATGAAGCAATTGCCTCAAATACAGCTTACAATTTTTAACATGTACGAAATAGATGGTTACAACCATGATGAGATAAGCAAGATATTGAATTTGCCTGCAAGCTCATCAAGAGTTTATTTAAGCCGGGCTAAGGATAAGTTAAGGCATCTGTTAACAACTGAAACACGAAACCATGGATGAGCAGTTTGATAATAAACTAACCAACCACATTAGTGAGGTGTTTGATAACTACGAACACCCCGGTGTTGAGTATGGTTGGGAGCAGTTAAAGAAGAAACTGCCTGCCGAAGAAAAAGGTAAAAAAGTTGCCTGGCTTTGGTGGAGCAGCGCCGCGGCTGTTGTTTTAGTATTTTTGAGCATCGGTTTATGGTTCAATAACCAGGGCACCGGTGCAAATAATATTGCTGTAAAGCCTGCTATTAACAAACAGCAGCCCGCGCCTGTAACAGATAGCGCCCCGGCAAACACCGGCAGTACCGATACATCCTTAACTAAGCAGGCACCTGTGATGGCTAACAACGCCCCCGCGCCTGCTGCAAATAACAGCTTGGTAACGCCACGGCGCATTATTGAGCCCGGCGCAACTGCACCCGGTGTTTACAGCGCCGGTAATATGCCATCCAATACAAAAGCAAATACCTGGGTGGGGCACCCGCAGCCATGGCAGTTGCCATCTAATGGCATAGCGCAAACCGTGCCGGCAACAAACAATAGCGGCAAGCCTGCCATCGATACCCAAAAGGCAATTAACAGCGTTATTACAGATCAGCCTCAAATTGCGAGCAATACGCAGCCGGTTAACAATAATGTAGCACAAACACCAAATAATATTGCACCAGCTGACGGTGTTAAACAGCCACAGCCGACAAAACGCTCTATTGATGCCATGTTTGAGGCCGACCGCCTGCAGCAAACTGCGCGGAATAATAAAAAGGCTGATAAGCAAACCGATAAAAAGGTGAACTTTAGCGTTTACGCCGCTACCTATTTTAACTATGCCGAGGGCAGCACCAACCAAATAAACGCCGGTGCCGGTTTCACATCCGATTTCAAGCTGAGCAAAAACCTTAAACTATCAACCGGGATAGCCCTGGCCCAAAACTCGTTAAGTTATAATACAACTGCGCCGCAGGCCGCAACCAATACATTCGCGGCTGCAGCCCCGTTAAAACAAGAGGCGCTTTTTGGTTCATCTGCCGCGCTGGTGCCGGTTTTCAAAAATTACAATGCCAACCTTGTAGGCCTTGATATCCCTATCAATATAAAATACGAATTTAACCCGCAAAAAAGTGATGCTTATATATCGGCGGGGTTAAGTTCGGGTACTTTTATAGATGAGAATTACACTTACCGCTACACTTACGGTAATGGCGCATCTGCCCAAAACAGCCAGTCGGAGCAAACCGCGCACAACAGTTTTAACAGCTTTTACTTTGGTAAAACTCTTAACTTATCGTTCGGGCTTGGTTACCCTGTGGGTAACAACAGGCTTATTGTCGAGCCCTTTGTTAAGTACCCGCTGGGCGGGCTTGGCGCGCAGGATATCAGGTTTGGTGCCGGTGGCGTAAACCTCAAATTCAGCTTTAAAACGCAGAAGAAATAGTATTTGAGCGGGAGCGAAGCTTAAAGCTGCTCCTGCCTTTTTGATTTTGCTTTTTACTTTTTGATTTCAGCTTTCTGCCCTATTTAAACCTGATGGCTTTCACAGGCGATATGCGTGTAACCAGCATCGATGGGATTATAAGCACCAGCAAGCAAACTGTAAGTGTACCCAAATTGAGCAGGAGCACATCCATCCAAACAATTTTTATGGGTACAAAGGTCATGTAATAGGATGCCTGGTCCAGTTTAAAAAAATGTGTGGATTGCTGAAAAAAGCCTAAGCCAAGCCCAAAGGCGTTACCTAACAACAAGCCCACCCCAATAAGGTAAGCAGCATTGTACAAAAATATCTTTTGAATTGCCCAGTTACCCGCGCCCATGGCTTTAAAAATACCTATCATAGCCGTGCGCTCCAATATCATAATAAGCAATGCCGATATCATGTTGATAACGGCTACGGCAATCATCAGCACCAGCATTACCACGGCATTAACATCAAGCATGCCTAACCATTCAAAAATGGTTGGGTAATTTTCTAAGATGGTAAACGACCTTAGTTTGATGGGCAGTTTATTATCAATTTCGTTGGCTGTGGTGTTCAGCTTGTCAAAGTCCTTGATAATTACTTCATATCCGCCTATTTCACCATGTTTCCAATCGTTTAAACGCTTTATGAGTGCCAGGTCGCCAATTACAAAGGTTTTGTCAACTTCATCAACCCCCAGGTTAAATATGCCCACTATTTTAAGCTTACGCTGGCGCAGGGGCTCCTGCACAAAATACATTTTAAGGTCGTCGCCCGCTTTCAGCTTTAAGCGGTTGGCCGTTAACTGCGATATCATGATCTGTAGCTGCACATCGGTTGTATCGGTATAGTTGATAACCGTGCCCGCTACCAGCGCTTTTTTAAGATAATCCCAATTGTAATGCTTATCCACCCCTTTAAGCACTACGCCCTCTATTTCGTTATTGGCTTTGATGATACCGGGTTTTGTTGCGTAAGGATAAACAGCATCTACCTGGCTAACTGATTTAATATCCTTTACCAGGCCGGCACTATCCGCAAAGGTCGATTTCTCGTACGAGGTGTTGTTATCCGTTTTCACAATTTGGATATCGCCACCAAAACCCCTAACCTTTTCGCGTATTTCTTGTTTAAATCCTTTTATAACGGCCAGGGAAAGTATCATTACGCCCAGGCCAAGCATAATGCCAATAATGGCTATGCGCACAATTAATTTTGAGAAAGTACGCTTGCTCTTAAATGTAATACGACTTGATATAAACCCGGCGAAATTCAATGCTGAAATGATTTTTGTACCTTCGCAAAGATGCGTTTTTACAATAAACATACTGCTTTTAAATTTGCTTTAACATCAAAAACTTATGATAGGCATCAAACTATATATCCCGCTGGTAGCAGTAAGCCTGCTATTTTTTAAATGCGACAATTTTGCGCAAAGCCCTAAAGCAACCGCTAAAGTTGACAAAACGGTAGCCGTAAAAAAAATAATAGCTCCCATACTGCCTGCTGCCGACAGGCTTGACGCATACCTGCCTTACCTTAAAGGCCGCAAAATTGGGATGCTGATAAACCAAACGTCCATCATCGGCAGCAATAAAACGCCGCTGGTTGATAGTCTTTTAAAACTGGGGGTAGGTATTAAAAAGATCTATGGCCCCGAACATGGCTTTAGGGGTAACGCAAGCGATGGCGCACAGATAGATAACACCACCGATAAGGTGACCGGCCTGCCCGCCATATCGCTTTATGGCAAGCACTATAAGCCTACGCCTGCCGACCTGAAAGGTATCGACCTGATGATATTTGATGTACAGGATGTTGGTACACGCTTTTACACCTACATATCTACCCTGCATTATGTGATGGAAGCCTGCGCCGAAAACAATATCGAACTGATGATACTGGACAGGCCAAACCCTAATAGTGTTTATGTTGATGGCCCTGTATTGGATACCGCCAATTATCGGTCGTTTGTGGGGATGCACCCCATCCCCATCCTGCATGGCATGACCATAGCCGAATACGCCCAAATGATAAACGGCGAAGGCTGGTTAAAAAACAAAGTAAAGTGTAAGCTGAAGATCATCAAGGTGGCCAATTACGCGCGCGATATGGATTACATATTGCCTGTAGGCCCTTCGCCAAACCTGAACACGGCGCAGTCTATTTTATTATATCCGCATATCTGTTTTTTTGAGGGCACAAAGCTTAGCCTTGGTCGCGGAACGTTATTCCCTTTCCAGGTTATAGGCAGCCCGCTTTTAAAGGGTAAATACGATTTTTCGTTTAAGCCGGTAAGCATCCCCGGCATGAGCGATAACCCACCGTTAAAAGATACCGTTTGTTATGGGCTCGATCTTAAAAATTACAATATGCAAACCATCCGCAGCAGCGGAAAGCTTAATTTGGCGTGGTTGATTGATATGTACAACATATACCCGGATAAGGCCCACTTTTTTACACCGTATTTAAAAAGGCTGGCCGGGAACGACGAACTGAGGAAACAAATTATTGCAGGTAAAACCGAAGCCGAGATACGCCAAAGCTGGGAACCGGCATTGTCAAAATTTAAAGTAACACGCAGTAAATATTTATTATACAAATAGGTAGCTGCCAAAAACTGAGCGCGCAAATGAGAATTATATTTATGGGTACCCCTGCCTTCGCCGTTGCATCGCTTGATGCGCTGATAAAAGCCGGCAGCGATATTGTTGCGGTAATTACCGCACCCGATAAGCCTGCCGGCCGGGGCCAAAAGGTGAATCAGTCGGCAGTGAAGCAATATGCCGATGCCAACGGCATAAAAGTGCTGCAGCCCGAAAAGTTGAAGAACCCCGATTTTTTGCAGGAACTGGAAGCTCTTAAAGCCGATTTACAGGTGGTAGTAGCCTTCCGCATGCTGCCCGAGGTGGTTTGGAACATGCCGCCAAAAGGCACCATTAATCTGCATGCCTCGCTACTGCCGCAATACCGCGGCGCGGCACCCATTAACTGGGCCATTATCAACGGCGAAAAGGAAAGTGGTGTTACCACTTTTTTCTTGAAACATGATATTGATACCGGCGACATCCTGTTCACCGAAAAAGTTACCCTAACCGGCACCGAAACCGCCGGCGAACTACACGACCGCCTGATGAATAAAGGCGCGGGCCTGCTGGTAAAAACCGTTAAGGGCATTGAAAGCGGCCGTTATAACGAGCATCCGCAGGAACAACTTGCCGAGGGCATGGAATTAAAACATGCCCCCAAATTATTCAAGACGGATTGCCTGGTAGATTTTAACCAACCGGTTGAGCAGGTTTATAATTTGATCCGCGGCTTAAGCCCCTCGCCTACAGCTTATACAATATTGAATGATAAAGTGCTGAAAATATACAACGCCAATTACGAGCCCGGCGAGCCCGGAATTGCCGCCGGCGGGTTTATCACCAACAACAAAACCCAGTTAAAATTTGCCGCAAAGGATGGATTCATTATTGTTACCGATGTGCAGTTAGAAGGCAAAAAACGCATGAGTATAGAGGAGTTTTTGCGGGGGAATAAGTTGTAAAGGAACAATGTCAAATACCTACACCCAACTTTATATTCATATTGTGTTTGCGGTTAAAAACCGGGCTGCTTTATTGAGTACTGATTGGGATGAAAGGTTGCGATTGTATATTATTGCAACAGTTCAAAATAATGGGCATAAAATGTTAAGTATTAACAATATGCCAGATCATGTGCACATGTTCATCGGCTTAAATCCAGCGCAATCCGTTTCTGATTTAATGCGTTTAGTTAAAGGCGATTCTTCGGAATGGATCAATAAAGAGAGATTGACCAAATCTAAATTTCAGTGGCAGGAAGGCTATGGTGCGTTCAGTTACAGCAAATCGCAACTTGTTAAAGTTGTCAATTATATTAATAATCAGCAGGAACATCATAAGAAAACCACATTCTTGGATGAATACCGTCAATTACTGACCAGTTTTGATATAGCATTTGATGAGCGCTATATATTTAAAGAACCTGAATAGGTGACGGGTAGCTCCTACGGAGCAAAGCATTATTAATTTATTTGCTACAAAGCGGTAGCCCCACTGGGGCATGAAAATCTCTTCATATGTTAAATGCAACTGTTCCGTAGGAACAACCGCTTTGTAGAAAAAAGTCGGTGATTTTTTTGCTCCATAGGAGCTACCCTTCAACGCTACAACCAGCAACTAATTTAATTCCCCGGCAATTAGCTAACACAATAAACAAACATTCCCTTAATTTCCAATCACGCCCGCACCACCATATTTTTTACCCAATTTAATGGTTTTGGATTTTAATGATTTGGCTTGTTCATCTACGGCCTTTACCCTCTTTACATCGGGGATGTTGTTGTTTTGATATTTCACAATAACTGGCAGAGTGGCTACTATTTTTAAGGTTTCATAGTAATCCTTTATGGCAAAGTTTTGGCTGTCGATATCCTTGATCAGGATTTCGAACTCGTTTGCTTTTAATGCGTATTTGCCTTTTTCGGCGGCTAAAAGGGTTTTTAGCCTTTCTTTTAGAATCGGGTCTTCAATACGCTCCAAATTTTGATTTGCGGAACTATAATAACTCTCGACCTTAGCAGCGTAATTATTAAAGGCTACTAAACTATCGGGCTTACCTTCATTAAATTTTCCGAGCTGTGCTTCTAAACTTTGCAGATCGGATGTTTTCTTCACCAAATCTAAATATATGGCGTTAACCATGTTATCCGATGCATATCGTTTAAAACTTAACACATCACCACCGGATTCCTCTAAAGGTTCGGGTATATCGGTTTTTGACTGTTTAGCGGGCGAATCTGCCTTAGGGTTACACGCTGATAAAATAATTACTAATAGAGCTGAAAATGTTGATATTAAGGCGGGTTTTTTCATGGTATTAGATATATCCGTTTGATAACAAACCATGAAAATTGTTACAAAATTCCTCCCCCCTACAACTTATTCAACTCATCCATCAGCGCTTTGCTTACACGGTTAAAATACCGCTTTACGCCGTAACCCATAACCCATTGTATGCCCTTGGTGGCGTTGGTTAAAAAAACTTCGTCGGCCTGGTTTAATATCTCGGGGTTTATCTGGGCTTCGGTAATGGGGATGTTGTTTTCCCTGGCCAGTTTCATTACTACCTGGCGCATCACACCCTCTACACAGCCTTCGCTTAATGCCGGGGTGTACAAATGGTTTTGATACCAAACAAATATATTGGAGCTGTTGGCTTCACATAAAAACCTGTTCTGATTTATCAAAAACACGTCGTCCAGCTTATTCTGCTGTTTGTATATCCCCGCCATTACATACAAAAGCGAATTACAGGTTTTAATGTTCGATAACCAGTTTAGCGGCTTTGGCAGCTCGGTATAAACATCCATGATCAGGCCGCGCTCGTTCAAAAAGTAACGGGGCTCGTCTATCGGCTGGATCTCCAGGCAATAGGCCATTTTGTTTTGGGTGGGCGTGTAAAGCCCCTCGGCATCGCGGTAAACGGTTAGGCGCAAGCGGCCATGCTTTATTTTATTACGACGGGCCAGCTCTTCTACCTTCTCTTTCAAAAACCAGCCATCCGCCTGCGAGTAGCCATCAATCTTCAGGGCCTTCATCCCCTTTTGCAAGCGTTCGGCGTGCAGCTCGGGGAATTTGAGCTTTCCCTTCATCAGCCGCATACTCTCAAACAAACCATCGCCATACTTAAAGCCCCGGTTTGCAATAGTAAGCAGTATGCTGTCTGCAGGTAGTATTTCTCCGTTAAAATTTATGTAAACAGGCGGCATTTATGTACTGATTTTTGATGTGCAAATTTGCAGATTTCAAATGGTTAATATCAGTGCTATTAACGGGATTATTACAATTTAGATTGCGTAAATTTTAATTAATCTTCATTTGTGCCATCATTGGGTGTATTAGCGCTGGTGTACTTTTTCCACTTTTCCAACGCGCCTTTAAAATCATCAGGCAACGGCGCCTCAAAGTAAATATCCTTTTTTAGCGAGGGGTGCAAAAACCCAAGCGATTGCGCGTGCAAGGCCTGGCGCGGCATTATCTCAAAGCAGTTTTCAACAAACTGGCGGTACTTGCTAAATACGGTGCCCTTCAAAATTTTGTCGCCGCCATACATGGTATCGCTAAACAGCGGGTGGCCAATATGCTTCATGTGCGCGCGGATCTGGTGGGTACGGCCGGTTTCCAGTTTGCACTCTATCAGGGTAACATAGCCCATGCGCTCCAGCACCTTATAATGCGTTACCGCCCACTTGCCCTTCTCCGGGTCGTCGTATATCGACATCACCCTGCGGTCGTTAACACTGCGGCCTATATAGCCGCTAACGGTACCATCCTGCTCAATATCACCCCAGGCAAGCGCAATGTATTTACGGTTGATGGTATGGTCGTAAAACTGCTTGGCAAGGTAGTTCATGCTACGCTCATTCTTGCTGATGAGTAGCAGTCCGCTGGTATCCTTATCAATACGGTGCACCAGCCCCGGTCGCCCGTCGTTGCCCGGCAGGGTTGGCAACTGGTTAAAGTGATACACCAGCGCGTTCACCAGTGTGCCGGTGTAATTATTATAACCGGGGTGCACCACCATGCCGGCGGCTTTGTTCACTATCAGCACATCGTTATCCTCGTAAACAATTTCTATCGGCAGATTTTCGGGGTAAACTTCCGTATCCCGTGGCGGATGTGGCAACACTACCGATATCACATCCTGCGGTTTAACCTTATAGCTGGATTTGGCAAGCTTATCGTTCACCAGCACGTTGCCGGCTTCAATAGCGTTTTGTATGCGGTTGCGCGATGCATTCTCGATGCGGTGCATCAAAAATTTATCTATCCGCAACAACGATTGCCCCTTATCAACAACCACGCGCAGGTGCTCAAATAAGTCCTGTTCGTCGCTGTCAATTATGGCGGTCTCATCAATCATTTGGCAAAAGTAATGTTATTAGGCTTAAGCCCAAAGGCGCTATAATAATATATCGGCTTTACTTTATAAGTTTGCAGGGTGGATATCAGCCTCGACATATACAGCCCTACACAACCAATAGAAAGCAAACTATTTGCCGATAAAGGCATCAAGGTATTCATCAAACGCGATGACCTGATCCACCCTATCATCTCGGGCAATAAATGGCGCAAGCTTAAATACGTATTACAGCAGGCGCAGGCCCAAAATAAAACCCACCTGGTTACATTTGGCGGGGCATACTCCAACCATTTACTGGCAACAGCGGCCGCGGCGGCTAAATTTGGCTTTAAGGCCACCGGCATTGTGCGCGGCGAGGAGGTAGAGAACGATACCCTTTTCCTTTGCAAACTGCATGGTATGCAGCTGATATTTACCGACCGGGAAAGCTACCGTGATAAGCAAGCCTTATTCAACAAGTTTTTTGCTGATAACGGGCAGGCCTTTTTTATTGACGAAGGCGGAGCATCTGCCGAAGGCGCCAAAGGTTGCAGCGAACTGGTAGATGAACTTACCGAAACCTACGACCATATCTTTTGCGCCTGCGGAACCGGGACTACGGCGGCGGGTGTTATTAACGGTATTGCCAAAAATAATTTACCAACCCAATTTAATGCTATACCCGTATTTAAAAACGGTGAGTTTATGAAAGTGGAAATAGACCGTTTCCTGACCGCCCCGGCCAACTATTCTCTGCATCTGGATTATCACTTTGGCGGCTACGGTAAAACCACTCCCGAGCTTATTAACTTCATCAAGCAATTTGTAGTCGATACCGGCATCCTGATAGAACCCATTTACACCGGCAAGATGCTCTACGCCATCTTCGACCTCGCAGCTAAAGGCCACTTTACCCCCGGCAGCAAAATCCTGGCCATCCACAGCGGAGGTATTTGGGGGTTGTTGGGGATGAAGGATAAATTTAACCGGGATTTAGCGGATTTTTAGGATTAAGGGATTTGATTTGCACCAGCAGCATATAGGTAAGTTGAACCTCTTTTTCGTGCGTTAAAATCCGCCAAATAGTAAAAATCTACTTAATCCCGGTTCATACTCATTTGCCGTTTAGTCCAAAAAATAGGTTTAGTTCATTTAAAGTTACTTTTTAGCCAATCGGTATAAAAACCTTTAAAATATTGTTATTTAGGCCTTTTTATTAGATTTGTATAACCAATTTTTTCCTTTTATGTACAAAATGCAAGTAACTCCACAGAACGTTCAGGCTACCCTTAGCAAGCATATTTTGGCCGATGGTTTCGACCTTACCTTTGATATGGAAAAAAGCCAGGGCGTCCATATTTATGATGCCAAAAACAACCGCACATTATTAGATTTTTTTACTTGCTTTGCTTCTGTTCCGTTGGGTTACAACCACCCAAAAATGCTGAACGACGAAGGCTTCAAAAAAAACCTGATGCTGGCTGCCTTAACCAACCCGTCAAACTCCGACATTTACACCGAGCAATACGCCCAGTTTGTTGACACTTTTAGCCGCGTAGGTATCCCGGATTATTTACCCCACGCATTTTTTATAGCGGGTGGTTCGTTAGCCATCGAGAATGCTCTTAAAGTTGCGATGGACTGGAAAGTGCAAAAGAATTTTGCAAAAGGCCATACTACCGAAAAAGGCTTTAAGGTGATCCACTTTGAGAACGCTTTTCACGGCCGCTCGGGCTATACCTTAAGCTTAACCAACACCCAGCCGGTTAAAACCAAATGGTTCGCCAAATTTGATTGGCCGCGGGTATCGTTACCGGAGATCCACTTCCCTTTGACAGATGCCAACATCGGGGATCTGAAAGATCGCGAAGCAAAGTCCATCACCCAGATAAAAAAAGCATTTGCCGATAACCCTGACGATGTATGCGCTATTATTATTGAGCCCGTATTATCCGAAGGTGGCGACAAGCACGTTCGCCAGGAGTTTTTGGAACAATTAAGGGTGCTTGTGGACGAGAACGACGCCATGCTGATATACGACGAGGTACAAACCGGCGTTGGCCTTAGCGGTAAATTTTGGCTGCACCAGCACTTCGGCGAAAATGCCCGTCCCGATATACTGGCATTCGGCAAAAAAATGCAGGTGTGCGGCATATTGGCCGGCAAAAAGGTCGACGAGGTTGAGAACAACGTTTTCCGTGTATCATCGCGCATCAATTCTACCTGGGGTGGCAGTTTGGTAGATATGGTGCGTTCGTCAAAAATTATGGAAATAATTGAAGAGGACGGCCTTTGCGATAAAGCCGCCCAAACCGGCGAATATTTACAGACCAGTTTAAAAAATATCGCCGCAAAAAACAACCTCATTAGCAATGTACGCGGTAAGGGTTTGTTAACCGCATTTGATTTCCCGGATGCTAATACACGTAATACGTTCATTAATATCGGGTTGCAAAATAATATTATGTACCTGGGTTGCGGCGACCGCAGCATCCGTTTTAGGCCGGCGTTAATTATGGAAAAAAACCATATTGACGAGGGTATGAATATGCTGGAAGAGATATTACCTCAACTATAATAAAAATGTAATAATATTGCTACAAGCGCCTGTTTTGACACAAACGGGCGCTTTTTTTATTTATCAAATACTATAATTGCGTAAACACGTTAGTATATTATTATAAATGATGTTACATATACATTTTTAATAACGTATATATTGTAGAAAAGGATACTTAACAAAATGAGCAGACAAATTGAAAAATTAAAAAAACAGCTTACAGAGATCGCTGAGGTTGTTAATTCTTTCCAGTCTGAAGCTGTACAAGTGCGAGTGGTTGACAGGCTTTTAGACGAGATTATGGAAACAGAGCGGGTGGATACGGAAGGATCTGAAATTTTCAATAAGAGAGGCCGCAGGCAACCGAGAGAAAACGAAGTAAACGAACTGACGCAAAGCCGTAAAAAACCCGGCGCTACAAAGGTGCTTAATCAATTGCTTAGCAGCGATTATTTTAAAACACCACATTCGATATCATCCATAGCCGATTATTGCAAGGAAAAGTTCGATTCGGAGTTTAAAACATCTGAATTATCGGGCATCCTGTTAAAGCTTGCTAAAGAAAACAGGCTAAGGCGCGAAAGAAGCAACGAAAATAACCGCTTTGAATACGTAGGGGTTTAAACTGTAAAAGCTATTAAAACAAAGAAGGCTGCTCAAATTGAGCGGCCTTCTTTGTTTATTATACTTTGTAAGTCTTCAATATTGTCATCCTATGTTTGTGAGGTGATTGTTTATATCAGGAATAAGAATAATTTTATAGGAAGAAGAATAAAGGGTAAAGAGAAAAGATTAAGTCGTGTCATTGGCTGTAGGAAGCCGCTCACCATGCTAATCCCTTTACCCTTTGCTTACGAGCTTGAACAGTTCATTAGGCCGTTGAGCCTGAATGTAGGATTGATAAGCCAATAAGCAGTATTCTTCTACAAATATTACTCTTAAAACAAAGTTATGCAAACTCAGACAAATTACACAGGTATTGACATTTCCAAATCTTTCTTTGATGTAGCTTTTCTTCAGGCAGGTCGTTACACTTATTACAAGTTCAGTAATGACCGAGATGGCTTTAAGGCTTTATTAAAAGTAGTACCATCAGGCACTTGGGTAGTGATGGAAGCATCCGGTCCTTATTATCTTCAGCTGGCCTGTTTCCTTCACGATCAGCGGATAGCAGTAAGTGTTATCAACCCATTGGTTATCCGCCGTTTTAGCCAGATGCGGATGTCGCGGGCAAAGACAGATAAGAAGGATGCAAAGATGATAGCCGAGTATGGTAAAACGGAGCAACCTCCGTTATGGCAAAAACCCGAGCAGCATGTTATTACTTTGCAACAAATGGAAGCGTTATTAGCCAGGTTGCAAACGGAGTATACTTCTTTAAGCAATCAATTAGGCAGTTTCGACAGCAGTGGAATGCTGACGGGCCAATTAAGAAAACAAGTCGTAGCGGAACTTAAGCACAAACAGACTTTGGTCAAAAAGCTGACAAATCAAATGGAGCAGATCGCAAAACATCATTACTCAAATATGCTGGCTGATCTGGAAAGTATACCTGGTCTTGGTAAGAAAACGGCAATGATATTAACGGTACTCAGCGGGGGGTTCAGCCGGTTTGATGACTATCGTAAGCTAAGTTCTTATATAGGTATCTGCCCACGAATATTTGAATCCGGCACAAGTGTAAAAGGCAAAGCCAGGATCTGTAAGATGGGGATGTCCCGGATTAGGGCGACATTGTATGTCTGCTCGTGGAGCGCATCAAGGTGTAACAAAGCCTGCAGGGAGCTTTATGAGCGGTTGCTGGCAAAGGGTAAAGCAAAGAAACTTGCATTGATCGCTGTGGCCAACAAACTATTAAAACAAGCTTTTGCTATCGCTAGACAACAAACAAAATACCAGGAAAATTATTCAAATATCACTTGCTTTTAAACACAGTTCATGGTGAGCCTGTCGAACCATTAACCGCTCGTAAAAGTCTTCGACAAGCTCAGACTGACAGCTTTGGTTTGTCGCTTAAACCCCTCCCTGCCACTACACATTCCACCACACCCCTCCCAGGGGAGGGAATTGAAACCCGGACAGCCCTAATTTCTGATTTCCAGCCCCTAATCTCTATCGAAGGTCAAAAAGATTATCCACCCCTAAGATCTTCCTCGAAGTAAAGCCTTCGCCATACCTGGTGTTGATGCTTTTGCCAAACTCGCGGCCGCGGCCGTTTATCTGATCAATAAAATCGGGCGATGAGATGTAGGTTTGCGGCTCATCCTCATTCCACTCGGGATTGTGGAATTGAGAGCCGTAAGCATAAATACTTTCTATCTTTTTATCCCAAAACCCGGTTACATCCATAATAATATCGGGCTTGATGTACCGGTCTTGTATAAAATGCAGCACCTGTGTTGGGCGCCAGGGTTCCTGTAATATGCCATCCTCAAAAGTTTCTATCCGGCGTAGGCCCGATAAAAAGGTTGCTGCCTCTACCAGTTCATTGGCCCGGCCATGGTCGGGGTGGCGGTCGTGGTAGGCATTGGTAATAATTATTTCGGGCTGGTACCGGCGTATGGCCTCAATTATTTTTAACTGATACTGCTTTGTGTTTTCAAAAAAACCATCGGGCAGTTCCAGGTTTTCGCGTACGGTTAGCCCTAAGATCTCAGCGGCCTTAGCGGCTTCGCGGTCGCGGATCTCGGCGGTGCCACGGGTACCCAGTTCGCCACGGGTAAGGTCGGCAATGCCCACTTTGTGGCCAAGTTGCACATGTTTTAATATAGTGCCCGCGCAGCCCAGCTCAGCATCATCCGGGTGTACAGGTAAAACTAAAATATCTAATTTAAGCATAAAAATAGCGTAATTACTTAGGCCCAGCAGCCAGCAGGCGCTGTATCCTTTTCCTTATTTTGGAAGTTGTAGGTTTGGTAAACGGGTAAAAAAAATCTACCACATTGCCATTACGGTCAATAAGGTATTTATGAAAATTCCACCGTGGTTTCGAGCTAATGCTACCGTTCTCCTTTTTATCGGCCAAATACTTATAAAGCGGATCGGCATATGGGCCACGAACCCTTATTTTCTCGAAAACTGGGAAGTTGTTACCGTAATTACTGCAAAAGGCGGCGATATCCTGACCTTCAAGCGGCTCCTGCGCGCCAAAATCATTTGACGGAAAAGCCAATATCTCAAAATCCTTATCAGCAAATTCCTTTTTCAGATCAGATAGTTCCTGCAGTTGTGGTGTAAAGCCGCATTGCGAAGCAATATTTACAATCAGCAATACTTTGTTGCTATAATCAGCAAGGCTAATATGGTCGCCATCCAGTTTTTCAACTGTAAAACTGTAAATACTGTTTTTATCCATTTAATTTGAACTGGAAACATACCCTGCATCCCGCAGGATAGTTTCAATATCGCGTTGCTCGGCGGGGTCGTAGGTCTCTTTAAGGTTATGCCCAAACAAGCGGGCAACAGATTGGAACAGGAACGCGTTAAACCCACCCTTCAATTCTTTAGCTAAAGCAAAGCTGGTATTACCCGTTTCGCGGCTTACCAATTTAATTAACACCTCGCCCTGACTAATTGTCAGATTTTTGATATCCTTATTAAATAATGCCTTTATTTCACCTTCGCAGGCCTTCATCAATTCTTTTTGTTTCTTTTTATCGCCGGTAAGTGCAAGGTCGCGCTGCAACTGGCGGTAACGCTGACCGGCAAAACGCGCGTAAGGCAGCACTTTAATAACATTATAGCGCAGGCGCAGGTAATTTAACCTATCCTGCTCGCTTGCAAAAATACGGGTATCAACAATGCGCACCTCGGGCGCTACGATCCATGGTACAAGTTCGCCATCAAGCTTGGTCATGTATACCTTAATGGTATCATTTTTGCCAAGTATAACAGGTGCTGCGGGTTTCTCGTCCTGGGCTTTTAAGCTCCCAAGCACACAACACAATATCAACAGAGAAACAATAAATTTCATATTTTTACCTGATACAAAATTAACGCATTTTATTTTGTTATTTTATATAAACCTGCAATAATAAATATTGTTGCAGGTTTATGATAGTATAGAACACACGCTGATACATGAAAGACTTAGTGATTGACCTGGAAGCCGAAAAAAAAGAGATCCTGAAAAGGTACCGGGCATTGCTGCGCGCCAGTAAATCAACCTTGCAAAAAGGCGATAAACGCATGATACGCAAGGCCTTTGAAATGGCCCTTGAAAGCCATAAAGATATGCGCCGTAAAAGCGGCGAACCCTACATATACCACCCTATAGCGGTAGCCCAGATAGCAGCCGAAGAAATTGGCCTGGGTACTACATCTATTGTTTGCGCACTGTTGCACGATGTTGTTGAAGATACCGATGTTACGCTGGAAGATATTGAACTGGAGTTTGGTAAAAAGGTTGCCAAAATAATTGACGGCTTAACCAAAATATCGGGTGTGTTTGATACCAACAGTTCGTTACAGGCCGAAAACTTCCGTAAAATGCTGCTTACCCTTGCCGATGATGTAAGGGTGATACTGATAAAACTGGCCGACAGGCTGCATAATATGCGCACCATGGAGTTTATGCCGCGCGATAAGCAGCTTAAACTATCGTCAGAAACGGTGTACCTGTACGCGCCGCTTGCCCACCGTTTGGGTTTGTATGCCATTAAATCAGAGTTGGAAGACCTGTCCATGAAATACATGGAGCGCGAAACTTACCAGTTCATTAAAAACAAACTGAACGAGAAAAAGACCGAGCGCGAAAAATTCATTCGTGATTTTATTGAGCCGGTGCAAAAAGTACTGGAAGGACAAGATCTGCATGGCGAATTGTTCGGCCGCCCAAAATCCATCCATTCCATCTGGAATAAGATGAAGAAAAAGGCCATCCCCTTTGAGGAAGTGTACGACCTTTTTGCCATCAGGATAATTTTGGACAGCACACCTGAGAGTGAAAAAGCGGATTGCTGGAAGGCTTACTCGATAGTAACAGATCTTTACCGCCCAAACCCCGACAGGCTGCGCGACTGGATCTCGTCGCCAAAGGCGAATGGCTACGAATCGCTGCACACCACCGTTATGGGCCCGCGCGGGCAATGGGTGGAAGTACAGATCCGTACCAAACGCATGAACGAGATTGCCGAAAAAGGTTTTGCGGCGCATTGGAAATACAAGGAATCATCTACCGATAGCGGGCTCGATCTTTGGGTGCAAAAGGTTAGGGATATGTTGAAAAACCCCGACTCGAACGCGCTTGACTTCCTGGACGACTTTAAGATGAACCTTTTTAGCGACGAGATCTTCATATTTACCCCTAAGGGCGCGTTGATACAATTGCCGCTAAACGCCACCGCGCTCGATTTTGCTTTTGAGATACATACCGATGTGGGTGCAAGCTGTATTGGCGCCAAAGTAAACCATAAACTGGTACCGTTAAGCTACAAATTGCAAAACGGCGACCAGGTAGAGATCATTACATCGAGCAAACAGGCCCCTAAAGAGGATTGGCTTAACTTTGTGGTTACCGCTAAGGCTAAGGCTAAAATTAAATCGGCCTTAAAAGAGGAAAAGCGCAAGATTGCCGATGATGGCAAGGAAATACTGGAGCGTAAGATGAAATCGTTAAAGATCACCTACAACTCCGAGAATATCCACAAACTGAGTTACTATTTTAAGCTGCCATCCACGCAGGACCTTTTTTACAATGTAGCCAAAGGGCTTATTGATATGAAAGACCTTAAGGAGTACCAGGCATTAGAAAAAGTAGTTGAGAACAAGCCACAGGATAAAATAGAAAACGAACAGCTGCAAAGCCTTGTAAAAAATTTAAAAACCAAGGATAGCGATGTATTGCTTTTTGGCGAGGACCTGCAAAAAATAGATTACAAGCTGGCCAATTGCTGTAACCCCATCCCGGGCGATGATGTTTTTGGTTTTGTTACCGTGAGCGATGGTATCAAGATACACCGTACCAACTGCCCCAACGCGGCAAAACTGATGGCCAATTACGGCTACCGAATTGTTAAAGCTAAGTGGACCAAACAATTGGAACTGGCCTTTTTAACCGGCCTGCGCATTACCGGTATTGATGATGTGGGTTTAATAAACAAGCTAACCACCGTTATATCAAATGATTTTAAGGTGAACATCCGTTCTATTACGGTTGATAGTGATAACGGTATATTTGAAGGCTCGATAATGGTTTATGTGAACGATACCGAGCACCTGGATAACCTGATCAAAAAACTGAACCAGGTAAAGGGTATTACCTCTGTCATCAGGTTCGATTCGGTGATTGAAAAAGCGTCTTGATAGATAGGCAAGACATTTAGAGTCAAGAGTCAAGACAGAACAGTGTTGTGCAAAATCGCACTCATTTCCCGGCTCCTGAGTTCTTGATTCCTGGCTCTATTCTCCAAAATAATTAATACCTTTGCTTTGTTAATTTAACATTATGCCTGTACAGGAAACCATTGCGTTGGTGAAAAAGATTTTTGAGGCCTACCTCGAAAACAAAAGCCTGAGGAAAACCCCCGAGCGCTTTGCCATACTCGAAGAAATTTATTCGAGAAGCGATCATTTTGATGTGGAATCGTTATACATCCACATGAAGAATAAAAAGTACCGTGTAAGCCGCGCAACGGTTTACAACACCCTCGAACTTTTGGTATCGTGCGACCTGGTAACCAAGCACCAGTTTGGCAAAAACATGGCCCAGTTCGAAAAATCGTACGGCTATAAACAGCACGACCATATCATCTGTATCGATTGCGGTAAGGTGGTTGAGTTTTGCGACCCGCGCATCCAGCAGATCCAAAGCATGATGGGTGATATTTTAAAATTTGATATAAAACACCACTCACTAAACCTGTACGGTAACTGCATTAAGCTGCGCGATGGTTTTTGCGACAGAAAAGCACAGTAATAATGGATAAGCCTATTTTAAGCAAACAAGCATTTTGGGACGTTGATATGAATAGTATCGACTTTGAAAAACATGCTGTGCATGTAGTTGAGAAAGTTATAGAAAGAGGAAAAGCAGAAGATTTTGATAGCTTATTGAAATTTTATGGGTTTAAAAAAGTTGGGGAATTAGCCCAACAGGCACATTGGCTCTCTGACATCAGCATAAATTTTTGCTGCACCTTGTTTAAGGTTAAACCTACTGATTTTAAATGTTACGAAAAGAAACAGTTGAACCAGCTACACTGGAGCTTCTAAAAAAACTTGTTTCGATACCTGAATTACAGCAATTTAGATTGGCAGGTGGCACTGCACTCTCACTTTTTTACGGACACCGAAAATCAATCGATTTAGATTTCTTTACTGACACTCCTTTGGAAAAGGATTTATTGGTAGAAGCCCTTAATAATAACTTTGACTATATTATTACTACAAATAACAGGTTAAAATCAATTTATCAGTGTATTATTAACGATGTAAAGGTTGATTTTTTGGCTGTAAAGGACCCCTTTCTTTATCCAGCGCAAATTGTTGAAAACATACCATTCGCTGATATTAAAGATTTGATAGCTTTGAAGCTTAATGCAGTGAAAGGTAGAGGGCTTAAAAAGGACTTTTGGGATATAGCAAAACTTTTGCAATTCTTTTCCCTCAATGATCTTTTTCAGTTTTATCATGATAGATATCCATATGATGATACCTTTGCAGTTATTCGGTCGGTAGTTTATTTCTCCGATGCAGAGGATACAATTGATCCTGAATGTTTGGAAGGCATGACATGGACGAAAGTGAAAAGCACAATTGTAAAAGCATTAGACGATTATTATAAAAAGATAAATTAATGGCTGTTGACGTATTATTAGGCCTCCAGTGGGGCGACGAAGGTAAAGGAAAGATTGTTGATGTGCTTAGCGCAGGTTACGACCTGATAGCACGTTTCCAGGGCGGGCCAAATGCCGGCCACACCTTAGAGTTTGAAGGCAAAAAATTTGTACTGAATACAATCCCTTCGGGCATTTTCTTTGATAACACCATGAACCTGATAGGTAACGGTGTTGTGATAGACCCTATCACCCTAAAAAAAGAGCTTGATAAGCTTAAAGATGCAGGCCACGACCTGCTGGCCAAAAAGAATTTGATGATAGCCAAAAAGGCGCACCTTATTCTGCCAACCCATCAGTTGCTTGATGCCGCATCTGAAAAGAAAATGGGTGATGGCAAAATTGGCTCGACGCTAAAGGGTATCGGCCCAACTTACATGGATAAAACCGGCCGCAACGGTTTACGTATAGGCGACATTACTTTAGCCGATTTCAAAGAAAAATACCAGAAACTTGTTGATAAGCATACCTCAATGCTGCAAGCCATGTATGGTGAAGTTGCCGATTTCAGCGAACGCGAAGCCGCATTTTTTGAAGCTATTGAGCTGATCAAGAAATTCCCGCTGGTTGATAGCGAGCACCTGGTGAACCAATATATAAAGGACGGCAAAAAGGTTTTGGCAGAGGGCGCACAAGGCGCTATGCTGGATATCGACTTTGGTTCGTATCCGTTTGTAACCTCATCAAACACTACCGCGGCAGGCGCGTGTACCGGTTTAGGTATTGCCCCAAGCAAAATTGGCGATGTGATAGGCATTTTTAAAGCTTATTGTACCCGTGTTGGTGGTGGCCCCTTCCCTACCGAACTTAACGACGAAACGGGCGAAGAACTACGTCGGATAGGCCACGAGTTTGGCGCTACTACAGGCAGGCCGCGCCGTTGTGGCTGGATAGACCTGCCGGCGCTTAAATATGCCATTATGCTGAATGGTGTTACCCAACTGGTAATGACCAAGGCTGATGTACTAAGCGGTTTTGATAAGATCTACGCTTGTACCCATTACAACTATTTGGGCGAACAGATAGATTACATGCCCTACGATATTTGCTCGGTTGACGCCCACCCGGTACTGAAAGAAATTGACGGCTGGAACGAAGACCTGACCGGCATTACCGAACTGAACGAGATCCCGGCGAGGTTGCAATCATACATCAACTTTTTAGAAGCCGAGCTTGAAGTGCCGGTAAAATGGTTATCTGTAGGCCCGGATAGAAAGCAGACTTTGGTGTTGCACTAAAAGAATTTATCAATTAAACATACAAAAGGCCCCGATAAATCGGGGCCTTTTGTATTTACTTAACTATTTTTGTGGCGTGATAACCGAGGTAACCGACGTAGCATTATTTAAACAAAAGGCGCTTGCATGGGCAGCAAAATTTGACACCTTGTGCTATCTCGACAGCAATAGTTTTAACGACCCCTACGGCAAGTTTGATACCATTATTGCCATTGGTGCCAAAGCTGAACTAACTACAAATGCGGGCGATGCTTTCGCGCAGCTATCCGGTTTTAAAAACGCCAATTCCGGATGGATCACCGGCTTCCTTGGATACGACTTGAAGAACGAGGTGGAGAACCTACAGTCCAATAATACCGACCACCTCGATTTCCCCGATCTGTACTTTTTTGCGCCCGAGATATTAATCAGCATAACTGGAAATACGGTTGAGATAATTGGAGAACAGGCATCGAAAATATTAGAAGCCATAGAGAGACCCGAACTCTCTAAAGTTGAACAACAACCCGCTATTAACCTGCAACCGCGTTTCAGCCGGGCAGAATATGTCGAAACTGTAGAAAAGATCCAGCAACACATTATCCGCGGCGATATTTATGTGACCAACTTTTGCCAGGAATTTTATGCGGATAATACGGAGATAGAACCGCTATCTATCTTTCGGAACCTGAACCAATTATCGCCTACGCCGTTCTCTACTTTTTTTAAATGGGAAGGTAATTATATCATGTGCGCCTCGCCCGAGCGTTTTCTGGCAAAGCGGGGTAGCAAACTTATCTCGCAGCCTATAAAAGGTACCGCCAGGCGGGATGCGGATGATGTTATAGATAAAACCATCATCGAAGAACTGCGCAACCACCCAAAGGAGCTGCAGGAAAACGTGATGATAGTAGACCTGGTACGCAACGACCTCACCCACTCGGCCAGACCCGGCACAGTTAAAACCGAGGAGCTTTACGATATTCAAAGCTTTAAGCAAGTGCACCAGATGGTATCGACCGTAGTATGCGAACTGCGCGATGATGTATCCGCGGTCGAGGCCGTAAAAAATACCTTCCCCATGGGAAGTATGACGGGCGCACCCAAGATAAGTGCCATGCAATTGATGGAACGATACGAACGAAGCAAACGCGGCGTGTATTCCGGGGCAATAGGTTACTTTAGTCCGGATGATGATTTTGATTTTAACGTGGTGATCCGTACCCTGCTATACAACAGCGCCAAAAAATATTTATCGTTCCATGTAGGCAGCGCCATTACCTACCACGCTGATCCCGGGCAGGAATATGAGGAATGTTTATTGAAGGCAAAGGCTATATTGGAAGTGTTGGGGGTTACAAGATAATTGCAAATTGCCCGTTAAATTAAAAATTGTTATTTTTACTTAAATAGTAAAGCAATGTCATTACAATATATTTCTGATGATTCTGGTAACCACACCGCTGTAATTATCCCAATCAATGAATGGAATGAGATAACTGCTAAGCACGAGGATTTGAAACAATTGCAAGATAAACCCAAATCTACCCTGAAAAAAAAACCTTCGGAGTACGCCGGTACGCTTGATAAAGAGTTAGCGAAAAAAATGATTTTGGATATAGAAAAAGAGCGTGGAGAGTGGGAAAGACGTTTTTAATTGATACTAATATACTTTTAGAATATACCGCTGGCATTCTGCCGGAGGACATCACCCACTATATAAATAACATTATTGATGGAGGATTTTACACCTCAGTTATCAATCAAATCGAAGTTCTTGGTCACCCATCCGCCACTGAAGGGTTGTCTAACTTTTTAGATACGGCCACAATTCATCAACTTACAGAAGATGTCATCAAACAAACGATAGAGCTCAGAAAATTTAAAAGTGCGAAGCTACCTGATGTTATTATTGCGGCTACGGCAATAGTTATGGCCATGATTTAATTACACGTAATACTCGTGATTTTAAGAATATCGCCAATCTTGTGGTAATAGACCCTTACAACTTTTAATCTACCCCGGCACCACCGGATCTAACAATAGCTTATCCGCTATCCTAACCGCTATCTCCGACCCATTGGCCCAAAACGCCGAGAATGGTTTAGCACTCAGGTAAGGCACAAATGCATCGCCATATAATTCCCTTATATCGGCTTCAAAAACAAAATCTTTTACTTCGGCAATTTGCCAGGCGATATGCTCAACCTCGTACTGCATGGTCTTATAATCGGTGAGGCGGTTATAGCCCCAGTAATGTTCAAATATAAACTCTTCGGGGCTGCCGGCTTCAATTGGGATAAGGCTGTTACGAACAGTGGCGCCAAGCTTGTTCCATACTCCTTTTAGTTTCCACTCGTATAAGAATTGCGTATGGTTAGGGCCATCCCTGGTTACAGAATGCCGCATGGGCAGTGCGCGGTAATGTTCTTTATACAGGTTGTTTGCAATCAACACGATCATGCTTTTAGGCACTATTTCGCTTATAAATACCGCCCCGCGTTTCCATTGCTTACCATCAAAATGGCGCACGTAAAAGCGCAGGTTCACTTCTTCAAAATTCACATGGAATGGCCATTTTATGCCCAGCACCCGCGTATCCTGGAACATAAAACCTACCATGCTCACTAATGCCTTACCCTGCCAAAGGTCTATCTCAGTAGCAGCGGGCAAATAAGGTTTCAATATTTCGGGATCAACCTCGTAATTCAGCATTACCAGGTTACGCCACTGGGCCGTAAGAAAGCGGGATTTAGAAGTAGCCATGATGGTAAAACTGTTAATAGTGGGGTTTGTTTGATGGTTTTACTTAGTCGCTCGCGTCTTCACGAGTGACTACTATTATAAGGCCTCCGGCCGCCTGTGTTAATACAATTACTGCGGTCCGAGGCCGTGTAATAGTCCTCACTCGGCTGGAGCCAGGCGAGTGCAAAAATATCTATTTCATAAACAAGAAAGGCCACATCGAAATTAATCTCTGTGGCCTTTGTAAAAATCTTTATTGTTGTTTATTTCCCCTTATAATATTTCATTGCTTCGGGTATCAGCTTTTGGATATTGGCAATACGTGTAGCATCACTTGGGTGGGTGCTCAAAAACTCCGGCGGGGCGCCCTGGTTTTGGGCTGCCATACGCTGCCAAAAACTAACGGCCTGGCGCGGGTCGTAACCGGCCATTGCCATAAAGGTTAAACCAAGCCTGTCGGCTTCGTTCTCTTTATCCCTCGAATATTTTAAAGTAGCCAGCTGCCCGCCTACGCCATATAATGTACCGATAATAGCCTGCGTGGTTTGCGATTTGTTGCCGGTAGCCGCGCCAACCGCTGCACCGCCGGCCTGTACAGCCATTTGCTGCGAAAGCGCTTCGGCAGAGTGATGGGCAATAGCGTGGCCAATTTCGTGGCCCATAACGGTTGCCAGGCCGGCATCTGTTTGTGTAACCGGCAGTAAGCCGCTGTAAACGGCTACTTTACCACCCGGCATACACCAGGCGTTTATTTCTTTACTTTGTATAAGGTTAAACTCCCATTGGTAATTGTATTGGCCGGCGTAGCCATTAGCCTTTAAATAGCCGTCGATAGCTGTTGCCAACTGGCTGCCAATGCGTTTAACACGCTGGGCATCGGTGCCGGTATTAATAACTTTGGTGCTGGGGTCAGATAATAACTGCCTGTAACTTTGCGCGGCTGCAGGGTTTATCTGGTCATCGCTAACAAGGCTTAATTGCGAGCGGCCTGTTAACGGAACTGTAGAACAGGCATAAATGGCAATGGCAACTACAGCCAGTGCAAGGATGGGTCTAAATTTTTTCATGGTAAGTCAGGTAATTTTCTTTTTAAATAAATTAACTTTCGACTCTTTACCTTTTAATAAGCGTTCAATATTTTTTTGATGCGTTACCAATATCAGTATGCAAATACACATTCCATATATTATGACCGATTTAATATACACCGGGAAAATAAATGTTACACCGATGGGATATGTAAACCCTGCTAATATGGACGATAACGATACATACCTGGTTATCAGCAACGTTACTATAAAAACTAATACGCAAAGTAAAGCAGCCGGTAAGTTAATAGCTAATATCATTCCAAAAAGAGTAGCTATACCTTTGCCTCCTCTAAACCCTGCAAAAACCGGGAACAAATGGCCCATTACCGCAGCCACACCCAAGGCCAGTTCGTAGTTTGTAAATGCGATGGAATGGTATGCGCCTGTAGTGGTAACACCTATAACGTAAGCCAGGTTTGTAGCCGTCCAGCCTTTTAAAATATCAAGCAGCATAACCGGGATACCGGCCTTTTTGCCCAGTACCCTAAAGGTGTTGGTGGCGCCGGCGTTGCCGCTGCCATATTCACGTACGTCTACGTTGTAAAATGCCTGCCCTATCCATACTGCAGTAGGAATTGATCCGAATAGGTAAGCCAGAATAAGCGCTGAAATCGAGTAGATTGATAGCATCTGCCTGCAATATTATTAAATTGATGTTATACTACCGCAATATATCATTATAATTTTTAACTATTAAGCCCCCTCTAAATCCTCTCCAAAGTAGAGGACTTTAAAAACTTCTTTTAGAACCCTCTTCCTCGGAGAGGGCAGGGAGAGGCTATACAGCTTTTAAGCTGAGGTCTAAACTTTTTACAGAATGTGTAAGCGCACCTACCGATACATAGTCCACACCGCAATCGGCATAGTCGCGTATGTTATCGATAGTTATCCCGCCCGATGCTTCTGTAATGTAACGCCCCTGTATCATGCTCACTGCCTGCCTCAGATCGTCAAAATTAAAGTTATCAATTAAAATACGGTTTATATTGCCTGTTTGCAAAACTTGCTCCAATTCGTCCAAATTTCGTACTTCAATTTCAATTGCCAGTTTTCTCCCTGTATCTGCAAGATATCTGTTGGCGTTTTCAATAGCCTGGCGTATCCCGCCCGAGTAATCTACATGGTTATCTTTGATCAGGATCATATCATACAATCCAAAACGATGGTTGACTCCCCCGCCTATGCGTACAGCCCATTTTTCCAGGTACCGCAGGCCGGGTGTGGTTTTGCGTGTATCTAAAACTTTGGTATTTGTGCCCTGTAAAAGATGAACTATCTGGTTGGTATTGGTGGCAATACCGCTCATGCGCTGCATGCAGTTAAGTACTAATCGCTCGGCCTTTAAAATACTTTGGGCATCACCCTCTACTTCAAATGCAATATCCTTTGGCTTTACTTCGGCGCCATCGCTTAAAAAGATGTTAATTTTTAGGTTAGGGTCAACCTCATGGAATATCTCGGCAGCAAGTTCAACGCCGGCCAGTATGCCTGTATCTTTAACTAATAATTTTGCTTTGCCTTGTGTGCCTGCCTCAATGGTCGACAGCGATGTATGGTCGCCGTCGCCAACATCCTCACTTAAAGCATTTACTATAAACTGGTGTATAATTTCTTTATCCAAACCTTTGATTTTTGAGTTTCAAAAGTAAGAACAATTGATGATTAATTAGGTTTTTCAGTTTCAATTCGCAACTCAATGAGTTCCATAACCTTATTAATTTCCCTTAATGTATACGATACCCTAAACTTGCCTTTATCTGTAGTTAAAATAAGCACGCCGAAGTTATAATTGGGATTTGAGTTGATGCGGTGGAGCAGTTTTACCGATACCGGTTTATTCTCTTTAAAAAACTTCTCAAGGATCATTTCAGACTGCGCCTTCGAATAAACATTGGTTTCGTCTAAAATGCTGATATCAACATTACTGGCAAAAAATTTAGCTATTTCGTGGGTGTTGGCCTGCTTAATATATTCGGCGATTTTTTCAATGGTATCCGCGTTTGCCACCATAGGCAGCAGGAAAAGGAGGGTGAGTAGCGGCAGATATCTTAGTTTCATCATTATATATGACCATTAAACCCAAGAATTGTTGCACCTAAAAAAAATAAACCGGTGTTTAAACTACAATGTTTAAACGTTGCTTTTATATTTGCATTGTGGAAAACCAAAAAAAAGTTGCATTAATTATACTCGACGGCTGGGGTTACGGCCGTAACGATAAGTCGAACGCTATTGTGGCGGCAAATACGCCTTTCTTTGATTCGATGATAGCGCAGTACCCAAATTCAAAGCTCGAAGCATCGGGCCTTGCAGTGGGCTTGCCCGAGGGGCAAATGGGCAACTCGGAAGTTGGGCACATGAACCTGGGCGCGGGCCGCGTGGTTTACCAGGAACTGGGCCGCATTAACAAAGCCGTTATTGATAACGAGTTTATACAGAACGAAACTATACTTGATGCATTTAAATATGCTAAAGAAAACGACAGGGACCTGCATTTTATAGGTTTGGTTAGCGATGGCGGCGTACACGCCCACATTACCCACTTAAAAGGCTTAACCGATGCCACCAAAGCGCTGGGGCTGGAAAAAGTATTTGTGCACGCCTTTTTAGATGGCCGCGATACCGACCCTAACTCGGGTTTAAAATTTATAACCGACCTTGAAAATCACATAGCCGATTCGCCTGTGCGTTTAGCATCGGCCGTTGGCAGGTATTACGCCATGGACCGCGACAACCGCTGGGAACGCGTTAAACTGGCTTATGATCTGATGGTTAAAGGCGAAGGTACCCCTACCGATGATATTTTGGCTTCGATAGAAAAATCGTACGCCGATGGTGTTACCGATGAATTTATTAAACCCATTGTAAAGGTAGACGAAGCCGGCGAACCCGTTGCGGTGATAAAAGATGGCGACGTGGTGATCTGCTTTAACTTCCGTACGGATAGGGGCCGCGAAATTTCGCAGGCGCTTACCCAAAAAGAGTTCCCGGAGTATGATATGAAGCCGCTGGACATATTTTATGTCACCATGACATCGTATGATGAAACCTTTAAAAATGTAAAGGTGGTGTTCCGTAAGGATGACCTGAGCAAAACTTTGGGCGAGGTTTTAGAGGGTGCCGGTAAAAAACAGATCCGTATTGCCGAAACCGAGAAATACCCGCACGTTACCTTCTTTTTCTCGGGTGGCCGCGAAACGGAATTTAAGGACGAGAAACGCTTATTAGTGCCATCGCCAAAAGTAGCTACTTACGATTTGCAACCCGAAATGAGCGCCGAAGGTATCCGTGATGCCATTATCCCCGAATTGGAAGCCGGCTGGCCCGATTTTGTTTGTTTGAACTTTGCCAATACCGATATGGTTGGCCATACCGGCGTTTTTAGCGCCGTGATGAAAGCTGCCGAAACTGCCGACGCCTGCTGTAAAGCGGTTGTTGAGGCAGGATTAAAAACCGGCTATTCGTTCATCATCATAGCCGACCATGGTAACGCCGATTATATGATCAACGAGGATGGCTCGCCAAACACGGCACATACCACCAACCTGGTACCGTGTATTGTTATCGATAGTGATGTTAAACAGGTAAAAGATGGCAAACTGGGTGATATTGCACCTACAGTACTGCAAATTTTAGGTGTGCCAATCCCCGAAGAAATGACCGGTAATGTATTGGTATAAACCACTCAAAAAATATACTATTTATACAGGCGTGCTGCTGCTTTTGGGCGGCAGCTATGCTTGTAATAAACCCGAAATAAAAGAAACCGGGGCCGAATTGAAGTACTTTGACCTGAAAGGTTATTTTGGCAAACAGGATACCCTGCTTACCAAACAAAACCCTGAAGTAAATAAATCAGTTGCACACAACGGGGCGGCCGAAAATAAAAAAGTACACATAACCAGCTGGAAAAAAGAACTTAACCTGTTTACCGAAAGCGATATCAACAAACCTGCATGGAAATTAAGTTATAGCGTACAGGCAAATGACGACAGCATTGTTTACAAAGCCAAATTCCCCGAACTAAAAACCCGCGAAATAATTATCAGGAAAAAAGCCGGGGAAATAACCTCCATAGCTATTATAAATAATACCCGCAATATACTTTACAACACTACCGAAAAGCTGATTTACGCGCCGGGGTTGTATTACTTGATCGAAAAAATGCAGCAGGTAAAAATAATGGGAGCCAACGGCTACCGCATTAAAGGGGTGTTTAATTAATGATGGCCGGTAGCGGTAGCCAGCTTTTCTTTAGATAGTTCGATAAGGGTAGAAATGTCAGATCTTCCGGGGCTATCGTTCAATACCTTTTCCAGGTCGGCAATTGAGGCTTTTAACGAGTTGATACCACGGGCTTTATCGTAAGTATGCTGGTTTTGCTGCAACTTAAATTCGCCGTATTCGCGGTAGGCTATGCCGCGGGTTTGGTAGCACTTACCATGATCGTCAGGATCGATGGCCAGTGCTTTGGTAAGATCCAATATGGCGCCTAACAGGTACTTCTCCCGCTCGGCCGGCGACAGGAACGTATCCTTGCCCAAGTATCCTTTTGCACGTGCGCGGTAATAGTAGGCCGTAGCATCAACCGGGTTTATGAAGATAACCTTTGTGTAGGCTGCTATCGATTTGCGATAGTTTTCGCTGTGGTAATACGAGTAGCCCAGCATCCAATAAGCATTGGCGTTGGTAGAATCAACCATACAGGCCTTTTCCAGTTGTTTAACGGCCGATTTAAAATTTCCGTCCATAAAGGCCTGCTGCCCCAACTTTACATAGGCATTTTGTGCCGACGAAGTTTCGAGCGAGGTAAGTATGAAAAAAGAAATTATAGCCGATAGCCTCATATTTAATTAGCGGGTATTATCCATCAACAATACAATAACTATCAATACGTCAAATTATTATACAGTCCCCGCAAATTGTTAATAATTTTAGAATTGTATACAACTTATTTGAATAAAAGAATTTGCCCTGTTGCCCCGGCTTCAGCGGCAAACATAACCAATACCCAATTTTATTGCATCTTTGAACAAAGCAATACAGCAATGATTCCCCGCGGCAAACTCGATATAACTTATGCAGCCATTTTTAGAGGGCTGCTTTATTGTATGAGTGCTGATAAAGCAGACCGGCAGAACCGCGAAACTAATGACGGGCTGATATGCCTCTCGGTACGCACCGGGCTGCACCTTGTTTTAAGTGCACTTAACTATCCGCCCGGTTCCGAAATACTGGTTACCAATATCAACATCCCGGATATGTTCAACATCCTGGATGCGCACGGGCTAAAATCGGTGCCTTTGGCCCTAAATAAAAACACCCTTGGCATTAATGCGGAAGAGATGGAGAATGCCATAACCCCCAACACCAGGGCAATACTCATCACGCATCTTTTTGGTGCCATTATGGATACCGGGAAAATTGTCGCCCTTGCCAAAAAGCATAATTTAACAGTGATAGAAGATTGCGCGCAGGCATTTACCGGCGATGCTTACCGTGGCAACCCGCTTAGCGATGTGGTGATGTTCAGCTTCGGGTTAATTAAAACCAATACAACTTTAACAGGCGCTTTGCTGAAGTTTAACAATAACTGGATCTACAAAAAAGCTATTACTTTCAACAGCACCCTTCCTGTCCAGCTAACCGGCATATTCGCTAAAAAACTGCGAAAGGCTTTGATTATAAAATTGCTTACCACAAACGTTGTTTATACGCTTTTTTATAAATTTTGTATGGCAGGGGGCAGGGATTTTGATGATGTACTTGCCGGTTTTACCAAAGGCTTCCCCGGTGCAGAGGTTATGGAAAAGATAAGGTTCAGGCCGTGTGCGGGTAACATCGGGCTTATTAAATACCGTTTGGAATCATTTAACTCCGGTAATATAGAAAAACGCAGGAACAATGCGCTGCAAATACTTCAGCACTTACCTCGAAGCGTAAAAATTGGCAGCCTTAATAATTATAATTCGCACTGGGTTTTACCTGTAGAAACCGCAAACCCAGCCAAACTTATCGCTTACCTGCGCGCAAATGGTTTTGATGCTACCCAAAGGGCATCCAGCCTGGTCAAAATAACTGGCGGGGAGACAAATAGTCCTGATGAACTTAAACTGGAAAGCCTGGTGTATATCCCTGTGCAATCGCTTAATAAATCCGGCATCAATAAGTTGGGGGTGTTATTGAAACAGTTTTTCGCCAGGTAAAAGGCGACTGCGATACGTCCATCTAATTGTTAGATCTGATGCAATCGCCGGGCTATAGAAGATAGCGGATAACCGCACTTATCAAAATATTGTATAGGGCTGTGTCCGTATTATCCTACAATAGCTACCGCTAAGGCCTATTTTTATATCTGACTAAAGAATGGCATGCTTTTGGAATAATGACAGTCATGACACATTTTAAGGAAAACGCCTCTGTGATCTTTACAGACAAAGCGGGCAGGCAGATAGATACCTTCGTGATTTTTGATACCGACGAGGTAACCGGGTTAACCCACATTAACCATTGCAACCTGCGGGTTCCTGCTTCCAGCCTGGTGCTTCATTCAAAAACGGTAGGCACCTATCATATGCCGTTGGCCGATGCCTTCAGCTTTGAAATGCTGAGCAAGTTGAAAGCAAAATACAGCGAGATAGACGCGACCAAAAAGACCGTACCGATGAAAACGGAAATTCAAACCAACCCTATGTATTTACTTGCAAATGCTTCTTAACATGAAAATTGCTTATAAAAAATCAACAAGGACCGAAAAAACGAATTGCCTGGTGATCAACCTGTTTTTCAACCGTAAGTCGCCAACGTTAAAAGAGATCCATTACGCGCTAACGCAATTCCCGGGCAGATTTGCCTGATCTATATATAAAGCAAGAAAGCCCCGGTCAAAGCCGGGGCTTTTCTTTTTAAATGTGATTTTCTGATCTTTCCCACGGTGCGTGGACTGCGCAATCCGTTCCGCACCTGCATGACTTTTTTTCCACTTTGCGTAAATTTTATAAAAACCAACCCGAATTTATTTTATATCCGCAACGTTCAATAAATCAATACTTTATAAGCCATCGGCATTTACCATGGTTAATTAGCTTATATTGGCATAGCTCTTGAAACTGTATATTTGAATATATAACTATTGGTTATTGACCCGTATTTGTATGGGCGGAGTTTCCGTACCTGCCATTATGACGTTGTAACCATACATAAAAGGTGCTTGATGAGTTTTGACCCATTCGATTTTAAGAATACCATGCCTTCCATTAATGAAGACTCTGAATTTTTCCCGCTGATGTCGTCAGAGGATGAAGAGGAGATGAATAATGAGCAGGTTCCTGATATTATATCTATACTTCCGCTGCGCAATACCGTTTTGTTTCCGGGTGTTGTTATCCCTATTACCGTTGGCCGCGATAAATCAATTAAACTGATACGCGATGCCAATAAAGGCAGCCGCCTGATAGGCGTTGTTGCCCAGCAGGATGTAAGCATTGAAGACCCTACCTTTAACCAGCTTAATAAAGTTGGTACAATAGCCCTGATCATAAAAATGCTGCAAATGCCCGATGGTAACACCACCGTGATATTGCAGGGAAAAAAGCGTTTTATACTGAAAGAAGAGGTACAGAGCGAACCTTACATTAAGGCCACTGTAGAACCTTTTAAAGAGATAAAGGCCAAAGAAGATAAAGAATTTAAAGCCATGGTATCGTCTGTTAAAGACATGGCCATGAACATTATACAGTTATCGCCAAATATCCCGAGCGAGGCCGGTATTGCTATCCGCAACATCGAGAGCACATCGTTCCTGATCAATTTCATATCATCAAATATGAATGCGGATATGGCCGATAAGCAGCAGTTACTGCAAACCGCCAGCCTGCGCGACAGGATAAATATGGTGCTGGAGCATTTAACGCTTGACCTGCAGATGCTGGAGCTTAAAAACCAGATCCAGACCAAGGTACGCGTTGACCTGGATAAACAGCAGCGCGATTATTTCCTGAACCAACAGCTAAAAACCATCCAGGAAGAACTGGGCGGTACCTCGCCCGATCTGGAAATAGAGAACCTTCGCCAACGCGCGCTTAAAAAGAAATGGGCAAAGGAGGTTAAAACCCATTTTGCCAAAGAGCTTGAAAAACTGGCCCGCACTAACCCTGCCGCGGCAGATTATTCGGTGCAGATAAATTATTTGGAACTGCTGCTCGACCTGCCATGGAACGAATTTACTAAGGATAACTTTGACCTTAAACGCGCTCAAAAGGTACTGGATAAGGACCATTTTGGCCTTGATAAGGTAAAGCAGCGCATAATCGAATATTTGGCGGTACTGAAGCTAAAGCACAACATGAAGGCCCCTATCCTTTGTTTGGTTGGCCCTCCGGGTGTTGGTAAAACGTCATTGGGTAAATCAATAGCGAAAGCGTTGGGCCGTAAATATGTAAGGATGGCTTTGGGTGGCGTAAGGGACGAGGCCGAAATTCGCGGGCACCGTAAAACCTATATCGGCGCTATGCCGGGCAGGATCATCCAGTCGGTAAAAAAGGCAGGCGCGGCTAACCCGGTTTTTATTTTGGACGAGATAGATAAGGTAAGTACCGATTTCCGTGGCGACCCATCATCTGCTTTATTGGAGGTTCTTGACCCTGAACAGAACAGCACTTTTTATGACAACTACGTGGAGATGGATTTCGACCTGTCGAACGTGATGTTCATCGCCACCGCAAACTCATTGAGCAGCATACAACCTGCCCTGCTGGACAGGATGGAGATCATAGAAGTTAACGGCTACACCATCGAAGAAAAAACGGAAATAGCTAAAAGGCACCTGTTACCCAAACAACGCGAAGCACATGGTTTAACCGCTAAAGATGTGGTGATAAAAAGCGATGTTGTTGAAAAACTGATAGAAGATTACACCCGCGAATCGGGTGTGCGTGCTTTGGAAAAAAGGATAGGTTCGGTAATACGCGGCGTTGCCAAAAACATTGCCATGGATGAGCCTTATAACACGCTGGTGAGTAAAAAGGAAGTCGAAAAAATATTAGGTGCACCTTTTTATGATAAAGACCTTTACGAAGGCAATGATACCGCGGGTGTGGTAACCGGCCTTGCCTGGACATCGGTTGGCGGCGATATCCTTTTTATCGAGGCCAGTTTAAGCCCGGGTAATGGCAAGCTAACCCTTACCGGCAGCCTTGGCGATGTTATGAAGGAATCGGTAACCATCGCGTTAGCTTATTTACGCGCGCATGCCGGTTACTTTAACATCAACCCAAAACTGTTTGAACAATGGGATGTGCATGTACACGTACCTGCCGGCGCTACGCCTAAGGATGGCCCATCGGCAGGTATAACGATGCTTACCGCACTGGTATCGGCATTTACGCAGCGAAAAATAAAACCACATCTGGCCATGACGGGCGAGATCACCCTGCGTGGGCGTGTATTGCCTGTAGGCGGCATCAAAGAGAAGATCCTGGCGGCTAAGCGTGCAAATATCAAGGAGATCATCCTGTGCAGATCAAACCAGAAAGATATCCTGGAAATTAAGGAAGATTACATTACCGACCTTAAATTCCATTACGTTACCGATATGCGCGAGGTAATTAACCTGGCCCTGCTAACCGACCTGGTGAGCGAGCCGCTTGATCTGACGGTTAAAGAAAAGGAAGTTAAACCCGCATTGAATTAAAATTTAGGTTCACCTCTTGAAATAGGGTTATTAACACCTACCCCCCCCCTCTAAACAGGGGAACGAAACCGACAGGAAAACCCTGTCGGTTTTTTTGGTAATTCACCAACGTAAAAATAGTTTACGGAATAATTCATTTACCTTAGCGTAACTTATAAGAGCTTTAAATTTTTGCTATTGTTATCAACCAATTGATGGTGGCCTTTCATTTAAAGCGGGCGTGAGCCCGTTATTTAGCTCAGAAGAGTTTTTACCTTATTGGCCGTATGTAAGTTTTGGTTATGCGTTTTAAAATAAAGCGGGAAATTACCCCTGCTTTTTTTACATTAGCGCACCCTTTAATTTCAAAATGAAGAAGAAATTTTTCCTGTTAGCCTTATGCCTGCTTAGCGGCATTGGCGCATATGCACAAAGCCGCGGCAACGAAATAGGTTTTAAATCTGATAACGATTCTTTCCTCGGCCAGGGGTCAGACCGTTATTACACCAACGGCTTTTTCCTTAATTATCGCCACGCTATTGATGGCGCTAAGTTAAAAAGCAACATGGCGAACGCGGTGTTTGGGCTGGAGTTAGGGCAAAAGATCTACAATGCACAGTCGGGGCAATTACCTTCGGCAGCAGAGGTCGACAGGCCTTTCGCCGGATATTTATACCTTGGCGCTTCGGCAAATATTTTATACAAAAACGAAACCACCGTCAAATTAGGTGCCAGGGTTGGCGTTGTTGGCCCCGCAGCCGGTGGGTATGCAGTGCAGAAACTCATCCATAACACTTTTGGTTTTTACGAACTAAACAGCTGGCAATACCAGGTACGCAACGCTCCGCAGTTAAATTTAAGCGCCGAAGTAAACAAACTGCTTGCCCGTTCATCATGGGCCGATCTGACCTTTTCGGGCTACGTTAATACCGGCACAGGCTTTAATGCCGCGGGTGTAGGCCCGATGATCCGTTTAGGTAACTTTAACCAGTTATTTCAATCGGTAAGCACACAAAGCACGGTAAGCAAAAACGCAAATGCCGGTTTGCTGCACAAAAACGAGGTTTTCTTTTACTATAAACCTCAGATAAACGCGGTGTTATATGATGCCACCGTACAAGGGAATATTTTTAAAGACCACCCCGAACCCGGCACACAGGAGATTGTTGGCGATATTAACCATCTTGTTTTTAGCAACCAGCTTGGTGTAGCATTTACCACCAGCCGCTTTGTGTTTGATATTGGCGCGGTCATCAATACCCGCGAAGTGAAGCAGATGGTTAAAAGCACCCACCAGTGGGGGTCGGTAACGGTGTTGTACAGGTTTAATTAATAGTCAAAATCTTTTTTACGGTCGGCCTTTTTGGCCGATTGGATCTTTTTATTGCCCAGGCGGGCCAGTTTTGCCGCGCGGCTAACTTTGCTGGGTTTGCGCACTTTTGGTTTATGCAGGGCGTTTGTTAGCAATACGATCAGGCGTTCTACCGCTATCTCTTTGTTCAGGTATTGGCTGCGCTCTTCATCACATATTACCTGCACAAGGCCATCCTTATTAAAACGTGTTTGCAGCTTTTCATTCAGCAAAAGCTTTTCCTCATCGGTGAACAGGATGCTGCCATCAATAGAAAAAAGCAGTTCTACCTTGGTAGATACCTTGTTTACATTTTGGCCCCCTTTGCCCCCGCTGCGCGATGTTTTGTAAGAAATTTCCCGTTGCAGGTCGGCCTTGTTTAAGTTCATGGGGTTGAAGATAGTGAATTAGTGATTAGCGATTAGTTAATTAGTTAATAGTTATTCTTTCTATCTAATCACCAATCACCGGTTAACTAATCACTAAAATACGTAACTTCGTTCCCCGATGAGCAATAATATCGTGGTAGCTATCGACGGCTACTCATCATGTGGTAAAAGCACGCTGGCCAAGGCATTGGCCAAAAAGCTCCATTATATTTATGTTGATAGCGGCGCCATGTATCGTGCCGTAGCCCTGTATTTTTTAAGGAACAATATTGATACGCATAACCACGCGCAAATAGAAGAAGCCTTAAACAACATCCACCTCAACTTCCACTCGCGCGATTACGAAACTCATATCACGCTTAATGATGAGGAAGTTTCGGAAGAGATCCGCCAGATGCCTGTATCCGAAAAGGTGAGCGAGGTATCGGCCCTTAAGGAAGTGCGCCGCGAAATGGTGAAGCAGCAACAACGCATGGGCAAATCAAAAAATATTGTGATGGATGGCCGCGATATTGGTACCGCTGTTTTCCCGGACGCCCCCGTAAAAATATTCATGACCGCCGACCCGGCCGTACGCGCCCAGCGCCGTTATGACGAGATCCACCTGAAAAACCCGGATGTTACCCTGGAAGAGATCTTTGAGAACATAGCCCACCGCGATTACCAGGACACCACCCGCGAAGAAAGCCCCCTTGTACGCGCTAAAGATGCCATTGTGTTGGATAATACCAACCTAACACCGGATGAGCAACTGCAGTTTGCGCTTGATAAGGTAGAGGGGTTGAAGTTTTAAGTCGTTAGTCGAAAGTTCTAAGTCGAAAGTAAAGAGACATTTCCGCGCATCATTATGTGGAGTTATAGTGACGTAGAAATCTCTTTAGACTTATTGTCGATCAGTTCTTTGTTAGGAAGGGCAGTTATAAGTTGTAAAGCCTGTGGATGTTCATTTCTTTTTTGTCGCAAAAAAGAAACGAACCAAAGAAAAAACACGCGGCTGTACCGCGTCGCTGTCAAAGTATGTGCTAAGTCAGTGTCTGTACTATCCGCAACGCGCTAAGGCCGCAATAGTAGAGCTAACGTTCCGTTCGTCAGGCTTAGCCCCCAAAGCCAATTTCGTCAGATAAATAATGAACGAGCGGTGGCCTGACAGAAAAGCGGGCCAAAAGGTAAAGGCCTGTGCGGGGAAGCTTTTTTCTGTCTTGATTTTTGATTACTTTGTATCAAGACAAAGTAATAGCCCTCTGCGGCGAATGAGCAGGCAGACTTTAATTAAACCACAACCCTTTATACTTGGCTCTTGCCTCTTTATTTTTCACCCCCTTACTCTCCCGATTTTACCGCATTTACCCCAAACCTGTTCAAAAAATCAACACCTTCATCGCTGGCGAGGCCTTTGTACTGGGCGTACGATTTATCAAAGTAAACTTGTTTTATACCTGCGGAAAAAATGAGCCTGGCGCATGGCAGGCAGGGCGATAACGTGGTATACAGTGTGGCGCCTTCCAGGTTTGCTCCGTTCTTAACGGCGTAAAGTATAGCATTCTCTTCTGCGTGCAGGGCAAGAGAGCAGCTGCCTTTAGAGTCGCGGGCGCAGCCTTGTCCCGGCCATTCCTCGTCGCAGTTGTGGGTACCCGCAGGCGGGCCGTTATACCCAATGGATATAATGCGCGTGTCTTTAGCCAAAACGGCACCGACCTGGGCCTTAACGCAGTGCGAGCGTTTGGCCAGGTCGGTTGCCAGGTTCATGAAAATATTTTCGAAACTTGGTTTCATGTTGTATCATTGGGTCATTGGGTCATTGAGTCATTGCATCATTATTAAAAAATGACTCAATGACAGCGAAGCAAATGACACAATGATTAATAAATTAGTGTCCTCCTGATGCTTCCATGTTATCTACATCGATACCTTGCCCCTTTAATATCGAGCCGGCTTTAAGGGCGAAGAACGCCAGGTAAGCAAAGCCAATAACCGGGATAATGTATGAATTATGGATACCTGCTGTATCTGCAAGGATGCCCTGTACCGGCGGAATGATAGAGCCACCCAGGATCATCATAATTAAAAATGCCGATCCCTGGCTGGTGTATTTACCCAAACCGGTAACCGATAAGGAGAAGATGGAAGGCCACATGATAGAACAACATAAGCCACCGCTAATGAACGCAAATACGGCAACCATACCTGTGGTTAATAAGCCAATGATCATAAACACAGCGCCTAATACGCCGAATATAGCCAGGGTACGTACCGGTTTTTGGTTACCGATAAGAAATCCTATGATCAGGATAGCCACACAGCCTGCGTATGGGTAAAAGGTGCTTACGTTAGTACCGCTGATGCCGTTAACAAGCAATACAACGCCAAATGCAATAAATGGCACTATTACGGTAAGTAAAAATTTAACCTGCTTAGTAAGGTTGAAGGCAGCGATAGCACCAGTCCAGCGGCCTATCATTAAGCTGCCCCAATAAAGAGAAATAAATGGCGCTACCTGGTCGGTAGTAAAGTTGCCGAACTTGGGTGTTTCGAGCAAGGCCCCCATATTACTTTGGATGGTAACTTCGACCCCCACATATGTAAATATAGCCAGCATACCCAAAATAAGCTGTGGATACTGCATAGCGCCCCAGCCTTCTTTATGTTTGCTGCTGGTAGATATGGTTGTAAGTAAGGTGATCAGGATAATGGCAAGCGATGCATATACCATGTACGATTTATACTGGTTTACATGTTTAACATAAAATATAAAATCGGCCTTTTCCTGCGGGGTGATTTTTTTAATATTATTTATTTGCTCTAAAGTTTCGCCGCCATGATCTTTATATAACTGCGTATTTACAGTGACATTGTTTTCCTTTGCGGCTTTGTTACCAAAGTAAGTACTTACCGGGCCTGCAGCCAATATCAGCAGGAATGCTATAAAAATAACGCCTAAAGGCCTGTTGGCCTTATTGCTTGGCTCTATCTTTTCGTCGCTGGTTACACGTGGTAATTTCGATACCCAAAAGAAAATTGCTACGGCTATAAATAAACCTGCCAATATTAAATACAGGTTATTTACCGATGCTATTTTAACATCAGCAGCGGGTATTTTAGCAGATGCCGAACCAAAAAGCACAATACCTACAATAACCGGCCCCCAAATACTGCCGAAATTATTTACACCACCGGCAAAATTTAAACGGTGGGTACCCGTTTCGGCGCTGCCCAGGGCAACCACAAAGGGGTTGGCCGCGGTTTGCTGTAACGAGAAACCTAAGGCTATTACAAAAAAGGTAAATAGTATAAACGCGAACGAACCGGAGTTAATAGCCGGGATCATGATCAAAGCACCAACAGCCGAGATTAACAAACCGTAAATGATACCGTTTTTGTAACCTATCTTATTCAGGATATCAACCTTGGTTGCCGATGAAGCAAAGTAAAGTATCAGCGACCCGATGAAATAACCACCATAAAAAGTAAAATCGATCAATTGTGATTCGAATTGGCTTAGGTGAAAATGCGCTTTGCAAAAAGGTATGAATATTCCGTTCGAGGCCGCTAAAAAGCCCCAAAAGAAAAATACTGTTACCAGCGTATACAACGCCGATCCATTACTCTTCGAGTTTGTTTTTTCCATTGTTAATTAAGGTTAATACTATTGGTGTGTTTGAAACACTAAACATAAATCAAATTTTATAATTATGGCTATAATTTTTTCAAAATATAAATCACAACATTAAGTTTTATTGTTTAACAGATAAAAGTTGCATATTAGTGTCCTGATTTTTTACCTGTATGATTAAGCAGGACATATAAGCCTATATAATGATAGAAGCCATTATTTCGGGAATTGGATTTGGATTAGTGCTCACGTTTATAACAGGCCCGGTCTTCTTTGCTCTGATAAAAACCAGTATTGAAAAGGGTTTTCATGCTGGCCTCTCGCTTGCCCTTGGTGTAGTAATGAGTGATATGGTTTTTGTGGGCGCCATACTATACGGCTCGCAATATTTTGATATCTCCGCACACGATAAAACCATAGCCGGTATAGTAGGCAGCATCATATTATTCACTATCGGCATTTACTACATCTTCAAAAAAGCCGATGTTAACTACAAAAACACCATCCCCAATAAAATAAACCACGCGGGCTATTTTTTTAAAGGCTTTGTGATGTGCATTTTTAACCCCACCGTGTTGCTTCACTGGACGGTGGTTATCGGCGTGGCCAGTACGCAGTTTCACGCGGGTGTGCACCACCGTACCGCCAAAATAGCGGTCATGTTCCTCACCATCCTTATTATTCAATTCGGGCTGGATACCGTTAAAGCCTTTTACGCCAATAAACTCCGGCAAAAAATATCTCCAAAATTTGTACACCGCCTAAACGAAATTGCCGGTATCGCGCTCATCATCGCATCATTGGTACTGATAGACAGGCTGGTTACGCATTTTATATTTTCGGCACCGGCGGTGAGTTAAACGAAGCCTCCGCTGGTTAGCGGAGGAGTAAACCTATTTTACTTTGTCATGCTGAACGATAGTGAAGCATCTATTCGCCGCTATACATGCGGTTGTGCACAGTTCGCTAATACATCCTTCACTATCGTTCAGGATGACAAAAACGGAAACAAAAAAGAGCGATAGAAACCTATCGCTCTTTTTGTTATAAGAGTTTGCTACTAATCTCTAATCACAAACCTCTAATCACTAATCTTACATATAAGCCCTTTGGTTATTACCTTCCATCCAGTTAACAAAGGCGCGGTTTACAACTTTGTTACCGCCCGGGGTTGGGTAATCGCCGCTAAAGTACCAGTCGCCGGCATGGTCGGGGCAGGCTATGTGCAAATTATCAAGGGTTTGGTAAAGCACTTGCACCTTAGCCTTAATATTTGGCGGGGTGATGATCTTAGCAATACGGTCAGAGATCTCCTGGTCGGTAAATGGCGCGTAGATGGCCTTTACGTAATTTTCAACATCTTCTTTAGCCAGTTTAGAGCTATCCTTACATTTCTGGTAAACCTCAACAATGATATTCTCTTTGCCTTGCTCTTTCAGTAAACTAATCGCAGCCTCAAAAGCCACAAACTCGCCCATGCGCGACATATCAATGCCATAGCAATCCGGGTAACGGATCTGCGGGGCAGATGATACCACCACTACCTTTTTAGGGCCAAGGCGGTCAAGGATCTTCAGGATGCTTTGTTTAAGCGTAGTACCACGTACAATGGAATCATCCAGCACCACTAAGGTGTCGGCATCTTTGTTTATTAAACCGTAAGTGGTATCGTAAACATGGGCAACCATTTCGCTGCGGTCGGCATCCTGGGTAATAAAGGTGCGGAGCTTCACATCCTTAATAGCAATCTTCTCCACACGTGGGGCAAGCGCTAAAACTTCCGTCAACTCTTCCTCGCTAATTTTATCGTCGCGGTTCAGTAACCTGTCGCGTTGGTATTTTTTTATGTATTTATGGACACCCTCTACCATGCCGTAAAAAGCAACTTCGGCAGTGTTGGGGATATAAGAAAATACCGTGTTCTTAACGTCGTTATCTACAGCGCCCAATATCTGCGGACAAAGCAACCTGCCCAGTTGTTTACGCTCTTTGTAGATAGATGCATCGCTGCCGCGCGAGAAATAGATGCGCTCGAACGAGCAGGCCTTTTTCTCTAACGGCTCGCTAAACATATCCTCGGTTATCTTGCCGTTCTTTTTTACTATTAGAGCATGGCCGGGTTTTATCTCGCGAATGTCCTCGATGGGAATATTAAAGGCCGTCATAATAGCGGGGCGCTCGGAAGCGGCAACCACTATTTCATCATTATAATAATAAAACGCGGGGCGTATACCGACCGGGTCGCGCATTACAAATGCATCGCCGTGGCCCAGTATCCCTGCAATGGTGTATCCACCATCCCAGTTCTTGGCAGATTTCCTTAAGATCTTGGCAACATCCATATCGTTAGCAATGAGTTTGCTAATCTCCATGTTATCGTCAAGTCCTTCGCGTTTGTACTGGTCAAATAGGCCCTGGTTCTCGGTATCAATAAAGTGGCCTATCTTTTCCAATACGGTTACGGTATCGGCTTTCTCTTTAGGGTGCTGGCCAAGGTCGTACAGTTGCTGCAGCAATTCGTCAACATTGGTCATGTTAAAGTTACCGGCAATAACCAGGTTACGGGTCATCCAGTTGTTTTGGCGCAGAAAAGGGTGGCAGTTCTCTATACTGTTTTTACCATGCGTACCATAACGCAAATGGCCCAATAACACTTCGCCGGTAAAGCTTACATGTTCTTTGAGCCATTCGGTATCGGCCATTTTTTCAGGCGTTTCCTTTTGTATCTCGGCAAATTTCTTCTGGATGTACTCGAAGATGTCAGCGACCGCGTTCGATGCCATCGACCGGTGCCTGCTGATGTACCGTTTACCAGGCTCAATATCCAGTTTAATGGTAGCAACGCCCGCGCCATCTTGCCCGCGATTGTGCTGTTTTTCCATTAAAAGGTAAAGCTTGTTTAGTCCGTACAGTGCAGTACCGTACTTTTTCTGGTAAAAAGAGAGTGGCTTTAAAAGGCGGATAAATGCCACACCGCATTCATGTTTAATCTGATCGCTCATGATTGGGAATGAGCATGCAAAGGTAAAATTTTATCTTATATAGTGTTTAAACATATTGTCATTAGTTAGTATTTTTTACGATGTGGAAAACTCCAACAAAACTGATACGATTTTATCATTTTATAATGCTTAACAATCGCGCATTTTGAGGCCATTGCAAAAACGTTAAATTTGATTTAACCAATCGTCAACCCCATGAAAAAATTACTTGTAGCAATTTTCTCTTTAATCGCTTTTTCCTGCTCGTCGCCAAAAATTAAACCGTTGTTTGATATGCCTATGGGTGTGCAGGCTTATACCTATCGCGCCAGCTTCTCAAATGGTGTCGCTGCTACGCTGGATACTGTAAAAGCTTTGGGCATTACCGAGATGGAAGGCCCTAACCCGGCGAACATTAGCCCCGAAGAATTTAAGAAAATGCTTGATGAGCGTGGTATCAGCATGCCATCTATCGGGCTGGATTATAACATTATTGCCACTAACCCGCAAGAAGCAGTAAAGCTTGCCAAAATATTTGGCTCCAAATACGTAATGGTGGCCTGGATCCCCCATGGAGATACCTTTACTATTGATGATGCAAAAAAAGCGGTAGCCGACTTTAACTCAGGCGGCAAAGTGCTGCAGGAAAACGGTATCACCCTTTGCTACCACAACCATGGTTATGAATTTGGCCCGTACGAAGACGGCACCCTGTTCGACTATATCGCTAAAAACACCGATCCGAAATATGTATCGTTCGAGCTGGATATGCTTTGGGCGTTTCACGGCGGTGCCGACCCTGCCGCATTGCTGCTGAAATACCCAACCCGATGGAAACTTATTCACCTGAAAGACATCCGCAAGGGCATTGCTAACGACCTTACCGGCGGCACCGACATCAAAAACGACGTAGCCCTGGGAACCGGCCAGATCAACGTACCCGAAGTATTAAAAGCCGCCAAACAGGTTGGTGTTAAGCATTACTTTATTGAGGATGAAAGCCCTGACCATGCCGCGCAGATCCCGCAGACCATAAAGTATCTGAAAAGTTTGTGAAAAATAAGGCGGCAAGCCTGCTGTTTTGCTAAATTTACGTGCATGAAAATAGCGCTTGCCTCCCCTATATTTCCAAGATCAATTGCCGACGGTTTAGCTAAAACCGAAAAGTTAACAAAAAACGCCGCACAACAAGGCGCCGGGATCATTTGCTTCCCCGAAACATTTATTCCCGGTTACCCGCTGGCAGATGTTAAAGTAGCAAAAGCCTCGCCTGAAGAATTGCAGGGAGCATTGGAAAAGGTTTGCAGGATTGCTGCCGATAATACTATAGCTATCATTATGCCGATGGATTGGTACGAGGGCGATAAATTTCTGAACCTTGCGCATGTTATATCTGCCAAAGGCGAGATATTGGGCTATCAAACCAAAAACCAGTTAGACCCATCCGAAGATACAGTTTGGTCACCCGGCACCCAACGCAGCCTGTTTGAAATTGACGGCTTAAAGTTTGGCATTACCATTTGCCACGAGGGTTTCCGCTACCCCGAATCGGTACGCTGGGCAGCGCGCGAGGGTGCACAGGTAGTTTTTCACCCGCACCTATCAGGCAGCGATGTAAAAGGTGTGCAATTGACTGATTGGGGCAACATCAACAGCCCCTACTACGAAAAAGCCATGATGATGCGCGCGCTGGAAAATACCATTTACTTTGCCAGTGTTGGCTATACCATGAGGTACCCGGAGGCAGCCACATCATTGATAGCGCCCGATGGCAAATGCATTGCTTACCAGGCCTACGGCGAGGAAGGCATTATTGTCGCGGAGATCGATACCGAAAAAGCAACCGGTTTATTGGCTAAGCGGTTTAAACCGGAGTTGTACAGAAAATAGCCTGTCATGGTGAGCCTGTCGAACCATTAGCCGCTTTGCCAAGCCTTCGACAAACTCAGACTGACAATTCCACACGCCCTTTTTGGTGTTGTCACCAGCAAGCCGCCATGGAAGAAATCGGTTTGTTTATTTTATTCAGCATAAAACGACTTGGTAACGACTATATCACCAACGATATGATCATTAAACTCTTCTAAATCCTCCGCAGGCACCCATAGTTCATCATGCACCGGCCCGCCAACATTTTGTATCTTGTATTTTTTAAGATAATCAGCTGTTAACTCAAATTTGGTTACATAACCTGAACCCGATGCAGGCACATTCCAATCACGTGCAATTTGTATCGCATATTCCTCGTTCATCACGGGATAAAATATTGGTTGCTCCATTAACCTTTTAGGGAATCTCTTCCAACCAGAATCTTCTATTAACTTTAATTCCTTTGGCCCAACCGGCCGATATAATGTAACTAACTCGTTTTCCATGCCGTTTACTTACTAAACCCAACCATTCTATGCAACACACCCGGGTCGTAAACCTTGCCGCCTTTTATCACCACTTTAACATTACGCACATTGCTGATGTTGATTAAAGGGTTGCCGTCTATAATAATAATATCCGCGATTTTACCTGCGGCGATAGAACCCGTTTGCTTGTCCAGCCCCATTACTTCGGCGGGTGTGATGGTACCGGTTTTTAGGGCCTGCGCCAGGGTTAGGCCTGCTTCTACATAGATCTCCAACTCGCGGGCAACGCTAAAGCCCGGGAACCCCATATCGGTACCGGCTACGATAGGCACGCCGGCATCGTGTAGTTTTTTCACAATCATTTTCATGCTCTTCAACATGGGCGCTATCCTGGCAACCGTAGCCGAATCCTGTCCATAGGTTTTAAACTGGGTTTGCAGCGCTAATGGCAAAGTGTAAAACGCCGGCTCCAGTTTGGTGATATCATCTTTTACATTGCGGTAGGCCAGCTCGTAAACGCCAACGGTAGGGTCGATAACCGTGTGATGATCTTTGATGAATTTGATGACCGCTACGCTAACGCTGTCATCAAAATTGACAGATCTGTCTTTGTTCTTCTTCATGATGCTGTACACATACTGTATGTGGTTCACCATGTTCATGCCCGAATCAACGCCGGCTATCAGTGTCATTCCGTTGGGGATATGCCCCGTAACGGTCAGCCCTACTTTATGGGCCTCATCACATATCGCCTTAACAATAGCCGGTTTTGTTGAACTGTAAATTTTTATTTGCGCGAAGCCTTTAGCCTTATACGTGTCCACTGCTTTTATGGCTTCTTCTTTGGTATCCGCCTGGATAATGCCTAACGCCATTGGGCCTTTGCCATCAATAATACCGGCCATTAATATCTTAGGGCCTATACCCTTACCGCTATCGATAGCTTGCTGTATGGCATCGATAAAACCAAGCTCGTTACCGCAATCGCGTACGGTGGTTACGCCCGCGGCCAGGTAGGCCGGCCCCCATTCGGTTTGTTCAAAATGGGCGTGCATATCCCACAGGCCGGGTATAATGGTTTTGCCGGTGGCATTAATAACCTGCGCGCCCTTAGGGATCTTTTCGCCGCCAATTTGCCCTATTGCCTTAACCAACTTATGGCCTATGTATTTGATCACCCCGTCCTGTATCACTATTAAACTATTGGGGCGCGATGTGCCCCGCTCTACGTCGACAATAGTGCCGCCTGTAATAGCTATGATGTTTGATTTAGCTTTGGTGGCCGGTGTTGCTTTAGCAAACGCTTCCATACCATAACCAGCAGCGCGTTTTATCAGTTCGGGCAGCAGGGTTTCGTACTGCTCGCGCATCATTTCGATTTTGTCACCCTCGGCATCAATGGTGAGGATGCATATGAGTTTGCCCGCATTATCCGTCCAAACCAATTCGTTACCCCATATCAATCCACTGATAGTATAGCGGTTAAAGGTTATCGGTTTACCGTTGAAAGTAAGGTTATCAATGCCGGTCTTTGTTATCTGCAAGGCACCAAAAGGCAGGGTGTTAATGCTTGCGGGCTGTTTTTTATTGTTCCAGTATTGCAGCAATACCTGCTGCACGGTCGCCGGCGAGTAACCGGTTACCGGGAAAGTGAAACCCGAAATATTCTTTATAAAAACAGAATCGCTTACCCTGATATTGGCAACACTGCCTTTTATGCTGATGGAATCGTTAATGGTAGAAAACCTGGAGGTGTTCCCTTTTACAACCAGTTCGATTGGGTCTGCAACGGGGTTTACCTTTAGCGTGGCCTTCAATGGTACCGCGCTGCCCCTGTCTACAAACTTAAAGTCGACCACATATTTCTTCTGATCCTTATAGTTATAAACTTTATACGTTTCCTTACCAATATGCTGCTCAAACTTGTGCAGCAGGAATACGCCGCTATCCGCTGGGATTTCCTGTGCTTTAGTTTGGATGAATATTAAAGACAAAAGAAGGAAAGATAAAAGGCTTTTCATGATGCAGGGTTTTGTTATTCAAATATAAAATAAAAAAGCCCTGCTGAAAAGCAGGGCTTGACAAGAACAATACATTCATCAAGAGACGCGAAGTATGCGGGCAACTCTACAACCGCTCCCCATGCTGGCTGATATCCAGCCCAAGTTCTTCTTCTTCTTTTGACACACGCAGAGGCGATATCATATCAGTGATCTTCAATAATAACATCGACCCAAAGAAAGAGAACAACGAAGTGGCTACAAGCGCAAGTAGTTGGATAAAAAACAAATGGGTGTGGCCAAAAAACAAGCCGTCGCCGGTAACGTTTGCCGGGTTAACGGCCTGGTTGGCAAATACCCCTGTTAACAGCATACCTACCATACCACCCACCCCATGGCAAGGGAATACATCCAGTGTATCATCAATAGTGGTACGGGTGCGCCATTCTACTACCAGGTTACTCACTACTGCCGATATGATGCCAATAGCCAGCGAGTGCGGAACGGTTACAAAGCCTGCTGCCGGTGTTATAGCAACCAAACCAACCACCGCACCAATACAGGTGCCCATGGCCGATGGCTTGCGCCCGCGCAGCATATCAAAGAAGATCCAGGTGATACCACCTGCTGCCGATGCTGTTGTACTGGTGGCCAGCGCCGTTACCGCCAAATGATTTGCGCCAAATGCCGAACCCGCGTTAAATCCAAACCAGCCAAACCATAGCAAGCCGGTACCTATCATTACATAGGTGATACGCGCAGGCGAGTGGTTAGCCTCGTTACGGCGCTTTAAGAATAACGCTGATGCCAGTGCCGCCCAGCCTGCCGACATATGCACTACCGTTCCCCCGGCAAAATCAAGTACCCCTAACTTGGCCAATGCCCCATCGGGATGCCAGGTTGCATGTGCCAATGGCGAGAAGATGAATATGGAGAACAGCACCAGGAAGATGATGTAAGAGTTGAAACGAATACGCTCGGCAAAAGCGCCGGTAATTAGCGCCGGTGTGATAATAGCGAACTTTAACTGGTACATGGCAAAAAGCAGCAACGGAATGGTTGGCGCCGCAGGCCAGCTGGCATTGCCCAGCATGCCTTTCATCATAAAAAATGTTGATGGGTTGCCAATTATCCCGCCAATACTATCGCCGAAGGCTAAACTGAAGCCAAATATGCCCCAAAGCACCGTAATAATAACCATACAAACAATACTTTGCAGCATTGTTGAGATAACGTTCTTTTTATTTACCATTCCGCCGTAAAAAAAGGCAAGTCCGGGGGTCATAATTAAAACAAGGGCTGTTGACATCAGCATCCAGGCAATATCGCCGGTATTAAAGTTAGATTTTACAGATTTATCATACTCTACCGATGGAAAAGCAAACGTAAGTGCTAAAATAACAAGGATAACAAAAAAAGGTACGTAACGTTTCATATCAAATTAAAACCATTTATTTAAAACGGCCTCAATTTATAAATTTTTTAAACGAAAATTTTATAATAATTACGATGATTGCAATAATTTAATCAACAAATCAGGGAATATCCCGAAAATTATTAACAATAATGCAATTATTGATGAAAAAATAAGCAGGTTACCTGATGAAAAAACTTCATTTTTAATTATTTCCGTTCTTTTCAGAAATAAATTAAGCGGAATGCGGATATAATAGAATAAACCAACCACAGTAGTAACCGCGCCGGTAATTAATAAGGCCATCAGCCATACATCATGCGTTTGCTGGTAAACACCATATACCGCCGAAAACACAAACACCTTACCCGTAAAACCCGCGCTGATGGGTATGCCCGTTAAGGATATCAGCACCACAACAAAACAAACCGAAGCCAACGGGTACTTAAAGCCAAGGCCTTTGTAATCGCTCATGCTGGTGATGCCCTCATTGTTCTCAAAATAACTGGCCAGCATAAGCGCCGCAATGTTTGCCAAACCATAAACCAGCAGGTAATAACTTAGCGCGGTAAGCCCCTCGCCGCTAAATGTAACCACCGCCATTAAGGCAAAGCCAGTATGCGCTATGCCCGAATAAGCCAGCATACGTTTAACGCTGTTTTGCCAAACGGCCGCGAAATTACCCACTACCATGGTAACAATGCCCACTGCAGAAAGCAACATCCTGAAGTTTAACCCCGTCCAGTTGATGTACATTCCACTGGAACTAATAAACGGCGTGATAAAATTCACCAGCAGGGCAAAGGCGGCTATTTTTGGTAAGGTAGAAAGATAAGCCGTAACGGGTGTAGCGGCGCCTTCGTAAACATCGGGCACGTAAAAGTGGGCGGGCACCAGCGATAGTTTAAAACCGATGCCGAGCAATATCAGCATCATACCAAACGTCACGCTCATATGGTTCGTTTGGAGCAAGCCTTCCTGCATTTCGCGCGAAAAGATATCTAATGAACCGCTAAACGCATAGATCAGCGAGATTCCGTAGAGCATTATGGCCGACGATGCCGCGCCAAATAATACATACTTTAAACCGGCCTCGCTACTTTTTGCATTACCGGTGTGGTAGGCTGCCAGCAGGTATGATGCGATGGAAACCATCTCGATGGCCAGGTAGATGGACAACAGGTTTACGGCCATCACCATCAGGTGCAAGCCCAGCACCGAACCAATTACGATGCTATACAGATCCGACAGGCCTTTTTTATGCTCTTTAAGCTTATTATCCCAGGCAAAATAGATCAGCAGGATAAACGCCAGCACATCAATGATCAGCTTAAAAACAATACCCGGCCCGTGCAGCAACAGCATATCGCTAAAAAATCTGGCCGTTTCATTGGCATGCAGACTGGTTTTTTGGCTTAGCACCTGCACAATGACTATGAACATACCGCCAATTGATACCGCACGGCATAACGCCGCAGACCGCTTGCCAAATAAAAGATCTGTTACCAGTACAATAACAAACAACGCGGTTAAGTACAGCTCGGGTACAAAAAAGCGCAGGCCGCGTAGTACATCGTTTAACTGGTTGGTGATATCGGGTAACAGATCCTTCATTGATTATTTACTATTGTACTATAACTAACTGGTTTTTTGGATATTTAACCTGATATTTTAATTTAAGCTGCTTGTCGTCCTGTGGTTTTAAATTAAGGTTCCACGACAGCTTGCCGGTAAGCTTATCCATTTCGGCAGCGCTTATATCCTGCGTATCAACCTCGATAGCCGAGTTTTGCGCTACCGGTACCTGGTCTTCTACCAATAAACTCACAGGCTGGTTCTTCCGGTTCTTCACTGTGATAAGCCAGTCGCGGGTTTCTTTTTTGTTGCCGCCAAAAATTTGCTTTTCGGTAAGGTCCTTTTGCAAGGTACGGGTTACCACAATATTTTTATCGGTGCCCAACGATAAATTTAAGGTATCGCCGGTAGCATAAGTATCTATCAGCGATTTACCAATAAATGTACCTTCAAAGAAAAGGTTGGCCTCGCCTGATAAAAAATTGTATTTGTTCCAGTCGGTGATGCGGGCGGTTAAAAATACATCGGTGCTTAGTTTTGGCGCTACAAAGTACTGGTAGGTGGCTTCGGTATTTACTTCACTTATCTCCACCAAATATTGTTTACCATCGCTTGGAACACTGTATGGGTTGGCAATGTTAAACTCAACGTTGGTTTGGTTTTCAACCTGTTGAACTTCAATTGGGGTAGATTGAATACTGGAATTACCGCGGATTTTTAAACCTGCGGATTTTCCTTGCAATGAACTTGAATAATCCTTATTCTCCGATGAACCGTATCCCAATACTACAACCTCATTTAGAGAATTTACCGATGGTTTCAGATCAACATTAAGTACTGCCTGCGCGGTACGCTCTGTTTTTTCGTAGCCAAGGGAACTATATTCTAAAATGGCACTGCTGCTTGGTACCTGTATCGAATAATTACCGGCTGCATCCGACAGCGTGCCTATAGATGTTCCCTTAACACGAATAGAAACACCAGTAACAGGTTGATGATCATCCTGTCCGGATATCCTGCCTGTTACCTTAGTAATAGACGATTGCTGCCCTGCGTAATACATACCATAATTTAAATAATATGGTGTCAGCTCCGGTTTTCCGCCACTAACGGTTGGGTTACCTGTAGATAGCGTCAGCTTTACATTCTTCCAGTCCTCGCCGCTTTGCTGGGTAACATTTGCTTTATATGATATGGTGATAGGGCTATTCACATTTTTCGCCCTGATATCGTAGGTAGGGTACCAGCTGGCGTTATTAACCAGATAGGTTAACGTAAATTGAGATTGCAAAGCCGCCTTTGCCGAAACCGTTACCAGTATATTACTGGTGGCATCGGTAATGCCGCTGCTTTTACGTATATCCGCTATTTGTTTATCGTAACGCTGTAGTTCGGTATTAACAGTGGCTATATTATTATTAATTAGTTGTTCTTTCCTTTTATTTTCAGTAAGGCGGGCTGTTTGGAAATCGAGCGCCTGTTTTAGTTTCAACACATCCAGGTTACTATTCTGGCCGCTTACCACCTGGTTTTTTACCAGCATGTTGTACTCTTCCTGGTTAACGGATAGCACGTAATTAAGCAGCGAAATTTTATCGCGCAGCTGCTTTTGCTGCAATTGCAACTGCTCAACCTGTTTTTGCTTTTGCTGCAAGTTAAGGTAGTTTATTTCGTGCTTTACCGATAAGATGGTAAAATCCCCGGCACCGCGCACCTGGATGCTTTGCACATCAATATCGGGCGAGATATCTTCAAAAACCAGTGTTGATGTACCCGGCGTTATGCTAACAGCCGATGTGCGGGTTACTTGCGCCCCGTTTAAAAACAGGGTAACCTTCTGAACTTTCGATACTATCTTTTGAGATTCATCGGCGTTGGCTATATGAGCAAGGCCGATAACAAAGCAGGTAATAAATAATAACTTTTTAGTCATGATATTTAATTTTACCTGTATGATGCGCAAGCCTTAACTTTTCCATAAATCCGTTAGAAATAAATTGCTGTTTATTTCATTTGTATGAACTGCACCAGCGCCAGTACCGAATCGTTTATCTTATCCAACACCAGCGATGGCATAATGCCCAGGGCCAGCGCGATAAGCGCCAGGGGTAGCAAGGTTGCCGTTTCGCGGAAGTTGATATCGGTTAAGGCTACCTTCCAAACATCGCCGCCTTTTAGCGATACGCCGCCAAAGAACATGCGCTGTAAGGTCCACAGGAAATAAGCGGCACTTAGTAATATCCCCACCGAGCCGCAGATGGCCATCCAGTAAGGCAGAAGCCCGTTAACTGAAGGCGATTTAAAAGCACCTGCCAGCGAAAAGGCCTCGGCCACAAAGGCGGAGAAGCCGGGCAGGCCCAATGACGCGAAAAACGCGATCATCACATAAACCGTGTAGCGTGGCATCAAAGTACCCAGTCCGCGGAAATTGTAGATATCCCGGTCGTGTACGCGGTTGTAAACTACACCTACCAAAAAGAACAGCATGGTTGATAAAAAGCCGTGGCTCACCATTTGCAATACCGCGCCGCTGATGCCTTCGGCTGTGTTGGAGGCGATGCCCAGTAATACAAAACCCATATGCGATACAGATGAATAAGCGATCATACGTTTCAAATCGCGCTGGGCGAGGGCGTTAAATGCGCCGTATAATATGGAGATAACCCCGAGCAAGCCAAGCCAGAACGCGCCTGTAAAGGCCACCTCCGGAAAAATACCGATGCAGATACGAATGATACCGTACCCGCCTATTTTTAACAAAATACCCGCAAGGATGATAGATACCGGGGTTGGCGCTTCCACGTGCGCATCGGGCAGCCAGGTGTGCAGCGGCACTACAGGCACTTTAATGGCGAAGGCAATAAACAGCACCACAAACCCAACGGTACGCGCGGGCATGCCCAATATGGTGGCATGGCTTAGCACCGAAAATACCGATCCCTCGATATAATTGGCAGGGTTCATCATGTGGATGATATTGAAAGTGTGGTTACCCGTAAGCGGGTCTTTCACCGACAGGTATAAACCCACCATCACCAGCAACATAAATACCGACCCAAACAGCGTATAAAGGAAAAATTTGATGGCCGCGTACTCGCGCCTGGCACCGCCCCACATCCCTATCAGAAAATATAAGGGCAGCAGCATCAACTCGTAAAAGGTATAAAACAAAAAGAAATCCAGCGCGCAGAATACGCCTATCACTGCCATATCCAATAGCAAAAACAACGCGAAAAATCCTTTAAGGTTACTTTTTATCTCCCAGGATGCAATAGAGGCAATTACCATTATCAGCGAGGTCATCACCAGCAGCGTTACCGAGATGCCATCAATCCCCACAAAATATTCTATCTGCATTTTGCCTATGCTGCCCAAGTCAAGGCTTATCCACGGAAGCTGCTGCACAAACTGGAACTGCCCCTCCTGGTTAATGCCCGCATGTGCCGCCCCGGTTTGAAAATGCATGTAAATGTAGATGCTAAAGCATAACTGAAGGAAGGTTGCACACAGCGTAATGTATTTGAAACTGGCGCGCAGCGATGATGGCAGGAGCAAAATTACGATGCCGAACAAAATGGGTGTAAAAATGAGCAGGGTTAATATATTCATCAGGTCCAGATCAGTTTTAAAATAAATACGGTGACAAGCACTAACAACATGCTGTATAAATAATATTGAATTTTACCCCCCTGGAAACGGCGGGCAAAGCCGCCAATGCCGTGTACAATATCGGCAATCAGGTGCAAAAAGCCGTCGACTATATGTTTATCAAACCAGGCGGCTATGCCAGCGAGGGCGATACCAATTTTTTCGACCAGGTTTACCAGGCCATCTATCACCTTACGGTCGAACCAGTACGAGGCATAGCTTAGCCACATTACAAAGCGCACGATAACGCGGTTATAAAACGTATCGATATACCACTCGTTAAACGAGATGCGGAACAGCAGCCCCGTTTGCGGGAACGACCAGCTATTGCGTTTTACATAAACTACGTAAGCGCCATACATGACCACCACGCTTAAAACATTTACCAACACCGGGATGATGTAGTGGTACATATTTTCGCGCGCTAAAAAGTTTACCTTCGCAAAGCCTTTGTTCAGCCAGGCATCTTCATAAAAAACCGGACTATAACTAAACACCGGGAACAAACAGCAAATAGCTAAAAACACCAGCGGTACCTTATATTGCCAGCCGCCATCGCCCATGTGGATGTGGATCTGCGGGTTCATTTTTTGCAGGCGGAAATCGCCAAAGAAAACTTTTACAATTAGCCTCGCCACGTAAAACGCGGTTAGCCAACTGGTGAATAGCGCCACATAAGGTACCAATTTCAGGATGTCGGCTTTGCCGTCGCTCCAGTCAAAAGCCTGGATCAGGATACCGTCTTTTGACAGGTAGCCCGATGTTAGCGGTAAACCCACCAGCGCCAGCCCGCCAATTAGGGCGGCGATAAAGGTTAGTGGTAACTTTTTACGGAGGCCACCCATGTGCAGGATATTTTGCGGATCGATATCCAGGTTATTATCGTCCTTAATGTGTTTCATCTGGTGGATAACGATACCGGCGACCAAAAACAGCAGGCACTTGAAAAAAGCATGCGTAGCCAAATGGAACAGCGACGAAGAGTACGCCCCAACACCCATAGCCATCACCATAAAGCCCAATTGCGATATAGTGGAATACGCAAGGATGCGTTTCAGGTCGTTTTGTGTGAGCGCGATAGTTGCCGCCATAAACGCGGTGAAGCAGCCGATAATAGCCAGTATGGTTAGTTCCGTTCCGTTAAACATGGGATAGAACCTACCTAATAGGAACACCCCTGCCGCCACCATGGTAGCCGCGTGGATAAGCGCTGATACTGACGTTGGGCCTTCCATCGCATCAGGCAGCCAGGTATGCAGCGGGAACTGGGCCGATTTGGCGGCCACGGCTAAAAATATGCCGCCAACGGCTATGTATTGCCACAAGGCGGGTACGCTACCCAGCCGGCTTATCCATTGCCCGTTGGTAATTACAGAATTAACTATCGAGCCCTTATTTCCAAAAATCTGCTCGATATCAAAAGTGCGGTATTGTACAAACAGGATAAGTATGGCTATCAGTAAACCGATATCCCCTATCCTGTTCATGATAAAGGCTTTTTTATTGGCCATGATGGCGCTTTCGCGGGTAAACCAGAACCCGATAAGCAGGTAGGATGAAAAGCCCACCACTTCCCAAAAAGCATAAAGCAGTATCAGGTTATCAACCACCACCAAAGCCAGCATGCTAAAGCAAAACAGGCTTAAATAACGGAAGTAACGGCTGTACCCCTCATCATCCTTCATGTAAGCGGTAGAGTAGATATGCACCGGCAAAGCGATAACCGATACCAGCAACAGCATCAATACCGAAAGATTATTAAGCAGAATGCCCGCCTGCACTTTGGTTGCGCCAATGGTAAACCAAACCTGTTGTGCGTGGATGGTGTGGTTATCCCACACTTTAAAAAATACGTTTGCAGCAAGTACCTTACTTGCCAGTATGGCCAGCGTTGATACCCAACCCGAAGCCTTGCTTTTACCCAACAATAAAAAGTTAACCACAAAGGCAGCAAAAGGCAGCACCACTGCTATAATAGCAAGGGTTACGGTTTGCGCGTCGTTGTATGGTAAGGTTGGGTTCAATTCGTCGCCTGGTTTAGTTCAATATTTACAGTAGCCGGCGTCCGGTTTCTGCGGGTACCTTTTGGCCCGGTAAAAGTTACCGCCGTAACCCCCGAGTTATAAACCCTTAACAATTTTAGCAGGTCTTCTTCTTTACCACCCGTTAAAGTAGTGCCATCGCTAAGCACATAATTTACCCCGGTATCATTACCGCGGCGGCTCCTGATGTAAGCTTTGTAAGCTTTTGACAGCGTACCAAATTTCCACTGATACAGTTTTTTACCATAAACTTTCGTGATCACGCTCACCGTGGTGTCATTTTCTTTCGAGCCTACGAATTTAGGCTGTACAAGGACATCTATACTTAAAATCTTCTTAGGATCAAGGTCTTCTACTTTGCCGTAGGTAACCTCCTCGTTAAACAAAAAAGATTTTTGCTGCGGCCGGGGTTTTGGAACTGGCAGGGCGCTATCGGGTATATTGGCCGGCAAATGTTGTTTTGTTTTAATGATAACAGCACCTGCGGCAGCCTTTGGCCCGTACATGATCCTGGCACCCTTCCGTTTTATAACCGATACATCTAAAATATCCTCAACCCTTAATTCTTCCAGCCGGCCGTTGTAAACCGTATCATTGATCAGCACAAAGGGTTTTTCTTCGCCTTCGGGTGGGTCGGTAAATACCATTTTTTTATCGGCACCCATTTTTACGTATTGAAAATCGGGCTGCGGCGGCGGTTCACTTTCGCGCGATGCCCTATGCCTTGCACTGCGCCTGGTTGTATGTTTTACCTTCTTTTTCGCATGCTTCTTCCGTGTTTGCGCAAACGCGCTAACGGTAAGAAACATCAGCAATATTAAAAGTAGTTTTTTCATCGTCAATCTTTCAATTGGTTAATTTTATCAGGGTTGATGGTTTTGTAGCGGCGGTACACGTTAAGTATTATCGCCAGCGCCACCGCCGTTGTAGCTGCTGCCAGCACAATGGCAAACAGCGCGAACATTTGGCCGCCATTGTTTATGCGGTCGTACTTACCAAAGGCTACCAGGTTTAAAATGGCTGCGTTCAGCATCAGTTCGATTCCTATCAGGATCATGATGGCGTTCTTTTTGGATACGATAATGAACAGCCCGATGCAAAACAGCACCACGCTTACCAGCATAAAGTCGTTAAGGTTGATCATGCTTCCGCGGCCTCCTTTCTGGACAGGTGCGCCGCACCAACCAAAGCTATCATCAGCAGTACCGATATTACCTCGAAGGGCAGCAAATAGCGGGTCATTAAATTAACGCCTATATTATTGATGCCTGTGCCGTTCACAGGAACAACGTTTTTTGTGGCGATGGCCTGTTTTACCCAGGGCAGGTTATTGATATCCGCTTTAAAAACCACGTTCAGCATCACCACCAAAAACAGGGCGGCTAACAAAAACGCGGGAATGTTACCAAGGCTGATAAAACGGCTGCTTTGCTTTTCGGCAGCAACTAAAGCCTCCTTGCCCGAAAGCATGAAGGCGAACAGTATCAGCACCAAAATACCGCCTACATATATTACAATTTGGGTGACGGCTACAAAATCGGCCAGGGCCAAAACGTACAGGCCTGCAAGCCCAAAAAGCGTTACAAAAAACATGAAGATGCTGCGTACCAAATTTTTGCTGATGGCCACAACCAATGCCGAGCCCAGCGTTATAAAAGCCATTACGTAAAATAGTATTTGCACTAAACTCATAACCCGCCCTCCCTTGCCTTCATGGCGGCTAATTTGGCTGCTTGTTTTTCGGCGTTCTGGCGTTCCAGCAAGTCGCGTTTTTCAGCGGCAAACTCCGGCGACATATCCGAAAACTCGTAGTTCAGATCTTTCAGCTCGAATACCGTTTTATCGTACTGGTTGGTCATTACAATGCACTCGGTAGGGCACACAATGGTACACAGGCCGCAGTACATGCACTTGGCCATATCAATATCAAATTTAGCGGCGTATAGTAGTTTTTTAGACCCATCGGATGTTTCGCCAATGCTGCCCTCGGTAGATTTTATCGATTCGATATCGATACAGTTTACCGGGCAAATCTTGGCACACAAGTCGCACACAATGCAGTCGTCAATCTCTACATCCAGTTGGTAGCGGCCAACCTCGGGCACGGGCAGTTCCTGCTTAGGGTACTGGATGGTATTGGTATTGTTTTGCTGGTTAAAATAATTATCGTTGGTAATGGAGGTTACCTGCCGCTTAGCATTTGACGCAAATAAGGCCCTGATGGTAAGGGAAAGCCCCTTCCATGCCGTTGTAAAACCGTTTAATGCTCTTTTTATCATGTTATCTGGATTTCACCGATTTAATGATTTCACCGATTACTTACCTTTATTCTCTTGTCTTGACTCTAAATTCTTGCCTCTCTCCCCTACATTACCCACAGCCGCCACACGCCCGATATCAGCATGCATAAAAACGCCAGCGGGGTTAATACCTTCCAGCACAGGTTCATCAGCTGATCGACCCGCAAGCGGGGCAGTGTCCACCGTATCCACATCTGTACGCCTACCAATGCTAAAGTTTTCACCAGTATCCAGATAATGCCCCATGCGGTGCCGGTTGTCCAGGTTGCCAAAGTTACCGAACCTATGTTTGGTAACGGCGTGTTCCACGCGCCTAAAAATAATATTACGCCCACCATCGATACCAAAAACATCATCGAGTATTCGGCCAAAAACACCAGCGCGAACTGCAGCCCCGTAAATTCGGTGTGGAAACCCGCCACCAGTTCCGATTCTGCCTCGGGGATATCAAACGGTGCCCGGTTACTCTCGGCCAGCGATGCTATAAAATAAATTACAAAAGCCACCATCAAATGCGGCGCCTGGAAAATATTCCACGACAATATACCCCCTATAGCCGATACATCCCAAAGGCCAAAAAACTTTGCCTTATCTGCCGACAGAATGCCCTGCTGCATAGCGATATCCTGTAAGTTCAGCGTTTGCGCTATCATCACTACCGAGATGAGCGCGAAGCCTGCCGGGATCTCGTAAGAGATAATTTGCGCGGCCGACCGCATAGCACCTAATATAGAATATTTGTTATTCGACCCCCATCCGGCCATCAGTATGCCAAGGGTTTCGATAGAGATAATGGCGAAAATATAGTATAGCCCGATATTAATATTTGCCGGGACCAAACCGGGCGCCCAGGGCAGGGCTGCAAAAGCAAGGTAAACGCCAATAAAAATAATAACAGGCGCCGCCAGGAACAATACTTTATCGGCCGCCGCCGGGATGATCAGTTCCTTTTGTACCATTTTTATCATATCGGCCAGTACCTGCAGTGTACCATATTTACCAGTTTCGGTTGGGCCAAGGCGGTGCTGGATAAACGCGCTCACCTTACGCTCGGCATATACGCCAAACATGGTAAACAGGCCTACAAAAGCAAATAAACCTGCTGCTACAATAAAATATGTAAGATAAAAATTCAAGGGGCGTTTGCTTTGGCTGCAAACTTAATAAATGCCGGGGATAGTTGACTGATTTGGTAGTGCTTTTTTAGAATGATTTTAAAGAGGATAAAGGATTAGAGGAAAGATTTTTTATCAGATTTAGGAGGATAATTTGTTGTGCGTTGCCTTTGGCCCGGGCTATCCGCTCATACGCGCACAGGCCTTAAGCGCGGGGCCGGTATCCGCTACTATCCCTAACGCAAATGCTGAATTATTTGCACATCTAACACCCTTCCCTTACATCAACAAACTCGCTTTTAACCTCATTGCCGAAGAATTGGGATGCGTGGTGGTCAAAATCGGGGGTATCATCAATAGTGGTGTAAAAATCGCGGTGGCCGGTTTTTGTGAGCCTTTGCTCCATTTCGGGGTGGCGCTGCAGGTAATCAACCAGGCTGGTGGCAACAATATCGCCCTGCGCAACTACATTGATGTGTGCCGGCAGGTGGGCTTTTATCTTTTCCTGCAATAAGGGGTAATGGGTACAGGCCAGTAATATGGTATCGATATCCGGCGATTGCTGCATCAACTGATCCAGGTATAACTGCACGTAATAATCCGCACCGGGTTTGTTGTATTCACCGTTTTCTATCAGCGGCACCCAAAGCGGGCAGGCTTGCTGGTAAACCTTCAACTCGGGCGCAAAGTGTTCTATCTCTAACAGATACGAGCCCGACTGCACGGTACCTTTAGTACCCAGCACGCCAATTTGTTTGGTTTTAGTATAGCTGCCAATAACTTCGGCAGTTGGGCGGATAACGCCTAATACCCGCTTATCAGCATTGGCTTTAGGCATATCCTGCTGCTGTATGGTGCGCAGGGCCTTTGCAGATGCCGTATTGCAGGCCAGTATTACCAGCGGGCAGCCTTGTTTAAACATCCATTGCACACACTCCCAGGTATACTGATGGATGGTATTGAACGAACGATTACCATATGGCGCACGACCGTTATCGCCCAGGTAAACGTAATCGTAACCCGGCAACTGCTCCACAATGGAACGAAACACCGTTAACCCACCAATACCCGAATCAAAAACCCCAATAGGACTGCCTGGTAACATATCATCAAAAATAAAAAAAGCGCCCCGTAATGGAGGCGCTTTATAAATAATTTAATTTTCAGATTACTTTAATCCTAATTTAAGCTTTACAGCTGCCATCAGGTCGTCAGCATCAGGCGATACAACAAGGTACTCGCTGGTGGTATCTAATACATAACCGTAACCTTTTTCTTTTGCTACTGCAGCAACCGCGCCGCGTGCTTTATCAATAAGCGGTTTACCCAACTCGCGTTGTTTAGCTTCCACCTGTTGTTGCGATGATTGCTGGTAATCCTGTAAACGTTTGGCAAGGTCCTGTAATTCGGTTTCGGCTGCACCACGTGCTGCATCGGTCATGGTTGTCCTTTTTGTTTGGTATGCCTGGCCTTTTGTCTGGTATTCGTTATTCATTGCAGTAAGCTGATCAATGAATTGTTTTTGATAAATTTCAAGCTGAGATTTTACTGTTTTTGTTTCCGGCATAAAATCAATTAACTGCTGAAAATTAATGTGGCCAATTTTTGATTGTGCCTGGGCAAAGTTGCCTGCAAATAACATTCCTGCTGCAACTAAAGCAACTTTAAATAGTTTTTTCATTTCTGTTCTTCTGTGTTTAATAATAGTTCTAATTATAAATATAAAATTTTTATTTGGCAAGTACACCCGGTTTTAATCCTAAACGGGTTATCACCGCATCGCTTTTATTATAACGCGGGTTGGCGTACAGCATAATAACTTCGCTGTTTTTGTCAAATATCATATCCAGGTTTTCGCTTTCGGCAACGGCCTGTACAGCTTTAGACACCCTATCTTGTATTGGTTTAATTAAGGCATTGCTTTTTTTAGAAAGTTCGCCATCCGGGCCAAATATCTGGCGCTGGTAGTCTTTGGCTAACTTTTCTTTATCAACTATCTCGGCTTCGCGGCGTTTGCGCATTTCGGGTGTCATTAACACCTGGTCGGCCTGGTAAGCCTTGTACAAACGATCGATCTCCTGGAAACGGGCGTCAACATCTTTTTGCCACGTTTCTGACAGCGAAGCCAGTTGTTTTTGAGATGATGTATACTCGGGCATATGTTTAAGTATGTAATCCGAATCGACATATGCAAAACGTTGTGCCAGCGCTGCCGTGCAGGCTGTAAACGTAATAAAAAGTACTAAAATTATCTTTTTCATAAACTGCTGTGCAAATTTAATTAAATCCTCCGCTTAAGCTCTGTGAAATTGTAAAATGGAAGTGCCCTTTGTTGGCATCGGGCTGGCCCGGTATTTTATCAAAACCATAACCATAATCTAAGCCTAACAGACCAAATATCGGTAAAAATATCCTTGCACCAACACCAACCGAGCGCCTAACATTGAACGGATTAAACTGGTTAAAATTATCCCAAACGTTACCGCCTTCAGCAAATGCCAGTAAAAATATCGTGGCCGACTGCCCTGTAATTACAGGGTGTCTTAACTCCATAGTATATTTATTGTAAATAGCACTACCCTGGTTTGTATTTGCATTTAAGTTTGAGCCTACCGGTACGATAGAGAAGTTTTCGTAACCACGTAAACCTATAACATCCGTACCCTGCAGGAACTGGTAACTCTGCATACCATCGCCACCCAGTTTGAAACGCTCGAACGGAGACGGGCCTACCAGTTTGTTATACTGGCCCAGGTAACCAAAACGCACCTGCGACATCAGCACTAATTTACCGGTTATCCGTTGGAACCACTGTGCATCAAATTTCCATTTGTAGTATTCTACAAAATGGTAGCGTTGCTCGGGCGTGGCTATATTGTAGTTTATGCTGTTAAATAACGAATATGGGGGCGTAGCCTGTATGGTTAATTTTATGTTTGAACCTGATGTTGGGTAAAGTGGCATATCTACCGAGTTACGGCTAAGCTCTTGCGTTAACTTGATATTGTACGATGTACCGTTCTGGAACAGGTAGCCCCCGTAGTTATCCAGATCGTAGTGATCTACGTTTAACGAGTAGTTTAGCTGGAAGTAGTTATCGGGCCAGTTTAGCTTTTTACCCAAAGTTATACCTACACCATTTATGCGCAGCTTATTGTAATAAGGGCTGGATTTAGGGTAATACTGCCCTGTTGAGCTGCCTTGTGTATAAGCCGAGAATGCAAAGTAAATTGGTTTTTTACCCCCCAGCCATGGCTCGGAGAAGGTGAACGAAAAGTTTTGATATGTACGCCCACTCGACTGCCCCCTAAGACTTAGTTTTTGCCCGTCGCCTTTTGGCAGCGGCTTGTATGCTTTAAGGTTGAAAATGTTACGTAAGGCAAAGTTGTTAAAAGTTAAGCCTAATGTACCTACCAGTTGCCCGCCGCCAAAACCACCTGATAATTCTATCTGATCGGATGGTTTTTCAACTACGTTATAAACCAGGTCTACAGTACCATCGGCGGGGTTAATATTGGTTGGCCTTGGTTCGGTCTTTTGCTCATCAAAGTTACCCAGCTGGCCAATTTCGCGCGCGCTGCGTATCAATAGCTCCTTATTAAACTTCTGACCGGGTTTTGTGCGGATCTCGCGCATTACCACCTTATCGTTGGTAACATCGTTACCCTTTAGTATCACACGGTTAATGGTGTATTGCGGCCCTTCGTAGATCCTGATATCCAGGTCAACAGTATCGTTATGGATCCTGGTTTGTACGGGGTCGGCATTGAAGGTTAAATAACCATCGTTCAAATACAGCGAAGAAACATCATCGTTATTAGGCGTAGGGCCCGATAAACGTTTGTTTAGTTCTTCTTCGCTAAATACCTGTCCTTTTTCTATTTGTAGTATCCTTGTTAAAAGCTCTGTAGGATAGCGGGCATTACCAGAGAATTTAACATCGCCAAAATAATATTTAGGGCCTTCGTAAACGTTAATTTTTACATCAACGGTTTTTTCATCGTGCCTGGTAACGGTATCGCTCAACACTTCGGCATCGCGGTAGCCTTTGGCCTGCATTTTTTCTACAAGGGTTTGCTTATCCTCGTCGTATTTATCCTGTTTAAATTTTTTAGAACCAAATATGTTATAAAACTTCTTAACACGGGTATTCTTCAGAAACTTCCGCAGTTTAGCATCAGAAAAGGCTTTATTCCCTTCAAACGTGATACTGTTTATTTTGATCTTGGATTTTTTATTAACGGCAACATCCAGTATAACACTGTTTTCATCGCCGGGGTCTTTAGTTTGGGTGATGGTAACTGTGGTGTTAAGGTATCCTTTTTCGTTAAAATGTTTTTTGATAATAGCTGTAGTTGTGCTCAGCAGGTTTTGGTTAACTATCTTACCGGTTTTATCACTTAGCTTTTTGTTTACATCTTCAATTTCGCCTTTGCGGATACCCGTTATGTGCAGGCGCGATAAACGGGGGCGCTCCACAACGGCAATTTCCAGGTAAATAGTATCCATATTAATACGGGTAACATTTAACTGTACATCTTCAAAAAGGCCTTGTTTATAAAGGTCTTTTATAACGTTTGCGTTTTGCTCGCCGGGCAGGTTTATCCTGTCGCCTTTGTTTAGTTTAGATATGGTAAGCAGGATATCCTTATTAACATATTTAGCTCCCGAAATAGTAATATCGCCTATAATATAATCTTTAGGATTAAGATAGCTCAGGCTATCGGCAGGGATAGACCCGGTTAGGGAAGATTGCCTTGTACCGTTAACCTGTGCCAGTGCTGCAGAGCTTATAATAGAGAAGAGAAGGGCAAAAAAAACTTTATTCATCCGAATATTTTAGTGGGCTAAAAATAATTTATACAGTTGTTAAAAAGTGTTAAAAGTAAAAATTTAGTTTACCTGCTCGCTTGTCATCCCAAAACGGCGTTCGCGTTTCTGAAAATCAAGTATAGCTTCGTACAGGTCTTCGCGCCTGAAATCAGGCCAAAGCTTTGCAGTGAAGTACAGCTCGGCATAGGCAATTTGCCATAGTAAATAATTACTTATGCGGTACTCGCCACTCGTCCTGATCAGTAGTTCAGGGTTTGGCATACCGCCGGTATATAAATTATCTTCAAACATTTTTTCATCAATATCGGCGGGTTGCAGCTCCCCGCTTTGCACTTTTACCGCCAGCTTTTTAGCGGCGTTCACCATTTCACCGCGGCTGCTGTAGCTTAAGGCAAGGGTAAGCACCAGCCCGGTATTACCGGCTGTTTTACTTATGGCCTGTTCTAATTCCTGGTGGCATTTGCCGGGCAGCATTTTTAAATCGCCAATGGCATTTAAGCGTACGTTGTTCTTCATCAGCTTAGCAATCTCCTTATTAAGGGTACTGATAAGCAATTCCATAATAGCGGTAACTTCAAATTTGGGCCGGTTCCAGTTTTCGGTACTAAAGGTATATAAGGTTAAATACTCTATCCCTAATTCGCCCGCGCTTTCAACAATATCCCTTACAGACAGCACCCCGTTATGATGGCCAAACACCCTTAACTTTCCTTTACCCTTTGCCCATCGGCCGTTACCATCCATGATAACAGCAATATGGCGGGGTAATTTCTGAAGATCTATCTGGTCCTTATAACTCATTTCCCGAACGGTTTTAACAGCTGTATCTCAACTGTCGCACCTATTGCTTTGTTAAAATTTGAAACGTTTTAAGCAAAGCTTTCAATTACTTATGCTCTTTTTTTCAGGTGACAAAGGTAAAACTTAATTGTATTTATTTTAGTATGCCGTAAAAAAGAAATAATTATCGGCGGAGGGGTATAAACAATTCTGTTGAGTGTATGGGGTTTAAAAACAACACCCCCTTTGCAAGCAAATGGGGCTTGTTATAATTTATGCATATGCAGCGGCCAGATGTGCGTCCCTGCCGTTGTGGCAAAATCCTTATTACTTTGTAAACTGTATATTATTTATTATCTCAGTTAACAATGTTTCCGCTTTTGCGGCATCCGCTTCAGGATATTCCATGCGCCCTGCTTGTGTTAATGTTTTTGCTTCATTTTGAATATAAAAACTATAATACCCTTTATTATGTAACACGTAGTTAACCACTAAAATTTGCTTATTTCCAGTATTTTTAATTACAGATGTATAGGTATTATTATTATATTTTTTTAATACCCCATAGCCGTCGTCGTTGAATCTTTTTGTTCTGGCCAAATCGTTGTGTATAGAGTCTTGGTTAACATTAAAAAAGCTTACTAATATATTATCCGCCTTATAATTATATGGCGGGGAATAATCTGTTTTAGATTTAGTTTGCAGCTTAAGGCGCCCAGGAAGAGCATCAACCTGTTGCTTATTTATTTTATATACGCCATTGGGTAGTGAAATTTTGACAAATTCACTGGTATGGGTTGACTGTGCATGGCAGTTGATAACGGTAATTATACTTAATGCAATTGTTATAAATATCTTTTTCATTATTTCTTTTTTATAAGTTAAGGGCACTGTATAACGATAAGTTTCCCATCCTGATCAATACCAACTACAGCAAAAGCGGTAGAACTTGCTGGCGCTTTGTATAAATCAATTGCGTCACCAAATAGATCCTTTAAGATCTTTGTTGTTGCGGTTAACTCGTCAACGTTATATGTGTCTTTATATCCAGACGCCCTGGCCTGGAAAGCCGTTGCATAGCCACCTCTATCATTATTAAAATCAATAAACATTCCTTGAACTGTTCCCCAAAGATTAATTTTTATAATATAGGTGGTATTATTCAAAATTACAGCAGTGTAAGAATTATTCTCATAAAATTTCTTATCAGCCGCGCTTGCCCCAATTCGCGACAGGGTCGTTCTGTCGTCAATCAATCCAAAAACGTCATCAGGTGATGGCCCAGCCGCTTGATGGCGGTGCATTGTACCAATAGTATATCCTGCGGTACTATTCCAAGTAAAGTCTGATTCCCAATAACCGTTTATACCTGCGGTAATACCTGTAGTTTTGTACGTATTTGGAGATGTGAGGTTAGCCAATTTAAGGTCGGATCCAAATTCATTCGTTCCCGGCTTTGCTAAAATTTGATCCCTTTTCGAAGCAAAATTTGCAGGAAGATTTTGCTTTTGCTTTTTCATTTTAGCACAAGGGTCTTCCGGAGATGGTGGTATGGTGCATGGATCAGGCGATACAGGAGGCGGAAAGCCACCATCACCCGGGTTAACCAAATTTATTTTTATGGAGTTAATAACTTTACCATTTTTAATACTTGATGGATTCTGACCGGCACAAGGGTTAGGAGGATTACTACCCGATCCGCCACCTCCCGAATCACCTCCGCCACTTGTTGGTGGTATGCCTGGCGAACTTGTATCAATTGGCAGGTCATAACAATCAAGGCCTCCGTAAAAGCATTGAACGCTTGTGGGGAAACCATTCAGTGTGCTGATAGTACAATAATACCATGATGTGCATGTTTGCGCTAAATTTACTTGTTTGTCAGTACTTTGTGTTATCTGGACATTACTGCCTGGTTGTATTATACTTTTTACAATTTGATTTGTTATTATACCATTTTATAAACGCAACCACTCATAAATTTTCCCTGAGGAGTAGAATAATAAAGAATACCGCTAAAATTGGTATCACGCTTAACATATGAGTTTCTTGCGAGCTTTGATACGTCGCCGTTTACATAATCAGCGTCGCCAACAATGGTCATTATATAAGCTATAATTCTTACCAGTTCTTAATATTAACACCGTACTGCGACTATTGTATTGAGATAGTTCACTGGAGCCAATCTTTAATGCAATTTTTGATGCTGAGTCTAATGGCATTTCAATCACGTCATAGTCAAAACGAATATAGTTTTTAGACTTGTTCCAGTTAGGGCTAAAATATTGGCTCAAATCAAACTCATCTCCAACTGATTGGGTAGACTGTCCTGACTTTTTTTCCTGTTTAGGAAAGTTGTTTTCGTACCATGATTTTGCCGCACTAATTTTAGGATCAGTAAGTGTTAACGGCGATATTTCGCCGATCTTGGAAAGATCTTTACGGCATCCATAGATAACAGCGACTGATGCCATCAAAATTAAGCAAGCTTAAAAACGGAATTCTTACTTTAGGATAAAGTTTTTTCATGTGAAAGGTAGAAGGTTTTCCCTACAAACGTATAATATCTTTCTTTTGTAAAAAAGCATTAAATTACGCGTTTTGACAACCATAGCTTGTCAAAAATGCATAAATAAAACGATAACCATGTTTTAGAAGCGCCCTCTAAAAAGACCTGCAACCACACTCACGACAACACACATTTTCGCCGTTGTTGGTGTTGTCACCAACAACATTTAGGATAAATAGCAGACTGGCATGGCGGTTTGTTGGTGACAACACCAACAAGTGCGGGAAGTGCACTTAACCCTGTATGGTACAAACAGGTTCAAAACCAGAAACCCCCTTCCGTATGCAAAAGGGGATTGGGTCGCTCAATTTTTTTTTGATTTAAAATGCCTGGTTTTCCTTCAACAGATTGATATCCTTTGCTGCAATATCAGCAATGGCAAATTGCTGTACATCTGTTATCTTCATTTCGTCGAGCGTGTTTACCAGGTTACCGTAAACCGAGCTTTCGGCTGGTTTTATGATCACTATCATGGCTTTGCCTGTTGTTTGCTGTACGTATTTACGGGTTTCGAGTATGGCGTGGCGCAAACCGCTACCGCTGTAATTGGTAACAGCAGGTGCAATAAGGGGCTTATCTGCTAAACCTAAGTAATACATGGCCTTATTGTCTTTGCCAAGGCAAATGGTCATGGTGCGCGATTCGCCTACGGGGTCGCTTACATCACCTACCGGCATGTTTAATTCCATTGCCTTTGGTTTTGTTAGCGATGTGGTAAGCATAAAAAAGGTGATGAGCAGAAAAGCAAGGTCGACCATTGCGGTAAGATCTACCTTAACGGCCGCTTTTTTAGAGCGGGTTTTGTTTCCTGATTTTTCCGGGGTTGTATTTAATTCGGCCATGACAATATAGTTTAAGGTTAAACAATTAGTTACTAACTATAAAACGTATAAATATACTGTATTGTTTCAATAACACAAAATTAAATTCTGTTAAAATATATAATTAAGATATTATATATTTAAAATCAACTTTTACTTAGTAATAACAAGCTGAGGTTACAAAGGTATAAGAGATGGTGAAGCCTACGAACATGTAAAAATCGCGCGGTTTAAAATCGCCACGCTGGGTGCCGGGCGTACCAATATAAACACCGGTTTTCTCGCCGGAGCGGTCGGCCAGTTTTACAGCGGTAGCGTTTGGCAGCGATGCGGGCGATGCATACAACCCGCTTACATCATCCAGGTAATCGGTAGTGGTAAAACGATACCCCAAGTCGGCGGCTACCGTCCACTTGCCCGAAAAATTATATTTTAGCCCTGCACCAAACGGCACCACAATAGCTTTGGTTGCGTAGGGGCTGGCTTGCCCCTCGGTTTGCAAACCCCTTAAACCAATAACATTGCCTGCCTGTGTTGTAGCCTTTGGGGCATAGGATGTGATCCCCGCACCCGCGTATATATAAGGTGTGTATTTATTTTTACCGGCATCAGGGATGTAGCTCATAAAGTTAAACTCGGCCATCAGGCTAAGCTCCTGTAAAGGAGTTTTAAAGCTAAGGTTACGATCGCGAAACTGCTGGCTGGATGATGTACTGTCGGCCCCGCTTATCTGCGCAAAAGAATAACTTAATTTTGCTGCCAGGTAACGGTTAAAATTGCGTTTTACAAAAAGGCCGGCAAACGCGCCGCTTGGCTTAACCGGGTTGTTTACATTCAAATCGCCAATGTAGCCCGCAGCGCCCAATGCCCCACCTATTTCCCAGGTTTGGGCATTTGTATTTATGGTAATAAACAGTAGCAGGAAACCAGCAATGAATTTAGGCATCAAAGGCAATTTAATAGTTACGGGCATCTAACCCCCATAACAGCTTTTTCCTTAACGTAGATAAGTAGCTTTCATTATTCAAGCGTACCAAATTAAGCTTAAAGCCGGCCTTGTACACCTTAAACTGCATGGGTTTATCAACAATAACCGTACGGCTATCGCACGATACGATGTAGTTATTGCCCCGGTAATCAATATCAAGCGTTAGCGTGGTGGTATCGGGTAATACTACCGGCCGTACGTTTAAATTATGAGGCGCTACAGGGGTAAGCGCTATGCTATTTGATTGCGGGAAGATAATTGGCCCGTTACAGCTTAACGAATAGGCTGTTGAGCCCGTGGGGGTTGAAATGATAATGCCATCGCCCCAGTAGGAGTTTAAAAACTCCCCATCCATTGCTACATGGGTGGTGATCATAGCGCTGTCGTCGCGCTTGTGGATGGTTACATCGTTCAGCGCGAAGTTATTATCGCCAAATAGCTTTTGTTCAGAATCTATCACCAGCAGTTCGCGGCTATCCAGCGTAAACTCTTTATTAACAACGGCGTGTATGGCTGCTGCTATATCGCTTTTATTAATGCTGGCCAAAAAGCCCAGGCGGCCAAAATTTATCCCGATAACCGGCACGCCCGAATCGCGCACAAGCGTAACCATATCCAGCAAGGTACCATCGCCGCCAAGGGTTAAAAAAACATCAACATTATTTTTTATGGGTTCGTCGCAGTTTAGGGTGGCGCAGGCGGATATATCCACATTACCCTGTAAGTATTCACTTAAAATAGGGTGTACGTAAATATCAACCTTATGTTGTGCAAGGCTATCAAACACCTGGCGGATGTAAGGGAACACCGATGGATCGTTAAACTGCCTGCCGTAAACTGCTATTTTCATATATCGGTTACAAATTCAGGTAGTTCATAAACGAATCGAACCTGTCCATAGAGTTATCGTTATGATCGGTGAAGTTAAAGGTGGCTTTTACATCGTAATTATAGCGTAAAAAAGTGGCCAGAATGTTGGAGATATCCTGCTTGTTCACCTTAAGGGTTACTTCCATGCGGGTGCTATCCGGGAACGTGCGGGTGTACGAGCTCAGGATCTGCGCGTTATCAGACTCTACCACCTGCGACATATGCGCCAGTGAATTGTTCTTATTATCAACTTCCAAAACGATGATACCGCCCGGCTCGGATACTGAAGTAAGTTTGGCGAAATACTCGTTCATGGCGTTGATGGATATCATGCCCAGGTAGTCTTTTTTGATATTAAGCACAGGCACAACACTTAGCTGCCGCTCGTAAAACAAACGGATAACATCGTAAATATGCTGCTCCTCTAATACATACGGGTTTACCAGCGATAAAGCCAGCGAGCCTATTGGCGCGTTAAAGTCGGTTTCTTCAACAAGGTCGTCCTCGCTTAACAAACCCAGAAATTGTTCTTCGTTTACAATTGGCAAATGGCAAACCCTAAACTCTGCCATACGGTCAAACACCTTCTGGATACTATCAGAGGTATGTACCGGTGGAATGGCGTCGGATATCAGCTCAATTGCAAGCATTTTTATTTTTTTTAGTAGCCCCACCCAAACCCTCCCCGAAGGGGATGGCTTTAAAAGCCAATTTAAAGTCTCCCCTACCGAGGGAGATTTAGAGGGGGCTGTTATTTCTTTATTTTATTCAAAAACATCGTCAGGTACTTATTAAACTCTTCGGGCCGCTCCATCATAGGTGCATGGCCGCATTTATCTATCCAGTGCAGCTCAGAATTGGGCAGCAACTCGTTAAACTCGACAGCAACCTCGGGCGGCGTAATTTTATCATCCCTGCCCCATATCAATGATACCGGCATGGTTATTTTACGCAGCTCGGTTTTCATGTTATGCCTGATGGCCGATTTTGCCATAGCCAATATCCTGATCACCTTATGTCTGTCGTTTATCATCTGGTAAACTTCCTGCACCAGTTCTTCAGTAGCTACCGCGGGGTCGTAAAAAGTGTACTGCACTTTTTCCCTCACAAAGTCGATACTCTCGCGGCGCGGGAACGAACCGCCAAAAGCATTTTCGTACAAACCCGAACTGCCCGTTAACACCAGCGCTTTTACATAACCGGGGTGCGCCAATACATATATCAGCCCCACGTGCCCGCCTAACGAGTTACCCAGCAAAATAACGTTGCTAAGCTTTTTAAATTTTATAAACTTATGTACGTATTTTGAAAGACTGCGGACTCCAGTGGTCAACAAAGGCATATCATAAATTGGCAAAACAGGAATAATAACCCGGTAATTGGGGCTAAACTCCTTTATAACTTCGTCCCAATTGCTTAAAGCGCCCATTAACCCATGAAGCAGCAACAGCGTTTCGCCCTCCCCCTCTTCAATGTAACTGAAACCTTTTTCCTCTTTAAGCACAAAATCCATAATATGATCGGTATAAGTATTGCGTAAATATATCAGACCCGCGTTAACTTCAGTCTGAAATGTTGTAAAATTATAATTATTAACCAGTTTATCAGTTTTTGTGTAATAATTATTACAGTAAAACTATCCTAATAGTTGCTTCACTATTTCTGATACCGTTTTACCATCGGCCCGGCCGGCAAGCTCTTTATTGGCCACACCCATTACCCGGCCCATATCCTTAACTGATGTTACCCCAAGCCTTTCGATAACTTCCTGTATAAAGCCCTCTATCTCAAACCGTGTCATCTGCTGCGGCAGGTAGGGTTCAATCACATACATTTCGGCCATTTCAATATCGTAAAGGTCTTCGCGGCCCTGTGTTTTGTATATGTCTGCAGATTCTTTACGTTGTTTGATCAGCTTTTGTAACACTTTTATCTCGGCTTCCTGGGTCAGTTCTTCGGCAGCGCCCTTTTCTGTACGGGCTAACAGGATGGCAGATTTAATTGCCCTAAGCGCCCTAAGGCGGTCGGCTTGTTTAGCCAGCATGGCTTGCTTTATATCCTGATCTATTTGAGTAAGTAATGACATGGTTTATTTAGTGATTGAGTGAATTATTTTATTTCGAATTTCGAATGTTCAATTTCGGATTTAAAAAACCCTATTGTCATTTCGATGCGATAGCGAGAAATCTTGTTCGATAAGATATGCGATTAAGCATGGCGTAAGATTTTTTCCTCGTACCTCGTTCAAAATGACATTTATTTATTATTACTTCTAAAAATATTAGTCGCCGAAGCTTGCGCGGTTGGCATAATAACCAGGTCGTTGATGTTTACGTGCGCGGGGCGCGACGATATAAACCAAATGGTTTCGGCAATATCATCCGCCACCAGCGGTTCAAAGCCATCATACACTTTTTTGGCGCGTTCTTTATCACCTTTAAATCGTACCTCCGAAAACTCGGTCTCCACCGCGCCCGGGTGTATGGCCGAAACACGGATGCCTTTATCATTCAGGTCTATCCGCATACCTTTATTAAGGGCATCAACCGCGTGCTTGGTTGCACAATATACGTTTCCGTTTGGATAAACCTCTTTGCCGGCTATCGACCCTAAGTTAATAATATGCCCGAAACCATTGGTAACCATCCAGTTGGATACCACCCGGCTTACGTACAGCAGGCCTTTTATATTGGTATCTATCATGGTCTCCCAATCATCGTAGCTGCCGTTCTGGATAGGATCGAGCCCCTGGCTAAGACCGGCGTTATTTACCAGCACATCCACTTTTTTCCATTGCGCGGGCAGGCCCTCCAGGTTTTGGATAACCTGTTCGCGGCTGCGCACATCAAATGATGATATGGCTACTTCAACGTTATATTTTTTGTTTAACTGCTGCGCGATCTTCTCCAGGCGTTCCATACGGCGGCCGGTAAGTACCAGGTTGTATCCCTCGCGAGCAAATGTGTGGGCACAGGCCTCGCCTATCCCCGCGGTGGCGCCTGTTATTAATGCGATCTTTGCCATAGATAATGTTAACTATCGGCAACGAAATTATGTTTTTATGTTGACTTTATTTGTCTTTTTACCGTAAGGATAGTTGGGTTACACGGCAGGCAATCTATCAGCCGGGTTTAGCTTTTTAACAAACGACAAGCCGGTAAGCACCAGTATCAACAATGTATTATATAAAACCAGTTTCTGGGCGAAAGGCACTAACCTGCCTGCAAGGGTAATGGCTATCATATTCAGCATTACCAAAGCCACAATTATGGCCTGCATTTTACTAATGGCTTTTACCTGTATGATGGCATACCCAAAACAAACAAACCCGGCTATGGCAAAGGCGTTGGTAAATATAATATCCAACCGTGAAGCCACAATTGCCACGGATGCGAATAGAATGCCGGCTATATTGTATATATTATAGGTGTGCCCGTCTATTACGGTAGCTTTTGCTGATGATGCCAGTTTAGGGTTAACCAATACTTTTAGCTTATGCCAATCGTAAATTAGCAGTAGGATGTTCAGCAGGGTAAAAAAACCGTTAACGTAAGGTGTGCCGTTCCAGTTTTGAGAAATGGTTACCGCCAGTATCGACAGGTTCATGGGTACCAGCATAACAGCGCCAATGGTGCTGAAGCGCTGCGATAACAGCAATATACCACATACCACCTGCAAGGTTGCAACTACACGTGCAAACAAGGCTAAGCCATACTTGGCCAGCATAGCCTCTAAAAGCGGCGGACCGATTATTTGCCCGAAATGCCCGTTAGTTAACTTACACAAACCCGCCGAAAGAAAATATATCCGAGGAAAAGCCTGATGAGTATTATGAAGAAATCCTTATGCCGTATCATTTTGGTAATTACTGGTTTAGATGCCACAAAGAAAACTGTTTCTTAAAAAATAGCGGGAATCTATTAGACCAACTATTAACGATAGTCGACAAATTTGAACTTCAGCAGGATAACATCAGACGAACAGCGGTTAGCAGTCGACGAAAATAAAAAGGCCTGTTGGTTAACAGGCCTTAAGTATATGTCATTGCTGTAAGCGATAGCGCGGCAATCTCGTAGCAGGTATATTGTTCATGCATTGGCTACGAGATTGCCACGTTGCTTCGCTCCTCGCAATGACATGGGATGAAGATTCTTATAATTGCCTTATTTTGATATTCTTGTAATAAGCCTTGTGCCCATGATCCTGCAGGGCAATGTGGCCAATTTTGGCCATGCCGTATTCGGGGTGGTCTTTCCATTTGCCTTCGGCTTTTTTCTTTTTCCAATCGGCATCCCAAGCGGTAAACTCCAAGATCTTTTTACCGTTAAGCCAATGCTCTACATGCCCGTTCTTAAACACAATGCGGCTGGTGTTCCACTGGCCAACCGGCATAATTTTCTTTAACGCGTTGGGGATGTGCATGGCGTAGTCGGCGCCGGTTTTTTGCCATTCTTCCAGTTTATCGGGCACCCATCCAATATCATCTATGATCTGGTACTCGGGGCCTGTAAGGTAGCTTGCTTCGTACTTGGGCGATTCTACCACATGGTACAAAACGCCGCTGTTGCTGCCCTGATCAATCTTCCAATCCCAGGTCAGTTCAAAATTATTAAACTGCTTATCGGTTACAATATCGCCGCCTGTATCGGTACCTTTTACAGCGCCCAGGCAAACCAGCGCGCCGTTCTCAATTTCCCAGTTCTTTACCGCGCCCTTTTTATTATAGCCATGCCAGCCTTTTAAATTTTTGCCGTTAAACAGGCTGATCCAGGCCGATTTTTTTGCCTGTGCAAAGCTTTGCGAACCGGCAAAAGCCATAATTGCCGCAAGGCTTAATATTTTAAAATTCTTGTTCATGTAATTGGTTATTGGTTGTCCTATCCGCAGGGTGCTCTGCGAGAGACCCTGCGGGGGACAATAGATCATTATTTAGCCATCTTCATTTTTTCGGGATCCCAAAACATCGGGCTGTTTTTGTAGTAGCTATCGTTACACAACAATGCCGGTGCAGCCGCCCGGTATCCAAAAATGGCATCCTCGGTAACTTTGCCGTTATTACGAATAGCGGTTATCCAGTTGTTCATATGGTCGTAAGGGCCGCCCAGGTAACCTTTTTCGGCGTTAAAAGTAATTTCTTCGGGGGGTAAAATATGTTTCCTGCCCGAGTCGCTTTGCCCCGCCTTGCGCATTTTTTCGATATAAAAAGGATCGTCCGACTGGATATCCTTGTTCCTTTTCAGCGTAACGCTATCCCAGGTAATATCCATCGAGCCTTCGCTGCCTACCAGTTTAAGGTAAGTAGTACCGCTGGTGCCATCCACAAAATTGCAGCGTAACGACAGGTTGAACGCGGGATGCGCCACGGTTTTGCCATAATCAAAAGTGCCTAACAAAACATCAGGTACTTCGCGGCCGTCGTTCCAGTAACGTAAACCTCCCGACGCGTAAATTTTATTCGGGCCCATCGATCCGGTTATAAAGTGCAGGCTGCTAAACAGGTGCACAAATAAGTCGCCCGCCATACCGGTACCATAATCGGTATAATTTCTCCAGCGGAAAAACCTTTTAGAATCGTAAGGGCGTTTTTGGGTATTGCTTACATAGGTTTCCCAATCAACCGTTTGTGCCGATGCATCATCGGGTATTGGGTATTGCCAAACCTCTACCGGGGCGCGGCGGGCCCAGAAACCTTCGGCATAGTTCAATTCGCCAATGGCACCGCTTTTAAGCAGTTCGTGCGCTTTCTCGTTCCCTAATGACGATACGCCCTGGCTGCCAACCTGGAACACCTTACCGGTTTCCTGCTGGGCCTTTATCACCGCGGGGCCTTCGGCAACAGAGTGTACCATTGGTTTTTCGCAGTACACGTGTTTACCGGCGTGCATGGCATCAACAGAAATTTGCTGGTGCCAATGATCAGGCGTGGCTATAATTACCGCGTCGATATCCTTGCGGTTCAAGATCTCTTTATAAATTTTGGTGGTATAAATATCGGCTCCCCAGCGCGTTTTAGCCTCTTTTAAGCGGCCATCGTACAAATCGCAAACGGCAACAAGTTTTACACCCGGAACCTGCAGGGCAACAATGGCATCCTGTGTGCCCATGCCGCCTGCCCCTATCAGCGCTATATTTACCTGGTCGTTAGGGCCGTATTGGTTATACTTTTGTTTAAGATAATGGAAACTATGTTTGTCTGCGGCTAACAAACTGCTTCCGGCGGTTACAGCGGCGGCTGTGGTGGCCAATTTTTTGATAAAGCCCCTGCGGGATGCTTCGGGATTTTCTTTCATAAATTATGCGTTAAGTTATCTTACAATTATGTTTATTAGAATATAATTTAGGTTTATAAGACATTGGCATGCCTGAAAGTGAAGGTATAGTTTTTTAACAATAATTGAAAAAAGAAATAACGGCACATCAAAGCATTATTAGGTTTATAACCCTAATAATTAATAAATAAGGTTATTTAACCTAATATTTGCTAAATTAGGTTTAATACACTAACTTTGATACAATAAGGTGAATAAAGCTAATTTATGAATGCAGCAATTACCGCGGATATAGTTAATTCAACGTCAATGAATGACGCGGCATTCTCAATGTTGATGAAAGATCTCGAGCAATGTTTTAAACAGGATAAAGTTGAATTTTACCGTGGGGACAGCTTCCAGGTGTTTATAAAAGACGCCGAAAAAGCATTGCTTAAATGCGTTAAAAGCAGGCTGTTGGCTATACTATATACCGAACAAACCCGGATAGATATACGGTTAAGTGTTAGCATAGGCGTATTGAGATCGGATGTAGTAAACATGGGTTCGAACATGGAAGAAATATTTGTAAACTCGGGAAGACAGTTTGACAAATTTCAGAACTCATCGCGCAGATTATATATCAACTGTGGAAACACTGAAAAAGATTTTACGTATGAAATAATAGCCGAATATGTAGATAGCCTGCTCGACAGGTTAACGGCCCGGCAAGCAGAAGTGCTTTACTATTTACTCTCAGAGAACACGCAGGCCGAAACTGCAGGGCTGTTAAAATTAACACCTGCAACTATAAGCAACCACGTAAGGGCAGCCAGGTACGAAGAGATTAAAAGCATGCTTAATAAATTTAAAATATTAACCAATCAGTTAAAGGATGGAAAGTAGCATTATATGGCTTATAAAATTACTATTAGCTCATTTTATAAGCGATTTTTGGTGGCAACCATCAAAGTGGGTTAAAGATAAAGAGCGCCGTAAAATAAAGTCGATATACCTTTATTGGCATATCCTGGTTACAGGCATCACCGCCATTTTATTTGTGGGCTTTAGTTATTGGAAGGTTGTTTTGATCATTACCCTCATCCATGGCCTGATAGATGTGGCAAAATCTTACGCAAAACCGGGTTTCAGAAATTTCGCCATTGACCAGATCCTGCATGTTTTAGTAATAGCCGCAAGCTGGGTGCTTGTTTTTGGGCATCAGCCAAGCATGCCGGCAATAAATGATTTTTATGTAAACAGTAAATTTTGGGCATTTGCTGCCGGGATATTCTTCTTAACCTTACCAGCATCCATTATTATTGGGCAGGCTACCAGCCAATGGGCAGTGCCCGCCGGGTTAAAGAACGCCGGTAAATATATAGGTATAATTGAAAGGCTTTTGATATGTCTGCTGGTGTACCAGGCCCATTATGAGGCTATTGGTTTATTAATAACAGGGAAAAGCATACTACGCTACAACAGTGCAAACGAGGAGGTTAAAACCGAATATTTATTGATAGGGACCCTATTGAGTTTATCTTTAGCATTTGCGGTAGGACTGGCGCTTAAAGCTATTATGCAATAAATTAATTATGGCATGCTGTTCTATTGAGTTTGTCTTTTTACCATCATCTATCAACCATTAACTATCAACTACAAACTCCAATACTTATCTTTGCCCGCATATTCATGAGCAAAACTGTAACACCATACCAAAACCAGCAGGGCACCAAAAAAGAGCAGGTGGCCGATATGTTTAACAATATATCTAAAACCTACGATTTTCTGAACCACTTTATGTCGCTGGGGATAGATATCATCTGGCGTAAAAAGGCTATCAACGAGTTAAAGAAAGATCAGCCTCAACTGATTTTAGATGTAGCTACGGGGACGGGTGACTTTGCTTTCGAAGCATTATCTATACTGAAGCCTAAAAAGATAATCGGGGTGGATATTTCGCAGGGTATGCTGGATATCGCGAAGCAAAAAATAGCCAAACGCGGCTTAAGCGATAAATTTGAAGTTAAACTGGGCGATTCGGAAAAATTGCCTTTTAATGCGGATGAGTTTGACGCCGTTACCGTTGCCTATGGCGTGCGCAATTTTGAACACCTGGAAACCGGCCTTGCCGATATTCACCGGGTGTTGAAACCAGGTGGTAAAGCTGTTGTGCTGGAGTTTTCAAAACCAAGGGTATTCCCGGTAAAACAACTTTATAAATTTTACTTTAATTATATAACACCAGGCATAGGCAAGCTTTTTTCTAAAGATGCAAGGGCTTACACTTATTTGCCCGAGTCTGTCGCGGCTTTCCCGGATGGCGAAGCGTTTACCAGCCTGATGCAAAAAGCAGGTTTTAAAAATACCAAAAGCCGCCCTTTGGCGTTTGGTATCTGTTCGATATATACCGGTATTAAATGATAAAAACCCGCCTTTTCATAACTATCCTGTTGATGGGCTGCAGCAATTTTTTATTTGCGCAGGCATGGGGCGGCGGTGCCGATAACAATGACCTTAGCTTTGGCTTCTCGTTTTCGTATTTGCAAAGCAGTTTTAAGATAATTAAACAACCCAACTGGCAGGAACCCTTTTTTGATACCGAACTAAACCAGTATGCCACAAGTAAATTAACCAGTATTAGTTCTAAGCCTTTACCGGGTTTTGCGGTTGGATTTTTAACGCGATACCGCTTAACCGATCACCTGGAAGTGCGCGCTACGCCATCGCTGGTATTTGCCGACAGGGCCGTAAGCTACACCTATGTAAACCCCGATCAGGATGTAACCAAATCGGTGCAAACCACAACGGTTGATTTCCCCTTGCAACTTAAACTCAAATCGGACAGGATAAAGAATATTAGGGCCTACCTGGTTGGCGGCCTAAAGTATTCGGGGGCTATCGGCTCAAAAAAGAACGAAGCCAACACCGCGCCTACTGAGCGCCTGCTCAGAAATATAAAAGGTTATTCATCGTACGAGGCAGGCTTTGGCTTTGATATCTATTTCGAATACTTCAAGCTGTCGCCCGAAATAAAACTAACTAATAGCTTGGGCAACATGCTTCTGTCAGAAAGCACACCGTACGCTACACCTATAAGCAGGTTATCGCTGCATACGTTTACATTTAGCCTGTTTTTTGAGTAAATGTTAATCTAATCGTTTTTCGTAACAAACAAATCTTAAACCCGGCCTAAACTCCAGGTCCATCTCGCCCATAAATTTGTACCCCAGTTTTGGGAAAAGTTTTTGCGTAGCCTGGTTGTTGGTATTGGTATCTACTCTCAGGGTATTTATCTTCCGGTCAATAGCAACGGTTTCTGCCTGCTGCAATAATGCCGCGGCTATGCCCCTCCCCTGGAAATGAGGACTAACAGCCAGCCTGTGTGTTACAATAGCCTCTTCGGTAATATCAAGGCCTACCTGCGCGTATTCGGGGTATTGCTCGGTAGTAATGGCCGATACGCCTGCAATGGCGCCGTCAATGTCGGCTACCCAAAGCTGATTTAGTGCAATGTCGTTTTCAAAAACCGCCGGGTTTGGGTATGAATCATCCCATTGCCCGTTACCGCCCGCTATCATTAAGGGCACAACATCTTTAATCAACTGCATTATTGCGGGGATATCTGTTAATTTGGCAAGGCGGATCATTTGATTTTAAATTTACGTCCCGATAGCTATCGGGATTAGATTTCGGATTTATTCAGGTTATAATCTCGAACGAGATACGAGGAGAACTACCGTAAGGGGCTGATCGTTATCGCTGGTTGGAAATGACATTTTATTTTAGACTGCGAATGTTTGACTTTTTCGTCTCAATTCTCACGTCTAATATCTCAAATCTAAATTAATGGTTATGCTTTTTATGTATATCCTTCACCAGGCATAGTTTTTTTATTTCATCTATGCGGATGGGGAAAGGGGCATATTTTAGACGGTTGCCCACCATCTCTGTAACGTTATCCGAGTGGGCTATTACCTCTTCGGGGTTATCGCTGGCCAGCAGGCGCTTGTACATGCGGTAATCGCCCCATTCAATGTAATACACCTCGCCGGGTAGTATCTTATTATCGGTAATTACTTTTAAAGCAACCCAGCAGCCGTTCTCTAAATATGGATACATGGAGTGGCCCCAAACCGGCAGGGCGAAGTCGCACTCTTCAATCCCTGGAAAATTCATGCGGCCGACCGGGAGCGCGTCATTTATATCATTGTAAACCTCTACACCCGATGCCGTGGCAATAATATCATACATCGGGATCCCCTCTTCGCGGCTTGCAGCCACAGGTTTATCCGCGGTCCTTTTTTGGCTGCCAAGATATTCACCGTATTTTTCCTTAAAAACCTTCAGCTTTTCAGGGTCGATATTTTGGCGGCTCTTGATGATCTCGGTAATAGAACTGGCCGAATTGAAACCCAATGCATCTGCTAATTCGCTATTGTTATTAAATGCCCTGCCACGCAGCTGATTATAAAGGATTATAAACTCCAATGTTTCGGGCCGTACTGTTTTTATTTTATTAGGTTTTGATAGCTCATCCATGGCAATAAAAAATAAATAAAGATTTTTCTTGATTTATTTAAAGATATTTCTTTATATTTGTTCGTTCGATAATTGCTAATTTAAAACTAATAATCAATAATCCAAACAATATGCTTACAGAACTTAAAGAATATACTTTATGAAATTCAGGATTTGGATAGATACCTATGCGTCATACATTCAATTAACCGCCCCCAAAACTTCCAATATTACTGCACCAATGTATATAGCATATTCCGTATTGCGAGATGAACAAAAAACCGGCAAAGACTTGCCCGATAATAATAAATTAAACAAACGCCTGGAGGGCTATATAGCCGCTTGTGATAAGTATCGCAACGAGATAGCGGCCATCCAAAAATACATACCCGGATGGACACCGCCGTTTGAGCTTAAAGCTTAGAGTAAGAAAGCGGAAGCTAAAAAGCCCCTGACTATGAACTATGAACCATCAACTATGAACCCTTCTATAAACCATCAACTAATATAATCATGATAAAAATTGCTCAAAAACTAAAAGACCAACTATGGTGGCTTATTATCACTGTAGATTACAATTACAGCCGCATAAGCATTGCCGACCACGACCTTACCGACGACACGCTTACTCTTTGGCTGGAAGACAAACAAGACTTTAAAAACTCATTGGACGAATGCCTGCAGCTGGATATCTCTGTAAAGAACTTCGCCAAAATTATCAATGCCGAAAACCTGAACAGTTACGAAGGCCAGCGCCTGCACCCTAATAAGCAATTTGTTTATAAAACCCGTGTACAGATCAACGAAGCCATAACCTGGTACAAACAGGATGCTACCCTGGTAGAGCAGCAATGGGCACGCGAGGCAATGCTAAAAACCATCTTAACACAATTGGTTGAGACAGAAGCGGCAGTTGATAAAGACTGGTAGACATTATGCCATTTGGAATATTTAACATTATTGTTGAAGATGTAGATAAGTTCTCCGTTAGGTATGGTAGTGCATTACCGTTGGGCTTGTGGATGTTCATTTTTTCGTATTGTGTTAATTTTTGTTTTGGCACTCAAGAGGGCTACGCCGTTTCTTTGCCTTAGCCGCAAAGAAAACGAACCAAAAGAAAAGGCCAAGTCAAAGCGAAGCTTCCGCCCGCCCTGCCGGTTCTTAACGCTTTCTCCGCGCATGCGCGGAGTTCGAAAGCTAAACCGTCTTCCCGCCATACTCCCGGCCCGCCCGCTTTGACGCTTGGGCCAGCGCTCGTTAGACAAAAAGGCTTAATCGGGTAAATCACGGCTCAGCAACGAGTGTGAGGAACCGAACGTTACTTCAAAATGCGGCATTGGCCCATTCGGGTAGTACAGGCTTTGCAAACGCAGTAACTTTCACAGAAGGGGACGCAGCCGCGACTTTTCTTTGGTTACTTTCTTTTGAGAGAAAAGAAAGTAACATCCACTGACGGTTCATAAAGCATAATGCCCTTCCTAACGGAGATGTAACTGCTGAAAAAGGGATTACTTGGTTTTAACCAATTGATCCTGTTCTTTATCTACCTCAACAAGCTCCTCAACTTCGCTAATCGCTTCTGCGGGTGCAGTGGCGTAGTTTAACTTACGAAAGCGCCATATGGCAAAGGCAGGCTCCTGGTAACGGTTTATTAATTTGAAGAATTTTGGGAAGTTGTGTACCTCATCGAGCAGTACGCCGGTTACGATGCCACTGTTGTCCAGGATCTCGCGGATGGTGTATTCTTTATCTTTAGTGATCCAGATCTCAAAGTCGCGCCTTATTTCGGTGCTTTTATCGGCATCAATTTTATCATTTATACATATCACTTTATCACCCGGCCTCATAATAAGTCAAAATTAAAAACTCAAAAGTAAAAAACGCCTGTCATAAGCATTATTACATTAGTTAAACCAACTTAACATCATCATGTTTGACTTTCAACTTTAAACTTTTGACTTTTAACCTAACTACCCGCCGGCATAGATACGAAGAAGGCCGTACCTTCGTCGGGGGTGCTTTCCACCCATATGCGGCCGCCCTGCATTTCGGTAAATTCTTTGCACAACAACAGGCCAAGGCCAACACCTTTTTCATTATCTGTACCAAAGGTTGATTGGGCTTGTAGCGAGAATAGCTCCGCTTGCTTTTCGGCAGACATGCCAATGCCATTATCGCGGATGATAAGCCAGCATTCGCCGCTTATTTGTTTGGCCTTAAAGCTTATTTGTCCTCCCGGCTGTGTAAACTTAATCGCGTTGCTTATCAGGTTACGAATCACCAGCTGCAGCATATCGCTATCGGCCACTATGCGGATGTCCCAATCTATCTTATCAGTAAGGCTGATATTCTTTTTAAGCGCGATGGCTTTTTCAAGCTCGATGGTATTAAAAAGGGCATCGCGAAGGTTAACGTACCCAAGTTTAACATTAACCCCATCCATTTGGGCTTTTGACCATATAAGCAGCTTACCAAGCATATCAATGGTGCGCCGGGTAACCTTGAGCAGGTCACCTTCAACCATTCTGCGTTCGGCAGTATCAAGTTCGTATTCGGTAACCAACTCCAGGTAGTTCTGGATATTGCTAAGCGGCGAGCGCAGGTCATGCGCTATGATTGACATCAGTTTATTTTTTTCGGAGTTAATGCGCTCCAACTCGTGGTTTTGCTGTGTAATGTGATGGTTTTGCACCTCAATGGCATCGGCTTTGTCTGATGCCGATCGCTTTTCATGATCATAGTTACGCCTTAGGTACGTAATTGTATAATATACCACTATTACCACTACCACATATGCCGAGGTAAGGTCCCAGTAACGGCTTTCGCGATTGATATAATTATTGGGTACCCAGTTTGGGTAATAATACTCGACCAGGTGCATACTGATAATGATGGCCATGTTGAGGCCTATCCAAAATTTTTGCTGCCGTTTAGGCACAACGCAAAGCACCAGCAATATGCACAACCCCATTAGCAGATCGGTTGGCCCGTAAGTGCCTGCGTTATATTTAAAATTTATGGCGAATAGCAGGTTACCGATAATGGTAAATATGGTAACCGTTGTTTTTACCTTGCCGCGATACCTGGACAGGTAATAAAGTACCGAAAAGATGAGAAGTGTTACCAGGCTTAACAAAGAAATAAACGGAAGCCCTATAAGGTAATTAAAGGGCACATTATAAGCAAGCGCTAATATCGAAATCAGGCAAAGTGAGTGGAATATTCTGACCTCTAAAGAGAACTCCGCAGTAGTGCCTGTAAGCCTAAGCCATAGCCTGTTTATATTTCCAAAGAGGCGCAAGTTGTAAATTAGTTAGGGTTATACAAGGTTACAAATAAAAAATTACAGCACAAACCTTTAGAGCAATACTTATCTTAAAAAAATAAGAATTTTCGTAAATTGTAAAAGCATAAAAAAGCCCCGCTAAGCAGGGCTAATATTTTTCAAAGAAATATATAGGCTTAGTTGCGGCTAAAACCGCCTCTGCTGTTACCACCACCGCCAAATCCCGGGCCTTTATCCTCGGCTATATTAACTGTTATGCGTTTACCATAATAGCTTTGGCCGTTCATGCATCTGATGGCTTCTTTAGCTTCCGCTTCATTAACCATCTCAACAAAACCAAAGCCCCTGCTTTCTTTTGTTTCACGATCTTTAACGATCCTGAGGGACTTAACAGGCCCAAAATCACCAAAAACCGCATTTAGTTCGGCCTCACTTACTTCTAACGGAAGGCCTCCAATAAATACTTTCATTAATCTCCTTTTGTTTTTCTGTAAAGATACGCAAAACAGGGCGATTTTTATAGCGCGCAAGGCAAATGAAGGGCTCTGTAAGATGTTTTTTACAATGAGGTGTCAATACAACAAGTGCAGGGTATTACTGCTTCTTTAGCTTAAGTTCAAAGGTGCCCTCTACCCTGTAAAGCGATGAGTTTGGATCATCGTCTTTAGAAAGGAAGGTGAAAAAATTACCCTTTGCAAGTACATCTTTGTTACGGTATTGCAGCAGGTTTATTTTACCCGAATCGCCGGGCTCGGCATATTGTGTAAGCGTGTATTGTTGCGAGTGGATAACATCGGCCATCATCAATAACTGGCCTCCTGCTACAGGTTTGGTAAGGCTATCGGCTGCCGCCCCTTTAGAACTGACGCCAAAGCTCATGGTATGTTCTTTATTAATGGCAGTTATTCCAAAATAACGGTTATCGCCGGCGCTCATGTTCACAAAAGCAACTGAATCTTTAGATGCATCGAAAGTATAGGTAGAGTCCTGCATTTTGATGGTCAGGGTACCCTCGGTTGCCAGGAAATTGTCAGGCGAATTGGTGGTTAACGCGCTATCCGCGTTTAATGCAATTTTCTTTTGATCTACAGCTTGTTCGCCGGTATCTTTTTGGCACGACACTGCCAACACCGAAAGGAGCAGGACAAGTGAAACATACCAATTAGTAAACCGTTTTGAGTGCATAGGTAAATCGATGGTATAAAACTATGAAAAAATATTTTAATTACGCCCTGCTAAACCGGTAAAAACAAAAAATTTAACACTTTTTAACGATATATTATAAACGTGCTGAACCGTTCAAAGTTTTGCCAAATTGTCAAAATAATAATATTTGTTTCGCGATATATAATATTGGTTACCAGAGAGTTTATTTCGCCCCAAAATATCCGTGAGAAGTTACCAGAATACATATCCGGCCTATTGTGGGTTCATAAAGAAAAATCTTTATTTTATTTGCATATTTAAAGAATAAGTATTATCTTTGTATATATCAAATGCCAACCGGCATTAATTACATAATCTTATACATTCATGAAACGCTTATCCTCGGCCCGTGGTTATACCATGCGCATCAACCGGTATTTTGATTTGATAAAAGGCAAGTTTCATATGGAACTATTACCAAATACCGCTTTGAAAGAAAAAGGTAAACTTACTTATCAAAAAATCTGGGATACCGAGCCCGAGCCACCCACCCTATCGGGGTTGGCGCTGTTCCTTGGCTTTAACAGCCGTAACGAATTTGAGGCTTACGAGCGCGGCGGCGAGTTTGCCAACCATGTTAAACGCGCGCGGTTACGGATAGAGGCCGAGTATGAAAAGAAACTGCATTACCAGTCGTCGACCGGTGCCATATTTATGCTTAAAAGCCTGGGCTGGGCCGAAAAACCCGACGGCACTTTACTTACCGACATCCCTAAAACAATGAAGATAGAAATTGTAAACCCGGGCCTTAAACTGGCGGTTAACGAAAACGAAGTGATGCTGAATTGATTAAAACACTGATCCCGGCCATGTAAACTATCATCCCAAATCAAATGAAAACTTCTACCTTATTTAAGCATAATTACGAGGCCACTACGCATGTAGTAATTAACCAGGGCGGCACCAGTTCGGGCAAAACCTATGCCATACAACAAGTGCTTTTTTGCCTGGCTGTGGAGACCGAAAAACAGATCATAACCGTAGTAGGCCAGGATATCCCCAATTTAAAATCGGGGGTGTTGCGCGATGCGCAGGCCATCCACAACGAATCGGAAGTCCTGAAGATCATGGTTAAAAACTATAACAAAACCGACAGGATCTTTGAGTTCAGCAATGGCAGCATCATCGAGTTTAAAAGCTACGCCAACGCCCAGGATGCCAAAAGCGGTAAGCGCGATTACCTGTTTGTAAACGAAGCCAACGGTATTGCGTGGGATGTATACACCGAGCTTGCCCTGCGCACCAAAAAACGCATTTACATTGATTACAACCCCAACAATGGCTTTTGGGTACACGATAAACTGATTGGCAAGCCCGGTGTGCAGCTTTTTATATCAGACCACCGGCACAACCCTTTTATTGAGGAGCCATTACGTAAAAAAATAGAGGCGCTTAAAGCCGAAGATCTGGAACTATGGAAAGTTTATGCCCGTGGCCTTACCGGTAAAATAACCGGGCTGGTGTTTAATAACTGGCGCATATGCGAGGCCATCCCGCAGGATGCCAAATTGATCGCGGCCGGGCTCGACTTTGGGTTCACCAACGACCAAACCGGCTGCCTGCTGGTTTATAAACAAAACGGCGAACTTTGGGTAGATGAACTATTTTACGAAACCCATCTTACCAATACCGATATCTCGCGCAAACTGCAGGAGCAGTTTATCAGCAAAGCCACAGAGATCATTGCCGATAGCGCCGAACCAAAATCAATAGAGGAATTGAAACGCATGGGCTGGTTTATAACAGGCGCGAAAAAAGGTGCCGATAGTATCAAAAACTCGATAGATATCCTTAAAAGATACCACATCAACGTTACCCGCGAAAGCGTACACCTGCGCAAAGAACTGGAGCGATATAAATGGAGAACTGATAAAGATGGGAAAACCATTAACCAACCGGTTGATACCTGTAACCACCTTATAGACCCTTTACGGTATGTTGCCCTGAATAAGCTGAATACCAAAGGAAACAGCACCTTAAAAACCAGGCTGCCGAAGCCCTCCCGGCCCCCGTTGGCTAACGGGGGAGTTTTTGAAGAACTGATTGGTGGCCCGTTATCACAATAAAAAAACAATTTTACTTTAATAGATCCCTGCATAATTAAATCTGCTCCCCCTTCAGGGGGTTGGGGGGCTTTGTATGATAGAAAAAACACTTATAACCACACATGGCAAGTTGCGGGTAAAAATACCCTCGCAGTTAAACGAGGTTACCCTGGGGCAAATGATGGCTTTGCAGGATAGCCCCCAGCTTGGCGACCTGGATGCCATCAGCATCCTATCAGGCGTGCCGGTTACCGACCTGCGATCGGTACGCGATGCAAATGATTTTATGCAGTTTGCTGATGCTGTATTGTCGCTATCACATCAAATTAAATATTTGTATAACAGCGATGAGATCCCCAAAAAGTTAACGGTAGAAATAGATCAGAAACCGGTTACCGTAAATGTTATCAATAATCTTTCGGTAGAGCCTGCAGGTGCCTTTATGGCCGCCCGCGATGTTATAGCCGACGAGATAACAGAACACGTAAAAATATACGGCGAGGATAACTGGAAAGATTACTTTAACCCATCGCTTACAGCATGCTGCAAAGTGCTTGCCTTTTACTTTTACTGCCTTGCCACCGGCAACGTTTATGACGAATACGCGGCATCAGCCTTTACCGAAACTATTAAAAAAATAAGGGTAACGGAGGCACTGCCCATAGCCAAACATTTTTTTATGAGCTATCCAAACTTATCGAAACCGAGAACAGGCTTTTGGCATCGGCTGCTACAGTTTTGGAGAAAAGGGCGGGCATTCAATCCTTCGAAAAGTTTAAATACATCAACACCATAAACTCGCTTGCCGGGGGCGATATCACCAAATGGCACCAGGTGCTGGCCATGCCCTACGAACGCGTACTCACCAAGCTGCTGCTTAATAAAACCGAAGCAGAATATCAGAAAAGATATAGCGAATTAGCCCCCTAACCCCCTGAAGGGGGAACAAAATTTATTATCAAACTTATCCCTGTAAGTAATTTCAATTCAAAAGCTCCCCCTTCAGGGGGTTGGGGGGCTTCACATTTATGCGTAACCAAATAGAAGCCATAACTCAAACCCTTAGCGCCAATCCGTCATTTTTATACGGCACCGAAAAAGAACTGAACACCCTGGCAGATGATGCCGCCTTCCCCTGTGTGTTTATGTACCCTATGCAACCCATTGTGGTATCGCCGCAGGTAAATGGTTCGGTAGATAATGTTTTTACCCTGTACCTGGAGTTTTTGTACAAAACGGAGTTCGGCCAGTTTACCGCCGAAAACGAAACCTATGTACAGCAGGCCCTGCATATGGCAAACGAGTTTATTGTAAAGGCCGCCAAATACCGCGATGGCGATGGCCGTTACTTCCGCATCAAAGCAGGCGAAAAAGCCAAATGCCTCCCCGTTTATAACAAGTTTGATGTAAACACAACCGGTGTAGGCCTAACCATAACGCTTAATACCATGTACTATGATGTTTACTAAGCAATGCTGTAACCTAAGCCTATAACTCAACCCCACATAAAAGAAATGAACTTAATAGCCACCATCGAAACATATAACCTGCCATCCATCATATTGGATAGTAACAACAGCCGGTCGCAGCAGGCAAGGGTATCCATCGCCATTTACGACCCTGTAACCGGCAAGCCAACAAACGGTAATAATTGCCAGGTGTTTTACAGGCTTACCGACGAATTTAACAACGCCACCATTCAAAGTGCATTCGTACCCGGCATGAGCGTAGTTATTTTTGAAGGTGAAATAGGCCGTGTAATTTTTGATAGCCCCTACCATGTGGCATCTTTTACGGCGAAAAAATTCGAGTTTGTATCCATAACCGGTGGCGAGGTAACATTGCCCCCTCCCCCGCCCGGCGACATCCAGTTCATCAGCATAATTGTTAACAATCCCGAAACTTCTGCGGGGGCGCATAACGGGCAGATTACGGTAAATGCAACCGCTACTTATCTGCCTATCGGCTATAACATTGATGGTACAGGCTCGCAGGTATCATCCATATTTACAGGCTTGGCGGGCGGCACCCATACTATTACAGTAACAGATGCAAACGGGCTAACATTAAGTAAAACTGTTTACGTACCTACGGTTAATAATTTACTGCGATCAGACCCATCGGTAACATTACCGGGCAGCAATATATCCCGTTGGAACGCCGCTTTCAACCCGGTTGTTTTCACCTATCAGCGCCGGGATTTTAACGTTACCGAACTACAGCTGCATACTATAAACGGCAAAACACGTGTTTTTACCAATGCCGATATTTCTGCCGTGACCGCGGGCGATATGATCTATATCGAAACCCCAACCTGTACGGGGACATTTAAAGTGACCGAAAAATATACCGCCAATGCTTTGGTGATAGATACGCCTTTTATGAGCAGCAGTACAGGTTTTATTAACATTAACCGCCTGCGGCCATATTATAAAATAACTACCCGCATAACATATTATGATAAAATTACCGGGCTGGAAAACACCATAGCGGCAACAAACCGCCCCAACAACAAAGGCATTACCCGGGCAGATATTTCAAACTTTTTACAAAGCCTGCTGCGGGCTAAAGACGAAAACGATTTTACACAAAGCAATTATCGGGATGATAACCTGAGCGCCTGCTACAAAATAGCCTACGCCGAAGAATGGGACGGCCATACCCCAACTTTTAACACTATCGAACACCCCTATTATGTGGTTTATGCCGCCAAACAATTGGGCGAACGTTATGGCGGCAACCTGGCAGCTTACGTGCCTTTCAGCACGGTGCCAAATGGGGTGGATAAAGCCAAATGGATAACTGATTTTGCCGAACCGGCTTACAGCAACGGCTACCCTTTCGATATCGGTTTTATTTATAGCGAGGATATGGTAGGCCGGGAGTTATATGCCGAATTTACCTTGCTGGATATAAATCGCAACCCTTTAGCCGGCGGCCCCGATACCACATACCTGCTTAACGATGATGGTTCGTGGTTGCTTACCGAAGACGATGGAAAATATGTTATTGCAAGGCAAAACCAATCTGCATTACCGGTGCCGGGGCAATTGGGCCTTAACCGCCTGCTTATACCCGGGCCGTTTGCTGCCGATGTTTACTATATCAACGTAACATTAAAATATAATGACGGTTACGACATTGCACATACCGTAACCCAAACCCAAACCATCAGGGTTGACGACGCGGTAGAAGATCAATCGGTTTACCTGCGCTGGATCGGGCTAAGCGGCAGCTGGAACTATTACCGCTTTGTTTACAACCAGGAAATAAGCCTCGACGTGCAAAACGCCGTAATCATTAAAAATTACGTGAGCGACTGGGAACACCAGGACAGCATTGAGGAAGTAATAAGCAAAACCGCGGGGCAAAAAGTAAAAGTAGTAGCCGAGGACCTGCCTGTTGCTGATATCAAGGGCTTACAGTCCATCAAATACTCGCCCAAGGTGCAAATGCTGGTAAATAAAAACCCGGTTAAATGGCAAACCATTGTTATCAATACAGCTACCTACAGCGAGTACGAAACCCGCAACGGCCAGGCGCCGTTCAGTGTTACGTTTAACTTGCCGGCAATAAATATACAGGTGCAGTAACGCTTGTAATAGCTATTGCTCTTTTACAAGTGCAAGGTGCCTCTGCAATTGATCAAACCTGTCGTTTTTGTAAAAATCTACGCCGTAGGCAAATACTTTATCCGTCATTTCAAGTTCAGTACCGGTAAACCTGGTGATGTACGATACAAAAGCGCCGGTGCCAACATAATCGTTTGTAGATAGGTCTGTCACCTCGGTGAAATGGATCTTGGTATCGTCGGTAACATATTTAAACTTTCTGATAGTAATTCCTTTTACAATCATCGTTCCAGAGCCGTCGGCTTTAAAATAAATATGGTCAACGTAATCGGATGTGGGCTGGTTGCTAAGTATGGCAACAGATTTATCGCCAAAAATATACTCGGTACTTAACGATGTCAGCTTCCAGTTTCCTGAGATCTCTAATGTCTTGGGCTGTTCAGCAGCCTCCTTTTTACACGATGACAAACCCAGGCTAATAGCAATAAAAAACAGGAAATAAACTTTTTTCATTCAATAATATTTTGCCCAAAGATATAATTTATAAAAATTAAATGAGCCAACTACAACTTTACATAAACGATGACCTTGTTGACCTTGCCGACGATAGCCCTGTTGCACTCACCTTCCAGATAAACAACCTGGCCGAGGTGAAGAACCAGCAGGGCAACACCAGCAACCAGTTTAAGCTGCCGCTAACGCAGCGCAACCGGCAAATACTGGGTTTCCCGGATGATGTAGCTTTTACCACCGCCCTGCCCTACAATAATTACCAGGCCAAAATTATACAGGACGGGCTGGAGATAGTACCTGCCGGCCTGGCCGTTTTAAACAGTGTAGATAATGATACCGCAGCTATTACAGTACTTAGCGGCAATGTTGATTTTTTTGATAATATCGATGTTAAAATTTACGACATGGGCGATAGCAGTATCCCGGCGGGGGAACTAAGCCTGTTTAAACCCTATCAACACGATTGGACAATTAGCAACGTAATATCATCGCAAAGCAACACCGAAGGCTGGATATGGCCGGTGGTGGATTATGGCAGGATAGCTTACCCGGTAAACGACCCTGTTACCGTAGATGTGCGCGACCTGCGCCCTGGCTTTTTCCTGAAAACGGCTATAGAAATCATGGCACAGCACGCAGGATATAAAATAAACCCCAACAGCTTTTTGTTGAAGCAAAGCCTGTATCAAAAGCTGATAGTACAATTTGCCAACGACTCGTTTGAACATGGAACGGACTATCAGCAAAAAGACAATACGGTATCGCTTAAAGATAACTATAGCAGTATCGACCAGATCATAACCAGGCCCCGTGTTGATGGCCCAAACGCGCCGTATGATTATATATATTTTAACACTACATCGTACACCGCTGCGCGCGATATAAAATGTACCGCTACCCTAAACTTCGACCTTTATTTGCGCGGTACCGCCGGTGGCAGCTACCCATCGCATGTGCATATCTTTTTTGTTAAGGTTGCTGCAAACGGCACCGAATCGGGCGAGATCAACGCACTGATATACGACCTTGCCAACGATGCTGAAATAATAAGCCCGCCGTTTGCAGTAAAGATCGGTCAAAAAACCTTCAACAAGCAAAAACTGTCGGCAGATTTCGACTTGCAAGCTGGCGAGAAAATATTTGCCCGGTATGGTATAAATCATATTGGGTCGCCAAATAACCTGCAAAACACTTATGGTAAAATATCCAAAGGCGCGTCGTTTACGGTAGATGTAGATCAGAAAGAGGTCCTATACTCCTACCCTGTGCAGTGCGAGCGTATCTTCCCGGATATCACCTTAAAAGATCTGCTGAAAGATACCCTGCAGCGCTTTGGTATAATTTGCCAAACAGATAATACCACGCGCACCATCACATTCGCGTCGTTCAGGGATATTGTCAACAACATCCCCGCGGCAAAAAACTGGACAGGCAAGTGCCTTAACCAGGGCAAAAACATCTCGTTCCAGCTGGGGGGCTATGCGCAGGTAAACTACATGAAGTATAAAGAAGACGATGCCATACTGCCCAAAAACTATAGCAGCGCCCAAATAAATGTAAGCGATAAAACCCTGCCCGCCAATGCCGACCTGTTGGAAAGCCAGTTTGCCCCAACCTTAACCCGCCCTTTTGTTGGCGGTACCATAGCGCAAATAAACAAGGTAGACCATAACAGCGACGATACCGATTACAGCATAAACACCCAGCCGCGCATCCTGATAAACCGGATGACCAACCTGCGCGATGCCGGCAACAAAACTATAAAATTTACAGACGGCAAACCCGGTAACGACAGGTTTTTAAACGACGAGATATGCACACCACAGTTTTACAATAGCGCCAACGAAAGCCTGCTGTGGGACGATCTGCGTAAAGCTTACTACCCCGAGCTGGAAAAGATACTGCAGCAAACCAAAAAGGTGGTACGCTATTTTATGCTTACCCCGCGCGATATATTGGAACTGGACCTGCTGATCCCCGTTTACCTGGAGCAGGACAGCGCCTACTATTACATTAACAAAATTGACAGCTGGCGCAAAGGCCAGCCCGTAAAGGTGGAGCTGGTGAAACTGGGTTAGATAATAAGAAAAGTTGATGTCCCACTACTATAAATTAGGCTTTAGATGAAATTATAAACCCGAAAATCTTGTTAAGATTTTGAGACCCTATCTACTGAAAAATATTTTTTAACATTGTTGTTATTAATAACGTAGATATTTATATTTACCAATAAAACTAGCAAAAACCTAAACAATTCTATAAACACAATGAACCCTAAAATAAAGCCCAAACAGGCAAAAAGCAAACTAACCAAATTAGTAGCTGTTTCAATTATTATTGTCGCCCTTATAGCGTTGGTAGTATTCAATTTAAATTTTGTAATTATCAATTTTCAATATTATTTACAACCCGAGACGTTTAAACCGGGCGAGAAAGTTTATCTTAAAGAAAGCTATTATCTACCTAATGGCAGTTACGGAATTGGTGCCCAAAGATTAATACGACCATTAAATAAGCAGGAAATTGATGAAATGCCTTATAAAGACCTAAGTTTTGATGACGAAAAAAAGGCCAAATTGTATGCCAGTATAACCCCAGACTTGAAACCTTACGTGAGTAATTATAACATAACGTTTGTTTACAGCAAAATGAAGGAAAACAGGACCGCTTTAATAGGTACTTACGTAGGCCAATATCTGTTACCTGCTAAAGGCCCCGATAATAAAGGTGTAACTGATCTTTTTTACGTCATCAAGCCAAATAAACAGGTTTTCTCTGCTAATCGCTTCCCCAACTCATCTATACCAGAAAACTATACGCTTGCCGATAGTAATATCTACATTAACTCTAAAACAGCAACCTCAGAAGAATTGGCGGCTTTTAAATAATTCCATTTTAGTTACTTAAAAAATCCTCGTATAATCATCAATCAAATATGCCAAATGGCATATTAAACACACTTTATTATGGCAAAATATAATTCCGTTACCGACAATGAAATTGAACAGGCAAAAAAATATAAGGATGCCTTAGACGAACTACAGAAATCTGTAGTTGGCTTAAACAGCAAGCTGCCCTCCTTTGCCGATGGTTTAAAAGCCGGCCTGCAAGGCATTGGCGAAAAGTTGCCCCCACTGGTCGAAGTTTCCAACTTCGACCTAAAATTGGGCAAGAATTCCTCTTGCGAGGCCAATCTAATTTTTAAGCAGGTCTATTATAATTAAAAACTTATTTGCTTTTCCTAAATCACATGTTTATATTTACCAATAAAATTAGCAAATACAAACCTATGCAAACCGCTACACAAGTAACACCAGAGCAGGTAAAAAAGCCAAAAAGCCGCAAAAAATCTACTATTATTATATCCGTAACTGGTATTGTGTTGCTAATAATTGCCGCAACGGCATTTTACAACTGGGATTATTTACAGTTGTACTATTGGAACGCGCGGTATAATAAACTAAACCCTGGCAATAAGTTATATGAGCGACCTGATTGGGTAAAGGATACACTGGATGTGGATCTTTTTAGATTGATACGCCCAATTACAGATAAAGATATTGATGATCAGCAGCTAACAGAATTGGAAAAAGACATTGCAAAAAAAGTATTAATTTCATCAACAAAAACTTATCTGCACAGAACATCCTGGCATATTAGTGCCGATAAGCTAATCAAACTCAAGTCTGCATATATTGGCACTTATCAAGGCAGCGATATTATGGATGATTTTATAAGCGGAAAAACATTTACGGGTTTATATTTTATCATCAACCCTAATGAAAAAGTGCTTGGTAAAGACAAATACGAGTTCCACAAACTGCCAAAAGGCTACACTTGGGCCAACGGGCCTTTTTATGTGAACATTTACGACATATCTGAAAAAGAATCGCCCGAGTTTAAGAAATAGCTGTTTTTATTAAAAGCTAACTTTACATATCATTTGGCCTATTTACAGGCTTAAATTAAAATTCAAACTATGCCAATTGGCATTTAAAACACAGTAAATATGGCGAATTATAATTCCGTTACCGACAATGAAATTGAACAGGCAAAAAAATATAAGGATGCCTTAGACGAACTACAGAAATCTGTAGTTGGCTTAAACAGCAAGCTGCCCTCCTTTGCCGATGGTTTAAAAGCCGGCCTGCAAGGCATTGGCGAAAAGTTGCCCCCACTGGTCGAAGTTTCCAACTTCGACCTAAAATTGGGCAAGAATTCCTCTTGCGAGGCCAATCTAATTTT
>NZ_SEWG01000001.1 GCF_004168255.1 Mucilaginibacter terrigena | reverse complement strand
GATCGGGATGCTCTACCAAAAGCGTTAAAACTTAAAAAGCCTCAAGACTTTCGACTTAAGGCTCTCAACTTGAATGTGACCTGGGAGAGGCTCGAACTCTCGACCCACTGATTAAGAGTCAGTTGCTCTACCAACTGAGCTACCAAGTCTGGTGATGTTGTATTCTGTTGGGTTGCAAATATACAATCTATAGCTGTAACTGCTAATATTTTATTCAAAGTTAGTGCAGTGTTTGCTAAACCTTATTTACAGCCTGCCTTTTGCAGGTGTATCGCTGTAAACAATGATATCGGCAGGCCTGAACTGGGCGAGGTACTTTTTATCGGGGTTGAGTATTTTTAACGATACCTGGTGTTTGCCTTTTGGCAGGGTGTAATTCCAGCAAAGCTCGTACCGGCGGGTGGTGTAATTAACGGGCAGCTCCGGCGATTCCACAAGTTTCCCGTCAATAAACAGCTGCGTATGGAAAACAAAATAGGTAAACGTATCCCATTGGGCTGTTTCGCCACGCAAAACAAACCCGGTACCTTCAAATTCAAAATTCACGGCATCTTTCGTGTCAGCTAATTTTGCCGGTATTTTAGATATGGGGTAAAGCCCGGTAAAATTTTGTTCGGGTTGTACCGCCTTTGGTTGCTGAGGATGTATGGTTACCATTTCACCATTAACAGTACCGCCGTTTAACCGGATGTTTTGCAGCGCGTGTTTAAACCCAACACGGTAAACATCGTTCAGGCTCATGGTAGTATATTTAAAATTGATGCCTTCGGCTTCTTTTAAACCTCGTTTCCAATAGGCGGGTATTTTATCATAACCTAATATGGTGCCAATTACCCCACCGGCGGTTGATGGGTTGCAGTCGGCGTCCTGGCCGCATCGGGTGGCAATTTCAAGGGTTTTTGTAAAATCGCCCCTGCCATACAGCAAACCTATTACTACATATGCTGCATTAACCTTGGCATCTATGTTAAAAGGGGCAAAAACGCCATCGGGGCAGCCAACATCGTTAGCCCATTTTTTTTGCACTTCAAACCAGGCCCTTTTCCAATCGTTAGGGTAAGTTTTGTGCCAGCGGATAACATCATTGATGCAACGGTAAAATTGACTTTGCGCAGGGATGGTTTTAAGGGCGTTGCCTACTACATAGTTGATATCGCTTGATGTAAATGCCGAGGCATACATCGCGCCAACAAACACCCCGCCATACCAGCCGTCGCCCGAGTTCATGATATGGCCTATCTTGTTGCTGATAGCCGATGCGGTGTTGGGCATGCCCGGGCTCATTAAACCGGCAAAATCCGCTTCGATCTGGTAGTCGATACAATCGGCATGCGGGTTATAATTAAACTGACCGCTTTGCGGCGCTTTTATACCATGCAAAATATTATACCGCCCGGCCTGGTTAGCATGCCATAAAGTATAACCGGCATGTGCAAAAGCATTGGCGAAAGAATCAACCGGCGCACCAAGGCCGTATTTTTCAAATACGTCTATAAACGTAAGGTCCATATACAGGTCGTCATATAAACCTGGGTTGTTGGTCAGTTGCTCTTTTAAATAGCCCTTATCCCATTTAAGCGGCTGGTAATCGCCAATAAAAGTACCGTTGAACTGAAACTCGTACGGCCCGCCAAAGGTTACCCCGATAGTTTGCCCGGCCCAGCCGCCCTTTATCTTGTTTTGCAGTTGGGTTTTGCTGATAGAAAACTTTGCGGGCTGGGCCTTAATTACCGCAACGCTGAAAATGAAGAAAGCAAACCCTAAAAAGTAATTTTTTACAGGATACATAGTGCCGGTTGTTTGGTCGGTCACTAAATTAAGTTTTTGTGATGATTTGAGTATACTGCCTTATGCGGTTTATGCTAATATTCGGCCAGCACGTTGAACGCCACACCCGCAATACCTTCTTTTTCCCATGCGGCCTGGCTTGTTTCGCGGGCTATTACTGCCCCGCTGCCAAACAGGCTTAAGTATGCCGTAAACATCAGGCCGTGGCCTTTGCTGTTTTCTATCCACTCCAGGCTTGCAAAAAAGTTGTCGTCGGCATAAATGTTGTAAGGCTCCAGGTTAACGTGTATATCCTTTTGCCCTGCCAGCACATCTACATAAATATTCTGGTTTTGCAGCAGCTGATCGGGCATGCCTTTTTTAAGCGTGTAAAAATTAAGGCGAAGCTTAACAGGGTACACCGGTGGGTTAGTAATATGCACATTGAACTTTTTTAAAAAAGTGGGCGACTTTTTTATTTTGATAACGGTGCCAATCTCGTGCCCAAGCCTGTTATTGGCGAAACCCGCGTTGCTATTGTCTGATTGTGAGGTGTTGCCTAAAATAACTTCCTTCCATTTTTTATTGGTTACCTTAACTTCTTTAAGTTGGGTAACAGACGGCTGCAGCAAAATGGTTTGTTTGTTGGCGCTTACAAAACCTGCAACCGTATAAGTTTGCGCAACATAACCTATCATGGATAGTTTAAGCGTATCGGCATCGTGGCCGGCCAGGTTTATTTTATACCGACCGGCGCTATCTGTAACCGTACCCACGCTTTTGCCAATGATGCCCACATTTACGTAGGGCAGTGGCAAATTGGTTTTGGCATCTTTAACCAGGCCATTAAATACCTGAGCGTTTGCAAACAGGGCAGTGGCGCTCAACAAAGTAACAAGCAATAAACGTTTCATGCCGGCAAGACGATAAAAATTATCAAATGGTTACGCCATCGCGTACATTTCTTCGCGTTGTTTCTGTACCACTTCGCTGTTAATATATTCATCGTAGGTCATCAGCTTATCAATAGCGCCGCCCGGTGTTAATTCAATAATGCGGTTGGCAACGGTTTGTACCAGCTCATGATCTCGCGAGGTGAAGATGATGTTGCCCCTAAAGTCCTCCATGCCGTTGTTTAACGCGGTGATAGATTCCAGGTCGAGGTGGTTGGTAGGCTCGTCCAGCAGCAGCATATTGGCCGATTGCAGCATCATACGGCTAAACATGCAACGCATTTTTTCGCCGCCCGATAGTACGTTGCTTTTCTTTAAAACCTCCTCGCCGCTAAACAGCATCCGGCCCAAAAATCCCCGGATAAACTGGTCGTCCTTTTCGCCGGTCGAGTACTCGCGCAGCCAGTCTATCAGGTTATCGTCTTTGCCTTTAAAGTATTCGGCGTTATCAATAGGGATATCGGCCATGTTTACGGTAACACCCCATTTAAAGCTGCCGGTGTGGGTTTTGTCCCTTCCGGTTAAAATATCGTAAAAGGCCGATGTAGCCAAACTGTTTTGTGATAGTACAGCGATCTTATCGCCTTTGTTGGCCATAATGTTAACATTGGCAAACAGCACTTCGCCGTTAAGGGTTTTACCCAGCTTTTCGGTTTGCAATACCTGGTCGCCAATTTCGCGGCCCTGGTTGTTGAATATAATGCCAGGGTATTTACGGTTTGATGGCTGGATCTCGTCAAGGTTGATCTTATCCAAAGCCTTTTTACGGCTGGTTGCCTGTTTTGATTTCGACGCGTTGGCGCTAAACCTGCGGATAAACTCCTGCAGTTCTTTCACCCGGTCTTCGGTTTTCTTGTTTTGGTCGCTGCGTTGTTTAAGGGCCAATTGGCTGCTTTCGTACCAGAAGGTGTAGTTACCGGTGTAAATGGTCATCTTGGCAAAGTCGATATCTACCACGTGGGTACACACGGTATCCAGGAAGTGCCTGTCGTGCGATACAACAAGTACAATGGCCTCGTACGATGCCAGGAAATCTTCCAGCCAGGTAATGGTGTGGATATCCAGATCATTGGTTGGCTCATCCAGCAGTAAAATATCGGGTTTGCCAAAAAGGGCCTGCGCTAATAATACGCGTACCTTTTGGGTGTTATCAAGGTCCTTAACCAGCTTATAATGAAATTCTTCTTTGATACCTAAGTTGCTCAATAGGGTAGCGGCATTGCTTTCGGCGTTCCAGCCATCCATTTCGGCAAAAAGGTTTTCCAGTTCGCCTGCGCGTTCGCCATCGGCATCGCTAAAATCTTCCTTCAGGTAAATGGCATCCTTTTCTTTCATGATGGCGTACATTTCCTTGTGGCCCATCATCACGGTTTCAATTACGGTAAATTCATCAAAAGCGTAATGGTTTTGGCTTAGTACGGCCATGCGCTCGCCCGGGGTAAAGCTTACCGAACCGCTTGTAGGGTCAATTTCGCCCGAGAGTATTTTTAGAAAGGTAGATTTGCCGGCGCCATTAGCCCCAATTATACCATAGCAATTGCCCTGGCTAAACTTAAGGTTAACATCCTCAAAAAGGGTGCGTTTTCCGTAGCGTAAAGATAAATTAGATACCGTGATCATGCTGCACTTATATTTTGCGCAAAAATACGGTAAATACTTAATTTATTTTAATCTGCGGGCATTTTGGCCGTACATTAATTAAGCAGGGATATAAAATACACGTATTGCGGTAAAGGGTTGAGGACGCGTTTCTACAGAATTCCCCAAGTGTAACATTTTTATTACAAAAAACTTGTTTATATGAACGTAAAATGTATAAATTACACGTTGGAACGACTATTGAAGAATAGTAACCATAAAAGTATTAACCCCTAATTAAACCTTTATGATTATTGTAGTGACCAGCTTATTTGTAGTGAACGCACTTGTAGTAGTGCAGCACATAAAAGTAAAGCGGTCGTAAAAACACCCATTATCAATTTACAACTAACTTAGTATGCTTACTAAGTTAGTTGTTTCTCCATCAGCCAGCTTTTGCAGCGGCCCCGAAGCAAGCATTTTCATCATCATATTCAGATCGGCAGTAATGGTAAACGTGGCTTTAGTTGCGCCGTCGGTTTCGCTCAGCTCCCATTTCAGTTCCATATCAAAAGGCGGTTTCTCGGCAGGGATTATCCTCACAAGCCCGTTATCCACGCGCTCATCTATCTGTAAGGATAGTTTGGTGATGTTTGGGATAGTAAAGCTGGCCACATCAGTTGTCGATGTCCAGTCGGTAATGTTATCGGGCATCAGTTGGCGGTGATTGTTCATATCAGCCAAAAAAGCGTACACCTGCGCTGCCGGTTTGCTTACGGTAACTGTACTTTCAAAAACACTCATGGTAATGTTATTGCCCCCAGGTTGAAGGTTGTGTACGCCATTGCCTTAAAACTTCGGTGTCGGCAGCCGAAATGTAATTGTGCTGCTCGGCGTACTTAAGCAGGGCGTTATAGTTTGAAAGGGTAATGAACGGGCATTTAGCTTCCTTAAAGTTATCGGCAGCCACATCAAACCCATAGCTGAATATTGCTGCAAGGCCTGCAACCGTATAGCCTGCATCGCGCAGCGCGTTAACAGCCTGTAAGCTGCTTTTGCCGGTAGATATCAGGTCCTCGATAACCACCACGCGCTGGCCCGGCGAGATCTCGCCCTCTATCAGGCTGCCTGTACCGTGTTCTTTCGCCTTGGCTCGAACGTAAATGAACGGGAGGCCCATTTCCTGGGCTACCAACGCGCCCTGCGGGATACCAGCGGTTGCCACGCCTGCTATACAGCCCACCGAGCCAAATTGTTCCTGTATAGCCGATGTAAGCTGCTGGCGGATATAAGTACGAATGGTGGGGTGCGAAAGCGTGATGCGGTTATCGCAATAGATAGGCGATTTCCAGCCCGAGGCCCATGTAAAAGGATTATTAGGTTGTAGTTTTATTGCTTTAATTTGCAGCAGAAATTCCGCGACCTGCTGTTCGGTCTCACTATTGGTATACATGGCTCAAAAATACAGAATTTATATTAACGAAAAAGTGATTTTGCTAACCGTTAAATCACCCAAAATTGCAAAACATTATCAAAAGATTGATGCAGAGCACTTTGATCTGAAAATTGTTTACCATTGGGTTGATAAACAGCCCGGTAATTTGTTTTATGTGCTTTGCGACGATGCAAAAGCATTCCTGAAAAAGGTTATCAAAAAAAATACCCTGATAGAGGCAGCCGGCGGCCTGGTAACCAATCAGGATGGCGAACACCTGTTCATTTACCGCAACGATAAATGGGACCTGCCCAAAGGCAAGATAGAAAAGAAGGAAAAAACTAAAATTGCCGCCGTGCGCGAAGTGGAGGAGGAGTGTGGCATAAAAGTGAGCAAACTGGAAGAAAAGATCTGCAAAACCTACCACACCTATATCTACAAAGGCGAAGTGGTATTAAAGAAAATCCATTGGTATAAAATGGCATACAAGGGTAAAGCCAAACTGGTGCCCCAACTGGAAGAAGGCATTACCGATGTGCGCTGGTTTAAAAAGGACGAGGTATCAACCATTGTGAAAAACACCTTCCCGTCCATTATTGATGTGCTGGAGAAAGAAGAACTGATCACAAGTAGGGAAGCGCTTCTTTCGGAATAAACTGGGCAACATCACCGTTGTAACGGATGATCTCGCGCACGATGCTGGAACTGATGGAAGAGTAGCCGGGTTTACTCACAATAAAAATGCTTTCAATCTCGGGCTCCAGGGCGTGGTTCATTTGGGCTATAGCCTTCTCGTACTCAAAATCTGATACGGTACGGATTCCCCTTATCATGTAATCGGCGCCGATGCTTTTGCAAAACTCGACGGTTAGGCCTTCGTAAGCTACAATGTGGATGCGGTCGTCGTTTGCAAATACGGCGCGCAGCATATCCTCGCGTTTGGCAACGCTAAGCAGGCCCTGCTTGGTGCTGTTTACCCCAATGCCAATGTAAACCTTATCAAACAAGCCAACACTGCGTTTTACAATATCAACGTGGGCTTTGGTAACCGGGTCAAACGAACCGGGGAAAAGGGCTATCTTCATAAAGGTGATAACGTTATTGCTTATGTAAAAGTAAGGATTATTTGATTATAAAGAACCAATCCAGGCTGTCATTTCGAAAGAGCGGAGGTGGATGGTGCGCGGTGCGAGGAGAAATCTTATACGCCTTGCATCCCGCTGTGCATTCGGTCACTTACTGCTTGTATAAGATTTCTCCTCGCTATCGCTCGTTCGAAATGACAGGGTAGATTAAGACATTGGATTAACCCATCAATCCATTCAACTGCGCAAACTGCAGCAGCATCATGGTTTTAGCATCTTTTATCTCGCCGGTTTTTAGCATATCAAGGGCCTTGGTAAAAGGCAGTTCCAGTACTTCTATGTGCTCGGTTTCTTCTTCAAGGCCGCCGCCATCGCTTACTTTCATGTCTTTGGTGTATTCGGCGGTAAAAAAGTACAAAATCTCGGTAACCGAGCCTGGCGACATGTACGCCTCAAATGCTTTTTGTACAGCTGTTATTTTGTAGCCGGTCTCTTCCTCGGTTTCCTTGCGGATGCAGTCTTCGGGGTTGTCTTTATCCAGCAGGCCGGCGCAGGTTTCTATCAGGTATCCATCGGCATTGCCGTTTAAATAAGTGGGCATCCTAAACTGGCGGGTTAATATTACGGTTTGCGCCGATTTGTTGTACAATAGGATGGTGGCGCCGTTGCCGCGGTCGTATGCCTCGCGCGATTGCGCCTGCCATTTGCCATCGGCACCCAATAATTCGTAGGTTACTTTGCGCAGCGTGTACCAGTTATCTGATAGCACCGAGGTTTGCAGGTTTCTTATTTTATCATTCATGACAAGGCATGTATAATTTTATGCTTTAAAGAACGAGAACGACGAGTGCCCGTATTTGCGCTGCTCCACAAAAGAAGGGTGGTTGCTCAGGTTTTGCATGCTTTGATGCTCTACGATCAGCATACCGCCTTCAACAAGCAGGTTCTTTTCAAATACTATCTTGGGTATCTCGGGGATCTTGTTCAGGTCGTAGGGTGGGTCGGCAAATACAAGGTCGTACTGTTCGGTTTCCATGGCCAGGTATTTAAAAACATCGGCTTTAAAAACCTCTATCTGGGTAAGCCCATGCTGGCGCGATGCATCTTTTAAATAATGCACACATTGTATGGCGCGGTCTACCCCGGTAACTTTTTCGGCCCCGCGCGATGCAAACTCCATGGCAATGTTACCGGTACCGCTAAAAAGGTCCAGCACCTTAATATCCTCAAACGCTATCTGGTTTTGCAGGATGTTGAAAAGCGCTTCCTTGGCAAGGTCGGTAGTGGGGCGTACGGGTAAATTTTTTGGCGGGTTAAGCCTTAGTCCCTTTAGTTTTCCTCCGATGATGCGCATAGCGATAAAGCTGCAAGGGCCAGTATTTTGTGTGATGGGGTGCCTTCGGGCAGGTCGAGCACCTGGATGCTGTTCAGCCTTACCTCGCCAAAAAAGCCCTGCAGGTAAGTAAAGTACCTGTCGGCAGCGTTGATATCGCCGCTTATTATCAGCTTTATATCTTCAGGCTTTACAGCAAGCTCGGTACTTATGAGTGCGCAGAAATACGCCAGCTCATCGTGGTTTTTAAACTTAAAGGTATTGTAAAAACGCAGCTTGCTATCCTTAAAATTCACAAACGATACCGTATCGTTACCAATGTTAAGGTAAAGGCTGTTGTTAAGCGGATAGTTGTTGGCTATGGCTTTTATCCAGCCGGCATCAGTATAAACAGCTTGCCGGTTATCAAGATCTTTAACAGCATAAGTTACAAACTCATTTACCTTGTAAATAATAACATTTTGGTCATCCAGCACTTCGGCGCTCACTTTTTCCGAGTCGGTTACATCAAGTAGGCGGGCAATATCTGCCACGCGGTCTTTATCAAAAAGGCTGTGGGGCAGCAGAGTAAAACCCGTACCATGCAGGCCGGTGATAACCTGTTTGTAGTTGGCGGTTAGTACATCGCGCAGTTGCTGTGGGTCGCGCAGTTCGTCCAAAGCATAGTTTTCGGCCCAGGCCAAAAGCTGTTTGCCCGAAGTTACGGCATAGCTAAAGCTGTTTTCATCAACCTGTAACAACAGGGTGTAGCTATGGGCCTGTGTCAGGCTTAGATCGTCGCTGGTGTAGTAATGTCTGTGTTCGCTCATGCAGGTTAACAAAAGTAATATTTTTTCCTGATTAGTAAATCGATATCGTTATTACAAATAGTTTGGCTTTTGGTGTTGGTAGTGTTTGCGGCAAATTTATTATTCCCTCCCCGGGGAGGGGTGTGGGGGTATTGTGGTGGAAGGGAGGGGTTACCGCGATGCATCCCGCATAAACCCCTCCCTACACCCTCCCGTTGGGAGGGAATCGCACAGGCCGACGCTTTCATAAAAGAAGCCGTCATGTATTCGCCCTTGTTAGTGTTGTCACCACCAAGGGCGAATGCTTTTATGCCTGCTGCTTAAACATCATACTGAATGTTTACTCACATCGACTTCGCTACGCTGGTCGACCCTCTCTGCTTCGCAACGAGGATGAAGAAGATAAAAAATAATGAGCTTAACCTGTTTCCGCGCAGCGGAGAGAGGGTGGTCGGGCGAAGCAATGACCGGGTGAGTAAGTGGCGCGGAGGCTGAGCCGCTAAAAATATTAAGCGGCACCGGTTACCTACTTTGCATACTTATCCCCACATTTGTACAGTGTCAACCATCGATCATATCCGCCAGGCTTTTCCGCACGAACCAACACCGCAGCAACTGGAGCTGTTTGGTAAGCTGCACGCCTTTTTAAGCAGCGGCGAAGAGGATGATTGCTTTATCCTGAAAGGGTATGCCGGCACGGGTAAAACCACCGTGCTTGGCGCGCTGGTAAAGGCATTGCCTAAGTATAATTTTAAATCGGTACTGCTGGCGCCAACCGGGCGGGCGGCTAAGGTAATTACCAATTACAGTGGCCGTAAGGCGTTTACCATCCATAAGCGCATCTACCGTAAAAAATCGGCCTTGAACGTTGACGAATCGTTTATGATCGCCGAGAACATGAACGCCAACACGCTTTTTATTATCGACGAGGCTTCGATGATATCTGACGAACTTACCGGCAACAACCGCGAAACCCTGCTGCACGACCTGGTGAATTACGTTTACAACACCAAAAACTGTAAGCTGATGCTGGTTGGCGATACCGCCCAGCTGCCGCCCGTGGGTGCCGATAACAGCCCCGCGCTGGATGCCAAACTGATGAAAGACCAGTTTGGCCTTACCATGTATGGCTACGAACTAACGGACGTGCTACGCCAGCAAAAGGATTCGGGCATATTGTATAATGTTACCAGGGTGCGCGATATCATTCGCCAGGGTAAAGAGTTGATGCCGCAGATCGTCACTAAGGGTTATAAGGACGTTTACCGCATGGGCAGCGATATGCTGGAAGAAGGGCTTAACTACGCCTACAGCAAATACGGGCACGATAATACGCTGATAATTTGCCGCAGCAACAAAAACGCCAACCTGTATAACCGGCAGATACGCGGGCGGATACTGATGCGCGAGGAGGAGCTTACCGGCGGCGACCAGCTGATGGTGGTTAAAAACAACTACTTTTGGCTGCAGGACCAGGAGGAGGGCAGCACCGGTTTTATTGCCAACGGCGATATTGCCCGCGTTAAAAAGGTGCGCCGGGTTGAGGAAATGTATGGCTTTAGGTTTGCCGATGTGCAACTGGAGTTTATTGATTATGCCGAAGACCCGGTGCTGGATTGTAAAATACTGCTGGATACCCTGTACAGCGAAGCCCCGGCGCTGCAATCTATCGATCAGAAGCGTTTTTACCTGGAGGCCATGAAGGATTACGACCACATCGCCAATAAGCGCGCCAAGCATAACGAGCTAAAATTAAACCCATATTATAACGCCTTGCAGGTAAAATTTGCCTACGCCATTACCTGCCACAAAGCCCAGGGCGGGCAGTGGGAAGCCGTATTTGTTGACCAGGGCTACCTTACGGATGAAATGGTGAACACCGACTTTCTCCGCTGGTTTTACACCGCCTGTACCCGCGCCACCAACGAGCTTTACCTGGTTAACTTTAATAAAAAGTTTTTTGCAGAGCCGCCTCCGGATGTGTTTTAATTTAACCTTTCCCACCCTGTTATTTCGAACGAGCGATAGCGAGGAGAAATCTTATACGAGTAGTAAGTCGACAACATGCATGGAGTATAAGATTTTTTCACTGCGTTCAAGAGGTAGTTCTCCTCGTTCCTCGTTCGAAATGACATCGTTTATTATTCTTGTCAATCCGAAATCGTCAATCTAAAATCCTAAATCAAGGTGTCCCATTCAGAAACCAGCGGGACACCTTGTTAAAAATCCATAAATATCTTATTTAAAAATACTTAAGTAATTTTTGTTCAAGTATTACTTTAAATAAAATCGCGAATCGTTTATTTATAAAGTATTGATTATTAGCGAATTGTCGTATTGTCCCGCAGTGTGTAATATTTAGTGGGACACCCCTGCAAAATGCCAATTTACGCTGCTACCGGCAGCACAATGACGAACGTGCTGCCTTCGCCCTCTACACTTTCAACGGTGATCTTACCATGGTGGCTTTCTACAATATCCTTAACAATACTTAACCCTATCCCGGTTGATTGCTCGCCCCTTAAGCCTGTACGCCCCGCGCCCGAGAAACGCTCAAAAAGTTTCGGGATCATGGCTTTCGGGATGCCCAATCCGTGATCTTTTACTTTTATTAGGATATTGTTTTTATCGGTGTTCAAGTGCACTTCAACGTTATCGCTTTCTTTCGAAAATTTCAGCGCGTTGCTGATGAGGTTGTCAATAACCCTCGGGAATTTATCGTGGTTTATCTGCGCGTAAACAGTTTTTACATCGCTTATCAGTACTACATTACCATTGCCTCCCTGCTGTATCTTCCAGGTGTTTACAATGCCGCGCAGCATCTCGTTAAGCTCGGTTTTGCGGGTATCAAAGCTGTTGGTGTTTTCATTGCGGGCGGCATCCAGCAGGTCGTCGATAATGGTACGCGCTTTCACGCACGATTCGCGCATCATGGTCAGGCTTTCCTGTGTATCCTCGTCAATATCCTCCAGTTCCATCATCATCGCCAGCGATTCTACAGCCGCAATGGGGTTCCGCAGGTCGTGTGCTACGGTGCCCAGCACCTGGTTTTTAAAAGTATTGGCTTTCTCAATTTCATCGTTCTTCTGGCGTATCTCTACTATCTGCCCGTAATAGCTGGCCTTGTACGAGAAAAAATACCGCGAGGTTAAATAAAAACCGGCCAGTAAAATAGCCGATATCATTTGGTTATGCGTCATTTCGGTAGGGCCAACCTGCGCGTGGAAAAGCATCATGGTGAACAATAGTTCGATACCGATAAGCAATACAATGGTTTCGTAGTATTCAAATACAAATAATACGCTCACAATGCTTAGCGCTATCAGGTATAGTGTAAGGGCGTTGCTTGGGTCGGATGTAGAGATGAAGCTGGAGTACATGCCGCAGCTGATGATATACAGCGCGAAAATAAAAACAAACAATGCCATTTCGGCTGTTGCCCGTTTTGTTTTACGCATGCGCAGAACAAGCAAATGGCTCCCGATATAAAAAAAAGGGGTGACCACTATAAAGATCCAGTTTACAAAATTAAACTCAGGGAAATTCTGCGCTTTAGTAAGGCTTTCCGGGAAAACGTGGTAAAGTATCCTGATAACGATGCTTAGGGTAAGAAATATAAAGCTCGCCGTACGAACGCTTTGCAGGTTCTGGTAAGTATAATAGTTACGATAAGCCGCACTATACTTTGGGGAAAGTTTGGTGAAAAAATGAGTTTCCAAGTCAGTTTTGTGTAAGGGTATTCAAAAATATATCAAATATTTCAGTTATTGATAAAATAGGCCATAATTGATAGATGTTGTAATGTGTAAATGTGCAAATTGACAAAATGGCGGTGCTTTATTAAATTAAATGCCATTTATTCAGAAATTAACTTGTGGCAATTGTTTTGAGGCTGATTGATTACTATGAATTTTAACAATTTTACCATAAAAGCCCAGGAAGCCGTTCAAAAGGCATCCGAAATTGCAACCGGCAATCAGCAGCAAGCTATCGAGACCGCGCATTTGCTGAAAGGTTTGTTACTGGTTGACGAGAATGTTATAACCTACTTACTAAAAAAACTAAACGTTAACCTAAACAGGCTTAACGATACGCTTGATGCGCAGATCAAATCGTTCCCAAAAGTTAGCGGGAGCGATGTTTACTTGTCGTCGGCTACAAACGCTGCCTTGCAAAAAGCGACAGCCTATTTAAAAGAATTTAAGGACGAGTTTGTATCCGTAGAGCATATTTTGTTAGGCATATTGGCCGGCAGTGATGCCACATCGGGTGTTTTAAAGGATGCCGGCGTAAACGAAAATGATCTTAAAAAGGCTATCACCAGCCTGCGCGGCGATAGCAAGGTTACCGACCAAAATGCCGAAGCCACGTATAACGCGCTAAACAAATATGCCCGTAACCTAAACGAGTACGCCGAAAGCGGTAAGCTCGACCCGGTTATCGGTCGTGATGAGGAAATCAGGCGGGTGATCCAGATCCTGAGTCGCCGTACCAAGAATAACCCGATACTTGTTGGCGAGCCGGGTGTGGGTAAAACCGCCATTGCAGAAGGTATTGCCTTCCGGATCATTAAAGGCGATGTGCCCGAAAGCCTGAAAACCAAAACTGTTTACTCGCTTGATATGGGTGCGCTGATAGCAGGCGCCAAATACAAAGGCGAATTTGAAGAGCGACTTAAGGCCGTTATTAAAGAAGTTATCCAAAGCGATGGAGAGATCGTATTGTTTATCGATGAGATCCACACATTGGTTGGTGCCGGTGGCGGCGAAGGCGCTATGGATGCCGCGAACATCCTGAAACCAGCCCTGGCCCGCGGCGAATTACGCGCGATTGGTGCAACCACGCTTAACGAGTACCAAAAATATGTAGAAAAGGATAAAGCTCTTGAACGCCGTTTCCAAAAGGTGATGGTTGGCGAACCGGATACTGCCGATGCAATCTCCATCCTTCGTGGATTAAAAGAGCGTTACGAAGCCCACCATAAAGTGCGTATAAAGGACGAAGCCATTATCGCCGCGGTAGAAATGTCGCAACGCTACATATCCGATCGTTTCCTGCCGGATAAGGCTATCGATTTGATGGATGAGGCCGCCTCAAAGCTTCGTTTGGAAATGGATTCGGTACCTGAGGTGGTTGACGAATTGGAGCGCCGCATTATGCAGCTGGAAATTGAGCGCGAAGCCATCAAACGCGAAAAAGACGACCACAAGGTAAAAGAACTGAGCGAAGAAATTGCCAACCTCAGTGCCGACCGCGATTCGTTACGTGCCAAATGGCAGGGCGAGAAGGATATTGTGGATGGCATAAACCAAAAGGTTGAGCAGATAGAAAATTATAAGCTGGAAGCTGAGCAGGCCGAACGTGCCGGCGATTACGGTAAAGTAGCCGAATTACGCTACGGTACCATCGTACAAGCACAGCAGGAGGTTGATAAACTGAAAGCCGCCCTTGCCGAAAATCAGGATGATAACCGCATGCTGAAAGAGGAAGTTACCGCCGATGATATTGCCGGTGTGGTAAGCCGCTGGACAGGCATCCCGGTGAGTAAAATGATACAGAGCGAGCGCGAAAAACTGCTTAACCTGGAAGATGAACTGCACAAGCGTGTGGCAGGGCAGGAGGAAGCTATTGAAGCCATTAGCGATGCCATACGCCGCAGCCGCGCAGGTTTGCAGGATAAACGCAAGCCTATCGGGTCGTTCATATTCCTGGGTACAACGGGTGTGGGTAAAACCGAACTGGCCAAGGCCCTTGCCGAATATTTGTTTAACGACGAAAACTCGCTGGTGCGCATAGATATGAGTGAATACCAGGAACGTCATTCGGTTTCGAGGCTGATAGGTGCGCCGCCGGGATATGTGGGTTATGATGAAGGTGGGCAACTGACTGAAGCCGTGCGCCGTAAACCCTACAGCGTTGTTTTGCTGGATGAAATAGAAAAAGCGCACCCGGATGTATTCAATATCCTGCTGCAGGTATTGGATGATGGCCATTTAACTGATAACAAAGGCCGCGTAGTAAATTTTAAGAACACCATCATCATCATGACATCCAACATCGGCTCCAACATTATCCAGGAGAATTTTTCTGAATTGGAGGACAATAACCGTGAGGAAGTTATCGCCAAAACAAAAAACGAATTGTTTACCCTGCTGCGTGCAACTATCCGCCCCGAGTTTTTGAACAGGATAGACGAGATCATCATGTTTACCCCGCTAAGCCGCGACGAGATAGGGGATATTGTGAAGCTGCAGTTCAGGCAGGTTCAGCAAACCCTGGCCGAAATGGGTGTAACCATCGAGGCGTCGGAAGAAGCGTTAGACTGGCTGGCACAACTGGGTTACGACCCGCAGTTTGGCGCAAGGCCGTTAAAACGGGTGATACAAAAGAAAATACTGAACGAGTTATCAAAACAAATACTGGCCGGAAAGGTGGATAGGGACAGCAGGATAAAGCTGGATATGTTTGATAACAACTTTGTGTTTATGAATGCCGGTGAGTAAGATGGTGATTAGAGATTAGGTGTATATCCATTTGGTAAATTCTAAAATCCTGAAAATTCTGATTCTGACAATTGAGCTGCCTTTAGGGCGGCTCTTTTGTTTTAGGCTATAAAACTAAAGTCACTAAAAAGTTAAAACAGGTACAATCAATCCAAAAAATCAGTTTAATCCCAACAACGATCAAAACAACAATCGGGCTTTATCGTTATTCAGGTATAATCGTTATCACATCAAAATAAACGCTACTACCATGAAAAATTTTGAAACCTTAGTGGATGCCACTAACGACCTCACTAAAAGAGGATATACCGCGAATTTAAGCCTTGAAGGCGACACCATCGACGATAAGTCGCAGGATATACACATGACTGCCGAGGACTTTGAGATAGACGAGTTCTATCGTTTCGAAGGGCAAAGTAACCCTTCAGATATGTCTATAGTATACGCTATCAGCTCGGCAAAATATAATGTTAAAGGCATTTTAATAAACGCTTACGGTACTTATGCTGATGACAGCTCATCGGCCATATCTGCCAAATTACACCACCACCAGGTAAGCGATAACCTGCATGGGGGCGACAGGCCTACTGAATAAGTTCGAAGTCGAAAGTTTAAAGTAGAAAGTCAGGATTCAAAGTTTAACAAGCGACAGGTTAGGTTTTGAATTTTGGCTTTTCACTTTTAAATAACCCGTTAATAAACAAGGTCACTTTAAACCTTCAACTTTTAACCTTCAACTAATAAAGCTAACAATTTCTTCCCTCTCGATTGTATGGCCGGGCCGCCATCGCGCAGCATAAACTGAACCTGGTTGCCCAGTTCCTCTTTTACCCAATCGTAACGGGGGCATAAATGAAACAGGGTATCGGCTGCGAAGACTTTTACTGCAACTTTCACTTTAGGGTCTATCAGCCAGTCGAAACATTGCTCAACCACTATTTCCATGTCTATAGATTCTAATTTAAGCCTTACAATGTCGGGTGCAAAGGGTGCGGTAAGGTTCATCATAATGCGGGTATAATGCCTCTTGCAGCTGCCATTTGTAACCTCGCCCATTCGTTTTACAAAGTATTCTAAGTTGTTGGCGTATTGTTCGGGCGCGGCCAGTATAGTAGTATCCAACAGCCAGGCGGCACGGAAACCTACTTGTGCATCCGGATGAAAGGTAAGATCTATTAACTGGTTAATATTAAAATGCTGCTCCCTTAAAGTTACCGACAGGCGCTCGATAAAACCCTTGGTTGGGTCGACCGATAATTCTTTAATAAGTTGATCATTAGTAAGCATCATCATTCATCAGGAATTATAAAATTATAAAAACTTTTATTTGCCCGGCTTGCTTTTTACACTTAACGTGTACAGCATAATTAAAAAAATGTATAGCCGGCAGGAGTATGATTAAGCGTAACAACGGATCGTTTTAAACGTCATATAAACAGGGCTTTAAAAACTTTACACCATTTCTACACCGCGGGATAACAAAAATTATACATTTGCCTACCGTTAATTGATCGTTATTACATGATTAAATTCAATCGCTTTACACTGGACAATGGCCTCCGCGTTATTGTTCATGAAGATAGTACCACACCGATGGCCGTGCTAAACATTTTATATGATGTTGGCGCACGCGATGAAGATCCCGCCCAAACCGGCTTCGCGCATTTATTTGAGCACCTGATGTTTGGCGGCTCGGTAAATATCCCCAATTATGATGGCCCGCTGCAAAGGGTAGGGGGCGAAAACAACGCCTTCACCAGTAACGATATTACCAACTATTACATCACCCTGCCATCGGCCAATTTAGAGACCGCCTTTTGGCTGGAGAGCGACCGCATGCTAAGCCTTGCGTTTAGCGAGAAAAGCCTTGAGGTGCAGCGCAACGTGGTGATAGAGGAGTTTAAACAACGTTACCTTAACCAGCCTTACGGCGATGTTTGGCTGAAGCTAAGGCCGTTGGTTTACAAGCAGCACCCATACCGCTGGGCAACCATTGGTAAAACCATCAAACACATCGAGGATGCGAAAATTGAGGATGTAAAAGCCTTTTTTAAAAAACATTATACCCCGCAAAACGCCATTATGGTAGTAGGGGGAGATGTAAAGACCGAAGACATAAAACTGATGGCCGAAAAATGGTTCGGCCCGATCCCTGCCGGCGAAAAATATGTGCGTAACCTGCCGCAGGAGCAACCGCAGCACGAGGAACGCCGCGAAACGGTCACCGCCAAAGTGCCGCTGAACGATGTGTATATCGCTTTTCAGATGGAAGGACGTGTGGATGAAAGTTACTACGCGGTGGAACTGATGTCTGATATCCTTTCGAGGGGTAACTCATCGCGCCTGTACCGCAGTTTGGTAAAAGAAAAACAGATCTTCAGCGAGGTACATGCCTACATCACAGGTAGTTTGGACAAAGGCATGTTTGTGCTGGAAGGCAAACCGCTTGAAAATATCAGTATTGAACAGGCCGAAGATGCGCTTTGGCAGGAACTGGATAAACTGAAGAACGAAGAAGTACCCGGCGATGAACTGACAAAGGTGAAGAATAAAACAGAGTCGACCATGGTGTTTTCTGAAATGTCGCTTTTAGACAAGGCCATGAACCTGGCCTTTTACGAACTAATGGGCGATGCTGATGGCTTTAACCACGAACCTGCTAAATTCCTGGCGGTTACCGCGGCGCAGATCAAAGCGCACGCCAATACCATCTTCCGTAAAGATAACTCGTCGACACTAATTTACCTGGCAGAATTGTCTGAACCGGAATTTTCGGAATTATAGAATTTACAGAATGTTTTAGCCCCCACAAGGCAATGACATAATGACCCAATGACCAAACTCGATGATTCAATGACGCAACTGGATAGAACAACCGCCCCCCAATTTAACGGGGTAGAAAATATAACCCTGATACGCCCCGAAAGCACCACGCTGGCAAACGGCTGCAAGATCTTTTCTTTTAACTCGGGCGGGCTTGACCTGGTGCGGATAGAATGGATCTTTAATAACGCCCGTTTTGACCCGAAGAAGCCACTACTGAATGTAGCAGTGAATACCATGCTTACCGATGGCACAAGCAATCTTACGGCCGCGCAAATTGCCGATAAGATAGATTTTTACGGCGCGTTCCTGCAGGTTGATTACAGCTACGACCATTCGCAGGTAACACTGTTTACGCTTACCAAACATTTGCAAGCCACGTTGCCGGTTGTTAAGCAGATCCTTACCGATTCTATCTTCCCCGAAAAGGAACTGGAAACCTTTGTACGCAACCAGCAGCAAAAACTGCAGGTGAGCTTGCAGAAGAACGATTTTGTTGCCCGCAGGGCATTCAATAAAGCATTATACGGCGAAACTATTTACGGCCTGGCTGCCCAGCCCGAAGATTTCCAATCCCTGAAAAGGGAGGACCTGCTGGTTAACTTTAAACAAATGTACCAGCCGCGCAATTGCAATATCATTATCGCCGGTAAAGCCGATCCTGAAATTTTAAAGGCCGTAACCGCAACTTTTGAGGGGGAGTGGGGAGAAGCAGTACCACCTGTTGACACCACGCAGCCCGAACTGCAGCCATCTGACGAGCGCTTTATTTACATCAAAAAACCGGATGCATTGCAATCGGCCATCCGCATAGGTACACCATTTGTTAACCGTACCCATCCGGATTTTCCCGGCTTACAGGTATTAAATACCGTTTTAGGCGGATACTTTGGCTCCAGGTTGATGGCCAATATCCGCGAGGATAAGGGTTATACCTATGGCATTGGCTCGGGCATGTCGTCATTCAAACAAACGGGCTCGTTCTTCATCGCATCAGAAGTGGGCGCCGATGTATGTAAAGCTGCAGTAACCGAAATTGAAAAAGAAGTGAACCTGTTAAAGGATGAACTTATTCCAGACGAGGAATTATCGCTGGTGCGCAACTTTATGCTTGGCTCGCTTCTGGGCAGCCTGGAGAATGTGCTGTCGCATGCCGATAAATTCAAGAACCTGTACTTTGCCGGTTTGGATTATGATTACTACGAACGCTACACCAAAACTGTAAAAAACATTACCGCCCAAGAGTTAAAGACATTAGCCAATAAGTATTTTGATTTTGAGAACTTTTACAAGGTAATCGTAGGGAAATATTAGACAATTTTAGATTTACGATATACGATTTTAGATTTTGAATAATCAAGGCATTGTCAGGATTGCATAAATCTAAAATCATACATCTAAAATCCCAAATAAAATAGTAGCTTTGCCCGGCAAATAATAACTCCAAATAATTATTTGCTATGCAGTTAGACCCATCCAAATTTGTCGCCGAAGGATTAACCTATGACGACGTATTATTACTCCCCGCTTATTCAGAAGTATTACCACGCGAGGTTAACACGGGCACTTTTTTAACAAAAAAGATCCGTTTAAACATTCCGATCATTTCGGCCGCTATGGATACCGTAACCGAAGCCGGTTTGGCTATTGCCATTGCCCAGGCAGGTGGTATTGGCATGCTGCACAAAAACATGACCATACAGGCACAAGCCGACGAAGTCCGCAAAGTAAAACGTTCGGAAAGCGGCATGATCCAGGAACCGGTTACCTTGCTGGAAGGCGCATTGCTATCAGACGCGGTGAACATTATGCGCGAGAATGGCATTGGTGGTATCCCCATTATCGATGCTAATAACAAGCTGAAGGGTATCATTACCAACCGCGACCTTCGTTTCCAAAAGGACCTTACCGTTAAGGTAAGCGAGGTAATGACCAAACAAAACCTGATCGTAGCGCCGCAGGGCACAAACCTTACTGATGCCGCTGCTATACTGCAAGCTAACAAAATTGAAAAACTGCCGGTTGTAAATAAAGATGGGGTGCTGGTAGGCTTAATCACTTATAAAGATATCCAGAAGGTTAAAAACTTCCCTAATGCTTGTAAGGACGAATTTGGCCGCCTGCGGGTAGGCGCAGCCGTTGGCGTTGCTGCAGATAATATAGACCGCGTTACCGCCCTGGTTAAAGCGGGTGTGGATGTAATTACGGTAGACACAGCCCACGGCCATTCAAAAGGAGTTATTGATATGGTAAAAGCGGTTAAACAGCTTTATCCGGATGTACAGGTTATTGCCGGTAACATCGCTACTGCCGATGCTGCCATTGCACTTGCCGATGCAGGTGCCGATGCCGTTAAAGTAGGTATTGGCCCCGGTTCTATCTGTACTACACGCATTATTGCAGGGGTGGGCGTACCACAACTGTACGCCATATACGAATGTGCCAAAGCCCTTGAGGGCCGCGGTGTACCGGTTATTGCCGATGGCGGTATCAAACAAACCGGCGATATTGTAAAAGCCATAGCTGCGGGTGCAAGCTCTATCATGGCAGGTTCGTTGTTTGCCGGTGTAGAAGAATCACCGGGCGAAACCATTATATACGAAGGCCGTAAGTTTAAATCGTACCGGGGCATGGGTTCTATCGAAGCTATGGCTAAAGGTTCAAAAGACCGCTATTTCCAGGACGAGACCGATGTGGTAACCAAACTGGTTCCCGAAGGTATTGTTGGCCGCGTACCATTTAAAGGTAACATGGCCGAGGTGGTTTACCAGTACATTGGCGGTTTACGTGCCGGTATGCATTACTGCGGTGCCGCCAATATCGAAGACCTGCAAAAAGCCAAGTTTGTACGTATCACTGCTGCCGGCATGCGCGAAAGCCACCCACATGATATTACCATCACAAAAGAAGCACCTAATTATACGAGGTAGGTGAATAGAGATTAGAGATTAGTGTTTAGTGATTAGAGATTAGTGATTAGGATAAATCTAACCCCTGATCTCTAATTCTAAAAAGATATACAGAATCTAACCTGATAGAAAACATCGATATAAAACCAGATGAAGGTTGGTTCAGAGATAGAAACCTTACATAAGTTCTAAGTCTTAAGTCTCAAGGCCTAAGTCCTATTTTGACTTTTGACTTTTTACTTTTCACTTTTGACTTGAGGCTTCCGCTTCCCCTCCCAGCGGGCCGTAAAATATAACCCAGGTAGCAAAATCATCCGTAAAGTTTTCGTAACGGTGTTCGGCACCGGCGGCTACAAATATCATATCTCCTGGTTTGAAACTAATGCGCTTGCCATCGTTCACAAATTCGCCTTTTCCGCTAATAATTATATATAGTTCATCCTGCAGGTGCGGCGTTTGCTTGTCCACCTTATGTGGCCGGTAGATCTCTGCCGACATGTTGCCGTGCCGCATTACCTGTGTAAACAGCTGGCCGGGTAGGCTATTCAATTTTTCGAGTGCTTCTTCAGTTGATATTTTCACGCTTCAATTATAAATAAAAACGTTCCGAAATTTATTCGATTAGATAAAAATATAGCTTCTGTACTTGTATTTATTATGCATGCATAATAAATTACACTGCAAGGGGGGTTATTTCTAATTTATTTTCCTAAAATTACATAACCTATTATAAACACGTATGGATCTGGAATTCAATAAGAATGAGGATGTTAACAAACAGCTCGTTTACGAATTTAATACAAGGCTTAAAAAGATATTCCTTGGTGGCGGCGAAAAGGCCGCTGCCAAACAAAAAGAAAAAGGCAAAATGCTTGCCCGTGAGCGTGTAGCTTATTTGATTGATGACGACAAACCCTGGCTGGAAGTTGGCGCTTTTACTGCCGATGGCATGTATACCGAGCATGGCGGCTGCCCCAGCGGCGGCGTGGTTTGCGGTATTGGTTATGTAAGCGGCAGGCAATGCGTGGTGGTTGCCAACGACGCTACCGTTAAGGCCGGTGCCTGGTTCCCGATAACAGCCAAGAAAAACCTTCGCGCGCAGGAAATTGCGATGGAAAACCGCCTGCCCATTATTTATCTGGTCGATTCGGCGGGTGTGTTCCTTCCTTTGCAGGACGAGATCTTCCCCGATAAGGAACACTTTGGCCGCATATTTCGCAATAACGCCATCATGAGCAGCATGGGGATTATCCAGATCGCTGCTATTATGGGTTCGTGCGTGGCTGGCGGTGCTTACCTGCCTATTATGAGCGATGAAGCCATGATCGTGGAGGGTACGGGTTCTGTTTTCCTGGCGGGATCATACCTCGTTAAATCTGCCATAGGTGAGGATGTGGATAACGAAACACTGGGCGGCGCTACCACCCAAAGTGAAATTTCGGGCGTTACAGATTATAAACACCCTAACGATAAGGCCTGCCTTGATTCTATCCGTAACATCATGAACAAGGTTGGCGATTACAACAAGGCCGGGTTCGACCGCATTAAACCCTCTGCCCCAAAACTGAACGAAAAAGATATTTACGGCATACTGCCCGATAACCGCGAGAAGGCGTATGACATGAAAGAGATCATCAAACGCCTGGTAGATGATTCGGAACTTGAAGAATACAAGGCAGGATATGGGCAATCCATCATCTGCGGGCTTGGCCGTGTGGATGGTTGGGCGGTTGGTATTGTGGCCAACCAGCGCAAGGTGATCAAATCAAAAAAAGGCGAGATGCAGTTTGGCGGGGTGATCTATTCCGACTCGGCAGATAAGGCAACCCGTTTTATCATGAACTGTAACCAAAAGAAGATCCCGCTGGTTTTTCTACAGGATGTTACCGGCTTTATGGTAGGCAGCCGCAGCGAGCATGGCGGCATTATAAAAGACGGTGCCAAAATGGTGAACGCGGTTGCTAATTCAGTGGTGCCAAAATTTACCATTGTGATAGGTAATTCCTATGGCGCAGGCAATTATGCCATGTGTGGTAAAGCTTACGACCCACGGTTGATATACGCGTGGCCATCGGCAAAAATAGCCGTAATGGGCGGCAGTCAGGCAGCCAAGGTATTGGTGCAGATGCAGGCGGCAGGCTTAAAGGCAAAAGGCGAACAAGTAGATGATGTAAAAGAAGCCGAACTGCTTAAACAAACCACCGACCGCTACAACGCGCAAACCACGCCATACTATGCAGCCGCAAGGCTTTGGGTTGATGGTATTATCGACCCGCTGGAAACCCGCAAGGTGATTTCCATGGGTATCGAGGTAGCCAACCACGCGCCGATAGAAAAGCAATTTAATGTTGGGATAATACAGACGTAAGTTAGTGATTAGAAATTAGTGAAACTATGTCATTGCGAGGAGCGTAGCGACGTGGCAATCTCAGAGGACAAGCGGATATGCTAAGATTGACACGCTATCGCTCGCAATGACATGTTTTTTTCCTACCTTCAAAATATGAAAAAAATTCTTCTACCGTTATTCTTAATATCCGCACTATCCGCATCCGCCCAAAATGTTGAACAGGTCCATCAGCGGGCTATCCTGATAGATACCCATAACGATGCCTTATCAAACCAACTGATAACAAAGGTAGATTTGGGCAAGCTCCAAACTACCGGTAACTTCGATCTGCCGCGCGCAAAACAGGGCGGGTTGGATGTGCAGGTGTTTTCCGTTTGGTGCGGCGATCAGTATGGTAACGGTACAGCTTATAACTTTGCCAACCGCGAGATAGATTCGCTATACGCGCTAATCAAACGTTATCCCCAAAAAATACAGTTGGTACGCACCGCTGCCGATCTGCAGAAAACGGTGAAACAAAATAAGCTGGCTGCCATGATAGGCGTAGAAGGCGGCCACATGATAGAGGACAGGCTGGATTATATAGATAGCCTGCACAAACGCGGCATGGCCTACCTAACCCTTACCTGGAACAACAGCACCAGTTGGGCAACATCCGCCCGCGACGAAGTTTTGCATGGCGATACTTTAAAACACAAAGGGCTAACTGAATTTGGTAAACAAGTAGTTAAAAAGTTGAACAACCTGGGTGTAATCATCGATCTGTCGCACCCCGGCGAGCAAACCTTTAATGATGTAATGGCTATCACCACCAAGCCGGTTATTGCCTCGCATAGCTGCGTATATACCTTAGACCCCCACCGCCGTAACTTAAAAGATTACCAGCTAAAAGCCATCGCCAAAAACGGGGGAGTGGTGTTCCTTAATTTTTACAGCGGTTTTGTGGATAGCGCTTACAACGACAGGCACGAAGCATACCTGGTAAAGCACAAAGCAGAGTTAGATTCATTGATCAAGATCTACAACGATTATGACCTGGCCAGCATTCGCCTTAATGTGATCAACAAAACCGAGGCCGACCAGTTTCGCCCGCCTTTAAGGATGCTTATCAAACACCTCGATTATATGGTGAAGCTGATAGGTGCCGACCATGTGGGTATAGGCTCTGACTTCGACGGTGCGGAATCCTACCCACTGGGGTTGGACAGCGTTACCGATTATCCCAAAATAACTGCCGAACTACTTAAACTAAACTATAGCGAAAAGGATATCGATAAGATCTTGGGTGGTAATTTCATCAGGGTGTTGAAAGCGAATGTTGGTAAATAGTCATTAACGTATGGCAGTATGTTGACTATTCCCTATTGGCACAATGGGGTATAAAGCTTAAATTCGCATCTCATTTAAAATACAAATGTCACAAGATACTGAACACGTAAAATGCCTTATCATAGGGTCGGGTCCGGCGGGCTATACCGCAGCTATTTATGCTTCACGTGCCGACCTTCACCCTGTTATGTACACCGGTATGCTGGCAGGCGGGCAGCTTACCCAAACCACCGATGTTGAGAATTTCCCCGGCTATCCTGATGGTATCATGGGCCCCGAAATGATGGAAGATTTTCGCAAACAGGCCGAGCGCCTGGGTACCGATATCCGCTTCGGCTATGTAAGTTCAGTTGATTTTTCATCGCTGCCACACAAGGTTACGGTTGATGAAAGCAAAACCATCCTGGCCGATACTGTTATTATTTCTACCGGTGCATCTGCAAAATGGTTGGGTTTGGAGAGTGAGCAAAAATACAGTGGCTTTGGTGTATCGGCCTGCGCGGTTTGTGATGGCTTTTTCTTTAAAGGGCAGGATGTAGCCATTGTTGGCGCGGGCGATACCGCTGCCGAAGAAGCTACCTATTTGGCTAAACTTTGCCGTAAGGTATATATGATCGTTCGCCGCGACGAGTTCCGCGCTTCAAAAGCGATGGTTCACCGAGTGTTGAACACCCCGAACATAGAAATTTTATACAATACCGATACTATCGAAATTTTAGGCGATGGCCAGAGTGTTAACGCGGTTAAGGTTTGCAATAACGTTACTAACGAAGACCGCACGCTGGACGTTACCGGTTTCTTTGTAGCAATAGGCCATAAGCCTAATACCGATATCTTCCGCGGTATCATTAATATGGACGAAACAGGTTATATCATCACTCGTCCCGGATCAACCGAAACCAACATTGAAGGCGTGTTTTGCTGCGGCGACGCGCAAGACCATATCTACCGCCAGGCCGTAACAGCGGCTGGTACAGGTTGTATGGCCGCAATTGATGCCGAACGGTACCTTGGTGGGAAAGAGCACGTGGTTACCGCGTGATAGTGATTAGAGAGCAGTTAATTGAAGATTAGGTCTTGTCTGATTTGGGCTTTTAAAACCTAATCTTTAATCTCTGATAACTAATCTTTATTACTAATCTTTGATCTCCAATCACCAATCTTCATAAAAGTAAAAGGCCAATTCTTTCAAAGAATTGGCCTTTTACTTTTATAATGCTAAATTACGACCTCATTATAACACCTGATTCCCGTTTTACTATGAATAAAAAGATCTCTGCATTACTGCTTACCTTTTTGATGGCCTCATCAGTTATTGTTAATGCCCAGGACACCGACCCATACGCCGGGATCATTCCCGCGCCGGTATCTGTTAAAAAAGCCCCCGGCGAATTTGTGCTGAGCCAGGAAACTGTTATACAGGCGGATACACCAATTAACAAAGCCGTTCAGTTCTTCTCCGCATTTTTAGCCAATAATATGGCCTACAACAAACAGGTTGGTTTAAGAAACGCCCGCGTTAGCACCACAACCATATATTTAACATCGAGCGGTACCGAAAACCTGCCTGCCGAGGGTTACCGCATTACCATTACCCCGCAGCAAATAACCGTTGCAGGTAAGGGGGCAGGTCTGTTTTATGGCGTGCAAACGCTGATACAGTTAATGCCGCTTGAAAGGGCAGCCACCGCAAAGCTGCCGGCCGTAACCATAGAAGATTACCCCCGTTTTGGTTACAGGGGTATGATGCTCGATGTGTGCCGCCACTTTTTCTCGGTGGAGTTTGTAAAAAAGTATATCGATCTGATGGCTGCATATAAGCTAAACACTTTTCACTGGCATTTAACTGATGATCAAGGATGGCGCATCGAGATCAAAAAATATCCAAAGCTTACCTCCGTTGGCAGTACCCGCAAGGAAAGCGTGATAGGTAATTATAAAGACCGCACGCCGCTTCAGTACGATGGTGTACCGGTATCGGGTTATTACACCCAGGACCAGATCCGCGATGTGATCAAATACGCCGCCGACCGTTATATCACCATTGTACCCGAAATTGAAATGCCGGGCCATGCATTAGCCGCATTGTCTGCATATCCGGAACTGAGCTGCGATCCAACTCAAAAATACGAGGTGACCGGTAAATGGGGGGTGTTCAACAACATTTATTGCCCATCCGAAAAAACATTCAGCTTTTTGCAGGATGTATTGACGGAGGTGATAGACCTGTTCCCAAGTAAATACATCCACATTGGTGGCGACGAAGCACCCAAAGATGTATGGAAGCAATCTAAATTTTGCCAGGACCTGATCAAGCGCCTTAAACTGAAAGATGAGCATGGCCTGCAAAGCTATTTCATCCAGCGGATGGAAAAATTTGTGAACAGCAAAGGCCGCAGCATTATTGGCTGGGACGAGATATTGGAAGGCGGACTTGCGCCAAACGCTACCGTAATGAGCTGGAGGGGCGAAGAAGGCGGTATAGAGGCCGCTAAACAACACCACGATGTAATTATGACACCAAGCAGCCAGGCGTTATATTTTGACCACGCACAGGGCAAAATAAACCAGGAGCCTGTTGGCATCGGCGGCAATGCGCCAATGTATCGCACTTATGCTTATAACCCAACACCCGCGGCCTTAACGCCCGAGCAGCAAAAGTACATCAAAGGTGTGCAAGCCAACCTATGGACGGAATACATTACCACCGATACCAAGGTTGAATACATGCTATTGCCGCGTATGCTGGCACTGTCTGAAGTAGCCTGGACACCAACCGCCAATAAAAACTACAAGGATTTTTCTGAAACACGCCTGCCAACGCATTTAGCCTGGTTCGATAAAAATGGTTACAATTTCCGTGTACCGCCGGCTATTGGTGGTGCCGATACAGTGATGATAGGCTCTGCCATGACGGTTGATCTTAAGTCGCCTGTAACCGGCGCAAAGGTATATTATACCATAGATGGTTACACCCCGCGCGAAACGGAGATACTGTACACCAGGCCAATGACCTACCCGGTGCCGCTTAACGAGTACCGCGATCTGAAAACCATTGTAATTACACCTTCCGGCAAACGTAGTGTGGTTACAGCTTCAAAAATGTTTAATAAAGCCCCGTTAGCGCCGGTTCAGTACTCAGGCAATACACCGGGACTAAAGTATCAGGCATCGGCCGGTACTTATGTAAATACCACGCAGATAAACCCCGCTGCTGTAATTGATACAGGCATAGCAAAAAGCTTTAGTACCGCGTTAAGCGCGTTTAAAAAAGCTTTTAACAAATATGGTGTCGTTTTTAGTGGTTACCTTAAGGCTGATGTTGATGGTACTTATGCGTTTTCCACCCAGTCATCTAACGGTTCGGTGTTATTAATTGATGATGTACCAATTGTAGATAATGACGGCCGCACAGGCCAGGTTGAGCAGCAGGGCGCCATACCGTTGCTTAAAGGTTATCACAAAATTACCATAAAATATGTTGACGCCAACTCTTCGGGCAGCGGCCTGCGGGTTTATATGACCATACCGGGTAAGCCAAAAGGAGAGATATCACCCGATATGATGTTTAATTAATCGCTATATTCACGTATGAATTTTAGAAACTATTTATTCATATCAGCAGTTTGCCTGTCCATAGCAGCCTGCGGCGGTGGCGATAAAAAGCCGGCTGTAAATCACAGCATAGTAGCTAAACCGGTGGTTATGGCGCCGTTCCGTTTCCACAAAGCGATAGAAGTATCGCCGGGGCAAACGTACGATGTGGTAAGCTGGGGCAGGGGCTCAACCCAAACCGGCGCTTTTGCCATCCTGCATTCCGATTCATCGGGCATGAAATATACCACTACCACCGGCGATCTTGACGGTACTATTACCGACGTGTACAACGCCGATATGGATCTGGATGGCAACCCCGAGATCTTGATCCAGTCAAAAGGAAAGGATACGGTTAATTATGCCAGGGTGTATGCGTTTGAGTTTCGTAACAATGATGCCGATAAGCTGGATTTCCCAAAGCTTACCAATTCACAAAAAAAAGGTTACCGGGGTAATGATAACTTTTATATAAAGGAAGGCAAACTGATCCGCGAGTTCCCGATATACGATGGCAATACGGCTGCAGCTAAACCCACCGGTGCAAAACGCCAGTTAGAATACAGCCTGCGCAGCAACAACTTTACCGTAAAACAGCTAAGTAAAGATTCTACAACGGTAGATAACGATAAGCCCGCTGTTGTAAAGCAGGCCGAACCCAAAAAGAAGCAAACGGTTAGCAAATCAAAAAAACGGAAACAAGCCGAAACTAAGAAAAAACGCCGCAGGCGCAGAGGTTAGGCAAAACGACACAATATTTACACGCAGGTGGTTTAGCTGGCAATGACTAAACCACCTGTTTTATTTTAGGCAGATGATATTAGATGAATTTTTATACCGGCTAAAGCTGGAATACCATACGCTGGATAAGTTAAACACCGAAACCTACTATCAGCGCCTTAGCAGCCTGTTTGTAGTACTGGAACTGGATGGCGATAACCTGAACGAAGAACACGACCTTGGCTTAGACCAGATCCTGGATAAGATGAACGATATAAACGAAGACGACCTGCACCAGGACCTTTCGCCGGATGATCTGGTATTGCTGATTAAAAAGGTAAAAACAGGGCTGGCTTTGCTAATCAATAAGATTGAAGAGTAGCTTATTTAAAGGGTAATTGTAATAACAATATCTTCGCCTGTAAACACAATACATATTCCTGCATCTGCCCAATAATTTGCACATTTGCGTAATGCACTTTTTATATCCCGCTTTTTTATTTGCACTGTTAACGCTGGCTATCCCTGTTATAATTCACCTGTTCAATTTCAGGCGGTATAAAAAGGTGCTTTTTAGCAATGTGCAGTTTTTGAAAGAGGTGCAGGAGCAGCAGGCAAGCCGCCGTAATTTAAAGGAGCGCCTGGTACTGGCCTCGCGCTTGCTGGCCCTGTTGTTTTTGGTGCTGGCCTTTGCCGGGCCATACATTACTGGTAAGGATGAAGCCAACGTGGGCAAGCAGCAGGTGGTAAGCATTTTTGTAGATAACTCGTACTCGATGCAAACCCTAAACCGCGAGGGTACATTGCTTGATGAGGCTAAACAAAAGGCCAAACAAATAGCCGCCTCTTACAATATAAACGACCGTTTCCAGCTCCTTACGCAGGATTTTGAGGGCAAGCATCAGCGGCTGCTTAACCGCACCGAGTTTAACGACGCGGTGGACGCGGTAAAGATCAGTGCGCAGAGCAGGCAAATAAACCAGGTTATCGCGCGGCAGCAAAGCCTCCTGAATATGCAGGCCAACTCGCCTAAACTAAGCTATATCCTGTCCGATTTTCAGAAGAACATAGAAGGGACATCGCCACTTGCGGATGCAGGCTTCCCTGTGAATTTAGTACAGCTAAAGGCCAATACACTGCCAAATGTAGCGGTCGATTCGGTATGGATGCTGAACGCCACGCACCGCCCCGGCGAAAGCGAGAAGATGGTGGTAAGGCTGCGCAATTACGCCGATAAAGCGGCAGAGAAAGTGCCGCTTAAACTGCTGATAAACGGTGTGCAGAAGGCTATCGGTAGTTTTACGGTAAATGCCCGTTCGGCGCAAACCGATACTTTATCATTTTCGGGCTTACAAAGCGGCTGGCAAAGAGGAGAGATCCAATTGCAGGATAACCCGGTTACGTTCGATAATCAGTTTTATTTCACATTTAAGGTGAACGATAAATTGCCTGTACTGCTCATTAATGGCGGCGCGCCAAACAAGTATTTAAGCGCTGTTTTTGGGGCTGATGCATTTTTCGCGCCAAAACAGGTGCCAGATGGTAATGTAGATTATGCAGGTTTAAATGCTTATCCCATTATTGTTTTAAGCGATATCAAAACCATATCGGCAGGTTTGGCGCAAGCTTTAAAAACTTACGCAAGCAAGGGCGGTACCCTGATGGTTTTCCCCGCTGCCGATGCAGATCTTGATAGTTACAAAGCTTTTTTACAGCCCATAGGCGCGGCATACCCCGAAGGATTGAAAACCGAGGCCACTAAAGTGTCGGCCATTAACCTGCAAAGCCCGGTGTTCAAAAGCATCTTTGAATCATCGCCGCAAAACCCAGACCTGCCCGTGGTGAAGCAATATTACGCCTTAAGCGCCGGTACCCGCCGGGGCGAATACCTGATGAGGATGCAGGCCGGGCAAACCTTCTGGCAGGGCACTACAACCGGCAGGGGCAAGGTATATGTAGCTGCCGTAGCTTTGAACGAGGATTTTAGCAACCTTCCGGTTCATGCTTTGTTTGTGCCGGTGATGTTCAGGATAGCCCTGCTGAGCGGGCACGACCAGCCCTTGTTTTATACCACAGGGAACAGCGAGCCTATTGAGACAGTGCCGCTACAATCAACTGAAAAACAATTGGTAAAACTGGTAAAGGGCAATGAAACCATCATCCCTGATGTAAAACAGCAGGAGGGGAGCACCATGTTTTACCTGCCCGGCCAGCTTAGCGAAACCGGCATTTATGATCTGAAAAAGCAGGACAGCACCGCAGCCGTTTTGGCCTTTAACGATAACCGTACGGAATCTGACCTTTCATACCTAAGCACAGCCGACCTGGAAAAACTATTCCCCAAAAACGGCACCTTGCTAAACGCGAATAAACTAAATGCAGGCCCTGCAAATTCAGGGCTTCAATTATGGAAACTTTGTATAATTTTGGCATTGATATTTCTGGCTGCCGAAACCTTGCTGATAAGGTATTACAAAACCAATAAAACAAGCTTTTCGCAACCGGCAGATATTAACTAAACCCACCATAAAACAGCGCTAATGAATTTGCTTATCAAATCCGCCACTGTTGTAGACCCCGCTTCGCCCTTTAATAATAAGGTTGCCGATATTTTAATAGAAAAAGGCATCATTACAAAAATTGCAAAGTCGATAAACGAGGATGTAAAAACTGTCGAGGCTAAAGGCTATTACCTTTCGCCGGGTTTTTTCGACCTGAACTGTAACGTTGGCGAACTGGGTTTAGAAACCAAGGAGGACCTGCAAACCGGTACGGCTGCTGCAGCAGCAGGCGGTTTCACTGGGATAGCTTTAACACCAAACACCCACCCGCCGGTGCATTCAAAAGCCGAGGTTGAATACCTGCTTAACCGCGCTAAAAATAACCTGGTGGATATTTACCCCCTGGGCGCCATCTCTAACAAACGCGAAGGCAAGGATATGGCCGAGATGTTCGACATGTTCAAGAGCGGTGCAAAAGCCTTTACAGATGGTAACCGCCCCGTGCAGGATGCCGGCCTGATGGAACGTGCGCTGCTGTACGTTCAAAACTTTGGCGCTAAGGTGATCTCGTACCCCGAAGATACTTCTATAGCCGGTAAGGCAAAGGTGAACGAAGGTGTGGTGAGTACTATGCTGGGCATGAAAGGTATACCCGCGCTGGCCGAAGAACTGATGATAGCCCGCGACCTTTATCTTGCCGAGGATACCGATTCTGAGATCCACTTTACCACTATATCTACCGAACACGCTGTCGAACTGATCCGCGAAGGCAAACGCAAGGGTTTAAAGGTAACCTGCGATGTTGCCGCGCATAACCTTATACTTACCGACGAGGCCCTGATGGGCTTCGACAGCCTGTACAAAGTAAAACCACCGCTGCGCACCCAAAAGGATGTAGACGCGCTGGTAGCAGGTTTAAAAGATGGCACCATAGATGCTATTGTAAGTCAGCACACCCCGCACGAAATTGAGTTTAAGGATGTGGAGTTTGAAGTGGCCGAATATGGCATAATCGGGCTGCAGACGGCTTTCTCGCTGGCCTTGCAGGTGGGATTACCTGTCGGGCTGATAGTTGAAAAGCTGGCCATAAATCCGCGTAAAATATTGAATATTGATGTGCCAACGGTAACCGAAGGCGCAACCGCCAACCTGGTATTGTTTAGCGCCGATGGCGAATGGGAATATACAAGGGCCAACAACCGCTCAAAAAGTTACAATTCACCTTTTATAGGGCAGAACTTAAAAGGTAAAGTATTGTTAACCTGTAATAACAAACAGATCTCGAAATTTTAACACATAACCACATGACCGACCCAAAAGTAAGATCAGCCATTACAGGCGCTTTAAATGCTTTTACACAATATGGCGGCTTCGATGCTGCCGCGCTTACCGCAAAATTTGAAGCTGTTTTTTCATCTGATGATGATTTTTTAACTAAAGTAGATTCACTTGATGCCGTTTTTGATGATCAGCCGCAGTTGGAAGAGCTTCGCGAAGTGTTTTTTGATCTGCTGATGATCAACTTTTTTAGCGAGGACGTAAAGAAACTTGAAGACGACTACCTGGAAACCCCCGAATGGGAAGATATTGAGGAACAAACGCTTGACCGTGGTACCGAGCTGTTGAACTTATTATTATATCTGAATGAGTGCGAGGACGAAAACATCGACCCTGAGCTGGAAGATTACCTGAAAGAGTTTTTACTGGTTGATGAGGACGAGTTTCAGGACGAGTACCGCATTTACGAACCGGTTATAGCGCACCAGGTACTTATAGAAAGCCCCGTGAGCGAAGTAAATAAAGTAGCCAAAACTATCCCCGAGGATTCGGAAGTGAAAGAACTGTTTTACCCCATGATCTGCTTTTTTCAAAACCCTGAAGTTTCGGCAGAGGAGAAAAGGGTCATTGCAGATAATGCCGTAAATAAACCATTTGATATGGCTGTTTTAGAAATATTGCTTAGCTTTAAATAAAAATTAATTATAAACCCTTATCAATTAACTATGGAAACTAAAGCACCAAACCCAACTATTATCGCCACTAAATGGGCATTATTTTATTTGGGCGTATCTATTGTTCTGACCTATACATACGAGTTTTTGCACCTTGCTCAGGATTCACCCATTAAATACATTAGCTATTTGCCTTTTATAGGATTTTGTTTTTTGGCCCAAAAGGAGTATAAAGATCAATTAGGCGGTTTTATAACATTTGGGCAAGCGTTTAACCCAGGTTTTAGATATGCACTGTTTTCAGGTTTGTTAACCGCAGTATTTCTATACCTATACCTAAGTGTTTTAAGTCCGGGAACTATGCAACAAATAGTTGACGCGCAGGGAGCAAAATTGGCAGAACAAAATCAATCACAGGAGACAATTGACAAGGCGGCAGAAATGACCCTCAAATATGGAGCTGTTATTGGTAGTGTTGTTGCAGCGATAGGAACTTTAATATTCGGATGTATTGTTGCCTTAATAGGTGCAGCAATCCTTAAAAAAGAACGCACTGCTTATGATATAATTGATGAAACACCTACAGACCCAACTTTATAAATAAAACATAACATTATCAGAAAGCCGCTTCAATTTTGAAGCGGCTTTCTTGTTTTAGTCCCCTTGTCATCCTGATCCGTTGGCCAACGGAGTGGATCTAATAGCGAATGCTGCATGGCCGTTAAGCATGTCGGCGAATAGATGCTTAACTGCGTTCAGCATGACAAGTTGATAAGCTGCTGACTGCGGTGATAGTGCCTAACACGTCGTTGTTTTGACGCTTGCCAACAACACATAAAAAGCCCATCTGACTAAACAGATGGGCTTTCGAATATCTAAAAGGCTCCGTTTTTAAGGTTACTATTTCTTCATTACCTGCTTCACAATGTCATTACCAAAGGCAAACACCATCAGGGATATCAGCAGTACAAAACCAACTATCTGCGCGCGTTCCAGGAATTTATCACTTAGCGGCTTGCCTTTTATCATTTCTATTATCAGGAACACAGTATGCCCGCCATCCAAACCCGGGATAGGCAGCAGGTTAGTTAGCGCTAAAACCATCGAAAGGAAGCCCACAAGGCTCCAAAAACGAATCCAGTCTACGTGGCTGCCAAACATAACAGCGATGCCTATAGGGCTTGATATAGCCTTACGGGCCTTAACCTGGCCGGTAAAGATCTTGGCTATACCTTTAGCGTTATCCGTAAACATGCTCCACGCTTTGGTAGCGCCAACAGGTAACGATCCAAAGAACCCATAGTTAATAGTAGTGTCTTTTGGCAATAATGCTTTCGGTTTAAAGCCGAGCACACCATTTTTATCGATATGTGCATTTACGGTATCCAGGATGTTATCGCGCTTAATGGTAAGCTGTACCTGCTTGTTTTTATTTTGGCGCAGTTGGGCCTGCATCTCATCAAAGTATGTTATTGCCTTATTATTAACGGCAAGGATACTGTCGCCCTTTTTTAAGCCGGCGCTTTGGGCGCCGCATTTTAATGCAACGGTATCTATAGCAAATTTAACACGCGGTAAGCGGCTTATAAATTCTTCGATACCCAGATCAGACAGGTCATTTAAAATAGTCGGCGGTACTTTTATATCCAGTGTTTGGTTGCCACGCTGTACGTTCAACACGGTTTTATCAAGCAGCACTTTCGAGCTTATCAGGTCCTCAAAGCGCTCAACAGGCTTGCCGTTAACCGCATAGATTTTATCACCGGCTTTAAGGCCCATTTTTTGGCCGATAACCCCGGGTACAATACCATTTTTAATTTCAGAATTGGGCGTGTAAGTTTCACCGTAACGGATGGTTAGCACCCAAAATATAAATATACCTACTATAATATTTACAATAATACCGCCAAGCATTACAATAAGGCGCTGCCAGGCCGGTTTGGAACGGAACTCCCAGGGCTGCGGCGGGCCGGCAAGCTGATCGGTATCCATCGATTCATCTATCATCCCGGCAATTTTTACGTAGCCGCCAAGTGGCAGCCAGCCAATGCCATACTCAACACCTTTGTAATTAAACTTAAACAGGCTTACACCCCAGGCATCAAAGAACAGGTAAAATTTTTCAACCTTTATTCCGAAAGCGCGGGCAGCTAAAAAATGCCCGAACTCGTGTAGTATCACTAAAATTGAAAGACCAAGTATTAATTGGCCGGCCATTATTAAAACGCTCATTCTGTATATTAAGATTGTATTGCCTTTAACGGCATTTGTTGTATTAAATTTTGCGCAAATATGCGTGTTTCTTTATCAGTATTCAAATAGTCGTGTAAAGATGGCTCTTTAATGAAGCTGATCTTCTGCATGCAGGTTTCAATCACATCGCTCATGGCTAAAAATCCGGTCTCGTTTTTTAAAAAAGCAGCTACGGCAACCTCATTGGCGGCATTGATGATGCAGGGCATATTGCCGCCCCGGTTTAAAGCCTCATAAGCCAGCTTTAAGTTACGAAACGTATCCATATCCGGTTTTTCGAACGTAAGATTTGGATAATCCATAAAATTAAACCGCTTGTAATTTGTTTTTACACGGTTGGGGCAGGTTAGGGCATACTGTATGGGCAACTTCATATCAGGTAAACCCATTTGTGCTTTTATTGAGCCATCAGCAAACTGCACCAGCGAATGGACAATAGATTGCGGGTGCACAATAACGTCAATCTGATCGGCCCGCAGATCGAACAACCATTTGGCCTCGATAACTTCCAGGCCTTTATTCATTAACGAGGCCGAATCAATGGTGATCTTGGCGCCCATTACCCAGTTGGGGTGCTTAAGCGCCTGCTCACGCGTAACACCGGCCAAAAAGTCGCTTGTTTTACCCCTGAACGGCCCGCCGGATGCGGTAATAATTATTTTTTCTATTTTGCTGTAGTCCTCGCCGGCAAGGCATTGGAATATCGCCGAGTGTTCGCTGTCTACCGGGAGTATCTTAACATTGTGTTTTTTTGCGAGTGTAGTTATGATCTCGCCGGCAACAACCAGGGTTTCTTTGTTTGCTAAGGCGATATCTTTGCCAGCCTTTATGGCCTCGATAGTAGGCTCCAAGCCGGCAAAGCCAACCATGGCGGTAAGCACTATGTCGATATCAGGATGTGTAACCGTTTCTTTAATCGCCTGGTGCCCGCTCATCACCGTAATGGGCAAATGGGCAAGGGCTTCTTTTACCTGCTGATATTTGGCATTATCGCAAATGATGGCATACCGGGGCACAAACTCGATGGCCTGCTCGATAAGCAGGTACGCGTTTGAGTGCGCGGTAAGCATAAAAGGCCTGAACAACTGGCTGTTATCTCGGATAACCTCAAGCGTTTGTGTGCCTATGCTGCCGGTAGAACCGAGGATGGCAATAGACCTGATATTGTTAGATTGTTCTATTGTTTTATTGTTGGTCAAACGTGGTATATTAAGATTGCTGTATTGTTAAACTTTAAGTCGTTCGTCTGTAAACTTTATTAGTTGGTGAATTTCTCTTGGCAAAGCATCTAAAGTAAAAGATAATTTTGCATGTGTTTCGGGAGTTATCAAGTTTCTTGCTAATGCCTTGTTACACCAATCCACACATTCTTTAACAGAACCAAAGCTATAATAGTAAAATTTTATCTTATCCTTTTTATGATACCTGCCAAAACCTTCGGCTATATTTGCCGATATCGAATCCGCTGCATTAACAAATTGCTTTCCGATAGTATCCCTGGCAAAATAATCCAATTTTAAAACTAAACCCCAGACCTCATTACTAAATGCAAAGGAGGATTTATAACAAGTCAAATCGTTTAATTGTAAATAATTCTTTTCCATTAGTTGTCAACAATAAAGCAATAGAACAATTAAACAATATAGCAATCAAACAATAAATTCCTTCAACTCATCCGCTATCTTCCTGTCGTTAGATAACCGCGGTACTTTATTTTGCCCGCCAAGTTTGCCTTGGCTGCGCATATAGTTTATAAAAGTATCCTTTTTTAAACTTCTGACTATTAATGGTTGCAATATGTTACCCTCAATAAGGTCAAAATAGTAAATATTTTTTTGCTGCAGGGCTTTGTCTACCTTAAGGGCAAATGCTGCCGGGTCTTTTGGTTCTTTACCAAACTCTACAAACCATTCGTGGTAGGGTAGTTCGCCTGTTGTGGGCGCCACCTGCGGGGCGACTGTAAATTCGATCACCTCAACACCCTCTTCGGCGGCCACACCCATTAAGGCCTGTTCAACCTCTTCGCCGATAACGTGTTCGCCGAAGGCGGAGATGTAATGTTTGATACGCCCGCTTACCACAATCTTGTACGGGTTTTTAGAAACGAATTTTACCGTATCGCCCAAACTGTATCCCCATAAGCCTGCATTGGTATTCATGATGAGGGCGTAGTTTTTACCAAGCTCTACATCTTTTAGGTTGATGCGGGTGGGGTTATCGTTAAAATACTCGTCGGACGGTATAAATTCGTAGAAGATCCCCGCATCAACCATCAGCAGCAGGCCTTTTTCTTTCTGCGAATCCTGGAAAGCGATAAAACCTTCGGATGCGGGGTAGGTTTCTATGCTGTCTATTTTGAAGCCGATGCTTTCTTCCATGCGGGCACGGTAGGGCTCGTAGTTTACGCCGCCATGTACGTATAGCTTAAAATTTGGGAAGATGTCTTTTATCTTTTTTCCGCCCGATACTACCGAAAGCCTGTCGAAATACATCTGGCACCAGGGGGGGATGCCCGATATCAGGCGCAGATCCTGTGTCGCGGTTTCCTTTACAATGGCATCCACTTTTTCTTCCCAGTCGTCGATGCAGTTAGTTTGATATGATGGGAGCCTGTTTTTTTGCAGATAGCCCGGCACATGGTGCGCCACAATGCCCGATAAGCGGCCGGTTTGTACACCGTGCTTTTCGGCCAGTACTGGGCTGCCTTGCAGGAAAATCATTTTGCCGTCCACAAAATCTGCCTTGCCTGTTTCGTGGATATAGCTTAACAGTGCGTTACGGGCAGCCTTGATATGCTCGGGCATGCTCTCTTTAGAGATGGGGATATACTTTACACCCGATGTTGTGCCCGATGTTTTAGCCAGGTAAGCCGGTTTGCCGGGCCACATAACATCGGCCTCGCCGTTTACTACGCGTTCTATGTACGGTCGTAGTTCCTCGTAATCTCGTACAGGTACGTGTTTTTTAAAATCCTCATATGAGTTTATTTTATCAAAATGGTGATCAGTACCAAAGGCGGTGTTTTTTGCATCGTGAATTAAATTGCTGAATGTTTTTTGCTGCAGCGCGACAGCATTTTGCCTTACAGTATTCAAATGCCTGTTTACATACCAGGCAAATACCTTGCTCAATGCTGCTTTAAAACCCATAATTAATTGGTTTCGGCGATGTCGTCGTCTATATCCTGATGGCTATAAACAAGCTTGCGATAAGTAACCGCCAGAATAATGTTTACAAACGGATAAGTGAATACTATTGCTAAGGATATAACAGGGTAATATTGTGCGAGTTTTGCAGGCAATGCAATAAATAGGATAATAATGCCCAGTATCAGCACTACTTTTAAAAGGTTCCCCCTGGTAAGTTCAAAACTTTGTTTTATTGATTCGATAGGGCCGGAGGCGTCATCTACAATAAAAGTGTTAAAAAACATAGACCTTAAAGCAAGATAAAGGCCGCCTATGCCTGCAAGTATTTCCACTCCGAACTGCACTTCGGGATGCGGCTCTAAATAATCTATCAGGATTGTTAAGTTGGTGATAATAAAAGCAATGATGAATACCACAGCCAGGTAACTCCAAATCATTTTTACCTTAGGTATTACCTGCATAAATTCAAAATCGTAATACTCACTGTCAATTAAGGTAAATATCAGCTTATATAACCCAAGGGTAGTATATGCCTGCACCCATATTAGCAGGAACGATACAATCATGGTTCCTGTAAAATCTGTAGGGGAGTAAATGAAGCCTATTATTATGCCAAGAACAGAGAGCAGGAAAAACGCAATTACCGAGTAAACAATAATGGTTACAAAATTTTTTTTGAAAATTATCCATGCAGATTTTATAGTTTCTGCAACAGAAAAGGGGTGGTACATACTACGTTTTTAAGAGCTTTTTAACACTACACGCTTCCAAAAATCCTGCATAAATCCTAACCCGTAGGCTATCAGTTGTGTGAAGGCTGCTATTATGCTCAAAAATGCGATTTTTGCTGATTTGTTTTTCATCCACGAGTGAAAAAATATCAACATAATGTAAATAGCTAACATAATATTACACAATAGGGCAATTGGCCATTGCGCTACATTGGCAATTATGGTAAAAAGCATGGCCAGCGTTGCAAATGCCGGGAAAAAATGCACCAGCTTAAGCTGCGACGGAAAGAATTTATAGATGTTGATGCGTGCCCTGCCGAAAAAGTGGATCTGCTTATAAAACTTTAAAAAATCGGTGCGGCGTTTGTGGTAAACTACCGCCTCGGGTATCAGGCCTATTTTGTAGCCTAAGGAGTGGATGCGGATACTGTATTCAATATCCTCGCCCAAACGGGTAATGATAAAACCGCCTGCCTTTTCCCATACCGCGCGCGATACGCCCATGTTAAAGCTACGCGGGTGAAACTGCCCGATGCCTTTTTTACCCCCGCGGATGCCGCCGGTGGTGAATGGAGAGGTCATGGAGTAGCTGATAGCCTTTTGCAGTGGGGTAAATGATTCGTGCGCGCCATCAGGCCCGCCGTAGGCATCCAGCCAGTTTTTGCCGAGCGAATCGTTCACTATCTGCAAATAATCCGCAGGGATCAGGCAGTCCGAATCAAATATTACAAAATAATCGCCTTTGGCGCGTTCAAAGCCAAAATTGCGGGTAAAGCCCTGGCCTTCGTTGGCTTTTTCAAAGTAATGGATATTAAGCCTGTTTTCATAGCCCTTTACGATATCTTCGGCCCTGTCAACCGAGCCATCCTCAATCACCAAAACCTCGAACTGCTTATAGGTTTGCAATATCAGCGTAGCCAGTAGTTCGGCAATTTCCTGTGGGCGGTTATATAAAGGTATGATGATGGAAAAAAACATTCTTTATTTAGATGTGAGATATGAGACTTGAGATATGAGACGACGCGAAGACGTTAGAAAAAGGATAGCACAATGGCTTCTCAAATCTAACATCTCAAATCTCATATCTAAATATTTTCCTCAATTTGGTACCTGTTGCGTTCGGGTGCGCTGCGGGCAACAAGCTCGGCAACAAAGCCGGTTAAAAAAAGCTGCGAACCTAACAGTATGGCTACCAGCGCGATGTAAAACAGCGGATTATCCGTTACATCCCGATAAGGTAGCTTGTGTGCTATAAGGTATAGCTTTTCGCTCAGCATCCATATTGTAATAACAATTCCCGCAAAAAAGCTAAGGGTGCCCATAGCGCCAAAAAAGTGCATTGGGCGCTTGCCAAACTTTCCTACAAAAAATATGGAAAGCAGATCCAGAAAGCCGTTGATAAAGCGTGTCCACCCGAATTTGGTTTTACCGTACTTGCGGGCGCGGTGCTCAACCACCTGTTCGCCAATTTTGGTAAAGCCCGCCCATTTGGCAATAACGGGTATATAACGGTGCATTTCGCCATATACCTCTATGTTTTTTACCACGGTGTTGCGGTAAGCCTTAAGGCCGCAGTTAAAATCGTGCAGGTTATGTATACCGCTCATGCTGCGTGTGGCCGCGTTAAAAAGCTTGGTGGGTACGGTTTTGGTTATAGGGTCGTAACGTTTGGCCTTCCATCCCGATACCAGGTCGTATTTATCTTCGGTTATGCGGCGGTAAAGTACAGGTATCTCGTCGGGACTATCCTGCAGGTCGGCATCCATTGTAATAACCACGTTGCCTTGTGCAGCTTCAAAACCAATATTCAGCGCGGCAGATTTGCCGTAATTGCGCCTGAATTTGAAACCTTTTATAAACGGGTTGCTTTGCTTTAGCTTAACTATCATATCCCACGAACCATCCTTGCTGCCATCGTCAACTAAAATAATCTCGTAACTGTAACGGTTCTCGTCCATTACGCGGCTTATCCACGAGGTAAGCTCAGGTAACGATTCTACTTCATCGTAAAGTGGTACTACTACTGATATATCCATTTATTGGGAAACCCTTACACAGGCAGCTGCAAAAATATAAAAAATAGGGTTTGTTTAAACAAAGAAAATACCTGTAAATTTACCGTTGATATGATAATGCCTAAACCTTTAATTATTATCCTGTTTAATGTTTTTTTATCGGGATTTGCTTACGCACAAACGCTTCACATCACTCACGATATTAAAGCCGAAACACTTGTTTATTATATAAAAGACAGCGCACTGGTTGAAACTAAAGACAGTGCCGACTTTATATATGTAATTTCCCCGCCCGAAGCACCTGATACAAATCTATTTTTGATCAGAAGTTTTTTTCCGAGTGGCAAGATCAGGTCTGTTGCAAAATCATTTACTAACTCATTTAAGGTTAAATACCAGGGCCCGTATCTGGAATATTATGAAAATGGACATAAAAAAGCTATTGAAAATTATACACTTGGGCACCTGGATGGTGATATATATGATTTTTACCCTAATGGAAAACCTTACACAATAAAATCGTATTACAAAAACAAAGGGTTTAGTTTTAAAGAATGCAGGGATTCGACCGGTAAAATATTGGTTGAAAATGGCAACGGACATTTCATAAAATTTGATGAGTCGTTTAAAAACGTGTTATTAGAGGGCGATATTAAAAATGAAAAAGAAACTGGCGAGTGGGTTGGCATTGATGAAGATTCTATTAAAACGGTTTATACTTATAAAAATGGAAAACTTTTATCGAGTGTTTATTACGATTACTCAGGAAGAAAGTATGATTATTCTCCTAAAATCCCGATGTATAAAAACGGCTTGACCGAATTATATAAATATTTAGGCAAACACATCAAATATTCGAAATTAAATAACCCGAAATTTTTTGGCTATGGCCGGATACTTGTTTTTTTAGATGTGAAAGCTGATGGAAGCCTTGCCAATATAAAGATAAACGCTACCACCGATACAACATTTAATGCCGAGATCATCAGGGTGCTAAATGAAACGTCACCCTGGATACCTGCGCATAAGAAGGATAAAGCCATTTCTTTTTCACCGGTGATTTTGGATATAAATCTAAGCCGTATAGGGCTTCACAAAGACATGAGTAGTTATTACTGATCAGCATTGTAAATAATTGATCATGAAACTCCGGGATTACTTTATACTGTTTATGACTTATTTGAACTAATATTAATGGTGAAATATATATACCTTACAATACTTTGGGCCTTATCATCTACTGCTATTGCTCAGAGCAACAGCCGTAAAACCGAAAAGCGCCCTGATTCTGTTGGGTATTATATGTTGGATGAAACCACCATGGCAAGCGAACAAGATGCTAAATTTGTGCGCCTATTGATCAAAACCGATTCCAACATGTTTAGGGTGAATGATTATTATATGGATGGTACATTAAAGCTTACAGCAAAAACAACCGTTGATAGCTTGAATTTTTTTCCCGGAGCCAGGAGTATTTGTTATGAATATTATCCTAATGGGAAACGGAAGAGTATCCGGAATTTTGAAAAAGGAGTTATTGTTGGCGATGCGGTAACTTATTATTCTAACGGAAGCTTACACACTATTCAAAACCATTCGCTTAAAGATATCTACCTTAAACAATGCCTTGATACTGCCGGAAACATTCTTGCAAATAATGGTAACGGCAAGTGGTTAAAAACGAGCGACGGTAACTTAGAGGGTTATATGGAAGGGCCGGTTTTAAATGGAAAAGAGGAGGGCGAATGGAAACGGTATATTGCTGATACTGTTTACACTATTGTTTATAAACAGGGGCAGATTATTTCGGGAGAAGAGTTTTTAAAGATAAAAGACAGTGTATTTGAAAAAGTAGATGTATCGCCGTCTTTCCCCGGCGGAGATTCGGCATTTGGGAAATATCTTTCACGAAATATCAGATATCCGGCCAGGGCGCGTGAAAATAATGTGCAAGGACGAGTTGTTATCACTTTTATTGTAGAAAAAGACGGTACTATAACCAATATAAGAGTATTACGAGGATTAGGGAGCGGATTGGATGAAGAGTCTGTGAGGGTGCTTGCCGAATCGCCAAAATGGAAACCAGGGCTTTCCAAAGGTAAGCCGGTACGGGTACAATATAGTGTGCCCATAAGTTACGCTTTGCAAACGGAGAATGCCCCGGCCAATAATCGCAAGTCGAGAAGTCGTTATTGATCGCTTGAAAATCTTATACCAATCCTAACACTTTACTTGTACGCTCACGTGTAGCATCTGCTAAAACCTCGTTGGTTGTAAGCGACTGTCCATAAGATGGGATCATCCTTTTAAATGTGTCCTGCCATTCGGTAGTTTTAGCCTTATCTTTAAAGCAGCGGCTTATCAGATCTACCATTATAGGCACCGATGTTGAGGCGCCTGGCGAGGCCCCTAACAAGGCAGATATACTGCCATCGGCGCTGGTTACCACCTCGGTACCAAACTCCAGTACGCCGGTACGTTTAGCATCCTTTTTTATAACCTGTACACGCTGGCCGGCAATATCCAAAACCCATTCGTCGGCTTTGGCTCCCGGAAAATATTCCTGCAAAGCCTTTAACCTGTCGCCCGATGATTGCATCACCTGGCTGATAAGATATTTGGTAAGCGCCATGTTATCGCGTGCTACCGCAAGCAATGGCAGTATGTTGTTCAGTTTTATAGAGGTAAACAGGTCGAGCAGCGATCCTTTTTTTAAGAAACGGGTGGAAAAACCCGCGTATGGCCCAAAAAGCAATGCCTTTTTGCCGTCTATCATCCGGGTATCCAGATGCGGTACCGACATAGGCGGCGAACCTACCGATGCCTTACCATATACCTTAGCATAGTGTTCATTAATAACATCGGGATTGGTACATACCAGCCATTGCCCGCTCACCGGAAAACCGCCAAAACCCTTGCTCTCGGGTATGCCCGATTTTTGCAGCAGGGGCAGGGCACCGCCGCCTGCACCAACAAAAACAAATTTTGCGTTTAATTTTCGTTTATTGCCGCTTACACGGTCGCTAACCTTTATTTGCCAGCTGTTATCCTTATTGCGCTTTATATCGTTAACATCGTGGTTAAGGTTTAAGTTAACACCGGGTTTTTGTTTCAATTTGTCGATCAGGCTGCGCGTAAGGGCGCCAAAGTTAACATCGGTACCAATATCCATATATGTGGCCGATACATTATGGCCTTCGTCGCGGCCTTCCATTACCAGCGGTATCCATTTTTTAAGCTGCGCATGATCTTCAGAATATTGCATGCCCTTAAAGAAATGGTGTTGCACCAATGCCTGCCGGCGCTTTTTTAGGTAATTTACATTATCATCGCCCCAAACAAAACTCATATGTGGTATTTTGCTAATAAAGGTTTGCGGTGCGCCCACATAACCATTCTCCACTAAAAAGGCCCAAAACTCTTTGGTAATTTCAAACTGCTCGGCAATTTTTATGGCTTTTGATATTTCAATACTGCCATCTTTACGCTGTGGGGTATAATTAAGCTCGCAAAAGGCGGAGTGGCCTGTACCGGCGTTGTTCATCGCGTCAGAACTTTCGGCAGCTACGGTATCAAGGCGTTCAAAAATTTCTATCGTAAGATCGGGCTGCAGCTGTTTAAGCATTACCCCAAGTGTTGCGCTCATAATGCCCGCGCCAACTAAAACTACATCAACCGTTGTATTTGAACTATTACTGCCGTTATTCATGATATTATTGAATGCTAAAGATACATTCAAATAAATTATTTGATGGATTAATACCTTTTATAAACTAATTTAATGATATAAAGTTTACACTAAGCGCAATGGAGTCGCGACATTGCTGTGTAATCATCTATATGATATACAGAGCGCAATTTTAGTAAAATTTATGCAAAATCACCCATTGATGCCTTATTTAATAACAAATAATTGGTTTGGAATTTATGCCGTGCAAATTGGACATAATTAATAACGTGCATGCTAAAACACAAATTACAGTTATAAACGTTTAACTGTAAACAATACTACAATGTACAGGTCAATACTCCCCCTATGGATAATGCTATGTGTAGCATTTATATCCTGCAATAACAATAAACCTAAACCAGTTTCAGACGATATTACCAAAACCGCTGTAACTGTAAACCAAAAAAAGGATAGCGTAATAAATAATCCTAAAAAAAACTATGGTAATGCCACTGTGGCCGAGCCCTGCGTTAAATGCATTATAGGAGTTATCCAAAAAACAATAGACTATAAGGTTGTTACCTCTTCAAGGTCGACAAAAGATATATATTACGTTGTTAATTGGATAGAGGGCGCGCAGCCTCAGGATACAACCAATAAAAAAAAGGCAACAAATAGCTTAAAGGTTGAGATTTTAGAAAAAAATGCTACAAATCCCAAAGTAGCATCGTTTATTTACGATAATAGCTTATCTAAACTGTATTTTGAGTTAAACAATGGTAAAAATGAAGTTAATATTGATAAAGCTGAACTGAAACTTATTAGGGATAAGTGTTATTGGGGCGTAGCTTCAGCAAAATAGATAATCCTTTTAGGTAAAGACGGGCAACCATTGCATATGGCTGCCCGTTTTTTTGCTCTTGATTAATTATAACTGTTGTAAGCATGATTAATTATTGTCTAAATTGCACTTAAATCATATATTTTAGAATTTTAATTGGGTTTTATTGTTAATTTTTATAAAATTTATCAACATTACTATGAATTTTATAAAAATAATTTAAATTCGCAGGATAAATGCTGGTAAATCTTATAAGAAATTATAATTAAACTTAAAAAACTAAAATCAATCATTAAAAATGGCAACTAAACTTGAGTACATCTGGCTTGACGGCTACAAACCAACACAAAGCCTGCGTAGTAAAACTAAAATTCTTAATAAACCATTCAATGGTACGGTAGAAGAGTTGGATAACTGGAGCTTTGATGGATCATCCACCGAACAGGCACCAGGCGGTTCATCAGATTGCGTTTTAAAACCCGTTTATGCTTGTCCTGATCCGCAACGTAAGGATGCGTACCTTGTAATGTGCGAAGTTTTAGATTCAAAAGGCCAGCCGCACGAATCGAACGGCCGTGCACTTATCCAGGATGATGATAATGATTTTTGGTTTGGTTTTGAGCAGGAATACTTTTTGTGGGACCCTGAAACAGATAAACCGCTTGGTTTCCCTAAAAACGGGTACCCGGCACCACAAGGCCCATACTATTGCTCGGTAGGTGCTAACAATGCATTTGGCCGCGATATTGTTGAAGAACACCTGGATGCTTGTTTAGAAGCAGGCCTTAACGTTGAAGGTATCAACGCCGAAGTTGCTGCCGGCCAGTGGGAGTTTCAGATATTTGCCAAAGGCGCTAAAGAAGCCGGCGACCAGATCTGGGTTGCGCGTTATTTATTAGAAAGAATTGGCGAAAGCTATGGTGTTTCTATCAACTGGCATTGCAAACCATTGGGTACTTTAGATTGGAACGGTTCTGGTATGCACGCTAACTTTTCTAATACAACTTTACGTACTGCAAACAGTAAAGAAACCTTTACTGCAATCTGTGAAGCTTTCCGCCCTGCGGTTGACGAGTGTGTTGCCGTATATGGCGCTCATAACGAGCTGCGTTTAACCGGTAAGCACGAAACAGCCTCTATCACTGATTTCAGCTACGGCGTATCAGACCGTGGCGCTTCTATCCGTATCCCGTTATATACTGTAGACCACGACTGGAGTGGTTACCTGGAAGATCGTCGCCCTAACTCAGCTGCCGATCCGTACAAAGTAGCCGCAGTTATTATTAAAACTGTAAAATCTGCAAAAGTTTAATACCCCTATATCTGCCAAAAGTCCCCCGTGTTATAACCGGGGGACTTTTTTTTGCCTTATAATTTGATGTAATGACCGGTAATGCAAAGAGGCAATTGCCGATTTGCATATAATATAATACGATACATATTATTTATCTTGCTTAAATTGGCATTTTATACTATAAATAATGAATAAGGAACAGATTATTGCCTATATAAAAGAGAACAACACTGAGAAAGTGAAATTTGCTTTTGCCGATATCGACGGCATTTTGCGGGGCAAGGTTATCAGTACCCAAAAGTTTATGGATGGCTTGCAGGGGGGATATGGTTTTTGCGATGTTGTTTTTGGATGGGACAGCGCTGATGTTACCTACGATAATGTTGAACTTACCGGCTGGCATACCGGTTACCCCGATAAGCAATGTTATATCGATCTGTCTACTTTCCGTACTGTGCCATGGGAAGATAACATCCCGTTCTTTTTAGCTGATTTTACCGGGCCTAAAGGGGGTGCATTGCCCGCTTGCCCGCGCAGCCTGTTAAAACAAATTGCCAATAATTGTACTGATATGGGTTACCATGCCGCGTTTACACAGGAGTTTGAGTGGTTCAATTTTAAAGAAACACCGCAAACGTTGCATCAGAAAGGCTTTACTAACCTGGAACCCTTATCGCCGGGGATGTTTGGTTACTCGCTGCTGCGCACATCACAAAACAGCGCGTTTTATTACGATCTGTTTAATTTACTAACCCGATTTAATATACCCATAGAGGGCCTGCACACCGAAACAGGACCCGGTGTATACGAGGCGGCTATAGCGCATTCGGATGTTTTAGATGCCGCCGATAAGGCTATTTTATTTAAAGCGGCTGTTAAGGAGATCGGCGCAAGGCATGGCATTACCGCATCGTTTATGGCCAAATGGAACCAGCAGCTGCCGGGCTGCGGCGGCCACATCCACCAAAGCTTGTGGGATAAAGGCCAAACCCGGAATTTGTTTTACGATACCGGCGATGCAAATAAAATGAGCGAAACATATAAGCAATATCTTGCAGGCCAGCTTTACTGCCTGCCGCATTTGCTGCCCATGTACGCGCCTAATGTTAACAGCTATAAACGCCTGGTAGAAGGTGCCTGGGCGCCAACCACCATTACCTGGGGGATAGACAATCGCACTACAGCCATGCGCGTGATCAACTCGTCAGCATCATCAACACGTTTAGAAACCCGCATCCCGGGCTCTGATACCAACGCCTACCTGGCCATGGCCGCCGCTTTAGCATCGGGTTTATATGGCATCAGGAATAAGTTGAAGCTCGATATTGCCCCAACAACAGGCAACGGCTACCAGGATAAAAGTAACGGTACCCTGCATACCAGCCTTTACGATGCCGCAATTGCCATGCAAAACTCATCAATTGCCAACGAGCTGTTTGGCGAAGGCTTTGTGCAGCATTTTACTAATACCCGCCTTTGGGAGCACCGCCAATACGCCAAAAGCGTAAGCGATTGGGAGTTGAAGAGGTATTTCGAATCTATTTAGTTTATTAGTTTTAACCACAAAGAACACCGAGGAAAATCACAAAGTACACAAAGCTTTATGAATGAAAATGAATTGTCGAATGGTATAATAGGTATTGCAATAGAAGTTCACAAGGCTTTGGGTCCTGGTTTGTTGGAAAGTGCTTATAAAGAATGTCTTTTTTATAAATTATTTCAAGCGGGATATTACGTAGAAAAAGAAAAACCGATGCCCTTAGTGTTTGAAGAAGTGCGTTTAGATTGTGGTTACAGAATAGATTTGTTGGTGGATAATAAATTGGTAATTGAAATTAAAAGTGTAGAAGCTACTAACGATGTTCATTTAGCTCAAACGCTAACATATTTGAAACTTGGAAATTACAAATTAGGATTGCTTATCAATTTCAATGTGGTAAGATTAAAGGATGGGATAAAACGAGTTATTAATGGCTCAATATAGCAGATAACCAATCTTAGTGACCTTTGTGAAAAAACTTTGTGCTCTTTGTGGTTAAATAAACTATCTATGCAATTATAAATTAATCCCGGTAATGGACTTTCATCTAATCATAAAATCGGCCTGGGAAGGCTACGATAGCTCCAAAATTATTAAGGATATTGAGGATATCAGCGCGATGGTTTCTACCAACCATGTGTACCGTATCACTTTCGACGACGAGGATATTATTATTGCCAAGCTTTCGTTTTTTGGCAAGTTCGAGCACTTTAAGGAGGATCACCGCATTATCCAGTCGCTATCTAATAATCTGCTTTATCCATTCGAGAATCTGCTATCTAAATCGCTGCTAAAAAACAACAGGGTATATGTATATCGCTATAAACATGGTAAAGACGATGCATGGGTAGTGTTTTACAACCCAACCCGCATTTTAAACAGGTTGCCACGCCGCCTTAATACCGACCAGATAAAAACCCTGGGTACGCAATTGGGTAAATTTCATAAAGCTTGTTCGCGTGTTAAAAATGTACTACCAAAATCATCAAAAACGCTGCGTACCGATATATACGACCTGCAGCGCCAGTTGGATAAAAACGGAAGTAAATTTGGCAACGCCGCCCAGGTTGATTTATTGAAACACCATTGCGAGCAGTTTCTGAAGAACAGATCAAGGTATGATATGAAATCGTTCGAGATCATACCGGTATTTATCGACTGGAACATCGGTAACTTTTCGGTAACGCCCGATCTGGAACTTTACTCGCGCTGGGATTACGACTGGTTCAGGATGAGCTATCGCCTGCTGGATTTTTATTTTTTCAGTCGCGTGGTTTCTGATGCCGGCGACCGCACGGTATTTAGTTATGTAATAGGGCCGATGATGGAAGACCGGTTTATCACCTTTTTGAAAGAATATCACCAGGTGAACCCGGTTACTGCCGACGAGATACGGTTTTTGAAGGAAGCTTACCGTTTCTTTATCCTTAACTATGTAATAAAAGATGGCAAATATTTTTTTAATGATCAGTATGCCAAAAAACTCCAGGCCGAGGCGCTGGAGATCTACCTGCCATCCATCGACAGGGATTTTAACGCCGAAATAATAATAAAAGAGCTTGGCTTAAGTTAAAAGTGCATGATTATTATAAATGTTTAATAAACATTTATAAATTTATCCCGCCAGGTAATTTGAATTTTACGATACTATAATAACTGCACCGTTTATAATTAAATTAATGAAGCGCATTGAAGATTTTAAATCGATAATTGACCGTTACGAAATTATATTTTTTGATGCGTTTGGTGTTTTAAAAACCCATAGCGGGCTGGTGCCGGGTATCGAACGTACGTTTGATTACCTGCAATCGCAAAAAAAGGAATATTATATAGTCACCAACGATGCATCGCGCAGTCCGGGGCAATTGGCGCAATCATATCACGACAAAGGGCTTTACGCCGTAACGGCCGATAGGATCATATCATCGGGTATGCTAACCAAGGAATATCTTGACCTAAAAGTGAATGATGGTATAGTAGCCTATTTAGGTACCGAAGACTCGGCACATTACCTGGAAAGTGCCGGATTGCATACTTTGCCGGTACGCGATATCAACAACACCAATATCGATAAAGTTAATGTGCTGGTTTTTATGGATGATGAAGGCTTCGACTGGTGCCAGGACCTGAATAAAACCGTTAACCTGCTGCGTAAGCGTACCATCCCGGCTATTGTGGCTAATACAGATTACGCCTACCCGGTATCAAAAAATGATGTGGGTATAGCTATTGGCGGTATTGCCGGAATGGTTGAGGCCATAGTTGGCAAGCAGTTCATCCGGTTTGGTAAGCCCGATTCGCAGATGTTTATGTTTGCTTATGACCTGATACGTGATTATCGCCAGATAAGCAAAAAGCAGATAGTAATGGTAGGCGATACCCTGCAAACAGATATCATAGGAGGCAATAAATTTGGCTTGGATACGGTGCTGGTGCTAACAGGCAACACACAACCGGCTGATGCCGAAAACCGCATTTCGGCCACAGGGATAGTGCCCACATATATATGTAACAGCGCGGTTTTAGGGCCAGATGTTTTAGCGTTTTAATATTAAATCAAAACAACCAATAATTATAAATTATTATGCGAAATACATTTAAAAAACCAATTTTAGCGCTCGCGATAGCAGGAAGTTTACTTGTTGCTGCCTGCAATCAATCCGCCAAACAAAACACATCTAACATGACAGACAGTACCACAGCTACACCAAAATTACCATCTGCATCGGCCTTCGAAAAAACAATTGATGGCAAGCAAACGCACTTATACATCCTGAAGAATAAGAATGGGGTAGAAGCCGCCGTTACCAATTATGGTGGCCGTATTGTGAGCCTTTTAGTGCCCGATAAAGATGGCAAACTAACCGATGTGGTTTTAGGTTTTGAAAGTGTTGATGGCTTTATCAATTCAAAAGAACCATATTATGGTGCAACCATCGGCCGCTACGGTAACCGTATTGCCAAAGGGAAATTTAAGATAGATGGTAAAGAATATACCTTGGTTACCAATAACGGGCAAAATACCCTGCATGGCGGCCATCCGGGTTTTCAGGAAGTGGTTTGGGATGCTAAGCAAATAGACAGCGCCACATTGGAGTTAAGCTACCAGGCCAAAGATATGGAGGGTGGTTTCCCCGGTAACTTAAACGTAAAGGTTACTTACCAGATAACCGACGACAATGCCATGAAGGTAAGCTACTCGGCCACTACAGATAAAAACACGGTGGTTAACTTAACCAACCACGCCTTTTTTAACCTTAACGGCGAAGGCAGCGGTACCATCTTAGATCATTTGGTACAAATTAACGCCGATAACTATACGCCTGTTGATAGTACGCTTATCCCAACCGGTAAAATAGACGCGGTTGCGGGCACGCCTTTCGATTTTACAAAGGCAACCACTATTGGCGCGCGCATTAATACGGATAACATCCAGTTAAAAGATGGCAAGGGCTACGACCATAATTTTGTGCTGAGCAAACATGATATCACCACACCGATAGCAACTGTTGTTGGCGATAAAAGCGGCATTAAAATGGAGATATTTACCGAAGAGCCCGCTTTGCAATTTTACAGCGGTAATTTTATGCAGGCGCAAAATGCCATGAAGGGCGGCAAAAAAGATGAGTTCCGTACGTCATTCGCGATGGAAACACAACATTACCCCGATTCGCCAAATCAGCCAACGTTCCCCTCAACTGAGTTAAAACCTGGTCAGACCTACAAAACACAATCGATATATAAATTTTCGGTAGCTAAATAAGAAAAAAGAGATGCGATAATCGCATCTCTTCTTGTTTTACAATATGTCATTGCGAGGAGCGTAGCGACGTGGCAATCTCATGAGAAGTGCGGATATGCTGAGATTGCCACGCTTCGCAATGACATGGTTTTATTTAATTTTTATTAAACCGCTCCCAATCTTCCATCGTATCAATATCCACACCACCCAAGGCAAACGGTACTGATTGTACATCATCAGCATGTAGCCCCAAAAGCTTTTTAGCGCCTTCTTTGCCCTTTAGGGCCATCAGGTAGGGGAAATAACCCTGTTTGAACAGGGCAGGCACACCGAGGGTGTTATTATATTCAGAAGCAATTATGCCTTTATCACTACTGCCGGCAGCTTTTACCAACTCGTTTAATAGTACACCATCAGCAAAAGGCTGATCGCAGAGCATGAAAATTGCAGATGTTACACCTAAATAATCGCGTTGAATCGTTTCGATAGCCAGGCTTATGGACGTAGCCATACCTTCGGGCCAGTTTGGGTTATACAGGATATTAACGGGATGATCTTTTATGGTATACTCAATATCCTCGCGGTTAGCGCCTAATACAACTATTACAATTTCGGTAACCGCTAAAGCATTCTTAATTGCCCTTTGTAAAAGCGTTTGTCCATCAAAAACCAGGTTTTGCTTAGGCGAACCAAAGCGGCTTGACGACCCTGCTGCAAGAATAACTATTGACGTCATGATAAGGTATTGGCATTTAACGATTGCTGTACAATGTGCTCGTCGCGATTGTGTGTGGCTTGCTTGTATCGTAACGATAAACCGTTTCGTTTTGCCAAAACCGCCTGTATCTCGGCAACGATAGATAGGGCGATCTCCTCGGCATTTTCCGACCCTATGTCCAGTCCCGCCGGGCCATAAATGCTTTTTAGTTGCTCTTTGTTTATATCAGTCCCTTCTTCCCGCAATTCATCAAGCATGCGGTTAAGGCGCTTTTTTGGCCCCAAAGCGCCAATGTAGGGTAACTGCAAAGGTAAAAGCTGTTTAAGCATAGCCATATCATAATTGTAATTGTGCGTCATCAGCACAAAAACGGTGCGATTGTCTATGTTTAACTTACTCAAAGCATTATCGGGTTTGGCAACCAGTAATTTATTAGCCAACGGGAAACGGTCACTAACCGAATAATTTGCCCTGCCATCTACAACGGTTACTTGCCAGCCCAAAACAGCTGCCATTTGGGTAAGCGGAATGGCATCGTTACCAGCCCCAACAACAATCAGCGATACCGCCGGTTGCAGCAATTCTACAAAGCAGGTAAACCTGTCGTCATATAGGTAAGTTTTGGTGACCGAGTTGCCATTCTTCAACACATTCTTTGCATCGGCTAATACAGCCTCTTCAATAATACTATCCGGGAAAACGCCCGTCACCTGCCCATCCTTATTCATTAACGCGCAGGTGCCCGGCTGTGCCGACTGCTTATCATTTAAAGTAAAAATGGTTATAAGCACAACCGGATCACGCGCATTTAAGAACTGCTTGAAAAAAGTTATGGGGTTGTTTGGTAAAGCCGGATGTATCGGCTCAATTAAAATATGGATGATACCATTACAACCCAAGCCTACGCCAAGTTTGGCATCGTCATCGTCGGTAGTATCATAGGTAACCAGCATGGGTTTTTGCTGCGCCATAGCCAGCCGTGCTTTTCGCAGGGCATCACCTTCCAGACAACCGCCGCTAATAGCGCCGGTTAACTGCCCGTCTTCGGTAACCAGCATACGCGCACCGGCACGGCGATAGGATGAGCCTTCTACATGCACTACGGTTGCCAGGGCGGTTTGCCTGCCTGCTTTTTGCGCGTTATCAAATGCATGTACTATGTCGCTTAATTCTTTCACAAGTAGTATTTACTCAAAAATAGACTTCTTACCGCATTTATTAGACATATTAACGACAATTAAAAAGCTTTGTAATCATTAACTTTACCAAACTTTGGCTTATGGCCACTGTTTACCAGCTATTATTAAAACACTTGCTTTTAGATAACCACGGACGAAAGATAAATTACCTGCGGCTGGCCGTTACCGACCGCTGCAACCTGCGCTGCTTTTATTGCATGCCCGCAGAGGGATTGGACTGGCTGTCGCGCAGGGAGCTGATGACTTACGAGGAAATGCTGCGGGCCTGCAGCTTGCTGGTAAAAATGGGCATCGAAAAGATCCGTATTACCGGCGGCGAGCCATTTGTTCGTAAGGATATTATGCAGTTGCTTACGGCCCTGTCAAAACTTGATGGCCTCAAAGAACTTAGCCTTACTACCAACGGTGTTTTAACCGCGCCGCACGTGGCCGAACTAAAGCGGATAGGGGTGCGCTCAGTAAACCTGAGCCTGGACACGCTGGATGCCAACCGCTTTTTTGCCATTACCCGCCGCGATGAATTTGCCAGTGTGATGGAAACCATGGAGGAGCTGTTAAAGCACGACATGGAAGTAAAAATAAACACCGTGGTTATGGCTGGTAAAAACACACAGGATATTATCCCGCTGGTGGAGTTAACCAAAAACTTGCCCGTAAGCGTCCGTTTTATAGAAGAAATGCCCTTTAACGGCGAAGGGCACAGCTACAGCGGTATTGTTTGGGATTATGTAAGGATCTTTGACGAGATAAGACAAACATTTCCTGATATACAGAAAGTGCCCGACCCGCAATATTCCACCTCATACAATTATAGCATTCCGGGGCATAAGGGTAGTGTTGGTATCATTGCGGCCTACTCACGTACATTTTGCGGCACCTGCAACCGCATCCGTATTACGCCACAGGGCACTTTAAAGAATTGCCTGTATGATGATGGCGTACTGAATATTAAAGACCTGATGCGTTTGAGAATAAGTGATACCGAACTGGAGCAAACCCTGCGCCGGGCGTTCAACACCCGCGAGAAGGATGGCTGGCAGGCCGAACAAAAACGTTTAGAGAACCCAAACTTTCACGAATCTATGGCCACCATTGGGGGCTAACACAAAAGATAACATGATAACGGTAGAAGAAGCCGAACAGATAATACTTGCCCAATTGAAGGATTACGGTACCGGAACTGTGCCTTTTGAACAGGCGCTGGGCCGTGTTTTAGCCGAAGATATCAAAGCCGACCGCGACCTGCCGCCCTTTAACCGGGTTACTATGGATGGTATCGCGATAGCATATAAAGCCATTGAACAGGGTATTAGCACCTTTAACATAAAGGCCACACAGGCAGCAGGCGAGGAGCCGATAGGGATTGATAACACAAACGAATGCATCGAAATTATGACGGGCGCTGCTTTGTCATCTACCCTGGATACTATTATCCGTTACGAAGACCTGGAGATTAAAGATGGTACGGCAAAATTGCTTATCACAGATATCAAACAAGGCCAAAACATCCACCAAAAAGGGAAAGATAAAATGCAGGTCGATACGGTAGCTGCTGCAAATCAGCTGATTACACCGGCTATCATCAGCTTAGCTGCATCGGTAGGTAAGGCCCGGCTGATGGTTAAAAAGCAGCCGCGGGTGATAATCATATCATCGGGCGACGAATTGGTGGATGTGGCCGATACGCCCTCAGACTACCAGATCAGGCGGTCGAATAATTATACTATTAAAGCGGTTTTAAGCCAACACGGTTTAGATGCGGATATGCTGCATATTCCCGACGATCCTGAGATCACCAAACAACAAATTCAAACCTGTCTTCAAAAATACGATGTGATACTGCTGAGCGGAGGTATTAGCATGGGTAAATTTGACTATGTTCCGCAGGCACTGGAAGACCTGCAGGTGAAAAAGTTGTTCCACAAGGTTAAACAAAGGCCGGGCAAGCCATTTTGGTTTGGCAGGCATAATAACGGTGTGCTGGTATTCGCGTTCCCCGGCAACCCGGTAGCAACATTCATGTGCCTGCACCGCTATTTTTTATTATGGCTAAACGAGACGCTTGGATTACCCTCTAAGCCGCCCATATACGCCCAATTGGCCGAAGATTTTACCTTTACGCCACAGCTAAAATATTTTTTGCAGGTAAAGCTTACTTTTACAAAGCAGGGCGTGCTATTGGCCCAATCCATAGAAGGCAATGGATCGGGTGATTTTGCTAACTTAGCTGATACCGATGCCTTTATGGAACTGCCTTTGGAACGGAATGAGTTTAAGCAGGGTGAAGTATTCCCTGTGATTAAATTTTAATATATGCTGAGTCATTTAGATAACCAAAATAACCCGGTGATGGTTGATGTATCCGAAAAGCAGGCTACGCACCGCACCGCAACAGCGCAAAGCATTGTGGTTTTACCTGCCGAGGTTTTGGCGCACCTGGTTGATGGCGAGTTGCAAAGTAAAAAAGGCTCGGTGTTTCAAACGGCGATAATAGCAGGCATAATGGCGGCTAAAAAAACCGGCGACCTGATTCCGCTCTGCCACCCCCTGGGTATGGATAACTGTAAGGTAACCATTGAATTATCGCCATTAAATGAAGTAATAATAGAATGCACGGCAAGCATTACCGCCAAAACAGGCATCGAGATGGAAGCCCTTGTTGGCGCAACCATAGCCGCACTCACCATTTATGATATGTGTAAGGCCCTGAGCCACGATATCGTAATAAAAGAAACCAAACTGATAGCAAAAACCGGAGGTAAACGTGACTTTAAACGATCATAAAAAGCATGCTGCCATTACGCGCCCGGCTATGGGTAATTTCGGTCGTAACGAATGGGCTATCCTTGGCGGGCCATGTACGGTGATCAAGTTCCTGGCCGACCAGGTTATTACCGCGTTATCGCACCGATACCAATGTGCTTACGCCGATACCTCGCATAACGATGATATGGTAGGCTTGCCGGGTAAACTGGCAAGCGGCGCTGCATTGGAATATACCGACCAGCTAAACCATGCCCAGTTAAACTACAAATTAGCTTTAACGCCCTTTAAACAGCGCGAGATGTTTTCTGGTATGGATCTGGTGCTGGTTAACGGTAACCACCAGCAGGCAAAAGCGCAGGTAGTTATTATCGATAGCAATAAAAGGGCATCGTTGCAAAGACGTATTAGGGAACTGACAAATGTGGAATTGTTCTTACTGGCCGATAACGCTGTAGATATCCCTGATTTTATACAGGAAGCCCTGCCCAACTGGCAGGAGATCCCCGTATTGCAACTGAACGACGATACCCTTCAAATTATAAACTTTTTTAAAACCAGGCTGGAGCAGGCTAAACCCATTTTAAACGGCCTGGTATTGGCCGGCGGCAAAAGCGCCCGTATGGGTTTTGACAAAGGCACCGTAAACTGGTACGGCAAGGAGCAACGCTACCACATGGCCGATCTGCTGAAAAGGCATTGTGACGGTGTTTATATTTCCTGCCGGGACGTTAAACAGCAGCAGGAGATAAGTGCGGATTATTTAAGTCTGCCCGATACCTTTACCGGCCTGGGGCCATATGGGGCCATACTATCGGCCTTCCGCGAGCAGCCCGATAGTGCATGGTTGGTCATAGCCTGCGACCTGCCTTTGGTTGATGCGCAGGTTGTACAACACCTGGTAGATAACCGCAACACCGCCACCATTGCAACCGCTTACAAAAGCGACTATAAAGACTTCCCCGAACCATTGATAACTATTTATGAGCCAAAAAGTTACCCTGTCTTACTTCAATATTTAGCTCAGGGCTATTCCTGCCCGCGAAAGGTGCTTATTAACAGCGACATCACCCTGCTGCAAGCACCCCAACCAAACGCATTGGCAAACGTAAACACACCCGAAGAACTGGAACGGATCAAACGCATCCTTCACCAAAAAATAGCTACAACCAATGCATCCGGACCTGTCACGATATAGCTGCCAGGTAGCACTACCGGGTTTCGGCGAGGCGGCGCAACGGTTACTGCAGCATGCAAAAGTGCTTGTTGTGGGTGCAGGTGGCTTAGGCTGCCCGGCGGCGCAATACCTTGCCGCAAGTGGTATAGGCACCTTAGGCATAGCCGATTTTGATACAGTATCTATCAGCAACCTGCACAGGCAGGTGTTGTATAACCCTGCTGATGTTGGTTTGTTAAAGGCGGAAGTTGCCTGCCAACGTTTACAACAGCAAAACCCCGGTATAAAACTGGTATCGCACATTGCAAAAATTACTTCTGATAATGTGTTACAAGTTATTGAAGGTTACGATATTATAGTAGATGGTACGGATAATTTCGAGACGAGATATCTATTGAACGATGCGGCAGTATTATCCGGTAAGCCCATTGTTTATGGTGCTATTTACCAATATGAAGGGCAGGTAGCTGTTTGGAATATAAAGAATGACGACGGCAAACGCTCACCCAATTACCGCGACCTGTTCCCGCAGGTAGATGCTACCCACGTACCTAATTGCTCCGTAGGCGGGGTAATACCCACACTGGCCGGCATAATTGGTTGTATGCAGGCTAACGAGGTGATAAAGTACGTTACCCGGACGGGAGAGGTGCTGGCCGGGAAAATATTGGTGTTTGATGCACAAACCATGCAAAGCAGGGTGATTAACATTGGTAAGACAACCAAAACCAGCATTACGCAGCTACAGCTATCTACAGATATTCCAACAATCACAGCAGCTGAACTGCAAAGCGGACTGGCAAATAGCACTTTACACCTCGTTGATATCCGCACCGACCAGGAACGCGATGAGTATAACATCGGTGGATTGCATTTTGAACTGGACGAAGTGGAAGATAACCTTGATGAGTTTGACTTTAATAAAACCTACGTATTTTATTGCTCATCAGGTAAAAGGAGCGGTGAAGCTGTAAAACTACTTCAGCAGAAATTGCCGGGGGTAAAGGCTTATTCGTTGGGAGGCGGGTTGGGTAGTCTGAACCGGGATTAAGCTGATTTTTGCGATTAAGGGATTTGATTTGCATCAGGAAATCCTCAAATCAAGAAAATTATAGTTCAGAAAAATCCCTAAATCTGCTAAATCGTAAAAATCCCGGTCACGGATGCGCTGCTACCCAAACTTCACCATCCTCAAAAAACTCTTTTTTCCAGATGGGTACCGTTTGTTTAAGGGTATCGATGATGTATCGGCAAGCCTCGAAGGCAGCGTCCCGGTGCGCGGCAGATACCGCGATTATTACCGGGATCTCGCCAACATGCAAGGTCCCGGTGCGGTGATGCACAAGGGCTTTTTGCAGCGGCCATCGTTCAAACGCTTGTTTAAGTATCTTATTTATTTCGTTGACAGCCATTTGGTTATAAGCTTCAAACTCAAGTTTTACTACAGGTTTCCCCTTGGTAGCATTTCGCACCGTGCCTATAAAAATATCAATGCCTCCGGATTCAGGCGACATCACCCAAGCTATGCACGCCTGGATATTTAAGGGTTCGGTATGGATCTCTATCTGGCTTTGCATTTTATCCCCCGCTAACCGGCGGTATTATCGCCACTTCATCAAGTTCTGTTATTACTCCGCCGTCTTCCGCATATTCGTTATTAACCGCCACCATGTAGCTGGCCAGTTGTTTCAGTTTGGGATATCTTGCTTCTAAGGATACTTTTAAATCAGCGGTTGTGGCGGTGCTATCGCCTAATTCAACAGTTATCAATTGTCCCCCGAATATGTCTTTGGCGATGCCGAATGCAAGCACTGTAATTTCCATTACGCAAATATGCAACAATCTTGTTCATAACATCAATAACAAGCTTTAGTTGTGGCAAAAAAAGAACAAACCTTTACGCTAAATTGTATATTTGATTATGGCCGCAAATGCTGTTTTACAAATCCCGGTTACCAGGGTAACTGATGGCGCAAGCGAAGAACTTAACGACGCCATCGCCATTGAGGAACCTTTAGAGATTCGCCTGGAATATGGCCCTGCTGCGGAACGCAAAGTGCAGAACATCTCCGTTACCATGCGCACCCCCGGCAACGACGCTGAACTGGCCGCAGGTTTTTTGTTTACCGAGGGTATCATAAAAAACGCTTCGGACATCCAACAGGTAACACATTGCTTCATAGCATGTGCCGAAAACCGCGAGAATGTAATACAGGTTAGCCTGGCCGAAAGCATCACTCCGCACCTGCAAAACACCGAACGTAATTTTTATACTACATCAAGTTGCGGCGTATGCGGCAAAGGTTCAATTAACGCCATCCGTACGGTAAGCCATTACAATGCTGAACTAACAGATGATAATGCCATCAATACTGAGGCATTAACCGCCCTGCCCGATATCCTGCGCCAACACCAAAAGGTATTTGCTGATACGGGTGGACTGCATGCTTCGGCTTTGCTTAACCCGGCGGGGGAGCTGCTTATCGTTCGCGAGGATGTAGGCAGGCACAATGCCTTGGATAAGCTCATCGGCGCGGCCATTAACCAAAATATGCTGCCGCTAAATAAAGCTGTTCTGTTGCTAAGCGGCAGGGCCAGTTTCGAGTTGGTGCAAAAAGCGGCTATGGCAGGCATCAACATTATCGCGGCGGTGGGTGCGCCTTCAAGTTTGGCGGTGCAACTGGCGCAGGAGTTTAACATCACACTCGCCGGCTTTTTACGCGGGCAACGGTTTAATATCTACACTGCGCCACAGCGCATTTTAATACCCAGTTATGAAAATCCGGATCAAAAATAACGGCTTACGGTACAGGCTTACCCGCAGCGAGGTAGAAGCATTTTCCCGCGATGGTGTATTTAAAGAGAAAGTACAAATTGGCGATGATGCGCTTACCTACATTTTACAGCGCACGGCCGAAGCGCAGCTTTCCGCATCCTTTAAAAACAACATTATTACCATGCTGGTACCCGAAAAAATTGCCGATGAGTGGACAGGCACCGACCAGGTTGGCTTTGAACATAAAACAGCCGAATTGCAACTGTTGGTAGAAAAAGATTTTACCTGCCTGGACGAAGTTGATGAAGACCAGAGCGATAATTATCCCAACCCCTTAGCCGCAGCACGATCATGAGTAAGGAAAACGAACAACCCGCCGCAGAAAACCCCGAAACCCTGCATAAATTAACGGTTACCGAACCTAAAAAGTGGGCGGCAGGCATACCGGGTGTAACGGCAGCGCTAAAAGATATTTTTGAGGAAACGGGCGTTGCCCGTGGCGCGGGCGCGCTATTCACCATGAACCAGAAGGGTGGTTTTGATTGCTCCAGCTGTGCCTGGCCCGACCCGGATGATGACCGGTCCACGCTTGCGGAATACTGCGAGAACGGGGCCAAAGCATTAGCCGAAGAAGCCACTACCAAAAAGCTTACTGCCGAATTTTTCGCGCAAAACTCCGTTGCCGACCTGGCCAGGCTGGATGATATGGACATTGGTAAAAAAGGCCGTATCGCGCAACCGGTTTATTTGCCAAAAGGCGGCACACATTACCAGCCGATTACCTGGCAGGATGCTTTTCATAAAATAGGCGATAAGCTGAATAGTCTGGCCTCGCCAAACGAGGCCGCATTTTACACGTCGGGGCGTACCAGTAACGAGGCTTCGTTTGTGTACCAGCTTTTTGTGCGCGAGTATGGCACCAATAACCTGCCCGATTGCTCAAACATGTGCCACGAATCGAGCGGGGTAGCCTTGGGCGAAACCATTGGCATTGGCAAAGGGACGGTAACGCTAAATGATTTTTACGATACGGATGTAATCATCATCATGGGGCAAAACCCCGGTACCAACCATCCCCGCATGCTCACTGCTTTAGAAAAAGCTAAGCAAAAAGGTTCTAAAATAATAGCCATAAACCCGCTGCACGAGGCCGGACTGATGGCATTTAAAAACCCGCAGAGCGTAAAAGGTGTACTGGGTTTTAGTACCCAACTTGCCGACCTGTACCTGCAGGTAAAGATAAACGGCGATATGGCATTGATAAAGGCAATAGAGAAGCTTTTATACGATGCAGAGATACAGGAACCCGGTAAGGTATTCGATACCGGATTTATTGAGAAGAGTACTGTTGGTTACGATGAGTTTGTTGAAAAGATAAAATACTTTGATGTGGAAGCCCTTTGCGCTGCTGCCGGTGTACCTGTTGAGCAGGTAAGGCAGGCCGCAGATATGTTGAAGCATAAAAGCAGGATCATCATATGCTGGGCTATGGGTATTACGCAGCATAAAAACGGTGTGGATACCATTAAAGAGATCCTGAACCTGGTGCTACTTAAGGGTAGTATTGGCAAAGCGGGGGCAGGTTTATGCCCTGTACGCGGGCACAGTAATGTACAGGGCAACCGCACCATGCTGATATTTGATAAACCCACAAAAAAGCAATTGAATAAGCTTAAAGAGGTATTCGGTTTTGAGCCGCCTCGGGAACATGGTTACGATGTGGTGGATTCTATAAAAGCTATGCACGAAGATAAACTGAAGGTGTTTTTCGCGATGGGGGGCAATTTTCTTTCGGCTACGCCGGATACAGCGTTTACTGCCGAGGCCATGCGCAAGCTTGAAATGAGCGTGCATGTATCTACCAAACTTAACCGCAGCCATTTGGTGCACGGCCACGAAGCTATCATCCTGCCAACGCTTTCGCGCAGCGATAGGGATGTGGTTAACGGCGAGGATCAGTTTATCAGCTGCGAAAACTCGATGGGGGTGGTGCAGTCGTCGAAGGGGATCTTAGAGCCAATATCAAAAGAGCTGCTGAACGAAACGCAGATAGTTTGCGAACTGGCCAAAGCTACTTTAGCTGGCCGCACCGTTATCGATTGGGATAAATACGCCAACAGTTACGATGCCATCCGCGATGTAATAGGCCAGGTGGTACCAGGGTTTGAAAATTATAACCAGCGTGTAAGGCTTCCGGGCGGTTTTTACCTGCCAAATGGGCCGCGCGAGGGTAAATTTGAAACGGAAAAGTTTAAGGATAAGGCGCCTTTCAGCATCACAGAACTGCCGGCACATGAAATGGCCGATGATGAATACATGATGACCACCATCCGCAGCCACGACCAGTTTAACACCACCATTTACGGCCTGCAGGACAGGTACCGCGGCATCCATAACGAACGCCGGGTAATATTTATGAACCCGAAAGATATTGCCAAAGCAGGTTTTACGCAGGGGGATAAGGTAGACCTGTTTAACTATTATGATGGCATCGAACGTGTGGCCCGGCTTTTTGTCATCGTCCCCTATGATATCCCCGAACGCAATACCGCTACCTATTATCCCGAAGGGAACGTTTTAGTGCCCATAAACAGCGTGGCTGAAAAAAGCAATTGCCCCACCAGTAAGCTGGTGTTTATCAAGATCAGGAAGCACGAGGGGTAGATGGTTAAATAACCACCCTGTCATTTCTAACGAGGTGCGAGGAGAAATCTTATACAATATATCAACTTGATTACTTGTACGGGAATTCAGGGTGTAGAAGATTTCTCCTCACGCCACTTCACAAACCACCCCCTGTTCGTTCGAAATGACACGGTGTGGGCAGAATGCTAATTAATTGCTCGACAAAATGTGATTATTTATCCTTTATAAGCCGCTAACAGGTCCTCCACTAAGATGCCGTTGATGGTCATCCCGGTCAAGTTACAATCGCTTATGGCTACACCGCTTAAATCACAGTCGTCTATGGTGCTGCCTTCCAAATTGCAATCCTCAAACTTAAGCGGGCGCTGTTTAGCGTTGGGGTCGTAATGCGGGTGCCCTTCGGGTGGCATGCCAATGCTGTGGATATAAGCTCCACCCATTTGGGCACCGTTTATTTCCAGGTCGCTGAGGTTGGCATCTGATATTTTCATGTTGGTAGCCGATACATCATCCATCGTTAACCCATTAATGCACGACATCCTGATGGTTGAGTCTTTTAACAACGCTTCGTAAACGTTAAGCTGTTTTTGGCAGTTGATGATCTCTACTAATTTCATTGCGGTTGATTAATGATTTGTAGATACAAAGTTCATAAAAATGCGGCCGGTTAAGAGGTGCAAATCCGACGAACTTAAGGCGTTTCGCGACATCTTTTTGGCGAAGTGTACGTTTTTTAAACGACTAAATTTTTCACATTTTTAAAAGAGATGGGTTCGCATCTTAAACTGATAGATAATTATTTGGAAAAATTGGTGACAATGTTTTGTCAGTATATTACGTCATAAACATTTGATTATTAAATATTTGTAAAAAATCAACCTGTATTGGCGAACGTGAACGTGAACATTTTGCATCATATTTAACAGTAAAACTATTCGCCCCAGGCGGTAATAACCAAACTCCTGCTCCCGCCACGGTTACGGTGCTCGCATAAATAAATGCCCTGCCAGGTTCCCAAAGCCAGTAGCCCATTGCGGATAGGTATGCTTACTGAGCAGCCCAGCATAGCGGCTTTAAGGTGCGCGGGCATATCGTCGGGGCCTTCATCATCGTGGCGGTAATCAGGGTCGTTCTCGGGCACAGCCTTGTTAAAATACATTTCAAAATCCTGCCTTACGGTTGGGTCGGCGTTTTCGTTAATGCTAAGCGATGCCGAAGTATGCTGGATAAACACCTGGCAAATGCCGGTTTTAATTTCGTGCAGTTGTGGTATGGCATCTAAAACCTCATAGGTAATGATATGGAAACCCCGGCGTTTTTGGGGCAGGTCAAGCGTTTGCTGAAATATTTTCATCAGTTGTAAATGAGTACAAGATACATAACAATAATACAAGCAAACAGCCAACAAGTTCAAAAAATTCCAAACATGGTGATTTTGCCATACTACATATGTAGTATTTTGCTATATAAATGCCTGATTCTTCACAAATATTATTTATATATACATAATATTTCATCATACTAAAACAGAATATGAAGCGTATCCCCCTAATCGTTATGTTCGTGGTTTTTTGCGGCTTGGCTACATCGGCACAAACAATAAGGCAGCTTATTGATTCGGCCCGTGTAAACAAGACCAATGATTTTGCCAAGGTTATTAAATTTTCAACCCTGGCGTATGATAAAGCCAAAGCCGAAAAGCAAACCAAACTACAGGGCGAGGCTGCCTTTATGATAGGTATGGGTAATTATCTTTCGGGCAATCACGATAAAACTTTACGCTGGTATATCGAGGCCGAAAAACTTTATCAAACTGCCGGGCATATTGATGGTTTGGCCGAGCTGTATTCGGACATGGGGGTGATGTACCTGCGCCTTAAAAAAATGAAGGAGGCCGATGAGGTGAGCCAAAAGGCCATTGCTTACGCAATACAGTCAAAAAATAAACAAAGGCTATCTGCAGCGGTAAACAACCGGGGGCTGATGTTTTTAGATGGCGGGCAAATGGATAGCGCCATTACCTATTTTAGCAAAAGCTACGAGATCTACAAGGTTATTAACGATAGGGTTGGTATGTCGTACGCGCTGGATTATATGTCATCAGCATTGGCCGAAAAGGGGCAGTATACCAGGGCCTTGTCTGCCATGAACGAAAGCAAACAGCTTCGCGCCGGCGTTGGCGATAAAGCGGGCGAGGCCATAGCCATAAACAACATTGGTGAGCTTTATCTTAAAATAAACAAACCTTCCGATGCCGTACCTTATTTTTTAGAGGCCAGTAAAAAAGCCCACGCGTTAAAATATGCCGCGCTGGAAACGTATACCTACAGCCAGCTGGCTACCAGTTACAAAATGCAGGCGAAATATAAGGAGGCTTTTGATGCGCAAACCACTTACCTTGACCTTACCCAAAAGGAGCTTGATGCAAAACGCAACAAGGATATTGAGGAATTACAAACCAAGTACGCCACCGATAAAAAAGAACAGGAAAATAAGTTGCTTTTAGCGCAATCTAAAGAGCAAAAGGCCGAGCTTACGCGTAACCAAATAGGTATTTACGCGTTATTGGCTACTATTATATTTATCGCTATTATATTTTACCTGGTTTATAACCGTTACCGCATTAAGCAACAGGCGCGTTTCCGCGAAGCGATGCTGGAAGAAGAACACCTGCGCACACAAGCTATTATGGACGCCGAGGAGAACGAGCGCCAGCGCCTTGCCCGCGAACTGCATGATGGTATTGGCCAGATGCTTTGCAGCGCACGCATGCAATTGGAATATTCGCAACTGGACACTACCCCAACGGATGATGAAGGGGCCGCCCTGCAAATGCTGGACGATTCTATAAAAGAAGTGCGCGATCTGTCGCATAGTATGATGCCGCCTTACATCCTTAATAAAAACTTAAGGGAAGCCATTGAAGAGTTTATTCACCGCCTGAATAATAAGGACCTGGTGAAAATATACACCGAGTGGGTAAACACCGATGATATTGCTATTGACAAAACCACTACATTGATGCTTTACCGCAGCGTTCAGGAGATCATATCAAACGTGTTTAAGCACGCACGGGCTAAAAATATCCATATAGAACTGGTGAACCACGATACCGAACTTACGCTGATGATCATAGACGATGGGGTTGGTTTTGATAAGGAAACGCTTTTTAAAACCAATAAAGGGCTTGGCCTTAAAAATATCGAATCGCGCGTGGCGTATATTGGCGGCAGCCTGGCTATTGATGCCACACCCGGTAAAGGGGTAACCTATGTTATCGAGTTACCTTTGCTAAGTATGGCATCGTAAACCGGGAGATCGCTTTGAAAGCCGGAGGCACCCAAGAAGCCCGGGAAATTATAACAATTTTAGTGAGGTAGTATCAGGTTCCGGCGGATCCCCTGATATTTAAATATCCGATACCTTTAACGATTACCGTAAAAACAAAATACAGGTATATTGCTTAAAGATATAAAGCTACGATAATGGAAATAAAGCCAGCAGTATTATACCGCGATGATGTAATTAATAAATTAACTACCGAAAACCTACCAACTGCCGATATCAATGCCACCCTTGATGATTTTTTTGTAGCGACAGAAGATAACCAGGTTATTGGTATTGCCGGGTTAGAAGTTTATGGTAACTATGGCTTACTACGATCTGTCGCTGTAGTTAAAGAGTGGAGGGGCAAAGGGGTTGCCGCAGAACTATTGAACAGGATAGAAGCCGTGGCAGGCGAAAGGGGACTTGAAGCCATATACCTGCTTACCGAAACGGCTAAAGATTATTTTGAAGGCAAGGGTTACGAACATGTTGCCCGTATGGATATCCCCGAAGCGGTGAAAGCATCATCAGAGTTTACGCATGTTTGCCAGGAATCGGCTACCGCTATGCAGAAATCTTTGTAGCGATTTAAAAATAGGTTTGTTGTTGTTTACTTATCATTTACCACATGTGTATTTTTGTAACTTAGTTGACTATCAGTAGTCTATACGGTATGACAAAGAAAGAAACCTTTAGTATCCACGGTAAAAACCTGGTGAATAAAATAAAAGAGCTTATTGAAGAGGGTAACATTACCAGCATCTCCATCAGCGATAAGAATGGTAAAGAGTTAATGACCTTCCCTTTATCGGTAGGTGTGGTTGCGGCTGTTATTGCACCCGTGCTTGCCGCGGTTGGCGCGCTGGCTATATTTGTTGGCGAGTGCAGCCTTACCGTAGAACGCGAAGAAAAAGGAGGAGAGGGCGAGGTTAAATAGTCCTGCGCCGCGCTGTTATTCCAATTAATCAGATCTTGAACCTACAAGGGATATAAAAACTTTTTACTTACACATAATAGCAGGTAGTTAAGTATGTTTTATTATGCATGCATATCAAAAATTTGTATATTAGTAAACTAATTACGATCAATAAACGGTGTTTGCTGTGATACTATTTTTACAAAAAAATCTTAATTTCTTGCAAACAAGTTGAGATGATGTTTGTCATAACAATATAATCTTAAAGCAATATGGTAATTTTAAAAGTTGGTACTGAAAGCGAACCTGAAAAGCAGGTTGAAATTGTTACTGAAAAGGGTGTTTGGGGTAGCGGCGCCTATAAAATTTTTGCAGCGAAATTTCTGAACAGACTATCGCACAAGGATATACCGCATGAACCTACCGATATGAATGATCCAAATTTCCTTGGGGAAATAAGCATTGACAAGGAAAGGGAAAAGTGGGAATATAAAGGCACCAAGTTAAAAATTCCCGAGTTGAAGAAAATAGTAGATTTTATATTTGATTACAAAGCACCCGACGCTGTTTATTAGCATTGGGCCCTATATAAAAATTTAAATATAGCGGTTATTAATGCACATTATTTTATGCATTAATAACCGCATTTTATTTAGCCTATATCGTTTAGATTAAGGTACAAATTATCTGCAAAATATAGTGGGTTACCGGTACCTTCGGCAGTCGAAAAAATTGTAACCACAAAATTGTAACGCTGGCTATAGCCGGTTATTTCTGCATTCTTGCTCCATTGTTTAATTGTTTTGTCTATACCATCTGTAATATTGCGCAGCTCTGTATCGTCAGATGTGTTGAACGCTGTAGAAGGTACAAGCGCAAGGGGCATGGTCATTAAGGGCGAGTATTCGTCATCGTTAACTTTATACTGGTAATCTATTTGTAGTTTTACCCAATACGTTACATTTTCAACACCTTTTGTTATCGCGCCAAAAAATTGTGCGAGATGATCTTTCACACTTAACTTACCCTTTGTAGCAAGCGAAGCCAGGTCAAGGCCGGTATCTGCCCAGTTTAGTTTTGGCGCCAGGTTTTGGGTTGATGCAGTCTGCGAAATATGGTAAACAAATTTATCATTGGTTTCAAAAAAGCCGCCCTCCGCATTGGGCAGAAGGGCTTTATTGCGCCACATGCCGTTTAGTGTGCGTATGCTTTGCACTTCCAGTGCGTTAAGGGCTTTAAACTTAACTGCCCTGATGCGGTTGGGTTTAAATGCATTGGCAAACATCAACGATTTACCATTGCGTGAGTATGTGTATCTTTTTATATCTTTTGTATCGCCGCTTAGCGCTTCTAATGGCACGGTATCATAACCCTGTATAATCACTTCCGGAAGTTCAATGGGTTTTCCGGTCGTTTTTTCCGTTGATACGTTTACAAGCAGGCGGTTATCGCCGTTTGTGTTTACCGTAGTTTCGCTTATGGTAAAATTAAACAGCTTATTAAAACCTGCGGCAACTGCTGCAAGGCTACCCGGCGCGCCGGTCTTTAGCGCGTTTTTTACCTTCACTATCAACTGCGACAGGCTTATTAAAGCGTAAAGTGCGGTTTTGTAATTGTCGCTGTCGCCGGTAGTGCTGTTGTTTATTTGAGGTAAAGCGTCGTCCAGGTCGGTTTTTATAGGGGGGTAGGTCATGATAAATTGCGCAAGGTTTGCAAACAACGCGCTTGCATCGTCATAAGCCGCGCCAACCGGCGCGCCTTGTTCATTTATCAGCAGCTGCGACTGAAACATATCCTGGGCAGCCTTTGTATTTTGATATTTGCAGCTATAATTCCACAGTACAGTTTGCGGGATGGATACTGCATCGCCCTTGTGCGTTTTTGCTGCTGTTTGCGATATCAGCGTGGGTAATACGGGGTGTTCGCGTATAACAATTGGAACATTGGCGCTAAACGCCGGCGAGGTTTCGGGTTGTAAAATGTTAAGGATAATATTTATGCCTCCTTCAGGGGTATATTCTACCTGGGTGGGCCTGAAGGTTGTACTGAAAGCCAGATGTGTTTGCAGCCCGGGATCAATTAAACTTATACCAAATGATAAACCCGACTGCGCCTCGGTACCGGTATCTATTGTTAAGATAGCGCCTGAAACGTTTACACCCTTTAATTTTTGATTGTTTGCAGTTAAGGTACCTATATCGCCCGATAGCTTAACCACGCCCGTATCGGTGTTGGCAGCAGTTACACTATACTGCACAACGGCAGTAGTGGAGTAAAAGTTGTAAAGCCGGTTATTTAATTGTTGGGCCAGGTAGCCGGCTGCGTGGTTAAGGTTTGGTATTTGCCCTGCTATAACAGGTTCCAGCAGTTTTACCAGTTGCCCGGTAATACTTGTTTTAGCCGCCGCAATATCCTGGATCAGGTCGGCGTTATCCGGGTGCTGCAATTTATATAAGGATGCGCAGGTCATAACCGCACCGATATTATCCGTGGCAAACAGATCATCTATTGCCTGCAAAAAAACTTTCATCCATGCGTCAAGGTCAATACTATTAAACTGCATATGATCAGGAGGTGTATCCCAATCAATGCCAGCCCGGGTTTTGTATTGGCGTATAGCGGTGCTGCCGCTGGTGATAAGATTTGTTGATAACGGCACCGGAGCTATGGCTGTAGCTGTACCGGCACTAATAATGTAAAAGATCCCTTTGCCGGTATTGCTGTTGGCCAGGCGCACCGCCCACAACTGCCGCGCGCTGTTACTGCCCGCAAGGCTTGCACCTGTTGCCAGCTTTAATCGGTGGTCGTCGGCCTTAAAAATGTTTTCAAATCTTTTGGAAAATGCAGTAAGGCCCGCACTGATATCAGGCATAACAGCCGTGCTGCTAACCGTGGCATTTGTGCCGCCATTAGCATCGGCACGGGTTATGGCAAATATAACCTCAACCTCGAATATGTTTTTTGGATTGATGGTACCCGTGAGCGGGAATATCAACGTTTTATTTACCGGGACTTTAACAACTCTGCCACCTTCCGGCGCAGTGGTGACACTTTGCAGCCAGTTTATTATATTATTGATAAAAGCCAGGGTGTTGGCGGTTTGCTGACTTGTAAACTTATATGCGGCAGGTGTAAGGCTGATAAAAGCCGAAAGATCCGTCGCCCGTACTTTTTCAGTGGGTTTATCATCATCGGGCGCATACATCCATTTTAGCTGGTAGCGGATGCTTTTATAAACGGCAAGGTCTTCTATCGCGTTTTGTTTCCACTGTGGTATTTCGGTATCATCTGTATCATCTGCCGGGGTAGCATCCGGTAATTGCGTGTACCGGCTAATGTCAAAAGCAAAAACTACCCTTAACTGCGGCACATTACCAATATTTTTAAAATGATATTTTGCAGTTGCTGATGGCCACTTATTAAAGCCAATAATATCGGGGATAAAACCGGGGGCATTTTTTATTGTGGAAGTTGTATTGCGGCCGGTATTTGAAGGTAAACTCATGTTACAGAAAGTGTAAGGTTTAAGCCATTAAGGTATGCAAAATCCGCGAAATGGCAATAACCAATGCGTTTACCTTTTAATCCTAAACCTTACACATTTCATATGCCCAAGGGTCGCTTAACCTTTATAGGCTTCTTCTATGGCGTTAATATCCAGTTTTATCATTTTCATCATGGCCTGCATCACCCGGGCTGCTTTTTCGCGGTCGGCATCGCCCAGGTATTTTATAAGGATTGCTGGTGTTACCTGCCACGCAAGCCCGAACCTGTCTTTTAACCAGCCGCATGCCAGTTCCTGGCCGCCATCTGTTAGTTTTTCCCAGTAATAATCTACTTCCTCCTGTGTTTGGCAATCTATTACAAAGGAAACCGCCTCGGTAAATTTATATTGGGGCCCTCCGTTTATGCCCGTAAACTCCTGTCCATTAAGGGTAAATGATGCGGTCATTGCCGCTCCTTCGGGACCAGGACCGTTTGGTGGGTACCTGAGTATATTGTTTACGCTTGAGTTTTTAAATACCGACCGGTAAAAGTCTATAGCTTCTTCCAGGTTGTTATCAAACCATAAAAATGGTGTTATCTTATTCATGATATTTTGTTTTAATGTTTGCTTATACAAATGTACCATGCTGTTTAATAACCGGTAGGGGGCAAAAGCGACGAATTACAGGGCATATACTGACTAAAGCCACGTAAACGGATCGCCGGATTTGATGTGGGTGATCCTCACGCCCGTAAGTTTAGGTTGCAGCCAGTCGACAAAATAGTCCATGCCGGGGTCCTCGCTCATGTTATGGCCAAGTATAACCAGGGCAATGTCCGAACCTAATAAGCGTGCATCACGGATGTATTCGGCGGTTTCCCATTCAGATACTTCGCCAACTATCAATACATCGGGAGTTTTAGCTTCGGCAAAGCTTACCTGCATTTGCCCGCCGGGGGCGCCCGGTAAATAGGTTACGCGGCTGCAGTTTTTTTCAAGATCGCCTATCACGCGTAAATGCGCAATGCCGAGCGATGTTTTAAGATGTTTTACCAAAGCGCCCAAGCTTAGTACAGGTATGGTAATAGTGGGTTCGGCGGCGGCATAGTAGGGAAGCCAATTAAGCTTTTTCATGGCGCCGTAAATCACCGCATCCGGCTTTAAACTGTGGATATAATCGTGACAACGCCAAACCGTAATATTGTGCTTTTTAAGCAGGGCCTGTTTTTGCTTAACTACATGGTTGTCCTTCACCCAGTTGGGATCATCGCGGTGGTTATAAAAGGTTGGTTCGTGGGCTATGATGAAATTGGCGCCCAGCTTTGCTGTTTTTTCGATAAGTTCTACTGTGGCAAACATGGTTGTAACTATGCCGGTAACTACCATATTGGCATCGCCTGATTTTAAGGTATCAACCGTGTTGGGGATAGGCGACAGGTTACCTTCTTTCATTATCAGATCTATAATCTGCTGAACCGTATACTGCTTTTGCCCCGTGAATATTCCTGCCAATGCTGGCTTAACCGATGATAAGGCTAAAGCGCCTGCGGATATGGCAGATGCGGAAATAAATTTACGGCGGGTAAAGCTGTTCCGGGTCGACTTTTTCATATACAAATTACTTTATCGCAATATATTAAATACACCGGGTTATTGCTACACCCCTATGGTACAAAGCGCAAATGCCGGATAAAATATATCCGGCATTTTATGAATGTAACAATGGTAGTAATGGCTTATTGTTCTTTTGTTAAAACCCTTTCCCTGCCATCGCGGATGATGATCATTTGCTTTTTATCGGCATCAAACATTACCTCTATACCTGCTGATTCTATTTTGAACCTATTGTCTGCTGTAGCTTCAAGCGGGATAGCTGTTTTGCCATTCATCTGCACAAATAATTTATCACCATCCCTGGTAACTGTAAATTTTACCGGGGCACCGGGCACGGCATAAACACCAGTATACTTGTCCAGTATTTCGGGGCTGATGAGCATGGAATTAAAGGCGGGTATAGTAAACGACTTATTCCAATAAATATTAAAAATACCGTCTATCATATCACCAACAGAATAAACCTTGCCATTTGTAGCGTAGGATAAGGCAAGTTTTTCTTCGGGCAGATAAACCAGCCAGGCCCCAAAGCCATCTATACCGCCGGTGTGGCCATACAGGGTTTTACCGTTATACTTAAAGGTGGCAATGCCTAATTCCTTTTGTGTAATTTGTTTAAGGCTTGCCTGCGATACCAGCTTAAGGTCGAACAGCGCTTTAATAAATTTGGCCATATCTGCAGTTGTAGATACCATAGCGCCCGAACCGAACAGGATGCTCATATTGGTTTCGGGTTGCTGCTCCCAGTCGCGCCCATACTTATAAGAATAGCTTTCATTTTTTGCAGGGTCAATTTTGCCTATGCCTAAATAAGTATCTTTCAGTCCTATTTTATCACTTATCCGCTTTTTAAGGGCTTCAGCATAAGTTTTGCCGGTTATTTTTTCTATGATGCAACCCAACACAAAATAACCCGCGCTGCTGTAATTGTATTTTGTGCCCGGCTCAAAATCGGGTGTAGTGCTGGCAATAAAACCCAGCATTTCATCCTTTGTTGTTACCATAAACCGCCTGCTTTTAAAGTTTTGGTCTTCGGTTACCTCGTGAATGCCGCTGCGGTGCGCCAATATCTGTTCGATGGTGATTTTGCCGGCGTTTGGTATCTGGGGGAAAAACCTATCAAGCTTATCATCGGGCTTTAACTTCCCTTCCTCAATAAGCTGAAAGATCAGTGTAGCGGTAAACATTTTGGTAACAGACCCTATGCGGTAGCGGGTTGATGCCGTTAAAGGTCGTTTTTCGGTACCGTTGATATGGCTGTAGCCTATACTGCGGCTGTAAACGATATCCCCGTTTTGTGCGATGACAAGGCCGCCCATCGCCTTGTTTTTTTCGGCAAGGCGGTCAAAAAACTGGTCGAGCCTGGCTTTATAGGGGACCTGGGGATAGCCTGCTGTAAAAATGCATATAGCTAAAATTGCGGTTAAGGCTGCTTTAATTTTCATACTGTTTAATAATTGCTGGTATAGTAAAGTGATGTGTTATGGCTTAAAGGAGCGGGGAAATTAGTGCCATAGCGTGCCAACCAGGCCTAAAACAATGCCCATCCAAAGCCCTATTACAAATACTACAAAGCTTATTACGTTAGCCAGCACCTTTTTCCAGCCGCCGTTACCGGTTAGCAGGTTTACATAATAATGGAATGCGCCGCCCACTGCACCGGCGAAGGGGACAACCAGTAATGGCCTTACCATCCAGAATTTACCCCACTCAACATGCGGGTGCCTAACCTGCAGCACAAAGGAAAGAATAACGATAAGCCCCATGCCGGCGCCAAGCAGCATGCGTTTTGTTAATGCTGCCGAATCGATGTTTTGTGTTAAAATGTTTTTTTGTGTCATTGTTATTGTAATTTATTGATAATAGTAATACGTACTAAAAAAGTACTTTGCAATACAAAGTTATATATTTTACTTTGTATTGCAAAGTGAGAATTAAAAAAAAGTTTTCATTTATAATTTCAACGGATATTTTAAAAAATTGCCTGTTAAGATCCGGATAATATATATCTTGTTATGTTTTTATAAGGCTTAGTTTAGCTCGCAGACCAAACCCTGTTAATTTATTATAAGTGTTAGAAACCATTAATTGTAAAAATTGCGCCAGCCCTGTTATAGATAATTATTGTTCGGCCTGCGGGCACCCCAGGCTATTAAAAAGGGTAGACGGGCATTACATCATACACGAGATTCAGCATATACTGCATTTCGAAAAAGGTATTTTATACACTGTTAAGGGGTTACTGACACACCCGGGAAAAAACATCCGGGAGTTTATTACCGAAAACCGCAACAGGCTGGTAAAGCCAATTATCTTTATCATTATTACATCGCTGATATACTCTACTATAAACCACTTTTTCCACGTTGAAGAAGGATATGTAAATTATGGGGGCAAAAAAGATTCGGCTACAACCCAGATCTTCGCCTGGGTGCAAAGCCATTACGGGTACGCCAATATTATAATGGGCGTATTTATAGCGCTGTGGGCAAGGCTTTTTTTCAGGAAATACAATTATAATTTTTTCGAGATACTGATCCTGTTATGCTTTGTAATGGGGATGGGGATGCTGCTGTTTTCGGTTTTTACAATAGCAGAAGTTTTATCGCACACCAAGCTAATGCAGGTATCATCTTATATTGTCATCGCATACTGCACCTGGGCCATCGCCCAGTTCTTCAATGGCAAAAAAGTGGTGAGTTACGTAAACTCGTTTTTTGCTTACCTGTTAGGGATGCTTACGTTTGCATTGGCCGCGTTGTTAATTGGTTTCCTGGTGGATGCGGTTTTTAGGCATTGATGTTAATATTGTATAAATGGCTGTTTCAAGATTTATAAATTTGGCATTGAGGGTTAAAGCCGGCTGCATAATAAATCTTCATTCAATTCCGAAATAATGTTAATTTTAATGCTATCTGTCATGGGTACCGATGCACTGTTATTCAATTTATAATTTTATTAGGTTTAATACATGAAAAGATCCGTTTTAGTGCTGTTTCTATTTACCTGTTTATCGGGTTATTCACAAAGCACCATTAATAATTATAAGTATGTAATTGTGCCCCAAAAATTCGCGCAGTTTAAAGAGATCGATCAATACTCGTTAAACCGGCTCACCAAAGCGCTTTTAGAGGACAAAGGGTTTACGGTTTATTTTGAAAATACCGAAATACCAGGTGATGTGGTCAATAACATGTGCCAGGCCTTAAACGCCGACCTGATGCAGAAGAGCGGGATGTTCACAACCGAAGTTACGCTTGTACTAAAAGATTGCAAAGGCGCGGTCATATATACAAGCAAAGCCGGTAAAAGCCGCGAAAAAGATTATAAAACCGCTTATAATTTGGCTTTACGAGATGCCTTTACATCTGTTGCATACACCTATAGCGGCCCGGTTACCGAGGCGGCCCCTCCAACGGTTGCGGTAAAGGATCCGGAAAAACAAATGCCTGTGCCGGTAAAACCTGCCGAAACAGCGCCAATAGTACCTGTGCAGGCAGCCAAAACCGCAATTGACCACCCGGCAGGTACGTTGTACGCCCAGGCAATTGCCAACGGCTATCAATTAATTGATACTACCCCAAAAATAGTTTTAACCCTGCTAAAAACCTCTGCAGAAAACTATTATATAGCCAGTAATGCAGATGCCAGCGGCGTGGTGCTTAAGAAAGGTGATGACTGGTTTTTTGAATACTATAAGGGCAACAAGCTTGTTTCCGAAAAGTTACTGGTTAAATTTTAATTGCTCCCCGCGCTGTTACATTTTAATAGTTCATCAAATAATAGGTTATTCTGAATAACAAAACGATTTTCATCTATCGTTTTTTCATCATAATTACTTTTAACAACGCAATAGTTTTTGTGCGAGGCCAAAACTGCAATATCTTGACCGGCATCCCAGGTAGTGGTAACGCTTTCCATGGGCTTAGCGCATGCATCTAAACCAATATAAAATGGTCGTCCTACCTTACCTTCACCGTATTTGCTTTTAAAAACTACCATAAAGAGAGCGTTCTTACCTGCTTCGTCATTGGCTAATATTTTGATCAGCGTTCCTTTATAGAAAGTTAACGCGAAACTATTAAAGGTTGTGCCATACACTTCATACGTAGGTATTAGGTATACAACAGCATCTTTACACTTTTTTATAAAAAGGTTATCCAATGTTTTATTTATGTCGAGTTTGGATGATATGATATCTTTAACCAGGGGACTCAAAGGGTCGTATTTAAATTTCAGCACCTTGTTTTCCTTGTTCTTTTCTAAATATTTTACAGTTTTTGATGAACCGTCGATAATTTGTTCGGGGGAAAGTTTTAAAACAGCTAATATCTCGCTTTCGGTTTTGCCAAGTTGAAGATCGCCAACACCGTTTATTTGCTGTTGTGCAACTGAACAGTGATAACCAAGTAATAAAATAAATGCATATATGTATCTCATATAAAGGTTTTTGATTCGAATATAATGCTTTTGATCAATCAGTGCAAAATGCATCTCGCCTAAAATTACTAACATTTGGCCTTCAATTTTTCACTTCCTACAATCGATCCGGCAAGGTCGCAAATCGCCCTTTTATTGTCATTATCGCACCTCACTTGCATGCCCTGCCCGTTGTACCTTTGAATTATCAACACAACTAAAAACAATACAATGAGAAAGATCAGGATCTTTGAACATATCTCGCTTGACGGGATAATAGAGCACGATGGTGATTATACCTACGGCGCATGGACCACACCATATCGCAGCCCTGCAGGTGCCGGGATGCTGCTTGAGGCATACGGTACAAACTTCGACCTGCTGCTTGGCCGCCGTACGTATGATATATTCAGCAACTTTTGGCCAACGGCAGGTAATTTCCCGATGGCAAATGCTATCAACGCAGCTAAAAAATATATTGTAACCCACCAGCCCGATAGCCTGGAGTGGGGGCCTGTAGAAGGGCTTAGCGAAGACCTGGCTAAGGATATTCAAGACCTGAAATCAACCGATGGCCCTGACCTGATCGTGGTGGGAAGTTCTACACTCACATCCTTGTTGCTTGCCCAGGGGCTGGCTGATGAGGTTGTGCTTATCACTTACCCGGTTTTGCTTGGTAAAGGCAAACGCCTGTTTGCAGAAGATTTCGACGCGCGCAAACTCGAATTTGTGAGTTCGCAAAGCACACCAACTGGTTTGCTGCTTAATACCTACAGGCACGTGGGGGCGCTGGAAAAAGCCTGACTCTATAAAAAATACAAAAGCCCGATACGATATATCGGGTTTTTGTATTGATAGCTTTAAGTTTATCCTCAGCAACCGCCTTTGTTAAATACACGTTTATAAATTACTTTATTATTTAGCTCGATATAGTCGCCCGATACAATCAAATATGGATGATTAGGCGAATACCCTACGCTGTGGCTTCTTATGATTATTTTGTCGTTAACTTTCAGGCTGTTTAACTGCTGTAAATCCTTAAGACTATATTGCATCATGTATTCTTCGTCATTGATCCTTACTAAAAGCCATTTTGGTCCGGATGATTTCGCGTTTGCACGCTGAAAAGTAACAGAAGTTACCACGGCCTCCATATTGGTGAAAGCCTTTACGTACTTCCTTATTTTGTCAGCGCTGGCATGCACCTTTTTACCTTCAGCAGATGCCTCCCATTTTTTGTACTTTATACCATCAGGGGTAGCCTCCCATTTTTTCAGTGCAGCATTCCTTTCAGCAGCAGAGAGGGGCTTTGAAGTTGATTTTTTAGGAGCTTCGTTTTTAGTTTCATGGTTAGCAAATACCAGTCCGCTTACCACTACCAGCGGTAAGATCAGCGCATAAATGATTTTTTTCATATCCTTTTAAAAATTGATTCAACGAATTTACTTTGATATATTTCCACTTAAAGAACCAGGATTGTAAATAAAAATGTAAACTTTGTAAATAAAAACTTGACACTATGGTTAATAGCCAAAACCTCCTTTCCGGGAAACGTAAGTACCTGTTCGGATTCATAATACTCTCGCTTATCTCTGTGGTCAGCGTGGCGTTCAATATGGAGGGAAGCGACGATTTTGATATTGCCAGGAGGGAAGTTTTGCTCCGCCGGATAGGTCATGAACTGCTGTTACAATCAGGCGACCGTACATCAAGGGTACTACCGGTAAAAAGGATCGCCGAAAATGAATACCAGGTAAGATTTGAGAAAGATATTACTTTTGAACCAGGTTCGCTTGTGAATATTACCAGCCGCTTGCTCGCCAATGACCCGCTCGCACATGATTATGTTGTTAATGTTTTAACCTGTGGCACAGACAGTGTAGCCTATGGTTACGCCATATCCAAAAACACAAAAGATGATATTGTACCATGCAAAGGAAGAAAACAGCCCAGGGCATGTTATATGATCAGCATTAAATTTAAACCGGCAATTATAAATGCAACTACTAAAGTTTATATCCTTGGTAGTCTTCCATTTTTAGCATTTATTGGATTTATATTTTCGAGGTCGCATAAAGCCCGAAAATCATTACCTGGCAGCCAGGCTACTGATATACTAACTTTAGGCGAGGTGTTGTTTGATGCCGCGAATCGTAAGCTTATCATAAACGAAAATACGATTGAGCTTACCGGAACTGAAACGCGCCTGTTGGTTATTTTCGCGCTTTCGCCCAACCAAACCATAGACAGGAGCCGGCTGCAAAAAGAGATCTGGGAGGATGAAGGTGTAATTGTGGGGCGCAGCCTGGATATGTTCATTTCAAAACTTAGAAAAAAACTGGAGCATGATCCCAATATTAACATCGTGGTTATACGTGGCAAAGGATATAAGTTGGAGGTTAGGGGTTGATGTATGCCTATTGCTTATAATAAAACCCAAAAGCCTCTATGACACATAGATAGGCTTTTATTTCATATGGAAGTACATTTACTAAAATTGTTCGTAAATATATTTCTGCATGCTATAATCATCTGGATATTGCTCGCGCGCCTTGCTTTTAGCAGCAGCATTTGTTGCATTTCGCATAAATTCTTTGGCGCCTACCTGCTCATCATAAATATATTTTTGCATAGAATAATCTTCTGGGTATTTTTTAATGGCGAAGCGCTTTAACTCAAGGTCGGTTACATTCTTCATGTAACTCTTATCGTTTTTTTGCTGATTATATATGTATTCCTGCATGCTGTAATCTTCAGGATATTGTTTTTCAGCAAAAATTTTAACCTCGGCATCAATTACGCTGCTCATGAAATTATAACCTTTCTTCTGCTGTTCATAAATGTACTTCTGCATTTCTACGTCAGTAGGATATTGTTTTTTAGCGATCGTCCAAAGTTTTGACTCGATAGTTTGAGCAAATGAGGATGTATATAACAGCGAAGCGATTATACATAACAGGATACGTTTCATTGTGGTAAGGTTAAAATAGATAATTTACCTGCAAAATAATAAATTGCCGTGTATCTGATATAATTCTTTTCTAAATTATTAAAAGGTACAGCATGTCTAAATTTCGGGAGAATGGCTGAGGTTAAGGTGGTTTAAAACAAAAAGCCCGATACGGGCATGTATCAGGCTTTTGTACTCAGAGTCCCGATGCAATCGGGCACTCCTTTAACGGGAATCCCGACTAAAATAGGGACGGTCTACCAGTATTAAACATCTTTATTAAAGGTTGCTACCAGTTTTTCAATAAATACCCGGCTCTTCATCGATTTAATATAAAATTCTCTTGCATTGGCTTGGGCTTTTGTTTGAAAACTTTCAAAACTCATCAAAATCCAAGGCCCTTTATTTTTGGTGGCTTTAACCTTTCCAGTGTTGTGTCTTTCCAATCTCGCTTCAATATTTTCAGTGTGCCCGATGTAATATCGACCGCTTTTTGAAGATTGCAAAATATAAGCGTAAAACATAATTGGCTATCATAACAAAAGCCCCAGTTATGGGGCTTTTGTACTCAGAGCGGGAATCGAACCCGCACTCCTTTAACGGGAACAGGATTTTAAGTCCTGCGTGTCTACCAGTTCCACCATCTGAGCAGGTGTTGTAGTCATGCTTGTATTATTTCACCCAAGCTGGTGATTTATGCTCAGAGCGGGAATCGAACCGACACTCCTTTAACGGGAATCCCGATTTAAATCGGGACGGTCTACCAGTTCCACCATCTGAGCAGGCGATTAACCTTTTAACAATAAATCCCTTCTTGTGGAAGGGATTTGAGCGAAAGACGAGATTCGAACTCGCGACCCCGACCTTGGCAAGGTCGTGCTCTACCAACTGAGCTACTTTCGCGTTGGTGTTTCCTGCTTGGCTTTGGGCGTGTGCCTTATCGCGTTTGCGGGAGTGCAAATATAGACAGAAATGAATGTTCTGCAAGTAAAAAATGAACTTTTTTTAAAGTTTTTTATAACTCGCTGTTTTTCAAAACCTCAGCGGTAAGGTCGGTTTCAAAACCACGGCTTAAAGCGTACTGCTGCAATTTATACCTGCGTTTGTAAGTGTCTTTTTCGGGTAGGGTACCTGCTTTTTTCTCAATTATGCGGGTTAGGGTATCCATGTAGTCGCTTGCATTTATGGTTAACAGCGCCTTTTTTATCAACACCGGCGATACATTTTTAAATTTAAGCCCCTGCTTTATCTTTATCCGCCCCCAGCTTTTTTGATTGAACTTGCCCTTTACATAAGCTTTAGCAAAACGCTCCTCGTTTAAGTAATTCTCTTCTATCAGTTTAATAATGATGTTTTCTACCGCCTCTGTCCACAGGCCCCAATCGTAAAGTTTGTTACGTATTTCCTGCTGCGAACGCTCCTGGTAGGCGCAGTAATGCTCGGCTTTGGCCATGGCAACATTTACATCGGTAATTTTTACTTTTTTTGGGGTATCCATCAAAACCAAAATACGTTAAAATTCTTCTATTCACAGAAATATAAGCAAATTCGTGTTATGCAAAATACTTACACCATAAATGATGTAAAACAGGTTATAAATGCTACAGGTGACATAGTCACTGATGCTGCCATCAGCACGTTACTTACCGATAGCCGCCGTATCGGTAACCCCGCCGGTTCGTTGTTTTTTGCATTGGATGGCCGGCGCGACGGGCACGAGTTTATTGCCGATGCCTATATCGCGGGTGTACGTAATTTTGTGGTGAACCATCAGCCTGATACAATTATGCCCGATGCCAGTTTCCTGGTGGTGGCCGATGTGCTAACGGCCCTGCAAACACTTGCAGCGCATCACCGCAAACAGTTTAACCTTGATGTGATAGGCATTACCGGCAGCAATGGCAAAACCATTGTAAAAGAGTGGCTTTATCAGTTGATGAATCCCGAAAAAAGCATTGTACGCAACCCCAAAAGCTATAACTCGCAGATAGGGGTGCCGTTATCCGTATGGCAAATAAACGAGACGCATAACCTGGGCATATTTGAGGCGGGGATCTCAACCCCCGGCGAAATGGATAAGCTGGAAGCTATTATACAGCCCACCATAGGTGTGCTTACCCACATGGGCACCGCGCATGATGAGGGTTTTGAATCGCCCGAAGAAAAGTTGGACGAAAAGCTGAAGTTGTTTAAAAATTGTAAGCAGCTGATATATAATTACGAAGCATTGCTTGATCATAAAGATGAACTACAAACCCGCGAGTGCTTTGTATGGAGCCGCAAGTTTAACCTGGTTGATCTGTATGTTTTCAGCGAGACAACCATATCCGGCAAATATTACATGCGCGCCATTTATAAAGAAAAGGAAATTGAATGCCTGGTGCCCTTCAGGGACGAGGCATCGGTAGAGAACGCTATTGTTTGCTGGGCAACTATGCTGGCCATGGGTTACAGCCCTGCCGATGCTGACGACCGCATAGAGCGCCTTGCCGCCGTTAGTATGCGGTTAGAACTGAAGCATGGGATAAACGATTGCTCGATCATAGACGATTCGTATAACTCAGATATCCAATCGCTCGAAATAGCGTTAAACTTTTTAAATCAACAAAATCAGCATCAAAAGAAAACGCTCATTTTATCGGATATTTACCAGTCGGGCTTACAACTGGATGCCTTGTATAAGCAGGTAGCGCAAATGGTGAGCGCCAAACAGGTAGACAGGTTTATAGGCGTGGGTACATTCTTGCAAGAGTACAAGGATTACTTTAACGTGCCGCAGATGCATTTTTATGCCGATACAGCCTCTTTACTGAAAGAGATGAACAAGTTGCACCTGCAGGACGAAACTATCCTGATAAAGGGCTCGCGCAGTTTTGAGTTTGAACGTATAAGCCGCGCGCTGGTACAAAAAGCGCACGAAACGGTATTAGAAATAAACCTGAACACTTTACTAAGCAACTTAAACTTTTATAAAGCAAGGCTTAAACCCGGCGTAAAAATAATGGCGATGGTTAAAGCTTTTTCGTATGGCAGCGGCACATTTGAGGTTGCTAATATGCTGCAGTACAATAAAGTTGATTATTTGGCTGTAGCTTATACCGACGAAGGTATCGCCCTGCGCGAAACGGGTATCACCCTGCCCATAATGGTGCTTAACCCCGAACCGTTGGCTTACGATAAGCTGGTAGCTAACAAGTTAGAACCTGCTATCTACAGTTTTACTTTGCTGGATGAATTTGTAAAATTTGCGCAGGAAGAGGAAGTAATGAATTACCCCGTACACCTTAAAATAGACAGTGGAATGCACCGTGTAGGGTTTGAAGCTTTTGAAATTGAACCCCTGTGCGATCTGCTGGAGATAAATCCATATATCCGTGTGCAGTCGGTTTACTCGCACCTTGTGGCCAGCGATGCCGAGCAGCACGACCTGTTCACTGTTCAGCAGATCAGCATATTTGAAACAGCTTTTAAGCAGATAGAAGACGCGTTGGGTTACCCGGTAATTAAGCACATCAGCAATACATCTGGTATTACGCGCTGGCCAAATGCCCATTATGATATGGTAAGGCTGGGCATTGGCCTGTATGGGGTGGATGCAGCGGTACCGCGCGAAGAAAGTGGCTTGCAGCCGGTAGCTACCCTGAAAACCACGGTATCGCAGGTAAAAAAGATGGCCGCCGCCGAAACTATTGGCTATAACCGTAACGGCAGCCTTAAAGCCGATGGTAAAATAGCGACCGTACGTATTGGTTACGCTGATGGCTACCTGCGAGCTTTTGGTAACGGCGTAGGGCGGATGCTGGTTAACGGCACGCTTGTACCAACGGTAGGAAACATCACCATGGATATGTGTATGCTGGATGTAAGCAATGTAGAAGTGAAGGAAGGGGACGAGGTTATCATATTTGACGAACAGCAACGTATAGAGGACCTTGCCACCCAAATTGGTACAATCCCTTACGAAATACTAACAAACATTTCGCAACGGGTAAAAAGAGTGTACTTTTACGAGTAGCTATGCAGATGTGCAGTCCCGATAGCTATCGGGATTAGATGTGCAGATTTAGTCCTCAAAATTCACTAAATCATTAACTCACTAATTATCTGATGAAGAGAATATTCCGAGCCCTGTTAAATTATTTTTTTAAAGGCCTGCTGATAGTAGTGCCGCTTGGCGCTGCATTTTTCCTGATATTCTGGATAGTATCCCGTGTAGATAATTCATTGAACCTGAGCAGCGAGATACTGGTTGACAGCCAGGGTAAACCTCTATATATCCCAGGCTTAGGTATCCTGAATGTGATAGTCATCATTTTGATAGCCGGGATACTGGTTACCAATGTTATTACCGACCCTATAAAACGGTGGTTTGCCCGCTGGCTAAACCGTTTGCCCTTATTCAAATTTTTATATTCTTCGATAAAAGACCTTACCGAGGCCTTTGTAGGCGAGGAAAAGAAGTTTAACGAACCTGTTTTGGTTGAAGTGAACGAGTTTGGGTTAAAGAAGATCGGTTTCCTGGTACAGAAGGATATGACAGCGCTGAACCTGCCGGGCGAAGTTGCCGTTTACTTCCCCATGTCGTACTCGTTTGCGGGGCAGGTAGTTATTGTACCTGCTGATAAGGTGAAACTTATTGACCGCAGCGCCGCGGATGTAATGAAGTTTGTTATATCGGGCGGGGTTAGCGGTTTGGAGTAGGTGTAATTGCGTTTTGAGGCAGCAGTTTGGGGTCTTTCTTTTTAAAACTCCTTATAGTTAATATAACACTTATAAACATAAGCAATGCCCCCAACAGGAACGGTGCCCCCGGGAAGTAAACCGATGCCCCTTTGATGGTAAAATGGTGAAATAAGGTGGTCATCATCAGCGGGCCAACTATGGTAGTTAAGCTTACCAGGCTGGCAAGTGCGCCCTGAAGTTCGCCCTGCTCGTTGGCAGGTACGTTTTCGGATATAAAGCCTTGCAAGGCCGTACCGCCTATACCACCCAGGCAATAGGGGATCATGTAAACATACATCAGCCAGCCTACGTTATTGAAAGCTATCATGATAAGGCCGATGCCATAGAAGGCAATACCCGCCATAATATTTTTCCGTAAACCAAATTTTGGTATCGTCCACCTCACAAAGCCACCCTGGATGCCTGCTATAAGTAAACCAATAAAAACACCCAGGGCGCTGATGCTATGTAATGTCCATTGAAATTTCTCTATAAGGTAAAAAGGCAGTACACTTTCAATAGCTTTTTGACCGATGTACACAATAGTGTAGGCAGTAATAAGCGTACTGATGGCCATAGAGTACTTTCTTAGCCGTAATAACGAACCAACCGGGTTTGCCCGTTTCCACTCAAACCTGCGGCGGTTCCGCATGATCAACGATTCGGGCAGTACGAAGTAGCCGTATAGCGCATTTAGTAATGCCAGCCCTGCTGCTACAATGAAAGGTAATTTTATCCAGTAAGCGCCTAAAAATCCGCCCAACCCAATACCCAAAATAAAACCAAGGCCGGTTGCAGCGCCAATTAAGCCAAAGTTAGCTGCCCGTTTGTCACCGCTGCTTACATCGGCTATGTAGGCTGTAGCGGTGGTTGTACTTGCACCGGCTATCCCGGCTATCAATCGCCCGGCAAAAAGCCATAAAATAGTAGGGGCAAAGGCCATAAACAGGTAATCGATGCCAAAGCCAAGCAGTGAGAACAACAACACCGGCCTGCGACCGATCATATCACTGAGGTTGCCTAAAACCGGGGCAAACAAAAACTGCATGGAGGCATAAGTAAAGGTTAACCAGCCGCTGTATTGGCTTGCCATACTGATATCCACATGGCCCAGTTCTTCCAGCAGCTGCGGCAGGATAGGGATAATGATACCCAATCCCAATACATCGATAAATATCGTTACGAAAATAAATCCTAAAGCAGCTTTGCCGTGTTGTATGGGTTTCTCCATCATAAGTATCAGCAATTAATGCAGGTTGCTGTTATAAGCTGTTTTAGCTTCAGATTGTTTCTCTTTTTTAAAACTTCTTACGGCAAGTAACGCGGCTATAAGCATTAGCGCCGACGCTATAAAATATGGTGCACCGGGTAAGTGCACGGGTGCATCACTCTTTGTAAAGTAGTAAAATACAAAAGTCATAAACCATGGCCCAAATATCGAACTAAGGCTCATTAAACTGGTTAAGCCGCCCTGCAGCTCGCCTTGCTCGTTCTTAGGCACTTCGTTGGTCATAACACCTTGTAAAGCAGGCCCGCATATACCGCCAAGTGCGTAAGGTATCATAAAGGCAAACATCATCCAGCTTTTATTTGCCAGCCCGAATAATAGCATCCCAATAGCGTAAAGCACCAAACCTATCCATATGCTACGGTTTTGGCCAAGTTTGGGGATAGCTACACGGATAAGGCCACCCTGCACAGCTGCTATAGTTAAGCCTATAAAGCCTAACGAATAGCCAACCACATCCTCGCTCCATTTAAACTTCTCTATAGTGTAGTAAGTCCATACGCTTTGTACGGCATGGCCGGCAAAATAAACAATGAACAGGCAGGCTGCCAGGCCAATAACGGCGGGGTATTTTTTTAGCTGTACTAATGAACCCATTGGGTTGGCACGTTTCCAGTCAAATTCGCGGCGGTGTTCTTTATCAAGTGATTCGGGCAGGATAAAAAATCCATACGCCGCGTTTAAAAGCGCCAGTGCAGCGGCAGCGTAAAAAGGGTAGTGGGTATCATATTTACCTAAAACACCGCCTATAACCGGCCCGATGATAAAACCCAGGCCAAAAGCAACACCTATCATCCCGAAGTTTTGCGCGCGTTTTTCGGGTTCGCTTACATCGGCTATATACGCAGATGCTGTTGTGAAACTGGCACCGGTAATACCTGCAATAATACGGCCGACAAACAGCCAGCCTATTGTGGGTGCAAACGCCAGGAAAAGGTAATCGATACCAAAGCCTAAAAGCGAACATAGCAGCACCGGCCTGCGGCCATACTTATCACTCAGGTTGCCTACCAGCGGCGAAAAAATGAACTGCATGGCCGAGTAAGCAACAAATAGCAAACCTGATATTTTTGATGCGTCGCTGATATTGCCATGTATAAGTTTCTCAATAAGTTTCGGGAAAACAGGAATGATGATAGCTAAACCTATAACATCAATAAGGAGGGTGAAAAATATAAAGCTTAGTGCTGCCTTTTTTTTGGGTTGGGTTAACGTATCCATTATATCGGGCTAAAGTATATAAAAAAAGCGACAGGCATAGGCCAGTCGCTGTAAACAGTAGGTGTGTGATTTAAAAATTCGGTTTCAATACATACTTCTCGTAGAAACGGAAGATATGTTCGGTGGCTTCTTCAGCGGTATCTACTACGCGGTAAAGGTTAAGGTCGTCGTCGCTGATGTTGTGTTCGTTGGCCAGCATTTTTTCTTCCACCCATTTAAACAGGCCGCCCCAATACTCAACCCCAACAAAAACGATAGGGAAGCGGGCTATCTTACCGGTTTGTATCAAAGTAATCGCTTCAAAAGATTCATCCATGGTACCAAAGCCACCCGGCAGGATAATAAATCCCTGCGAGTATTTCATGAACATTACCTTGCGGATAAAAAAGTAATCAAACTCCAGGATCTTATCCCTATCGATATATTTATTGTGGAATTGCTCAAAAGGCAGTTCGATATTTAAGCCTACGGATTTTCCGCCTGCTTCATAAGCGCCTTTGTTGGCTGCCTCCATAATGCCCGGCCCGCCGCCCGATATTACACCGTAACCACGCTCGGTAAGCAGGCGTGCGGTATCTTCGGCAAGTTTGTAGTATGGGTTATCGTTTTTTGTACGTGCCGACCCAAAGATGGATACGCACGGGCCAATTTTGGCCAGTTTCTCGAAGCCGTCTACAAACTCGGCCATAATTTTAAAGATCTGCCAGGAATCGGTTACTTTAATTTCCTGCCAGTTCTTGTTCTCAAATGCTTGTCTTATTTTTTCGTCACCAGTCATGTTTTATATATATTCCGGAAGCCCGAAAGGTCGGCAAATCCGGAGGTATGATAGATATTACAATAAATTTTGCTTTAGGTTTTAATTATGCGGCTTTCGGACTTACGGTCTTCCCTACTTTCGGACCCGAACACAGCCACAGGCCGCCAAAGGTAATTAACCCGTTTACTATGATCAGTTCGTTATCAAAAACGTAACCTCCTAAAATGTATTTTGATTCGGTGCTCAGGAAGTAACATACCGCAGGCGATATCAAACAAATAAAAGGCACCAGTTTATCTTTTACCTGCCTGCTGCTCATAAACAAGCCGAAGCTGTAAAGACCAAGCAGTGGCCCATAGGTGTACGACGCCACCTTAAATATGGCGGTAACCACAGCATCGTCATTTAGCACGTTAAACAATATGATGGTAAGGAACAACAGCCCCGAAAAAGCGATATGCACATAGTGCCTAACATTGATCATTTTTTTGCTGTTGGTATCACCGCGTTTGTTAAAGTTTAAAAAATCAACACAAAACGAGGTGGTTAAGGCCGTAAGGGCCGAATCGGTAGTGGCGAAGGTGGCAGCTGTTAAACCAAGCATAAATACCATGGCGGGGATAACCCCCAGGTATTGTAAAGCGATAGTAGGGTACAGATAATCGGTTTTTGCTACCGTGATGCCATAACGCTGCGCATAGATATAAAGCAAAGCGCCCACACTTAAAAAGAAAATATTGATCACCACAAATACAGCCGTAAAGCTGAACATGTTTTTTTGTGCTTCTTTAATGTTTTTCATGCTCAGGTTTTTCTGCATCAGGTCCTGGTCAAGGCCTGTCATTCCCACGGTGATAAATAAACCACCCAAAAACTCTTTGCCAAAATGGAAGTGGCTGCTCATGAAATCATTAAAAAAGAAAACCTTTGAATAGCTGCTGTTCTTGATAGCTTCGGCAGCTTCGAATATGTTGTAATTTAAACTATCGCAAATAAAGTAGATGGACAAGAATACCGATGATACCAGGAACAGGGTTTGCAAACTATCGGTTATGATGATGGTTTTTAGGCCTCCTTTAAACGTATACGACCAGATAAGCAGTAAACATATGAGTACCGTAACCGCGAATGGGATATGGTAATAATCAAAAATAAAAAGCTGTAATACAATTACCACCAGGTATAACCTAAATGCCGAACCAATGGTGCGACTAAGCAGGAATATAGCCGCGGCGGTTTTATAGCTCCAGGTTCCCAGTGCCTGTTCTATATAGCTGTAAATTGATGTAAGCTTTAAACGATAATACAGTGGCAGGAGTACTGTTGCGATGATAATGAAACCCGCGGCGTTACCCAGTACAAACTGAAAATAGGCGAACTGATCGCCGCTTGGCGCGCCCACTTTGCCCGGTACCGATATAAAAGTAACCCCGCTTAAGGCTGTGCCAATCATCCCGAAGGCAACCAAATACCATTTTGAGTTGCGGTTGGCCACAAAAAAGGTATCGTTATCTGATGATTTTTTTGAGGTAAGGTGAGATATTATCAGTAACACCAAAAAGTAACCTACTATAAATGAAAGCAATATTCCGGGAGACATATTCTTCAGGGTTTAATGGAATCTGCTAAAAGCAGATTGCTCTAAAGTAGAAGTTTAACATTGGCAAAGCAAAAAATATTTGGTTTAGAATTATGCAATTGTATTAAACCACAAAGGGCACAAAGTGAAATCACAGCGTACATAGAGCCTTTATTATTTTCAAAGTTTTGCGCCCTCTGTGAAAAAACTATGTGCACGCTGTGGTAAAACCATTTAATAACAATATTTTTGCTGCTGATATGGCTAATACAACCGCTCCAATGAACCGACTAAACCAGCTTTTCGCTACCAAAAAAGAAAACCTGCTTTCGATATACTTTACAGCCGGTTATCCGCAGCTAAATACTACGGTTGATATTGCGGAAGCATTGGAGAAAGCAGGGGCAGATTTCCTGGAGATCGGTTTCCCATACTCGGACCCGGTTGCAGATGGGCCTACTATTCAGCACAGCTCGCAAACCGCGTTGGATAACGGAATGAACCTTAATCTTTTGTTTGAGCAACTGAAAGACCTGCGCAGCCGTGTCAGCATCCCGGTATTGTTAATGGGCTATGTTAACCCTATTGTACAATACGGTGTGGAGCGTTTTTGCAAAGCGGCAGTAGCGGTGGGGGTAGATGGCATCATCGTTCCCGACCTGCCCATGTATGAATACGAAATGCTGTACAGCAACCACTTTGAGGATAACGGACTGAGCAATATATTTTTGGTGACACCGCAAACATCAGAGGACCGTATCCGCAAGATTGATGAGTTGAGCAACAGTTTTATTTACCTGCTTTCGTCGTCATCCATAACAGGCGGTAACCTGCAATTAACAGATAGCATTGAAAGCTACTACAACCGCATTAAGGCAATGGATCTGAAGAATCCTACCATTATTGGTTTTGGGATCTCGGATAACAAATCGTTCGGCAAAGCCTGCGAGTATGCCAATGGCTCCATCGTGGGCAGCGCATTTGTAAAGTTGCTTGCCGAAGAGAATTATATGGAGAAAATTCCGTCGTTTATAGGCGGTATCAAAGCTTAGCTCTTACCCTGGTTAAAAACACATAACCAATTACTGCTGCCAGCAGGGAAGTGACTAAAATTACAAACTTTGCCTGGCTCTGTAAGCCTGTATCGGCAAAAGATAGCAATGCCATAAATATTGACATGGTGAAGCCTATGCCTGCCAACTGACCAATCCCCCATACCTGCAGCCATTTTACACCGTCGGCCAGTTTGGATAGCTTTAGTTTTACCGCCAGCCAGCTAAACAGCGTAATGCCTATGGGTTTACCTAACAGTAAGCCAAATAATATCCCGGCTGATAATGGATTAATGATACTCCCGCCCGATAAGCTTTCACCAATATTTATATTAGAATTTGCTAATGCGAACAGGGGAATGATGATAAAATTCACCGGGTTTTCCAGCAGATGGATGAGTTTTTTTAAGGGCGAATAACCCAATTTAACGTTATGAGGAATGGCCATAGCGGTGAGCACCCCGGCAACCGTGGCGTGAATGCCGCTGTGATGGATAAAATACCACATCAACACTCCCGGAATTAGATACGCAGCCAGGTATCGCACATTAAGGCGGTTAAATAGCAGCTGCAAAATAAACATACCCAATGCTAAAAGCAGGTAAGTGGTATGCAGCCCGGAAGAATAGAATATAGCGATGACCAGTATCGCCCCCAGATCATCTACAATGGCCAATGCTTTTATAAATACCTGCAAGGATTGCGGCACCCGCGATTTGATGATACTGATAATTGCCACCACGAAGGCTATATCGGTAGCCATAGGGATGCCCCAGCCGTTTATAGTTGGCGTGTTAAGGTTAATTAGCGCGTAGATCACGGCAGGTACAAGCATCCCGCCAATGGCTGCGAATATGGGTAAGGTTGCCGATTGTCTGTCGGATAGTTCACCATTTAAGACCTCGTCCTTGATCTCTAACCCAACCAGCAAAAAGAAGATGGCCATTAGCCCGTCGTTTATCCAACCCAAAGAGGTATAAGGGCCAATATGCTTATCAAGGATATTGTTGAATGGTGTGTGTAAACCTGTATTGGCAATTACCAGCGAAACCACCACGCAGGCAATGAGGATAACGCCGCCTGTAGCGTATGAGCGGATAAATTCGGCGAATTGTTTGAGGTTGCTTATCAAGATATATGGTTTCTGCTTATAATCGCAAAGATAGGATTATAAATACTCTTCCAGTTCGCCCTTACCTTCGCGGATGATCTCAAACTCGCCGGAAGTGCAATCTACAACTGTTGAGGGAATGTTTTCACCGTAGCCGCCATCAATAACGATGTCCACCAGGTCCTCATATTTTTCGTGGATCAGTTCGGGGTCGGTAGAGTATTCGATAATATCGTCTTCATCGTGGATAGAAGTGGATAGGATGGGGTTGCCCAGGGCCTTTACAATTTCGCGGGCGATGTTATTATCGGGTACACGGATCCCTACCGTTTTTTTGTTTGAGCTTAACAGTTTTGGCACCGCATGGCTCGCGTTAAATATAAAGGTGAACGGCCCCGGTAAAGCCTTCTTCAACACTCGGAAAGTAGCGTTATCAATAGGTTTGATATAATCTGATATATGGCTAAGATCGTAGCATATAAAAGAAAAATTAGCCTTCTCGGGCTTAATATTCCTGATCTTACAGATGCGCTCGATAGCCTTTTGGTTGGTAATATCGCAACCCAAACCATAAACCGTATCGGTAGGGTAGATGATGATACCGCCTTTACGCAGCACATCAGCAGCCTGCTCAATAGCTTTTTCGTTCGGGTTTTCGGGGTAGATACGTATTAGCATTATTTTGATTTCGGATTTCGGATTTACGATTTCGGATTTAAATCAAATTTGATCTGTAATGATTAACGATAAATCTGGATTTAGTTTTGCAATATACAACAAATGCAACCCGACCGAGATTGCATTTGTTTGTAATATAAAAAATCCGAAATCGAATATCGTAAATCCGAAATCGAATTACGCTTGCTTAGCAAACTGTACGTTAGCTATCAGTTTAATGTCTTCGCCTACTACGATAGAACCTGCTTCGGTTACGCCATCCCAGGTAAGGCCAAACTCTTTACGGTTAATTTTGCCGGTTACTTCAAAACCTGCCTTGGTGTTACCGTAAAAATCACCAGCTACGCCACCATGCTCTACCGCAAATGTCACCGGTTTGGTTACATCTTTAATAGTCAAGTCGCCTTTTAAAGTATAGTCGTCGCCATCTTTGATGAACGATGTTGATTTAAAGCTGATCTTTGGGAAGCTTGCGGCATCAAAAAACTCAGGGCCTTTTAAGTGCTCATCGCGTTGCGACTGGGTAGTATCTATACTGTTCACATCTAACGAAAACTCAACTTCAGCGCCGCTAAAATCTTCGTTCTCTGTTTCTAACGATCCTTCAAATGTTTTGAAAGAACCGGTTACGGTTGATATTACCAGGTGTTTTACTTTAAACTGAACCTCTGAGTGCATTGGGTCTAAAACCCATTTAGTTGTTGCCATGATATTTTAAGTTTTTGATTTTGTTTATCTGTTTATTATAATACAAATATAATAATAGATGTTTAAACATGTATTATTATATTAAAGTATTACAATTTGCAGACATATTATATATAACGGAATAAGCAGGGGGTATGTTTGTTTAAACTTATAATTTAACAATATGGTAATAACAAAAAAGGAGCCTAACGGCTCCCTTTATATTATTCAGGTCAACTAATCTCTAAGCAACCTCTAATCTCTACTATATCGCCAACACTTCTTTAACCCTGTCTGCAGCTTCTTTTAAAAGGATGGCAGAGTAAACTTTTAAGCCAGAGTTGTCAATTAATGCCTTGCCTTCTTCGGCGTTGGTGCCTTGTAAGCGTACGATAATAGGAACAGGGATATTGCCAATTTCATTATAAGCATCAATAACACCCTGTGCAACACGGTCGCAGCGTACAATACCGCCGAAGATGTTGATCAGGATTGCTTTAACGTTAGGGTCAGACAGGATGATGTTAAAACCGGCTTTAACTGTCTGCGCGTTTGCAGTACCGCCCACATCCAGAAAGTTGGCAGGCTCGCCGCCGGCCAGTTTAATAATATCCATGGTTGCCATGGCAAGGCCCGCGCCGTTAACCATACAGCCTACGTTACCGTCCAGCTTTACATAATTAAGGTTGCTTTTGCTTGCTTCCACTTCGGTAGGGTCTTCCTCGTCGGTATCGCGCAATGCTGCATAATCAGGGTGGCGGAATAAGGCGTTATCATCGATATTAACTTTGGCATCAACAGCCAAAATTTTGTTATCAGATGTTTTTAACACCGGGTTAATTTCAAATTGCGACGAATCGGTAGCATCGTACGCTTTATACAAAGCGGTGATGAATTTTACCATATCCTTAAACGCATCACCTGATAAGCCCAGGTTAAAGGCAATTTTACGCGCCTGGAAACCTTGCAAACCAACTTTAGGGTCAATCTCTTCTTTGTGTATCAGCTCGGGTGTAGAGTGCGCTACTTCTTCAATATCCATACCGCCTTCGGTACTGTACATGATGATGTTGCGGCCTTTAGCACGGTCAAGCAATACGCTTATATAAAACTCTTTAGTTTCGCTTTCGCCGGGATAATAAACATCCTGCGCAACCAAAACCTTCTTAACTAATTTACCTTCGGGGCCGGTTTGCGGGGTAACCAGTTGCATGCCAATAATTTTACCTGCAATTTCTTTTACCTGCTCGGCGTTTTTAGCCAGTTTTACACCACCGCCTTTACCGCGGCCACCTGCGTGGATCTGTGCTTTTATAACCGTCCAGTCCGACCCAAAGTCTTCCTTCATTTTCTGAGCAGCAGCAACAGCCTCTTCGGGTGTATCTGCAACTATGCCCTCTTGTACTCTTACGCCAAAGCTTTTTAATATCGCTTTGCCCTGATATTCGTGAATGTTCATGTATTTGAAGAATTTGCGGTAAAGCTACTATTTTGTTGGTTAGTATCAAGTAGCAGGTATAAAGTATCAAGACGTTTTTTACAAAAAAAAGGCATACTTAAACCGATAGCAAAAAATCTCAATACTTGATACTAACTACTTGATACTAATTTTACCTTTGTACATGCTAAAAGCGCAATCTATCAACAAATCGTACGGTAAGCTCCATATCTTAAAAGGGGTAGACCTTGAGGTTAAACGCGGCGAAATTGTAACTATAGTAGGCGCTTCAGGCGCGGGCAAAAGTTCGTTACTTAATATTTTAGGGACTTTAGACAGCCCTGATTCGGGCCAGCTGTTTATTGATAATGTTGAAGTTAGCAAACTTAATAACAAGAACCTTAGCGCTTTCCGTAATCAAAAGATAGGGTTCATCTTCCAGTTCCATCATTTATTGGTAGAGTTTAACGCTATCGAGAATGTGTGCATCCCGGCGTTTATTGCAGGCATGCCCCGTGCCGAAGCAGAAAAAAAAGCGACTGGTTTATTAGATATGCTTGGCCTTGGCGACAGGATAACCCACAAACCTGCCGAACTATCGGGCGGCGAGCAGCAGCGTGTGGCAGTAGCCAGGGCGCTGATCAATGACCCGGCACTGATATTTGCCGATGAACCATCGGGCAACCTCGATTCGAAGAACGCGCTTGAACTGCACGAGTTATTTATTAAGCTGCGAAATGATTTTAACCAAACTTTTGTAATTGTAACCCATAACCAGGACCTGTCTGACATGAGCGACCGCACTATACTAATGAAGGACGGGTTGATCGTAAATAATTTATAATTGAAAGTACTGATCACTTCCGCGGCATCTGCCGGTGCGCACAAGCTTAAGGCTGCACTTAATAATGATGAGGTAGTTTTAGGCGACTACAACGATCTCCCGGCGTTTATGGGCATGCTTAAATTGCCAAACCCCGCAGCAGATACCTACGCGCACCAAATGTTAACCCTTTGTTTGGATAATAGCTTCGATACGGTTTACCTGCTAAATTCACAGGAAGCGGAAGTGCTGTTATTATCAGAACAGCTATTTAAAGAGTATAATATCAATATTATAAATGGCAGCAATAACATATAATGATATAGACCCACGCAAAAAAGCTTTTATTTTTGAACTGGACGATGTGCTGTATCCTGCTAAGGACTACTATTACCAGATCTATTACCTGTTTGCTAATTTATTAGAGTACACCGAATTAAATAGCGCGGCCAGGACAACCGAACTGATGATAAATACGTATAATGAGAAAGGGGAGGGCGAAGTTTACAATGAACTTGTTGCCCAGCTCGGTATAGAAGAGAAGTATCGCGATAAGCTTGAGATCATGTTGTTAACATCGCGGCTGCCATTAAAATTGCTGCTGTATAAAAATATGCTTAGCTTTATGCAGGACGTGGTTACCGACCGTAAAAAGATATTTATAGTTACAAACGGTGACCCGCAACAGCAATTGAATAAACTAAGGCAAGTTGAATGGCATGGTTTAGAACCTTATTTAACATGCTATTTTGCTAACGAAAGCTTACCTAAGCCCGAACCCGATGTGCTGCATTTATTAATGAAACAGCATAATTTAGAGCGGCGTGATATGCTGATAATAGAAGGTTCAGGATTAGACAAGTTATGCGCCGAAGCATGCGGGATAGATTATTTAAGCGCTAAAGAAATTATAGATCATAATTAATATAATATATAAAGAATAATACCGTTAACACTAAAAATTAAACTGTGAAGAAAATATTTTACTTATTTCTATTGCCCACTGCAATGGTCATCGCTTCTTGTTCAAAGGATAAGAAGATCACCCCTAACAATAACGAGCCTACAAAAACAGGGTCGAAGCTGGATCTGATAAAAGACTCGGTGTACCTTTATGCCCAGCAAACTTACTACTGGAACACCTCTTTGCCTACTTATGCAAACTTTAAGCCGCGCGGTTTTAGCGGGAGTAATGACCTTGACGCCCTGCAAACAGAAATTGATGCATTGAGCCAATACAGTTCAAACCCTGATAATGGAGGTAAGCCTTATGAGTATTACGCGCCAGCACCGGGTTACGCCAAATATTCGTTTATTGATGATGGCAGCGTATCAGACGAGTTGAATGGTATAAAAGGCGACTTTGGTTTTGCCCCTGTTTGGGTAGATGATGACGATATCAGGGTTAAATATGTTTACCCGGGGTCGCCGGCCGATGTAAATGGCCTGAAAAGAGGTTACCAGATAGTTGGCATAAATAACCGCACAGGTACTGGTTTAACTTATGATAATGGTGCAAATGTTAATTTCCTGGTAAATGCTTACAGCAATTCGACCAGTATAAAGCTAACATTAAAGAAACCGGATAACACCACATTTGATGTAACCATGTCAACCGCAACTTATACTGTAAACCCTGTTTTAACTGCAAAAGTTATTGACGCGGGCGGCGGTAAAAAAGTAGGTTATATAGTATTTAACAGTTTTACATCCGACGCAAACGCCAAACCAAAGCTTGATGCGGCGTTTAACACCTTTAACGCGCAGGGAATAACCGACCTGGTTGTTGATTTGCGCTATAATGGCGGGGGGTACGTTTCTACCGCCGAATATTTGAGCAATTTGATTGCGCCGGCCAGTGCAAACAACTCTACTATGTTTACCTACAACTTTAATAAAACAATGACTGAAGGTAAAGCAACCATCCTTAAAAATCAGGTACGTAAAGATGGTAGCCAAACCTACAGCTATTTTGATTTTGATTATACCGCTGCGGGCAATACCATTCCGTTTGATAAAACCGGCCTGCCAAACTTAAACTTAAGCCATGTGTTTTTTATAGTAACAGGTTCAACAGCATCGGCAAGCGAGCTTACCATAAACAACCTTATCCCAAAAATGGATGTTAAAATAATTGGTACAACCAGTTATGGCAAACCAGTAGGCTTCTTTGATATCGACATTAATAAATACCAAATGTACATGCCGCAGTTCGAAACAAAGAACAGTGCAGGCAAGGGTGGTTATTATGCAGGTATGAAACCAGGCTCGGCAGATTATCCGGGTAAGCTTGCATCAGATGATGTCACCAAGGATTTTGGCGACCCAACAGAAGAATTATTTGCATACGCAATTAACTACGCAAAAACCGGCACATTTGCAATATCCGGGCCGCGTGTGCAAAGCACCAACAGCCTTAAAACTTTCTCTGTTGAAAAATCTCGTGAGGTTGGTATCCAGGTTGAGGGAAAAAAAGTATTCAGGGGTATGATCTACAACAACACAAAGGCCAAGTAATACTTAGCTTGTTATTAAAACGAAAGGCCCCGATTTTATTCGGGGCCTTTTTTATGCAGTAGGTTTTGATATTTAATCAGCTAATTCGCGCAGGTCTACAGGCACTACCCGTGATATTCCCTGCTCTACCATAGTAACACCATAAATAATATCTGTACAGGCGATGGTGCGCTTATTATGCGATATAATAATGAACTGCGACTCGGTAGAGAACTTGCGGATAATATTATTGAATTTATCGATATTGGTATCATCCAACGGAGCATCCACCTCATCAAAAATACAGAAGGGAGCGGGCTTTAACAGGTAAAGCGAGAACAGGATAGCCGTGGCTGTAAGCGTTTTTTCGCCACCCGAAAGCTGGTTTATGGATAGCGGGCGTTTCCCTTTAGGCCTTGCAATAATATCTATTTCCGATTCAAGCGGCTGTTCAGGGTTGCTCAATATCAGGTCGCAGGAATCCTCCTCGTTAAACAGCGAACGGAATACCTTGATGAAATTCTCGCGCACCATTGTAAATGCCGACATGAATTTTTCTTTAGCCGTATCATCAATTTCCTTAATGGTTGCCAGCAGCGATGCTTTAGCCTCGGCAAGGTCCTTCTTCTGATCCTGGATAAAGGTATGACGTTCGCTCATTTCGTTATAGGCCTCAACCGCCATAGGGTTAATTGCGCCAAAATCATCCAGTTGGCGTTTCAGTTTCTCCGTTTTGTCACGGATCTCATCTTCATCGCCGGTTTCGGTGCTGTCAATCTCCAGCAGGTCGTTTATGTCTACGTTAAACTCAACAGAAAGGCGTTCTCGAAGGGCGTTCAATTCCAGTTTAAGGTTGTTACGCTCGTCTTTCAGTTCGTTCTCTAAAGCCTCGGTCTGGTCTTTACGCTGGCGGAGTTTGGATACCTCGTTCTCGCTTTCGGTAATGGTTGCGCGCCATGCATAATATTCCTGCTCAGCTTCGGCAGTGCCTTTCTCCAAGGCTTCCTTTTGTTCGTACATTTCCAGCAGGCTCTCGTCGCTGTCGCCGGTTTGCTGCAGGTTTTCTAATATTGCGGCTTTTGCTTTTTCAAGCTCGATATTATTCTGGCGGATACGTACATCCAGATGTTCCAGTTGTGTTTCGCGGTAGTCAAGATCTTTTAGTAATCCCGATACCTTATTTTGCTGTTGGTGGAAACGGATGTTCTCCTGGTTGTAGGTGTTAGATTGCACCGTAACCATTTCGTTCAGTTCGTTAAAGGCCTGTTGCTTATCCAGCAGCAATTCGGCCTGAACTTGCTTTTGCTCTTTTAGTTCTACCAGCTGCGGGCCAAGGGTAATGATGTCGTTTTTAATGCCTGCAACCTTGTTGGCAATATCCTGTTTGCGGTTTAGGCTGTTCTCAATAAAGGCCTGGTATTGTTCCTGCTTGGTTTTAACGGTGATCAGTTCGGTATTAACCTGGTTTAGCTCATACTGCTGCTGGCGTAATTCGTTGCTTTTGTTGGATGCCTTTAATGCGGCCAACCGGCTTTGCAGCTCCTCATTTTTATTCTTAAAATTTTGGATGCGGCTTTCGGCTTGTTTAATTTCCTTTAAAAGGTTATCCAAATTTTTAGCCCTGCCGATACGCTTACCCTCAAACAACCCAACCGAGCCACCGGCCATAGTATGTTTAGATTTATTGAACTTGCCGCTTTTACCTATCAACACTACACCATCCGGTAATTGTATGGCATTGATGTCGTTCTCTGTTGCGTCATTTACTAAATAAACGTTTTTTAGCAGATGGTTACAAAGCGGCTTGTAGCGCTCTTCAACTTCCACAACAGATAGGGCAGGAGCCCCACCCAAACCTTCCCCGAAGGAGAGGGCTTCAGAAGATAAAGTCTCCCCTTTCGGGGGAGATTTAGAGGTGGCTTCGTAATTATCCAATATAAAAAACTGCGCCCGCCCTTTTGATGAATTGCTTAGCAGGTTGATGGCCGCTATGGCCTCATCGTAAGTATTCACCACGTAGTGGTTCATTAGGGGCTCCAGGTAGTTTTCTATCGCTACGCGGTATTCTTCCTTACAAAACAAAATATCGCTAAACAGGGTGACTGTTTTAGCCCAGTTGGTGTTCTTTTTCAGGAAACGGATACTCTCGGGGAAGCCCTCCAAATTATCAACCAAACTTTTGGTAAGGTTATATTCGTTTTGTTTGGCATCCAGCTTACGGCCGTCGGCGGCAATGCTGTCGGTTATGGTTTTTAGTTCGGTTTCGGTTTCGGCAACCTGTTCCTGCAATTTGTTTTCGGCCTCAACAGCCTGGTCGTATTCGCTTTTAAGGGTTTCTACACGGGCCTGCAGTTCGGCAACTACCGTGTTGAAATGCGAAAGCTCGGCTTCCTTGTTGGTGGTATCCTGCATGTTGCGCTGGCTTTCCTGCTCAAGCGCCTGCTGTTGTATGTTCAGGATATCGATATCTTTTTCGGCTTTGTAAACCTGGTTTTGCAGGCGGCCGTTTATGCTGTTTAGTTCGTTAAGCTCGTTACGGGCTTCGGCCTGTTGGGCACGCAGTTCATCAACCGCTTCCTTCAGTTCCGCTACGCGGGAGGTAATGCTTTGCAGGTTTTCGTCTTCCTGTAGCTTTTCCTCGTTAAGGCGCTTGATATTATACTGTACGTGTTTGAACTGGTTGTTATCGCGTTCCAGCTCATCCTTTAAGCGGGCCTCTTTATCCTGCTGATTTTTTAACTGTTCGTTCTTTACCCGTTTCTCGCTTTCATACGCACGGATCCTGGCCGTAAACTCGTTGCTGGCTTTTTGCTGTGCGGCAAGGTTCTTTTCTTTTGTCAGGCTATCTAACTTATCCTGTTGTAAAGCGGCTTCCAGTTTATCTATCTGTGTAGCAATGCCCGATTTTTCCTCGCGCCTGATCTGTTCCTTGCCCTCAATTTCGGCAAGCGATCTACTGAAATTGGCTATACGGAAGGACGCCAGCGAAATGCTTAGCGCTTTATACTGGTCGCGCAGCTTATAATAACGCTCGGTTTTTTTGGCCTGGTTCTCCAGCGTTTTTAAATTCTTTTCTATTTCAAAGAGTAGGTCCTCAACACGTTCCAAATCGGCTTCGGTATCTTTTAACTTGCTGAACGTTTGCTTTTTACGGAGCTTGTATTTAGAGATCCCCGATGCTTCCTCAAACAAATTACGGCGCGAGCCTTCTTTGTTGTTGATGATCTCGTCGATCATCTTCAACTCGATGATGGCGTAGGAATCCGAACCAATACCCGTATCCAGAAAAAGGTCGGTAATATCCTTTAAGCGGCACTGTACATCGTTAAGGCGATATTCGCTTTCACCGGTACGGTAAAGCCTGCGCGTAAGTGTAACCTGCGAATAATCGGTAGGGAGTACGTTTTTGGTGTTATCAAAGGTTAACGATACTTCGGCCAGGTTGGCTGCCTTGCGGCTTTTGGTGCCATTAAAAATGATGTTGTCCATCTTCTCGGAACGAAGCGCACGGGTGCTTTGCTCGCCCAACACCCAGCGTATTGCATCTACAACATTACTTTTACCGCAGCCATTAGGGCCTACAATAGCGGTAACACCCTCATTAAAATTAATGGTGATCTTATCGCCAAAGCTTTTGAAGCCCTTGATTTCTAACCTGGTAAGTTGCATTAATACTGCTGTGCTCTATATAAAATTGAGGTCGGAAAATAATGATTTTAGGCGAAAGCTGAAAGGTAAAAGGTTAAAGGTTTTAGAGCGAGGCCTTTTACCTTTAACGCTTAACCTTTTACCTCGATAGAACCTTTAAGATAAGTAACCGCTTTACCTGCCATTATCACCCTGTCGCCTTTTAACTCACACCAAAGCTCGCCTTTGCGGGGACTTACCTGGTAGGCATGCAAAATGTTTTTACCCAGTTTGCCCGCCCAATAGGGTATAAGGTTGCAATGCGCCGAGCCCGTAACAGGGTCTTCGGGGATACCTGCCGAGGGGGCAAAAAAACGCGATACAAAATCAACATCTTTACCGGGCGCGGTAACTATAATTCCCAAACTGTCTATCTTAGCCAAAGCGAAGTGATCGGGCTTCATATCAAGTATATCTTCCTGGGTATCATAAACCAGCATATAATCTCGGCTGCGCAAGATCTCTTTTGGTTTTTTACCGCCAAGGGCTTCAATTAATCCTTCGGGTTTATCCGCGGCAAATGGCGGGCGCGAGGGGAAATCCATCGAATATTTATCGCCATCGCGCTTAACAACCAGCGTGCCGGCCTTAATGGTATCAAAATTTATAGTATCAGCGTTGTATCCCAACTCGGTAAATAAGATATGTGCCGATGCCAGCGTGGCATGGCCGCAAAGGTCTATTTCCAGCTCGGGGGTAAACCAGCGCAGCAGGTAGCCCGTTTCGTTTTTTACAAAAAAAGCGGTTTCGGCAAGGTTGTTCTCCAGCGCTATTTTCTGCATGGTTTCGTCGGGCAGCCATTCATCCAGCGGACAAATAGCAGCGGGGTTGCCGCCAAACAGTTTATCGGTAAAAGCATCGGCCTGGTAAATAGGGATAGTCATTGCGGGTTATTGTTTATTTACCGCTAAGATAACCGTAAGTAATTAATTCATCGTTATCGGTAATATGTTTTGTGGCCCCGTTATTCAATAAAATTACTTTGTCGCTTACTTCCAATATATTATAGTATTGATGATCGGTAATGATAATGCCCTTGCGTTTTGCACAAGCGCGGATAACGGGTTTAAATTCATCGGCCTGGATAGGCGAGATATGCGTAAACGGCTCGTCCAGTAAAATAAAACCGGCCCTGCTGTGAATGATCATCAGCATTTCCAGCTGCCTTAACTCACCGCCCGATAATTGCCCCGGCTTTTTATGAGAGTGCTGCCGGTATATATCAAGGGCGTTAAACTCATCCCAACAATATTCGTCAACAAGCATTTTTGCAAGTTTGCTAATTTTAATATTATCAGGTAAATAACCATGCTGCGGCAAATAGGCTATCCGGTTGTTCTGATACCCTTTGTGAATAAAATCACCGTTAATACTCACATATTTGTATGAGGCTTGCAACGTACCGAAGATGATCCTTAATAATGATGATTTACCGCTTCCGTTCCTGCCTAATAAGCCAATTACCTGGCCCTGCCTGCATTCAAGATGAACATCCTGTAGTATTCTGCGATCGTTAAAAGCCAGCTGAACGCTATCAACCTTTAAAATAAGTGGCGGCATATTATAAATATGATGGTTGACAGGATGAAAACAGCTACATCAATTAAATAGGCGTAAACGTACAAACGCCTGATAGTTAAACCCGCGTTGCGATAGTAAAAATATGTTTTGGCTGATGAAAAGTAATGCAAGCCTGCTGCCGCCGCAAACCCTATGAGCTTTGAAAAGAAAAAACCCGCCGGGTTTGTACCTACGCCCAGGCCAATTAAAAAAACACAAAGAATTGTAAAGGTGATATTGTAAAGCAGCAACGACCGGTAATATTGAAGGGTGAGGGTGGTTAGGCGTCGCATTTGATTGGATACTATACGTAAATCAATCAAATAAATTGTATTGCCGGTTATTTTTTTCGCTGTTCTCTACCCTTATCTTGTTTACCAGGAAATGGGCCTGCCTTGTAGGCTCGGGTATGCGATAGCCGCGGATGCATTTTTTTATCACATCAACACTTTGCTGCATATTAATATTATGCCCCGGCGATATGTAAATAGGGTTGCAGTTTTCTTTGCTGCGTAGTGCTATGCCTATCAGTTCACCCTTATCATACATAGGGCTTTCGGCAAATATTTTATCGGCGGGCTCCTGGTATTTACCATATAGCCTGCTTTTGGCGCTGCCTATGGTTGGCACATTGGTTAACAGGCCAAAATGTGTGGCTATGCCCATGCGCCGCTCATGAGCAATGCCCTGGCCATCAAGCACCAGTACATCGGGTTTTGTATAAAGGTTGTTCCATGCATTAAATAATGCGGGCACTTCGCGAAAAGCGAGCAGGCCCGAGATATATGGGAACTCGGTGTGCGATATCGCTGTCGAAGTGGCAATTACGGTCATTTCGGGGTATTTAAAAACTACTATTCCGGCGTAAAGTATGTCCGAATTTCTATCAAAGGAAATATCTGCACCGGCTATCGTGTTAATTGGTTTGGTAAGCTCGTGGATACTGATCTTATGGCGTAACTCTTCCTGGTAAGCTATTGCTTCGGCAGGAGATAAGTGTTCGTAGCCGGATGGATCCATAAGTTTATAACATAAAAAAGCCCCCGCTTGTTTAAACGGGGGCTTAATATTTTAACCTATAGTTATCCTAAGTATGATTTCAAGATCTTGCTACGCGAAGTATGGCGTAACCGTTGTAAAGCTTTATCTTTTATCTGGCGAACACGCTCGCGGGTTAAATTAAACTTTTCGCCAATTTCTTCCAGCGATAGCGGGTGGTTGCTTCCCAAACCGAAGAACAGAACAATGATCTCGCGCTCGCGCTCGGTTAAGGTAGATAACGACCGTTTGATCTCTTCAGACAGCGACTCGTTGATCAGGATAGAATCTGTATTGGGTTCCTGGTTTTCCAATACATCCAGCAGTGTGTTCTCTTCGCCTTGTACAAACGGCGCATCCATAGATACATGGCGCCCGCTGTTGCTCAGCGTATCAGATATCTTATCTACAGTGGTTTCCAGCATATCGGCAAGTTCTTCGGGCGATGGCTCGCGTTCGTACTCCTGCTCAAGCTTTGAAAATGCTTTACTTATTTTGCTGAGTGACCCAACCTGGTTTAGAGGTAAACGCACAATACGGCTTTGCTCGGCAATGGCCTGTAATATCGACTGGCGGATCCACCAAACGGCGTATGATATAAATTTGAACCCCTTTGTTTCGTCAAAGCGTTTTGCGGCCTTAATAAGGCCTAAGTTACCTTCGTTTATAAGGTCGCCAAGGGTAAGTCCCTGGTTTTGATATTGCTTAGCTACCGATACCACAAAACGAAGGTTCGTTTTTGTTAAGCGCTCTAACGCAGCCTGATCGCCTTCTCTAATTTTCTGTGCTAAGATTACTTCTTCTTCGGCAGTTATTAGGTCAACTTTACCAATTTCGTGAAGATATTTGTCGAGGGACTGTGACTCACGGTTGGTAATGGATTGAGTTATTTTGAGTTGTCTCATTTATTTTATTAACCTCGATTCTTGAATTTAGAATTGAACGTGCAAAGCTACAAATTTGTTTCTAAAAATAATATTTTATAGCCAATTATGGCTGTATTTTACCATTAAATGAAAGAAATTTTGATAAGCTATTTTTGGAATAATATTTGTTGCAGGCCAATTTATTAGGTTTATCTAAAAAATTACTTAAACGTTAAAAAATTATACCTCATCTAACCTGAATATCTCCTTAACCCTGATGCCTTTTTCGGTTTGCTGCAGGGTGCAACATTCGTTTATGGGGTCGTGCTCCAGGTAAAGGATGTATTCCTTCTCTACGGCCTCAGTCCAGTAAATTTTTCTCTCGGTCAGGGTTTTTAGCGGGAACATGTCATAAGCCATTACATAGGGCAGGGGCAGATGGCCAACAGATGGCAGCAGATCGGCCATATATAAAACCTGTTTGCCCTTGTAATTTATCAGCGGTAGCATCATGGCATCGGTATGGCCGTAGGCAAACCGGATGCTGATGTTATCGCTAAAACTTACACCATCTTTGGCATCGATAAACCTCAACTGCCCGCTTTGCTGTATAGGCATTATGTTTTCTTTCAAGAAGGAAGCCTTTTCGCGGTCGTTAGGGTTAACCGCCCAGTCCCAATGCTGCGGGTTGCTCCAGTAAGTGGCGTTTTTAAAGGCCGGCAAAAGCCGTTCGTTATTACGTACAACTGCACCGCCCACATGGTCGAAATGAAGGTGGGTTAAAAATACATCGGTTATATCATCCCGGTGAAACCCTTTGGCCGCCAATGAGCTATCCATGGTGGCATCGCCATGCAGGTAATAATGGCTAAAAAATTTCTCGTCCTGCTTATCACCAATGCCGGTATCAACCAATATCAGGCGTTTACCATCCTCTATCAGCAAGCAGCGCATGGCCCAGGTGCATAGGTTTTTATCATCAGCCGGGTTGGTTTTGTTCCACAATGATTTGGGCACAACCCCAAACATCGCCCCGCCATCCAGTTTAAAAAAGCCGGTATCAATAGTATGTAGCTTCATGATGTGAAGGTAGAAATTCTTTAAATATTAACCATACATGCGCGAAAAATTGCAAAGGCAATAGATCGGATTCTCCATAAATTTCGCGCAATAAATAATCATAAACTATATTTTATTTCTTAAAACTATAATTTCGTAATCTGTGTTATAATTGCAAACTAACTAAGACTAAAAAATCAAACATGAAAGCAGCAGTATTTCACAAACCAGGCGACATTAGCTACGACACCGTTGATGACCCGCGCATCGAAGACCCGAGGGATGTAATCCTTAAGGTAACATCAACAGCAATTTGCGGATCTGATTTGCATATACTTAGCGGCGGCGTACCGCAAACTTCGGATATGGTAATGGGTCACGAATTTATGGGTATTGTTGAAGAAGTAGGCTCGGCCATTACCAACCTTAAAAAGGGCGACCGTGTGGTTGTGCCTTTCCCAATAGCTTGCGGGCATTGCTTTTTTTGTAACCACGGCGCATCGCCAAGCTGCGAAAACTCCAATTACAAGCATTATGGACCCAATGGCGATATGATGGACCAGAAAGGTGCGGCCTTGTTTGGCTATACCGACCTATACGGCGGTTATAGCGGCGGGCAGGCCGAGTATGTAAGGGTGCCTTATGCCGATATCAGCCCGCGTGTAGTGCCCGAAAATATGACCGATGAGCAGGTACTTTTCCTGACGGATATCTTCCCAACTGGTTGGAGTGCTATCGACTGGGCGCAATTGAAAGGCGGCGAAGTTGTTGCCATATTCGGTTCCGGCCCGGTAGGCTTAATGGCGCAAAAGGCAGCATGGATAAATGGCGCGAGCCGCGTTATCGCTATCGACCCGCTAAACTACCGTTTAGAAAAAGCCCGTGCCGTTAACAAGGTTGACACACTTAACCCCGATGAGGTTGATGTGGTAGCAGCCATCCGCGAAATGACCGGTGGACGAGGTGCCGATGTGTGCGTTGATGCCGTAGGTTTTGAACCCGAGCGCACCATACTTGATAAAGCCAAGGCACTGGTGAACTTTGAAGTAGGTAGCATGAAAGTACTGGATATGGCCTTTAAGGCCGTGCGCCGGAGCGGTACAGTAACCATTATGGGTGTGTATGGTTCCACTTACGATAACTTCCCGATGCACCGCATGTTTGATAAAGGTTTAACCATACGCCAGGGGCAGGCACCGGTATTAAACTATATCGACCATTTGATAGACCTTGTTAAAGAAGAAAAAGTAGTGCTGGATGATATCATCAGCCACACCTTACCGCTTAGCCAAGTAGCTAAGGGATACGAGATGTTTGATAAAAAAGAAGACGACTGCGTTAAAGTGGTGTTAAAACCCTGGGAATAAATGATTTATTGGCTATCGCTTTTTAAGTGGTAGCCTTTACACATAATACTTATGAGCAAAGCACAAAAAACACCGAAAAAACAAAACCATCAGCCCGGCATAGAAGCCCAGATGGACCCACGGCCGCAGTATATAAAACCTGATTACAAGGGTGCCGGCAAACTATTAGGCAAAGTTGCACTGATAACCGGCGGCGATAGCGGCATTGGCCGGGCCGTTGCGGTGCATTATGCGCGCGAAGGAGCCGATGTAGCCATTGTTTATTTAGACGAGGATGTGGATGCTAAAGAAACTCAAAGGCTTGTAGAGGCTGAAGGGCGTAAGTGCCTGCTATTGAAAGGCGATGTGAGAAAAAGCGCCTTTTGTAAAAAAGCGGTAGAGCAAACTGTAAAGCAATTGGGTAAGCTTAATATACTGGTTAACAATGCGGGGATGCAGTTTCCGCAGAAAGATCCAAAAGCTATTGATGAGAAACAGCTGGATGATACCTTCCGTACCAATATTTACGCTTATTTCCATTTTGCAAACGAGGCCCTTGAATATTTAAAGGCAGGCGACTGTATCATCAACACCACATCGGTAACAGCTTATCGGTCGTCGCCGAATTTGATAGATTATTCATCCACAAAAGGTGCTATTACATCTTTTACACGATCGCTGGCAACTAACCTTACTAAAAAGAACATCAGGGTTAACGCTGTTGCGCCCGGCCCGGTCTGGACACCGCTCATCGTATCCACCTTTGATGAAGAAAAGATAAAGGAGTTTGGCAGCGAAACCGCCATGAAACGCGCGGGGCAGCCATCAGAGCTTGGTCCCGCTTATGTATTCCTCGCTTCAGATGATGCCTCATTTATTACCGGACAAGTGATCCACGTTAACGGCGGCGAGGTAGTGAACGGGTAAAACATATGAGCGTATCTGATGGATAATGTGAAAGAAAGCTATATCGAACACACCGGCGACCTTAAGCATTGTGAAGAAAAAAGATTGACGATTTACCTTACAATGCTTTTCTTTGGGTTGAAAAAAACCAATTAACCGTTGAAAGATATTTTAGGGCAGGCACTGTTTGATCATTTTAAAGGCGAAAGCAAACATAAGCTTTGGATAAACAACACTTATGGTGATAAAGAAGAAATGCCTTTGGAAGTATTTTTCCGTACAGAGGATGAGATGCCAGGCCTTGAACATAAGGCCCTGAGTAGGTGTTACGACCGGGTTTTAGATATTGGAGCTGGGGCAGGCAGCCATGCCTTGATACTGCAGGAACTGGGTTGCGAGGTTACCGCACTGGATATATCAGAACTGGCAGTTACCATTATGCTGCAGCGCGGGGTAAAGCGGGCCGTAACCGGTGATATTTTTAATTACCACGGAGAAAAATTCGACACTTTATTGCTATTGATGAACGGGATAGGCCTATGCGGAACTATCCAACAATTACGTGTATTTTTACAACATGCCAAAACGCTGCTGAGTGAGGGCGGCCGGTTATTGTTTGATTCTTCTGATATTACATATTTATACGAAGATGATTTGCCCGAAGAGGGATATTACGGCGAATTATCCTATCAGTATGTTTACAAGGGGCAAAAAACCGATTGGTTCAAGTGGCTTTATATCGATCAGGAAACGTTAGAAGCTGTTGCCACCGAAGAAGGCTGGGCAACGGAGTTTTTGTATGAAGACGAGTTCGATCAGTACCTGGCAAGGTTAACACCGGTTAATTAAAAATATATGATTAAAAACGTTTACAAAATTATCAGGATAGTCGCGCTGCTGATCTTATCGGCAGGCACCGTATCGGCACAAACCGAAAAACTGCCGGCATGGGCATTTGGGCCTTTTATACGGCCGGCGCATGTTAATCCGCTCATCAGCCCGGATACTACCACCCGGTTTTACGACCCAATGCGCAAAAAGCAAATGGATTGGGAATCGAACGATACCTTTAACCCGGCGGCAACTATCAAAAATGGTAAGATCTATATCCTATACCGTGCCGAGGACAAATCAGGCACAGGCATAGGGGGCCGTACCTCAAGGCTCGGCCTGGCCGAAAGCAGTGATGGTATCTCGGTAAAGCGGTCGCCGGTGCCGGTGTTATACCCCGATAACGACAGCCAGAAAGAATTTGAATGGACGGGCGGCTGCGAAGACCCGCGCATAGCCATGACCGCCAATGGCACTTATGTGGTGTTTTACACCCAATGGAACCATGATATGCCGCGCCTTGGTGTGGCCACTTCAAAGGACCTGAAGAAATGGACAAAGCACGGGCCTATCTTTCGCAAAGCATATAATGGCAAGTTTTTCAATATCGCCAGTAAATCGGCATCCATCATCACAAAATTAACCGGTGGCAAGCAGGTGATCGCAAAAATCAACGGCAAGTACTGGATGTACTGGGGCGAAACGGGTGTTTATGCAGCCACCTCAACAGACCTGGTCAATTGGGCACCGCTAATTAATGCCGATGGCAGTCTTAAAGCGCTAATATCGCCCCGAAAAAATTATTTTGATAGCGACCTTACCGAGTGTGGCCCACCTGCTATTATCACTCCAAAAGGAATTTTGTTATTATATAACGGAAAAAATAACATCAGCTACGGCGATAAGCATTATACCGCCAACTCGTATTGCGGGGGGCAGGTAATGTTTTCGGCAATCGACCCAACTAAGCCCCTCAGCAGGTTAGATAAGCCATTTTTTGTGCCCCAGGAAGCGTTTGAAAAAAGCGGACAATATCCTGCTGGTACCGTATTTATGGAAGGGCTTGTGTATTTTAAAAGCAAATGGTTTTTATATTATGGATGCGCCGATTCGCGCGTAGGGGTTGCAATTTTCAATCCTAAAAAGTAATTTTTAAAATTGTTTTAATTAAATAGCACAGTTTTGTAATTTTTTTGTGATAATTAAATAAAAACATATATTTACAACCGTATTATCCCTAATACTACGATTGGTGAAAAGGTTTGTTGCTTTATTCTTACTCAGCATACATCTGTTTAACACAGGTGGTTACAGCCTTGTATTCCAATATTTCATACACCAATCCGAAGTACAGATAGTAAAGCAGATCTACGAAAACAAGGTTGATGCTACACAGCTTGTACAAATAAAAGTACCCTTAAAAAGCCCCGGAATAACAGATTGGCCCGATTACGAACGCGTACAGGGGCAAATACAGTTAAAAGATGGTTTTTATAATTATGTAGGCGTTAAAATGACCCGGGATACCATGTTCCTGGTTTGCGTTGCCAATAGTGTTAAAACCAAGCTGTTCAATGCTAACATCATCGTCGCCAAAAACTTTAGCGATGTGCCCCTGAGCAAAAAAGGCCAGGACGCACCCATAAAGAAAACACAATCTGCTACATCAGAGTACAATAACCCTGCGGTAAATTATATCTTTTTAAGTTTCGCAGATTCTATCGACAGAAGAGAAAATCCTATATCTTCTAAATTAACAGAACCTTATATCGAATCTCCGGGCAAGCCGCCTAACCACATCGGTTGATTAATATATCCAAACTTATTATTTCTTAATTCCTGTAATAAAGGTATCGCATCTTGTCGTGATGTGCTTATCCGTTTATTTAATTGAATTAAGATGAAAAATATGAGCATCAGCTACTAATTTGTGAGATTTTTAGCGGCTGATGCTTATCATATTACTTAACCATTACTTAAAAAACTATATGAAACATTCTTTACAATATATTACCAGGTATTGTTTAGCTGTTTTAGTTTGTGCCGCTTTTACCAATACAGTTAGCGCCCAAACCGAAACAGACGCATTAATGATACCTAAAAATTACTTCTGCGCCGCAGGTGTGTACACCCACAACAGCTGGGACCATTACTGGGAAGGCACCTTTAAACGTGATAATGCCAATTTAGGCACCGTTAGCAGCAACATATATGCTGTGGGCGGTAACTATGGCCTAAGCAACCGGGTAAACTTGTTGTTTATGATCCCTTATATAAAATCAAATGCATCGGCAGGTACCCTTAGGGGGCAGCGCGGTGTACAGGATATTAACCTGGCTGTAAAATGGATGGCTGTAAAACAGGAAATAGGCACGGGCCTTTTTAGCGTACACGCAATTTTATCAGGAAGCATCCCGCTAAATAATTACGAGGCTGATTTTTTACCGCTTTCGTTGGGTATGCAAAGCAAAAGTATAGCGCTTCGTGGCCTGGTTAATTACCAGGTAGGCCGCTTTTTTATAGCCGGCGCCGGTCAGTTTGTACGCAAGGACAATGTTACTATTGACCGCGACGCATACTACACTACCGAAATGCATTATACCAACCAGGTAGCAATGCCAAACGTTACCAACTTTTTAGTTAGTTCGGGCTACCGCAGCTTAAGGTTTAATGCCGAAGCTGTTTTAACAAAAATGACCTCGACAAGTGGTTTTGATATCACTAAAAACAATATGCCTTTCATAAGCAACAAAATGAATGCTTTGGCGGCTGGGGCTGTGTTTAAATATAGCTTTAGCAAACTGGAAGGGCTTGAGCTTACTGCCGGTGGCAACTATGTATTACAAGGCCGCAACTACGGGCAAAATACATCCTTTTTTGGTGGTGTTTATTACGTGTTTTCGGTTAAAAAGGATAAATCAGAAAAATAAGAAATAGTCATGAAAAAAAACATACTCCATATATTACCCGTAATGATGATTGCCTTATCGGTATTCAATTCATCATGCAAAAAGGAAATACAGGAACGCAACCAGCAATACCCTGCACTGGCCCCGTCAAATTTAGATCTTGACGCTGATACCTGGACACCGGTATTAACAGCCTCGTCTACATTTACCGTAGCTACGCCTGATGTAATTACCGCACCGGGTTATCTTGCAGACCTGAACGAGATAAAAAGCTATCAGCGTAACCTTACCAGCGAACAAAAAGATATTATTAAATATTGGAGCGCAGGCTCGGTACTACGCTGGAACGAAATTTTGCGCGAATTGGTTGCCAAGCACAACGTACCGCCGTATCAAAACCAGGATGGTACATACCCGGCACCAAGCGCTGCAAACCCGCTGGCTTACCCGTTGTTTCCATTCTCGAACCCACCATACGCCGCCCGCGCTTATGCTTATGTAAGCGCTGCACAGTACGATGCCCTGGTACAGGCCTGGAAATTTAAAAAGCAGTTTAACCGCGCGGCCCCTTATATAAATGATGTAAACATACAGGCGCTGGTACCCAAATCAACATTGCCATCCTACCCAAGCGAGGATGCTGTTGTTGCAGGTGTTACTGCCGACCTGATGAAACTGCTTTTCCCTGGCGACCTTGATTTTATCCAAAAGAAAGTAGCCGAAGAAAAATTATACCGCATTATGGCCGGTGCAAACACACGGTCGGATATGGATGCGGGCGAAGCTTTAGGCAAACAGGTAGCAGCAGTATTTGCAGCGCGCGCCCGTACAGACGGTGCAGGCACTGCCGGTGGTAACCCCGAGGTTTGGAAATCGTTTGAAACAACTGCTACTGCCAAAGGCGAAGTGCCATGGGTAAGTTTAGAATTGCCAAAACGCCCGCCAATGCTGCCTTTGTTCACCAAGGTACAGCCGTTTTTATTTAGCAACGCTTCTATACCTTCTATTCGCCCGCCGGCTCCCTACTCAACCAGTTCGCCTGAGTTTAAAAAAGAAGCTGATGAGGTGTTGGCCATGAGTAACGATCATAGCCGCGAGCACGAGCGGATAGTAAATTATTGGGCTGATGGTGTAGGCACCCCCACACCTTCAGGTCACTGGAATACCATAGCTGCCGACGAATTTGTAAAACATAATTACAGCGAAGTAAGATGGGCGCGAAACTTAGCGTTATTAAATATGGCGCAGATGGATGCCGCTATCGTATGCTGGGATGCCAAGTATTACTACTTTAACCCACGCCCAACACAAACCATGTTTAATATAAAAACACTTACAGGTATCCCTAACTTCCCGTCGTATACTTCGGGCCACTCTACGTTCAGTGGTTCGGCGGCTACGGTTTTAGGATACCTGGTGCCCGAAAAAGCAACCCAGTTTATGGCTATGGCTAAAGAGGCCGGTATGTCCAGGCTTTACGGTGGTATCCACTACCGCAGCGATTGCGACGCTGGTTTGGCCAGCGGTATAAAAGTTGGAGAATTTGCTGTAAACAGGGCAAAAACAGACGGTGCAGGAAAATAAGATTTGAGAGTTATGCTTAGGACAGAACAAAAGATACACTACGTTTTACGCATTGCCGTAGCTATGTGCTTTATTGGCCACGGTACATTTGGTATTATCACAAAACAGGTGTGGTGCAACTATTTTGCCGTATTTGGCATTGGCACCGATACGGCTTACGCGCTGATGCCATGGGTTGGCGTTTGCGATATAGCTATGGGTTTGGTAATGCTTGTTTATCCTGTACGTGCAATTGCATTATGGCTGGTAATATGGGGCGCTCTTACGGCCTTCCTGCGCCCGGCATCCGGCGAGCCTTTTGCCGAGTTTATTGAACGTGCCGGTAATTTTGGCGCACCGCTTGCCTTGCTTATGCTGTCGGGTGGCATCAAAAGCTTCCGCCAGTTATTTACCCGGATAGATGCAAACGCCATTGTCGACGCCAAAACCATTAAAAACGTATTCACTTGTTTAAAAATAGTTGGTTGCCTGTTGCTTATGGGCCACGGCTGGTTAAATCTTATTCAAAAGAAAGGGTTGCTGAGCCAGTACGCTTCAATTGGTTTTGCCCACCCGGCAAAGGTGGCGCAGTTTATCGGTGTTTTTGAAGTAGCGGCCGCTTTGGTAGTACTAATTAAACCGGTGCGTGGTATCCTGTTGTTGTTCATTATCTGGAAGATCTCAAGCGAGTTGTTGTACCCGCATTACGAAGTATTCGAGTGGATTGAACGCGGTGGCAGCTACGGTACCCTGATAGCGTTGTGGTTTGCCATAAAACAGGTATCGCCAGGTTTTAACATGCCTTCTCGTGCAGATAAAAAGGCAGTGCACAACTTATAGCACTGTAGCTTTTAAAAGCTTTAACGTTTGTTTAAGCTTAATATATAATGGTTATGTAAGTAAAGGCCGGGGTGGTTCCCGGCCTTTTTTTGTTTAATAAACACGGGTTTTTATTTTTAAATAATAGATTTACCAAATGAACTCAGCTGAACAAAATTTTAAAGAATTAGGCTTAAATCTGCCGCCCGCGCCAAAACCACTTGGCGTTTACAAACCTTGTTTAATTGATGGTAAATACCTGTACCTGTCGGGCCACGGTACCGTGCAGGACGATGGCAGTTTGATCATCGGCCGAATTGGCGATACCATTAACCAGGAAGACGGCAAACTTGCCGCAAGGCAGGTAGGTTTAGCTATGCTGGCAACCATTAAAGCAAATTTAGGCAGCCTGGATAGGGTTAAGCGTGTTATAAAGGTATTGGGCATGGTTAACTGTACGCCCGACTTTGAAAAACACCCATATATCATCAACGGTGCCAGCGAACTGTTTGCCAAAGTTTGGGGCGAAGAGAATGGCATAGGCGTACGCAGCGCGGTAGGCATGGGCTCGTTGCCAGATAATATCCCTGTAGAGATAGAAGCCTTATTTGAACTGGTATAATGGCAGCGGCAGACTGGTACACCATAAGCAATGTTGATGAGCTGGACACCCCGGCTTTAGTGGTTTATCCCGACAGGGTAAAAGCCAATATTGACATGGTGAAGACGATGATAGACGATGCATCGCGACTGCGCCCCCATGTAAAAACGCATAAAAGTATCGACGTTTCTCTGATGATGATAAAGGCAGGTATCACCAAATTTAAGTGCGCCACCATTGCCGAGGCCGAGATGCTGGGGGTGGCACAAGCGCCTGATGTGTTACTGGCTTACCAGCCTGCAGGGCCAAAGCTTAAGCGGTTTGTCCAACTTGTGAAGACATACTCAAAAACTAAGTTTTCGAGCCTGTTTGATAATGTTGAAACCGCTAACGCGATATCCGCCGAAGCTGTTGGCAATAATATTGCCATACCCGTTTATATCGATTTAAATATTGGGATGAACCGCACGGGTATTGCGCCTGACGAAGCATTAGGTTTATATGAACGGTGCGCATCGTTACCGGGTATAGCTATTACAGGCCTGCATGCTTACGACGGGCATATCCACGATAGCGATTACCGGGTTAGGCAGCAACGGTCTGACGAAAGTATCGCCCCTGTATTAAAACTTGCCGCGGATATTACAACTAAAGGATATCCCGAACCGATTGTAATTGCAGGTGGTTCGCCAACGTTTCCCATCATCGCCAAGCGTAAAAACATAGAATGCAGCCCCGGTACATTTGCATATTGGGATAGGGGGTATCAACTGGCATTTTCCGAGCAGGAGTTTCAAACCGCGGCGCTTGTTGTTGGAAGGGTAATCTCGTTACCGGAAGATGGGAAGATCTGTATTGATGTTGGCCATAAATCGGTATCAGCAGAGAACGAGTTGAGTAAGCGTATCTGTTTTTTAAACGCGCCCGATCTAAAGTTTAGCGGCCAAAGCGAAGAACACCTTGTAGCTGATGCAGGCATAAACCATCCATATAAAGTAGGTGATATTTTATACGGCCTGCCATATCACATTTGCCCAACCGTTGCTTTATATGAACGCGTTATAACCGTTGAAAATAAGTTAGTTACCGGTGAATGGAAAACTATTGCGAGAGACAGGAAGATAACAATATAGCAATACATCAATTTAACCATACAAAAGATGTTTATTATAGATGCCCACTTAGACCTTAGCATGAACGCGTTGGAGTGGAACCGCGACCTTACCCGCCCGGTTGCCGAAATTAACCGGCGCGAAGAGGGTTTAACCGATAAGCCCGACCGCGCCAAAGCCGTTGTATCCCTGCCCGAATTGCGGAAAGGTAATATTGGTTTGGTGGTGGCTACCCAAATAGGCCGCTATGTTGCACCGGATAATAAGCTGCCCGGCTGGCACTCGCCACAGCAGGCCTGGGCGCAAACGCAGGGACAGCTGGCATGGTACAAAGCTATGGAAGATGCCGGGGAAATGAACCAGGTGAATAGCCTGCAGAGCCTTGGCGAGCACTTAGCTTTGTGGTGCAACGGGAAAGACAATGCAGACAAAGCCATAGGCTATATTTTAAGTCTGGAAGGGGCCGATTCGATAGTTGACGTAGGCTTTTTAGAAGGCGCGTATCAAAACGGCCTGCGTGCCCTTGGCCCGGCACATTACGGGCCCGGAAGGTACGCAAACGGTACCGATTCTACCGGTAAAATGGGCGCTAAAGGTATCGAGCTATTGAAAGAAATGGAACGCCTTAATATCATCCTTGATGCTACCCATCTTTGCGACGATGCCTTTTGGCAGGCCCTCGATAATTTTAACGGGCATGTTTGGGCAAGCCATAATAATTGCCGCGCGCTGGTAAACCATAACCGCCAGTACAGCGATGAAATGATAAAAGCCCTTATTGACCGTGGCGCGGTAATTGGCGCTGCCTTAGATGCCTGGATGATGGTGCCCAATTGGGTTAGGGGGCAGTCGACCCCGCGCGGAATGAATTGTAACCTGGAAGTGATGGTAGATCATATCGACCATATTTGCCAGATAGCGGGCAACGCCCTGCATGTAGGTATGGGTACTGATCTGGATGGTGCTTTTGGGCGCGAACAGTGCCCTTATGACCTGGAAACCATCGCCGATTTGCAGAAAGTACCTGCTTTATTAAAAAAGCGGGGTTATACCGATGCGGATATTGACAATATGATGCACGGTAACTGGCTGCGTTTTTTACGAAACGCGTGGAAATAAATAGATGGGGGCAGAGCAGGACAGGTTAAAAGATACAGGCTGGAAAAAGTGGGGGCCATACGTAAGCGACAGGCAGTGGGGAACCGTACGCGAAGACTACAGCGCCAATGGCGATGCCTGGAATTACATTACCCACGACATGGCCCGCAGTAAGGCTTATCGATGGGGCGAAGAGGGTATAGCCGGCATTTGCGACCGCGAGCAATTGTTATGCTTCGCGATGGCCCTGTGGAACAAGAAAGATCCTATTTTAAAGGAACGCTACTTTGGTCTTAATAATGGCGAAGGTAACCATGGCGAGGACGTGAAGGAACTTTATTATTACCTGGATAATACGCCCACGCATTCGTACATGAAAATGCTGTATAAATACCCGCAGCAGCAATTTCCTTACGACCACCTTGTTGCCGAAAATAAAAAACGCGACCGCACACAGCCCGAATACGAGCTAATAGATACTGGCATCTTCGATAACGATGATTACTTTGATGTTTTTGTGGAATACGCCAAGCAATCGGCGGATGATGTTCTTATAAAGATCACCATTTATAACAGGGGCAAAGAGGCAGCGAGCTTAAACGTACTGCCTACCGTATGGTTTCGTAACACCTGGGACTGGGGTTATGATAATTACAAACCGCAATTATCGGCGGGAGCAAACACTATCATTATTGATCACAAAGATTTAGGACGGCTTAGCTTAATGGCCGAAGGTGAAGCTGAGATGCTTTTTTGTGATAATCAAACCAATACCAAACGTTTTACTAATCAAGGCGACAACAAATCCTATTACAAGGATGGCATTAATGACCATGTTGTTTACGGTGCCGATACTGTTAATCATGCCGATACAGGCACAAAGGCGGCCTTTAATTATGATATAAGCATCCCGGCGGGAGAAAGTACCATTATAAGGTTAAGACTGTCTGACAAGGCCGAAAACACATTTAGAGAATTTGACAAGATTTTTGCATCGAGGCAGCAGCAAGCCGACGAGTTTTATAAAGCACTTAGGCCCGATGATAAAAATGATGTAAAAGCACAGATCCAGCGCCAGGCTTATGCCGGCATGCTTTGGAACAAGCAGTTTTATTATTACAACATCCACCAATGGTTAAACGGCGACCCGGCAGAACCCGCCCCGCCAAACGAGCGGAAACAGCATCGTAACAGCAAATGGCAGCATTTTAATGGTAAGGATGTTATTTCGATGCCTGATAAATGGGAATATCCCTGGTTTGCCGCCTGGGACCTGGCCTTCCATTGTATCCCCCTGGCCGCAATTGATATGGGTTTTGCAAAAAGGCAATTAAACCTGTTAGTGCGCGATTGGTATATGCACCCCAACGGCCAGCTGCCGGCTTATGAGTGGGATTTTAATGATGCCAACCCACCCGTGCATGCCATGGCAACCTGGAAGATATATCAGCTGGATAAAAATGAGAACGGTGGCAAAGGGGATACCTATTTCCTGGAACGCATTTTTCATAAACTGATGCTCAATTTTACCTGGTGGGTAAACCGCAAGGACGAAGTTGGTAACAACATATTCGAGGGCGGCTTTTTAGGGATGGATAATATTGGTGTTTTTGACCGTAACACCCGCTTTGCCAATGGCGCCCATTTAGAGCAGGTAGATGGTACCAGCTGGATGGCCATGTATTCGCTTAATCTGTTACGTATAGCCGCTGAACTCGCCATAACCAATAAGGCTTACGCGGATATTGCCTCTAAATTTTTTGAGCACTTTATTTATATCTCGGCGGCCATGGCCAGCCTGGGCGAAGGCGGGGTTAGCGGCCTTTGGGATGAGCAGGACGGCTTTTTTTACGATCAGTTGCGTATGCCCGATGGCACTGCAGAAAAGATGAAGGTACGCAGCATTGTTGGCCTGGTGCCTTTGTTTGCCGCCGAAGTATTGGACGACGCGGATATTACCAATAACCCCATCTTTCGTGCGCGTATGGATTGGTTTACAGCAAACCGCCCCGACCTTGCAGCACTGGTATCGCACTGGGACGAAAAAAGTAATAACGGCAAACATTTGATAAGCCTGCTGCGCGGGCACCGCATGAAAGCCATTCTAAAATATATGCTGGATGAGAACGAGTTTTTGAGCCCTTTCGGCATTCGTTCACTGTCCAAATATCATCTTGAGCACCCGTTTAGCGCAGATATTAACGGCACGCTGTTTAGTATAAAGTACCTGCCTGCCGAAAGCGATGGCAATATGTTTGGCGGCAACAGTAACTGGCGCGGCCCGGTCTGGGTGCCCATTAATTACCTTATTATCCAAAGCCTTAACGAGTACTATTTGTACTATGGCGACGGTTTTACGGTTGAATGCCCTACAGGATCGGGCAATATGATGACCTTGAAAGAGGTGGCCAACGAGATCTACCGGCGCATCTCAAATCTTTTTATGCCCGATGAGCACGGCCGCAGGGCAAGTAACGGAACGAACGAAAAAGTACAAACCGACGCGAATTTTAAAGACCACATCCTGTACTACGAATATTTTGACGGTGATACCGGGAAAGGATTGGGCGCTGCCCACCAAACCGGCTGGACGGGGATAATAGCTAATTGCCTGTATCATTAAACTTAATGTGTTAAATAGACACAATAAATTTCTTTGTTCGAATTATTTGATTTAGATTTACTTACCAAGTAATAAATACTAATCAGCATGAATTTTAACAGGCGCAAATTTTTACAAAGCACGGGGGCTCTTGCCCTAAGCAGTGTTGTTTTATCGGGTAAGGCAGCATCATATTTTAATATTATTAAACGCCCGGTAGGCGTGCAGTTATTTACTTTTTTTAATATTATTGATGATGATGTTAAAGGCACATTAACCAAAATAGCTGCGGCCGGTTATGGCGAAATAGAATCTGCCTTCAGCAAAAAAGGGGGGTATTACGGCTTAAAACCCAAAGAGTTTAAAGCTTTGGCCAACGATCTGGGTTTGTCGTGGAAATCGCACCATGTGCTGGGTGCCCCGTTTAAAATGCCTGCAGGCGCCAAAATGCCAACCATGCCCGATGGTAAACCTATGGTGATACCACCTATGAATAACCTGCAGGATAATATGCAGCAACTGGTAGATGAAGCTGCCGAAGGTGGTGTAAAATACCTGGTATGCGCTAATACCCCAACCGGTACTATGGACGAACTGAAAGCATCGATCGCTGTATTAAATAAAACTGGCGAGGCTGCAACCAAAGCAGGATTAACATTTGCTTATCACAACCATGATATGGAATTTAAAGCGCTTGAAGGAGGTAAAGTGCCTTACGATCTGCTTTTATCAGAAACCGACCATAACCATGTAAAAATGGAGCTTGACCTGGCATGGGCTATAAAAGGTGGTAAAAACCCGGTGGAGATGTTTAAACAGAACCCCGGTCGTTTCCCGCTTTGGCATGTGAAAGATTTGGACGCGAGCCGCGAAAATATCCTGCCTGTTGGCAGCGGTACTATCGACTTTAAACCCATATTCGCGGCGGCGGCAACAGCTGGTATGCGCAGCTTTTTTGTGGAGCACGATATGCCTAAAGATGCCTTTGCAAGTATAAACAGCAGCATCGGGTTCATCAATAAAAACCTAAACGTATAAGTATATTAAAAAAGAATTTGTACAGGTTACTGTAAGTATGACTGTACAAATTCATCATTATTGATGGCGCTTACCAGGGTGTTTATTACCGGTTTCTCGGGTGCATTGGCATCTAAGCGGGTTGAGTAGTCTTCCAGTTCATCAAGATAAGCCACAGCCTCCTCTTCATCCTCAAACATCAATATCATTTCGCCGTTTACCTCTGTTTCGGTGCCGTTTGGGGGCGATGGTAAATTATATTTATCAAATATGCTCCCTTCAAAACCGATGGGTGGAATATTAATTTTAAGCATAACAATTATGTTTATATGCTATAACTGCAAATTATGCTTTAGGTTTGCGTCGTTCTTTGATGTAGCCGTCGTAACGGATCCTTTCACGGTTTAAGCTAATTACCGATAGGTTAGCATTACCGTTTGGGAAAATATCAAGGAACATTTGGGTGGTGCCGGTAACATCGTTAGGCTTAATAATTATCCGGTAACTCCCGTTTTTTTGAAGATCGGCAGTATAATTAAACTTGGTCGACGTAAATTTTACTCCATTATCGCTGCTGCTGTTATAGCCTGCACCCGCGTAAACTACACCAAAATAGGGCAGGAACGACTCCACTGTATCGCGGGACACGGTAACATCATAATCTGTTGTTAAATAGCGCTGGCCCCCGCCATTAGGGTACATGTACGTAGCCTTGAATACGTAATTTTGCGCATCAATAAGTTCTTTTACTTCGGCAGCCTTCTTAGCTTTTTTTATGGCTTTTTTATCTTGGGCGTTAGCAGGTGCTACCATTACAATGGCAAGCGCCCATGCTAAAATTATTTTGATTAAAGTTTTCATTTTTAATAGTTTATATAAATATAACGTTGTTTTTGTTAGACTTGATATTGGGCTGTAAGTTTAATAGCATTAGCAAATTATAACCTTAAATAGTACAACCGGCGGCGCTTTACTGTTTGTTTTGTATATGTTCATATTCGGGTTTTATTTACAAGATGCAGCAACCGGCGGTTTTCCATAAGCAAATCGAAATAAAACAAAAAAGCCATCCGTTTACGAATGGCTTTAGATATTGTTCCCCCATGAGGGACTTGATTGCCTATTATATAAGGCTAACGCTGCGGTTAACAAACTCGGTTAGTTCGGCGCCTGTTAGCAAGCCTTGGGATAACAGGGCCAGGTCAAACGCCTGTTTTGCAAGCTGCGCCTGTACACCCTCATCTTCACCTTCTAAAATTCGGCTTATCAGTTTATGGTTGCCGTTAACTATAACCTTATAGTTATCGGGCATGTTGCCGTAAAAGCCCATGCCGCCACCCATAGCAGCCATATCTTTCATACGACGCATAAACTCGTCCATGGTAACCGTTACAGGTAACTCCTCGGGGTTTAGGCTTTCCAACTCAACACGGTAAGCCGGTTTGTTTATGGCTTTATCAAATATCGCCTTTATTTTGGTCGATTGTTCTTCGGTCAGCACATGTTCAAGTGCGTCGTCTTTTTTTATCAGTTTATCGGCAACGTCAGCATCAACACGTTTAAGCGATGTTTTATCTAATTTTTGCTCTAACTGGCTAATGAAGTGATTATCGATAGGCGAGTTCATCACCAAAACATCGTAACCCTTTTTATTGGCCGACTGGATGAACGCGTCCTGCTTTTCGGCATCGTTGGTATAAATGTAAACCAGTTGGCCATCCTTATCGGTTTGTACGGCTTCAACTTTGTCTTTGTATTCGTTTAGTGTGAAATTCTCTTTGGCGGTATTGGTTACCAAAACAAAATCTTTCGCCTTATCATAAAACTTGTCTTCGCTCACCATACCGTATTTCACAAACAGGCCAATGTCGTTCCATTTTTCTTCAAAACCTTTACGGTCGTTTTTAAACAGATCGGCAAGTTTATCTGCTACTTTTTTGGTGATATAGCTGTTTATCTTTTTAACGTTGCTATCGGCCTGTAAAAAGCTTCGCGATACGTTCAGCGGGATATCCGGCGAATCGATAACGCCGTGCAGCAGCATTAAAAACTCGGGGACGATATCTTTCACCTCGTCGGTAATAAATACCTGGCGCGAGAATAGTTTTATCTTATTACGGGTGATCTCAAAATCGTTTTTCAGCTTAGGGAAATATAATACACCCGTAAGGTTAAAAGGATAATCAACATTCAGGTGGATCCAGAATAGCGGGTCCTCACTATACGGATAAAGTTCTTTATAAAACTTCAGATAATCTTCGTCCTTTAACTCATTTGGCGCTTTTGTCCAGATAGGGTTGGTATCGTTGATGATATTATCAACTTCAACAGACTTGTACTTAGGTTTACCTTCTTCGTCAACGCCATCCTCTTCCTCCTGATTGGTGGTACCAAATTTAATAGGCACAGGTAAAAACTTGCAATACTTATCCAGGATCTGCTGCAAGCGCTGCTGGTTTAAAAACTCTTCAGATTCGGCATTTATGTGCAGGGTGATCTCGGTGCCGCGTTCTTCCAGGCTGCCTTCGCTAATTTCAAACTCGGTGCTGCCATCGCAAACCCAATGGGCAGGCGTAGCGCCATCCTGGTAACTTAAGGTTTCTATCTCCACCTTATCGGCAACCATAAATGCTGAGTAGAAGCCCAAACCAAAGCGGCCGATGATCTCGTTGGCGTCTTTAGCTTCTTTAAACTTCTCCATAAACTCGGTAGCGCCGCTAAATGCTATCTGGTTAATGTATTTTTTTATTTCTTCGGCCGTCATACCTAATCCGTTATCAGATATGGTGATGGTCTTTTTGTCTGCATCAAAAGCAACTTCAACGCGCAGTTCGCCCAGGTCGCCATTGTATTGGCCTAATGATGCGAGGCGTTTTATTTTTTGAGTTGCATCAACCGAGTTAGATACCAGCTCGCGCAGAAATATCTCGGTATCAGAGTATAAGAATTTTTTAATGATAGGAAAAATGTTCTCGGTGTGTATCGAGATGGTGCCTTTTTCTTGCATTGTCTATATTTTTTTTGGTTTGATTAAATAATATGCAAACCAAATATCAATGCCCGTTCCAAAGAGATGGGTTTGCCAAATTGGCAGGATTATTCTATTTTGTTATATTAGTGATATGTTTCGGAAAAATGCCTTTAGAATATTAATTAATTTACTCCTTACAGTTGGTTGCTTGTGCAGCTTTATTCTAATTATCTATGGTGTAAAAATAAAAGAATGGAGTACGGTAACCGCGTCTCTTGCTGTTATAGCAGCGATTTTATCTACATGGAATGCACAACGCTTAACGTGGAGACAAGAAGACGATTACGAACCGGATGTTTGTGTGGCGTTTGACTTGGAAAAAAGAAGCGGTCTTACATTATTATCTGTGAAAAATATTGGTGGTAGTAATGCGTATGATTTAGAGTTAAAATGGGATACGCCTTTGCTAAATCTAAAGAATAAAGAAGTTAATTTTACAGAGGTGCCTGTTATATTAAAAGGACAAACGTTTTTTAAAATCGTGCAAGGAACTGTTATTTTCTTTGATGAAGTTGATAAAGGGTTGCGTTCGAAGATATATTCTGGTACAATTAGTTATAAAATTAATAGAAAAAGCAATAGTTCTTTAAAGAAGCCCTTCTTTATTTCCTTAGAACCTTACCGCAACAGCCCGAGACCATCAACAGATAAACATGACTATTATTTAAAATCAACAAGAATTCCAGAAAATTTAAACGCGATTAATGACACTTTAAAACAACTAAAAACACTCTTTAATAAGTTAAACGAAAAATAATTCCAAAAAACTAAAATTATCTATTTCCCATCGATGCCGGCGAAGTTGGTGTTGCGGGTGTAGCCGGTTGGGCGGCAGGTGCCGGTGCATTTTGCGCGAAGCGTTTGGCTATTATGGCTAATTGCTCGTCGTTTAAGTTAGATGTCGCTTTTAGCACCTTTACAAAAAAGGCAACCTCATCCGTACTGGCGGGGCAGCCAACGCTTTCTCCATAGGTATTTAATGATGCACCGGCAGGCCTTACCTGGCTATCACCTAAAACTTTTCCTTTTGCATTAAGTACTACCCAAAAAGGCAGGCCCGATTTTTCGCCGTGAAATTTGGTCATCATATCCAACGAGCCGGGGTTCTCCAGGTTCTTTTTTGCAGGCTGTTCCATCACATCAAGCGTGGCTGTTACATAATTATCATCAAACATCTTTTTCACCAGCGGGTCGTTCAGCGAAGCTTCCATTTTCCTGCACCAACCGCACCACGACGCGTGGAACATCAGCATTACTTTTTTATTTTCTTTAGCGGCTTTTGCGTAAGCATCTTTTAAAATATTTTCGCTTGTTGGTAAAGCGGCAGTTTGCGCGAACCCGGTTTTGGCGGCAAACACCACAAATAATATAAGGATCGTTTTTTTCATGGTAGCATATTTAAAGTGCAATTTAGCAAATAGAAACTATTTCGTGATGGCTTTAAGTACGCTGTTGGTCATATTTTTCAAGTCGATTACCACTTTGTCATCCGTTATATTTCCCTCGTTATTTATTTTGGAGCGGATAAACTGTATCAGTAAGGTATCAACAACTTTGGCCGATAGCGCGCTAAGTATACGTTGTAACGAGGCATGCGCATCTTCGCCGCCTAAGGATGCGGTTATCAATACCACCGGTTTATTAACCAGTGTGCTGCTGCTTACCAGCCAATCCAGCGCGTTCTTCAGCTGGCCGGGTACGCCAAAGGCATATTCTGGCGTACAGATGATCACAGCATTTGCCGCGGTGATGGCGTGTCTCAAATCAACGACTGATTGTGGTGGCGTATCATTATCCAACCCGGGGTCAAAGGGTGGGATTGTGGCTAAGCCATCGTAAATATTATAACCAACATCCGCAGGTAATAACCCACTGATGTGTTTCAGGATGTTATGGTTTGATGAACCGGCGCGCAGGCTACCGGAGATGGCGAAGATGTTTTTGTTTGGCATAACTCATATAATCTATGTCATTGCGAGCGATAGCGCGGCAATCTCAGCATATCCGAACGTCTTATGAGATTGCCACATCACTACGTTCCTCGCAATGATATGGTTGGGACGGGGTTAGGAGGCCATTAATTATTTGCAAACTGCAATATAAATGCCGAGCCTTTGCCCTCGGTGGATTGTACCTGGATATTGCCTTTATGCAGCAGCATTATCTGTTTACAAAGGCTCAGGCCAATACCACTGCCCGTTTTGCGCGTACTGAAAAAGGGGATAAAGATCTTGTCCAGCAACTCCGGCGGCATGCCCAATCCATTATCCGTTACTTTAACAAGTGTACGGTTATTGCTTTGCACCTCGGCAGATAGGGTTATGCGCGGTTCGTCCCTGTCCTTAACCGCTTCAATGGCGTTTACAAGCAGGTTTATCATCACCTGGTCTATCAGGTTGATATCGGCCTCTATGGCCAAAGCCGGGTCTCGCAGGATGATCTCCAGCTCGATATTCTTTTTCTCTAAGGTTGGACGCATCAGGCTGTTAAGGTTCTCGAACATGTTACGCACCAGTATCTTGTTCAGGTCGAGCTTAGTTATCTTATTCAGGCTGCGATAGCTTTCAGTAAATTTAAGCAGGCCCTCGCTGCGGCGTTTGATGGTATCGATACCTAACGATATATCCTCCAGGTCAACACCCTCTAAATTTTCGGTTATATCCGGGCTTTGCAGGCGGTTTTTCAAGGTATCGGCCAGCGACGAGATAGGGGCAACCGAGTTCATGATCTCGTGGGTCATCACATTCAGCAATTTCGACCATGCCTTTGATTCGGTTTCGTCCAAGGCCTCACTCACGTTCTGGAAAGCGATAAGTTTGTACATCTTTTCGTCGCTGCGCATAATGCTTGCGGTAACAAGCATTTTTATCTGCTGCTGATCGCGCGTAATGGTTAATACTTTAGAATCGCCGGGTTTAAGCTTCACTACATCCTTGTATAAGGCCGGTTCGCGTTTTTCAAGCGAGTGGATGGTTTTTAAATAAGGGATACTTATCAGCGATTTAAAAGCTTCGTTTATCCAGCTTATCTCGCCGGTTTCCTGTTCGTAGCTTAAAATACCGGTATCAACCAGTTCTAAGATCTTTTGCAGGTAATGGTATTGGGTTTCGCGTTCGCGACTGATGAGTTTAAAGGTGGTGTTAATATCGTTAAAACCCTTGCGCAGGGGCTTTAACTCATTAGGTGCCTTACGCACATCAAAATGGCGCGAAAAATCACGGTAGTGTATAGATTCTACAAACTGGTTAACCTCGTCCTGCGCTTTCTTGTTAAAGCGGATCAGGTCAAGCACCGAGTAAACTACCAGCGGCACGGTTATTACATTGTATAAATAATTACTGCCGCCCAACAGCAAAAATGCCGTAGCCGTAACGGCAGCAAATAAAAAAAGCACGCGCAGCACCAGCCGCCATTCGTAACGGTTAAATATCATATTTACTTAATCTGCGGTATAAGGCGGTACGTGTTAAACCTAACTCTTTGGCGGCACGGGTAATGTTGCCGTTATGCTTTTCAATAACACGCAGTATCGCGTTCTTTTCTAATGTGCTCAGCTGTATATTATCATCATCTATTATACTTTCGCCGGGTGTTTCCAATATCGAGAAGATGAGGTCGTCGGGCTTTAGCATGGGGTCGTCGGCCATAATTACGGCACGCTCTATAGTATATTGCAGTTCGCGCACATTGCCGGGGTAATTATACGCGCGCAGTTTCTGCAGCGCCGCGGGCTCAAAATCCATTGATGGTTTAAGGTATTTACTGCTGTACAATTTGGCGAAATGCCTGGCCAGTATCACAATATCCTCGGCACGTTTACGCAATGGCGGCATATTTATCTCTACCGTGTTGATGCGGTAGATCAGATCCTTACGGAATTTGTTTTCGTTGGCCAGTTCGGCAAGTGGTACGTTTGTAGCACATATCAGGCGTATATCAATATCAACAGCTTTGTTTGTACCCAAACGGGTTACCTGCCTGTTTTGCAATACGGTTAACAGCTTGGCCTGCTGCTGCAAACTGATGTTCCCAATTTCGTCAAGGAAAAGGGTGCCGCCTTCGGCTTCCTCAAACCGGCCCATGCGGTCTTCGCGGGCATCGGTGTAAGCGCCCTTTTTGTGCCCGAACAGTTCGCTCTCGAATAGCGAATCTGTTAAAGCGCCCACATCAACCTTTATAAACGGTTTAGCTGCCCGTAACGACCGCTCATGAATGGCTTTCGCCATCAGGTCCTTACCGGTACCGTTCTCGCCCAGTATCAGGATATTGGCATCCGTAGGGGCTATTTTATTTACCTTATGGAAAATATCCTCCATCACCTCAGAATCGCCCAGTATTGATGTTTGCCCGGACCCACCCTTAACCGATGCCTTGATGGTTTTGCCGTCGCCTTCTTTTTTATCAAGCAGGTCTTTTATAGTATCTATCAGTTTCTCGTTGTGCCATGGTTTTACCACAAAATCATTGGCGCCCTCTTTTAACGATCGTACGGCCAGGTCGATATCGCCGTAAGCTGTTATCATTATCACGCAAACGTTGGGTTTCCACTCCTTTATCTTACGCAGCCAGTATATCCCCTCGTTACCGGTGTTAATGGCGCTGTTAAAGTTCATATCAAGCAGCACCAGGTCAACCTGGTTACGCTGTAAAAGCCAGTTCAGGTTTTCGGGGTTCTTTTCGGTGATAATTTCGTGGGTTTCTGTTTTAAGCAATAACTTAACTGCCGTAAGTACATCGGGGTCATCGTCAACAATTAAAACAGTCGCTTTTTTTAGTATCATTTATCGTTGGTAATTAGTTCAGGGTGTGATAGATCAGCATACTTTAAAGTACTGCTAAATACCCATGCAATTTAATATTTTGATACGAATTATCGTACCAATTGCCTTATATTAAGTATAATATTGATAATCAACTATGAGCAGTAAACTATGGGCTGCCGGCCCAAAAAACACACTGTATCATAACCGAACACATGCTGTAACAGAAGCGTACGGTGCAATATTGTGTTTTATGCATAAACAATTGAAATACAGCAATTTAATTTGTGGCATGTGTTTTTGTATCCAATAACAAAATATTAATAAATTACAGTGGACAGAGTTATACAAAAAAAGAAGTGGAGCAATAAGCGCCTGATGACCATAGCCGGTATTGCAGGTGTGGTAGCTTTAGTTGCCGGCAGTATTATTTTTACATCGGGCAAAAGTAAATTGAATGTAGATACCGAGCGTATCACTATAAGCGAAGTAAAAAAAGGCGCTTTCCAGGAGTTTATCCCGGTTAATGGTGTAGTAATGCCGTTAAATACCATTTTTCTTGACGCGGTAGAAGGCGGGCAGGTTGAAGAGAAGTTTGTAGAAGATGGCGCCATGCTAAAAAAGGGCGACCCTATTTTGAAACTAAGCAACGTAGACGAAGAGCTTAGCCTGGCATCGCAGGAATCGGCGGTATTTGGCGAGCAGACACAAATGCAGATAGCGCATAACAACGCGCAGCAAAATACGGTTACCAAGCTTAACCAAATGGCCGAGGTTGACAATGCCTTTAAAGAAGCCGAACGCGTTTACCTGCTTGATAAAAAACTTTACGACCAAAAAGCGATTGGCTTACAGGAATATCAGTCGGCAAAAAATGCTTACGATTACGCGCTGCGCCGCAAACGCCTTACCACGCAAATATTAAAACAAGATACCGCGCTTACCATACAGCAGGAGCAGCAGGCAAAAGAACATTACGCGCAAATGAAATCGGCGTTAACACTGATGCGTAAAAAGGTTGCCAGCTTAACCTTAAGGGCGCCTATCGACGGGCAGCTAACATCATTAGATGCCGAGGTTGGCCAAAACAAAAACAAAGGCGAGCACCTGGGCCAGCTGGATGCGCAAAACGGCTTTAAGGTACAGGTTGATGTGGAAGAACACTACTTGTCGCGGGTGTATGCAGGTTTAAAAGGCGATTTTAGCTTTGCTGATAAAACCTATAAGCTGGTAATTAAAAAGGTTTACACACAAGTTACCAGCGGGCGCTTTAAAGTTGATATGCAATTTGAAGGCGAAGTGCCAAAAGGGATTCGCAAAGGGCAAACCTTGCAGATCCGTTTAGCGCTAAGCGACGAAACTACAGCATTGTTATTACCTAAAGGCGGTTTTTACCAGCAAACAGGTGGTAACTGGATATTTAAAGTAAGCGATGATGGTAAAACTGCCTACAAGGTTGATATACAAATAGGCCGTTACAATACTGATAATTACGAACTATTGAAAGGATTAAAACCCGGCGATAAGGTAATTACATCCAGCTACGAGAATTATGGCGACATACAGGAACTGGTACTTAAGAAGTAGCAAAACATTGTAACCTTCTTATAAAGCATGCGTCTTGTATAAGAAAACGGAAAAGAAAAACTAATAAAAATATAAATCACAATTAACAAAAAGGCTGCTGCGCGAAGGCGCGGAAGCTGGGGAGGCCAAATGATAAAAATTACAAATCTTGAAAAGTTTTACCGCACCGAAGAGGTAGAAACCATTGCATTGAACAAGCTTACAATGGAAGTTAACACAGGCGAATTTGTGGCCATTATGGGGCCATCAGGTTGCGGTAAATCAACCTTGCTTAACATCCTGGGCATGCTTGATGATCCGGATGAAGGCAGCTATGTATTTAATGGTATTGAGGTGGCGCATTTTAACGAACGCAAACGTGCCGACCTGCGCAAGCACAACATTGGCTTCGTTTTCCAGAGCTTTAACCTTATTGATGAGCTTACCGTGTTTGAAAACGTTGAACTGCCGTTGATATACACCGGCGTAACCGCATCAGAGCGTGTTAAAAGGGTAGAAGAGGTGCTGGATAAAATGCAGATAATGCACCGCCGTAACCACTACCCGCAGCAATTATCTGGTGGTCAGCAGCAGCGTGTGGCTATTGCCCGTGCGGTTGTTAATAAACCAAAACTGATACTTGCGGATGAGCCTACCGGTAACCTGGATAGCAGCAACGGTAACGATGTAATGGAACTGCTTACAGATTTGAACGAACAGGGTACAACCATTATAATGGTTACCCACTCCGAGCATGATGCCCGTTACAGCCACCGCATTATCCGCTTATTGGATGGCCAGACTGTGATGGAAAACATCATGGTTTAATACCCGCTTTTTAGTTTAATTAATATAGTTAAGTGTGCCTCCTGCCTGCCTCTCCGCCCTCATACGGCGGAGGGGTTTGCTTGAGAATTGCCTTATAATTGGCATCGCCATGTTTAAAATTATGGGGTGAGTAGTGTCAACGAAACGGTAATAACCGTTAAACAGTAGCTTTTAAGGTTTAATTTTTTAAACAAAATATCATGTTAAAAAGCTTCATTAAGGCCACCTTCAGGAGCCTGACAAAAAACAAAGCGTATAGCTTTTTAAATATATTTGGGCTGGCCATAGGCATAGCCTGCGCCTCGCTTATTTTTTTATGGGTAGAGAACGAGGTTAACTACGATTCAACCCACCTCAAAAAAGACCGCATCTATCTCGCCCGCGAGAATCAAAAATACGATACTTACATTTTTACCCATTCATCAACCCCAGGTGTAATGGGGCCGGCCATACAGGCCGAACTACCCGGCATTGCCAACACCTGCCGCAGCAATGAAGGCACAGAGTCGCTATTATTCGGTGCAGGCGACAAACCCGTTTTCGCCAACGGCAAATATGTAGAGCCATCATTTTTCAGCATCTTCACACTGCCTTTTGTGCAGGGCAATCCCGCTACGGCATTTAAGCAGCTTCGCTCTGTTGTCATCACCCAAAAAACCGCTAAAAAATTCTTCGGGAACGAAAAAAATGTGCTTGGCAAAAGCATCCGGGTTGATAATAAGCAGGATTATATTGTAACCGGTGTATTAAAAGATATCCCCGCCAACTCTACCATACAGTTTGAATGGCTGATGCCATTCCAGATCTACTGGGATAAAAGCCCATGGTTAAAAAGCTGGGGTAATAACTCGTTAAGTACTTTTATTGAATTAAAGCCCGGCATAAACCCCGAAACTTTAAACAAACAATTATACGGCTTTATTCAAAAACGCGAGCCCAGCTCACTGGGCCGTGTATTTTTATTCAGCATGAACGACTGGCACCTGTACGATGATTTTAAAGATGGCTTTAAAACAGGCGGCGGCCAAATAGAGTATGTAAAGTTATTTACTGTAATAGCGTGGATAATCCTGTTCATCGCCTGTATCAACTTTATGAATCTTGCCACCGCCCGCAGCGAAAAACGCGCCCGCGAAGTAGGCGTGCGTAAAGTATTGGGTGCCGGTAAAGGCTCGCTGGCCATGCAATTTATTGGCGAGGCTGTATTCATGTCGGTTATGGCGGCGTTTTTCGCGGTTATCATTATCGCGCTTGTTTTGCCAGCATTTAATACGCTTGTTCAAAAACAATTGGTGGCAGGGTTTGATAACCCATATCATATTATCGGGCTGGTTGCTATAACACTTACCTGCGGCCTCATAGCGGGCAGTTATCCATCGTTGTATTTGTCATCTTTCAACCCGGTAGCGGTGTTAAAGGGCCTTAAATTAAAGGATAGCGGCGCCGCCTATATCCGCAAGGGTTTGGTGGTGATGCAATTTACCGCCTCGGTGATCCTCATCATTAGTACTATAATTGTTTACCAGCAAATACAGCATGTAAAAAGCAGGCAATTAGGGTTTAATAAAGATAAATTGTTAGAAATTAGCCTGCAGGGCGATATGGCAAAAAACTTTAATGCCATTAAGCTCGATCTGCTTAACACCGGCTACATCCAAAGCGTAGCCTTATCAGATCATGAGATAATTTACGGCGGCAACAACACTTCGGGCCTTACCTGGGATGGTAAGCCCCCCGGTTCTGAAGTGCTTATATCGCAGCGATATATTACACCCGATTTTTTTGACGCTACCGGCCTTAAGTTGATAGACGGGCGTAACCTTACCGCAATGGATACCAACTCTAAACCAATTGCCATGATTATTACACAAAGCATGGCCAAATTAATGGGTAAGGGCAGCGCGGTAGGTAAACGTGTACACGGCGAGCGCGATACCACATCGGCCGTAGTGGTTGGCGTGGTGAACGATTATGTATATGGCAACATGTACGGCAAGCCCGATCCGGTGATGTTTTTTAGTACCGACCCGGTACATACAACCATGATGTACGTACGCATTAAGGCGCAGAAGGGTATCGAAAGTTCGTTGACTGCCGTGCAGGACGTTTTAAAAAGGGATAACCCCGCTTATCCTTTTAATTACCGCTTTGTAGACGACCAGTTTAACCAGATGTTCCAAAGCGAAATGCTGGTGAGCAGGTTATCGAGGGTGTTCTCGGCATTGGCTATCATCATATCATGCCTTGGCCTGTTTGGCCTGGCAGCTTACACAGCCGAACGCAGGGTAAAAGAAATAGGCATCCGTAAAGTATTGGGTGCAAGTGTATCGGGCCTTGCGGGCTTATTATCAAAAGATTTTTTACAACTGGTTATTATATCGTGTGTAATAGCCTTCCCGGTTGCCTATTGGGTAATGCAGGGCTGGCTAAAGGGCTATCAATACCATATCGAGATACACTGGTGGGTGTTTTTGGTATCAGGTTTAGCGGCAATGTTCATCGCGGTGGCAACCATCAGTTTCCAGGCTATAAAGGCGGCGTTAAGTAACCCGGTGAAGAGCTTGCGCAGTGAGTAAGGGTTAGAGATTAGTGATTAGTGATTAGTATTTAGAGTTTACCTTTTAGGATTTAGAATTTAAATTATACATCATGTTTAAAAACTACATAAAAATAACCTGGCGTAACCTGATGAAAAACAAGGGTTTCACCGCCATAAACATTGCCGGCCTGGCGGTTGGTATGGCAAGTGCAGCCCTTATTTTGTTTTGGGTGCAGAATGAGGCCAGTTACGACCAGTTCCACGCCAATAAGAACCGCCTGTACCAAATGTATAACAAGTCGGTTTTTGATGGTAAGCTATGGTGCTGGGGCACTACGCCCAAGCCCATGATGAAATCGCTTAAACAGGATTATCCGCAGGTAGAACAAGCCGCCCGCATTTCGGGTGGCGCGTTTTTATTTACCGTGGGCGATAAGCGCCTTACCATCCCCGGAAACTTTACCGACCCCGATTTTCTTACGATGTTCAGTTTCCCGCTGATAAAGGGCGATCCGAAAACCGCATTGAATAGTATGAACAACATTGTACTTACCGAAAAAACCGCTAAAAAACTTTTCGGTAATGATAATGCGATGGGTAAAACCATTAAAATAGATAGCGTTGATTACTTTACAGTAACCGGCGTAATGAAAGACCTGCCAAACAACACCCGGTTCGATTTTGAATACCTGTTGCCGTGGTCGTACTGGGAAAAGCTAAACAAGGGCGAAGATAAAAACTGGGGCAACAACTCAACAAACACTTACGCGCTGCTAAAACCCGGTGTTACCGAAGGTTATATAAACACCAGGATAAAAAATATCACCCGCACACATTCGGATATTAAGGATATTGATGTGTTTATGCACCCTGCTACCAAATGGAGGCTGTATTCAAAATTCGAGAATGGCAAAATAGCAGGAGGGCGTATAGATACCATTAAGTTGTTTAGTATCATTGCAGTATTTATCCTGCTTATCGCATGCATCAATTTTATGAATTTAAGCACCGCCCGCAGCGAGAAACGCGCCAAAGAGGTGGGGATACGTAAGGTGGTGGGTGCATCAAAGGGCAGCCTGATAACGCAATTTTTAGGCGAGTCGATCATGATCGCTTTTATAGCCGGAGCGCTTGCATTAGTAATTATCCAGCTATCGCTGCCGGCGTTTAACACCCTTACCGAAAAACAATTATTTATACCTTTTAACAGTGCGCCGTTCTGGATGATAGTCCTCTCGTTCATACTGTTTACGGGTATGGTATCTGGGAGTTACCCGGCCTTATACCTATCGTCGTTTGCACCTGTAAAGGTATTAAAAGGCACGTTTAAAGCTGCTAACGCGACATTTTCGCCTCGTAAAATATTGGTGGTGACACAATTTTGGTTTGCAATTGTACTTATCATATCAACAATAATTGTAAAGCAGCAACTTGATTATGCCCAAAACCGCGATACAGGCTATAAAAAGGACAACCTGGTTTACACCTTCATGTCGGGCAATATCGAAAAGAATTACGCGCTTATCCGTAACGAACTGATAACAAGCGGTGCCGTAACCGCGGTTACCAAAACCAGCGCGCCCATGACCGAAGGCTGGAGCGATTCGTGGGATTTTAACTGGCAGGGAAAAGACCAGAATGCAAAAATAGATTTCAACATGTTTAATGTCGACGGTGATTTCAGCAAAACCATGAACCTTAAAATTCTGAAAGGCCGCGATATCGATATCAAAACTTACCCTTCAGATTCGTCGGCGATTTTGGTAAACGAGGCTGCAGTAAAGATCATGAACTTTAAAGACCCCATTGGCCAGATAGTTATACGCGACAGCCATAAACTTGTTATTGTTGGGGTTGTGAAAGATTTTATCCTGCAATCGCCTTACGAGCCGGTTAAACAAATGATTATACAAGGGCCAAGCGCATGGTTCAATGTTATACATTACAAGCTTAACGATAAAAACACAACAGCCCAAAACCTTAAACTGGTAGAGGCTGTGTTTAAAAAATTTAACCCCGATTATCCTTTTGATTATCATTTTATTGACGATGAATACAGCAAAAAATTTGCAAGCGAACAGCAAATAGGCACATTAGCCTCGCTATTTGCAGGCTTAACCATATTTATATCGTGCCTTGGCTTGTTTGGCCTGGCTACTTACATGGCGCAAAACCGTATTAAGGAGATTGGCGTGCGCAAGGTTTTAGGCGCATCGGTGCTGGGCGTTACCACCATGCTGTCAAAAGATTTTCTGAAACTGGTAGGTATAGCTTTCGCGTTTTCGGTGCCGGTTGCATGGTATTTTATGCATGGCTGGCTCATGAAATACTCGTACCGTATCGAGATAAGTGTATGGGTATTTGCCATCGCGGCATTTTTAACTACCCTTATATCTATTATAACGGTGAGTTTCCAGGCTGTTAAAGCCGCGCTGGCAAACCCGGTTAAAAGCTTACGAAGTGAATAAGTCAGTTAGTGACTTATTGAATTATTGAATTAGTGATTGACTTTTCTTCCTCTTTTAGGATTTAGAGTTTAGAGTTTAAAATTATGATACGAAACTATTTAAAAACCGCCTGGCGCAACATATTGCAAAATAAGTTTTACGCTACCATTAACGTTGCCGGATTAACCGTTGGCCTTGTTGTTGGCCTGTTCATGTTGCTATGGGTGCAGGATGAACTGAGTTTTGATAAGTTTAATTCTAACGCTAAAAATATATACAAAGTTGGTATAGTTGGCGGCACGGGTATCAGCAAACAGATATTTAATAACATTATAGCCCCGGTAGCAACCTTTGCAAAAAACGAGATCCCCGAGGTAAAGGATGCTGTGCGCATCATGTCAATTGGCGACGCGCCTTTCAAATACAAAGACAAGGTGTTTTATGAAAAGGATTTTGCTTTTACCGATCCGTCGTATTTTACAGTATTTGATTTTAACCTTATCAGGGGCGATGAACAAAACCCATTCCCTGACAATAATTCGCTGGTGATCACCGAAAGCACTGCCAAAAGGTATTTCGGTAACGAAGACCCGATAGGGAAGGTGGTGATGATGGGGCAAAACGAACAGTGTAAGGTAACCGGTGTAATACGTGATTATCCTGAAAATTCGAGCTTTCAATATCATGTGTTGCTACCCATATCAAGGTTTAACGACCTTGCTTATATTAAAAACAAAAAGACCTATGACAATAAAACCATTGTATCGTCAATGGATGCCGATTGGTCGAACTTTGGTTTTCAAACCTATCTGCTGCTTAAGAATAGTGATGTAAATACTGTTGCGCTTGAGAAAAAGCTGCAGGCCATACACGAGCGTAACAAGCCCGAAGATGCACCTGTACCGTACCTTACCCAGCCGCTGCTAAAAATGCACCTGTACAAGGCCGACGGCACCGACGGTGGTATGTCAACCGTAAGTACGTTTGCTATTGTGGCTTTAATGATACTGGTAATTGCCTGTATCAACTATGTAAACCTGTCTACAGCGCGTTCTATGCTGCGCGCCAAAGAAGTAAGCATGCGTAAAATAATAGGTGCAGGCAAGTTTCAGCTTTTTATACAGTTTATGGTAGAGACCGCGCTGCTGTTTATGATAGCCGCCGTTTTTGCTTTTGTGCTGATGATCGTATTGCTGCCAAACTTTAACCAGTTTTCGGGCAAGCAAATAGCTTTAGACCTGTCTAACTACAACATATGGCTTTGTATCATCCTAACGCTTGTTGGTACGCTGGCTGCATCCAGCATTTACCCGGCATTGCTGTTATCATCCTTTGAGCCGTTAAAGGCGCTTAAGGGCAAAATATCTGTAAGTATAGGTAATGTGGCTTTCCGCAGGATCCTGGTTGTGCTGCAATTTTCGGCATCAATCATCCTTATTATAGGCACATTGGTTATTGGCAACCAGTTGAGATTCATCCGCGATAAAAACCTGGGTTACGATAAGGAGAACGTGTTCTCTTTTACAATGCGTAACAGCATGCAGCAGCATTTTGATGTGGTAAAAACCGAACTGCTTAAAAACCCTGCGGTGCTTTCTGTAACCCGTGCGGGGCGCGATATTATTACAGGTGGCATGTCTACCGGGGATAACGACTGGGATGGCAAACCGGCTAATTCCAACATGTGGTTCAACCAGATCTACGCCGATAAGGACCTGATCCCCTTTTTTAACATGAATATTGTTGAGGGCGCTAATTTTAAAGGCGTAGTTGCCGACTCCATACACTTTTTAATAAATGAAACCGCCGTAAGGGAAATGGGGCTTAAGGACCCTATAGGTAAACGCCTGCGCGTGCAAACCCGTAACGGAACGATCATTGGCGTGGTTAAAGATTTTCATTTTACAACCATCCATAAAAAAATAGAACCAGCGGTATTCCAGTACCAGCCCAATTACTGCTGGAAGGTTTATGTAAAAACCACCGGTCGGGATGCGCAAAAAGCTATTGCCGCCGCGCTTACAACCTGGAAGCAATACAATAACGATGTGCCGTTTAACTATGCTTTCCTGGATGAAACCTACGATAAGCTTTACACCACCGAACAAAAGCAGGGGTCGTTATTTAACCTGTTTGCCACTATCGCCATTGTTATATCGTGCCTGGGCTTATTCGGGCTGGCAACTTACTCAGCCCAGGTAAAAACCAGGGAAATAGGCATCCGCAAGGTGCTTGGCGCAAGTGTGGCCAAGATCATCAGCCTGCTGGCAGCCGAATTTATGGTGCTTATCATCATTGCTATATTTATTGCCATGCCGGTAGCCTGGTTTGCCATGAACAGCTGGCTGCAGGATTTTGCCTATAAAATTAACATAGGGTGGGTAGTGTTCCTGTTTGCAGGGGGCGGCGCCACACTAATTGCGCTGGCTACCATCAGCATACAATCGGTTAAAGCCGCGCTGGCCAACCCGGTAAAGAGTTTAAGAAGCGAATAATTAACCATCATCATTGGGTCATTGAGTCATTAGGTCATTATTTAGGCTAACGACTCAATGACCTGATGACTCAATGACCTGATATATCATGATAAAAAATTACATTAAAATCGCGTGGCGAAATCTTGTCAGGAACAAGGGGTTTGCCATCACCAACATTTTGGGGCTTACCATCGGGATGATATGCACCATCTTCATTTTTTTATGGGTTAAGGACGAGGTAGCCTTTGATAAGTTCCATAAAAACCACGATAATATTTACCAGGTAATGGCCACGCGCGATTTTAAGCCAACCATTTTTACCGACCCTAACATGGTGCTGCCACTTGCTAAAACGCTTGAAGGCGGCAACCCGCAGATAGTACGTACGGCGGTTACTTCGCACCAGGAGTCGCACCTGGTAGAATACAATAATATCAAGCTAAAAAAAGATTTGTATGTAGCAAGCGAACAGTTCTTTAATATCTTCACTTTTAAGGTACTTAAAGGCAACCCGTCCGAAGCGTTAAAAGATCCTAAATCCATCATCATAACAGAATCGGCCGCTAAGGCATTTTTTGGCAACGACGAGCCCATGAATAAAATGGTGAGGATAGACAACCAGCAAAGCTACAAAATAGCCGCTGTTTTCGCCGATCCCCCGGGTAACTCTACCTTTAAGTTCGATTTCATCCAGCCGTTTGATTACAATTCAGATTATGTAAAGAACCGCATGAAGGAATGGGGCGGCTCATCGCACAACGTTTTTGTTCAAACTACGCCCAATGCCAACATGGCTGCCGTTGATAAATACATTGATAAGATAAAACACGACCATTCTAAAGGCGATAAGATAAGCACTTACTACACCTTCCCCATGAATAAGTGGCACCTGTATAGCGAGTGGAAAGATGGTAAAAACGTAGGCGGGATGATAGAATATGTGCGCATGTTTACCGTTATCGCCATCATTATCCTGCTGATAGCCTGTGTTAATTTTATGAACCTGAGCACAGCACGGTCTGAAAAACGCGCTAAGGAAGTTGGCATCCGTAAAACTTTAGGATCTGATAAAAAGCAGCTCATTACGCAGTTCTTTTTCGAATCTATTATACTTGCGCTGATAGCCTTTGTGCTGGCCGTGGCATTTGTTTACCTGTTAATGCCGTTATTTAATACGCTGGTAAGTAAAAACCTGCACCTTGCTATCTTCGAGCCGTTCTTCCTGATAGGTTCGCTCATTATCATACTGTTCACAGGGGTAGTTGCGGGTAGTTATCCTGCCTTGTACCTATCGTCATTTAACCCGGTTAAGGTGCTTAAGGGCACGTTTGCCGCGGGTAAAAGCGCGGTGTTGCCAAGGCGTATACTGGTGGTAGGCCAGTTTGTAATGTCGATACTGTTGATATCGGCTACTATTATTGTTTACCAGCAGATCCAGCATATTAAGGACCGCAGCATTGGTTACAACCCCAACAACCTGGTGATGGTGCCATCATCAAGCGATATTGATAAAAACTACGCTGCCATTAAGCAGGATTTACTGAACACCGGCTTAATTGGAGCGGTTACCCGCACTTCGTCGCCCATCACACAGATCTGGTGGAAATCGGGCTCGCCTGATTATGCCGGTAAAGCCGCCAATGGCGATATCATCTTTTCGGGGTTAAACGCCGATGTGGATTTTACCAAAACCATGGGCATTAAAATATTGCAGGGACGCGATTTTAACAAAACCCCTGGCGATACCGCGGTGATGCTGATAAACAAAGCCGCTGTTGAGGCCATGACACTGAAAAACCCGGTTGGCATGGAAATGAATTACGGGCGTAAGTTTACCGTTGCCGGGGTTATAGATAATATAGTAATGGCATCGCCTTACGACCCGGTAGAGCCCCTGATGATCTATTACGACCCCAACAGCTCCAGCATGATAGATATCCGTTTAAAAAATGGCGTGAACCCGCAGGCTGGTATTAAAGCGTTGGAGCCTATATTTAAAAAATACAATCCCCAAAACCTGTTCGAGTACCAGTTTGTAGACCAGGAGTTTGGCAAAAAATTCGTAACCGAAGAACTGATCAGCCGCATAACTAACATATTTGCAGGGCTGGCCATCTTTATCTGCTGTATAGGTTTAGCCGGGCTGGCATCATTCACCATCGAAAAACGCTTCCGAGAGATTGGTGTGCGCAAGGTGATGGGCGCATCGGTAAGGCAACTGTTGATGCTGATATCAACCGAGTTTTTAAAATTGGTAGTGGTAGCATTTGTTATAGCGGTGCCGTTAACCTGGTATTTGATGAGTAACTGGCTGCAAAAATACACCTACCACATCAGCATAAGCATTTGGCTTTTTGCCGCAGTTGGCGTACTGATATTACTTTTAACCATGATAGTGGTAAGCCTTAACACCATGAAGGCAGCACTGGCTAACCCGGTTAAAAGTTTGCGTAGCGAATAACCGTCATTGTGTCATTGGGTCATTAAACATGACAGGAATGACTCAATGATCTAATGACTCAATGAAATAAAAATCATGTTGAAAAACCATTTCAAAACCGCGTGGAGGAATTTTTGGAAACACAGGGTAACCGGCTTTATAAATATTGCCGGTTTATCTGTTGGTATGGCTGCCGCTGTGCTCATATTTATATGGGTACAAAACGAGCTGAGCTTTGATACGGCCACGCCCGGTGGCGAAAACATCTTCCGTATCAAAAACTATCTGTCGTTAGATAAAAACACCACGTGGGTATGGGATAATTCGCCCTACAATATAGGGGAGGCAGCTGAAAAACAATTGCCCGAAGTGGAAGCCGTGGCCCGCATTAAGCCAATTAATTACGCGCCGGTATATTTCAATATAAACGGCGAGTTTTTCCCCGAAGAAAATGCTGCTTATGTTGACAGCGGCTGGTTTAATATGTTTAAAGGCGATTTTGTAAGTGGCAATAGCACGGCGTTTAACCAGCACCCATTCAGTATCATATTATCAGAAAGCAAGGCCAAAAAATATTTTGCCAACCAGGATGCCATAGGCAAAACCATCCGTATCGACTCTAACAACTACCAGGTGCAGGCCATTATAAAAGACGCGCCGGCAAATTCGAGCTTTAGGTTTGGTGTGTATATACCGGTAGCTGCCCGGCATGCCGATCTGAAACAAAGAGAGAACGAAATGCAATGGGGTAATTTTTATTACCTAACCTTTTTAAAGTTACATCCCGGCGCCAACCAGAAAAAGGTAACAAACAAAATAAAATTAATACTGGAGGAAAACCGCAAAGCGAAAAACCTGGAGATAGGTTTAACGCCACTGGCGGCCCTCCACTTTGAAAGCGACCTGCAAAACGGCAGCCTTATTCATGGCGATAAAAAGGTGGTATTCATATTTATAGTACTTGGTGCACTGTTGCTGCTTATTGCCTGTATCAACTATGTTAACTTAACCACGGCGCGGGCCAGCCTGCGGGCAAAAGAGGTAAGCATCAAAAAAATAGTAGGCGCGGGGCGTAAACAACTTTTCGCCCAGTTTGTGGCCGAATCGGCATTGATAAGCCTGATGGCGCTTGTTTTAACCGTGATCATTATAGCGGCCTGCCTGCCCGCGTTCAGCAGCTTTACCGAGCGTAATTTTACCTTATCGGTTAGCTCGGGTTACTTATGGGCTATTCTGTTGCTTACCTTATTGGCAACCATCGTATTGAACAGTATTTACCCGGCAATGCTGTTATCATCGTTTAAACCGCTTAATATCTTCAGGGGATCAAGCGTGCTGCGCTTAAAAGATACCTCGCTGCGCAAAGGGCTGGTTGTGCTTCAGTTTACGTTCTCTATCTTCCTGATAGTAGGGGTAATAACCATTTACCGCCAGCTGGCTTTTATCCGCACCAACAACCCCGGGTATAACCGCGAGCAGGTAATGTCGTTTGGCATCTCTTATAAATTGCTTAAAAAGTATGACGATGCTAAACGCGCGGCGGTAATGGCAACCATCAAACAAAGCCTGTTATCGCAGCCGGCTATTGAGGCGGCATCACTCACCAGTCTCCAATCCATAGTTAACGAAGAAGGGCAATCATCAGGCAGCAGTAACGATTGGGATGGTCGCCCTGCCGATTTTGTACCGCCAATTTCGTTTTTCAGTGTAGACCGGGATTATACTAAAGTGGTAAACCTTAAAATTGCCATGGGCAGGTGGTTTTTGCCGGGTAATGACGACAAGCGCAATGTGCTACTTAACGAAACCGCGGCAAAAGAATTTAATCTGCATAAACCATACGTAGGCCAGCGTTTTACCGCCGGGGGTGATACAGGGCAGGTGATCGGTATTGTTAAAGATTTCCATTTCCGCAGCATGCACGATAAGATCAGCCCGGTGGTTATTAAAACTGCCGACGAGTATTGCAGCAATTTTCAATTGAAAGTGGTAGCCCATAAACAGGCAGAAGCGATTAAAAATGTAGAAAAGATATGGAAGGCCAACTTCCCCGGCGAGCCGTTTGCTTACCGCTTTGTAGACCAGGATTTTGATAAGCTGTACCGTGATGATGCCAAATCATCCGGGCTGATGTCGGTATTTGCGGTTGTGGCGGTTATCATATCCTGCCTTGGCTTATTTGGTTTAGCAGCCTTTACCGCCGAGCAGCGCGGTAAGGAGATAGGCATCCGCAAGGTGCTGGGCGCAAGCGTATCGGGCATTGTGTCGCTTTTATCGGTAGATTTTATTGTGCTGGTAATTGTGGCCCTGCTAATTGCCTCGCCATTAGCCTGGTGGCTGATGAATATATGGCTGCGAAACTTTGCCTACCGTATTGATATGCAATGGTGGGTATTTATACTGGCCGGCGTAATATCGGTACTGATAGCCTTTGTAACCGTTAGCTTCCAGGCCATTAAGGCAGCTATAGCCAACCCTGTGAAGAGTTTACGTTCGGAGTAGTGATTAGTGATTAGTGATTAGTGATTAGTGATTAGTGATTAGTGATTAGTGATTAGTGATTAGTGATTAGTGATTAGAGGGAATGCCATATCACATCGTTTGTTTTGTTTTTTTTTTAAACTAATCTCTAATTAATCAGTGTCTGATCTCCAGCGACAACTAATCTCTAATCACAAGTCTCTAATCTCTAAACCCCAACTGTATCATAACCGAACATACACTGTTACGCTTACGTACGTATTGCCAAATATATAATTGAGTTAATTGGTTGATAATTAATTTGTTATATGTTTGGCATTTTTTTTAACTTATCAGGCCAAACCACATCGCCATGATCAGCAATTATTTAAAAATAGCCTGGAGGAACCTGCAAAAACATAAGGCTTTTTCGTTCATCAACATCTTCGGCCTGGCAATGGGCATTGCTGCCTTCTGGTTAATTACTTTATACGTTACCGATGAGTGGAGCTACGACCGCTACAACACCAAAGCCGACCGCATTTTTCGCGTGGTGCAGCACGGACAATGGAACGGCGGTAAATTCGACCTGGCGGTTACCTCGCCGCCATACGCGCCGACACTGAAGGCAGAGTTTCCGCAGGTGGTTGATGCTATAAGAATAAACGCTGAAGGTGGCGGCAAGATCACTACAGGCGATAAAAGCATAAGCGAAGGCAGCATGCTGTTTACCGAGAATAGCATTTTCAATATATTCAGCTATCAATTTTTATATGGTGATGATAAAACTGCTTTGGCAAAACCACAAACCATAGTACTCACCAAAACCCTCGCAGAAAACCTTTTTACCAATGCATCAATCGCCACAGGCAAAACCATATTAATTGACAGCCAGCCCACAACCGTTACCGGGGTAATAGCCGATGTGCCGGTAAACTCTCACTTTGGTTTTAAGGCCCTGCGTGCTTTCCCTGCCGACTATAAAGCCAACGATAACAAATGGGGCATGGGTAATGTGTATACCTATGTACTGCTGAAAGACCACGATAGCTACAAACAAATAGAAGCAGCCGGCGATGCGTTTTTTAATAAGCATGTTAAACAAGACCTTGGAGACATGAAGTTTGTGATGGAACTGCAGCCCCTTACGGATATACACCTGCGATCGAACCTGAGCTACGAGATCGGCTCCAATGGTAATATTACTTATGTTTATGTGTTCAGTTTAACCGCTTTGCTGATACTGGTTATCGCCATTATCAACTATGTAAACCTTACCACGGCGCGGTCATCTATCCGCATCAAAGAAATTGGGGTGCGTAAGATAATAGGATCGGGCCGCACACAGCTTATGGTAATGTTCTTTGCCGAGTGTATCCTGCTTACCTTTATATCTACTTTATTAGCCGCGGCCATTATCCAGTTTGCGCTGCCATACTTTAACCATCTATCCGGCAAAAGTTTAGTATTACTACAATTTGGTACGGTAAAAACCATCTGCATATTTATTGGCTTTAGCTTGCTGGCAGGCGTATTAAGCGGTATTTATCCGGCGCTTTTCCTTTCCGGATTTAAAACCATACCGGCCATGAAGGGCCAGCTGGGCAACCAGCTATCAACCATACTTTTCCGTAAATCGCTGGTGGTATTCCAGTTTGTTATCACCATCGTAATGATAGCCGGATCATGCGTTATCTACCAGCAATTAAACTATTTCCAAAAACGCGACCTGGGCTTTAACAAGGCGCAAACGCTTACTTTCCACATCAATAACCGCGAGGTACGCGGCAAGGTGGATGCCATAAAACAACAGCTGCTGCTAAACCCAAATATCGAAAGTGTTGGCGTAGCGGGTAACCCAATCGGCAACAACAATATAGGTGGGGGCGACTTCAACCTCGGCCCGGATGGCAAGGCTACTTCCGAATCGAAAATGGTACAAAACCTGCAGGTAGATGAAGATTTTATCCCAACCCTGCAAATAAAAATGGCAGGCGGCCGCAATTTCTCGAAGGACGTTACCACCGATGTTAAAGACGCCATTATTGTAAACGAAACATTGGTTAAGGAACTGGGCTGGAAGGATGCCGTTGGCCGCCGTGTACGCACCGGAGTTGATGAGCAGGGCAAAATTATAGAGCAAACCATTGTAGGTGTGGTAAAGGATTTTAACACCTACTCGTTACAGCACAAAATAAGCCCGATGGTATTAAATATGCCATCGCAGGCAAATGATAAGGATAACTTGTATGTGCGTATTGCGAGGGGCAATGTACAGGCATCGTTAGATTACATCAGCAAAGTGTACAGCACTTTTGATATCGAGAACAAAGCCGAGTTCCATTTCCTCGATCAAAACTTTGCCGCCCAATATCAAACCGAACAAAAACAGGGTACTATCCTGCTGATATTTACCATACTGGCCATCAGCATAGCTTGTTTGGGTTTGTTTGGCCTGGTTACTTTTACTGCCGAGCAGCGTGTTAAAGAAATAGGCATCCGCAAGGTGCTTGGCGCAAGTGTGGGCAGCATTGTAAGCCTGCTATCAACAGATCTGATGCGACTGGTTATTATAGCAACGCTTATTGCATGCCCTATAGCCTGGTTTGCCATGGATAAATGGCTGCAGGATTTTGCCTACAAGATTAGTATCAACTGGTGGGTATTCCTGTTAGCAGGCGGCAGCGCGGCCTTAATAGCGCTTATAACAGTTAGCGTACAATCTATAAAAGCGGCATTAACAAACCCGGTGAAGAGCTTGAGAAGCGAATAGCTGATGGTTAATAGTTCATAGTGAAGCTGGCGTGAACTATGAACTAAATACTAACATCATGCAACCTATAATATAAAAAAGTGGTCTTGTATTAAACTCAAAACAATTATGAAAAAGTATTTCCTTTTATTATTAATGGCATCGCCGGTTTATCTTGCTTCGGCACAGGACAGGGAAACGCCTTATTACACCCGCTCGTTAGCAAATGATGGTATTAAAGCCGTATTTGTAAACACCAGCGGCGGCAGTATTTCGGTAAGTGGTGCAAGTACCCAACAGCCGCATATTGATGTTTATGTGGTTGGCAATAATAACCAAAACCTTACCAAGGACGAGATCAAAAAACGCCTTGAGGAAGATTATATCCTGGATATCAATATCCAGAACGGCGAACTGCATGCAACCGCTAAAAGCCGCCGTAACAACATGAACTGGAGGCGGTCGTTAAGCATTGGTTTTAAAGTTTATGTAAATAAGCAAACCACCACCAACCTAAATACCAGCGGCGGCAGCCTGCACCTGGATAACCTAACCGGCAACCAGAATTTTGAGACCAGCGGCGGCAGCATTCATGCTGATGGTTTAACCGGGATAATAAAAGGTCAAACCAGCGGTGGCAGCATCCATGTATCAAACTGTAAACCCGATATCGACCTGGAAACCAGCGGCGGCAGCGTTACTGCCGATAACTGCAGCGGTAAGATCCGTTTAGAAACCAGCGGAGGATCGTTAAACCTAACCGACCTTAAAGGCACTATTAAAGCTACAACCAGCGGCGGCAGTGTAAGGGGCAATAATATTGATGGCGAATTGGTAACAGGCACATCTGGCGGCAGCGTAAACCTTATGGCTATGGCCGGCAGCGTTGATGCTTCTACAAGTGCGGGCAGTATGCACGTGCAAATGCTGCGCGTAGGCAGCTATGTGAAAATTGATGCCAACTCGGGCCATGTAGACCTGCAATTGCCAACAAGCCAGGGCGTAGATGTCGACCTTCGTGGCAATAACGTAAATTTTAACATCAACGGCAAATTTGAAGGCCATAAAGAAAAAGAACGGGTTACCGGTAAAGTAAACGGTGGTGGGTCGCTGGTTGAAGTACGCGGCGACGGCACCGTTAATGTAAACACTAAATAATACGCTTCAATAAAATACAAGGTATATGTTAAAGAATTATTTTAAAATTGCCTGGCGCAACATAGCCAAGCATAAAGGATTTTCGTTAATTAACGCAGGCGGATTGGCATTGGGCATGGCAAGCTGCCTGCTTTTGCTGCTTTATGTATCGTACCACTTAAACTATGATAAGCAGTTTAAAAATATCGACAACATATACCTTGTTGAAAATAACCAGCCCGGCGATGGCAAAATCTACACCTTCGCGGCTACACCACGCCTGGCAGCGGCAACCATTAAAACCGAAGTGCCCGATGCGGTACGCGCGGTAAGGGTTATTACCTATACTGCCGAAGGCTTGCTTACCTATAAAAACAACAGCTTTAAAAAATCGGGGCTTTTTGCCGATGATGGTTTCTTTGATATATTCTCGTACCATTTTATAAAAGGCACAGCGGCAAGCGCTTTAAAATCTCCAAATTCTATCATCATCACGAAAAAACTGGCTAAAACCCTTTTTGGCGATGAAGACCCGATGAATAAGATAGTAAAGCGTAACAACCAGCTGCCTTTAACGGTTACCGGCGTTATTGATGACCTGCCCGCAAATGCCAGCTTCCAGTTTGAATTTGTTTTACCCTGGGTGATGTTTGAAGATGCTAACCCATGGGCCAAAAATGGTGGATGGGGAAGCAATTTTGCACGTACCGTGGTACAACTTAAAAACCCATCGGCATTAGCACGCGCCAACGGCATTATGAAAAACATGGTTGAAAGGCATAACGATGGTAATAAAAACCAGTTGTTCCTTTACCCATTCAGCAAGCTGCACCTGTATTCGGAGTTTGTGGATGGCAAACCTGTAGGGGGGATGATAAGCCAGATAAAACTATTTATTACGCTTGCATTTTGTATTTTACTGGTTGCCTGTATAAACTTCATGAACCTGAGCACCGCCCGGTCTGAAGAACGCGCCAAAGAGGTAGGTATCCGCAAGGCTATCGGTTCAAACAGGGCATCACTGGTAAGCCAGTTCATTGCCGAGTCGGTTATCCTTTCGTTACTTTCTACTGCAATTGCCATAGGTATAGTAATTGCATCGCTGCCTTACTTTAATAATCTGTTGGGCATACAACTGGCCTTACCATACACCAGTTTGCCTACCTGGCTTGCCATATTAGGCATAGGCTTACTTACCGGCATACTTGCCGGGAGTTACCCTGCGTTCTACCTGTCTTCTTTCGAGCCTATTAAAGTACTTAAAGGGGTATTTAAGGGAGGGGGTTCGGCCTTGCCAATACGTAAAGTACTGGTGGTTTTGCAATTTGGTTTAGCCGTATTTTTAATAACCGCCACCATTTGTATCTACCGCCAGATAAAATTTGTGCAGGAAAAATCGGCGGGGTTTGATAAGAACAACCTGGTTGAGATCCCTATTGAAGGCGACCTGCAAAAAAATACCGAAGTGCTTATTAATCAGTTAAAAACATCGGGCGCGGTTACCAACGCTTCTGTGTTTTCGCAAAGCATTACCGAAAACGGAAACAATACATGGGGCGTAAGCTGGCCCGGAAAACGCGATGACGAGACCATCTTGTTCGACGTGTTTAGGGCGGGTAACGATTTTACCAAAACCGCCGGCGTTAAATTATTAAGCGGTCGGGAGTTTTCGCAGGCTTACCCGGCCGATACTGCCGGCAAAACGGTTATGCTAAACGAATCGGCTGCCAAAGTTATGAAGCTTAAAAGCCCTATTGGCACACTTATAAAATGGGGCGATACCGAGCTTACGGTAGTGGGTGTGTATAAGGATTTTGTATGGGGATCGCCATACGAAAAAACCCGCCCCATGTTAACGCAGTATGGTGGTAATAGCGGCGCTACCATTGATCTGCGCTTAAATCAAAACAGAAGCATTACGGCCAATATCGAAACTATAAATAAGGGCTTAAAATCGCTTAATCCGGCTTACCCGCCAACTATAAAATTTGTAGACAGTGATTTTGAGAAGAAATTCCAGAACGAAAAGTTACTGGCTACACTGTCTAACCTTTTCGGTGGCCTGGCTATTATCATATCGTGCCTTGGCTTGTTCGGGCTGGCCGCTTATGCCGCCGAGCAAAGGGTTAAGGAGATAGGTGTACGCAAAGTGCTCGGCGCAACGGTATTTAATTTAACCACGCTGCTTTCAAAAGATTTTTTAATGCTGGTGGGTATTGCCATAGTTATAGCGGTGCCTGTATCTGTTTGGGCCCTAAATAAATGGCTGCAAAAATTTGAGTACCGCATTACCCTAAGCTGGTGGATGCTGGCTTTGGCAGGTTTAATTACCGTAATTATTGCCATAGCCACGGTTAGCTATCAGGCCATAAAGGCAGCGTTAGCCAACCCGGTGAAGAGTTTACGTTCCGAATAAATTTGTCATTAGGTCATTTAGTCATCAGGTAATTTTTAGACCGGTAATGACTCAATGCCCCAATGACCCAATGACTAAAAAAATGATAAAGAATTATTTGAAAATTGCATGGCGTAACCTGGCCCGTCATAAGCTTTACAGCTTTATTAATATAGGTGGCCTGGGTGTAGGCATGGCGGTAAGCTTTATGCTGTTATTATATGTTTACAACGAATTCTCGTTCGATAAAATGTATAAGGACCAGGACCTGATCTACCAGGTTTGGCGCAACCAGCCATCAAATGGCGACATCCGCAGCACCAACAGCATGTCGGTACCGGTTGCTGATGCTATACGTAAAAACTACCCCGAGATAGCGCTTACGGCACGCACCAACTGGGGGAACGAATACCTGTTCAGCTATAAGGATAACGCCCTTAAAATTACCATGTTATCGGCCGATCCGTCGCTGCTCGATATTTTCAGCTTTGAATTTGTACAGGGCAGTAAATCTGATGCTTTTAAAGATGTGTCATCCGTTGTATTAACCCAAAGCACCGCAAAAGCAATTTTTGGTAATACTGACCCTATGGGTAAAATGGTTAAAATAAACAATACACGCAGCGCCAAGGTTACAGGCATTTTAAAAGACATGCCCGAAAACAGCTCCATGAAATTTAGCGCGATGGGTTCGTGGGCTATGCTGGAGGCAGACGAACCCTGGATAAAAACCTCGGGCTGGGGCAACTTTAGTTTCCAAACGTATGTGAAGGTAAAATCGGGCACCAATTTAAGCAAGCTTAATAGTAAGCTGGCCGGCCTGGTAGCCAAATACAATTCGCAGGATAAAGAGAACAAGCTGTTCCTGTACCAGTTTTCTAAACAGCACCTGTTCACCGAGTTTAAAAACGGCGTAAGCACCGGCGGCGGCGCTATAGAATATGTGCGCCTGTTTATGTTTTTGGCCATTGGCATCCTGCTGATAGCCTGCATCAATTTCATGAACCTTTCTACCGCACGCTCACAAACCCGTGCCCGCGAAGTTGGGGTGCGCAAAGTGGTAGGTGCAAGGCGCGTTTCTATCATCCAGCAGTTTATGGGCGAATCGTTACTGATGTGCGTAATATCATTTGGGCTTGCACTGGCTTTAACTGCATTGATACTGCCTTATTTTAACGGCCTTATCGCAAAAAATTTAACCATTCCTTATCGGCTGCCCTTCTTTTGGATAGCCGGAACAGGGGTTACGGTTATTACCGGCATTATCGCGGGCAGTTACCCCGCGCTCTTCCTGTCGTCGTTTAAACCGGTAAAGGTTTTAAAGGGGATAAACAAAGCTGGCAAGGCAACCTTAAGGCCAAGGCAAATATTGGTTATCGTGCAATTCTCGTTTGCAACCTGCCTTATTTTGTCAACCATCCTTATTTACAAGCAATTAAACTTCATTAAAAACCGCCCGGCAGGTTATGATAAAAACGGCCTGGTAGAGGTTCCGCTTGATGGCAGGTTGTATAATGAATTTGAAAGTTTCCGCAGGGATGCCATCGCATCAGGGGCTATTACCGAGGCTGTAAGCACTTCAAACACCATAACAGGTAACGGTGGTGCATCGTGGGGTATTAAATGGCCGGGGCAGTTGCCGGGCGAAGACAAACTGCCGATTGAGCAGATGGTAGCCAATTATCACTTCACCAAAACATTTGGTTTGGAAATGGCCATGGGGCGCGATTTTGATAGTACACGCCCATCAGATACCACCGCTATCCTGCTGAATGAAGCCGCTGTGAAAATGATGCGTTTAAAAGAACCTTTGGGTGCAGTTGTTAACTGGCAGGGCGCCGACCGTACTGTTGTTGGGGTATTAAAAAATTATATTGTAAACTCGCCATCCGAGCCGGCAAAACCACTTATAGTAGGCAATGTAAAAGGCTGGGCAGGCATGGCAGGGGTAAGGCTTAACAAGGCATTATCCGTATCAAATGCGCTGGATAAATTAAGCGCTGTTTATAAAAAGTATAACCCGGATTACCCCTTCAACTACAAATTTGTTGACGAAGAGTACAGTAAAAAATTCCATACCGAGCAATTATTGGGTACGCTGTCAAATTCATTCACCGTGCTGGCCATTGTGCTGTCCTGCCTTGGTCTATTCGGCCTGGCATCATTCGCAGCCGAACAGCGCCGCAAGGAGATCGGCATCCGCAAGGTATTGGGTGCCACCACTGCAAATTTATGGCTTAACCTGTCAAAAGAATTTGTGCAGTTGGTTATTATCGCCTTTATTATCGGCGGTGCGGTAAGCTGGCGTTTTATGGACCAGTGGCTGCATAATTACACCTACCGTACTGATATAAGCCCGTGGGTATTTGTGGCTACTATAGTGATAAGCCTTGCCGTAACCTTGCTAACAGTAAGCGGGCAGGCCATAAAAGCCGCGTTAAGTAACCCGGTAAAAAGTTTACGTTCCGAATAAATTTATCATTGGGTCATTGAGTCATTTCGGACCGGCAATGACTAATGACCTAATGAGCCAATGACTAAAAAAATGATAAAGAATTATTTAACCATCGCCTGGCGAAGCCTTACCAAAAACAAGGTGTTCTCGTTAATCAACACATTTGGATTGGCCATTGGCCTGGCCTGCTGTATGCTTATAAGCGGCTACCTGTACCAGGAGTTAACATACGATACCTATTCCGCAAATTCAAAACAGCTTTACCGGGTAAACCTGGGCACCATTGGCAACGGTGGTACCGATGTTTACCCCCTTGTTGATGTAGCGGTAGGCGAGGGCATGAAAAATGCATATCCCGAGATAAAGGCATCAACCCGGTTATTGAGCAATCCCCCGCTTTTTGTTAAATATAACGGGCAGCAATTTAAAGAAACCAATATTGTACAGGCCGATTCTAATTTCCTGAAGATCTTTTCGATCCCCCTTATAAAGGGCGATAACAGTATCGCGCTGGCCGAGCCAAACAGCATTGTGCTTACAAAAAATATGGCCAAAAAGTATTTTGGCGAAACCCCCGCTATTGGCAAAATAATTTTGGTTGCCAACCAGCCCCTAAAGGTTACCGGCATCATCAACAACGTGCCCGATAATTCGCACTTCCATGCCGATGCTTTTATAAGCCTGGATACGCGTAACCGCCCCCAAACCTGGAGCAATATTGGTTATTACACATACTTGCTGCTGGATAAGAACGCCGACCCTAAAAAGCTGGAAGCGCAATTTCCGCAGCTGGTATCAAAATACGTAGTGCCCGAAGTTCAACGAGATATGGGTGTGAGCCTGGCCGAAGCGCAAAAATCTGTCAACACCTTTATTTTTAGCTTACAACCCATTACCGATATCCACCTGCGCTCGCATACCAAATTTGAGCGCGAGGCAAATGGCGACATCAATTACGTTTACATATTTGGGGCGCTTGCCGCGTTTATATTACTGCTTGCCTGCATCAATTTCACCAATCTTTCTACAGCGGCATCGGCAAGGCGGTCAAAAGAGGTTGGCATCCGTAAGGTTTTGGGGTCGTTAAAAAACAGCCTGGTAAATCAGTTCTTAACCGAATCGGTAATGTTAACCACAATTGCAATGGTTTTTGCCCTTGCCCTTGTTTATGTTTTACTGCCATATTTTAACAATGTAGCGGGCAAGCATATCACCATGCAATTTTATTTAAACTACAAAGCTCTGTTCATCGAGTTGATAGTGGCCCTGGTAGTGGGTATTGCAGCAGGCGTTTACCCGGCGTTCTTTATTTCGTCATTTAAGATACTAAGCGTATTAAAAGGTAACAGCAACTCGCAAAACACACGCAGCCTGTTACGCAGTGGCTTAATTGTATTCCAGTTTGGTATATCAACCGCGTTTATCATCGCCACGTTTATAGTGTACCAGCAGCTGCATTTTATGCAGAACCAAAAATTGGGTTACGATAAAGACCAGGTATTGGTAATAAACGATACTTACACGTTAAAAAACAACCTGGTGCCATTTAAAAACCAGTTGCTGCAAAATAAGCAGGTACTTAACGCCACCATATCAAGCGATTTGCCGGTGCGCACAGGCGATGGTACCCAGATCTATCTAAAATCATCAAACGCTAACGTGGGCCACAGCGAGATCCACGCCAGCATCTACCATATTGATGAAAATTACTTGCCAACTATGGGCATGAAAATGGCCACAGGGCGAAACTTTTCCCCGGCTTCCCCGGGCGATTCGTCGGCCGTTATTGTAAACGAAACTACGGTAAAGGAGCTTGGTATAGGCAACGCCGACCCGATAGGTAAAACCATTGTGCGCTCGGGCCAGCGCGAGTTTACCATTGTTGGCGTAGTTAAAGATTTTCATTATTCATCGGCCAAAGAAAAAATAGCCCCGTTAATGATGCTTTACGGCCACAGCAACGGCTCTATCATGGTAAAAGTTAAAACGGCTGATGTAAGCGGTTTAATTGCGGATATTAAAACACAGTGGGACGATTACCACGCCGATAGCCCGTTCAGCTATACCTTTCTGGACGACCAGTTTGCCCAGCTATACATAGCCGAGGCCCGTACGGGTAAAATATTTACCTCGTTTGCGGTGCTGGCAGTAATTATAGCGAGCCTGGGTTTATTTGGCTTATCGGCATTCAGTATCCGCCAGCGGGTAAAAGAGATAGGCATCCGCAAGGTGTTAGGTGCATCGTCGGGCAGTATTACCGGGATGCTATCGGCCCAGTTCTTAAAATTGGTTGCGCTGTCAATTATCATAGCAATACCGTTTACGTGGTTTGCCATGCACAAATGGCTTCAGGAATTTGCTTACCGCGTAGAGGTACAATGGTGGGTATTTGTAGCGGCAGGTACAATGGCTTTAGCTGTGGCGTATATTACGGTAAGTTTTCAAACAATTAGGGCGGCATTGGCCAACCCCGTAAAAAGTTTACGAAGCGAGTAACCTGTTTAGGTTACAAGTTGTCATATATGCCGAGACAGAAACTCTAAATCCTGATTTTTACACCCTAAAGTCGATTTAAGACATAGAGGTTAGTTTAGGATTTAGTGTTGAGATTTAGAATTTAAAAAAAAAACATCATGTTTAAAAACTACATCAAAACCGCCTTCAGAAGTTTAAAAAAGAATAAAGGCTTCACTATTATTAACGTGTTTGGCCTTGCCCTGGGCTTATGCGTGTGCATGCTTATTGTTTTTTATGTGATAGATGAGCTTGGGTATGATAAATTTAACACCAAAGCCGACCGCATTTACCGGGCAAACGACGAGATAAGGTTTGGGGGCAATACCAACAGCTACGCGGTATCGCCGGCGCCAATGGCACAAACGTTCTTAAACGATTTCCCCGAGGTGGAGCTGGCCGTAAGGTTTAGGGACCGCGGCAGTTTTAAAGTGCGCAAAGGCGACGAGAACGTGCAGGAGCAGCATGTATTATATGCCGACCCGCAGATATTTGATGTGTTTACGCTGCCCATGCTGCACGGCGACCCAAAAACGGCGCTTAAAAACCCCAGGAGCGTGGTGATCAACGAAACCACTGCCAAAAAATATTTTGATACAGATGATGCGGTTGGTAAATCTCTTACATTGAACGATACGCTTTTTTACAAGGTTACGGGTGTTATTAAAGACATGCCCAAGCAATCGCACTTTAACACCGATATCTTCATATGCATGACAGACCTTGCCGAAAGCAAAGAGGATGCCTGGTTAAGCAATAACTTTAACACTTATATTTTATTAAAGCCGGGCGCGGATGTTAATAAACTGAATGCCAAACTTAAGGGTATGGTGAGCAAATATGTGGGCGGCCAGTTGCAAGCTGCTGTCCATATGAGTTACGAAGACCTTGAAAAGGGCGGAAGTTACTTCAGGGTGAATTTGATCCCCTTAAAGGATATCCACCTAAAGTCAAACCGCGAGGCCGAACTGAGCGGGAATGGTAATATCCAATACGTGTATATGTTTTCGGCCATCGCCATATTTATATTGCTGATAGCCTGTGTTAATTTTATGAACCTGAGCACCGCGCGCTCATCAAACCGCGCCCGCGAAGTTGGGGTGCGCAAAGTATTGGGTTCGCCGCGTAAATATCTTATCGCGCAGTTCCTGTCCGAGTCTGTTATGGTAACACTTTTCGCTACCATCATATCGGTAATAGGGGCATGGCTGCTGTTGCCATTGTTTAACCAATTAGCCGATAAGCAGCTTGGCTTTACCGCTGCAACTTTTGCGTGGCTTTTACCGGCCTTGCTTGTAACCGTATTGGTTATAGGTTGCCTGGCAGGCTCTTACCCGGCGTTTTTTCTTTCGGCTTTTCAGCCGGTTGATGTATTAAAGGGCAAGTTATCATCAGGTTTTAAAGGCGGCTTTCTGCGCAGCTTTTTGGTGGTGTTCCAGTTTTCAATATCAATTTTTCTGATCATCGGCACGCTGGTTATTTATCATCAGCTTAAATTTATCCAAAGCAAGGACCTTGGTTTTAACCGCGAGCAGGTAATGGTTATCAATAACGCTAATGCCCTGGGCGACCGCGCTAAAGTGCTTAAGGAACAACTTGGGCAGCTACCGGGCGTAGTAAGTACCACCATGACGGGCTATATACCCACCAGCGGATGGCGCAACAGCACCACGTTTTTCCAGGATGCCAACAGGGATACCAAAACTGCCTTATCAACCCAGGTGTGGGATATTGATGAAGATTATATAGGCACAATGGGGATGAAGTTATTGCAGGGCCGCAATTTTTCTAAAGGGAATAAAGCAGATTCGACAGCCCTGGTGATAAACGAAGCTGCCGTAAAACGCCTTGGAGTTAAAGACCCGATAAACAAGGAACTGTACTATTCGATGGATAATATGGCAAAGAATTTAAAGATCTACCGTATTATAGGTGTGGTAAAGGATTTTAACTTTAACTCGCTCAGGGAAAATGTTACACCGGTGGTATTTGCCCTGCAAGAGAATAGGGGCAGCCTCGCCGTACGCATTAACACCGCCAATACAACCGGCCTTATAGCGCAGGTAAAGGCAAAATGGCATTCGGTATCGCCAAACCAGCAACTGGATTACACCTTTATGGACGAGGATTTTGAAAGAAGCTACCGTACCGAACAACGCATGGGCGGTATTTTTGTAGCCTTTACCACTATGGCCATTGTTATTGCTTGCCTTGGTTTATTTGGTTTGGCAGCCTACGCCGCCGAGCAGCGTACCAAAGAGATAGGCATCCGTAAAGTTTTGGGGGCCAACGTATCTATTATAGTGGGGATGCTTTCAAAAGATTTTATAAAGCTGGTGTTAATAGCCATCGTATTAGCGTCGCCGCTGGCCTGGCTGGCCGGCCGTTACTGGCTGCAGGGTTTTGCCTATCGCGATGGTATAAAATGGTGGATAATAGCAGCGGCAGGTACAGGGGCAATAGTTATAGCATTTATTACCATCAGCTTTCAGTCGGTTAAAGCGGCATTGGCCAATCCGGTGAAAAGCTTAAAGAGCGAATAAACAGTTCATTGAGTCATTTGGTCGTTGGGTCGTTATTTAGGCCTGTACTGACTAATGGCCTAATGACACAATGACTCAAAATATGATAAAAAACTACTTCAAGATCGCCTTACGCGGTTTTAAAAAACACAAGCTATTTACGCTTATAAACGTTGTAGGCTTGTCGATAGGTATCAGCGCGGCGCTGGTTATCTACCTTATTGTTTATTTCGACTTTACGTTTGATAAATTCCACAAGGATCCCGAACGTATTTACCGGGTAACAACCGATTACTCCTTCGCGGGCGAAGTTGGCCACAACAGCGGCGTAACCCTGGCCCTGGCTCCGGCTATAAAAAGCGAAGTAACCGGTGTAGATATTATTGCCCCGTTTTATACTTACGATCAAACTACCGTGGTTATACCAAATGGTACCGCCGCGGATAATAAGGTAAAAAATCAGCCGGGCATTATTTTTACCGATGAAAATTATTTTAAGTTTATCAACTACAAATGGCTGGCCGGTAATCCAAAAACTTCGCTCAAAAACCCCGACCAGGTGGTGCTTACCTCGGCCCAGGCTAAGATCTACTTCCCCAAACTGGCGTATGCCGATATGATGGGTAAGGAAGTGATCTACGATGATTCTGTTAAAACCACGGTAAGCGGTATTGTTGCTCCTATAACAGAACGTACCGATTTTATGTACCACGATTTTATCTCGTCCATAACTGCTACAACAAACAGTTACCTTAAAGCTAATTTCGAGCAGCCGCAGTGGGGCAATACCAATTCGGCATCACAGCTTTTTATAAAATTATCGCCAACCGCATCGGCCGCGAAGGTAGAGAAGCAACTGAATGTAATGCTTAACAAGCATAACCCGCCACGCCCCGAAGATAAAGGCAACACGCAGGGCTTTACCTTACAGCCGCTTAAGGCCATCCATTTCGACCAGGTTTACGGCGGGATGGAGGGCGCACGCACCGCTAATAAAACAACTTTATACGGCCTGCTGGTTATAGCGGCGTTTTTACTGATACTGGGCTGCATCAACTTTATTAATTTAACTACGGCACAGGCCTCGCAGCGGGCCAAAGAAATAGGCATCCGTAAAACCATGGGCAGCAGACGCGGGCAGCTCATCGCCCAGTTTTTGAGCGAAACCTTTTTGATCACATTGCTTGCTGTAATTATATCAGTAGCCGCGGCGCCGCTTATCCTCAAAATATTTGCCGATTTTGTACCTAAGGAGATCTCGCTTAACATTGTTCATCACCCCGATGTGATACTGTTCCTGCTTATACTGGTTGTGGTGGTTAGCGGCCTTTCGGGCTTTTACCCCGCGCTGGTATTATCTGGCTATAAACCGGTAGATGTGCTGAAAAACCAGGTGCAAAGCGGCAGCAGCAAATCGCGCAGCGTATGGTTGCGTAAATCGTTAACAGTTACACAGTTTGTAATAGCCCAGTTCTTTATCATGGCAACCGTATTGGTTAGCAAGCAAATATACTACGCCCTGCATAAGGACCTTGGCTTTAGAAAGGAAGCTATCGTTAATATATCCACCCCATTTAAACAATTAAATACCGATAAGCAGCAGGTGTTTTTAAACAAGATCCGCTCTATCCCGCAGATACAATTGATAAGCGTGGGTGGCGCGCCGCCATCATCAAATAATACCAACTCTACCACGGTTAATTATTTAGATGGTAAAAAAGAGGTTAAAACCGACCTGCAGCAAAAATTTGCCGACGAAAATTATTTAAAGGTTTACAACATTAAATTACTGGCCGGCCGCAACCTGCGTACATCTGATACCACCGGCGGCGGGGGCACGCTCATCAACAATACCTATGCCCGTATATTAGGTTTCCGCAAGCCGGATGATGCCATTGGTAAAATACTTGACTATAATGGTAAAAAGAAGCAAATTATAGGTGTTACCGCCGATTTTTACCAGCGATCGTTACATGCGCCTATTAAACCTTTGGCTATATTGCAGCCAACCACAAATAAATATAACAACCGCACTTTTCATATCCTGTTAAAACCGGAAACAGCCGGCGGTGCCGAATGGAAAGCAGGGATGGCTGCAATTGAGAAAGTTTGGAAAAACATCTATCCCGAAGATGATTTTAGCTACAACTTTTTTGACGATAACATTGCCAAATTTTACACGGCCGAGCAAAACACCTCTAAGCTTTTAAACTGGGCAACCGGCTTATCTGTTTTTATAAGCTGCCTGGGCTTATTGGGCCTGGCCATATACACTACCACCCAGCGCACCAAAGAAATTGGTGTACGTAAAGTATTAGGGGCTACTGTGGCGCAGATAGTTACCCTGCTATCAACAGAATTGATCTGGCTTATTGTACTGGCATTTGTATTGGTAACCCCGATAGCCTATTATGCCATGCACAAATGGATGGAAAACTTTGCCGACCGCACCACCATAAGCTGGTGGATCTTCGCCCTGAGCGGCGCGGGCATGCTTGCGGCAGCTTTGTTTACGCTAAGTTTCCAAACCGTAAAGGCGGCGATTGCAAACCCGGTAAGGAGTTTGCGGAGCGAATAGATAGTAAATTTGTCATCCTGTCCAAAGGACTCCTTCGGAGAACGTAGTGAAGGATCTGTTAGCGAACTATGCATAACCGATATGCATCACGGCGATCAGATGCACTCCGTTAGCCAACGGATCAGCATGAAAGCATAAATAGCGGTGGGTTTGTACCCATCGCTATTTTTTTGCACTTGTTTGTTGTTGCCAATTAGCATCGCCATGCTTGCTGAACCTTGCGATTAGCCGTCATTTTCTTTAAGAAAGGCAGTAACTTCCTCTTTTAGAATTTTAGAATTTAAGATTTAGCATTCCCCAAAAGGTTAACAGATGTTAAAAATTATAATTTAACATCAATAGTGCTGATATTGTAGTGTTAAACCACTGCACCTGTCACCATGATAAAAAACTACTTAAAAATAGCCTGGCGTAACCTTGCCCGCAATAAGATTTCGTCCCTCATTAATATCGGCGGACTGGCTATTGGCATGGCGGTAAGCTTTATGCTGCTGTTGTACGTGTATAACGAGTACAGCTTTGATAAATTCCACATAAACAGCCCAAGGCTTTACCAGGTATTTAAAAATCAGCCAAGCAACGGCGAGATCCGTACCAAATGGTTTACACCGCAAAAGCTTGCCGGTGCTCTCAATAAAGATTATCCGGAAATATCCGTTGCCGCCCGCATAAACGAGGCGAAGGATGTTGTGCTATTCTACAATAACAAAGGGTTGAAATTTAACAGCGTGGCCATGGACCCCCAGATCCTGGATATGTTTACCTTTGAATTTACACAGGGTGATAAGCGCAGCGCCCTGGCCGATCCATCATCCATCATACTTACCCAATCGACCGCTAAGGCCATCTTCGGGGATGCAAACCCGGTGGGGCAGGTGGTGAAATACGCCAACCAGTTCCCCATGAAGGTGAGTGCGGTGATAAAAGATCACCCAAAAAACTCCAGTTTTACATTCAAAGTTATCACTTCGTGGGATGCTTTTCTGTCGCAGCAGCCCTGGCTGAAGGGCGAAAACTGGGACAATTACGGATATGCCACTTATGTGCTTTTAAAACCGGGCACATCGGCCGCTAAAGTTAACGCCAAGATAAAGAACCTGATAGGCGAGCATTTCGCTCCTGATAAGCAAGTAAAGCTATTCATGTTGCCCTTTACCGACTTGCATTTACGCGGCGAATTTAAAAATGGCGTAAACGTGGGCGGCCGTATCGATTATGTGCGCCTGTTCCTTTTACTGGCTATTGGGATCCTCCTTATCGCCTGCATCAACTTCATGAATTTATCTACCGCGCGGTCGGAGCGGAGGGCAAGGGAGGTGGGCATCCGCAAGGCCATAGGTGCCCGCCGTATCTCGCTCATCAAGCAGTTTATGGGCGAGTCGTTGCTAATGGCGTTTGTGGCCCTGGCACTGGCGTTAATATTTGTGGTAGTACTGTTGCCGGTGTTCGGTAATATCATCGGCATAAAGTTAAGCCTGCCTTACAATAACTTGTGGGCATGGTTAACGGCGCTAACAGTAACATGTATAACCGGTTTGTTTGCAGGGAGTTATCCGGCATTATTTCTATCATCATTTAACCCGGTTAAGGTATTAAAAGGTCAGTTTGCCAACACCAAAACTACCATACGGCCACGCCAGGTGTTGGTTGTGGTACAATTTACCTTTGCCATATGCCTGGTGGTATCCAGCATTTTCGTGTACAAGCAGATCAACTATATCAAAGACCTTCCCATCGGCTATAACCGCAGCGGACTTATCGAATTGCCGATAGATGGCGCGATGTACGATAAGTTCGAAAGTTTCAGGCAGGATGCCATCAGCTCGGGCGCCATTGTAGATGCCGCCAGTATCTCCGAGCCCATCACCACCATAACCAGCGCCACCTGGAAGAATACATGGCCTGGGCAGTTACCAGGTGAAGAAAAGATCCCTATAGATTGCATTGCGGTTACCTATCATATGCTAAACACCTACCAGATCAAAGTTATACAGGGCCGCGATTTTGCCATAGACAGGCCTTCAGACTCAACCGCCGTGGTTTTAAACGAAGCTGCTGTAAAGCTTATGCGCTTAAAAGAACCCATTGGCCAAAAAATAAACTGGATGAGCACCGAGCGCACCATTATTGGTGTGGTTAAGAATTTTGTGTGGGCATCGCCTTATGATGCGGTTAAACCAACCATCATCGGTTTTTCAAAGGGTTGGGTAGGCAACATCGGCATCCGGCTAAATCCTGCAAACGCTGTATCAAAAAACATGGCGCTATTGCAGGCTGTCTACCGTAAATACAATCCGTATTACCCCTTCGATTATAAGTTTACCGACGAAAGCTTCGCCCAAAAATTTAAGAACGAACAGCAACTGGGCATTATGGCGGTAATGTTTACCTGTTTGGCCATCATTATCTCCTGCCTGGGCCTGTTCGGATTAGCTTCATTCTCGGCCGAACGGCGCGGAAAGGAGATCAGCATCCGCAAAATATTGGGTGCCGGTACCGCCGGGCTTTGGTTAAAACTATCGCAGGAGTTTGTGAAGCTGGTATTCATATCGTTTGCGATTGGGGCGGTCATAAGCTGGTATAACATCAGCCAATGGCTAAAACAGTACACCTATCACACCACAATCAGTATTTGGGTATTTGTAGCCACGCTGTTTTTAAGCATTGTTTTATGCCTTGCAGCAGTAAGCTGGCAAGCCCTGAAAGCCGCCTGGGTTAACCCGGTGAAGAACTTGAGGAGCGAATGATAATTGCTTTATTGTTGATTGTTTTATTGCTCGCCCGAAGCTAAAAACATGGACTACCTTCTCCGCAGGGTCTTCGGAACGAGACCCTGCGCCGCATGCAGGCAACGCAATGAGCCCCTGAGGAAGAAGTAAAGAAACGTATATAGGAGTGTAAACCCACTACAGGATTAACAACCAAATGTGTAAACTTATTTCAGGACGGATTGCGCTTCATTGAGTTGATAAATCCGAAATCGTAATTCTAAAATCTAAAATTAGCGGGTGTCCCATTCTGTCCCATTCAGAAGCGAGTGGGACACCCTGATAAAAATATATAAACAACTTATTTAAAGATAATTAAATACCTTATGATTAAGTATTACTTTAAATAAGATTGCAATTTTATATTTTGTATTCATCTGATAAACAGGTAATTGCAAATCTGTCCCGCAGTGTAATATATTTAGTGGGACACCCTTGCAACTACAAATTCAAAACTGACAGCTGAGGCTATGCATCATCGCGCAAAATCTGTAAATTCGCCTAATGAATTTTTCGTCGAAGTTGCTGGAGGATGCTGTTGCCGAGTTTGCCAAATTGCCGGGTGTGGGCCAAAAAACCGCGCTGCGTTTAGTATTGCATTTGCTTAACCGCGATAAGGATGAAGTGCAAAAATTCAGCACTGCTATCAGCAAACTGCGTAACGAGATCCAGTTTTGCCAAACCTGCCATAACATATCCGATCAAAAGGTGTGCGAGATTTGCTCGTCGCACAAGCGCGATCATAGCCTGATCTGCGTGGTAGAGGATACCCGCGATGTGATGGCCATTGAAAACACCAGTCAGTACAATGGCGTTTACCATGTTTTGGGTGGCTTGATATCGCCAATGGATGGCATAGGCCCCGCCGATCTGCAGGTAGATACGCTGGTAGAAAGGTTAAAGGATAACGACGTTAAGGAAGTTATTTTTGCCTTAAGCGCCACCATGGAAGGGGACACCACCATTTTTTACCTGCACAAACGTTTAAAACAATTTGCAATAAATATCTCAACTATTGCCCGTGGCATAGCTTTTGGAGGTGAATTAGAGTACGTGGACGAGATTACTTTAGGACGATCTATCGTAACCCGTGTACCGTACGAAAATTCATTATCCTGATAGCTTATGAAACTTTCTGTTATTGTAGTTAATTACAACATGTGTTCGCTGCTAAGGCAAGCGCTATTTACTTTAAATAGGGCCTGTAGGGATATTGATTATGAATTGATTGTGGTTGACGACGCTTCAACGGATAAGTCGGTACAGATGCTGAACAGCGAGTTTCCTGATGCTAAATTATTGGTTAACAAACACCCGCGTGGGATAGCCAAAGCCCGTAACCAGGGTATTGAGCAAGCCGGCGGAGAGTATGTTTTACTGGTCAATGCGGATACTATTAGCGGCAAAAAAACAGTTGAGCATGTAGTTGCGTTTATGGATGCCCATAAAGATGCCGGCGGTGTTGGCGTGCGTATGTTAAGCCCGCGTGGTAATTTTTTATCCGAATCCCGAACAGGGTTTTCAAGGGTATGGGGCGGCTTGCTAAAGCTAACCGGGTTGGCCAAATACTTTCCAAAATCGCGCCTTTACAAAACTGATGATATCTGGGTAGAAGATGAAGAGTTTGCTACTACCGAAGTAGATGTTATCAACGGTGCATTTATGTTATTACGCCGTTCGGTAGTTAACCAGATAGAGGCCTTTGACGAGCGATTTGTAATGTTCGGTCACGATATCGATCTTTCTTTCCGCATCCGCCTTGCGGGATACAAAAACTATTACTTCCCAAAAACATATATACTTAACTTCAATAGCCTTTCAAGGACCAAATTTAGCTGGACTTACATCAGGCATTTTTATGGGGCTATGATTATATTCGCTGCCAAGTATTTGCTGCATATGCCGGAGATAAAAATTCCGGGTATCCCGCAGATCTTCGCCCCGAAATATGAAATTGAGAGATAAGGTAGTCATCATCACCGGCGCATCATCTGGAATAGGTAAGGCCCTTGCCATTGAATTTGCCAGGCGCGGCGCTAATTTGGTATTGGCAGCCCGCCAGTACGTAACCTTATGCGAAATTGCCCAAACTTTACAGGTTGAATATGCCATAAAAGCCCTTGCCGTGCAATGCGATGTAGCTATTGAGGAGGATTGCGCCACCCTTATTAAACAAGCCAAACTTACCTTCGGGAAAATAGATGTACTGGTAAACAACGCCGGTGTATCTATGCGCGCGCTTTTTAAGGATGCGGAGCTGCAGGTATTAAAAACAATAATGGATGTAAACTTTTGGGGCACTGTTTACTGTACCAAATATGCCCTGCCGGCTATTACCGAAACCAGGGGCAGCATAGTAGGCGTATCATCAATAGCAGGTTACAAGGGCTTGCCGGGCCGTTCGGGGTACTCCGCCTCAAAATTTGCCGTGAACGGTTTCCTGGATGCGCTGCGGGTAGAGAACCTGCGAACAGGGGTACATATTATGGTTGCCTGCCCGGGTTTTACATCGTCCAATATCCGTAACACGGCACTTAATAAAAATGGCAAACCACAGGGCGAAAGCACCATGAACGAAGGCAAGATGATGACCGCAGAACAGGTAGCCATAATTATAGCCAACGGCATTGAGAACCGCGACCGTACCCTGATCATGACCCTCCAGGGAAAGCTAACTGTATTCCTGAGTAAATTGTGGCCGGTCTTTTTAGATAAGCAGGTGTTCAAGGTTTTCGCCAGGGAAAAGGATGCGCTTTTGAAGTAATTTCATGGTTCACTGGTATTTAAAAACACACTAATAAACTATTGAACTTTTTCAAATTCACTTATTTTGCTCATATCCAATTCTATCCTGCCATCCTCGGCACGGGTAAACATGGGGATGAATTTGGCGTTCCAAACCATATCCTGGGCAATGTACGATGTACGGGAGTGCACCGTTTGCGAAAAGGTATCGTCAAAAGCTTTTAACAATACCGAAAAGCTGGCCTGGTAGGTTTCCAGGTCTTCGTATATCATATCTATCAACGGGCTGTTGGCATCAAGCGGGTGCACAATTGTCCAGTTAAGGGTAAGCAGGCTCACATATTTACGCTCAAGATCTAAGGGGAAAAAGCGGCGTATGGGTTTGCCATCTACAAATTCGTTATATGAAAAGATAACCTGTATATCCAGGTCTATGAGCACATTCTTACGGATATTGGCCAGCCTGAACATTAAGCCGCGGCCATTTTCGCCATAGGGTGCAACAACCATATTTTCGCTGTAAACAATTTTTGCCGATGGTTTTGAAAAGCGCCCATACAGCAATCCCGTTGCCAGCGCAAAGGCAAGTAAACCTATCATCGACTCAAATGCCGCCACGCTGTTTGCCACCACGCCCCGCGGACTAATATGCCCGTAACCCACCGTAGAGATGGTTTGCGCCGAAAAAAAGAAGGCATCCATCAAATGGCTCATATGGTTATGGCCCGATGCACCGTCAAGGCTATCCATACCTATCAACACATATATTGATGCGAAAAACAGGTTGGCAATTAAATAACCGCTTAGCACAACAACCCAAAATCTGCCCCAGCTCATTTTAATTAGCGTATGGTAGGTATCGGCAGTGTTGAACCGCGAAAGGCCCTTGCGCTTTACATTCACCGAGCCGTCCTTATTTATAAGCGGCTGATTCTTGATCACCGGCTGCGGGCCAAAACCAAGGTCATTCTCGGGGTTAATATGCTGTTTGCGTATAGCCATGGATCAATTAGTGATTTAGTGAGTGATGATTTAGTGATTTAAAAAGTAGTAGCTAATTCACTAAATCATTAATTCATTAAATGCTCTGGTAAAAATATCATAATGCTTGCTTTTAGTGAAAACAATTTCCATATTTGCTTTATAAAAAATGAAAGCGCAAATTTTAAACAACAATTGGTGGTGGCTTAACGAGAATTCGTAAGGCAGCCTCATTTTTTGTTTTTTATAAAATATACAGAAGGGTTGCCATTACGGCGACCCTTTTTTATTGCTCGCCTCCCGGCCCCCGTTGGCTAACGGGGGAGTCGGATTAATGGTGAAGCTAACAACATATCAATTAACTTAAAAATTCCCCCTTCAGGGGGTTAGGGGGCAGATGAAACAGATACTTAATCACCTTTTTGAACATAAAACCTTTACCCGCGAGCAGTCAAAAGAAATTTTGAAGGATATTGCCTTGGGTAAATTCAACAATTCGCAAATGGCCGCGTTTATGACGGCCTATTGCATGCGCAGCATCACCGTTAACGAGCTGGAAGGCTTCCGCGATGCCATGCTGGAGCTTTGCCTGCCTGTTGACCTGCAAACCGGCGAACTGATTGATCTTTGCGGCACAGGCGGCGATGGTAAGGATACATTCAATATTTCTACCCTTGCATCGTTTGTGGTGGCAGGAGCGGGATATAAAGTTGCCAAGCATGGCAACTATGGCGTGTCATCGGGCTGTGGTTCATCAAACGTAATGGAGCACCTGGGTTACACATTCACCAATAACCCCGATTCGCTGAAACGCAGCGTTGATAAGGCTAATATCTGCTTTTTGCACGCGCCGCTGTTTCATCCGGCCATGAAAACCGTAGCGCCTATCCGTCGCGAGCTGGGCGTAAAAACCTTTTTTAACATGCTTGGCCCGCTGGTAAACCCGGCCAAACCGCAAAACCAGATGGTTGGTGTGTTTAACCTGGAACTTGCGCGGATATATGCGTACCTGTACCAAAAATCGGATGTAAAATATACTATCCTGAACGCGTTGGATGGTTACGACGAGATCTCGCTTACCTGCGATTTTAAAACATTCTCTGCCGATGGCGAAAAAATAAATAGTATTGAAAGCCTTGGTTTTAATAAACTGAATGAGGACGAAATAACCGGCGGGCATACCGTAAGCGACTCGGCGGAGATATTTATGAAGGTGCTGAACGATGAGGCTACTCTTGCACAAATTAGCGTGATATTAAGCAACGCGGCAATGGCCATTAAAACCATCCACCCCGAAAAAAGCTTTGCCGATTGCTTTTACGAGGCCGAAGAATCGCTGGTAAGCAAAAAGGCGTTAAACAGCTTTAAAACCCTTATAGCTAATTAAAATGAAAATTAAGGTTTGCGGCTTGCGCGATTCTGATAATATTAAAGCAATTGAAGCTTTAAGCCCCGGTTATATGGGTTTTATCTGCTACAATAAGTCGCCGCGCTTTATTGGCGGGATGGATGATGATGAGTTGGTAAATATTTCGACAGATATTATCAAAGTTGGTGTTTTTGTGGATGAGGATGCCGATAGCATCAGTAAGCTGATATACAAGTATAAGTTCGATGCTATACAACTGCACGGGGCCGAAAGCCCGGAGTTTTGCGATATGTTTAAGCACGAAGTGCAGGTGATAAAAGCCTTCGGCGTGGACGAGGAGTTTGATTTTGGTAAACTGAACGCGTATAAGAACAATGTAGATTATTTCCTGTTCGATACAAAAACAGCCGCGCATGGTGGGTCGGGCAAAACATTTGACTGGCATATTTTGGACAAATATCAATTGGACGTTCCTTTTTTCCTGTCGGGAGGATTAAGCCTTGATAACCTGGAAGAGGTAAAACAAATAAAGCACCCGGCGTTTTACGGCGTCGATCTGAACAGTAAGTTTGAGGTATCGCCGGGATTAAAGGATATAGATAAATTAACAAAAGCATTTAATAAAGTGAAGGGTAAAGGGTAAATCCTGCGAGCTCAATCACTATCCCGATTGCTATCGGGACACTCAATCAATAAATCACTAAATAAAATAATGAAGTACGGAGTTAACGAGAATGGCTATTACGGAGATTTTGGCGGTGCATACATACCCGAAATGCTGTACCCTAATGTGGAGGAACTGAAACAGGAGTACATTAAAATAATGAACGACCCCCGCTTTATTGCCGAGTTTGACCAACTGTTGAAAGATTACGTGGGCAGGCCATCGCCTTTGTACCATGCCAAAAGATACTCGGAAAAATACGGCGCAAACATCTTTTTTAAACGCGAAGACCTTAACCATACCGGTTCGCATAAAATAAATAATGCCATTGGGCAGATCCTGCTTGCACAGCGCCTTGGCAAAAAACGCATCATCGCCGAAACAGGAGCGGGTCAGCATGGCGTGGCTACCGCTACCGTATGCGCCTTAAAGGGCATTGAATGCATTGTGTACATGGGCGAAATCGATATGGAACGCCAGGCACCAAACGTGGCCCGTATGAAGATGCTGGGCGCAAAGGTAGTGCCGGCAACATCGGGCAGTAAAACGCTTAAGGATGCTACTAATGAGGCCCTGCGCGACTGGATAGGCAACCCGGTTGATACGCATTACATCATTGGCTCGGTAGTGGGGCCTTACCCATACCCGGATATGGTAGCCAGGTTCCAGTCGGTAATATCCGCAGAAACTAAAAAGCAACTTTTAGAGCAAACCGGCAGCGAGTTGCCGCAGTATGCCCTGGCCTGTGTTGGCGGCGGCAGCAATGCCATGGGTATGTTCTACCATTTTTTAGATGATGAAGATGTGAAACTGGTGGCCGTTGAAGCTGCGGGCAAAGGTGTTGATAGCGGCCACTCGGCAGCTACCACCTTTTTGGGCAAAGAAGGTGTACTGCACGGCAGCCGTACCATCCTGATGCAAACCGCCGACGGCCAGGTAGAGGAACCATATTCTATCTCTGCCGGGCTGGATTATCCGGGCATAGGCCCACAGCACGCGCATCTTTATAAAATAAACCGCGCAAAATACGTAAGCATCACCGATGATGAGGCGTTAGATGCGGGCTTGTTGTGCTCGCAAATGGAGGGCATTATCCCGGCTATCGAGACCGCCCACGCGCTTGCTTACCTGGAAAAAATGACCTTCCAAAAAACGGATAACGTGGTGGTTTGCCTTTCGGGCAGGGGAGATAAGGACCTGGATACTTATATCAGGCATTTTGGGTTCTGAGTTAAGCCTTTAGTCGCAAGTCTTTAGTCTAAAGTCATTATGCACACTCAAGACTAAAGACTTTCGACTTTTAACTTATCAGACTGTATCATTACCGAACACACACTGTTACGCTTACGTACATATCGTACGCTTTTTGATATAATTAAACACCTGATAATTAACTAATTATCACTTTGGTATATGTTTTAACTATTGTAAAACATATTGCCATAATTATGTTAAAAAATTACTTCAAAATTGCCTGGAGGAACATTATCCGTCATAAGGCACATTCTATTATAAATATCTCGGGCCTAAGCGTGGGCATTGGCGCTTGTTTATTGATATTCGTTATCCTGCGGTTCGAGCTTAGCTTCAATAAATTCAACAGTAATTTCAAGGATATCTATCACCTGGTTACCAAACAAACCGCCGAGGATGGTATCAACTTTAACCCCGGGGTATCTGTACCCGCGCTTGATGCGTTACGCATAGATTTTCCGCAGGTAAAATTCGCGGCGTTAACTTCAAGCTATGGCAGCCAGATGATTGTACCCGCCGCCGGTTCTGATGATGCTACGGGTGATAAGAAATTTATCGAGCCAATTGGCGTGATATTTACCGAGCCACAGTTTTTTGAGATCTTCCACACCAAATGGCTTAGCGGAACAAAGGATGTACTGTCTCAGCCCAATATGGTTGTCATCAGCAAAACAATTGCCACCAAATACTTTGGCGACTGGAATAAAGCAACCGGTAAAACCATAAAAATGGATAATACCTTAACGTTAAGGGTTGCCGGTGTGGTAGAAGATTCGCCAAGTAACAGCGATATCCCGTTGAAGCTGATGGTATCGTATATTACCTGGAAACAAAGCGGTAACACTTATAATTATAACAACGATTGGGGCTCTATCAGCAGCAACCACCAGATATTTTTGCAATTACCTCAAAACTTAAGTCGCGAAAAATTTGAAAGCCAGTTGGTAGGCTTTACCAAAAAGGTTTTAACAGATCCAAAACGTACAGCACGCTGGCATTTGGCACAGCCGCTTAGCGAAATGCACTTTGATACCAAAATAGGCAACACCCTGGGCGACCACTCTACCAGCAAGGCAACCATAAACACTTTAACATTCATAGCTGTTTTGATCATCCTGATGGCATCAATCAACTTCATCAACCTTTCAACCGCGCAATCGGTTGGGCGCTCAAAAGAGGTTGGCATCCGCAAGGTATTGGGCAGCACCCGTAAACAGCTGGTATCGCAGGTAATAGGCGAAACCACTATGGTGATCATGTTTTCGATAATATTGGCCGTAGTAATAGCAAAAATAGCTTTACCATACCTTAAAAATATTTCCAACGTACCCGATGATATCAGTTTGTTAAACACCGATACCGTTATATTCCTTTTGTGCACTATGCTGGCGGTAATATTATTATCGGGTATTTACCCGGCGCTGGTTATATCGGGCTTTAAGCCGGTTGCCGCGTTAAAAAATAAAATAACCGCTGCATCAATAGGTGGGATACCGCTGCGCAGGGCGTTGGTAGTAGCACAATTTACTATTGCACAGCTATTAATAATAGGTACCATTGTAGCGGTAAACCAAATGAATTTTGTGAACGAGGCCGATCTGGGTTTCAACAAAAACGCGGTACTGATAGTTCCGGGTTATACCGATAGCATCAGCCTGAGCAAAATGCAATCGTTTAAGCAACAGTTGCTGCAAAACCCCGATGTTAGATCAGTAAGCTTTGCTTCGGACGCGCCATCATCTGATAATAACTGGGGGGCAAACTTCTACTTCAATAATTCTACAAAAGACCTAAACTTCTCTACCTTTTTGAAGTTTGCCGATGCCGATTATTTTAAAACTTACGGCCTGCAGTTTGCTGCCGGTAAAGCCTATGACGTTAGCGATACTGCCCGCCAGGTAGTTGTTAACGAAACATTTATCCATAAACTGGGCATACAAAAAGCTGAAGATGCCCTTGGCAAAACGGTTAAGTTAGGCAGCGGCAAACGCTGGTTACCTATCATTGGGGTGGTGAAGGATTTTAAAACAAACTCGCTGCGCGAAACGGTAAGGCCAATGTATATTACGCCGATAAAAAATTACGAGTCGCAGGTGGCGGTTAAGATCCAAACCAAAAACTTAACCAAAACGGCAAAAGCAGTACAAACCCTTTGGGAAAACACCTATCCCGAATATGCCTACAACGGTTATTTTTTTGACGAGAGCATAGCGCAGTTTTACAGGCAGGAAAACCAGCTGGCTTTGGTTTACAAGATCTTCGCGGCCATAGCCATATTCATATCATGCCTTGGTTTATACGGCCTGGTATCGTTTATGGCGGTACAACGCACCAAAGAAGTTGGTGTACGCAAGGTGTTGGGCGCTTCGGTATTTAATATCGTGTTCCTGTTCTCGAAAGAGTTTATGATACTGATATCCGTAGCATTTGTAATAGCAATGCCTTTGGCGTGGTATGTAATGTCGGGCTGGCTGCAAAATTTTGCGTACCGTATCCCGCTAACAGCCGGGGTATTTATACTTGCTATTGTATCGTCAATGGCCATTGCATGGGTAACGGTAGGGTACAAGGCATTAAGGGCCGCGCTGGTAAACCCGGTTAAAAGTTTAAGGAGCGAATAAATCTGTCATAGGGTAATTGAGTCATTAGGGCATTTAGGCCGGCAATGACCCCAATGACCTGATGACCCAATGATATAAAACATGATAAAAAATTATTTTAAAACCGCCTGGCGCAGTTTGCTTCGTAACAAAAGCTACACTATTATAAACATTACAGGGCTTGCCATTGGCATAGCCGCTTGTTTGCTTATATTTTTGGTGATCCATTTTGAAACCGGCTTTGATGCCTATCATGCTAAAAAGGACCACATTTACCGTGTGCTTAATAAGCGCACTTCGTCCGAAGGGGTTAAAGTAAGGGCCGGTTTGCCGCTGACCATGGCAAAAGGCCTGCGGATAGATTTTCCGCAATTGCCGTTAATAACATCTGTTATTAACGACGATAATAAACAGCTAAGCGTTAAGGATAATGCGGGGCAGATCAAAAGATTTAAAGAGGAAGACCTGTATATTACCGACACGCAGTTTTTTAATATTTTTGATTTTACCTGGGTAGCCGGCGATAAAAAAGCCGCTTTAAGCGAGCCTAATACAGTTGTGCTTACACAACGTATGGCAAAGAAGTTTTTTGGCGATTGGGAAAACTCGATGGGAAAAACCATCACCTATGAAAACAAAATAGATCTTAAAGTTACCGGAATATTACAGGATTTGCCGGCAACCACCGATTTGCCTGTTCAAATAGCTATATCATACCCAACCATTACCAGTACCGATTATAAGAATAACCTTGAAGACTGGGGCAGTAACTTTGGGTCGCATAATTGTTTTGTTGTGCTGCCCGATAACGTAAGCGAAGCCCAATTTAACAGAGAATTGGTACCCTTTATAAAAAAACACCGCCCGGACGAAGCCAAAAGAGAAGAGTTTTTATTACAGCCCTTAACCCAAATGCATTTTGATACACGCACCAATTTGTTCAGCGGGCAGGTTTTTAGTAAAGACATGATCAGAACTTTGAGCCTTATTGGTATATTTCTGTTGGTGATTGCCTGTGTTAACTTTATAAACCTTGCTACAGCTCAAGCGGTTAACCGTTCAAAAGAAGTAGGTATCCGTAAGGTTTTAGGCAGTAAACGCCAGCAGCTTGTCCTGCAGTTTTTAAGCGAAACTTTTATTATAACTTTATTTTCGGTAGTGCTTGCAATGGCTTTAAGCGAAGCGGCTTTGCCCGCATTAAACAGCCTGCTCGAAATAAAATTAAATTCAGGCTTTATTACCGACCCTGTTATTGTGGCATTTTTAGCGGCAGTACTTGTGGTTGTTACATTGTTATCCGGTTTGTACCCGTCAATGGTGTTATCGGGCTTTAATCCCATAGCCGCGCTTAAAAACAAAATCACCGGCGTAAGGAGCAACGGCATAACTTTAAGGCGGAGCCTTGTTGTTGTACAGTTTGGCATAGCGCAGGTGCTGGTAATAGGCACTATAGTGATCATCAGCCAGTTAAATCATTTTAAAAATTCGCCGTTAGGCTTTGATAAGGATGCGGTAATTACGGTTAACCTGCCCGGCGACAGCCTTAGCCGCCTTAGGATGAAAGCTTTACAAAACGAAATACTGCAGCAGCCAAATGTTAAAAGTGTAAGCTACAGCTTTGCAAGCCCGTCTGATAATGCAAACTGGGGTTCCTCAATAACCTATGATAATGCCGCGGTCGAAACCGAATTTAGTGTCAATTTGAAATGGGCGGATGCCGATTACTTTAAGCTGTATAATTTAAAATTTGTTGCAGGCGGGCCATATGCTAAGAGTGATACCGTAAATGCTTACGTAGTTAACGAGACCCTGTTAAAAAATCTTGGGGTAGCAAACCCTAAAGATGCCGTTGGCAAAAACCTTAACATATGGGGCGATAAAAAACTGACTCAAAAAATTGTTGGGGTGGTAAAGGATTTTAATGTAACATCATTACGTGAACAGATACCGCCGGTGGTTATGGCCGCCTGGACAGATCAATATAGCATAGCCAACATAAAGCTTACACCTGCCAATATGCAACCCACGCTGGCATCAATTGAAAAGCTTTGGACTAAAACCTTCCCGGATAATGTTTACGAGTACAGGTTCCTTGATCAAAAAATAGCTAATTTTTACAGGAAGGAAAGCCAGCTATCTTACCTGTACAAAATATTCGCAGGTATGGCCATTTTCATATCGTGCCTGGGCCTGTACGGTATGGTATCGTTTATGGCGGTGCAGCGCACCAAAGAGGTAGGCATCCGTAAAACACTGGGCGCTTCGGTAGCGAATATTGTGTACCTGTTCTCGAAAGAATTTACCATGCTTATTCTGGTATCATTTGTTATTTCGGCACCTGTTGCATGGTACTTTATGCAGCAGTGGCTGCAAGGGTTCACATACCGGATATATCCTGGCGTTGGCGTATTTGCCTTGTCAATTACTTTATCCATTATTATAGCGTGGGCAACGGTTGGCTACAAGGCCATACAGGCCGCGCTGGTTAACCCGGTAAAAAGTTTAAAAAGCGAATAATCCGTCATAGGTCATTGAGTCATTAGGTCATTTTAGACCAGCAATGACTCAATGATCTAATGACCCAATGACATAAATCATGATAAAAAATTATTTTAAGATCGCCTGGCGCAACCTTTGGAAAAACAAGGTTTCATCTACTATTAACATTGTTGGCCTTGCCATTGGTATGGCCGCGTGTATAGTTATCCTGCTATTTGTATCGTACGAGCGGAGTTTCGACAGCTTTCACGGCGATAATATCATCAGGCTTAACGAGGTACAGAAGTTCCCGGGTATGGCGGCATCGCAAAAGGTGGGCCTGTCAATGTATCCTATGGCACCGGCCCTAAAAGCCGAATACCCTGAAATAAAAAGCTATACGCGTATAAAATGGGACCGCAAATACCAAATGACCTATAACGAAAAAAGGGTGTTCCTGCCGCAGGTGTTCGCGGTTGATTCTGCCTTTTTGGATATTTTTAATTTTAGGGTGATAAAAGGTAATGCGAAAGATGCTATTGAAAAACCAAACAGCATAGCCCTTACCCAGGAAACCGCCGAAAAACTTTTTGGCAACGAAGACCCGATAGGCAAAGTGATAAACCACTATGGCGGCGATACCGTAAAATTTACGGTAACAGCCGTAATGGCAAACAGCCCCAAAAATTCGCAGCTACAGTTTGATGCCTTATATTCCTTACCCGGCATCCACCAGAAATGGATGGACAACTGGGGCGGCAACTGGTTAAATACCTATCTTAAAGTAACCCCCGGCACAGATCTGAAATCTTTTGAAGCAAAGATGCCGGCTTTCCTTAAAAAACACATGAATGGCGAAGGCTGGAAATTCTACGAGCTGTTTTACCTGCCGCTTAAAGATGTACACGCCAACGCTACCGATATCGGGCTTGATTACCTTAACTTCCAGAAATTCGATCAAAAATCAACCAACCTTTTTGCCATCATAGCATTAATTGTGCTGGTTATTGCCTGCATCAACTTCATGAACTTATCTACCGCACGTTCCGCCGATAGGGCAAAGGAGGTAGGCATCCGCAAATCTATCGGGGCCAACAGGCCGCAGCTGGCTTTCCAGTTTTGGGCGAAACCATACTACTCTCGCTGCTGGCGCTGGTGCTTGCCATTGTTTTGGTAGAGCTGGCCTTGCCCTATGTAAATAACCTGAGCCTGCGCGATATATCGCTGCCGGTATTTAGCAAGCCATCGTTCCTGCTGATTATTTTGGCAAGTACGGTAATGGTGGGTGTCATATCGGGCATTTACCCGGCGTTGTTCCTGTCATCGTTTCAGCCTGTGAAGGTTTTAAAAGGATCGGTAGATACCGGTAAAAATAAAGGCACACTACGCAATATATTGGTTGTTGGGCAGTTTACCAGCGCGGTATTTTTAATGATAGCCACTGTTTTTGTAGTGAAGCAATTGAAATTTATGCAGGAAAAAGACCCCGGCTTTACCCGCGACCAGGTGGTAACTATCCCGCTCGACAGGATCTCGGGCCAAAAATACCAGGTGTTTAAACAAGCGTTACTTGGTAATACGCTGGTTGCAGGTGTTACCGCCTCGCAAGATCAGTTGGGCAGCCACTTGGATCAGTCGGGGGTTGATTTTAAATATAATGATTCGCCTATAAGGAACCTGGCTGCCACACAGCTTATTGTTGATGATGATTACCTTAAGGTTTACGATATTAAAATGGCTAAGGGTAAGAATTTTTCTCCCGAAAAGTCGGCAAACGGCCGCGAGTATATTATCAACGAAGCGATGGCGAAAGAACTTTTAAAAGATCACCCTAAAGCCACGCAAGAGTCGTTGATAGGCCAGCGGTTTGGGTACGATTCACTGGGCGTAATTACCGGCATCGCCAAAAATTTCAACTTTAATTCGCTGCATTACAAGGTAGAGAACCTGTTTATAGTAAACCAGGACGAGTGGGGCTTTAGCACCGTTTCGGTAAAAATAAAAACCGGCAAATCAAAACAAGCCGTTGAATTTATAAAGGCCACCTGGGAAAGATTGATTCCCGGATATCCTTTCGAGTACCAGTTTTTAGATGATCACTTCGCCGAAGTTTACCGCGCAGATAACCAGGTGAGTAAAATAACAGGCATACTTGCAGGCTTAGCCATCCTGATATCGTGCCTTGGCCTGTTTGGGCTTGCATCCTTTTCGGCCGAGAAACGGATCAAAGAAATAGGGGTGCGCAAAGTGTTAGGGGCATCGGTACAAAACATTGTGCTGCTTTTATCCGGTCATTTTATAAAACTGGTTTTAATATCCAACCTGCTTGCGTGGCCGCTTGCCTGGTATTTTATAAGCAGGAGGCTACAGGATTTTGCTTATCATATCGATATAACCCTGGGCACATTTGTATTGGTAGCCCTGATATCGGTATTAATTGCACTGGTAACCATTAGTTTCCAATCTATAAGGGCAGCTATTGCCAACCCGGTAAAAAGTTTACGAAGTGAATAATAGCATAGTGTATTGTTGTAACCTTTGTTTTGTTTTCACTGTCTTATTAATACAGTTTTGAGTTTAGGGAATTAGCGTTTAATAACAATTATCATGATAAAAAATTATTTTAAAATAGGTTGGCGTAATATGATGAAGAACAAATTCTTCTCATTCATTAACATATTTGGCTTATCTGTAGGGCTGGCATGCTGCATGCTTATAGCGCTTTATCTTAAGTACGAGACCAGTTACGATATCCAACACAAAAACGCGCCTAATATTTATCAGGTAATAACCGCCTTTATGCAAAACGGCAGTACCAGAATGAAGATGCCAAACACGCCGGCACCTATGGCCGGGGCGCTAAAACAGGAGTACCCCGAAGTGGTTGAAAGCGCCCGGCTGCTAAAACTTTTTGTTGACGATAAAACCATTATACAATACAATCCCGCAAATGGCGAACGTAAATCGCTGCTGGAGCAGAACGGTTTCCTGGCCGATCAATCCTTCTTTAAAATATTTACTTACAATTTTACCGAGGGTAGCCCGGCAAATGCTTTAACCAACCCACGTACAATTGTTTTATCAAAAAAGCTGGCCGGAAAAATATTTGGCAACCAAGCCGCGTTAAACAAGGTTTTACGTGTTAACAGCAATACCAATGGCGAGCAGGATTATACGGTAACAGGGGTTTTTGATACAGGCAATGTACCATCACACATCAACGCCAATTTTTTCCTTTCGGTTAAAGGCGGTGCCATGGAAGACTTTATAAACAGGCAAACCGATTTTGCCAGCAATAATATGTTTTATACCTACCTGCTGCTTAAACCTGGTACAGATGCTGCCAAACTGCAGGCAAAGTTACCTGCCTTTATGAATAAGTATGCAAGTAAGGACCTAAAGGCAATGGGTTTCCAGAAGGAACAATCGCTGCTTGCACTGCACGATATTCACCTGAGTGGCGAAGTGGAAAGCAATGTAACCGCCCCTGCAAGTAAAACATATTTATACGTACTGTTTTCGATAGCGGTATTCACACTTATTATCGCCTGTATCAACTTCATGAACCTTTCTACCGCGCGTTCGTCAAAGCGCTCGTCAGAGGTTGGAGTGCGCAAGGTTTTGGGTGCCGAGAAATCTACCCTTATCAGGCAGTTCCTGGGCGAATCTATCCTGATGACGCTGATAGCCTTTTTCTTTGCCATTGCTATTACCCTGATATTGCTACCGTTGTTTAACCAATTGGCCGACAAAAACATCACACTGTCTTTTAGTGGGGATATTCTGATGTTTTTTGAATTTTTGCTGATGGCACTTATCACCGGCGTGCTTGCGGGCAGCTACCCCGCGTTCTACCTGTCATCATTTAACCCGGTTAAAGTATTAAAGGGTAAGTTAACCAACTCGCTGGCTGTGGTAGCCGTGCGTAAAGGCCTGGTTGTTTTTCAGTTTATTATTTCCGTAGTTCTTATTGTGGCATCGGTAGTTATAGCAAGGCAAATGAATTTTATGCGCACTGCCGACCTGGGTTTTGCTAAAGACCAGCAGATAGTGCTGCCTTTACGTACTGCGGGCGCCAAAGCCGCTTACGCGGCCCTGAAAGCCGACCTGCAGCAGAATACACAGGTAACAGCAATAGGCGCATCAGCATATTACCCGGGTATATTTAACCCAAGCGATAACCTGTTATATCCCGAAGGAAAAACCAACGCCGAAGGCAGGCGTACACGGCTGAACTACGTGGATGATAACTTTTTACAGACATTGGATATCAAGCCGGTAGCCGGCCGGTTATTCTCGCCCGAGTTTGGTTCAGACACCAATACAAGTATTATTATTAACGAGAAAGCTGTACAGGAATTTGGTTTTGCAAATGCACAGGCAGCCATAAGTAAAAAGGTAATGAATAATTTTAGGGGCAATACAACCGCGTTTACCATTGTTGGTGTGGTTAAAGATTTTCATTACGAAGACCTGCACCTGCCGGTAACCCCTTACGGATTTTTGCTTAACACCAGTGGCTATAACTACATGGTTATACATGCCAAACCGGGTAACATGACCGCCATGTTAAAAACCATTGAGGCCGGTTGGAAAAAATATGACCCAAATGACCCGTTCGATTACACATTCCTTGATGATGATTTTCAGAAAAATTACCAGGCCGATACAAGGCTGGCGGGTATAGTAGGCTATTTTACAGTTGTAGCCATCCTGATATCGTGCCTTGGCTTATTTGGCTTAGCAGCCTTTAGCGCCGAACAGCGTACCAAAGAAATTGGTGTACGCAAGGTATTAGGCGCAAGTGTAAAAACCATCGTGTCACTTTTATCTGTCGACTTTTTAAAACTCATCATCATCTCAGTTATCATCGCTTCGCCAATTGCATGGTGGGTTATGAATAAGTGGCTACAGGCATTTGCTTACCGCAAAGATATCGACTGGACAATATTTGCTTATACCGCAACTATCGCCATCATAATCGGCCTAATCACCATAGGTTCGCAGGCCATTAAAGCCGCGTTGGCTAACCCGGTGAAGAGTTTGCGTTCGGAATAAACCCCGTCATTGGGTCATTAGTCATTAGGTCGTTTTAGGCCAACAATGACTAAATGACCCAATGGCTCAATGAATAAAAAATATGATCAGAAATTATTTAAAAACCGCATGGCGTAACCTGGTTCAAAACAAAACCACATCGCTCATTAGTATGGCAGGGCTGGCAGTAGGTATTTGCTGTTTCCTGCTTCTGACAACTTATTTGATCAACGAACTGCGTTACGACCGTTTCCACGTTAAAGCCGACAGGATAGTGCGGGTAGCCTATAACTACAAGTCGCCCGATGATAAGGAAGCCCGGTTTATAAGCGTTACACAAACTGCGGTTGTGCCTGTTTACAAACAGGAGTTTTCTGAGATAGAAGATGGCGTGCGCGTATTTAACCTTTCGGGCCAGGGGCCTGTAGCCATTAAATATGGTGATAAACTTTTTTCAGAAAAAAATATGCTGCTGGCTGATGATGCGTTCTTTAAGATCTTTACCTTTAAATTTTTGCAGGGCAACCCGGTTAACGCGCTTGCCGACCCATCATCGGTAGTTATTACAGCATCAACAGCAAAAAAATACTTTGGTAATGATAACCCTATGGGTAAAATACTGAAGGCAGATGATACCAATAACCTGATGGTGACAGGTGTTATAGAAGATGTGCCCGCATACTCGCAGATAAAGTTTGATCTAATGGCTAACGCAGCCCTTGACCCTGGTACAAAGGTTTTGAAATGGAACGCAGCGAGTAATTACTCGTACCTGCTGCTAAAACCGGGTGCCGATATTAAAGCTTTAGAGAAGAAAATGGATGCCTATATCGCTAATATTTTAAAAGGCCAGAACAGGCCTGGCGTTACAACCAATTACACTTTAGAGCCTTTAACCAGCGTACACTTGCAATCAAAAGCCCTGTTTAGCTTAGAGGCCCCCGGCGATATCAAATACATTTACATCTTAGGTATTGTTGCTGTAGTATTGTTATTACTGGCATGCGTAAACTTTCTTAACCTGGTTACCGCACGCTCTGCCGAGCGCGGCCGCGAGATAGGCGTACGCAAGGTAATGGGTGCCGTACGCGGCCAGTTGTTCACCCAGTTTATTATCGAAGCAGGTATCATCACCTTGTTTTCGTTGCTGGTAGGAGTGTTACTGCTTTCCGTATTCTTCCCCACCTTTAGTGTATTTACCGGGCAGCAATTAGGGTTTGCTACCTGGAACACTTCGTGGCTGGTTGGTGCTTTGGCTGTTTTGTTTATAGTGGTAACCTTTATGGCCGGTACTTACCCGTCGTTGTACTTATCGGCGTTTAAGCCCATCATTACCCTTAAAGGCAATTCATCTATGCAAGCCGGGGGTAATATGCTGCGTAAATCGTTGGTGGTGTTTCAATTTGTGGTATCGGTATTCTTTATCATCAGCACGTTAATAGCGGGCAACCAGTTAAGGTACATGCAAACTTTAAATACCGGTATCAACCGCGACCAGGTTTTAGTGCTTGATATCGGCGGCATACCGTATAACAATATCGAAGCATTTAAAAACGAAATAAAGCAGCAAAACGGGGTATTGGCCTCAACAGCCAGTTACGATTCGCCGGTAAACGTTCGCGGCGGGTATTCAATTAACAGCGCCGAAGGGAAACCGGCAGATTATAGCTTATCTGTTACCGCTATACCTATCGAAAAGAGCTTTGTGAAAACATTGGGCATTAAACTGGTTGCAGGTACCGACCTTGACCTGGGCGACGAGCAACAGGTTTTAATTAAGGACAATGAAAAACGCCATTACAGCTTTATTTTAAACGAAATGGCGGTAAAGGCCCTCGGTTGGAAACCGGATGAAGCAATAGGTAAAAAAATAGGCATAAATGGCAGAATGGGCGAGATAAAGGCGGTTGCAAAAGATTTCAACTTCGCTTCGCTGCACCAGGAGATAACACCCATTGCCATGTTCCCCGAGTATGAGTGGTTTGGGAAATTACTTATCAAAACATCGGGCAAAAATACAGCCGGCACCATTGCCGCTATACAGGCTAAGTGGAAAGCATTTTACCCAACTAAACCTTTCGAGTACCATTTTCTTGACCAGGAATTTGAAGAATTATATAAAACCGACCAGCGTACCGGGTCTATACTAACCGCGTTTACAGCCGTTACCATATTTATATCGTGCCTTGGTTTATTTGGGCTGGCGGTATTCTCAACCCGCCAACGCGTAAAAGAGATAGGTATCCGCAAGGTGTTAGGGGCAGGTGTGGCCAGCATAGTGGGCCTTATATCGTTCGATTTTATCAAACTTGTACTTATAGCTATCATCATTTCATCGCCACTGGCCTGGTATGCCATGCACACATGGCTGCAGGACTTCGCTTTCCGTGTAAATATACAGTGGTGGGTTTTTGCCCTTGCAGGCGGTATGGCCGCGCTTATAGCGTTTTTAACGGTGAGCTACCAATCTGTAAAAGCAGCGTTATCAAACCCGGTGAAGAGTTTGCGATCGGAATAAAGTTAATTAGAGGTTAGAGATTAGAGGTTAGGCTGGAAAGCCTGACCTCTATTTGTTGGGCCTTTCCTAATCTCTAATCTCCAGCCACTAATCTCTAACCCTAACTGTATCATAACCGAACGCACGCTGTACATAAGCGTACAGTTTTAGCATTTAACATTCAATATAATTAACTGATAATAAGCTATTTATAAATTTGGTATATTATTCATACCTGAATACCAAAATCAGTTTAAGAAATTGCAATAAATAACTCACTAATTCATTAAACACAATAATTAAAAATGTTATCACTTCAGCATATTTCAAAGTATTACCAGGTAGGCGGAAACAAAAATTTCGTTATAAACGACATCAGCCTTGATGTTGACGAGGGCGAGTTTGTTTCCATCATGGGCCCCTCGGGTTCGGGCAAATCAACCCTGCTGAATATTATAGGGATGCTTGACGAACCATCAGATGGTTACCATTACTTTGTAGACCAGGCCGTACACCAGCTTAAAGAAAGGCAACGTTCGGCCCTGTATAAACAATACATCGGTTTTGTTTTCCAGGCTTACCATTTGATAGACGAGCTTACCGTTTATGAAAACATCGAAACCCCGTTAATTTACCAGGATGTAAAAGGATCGGAACGTAAGGCCATGGTGGCCGATATGCTTGATCGTTTTAACATCGTTGGTAAAAAAGACCTGTTCCCGGCGCAACTTTCCGGCGGGCAGCAGCAGCTTGTGGGCATTGCCCGCGCGCTTATTGCCAAACCCAAACTACTATTAGCTGATGAGCCCACAGGCAACCTTAACTCTAAACAAGGCGAGGAGATCATGGAGCTTTTTCGTAAACTGAACAAAGAAGATGGCGTTACTATCATCCAGGTAACCCACTCCGAAAAAAACGCCGAATATGGAACGCGTATTATTAACCTGTTGGATGGAAAGGTAGAATCTTCCAGAAAATTCTGAACTATAACACAAAATGCGATACTTTAAATTTATACTTTTTAGCTTAATAACACTGGCACCGGCGCTGGCGCACAGCCAGGCTGTAGATAGCGTACTAACCCTGCAGCAATGTATTGATATTGCCGTAAGGAACAACCTCGACATCAAGAAAAGCGAGATACAACTGCTAACCTCAAAGGTTGATAAAAACCAGGCAAAAGAAAACCTGCTGCCCTACATTGGTGCCCAGGTTGACCACGGTATTAACAACGGCCGTAACCTTGACCCATCTACCAGTAACTATGTAGATCAATCGCTAAAATTTGCTAATTATAACCTAAACGGGCAGCTTACTTTATTTAACGGCCTTAAAAATCTTAACGAAATAAAACAAGCATCCCTGGCCTATAAAGCCGGGCAGATGGATTTACAGCAGGCAAAAGACCTGGTTACCATAAACACCATTACTGCATACCTGCAGGTACTTGATAATACCGAGCTTTTAGCACAGGTAGAGAACCAGGTGAAGGTATCTAAACAGCAGTTGGATAGGTTAGAGGTGCTTGAAAAACAAGGCGCCAATAAACAGCCAAATGATTATTACGACCTGAAGGGAACATACGCCGATAACCAGGTTAACTACGTAAATACAAAGGCTACGCTGCAAACATCAAAGCTTAATTTACTGCAGATACTGAACATACCCTACAGGCCGGGAATACGTTTCGAAAAAATTGAGGGCGCTAATTTGTCGGCGCCGGCTCAAACTTCCGAGGAAATTTATCAGACAGCCCTAAATCAGCTGCCATCTGTTAAAGCAGCTATACTAAGGCGCGAAAGCGCGGAAAAAGGCGTTACCGCGGCCAAGGGCGGTTTATACCCAACCGTATCGTTATTTGGAGGCTTAAATACACTTTATTCAAGCACGGCACAAATCAACAACCAGTCGATACCTTATTGGGATCAGTTTAAAAACAACTATAACACGCAGGTTGGCATCAGGGTAAGTATCCCAATTCTTAACTATTTCCAAAACCGTAACAAGGTTGCGTTAGCAAAAATTGACTTGCTAAGCTACAAATACATGGAAGAAAACACCAGGGTGCAGTTACGCCAAAATGTAGAGCAGGCTTACCTTAACATGGCCAACGCATACGAACGTTATACAACACTACAGGAGCAGGTTAAAGCTTACGCCGAATCGTTCAGGATCGCCGAGATCCGTTTTAACAATGGTGTGCTAAACTCTGTGGAGTTTGTATTGGCCAAAAACTACCTGGACAGGGCAAACCTAAGCCTTATCAATGCCCGTTACGATTGCTTTATCTACAATAAAATATTAGATTATTACCAGGGCAATTTATCATTATAAACCTAATTAATATATCACTATTAAAATATCCGGCTTACATAATGTAGCCGGATATTTTCATTTAAAACAAAACGTATATTTACCCTGTTAACCTTAAAATCAACAAAAACCATGAAAAAATTATTACTCACATTAGGGATATTTTTAGCTGTAACAGCTGTATCAAAAGCCCAGCTATTACCAAAAGTTCAGTTTGGGATAAAGGGCGGGGTAAACTTATCAAGTTTGTCAAACTCGGGCAGCACATTCAGCAGCGAGAACCGCGCGGGTTACTTAGGCGGTATATGGGCCAGGTTTGGCGCGTTAGGCTTCAATTTTCAACCCGAACTTTACATAACCAGCAAAAATGTGGATATCAATAACAGCAATGGCGCTGCAAGCAGTGCAAAATTCACCAGTATAGATGTGCCTTTGCTTTTAGGCGGTAAAATTGGCGCGTTTGGTTTGGGCGGCAGGTTTTATGCAGGCCCGTTACTGTCATTTGCTATAAACAAGGATAATAATTTAGGGTCGGCTGTAGGCAGCGCAACCAGGTTTGATTATAAAAGCTCAAACTTTGCTATTACGGCAGGTGCGGGGATTGATATCAGTAAGATCTCGATAGATTTGCGTTATGAAGCTGGCCTTACCAAACAAAATTATTTTGACGGATCTACCAACTACAAAACCCGTGTAAGCTTATTTAATTTAAGCTTAGCATACGCGTTTTTGTAATATAATAACATAGAGTTTTTAATAGGGCTTGTGCATTGCACAGGCCTTTTTTGTTTTATACCGTTGTAACTGCGGTTACAATTAATATGATAAGGAAACTGAGGGTAAATACCATAAAGTACATTACCGAAACACCAAGCATTTTACTAACTGTTCGCCAGCGGCTACGGTTGTACACTACTCTTAACGACCGGTAAATATACCATATAACTGTAAGCGTAGCTAATGTTGAAACCCAATTGGCAACACCTTGCCAGTTATGGGGCAGCAACCTGTTTATGAGCATAACGGCAATTAAAAACAGGAATATAAAACAATGCAAATGGATCGCGTAAATTATATGCTCTACATAAAATTTACGGTTTTTGCTAAATGCGATCTTAAGTATCAGCGCAAACAGCGGCAATATCAGGAACATCACTTTTGGCGCATTATGCTTTAGCGCCTCGGTGAACATCTTCTGGGCATCCTTGCCCTGGCTCGTCCAATCGTAGCTTTTACGTACAATAAAGCGTTCAACTATATTATCACGATCAGCCGGGCTTAATTTTTCCTGTTCCTTTAAATAGTCTTCGTAGTTGCTTTTCTTGTTTACCTTTAAACCAAATATATCAATGTTATCTCCTATGTTATAATCGATATTGTATTTTATATGGCCATCCTCGCTTTCGGGTGTAACACTAATCTTGTTTACAAGCTCTGCTTTTTGTTTGGCGTTAAAATGCCTGGTGTTGGCAACGCTATCAATTACCGCCCGCTTTACGCTATCTGCCGTATGCTTGGTGGCCGCGGTTTGTTTAACATCTTTAACCTGGTGCTTACCTCCAAATGCCAGTACAAAAAATAAAAGGCTTATAAAAATGTACATTTTAACCGGGTGCAGGTACTGCGCCCTATGGCCGGCGGTATACTCGTTGGTTAAATGGCCGGGCTTAAAAAACAGCGGCCTCATGGTATGAAAAAACTGATCGTCGAAATGGAAGTAGTCGCTCACGGCATGCGTTATCATGTGGCCAAAGCTCTCCTTCATCTCCAGGTTTTCCTGTCCGCAGTTGTGGCAGAATTTACCTTCTAAAATGGTGCCGCAGTTTAGGCAATCGTTCCCTTTCCGGTAATGCTTTTTCATGGTTTAAGCGTTTTCGATAGCGTGTTTAAGCGCCGCATTATGTTTATACCTGAATACTAACGGGAATATGATAGCAATAACAAGGGCGTAAGCTGCGAAGCTCAGCCATATGCCATGCCAGTTCTTTTCGCCATTTGCCAAAATAAAGTACTTATCTATAAGCCAGCCACTAATGTTGCTGCCAAAGAAAGCACCGAAGCCGTTCACCATCATCATAAATAATCCTTGCGCGCGTCCACGAATCTCAGGTGCTGCCTGTGTCTCCACAAACAACGAACCCGAGATATTAAAGAAATCGAACGCCAGACCATAAACAATGCACGACAGGATGATCATCCATAAACCATCGGCCGGGTTGCCAAACGCGAAAAGGCCAAACCTTAATACCCATGCTATCATACTGAACAGCATCACGTATTTTATACCAAACTTACGCAGGAAGAAGGGGATTGCCAGTATAAACAAAGTTTCGGAGATCTGCGATATCGACATGATGATAGCAGGTACTTTTACCGCGATGGTATCTTTGTAGGCAGCTACATTTTTAAAATCGTGGATGTAAGTATCGCCGTATGCGTTTGTAAGTTGCAAAGCAGCACCTAATAAAAGCGAGAACGCGAAAAATATGGCAAACCTTGATGATTTAAATAAAGCGAATGCATTTAAGCCAAAAGTAGTAGCAAATGATTTTGTGGCCGCCTTGTTTAACATAGGCAGGCACTTAGGCAGCGTAAACGAATAAAAGCCTAATGCCGCAGATACAGCCGCTGATATATAAAATTGATTTGCCGAGGTTTCGTTATTTGTTAAGCTTACTGTCCATAAGGCTACAATAAATCCAACGGTTCCCCAGGTACGGATAGGGGGATAATCCTTAACAACATCAATGTTTTGATTTTTAAGTGCCGAGTAAGCTACCGTTATTGATAACGACAGGGTGGGCATATAAAAGGCCATATTTAGTAACATTACCCAAAAAAAAGTGGTTGGGTTGGTTACCATTGGCAACGCGCACAAAGTAGCCGCACCAAGCAGGTGCATTATACCGTAAAGCTTTTCGGCGTTAATAAACCTGTCTGATAGGATGCCGGTAAGGGTAGGCATGAAAATAGAGGCTATGCCCATGGTGGAAAAGATAGCCCCAAACTGAGCGCCCGACCAGTGTTTGTTTTGAAACCAATATGCCCCTATGGTGAGCAGCCAGGCTCCCCAGATAAAAAATTGCATAAAATTCATCAGTATTAAGCGGAACTTAATATTCATACAGCACGGGTTGTTCAGTGTTTAAATTAAAGGCGGAAAGTACTGAAATTAAGCGAAACTGAAAAGTTATAAAACGCGACAATTATCTAAAAAGAAATTAGATAAATAAAACAGAAATTGGCTTCAAACTTAAATATAGGGGGGAGGGTAAAAAACGAGTTACGCAGTAAACACTGCCATATACGGCTGCAGTATAAGCCAAAACCGGTTTAAAAGCGAAACCGGTTTTGGTTAAAGGTTATCTAACGGATATACTCTCCTGAAGAATTTATCATTATACTACCTACCTGAACATAAAAATTGGAAAAAGTGTAACCATTTGCCGTTTGAGTGACAGATGTAAAGGTATTGTAAGCATGGCTGGCGATTAAGGTACCAGAACTATCATAAACGTCTGCATTCAGGATAGTATGCGGGGTTGGATTATATTGTATGTATACTGCATAACTGTAGGGGAAAGTACAGTTATCGCAATGAAGAATAAAAATTGGCTTTGCAACCTTTTTTGCCGCTATAACATGTTTAACTGAAGGTTTAGTTCCTTTAGCGTGGCTAAAATCATTTGTGCCGGCAAATATCATCATCGCCAACAACACGAGTAAGATCTTTTTCATGATTATTTAATTTTGGTTAACACTAAATTAAATATCATGTACTTTCAAATCAATAGATTTAAATACTGGTTAAAATGAACAGAAATTATTTTACTGCATAACTATGGATGATATGCGGGAATTAAAAAAGAAAAAGGTTGCCGCGATAAATTATACAATGGCAACCTTTCAAGTGGGGTTGGTTATGAAGACTTTCGTTTATTCAGTTCATCGCGGATTTTAGCAGCTTTTTCATACTGTTCTTCGGCCAGCGCCTGTTGCAGGCGCGTTTTTAGCTCATCCTCGCTTAATGATGTATAGGTGCCGGCTGCAGTAGCATGTGTTTTTTCTTCGGGCGTTTCGCTGATGTTTTCCAGGTAAACAAAGTCGTTACCCTCGATAACAATACCCGCGGTAGAAAGGATAAACTCATAAGTATAAATAGGGCACTCAAACCTTACCGATACGGCGATGGCATCAGAGGTACGCGCATCTATCTCTATCGTCTTCTTGCCGTCGCTGCAAATGAGTTTTGAATAAAAGATCCCATCAACCAGATTATAAATAATGATTTCCTGAACAGTAATATTAAATGCCTGGCCTAAGCTTTTAAACAGATCGTGCGTTAAAGGGCGGCTCGGGGTCATTTTTTCTATCTCAATAGCAATGGCCTGTGCCTCAAAACTGCCGATGATGATAGGCAGCCTTCTACGGCCGCTTACTTCGCCTAAAACCAATGCATACGCGCCCGACTGGGTTTGGCTGTAGGATAGCCCTACAATATCCAGCTTAATCTTTTTCATGTCGTTACCCATCACAGCGATATCTAATTTAAGCTGATGCTTTATATTCTTTAACTGCAGCAATTAATTTAGGCAGTACTTCAAACGCGTCGCCAACTATGCCAAAATCAGCTACTTTAAAAAATGGAGCTTCGGCATCTTTGTTGATAACAACAATAACTTTTGATGAACTTACTCCGGCAAGGTGCTGTATTGCGCCCGAAATACCTATGGCAATATACAAATTTGGACTGACAGCAATGCCGGTTTGCCCAACATGTTCTTCATGCGGGCGCCACCCGGCGTCTGATACCGGTTTTGAGCAGGCTGTAGCCGCGCCAAGCAGGTCGGCCAATTCTTCTATCATCCCCCAGTTCTCGGGGCCTTTCATGCCGCGGCCGGCCGATACCACGATCTCCGCATCCGGCAATGATATCTTGTCAGTAGACCTTACGATATCCTTGATCATTTCTTTAAAGTCGGACGCTTTGGCCTCTATATTAAAATCTTCCACTTTAGCAGCCGAACCATCTTCTACAACCTTATAAGAGTTTGGCGTAAGCGCGATAACCTTATTAGCAGATGTTAATTCGACTACGGCAAACGCTTTGCCCGAAAATGCTGTTTTCTTTACAGTGAATTTGCCACCATTTTGCTCAGGTAGCGCAACAGCGCCATCGGCTACACCGGCTTGCAGCTTTACACCCAAACGGGGGGCAAGGCCGCGGCCGCTGAACGAGTTTGAAAGTACCACTATATCGGCACCGTTGGCTTTCGCAGCTTCGGCAATAACCGATGCATAAGCCTGGTTTACAAAATTCTTTAATTTATCGTTAGATACGTTTAAAACCTTCTCGGCACCATATTTCCCTAACGCGGCTAATTCGTCATTAGCAACATCGCCGATGGATATGGCGATAAGGTTTGTGTTATTTTGAGCAGCAATTGCTTTAGCGTATGATACCGCTTCGAAAGTTGATTTTTTGAACTTTCCGGCTGCATTTTCCGCGTATATTAAAACTGACATAGCTTTTGTTTTAAGAGAATCAGGATTGTTAGATTCAGGAATCAAGATCGTAATAGCAATAGTATTTTTGTCCTGGTTCTTATGTCTTATAATCCTGACTCTAATTTTAATAAATAGTAATTATATAACCCTTGCCTGTGTGTGCAGCAAATCTACCAATTTGGCCGCGTCATCTGCCGGAACCAAATTGACCTGTCCGCGTGGGGCAGGAGTTTCATAACTGATGATTTGCGATAAAGTTTGCACATCAACAGCCTCAACCACGGTTAACGGCTTGGTACGCGCGCTCATGATACCGCGCATGTTCGGGATCTTTGGTTCGGCAACACCCTCGGCGCAGCCCGCTACAAACGGGAAGGGGATGGTAAGCACTTCTTTACCGCCTTCTATCTCGCGCTCAACAGTAGCTTCGCTATCGGTAGCATCAAGCTTTTTAATGATAGATACCGATGGGATATCCAGCAGTTCGCCCAGCATACCGGCTACTTTAGAGCCGTTGTAGTCGATAGACTCGCGGCCGGTAAGGATCAGGTCGAATGGGTTTGCTTTAACATACTCTGCTATCTGGTAAGCCACGTACCATGCATCCTGTGGTTTGGCGTTGATGCGTACAGCATCGGTAGCGCCAATGGCCAGCGCTTTACGGATGGTGGCATCGGTATTGGCTTCGCCCACGTTTATAACCGTTACGCTGCCTTTTCCGCCATCGGTTAACTCGATAGCGCGAGCAAGGGCAATTTCATCGTAAGGGTTTAATATAAACTGAACACCGTTTGTATTAAATTGGGTGTTGTTATCAGTAAAGGTTATTTTTGTCGTCGTATCCGGAACATTGCTGATACATACCAGTATTTTACTCATTATAATTGGTTTATATTTTTACAGGTATTTGTAATTAGGGTGCTGCAAATTTAGTTAAAAAAGAGAGAGTTTAAAATGGAGATAAGCAGATTAGATAAGCTGTTGGCGTTTATACAGAACGAACCCGAAGATGAATTTTTAAAATACGCGCTGGCCACTGAATACCTGCGACTTAACGATACCGAAAAAGCCCTAAGCTATTACGAAGACCTGGTAAATAACCACCCCAACTATACCGGTACCTACTACCACCTGGGCAAATTATACGAAGCCCTTAACCGCACCGACGACGCAATACGCACTTATGAACAAGGTATGGCGTTAACAAAAGCCAAACGCGATATGCATGCATTCTCGGAATTGCAGGCGGTTTATCGCTCGGCTAAAGGGTTTGAGGAAGATGATGACGACGATTATTAGTGGAGAGTCAAGATGTTAGAATCAAGAGCCAAGACTTTATAAAGAGAAAGCCCGTTTAAATAAACGGGCTTTCGTATGTGTAGCTGTCTTGATTCTTACATCTTGACTCTAAAATCTCTTAGAACGGTGGCTCATCATCAATATCATCCATGCGTGATGGGCGGATGATGAAGTTGCTTGGTTTACTGTCAAAATCCTGCGATGGATTTAGGCCGGCAAATGCATTGCCCGAAGGTGGGAAACTGTCCATGCCTTGATCCAAATCCTGGAACTTAACGTATTTACCCACAAATTTCAGTCTTACTTTACCGGTTTCGCCGTTACGGTGCTTGGCTATAATGATCTCGCCGACGCCTTGCGTAGGGTTGTTATCTTCGTCTACATCCAAGCCATAATACTCAGGACGGTACAGGAACAACACCATATCCGCATCCTGCTCAATAGAGCCCGATTCACGCAGATCCGATAGCATCGGTCGTTTTGAGCCACCCGGCCTGTTCTCAACCGCGCGGCTCAACTGCGAAAGTGCTATTACCGGTACATTCAATTCCTTGGCTACGGTTTTAAGCGCACGCGAGATGCTACCAATTTCCTGCTCGCGGTTACCGCCGCCTTTACCATCTGCCTTGCCCTGCATCAGCTGCAGGTAATCGATAATGATGAGCTGGATATCGTGCTGCGATTTTAAACGGCGGCACTTGGCACGGAACTCAAATATATTTAGTGATGGGGTATCGTCGATAATTAATGGCGCTGCTTCCAGGCGGCCAATTTTAGAGTGGATCTGCTGCCATTCCCATTCTTCCAGCGTACCCTTACGGATCTTTTCCTGCTCAATTTCGGTTTCGCCGGATATTAAACGGTTAACCAACTGAACGGACGACATCTCAAGCGAGAATACCACAACAGGCTTGTCGAAATCAACAGCGGCGTTACGGGCGCAGCTTAACACAAAGGCTGTTTTACCCATTGCCGGGCGGGCAGCTATAATTACCAGGTCGGATTTTTGCCAGCCCGAGGTCATGCGGTCAAGATCTGTAAAGCCCGATGCAACACCCGTGAGGCCGTCCTTTTTATCTTTAAGGGCTTCGATATCCTTTAATGCCTCGTGCATCAGGTCGTCCATCTTGCGCGAATCGCGGCGAAGGTTGTTTTGTGCTATCTCAAAAAGGTTTTTTTCGGCCTTGTCAAGCATTTCCAGTACATCGCTGGTATCCTCGTAAGCCATACTGATCACATCCGTAGAGATACGGATCAGCTCGCGCTGGATGTATTTCTGGATAATGATACGCGAGTGGTACTCGATGTTGGCGGCAGATGCTACGCGATTGGTCAGTTCGGTGATATAATATGCGCCACCTATCATTTCCAGCTCGCCCTGCTGGCGTAGCTGCGCGGTTACGGTTAGGATATCTACAGGCGATGTTTTTTCAAAAAGGACAGCTATGGTACTGAATATCTTTTGGTGCCTTACATCGTAAAAAACTTCGGGTTTTAGTACGTCGATTACGGATGAAAGGGCGTCTTTTTCAAGCATTAAAGCACCCAAAACTGCCTCTTCAAGATCTATCGCCTGGGGGGGCAATTTGCCTAATCCGGCATACGGAGCAGGGGTGGTTATCCTGCTTCTGCGATCGGTAGAATTGGGCTTGTAATTAGGGGTATCGTTCTCAAATGTCATGATGAAACAAAAATATACAAAAAATGTTCTTGCCTGTTTTTAATTCGCTAACAACAGAGTTATTAACATAACAAAAACATTATCAGCGCTATAAATTTCGGGGGCGGTAATTAACACCACGTGTTCATAACGTGTTAATAACACTATAAGTACCTCATTACCATATATGTTTATAAGTATTAAGAGTTGTTAAGTATTATCAACAATACTGTAACCCCGGCAAGTTCAATAACCGTTAAATCAGTTAATTTAGGTACTTTTGGCGAAAATAATTTTATTAAAATGGCATATAATTCTAAACCTCCGCCGCGCGAAGGCAACCAGATGGTTTTTGGCATAAGGGCTGTAATTGAGGCGATACTGGCAGGTAAAGAAATTGAGGCTTTGTACCTGCAGCGCGGCCTTGGCGGCGGCCTGCTTAACGAGCTTAAGGACGTGATGAACGAGTACCACATAACGGCCCAGCAGGTACCGGTTGAAAAGCTGAACCGCATCACCATGAAGAACCACCAGGGCGCTATCGCGTTCATCTCGCCTATCATCTACCAAAAGATAGAGAACATAATACCCGATGTTTTTGAAAGGGGCGAGGTACCGCTGATACTGGTGCTGGATAGTATTACCGATGTGCGCAACATGGGTGCCATTGCCCGTACGGCGGAGTGCGCAGGCGTGCATGCCATTGTTATCCCGGCTAAAGGCTCGGCCCAGATAAACCCCGATGCCATCAAAACATCGGCAGGAGCATTGTATAAGATCCCCGTGTGCCGCCACGATAACTTTATGCAGACAGTGAAATTTTTGCAGGAATCGGGTTTGCAGCTGGTTTGCTGTACCGAAAAAACAAACGATTACATCTATACGCCCGATTACACCGCGCCAACGGCCATCATCATGGGCTCGGAAGAAGACGGTATCCGTAACGATATCATCCGCATCAGCGACCATCTGGCAAAGATCCCCATGTTCGGCGAGATTGAATCACTGAACGTATCGGTATCAACAGCCGTGATATTGTATGAAGCGATCAGGCAGCGCAGCGCTGCTGCAGTTAATTAGTGAATAGTGATTAGAGATTAGTTTTTACTGATTGACTAATCTCTAATCACAAATCTATAACCTCTAAATGTATTTCGTCCCAAACTTATTCTTCACATCCGCAACAACTTGTTTGATGTTCTGCTCCTGTTCGCGGGGGCATATCAGCAGGGTATTGTTGGCTTCAACTACAATATAATCGTGCAGGCCCTGTAATATTACCAGCTTTTCGCCGGGTACGTTTACCATGCAGTTGCTGCTATCGTACATAATTACCTTTTCTGAGGGGATAACGGCGTTACCCACATAATCCTTATCGGCCAGTTGGTAGATAGATGCCCAGGTACCCAGATCGCTCCAGCCAAATTCAGATGGCAGTACGTAAACGTTTGATGCCTTCTCCATAATGCCATAATCGATAGAGATATTAATACAGCGCTGGTAAACCTTGTGTACAAATGCTTTTTCCTCGTCGGTATTGTAAACCGAACGCGCCTCGGCAAATATCTCGTGCATTTCGGGCAGGTAGCTGTCAAATGCAGCCACAATAGCCTTTGCCGACCATACAAAGATTCCCGCGTTCCACAAAAAGTCGCCGCTTTGGATAAAGGTTTTGGCAATATCAACCGTTGGTTTCTCGGTAAAGGTCTTTACCTTATAAAAATCTTCATTCAATGTCTGATCGGTGTACTGGATATAGCCGTAGCCGGTATCGGGGCGCGATGGCTTGATACCAAGGGTTATCAGGCAATCGTTTTGTGATGCGGTCTCTAACGATTTTTCGATGGTGGCAATAAACGCGGACTCATCAAGTATCAGGTGATCTGAGGGCGCTACGACAATGGCGGCATCAGGGTTCATACTTTCTATTTTAAAGCAGCCATAGGCAACGCAGGGGGCGGTGTTGCGCATCACAGGCTCGGTCAGGATCTGCTGATCGGCCATATCCGGCAATTGCTTTTTAACAAGGCCGGTATAATTTTCGTTGGTTACAACATATATATTTTCTTTAGGGCATACTTTCAAAAAACGTTCGTAAGTGTTTTGGATAAGCGTTTTGCCTGTGCCCAGTATATCTATAAATTGTTTTGGATGCGATGTTCTGCTGATGGGCCAAAACCTGCTGCCGATGCCGCCAGCCATAATAATGGCGTAATAGTTTTTATTCATTGTAAAAGTTGTAGATTTTAATTTGGCAAACCGATGCTAAATATGTGCATTAATTTGTAAATTCATTACCAGGTAAAACTAAATATTTCATTGTGAATTTTACCATTTCTAAAAGCGATAAATAAACAAATTGTTTTTAATCAAATAATCATTTTAATATAAAATTTTTAACAAAACCAACCGTTTATTTATAAATTTTTGTTATTTTGAACCATAATTTCCAAACGCACAAGTAAATAATGATAGAGACTAAGAAGTCGCTTTTTGATAACCTGCAAAATTTTTTCGGGTTTGATAACTTTAAAGGGGAACAAGAAGCGATCATAACTAATATTTTAGCCGGTAACGACACCTTTGTAATTATGCCTACGGGCGGGGGCAAATCCATGTGTTACCAGTTACCGGCGTTAATGAGCGAGGGCACAGCGATCGTGATATCCCCGCTTATCGCGCTAATGAAAAACCAGGTTGACCAGTTAAGGGCCTTCGGAGGCTCGGACAGCATAGCTCATTTTTTAAATTCATCACTAACAAAAGCAGATATTTTAAGGGTTAAAGACGATGTACTGAGCGGCAAAACAAAGCTGCTTTATGTTGCGCCCGAATCATTGACCAAACAGGAAAACGTTGATTTTTTAAGGCTTAACCAGGTATCGTTCGTAGCGGTTGACGAAGCGCACTGTATCTCTGAGTGGGGGCACGATTTCCGCCCCGAGTACCGCAAGATCCGCCAGGTGATCAGTAACATAGGCGATGATATCCCAATTATCGCGCTTACAGCTACCGCAACGCCAAAGGTACAGCAGGATATCCAAAAAAACCTGCAAATGAATAACGCAACGGTGTACAAATCATCGTTTAACCGTAATAACCTGTTTTACGAGGTTAGGGCAAAGCGCAACGCTATAAAAGAGATCGTAAAGTTTGTAAAGCAGAACCAGGGGAAATCGGGCATCATCTATTGCCTTAGCCGTAAAAAGGTTGAGGAAGTGGCTGAGGCGCTGAACCTGAACGGTGTAAAAGCTTTGCCATACCATGCCGGTTTAGACCCTAAAGTACGAGCCGATACGCAGGACAAGTTCCTGATGGAGGATGTGGATGTAATTGTGGCTACCATTGCTTTTGGTATGGGTATAGATAAACCCGATGTGCGCTATGTGATACACCACGATATGCCAAAAAGCATGGAAGGTTACTACCAGGAAACAGGCCGTGCCGGCCGCGATGGTGGCGAGGGTGTGTGCGTAGCATTTTACTCGGGAAAGGATATTGATAAACTGCAGAAGTTTATGAAGGATAAGCCCGTTGCAGAGCGGGAGATAGGCACGCAGATCCTGAAAGAGGTGATCGATTATGCCGAATCGTCTGTTTGCCGCCGTAAACAGCTGCTGCATTACTTTGGCGAAAATTTTAACGAAGCGGGCTGCAACAACATGTGTGATAACTGCTGCGGACCTAAAGTACATTTTGACGGCGAAGAGCACCTGCACAGGGCGCTAAGCCTGATAAAGTTGATAGGCGAGAAGTTTGACGATTGCCACATCATTAATATTTTGATGGGTAAGGACGACGCGCAGGTAAAAAACTACGAACACGATAAACTGGATTATTTTGGATCGGGCAGGGAACAGGGCGAGAACCTTTGGAACTCGCTGATGCGCCAGGCTTTGCTGAACAACTTCCTTTCTAAGGATATTGACCAATACGGCGTATTACATTTAACAAAAGCCGGTAACGCTTTTATAGATAACCCTTACAGTATCCGTTTCCTGCTGAACCAGGAAATGGGCCCGACAGATGATGATGAAGCAGATGATGGCCCTAAACAGGGTGGTGGCGCTTTAGATACCGAGCTATTGCAAATGCTTAAAGACCTGCGGAAAAAGCTGGCCAAACAAAAAGGCCTGCCACCGTTTGTTATTTTCCAGGACCCATCGTTAGAGGAAATGTGCACGCATTACCCTGTTAACACCGAAGAGTTAAAACAAATATCTGGCGTGGGAGCCGGTAAAGCACTTAAATTTGGCGCGCCGTTTATAGATCTGATCAGCAAATATGTGGAAGATAACGATATTGACCGCCCGGTTGATATGGTGATCAAAAGCGCTGCGAATAAATCGGCGCTAAAGGTTTTCATTATTCAAAATATCGACCGCCATTTAAACCTGGATGACATAGCCGCATCAAAAGGCTTAACATACGAGGAGATACTGAAAGAGGTTGAAACCATTGTAAACTCGGGCACTAAGCTTAACCTTAACTACTACATCGATGAAATGATTGATGAGGATAAGCAGGAAGAGGTTTACGACTATTTTAAATCGGCCGAGATAGATTCTATCGATGATGCCCTGGTAGAGCTTGGTTCTGACGATTATACCCGCGAGGAAGTGCAATTGATGCGCATTAAGTTCCTTTCAGAAGTAGGTAACTAAATATACAATACATTATATAACAGAGCAGGCCCGATTAATTCGGGCCTGTTTTATTATAGGGATATATTTACCTTGTATCTAAATTACAGTTATGAAACTTTTACGGATATTATTACTTGTGCTTTTAACCATATGCACCACTGATAAGGCTGCACACGCGCAAACCACTCTCGATAAAAAGCAATCTACAATTGTGGTTACCTATGCTTATATTGGTTGCCCAAGTGCGCAATGGGCTATTAACGACAGGCGTATGCATACACCAGAGAGGGAGCATATTTTCCTGGAGCCCGCAAACGATAAATTACCTAACGCCGATAATATGGTAGATGGCAGCCACATTATAAAAATAAAAATAACAGGTCGTTTTTATAATGAAAAAGGCTATCCCAAAAAATATCACCCCACAAAAGGCAATCCTGCTCCGGCAAGGGTTTTTAGATATTACAAGATCGTAGATATCAGTCCGCCACAGTAAATGGAAAGCCCCGAACCGGGGCTTTCTGTCGTATTGTTATCTTGTCAATCAGCGCTTCTACACATTTATAACAGTAAAAAAACGTTCTGCGACAAGTAGTTACAAGCCTTGATTCTCGTTCCCGGGCTTTTCCCTGTCATGAAATGGATCGATATGCGACTGGAAACGCGGTGTTGTGTTGTCTTTTTCGGGGTCTGCCATTGTAATATCCTCCACAACCGTTTCTTCAATTACAAAGGCTACGGGTTCAGCAATATCGTTATCATTAGTATGGGTTGTATCTGATGCTATGCCGCCATCAATATCCATATATTGTTTAAAATTGCGTACATCGCTGTCAACCATACTTTTGAATACGGGGTTTAATATATGGGCTATGCCGCCGCCAAAACCACCTGCAGGCGGGCGGTACGAGATAACTACATCAACCAATGTGCCTTCGCCGTCGGGGCTGTCCTGGAAACGCACTTTACCGGCATTGTCGATCAGCGAATCGGGTAACGAACTCCAGCCAATACTGTAACCTGGTTCATCGCTTACAATTTCGGCATCCCAGCTTACCCTGGCAACGCCCGTTGGCAGCTTTAAAACCCAGTGCGAACGTTTTTCGTCGATCTGCTCCACGCTTTCCAGGTGTTTCATAAACAGGGGCAGGTTATCCAGCTTTCGCCAAAAATCGTAAACTTCTTGCCTTGGCTTGTTAATAAGGTAGGATGAGCGGATGTTTACATTAACCGGTTCGGTACTATTGCGGCCCATGCGCGAGTAAAGCTCGCAATGACCGGTAACCCCACGTGTTAACAGGTAACCGCCTGCGCCTATCTTGATAATGCTGGAAAAGGGACTTTTAAACAATCCCTTAAAACCTGATAAGGCAAGCTTTACACCGCCTGCGATGGATAGGGTGCGCTCTGTTTGCGATAAATTGGTGCTTTGCGAACCCTTTTCTGCCTCTGAAGCAGATGTTGCCCGCCATCTATTTTCTAATGTTGCTGTTGTCATAATGTGCTGTTGTATACATGTTAAACATCTTAATAAACAGCAGGTTTTCTTTTATTGAAATTAATTTAACCGGTGCTGATATTTAGCCTTTGCGGTTAGCAATTGTAATACTACATTTGCACTGCTTTAGGTTTCTGCCGGGGGAATATCCCCGATGGAATTAAAAGGGAATACAGTGTAAATCTGTAACTGTCCCGCAGCTGTAAGCTCCAATACCAATGTCCAATCAAAAAGTCACTGTCTGTTATTTAACGGATGGGAAGGCAGGGCAAAGGGGAGTAAGTCAGAATACCTGCCTCAGCATTATATTATTCATAGCTTTCGGGGATTGAAGCTTGGGTGTGAATGCTCTTCATTGCAGTGTATTTCCATTCCTTTATTTTCCTTTGGCTATGATCTTTTAAGATCAGCATGAGGTACCGTAATTCAATTATTTGCAGCATAAAGCATTTTCCGTTAAGGGTGAAGATGATGTTGCTGGCTGCATTACAATTGCTTGCTTCAAGCGCGGTTCTTGCGCAGGGCGATACCACAAGGCACTTGAAAGAAGTACCCATAACTGCCGCGCCGGCACCTAATGTTCATACCTTATTACCCGCGCAACAGATCAGCAATAAAGATTTTGTACGCTACAGCGCCTTTAACGTCGCCGATGCCATCCGTAATTTTGCGGGCGTAAATATTAAGGATTATGGTGGCATTGGCGGCTTAAAAACAGTATCGGTACGCAGCCTGGGCAGTAACCATACCACGGTTTTGTTTGATGGCGTACGTATAAACGATGCCCAAACCGGGCAAATAGACCTCAGTAAATTTAACCTTAACAATGTACAGGAAATAACCTTGTATAACGGGCAGCCCGAAAACCTGCTGCAGCCCGCCCGGTCGTTTGCATCAGCCAGTGTGCTGAGTATTACAACGCTTCGCCCGGCATTAACAGCGGCAAAACCATACCAATTGCAGGCAGGGGTAAAGGGCGGTAGTTTTGGGTTAATAAACCCTTACCTGCAATTGCAGCAACGCATCGGTAATAACTGGCAATTTGTTATAAATGGTAATTATATGAAAGCCAATGGCCGGTATAAATACAAGGTTGATAATGATGGATCTGATACTGTATTTACACGCCGGCACGGCGATGTACGATCCATACAAACCGATGCTGCACTATATTATAATAAAAAAGACAGCAGTAAGTTTAACATTCATTTTAACTATTACGACTCGGAACGGGGATTACCGGGCGCGGTGATACTTTATACAGAGAGCTATGGCCAGCGTTTAAACAACACCGATATATTTTTACAGGCAGGGTATGAGCACACCTGGAAGAGCGGCTTGCAATTGTTACTAAACAGCAAGCTTTCGCAACTGAAGACCCGCTACCTTGATTCTCCGTATTTAAACACACAGGGATATATACTTGAAAACTACAAGCAACGCGAAGCTTACCAGTCTGTAGCCCTGGCTTACCATTTAACAAGTAACTGGCAGGTGTCGTACGCGGCGGATGCATCGTTTACAAAAGTTGATGCAGATATAAATAAATATGCCCACCCGTCAAGGTTCACTATTTTCAATGTAATTGGCAGTAATCTATCGTTTAGCAGGTGGCAACTGCAGGGCAGCCTGTTACAAACAAACATCCACGAAACGGTTAAGAAAGGTTCGGCGTTGCAGCAGTCGGCTGTTTTGTCGCCAACGCTGGTGGTTACAGTGCAGCCATTCGTAAATCCCAACCTAAAGATAAGAGCTTTTTACAAAAACGTATTCCGCGCACCAACTTTAGATGAACTATACTATTTCGCTTTTGTTCAGCGTGTTATAAAGCCGGAGTTTGTAAATCAGTACGATTTGGGTGCCACTTATTCTAAAAACCTGAATGGCTTTTTAGAGTACATTACATTTACTACTGATGTTTATTACAACAACGTAAGGAATAAGATCCTTGCCATCCCCAACCGTAACCCGGCCGTGTTTTCGTTCAGTAATCTGGGGCGGGTTGATATTAAAGGGATAGACCTTGGCATTAAAACCCAAACCAGGCAACAAAACGGCTGGGCGGCTTCATTAAACGCCAACTACACTTACCAGCAAGCCATAGATGTAAGCGACCAGGTTGCCGCAACCTACTTAGAACAGATCCCTTACACACCTAAACACACGCTTGCCTTAAATGCGGGCTTAAATTACAAACAGCTTGGCGTTTATTTAAACCAGGTACTGTCATCAGGCAGGTATTATACCGGCAATAACCTGTCCGATTACCTGGTGCCGGGCTATTCTGTAAGCGATGCATCCGCGGTGTATAAATTCCTGAACGGTAAAACGCCGTTGCAGGCTTCCATCGAAGTAAATAATCTTTTCAATACAAATTATTCCATCATCAGGAGCTACCCAATGCCGGGCCGCTCGTACCGTTTATCAATTCAAATAACAATTTAACAAACACAGCCATGAAACACTTCCAACTTAAAAGTTTATTAGCCGCCGTTATTGCATTATCTTTGCTATCGGCCTGTAACAAAGACAAAGTAACCCCAAACCCGATAGACCCTGTACAAACTACCGACAGAGCCGGCGTATATGTGCTTAGCCAGGGCGGTATTACCCTCAACAACAGTACGCTTAGCTTTTACAACTATGCAACCAAAACCACCACTGCCGATATCTTCGCGGCAGCAAACAGCCGCGGCCTTGGCGATACCGGTAATGATGCTAAGATATATGGTTCAAAAATGTACATCACTGTAAATTATTCGAGCACTATAGAGGTAGTAGAGGCTAAAACTGCGAAATCTATTAAACAGATAAAAATGGGCGAGGGCGCAAATAAACGCCAGCCGCGCTTTGTAGTGTTTAATAAAAATAAGGCTTATATATCATCATATGATGGTACGGTTGCAGTATTGGATACCGCCACCTTAACTATAGACAAATACATTACCGTAGGCCGTAACCCCGAGCAAATGGTAGTATCAAACGGTAAATTATATGTGGCCAACTCTGGTGGGTTAGATTTTTCTAACATCGACCATACGGTGTCTGTTATCAACTTAGCTACCGGCACCGAAATTAAAAAAATTGATATCGTTGATACTAATCCTATTGATATCGCCGCTGATGCTTACGGCGACGTTTATGTGATATCTTACGGTACCGATTTCCCCTCTCACCCAAAACTTACTATAATTAATAATACGACTGATGTAGTAAAGAAAACTACAGATATAGATGCAGGGTATGGGACCTCATTTGTTATAAACGGCGACATGGCTTACTACCTTACTGATGCCGGCAAGGTTAAAGTATATAATGTAAAAACAGATGTAGTTGCAACCGAAAGCTTTATTACAGGTGGTGCCACTATTGTTGTACCTTACGCCATAGCTGTTGACCCGCTTACCGGTGAAGTTTTTGTAACCGATGCAGTAGACTACAGAAATAATGGTAAACTGTTCGCTTTTGACAAAACAGGCAAATTTGAATATACAATTGCAACAGGCATTAACCCGGGCGCTATAGTTTTGGTTAATAAATAGTATTTTAAATTACAGTGTATTATCAATAAATTTGAACTTTAATTAAACCCATGTTATTACAAAAAATTAACACCCGCAATGTAGTTCTTATATTAATTATACTTGCTGCCACAGCAATGCGTTTTGTAAGCTACAAATATCAGTTTTTAAGCAATTTTACCCCGGTAGGGGCAATAGCTATGTTTGGGGGCGTTTATTTTACTGATAAGTGGAAAGCCTATTTAGTGATTTTGCTTTCTCTTTTTTTAAGTGATGTGGTGATCAACTACTTGTATTCTGCTAAATGGACGTTTTTTAGCGGTGATACTTTTTGGAACTGCGTTTGCTTTTCGATAATGGTGTTCATCGGTTCAAAGATCAAAAAACTAAATATCACATCGGGCCTTATCATTTTACTTGCGCCGGTACTGGTACACTGGCTGATTATGGATCTGCCGTGGATAAACGATGCGCTTGGTTTATACCCTAAAACACTAACAGGTTATGGCAGCGCATTAATTGCCGCTATTCCGTTCGAAAAAAACATGCTTTTAGGCGACCTGGTATTCGGCGCCATCCTTTTTGGCGGGTTCGAACTTGCCAAGAGCAAATACACCGCTTTGGAAGGCAAAAGGCAACTGGCCTTATAAGCTGATCATACAATATTTAAAAGCGGTTGGCCAAACGGTTTAACCGCTTTTTTGTTTGTCTGAACCCGATTTGTCGGATTGACGAATTTGGGAATTATTGGTTCTAAATCACTAATTAAAAATGAAACGAGTAATAGTGCTTACCGGCGCAGGGATAAGCGCCGAGAGCGGCTTAAAAACCTTCAGGGACAGCGATGGATTGTGGGAAGGTTACAACATTGAAGATGTTGCCACGCCCGAAGCCTGGGAGCGCAACCCGGAACTGGTGCAGAACTTTTATAACCAGCGCCGCAAATCGGTTTTAGAAGCTGTGCCTAACGCCGCCCATTACGCGCTGGCAAAGCTACAGGATAAATACGACGTTACCATCATCACCCAAAACATTGATGACCTGCACGAAAGGGCCGGCTCTGCTAATGTGGTGCACCTGCACGGTATTATCACGCGTTCGCAATCGAGCGTAAAGGCAAGCCTCACTTACCCTATTGACGGCTGGGAAATTAAAATGGGAGAGAAGTGCGAACTGGGCTCGCAGCTGCGAGCGCATGTAGTATGGTTTGGCGAGGCTGTGCCCATGATAGAAACAGCGGCCAGGCTTTGCAGCAAAGCAGACCTGTTTATATTGATCGGCACATCACTGGCAGTGTACCCTGCCGCCGGGCTGATCAATTATGTTCCCCGGGAAGTAACCAAATACATCGTCGACCCAAACATACCTACCGCGAGCAATAAACATATTATCGAGATGCCATATAAGGCTACAATAGGGGTGCCTATGCTGGTAAATGATCTGCTGGTTTAATATTCTGCAAACTGTTCGTCCGGGTAGCACCAAAGCCAGCGCTCGCCGGGCTGGGCCGACGCTATAACCGGGTGCTGCTGCGCATGGTAATGTTTGGTCATGTGCTGCTCGTCACTTTGGTCGCAGCATAGTGTAACTCCGCAGGTTTGGCAGGTACGCAGGTGAAACCACACGGTGCCTTGTTTTATACATTCTTCGCATACGTGCTCATCGCTCAGCTTAACTTCGGTAATGGCTTGCAGGTGCTGGCAAAATGATGGATCTAAATCTGGCATTGTCTTTTTTATTTAAAGATAGCAAAGCTATTTCTACTCCTAAAACAACTGAATAATATTTATATCGGCATACTAATTGCTAATATTATTAGTAATTTTGAGATGATATGAACGCAGACAGGATAACAGAGAAGTTGAATATTTTGGCAGACGCGGCCAAGTACGATGTATCGTGCGCCAGCAGCGGCAGCAAACGTAAGAACGAGAACAAGGGGCTGGGTAATGCCAGTAATGGCATTTGCCATTCATACACCGAGGATGGGCGCTGCGTTTCACTACTGAAGATCCTGTTAACCAACCATTGCATATTTGATTGCGCCTATTGTGTATCGCGCAAAAGCAACGATATTCAACGCGCTGCATTTACGGTGCAGGAAGTGGTTGACCTTACCATCAACTTTTACCGCCGCAATTATATCGAGGGTTTGTTCCTTAGTTCGGGAATTTTTAAGGATGCCGATTTTACCATGGAGCGGTTGGTGCGCATAGCCAAAAAGCTGCGTACCGAGCATAATTTCAATGGTTATATCCACCTCAAATCCATCCCCGGCGCCAGCGATGAACTAATGAACGAAGCCGGCCTGTACGCCGACCGCCTGAGCGTTAATCTGGAAATGCCAACCGAGGCAGGCCTTAAGCTATTAGCGCCTGATAAAAACCAGGCGGATATGATCAAGCCGATGGGCTACCTTAAAAACGCCATTATCCAGCGTACCGAAGAAAAAAAGCTGTTTAAAAAAGCGCCCATATTTGCACCCGCGGGCCAAAGCACCCAGGTGATCATCGGCGCCACGCCCGAAAACGACAGCGAGGTGCTGCGGTCGGCCAATTACTTTTACAAGAATTTTAATTTAAAGCGGGTTTATTATTCGGGCTACGTACCGGTATTGGCCGATAGCAGGCTGCCCGCATTAAACACCAGCGTACCCATGGTGCGCGAGAACCGCCTTTACCAGGCCGACTGGCTGATGCGCTTTTATGGCTTTAAGGTAAATGAGATAGTGAACGATGCCCAGCCACACCTCGACCTGGATATCGACCCTAAACTAAGCTGGGCTATCCGCAATATGCAGGCTTTCCCCGTAAATATCAATAAAGCCGATCTGCAGATGATCCTGCGGGTGCCGGGCATAGGTTTATTATCGGCACAAAAAATTGTGAGCGCCCGCAAGTTTGGCAAACTCAACTGGGATCAACTAAAGAAGATGGGAGTGGCCTTAAACCGCGCCAAATATTTTGTGATATGTAACAGTACGGAATTTGAACGCCGCGACCTTACCGGAAATAACATTAAGCAATTTATACTGGCCACATCGCAAAGCAAATTTTTAAAGAACACGCAAGTACAACTAAACCTGTTTTAACTAATGACAACACTTATTTACGATGGCACCTTTGAAGGCCTGCTTACCTCTGTATTTGAAGTTTACGACCGCCGGCTGGATCGTGTTAACCTGCAGAAAACCGGGTTAAATAGTAATGCCTTATTTGAAGATAAACTGCAGGTAATAACCGACTATGTACGCGCCAACAGGGTGTTGAAAGGATTAAAGCAAAAGGTTTCTTCGATGGGGATACAGCGTTTATATGCCGCGCACCTTGCCGAAATGGACGGGGAAGAGAATAGCCTGCTGGGTTATATCCGTTATGCCTTTGATGCGGGACAAAACATTGAAGAAGATTACGGAAATAAATTTGTGATGCGCGTATCAGAGATGGTGCGTATGGTTAGGCGCGAAAAACATAGGATGGAGGCTTTTGTTCGTTTCCAAAAGCTAAAGGACGAAACCTACTATGCCGCTGTTGAGCCCGATTTTAATGTATTGCCCTTACTCATCCGCCATTTTAAAAGCCGCTATGCCGACCAAAAATGGATAATTTATGATATCAAACGCAAATACGGCATCTATTACGACTTGCACGATACACAATATATCTCGCTTGATTTTGCCAGTGTAAACAAACCGGGCGATGTAATTGCCGCTTTTACTGAGGATGAGGGTATTTACCAGCATCTTTGGAAAAACTATTTTAGCAGCGTGAATATTCCCTCGAGGAAAAACACTAAGCTGCATGTGCGCCATATCCCCAAAAGATATTGGAAGCATTTGACCGAAAAGATCTGATATTTTCCGATTTTACGCTTTTTTAATTTCGATCATCGTTAAGTTTTAATGTGTTTGTGTTGATAACAGCGCTGTTTATAAACCCGCTTATAAAACTTAAAAGACCTATATATCACGGCGGATATGGTGTGGATAACCTGGTATTTGGTGTTAACAACGTGTTAAAAAGAAAAACAAAAAAAATTTGACAAAAAGCCTTTTATGCACCTATATTGTAATCATCAAGAACGACGTACTTTGACAGCCTTACAGGAATACAGAAACTTAATCGGGTGACCCTTCGGGCGAACTAAAGATAAGTGAAGTGCCTGAATCATATGAAGGGAATAGGATACGAAAGTAATTTACCCCGGAAATGATTAAAGAGGTATTATGGGTTTTGCGAGAGTTTACGGACAGCAGCAAACAAAGTAATGACCTTGAAGCAATCGGCGTTAGCGTAACAAAGAGACATCGGCATTCGAACGAATAAAGAAGTATCAGCGTTGCACGAATAACGACAGAGTCGACTTCCCCTCGGGAGAAGTGACAAGAGCAATATTCGCAGATGTAATGACCCATCCGCACTCGCAAGAGGAACGAAGGACACATGCGGAACGGATTTGAAGGCGTCGCCCTCCGCAAGGAGACAGACAAAGTTTGCATACGTGTTAACAATTGAGACATCGGCATTCGTACAGAATAAAGAGACATCGGCGTTCGCAGCAACAAAGAGGAGATCAGGTCGGTTAATTTACACAAAACTTGGTGCTTCATGACGGCCACGGTCATTCATGAGGTCGGGAAAAACGGAAGTCATTTCGAAAGAAGAGGCTTCCGTTTTCCTATTTTAGGGGGATTTTTTATATCTTTATAAGGCAGGCTATCGCATTATAATTGCCTGGTTTAACCTTATATCTACATATGTCCCAGTTTAAAATGCTCCGGAATTTTCTGAAAATTTCATTCCTGCTACTGTTCCTGTTTTACATCAATATCGCCAAATCTCAAACCAACCCGGTTCTTATAGGTAGAGACACCATCGTCTTCTCACTGGAAAAAGTACTTGGCCTTGGGCCAAACGGCAATAGTTCATTTGGTATAGCATCTTACGAAGCGTTAAAAAATACAGCGGAAATTAAGGCTTACCCTACCATTAAAAACCAACCCGGAAACCTGTCCGGTGTGGTTCAATATTTATTTATCATTGATAACTTTCAATTTTTTTATCAAAACTATGTGTCCGGCGCTTATTCAAAAGCCTTTTTCCTGGAGAAGGCAAACTCGATGCATTGGAACCTCGCCGATACGGTAAGCCTGTCTAAAAAACCGATAAAGAGCGCTTTTGCTGTACTTGCGGGAATCAATTCGGCCAAAAACGAGGTAATTATCGTAGATGCGAATAATAACAACGACTATGCTGATGATATTATAAAACCACTTTTTAAGAATGTGTACAGCGAAGCGCTGATGGTAAAGAACACGGTGAGCGTGCAAATGGATTATTTTTCACGCGGTGTTGTTAACCAGTATAAAGTGAGTGTTTTTTTGCAACGCGCCCATAATCCCGAGAAACTGGCGCTGTCGTTCACCTTCCCCGAATTTAATTATACAAGGTTTGTTTACAAAGGGGTGCTGTATTTCCTGTGTGCTGATAGATCGGGGATGGGGCAAAATTTCATATGCGTACTACCCGAAAGGGCCCGTTTTATGTCGATCGATCGTGGGGATATGGTTACACTGAACCACTTTGCAAGCATCGGCGGCGACAAGTTTAAACTTATTGCCAATAACTACGCCGGACGCATCGTTCTGCTCCAGGGCCCGCTCGATGGCTTTTCGCAAATACAAGCACCATTGGCCGGCACAGAAAAAACCGTTACTACCTCGGCTGCCGATACGATAGTTTCTGACCAGGTGGGCTTCAAAGCCCCGCTTATACAAGGTAAAAACATGAACCCGCTGATGAAAAAAGGCGGCCAGGTTTCAACGGCCGGCCTTAAGGGCAAATATATCTTTGTTGATTTCTGGAGCACCTATTGCGCTCCCTGTATCGAGGAATTACCCTATTTAAAGGCGGCTTACGATAAATACAAACGGGATGTATTTGAAATTGTGGGTGTATTTGATGAACGCGCACCCGGTTTAACCAAAAAAATATTTGAAGCAAATAAAGTTACCTGGCCAACCGTGGGTATGAACAGTAAGGATGCTGAAATATCGGGATACGGCCATGTGCAGTCCTTCCCAACAAATTACCTGATCGACCCGTCCGGTAGGATCATCGCATTTAACCTCCGCAGCGAAGATCTGATGAACAGATTGAAGGAACTGATAGGGCATTGATCATCATAAACGAAATAAGGGAAGCCAAGTCTTTTGAAGCAGCTTCCCTTTCCATATAAAGCCGTTCCTCTTGGCTAATTTTTCGCTTTGCTCAGCGCCCCAACATACTTATAAGTATTGATCATCGCACCCGATTCCCCGGCCTTCGTGTCAGCAAGGGCAAGTTCGCTCGCGTCAACGTTGTCCGAAAAGAAGCGTTTGCCATTGCCCAATAACACCGGGTAAACGATCAGCACAACCTCATCTACCAGCCCTTGTTCCAGCAGCAGGGAGGTGATCGACGGGCTTCCCCATATGATCAGTTCGGGGCCGTCCTGTGCCTTCAGGGCGCGAACACCCGCTATAATATCTGTACCCAAATCCTTCGCCGGTCCCCATTCCAGGCTTTCGGGCCGGTGGGTCGCCACGTATTTAGTCGCGGCGTTAAAGCCATCGGCTATCGCGCCGCTTTCGGCCTTGGGCCAGTAGGCGGCAAAGCCATCGTAAGTGCGGCGGCCAAGCAGCAGGTCGTAGCCGGTACCATGCGCTGCCACAATACCATCGCCAATAACTTTATCAACATACTGCATCGACCAGCCGGCATATTTAAAATCCCCGTCCTCTTTGCCGCCGGGCGACTCGATGACACCGTCAAGCGACATATGTTCCATGATCCTTATCTTTCTCATAATTGTTAAATTAGTTTAAACAAAGTTATAGTCAATGAGGCACTTGAATAAGGGGGAAACGCGTCAATATGAGGGTAATTAGCGACTATTGACGCTTGAGCAGGCGAGGTATAACAACATTGGTTATGTTTTCGACAATGTACCAAATTCAATTATCTTTGCCGCTCATTTTAACACCCCCGTTTCGTGATTAATGTAAATAATATCTCCGTTTCGTTTGGAGGAACTGTCTTATTCAGTGACGTAACCTTCTCTATCAACGAGAATGACAAAATAGCCCTGATGGGTAAAAATGGCGCAGGAAAATCTACCATCCTCAAAATTATTGCCGGCGAAGCCAAGGCTACTACCGGCAACGTAACCGGCCCAAAAGACGCCGTAATTGCTTATTTACCACAGCATTTGCTTACGCACGATAAGGTTACGGTTTTTGAAGAAACCATGAAAGCTTTTGCAGAGGCCAACCAAATGCAAAAGGAATTGGATGAGGTAAACGAGCAGCTTAACATCCGTACAGATTACGAAAGTGATGAGTACATGAAGCTTATCGAAAGAGTATCGGAACTAAGCGAGAAAGTTTACACGGTAGAGGAGGTTAATTACGATGCAGAGGTAGAAAAAGTATTAAAAGGCCTGGGCTTTGAGCGCAAAGATTTTACCCGCCAAACTTCTGAATTTTCGGGCGGGTGGCGCATGCGCATCGAGCTTGCCAAAATTTTATTAAAAAAACCTGACCTTATTTTGCTGGATGAGCCCACCAACCACATGGATATTGATAGTATTCAATGGTTAGAAGACTTTTTGATCAACTCGGCGAAAGCGGTTATGGTAATCTCTCACGATCGTGCTTTTGTTGATAATATCACCAATCGTACAATTGAAGTTACGATGGGCCGCATCTACGATTACAAAGCCAAATACAGCCACTATCTGCAATTACGTGCCGACCGCCGTGTGCATCAATTAAAAGCATACGAAGAACAACAGCGCTTTATTGCCGATAACCAGGAATTTATTGACCGCTTTAGAGGTACTTACTCAAAAACATTGCAGGTTCAGTCGAGGGTGAAAATGCTCGAAAAGCTGGAGGTGATAGAAATTGATGAAGTAGATACTTCGGCATTGCGCCTTAAGTTTCCGCCATCTCTGCGCTCGGGACAGTACCCGGTAATTGTAGAAGAGCTGACCAAAGCGTATGGCGACCACGTGGTATTCGAAAAAGCATCGATGGTTATCGAACGGGGCGAAAAGGTAGCTTTTGTAGGGAAAAATGGTGAGGGTAAATCCACCATGATCAAGGCTATTATGGGCGAGATCGATTTTGAAGGAGGTTTAAAAGTTGGCCACAATGCCAGGATCGGCTACTTTGCTCAAAATCAGGCGGCCCTGCTTGATGAAAAGCTAACCGTATTTGAAACTATTGACCAGATCCCGTTAAGTGATAATACCCTAAAAATTAAAGACCTTTTAGGTGCCTTTATGTTTAGCGGCGACGATACCACTAAAAAGGTTAAAGTGCTTTCGGGTGGCGAGAGAACCCGCTTAGCCATGATAAAGCTATTGTTAGAACCCGTAAACGTGTTGATACTGGATGAGCCGACCAACCACCTGGATATGAAAACCAAAGACATTATTAAAGATGCCCTTAAAGATTTTGATGGTACTTTGATCCTGGTATCTCACGACCGCGACTTTTTGGACGGGCTGGCACAAAAAGTATTCGAGTTTGGTAAAAAACGCGTAAGGGAACATTTTGAGGACATTAAAGGATTCCTGGCTTACAAAAAAATGGATAGCTTAAAAGAGATCGAACAGAACTAAAAAGTGGCTAACAATATTTAAAATTCCGCCAATTCCAACATGTACGCTTAAACGAGTATTGCGGTATTTCCTTTCCCCACAATCATAACATTTTCAACATCTGCTGCAAGTCACCAACCAAAATGCCTAATTTAGCATTGATGAACAAGGAAGCGACAGGCAAGCCCGACGGAAAGAGAAAAATATTTGTACTGGATACATCGGTGATATTGTATGACCACAACGCCTTCGAAAATTTCCACGAACACGATGTGGCCATACCCATACAGGTACTGGAAGAGCTGGACAATATGAAAAGCGGTAATGATACCCGCAATTTTGAAGCCCGAAGCTTCATCAGGCTGATGGACGACATGTCGCGCAGCAGGCTTATAAACCAATGGCTGCCGCTTAACGGCAAAAGCAAGGGATCGTTTAAGGTGATAATGGACGCCACCAATACCAGCGCCGACGCCGAAATTGTTTTTGGATCTGACAAGATAGACCACCGCATACTGAACGCCGCCCTGGGCCTGCAGTTTGAGAACCCCGATAAAAAGGTGATACTGGTATCGAAAGATATTTGCCTGCGTTTAAAGGCAAAAGCCTTGAACCTGTATGCCGAGGATTACGAAACAGGCAAGGTAAAAAACCTGGAGGAGCTTTACACCGGCAAAACCACGCTGAATAAAGTAACCGAAAAGCTGTTGGGCAAACTCAACAAAAACGATAGCCTGCCGGCCGATAGTTTGGAAATACCTGTTGAAGCAGGTAACCAGTTTTATATATTAAACAGTAAAACGGGTGCGGCATCGGGTTTTTATAACGCGCAAAGCAGGCAGCTGGAAAAAGTGACCGAACAGCCTGTGCTTAATATTTACCCCCGCAACACCGAGCAGGCATTCGCCATACACGCCTTGCTGCACCCCGATATTAAACTGGTAACCATACAGGGTAACGCCGGCACCGGTAAAACTTTGCTGGCACTTGCCAGCGCGCTGGAGCAGCGTAAGCATTACCGCCAGATCTTTGTAACCCGCCCTATAGTGCCCCTAAGCAATAAGGATATTGGTTTTTTGCCCGGCGATATCAAATCAAAGATAGACCCATACATGGCCCCGATATGGGATAACCTGAAGTTTATTAAAGATCAGTTTGCCGAGGATGAGAAGATGCAGGCCAAACTGGACGAGTTGGTGGCAAACGATAAGATCTCTATCACACCGCTGGCATTCATCCGCGGGCGTACTTTAAGCAAGATCTTTTTTATTGTGGATGAAGCGCAGAATTTAACGCCCCACGAGGTAAAGACCATTATATCCCGCGCAGGCGAAAACAGCAAATTTGTGTTCACGGGTGATATTTACCAGATAGATACCCCATACCTTGATGCCGAAAGCAACGGCCTATCGTACCTTATAGATAAGGCAAAAGGGCACCCGCTTTACGCCCATATCACTCTGCAAAAGGGCGAAAGAAGCGAACTGGCTAATTTGGCCACGGAAAGGTTGTAAAAACACAATTGTCATCCCGAGCGATAGCGAAGGATCTAATGTGCGACATGCAAGCCGGCGATTAGATGCTTCACATACGTTCTCCGAAGGAGTCCTTTGGACAGTATGACAACTCAATTGATTTAAATCTTACGTCCTCGGCCTTTTTGGGTTAAACGCAACCAGGTAGTCCAATTCATCGGCTATGATAGTGCGTTTATCCACCTGGCTATCATCGCGGGTGTACGATTGCTTAAGCCCGGCCTTAACCGAGTTTAATACCTGCAATAATATCTCGGGGCCCATTTTTGTAGCGGCAGTAGGGAAGAAGTTCCTTTGGATCTTTATCCTGTCGGCGTTGCTTGCCATACTAAACTCCCAGTTATCATCGGCCTTAAAACCATGCTCTTTGGCAAGGTTAGTAAGGTCGTACAGGTACATTTTGGTTTGGATCTCTATAGTTTGTTCACTCATTTTTTTGTTTATTTCTTACCTAAGTCGGAAGAAGCCGAACCTTTACCTGATTGATACGCCGATTGCTTTTTGTTTACGTTTACGGTAGGCTGCTTTTTAACTTCCTTAACCGTTTTTCTGTCTTTACTCATGGTGTTGTATTATTTGATGTTTAACAAATCCGGCAATAGTGCATTAGCTAATGCAATGTTGTGTGCCGGCAATGCCTTTTTAAAATGATTGTGTATGGGGGGTGGAATTTCTTAAAGCTAACCTTTATTTATTGAAAATCAGCAGGTTTTGGATTTTAAATAAACCGTTGCAATAAATTACACGGATGTGAGAATTGCTATCTGCTGATTTACAGGCCAATGCCCGTTTAAACAAAGCTTAAAGGATTTTATTTAAAGGAAAATCCGTTTAAAATACCTATATTGTACGCTTACAAAGCATCCGCTTTTAAAGCGGGTGCTTTTTTTATTCACTAACCCCAATAAAAATATGGCTAAATCCCAGGCAACATTCATGAAAAAACAGCTTGAAAAAAACAGGCAAAAAAAGAAAGAAGAAAAAGCGATGCGTAAACAGGAGCGCCAGGAAAACTCATCAGGCGGCGACTTAGACGGCATGATGGCTTATGTAAACGAGTTTGGCGAGATCGTATCAACCCCGCCCGAGAAAAAAACAAACGAACCCGATTAACCTGCTTATTTAGCCAGAACCTTGTAAATGGCTTCGCTCCATTTCATACCAAGGTATTTGGCACCTATTTCATTAGGGTGCAGATAAAAAGTCCCCTGCCGGCCTTGTTCAGGTCGCAGGGCAAATTTGTAGTCTTTCCTAAAATCATCAAAAGCTTCGGTGTCCCCCATAAAAACATGGCCGGGGTGTGTTGCTTCGTATCCTTTTACCAAAGTTTCAATTTCGGGGAAATAGGTTTGTAAACGATCTAAACCTTCCTGCAAATACATGGCCCCATTATAGGTATTAGGGCTGTAATAGATAGGATCGTTTATGATTACCTTACTGTTAGGATAGCGCTTTAACAGCTCGTTTACAATAGTTGTAAGGTTATCGCGGTATTGCTGGGGCGATACCGGCGCACCATGCGTACCCTTCATAGCGCTGTCATTAGTCCCCAGCATGATGGAGAATAGCAATTGCGCGTCGGCATCAGCATAAAATGCATCGGCGGCTTTAACGGTATTATTAAAATCGCTTTCGCCGGGCAAAAAATCTAAAGTTGTGCGGCCGCTTACGCCCTGATTGCTTTGGTTTAGGTTGATACCTGTTTTCTTCTTTAAATACTCGAGCGCGTAAACAGAGGGTTGCAGCTTATCGCTATGCTCGCCATAGGTAATGCTATCGCCGATGAATACAATGTTTACCTTTTTTGGCGCAGTTAATTGAAAAGCACTTAACAGGATAATTACACCTATCAGCAATGTATTTTTCGTTATCCGGCTATTCATTGGTTTCATAACAGAACTATTAAATAAATGAAAACTCCCCCTTCAGGGGGTTGGGAGGCCGTCTACTCACTCTTATAAAGTGCCCCGGCTTTCTCGGCCGAAACTTTAATACCCTTTATAAGGGCCGAGCTAAAGCCATTGTGCTCCATCTCGTTAAGGCCGGCAATGGTACAGCCTTTTGGCGAGGTAACCTTGTCAATTTCCTGTTCGGGATGCGATGCCAGTTGAAGCAGCAGGTCGGCGGCTCCTTTGGCGGTTTGGGCAGCCATTTTAAGCGCATCGTGCGCATGGAAACCAATTTCGGTACCACCTTGCGATGCCGCGCGGATAGAACGCAGGAAGAACGCGATGCCACAAGCACAAAGCGCCGTAGCCGATGTCATCAGTTCTTCGTTTATCTGGATACTTACCCCAACCGTATCAAATAACGACAATACCAGGCTAACATTGGCCGCCGACGCATTATCGGTAGCAATACAGGTCATGCTGTGGCCAATGGCAATAGCGGTGTTGGGCATAGCGCGGATCACCTGCACGTCCAAATCCAGCTGGCTACGGATATCCTGGCAGCTAACGCCTGATACTACCGAGATAAGGAGGTGCTTGGTTTGGTTGGCAGCGGGCTTTATCTCGTCAAGCAGTTTGTTCAACTGCTGCGGTAGTATGGCCAGTACCACAATATCCGCCTTGGTAACCGCATCGGCATTGTTGGCGGTTACGTTATAGCCTTCGGCTGCTAAGCTTGCTAATGCCGCCACATTACGGCGGGTAAGGGTAATTTGCTGCGGTGTAAATATCCCTGCTTTTACTAATCCTTTGGCTAATGCAAGCCCTATGTTACCGCTGCCCAATATGGCTATATGTTGCTGTGTTTCCATTTTCTATTTACTTAAACGGGTACCAAAACCCGCTTTGTTTTTTAATTGCCCCAGATCGTCTGAATGCCCAATGATAACGGCCTTAACCCCGAATGATATCGCTGTAAAGGCATTGTCCATTTTGGGGAGCATTCCGCTATGGATAATTTCGTCTGTCTTCAATTTCTCGTAACGCTCGGGGTTTATCTCCCTGATCAATGAATCTTCATCATCAATATCCTGCAAAACGCCTTTCTTTTCAAAGCAATACACCAATGTGGTTTCGTATGATTTTGAAAGCGCAACCGCCAGCGCCGAGGCAATGGTATCGGCATTGGTGTTCAACAGCTGGCCATCGCCATCGTGCGTAAGGGCGCAAAAAACAGGGGTAAAGCCGCTATCCAATAATTTACTGATATTATCCGGGTTGATAGACCCCTCGAACAGGTCGCCAGCAAAGCCATAATCTATCGTTTTAACCGGGCGTTTTTTGGCGCGGATAAAATCGCCGTCGGCACCGGTAAGGCCAATGGCGTTGGTACCGTAACGCTGCAGCTGGGCAACAACATTCTTGTTGATCAAACCGCCGTAAACCATCGTAACAATGCGCAGGGTATCAATATCGGTTATCCGCCTGCCGTCAACCAGTTTGGCTTCGATACCCATACTTTCCGAGATCTGGGTGGCCACTTTGCCGCCGCCATGCACCAGTATTTTGTACCCATCAAGCGCGGTAAAATCCTTCAGAAAACGGTGCAGATTCTCCGAGTTATCAATTACATTACCGCCAATTTTAATGATGTGCAGGGCTTGCATGGTGTATTATATATAAGTTCGATGGCAATTATAGTTATTTTTTGGGGATGCCGTAGTTTTTTTAACCATAAAGGGCACGGAGTTTTTTACAAAGAGCGCAAAGTCATTAATAAACCTTGTGGTTTAACAACCAATTTGTCAAAAAATATTGTTTGTTAAAACACATATCCGTTTTATCCTGTTAACTATTAAACCAGCGGTTGTTTATTCATTAATTTGCAGCCGGTTATACATCATATGGATAAACAAAAGAACGCCATACCCCGCGTGGTGATCATTGGCGGCGGTTTTGGCGGGGTACAACTGGCAAAAAAACTGAAGAACGCACCGGTAGAGGTACTGCTGCTGGATAAACATAATTACCATACTTTTCAGCCGCTGTTATACCAGGTGGCTACCGGCGCCATCGAGGGCGATTCGATAGGGTTCCCCATCAGGCGGATATTTAACAAGCAAAAGAATTTCACCTTTCATCTGGCCGAGGTGCAAAGTATCAACACCGAAACCAATACCATTACTGCCAGCATAGGCGAGTTGCGTTACGATTATCTGGTGATAGCAACCGGGGCCAACACCAATTTTTTTGGTAACAAAGAGCTGGAACGCAACACCATGCCCATGAAAAACATTGCCGAGGCCTTAAACATCCGCAGCCTTTTGCTGCAAAACCTGGAGAGAGCCCTGGTTACCGCGGATAAAGCCGAACGCGATGCCTTACTAACGTTTGTTATTGTAGGCGGCGGCCCCACAGGGGTAGAACTTGCAGGGGCCATATCCGAACTGCGCGAATTTATTTTATGCAAGGATTACCCCGGCCTGTGCAATGCCGACATGAAGGTGTTTTTGGTAGAGGGCAAGGATGAGTTGCTGGCGGCCATGTCGACCCCGGCATCGGTAAAGGCCAAAAAGTTTTTAACCGATATGGATATCACCATCTATAACAGCGTGCACGTAGAAAGCTACAACGGCACATTACTAAAAATAGATGATGGCACCACCATTAACACCCGCAATGTGTTTTGGGCGGCAGGCGTTAGGGGCGAGGTACCCGACGGTATGCCCGAAGAAGCGGTGATGAAAGGCGGGCGTTTACAAACCGACGGCATAAACTGCGTAAAAGGTTTTACCAATGTATTCGCCATTGGCGATGTTTCGGCGGTTATTACCGAGGCTAATCCTTTGGGCTTTCCAGGTGTGGCGCAGGTGGCGCTGCAGCAGGGTAAGCACCTTGCAAAAAATATCGTCAACATTATCAATGGCAAACCTACAACACCTTTTACCTATAACGATCTGGGTACCATGGCCACCATTGGCCGTAACAAAGCCGTTGCCGACCTGCACAAGCTGCGTTTCCAGGGATTTTTTGCCTGGGTGTTGTGGATGTTTGTTCACCTGATGTCGCTGGCGGGTTTTAGCAATAAGGCCATCGTGTTTTTTAACTGGGCGGTAAATTACCTTACCCGCAACAGCGATAACCGCCTTATTATTCATTATTTTAAAACAGATACCATGATGACCGACCCGGTGGCGAGGTAGCCATGGGCAGGTAAACTAATAGCTTTAACATATAAAATGCACCTGTTTTTAATCATCGCGCTGCTTGTAATAGTCAGCGCCATTTACTCCTACATCAACGCGCGATGGCTGAAGCTGCCCGGTACTATCGGTATCATGACGCTGGCCATCGCCGGTTCGGTGCTAACCATTATTGTGGACCGCCTAAACCCAAAAATCGCCGATAAGCTAACCATACTGGCTACAAACATCAATTTTTCTACCACGGTATTAAATATCATGCTTGGGTTCCTGCTTTTCGCGAGTGCCTTTAATTTAGATACCCGAAAATTAAAGCGCGAGATGCGGTCAGTTTTTGTGTTGAGCACCCTCGGTGTAATTGTATCAACGGCAATTTTCGGCACGCTGCTTTATTGGGTTACAGGGTTGATAGATATTAAGATCCCTTACATCTACTGTTTATTGTTCGGCGCGTTGATCTCGCCGACAGATCCTGTGGCGGTAGGGGCCATTATTAAGGGTTCTAAGCTACCCAATAACCTGGAAACCATCATCTCAGGTGAATCTTTATTTAACGACGGTATAGGGTTGGTTTTGTTTATTACGTTGCTGGAGATCACACAATCGGGTACAGATAATATAGATTTTGCAAAAGCAGCCCTCTTATTTGTACAGGAGGTATTCGGCGGTATAGCAATGGGTGCGGTAACCGGCTTTATAGCCTTCAGGCTAATGAAATCCATTAACGATTTCCAGACAATCGTATTGGTATCGTTATCGCTGGTGATGTTCAATTCATTGGCGGCTACGCTATTGCATTTATCGATCCCGCTTGCTGTGGTAACCGCCGGTTTATTTGCAGGCGGCAGGTCAATCAACATCGATAATAAAGACCACTCGCACCAGGCGCTCGAAAAATTCTGGACACTGATAGACGAGATGCTGAACACCATGCTTTTTGTGATGATAGGTTTGCAGATGGTAAATTTTCCGTTCATCCAAAATTATTGGATAACAGGTATAATTGGCATCGTTATATTGTTGGGGGCAAGGTGGCTAAGCATTATGCTGCCTTTAACTTTCCTGAGGCGATCGTTAAATGTTAATTACAGCAGCATCAATATTTTAACCTGGGCTGGTTTGCGGGGCGGCATCTCTATTGCTCTTGCGCTGGCATTGCCGGCCTCAAATTACCGGCATTTTATACTGGCAGGCACCTATTTTATCGTGATATTTTCGATAATTGTGCAGGGGCTTACCTTGAACAGGGTGATCAACGCTTCTTACAGGGAAAATGAAAAAGATTAGTGCGGCCGGAGGCCTTATAATATCGGTCACTCGGCTGGAGCCGAGCGACGGCGTGAGATTTTTAATTGTCTTTTTTAGGGGTTGCCATGTACGCCGCTATTTCCAGTTCGTTTTGATCTGTTGATTTACTGAACAATGCGATGATGTTTTCGCGTTCTACCTCTGTGCGGTTCTGGCTTAATTTCTTTTTGGCTTGCAGGTCGGTAACCACAATTTCAAAAGCGGTGATACCGTTCATCATTTTAAACTTGTAGTCGGCGGGCAAGTTATCCCACTGCTTGCGGTAAGCGGCCTCGTAAAAACCGATCATTTTTTCGAGCAGTTGCGCAACCTGCGCTTTACCCTCAATTAACGTGGCCTTGCCGTAAGCATGAACCGAGAGGTAATTCCAGGTGGGTACGCTTTGTTCCTTCTCATAATTAGTGGGAGAGATGTAGGCATGCGGCTCGGTAAATATCACCAGCGATGTTTCGTTAAATACAGCGCCTGCCTGCGGATTTGCCCTGGCAAAGTGCGATATCAAAACCAATTGCCCGCCGCGCTGCTCAACCAGAAAGGGCAGGTGGGTGGCTTCGGGTACACCATTCATCATGGTAACTATCGTCGCGAAGCTATACCTTTGCATAAAGCTGATGGCTTCCTGATGGTCGGTTATTTGAAAGTGCTTAGGCGTATACATGGGAAAGAGTCAAGATATAAGAGTCAAGAAACAAGACCATTTGAGGTTTTATTACAACGTTTCCAACATCTGTTTTAACACCGCCTGTGCAGCCCAAACACGGTTACCGGCTTCATGGATCACCACAGACTTTGGCCCGTCCAGTATCTCTGATGATAATTCAAGATCGCGGCGTACGGGCAGGCAATGCATTACTTTAGCGTTTGGCGCAACTGCATCCAGTTTGGCATTGGTCAGCATCCAGCCTTCGTTGCCACCGGTTACCGCGCCGTAAGGCTCATAAGCGGACCAATTTTTCACATAGATAAAATCAGCGTCCTTTATCGCTTCATCCTGGTTGTGGGTAATGGTTGCGCCGTTTGTAAAATCTGCACAAAGCTCGTAACCCGCGGGGTGGGCGATGGTGAAATCTACATCAGCCTTGCACATCCATTCGGCAAAAGAGTTGGGTACGGCCTGCGGCAGGGCCTTTATATGCGGTGCCCAGGTTAGTACCACTTTAGGGCGGGCTTTTGTTTTTAGTTCTTCGATGGTAACCAGGTCGGCAAGGCTTTGCAGCGGGTGGCGCGTAGCCGATTCCAAACTCACGACGGGCACCTTGCAAAACTCTACAAACTTGTTAAAAATGGATTCGCTATAATCCTCCTCGCGGTCTTTTAAACCCGGGAAGGAGCGTACCCCTATAATATCCGAATATTCGCCCATTACGCCGGCTGCTTCGCGGATATGCTCTACGGTGGTGCCATTCATAATTACGTTATCGCGCAGTTCGAGCGCCCAGCCTTCTTTATCAATGTTCAGCACAATTACGTTCATACCCAGGTTCAAGGCAGCTTTTTGGGTGCTCATACGGGTACGCAGGCTTGGGTTCAGGAAAACAAGGCTCAGGGTTTTATTCTTACCCAAATGCTGGTGCGCGTATGGGTTTTGTTTCAATTGCAATGCCCGGGCAACCAGTGCCGGCACATCCTTAACATCATTTACCGAAGAGAATAGTTTCATTTTTAGCCCGTTAAGCCTCACCCTAAATCCCTCTCCAAAGGAGAGGGATTTGTTTGTTAATTCTGTAAAAATATAATTAAATTTTAAACCACTTCATTATTAAGTCTCCCCAACCGGGGGAGATTTAGAGGGCGCGCATTGTTGTGCTGAACGCCTCTAAAAATCTGTCGGCATGCGCTTTTGTCAAATTAAGGGCGGGCAATAACCTTACCACGTTGGGTTTTGCCTCGCCAGTGAATATCTGGTGCTTAAACAGCAGATCTTTCTTAACGTTACTTAGTTCTTCGGGCAGGTCTATACCTATCATCAGGCCACGACCACGTACTTCTTTCACCTTATCGAATTTCTTTAGCTCATCTATCAGGTAGCCGCCAATTTCAGCTGCATTTTGCATCAGGTTTTCCTGCTCGATAACTTCCAGCACGGCCAAACCTGCAGCACAAGCCAAATGGTTGCCACCAAACGTAGTGCCCAGCATACCATAAGCAGGGGCAATTTTCGGCGATATAATAATACCACCAATAGGGAAGCCGTTGCCCATACCTTTAGCCATGGAGTAGATATCAGCGTTGATATTCGCATAATCGTGCGAGAAGAATTTGCCTGTACGCCCATAACCGCATTGTACCGAATCGGCAATAAAAACGGCATTGTACTCGTCACAAAGCGACCTTATTTTTCGCAGGAAACTAACAGGGGCAACCTGTATGCCACCAACACCCTGGATACCCTCGATAATTACCGAAGACACCTCATTGTTTTTGAATGCATCTTCTAAAGCCGCTTCGTCATCCCACGGCAGGAAAATTACGTTATCAGTTTCGTTAACCGGAGCTACGATTTTGGGGTTGTCCGTAGCTGCAACTGCAAGCGATGTACGACCGTGAAAAGCCTTTTTAAAGGCGATGATCTTCTTTTTGCCATTGTAAAACGATGCCAGTTTCAAAGCGTTCTCGTTAGCCTCGGCACCCGAGTTACAAAGGAATAGCTGGTAATCTTCCTTGCCCGAAACATGGCCAAGCTTTTCGGCCAGTTGTGTTTGTAGCGGGATCTCGATGGAGTTGGAATAAAAACCTATCTGGTGCAGCTGGTCTTCCAGCCGTTTTACGTAATGCGGGTTGGTATGCCCGATAGAGATAACAGCATGCCCGCCATAAAGGTCGAGGTATTCGGTGCCCTTATCATCATAAACAAGGCTGCCTTGGCCTTTTACTATGTTAATTGGATTGATTGGATATACGTCGAATAACTTCATAAGAGTTCAAAGTAGAAAGTTAAAAGTTGAAAGTGAGAAGACATATTAGTTCCTGACTTTTTTAATTAATGAGATCAACATTGCTTTAATCTCATTGATATGCTGCCAATGGAGTTGGTAAGGCTCGGGATTCATGAAGCCAAGATCTTTAGATAATAAAATCAAATACTCCACTTCATGGGATGATCCTAAGGCGATTTGTAGATAGCTGGCAAAATCCTTTTGAGTAAATCTGCCTGTTCCTTCTGCAATATTAGTAGGAATAGAAGTTGATGCTCTTTTAAGCTGGCTTATTAAATTGAATGCTTCGTCTTTTGGAAAGGTGAGCAAAGATTTATAAATACTTAGCACAAAAGCATGTGATTTTTGCCAAACTAACAACTCTTTATAATCCTGCATTTCTTAAAACTTTATACTTTCAACTTTAAACCTTCAACTTTATTAAAAACCGGTCGCCTTAAGTCGTAACCCTGCGCGTTCATCCAGGCCGAACATGAGGTTCATGTTCTGTACTGCCTGTCCGCTCGCGCCTTTAAGTAAGTTATCCATTATGCTGATTATAAATATCTTATCCTCGTGTTTCTTAACCTGAACAAAGCATTTGTTGGTGTTCACGATCTGTTTCAGGTCGATATCTTTATTGGTGACATGTGTAAATGGGTGCCCGGCATAATACTCCTGGTAAAGCTTTAATGCCTCAGCTTCGCTCAGGTCGCTCTCCGTATAAATTGAGGCGATGATACCACGGGTAAAGCCACCACGGTAAGGCACAAAATTCAAAGCCCCCCAGCCCCCTGAAGGTGGAGTAAAAGCACTTGCAGCCTGACTTAGAGATTGATTAATCTCATTCAAATGCTGGTGGTTAAATACTTTATAAACAGATAGGTTATCATTCCGCCAGGTAAAGTGCGAAGTAGGGGAAAGGCTTTGCCCGGCACCTGTAGAGCCTGTAGTTGAGGTAATATGAACCTCGCTTTTCAATAAGCCTTTGCTCGCAAGCGGTAACAAGCCTAATTGCAGGCAGGTAGCAAAACAACCCGGATTAGCTATATTATCGGCCGTTTTAATGGCTTCGCGGTTTAATTCAGGTAAACCGTAAACAAAGCTTTTATTACCGATGGCCGCATTCTGACTTAATCGAAAATCCTGGCTTAGGTCAATTATTTTAATATGATCAGGGATCTCATTCGCCTCTAAAAACTTCTTAGCATCACCATGGCCCACACATAAAAACAAAACATCGATATTAAAAGCCAGTTCCGATGCAAACTGAAGTTCAGTATCGCCAAAAAGGTCGGTATGTACATCGTAAACATGGTTGCCCGCGTTACTATTGCTATGCACAAACACGATCTCAACATTGGGATGGTTGATCAGTATCCTTAGCATCTCGCCAGCGGTATAACCCGCGCCGCCAAGAATGCCGACACGAACTTTAGCCCCAGCCCCCCAACCCCCTGAAGGGGGAGTTTGGCCCCCGGCCCCCTGAAGGGGGAGTTTTTGAATATCTTTATTAGTTTCAGTCATATTATCAAATTTAGTTTCTCCGTTATCCAACGGAGGTTAGGGGGCTACATTTACCCGATCATTTTTTGTAGATGGTGATGAGTAGAGGATAAATTCCAGGTCGCTGCTTTCTTTATTGCTTATAAAATGCTTTTGACCGGGTTTAATTTCTATCCCTTGCTCTGGTTTTAAAACGCTTATCTCCCCGTCGATAGTAAAAGTTGCCCTGCCTTTCAGGATGAAGAAAAACTGTGAGGCCTTTTCGTGATAATGTAATTGCTCGGCAGTATCGGGCGGCATTAATTCTTGTTTTATGGATAATGCATCGGTGTCAACATAGTTCCAGCCGTAGCAATCATCGCCCCACTTATAGGTGCTTAAGCATTCGCTGCGTGAAAAAACACGAGGCCCCCCAGCCCCCTGAAAGGGGAGTTTTTGAAGATCAGCTTTATTAGTTTCAGTCATATTACAAATTTAGTTCCCCCTTTAGGGGGTTAGGGGGCTTCGCTCTATTCAGCTCCCCCTTCAGGGGGCTGGGGGACAGCATTTACTTTGTGATATATCATTACCTGGTTACCGAAGATCTTAGAGAAACCTTTCACATCTTCGCCGCTCCACGAGTTGTTCATTTCGCCGTAGCTGCCAAATTTGTTGCTCATCAGGTCGTGCTCCGACTCGATACCCACCACCTGGAAACGGTACGGGTGCAACTCAACAAATACTTTGCCGCTCACATTTTTTTGAGTATCGGTCAAAAACGCCTCCATATTACGCATAATAGGGTCGTGGAATTGCCCTTCGTGCAGCCAGTTGCCATAGAATGATGATAATTGATCCTTCCATGATAGCTGCCATTTGGTAAGCACATGTTTTTCTAAAGTATGGTGCGCTTTAATGATCACCATTGGCGCGGCAGCCTCAAAACCAACGCGGCCTTTTATACCGATGATGGTATCGCCCACGTGGATATCGCGGCCAATGCCGTAAGGCTGTGCTATGGCTTGCAATGCCTGTATCGCTTTTGTTGGATGGTCGTATTTTTCATTATCGATACCAACCAATTCGCCTTGCTCAAATACCAGTTCTAATGTTTTTGGCTCAGACGCGGTAACCTGTGTAGGCCATGCTTCTTCAGGAAGGCCTAAGTTGGAGGTCAGGGTTTCTTTACCGCCTACAGATGTACCCCAGATACCTTTGTTAATGGAGTACTTCGCTTTCTCGAAGTTCATTTCAACGCCGTGTTTTTTCAGGTATTCAATTTCGGCCTCGCGGCTTAATTTAAGGTCGCGGATAGGGGTGATGATCTGCACCTCTGGCACCAATATGTTAAATATCATATCAAAACGCACCTGGTCGTTACCGGCGCCTGTACTGCCGTGGGCAACCGACTCGGCGCCTATTTCTTTAGCGTAATTGGCAATAGCCGTAGCCTGGCTAACACGTTCGGCACTTACCGATAGCGGGTAGGTGTTATTTTTTAACACGTTGCCATATATCAAAAAGCGTACGCAGGTGTTGTAGAAGTTTTCGGTTTCGTCAACCACGTGGTGCGATGTTACGCCCATCTGGTAAGCGCGTTCTTCAACGCCCTTAAGCTCTTCATCACTAAAACCACCCGTATTTACAATTACCGAGTGAACCTCGTAACCCAGGTCGCGTGTTAAATAAATACAGCAAAATGAGGTATCTAATCCGCCGCTGTATGCCAGTACTACTTTCTTTTTCATGGTAAAAGGTAAAAGGTAAAAGGTGAAAGGTTATTTTCCATCTCTTAAAAATTTAATGAATGAGATAAGCATCGCTTTTATCTCGTTTATGGGTTGGTAAACTAAATCGTATTTATCTTGTGAAATATATTCTAAGTCAAAAATCAATAAACATGTATATTCCACTTCAAGAGCCGAACCTAAGGCATTATCGAGATAATGCGTAAAATCTTTATCAGTATTCTTTCCACATCCTTCAACGATATTCATCGGAATGGAGTACGCCGAACGTCGCAATTGATTGGTTAGGGCAAATTTTTCTTCAGGTGGCATAACAGGTAATATTTCCCGATACACGAGTTTTGTAAAAGAATGGGCTTTTTTCCAAATATCAAGTTTTTTATAATCTCTCATTACCTTTTACCTTTCGCCTTTTACCTTTAACCTAATGCTATTATCTTCTCCATCCGCTTCTTTATCGCTTTTTCAATGCGCTCCAGCAATGTCGCTTTATGAGTGATCTTCTTCATTTTCTCTTCATATTCTTTCTGAATTGCCTCTGGGTCGAAAAGCATGGCGGTGCACATGCAGTTCTTGCGGTCTTTGCTCATCAATATGTCGTAATTAACACAGCTGCGGCATCCTTTCCAAAAGTCTTCGTCCTGCGTAAGTTCTGAATAGGTTACCGGTTCGTAGCCTATCTCCGAGTTTATCTTCATTACGGCAAGGCCTGTGGTTAAGCCAAACAGTTTAGCTTTTGGGTATTTGCTGCGCGAGAGTTCGAATATTTTATGCTTGATTGCCTTGGCAAGTCCTGCTTTGCGATAGATAGGGTTTACGATCAAACCCGAATTGGCCACAAAATCACCGTGGCTCCAGGTCTCGATATAACAAAAACCTGCCCAGGTGCCATCTTTATGCAGGGCTATAACCGCCTTGCCTTCCAGCATCTTATTGGCTACATACTCCGGCGACCGCTGCGCAATACCCGTACCGCGCGCCTTTGCCGATTCCGCCATTTCATCACATATAATAGTGGCAAAATCTGCATGTTGTGCAGTTGCTACGGTTATGTCAAAATCTTGTATGGTCATTAGTATAGAAAAATTACCGTTAAATTATTGGCTTTGTAAGGCCATAATAATTAGAGGGACAATGTTTAAGGAGGTTTAAAGAGCAACGTCCTTATTTGGGTGGAGATTAAAACCTAATTCAAACCCGTGGGATGAACACCCGTCGTCGGCTGGGAGGGAACAACAAAACAAAAGAAACTAAAGCAGCGGCAACCGGGGCAAAAAATGCACTGATATCCGTTCTGTTTATGTTTTGTTTGATCATTTTATGTAAAGTGTGTGTACTTTTTAATTTTGTGCAAATTATTACATTAAATTTTACTTATGCAAGAAAAAACTGTTATAATTTGCCTGCACGCATAAAACATTACATTTAAGAAATATTAATATAACATGCAGGCAAGCAATTTTTAGCGAAATGACCGGTTTGGTTCTTGGTATATTATTATTGTACATAAATCTTTTTGCACATCCTATTTCAATCCATTACCTTTAAAAACCTTATAACCCAAATCATAAGCCTTATATGTCGAAACCGCATTACCCCATTTTAGACGGATTGCGTGGCACAGCCGCCCTATTAGTAGTAATATTCCATTTGTTTGAAGGCTATTTCCCCGAGTTGCCTAAACATCCCATGCACCACGGTTACCTGGCGGTCGACTTTTTTTATATGCTATCGGGCTTTGTGGTGGGTTACGCTTATGACGACCGGTGGGCAAAGGGCATGACGATTAAGCAATTCCTGAAGATCCGCCTGGTGCGTCTGCACCCGCTGGTTATTTTGGGTACCGTAATAGGGGCCATCGCTTTCTGGTTCGACCCATTTAAGGATAACCTGCACTTTGATGTATGGAAGCTGGTAGTGGTTGCCCTGATTGGCTTTACCATGCTGCCAACGCCGGTTGATGTGCGCGGCTGGGGCGAAACACACCCACTTGACGGACCGTGCTGGAGCCTGATGCAGGAATATATTGCCAATATCATTTACGCCGTTTTTGGCCGTAAAATGACTAAAACCGTTTTGTGGATAGTAGTTATATTAAGCGGCGTGGTGCTTACCGTGGTATCTGTTGACCACGGCGACCTGGGTACCGGCTGGGGCTTTGGCAAAATAAAATCTGAATTTATTGCGGGCTGGTTTTACGGACCAGGGGCCGAGGGGTACCCGAATATCTGGGTAGCGCCGGTGCGCATGATGTTCCCTTTCTTTGCTGGTTTGTTGCTGTTCCGCGCGGGTAAGCTTATCCGTGTACCAATGGCATACACGGTTTGTTCGCTGGCGTTAGCGGCGCTTTACTTTTTCCCGTGGTACAGCTGGAACGGTTATTTCGATGCGGTTTGTATCATCGTAGCGTTCCCGCTTATATTGGCGGCAGGGGCAGGCGGGCACGTAAGCGGCAGGTGGGCTAAGCTTTGTAAATTTTCGGGCGATATCTCGTATCCTATTTATATCGTCCATTACCCGTTCATTTATATTTACACCTTCTGGATCATCAAAGAAAAACCCGCGCCGTCAACGGTAATCCCGGTTGCATGCGGCCTTTTCGTGTTTTTCATGTTGCTGGCCTATGCCGCGCTTAAACTGTACGACGAGCCGGTAAGAGAGAGGCTTAAGCAAAGATTTTTAAAATTCAGGCAGTCTGTTTAATTAACCTTTAGCGTAATACTAAGCGGTTTATTTTATTTTTTTTAATTATAACGATAATTTATAAAATCCAACGGGAGAGTGTTATCGTAAATAGCTGTATACATAATGCTAAATTTTAAATGAAAACCGATTTTCAAAAAAAAGTTGACGAGATAGTAAACAATATACGGGTTATCAGGGAGCGTAAAAATTACAGCCAGGATTATCTGGCCATGAAGATGAGTTCATCGCAAAATTCTTATTCAAAAATGGAGTTAGGGTACTCCAAATTAACCGTTGCCAAACTGCTGGAAATTTGCGAAGTGCTTGAAATAAGCGTAATAGATGTTATTTATCCAAACAAGCCCAGGGCCCCATACCGCCTGGTGTATAACCCTGCCTATAAGTTGCGGCGTTAAGTTACAACTTATTAAACCAGCCCTTACGCCAAAATATAAGCACCTGGAACGCGCCTATCAAAAACATGCCTATCAACGCATAAACATAACCGTGCTGTACATACAGTTCGGGCATATTGTCTCGTATTACATGCCCGTGGGTGTCTTCGCGACTAAAGTTCATACCGTAGATACCGGCGATAAAGGTTAGCGGGATAAAGATAACCGAGATGATGGTTAGCACTTTCATGATCTCGTTCATGCGGTTGCTCACCATGCTCAGGTACAGGTCGATGATACTGCTGGTCACCTCTTTGTAGCTCTCTACCATATCCATGGCCTGTATGCAATGGTCGTAGGCATCGCGCAGGTATAGCTTGGTTTCCTGGGTTATTTCGGGGCTTTCACTGCGGATCATGTCGTTGATCTTGTCGCGTTCGGGCCAGCAGGCGCGGCGGATGATGATGAGCGTTCGCTTTAACTGCTGCGCATCAAACATGATGCTTTTATCGGGGCTTTGGTACAGCTTATCCTCGGTTTGGTCTATCATATCGCCAATTTTGGATAGCATCACAAAGTAATTATCCAGGATGGTATCCGTCAGCGCGTAAAATATATAACCCGGCCCGCCGGTGCGGATAATGCCTTTGCCGGCTTTCAGGCGGGTGGTAATTACCTCAAAATAATCCAGGTGGCTCTCTTCAAAGCTGATAACTATGTTGTCCTTTACGATGCCGCTAAATTGGCAGTTCACCAACTCGTTTTCCTTATTAAAATAAATAACGCGGCTGGTGCCAAACACATAGCCTTCGTACTCGTCAAACTTGGGGCGCTGGTGGGTATTTACTATATCCTCTAAAACCAATTGATTTATCCCCAAAAAGGTACCGATATCCTCCATCAGCTTGGCATCGCCCAGGCCATTGATCTTTATCCAGTGGGTATGGTCGTTGCATTTGGCTATCTGGCGGGTAATGGTTTCCATATCGGTGCCATTACTCACCTGCAGGTCGTCCTGGTTAAAAGAGTAGATGGTGATCTTTGGCGGCAGGGCATCCTCGGGGATGATAACCGTACCGGGGCGTGCACCTACGTTAATGTTCCGTTTTTTGTTTTTATAGCGTACGCGCCTGGTATAAGCCATTACAAATAATTTAAGGCCTGCGGGCCCTGGTTAAACAAAAGGTCGATGATGCTGAGGTTTTTCAAAAACCCCTGCCGCTCTTCAAAAACCTGAAAGTAAGGCTTTTGTTCAGTATCGGGCGTATATTTAGCACTAAATGCGCTGCGCAGGTCGGTAAGGTTGGGGTAGGTGGCTTCGTAGGTATCGGCAAAGTTTATGTCGAGCTTTATTTTTAGCAGGCGCAGCAATAAGGCCATCAGCTCGCTATTATAATCAATCAGAAAGGTGGTTTGCTTTTCATAGAACGGCGCGAAATCATCCTCGTAATATTCAAAATAAGCCGAGCTGCGGTAACAGGTTTGCATGCCCATCCAGTGCGAGCGCTGCCACCTAAAATCGTAGCTGATGCGCACATCCTTTGTTTTGGTATGATTTTTTGAACCTTTTATAACGGGCACGGTAAGCGTTTGCCGCCCGTCGGGCGAGTAGATGTTTGCCCGGTTACGGTAGGTTTGCTTGGGGAAATGTTCTTCGCGTTCAAACACCACGTCCGGCTTAATGTCTACCAGTTTTGTGAAATAATCGACCGGGGGCAGGTAAAACATCGGTAAAACAGCACCGTTCTCAATCATATATATTTTTTATGTTTGTGGCAAAATTGGTAAAAATGTTAAGAAAAGCGGCTTTAAATACGGGTATATTTTTTTTGTACCTGGTATCGTTACTGCCGTTTTGGTTTTTATACGGCGTAGCCGATGTTATCTTCCTCGTCCTTTACTACGTAATCCGCTACCGCAGGGATGTGGTGAAGCTGAACCTTACCAATTCGTTCCCCGAACGTACCGAAGCCGAACGGCATAAAATTGAACGCCGTTACTACCGCTACATGGCCGACCTGATGGTGGAAACCATTAAAATGATAACTGTTTCAGAAAAGTCGTTACGCAAGCGGATGAAACCCACAAACCCCGAATTGGTTGAACATTATTTTAAACAAAACCGCAGTATTATAGCCGCCGCAGGGCATTACTGCAACTGGGAAATGGCCGCGCTGGCCTTTGGCCTGTTAACTACCGAAAAACGCATCATTGTTTATAAACCTTTAACCAACGAGGTGTTTGATGCGATGTTTAACCGTGTGAGGGCGCGTTTTGGGGCCATGCTGGTTGCCATGCGCCAAACCCTGCGCACCATGATAGCTTTGAAAAACCAGCTTACCTTTAGCGTATTGGTAAGCGACCAAACGCCCAACATGCACGAAATAAATTATTTCACCACTTTTTTAAACCAGCCCACAGCGGTTTTTTTGGGGATTGAAAAGCTGGCCAAACTGATTGATGCCGCCGTGATATTTTACCGGATCGATCGCGTAAGCCGGGGTTATTATACTTATACCTTAGTGCCCTTAATAGAGCAACCCAAACTAACTACCGACCACGAAATAACCGAGGCGCATGTGCGTTACCTTGAAAAACTGATACAGGAAAAACCGCAGTACTGGCTCTGGAGCCATCGCCGGTGGAAATATATGCCGGAGGACCTAAGCAAATGATGAACACACCAAAAGTTGCCATAGTAATCCTGAACTGGAATGGCATCAAGTACCTCCGCGATTTCCTGCCCTCTGTACTGGCATCCACTTACCCTAATTTGGATATTGTGGTTGGCGATAACGGCTCGTCGGATGAATCGCTTGAGTTTTTGCGAGGCAGGTATCCATCCATCCGCATCATCGAAAATAAAGAGAACTATGGTTTTACAGGCGGATATAACCGGGTGCTGGCACAGGTAGAGGCCGATTACTATATACTGCTAAACTCCGATGTAGAAGTGGAGCCTAACTGGATCCAGCCGGTTATCGAATTAATGGAAGGCGACGCGCAGATTGCCGCAGCCGCCCCCAAAATACGGTCGTTTCATCAAAAAAAATTTTTTGAGCATGCGGGTGCCGCAGGTGGCTTTATAGATAAATTTGGTTACCCGTTTTGCCGCGGGCGAATATTCTACGAGATAGAGGAGGACAGGGGCCAGTACGAGCAACCGGGCGAGATCTTCTGGGCATCGGGCGCGGCCATGTTCATTAAAAAACATTGCTGGGACCTGGCAGGCGGCTTTGATGAAACCTTCTTCGCGCATATGGAGGAGATTGACCTTTGCTGGCGATTGAAAAACATGGGTTATAAAGTGATGTACTGTCCGCAATCGCAGGTGTACCACGTTGGCGGGGGTACGCTTAATGCCGAAAACCCTTTTAAAACATACCTTAACTTCCGTAATAACCTATTGCTGCTTAAAAACAACCTGCCGTTTTGGAAGGCGCTGTGGGTGATCAGCCTGCGCTTTTGGATGGACCTAATGGCGCTGGCCCGTTTCCTGATGGAAGGGAAGCGCAAGGATGCCTGGGCTATCAGCAGGGCGCACCAGAACTTTATAAGAAGGCTGTTTAAGTCGAAAGTTAAAAGTCTAAACCCGATAGCTATCGGGTCAAAAGAGTACAGGGAGGTGGTTTCAAGCCGGAAGGCACATCATCTTACCGGTACATATTCGCGTAGTTTGGTTTGGGATTTTTTTGTTGGTAAAAAGACGAAATTTACTGACCTGGAAAAGAGCGATTTGCATTAATCGACGACGATGTCATGGTGAGCCTGTCGAACCATTAGCCGCTCGTACAAGTCTTCGATAGACTCAGACTGACAAACGGCTTTTTACTGATCCGGTGCAATTGGCCCCGTGCCGGCATCCGGCAGGTCGGTATCACTGGTATCGGTAAGCGGTGTGTCAGTTTCTACTTCATGCACTGCCTTTTTCTTCTTCTTTTTAAACAGTTCCTGTTGTTCGCTGGTCAGCCTTAAATGAAGGTCGCGCTGCGGGAAGGGGATCTCGATACCTTCTTTGGCGAAGGTGGCGTAAATATCTGTTAGTACGTTGCTTTTTAGCGAGAGCCAGGTGCCGATATCCGCCGCCCAAAACAACAGCCTGAAATCAACGGAATTCTCGTTTAAATTATGCAGAAACACCAGGGGCGCGGGGTTGTCCATGATCTCGTCGCGGTTGCTAAGCAAGTCAGTAAGCATTGTTTTCACCTTATCAATATCCGACCCATAGGCCACGCTAATGATCAGCTCGATACGGCGGTTGTTGTTGCTTAGCGTCCAGTTGATCACGTGGTGCGATATCAGGTCGCCGTTTGGTATAATTACTTCCGCGCCATCGCTGGTAGCCAGTTTGCTTGAACGGATGCCAATTTCCATAATGGTTCCGCTGCGGTTATCCACTTCGATGATATCGCCTATCTGTATCGGTTTCTCAAAAGCCAGTATCAAACCCGATACCAGGTTGTTTACAATGTTCTGCAGGCCAAAACCAATGCCTATACCAAAGGCACTGATGATAATGGTGATCTTATCCAGCGGGAAACCCGAAGCGGTTACAGCTAATAAAAAGCCTACTGCAAACACCGCCAGCTTTATCAGCAGGGTAGATGTGCGGTTCTTCTTCTTGGCCACATCAATATCATTGGCATGCTTGCCCGCTACTTCATACAGGTAGCTGATGATCCGTGCCGCTACCGATGATAACCATATAACAGCAATAAATATGATAATGCTTTGGAAGGTAAAACTTGTATTGGTACCGCCCAGGCTGCGGCTTGTGGTCAGGAATTTTTCGAGCCAGGTGAACACAGCATCTTCAACGCTCAGGTTTTGCGTAAGCATTATCAGCCAAAGCACGCTTGCCAGTATGGTTAAAATGCTCCTGAACTTGTTTTGCAGCATTTTGAAATCGATGAACGAGCTTAAACCGTTGCTGTTTTTGTTTGCCTCTAACTGTAAAAACAGGCTTTGCATAATTATCTGCACCAAATAGTACATACCTAAAGCCAGCCAAAGGTTGTATATAGCCGTAACACCCACAATTTTTGACAGCGTTACGCGGCCAAACACATTAAACAAAAAGGCTATGCCCTGTAAGCCTATAAAAATTTTGAGTATGGTTATGGTGTAGGGCAGGTAATCTTCGGGCGTTTTTTTAACCTGGATAAAAAACCAGATGCTTGCAATGGTAGCGCCAAGCGATAACAATAATACAATTACCCTATCGGTGTTTGATACTTCAACAAACAGGTTGCAAAAGCTGTAAAACAGGGTAAGCCAAAACAGGATATGCAGGTATTTAAATAATTGACGAGGGCAGGTTTTTTTTACAAGGTAAAGTATGGCCAGTATCAGCACGGTAAAAAACAATTCGAGCACAACAACCGGCGGGTGATCGTAAAAGTTGGGCACTATAGCAAAGGCTACGATAACCGCCGAGGTAACAGGGTAGAGTGATACATATTTGGCATGGCTAAATACCGATTGCGGCGACTCCTTTATCCTGATAACCTTGCGCCTGTTGGTATATATCCAGCTAAAAAACAATACCAGCACCAACAGGCCTGTAAAATGGATAAGCGGGTCGCGGCCAATAAAAAACGTAAGCAGTTTGGTGTTCATACTTACCGTTTTGGTAAGCGCCGATTTAAAGGTGCTTTCGGTATTGGTATCCATTTGCCAGATACTGTTATTCTCGTCGCTTAGCGCCTGCACGCTAAACTCGCGGATCTTGATATCTATCTGGTCTTTAAGATCGAGCAGGGAAATATATACCGACGAGATACGATTTTGCAGCAGGCCAATCTTAAGTAACAGTTTTTTGTTGGTGGTATCAAGCCGTTTATGCTTGCTTTCTATAGCTATCTTTTGGATAAGGTAGGTAGTGCGCAGGCTGCTATCGGCAGGTACAATTTTCAGGGCCGGGTCCTTATCCATCGATGCCAGCTCGTTCTGGTTTTGTACCAGTTTACCGTTAATGTCCGACAGGCGTTCCTGCCACAGGTCAAGCTGATCGTCGCTGCGGGTAAGTATATCGCGGATGGCGTACAGGTAACGCAGGGTGCTGGAGCGGTCGTCGTCTATCAGGTTTTTTATGAGGCTGATCCGCCGCTCGAACGAAGGCAGCTTTTGGCTGATATCAACCGTATCGATATTGCGCGACAAACTGGTTTTTATCTGGTTAAAGGCAGATGTATAATACTCAACCTTTTGCAGCAGGTTGTTAATGGAGGTATCCGATTTTTTGAACGTCCGCATCATCGAATCGCGGCGCAGTATGGCCCGGCGCAACGAATCGCGAACGGACTGCGGCTTACGTTTTTGCGCCGAAGCATCCCCCACAAATAAAGCAAGTACGAAAAGGAGCAGGGGGACTATTTTAAATACTTTATTCATTATCTTGATTTCGGATTTCGGATTTTCGATTTCGGATTTAACTAATCCATTTAAAACTTAAAACCCTCCTTTAGGATTTAGAGCTTAGAATTTAGGATTTAAAGTTTAGGCTTAGTCTTTCAACAATAAGCTTTCAATCGCCAGCCTGTACGAGTGCATGCCAAAACCCGCGATAACACCTTTGCAACTTGCCGCCAGCATAGAGTGGTGCCTAAACTCCTCGCGCTTGTATACATTAGAAATGTGCACCTCGATGGTCGGGGTTTTAATGGCCGCAATGGCATCGGCAATAGCCACCGACGTATGGGTGTAAGCGCCCGCGTTTAGTACAATACCATCGCAGGTAAAGCCAACCTCGTGCAGTTTATTTATAATTTCGCCTTCAACATTACTTTGGTAATAATTAATGGTGATGTTTGTAAAATGTTTTTGCAATTGGGCAAGGTAGCTTTCAAAATCGGCGCTGCCATAAATAGATTTTTCGCGTACGCCAAGCAGGTTTAAATTTGGCCCGTTTATAATTTGTATATTCATTTGCTCAAACTTAACTATAAAACATTAAAACTAAAATCAATTGGACTGGCCACGGGCAATAAAAGGCTTTAAAACATACTTAAAACTGGAAAGGTCGCTTGCGGCAAACTCCATCGAAGCTTACAGCCGCGACCTGGAGAAACTATACCAGTATGCCGAAACACTGACCGGTAAACCCTCACCAACGAAATTCACTCTTACCGATCTGCGCAATTTTATCAATTGGGTAAACGAACTGGGGATGATACCATCCACACAATCGCGCATCCTGTCGGGTATCAAAGCTTTTTACAAATACCTGTTGATGGAAGACCTGATAGCCGCCGACCCGTCGGAACTGTTGGAAACCCCCAAGATCCAGCGCAAACTGCCCGATACCCTTAGCATTCACGATATTGATAAGATGATAGCCGCCATTGACCTGAGCAAACCCGAGGGCGCACGCAACAAGGCCATTTTAGAGGTAATGTATGGCTGCGGCCTGCGGGTATCTGAGGTAACTGAGCTACGGCTGTCCAACATCCATCCCGAAATTGAATTTATTAAGGTAACCGGCAAAGGCAGCAAAGAACGCCTTATACCCATAGGCGGCGAAGCGCTGAAAGCCCTAAAGATCTGGACGGAACAGGTACGTGTGCACATCGACATAAAAAAGGGGGAGGAAGACCTGGTGTTTTTAAACCGCCGCGGCAGCAGGCTAAGCCGGGTGTACATTTTTTTGCTGGTGAAACAACTGGCAGAACTAACGGGATTAAGAAAAACGATCAGTCCGCATACTTTTCGCCATTCCTTTGCCACCCACCTGGTAGAAGGCGGCGCCGACCTGCGTGCCGTACAAGAAATGCTGGGCCACGAAAGCATCACCACTACCGAGATCTACACCCACCTGGACCGGGAGTATTTGAAGAGCACCATTATCGATTTCCACCCGAGGAATTAACGCGAACAAAAAACTGCGGCTAAAACAGGTTTATCTGTTTTATTACTTCCTCCGGTTCCTTATCCGGCCCGGTTTCGTATTCTAATCCTTTAATCCCCCTAAACCGTATGGTTTTAAACGGTTCCCATTTAGGGTAACTGCCAAATGTTTCGCGCCGCACTATTTTCAACTCCTTTATCCAGAAAGGCTCTACAACTTTTTTATGGCGAAAGTGCGGCCACAGGGTGTTAAAATCAGCCTCGGGCACATTCCTAACCACGGTAATATGCGGTACCAGCATTTTTTTGATGCCGAGGTTTTTCCTTAACAGGCCAAACCAGGCATCAACAGCAGGGGTAATGCGGATATGGCCGTAAATGGTGTACTGGCTGTGCAGGTGGGTAAAAAACTTAAACCCGTCAAGATGCAGCAAAACCGGCGGCATAATGGCGACAGCTTGTTCTACACGGGTAAGTGTTTGGTCGGCAAAGAAGGGTTTTTGCCGCTCCAGGTGTACCACAGAAATATGCGCCGGGGCATCCATGCTTTTAAACATACCGATATGTTTTACCGATGCTTTTTTGTATTTGCCGATAAGCTCTTTAACAGGTTCGGGCGGCGAAAGCAGGAAAAGGTAGTCGGCATAGCTGGTCATATTATCTGTGAATTATCGATACAAATCTTACTAATAATTTTAGCAATTCAAATTATATTTTCATATTTGTGCATGGATGCTAAGCGGCATATTGTACATATCGACCTGGATTCATTCTTCGTATCTGTGGAGCGTAAATTCAACCCATCGCTTATTGGTAAAGCGGTTATCATAGGCGGCTCGGCCGATAGGGGCGTGGTGGCATCGTGCAGTTACGAAGCGCGTAAGTTTGGCGTACATTCGGCCATGCCCACACGGCAGGCCCTAAAGCTTTGTCCGCATGCTATTGTGATCCATGGCACGCACGGGCGCTATTCGGAGGCCTCGCGCGAGGTTACACAGATCATCCATAACATGGTGCCGCTGTACCAGAAATCGTCGGTAGATGAGTTTTATATCGATCTGAGTGGTATGGAGCGTTTCCATGACCCATTTAAACTGGCCTGCGACTTACGGCAGAAGGTGATCCGCGAGACCGGGCTGCCTATTTCCTTCGGGATGGCATCCGGAAAAACAGTAGCTAAAATGGCCACTAACCAGGCCAAACCCAACGGGCAGCTTTGGATAAAACATGGCGAGGAAAAGGCTTTCCTGGCGCCGCTTAACATAGGTAAGATCCCCGGACTTGGCGAAAGCACCTGCCAAAAACTTTACCAATACGGCATCGAAAAGATAGGCGACCTGCAGCGGGTGAACCTTAAATTTTTAGAGGCGGTTTTTGGCAAAGCCGGCACTTATATTTATAATCGTGCCAACGGTATCGATGATAGCGAGATCATCCCGCATGGCGACCGCAAATCCATCTCTACCGAAACCACCTTCCATAGCGATGTAAACGACAAACGCACACTGGAAAATGTATTGGTAAGCATGACCGAAGAACTGGCGGGCAAGCTAAGGCGAGAGAAGAAGGTATCATCGTGCCTGGCTATAAAGATCCGTTACGCTAACTTTGAAACCCACACCCAGCAGCAAAAAATATCCCTCACTGCTGCCGAACACATCCTGATACCCGGAATAAAAAACCTGCTTAAAAGCGCCTGGAACCAGCACCGGCCCATCCGCCTGATAGGTGTACGGCTAAGCAACCTTTGCACCGGCAGTTACCAGATAAATCTTTTTGAGGATAACGAGGAACGCATAAAGCTTTACCAGGCTATGGATAACATTAACTTTAGGTTTGGCGATAAAACGGTTTGCCGCGCGGCAGGGATGGAAATAGGGGCCAGGACGTTTAACCCGTTTATGAAGGGGTGAAGCCCCCTCTAAATCACCCCCAAAAGGGGAGACTTAAAATTACGTCATTATAAGGTACGAAGAAATCTTATAGGACATACGGATATGCTGAGATTGCCACGCTAACCCTTACAGCAATGACATGATTGGTAAATTCGGGTAATCGCAAAAATCTATTTAATCCCGGTTCAGAACTTTTTTCATCAACACATCCGTCTGCTTATCCTTACCCAATACAAATGGGTGGCTGCCAAACTGGATAAAGCCGTTGCGTTGGTAAAAGCTGATAGCCCTGGTGTTTTGGTCCCATACGCCAAGCCATATGTATTTAAGGTTATTTTCAGTAGCGGTTTGGATGGCGAAGTTGAGCAGGTGTTTGCCAATTTGCTGCCCCTGGTATTGTTGTAAAACGTATATACGTTCTACTTCCAGGGCGTTTGGATCTTGCAGATCGGTTTGGGCGTTGCGATAATTGAGTTTGATGTAGCCGGCGATAGCATCATCAACCATGGCATAATAAAACTCAGAATCAGGGTTATTGAGTTCCTGTTCAAAGCGGCTTGTGATGAACGCGGTTGCGGCGTAGGCGTCCATATCTTCACGCTTGTTGCGGTGCAAAAAGGCATCGTAAAAGGTTTGGCGACTGAGCAGGAGCAGGGTACCGGCATCGGAAGCGGCTACCCTTTTTATTTGAACAGGCAGGGCCATCGCTTAATCGAATTGGTCCTGCAGGCGCACCAGGCGGTCTATCATCAGGTTTAATTTTTCTTCCTCGTTCTTAAACATCCTCGGTTTCAGGTAAAAGGTGGTGAACAGGAACCAAATAATGATGGATGCATAAGTAACCCCTTTAAAAACACCCGAGGCGTTTTGCAGCACTTCTACAAAGTACAGCGCAAGCCCCGCGCTGATGAGCAGGGTATAGATGTAATAGAACCAGCCGATAACTTTGGTGCGGTTTTTTTGGTATTCTTTCAAACTGTCCAGGTACTCGGATGGGTTAAGGGTGGCATCGCGCTTGCTTAAAATGTGGTAATGCCTTACAATAAGGGTTAAGTACATTAGCATGGTAACCAGTACAATTAATATGCCCACAGTGGTAACCCACGAGCTGAAAGCCCCAAACAGCATAATAATAAAGGCAAAGGCGATGATAACCGCCATGGCCACAATACTCCAGTATATACGGCTTGTTAAACCGCGTATCCCTTTTTTAACCTGCTTAAGCACTTCATCTACTGAAAGCTTTTCCTGCTTTGGCTGTCCCTGCCAAACCGACATTAAATGATCAAAGTCTTTCATGCTGATTGTATAACTCTGTCAATTTTTGTTTAATGCGATATATTTTCACCCTCAAATTCCCCTCTGATATCCCCGATACTTCTGCGATTTCGGGGTAAGGCACTTCGTCGAGCACCAGTGTTATGATAATTCTTTCCGATTCTTCCAGTTTTGATATACATTTATACAGTAAGGCAACCTGCTCGTTCTTTTCCGAAAATACCTCCGGTTTGTTTTCGGCAATAGCAGGCGTAAGCTCGTCCTTGGCCTGTCGTTTTTCCGATCGTAAATAAGTTAGGCAGGTGTTTACCGCTATGCGATAGATCCAGGTAGATATAAGCGCCTGGTTACGAAACTTGTGGAGGTTTTGCCAAACTTTTAAAAAGGTTTCCTGCAACAGATCGTTAGCGGCGTCATCATCGCCGGTATAACCATAGCACAAATGGTAAATTTTCTTTGAATTGGCTTCGTAAATTTTCCTGAAAGCGTCTTCTCTGTCTGCCACCTGATTAGTTAATTTTTAGTTTGACAAATTAACGGCTTTAATGTTACAACAGGTAACTTTTTTTGTTAAACCAGGGTAACTTGCCTTCGGCATCGTCCAGCAGCTTGTTATAATCCTGGCTGTAATCAAATTGCAGGTCCTCGTGCAGCTTGCCTATTGCAACGCGCACTTTCTCTACCTGCCTTATCAGTATCAACCTTATGGGTTTGTGCGATGTTTGCCTTATCACATACTGCAAATAGTTTTGGCAAAAATTTAAAAGCAGCTCTATCTCAGCCGGTTTACTACCCATAAACTTGGTGTATTTGGTAAGCATCTTTAATATTTTGCGCAAGCCCTTAGCCGTAAAATAGCTTTGCGATGGCAGCTGACTAAACATAAACCCGGCCTCGGCTTTAATACTTTCTGTAAAATCATGCTCGTTGTGCGATTCAAACAGCAGGTAGGCCAGCAACTCCTTGTTTTCCTTTTTATACCTTATCAGCCGCAGGCATAATTCGGCCAGCTGCTCCTGTGGTAAATGCTGTAATTCCTTTTTTATTTGCTGCAGGCTGTAGGTAGTTATACTCATCGGTATATATAAAGCTTTAATTTTGTAGTTTTGCGGCACCAATTAAACACATGCAGAAGAGCAAACTGACCCTGTACATTTTTTTAGCATTAATATTAGGCGTAATTGCCGGCTATATTTACAATGCTACAGTTATAAACAATATTAATACCAAAATAAATACCGCCGAGGTAAATATAAAAACTTTAGACGGGCAATTATTAGCCAGTAAAGACACCACAACGGTAATTTACCAGGAGCTAAAGGCAGAGCGCAGCAAGCAGGCCGCCATCCGTAAAGCCGGCAGCACCACCCGCGAGGACAAGCTGGTTGGCTTTACCATACTAAGCGACATATTTTTGAAGCTGATTAAAATGATAGTGGCCCCGCTGGTATTTACCACGCTTGTGGTAGGTGTAGCCAAGGTTGGGGATATTAAGGCCGTTGGGCGCATCGGGGGCAAAACGCTCCTGTGGTTTTTAAGCGCAACGCTTGTATCGTTATTATTGGGGATGGTGCTGGTTAACTTTTTTAAACCTGGCGAAGCCATGCATTTGCCATTGCCTGACAGCCACTTATCTACCGGGATCCAAAAAACAACCTTATCGCTGCGCGAGTTTATAGGCCACGTTTTCCCTACAAGCTTTGTAGAGGCCATGGCCACTAACGAGATCTTACAGATAGTTGTATTCTCGCTGTTTTTTGGCGTGGGTACGGCCGCAATTGGCGAAAAAGGCGTAATTGTTATAAAAGCTATGGATGCAATAGCCCACGTTATTTTAAAAATAACCGGCTATGTTATGCAACTGGCGCCTTTAGCGGTATTTGGCGCAATAACGGCTATTGTTGCCAAACAAGGATTAGGTATCCTGTCTACCTATGCCATATTTATCGGCGAGTTTTATTTTTCGCTGGTGATATTGTGGCTGGTAATTATACTGGCAGGTGCCGCGGTAATAAAAGGCCGTGCCTTTAAACTGGTTGGCCGTATTAAAGATGCCATGCTAATCGCTTTTGGCACCTCAACAAGCGAGGCGGCATACCCCAAGGTATTGCTGGAGCTTGAGCGCTTTGGCTGCAATAATAAAATTGTAAGCTTTGTATTGCCCCTGGGTTATTCGTTTAACCTGGATGGTTCTATGATGTACATGACCTTCGCGTCGCTGTTCCTGGCGCAATCCTACGGTATCCATCTTTCATTCGAGCACCAACTATCCATGCTGCTTATCCTGATGCTTACCAGCAAGGGCATAGCGGGCGTTCCGCGTGCATCACTGGTAGTTATAGCCGGCACTATAGCAATGTTCAACATACCCGAGGCCGGTTTGGCCCTCCTAATCGGTATCGACCCATTGCTGGATATGGGCCGTTCTGCAACCAACGTACTGGGTAATGCAATGGCAACAGTAGTGGTAAGTAAATGGGAGGGAGAGTTGGAGCCTGGGGATGATTAATGAATTAGTGAATTAGTGAGTGAGTGATTTACTGATTTTTTAAATGGTATTTGGTGCTTACTTTTGCAAACCCAAAAAAACATTTATAATGATTGATGCTGACAAAACTAATTTTGCAGAAACCTTTAGAAACCGTACTAAAAAGTTTGTTGTAGATAACATCAGGTTCTATCGTACGCTACCCAAAACAGAGGAAGCAAAAATTATCGGAAGGCAATTACCCAGATCATCATCCTCAGTTGGAGCTAATTACCGTGCAGCTTGCAGGGCAAGGTCACAGGCGGAGTTCAATGCTAAACTATTAACCGTAGTTGAAGAAGCAGACGAATCTGCATTTTGGATGGAAGTATTGATTGAGGCCGAAGTTGTAAACAAAACAGATCTTGGTTTTTTACTTGATGAAGCAAACCAAATACTTCGCATCACATCCGCATCACGGAAACCGTTTCAAAAAATAAACCATCTTAAATTCACTAAATCACTAATTCACTAATTTATTAAATAAATATAAATGACTATCCGTTCCAAAAAAATATTCCTTTTCGCGTGTGTTGTAGTGCCGTTTTTGTTATACTGCATTTACTATTATGGCATGATACTTAAAAACGCCCCTTATAAGTTTTCGGAGTTTGAATCTATCCAGTTTCAATATGGGTATGGCGATACGCTGCGTAATAAGTACGACTCGAGGACCGGCGATTACCAGTACGTTAATAAGCGCGATTCGCTTATTAAAATGAAACTGATACTAAGCAAGAACGAACTGCTGTACCTGCACCGCAAGGCGGCCGACCTGGGCTTTTGGGATTTCCCGGCAAATGAACTTAACCCCAAAGTAAAAGGCAGGGTGCCCCGTTTTGTAACACAGTTTAATTATCAGCATAAAAGCAAAAAGGTTGTTTACGATGCATCGTACGATGGCCCCGAAAGCCTGGTTGATGCTAACGAACGCCTGATCAAAGAATTTCAGAAAGTGTTGAACGAGGCCGAAGCACGCCAAAAGAAATAACAAATAGCTAATTGGATATTAATTTATTAATCCATATATTTGCACCTCAAAATTTAAAACAATAATTAATCAACAATGTACGCAATAGTAAGTATAGCCGGGCAACAGTTTAAAGTTGCGAAAGACCAGCAGATCTTTGTACACCGTTTACAAGGGGATGAAGGCGCTAATATTGAATTTGACAATGTGTTGTTAGCCGAGAACGAAGGTAAATTCAAATTAGGTTCTGATTTGAAAAGCGCTAAAGTATCAGCTAAGATCGTGTCTCATTTAAAAGGTGATAAAGTAATTATCTTCAAAAAGAAACGCAGAAAAGGTTACCAGAAGAAAAATGGTCACCGTCAGCAATTTACCAAGATCGAGATCACCGGTATAACATTATAATTAAATTTTAACCGACTCGATCAAACAGGGTCACAAAAGAAATTAGAAAATGGCACACAAAAAAGGGGCCGGTAGTTCAAGAAACGGCCGCGAATCACATAGCAAACGTTTAGGTATCAAAATTTTCGGTGGTCAGCCAGCAATCGCAGGTAACATCATTGTCCGCCAGCGTGGTACCAAACACAACCCGGGCCTTAACGTAGGTATCGGTAAAGACCATACTTTATTTGCATTAGCTGCAGGCCAGGTAATTTTCAAGAAGAAAGCAGACAACCGTTCGTACGTTTCTGTTATCCCTTTTGAAGTTGCACCGGTTGCAGAAGACGCAGCACCCGCACCAGCAGTTAAGGCTGAGCCAAAAGCAAAGAAAGTTGAAGCACCTGTTGCAGTGGCAGAAGTAGCTGAAGAAGCTCCTAAAGCAAAAAAAGCGGCAGCGCCAAAAGCAAAAAAAGAAGCAGCACCTGATGCTGAAGAAGCCCCTGCTGCCGAGTAATCAGCAACAAGCTTAAATTATATAAAAAGCCCTTATCAAATTGATAAGGGCTTTTTTTGTAGGGTAATTTCTATAAAATTTCTTTAACGTTTTGTCATACTGAACGTAGTGAAGGATGTATTAGTAAACTGTGGAATCGTGTAAATGCATGGCGACGAATAGATGCTCCGTTGGCTAACGGATAAGCATGACAGGGTGGATACAAAAATAGCGATGGGTTTTATTCCCATCGCTATTTTTGTAAATCTTACAAAGCAAAATTTAACGGTACAGCGTACCGTACCCTTACCGGTTGGCCTTTTTGGACACCCGGCAACCATTTGGGCGAATTACTTAGTACACGTATCGCTTCCCGGTCAATATCATCGGCTACGCCCTTAACTATTTTTACTTCATCTACGGTACCATCCTTTTCAACTATCATCGAAAGAATAACCCGCCCCTGGATCCTCTTGCTGTATGATTCTGCCGGGTAACGCAAGTTTGCCATCAGGTATTTTGCAAACTCCTGATGGCCACCCGGGAACTGCGGCGGATGCTCGAAATCTGTGAAAGCCCCTGGCTGCTTCATTTTCTTTTCTAACGAATCTGCCGCTATTAACTTTACATTTTTAATGGTAGTATCGGCTGTTTGTGCTTTTACCGCAATGCTAAAGCACAGTGCAGTTAGTATTAATAATGATCTCATTTTTTATTCTAATATCACCTTTTTTAAATACCAGCCATCGGCATCAATAACAGGTATGATTTTACTTTCGATAGTTATGCCTTTGGGGGTTACTATCATGCGTTTGGTACCGGTATCGGTAGTTATATCAATGGGCAGATCGGTGCCAATGTTTGTTAGCGTAATAAGGTATTTATCCTTCGGCCTTGCCTTTACGCTTATTTCCAGCTTGTTGGTGGTGCGCAGGTAAAAATCGAACAGCGGCTTTAACGATTTGCCGTACGCCTTGCTAAAATATTGCTCCACATCATCCGTAACATTCTGATGGTCGTAAGTGTAATTAGGGTCAGTTACAAAGCCTTTTATGGTTGGAAAGAAAAGCGTATCGCCCATAACATACTGCAGCGTATGCATAAAGAAACCACCTTTGGTGTAAATATCATTGTTATAGGCCGATTCCTCGTCAATATCTATCCCTAATACAAGTGGCTGTTTATTCTGGATGCTAAACGCAGTCTGTTTAAAATGTTTGATATAAGCTTCTTTGCCTTCCAGATCAAGTATCGGCAATGCATCGGCATAGGTATCAATACCCTCGTGGATCCAGTAATCGGCCCAGTCGCGGGCGGTAACCTTATTGCCCCACCATTCGTGCCCAAACTCGTGGAACATCAGCCAGTCGAAATCCTGCCCTCCAATTTTAGAATACCTGAATTTATTACCATACGCTATCATGCTTTGGTGCTCCATACCCAGGTGCGGGGTTTCCACCATGCCCAGTTTCTCTTTGGCCCACGGAAACTCGCCGAAATATTTTTCTTTAGCCTGCGCGGCTTTTATCACCATATCAATAAAGTGCGGCGCGTTTTTAGCGTGGTATTTTAATACATAAAACTGCACCGGCACCGTATTACCCGCTACCGATGTATAGCTGCCTTTTGCAACCTGGTAATCGCCCGCGTTAAAAACAATATTGTAGTTGTTTATACTATATTTGGTTTGCCAGTGATAGGTAGCTGTTGCACCTTTTTTACTTACGCCTTTTAACAGGCCCGGGCCGGCAACAACCAGGTCCTTAGGCACGGTTATGATCATATCGGTGCCCTCGTTAGGTTCATCGCTGGGGTGGTCTTTACAGGGATAAAATATCTTCCCTCCCGTGCCTTCGGCGGTTACGGCTAACCATTGGTGGCCGGTAGAGTCTTGTGTCCAGGTGAAGCCATCGTCCCATGGCGGGTTTTTAGCTATGCGTGGCTGACCGGCGTACACCACCCTAATGCTGGCTTTGCCTGCCGGCAATTGCTTAGCCGTGTTTATGGTTATGATATTGTTTTTATGCGTAAAGGCTTCTTTTTTACCGTTGACTGATACCGCGCTCACGTGCAGGGAATCCAGCAGGTCCAGCATCAAAACTTTGGTAGGCTGCGCCATGATCACATCCACAACGGTTGAGCCATCCACCGTTTTTGTGGCGAAATTACAATTTAAAGCGATGGTATAGTGCCGAACATCCATAATGGCCTGCTCGGGCTTTAGCTTACCGCCCGAAGTTTGGGCTTGGACTTGCGCACCCATACCTGCAAGCAAAATTGCGAGGGTGGTTATTTTTGAAAGGATCTTCATCAGATAAGGAATGATTGTGTGCTTAAAGGTAAGAATGTGTATTTATATTGCGATGATTAGCATTGTAAAATTTATAGAGATAATAACTTAAAGGTTGTCATTTCGAACGAGGTACGAGGAGAAATCTTATACAAGCAGTAAGATGTCGACATGCGTAGCGTATAAGATTTCTCTTCGCTCCAACGCTATTTCCCGCCCATGCTCATCGAAATGACAGGGTGTGAATGGCTTAATATTCCCTCACCAATAACCCATCCGCAAAATTGCGCAGGTATTGCTTACTTTCTTCGGGTAGGTTGATATTATCCAGCGCTGTAAAGGCTTTTTCGGCGTAAGCCTGCATTTCGGTTTCGGCATGCTGGCGGATGTTTACGCTGTTGTAGATCTGGGTAACAGCGGCAACTTTCTCGGCCGGGTCAAAGGTGGCGAAAGTTATCCAGCGGCCCAATTCTTCGGCATCTGTGCCTTTAACCAGTTCAAGCGCTTTTATCAGCAGGTAGGTTTTTTTGTTGGAGAGGATATCCCCGCCAACCTGCTTACCAAATTTTTCGGGATTGCCATACACATCTAAAATATCATCCTGCAGTTGGAACGCGATGCCCAGGTACTCGCCAAAGCTGCATAACAGTTCGGCATCCTGCATATCGGCATTGCCAATAAGCGCGCCTATTTTTAAAGCGCCGCCCAACACCACAGCCGTTTTAAGGCGGATCATGCTGATGTATTCCTCAATGCTGATGTTAGTGCTGGTCTCAAAGGTCATATCCCATTGCTGGCCTTCGCAAACACCGGCAGCGGTTGTGTTGAAGATATCAAGCACCGTACGCAATTTATCATCAGGCACCTGCATCATCAGCTTATAGCCCTCGATCAGCATTACATCGCCCGATAATATAGCCACGCTGCTGTTCCACTTTTCGTGAACGGTGGTTTTGCCGCGCCTTTTTGGGGCGTTATCCATAATATCATCGTGCATCAGCGTAAAGTTATGGAACACCTCTATGGCCAGCGCAGGGGGCAGGGCAGCCTCTACATCACCGCCGAAGAGGTCGCAGGCCATTAGCAGCAGGGCAGGGCGCATGCGCTTACCCCCCAAAGCAAGTATGTACCTGATGGGTTCGTACAGGTCTGCAGGCTGTTCGGGAAATTTCAGTTCGGCTACGGAGCTTGCAATCAGCGACTGCAGTTCTTCAAGTTTTCTCATACTTTGAGTGCGGGGTGCGGGGTGGGGAATACGAAGGGCAAATAAACGCACCTTGCACCGGCAACCCGCAACAAATACTAATTATTTACTAATGAAAAATCAATCTGCTTTTTGGTCAGGTCAACGTTTTTCACCCTTATTTGTACCTCATCGCCAAGTTGGTAAACCTTCTTTTTGCGCTGACCGATGATGGCGTAATTCTTCTCGTCTAAAGTATAAAAATCGTCGCTGATATCGCGCAGGCGTATCATGCCCTCGCATTTGTTCTCCACAATTTCTACATACATACCCCACTCGGTAACCCCCGAAATAATGCCGGTAAATATGTTGCCCACCTGGTCTTTAAGGTATTCGGCCTGTTTGTATTTAACTGAAGAGCGCTCGGCATCGGCAGCTTTTTTCTCCATCTGCGAACTGTGTTTGCACAGTTCCTCGTAATGGTCGGCATTGGCGCTTTGGCCGCCGTTAAGGTAGTGCTGCAGCAAACGGTGCACCATCACATCCGGGTAACGGCGGATAGGCGAGGTAAAGTGCGTGTAGTGATCAAACGCCAGGCCGTAATGGCTGCTGGTTTTGGTAGTGTAAATAGCCTTAGCCATCGAGCGGATAGCCAGTTGGGTAAGTACGTTCTGTTCTTTTTTTCCTTCCACGTCCTCCATTAAAAAATTAAGGGAGCGGGCGGTTTCCTTGTCAGATTTTGTGTTGATCTTGTACCCAAACCTTGCCGCAAACTGCGCGAAGTTGGCCAGCGCGTCGGGCTTGGGGGTATCGTGCGCACGGTAAACAAAAGTGTATTTATGCTTGCCCTTGCCCATTTTACTTACATGTTCGGCAACCTTGCGGTTGGCAAGCAGCATAAAGTCTTCTATCAGCTTGTGGGCGTCCTTACGTTCCTTAACATAAACGCCGATGGGCTTGCCGTTTTCATCCAGCTTAAATTTCACCTCGGTAGTTTCAAAGCTGATGGCACCCGCTTTAAATTTACGGTCGCGAAGTTTGTAGGCCAGTGCGTTTAGTTTTTCTATTTCTTCAACATAGTCGCCGGTTTTTGTTTCAATTACATCCTGCACTTCCTCGTAAGTAAAGCGCCTGTCGGAGTGGATAACCGTTTTGCCGAACCACTGGTCAACAACATTGGCGTTCTCGTCCAGTTCAAAAACAGCGGCAAAGCAAAGCTTATCTTCTTTAGGGCGAAGCGAGCAAAGGCCGTTGGATAACCTTTCGGGCAGCATGGGTATCACCCTGTCAACCAGGTAAACGGATGTACCGCGCTCGTAAGCCTCCTTATCCAAAGCCGAATCGGGGATGATGTAATGCGATACATCGGCAATGTGCACACCCACTTCGTAGTTGCCGTTATCCAGCTTTTTGTAAGAGATGGCATCATCAAAATCCTTGGCATCAAACGGGTCGATGGTTATGGTAAGCACGTTGCGAAAATCGCGGCGTTTTGCAATTTCATCTGCGGTAATATCACTTGGAATTTCTTCCGCCTCGCGTTCAACCTCGGCAGGGAAGGATAGGGGGAACCCGTACTCGGCCAGGATGGCGTTCATTTCGGTATCGTTCTCGCCCTGTTCGCCCAAAACATGCTTGATGCGGCCTATGGGGTTCTTAGCGCCGGCGGGCCAGTCGGTAATTTCGGCAACGGCCTTTATCCCGTTCTTCGCACCATTCAGGTCGCTGATGGGGATAAAAATATCGTGCATCATCTTGCGGTCGTCGGGGATGAAGAACGCGAAACGTTCGGATAGTTTTACCACACCGGTAAACTCCATTTTGTTGCGCTGCAATATATCTATCACTTCGCCTTCCTGGCGTTTACCGCGACTTTTGGCATACACGTAGACCTTTACACGGTCGCCGTTTAAAGCGTTGCGCAGCTTACGCGGGGCCACAAAAATATCAGTTTCGGTAGGGTCGTCGGTAACAATAAAGGCGGAGCCATCGTTGGTGAGGTCAACCTTGCCTTCCACAAAGGTTTTCAGTTCCAGCAGTTGGAATTTACCCGGCGATAATTCTTTCATCACGCCTTTAAAGGCCTCATTCTTTAATATATCCAGGATCACGCCGCGGGCGTCAGGGTCGCGTACGTTTAATTTGGCCGAAACTTGTTTATGATTTAATGGCGTATTGCCGTTTTGTTCAAATATATCCAGTACCATTTGCGTGAGAACCTGGTCTATGGTAGCGTTATGTTTATTCTTTTTTGACATTTATAGATGTTTGTTGCTAAGGTACGAAATGGTACTTGTTTTATAGGGTACAGATCGCTAAACATTAGCGCACTGCGTAAGCATAATGTAAAAAGCGGGCATTTTGTTGGGTTTTGCTTCAAAACAGGTTCGGGGATTTGCAAATATTGATAGTTTTACCACATGAAAACTTTAGGGCTTATCGGCGGTACCAGTTGGATATCTACGATTGATTATTACCGCTTTATTAACCAGGGTATAAATGATAAACTGGGCGGTGTAAATGCAGCGCAGTTACTGCTGCACTCGTTTAATTACGCCGATATCGCCAAAAACCACGCCGCTAACGATTGGGCCAAAACCACGAAAATGGTAATAGATTCGGGCATAGGCTTGCGCAACGCCGGCGCCGAAGCCATCATCCTGTGCGCGAATACTTTGCATTTAATTGCCGATGAAGCGGAGCAGGGTATAGGGCTGCCGGTGATCAACATCGCGACAGCAACTGCTAAAGTGATCAACAAGTATGGACTAACCAAAGTTGGCTTATTGGGTACAAAGTTTACCATGGAGCGCGCGTTTTTTACTGATAGGTTATCCGCCGCTGGTATCCAACCCATCACACCCAACCCGGCCGACCGCGATTTTATCCACCAAACCTTAATGGACGAACTGGGCAAAGGCATTTTTTTAGCGGAAACCAAAGCCCGCTACCTGCAAATAATTAACAGTTTGATACAACAGGGCGCGCAGGGAATTATACTGGGCTGCACCGAGATCCCATTACTAATAATGCCCGAAGATACCGATGTGATACAGTTTGATACCACGCAGATCCACTCGGCAGCGGCAGTGGAGTTTGCTTTGGGATAGCTGGTAATGGTTCATTTTTTCAAATTTTTCTTATACTCCAAAAATTGCATACTTTTAGTGTGCAATGGAAGCAAAAAATAACCCTAAAACCATACGCGCCTGGGCCATGTTCGATTGGGCCAACTCCGCGTACAACCTTGTTATCACAACAACAGTTTTCCCGGCTTACTATGTAGCCATAACCGCTAACCCCAATAATGGGAACCGCGTAAGTTTCTTTGGGCTTAGTTTTATAAACACCGCCCTTACAGATTACGCATTGGCCGCTGCTTATATGGTTATGGTGCTGCTGTTACCCATATTAACTTCCATTGCCGATTATCGCGGTAATAAAAAGATCTTCATGCAGTTTTTTACGCTGCTGGGTTCGGCCGCCTGCTGCGGCCTGTTCTTTTTTAACACCGACCGGCTTGAATTTGGCGTTATCTGCTTTGCGCTTGCTGCCATTGGCTACAGCGGCGGCTTTGTTTTTTACAACTCGTACCTGCCCGAAATTGCCACGCTTGATATGCAGGATAAGGTAAGCGCAAAAGGTTTCACTTACGGCTATATTGGCAGTGTATTACTGCAAATGATATGTTTCGCGTTTGTATTATCGCCGGGTACTTTTGGCATAACAGATAAATCTTTACCCGCGCAGATCTCCTTCCTGCTGGTGGGTATCTGGTGGATAGGCTTTGCCATGATCCCGTTCTCGGTATTGCCTAAGGGAAGCCCCAACGCGCAAACGCACCAGCATAACATCATCAAAGGCGGCTTTATCGAGCTGGGCAACGTTTGGGTTAAAATAAAATCGATGCCGCTGGTGAAAAAGTTTTTGCCATCCTTCTTTTTCTACTCGATGGGGGTGCAAACCATTATGCTGGTTGCAACCGGTTTCGCGGCAAAAGAACTGGGCATGAAAACGCCCGAGCTGATCACCATTATCCTTATCATCCAAATAGTTGCCATAGTGGGCGCTACACTAATGTCGCGCCTGTCTGATAAATACGGTAACGTGCGCATCCTTATATTTGTGGTTTTCATCTGGATAGGGGTTTGTATCGCTGCATATTTTACCACTACTTCTACCGAGTTTTATATCATTGCCGTTGTGGTAGGTTTGGTAATGGGCGGCATCCAGTCGCTTTCACGGTCTACCTACTCAAAATTTTTACCGCAGAATATCCCTGATACGGCATCCTTCTTCAGTTTTTACGACGTTACCGAAAAGCTGGCGATAGTGGGCGGTTTATTCAGTTTTGGGTTGATAGAAGAACTGACCGGGAGCATGCGCAACTCTACATTGGTTTTAGGCTTATTCTTTGTTATCGGGATCATCTTATTGTTTTCTTTATTAAGAACAGAGCAGAAAGTTCAGAAAAATACCGAATTTAGCCCCCTTTAACATTTACCTGTACAGATGACAATTGAATTGTTTATTCCGTGTTTTTTAGATCAGTTGTATCCCGCCACCGCTTTTAATACTGTTAAGGTACTTGAAAAGGCCGGCTGTACGGTTAATTATAACCCCGAGCAAACCTGCTGCGGCCAGCCCGCCTTTAATGCCGGTTTTTGGGACGATGCCAAAACCGTGGGCAGCAAGTTCCTGAACGATTTTCATGAGGACAGCGTAATTGTATCGCCGTCGGCATCCTGCACGGGCATGGTGCGCAATTATTATAACGACCTGTTCACCAACACCACATCGCATAATAAATGCCGCAACATCCAAAGCAATATTTACGAGCTGAGCGATTTTTTAGTGAACATATTACAGGTTGATTATTTTGGCGCCGAGCTGGAAGGCCGCGCCGTTTACCACGATAGCTGCGCCGGCCTGCGCGAATGCAAAATAAAGGACGAACCCCGCCAGCTGCTCTCCAAAGTACTGGGCCTGGAGATGGTAGACCTGAAGAATAACGAAACCTGCTGCGGTTTCGGTGGTACCTTTGCCGTTAAGTTTGATGCCATAGCAACCGCCATGGCCCAGCAAAAAGTAGATAACGCCTTAGCCGCTAAAGCCGACTATATTATTTCTACCGATGCATCGTGCCTGCTGCACCTGCAGGGCTATATCGATAAAAACAACCTGCCTATCAAAACTATCCACATAGCCGATGTATTGGCGAATGGGTGGGGGAATGTGTAACCGGGATTGAGCAGAGGCAAGAGGAGGCTCCTAAGGAGCCAGGATTCTTTTAGCTTTCCTTCTATTAACAGGGAACTCCTAACGGAGTTTTCAAGGCAAGGGCCTACAGGAGCATCATGTTTATACAAATAGTATATATCTTTAGCTCCATAGGAGCATCCTGTTTATAGAAATAACAATGTATTAAACGGCTCCAGCAGAGCCTCCTTATTTTATATCACCTATAATTAAAATGAGAAGCTCTCTTAAATATATTATTATCCTGATGGCGATTGCTATGCCATCCATTTTACATGCGCAGGTGAATACTAAAGCAAACCTTGGCGATATCTATTCGGCATCATTAAAAGGAAATACAAAGCAGTACGAAAGGGCATTCTTTAACCTTTTCCCCGATACATTTACCGACTTCCAGAGAATGTATGGATACGATGAAGCAAAAGGCGGAGCAATATACTATAGACAGGCCTTGGGCCATATCAATTACTTTTTCAAAACAGCCAAATCGGTAGACGAAAAAGTATTCGCTCAAAAATTGCTTTCCATCACCAAAAACGGCACGTGGGAAGCCGATGCTGAAAATTACTTTCAAAGCGATTTAAGAAATTACTTCTTCGGCCATTCATCCTTGCTCATACCCCTTTTGAAAGCTAAAAGCCAAAACGAAATAGACAGGTTCTGGTATTTCTTTTTAGATGGGCCTCACTTCAATAAGGACACCTACAATCGGACTTTAATTCTTTTAAAAGGGAACCCCAGTATGGTGAAAGCCTGTAAACGAGCGGCTGATAAGGTAAATAAGAATAATGTTCATTAACGAAGGGAAGCATCCGGCGATTAGATTCTTCGCTCTCGCTCAGCATGACAAGCAGGTTTGAAGCCTTTGAATACATCCTGCCGCAATACACCCCTCAAGTCGTCTTAATTCGCCTCACAACTTACCGTTATCAAACCTAAATTTGAATTATCAAATTACCAAACATGAGAGCAACACGGGTACAATACACTACCACAGCAGCATTTGCACCGATAAACCAGGCTAACATAGCCGGCATTGCTAAAGAACTAAAAGAACTCAACCATCCCGGCATCAAATGCAGCACCTGGCTGCTGCCCGATGGCAAATCCTTTATGCACTTCGACCAATTTGAAAATGAGGAGGCGCATGATATTTTAACCTCATTGGCATCCTTTAAAAAATTTGACGAAGAGCTTTGGGCAAGCGGCCTGGAAACAGACCCGGTATTAGAGCATGTTACCTTAGTGGCAGCGACGGAGGAGTTTTATAAATAATACTTTCCCACTCGTTTTTGAGAGGACGATAAGCAATCTCTATCAAACAATTTGCCAGTTAGTTCTTCGTTAGGATTGGGTAGTGAGTAGCGTCAGGCCTGTGGATGTTCATTTTCTTTGCCTTAGCCGCAAAGAAAACGAACCAAAAGAAAAGGCCAAGTCAAAGCGACGCTTCCGCCCGCCCTGCCGGTTCTTAACGCTTTCTCGCCGCATGCGCGGACTTCGACGCTAAACCGCCATTCCCGCCATATCCTCCGAAGGAGTCCTTTGGACCGGCCCGCCCGCTTTTACATTTGGGCCAACGCTCGTAAGAAAAAGAAATCTAATTTTTGTTATCCTGAGCGATAGCGAAGGATTTATTGTTGAACTATTCTCTGGAATAAGCATGTCTGCTATTAGATGCTTCGCTATCGCTCAGCATGACAAATAGTAAAAAATATGAGCCTGAAGAACCTGACATAAGCCCTTCTAATGCGGCCTTAGCGCGTTGCGGATAGCACTGGCACTGCCTTTCCACACCCTTTGACAGCGACGCGGTACAGCCGCGTGTTTTTTCTTTGGTTCGTTTCTTTTTTGCGACAAAAAAGAACGGCGTAGCCCTCTTGAGTGCCAAAACAAAATTAGCACAATACGAAAAAATGAACATCCACTGACGATTAATATACTTCACCCATTCCTAACAGAGAACTAATCTATGGCCCTATACAGCAAGAGATTATTAAGGAGTTTGATTTTTTTTTAAGGAATTAATGAGCTCCCTACGGTCGGTTGTCTTCGTACCTCGCAATGACGCGCGTGGAATAGATAAAGCCATTTACAACTCGTATGCCATCGCTTTTTCGGGAATCACAACCTTATAACCATCCTCCTCCAACGCCTCGGCCATGGCCTGCATACTGGTGGCCTCGCCATGCACCAGATAAACCCCTTTAAGGCTGTTTACGTCCTGTCCCTTAATGTTATTCAGCAGGTCCTCATGATCGCCGTGGGCGCTTAAAACATCTGTTTGCTTGATGGTGGCGTAAACGGACAGATCGCGGTCTTTGATATGCACAATAGGGTCGCCGCGAAGCAGGCGGTAACCCAGCGTACCTTTGGCGCAGTAGCCTATGAATAAGATGGTGCAGTAGTAATTTTGAATATTATAGAACAGGTGGTCCTGGATGCGGCCACCTTCCAGCATCCCTGCGGATGAGATGATGATACAGGGCTCGTAATAATTGGATACCTGCCGGCTATCCTTTAAACTCTCTACATAGGTAAGGTGCTCAAATTCAAACTCGTCGCCTTGTTTATTGTAAAATTCCTGCGCTTCGGCATTTACCAGGTTGTGGTGCTTGCGGTACAGGCTGGTTGCACGGGCAGCCATAGGGCTATCCACAAAAACCTTAACAGGAGGGAGCAAACCTGCATTAAAGATCTTATTAAGCGCAAATACCAGCGACTGCGTGCGGCCAATGCTAAAAGCGGGGATAATTAACCGGCCCTGTTCCATAATGCAAACCTTCTCGATGGTTTCTATCAGCGTTTCCTGTACCGATTTGCCTTTGGTGTGCATCCTGCCTCCGTAAGTAGATTCTGATACGATATAATCGACCGGGGGCAGGGGTTCAGGGTCGTTGAGTACCGGGTAGTTCTTGCGGCCAATATCGCCGGTAAAGGCTATGGTTTTTTCTACGCCTTCGTCGTTTATTTTTAGCACTGCGGCAGCAGCGCCAAGCAGGTGACCGGCCGGGACGAACGTTAGCTCAATATCACCCGTAATGCGGAAAGGTTTATTGTAACCAATGGTTACAAAGCGCTCTACCGTATCCATAACGTGCTTTTGCAGGTAAAGGGGTTGCGGCCCGCCGCTGCTATGTTTGTGTTTGCGCCGGTTGCGGTGATTACCCTTTTGCGCCTTTTGCAAAAATATGTTTACCGAATCCATCAGTAACAGTTCCGTTAGATCGGCGGTAGGGGGCGTGCAGAGGATCTGGCCGTTAAAACCCATGCGTACCAGCGTGGGCAGGTTGCCCGAGTGGTCGATATGGGCATGGGTGAGGATAACTACATCTATCTCTTCGGGGCGGAAGCCAAAATCTTCGTTAACCTGTACGTTGTGGTCTTTTTCGTAATCGAGTCCGCAGTCTATCAGTATCTTATATTGCCCTGCCTGCAGCAGGTGCATACTGCCCGTAACCTGGCGGGCAGCGCCGTGTATAGTTAGTTTCATGTATATAGTTCGCAGGCCCGGCAAGGTGTCGGGCCTATTGCAATAATAACGATTTAAAGTTGGTTTCGGGGCGAAAAAAGTGCAAATCAACCCGAGTACTAAGATTCAAAACCGCAAACTTATTTCAGGATGGATCGAGATATAACAGGCTATTAAAATCCGAAATCGTAATTCGTAAATCCAAAATTGAATCAGGGGGTGTCCCATTCCGTCCCATTCAGAAACGAGTGGGACACCCTTTAAAAAAATTATAAAATATTTATTTACAAATAGTTAATATAAAAATGGTGAAGTTTTAGTTGAGGTAAAATTAAAATTTTATAAATGGTAAATAATTGATTATTAGTGTTTTGCAGGAGTGTCCCGCGTTGTATAATATTTAGTGGGACACCTGGTAAATTAGCTCTGCGCGGTTTCAAATTGCAGTTGGCTTAAATAACGGTATAAGCCCTGCTCATTGGCTATCAGTTCCTGGTGGTTACCGGTTTCGATGATGTTCCCTTTTTCCAGTACGATGATCTTATCTGCCTCGCGGATGGTTGATAAACGGTGGGCGATGATGATGGACGTACGGCCTTTCATCAATACTTCCAGGGCTTCCTGCACCAAACGTTCAGATTCCGAATCCAGCGAGGAGGTGGCCTCGTCAAGGATCAGGATAGCCGGGTTTTTAAGCAATGCCCTTGCAATGGCAATGCGCTGGCGCTGCCCGCCGGATAGTTTTACGCCGCGCTCGCCCACAACGGTATCGTAACCTTCGGGGAAGGAGGTGATGAACTGGTCGGCGTTGGCCTTTTTGGCTGCGGCGATGATCTCGTCCTTATCGGCGCCCAGTTTACCGTAGGCAATATTCTCTAATATGGTGCCGCCAAACAGCAATACATCCTGCGGAACGATGGCTACCTGGTTGCGGATATCGGTTAACGAATACTCTTCAGCGTCTAATCCGTCAAAGTAAATACTGCCGCTTTGCGGATGGTAAAACTGCAGTATCAGCGCCGCCATGGTTGATTTACCCGAACCGCTTGGCCCCACAATAGCTACGCGCTGGCCTGCATCGGCGGTAAAAGAGATGTTTTTTAAAACAGTAAGTTCCGACCGGGAGGGATAGGCAAACACCACGTTATTGAACGCCAGGTTGCCGTAAATTTTTTGTTTGATAAGGTTATCTTCTGCATTTATAGAAACATCTTCGCCATGCTCGTCCAGTATCTCTAAAACGCGCTCGCTGGCGCCAACGGCTTTTTGCAGGTTGGCATACAACTCGGGGAAGCTGCCCATAGCCGCACCAACAAATACGGCATATAAAGTAAATTTAAATAACGCCCCAATGGTAAGGTCGCCGTGGCTTACCAATACCGAACCATACCATATAACGGCCACAACTGCACCAAAAAAGCAAAACACAATAAACGAAGCAAATATACCCCTGAATTTAGCGCCCTTAACAGCAATGTTAACTACATCACGTAATATTTTGTCGTACCGGGTTGCTTCGTAAGCCTCTTTAACAAATGCCTTAACATTGGCTATCCCTTGCAGGGTTTCCTCAACAATGGTATTCGATTCGGCAAGCTTATCCTGTGCCTCCCGTGATATTTTTCTGATAAAACGCCCAAAAAATACAGCTACCACAATTAAAACAGGTAACATCAATAACAAGGCAAACGTTAATTTAATAGATACTATGGCCAGGAAAACAATACCGCCAACCAGTAACACAAACTGCCGTATTATTTCGGCAAGGGTTGTTGTTAAAGTATCCTGTATTTGCGAAAGATCGGCAGATATACGGCTATTAAGCTCGCCAACCCGCCGATTGGCAAAAAAGTTCATCGGCAGGGTTATCAGTTTAAAATAGGTATCGCGCCTGATATCGGCCAAAGATCTTTCGGCCACCTGTACAAACCAGAGGATACGGAAAAAGGAAACAAAGGCCTGGCAAAATAAAACTATAAAGGCAAGCGCACCGATCCCCTGCAATGTAGCAGGTAACAGTTTATTTGAATGCTTGCCTTGCGCGGTATCAACCAAAGCGCCTAAAAAGGTAGGGAAGGCCAGGGCAACTAAGCTTGATAAAAAAAGGCATAACATACCTGCAATGAACTTGCCCCTGTAAGGCCTTATATAGGAAACAAGCTTACGGATATTTTGTATGCTCTGCCTGTTTATCTTAGCTTTTGGTAGTTCTGCTTCCGACTTGCTGCCACTGTTTAATCGTCCTCGTGCCATTTATATGCGCTGTGTATTTATTGTTACAAACGTGCAAAACTAAGCCTTTCTTTTCCGTTTTATCAGCAGCAATGCTAAAATTGACGTTAGCATGAGGACTATAGCAATAATAAACATCCGTTGCCTGCTTTCGTAACGCTCTTTTTGTTTGGCCAGCTGCGCTTTCAAATCGTCGTTTTGCGCGCGGAAGCTGTTAATGGTGCCCATGTAGCTAAGGCGGGTTTTCTCGATCTCCTTCGCGTTGCTTTCAACCTGTTTTTTTTGGTAAGTGGTGTAGTTGAGCTGGCTGGTACGGTAATCAAATAATTTTTTCAGTTCGATAAAGATCTCATCGTCGGTATCTACAATATCCATCAGTATCTGGTTACTGCGGCGGATATCGTTTTTGGTTTGCAGGTGAAAAATGCCGCTGCGTTTGGTAAGGCTGGTATCGTACTGGCCAAACTTTACTTTACGGGCGGCAAGCATGGCGTTTATTTTAGCGCGCTGTTTGCTGTACGCTACCGAATCTGTTTTAATTTGCGCAAAAGCATCCGCGCCAAAAAGCACGATGAACGCAAAAAGGAATAAATGTTTCATTAGCCTTAACGGGTTATTGAAAATCAATAATTACACTATCGCCAAGGTTTAGGCCTAAAAGTCCGCTGGCGTTGCCCTTGTTTATGGCAATCTCCAGGTGGTCGCTAATCCCAAAAAGGCAAAGCTTTTCGCCTTCGGGTACTTCGTTATAATGCCAGCTAAGCTGGTTTATGGTTTCGTTACGTTTAAAGTACAATACAAACCTGCGGCCTTGTTGTACGCGGTTAAAAAACTCTTTGGTAACGTTGGTTATCACGTTCTGGAACGAGTCTATATAGATCACCGCGCCTTTGATCAGGTTTTTTTCTATCACGGGGTGCAGGTTCATTTTATTTTCAACACTGGTTACCGGCAGGCCTATCTGGGCAAGGGTACCGCCGTTGGCAAGGTGGCATGCGGCCTTCACAAAAATATCTGCCAGCGGGAAGTGCAGGAACTTCAAATCCTGCATAATATTTATTTCCACAATCTCTTCAGGGTCCTGGTCAAACATCAGCGAAAATATGCCGTTATCGGCCCCAACAAAGTAGTGGTTTTTGTACCGTACAGCAAGGTAGCGGGTTTGCGTATTGTACACAGTATCAATGCCTATCAGGTGTACTGTATCGTCGGGGAAATAGTAAAAACTATTCTTTAAAATAAAGGCTGCCTGCTGTACATTAAAGGCCGCCACATTGTTAGTAATATCAACAATATTTACTGTTGGGAGCAATTTATAAATACTACCTTTAAGGGCAGCCTGATAAATATCTTTATCGCCCAGGTCAGTAGTTAAAGTTATAATTGCCATTAATTTTGTAAATATTTATTGCTAATCTTGTAGAGTATTAAAGGTGCAAATATTCAATTTTTAATTCATAAAAATTCGCAAACTGACAAAAATCAATTCCTATTGAACGAGCTAAAGTTAACAATTGAGCAGATTAACCCCGCAGTTTTATGGGGACCGAATAACGATCATTTCGAGATCATCAAAAAGCAATTCCCTAAGCTTAAATTAGTTGCACGGGGCAGCGAAGTAAAAGTTTTAGGCGACGAGCACGAGCTAAACATTTTTCAGGATAAGTTTGACCTGTTGGTGCAGCATGTAGAAAAGTTTGAAAGTTTAAACGTAATAGATGTAGAGCGGATACTGGGCGCCAAGCCCTCGGCCAAACCCGCGGCAGCCGGTGAAAGCACGGCGGATAAATTTGCCAGCGGCGAGGTATTGGTATTTGGCCCAAATGGCATTATGGTGAGGGCGCGCACGCCAAACCAGCACCGCATGGTAGATAGCCTGAGCAAAAACGACATACTGTTTGCTATTGGCCCTGCAGGTACGGGTAAAACCTATACCGCGGTAGCTTTAGCCGTACGGGCTTTAAAAAACAAAGAGATAAAACGGATCATCCTTACCCGCCCCGCAGTAGAGGCGGGGGAGAACCTTGGCTTTTTACCGGGCGACCTGAAAGAAAAGATAGACCCATACCTGCGCCCCTTATACGATGCGCTTGATGATATGATCCCGGCCGAAAAGCTGAAGCTTTACCTGGAGAACCGCACCATTGAGATAGCCCCGCTTGCATTTATGCGTGGCCGTACGCTGGATAATTGCTTTGTAATATTGGATGAGGCGCAGAATGCTACAGATATGCAGCTAAAGATGTTTTTGACACGTATGGGGCCATCAGCCAAGTTTATTGTTACGGGAGATGTTACACAGATAGATCTGCCGAAGAAACAGCAGTCGGGCTTGTACACCGCCCTGCGCATATTAACCGATATAAAAGGAATTGACATTGTTTACCTGAGCGGGGAAGACGTTGTACGCCACAAGTTGGTAAAACGTATCCTGGAAGCTTACGGGGATATTCAGTAAGTACGTAGTCTAAAGTCTTTAGTCCTTAGCCGTATGCTTTTTGACTTTAGACTTAACTAACGACTTAAGACTTAACACAAATGGACGCAATAAAAGAAACACATTTTAATTTTAAAGGGCAAACCAATTATTACAAGGGTAAGGTTAGGGATGTTTATACGATTGATAATAAATACCTGGCCATGGTAGTTACAGATAGGATCTCGGCATTTGATGTGGTGCTGCCCGAGCCTATCCCATATAAAGGGCAGGTACTTAACCAGATTGCCGCCAAGTTTTTACAGGCCACTGCCGATATTGTGCCCAACTGGGTAGTTACCGTGCCCGACCCATCTGTTACCATCGGCCGCATTTGCGAGCCCTTTAAGGTAGAAATGGTGATACGCGGTTACCTTGCCGGCCATGCTGCCCGCGAATACGCGCTGGGCAAACGCCAGGTTTGCGGTGTTACCCTGCCCGAAGGCTTAAAAGAGAACGACATACTGCCCGAACCCATCATTACCCCAACCACCAAAGCATCGGTAGGGCACGATGAAGATATTTCGCGCGGGGAAATCCTGAAACAAGGTATTGTTAGCGAGGCTGATTACGTTCAGCTGGAAAATTATACCCGCCAACTATTTAAACGCGGTTCCGAAATTGCCGCCAAACAAGGCCTGATCTTAGTTGATACCAAGTACGAGTTTGGCAAGGCAGGGGGTACCATTTACCTGATAGACGAGATCCACACGCCCGACTCATCCAGGTACTTTTACAGCGAGGGTTATGCCGAACGCCAAAAAAGTGGTGAGGCGCAAAAACAACTCTCAAAGGAGTTTGTTAGAAAATGGCTTATCGAGAACGGTTTTCAGGGTAAGGACGGGCAAAAAGTTCCGGAAATGACCAAAGAAATTGTACAGTCGATATCTGAAAGGTATATCGAACTATATGAGCAAATTACGGGCGAAACCTTTGTTAAACCCGATGCTGCTGATGTAGTAAAACGTGTAGAAAACTCAATAAATGCGGCTTTGGCCGGTTTGTAATTCTTTATTTAAAGATAAATTAATTATATCTTAGCTTTTTAATTAGAACAAAATGAAATTTACGGTTGACAAGCACGAGAAATATATCCTTATCAAGCTTAACGAATCAAAGTTAAACTCACTGGTTACGCCTCAGCTAAAATCCGAGCTGATCCTGATCAACACCGAAGGCCAGCGCAATATTATTCTGGATCTTTCGCAGGTGAAGTTTGCAGATTCATCAGGCTTAAGCAGCTTACTGGTAGGCCATCGCCTATGCAAAAATGCAACCGGTACATTTATCCTGTGCGGATTGAACGAGGCCGTAGCGCGTTTAATTACCATATCGCAATTAGATAATGTGCTTTCTATTGTTCCAACCTGCGAAGAAGGTATCGACCTGATCTTCATGGAGGAAATAGAAAAAGAACTGAAGAAGGAAGTTAGATAATAACCTGTTACCCCCGGTATGAAATTTGAAGTTACTATACTGGGCAGCAGCTCTGCAACCCCTATTTTTAACAGGAACCCAACAGCACAGGTACTTAACATAAACGATAAGCTTTACCTGGTTGACTGCGCCGAAGGAACCCAGCAGCAAATGCTGCGTTTTGATATCAAGGCCAGCCGTATCGAGTACATTTTTATAAGCCACCTGCATGGCGACCATTACCTTGGCCTGGTTGGCCTGCTATCGTCCATGCACCTTAACGGGCGCAAAAAAACGTTAAAGATATTTTGCCCGCCGCCGCTGAAAGAAATAGTAGACCTGCAGTTAAAATACTCGGAAACTACCCTTAATTATCCCGTAGAGTTCATTTTTACAGATGCGGTTACCCGTGGCATTATACTGGAGAACCAGGATGTTTTTGTAGAAACAATACCGCTTGACCACCGCATACCATGCACCGGCTTTTTATTCAGGCAAAAAAAGCGACTGAAAAAGCTGATAAAGGAAAGGATAGAGGAGCTGCATATCCCGATACCATATTACACCGCGCTAAAACGTGGCGCTGACTACGAAGCCCCTGATGGCACTATACATAAGAACAACACGCTTACAATAGAGTCCGACGAGCCTAAGTCATACGCTTATGTATCTGATACGCTTTACAGCGACAAATACACCGGGCAAATAAACTCGGTGTCGATGCTTTACCACGAAGCTACCTTTTTGAACGATATGCTGGACAGGGCCAACCAAACCCACCACACTACGGCGTTACAGGCCGGTGAAGCTGCAATGAAGGTAAACGCGGGCAAACTGGTCATCGGCCATTTCTCGGCCCGCTACAAAACCTTAAATGAGTTGCTTGATGAAGCCCAAAGCGTTTTCCCAAACACCGAACTTGCCGTAGAGGGGAAGACGTTTGTGATTAGTGAGTAGAGAGATTAGAGATTAGTTTTTGCTACAAATCCCAACGCTTGCGGGAGCGGATAATACTCGTTATTATTAAATTGTAACAGCCACCTTCATAACTTAAAAATAGCTTTTAAACCACCTATTCCTATTTGCAACCCAACGCAAAACACCAGGAATGCAGATACCCGGTTAACAATATTTTCTCCATTTGGGCCTAAATAATGGATAATGGTTTTTGTGTTGAGGTAAAAAATATAGATCATCACACACATTACTAATATAGCCACTATAATAGCGCCCGTATTAAGATAATAAGCCGGGCTACCAAATGCTGTACTGTGAGCACTTAAAGTAAACAGTACCGATATGGTACCGGCGCCTGTGGTGGCCGGAAAGGTAATGGGGTAAAAAAGTTTATTGGCAATATGTTTATATGCCGAAATTTCGGGGTTGTCTTCCAGGTCTTCTGCGGATGTTTTTTTCTGATCTGACGATAAAAATTCCCAGCCCATTTTGCAGATCATGATCCCCCCGGCTAACTGCACTACAGGTATTGATATCCCAAAAAGCCTTAGTATCCATTGCCCCGCAAACAAAGCAATTATACAAATTAAAAAAGCATACAAAGTTATCTGGGTTACCGCCCTGCGCTTTTCGACACCTGTAAGGTTTTCAAAATACGGGCTAACCATAAAAGCCGATCCAATAGGGTTCACCACCGGGAAAAGCGCTATTATAGCTATAAAAACATCATGTAAAAACGATTCGTAAAATTTGGGCATTGCAGGGCTTTATGTTAATTGATCATATTTTCTATTCCAATTAAGTACATTTTAAACCCTTTAACATCAGTCAAATCAATTAGGAGATAATTTCTTAATCTCCCTTTTTACCAAATACCGAGAAGTGTACGTAACGGCTTGGGTGTGCCTTGATATCGATAAACAGGTTGTTTAAATTGCTGGATGCCGAGTTAAGGTTATCGTACATTTTGGTGTCGTTCATCAGTAACCCAAGCGAACCTTGCGTACTGTTGATCTTGGCCATGGTGGCTTGCAGGTCGGCAACGGCTTTGTTGGCATTATCAAGCGTGCCTTTTATGTTTGAGTTGGCCAGATCGGTACTAAACCTTTCAAAGTTTGTTGATATCCCTGTTAGGTGCGAACTGCTATTCTTTAAATTGGCCGATGCGGCTTCGGCGTTAGCCATTATGCCGTTGATATGGGTGGTTTGCGCGCCTACAATGGCATCTATTTTTTTGGTGGTGCTTTCTAAAGTTTGCAACGAGTTGGCAATACTTGTAAAGCTGCGGTCAACATTGGCCTGGAACCTGGGGTTCATGATCTTGTTGATAGCGCCCAGGGCCGAGTCTACCTTGGTGATCAGTACTTCGGCTTTCTTTTGAATAGGTTGCAGGCTTTCTGCAAGGCTGCCCTGTATATCAGCCCGCAGGGTATCCTGATCTTCGGCATATTTTGTGCTGTTACCCAATTCAAAAACTATGGCCTTGCCGCCTAAAAGGTCGGTGCTTTCTAATTTAGCCAAAGTATTATCAGGCACGTTATACTGTTTATCTACCTTAAATTCAACTGTGGTGCGGCCATCGCCCTTCAACTCCATTTTGGATACCCGGCCTATCTGAAAACCGTTCACTAAAACAGGTTTCGATACGGTTAAGCCCTCTACGCTGCGATAAATAGCGTAAAATTTATTTGAGCTTGAAAAAACATCGTTGCCTTTTAAAAAGCTGTACCCTAATATTAATATTGTTATTGCTACCGCGGTAAGTGCCCCGATCTTTGTCTCGTTAGATATTTTCATAGATGTGCGTGTAGGTGTAGGGTATAAGCTGTGTTATTGCGTTATTTGTTCTACCTCTGTTTTATATGTTTTTATAGCCCGTAATATCGAATTTACAATTTCATTTTGCCCGTCTTCCGAGTTTAAATACTCTTCCTCTTCGGGGTTGTTAATGTAACCGGTCTCTACCAGTACCGATGGCATCGCGGCGTGGCAAAGCACATAAACGCCCTGCTCACGTAGCCCTTCGCTACGCCTGCCGTCTGTCTGAACAATTTCAGTGCTAATTAAGTTTGCAATTTTTACACTTTGTTTTCGAAATTTACGCATATAGGCATCGGTGAGTATAATTACCACCGGGTCGTTAGGGTCCAGGCCATCGCCGTCAAGGTCCGATTCATCCTCTATTTTGTTATTCTTTATGGCGTTTTGCTCCTCGCGCGAGCGGTGCAAACCATAAACCAGCATCAGGGCGCCTTTGCCAGATCTGTCGGGCCGGCGTACCGACCGGTACACGGCCTTGCCGCGCCTTGTGCCAACACGCTCGCGCACAACCCTGTCGGCCAGCGAGTTGCAGTGTATCGATATAAACAGGTTCCCTTTATTATCGTTAGCAATTTGCGCCCGTTTTTCCCACGATACATCCTCTTCGGTTGTGCGTGTTAAAACAGCCTTAACGCCACCCAAATCTTTTTCAACAGCTTTCTGCAATTTAAGTGCAATAGCAAGCGTTACATTTCTTTCGGAAGAAAATGAGCCATTGGCGCCACGGGAATAATGGCCGGGAGGGGCGTTTTCGGGCTTAACGCCATGGCCTGCATCTATTATTACGGTGCGCAGCCTGAAACTATTATTTACAACCGTATCATTTTTTGGATGATCTGTCGATTTGAACGAAAACAATGAAAAGCAAATTATTATCGCACCAACACCACAAATCGCTCTTTTCAATCTGTTCAATATTTTATTTTTCATTATGTTTGAACGCTGTTAACTGTACCTGCAAAAATACTATTCATAATCAATTTTGAAATTAGTTAGGCTTTTTTTTCTACTTGCATTTATATTAATGGTTAACATGATGGCCTCTGCAAAAAGGGGGTATCATTATATAACTGTTAAAGATACTATTATAAAACTTGATTCTGTTAGGGATAAGAAACTCCTTAAAGTTAAACCGGACACCAAAACCACTCCTCCTAAAGATAATGGCCGTGGTTTTACAGCCCCAAACCCATCCGCGGTACTTAACACCAAACAAGATACTACCCCAAGCGCCGGCGGCCTCAAATCAATAATTAAGGCCGTAGCCGAAGACTCGTCGTTTGTTGATAACGATAATAAGATGAAGTACCTGTACGGTAAGGCGCGGGTTACTTACGAGGATTTTGAACTTGATGCCGAATATATCCGTATTGACGAAAAAAGGCACCTGATATTTGCCAGCGGCGCCATCGACCCTAAAACAAAGCGTTACATTGGTAGGCCGTTATCAAAATCGGGCCAGGAAAAACCCGTCGCTTCCGATTCGCTGCTGTTTGATTACAAAACAAAAAAAGGTAAAATATGGAACCCCGCATCAGAACAGGAGGGGAACTTCATATCAGGAGGGCAGGCTAAAAGGCTAAACGAAACAGAAGTAGCCTACCGTAACGTATTGTTCAGCACCTGCGACCTGCCTATGCCCGATACGCACTTTGGTATAGTAATTACAAAAGGTATCGGTCAAAAAAACCGTATTATTTCCGGCCCGGCGTACCTGGAAATTGCGGGTGTGCCTTTACCGCTTGCTATTCCGTTCGGTTTTTTCCCAAAGCCCGATTCGCGTACATCAGGCGTTATACTGCCTACTTTTGGCGAAGACCAAAAGCTTGGGTTTTACCTGCGTAACCTGGGTTATTATATTGGTATAAACGATAATATTGATGTTACCTTTATGTCGAGCTTATACTCCAAAGGGTCGTACGAGTTAAGCGCTAACTCACGCTATTTAAAACGCTATAAGTATGGCGGTAATTTAACACTAAGCTACGGCTCGCATAATTACGGCCTTGCAGGCGATCCGGCCGTAAAGGATTTTAACATCGCGTGGACACACTCGCAGGACCCTAATGCAAACCCGGGTACAACGTTCAGCGCATCTGTTAACGCGGGCACATCAACCAATTACATCAATAGCCGTAACCAAAACAGTTACGACTTGCAGGCCCTTACGCAAAACAACTTAAGGTCGAGCATATCATACGGCAGGGTTTGGACAGGTACACCGTTCAACTTAAACGTGAGCATTGGCCACAGCCAGGACCTTACCCAAAAAACCGTAACGCTCGAACTGCCAACATTCAGTTTTAACATGGCAACTTTAAGCCCCTTTGATACAAAGGACCGTGTTGGCGAGCAAAAATGGTATCAGCGCATAACCGTTGGTTATAGTTTGGTAGGTACAAATAAACTGAACAACATACCCGAAGCCGAACTTTTTAAATCGAACACTTTTACCAAGCGCCTGCAAAGTGGCTTGCAGCACCAGGTACCTGTTGCTTTTAATGCTACCCTTGGGTTTTTCCAGTTTAATACAGGTGCAAACTACACCGAGCGCTGGTACCTGCAAAGCATCCGTAAAAGGTTTGACAGGGGCACGCGCGATGCAATAGTTGATACTGTTGCAGGTTTTGCCAGGGCAGGTGAATATAGCCTTAATGCCGGCTTTTCAACAAAATTATATGGTACACTAAGGTTTAAAAAGGGCAACATAACAGCCATCAGGCACGTATCAACTCCGTCCATCAGTTTTAATTACCGCCCCGATTTTGGCGACCCAAGTTACGGCTATTACCGCACTGCCGTGAGCGCGGCCACCGTGCCTTATCCTTATTATGCACAGCGATACTCCATTTTTGAGCAATCTGTTTATGGCGGGCCGTCGCCGGGCAAACAGGCCGGTATAGGTTTTTCGCTCGATAATACCATCGAAGCCAAGCTTAAACCCAAAAGCACCGATACATCCGGTTTGGGCAAAAAGGTTCCTATTTTACAGGGCTTAACTTTTTCAACCTTTTATAACTTCGCGGCCGATTCGTTAAAACTTTCCAATATCAATTTTTCGGGGCATACATCAGTTTTAAATCAAAAGGTAAATATCAACTTCAGCGGCACATTCAATCCGTACGTTACCCTTGTTCGTGATTCTATCTCCAACGGGCGCTTACAAAATTATTTACGGCCCATCAATCGCTTTACGTGGCAGGACGGGAAGTTCCCGATGCTGCAATCCTTCAGTTTTTCTATGAGCGGCAGCTTAAACCCGGCAACCTTTCATCCCAAACCGGCAGTGCCTGTAAGTAATACCCTGCAAACTATGGACCCCAACCAGGCGGCAAGGCTTGCCATGATAAACAGCGACCCTGGGGCATACATCGATTTTAATATCCCCTGGAACATATCAATAAACTACAGCTTTAACTACAGCAATAACATTGTAAATACTTCTACGGCCAACACGGTAATGTTAAGCGGCGATGTAAGCATAACCAATAAATGGAAGATACAATACAACACCAACTACGATCTTAAAGCAGGGAAACTATCTGATGCCACATCATTTGCCATATACCGCGATCTGCATTGCTGGGACCTTTCTATTCAATGGCTGCCTTTCGGGTTTTATAAATCCTATAATGTTACCCTTAAGGTGAAGGCATCAATTTTGCAGGACCTGAAGCTGAGCAAACGCAGCGATTATACAAACAACGCAGGCTTTTATTGATATGCTGGCAGAAATTATAACCATTGGGGACGAAATATTGATTGGGCAGATAGTTGACACCAACTCTGCCTGGATGGCGCGAAAATTAAACAGCGAAGGCATCAGGGTGAAGCAGATCTCATCGGTATCTGACGACAGGCAGCACATTCTTAACGCCCTGGCCGAAGCTAAAGAACGCGCCGATATTATTTTTATAACCGGTGGGCTTGGCCCCACTAAAGATGATATTACCAAACAAACCCTTGCCGAGTATTTTAACGTAAAGCTTGTTTTAAACAACGATGCTTTAAATAATGTGCTCAGCATTTTTAAGCGCTATAACAGGCCTTTGCTTGAGGTGAACCGCAAACAGGCCGAAGTACCCGAAAACTGTGAGATAATACTGAACAATAACGGCACGGCGCCCGGCATGTGGTTTAATGCCGATGGCAAGATCTATGTATCGATGCCGGGGGTTCCCTTCGAGATGATGTACATGATGGAGGAAGCCGTTATACCTAAACTGAAACAGGTATTAAAACTGCCGGTCATCATTCATAAAACCATACTTACAGTAGGCGAGGGCGAATCATTCCTGGCCGAAAAGATAGCAGATATAGAAAATGACCTGCCGGATAACATTAAACTTGCCTATTTGCCAAAAATGGGGCAGGTGCGTTTGAGATTAAGCGCTTACGGTAACGGCGAAACATCCCTGAATGATGATCTGGAAGCCTTTGCCGCCCGCATTGTGGACAGGGTAGGCACCAATGTGGTTGCGCAGGAAGATACCCCGCTTGAAAAAGTGATACTAAACCACATGGCCGATAAAGGCCTTACCCTGTCGGCAGCCGAAAGCTGCACGGGTGGATACATTTCGCATTTAATAACCCAGCATGCGGGGTCGTCACAGGTATTTTTGGGTGGGGCGGTAACCTACTCTAACGATTTGAAAGAAAATATTTTAGGGGTAAAGAACGAGACTTTATACCAGTTTGGCGCAGTTAGCCAGGAAACAGCGACTGAGATGGTTGAGGGCGCGTTAAGGCAATTCGGATCGGATTATGCGGTAGCAATTACCGGGATTGCCGGCCCCGGAGGGGGGACGGAAGATAAGCCGGCAGGTACTGTATGGATTGCGGTGGCAAATACAAATAAAACCGTTACAAAGAAATTCACATTTAGCAATAAGCGCGCTCAAAACATCGAAAGGAGTGCCATAGCGGCCTTTTTTATGTTGATTACTTTACTAAAAGAAACTGAAATGTGACGTTGTAATTGTATAATTTTGACCAACGAACTATAGTTTTGCGTATGGCCAAATACCAATTATTACTGCCAAAAATGGGTGAGAGTGTTGCAGAAGCAACAATAATCAAATGGAATAAAAAACCTGGCGATTATATAGAAGCAGATGAGGCAGTTATGGAAATTGCGACCGATAAGGTCGATTCTGAAGTTCCATCACCAGTATCCGGGAAATTAGTAGAACAGCTTTGCAAGGAGGATGAGGTAGTACAGGTAGGTTCTGTAATTGCCATCATCGAAACTGAAGAAGCCGGCAGCAATGATGAGCCAGAGGCCACTACCCAGCCGGTTGCCGAACCTGCGCCTGTAGCTGCACCTGCACCACAACCGGTTGCAGAACAAGCACCACAATTTGTTGCCCAGCCAAGCCCGCAGCCTGTTGAACAAGCCGCACCGGTGGCCAATATACCCGGCATCGACCAAATTGAGCAGAGAGAAAGCACACCAATAGACGGCGTTAAATACGAGAACCGTTTTTACTCGCCTTTAGTTAAAAACATAGCCAACCAGGAAGGTATCGGCAATAACGAGCTTGACCAGATACCGGGTACCGGTGCCGAAGGCCGTTTAACAAAAGATGACCTGCTGGATTATATCCAGAAACGTGGCGGCTCAAAGGCTGCTGCAGCGCAAAGTTACGCTGCCCCTCAGCAACAGGAGGCTCCGTTACCTGCAGCCCAGGCCCAGCCAACACCCGCACCGGCCAATGCTGTACCACAGCCGGCAGCCGCAACTGCATATACGGCACCGCAGCCAACACCTGCCCCTGCATATGCCGCGCCGCAGCCCGAAGCTGCACAGGCACCAGCTGCCGAAGCGCCTAAATCCGAACCGCAACCCGCCGCAACTTCTGTTTCGGGCGGGCACGAGATCATCGAGATGGACCGTATGCGTAAGCTTATTGCCGAACATATGGTTTACAGCAAGCATACGTCGCCGCACGTAACATCGTTTGTTGAGGCTGATGTAACCGAACTGGTAAACTGGCGCGAGAAAATAAAAAGCTCGTTTGAGAAACGCGAGGGTGAGAAAATAACCTTTACGCCGATATTTATAGAGGCCGTTGTAAAAGCCATTAAAGATTTCCCGATGATCAATGTATCTGTTAACGGTACGCAGATCATCAAGAAAAAAGATATCAATATCAGCATGGCAACCGCGCTGCCAAGCGGTAACCTTATTGTACCTGTTATTAAAAAAGCCGATCAGCTTAGCCTTATCGGCATCACCAAAGCCGTTAATGACCTGGCTAACCGCGCCCGCAACAACAAACTACAGCCCGATGATGTACGCGATGGTACGTTTACCATTACCAATGTTGGGTCGTTTGGTAACGTAATGGGTACGCCCATTATTAACCAGCCGCAGGTAGCAATACTGGCCGTGGGGGCAATTAAAAAGAAACCTGCCGTAATTGAAACGCCCAAGGGCGATGCTATAGCCATAAGGCACATGATGTTCCTGTCGTTATCTTACGATCATCGTGTGGTTGACGGCGCTTTAGGCGGGCAGTTTGTAAGCAGGGTAGCCCATTACCTGGAAAATTGGGACATTAAAAGGAGTTTATAGTTCAGGAATATATAGTTAATTTAATTTGTGAGTTCTACAAAAGCAAAGGCTTCCTTAAACGGAAGCCTTTTGTTTTATGCTTTATTTTGTAAAACCGCCAATTCTAAAACTTCGGCTTTCCTGTCAAAATCGCGTGTCAGCATTTCATACACTATTTTTAACCATATCAGCAAACATGGCAGTGCTATAAGGGCGTAAGGTATCACATACTTATCGCGCAGGTACCTTGGGAAAAGATCCGACGGTGAAAAGTTTGTGAGCACCAATGCAAATATGAGCAGGAAACGCTCGTACCCGGTAATTGGCCTGTCTAAAACAACATACCACACACTTACGCCTATAAAGGCAATTACATAGGTTGGCGGCTCGGAACCGGTGCTGAATATATTGCTGAATATCATTACCGAGGCCAAGCCAAGCAATTGGTATTTAAGGTTACGCCAGTATTTTATGCGGAACATACTCACGCCAAATACTATCATGCCCGGCACCAATACCAGCATATTTGACAGGTTATCTACCAAAAATATCTTTTTTATCATCCCCATAACGCTTACGTTGGTCCTGGTGGAGGCCAGGTTTTCCATGTTTTTTGCCAGCAGATCGGTGTACCAGTCGCGATAGGTTTGAATAATAAAGGCAGGAGAAGATATCAGCATTGGTAACGCAAATAACACTACCGACCAAAAAACGAGGCTTAATATAAATTTGATTTTATTATCTGAAAAGAAGAAGAATGCCAGCCCCACAATACCGTAAAGCTTTATTGCGGTCCCTAAAATGATCATGAGCGCGGCCCAGAAATCCTGCTTTTTACGAATAAATATAAAGCTGAACATAACCAGCGCCGCAATTAACGAGTTAACCTGCACGTTGCCCGATGAACCCATCATACTATTAACATTCAGCAGCAATATCACCAGCTTTTGCGAGTTGTTTAAAGGCAGTTGGGTAACCGCGTAATACAAAACAAAAGCCAGGAACATTACCCAAAGTATAACACCTGCCTGGTTGGGTAATAAGGCAAAGGGCGCTATCACCAATCCAAATACAGGGCCGTAGTGATTTAAATCCTTATAATACTGCGGCTCGGGGCCGTAAAGGGTATGCTGATTTTTAAGGTTTAAAAAGTTGTGCTTGTAAATGATATAGTTGTTATGCGTAGTTTCCTTATTCGAAAAATGAACAACAACATCTTTTGCCACTGCAAAAAAACTGAGGCCAAACCAAAGCCAAAGAATAAGGGGTTTGTTGAAGATGATCTTTTTAAGTGTTTGCATAACATTGCTAAAGGTGTGCAATATTACATAATGGCCTTAACATACCGAAATTACGGCAATACCCTAAATAAAAACAGACCGCCCGTTAACCAGGCGATCTGTTTTATTTTTAGCAGATATATGTTACTACACTACCGCTTCGTATTGTTTTTCGGCAGCTAAGGTAACGCCGGTCAGTTGATCTGCAAAGGCAACAAAGGCTTTGTTATCTGCTATGGCTTGCTGGTTATCTATCAGTTTTTGCAGGTTTATCTTACCTATAACAAACTTATAGCTGCCCGAGTAAAAACGCTCGTGGATGTGCTCAAACTCCAGTGCCTCAACCAGTGCCTCGTCATCGTAACGCAGGTAAATGTTCACCTCAACATTATTGGTGAACTGCAAATAATTTTCTGCTTTGGCTTTTTTGTATTCGTACTGGTAGTTGTAGCGCAACGCGGCGATATCCGACAGTACAGCCGAGCCTGTAGGATGGCCGCCGGCACCTTTCCCAAAAAAGAATTGCTGATCGGCAAATGCTGCCTGCACGGTTACGCCGTTATACTCATATTCAACATTGTATAAAAATTCGGTTTCGTTAACAAACTTTGGTAACACAAACAGGGTAACGTGCCTGTCATCAAGTTCCTTGGCAACGGGCACCAGTTTTATCTTCAGCTTTTTCTCGCGCGCGTATTGCAGGTCATTGGGCGACAGGTTTTGGATGCCGATGTTCAGCACCTCTACCGGGTCGATAACCACGCCGTAAGCGTGTGCCGCCGCAATGATCAGCTTATACTTGGCATCGTAACCGCCAACATCCATGGTGGGGTCGGTTTCGGCAAAGCCAAGGTCCTGCGCTTGTTTAAGGGCGGTATCGTAATCAAGGTTCTCTAAATAACCTTTTGATAATATGTAATTTGATGAACCGTTGAAGATGCCGCTGATGGAGTGCAATAACTCGTTATCGTAATATTCTTCCAGGTTACGGATGATAGGGATACTGCCACAAACCGCACCCTCGTATAATAACGAAGTACCATGCTGATGCTGCAGCGCTATCAGTTCATCCAGGTAGGTGGCTATCATTTTTTTACTGGCCGATACCACGTTTTTGCCCGAGCTTAACGCCCGCGATACGATCTCGAAAGCGGCCTCGGTATCGTTTATCAGTTCAACCACGGTATTAATTTCGGGGTTGTTCAGTATCTCGTCCCGGTCGGTAGTAAAAATTTCCTGCGGCAGCGACCGCTCTTTTTCAGGGTTTTTGATCGCTATTTTAACAATTTCGAGATTCAGGTTCTTTGTTTTGATGATATCGTACAATCCCTGGCCCACAACTCCAAATCCGAAGAGGCCTATATTCAGTTTCTTGCTCATTAAGCTATTTTTTGTAATTCTATTATTTTTCCTTTTACATCGGTTTTAAAAAACGATGTGATGATATTTGTAAGATCTTCTGTTTCAATTAAAAAGCCGTCGTGCCCGTAAAACGAATCCAGTTCGGCAAAGGCCGATTTCGGGATATGCCTGAACAGGTATTGCTGCTCCTCGATAGGGAACAACACGTCGGACTTTATACCGATAACCAGCGTGCGGGCCTTAATAAGGCTTAAAGCTTTTTCTACACCATGCCTGCCGCGGCCAATATTATGCGAGTCCATCGCTTTTGAAAGATACCAGTAGCTGTAGGCGTTAAACCTGTTCACCAGTTTTTGCCCCTGGTAGTTCTGGTAGGTTGATGCCTTAAAGTTATCGGTGCCGTTATCATCGTCTTCGCGCTGTGTAATGGCGTAGGTTTTATAGCTGCGGTAGGATAGGAGCGCTATGCTGCGCGCTGCCTTTAACCCTTTGCTGCCACCATCCGGCGATCCCGCGTAAAAGGTACGGTCGGCAGTTATGGCCAGGCGCTGCGACTCGTTAAAGGCAACACCCCAGGGCGAGTGATTGGAGTTGGTAGCTATCAATATCAGATTTTTGATCCGGTCCGGCTCGATAATGCTCCATTCGATAGCCTGCTGGCCACCCAGCGAGCCGCCCAACAGTATCTCGATGTGCTCGATCTCCAAATGGTCGGCCAGTAGCTTATGCGCCTTTACAATATCCCTTATGGTAAACTCAGGGAAGGCCAGGTAATAAGGCTGCCCGGTTGCGGGATTGATACTTAACGGACTAACCGTACCATACGGCGAGCCTAATACATTGGCGCAAACGATAAAATGCTCGTCAGGGTTAAAGTGATCTTCGGGGCCGAAGAGCCCTTTCCACCAGTCAAAAACATCGGAATTTGCAGTGAGGGCATGGCATACCCACACTACATTATCCCGGTTTTTATTGAGGCTTCCATAGGTATTAAAGCCGATCTCAAGTCCTTGTAATTTTTGGCCGGATTCCAGCTCAAATGTTCCTGTATATGTAAAAGTTTGTGTGCTCATTTGTTATTCTTTGTTATTTTGGGGGCAGCTGGCTTAATAACTGCCCCCTTGATAACATCACTTAAAAAACTAAAAAAAACTAAAAAAATCTTATACTAATTCAAGCTGTTTTATTTTAGCAAATGCTTGTTCAAAATCTGCTTTAATATCATCAATATGTTCAATACCAACCGCCACTCGTAACTGGACGGGTGTAACGCCGGCCAGTATCTGCTCCAGGCCCGATAGCTGCTGATGCGTTGTAGCCGATGGCTGTATAATAAGCGTTTTGGCATCGCCCATGTTGGCCAGGTGGCTTACCAGTTTTAAATTATCAATTACGCTATTGGCTGCTTCTTTGCCGCCTTTTATCTCGAAAGTTAATACCGCGCCAAAGCCATTTTTTAAATACTTTTTGGCAAGCGCATGGTAAGGCGATGATTCAAGCCCCGGGTAGTTAACCGATGCCACCTGCGGGTGCTGCTCCAGCCATTTGGCAAGTTCAAGCGTATTATCTACATGGCGCTGCACACGCAGGGATAAGGTTTCCAAACCCTGTATGTTCAACCACGAATTGAACGGCGATTGTGCCGGCCCAAAATCCCTTAAACCTTCTACACGGGCGCGTATAATAAAATTGATATTGCCAAACGGGCCGTTAATGCCAAATACATCATTAAATATCAAACCGTGGTACCCTTCGCTTGGCTCGGTAAACTGCGGAAATTTGCCGTTACCCCAGTTGTAATTGCCACCGTCGACTATAACGCCGCCAATACTGGTGCCGTGGCCATTTATCCATTTGGTTGTCGATTCTACAACCACGTTCGCGCCATGCTGCAGCGGGCGAAAAAGGTATCCGCCTGCGGCGAAAGTGTTATCTACTATCAGCGGCAGGTCGTGCTTTTTAGCCAGTGCCGCCAGTTCGTCAAAATCGGGGATGCTGAAACCTGGGTTACCAATTGTTTCGGTGTATATGGCTTTTGTTTTATCGTCGATGTGTTTTTCAATATTTTCGGCGGTATCGTCCTCGGCAAAACGCACCTCGATACCCAGGCGCTTAAATGCTACCTTAAACTGGTTGTAGGTGCCGCCATACAGGAAAGGGGAAGTAACAAAGTTATCGCCGGCCTGTAAAATATTGTTGAGCGCGATGAACTGCGCCGCCTGGCCCGATGCAACTGCCAAAGCCGCCACACCACCTTCAAGGGCGGCAATGCGCTTTTCAAAAACATCGGTAGTGGGGTTCATGATACGGGTATAAATATTGCCAAACTCTTTTAAGGCAAACAGGTTTGCACCATGCTCGGCATTATTAAATACGTATGATGAAGTTTGAAATAAAGGAACCGCGCGCGAACCGGTAGCATCAATTTCGTGGCCGGCATGCAGTTGTAGTGTTTCGAATTTTAAATTAGACATGTTCTGTAGATTAAGGGGTACTTATAAAATGTTACAATTACGACAGGATAAAGCTATCCTAAGCGGTCATCACGTATTTTTCAGGAAACAGAAAAAGGGAACGTGTACTGCGATCAACAGCAGCAGCAACACATGCAAATACAGCCTGCAGAAATGGCGTGTACAGAAGATGGACCCGTTTGGGTTTGTGGTGTGTTTTGTTGGGCTAAATAAATCAGACTTTTCATGATTAAAAATTTATATCCCCCGGTTAACTATTCTCCGGGACAGGAATTGGCACCTTCTACACCTTGTAGGGTTGCCAGCGGTTCTCTGAGCCTGATCTCTCGCCGCTTCTTTATAAACCAAAATCCGTGTGAGGGAAAATTGATCGTGGTATTGCTACCAAATAATGTTCCAAATATAGGGTAATAAGGATTTACAATCCAAATTAAATTTTCAATTTATTATCATTTATGAGTTTCAATCGACAATACTGCATTCACTTTTGAATGCCTGTTAAGTATGCAATTTGTTCCGTAGGAACATTTGGTTGGTAGAAAAACAAAATGAAAATTAAGCGTTCCATCGGAACGCCTGGTGCTATTCAAGCTCCTTAAAAATATAATTTTCCTCCCAATCAACATCAAAAGCCGTCAGGGATTTTCGGTACTCATCCAAAAATGATTCTTTTTTATGATGTGCCTCTTGATTTTTAATATAATTAACCACGTTCGGTACCTGACTTTTTGAATAAGAAAAAGCACCATAACCTTCCTGCCATGCAAATGGAGATGGACAAAACTTTTGTTCTTTTATCCATTTACTGCTTTCAGTTTTTACATTTTGAACTAAGGATGATACCGATTGCTCCGGTCTCATACCAATGAAAATATGGATGTGATCGGGCATGCTGTTTATCTGAAGCATTTTATGACCATTCTTTTTGAAATATCCCGGTAATATATTGATGCAAACGTTCTTTCCACTCACTGCCAATAAGTGTACCTCGGTATTTCACCGCAAAAACAAATTGGATATGAAGTTGAGTATATGTATTTGCCATAATTCACTTTTGCATAAGCTTACATCAATCGTTCCTACGGAACGAAATACTTGCTATTATTCCTACCAACCAAATGTTCCTACGGAACAAAACTAATTTATAAGTCTATTTAGCCATCGCCTGTTCCAGATCAGCTATCAAATCATCGATATGCTCTAACCCAACAGACACCCTTAGCAGGTTAAACGGTGTTTTGGTATCCGGGCCTTCAACAGTTGCGCGGTGTTCCATCAGGCTTTCTACGCCGCCCAGGCTGGTGGCTCGGGCAAAAACCCTAATGGCGTTAACCACTTTTTTGGCCTCGTCTTCGCCGCCTTTTAGGGTGAAGGATAGCATGGCCCCGAAACCGCTCATTTGCGCCCTTGCTATGGCATGCTGCGGGTGCGATGATAAGCCGGGGTACATCACGCTCTCTACACGCGGGTGGCTTTCCAGGAACTGCGCTAACAGCTGCGCGTTGCTAACGTGGCCACGTACACGATAGGGCAGCGTTTTTATACTGCGGACAAGGTAGTAGCAGTCCATAGGGGAGGGCACCGCGCCGCCCATGGTTTGCACATTGCGGATCTTTTCCCACCAGTCGCTTTTTTCGGTGGTAATTAAAGCGCCGCCCATCAGGTCGCTGTGGCCGCCAAAGTATTTTGTGGAGGAGTGCATCACCATATCAGCACCCAAAGCCAATGGCTGCTGGCAAAGGGGAGTGGCAAAGGTATTATCGCAAACTACTTTAATATGATGTTGGCGGGCAACACTTACTACTTTTTTGATATCCGTAATTTTCAGTAAAGGGTTCGATGGTGTTTCTATCCATATTACGCCGGTATTAGGTTTAATATGTTCCGTTAAAACATCGCTATTGTTCACATCAATAAAATCGAACTCTAAAATACCCTCAAAAAGCATTTTAAGCTGGTTGCGCAGGCCATGGTACATATCATCGGGGCAAATTATATGTGTACCGGGGGCAAGCGATTGAAATACCGACATCCCGGCGGCATTACCCGATGAAAAGGCCGCCGCTTCGGCTCCGCCCTCTAACTTTGCCAATACATTTTCTAATGATGTGCGGTTTGGGTTGGCCGCGCGGCTATAAGAGTATCCCGATGAAAAACCGCCATCCTCGTCGCGCTCAAACGTGGTCGACATCACTATGGGCTGTACAACTGCTTTTGACGAGGCGTCGGTATGGTTACCGGCGTGTATGGCTATGGTCTCTATTTTCATGATGCCGCTAAATTATAAATTGATACTTTTTAAAGCATAATTTTGTCGCATTTTATTTATTAGCAGCGTAATTAAATGTAAAACCCTGCAGCTGGTAACAAGAGATACAATTTTTTTGCGAAGCAGGAGTTATATGCTTGTTTAGTTATAACCTTCACCATTCATGAAAAAGCTTTACACAATTTTGCTTGTGTTACTTGTTGCAGGGAGCCTAAATTCCTGCAGTAAAGACGATATAACAACCACCGGCACCTATAGCGCCAAAGATTTTGATAAAAGCCTTAAGGTATGGGCGGCGTATAAAACAAGCGTTAATAATTCATATACCTACACAACGCTAAGGCAATCTTTCAGCAGCAATAATTCCGAAACACAGTTAACTGTTATAAACGGCGAAGTAACTAAGCGCGATTACGTTAACTTCCAATACGACGGGGCAAGCAGTACCCACGACCGGATAATATTAAAAGAATGGCACGAAACCCCTGCCAACCTGGGATCGCATACAGACGAAGGAGCGGCCATACTTACCCTTGATGAGGTTTACGACAAAGCCAAAAACGTATGGCTAAAAGCCGATACAAAAACCAACGATATCTTTTTTGAGGCTAAAAATAATGGCATCTTATCTACCGCCGGGTACACGCTTAAAGGCTGCGCCGACGATTGTTTCTTTGGTATAAACATTACTTCGGTTACCGCATTGTAGCTTTCCCGTTTCGCTCTGTAAGTCCTTTGTCATACTTGTGTGTTTAAACACATAGTAAGTTGATGCTTTGGTTTTAAAACTAATGCAAATTGCTACATTTGCTCAAATATTTTTCTAAATGGAAGTATCAGATAATTTCAGGGTTTTGCTGGATAACCCCCGGCTTTTACCCGAACTAAAAGACATTGCTGAGAAGGTACTCCATAACCAGCGCATCACTTTTGATGAGGGCGTTCTGCTTTACGAAAAAGCTGAATTAGGCTACCTGGGAGTACTTGCCAACTACATACGCGAACAAAAACACGGTGACAAAACCTATTTTAACCGTAATTTTCATATCGAGCCAACCAACCTTTGCGTTTACGATTGCAAGTTTTGTTCGTACTCGCGCCTGTTAAAACAACGTGCCGACGGGTGGGAGTACACCATGGAAGAGATGCTGGACATTGTAAAAAAATACGACGGCCAGCCCGTTACCGAAGTGCACATTGTAGGCGGCGTTTTACCGCAATACGATGTTGCTTTTTACAGCGAATTGTTCAGCAGGATAAAGGCACACCGGCCCCATCTGCATGTAAAAGCATTGACACCTGTTGAATATCACTACATCTTTAAGAAAGCCAAGATAGATTATGCCACCGGCATGCGGTTGATGAAAGAAGCAGGCCTTGAATCGATACCCGGAGGAGGGGCGGAGATCTTCCATCCCGAGGTGCGCGACCTGATAGCTAAAGATAAATGTACCGGCGAACAGTGGCTGGCCATCCACGAGGAATGGCATAAACTGGGCATGCGATCAAACGCTACCATGCTTTACGGCCATATCGAAAAATTTCATCACCGGGTTGATCATATGGAACGCCTGCGCGAACTGCAGGACAGGACGGGCGGATTCCAAACGTTTATCCCCCTAAAATTCCGTAACCGCGATAACCAGATGAGCGATGTGCCCGAATCTACCGTGGTTGAGGATTTACGGAACTATGCCATAGCACGCATCTACCTGGATAACTTCGACCACATAAAAGCATACTGGGCAATGATAAGCCGCACCACAGCGCAGCTATCCCTAAACTTTGGGGTGGATGATATAGATGGTACGCTTGACGATACCACCAAAATTTATTCGATGGCAGGTGCAGAGGAGCAAAAACCGGCCATGAGCACCAAAGAACTGGTTGACCTGATAAAACACGCGGGACGCTACCCTATAGAGCGCGATACCCTTTATAATGTAGTTACCGATTATAACGAATACCAGTTTGCAGACGAAGAAAAACCGCGCTTTTATAAGCTGCCGGTTATTAATTAGTCATTGAGTCATTCGCTTCGCTGTCATTGAGTCATTTCGTTATCAATGACTAATGGCAAATGACCCAATGACTCAATGACCCAATGACTCATGATACAAAAGACACTATATATAGTACGCCACGGCCAGACAGACCTTAATAAACAAGGCATTGTGCAGGGCCGCGGCCGCGATACCGACCTGAACGATGAAGGCCGCCGCCAGGCCAGCCAGTTTTACCAGGCTTACAAAGATGTTCCATTTGATAAGATCTATATATCCGAATTAAAGCGTACGCAGCAAAGCATCCAGCCGTTTATTGACCTGGGCATCCCTTACCAGAAACTGGCCGGGCTTGACGAGCTGGCATGGGGAGTGCACGAGGGGCAGCCCGCTACACCCGGAACCAAGGCCGCGTTCCTGCAATTAATGCGCGACTGGCTCGACGGTAAGCTTGATGAAAAATTTGAAGGCGGCGAAAGCCCCAACGAGGTAAAAGAACGGCAGCTGCAGGCCATGGAAACTATTATGTCCCATCCCGAAGAAAAAACGGTATTGGTATGCATGCATGGCCGCGCCCTGCGTTTGCTGATGTGTATACTAACCAACCAGCCGCTTACGCAAATGGACACCTTTCCGCACCAAAACCTGGTGCTTTATAAAGTAACTTACGATGGCAGCCGGTTTAAAATTGTTGAAGCCAACAACGCCAAACATTTAAAAAACGATTAGAGCGAACGATACGTGAATAAGATAAAAATTTCTGCAGTTAGCTACACTAACACCAAACCATTTTTATACGGCCTGCAACATTCAGCAATTAAGGATAGAATAGACCTTAGCCTTGATATGCCATCAGACTGTGCCCAAAAACTGATAGATAACGTTGTTGATATCGGCCTGATACCCGTAGCAGCTGCCTTAAATTTGCCGCATTGGGAAATAGTATCTGCTTACTGCATCGGTGCTTCGGGTGCGGTAAATTCGGTTTTCATCTTCAGCAATTGCGATATAAAGGACGTAAAGCGGGTACAGTTGGATCCCGAGTCGCGCAGCTCAAACAATCTTGCGCGTGTACTGCTCAAAAACTATTGGAAGGTACAGCCCGAATTAATTGAAAATGCGCCCGCTTATGCGGCATCTGCAGATATCAATACCGCCTTTGTACAAATTGGCGATCGTACCTTTGGCAAAACCGAACAATACAGGTACGTTTACGACCTGGCCGAAGAATGGCAAAAATTTACCGGGCTGCCCTTTGTATTTGCCGCCTGGATAGCCAACAAACCCATCCCCGCCAATTTTATAAAGGATTTTGACAAGGCCTTACGTTATGGCCTGGCGCACCGCGCCGAACTTTTAAAAGAGTTGCCCCAGCGCGCCGATTTCGACCTGGAAGATTACCTGATGCACCGCCTTGATTTTGACCTCACAGAGGATAAGAGGAAAGCATTGTATTTATTTTTGGATTATATAAAAGCGTTGTAGAAGCCATGTAGCTTATCTACACATACACCGCCAAAAACCTTTCAAATGTCATTAAAACGTCACAAACAAGGCCCGGCTTAACACTAAATTAACTTAGTGTACTTTTTACAATAAATGTATACAATCTTTATTGACATATTGTTAAAAGTACACTATCTATCGGTCTATTTTTTTAGATTATCATCAAAAATCGTGTTGCATTATCAAATATTCATAAAAATTAAGTCAAATTATGATTATTGTCAACACTACACTACATTTGTTGCATAAATTAAAATAAAATAGATCATGAAAAAATTATTTATATCAACCGCTATCGCAGCATTATTCACAGTAAATGTTTTTGCTGCAAATACCGTATCTAAATCAGAAGAAGGTACCGAAAACGTATCAAACGTTGTATCATCAAAATTCAATAACGATTTCTCAAGGGCCGAAGGCGTAACCTGGAAAGTAAATTCAAAATTCCAGAAAGCTACCTTCACAATCGACGGTGTAAAAAAATCAGCTTTTTATAACCTTAGGGGCGAACTGATAGGCGTTACCGAAAATGTACAGTTCAGGGCGCTTCCGGAAAAAGCCAGGAAAGAAATTGCTGTTAAATACGAAGGCTACTTTGCAAACGAAGTGATCAAACTTGATAACGGCGACGATACCTTAGATTCTGTTGCTTATTTTGTTGACCTTAAGAACAGCAAAGAAGAAGTTTTGGTAAGGGTTACCCCATCTGCCGGTGTTTATTTCTTTCAGCAGGTAAAATAATTAACACAACATATATCCGTTTGGAAGTCATCAGTTTACGCTGATGACTTTTTTTATTTGGTATTATTTTTAATTTATTTTAACTTAATAATAATTTTATTTGGATATACAATAATTTTATATATTTGATACAGATAGTTGTACGTTCTATATTGATTATTAAACCATTTTTATACTCAGTTGAATAAGTACTGATCTTAACACAATTTTTAATACGATTATTATATTATTATGAAAACTGGAAAAGTAAAATGGTTTAACACACAAAAAGGTTACGGATTTATTATTACTGATGATGGTAAAGACCTGTTTGTACACTTTAAAGATGTACAAGGCGGCGTAAATGCCATTAAAGACAACGATAACGTTGAATACGAAGAAGAAGAAGGAAGAAAAGGCCTGCAGGCGGTAAACGTAAAAAAAGTTTAATAAGCTGCCTTTAGATATATAAGCCTCCCGAATTATCGGGAGGCTTTTTTATACAATAATAATTCGAATTGCGCCCGCATTTTATACCTTAGCCTAACCATTATTACAACCCTGATTTATGACTGACACTGCTCCTTCAGCAAAGCTTACCCGTAATGCTGTATTCCTGGTACTGGTAGCCTCCCTGGGCTATTTTGTTGACATCTACGATCTTTTAGTTTTTTCGATAGTACGTAAAGCCAGTCTGCACGATATTGGCATAGCCGACGCGGATATACTGCCTAAAGGCCAGTTTATAATCAACGTGCAGATGTTTGGCTTGCTGTTAGGCGGGCTGCTTTGGGGTATGATAGGTGATAAGCTGGGCCGTATCAAAGTATTATTCGGGTCGATATTATTATACTCGGTAGCCAACTTTGCCAATGCTTACGTAACCGATGTTAATACCTATGCCATTATCCGCTTTATTGCAGGCATAGGCCTTGCCGGCGAACTGGGTGCCGGCATCACGCTGGTTACCGAAACACTGAGCAAAGAAAAACGCGGCTACGGCACCATGATAGTTGCCGTTATTGGCCTGTTTGGCGCCGCTGCTGCGTACGAGGCTGCTAAATATGGCTGGCAAACTGCTTATAAAGTGGGTGGGGTGTTGGGGCTTGTTTTGCTGCTGCTGCGGGTGGGCACATTTGAATCGGGTATGTTTAATAGTGTGAAGGAAAGCGGCGTATCTAAAGGTAACTTTTTTATGCTGTTCACCAATGCCGCGCGTTTTAAAAAATACCTGTACTGCATATTGATAGGCGCGCCGCTTTGGTATGTAGTTGGCGTGCTGGTAACCCTGTCGCCCGAGTTTGGTAAAGCTTTAGGCGCAGTTGTTCCGCTAAGCGCGGGCGAGGGCGTATTGTATTCCTACATTGGTATCGCCATAGGCGATATTTTTGCCAGTTTGTTCGCGCAGGTCACCAAATCGCGTAAGCTTACCATGGTGGTATTTTTACTGTTATCGGTAGTAAGTTCGTTTATTTATTTAGGCTCAAAAGGTATCACGCACGATAAATTTATCTGGATCTGTTTCTTCCTGGGCTGTACGGTTGGCTATTGGGCAACCTTTGTAACCATTGCGGCCGAGCAATTTGGCACTAACATCCGCTCAACGGTAACCACCACGGTACCAAACTTTGTGCGCGGGTCGTTAATACCCATCAATATTGGCTTTAATATGCTGGTGGCGCATTACGGCATGATAACCAGCGGATACATCATGATGGTGATATTAACCCTTATTTCGCTGTTCTCGCTCAGCCAGTTGAAAGAAACCTTTGGAAAAGATTTGAATTACATTGAAGAAGAAGCGGGAGTTTGTTAAAATTTCAATTAGTGATTTAACGAGTTAGTGAATTAGTGATTAAAAATCCAAGTCAATTCGATAGATTGTTTAGTTTTGTTGCTCCTTAATCACTAATCCAATAAATCACTAATTCAATAATTAGTTAATGATAGGCAAGGAACAAATAGCGGCGGATTACAAACAGATACAGGACGAGATATGTGCCGCGCTTGAAGCCACAGACGGCAAATCTACTTTTGAAGAGGAGGTTTGGGAGCGCGAAGGCGGTGGGGGCGGGCGTACCCGCATCATCCAGAACGGTAATATATTTGAAAAAGGCGGTGTAAACTTTTCTGCGGTACACGGCCATTTGCCGCATACCATCAAAAAAGCCCTTAATGTAGAGCAAGACGACTTTTTCGCTACAGGCGTATCTATCGTTATCCACCCAAACCACCCGCTGGTGCCTATTATCCACATGAACATCCGGTACTTCGAAATGCCGTCATCATTCGGTACCGATACCCCGCCTGTACGCTGGTTTGGGGGTGGGATAGACCTTACACCGCATTACGTGGTGGAGGACGATGCCCGGTATTTCCACCAGCAATTAAAAAATGTTTGCGACCGATTTAACGCCGATTTTTACGAGCGCTTTAAAACTTGGGCCGATAATTACTTCTACATTAAACACCGCGACGAAACACGGGGTATTGGCGGCATTTTTTATGACCGCTTAACCGCGACAGATGATATGAGTTGGGAAACCGTTTTTGAGTTCTCCAAAGCCCTGGGGCGGTCATTCATCCCAACTTATACCGAACTGGTGAACCGCAGCCGCGATAAGCAATTTACTGATGAGCAGCAGCAATGGCAATACCAGCGCCGCAGCCGTTACACCGAGTTTAACCTAGTGTATGACGCAGGCACAAAATTCGGGCTGGAAACCAACGGCCGCATCGAATCAATACTAATGAGCCTGCCGCCAACTGCAAAATGGGTTTATAACTACCATGCGCAACCGGGCAGCGAGGAAGAGAAAACTTTATCCTTGTTAAAAAAGGGGATCAATTGGGTTTAATAATGATGAAAAGGATATTATCGGCTATTTTACTGGTTATTATATTATGTGCTTTTGGTACCGCTGATACACTTACCGGCACCTGGCAGTACAGCGGCGGCATTTACAACGGCAAAGCCGAGCCTGCCTCTAAAGACTACACCTTGCAACGGCAGTATGATGATGCACACTATAACGCCCTGTTCATCGAAAAAGGAGCGGAGCCGATCCCCTACGAAAAAGGAAACTATACTTTAAAGCAGGATACCTGTTTTGAAACACAAACCTTTAGTGCCGAGCCATCTAAACTGCTCAATGTTACACTAAAGTATCGCTACCAGATAAAAAACGACACGCTGACATTTAACGGCGTTTTACCTAACGGAACCACCGTGCAGGAGTATTGGAAAAGGTTAAAATAACCACCCATTTTTGATATTGTAACATTACTATAGTTTTAGCGCAAAAAACGTGGAAAACAAGTATAAATGTTAGCAAAAACATGCCTCAAAAACCATATAATTTCTTAACTTCGCAGGTCATATAAAAACACTTTTTTTATACGCATTTACTGTTAAGATTTTCCACTAAGAAAAACCAATGGCTGAAGAAACCGAAGACGAAAATTCGCACAAAGAAGACAGGATAATTTCGATAAATATTGATGAAGAAATGCGGGCAGCTTACATTGATTATTCAATGTCGGTTATCGTATCAAGGGCGCTGCCCGATGTACGCGACGGTTTAAAACCCGTACACAGGCGGGTATTATACGGCATGCTTGATCTGGGCCTCGCAAATAACAAGCCCTACAAAAAATCGGCCCGTATTGTGGGTGAGGTTTTGGGTAAGTATCACCCGCATGGCGATACATCTGTATACGATGCCATGGTACGTATGGCGCAGGACTGGAGCTTACGCTATCCCTTTGTTGAAGGACAGGGAAACTACGGCTCGATAGATGGTGACCAACCGGCTGCGATGCGTTATACCGAGGCTAAACTGCAGAAGATAGCCGAAGAGATGCTGGCCGATATCAACAAGGATACTATTGATTTCCAGCTGAACTTTGATGATTCGCTGCAGGAGCCAACCGTACTGCCTGCAAAATTCCCTAACCTTTTGGTTAACGGTGCATCGGGTATCGCGGTGGGTATGGCAACCAATATGGCGCCGCATAACCTTACCGAAATTATTAACGCTACAATAGCCCTGATAGATAACCGCCAGATAGATATAGCCGAGCTGATGACCTACGTTAAAGGCCCGGATTTCCCTACAGGCGGTATTATATATGGTTACGAAGGCCCCCGCCAGGCGCTGGAAACAGGCCGCGGGCGTATCGTGATACGTGCACGTGCCGAAATTGAGACATACGGCAGCGAACGCGAACGCATCATTGTAAGCGAAATACCTTACCAGGTAAACAAAGCGCTGATGATTGAGCGTACTGCCGAACTGGTAAACGAAAAGAAGATTGAAGGCATCACCGCTATCCGAGATGAAAGTAACCGCGAGGGGATCCGTGTTGTTTACGAGATAAAACGCGATTCTAACGCGGCTATCGTATTAAACAACCTGTATAAATACACCGCGCTGCAAACATCGTTCAGTGTAAATAACATTGCGCTTGTCCATGGCCGCCCAATGCTGCTTAACTTAAGGGACCTTATCCATCATTTTGTTGAGCACAGGCACGAAGTGGTTATCCGCCGTACCAAGTTTGAACTTGCCGAAGCAGAAAAACGCGCGCATATCCTGGAAGGTTTACTGATAGCGCTCGATCATATCGAGGAAGTTATCAAGCTGATCCGCGCATCGTCTACACCTGATGAAGCAAGGGAAGGTTTGATGAGCCAGTTTGGCTTAAGCGATATACAGGCACGTGCCATATTGGACATGACCTTAAGGCGCTTAACCGGACTGGAGCGCGATAAGATCCGTGATGAGTTTGATGCTTTAATGAAAACTATCGATTACTTAAAATCGATACTTGCTGATGAAGGCCTGCGCATGCAGATCATCAAGGACGAGTTGACAGAAATACGCGAAAAATACGGCGATGAGCGCAAAACCGAAATGGTACACTCATCTGCAGAAATGCAAACCGAAGACTTTATTGAGGATGAGGATGTAGTAATTACCATCTCGCGCGAGGGTTATATCAAACGTACTTCGCTTACAGAATATCGCAGACAGGGCAGGGGTGGTAAAGGATCGTTAGGCAGCAACAGCCGCGATGCCGACTTTATTGAGCACCTGCTGATAGCAAGTAACCACAACTACATGCTCTTCTTCACCGAAAGCGGGCAGTGTTTCTGGCTACGTGTGTTCGAGATACCTGAAGGGACACGTACCTCTAAAGGCCGTGCCATCCAAAATATCATCAATATCCCTAAAGAAGAGAACATTAAGGCTTACATCAAGCTAAAATCGCTTAAGGATAAAGAATACCTGGAGAACAACTTTATTATTATGTGTACCCGCAAAGGTGTTATCAAAAAAACATCTTTAGAGGCATACTCTCGCCCGCGTGCTAATGGTATCAACGCCATAAACATTAATGAGGGCGATTCGTTACTGGAAGCAACATTAACAACAGGCAGCAGCGAAATTGTTATGGCGCTGCAAAGCGGCCGTGCTATCCGTTTCAACGAAAGCACAGTTAGGCCAATGGGGCGTACTGCTACAGGTGTACGTGGTATTAGCTTAGACAGCGGCAACGATGAAGTTATTGGTATGATAGCCATTGATGATAAAGAAACTACTGTACTGGTTGTATCAGAAAAAGGATATGGTAAACGTACCGATATTGAGGATTACCGCGTTACCAACCGTGGTGGTAAAGGTGTAAAAACCCTTAACATAACTGAAAAAACCGGAAACCTTGTTGCCATAAAAGGTGTTACTGATAAAGAAGACCTGATGATCATCAACAAATCGGGCATCATTATCCGCATGGCCATAGCAGAATTGCGTACAATGGGCCGCGCTACACAAGGGGTAAGGTTAATTACCCTTAAAGGTAACGATGAGATTGCATCGGTAGCAAAAGTTGAGCACGAGGAAGATGAAGAAGTGGTTGAAGGTGCTGAATTAGCAGAAGGCACCGGGCCGGCCGCTGAAGCAACAGGTACTATTACTGACACCGACGAAAGCAAAGGGGAGGAGCCCGCTGCCGACGACGACAAAACTGAATAAATAATGCAGCAAAGGCGAAGAATCAAGTTATTGATCTTAGCGTTGTTTACTACATCTTTTGCCTTCGGCCAGTCCGAAGCGTTAAAGGTTGTGGTAAACAACCTTGCTTTTTATAAGCAAAAGGGCGATCTTAAGTTTTTGGCAAACGCCAAAAAATCTGCCGATAGTTTAGTGGTTACCAAAAAAGACTCATCCGACCTGGAGAAAAATGTTTACCGGATAATCGTAAATTCCAGCATTTTATATACCGATTCACTGAACACCCTGGGCCAGCCCGATACGTTTCTTGACCAAACAGCCGCTTTATTTGACCTGTTTGCACAAAAAGGCCGGATATACAAGTACCAGCCCGAAATGGACTATGCAAAGCGTTGTATAGCAAATGTTTACATCCGTAAAGGGTTTGCATTAACAAAAAACAACGACTTTAAAAACGCCGTTGATGCTTTTCAAAAAGCAAAAAAGTACGCGCCGGGCCAAAAACAAATAAACGCTTATATCGCATATGCCAGCAATAAACTGGGCAACCTGCAGGATGCGGCCAAATATTACACCAACCTTATTAATACTGATAGCACCAGCGTAGCGTACCTGGAAACAGCCTCAACCATTTATAAATCGCTTGGCGATACAGCAAAGGCGCTGCAAATAGTAAAAAAGGGGAGGCGCCTGTTGCCGCAAAACAAGCAGCTTTTACACGACGAGGCGAACATTTACAATAACAAAAAGGATTATAAAGCGTTAGAACCGCTGTTGATACCGCTTATAGAGAGTAACGTTAATAACCCGGATATCACTTTTGTAGCTGCAAATTGTTACGACAATTTAAACCAATACGATAAAGCGGAGTCGTTATACCTGCGTGCCATCGAGCTAAACGGAGCGGCTTACGAGCCGGTGTTTAACCTGGGTTTATTGTACTTCAAAAAAAGTACTTTAAAAAATAATAATGACGATAAAAATATAACAAGTGCTATATTGTGGCTCGAAAAAGCGAATGAAATGGCACCTAAGGATAAAAAATGCCTTGAGCTTTTACAGATAGCTTATACAAAAACCGGCAACCAAAACCAACTGGATAGGGTTAACAACCGGTTAGAACAAATAAATTAATAAATTATAAAACAGTAAAGGCATCTACTGCCGTAATTATTCATTACCAATTTAAAACAGTATCTGATGAAAATTAAATTCTTAATGGTGGGCATTTTAAGCCTCATATCTGCAACAACTTTTGCACAAAAAGATGTAAACACCGCGCAGACAGAATTCGAAAAATACGAAGGCTTAAGAACACAGCCCGCCTTAGCCATACCAAGCCTAAACAAAGCTAAAGAGGCTATTGATAAAGCTGTGGCAAACGCAAAAACAGCAAATTTACCTAAAACATATGCTGTAAAAGCTAATATATACGGTTCGCTTGCCGAGCTTGACACTGTAGCAACAACATCGTTACCTTTATTCACTGCAGCCGAAGAAGCTTTAAAAAAAGCAAAAGAATTAGATACCAAAGGCGAAAACAAAGCGCTTATTGATAATGCCAATATTTCTGTGGGCAGGTACCAGCTAAATAAAGGTGTAAAGGAATACCAGGCAGGTAAATACGATCTGGCGTATAAATCGTTTGATTCTTACCGCACTGTAATGCCCGAAGATACCAACGCCATACTTTACACAGGTTTAGCTGCATTAAATTCAAAAAACTATCCGGCAACCATTACAAATTACAACAAACTGCTTACAACAAAATATTCAAAAGTAGAGAGCGTGTACGGCGAGCTGGCTACCGTGTATTTAGCTAATAAAGATACAACCGGGGCATTAAAAACAGTTACCGATGGCCTTGTAAAATACCCGAACAATGTTGACCTAAGAAGGACCGAAATTGAGATAAGCCTGCAACAGGGTAAACAAAAAGAAGTACTTGATAAAATTTTAAGCGCCATTGCAAACGATCCTAAGAACAAAGATCTATATTATTACGCTGGTTTAGTTTACTCGCAAGTGGGTGATGCCGCTGCACAAAAAATAGCTAAAGCTACCGCAGCATCAAAAGCAGCCTTGCAAGCAGAGAAGGATCAGAATTTTCAAAAAGCGGCCGAAATGTATAAAAAAGCGATTGAAATTGACGCCAATTATTTCGAGGCTAACTTAAACTTAGGTTACGTAATAATTTCGCCTGCAATTGATGCTTACAACGCGGCTAATAAATTGCCCGCAAACCAGCAGAAAGCTTACGAAGCAGCGATGGCCAAAGCCAACGCACAGTTCGACCTGGCAAAACCATATTTATTAAAAGCGGTAGAACTTAACCCAAAATCGTACGACGCGCTGAATAACCTGCTTACTTATTACAAAGGCAAAAAGGATACAGCAAACATCACCAAGCTAAATGCACAAATAAACGCGTTACCTAAAAACTAATCCCGATAGGGGCGTAAAATATTAAAGCCCGCTTATCGGCGGGCTTTAATATAAAACCATTACTTAACATAATGTTAATTATGAGATTAATCAATAAAGCTAATTATGACGATATGCGCCATAATGGTGTCCTGAAAAATTATACTTGCGAATATGCTGTAGGAACTAAAAATGTGTTCCTGATCTTCGAAATGGTATTTGCATACTCGGGATTAGCTACTAATTTTTTCCATTCGGGGTCGGTAACAAAAGCTGCCCATCCTTTTTTACGTTCGTCCATATTTGGGCAAGTTATCATGTAGGTTAAACGCGGCTGTTTATCACCTGCAATTACTTCACCACAAAACACGGGGTTCAATTTAGCCCTGTTAAATATCGGAAACTCCCCATCATGGAACATTTTAATTTTTCTGCGTACCGCATCTTCGCTGTAGCCTTCGTATGTTCTTAATTCAAACATCCGGGCTTCGTTTGCCGGGACAACCATTGCAGGAAAACCATCAAAAGCAAGCATTAACGTAGATGCAAAACGGCTGTAGATAGCTTTATCTGCCGGTATGCTGTTATACGCTACGCTGTTTTTAATATAATCTGCATCGGCTTTTACTTTGGTATTTACCGAAAGATAATTGTCAAGAGACGAATATGGCGTGAGTAAATAAAATTTAGCCGGATCGGTTGGGTTCCATTCTTTGAAAACACCAACGGTTTTTACGCCATACTTATTTAATGCAGGGATAAGCGCCATTTTAAAATAGTTTTCAAGCTGTGCCTGGTCAATACCAAAGTTCATTTCATATTCGCGCAATTCATATATTTCTTTTTGTATTGAATATTGAGCGCCCGCTATTGCGGGGGTATTGGCTACAGCAATACCGGCAGTAACCGCGAGCGAAGATTGGAGGAATTTCCTGCGTTGCATACTAATTAGGTTTTAAGGGTTGTACCAAATAAAGTTACATATTATATGTCATTCTTCTAAATTGTCTGATACAAGCCATATACGTGTATCATTGTCAGTATTGAAACATCTTTGGGTTTACGCCGGTAATTATTATTGCATATTTAGCTAAACTTACCTTAAATTTAATTACACCAAAATGGATTTAAAATTAAAAGATAAAACAGCTTTGGTAACCAGTTCAACAGCCGGCATTGGCAATGCAATTGCCCGGTCATTAGCCGCCGAAGGTGCTGTAGTATATATTAATGGCCGCGATCAAACCAAGGTTAACCAGGTGGTTGAAAAACTAATAGCTGAAACCGGCAATACAAACATTAACGGCATTGCTGCAGATTTTTCTGATAAGCAGCAGGTAGACGCGCTATTAAATAAATTACCGGAGGTTGATATACTGGTGAATAACGTTGGTATATTTGAGCCAAAGGAATTTAAAACTATTACAGACGAAGACTGGCTGAAGTTTTTTGAGGTGAACGTTTTAAGCGGCGTGCGCCTGGCCCGTGTTTATTTTGATAAAATGCTGGCTAAAAACTGGGGCCGCATAATCTTCATTTCAAGCGAATCGGCTGTACAGATCCCTGCCGAAATGATCCATTACGGCATGACCAAAACCGCGCAGATTGCCATAGCCCGTGGTTTGGCCGAGCTTACGGTGGGCACCAGTGTTACGGTTAACTCTGTATTGCCCGGCCCTACGTTTTCAGAAGGTGTTGGTGACTTTATGAAGGCTTTAGCCGCCGACCAGGGAAAAACCGACGCGGAGATGGAGAAGGAATTCTTCACCAATATGCGCGGTACATCGTTAATTAAACGCTTTATTGATCCGGCAGAAATTGCCAGCATGGTTACTTACATAGCCAGCCCGTTATCATCGGCTACAAATGGCGCTGTTTTACGTACCGATGGCGGGGTTATTAAAACCGCGTTTTAACAAAAAGCCCAAACTTTTTAGTTTGGGCTTTTTTAACCAATTACATTGGTTTTTTAGTGGTATCTTTTGTTGTGGTATCTCTCGCCATCGAATCAGTTTTGGTACTGTCAGTTGCGGCCGGCGTAGCCATAGTAGCTGTCGAATCAGTCATTGTGCTATCAGAACCACCTGTTTTTTTCTCGGAACTACAACTTGCTGCTATTGAACCGATCATCGTCGCGACTAACGCGAAACTTAAAAATTGCTTTTTCATAATAGATATAAGTTTGAATTTGTGTTATTAGTTATTAGTACTTTACAACGGCCTAATACTTAATTTGTTTCTTAAAGTTTACTTTAATGAGCAAAGTTTATTCCAAAAAATGCTGATATTTAGCGGTAATGGTAGTATCAGAGAGTACCTTAAAATGGATAATGCGCCTCTACCCTCCCCTTTTGTTTCAGCGGATCTGGGTGGCAGGGTTCGACAAGGGCTTTAGGGGCGTAAAAGTGAAGATCTTTAAAAGTGTGCTCAATAAAAACTATAACGGGTCGATATTTGGGGGGACGATATTTGCCGCTGCCGATCCGTTTTACCCCGTACTGTTCGACAGGATATTGAGTTCTCCCGAAAGGAAATTACGTATTTGGTCAAAATCATCCAGGATCGATTTTTTGAAGCCCGCCCTATCAAGCCTGTCGTTCAAAATTATTCTGAGCGACGCTGATATCGACCTGGTTATACAAACATTAAACACTACCGGCAAGTACGAAAACAGCTTCCCGATAGATATATATAATAATAACAACGAGGTATGCGTATCCCTGATGAACGAAGTGTATATACGCGACCTTAATTTTATACCTGCAACTATCTAACACAATGGCAGTATTTATGAACGATGAAGCCTTTACAAAAAAGGGCTTCCTGATCTCTACCGATAAAGCTTTGCTCGATTTTGATGTGATATTTAATTATCTTGACCGGGAATCGTACTGGGCAAAGAACATTGCACCACAGCGGTTACAAACCGCCATTGAAGGCTCGTTATGCTTTGGTGTGTATAAAGATGGGAATCAGGTTGGGTTTGCACGCATAATATCGGATATGGCTACGTTTGCTTATTTATGCGATGTGTTTATATTACCGGCTTACCAGGGTGCCGGCCTGTCTAAATGGATGATGCAAACCATTATGGCATATCCGGGGTTGCAAGGCTTGCGGCGATGGTCGTTAGCAACGCTGGATGCACAGGGTTTATACAAACAATTTGGGTTTACACCGTTAACTAATCCCGAGCAATGGATGCAAATTTTTACGCCCTACAAAGCGGAATAACAAGGATTTGAAATGAATTTAAAGCGACAGATTTTTGAGGGCGAAGGCGTATCACTTGATTTTAAGAAAACCATTACCAGCTGCGAAAAGATAGCCAAAACCATGGTATCGTTCGCTAATAACGTTGGTGGAAGGCTACTGATCGGTGTGCTGGATGATGGCACCATAAAAGGCGTAAAAGCCGAAGACGAGGAGCGTTACATGATAACCAAAGCGGCGCATTTTTTTACCCGCCCTGCCCTTGAACCTGTTTTTGAGGAGGTTTATTTTGATGATAAGCTGGTACTGATCGTAGATATCCCCGAAAGCGGGGAAAAACCCCACTACTCGCTTGCGGAGGATGGCAAATGGTGGGTTTACATCCGCATAAAGGATAAAAGCGTGCTGGCCAGCAAAGTGGTGGTTGATGTGCTTAAACGCTCGGCTGATGACAAAGGCGTGCTGATAGAGTACTCGTCGAAAGAGAAAGCCCTGCTGGAGCACCTGGAGAAAGAAGAACGCATCACTGTAAAAGAGTTTTGTACTTTATTAAACATCGGCCGCAGGCGCGCGCAGCGGATACTGGTTGACCTGGTACTTTCGGGCATCCTGCGGGTACACACCACAGAAAAAGAAGAGTTTTACACAGCCTCCTGATTTAACAGGCTATTCGTTACTTTTGCCTCCCCGCTTAATGAAAGCCCTCTACCAAAAATATCAACCTTATTACCGCGATAGCCTGAAACTGGCCATACCGGTTGTGATATCGCAATTAGGCCATACATTGGTGCAGATCTCCGATTCGGTTATTGTAGGCCACTTTGCAGGCACCACCGCTTTGGCAGCTGTTTCAATGGTTAACAGTATTTTTTTGGTACCGCTCGTTATCGGCCTGGGCATAAGCTATGGCATAACACCGTTGATAGCCCAGCATAACGGGCGGCAGAATTACGACGAGTGCGGCAGGCTGCTTTCCAACAGCTTTTTCCTGAATGTTATTACCGGCGTAGCGCTGTTTTGCGGAATTTATTTCGGTACTATCTTGTTTATCGATAAACTGCATCAGTCGCCCCAGGTAGTTGTGCAGGCTAAACCCTATTTGTTCCTGCTTAGTTTATCGCTTATCCCCTTGCTGATTTTTAACACCTTTAAGCAATTTGCCGAGGGCTTGGGCTTTACCAAACAAGCTATGCTGATATCCATTTGGGGAAATGTACTCAATATCGTTTTAGGGGTGATATTTGTAAAAGGGCTTTTTGGTATTAGCCCCATGGGGATAAAAGGTGTTGGCTACAGCACCCTTATCGATCGCAGCGTTATGGCCGTTGTAATGGCAATATACGTGCTGCGCTCCCCTATCTTTAAAAAATACCTTAAGGATTTTGCCATCAGGAATATCGACCGTATACGCGGTTTACAGTTACTAAAAATAGGCACACCGGTTGCCATGCAGTATGTATTTGAGGTGGGCGCATTTGGCGGCGCAGCACTTATGATAGGCAGTATTGGCATGGTTGAACAAGCAGCCCACCAGGTTGCCATCAGCCTTGCTTCCATGACGTATATGATGGCCAGCGGCATTTCGGCAGCCGCTGCAATACGCTCGGGTAATTATTTTGGATCGGGTAATCACCGCGAACTGAGGTTGTCAGCCATCTCTAATTACCATATTGTTATTGTTTTTATGAGTTGTACGGCCATTATTTTTACCTTATTCAACCATCTGTTACCGTGGATATATACTTCAGATAAGAGCGTTATACATATTGCAGAACAGCTACTTATCATAGCAGCTTTCTTCCAGTTGTTTGATGGTACGCAGGTTGTTGGCCTTGGCGTGTTGCGCGGTATGGGCGATGTAAATATGCCTACGTTACTAACCTTTATTTCCTACTGGATAATTGGTTTGCCGGTTGCTTACCTGCTGGGCATCTATTTTAATTTAGGTGTGATGGGTGTTTGGTATGGTTTGGTTTTGGGGTTAATGGCCTCGTCCATTATGCTGTTCCTGCGTTTTCAAAAGATCAGCAAAAGCAATAATTTGATTATTGTGGATGATGTGGGATAGCCCTATCAAACTCCCTCCCTTGGGAGGGGCGCGATGGATTGTGTAGTGGCGGGGAGGGGTTTATACGCAAAGCATGGCGCATAAACCCCTCCCTACACCCTCCCGTTGGGAGGGAATCGCACCGCCCAGTGCTTTTATATAATATCAAAAATACAGATCGTTAGCTACCCTATAGGTATTGCAATGCGCTTCTACGATATCCTTAATTTGCGGCGAGTAGCCACCGCCCATGCTTACCTGCACCGGGATATTTCTTGATCTGCATTGCTCCAATACAAACCTGTCGCGGGCTTTGCAGGCCTCTTTAGAGAGGGCCAGCTTGCCCAATTTATCAGATGCCAGTACATCCACACCTGCCAGGTAAAATATAAAATCGGGCTGGTGATTGTCAATTATGCCCGGCAAATTATCCTTAAGCAAACTTAAATACTCTTCGTCGGCTATACCATCCGGCAAGGGTATGTCAAGGTCCGACCGCTCCTTCCGGAACGGGAAATTCTTATCGCCATGCATCGAAAAGGTGAACACACGGGGCTCGTCCTCAAAGATCTGCGCGGTGCCGTTGCCTTGGTGAACATCTAAATCAATGATTAAGATAGCATGGGCTAAATTATTAGCTAACAAATAATTAGCTGCTATCGCCTGGTCGTTAAGCATGCAAAAACCTTCGCCCCAGTTGCTGCCGGCATGGTGGGTGCCGCCGGCCACGTTAAAGGCAATACCATAATCAAAAGCATACCGGCATCCATCGATAGTGCCCTGCGCGATGCGTACCTCGCGTTCTACCAATTGTGCTGATAACGGGAAACCGATGCGCCGCTGTTCTTTGGGCGGCAAGGTCAGATCGCGAAGCTGTTGCCAGTAACCGGCATCGTGCGTTAATAGCATAGTAACTTCGTCTACAGGTTGGGGCGAGAAAAGATTACCGGCAGTGATGATACCCTCATGGAGTAACTGTGCCGGTATCAGCTCGTATTTAAGCATCGGGAAACGGTGGCCCGGTGGCAAGGGGTGCGCATAAATAGGGTCGTAAGCAATTTTAAGCATCCTTTACTCGGCAAAGATCTCGGCAACGTGTTTTTGGATATTATTGCAAATGTTATCCAATGGCAGGTCGTTTGCGTCGTTACCAAAGGGATCTTCTATCTCTTCCGCTATCAGCTCGATACTGGCGAACACAAACAATATGAAACCGATTATCGGCATAATGAAATACTTGAGGTCGAAAGCCCAGGTAAAGGGCAAGGTCATGATGTAAGTAAAGATGAACTTTTTGATAAACACGCTGTACGAAAAAGGTATTGGTGTGTTTTTAATCCGCTCGCAGCCGCCGCAAATATCTGTGAACGAGGTAATTTCGGCGGTTATACTCACCAATTGTTCGGGGTTTATCTGCCCTTCCTTATTTAAACGGTAAACGTTTTTGATAATGGCCGACGCTATTTGGTTAGGCACGTGCTTATGGCCATCTGTAACTACAATGGCCTGGTCTTCCGGCTCGTAAGTGCCGCGTAAATGGTTTTTTAAGGCCCGTGCGTAAAGCGGTATGGCGTAATTAAAAAACCCTGCCTCTTTCGCGTCAACCAAATGCTTTAGTTTCATGGCCAGGTTGCGGCTGTTATTGGTAAGGCTGCCCCAGATCTTGCGGCCCTCCCACCAACGGTCGTAGGCCGAGTTAATACGGAATGCCAGCAGTAACGAAAACACAAAACCAATGGTTTGATGCACATAGATAACCTTGCGCAGCATGCTGGTTTCTGATACTTGCCAGTAATCTATCAGTAAAAAAGTAATCACACCCGCGTAAACACTAACGCAAATCATCAGCGGGAACAGTTCGCGCAGGGTATCGGCCTTGTTAAACCTGAATATGAGCGAGAACCAGCTCTTGGGGTTGTAGTATATCATTTGTATTATTTAACAGCGTCAAGGGCTTTAAAAAGGCTTTCAGCGGCTTGGTAAACGTCGGCATACGAATTATAAAGCGGCACCGGGCTCAGCCTTATCACATCAGGTTCGCGCCAATCGCCTACAACATCGTTAGCGGCAAGGTAATTGAATATGGCTTTTGCATCGCGCCTGCACACTATCGAAAGCTGGCAGCCGCGCTGTGTTTTATCTGCCGGGGTGATAATGCTATACACCTCTTCGCCATATTTTTTATTTACTTCCCCAATTAAATATTCAAGGTAGCCGGTAAGCGTTTCGCTTTTGGCGCGCAGGGCCTGTAAACCGCCGGCCTTTTCGAATATATCCAGCGATGCCTTGTGCAAGGCCATTAAAAGGATGGGGCTGGTGCTCACGTTCCACCCCTCCGCCCCGTTCTCAGGCTCGAAACCGGGCGCCATCAAAAATTGTTTGTCCCTGCGGTAGCCCCACCAGCCCGCAAAGCGGTTCAGGCTTTTATCGCCAAAATGCTTTTCGTGCACAAATATGCCGCTGATACCACCGGGGCCCGAGTTCATGTACTTATACGAACACCAGCAGGCAAAATCAGCATCCCATTCGTGGAGTTTTAGGGGTACATTCCCGGCGGCATGTGCCAGATCGAACCCAACAACCGCGCCTATGGCGTGCCCGGCTTTGGCAATGGCCTCCAGATCGAAGAACTGCCCGGTATAATAGTTTATCCCGCTGAATAGTACCAGCGCAAGTTCATTGGCGTTATCGGCTATGCTTTTCAGGATGTCTTCGGTACGTAAAGTGGTTTCCCCGGCACGTGGGGCTACCTCGACGATGGCATCCTTAGGGTCGAAACCGTGGAAATGCGCCTGGCTTTCTACGGCATATTGATCTGATGGAAAAGCGCCAGCTTCCATCAATATTTTATAACGTTTAGCTGTTGGTTTGTAGAAACTTACCATCAGCAAATGAAGGTTTACTGTAAGTGAGTTCATTACCGTTATCTCGGTTTGTTTAGCGCCTAAAATACCGGATAATGGCGCAAGTAAAGCCTTGTGATATTTAAGCCAGGGCTCGTCGCCCATAAACCAGCCCTCAACCGCGTTATCTTCCCAGGCGTTAAGCTGATCCTGTATGTATTTCTTAGCCGAACGTGGCTGTAAGCCTAATGAGTTGCCGCATAAGTAAACCGCGTCGTGCCCGTTATGCTTCGGCATTAAAAACTCATTGCGGAAACTTTTTAAAGTGTCCTGTTCGTCCAACTGAAGCGCGAATTGTAAGGTATCCTGGTAAATCATCACCCAATATTACAAAAAAGGCGGATGATACATCCGCCCGAATCTTATAAATCTATTTTTCCGTGTTTACCCTCGTCGTACTGCTTACCGGTAAGGGTTGCTTTAAGCATGTTAAACAATACCACCATATTGCTGCTGCTGCTGTCCCAGTACTCGGCATCGGTAGGTGTTACTTTTAACAGGGTAAGTTTAGGATCATCCAAACCCGCAGGGAAGAAAGCTTGTATGAACGGGTTCCATAATTCTTTCATTTTTGCCTTATCATCCACTACCGAAGCTTCGGCAACAATGCTTAAGTAGGTGTGATTTTTTACATCCGAGTAGGTTAACGATACGGTGTTCTCTACCGAGATCTCACTTACCTTGGGTGAATACTCATTTGTAAAGAACCAGATGTTCCCTTCGTTATCCACATCGGCAGTACCCATAGGCCTGCTGTTAAACCCTTTATCGGCGTTATAAGTAGTGAGCATGGCTGTTTTCACCTCGTTCACTTTATCTTTAAAATATTTTAAGCTTTCCGCTTTCGACCAATTGCTCATAGTGTATTTATCAATTAACTGACCAATAAACCAACAAGCAAATTATTTGTTGGGCTTGCTTACATAAATATTTCCACGCACATAAAAGCGGTATGGCAGCAAAGCATCCTCACCTGCATAATCAACCCCAATACGCGGGCCGGCGGCAACTTCTTCGTCCGGGAAGGTAAGCCCCCTGTCCTCTATCCATATCACATCGCTTTGCAAACTCATAGCGTTTATCTTACGGGATATGCCCAGCGCTTTGGCTACAGAGCCGGGGCCTTTGGTGATGTTGGGTTTTAGCTTATCCATGTTGCGCCTCAGCATCATCATATCCAAGCCTTCAGCAGGTTGTATGGCCCTTATTAAAATGGCATGCGGTTGTCCTTCTTCCGATACCACCACGTTAAACATCTCGTGGATGCCATAGCACAGGTAAACATAACTTACCCCACCCTGCATGTACATGGTTTGGGTGCGTGGTGTCATCCGCCCGCCATACGAGTGCGCGGCCCTGTCAATAACGCCAGCATAAGCCTCTGTTTCAACAATATATCCACCGGTAAATTCACCATCAATATTGGTGAACAGGTATTTGCCTATCAAATCGCGGCTTAGGGCAACAACATCCGGGCTGTGATAATAGGTTTCGGGGAGTTTCATTTACTTCAGAATGTCAGCCAATAACGAATTTATCTCAGCTGCCTTATCAAACACCATAATGTGTGTGCCGCCTTTTATAACCGCTGTGGGGTTTTTAATGTTTTTATATGGGAAAACAAGATCCTTATCGCCGATGATGTGATAACAATTATCAGGTATTTTGTCGTTTCGCCAATTTAGCGCGGCCTGTGCCCCCCATTTTAAAAATTCGGGCGTTGAGTTTTTAAGCATGCTTTTAATGGTTTCAGCATCTTCAGATGCTAATCCGCGCATAATTGGCTTTACAAACGCGCCGAGTTTAGTGATCAGTTTAGCGGGCGTAAGTTCATATACAGGCAGCTTCCTGAAGATCTTAAAATACCAGGGCGCTTCGCTGTCAGTTTTTATGGTAGAGGTAAGCAGTACCATATCCAGTCGCACTTGTTTGGCAATTTCGACGGCTATCATACCCCCAAGGGAATCGCCCCAAACGATATCACAATTACTTATATTATATTGTAATACAATCTTTTCAGCATAATTACTTAAAGTGTCTTTTTTATTAGGAACGATGATGTGGGTTGGTATTTTCTCATACCCATCCGGCAGTAAAATATACTTGAATATCCTGCTATCAGCACCCAAGCCCGATATAAAATAAACCTTACGCATTAAACCTGATGAGGTTTATTACCTGCGCAAGATAGTTGGCATCTATTTCATCAAACGCATTTAATTCCGAGCTATCCACATCCAATACCCCGATAACTTCGCCATGCGAAAACAAAGGCAGCACAATCTCTGACCGGGATAACGAGCTGCAGGCAATATGCCCCGGAAATTCATCAACATTGGGCACAATTAAAGTTTCGGCCTGCTGCCATGCCGTGCCGCAAACACCGCGGCCTTTGGCAATACGCGTACAAGCTACAGGTCCCTGGAAAGGTCCAAGCACCAGTTCGTCCTGTTTTATTAGGTAAAACCCAACCCAAAACCATTTAAACTGTTCCTTTAATGCTGCTGCGATATTGGCCAGATTAGCCACCAGGTCGGTTTCGCCGTAAAGCAGCGCTTCTATTTGTGGAATGAGCGATCGGTACTGCTCCTCTTTATCGGTTGATGCGGTTATTTGTAAATCCTCTGCCATAAAGCAAAAGTAACGATGCGGTGTTGAAAGTAAATAAGCTAAATCTCATATTTAATATTTTATTTTCGCAGGGAATGATCGTCAGCCTCACCATAGTGCGTTACCGTAAAGCATTTGTGCCTTTTGCCCTGCTGGCCATGGCCGTACACCGTATACCAATGTGTTTACAGGATGGCTGTACGTTTTGGAAATTATTGGGCAGCGGCCGCAACGGCACATTTGACCTGCAACCCGACTGGCAACAATGGGGCTTATTGGCCGTTTGGAACGATAGAGAGGCTTACGATAAGTTCGCTGCAACTTCTGTGGTGAGCAAATGGTGGAAAGCATTAGGCACTGAAAGCTGGACATTACTCTGCGAACCTATGCAAAGCCATGGCAAATGGGACGGTAAAGAGCCATTTGGCAACCCCAACAACGCAATTACTTGTGGACGGATAGCAGTACTTACCCGCGCTACCATTAAAATGAGCAGACTGAAGAATTTTTGGAGCCATGTAGATGAAGTTGCAAACCTGATGACAGGCGCACCGGGGTACATCACATCCTTGGGTGTGGGCGAAGCGCCGGTTTACCGGCAGGCGACCTTCTCGATATGGGAAAGTTTGGAAGATATGAAGGCCTTTGCCTATGGTAGTAAACAACATGCCGAAGTGATCAAAAAAACACGAAGCGAGGGCTGGTACAGCGAGGAGCTTTTCGCGCGGTTCCGGATCATAGAAAGCATCGGAACATTAAACGGAAAAGACCCTTTAGCGGGACCGGATAAAACAGAAACAACATCATGAGAATAATTGCAGAACTACCCCACCCTGAGTTTAAGATCTCTATACTGAATATGAACCAAAAGTTTATTGTGAAGATAGAGAAGGGTACCCTTGAGCAGAGTTATAAGATACCTGAAATGGATTTGACAGAAGGTGTGAACAGCGTGTTCGAGTTGCTTGACGAGAAGTTTTTAAAGACTGTATCCAGCCGTTTTGCTGAAATGGGAAAAGACTTCAGGGAAAGCTATTACAGGTACAACTATTAGTAGATGTAAACTTCATAACCTATTGTAAAATAATAAGTTATGAATTAACAAAATTGTACACAAAATTATATTTGGTACCCATCTAAGTATAAACCTATAATTTTGCAGCCATACAATAATTATCATCACGAATTAAGAATTGATATGATCTTCTTAAATAACTGATAATTAATTATTTATACACATTATTCAGATGTAAACAGAATTATATTTGGTGTTAAAAAGGGTCGATATTAAGGTAATTATATACCACCACAACCCTATGAATCCTTTTTTACAATAACAGGAATTATTTGACTTGCTATAACTATTGCACTGTTTTACTTACCTCCACACTCCACTCGCTCCCACTGCCAATTTTATAAGTATCGGCGAAGCTGCCCATGTTTAGCGCGAATGATAATTGCATCAGGCTGTTAAGATATACAAGCGGCTTACCCTGCGGTACGCTGCCAAATGTTTCGCTGTATGGCGCGTCGCTTTCGTGTACAAGTAAGCCTTGGTTAAAGATCTTCAGGTGCAGCACTTCACCGTATTTTGGGGCGAGCTTTTTAACCAGGCTTTGGTCGATATCTGTCCAGATGTTGCCATATTGTACATCGTGAATATCAATGGTGCCTTTTAGCTTGCCGCCTTCAAAAACCGACTTCTGATAAGGAATGCTTACTACTTGCTTTGGCAGCTCCGGCCCTACCTGCTCAAAGGGGATCACCCCTGCTGCCAGGCGGGCGGCAGTGTACGAATAAACATCGCGACCGTGAAACGTAAAGGAGTTGCCTGATGTGGGGCGGCGGTTAACTTTTTCGTCTATCTCGCGGAGGCCGGCAATTCCGTACGTTTCGGCGACCAGCGTTAAGGTGCCGTTATCGGGTGTTACAATAAACTGGCCGGTTTGGGTTTTAAGCACTACCGATTTACGCGCCGTGCCCACACTGGGGTCAACTACCGAAACAAACACTGTTCCCTTTGGCCAGTAGCTTACGGTTTGGAACAGGCGGTACGATGCCTCCCAGATGTTGTAGGCAGGGATCTCGTGCGTAAGGTCGTACAGTTTCAGATCTGGCGATACGCCGATGGCCACCCCTTTCATTTCAGATACAGCGCCATCCTTCAACCCAAAATCCGACTGGTAAACGACGATCTTATTTTGCGCGAAGCATACACCAATGCCGGACAGCATCAGCGTAAATGTTAAGGTTTTTAAGGTTTTATTCATAACAACTCGCATCCGCCTTAAAAGTGACAGATAGCGGGTTGAAAATAAAAAAATTATTCCGAAGCTTCTTCGCCCTTTTCGCCAAGCTCTACAATATCGCCTTTCTTAAATAAAATAGCCTGCAGGGTTTCGCGCCATTTTGGTTTTTTGCGCAGCAAAAATTCCAGGTCCATGCCAAAGTGTTTAAACTCTTCGTGCTGGGCGTTCTCCATAATTGCTTTTGCCTGTTTGTCTTTCTCTACCGAGATGCGCTGCTCGTACCAGTTGATGGCCTCGGCTTCTTCGCCCAGGGATACGATCATGCGTACAAAAGTGCGGGTTTCCTGGGATAGCTCCTCAGGTGGTTCGTGGTATTGGTCAAATGCCATAACGTTTAGTTTTTGTATAAAAGAAACGTTATGGCATTTTTGTTTTAGGTTTCGCTATAGATTAGTAAACCAATCGTTTTTAATTTCTACAACTTCAATAAGCTTAGTTTCTACGCCAAGTTTAAGCTCTTTTAATTTATCACAAAGAAGTTCACCATCTATTAAATCAATCGGTGGTGCACCATCTCTCGTTGCTTCTTTTATAGCCTCTTTCGTAAATGTTCCGGTGGTAATTATAAGACCTTTATCTGCGCGACCTTGCATCGCGCCTCTAAAATCTCTTACTTGACTTGGAGAAACCGATCCTTTATATCGTTTACATTGAAAAATCACATGAAAACTTAATAAGCCGCTTACCCTCACAATACCTTTGCCATCAATGCCGCCGTCCCCGACCTTACCTGTAACCTCAACCTGTGAAAATCCGCTTTCGCGCAGAATTCTTTGGGCTAATCTTTCAAAAGCAGCAGGAGAAATTTTATATAGAACTTCAAGTAAATTATCCTTCCAAACCTCTGTATTTTCTACTTCTACCTCAACTTCTTTTTGAACCTTAGCATTAGACGAACTGATTTCATTTCCTTTTTCGAGTTTGTCAACTGTCGATTGTTCTCGAACATATCTTACGATTTCGTTTGTATCAAGGTTAGCAGTATCAATATCAGCTTTTAATAATGCCCAAATTCCGCGAGAAGAATTTTCAAGTAGACCGAATTTCTTTAAATAAGTTTTACTCCATGCGAGTCGATAATCAACTTCTTTTCGTGTGTCACTTTCACCATGAGGTATTTGCAAAACCGCTTCAGGAATTTTAGCTATTTCATATACAAGATTATTAATTTCTTCAACGGATCCAGATCCCCCTAATTTTACTAAAGCTTTTACAGTAGGAACCAATAGTTCATCAAAGGACGGGACAGTAAGAGCATATTTCTTCCTTGCCATTATGTTATTATATCACCTCGTTAATGCTCATTTCCTTAATTTCTTTGGAAACGTTGGGGCGACCGTTCTTAAACGCTTTGCGCGGTGTTAAGCCCAGCAACTGGAACATGGCCATATCCTCATCAAATGATGGGTTTGGTGTGGTCAGTAATTTTTCGCCGGCGAAGATGGAGTTGGCGCCTGCCATAAAGCACATGGCCTGTTCAACGGTGCTCATTTCGGTACGGCCTGCAGAAAGCCTTACAACCGTTTTTGGCATAATGATACGGGCGGTAGCAATCATCCTTACCATATCCCAAACCGAAACGCGTGGCTGCTCGGCCAGCGGTGTGCCCTGTACCGGCACTAACGCGTTGATTGGCACAGATTCGGGGTGTTTTGGCATATTGGATAATGTTTTCAGCATCGAGATACGGTCTTGCGCGGTTTCGCCAAGGCCGATAATACCGCCGCTGCAAACCGAGATCTTTGCCTTACGAACATGGTCAAGCGTTTGTAGGCGGTCGTCATAAGTACGGGTGGTAATGATACGCTTATAATCATCTTCAGAGGTATCTAAATTGTGGTTATAAGCATACAGGCCTGCATCGGCCAAACGTTGCGCCTGGCTCTCGGTAAGCATGCCTAGCGTGCAGCAAACTTCCATATCCATGGCATTTACGGCTTTTACCATGTCAATAACCTTGTCAAAGTCGCGGTTGTCGCGTACCTCGCGCCATGCCGCGCCCATGCATAAACGCGAAGCGCCGCCATTCTTAGCTTTTTGTGCTACCGCGATAACTTCTTCCTTAGGCATAATGGCATGCACATCAACGCCGGTGTTGTAACGTGCCGCCTGCGGGCAGTAAGCGCAATCTTCGGGGCAGCCGCCGGTTTTAATAGAAATAAGCGAACTTATCTGCACCTCGGCATAATCCTCGTTCTCGCGGTGTATGGTAGCCGCCCTAAATATCAGGTCGAGCAGTGGTGAGTGGTATATTTTCGAGATCTCTTCTTGCGTCCAGTCGTATCTTACTTCGGTCATTAATTCAAGTTTTAGTTATAATTATAAGCTATTAATAAACTGCCTCAGTTAATTAATAGAATTTTAGTATCGTGTATATATTTAATTTAAAAGTTTTTCAACTTCGTTTTTTAACAAAGGCAAATGGTTAACTACTATATTCCAAATCTGAACTAATTGAATCTCATCATAACCGTGAATGATCTTATTCCTGGCATCAACCATTCTTCTGGCGCTGGTTATAGCTATTTCAGGATTTATTTTAAGTAGATTATTTACAGCTTCCCCAATAATTTCAATATTTCTTTCTACTGCCTGCTGAAGCATTAAGTTACTTTCAAAAGCCGAATAGACCTTCTTTCCGCCGATAAAGTTCTCAATATTTTCCACGCAGCTTAATATATCAAACAGATATTTTTTAACCTCACGCTGCATATATCAATTGCTTTTTTTCATTTATCTCTTCAATAAAAAAGGGGTTTTTTAGCGAACCTTCAACTAAAATATCCACTTCTCTTTCAAATAATGCTCTTAATTTATCATGTATATCCCAGCAAATTTCACCCTTTTTAAGCGGTTCTAATTCATCGTCAAAACCTATTAATAGGTCAATATCACTATTCTCATTAAAATTATCGCTTACTACGGAACCAAAGGCATATGCAGATTTTATCCCTTGAGCTTTTAATATTCCTAAAACCGCAGGCAATTGTGCTTTAAAAGTTGGATGTAACATTCAATAATTTTTATTTTCAAAATTATAATAAAAGTTGGCTTGCAAGCCACAAAGGCAGTAAAAATCCAATACAGTCGGTAAAAGTGGTAATGATGATGGATGATGCTACGGCGGGGTCAATCCCTACCCTTTTCAATATCAGCGGGATGCCTGCGCCTGTTAAACCGGCTACAACTAAATTGCCGGTCATGGCTAAAAACAGCACAAGCCCCAGCATGGGGTTTTTATCGTAAAATATCGCGAATATCAATACAATAAGCCCGTTGGCGCCGCCATTTATCAATCCTACCAAAAATTCTTTTATAACGGTGCGGTAAGTTTGCCTGTCGCTAAGGTCGCTTAACGATATACGCCTTACCGTTACAGCAAGCGCCTGTGTAGCTGCATTACCGCCCATACCGCCTATAATGGTTACATAAGCTACAATAATGGGCAGTTCCTCTTCTACATGTGTAAACTGCCTGATAACCGATGCCGCTAAAAAAGCGGTGCCAAGGTTTACTATCAGCCAGGGCAAACGGCTTTTCACGGCATCCTGCCAGTTACCGCTCAGTTCCTCATCTTCCGATACACCCGAGATTTTCAATATATCCTCTGTATTCTCGGCTTCCATAACGTCGATGATATCATCAACTGTAATGCGGCCCAGCAATTTCATATCATCATCTACCACGGGGATGGTGGTAAGGTTATATTGTGAAATGAGTTTGGCTACCTCTTCCTGGTCAAGCTCGGCCTTAACGTATACAAAATCGGCCTGTACCAGATCGCGCACTTTAGCCTCGCTGCGGGCCTTAATAATATCTTTTATTGATACAATGCCCTGCAGGGTTTTATGATCATCTACCACGTAAATGGTATAAAACTCCTCCATTTCTTCCGACTGGCGGATGATCTCGTCCAGCGCGCCTTTTTTATCCAAGTTAATGTTCACGCAAATAACCTCCGAGTTCATCAAACCACCGGCGGTGTCTTCGTGGTAACTTAACAGCGCGCGGATACTGGTAGCATCTTCCTGGTCGATATCCTCTAATATCTCCTGCTGGTCCTGTTCGTCAAGCTGCGAGATGATATCCGTGGCCACGTCATAATCCATCTCCTCAACAATGTCAGATCGTTTCTCGGGATGAAGGCTGATCAACAAGTCTTCCGGGTGCGATTCCTCGGTCATTTCCGAGATCACTTCAGAAGCTATCTCGGTCGACAGGGTGTTGATGATGCGCTCTTTTGCTTCCTGCGGAAGCTTTTCAAACAGTATGGCAATCTCCGAAGCATGGTAATCCTTCAGAACCTCCTGTAATTCAGCATCATCACCATCAAGGGCGGTTTTAATGCGCAGCAGGTCGGTTTTATCTATTTCAAAAGATTGCATATGCAGGCAAAATAAGCAATTTTAGTGAGAAGCTGAACCGGGATTTATGGGATTTTTAAGATTGATGGGATTTTGTCTGAACATACCGTATTTGTCTGAACCGGGATTTTTAGGATTTATACGATTACAGGATTTTTAAAAGCGTGGGGTAAAAGGTCAGAGCGGGCGGATGAATATAGTAGTACACTTTTCACGAGAGGTGCCGATCCGTTATCCAACGGACGGCATGACGATTTTTCTACCCACTGTAATTATAAACCGTCTTTACCCCGCTCACTTTGTTCAGCTTGCTCATTACTCCTTCTACCTGCGTTTTACGTACTGAGAACTTGATGGTGCAATTCAGTTCGGATAGTTGCTCCAGGATCTGCAGCTGTTCGTCTTTTATAATGCGCATTACATCATTCATCTGCACATAATCAAAGGTGATGGTGTAAATGTCGTTCACCGTTTTTTCTATCACCTGCGCGGCATCAAGGGCCATTTCGGTAGCGGTTTTATAGGCGTTTATCAGGCCGGGCACACCAAGCAGCGTACCGCCGAAATAACGTACCACTACTACCAGCACATTGGTGATATTGCGGGAAAGCAGTGTGTTTAGTATCGGCCTGCCCGCGGTGCCGGATGGTTCTCCATCGTCGTTTACGCGAAAAACGGAGCGATCTATCCCCAGCCGAATTGCCCAGCAATGGTGATTGGCTTTGGGGTGTTCGGCTTTCAGGCTGGCTACGATGGCTTTGAGATCGTTATCCGATGTAACCGGGTAAGCATACCCCAGGAATTTACTGCCACGGTCGCGAAAGATACTTTCCGCAGGTTGGGCGATGGTTTTGTAAGTATCGTCGAAAAGCATCAGTCGGTTAAGAAACAGTAATTACTACAATGGCCACAACGGCCAGCGCCACACCAATTTTGTTAAGTATGCTCAGGCGTTCGTTAAATACTACTAAGCCTACGAGGGTGCCCAGTGCTATTACGCCGATATTCATGGCCGAAAACACGGTTGAAGGGCTTTTGGATAACGCGGTATGCGCTTTAAGGTAAAACAGGATGTTGCCAAAATTAGCCACACCCAAAATCCACCCAAACATTAAGTGCGGCCATTTGATGCGGCTTTGTTTGGTAAATACTTTTACAAGCAGGCTGATAAACGATATCGCGAACGCCAGCAGATATATAAAAAACAAGGATGTTGTATAAGGGATGGCCGTAAAGGCCGCTACTTTTTTAAACAGGATATCTATAGCACCAAAACCAAAAAATACAATGAGCAGATAGATCCAGGCGTTTGACAGCACCTTGCGGTTTGCCGTTTGCTTTTGCCACGGTATAGAACACAGTATCGCGGCAAAGCCTATAATTATCCCTATTGCTTTTAGCGTGTTAAGGTGGTCGCCAAATAATAAAAATGACGCCAGCAGGGGTATAAACAGCGACAGCCTTTGGGCCACATCCGTGCGTACAATACCCGCCACCCGTACCGATGCTGCCATGATCCAGAAGATCAGCGGGAGCAAAATGCCTACGGCAATATAAATGCCTAACGGTGCCTGGCTAAAGCTGAATGTTTGTACCTGCGGTTTAAAAAACAGCCAGGTAAGCAGTATAGCCATGCTGTAATTCCAGGTAATGGCCTGAAAAATGTCTATCTGGTAGCGCCGGGCAAGTTTCAGCAGTATAGAAACAATAACGCTGCAGCAAATACTTAAAAAAACGTACAACATTGTTTAATAGGTTATGTAGGCAGATTGGTTACTATCTGTAAGCTATCGGCGCCAACGGCATATTCACCGGCATTGGTGCCAATTACAACCGGCGCTTTTATCCCGTTTTGCAATACAGACGGCCCTGTAAAAATACGTGCTTCATCCCACAAACCCGCATCAATAAACGAGTTTAATGTGTGCGCCCCACCCTCAATAATTACCGACTGCAGATCCTGCAGGTACAACTGGAACAAGATATACTGCGGTACAAAGCGGTCAAAATCTTCCAGGGCAATATATTTATTCTTACCATCAATATCGGTTTTTACTTCGTTAAATATCAATGTTTCAACCGATTGGTCAAAAACATTTAAAGTTTTACTCAACTCCAGTCTTCGATCAATCACCACCCGCTTTGGCGAATTGCCTTCGGCGTAGCGCACATTCAACTGCGGGTTATCGGCCAGTATGGTGTTCTTGCCAACCAGTATGGCATCCTCTTCGGCGCGCCATTGGTGAACCAGCTTGCGGCTCTCGGGGCCGGTGATCCAGTGCTGGCTGCCATCTGCCGGGGCAAAAAAGCCATCGGCGGTTTGCGCCCATTTTAATATGATATACGGCCTTTGCTTTTGCACACGGGTAAAAAAGCGACGGTTTAGCCACCGGCATTCTTTTTCCAACATGCCTACTGTAACCTCTACTCCTGCCGCCTTTAGCTTTTCAATCCCTTTACCATCCACCCGGGCAAACGGGTCGCGGCAGCCAACCACTACTTTTGGGATGCGGTGTTTAATAATCAGATCGGCACAAGGCGGTGTTTTGCCATAATGCGCGCAGGGTTCCAGCGAAACATAAATGGTGCTGTGCAGCAGCAGGTCGGCGTGGTTATCGTAGTTGGCAATCACCATGTTAACGGCATTTACCTCGGCATGGGCTTCGCCGTATTTTTGGTGGTAGCCCTCGCCTATTATCTTGCCCTCATGAACTATCACGGCGCCAACCATCGGGTTCGGACTAACCCTGCCTGCGCCTAAAGCGGCCAATTCCAGGCAGCGCTGCATATATATTTCGTGAATTGCCATTGTGCAAAAGTAGGTTTTATGTTACTTTGTTGCATGAAAACTATTAAGGATGTATTCCTGAACTTTCAGCAAGGGTTAATTGAGGTGTATGATACGCGTGAGATAGAATCGATTGCCCTGCTGGTGCTGGAAGAAATTACAGGTACATCCCGCGCCCAAATAAAGGCTTTCCCGGAGGATGATGTGCCCGGCGAAGCACTTGAAAAGATCCAAAGCATCCTTGATGAATTAAAAACCGGCAAGCCTGTTCAATACATTTTAGGCAGTACGGAGTTTTACGGACTTAATTTTTTAGTGAACCCCGCCACGCTGATACCCCGGCCCGAGACGGAGGAGTTAGTGGAATGGGTCCTTGAAAGTCAAAAGTCGAAAGTAAAAAGTAAAAAGTCGGTTTCGATATTGGATATCGGTACGGGTAGCGGATGTATCGCCATCAGCATAAAAAAGAACCTGCCGGATGCTGTGGTTACCGCTATTGATATTTCTGCGGATGCTTTACATACTGCCAGGCAAAACGCTGTGATCAACGATGTTGAGGTTAGTTTTATTCAAGACGATATCCTCAACACAAAATTCGAAATGGGAAATTCGAAATTCGATATCATCATCTCCAACCCTCCTTATGTTACCCTGGAAGATAAACTCAGAATGCACCAAAATGTAACCAATTTTGAACCCCACACCGCACTGTTTGTACCCGCGCACGATCCACTGGTATTTTACAAGGCCATCGCGGATTATGCGTTAACGCGCCTCAACAAAAACGGCCTTTTATTCCTGGAGATAAACGAAAGCTTTGGTAAAGAAACGGCTGACCTGCTAACCGTTAAAGGTTTTACCCGTATCGAGTTACGTAAGGATATGAGCGTCAAGGACAGGATGGTGAAGGCGGTAAAATGATAGTTGTTAAACCCCGCGGGGAATAGCTATACCATCACCTGCTTATTAAACCGCTGCACTAAACACCTGCAACAGATTATCAGCCTGATAATCAACACATCCGCCACGCTATTTCCTTTTTTAATAATTTGTTAACCTAAAATGCATCCTTTTTCTATCTTTGCGGCGGGATAAGTCTTTTACGGCCAGCTCCTCTTGAACTCCCCCAGGGTGGGAACGCAGCAAGGGTAGAGAGTTGAGCGGCGCGATAAAAGTAGCTTATCCCATTTTTTTTGTCCCGGATTTTTCTATACCCGGCATCTCTTCAAAATTTGACATTCGGCATTCATTATTCCATATTATCTTCCCGGCAAACTGCCTATCTTAGCACCATGCTGGATATATTGATTATTGGCGGCGGCCCCATTGGTTTGGCATGCGGACTGGCAGCCCAAAAGGCCGGTTTAAGCTTTGTTATTGTCGAAAAGGGCTGCCTGGTAAATTCGCTGTACAATTACCCCTCTACCATGACATTCTTCTCCACGTCCGAAAAACTGGAGATCGGCGGCGTGCCCTTTGTAACCGTGCATAACAAACCTACCCGTGCCGACGCGTTGGAGTATTACCGCCGTGTGGCACTATCCAATAACCTGCCGTTAAATTTATTTGAGGAAGTTACCCGCGTTATACCTGTTGAAGGCGGTTATGAAATAACCACCGCTAAAAGCACTTACCGGGCAAAAAAGGTGATCCTGAGTACCGGGTTTTATGATATTGCCGTAAACCTGGACATCCCCGGCGAAGACCTGCCAAAAGTAAAACACTACTACCAGGACCCGCATTACTACACCCTGCAAAAGGTGGTGGTGGTTGGCAGCAGCAACTCGGCCATTGATGTAGCTTTAGAGACCTACCGCAAAGGCGCCGAAGTTACGCTGGTGGTGCGCGGCGACGAGATAAGCAAACGCGTTAAATACTGGGTACGGCCCGATATCCTTAACCGGATAAAGGAAGGCAGCATCAAGGCATATTTTAACTCCGGCCTGGCCGCCATCCGCCAAACCGAGGTGGATATTGATACACCCGATGGCAAGGTAACCATCCCCAACGATTTTGTAATGGCCATGACGGGCTATAAACCCAATTTCGATTTCCTGGCCAAGCTGGGCATCACCCTGTCGAAAGATAAGTTTATACCCACCTACAACCCCGAAACGATGGAAACCAACCAACCCGGCCTGTACCTTGCCGGTGTTGTTTGCGGCGGACTGGACACACACCTGTGGTTCATCGAAAACTCGCGCATCCACGCGGATATGATCATTGGGGATATTGTGAATAAGAAATAGCACAGCCGTAACCACACCAATTTACACTTGGCACCCGTAACGATGGTGCAAGATGTGTTGATGATCCTGCAACCTTTCAATTATCACCCGATAGCTTTACCCCATCCTGTATGGCAGTTATCAGTACATTGGTGTCAATATCTGCCAATTTGTTAAACCTGATGCAGTAGCCCGTTACTTTGGCTTTGCCTATTGCCTTACCGTAGGTTTGGGCCAGGTAAGTTTTATCGGCTACACCAAGGATATAAACAGAGATACCAGTGGTATTTGCGCTGATGCCTGCCTGGAAAAACTCCCTTGTTTTGCCATTGGCATATTTTATGGTGAACGACCCATACCCTACGGTTGGGTTGGTAACCGTTTTGTTTTCATCGTTGGTACCATCATCAAACCACAATTTACAGCCGGGTAACGTATCAAGTATCAGCGTGTGCAAAGCCTGCATCTCGCCGCGCTTTGTTTCGGGCTGGCTGTTTATATAATTTTCAATTTGCCCGGGTACGGTCATGTCGGTATTATTTACAATTTACTACCTGTAAATATAAAGCAACCACCCGGTAGCGAAAATTTATTTGAGATATATTTTGAACGCTGTTGTGAGCAGCTACACACATCTGAAAAGGCTAAACCGGCATTCCCGCTGTGAAAGGTGCTCCGCGCTTTTCTCCCTTGTCATCCTGAGCGATAGCGAAGGATCTATTAACAAACTGTGCATGACCATTAAGCATGCAGGCGATCAGATGCTTCACGATGTTCTGCATGACAGAGTGGTGAAAACAATGGGGAAAATAGCGGCGCAATGGCCTCGTGCGATTCCTTCCCCACGGGAAGGTGCAGGAAGGGGTTTATGCGCCCTGCTTGTTATATGTAAGCTGTAACCACAAGCGAGGAGGCTTGCGGTAGCGTGGCTTATCAGCAGGCGATGGGTATAAAACCCATCGCTAATAACCACCCTGCCATTGCGAGCGATAGCGCGGCAATCTCTTTAGGACAAGTAAGCGCTATGCTTTGTAAACCAGTGCCGGGAATACTTCGGCTACAGCAGCCCCGCTTTCTGTACAAGCTTTGCTGCACATGCGCCGCCCTGCCGCGCAGGCAAAGGCTTTTCCGACAATCGGGTTTAGTTGGGTTGGGGTTGTGGGAGTATTGGAAAGGCACTGGCGGTATGTCAGCCATGGACACGCACCACCTAACGAATTAATTATCAAAGTCATTAATTCGAAAAAAAAATAGATATTTAGTTTTTAAACGGATATGGAGAAAATCGAAAACGAATTAATTCTTGAAATTGATAAACTGAAAGACCAAAAGCAATTTCAAAAAATAATTGATTTGCTACCGGAAAAATTATTAGAGAATTATAATAACGCCACACTTTACGCTTTAAAAGCCCGAGCTTTTATGAAATTAGGTAAGTGTGAAGAGGCTAAAAACTACGCTAATAAAGCCATAGAATTGGATCCATTAAATTTTATGGGGTATTTAGCGCGAGGAAATGCTCTGCATTTAAATAAAGCTTTTAAAGAAGCATTATCTGATTACAATATTGCAATAAGTTTAAACCCAAATGAATACTTAAACTATTATAATCGCGCGACTATTAATTCGCTACTGAAAAATTATGACAATGCATTTGAAGATTTTGAGAAATCAATAAACCTCAATCCAAATAATGCATTAATATTTTATAATCGTGCATTATTACTTCAATCTCTTAATAATTATCAAAGAGCCTTAGAAGATTACAATAAAGCAATTTCAATTGATAAAAACTATTATCAAGCTTATAATAATAGGGCTATACTGTTATATAAATTAAAACAGTCTGAAAAAGCAATCAAAGATTTAGACAAAGCAATTGATTTGAATCCAGAATATAAATTGGCATATAACAATAGAGCTATCATTTTTAATAAACTTAAAAAATATGATAAAGCCTTATCTGATTATTCAGAAGCAATAAGAATTGACAAAGATTATGCTTCAGTATATTTTAATCGAGCGATACTGTATAAAAATTTAGGCAAAAATATTTATTCCTTAGACGATTATAAAACATACGCTAAACTTAATGAGTTTGCGAGTGATTCCTATATAAAAATAGCATTATCAGAAATAAAAGATTTAGAAGAAAAAATATCAAATGAATGGTATGAGAAAATATCACTTATTGTTACTAACATAAAAAAGATACTTTTATTTGATGACGGTTATTTAACTCATTACACAAGTTTATCAAGTGCAAAAGCGATAATATTAGGCAACAGTCCTTTGAGATTATCTGAAGGAGCATATTTAAATGATACATCCGAGGGGACTGAGTTACTCAACTTTATAAATTTTCAAATAAAGAATATTACGCCTGAAAATACTATTGAGGAACAGTTTGTTGAAAGACCTTTTATAGGAAGTTTTGTATCTTCAAAAAAGCATAACGATTTAACGCTTTGGAGAATGTATGGGAAGGAAATTGATACTGAGGCCAAAGGTTGCGCTATAACAATTAATAAAAATGATTTTATAAATTTTTTAGAAGATAAGCTAAGTCCTGAAGAGGATGAGGAATTTCATCAAATAGATGAAAAATTTACATTTTATAGAGTGGCTTATAAAGCAAAAGATAAGTTTGTAGTGCCAGATATAAGTACAACAAATAATCGACGCCTTAACAAACTTCTTGTTGACTTGAAAAAAAATGTCGGCGATTTAAAAACTGTTCAAAAAGATCGTATTGCCCAACTCTTGAATGATATTACTTACCTTTTTAAGAGCGCAGAATATCAATACGAACAAGAAGTTAGATTAGTTGTACAAGGTGTTGGGTTTGAAAAGACAATTGACATGCTTAGTATTCCTCCTAGAGTTTATATAAGTTTAATTGACATTGTTCCAGTTTTAGAAAAAATTACAATAGGACCAAAAGTTGAAAAGTCTGATGAGTGGGCTGCTTCATTCAATTATCACATTAAAAAATGTAACAGAACTATGTATGTACAAAAAAACATTGGAATTGTGATTTCTCATTTACCCTTTAAATAATTAAATATACTCGATCGATCCACCCCTTTTGCTTGTCTATGACGAGTGCAAATACGTCCCGTCATTTGCAATGCCCGACGCAATTGCTACCCCACATTAAGTGCTGATTGCAAATCAGCGCAAGTATTATTCTCATCGCTTCATTAACACACCCCTTGCCCCTCTCGAGAGGGGAACCTTTCGCGCATTCCCGATCCTAAATTATAAATCCGAGATCTAAAATCTAACATCCGAAATCGAAAAACTATCCCAACCATCTCCCCAAAGTACTTACAGGCACTTTTAGCTGGGCGCTTATCTGGCGGTAGCTTTGGCCGGTTTGGTGCAGGTCGCGGGCTTGTTGTTGCAGTTGCTGGCGGGCCTGGGCATGGGCGCTTTGCAGGTGGTCGTGTTCTTTGGCGTAGCCTTCAAAGGCGAAGTGCAGGTCGGTGTATTCCTTTTGGATGTGGCAAAGGCAAACGTTGTGCTCGTCGTACATGGTTTTGCGGCTGCGTTGTTTTACCTGTTTAAGGTACAGTTTGCCGGGCCGGGTATGGCTTTTGCCAATGGCGAAGGCGCTGTCGCAAAAGTTGATGATCATTTTGCTGCCCTGCAAATCGTTAACGGTAATGGGTTTATTAGCCATGCGCTTTGGGGTATGTGCCAGCACCAGCATGCTTATGTTATGCTTTTTCTTCAGCGCTTTCAGCCTCTTCATCAGCGGCAGGGCTTCGCGGGCACGTTCGGTACCGGTGGCCATATAGGTAAGGTTATCGATAATTAGCACCTTAGCTTTGGTTTTGTCGATGGCGCTATCGAGGGCCGATTCGAGATAGGCATCATAACTATCGTACAGGGCGGGGTTCTCGGCCTCGGGGTTAAACTCGGCACGGTAAAAGGTATGCCCAAACTGGTGGCTGCCCCACTGGCTATCGTAATAGCGGCTCTCAAACTGTTTGCTGCCCATCTCAAAATCAACATAAAGCACCGGGGTTTGAGCCTCCAGTTGGTTATTGAAGTTGCCGGTACAGCAGCCCTGCGCCAGGTTATTGCCAATTTGCACCGCAAGGATAGATTTGCCCAGGTTGGTATCGGCAAACAGGATGCACATTTCGCCCTCCAGCCAAAGGTCGCCCAGCAGCATGCGCGGCATGGGTTTGCCGTACTCCTGCTTCATCCATTCGCCGGCGGTTTTTACAAACAGCAGGTTGGTTTTTTGCGGGTCGAGGTAAATGGATTCGTCGAGGCCGTGTTTTTTTAAACGCTTTTTATTCTCGTACAATTGTGTACGAATGGCCTCAATCGCCGCCGGGCGGTACAAGCGGCGCGTAGGCGAGATCTGGTAAAAATCTGGTTCGTCCATGAAATTATAATTTCTGTAAATATAAAGAATAATCTTTATTTAACAAAGAAATTATAAAAATCAGGGTGTCCCATTCCGTCCCATTCAGAAACGAGTGGGACACCCATGCAAAAAATCATAAATAATTAATTATAAAATACTTATGCATAAAAGGTTAAAGTATAACTTTAAATAAAACTGATTTTTTTAAATTTGCAAATAGCTGTTTTACAGTAATTTACATTTTTGTCTCGCGTTGTGTAATATTTAGTGGGACAGGGCCTTTAATTTACCTATGTCATTTCGAACGAGGTACGAGGAGAAATCTTATACGAGTAGTAGGCGTAGATTGGCAATATGTATAAGATTTCTCGTCGCTACGCTTCCCTCGAAATGACAATTTGTTATTTAAGAGGCTCCTTATTTCTGAAACTCCGGCTTCAACTCCGCTTTCATTGCCTTACGGAACTTCATCACCTTAGGTTCAGATACGCTGCTGATGTAGGGGTTATCGCCGTTAGTGCGGTAATAACCCTGGTGGTATTTCTCGGCCGGGTAAAAGGCCTTGTAAGGTACAACCTGGGTAACTATAGGGTTGCTATAATGCTTGGTTTCGTTCACCTTTTTTATAACGCTTAGCAGGGTGTTCTTCTCAGCATCGTTGCGATAAAATACGATAGAGCGGTAATCGGTACCTACATCAGGCCCCTGGCGGTTAAGCGTAGTAGGGTCGTGCGCGAAGAAGAAGGCCTCGGCCAGTGTGGCAAAGCTTATCACTTTTGGGTTATAGTAGATCTGGGTAACTTCGGCATGGTTGGTGGTGCGGTCACTCACCTGTTCGTAAGTTGGATTTTTGGTATTGCCCCCTGCATAGCCCGACACCACTTTGTTTACGCCTTTCAGTTCGCTCATGGCCTCGCTCATGCTCCAGAAACAGCCGCCGCCAAAGGTGGCTACAGCTTCGCCTGCAGCCGGACTGGGTACCGCCGCAAAATCGTTACGGTTTTGTTTAGTTTGCCCGTTTGCGCAACCCGTAAACATCAAAAGTGCCGCAAAATATATTACTAAATTTTTCATGATAGTTTTTTTATCTGTTTAGTAGTATTTACGCAAACAACCTTACAGCGGTTTAAGTAAATCAGTCATCAAAAGGTAATTGTTAGCAATAACCTTCACTATGGATTATAGACCATCGACTATGGACTATCGACTATCGACTATGAACGCCCCCCGTACTTAAACTTTATCTGCCGCAGTATCTGGTCAACCCCGTTGCTTTTTATCTCGAACACGGTGCTCAGCATCATCCCCAGTTTGCCCGGCGGGAAACCCTGTTTATGCATCCACTCCAGGTAGCTGATAGGCATATCGCAAAGCAGCGTATTTTTGTACTTGCCAAAGGGCATTCGGGTGTTTACAATATCAATTAAAACCTGGGGGTCGGGTACTATCTTTTCCACGCTGTAAATGTAGAACAATATTGCTTAGCTCCATATTTTACCGGCCTGCCTTACCAATAAAAAGCTCAGTACGGTTGCTGCAATGGCAATGGTAGCGGTACGTTTCATGGTGCCCCGGTATGGCGGTATATAGCGCACGCCGTTCTCGTCGGATATGGCCCCGTGGCCAACGTACCGCCCGCTTTGTGGTACCGCAATGCTCTCGAACCTGTTGGCCAGCAGGTTTAGCCCGGTAGAAAGCTCTCGCCCCCGCATTACCGGGCCGTGCCCTGTAGCTGCTATACGGGGCTGCAAAGCTGCCAGCTTCCGTACCGATTTTGCCGCCGCTATCCAGTCGGATGTGATGGACCTTGGCGGGCCGCTCAGCTTTTTGTGGTAAGTTAATATCGATAACGCCGACTCCGACTGCGTGGTGGTAAAGGCGTCGCCGGCTATCAGCGTGGTATTTAGTGGTAAAAACAGCGAAATATGCCCCGGTGTGTGGCCTGGTGTATGGATCACCTTCCATTCGGGTAGTTCGGGGATGCCGTCGTACATATCAATTTCCCGCAGGTTGCGGCTCACGTTAATGGGCGTTGTGGGCCAGATCCCCGATATCAGGGTCATCAGGCCCCCGCCTGCTTCCGGGTCGGCCGGCGGGTACGATGAGCGGCCGGTTAAATACGGCATTTCCATTTTATGGGCGTAAACGGGTACGTTCCAGTATTTCAATAGTTCGGGCAGCGCGCCGGCGTGGTCGGCATGGCCGTGGGTAAGCACAATAGCGCTGGGCCGTGTACCCGGGCCAAATATAGCTTCGGCCATGGCAATAATTTTAGCAGCCGAGCCTTTGATGCCGGTATCAACCAAAACCCATCCCTTACCAATGCCGCGGCGGTTGGCAATCATGTAAACATTTACAAAAAATATCCGCATCCCCCATACACCCTGCGCCACCTGGAAATATCTCATCTTCATTATAAAACTAAAATTTAATTGGTTGTATGCTTAACAGTTAGCCCCTGTTAATAGTTTTAAGGCTGTTTAATTAGTTGGGGGCGTTCCCTGCGGTCAGGCTTTACACTCATACGCCTGCAGGCCTTAGGCGCGGGCCGGTCCAAAGGACTCCTTCGGAGTATCCGTTTCAATCCTTAACGCGTTTTATCGGCATCAATCATAATAGCGGCTTAATTCAAACCAATCCAAACACAAACCCTATAGCCGTGTTAAAAATATAAACAAACTTAATTATGGAACAACAACTTGAAGCGGTGCTAACCGGTTCTGACAGCCCAGTTAACGGGATAGTTACGCAAGCAACCAACGGAATTTACGAATTTAACTCGCTCGACGGGAGCCTGCAACTCACCATAGCCCGTAACGAACATGGCCGTTGGGAACGCATTGCAGGATCGGAGCCCTATCTTTCGGGATGGGTGGATGAACTGGCAGAGCAGGTAGGCGTATCTTTATAATACTATTGCATATGGAAAAGCGCGAATTAGGCAGATCGGGCATTTGGGTACAGCCCTTTTGCTTCGGCGGTAACGTATTTGGCTGGACGGCCGACCAAAAGGCCTCCTTTGCCCTGCTGGATGCTTTTATAGATGCCGGGTTTGATTTTGTGGATACGGCCGATGTTTACTCCAAATGGGTGCCCGGCAATACCGGCGGCGAATCAGAAACTATTATTGGCAACTGGCTGAAACAGGGTGGCAAACGGGATAAAGTGATACTGGCTACCAAAGTCGGCAAGCCTATGGGCGAGGGTAAAAAGGGACTTTCAAAAGATTACATTACCCGGGCGGTGGAAGATTCGCTTAAGCGACTAAAAACCGATTACATCGACCTGTACCAATCGCACGAGGACGACCCTAATACGCCGTTAACCGAAACAATGGAAACCTTTACCGACCTGATCAAACAAGGCAAGGTACGCGCCATAGGGGCATCAAACTTAAGCGCCGACAGGTTTCGGGAGGCTTTACAGGTGAGCAGAGATAATGGCTTCGCCCGCTACGAAACTTTGCAGCCCGAATATAACCTGTACGACCGCGAGGATTACGAGCGGCTGTACGAATCGTTATGCCGCGAGAGCAATATCGGTGTAATAACCTATTACTCGCTGGCAAGCGGCTTCCTTACAGGTAAATACCGTTCAGAGGCCGATCTTAACAAGAGCAAACGCGGCGGGGGTATCAAAAAATACCTTAACGGACGTGGCTATAAAATTTTAGGCGCTTTAGATAAGGTAGCCGAAGAATATAACACCACGCCCGCAAGCGTTGCATTAGCATGGGTAATGGCAAGGCCGGGCATCACCGCCCCTATCGCCAGCGCAACCAGCATACCGCAATTAAACGACCTCACTAAAGCCGCCCAACTCAACCTAAGTGGCGAAGCTATTGAACTGTTAACCTCGGCAAGCAGCTATTAAACCAATATTTCAACAAAGCAAAAAAAGCCATCCGTTAGCTAACGGATGGCTTTTGCATATATGTCGGGGTGGTTATATTAAAACCTTGCCTGGCGATGCGCGCCGCCAAACCCACCTTTGTTTTGGGCTAATTTAAAATTGTCGTTACCGCCGCGGTTATCCCTGTCGCGACCGCCACCACCACGGTTGTCATTCCTGCTTGGCTGTGATGGCTGTTGCTGACCGCCGCCCCAGCCGCCTCTCCCGCGGCCATTATTATCGCGGTTTGGCTGGTTGTAGCCACCTTGCGGTCTGTCGTTACGGTTGGGTTGGTTAAAGCCACCTTGCGGTCTGTCGTTGCGGTTTGGCTGGTTGTAGCCGCCCTGTGGCCTGTCGTTGCGGTTGTTATTACCCCTGTTCCAGTCGTTATGGTAGTTTGGTCTGCCGGCATAGTTATTATTCCTGCGGTTCCAGTTCCAGTTGTTACGGCTATAATTACCACCCCATTTGCTGCGGTACTGTTCGTGCTGCATGTATGGGCGACGGCCCCTTATTTCGTAACGCTGAGCGGTACGCCAGTTGTAATTGCGGTAAGCGCCGGGCAGGTAAGCTGCCGAGATCCACCTGCCGCCATCCTGGTAATAATAACAATTACGCGGTACGCTGTAATAGGCTTCTACTTCGGGCAGGTAATAATAATCGTCGCTGTCGTCAAACTCGTCATTATCATAAACCATAACGGGTTGCGGTGGCGGGGCCGGTACATATACCCTGCGGGCAGGAATGTTAAAACCTATATGTACAGATATCTGAGCCTGGGCGCTATTGTAAACCAGGCTTCCAAATAATATTGCTGATAGTAAAACTGACTTTCTCATATCCTTAAAATTTATACATCTATGACGGTAACCGTAAGCGATAGTTTAACCGGTATCAGCAATTATACCCATGTACTTACCTTGTAACCATATTTCTACAAACAGATTTGATAATGTATTGTATAATAAAGTAATTTGACAGCCCAATAAAAGAATGGTTTTCCCTGCTGTCGCACATCAATAATTAACACCTGCACCAAATGAAAAACAGACTATTTAAATCCGTAATAGCAACAGTAGCGATTGCGGCATCGATATTATTTAACGCTTGTACCGGCAATGGTAACAAGGGCAATGCCGATAGCGCAGTATCTGCAACAGATACCGCGGCAACAGCATCCGCTGGGTTAACGCTCCAATCAGGCTTTAGTGCAGCTATCCTTGCCGAAAACCTTGGTGGCACACGCCATATAACCGTATCCCCGCAGGGCGATATTTTTGTAAAGCTTGGCAAACCAAAAGATGGCAAGGGCATTATGGTGCTGCACGAAAACAATGGCAAAGCCGATGTTAAAACCGGCTTCGGTGATTTTGGCGGAACGGGTATCTACATTAAAAATGGTTACCTGTACGCTTCATCTGATGAGGATGTTTACCGCTATAAACTGAACGATAAAAATGAGGTTTTGGATAGTACCAAGCCCGAGACCATTGTTAAAGGCCTTATAAACCGCCATCAGCACGAAGCCAAAGCTATTGTTTTGGATGATGCCGGTAACCTGTATGTAAATATCGGCGCTTACTCAAACTCCTGCCAGGTAAAAGACCGCGAAAAAGGCTCTATGGGCCAGCCGGGCTGCCCTATTCTCGACTCGGCAGGAGGTATCTGGCAGTTTAAGGCCGATAAGCTAAACCAGACCTACAAAGATGGTGTGCGCTATGCTACGGGCCTGCGCAACGTGGTTGGCATGGATTGGAATAAACAAAACAACCAGCTTTTTGTAATGCAGCACGGCCGCGATGCCTTACACGACCTGTTCCCGGACCTGTACAACGAAAAACAATCTGCCGAGTTACCTGCCGAATGCCTTTACGCTATTAATAAAGGCGACAATGCAGGCTGGCCTTATATTTATTACGACCAGCAACAAAACAAAAAGATCTTAGCGCCAGAGTACGGCGGCGATGGTAAAAAGGACGGCGACCCCGGCAATAAATATATTAACCCCGCCGCCGCTTATCCCGGCCACCTTGCCCCTAACGGTTTACTGTTTTACACCGGCGACCAGTTTCCGGAGAAATATAAGAACGGTGCTTTCATAGCCTTTCATGGCTCGTGGAACCGCGCGCCCGAGCCACAGGCCGGTTATTACGTGGTTTTCCAGCCGTTTAAAAATGGCAAGCCCGATGGCAAATGGGAAGTATTTGCTGATGGCTTTTCGGGCTCGGCCGAGAATACAGCTAAAGGCAATGCAGAACGCCGCCCATGCGGTTTAGCACAGGGCCCTGATGGTTCTATCTACGTAACCGATGATTCTAAGGGGACGATCTACAAGATCAGCTACAAAAAATAATGCTTCATAATGCAAAAGAAAAGGCCTCGAATATTTTGAGGCCTTTTCTTGTTTAACCGGTAAGCGTATATTGATATACAATACCCTGCCGCATTTTAAGTTTTACGCGGTCGATGCTTTCCTCGGTACTTTCGAGCTGCTCTTTTGTGGTTGTTTCCATGTAGGCATTGCGGTATGCCGCTAAAGCTTTATTCCAGTTTTTGTTTTTCTCGGCATATATGCCCAGCAGTTCATAAATAGAAGCGGCATTAACGCCCGGCGTAGCCAGCGCTGTGGTAGCAACCATTTTAACCTGTTTATCCATTTTCAGGAAAACCACCAGGCTTAGGTAATCGAAATAGTTATCAGGGAATAAAGGATCGATCTCCATACAGGTTTTAAAATGGTAGCCTGCGGTTTGATAGTCCTTCAAATCGTAATAATATATTTTGCCGATCTGGAAATGCGCACGCGCATACAGCGGATCGTTCGCGATCAACTCGTTCAGTAAATTCAGTGCCTTTGGCGTTTCGCCGTATGATAGCTCTTCCACAGCCTGTAAATACTTCTCTTCAATAGTATAATATGTGTCCATAAAAATTTAAAATGTAACCCATGGCAATAGCCTCAGGTGTATGTTCAATAAAAAATAAATTGTGTTTCCTGTGTTTAGCAGGCGACTAAGAGAAGAGTTGGATCCTTGATGCAATGCCCTTCTGCAGCGTGCCCGCGGGCCGCTTATTGGTGTTACAGATAGAGTTATTTAATAGCATCGTTGTATTATTTTGATGCGAAGGTAAAGAATGAAAAGAGGATTTCAAAATGGGGTGAAACCAGGTAAATCAAAAAGCATGTCATTGCGAGCGATAGCGCGGCAATCTCGTAGCCAATGCCATAGCGTCATGCATACGACATACGACGAGATTGCCACGTCGCTACGCTCCTCGCAATGACATATTAGGTATAAAACCCGGTTACGCCGCTATCGCCTGGTTACCCTTGCCTTTTTCGATCAGGTAATTATTCATCAGTTCATTCTCGGAGATGATAACGCTGAAATCTTCGAAGCGTACACCGTCTTCAAAGGCATAAAGCGTGTAGCCGCGTTTGGTACCGTCGTATGGGCCAAGCTCATAAACTTCTTCGTAATTTTTGGCTTTTATTTTTGCGCCGCTCACCAACTGGTAAGCGTCGAATATGTTTTCAAATGTTGTGTTTTTCATAGTATGGATAGCAATACAATTTCTTTGCCAATGTTTATCCAAACCAATCGTACAGTTCATTTTGCTTTAAATTTTGCTTGCCGGTGCCTGCAATATCCTTCAATATCTCCCCCTCGCCCATTTGTATAATGCGCGAACCATAATTGCCCGCGTCCTTTAAATTATGCGTAACCAGTATGGCGGTTAGCTTATATTCCTTGATCAGGTTATTGGCTATGCGCAGTACATTTTCGGCCGATCGGGGGTCGAGCGCGGCGGTGGGCTCGTCCAGTAACAGGATCTTGCAGGTATCCATCACGCTCATTAACAAAGTAAGCGCCTGGCGTTGCCCGCCGGATAGTGTGCCAATGGGCTGTTCTATTTTATCTTCCAGCCCCATACCCAGTGTGGCTATCTTATCGCGCACCAGGGTTTTAAACTTATCGTTTTTACCGATAGAGAGACTTTTAGCTTGCGTGCGAAGAGCGGCTAAACGGAAGTTATCTATAATACTCAGTTCGGCAGCTGTGCCTGTTAAAGGATTTTGGAAGATGCGGGCTATCCATTTGCTTCGTTTATACTCCGGCAGGCGGGTAACGTTATGGCTATCGATAGTGATCGAACCGGAATCGGAAAGAATATTTCCCGCAATCAAGTTAAGCAACGTAGTTTTACCCGAACCGTTTGAACCTACTACCACCATAAAATCGCCGGTATCAATATTCAGGGTCACGTTGTTCACGGCGGTTACCTGGTTAGGCTTGCCGGTATTAAAAGTTTTATAGATGTTGCTTAATTGTATCATGTTTGCCTCCCTGTTAAGCGCGGCAAGCCAACGATCAATAATACAAATACAGCCGTAACCAGTTTAAGCAGGTTAGCGTCGACCCCTATATCCAGCGTAAGCGCCAGCACAAACTGGAATATCACTGCGCCGGCCATCACCAAAATAAGGCTAAGCCAAACTGAAGTTATCTGCAGCCAGTTGATAATGGTTTCGGCAATAATAACCGACCCCAGGCCTACAATTACAATGCCTATCCCCATGCTAATATCGGCAAAGCCTTGTAGCTGCACCATCAGGTATCCACTTAAAGCTGTAAGCGCGTTTGCAAGGGCAAGTCCGGTTATTTTCATGCGGTCGGTGTTCACGCCAAGGGCGCGGATCATGTGTTCGCTGTTACCTGTGGCACGCATGGCTATCCCAAAATCTGTTTTAAGCAGGTAACCGATCAACAGGGTAATTGCCAGCACAAATAACCCTAATATCACCAGGGAATTTTGGTTGGCGTTTGTTAAAAAGTTGACAGCCGAAAACAAGGTAGGCATGCTAAGCAATGGCAGGTTAGAGCGTCCAAGTATGCTGAGGTTGACAGAGTATAAGGCCGTCATCACTAAAATACCGGCCAGCAGGGCGTTTATTTTTAGTTTGGTGTGGATAATACCCGTTAGCGCCCCGGCCAAAGCCCCGGCTAAAAGCACCGCCGATAATATCACATAACCCGGCTGGCTGTGGGTAAGCATCATGCCGGTTACCACGCCACCCAGGGTATAGCTGCCATCGGTAGTGATATCGGGGATGTTAAAGATCTTCATGGAAATGTAAATGCCAAACGCTATCCCCGCGAAACACAATCCCTGCAATAAGGCGGTTAGGTAAAAATCCATTATTTTACGGGTTCAAAGCCGGCGGGCACATTAATGTCGTACTTTTTGGCGGCCGCAGGGTTGTACACGCGCTTGCGTATTTTTACCATTTCCAGCTTTAAGCCATCGGTTTTGCGGGTTTTTAAATATTGCGCGGCCTGCACGCCCGATTGATAGCCCCATTGGTAAATATCGGCGCCAAACGCGGCTACCGCGCCACGCTGCACCAATCCTGCTTCGCTGGTAAATATGGGCACGTTATGTTCGTTGCAGCTTTTCAGGATGGTTTCAAAGGCCGCGAATACGGTATTATCCGGGTTGGCAAAAAACGCGTCGATATTTTTGTTTAGTAGCGATTGTGTAACCAGCAAGGCATCGGCCGATGAGTTTAGCGGCATTGCGATGATAGTTACATGCAGCCTGTCGGCCAGGCCTTTTATGCGCTGCAAAGCATCGGTAGATTGCGGTTCAGACTGGTTATAGATCATCCCTACGGTTAAGCGTGTGCCTTTTGGTTTCAACAACCGCGTTATCAGGGTAAAGGATGTGTCGATGTAGTTTAATTCCTCCATGGTGCCAAACAGGTTTGCAGGGCCTTTACCTACAGCATCAGCCACCTTCATCCTGTCGGGTGTTGGCGATACCATCTGGAAGATAGGGATGGTTTTTGTTTTTTGTATAGCCGCGACGGTAGACAAGGTAGTTGAGGTGGCCAGCAGGTCCACCTTTTCGGCTACGTAATAATTTACTATCTGTGTAAGCGTGGGTATGCTGCCTTGCGCGTTGCGGTATTCTATGTTAACATCTTTGCCGTCGGTAAAACCGTTTTTCCTTAAAGCGTCAACAAAACCGGTTTTCGCCTGCGATATGGTGGCATCTTCAAAGGCATCTACAAAACCTACAACGGGTATTGTGTTTTTTTTGCTGGATGATGAGCAGGAGGCAATTATAATTAGGGATACAAGCAGCGGGAGGATGCGTAAAGGTTTCATGCTACTAAGGTATATAATCAACCCCAAAAAAGAAAAGGATTAAAAAGTACAAGTTGGTGACCGCACGCCATGTACAGGTTAATTTCAGACTAATTCTATTTCAGCCTCATTTTTAAATATTATCTGGTTTCGGTAGTTAAATTGGTTAATTTAGCCCCTGCATGATACCTGTTATTTCTAAATTACCCCAAACCGGGACAAATATCTTTACTACCATGTCGGCACTTGCTGCGGAGCACGGCGCGATAAATTTATCACAGGGTTTCCCCGATTATTCCTGCTCGCCGCAACTTATAGAACTGGTGCACAAAGCCATGAACGATGGCCATAACCAGTATGCCCCAATGGCCGGTGTAATGGCCCTGCGCGAGCAGGTTGCCATTAAAACCGAAAAACTTTACGGCGCGCAGTACAACCCCGATACCGAGATAACCATTACCGCAGGCGGCACGCAGGCTGTATTTACGGCCATCAGCGCGCTGATTCACCCCAACGATGAGGTGATCATGTTCGAGCCGGCTTACGATTGCTACGCCCCTGCTATTAAGCTAATGGGCGGCGTAGTAAAATCTTTAGAACTGGAACCGCCAGATTACCGCATTGCCTGGGACATGGTAAAACGACTGGTGAGCAATAAAACCAAAATGATCATCCTTAATTCGCCGCATAACCCTACCGCTACTATTCTGAGCCGCGAGGATATCGACGAGTTGAGCGCGCTGGTTAAAAACCAGGATATTTTTATCCTGAGCGACGAGGTTTATGAGCACCTGGTATTCGACGGGCAGGAACACCACAGCATGGCCCGTTACCCCGAATTGCAGCAGCGCAGCCTCATCGTGGCCTCATTCGGTAAAACTTTTCATGCTACCGGCTGGAAGATGGGTTACTGCCTTGCCCCGGCTTATTTGATGCAGGAGTTCAGGAAGATCCACCAGTTTTTGGTGTTCAGCGTAAATACCCCTTTACAATACGCCATAGCCGAATACTTAAAGGAAGAAAATACCTACCTGAGCCTGCCGGCCTTTTTCCAGGAAAAGCGCGACCATTTCCGTAACGGACTGGAGCAAAGCCGGTTTCAGCTATTGCCATGTTCGGGTTCTTATTTCCAGTCGGTAACCTATGATGCCATTACAGATGAAAAGGATACCGATTTTGCCATACGCTTAACAAAAGAAATTGGTGTGGCTGCCATACCGGTTTCGGCGTTCTACAGAAAAGGGCTGGACAGGCATGTTCTGCGATTTTGTTTCGCCAAAAGGCAAGAAACATTGGATAAAGCCGTTGATAGACTGATAAAGGTTTAACCTTACGGAAATATTTACGTATAAATTTATTTTGCCGCTACCTTAAAAAAGCATTGTTATATGGATAATCTGAAAATTACGGTATACCAGGGATATTTATTTTGGGAAAACACAGATAAAAACCTGCAGAACATTTCGTTGCGGTTATCCAACATACGCGAAAAAACCAACCTTATCATCCTGCCCGAAATGTTTAACACCGGCTTCACCATGAATGCCGAAGCTTTGGGCGAAGCCATGGACGGCAAAACCATGCAGTGGATGCATAAAACCGCGCAAAAATACGAATGCGTGGTTACAGGCAGCCTTATTATAAAAGAAAGCGATAATTTTTTTAACAGGCTGATATGGATGCGCCCCGACGGTACTTACGAGCATTACGACAAACGCCACCTTTTTGCCCTGGGCAAAGAACATACGGTTTATACCCCCGGCGTTAAAAAATTGATAGTTGAACTAAACGGCTGGAAGATTTGCCCGGCTATTTGTTACGATCTGCGTTTCCCGGTATGGCTGCGCAATGTTGACGAGGATTACGACCTGCTGATGATAGTAGCCAACTGGCCCGAAAAACGCGCCCTTCACTGGCGTACCCTTATCCCTGCCCGCGCGGTTGAGAACCAGGCCTATGTAATTGGTGTAAACCGTGTTGGCCACGATGGCAACGAGGTTTACCACTCCGGCGATTCCACCTGTATCGACCCTAATGGTAACGTTGTTTACTACAAACGCGATGAAGAGGATGTGTACACCTTCTCCATCATCGGCGATGAGGTTAAAAAAGCCCGCCGCGCCCTGCCGTTTTTAAAAGATGCGGATAGGTTTAGGATAGAGGATTAAAAGCCCATTACCCATTGTCATCCTGAGCATCGCGAAGGATCTATTCGCGACCTATGCATGGCCGCCAGGTATGTCGGTTATTAGATGCTTCACTGCGTTCAGCATGACAAAGTTTTTATGCTGCAAATCCCCTCCTTTCCAACATCAATAAATCTTGCTATTTTGCGTTAAGATAAAAACCGTTTAGATGAGATCGATTTTTCGTGGTGCTGTAATTGTATTTGCCCTGTTTGCCGCCTTTAACGTATCGGCACAAAAGAAAAAAAAGGATGTTACCCAATTTGTAGACCCATTTATAGGCACCGGCGGCCACGGGCATACATACCCCGGCGCGGTTGCCCCTTTTGGCATGGTGCAGTTAAGTCCCGATACCCGCTTAGAGGGCTGGGACGGTGTTTCGGGGTATCATTACACCGATAGCCTGGTTTACGGTTTTTCGCACACGCACCTAAGCGGCACAGGCATTGCCGACCTTTGCGATGTGTTATTTATGCCAACCACGGGTGAACCGCAGCTGAAAAACACCGATTACCGCTCTCCTTTTAAAAAGAAGAACGAAGACGCCTCTCCGGGTTATTACGCTACACATTTAGATAAATACAATATTGATGTAAAACTTACAGCCACCCCCCGCGTGGGCGTGCATCAATACGATTATAATGGCGCAGCGCAAGGCAATATTATTATTGACCTGCAGCACCGCGACGAGGTGTTGGATTCGTGGATAGAAGTGGTTAACGACCACGTGATCCGTGGTTTCCGCCGCTCTAAATCGTGGGCTACCGATCAGCACCTGTACTTTTATGCCAAATTCTCTAAACCTTTTAAAACCTACGGCATAGCCCTAAACGACCAGTTGCAGCAGGGCCAAAGCAAAATACAGGGCAAAAACGTAAAAATGTACATCACGTTTGATAACCCCGGCGAGGTGATCTCAAAAGTAGCCATATCATCGGTAAGCGCCGAGGGTGCGTTAAAGAACCTTGATGCCGAGATGCCCGACTTTGATTTTAAAAAGGTTGTAAAAGCCACCAAGTTTGCCTGGAACGAGGAGCTTTCAAAGATCCAGGTTGAGGGCGGGGCGCCTCCTGTTTCCGTGCAGCGGGAAACAAATGCTGTTTACAACCCATACGGGTACAATGCCCCTATCTCAAAAAAGAAAAAGCTCGAGATCCCCGACTATGCAAGGTTAAAACAGATAACCTTTTATACCGCGCTATACCACTGTATGGTAGCGCCCAGCATTTATAACGATGTAGATGGCCAATATAGGGGCCTGGACCAAAAGGTCCATACGGCAACCGGCTTTAACTACTATACAGCCTTTTCTTTATGGGATACCTACCGGGCCGAAAACCCCTTGCTAAATATTATCGACCGTAAGCGCACCTCGGATTTTATTAAAACCTTTTTAGCGGTTTATGAACAGGGCGGCTTATTACCCATATGGCCATTGGCTTCAACCGAAACTTATTGCATGGTGGGTAATCACTCCATCCCTGTTATTGTAGATGCCTATGCAAAAGGTATCCGCGATTTTAACGCCGAAGAGGCTTTTACCGCCATGAAGGCTGCCGTAAACCGCGACCAGTTTGGCTTGGATAACTATCGTAAAACGGGGGCTGTAAACGCCGATGTAGAGCACGAGTCGGTTTCTAAAACGCTGGATTATGCTTACGACGACTGGTGCATTGCCCAAATGGCAAAAATGCTGAACAAACCGCAAGATTACGCCGAATACATTAAACGCGCCCAATACTGGAAAAACGTGCATAACAATCAAAACGGTTTTATGCAGGCCAGGGATAACGGCGGGTGGTATACCCCATTTGAACCTACCGAGATCAACAACAACTATACCGAAGGTAACGGATGGCAATACAGCTTTTTGGTGCCGCAGGATGTTGAAGGGCTGATAAACAGCCTGGGCGGCAAAGCCAATTTTGAACGTAAACTGGATGAATTGTTTAGCACCAGCGCGCCGTTAAGCGGGCGGCAGCAGGATGATGTTACCGGTTTAATAGGCCAATACGCGCATGGCAACGAGCCAAGCCACCATATTGCCTACTTGTATAACTTTACCGATTCGCCCGATAAAACGCAGTACTATGTAAACAAGATCCTGCGCGAGCAATACAGCGCCAAGCCCGATGGCCTGTCTGGTAACGAGGATTGCGGGCAGATGTCGGCATGGTATGTTATGAGTTCGCTGGGCATCTACAACATTGCACCGGGGCAGCAGCAATACCAGATAGGCATCCCGCAGTTCGAAAAAATGGTGATCAACCTGGAGAATGGCAAAAAATTCACCATCAATAATCCCGGTGCAACCGTTGGGCGCGGCAATTTCTACGTACAGGGCTTCAACCTCAACAAAAAGCCGTACAATAAATTGTATATCGATTATAATGATATTGCCAATGGCGGCGACTTTGAGGTGTTTACGGGCAGGCTTGCCAATAAACTGTTTATGCAGGAACTGGAAAAACCAACATCCAAAATTACGGATGAACTAATTATACCTAACCCGTACATCATCTCGGGTACCAAAACATTTAAACAATCTATCAATATTGAAATAGCTTGTGCCGATAGCCTTGCAAAAATATACTATACGCTGGATGGCAGCACACCTACCGAAAGCTCTACCCCATACACTAAATCTATTGCTATAATGGTAAACACCACCGTTAAGGCAATAGCCATAAAAAATGGTAAAAGCAGCTTTGTTGACGAGGCTGTGTTTACGAAGATCCGCGGCGATATAAAGCTTACACTCACCAATAAATACTTGCCAAATTATTCGGCGCAGGGCGATGAAACCCTGATAAACGGCATACATGGCACAGCAAACTGGCGCTTAGGCAACTGGCAGGGCTACCAGAATAAGGACCTGGAAGCGGTGATAGATATGGGCCATGTAAAACCTGTTAAACAAGTAAGTATAGGCATGCTGCAGGATACCCGGTCGTGGATAGTTTTCCCGCCAAAGGTGGAGTACTGGCTATCTGATGATGGAAAAAATTACAAGCTGGCAGCCACGGTTAACACAAAAGTGGATGTTAAAGACCTTACTGTGCAAACGCAGGAGTACACCGTGCCGATAAACAAAAAAGCGAGATATATTAAGCTGATAGCCAAACAGTTTGGCGCTTTGCCCGAATGGCACGAAAGCAAAGGCAGCCCCTCGTACATCTTCGCGGATGAGATAACAGTAGAGTAAATATGAGTTATGACGAAAACCAGGCAAACCGGGTACGCGAAGCGCTGATTGATGCCGGGGCCGTTACCGAACAAGCTATGTTTGGCGGTTTATGTTTTATGGTTGATGATAAAATGTGCGTCTGCATACGCAATGCCGACCTGCTTTGCCGCGTTGGCCCCGATGCATTTGAAACCGCTTTAGAAAAACCCGGTGCCGGCACCATGAAAATGGGCAGCAGGACAATGAAAGGTTATATCTACGTAGAAGAGGGAGCCTTGCGAAACAATAAAAGCTTTGATTACTGGATAAACGCCTCGCTTGCTTATAACAAAGTTGCCAAACCTGCTAAAAAGCGTAAAAAGTAATCTACTTCTCCCACTTTGTTTTTCCTGACGGCAAAAAAAGTAATGGACGGTGCGATTCCCTCCCAACGGGAGGGTGCAGGGAGGGGTTTGTACCATATGCATAGCGGATAAACCCCTCCCTGCCACTACACAACCCTGCGCACCCCTCCCAGGTGAGGGAATTTAAGTACGAAAAATTTACTTCTCCCAGCCTGTCTCCTTAAGCGCGGGGTCATTCTCTTTAGCCAGGAAATCGTTATTGGATAGCGACCCTGCATCCCATTGCAGGATGGCGTCGTCGGGCACTATCTCTACAGGTGTTTTCCACGAGGTAGAAGTTTCGTTATAGGCCAGGTTTGATTGCCGCGAGTAGCAGGAAATTACCGACCAGCGCGGCCCGTCGGATAAGTTGGCTTCTGACCGGTGCAGCAAGTTACTATGGAATAACAATGCGTCGCCGGGTTCCAATTCGCAATAAATTAATTCCATGGTTTGCAGGGCGTTGTTCACCATCGTCATATCGGCCCCTACCTGCTCGCCCGAAAAACCGTGATTAACACGACCTAACTTATGCGAACCTTTTATCACCTGCAGGCAGCCGTTCTCCTTATTGGCTTTTGTAAGTGCTACCATTACGCTCATCAACTGATCCGGAAACATAAACTGGTTTTTATACCAGTAACCATAATCCTGGTGCCACTCCCATGCACCACCAACCTTTGGTTCCTTCTGCATCAGTTTTGAATGGAAATGACACACCGGCGCATCGCCATCCAGTAACTGGTTAACAGGCGCTACCATTTTTTTGCTGCGGGTTAGGTAGCCAAACACATCGTTACCGGGCGTAAACCATAAGGATAAGCGCGTTTTTTTACCGCTTTGGTCGTTAAGGTCAAGCGCGTTCTTGCGCATGGCATCATCGTTAAGCGCGGTGCTGTATAGCCGGTCAATTTCGGCTGCCGAACAAAAATCCTTCACTACTATATAGCCATCGCGATGATAATCGCTTATTTGCTGCGCGGATAATGCTTTACTTGCCATAGGTGTTACAACTGGTTAGGTAAATTTAAGCAAGTATTATCAAATTACTATACCAATGTATGCTGAAACAAAACTTAAAACGAAATAGTAAATACCGTTTGGCCTTCGGCGATGGTTTTAAGCGAAAATTCGAAACCGTGGTTAAGCATGATCTCGCGCACCAGCGTAAGGCCTATGCCCTGCCCGTTATTTTTGGTGCTGTAAAACGGGGTGAACAATTGCAGGCTCTGCTCGTTGCTGATGCCTTTGCCGTTATCTGTAATGGTTAGCTTACGGCCGCGGGTATCAACCGCAAAGGTTACAGCGCCATTGTTTTCGATAGACTCGATAGCATTTTTTACAATGTTTATCAGCGCCTGTTCCATTTGCTGCACATCGGCTATAATTAAAAACGGCTGCACCAGTGGCTGATAAATGAGCCGTATATTGTTTTCCTGTGCCTTTATCTGCATCAGTTCAATTATCGAATTAAGCAGGTGGTTCAGGTCGGTTTGTTTTTTATTGGCTTGCGGCAGCTTTACCAGGTCGGCAAAGTTGCGCATAAAGTGGTTCAGGTTCTGGTTGCGGTCGAACGCTACATGCAGGGCATTATTCAACTGGTTATCAGTTTGGTGCTGCCATAGATCGCTGGTTTTCAAAGCCGACTGGATAATGGAGTTAACCGGGCCAATGGTGTTATTTACTTCGTGCGCCATCATGCGGATCACTTTGCCGTAGGTGTTTTTTTCGGCAGCCAGTATTTCGGCGGTAAGTTCCTCGATCATTATAAAATTACGATGGAACCCCCTGTCAATAAAATGCGATTTCTGCAGCTTGTAAGTAGTTATCCCGCTAAGCTTAACAGTGATGGTTTCGCCGGCTTTAAGCACTTGGGTATGCTTTAATAAAGGGTGAGATAATTCGTTTATATTATTACCTGTCAATTCCTTATCATCAAGCCCTAATATGGCTAATGCTTTTGGGTTTAGCTGCTGGATGCGATCGTCGTGATCTAAAATAATGATACCCGTTGGCGAGGTATAAATAAGCTTCTCCAGGAAAAAGTGCTGCTCTTCCTGCGCGGTACGTTCCGTTCTTAGCTCGTCTATCATTTGGTTATATACGTTTATCAGTTGATCTACCTCGTGCTTGCCGGTGGGTAAAAATTTTACATTAAAGTCGCGGTCTTTTAGTGCATCGATACCTTGTAGAAGCAATTTTATAGGGCGTATAAGCTGCCCGTATAACTGTATGGAGATGATCAGGGATATAATAATAAATACCTCGGCCCCGATAAAAAAAACGCGTTCGCTGTTAAAAATATAAAAGGTAAGCCCCAGCGTAAGCAGGTGCAAAATGCTTACAAACAAAATGTATTTAGTCCTCAGCCTCATCGTAGGGGATCTCAAATTTATCTAACCTGCGGTACAGCGCGCTGCGCGTAAGCCCTAATGCCGTAGCAGCTTTAGCCACCTTATTTTTATGATAAAGCATCGCCTTTTTTATCATCTCAATCTCCATTTCCTCCAGCGTTATACTGCCAACGGCAGGCACTTTGGCGTTACCTTGTTTTATGGGCGATTGCTCCAACTGCGATTTAAAATCATCGATACCCAGCTCGTTGGTTTTGCTTACCAGGATAGAGCGTTCCACCAGGTTTTTTAACTGGCGGATATTACCAGGCAGCGGCAATTGCTGCAGCCATTTCATAGCGCTTTTTGATACTGTTAGCGCCGGCCGGTTGTAGATCTGTTTAAGGTTATTGATAAAAAAGTTTACCAGCAGCGGGATATCTCCCGGCCGTTCGCGCAGTGATGGCAGGGTGATGGTAATGAGGTTGATGCGATACAACAGATCCTCGCGGAAACCATTACTGCTTACCATTTGGTTTAAGTTTTTATTGGTGGCGCAAACCACCCTTACATCTACCGTTTTGGTGCGGCTGCTACCCAATACCTCGTAAGTCCTGTCCTGTAATACCCGTAACAGTTTTACCTGGCTGCCGGCATCAAGGTCGCCAATTTCATCTAAAAATATGGTGCCTTTGTTAGCCAGTTCAAAGCGGCCCGCCCTGTCGAAACGCGCATCAGTAAACGCCCCGCGGATATGGCCGAACATCTCACTCTCGAACAACGAGGTGGAGATGCCGCCCAGATTTACTTTGATAAAAGGCTTATTTGCCCGCAAACTGTTCTGGTGCACCGCTTCGGCAATCAGTTCTTTACCCGTACCGCTTTCTCCCATGATCAGGATAGATGCATCGGTACCGGCCACGCGGCCAATGGTTTCCAATATCTGCAGCATTTGTGGGTCTTCACCAATAATATGCTGAAAGTTATATTCCTTATCCAGTTGCTTGCGGGTACGGTTTACCGTGCTTTGCTCCTGCAGGTCTATCAGTGTTTTAACCGACTGCAGCAGGTGGCCGTTATCCCATGGTTTGTTTATAAAGTCGTTTGCACCCATTTTCATACCCTGTACCGCAAGGGCAATGCTGCCCCAGCCGGTGATCAGTATAATCGGTATTGTTGGCTCTATCTTCTTTATCTGCGCCAGCAAAGCCATCCCTTCCTCGCCCGATGTACTTATGGAAAAGTTAAGATCAAGGATGACAAGCTGCGGCGTATCGCTTTTGATAACCCTTAACGCTTCGGCCGGTGTTTCGGCACCGGTTACCTCGTACTTCTGGCTTTTCAGCAGCAAAAGCAGCGAGGTGCGTACAGCAATATCATCATCAATAACCAGTATCATATTTCAAAGCTAAATTATTATTCTTCATGTAAAGCAACTGCCGGTAAAATTGCCGAAGCTTGTTTGCCGGGATATAACGAGCACACCAAAACCAGCAGGTAAATAAATATTACGGCCAAAAGCATCGCCAATAAGTAAACACTTGCAGGTAAGTCGAATACGTTGAGTAACGGAAACTGCACCGCGAAGAAAGCCCCTACGATAAGCGACAATGTAGCCAGTATCATGGCTTCGCTTACCAACTGGGCCGAAACAGAACTACCCGGCGCGCCAACCGCCCTGCGCAAGCCTATCTCGCCCCGGCGTTTGTTGATATTGTACCAAAGCACCCCAAAAATACCCAGTGCAACGTTGATGATGAGGAACGCTGCCACAATAGAAAGTATAATAAGCGGCACCAGGGTAAACTTATTGTACGCTGTAAGCTTATTGGTAAGGTGCTCTATCTCTATGTTCGAATCTTTTAAGTTGTTGGCCATAAACTTATATAGCTGGCTTTCGAAGGCGGCGTTGGCATCGGGTGAAACCTTCACCAGTATTTTACCTAACCAACGGTAAGATGAGGTATCAATGCGGTTATAAATGGCGTATTCGAGCGATTGGTAATCGCCATTGAATTTAATATCATCCAGCACCCCAATTATCTTTACCCCTTTCTTTCCGTCATCATCATTATATAACTTGCCTATAGCGCTTGCCTTACCAAACATCCTTTCTTTGAGCTTATTATTTATCACTATTACTTTTTGCTTCGAGCCTACGTCTGTTTTATTATACCAACGGCCATCCAATAATTTAACATTAAGTGTTTTAGGATAATTCTCATCTACCATAAAACTATTTACGTCTTGTATATGGTCGCCGTTGTGGGTTAAACCGGTTGACATGTGGCTGGTCGAAAATGGGATATTAGCGCTGGTATGCGCGGCATCTATCACCTTTGGCATGGCTTTGATATTGTCTACCATATTATCATAGAACAGCTTAAGCGAATCGCCATTGTTTGTTTTTAAAGTATTATTGTAGCTAATGGCCCATACGTTCTGGTAATCGATACCCATGGGTTTGGCGTAGTTATTATAGGAGTTTAAGCCGAAGGTAAACACCGCGAATATAACCAGGAACGACAGCAGGATCTCGACAATGAGCAGTGAGTTTTGCTTCTTCTTATTCCAGATCATTTTAAATAAATGCTTGAACATAATATTGTTTATTTAAGGTTGATAATTTTATTGGGCCTTTAAAGCCGTAACCACGTTAAGCTTTGACATGCGCCAGGCCGGGTACACGCCCGATAGTAAACCAAATACGATACAGGTTATAACGGTGTAAAAAAGAACCGTAAAGTTTAATTCGAGGTTTAGATTTGCAATAAGGTTAGCGCTGTTGATTACGTACATAGCAACAAGCGAGAGCACAATACCGATAAGCCCGCCCAGGAATGTAAGGATAAGGTTCTCTACAATAAATTGGTAAACCAGCGTAAACGATGATGCCCCGAAGGCCTTGCGTACCCCAATTTCTGACGAGCGCTCCATAATGCGGGTAATGTTAACATTTACCAGGTTTAGCGTTGGCAGCAGCATTACAAATAAAGCAAAAAGCGTTACGGCAGTAATAGCATACAGCATACCCGAATTTGTTTCGTTGCCGGTGCGTAAGTATCCTTGAATGTATGAATCTGCGTGGCTGTACACATGATCCCATTCCTTACCGGGGATAGGTACTTTTGCCATAATGCCGTCAAACTCTTTTTTCATTTTTGGTACATCGCCGGTATTGGCCGCTAAAACAATGGCTGTAAAATTGCCCATGTATCCCTTATCACTCATCAGGTTGGTTTTGGTAACGGTTATTGGCAGGTACACATCCGCATAAAACAGGTACGATGTAATGGGCAGTGTTTTAACCACCCCGCAAATGCGGTATTTTACGTTATCAGCCTCGATGTATTTGCCAAGCACCGTGCCCGAGTCGCCAAAGTATTCTTTCTTCATATCCTCGGTTATTACGGCAACCTTTTCGGCATTATCAATTTGCTGTTTGGTTAAGGGTTTGCCTTCGCTGAACTTGTAATCAAGCACCTCCCAATAATCGGCATTGGTATATTTATAATTGATAACGATTTTGCGGTTATTTACATAGGTATTGGTTGAGTTAAAGCCCGATGAAATGGCAAACTTAACCGGTGTTTTCATGCTGCCAACATAGTGTTTAAGGAAGTAGTAGCTTGGTGCCCCGCCGTTCATGGATTCTTTTCCGCGCAGCTCCATTTTATTGATGTATAACGATCGGTCGCGCTTTTTATCGGGATAGGTATCGTTCACCACCTTATCTATAAAGGCGGTCATCACCATTAGTATGATTATGGTAAAGCTGATGCCAAACAAGCTTAGGAAAGTGAAGAACTTTCTGCGCTTAAGCACCGCTATGGCTATTTTAAAGTAATTTTTTAACATGATCTTTTCTGTTTAAGCTGATGAGTTATTGAACCTGAGATCCGTCGAACAACCTTACCAAACGGTGGGTTTTTTGCGCCATGTTCTCATCGTGCGTAACCATTACTATGGTGGTACCATCTACACGGTTAAGCTGCAGCAGTATTTCCATTATCTCGTTACCCATGGCGCTGTCAAGGTTACCGGTAGGTTCATCGGCCAGGATGATCTCGGGGTTGCCTACAATGGCGCGGGCTATGGCCACACGCTGGCGCTGCCCGCCCGATAGCTGCTTTGGGAAGTGCTTTATGCGGTTGCTTAGGCCTACCTTTTCCAATGCTTCGGTAGCTAAGCGCCTGCGTTCCTTCGCCGTGGTATCGCGGTATAATAGCGGCAGTTCCACGTTATCTATTACCTGCAGGTCGCCTATCAGGTGGTAACTCTGGAAGATAAAGCCCAGTTTTTGGTTGCGGAATTTAGCCAGCTGCTTATCGTTAAATTTGCCGGTTGGCTGTTCAGCAATGCTGATGTTGCCTTTAGAGGGTTCATCAAGCAGGCCCATAATGTTTAGCAGCGTGCTTTTGCCGCAGCCCGACGGGCCCATGATAGATAAAAATTCGCCTTTGGCTACATCAAGGTTTATGCCGTTAAGTGCCAGTGTTTCAATAGTATCTGTACGATATACTTTTTGAATGTTTTGTAGTTTTATCATGTGAGTTAAGTTAGAGTTTTTATTTATATGTTATTTTTTGATTTCAATTGTTAACCTTATCCTGCCTTCTCTTAAAGTCCCTTTCTCTCAAGAGGAGTTTGGGTGAGGCTTGATGCATTATTTATATGTTATTTTTTGATTTTTTTCAAAGTCGTAAAGTGATAAGTAACGCAGTTGGTAGTAAGCCCCCCAAAAGTCGCGCAGGGCGGCAACGTAATCGCGTTTGGCGCGGTCGTTCTCTTCAAAGGCAATACTCAGGTCGGTGATGCTCAGGTCGCCCAAAACATAGCGTTCGCGGGCTATCTGGTACTTTTCTGATGCTATGCTATCGGCCTGCGCGGTAAATACAAGCTGCTCTTTCATCATGTTAAACAACGTTACCTGTGTTACAATTTGCTGCTTAAAGGTTTGCTTATCCTGCTCAACGGCATATTCGGTAAACTGCTCATTGGCCTGCGCCGTTTTTACGCGCGATTTTGAGCGGCCCCAATCCATCACCGGGATCGAAAACTTAAGTTCGAGCAATTGCTGGTTTTGCGGGGATTTATAAACGTCGAGTATTTTTTGCGAGCTATTAGAAAAACCAATGTTTGCAGTAAGGGTGGCTACAAGGCCGCTTTGCCCCTTTGCTTTAGCCACATCCCGCTTTGCCTCGGCCAAACGGCGGATAAAAGCGATAGCATCCGACCGGTTGGCGAAAGCTTCGGCCAGCACCTTGTCGGCCGATACGCTCATGTTAATAGACGAGCCCGGTATTGCCAATGCTATCTTAGCATCGCCTTCTACCCCTGTATAGCTGCGCAGGTTTAAGGTGGCTATCTCCATATCGCGTTTAGCGGTACCTACCGCTTTTTGTGCGTTCAGCTGTTCTAATTGCAGCTGCAATATCTCGTTCTTGGATACCTTGCCCAGGTCAAATTTTAGCTTGGCTATTTTTAAGATCTTTTGGGTATTGGTATAGTTGGTTTCGGCTATCTGCAAGTTAACCTGCGCTAATAGCAGATCGAAAAAGTATCCGCTAACGGTGTATGCGATCTGTTCCTGCGATTCGATGTACGCCTGCTTGCTCTCGTTAAATTTAAGCGGCTCTATTTTCTTATCCCATTTTAACGAGTTGTACTGGAACAACGGCTGGCTGTAACCAAGCGCGTAAGGCACACCGTTATACAATACATTATCCCTGTCGAAATCGTAAAAACGCTGCATTTGCGTGGTGCCGTAAACCGTACCACCGGTAGCGGTAATGGTTTGGCTAAAATCCAGTTGTAACGATGAATTATCGTTGTGTATCGGCTGAAACAGGATAGTACCATTTGGCTGCAATACCTGTGTATATGTTTTGCTGTAGCCCGGCAAAATGCCCGATAATGACAATTGCGGCTGATAATTTGATTTAAAGGTGCGCCATTTCCAGTATTCGGTTTCGCGTACGGTAACGGCCTGCTTTGCCGCTATCGAATTCTTTTTAGCCAGATCAACAACCTCCTGCAAGGTTAGCCGCAGGGTATCGGCACCAGTGCTGCAAAAGGCAGTAGTGCTAAAGGATATCAGTATGATAAGGTATAAGTATTTCATGGTATTAGTTGTTAATGGTGAGCACGCTTGAGTTTTTAAACTCGCTCATATCGGTTGTTATCACCACATCACCGGGTTTTACGCCCTCTTTTATCTCTACAAAATCAAAATTGGTAAGCCCGATGTGTACCCTTCTCTTTTCGGCCTTGTTGCCGTTTATCACAAATATGTCCTGCACCGCGGGGCCTTTAAATGCCGGGCCGTTGGCTACGCGCATGGTGTTGTTATGCAGGTCGGTAACCAAAAACACGTCAACCTTCATATTTGGCCGCAGCTGCTTATTGTTGCGCTCGTCCAGCTGTACATCAAAGCTTACAATGCTGTTTTGTACCGATGGGTACACATTAGCCACATGGCCCTTCATCTGCGTTTCGTTAAAGCGGATCACTACCGGCATACCATTACGCAGTTGGTCCATATAGCTATCAGATATACTTCCGTTTACCTTAAAGCTGCCCAGGTCGGCAATGCGCGCCAGCGATTCGCCCTGTGATATGGTGGCGCCTATGTTTTTGTTTACCCAGGTAACCACCCCGCTGCGTGTTGCAATAATGTTGGCCAGGTTTAACTTGCGCTGCAGTTCGCTCAGGTCGTTTTGCTGTATAGCCAGGGCAATCTCTGCCTCCTTTATTTCTATCTGCATGGTTTGCTGCTTACTTTTTATCTCGTTCTCCAGCTGTTTCTTTTCCAGTTGAGCAACCTTCAGGTTTAGCTCGGCTTGCTCAATTCCTTCGCGGGTACCGCCGCCGGCTTTAAAAAGGCGCTTGGCATTCTCTACCGCGTCGGCCAGGTTGCTGATGCGTAATTGCTTGATATCGTTATTAGAGCGGATATCGTAGAAGCTTTTGTTAAGGTCAAGCTTCAGTTTGCTTATCTCGTTCCGCTTGCTTTGCAGCTGAAAGTTTAGTTTTTCAAACTCGGTTTGCGATGCCGATTTATCAAGCACGAGTATAGATTGGCCCGCCTTTACCTTATTACCGGCATCCATCAGTACTTTTTTTATAGATGCGTTGATAGGGCTGGTTAGGATCTCTTCAAATTCGGGCAATACCTCGCCGGTGGCATTCAGCGTATTTTCTACGCTCCCTTTTTCTACCACAGCCGTGTTTATCTCCGATTTTTTTATGGTTGATTTAAGCGATGTGCGCAAAAGCCATACACTTGCAACAAGCGCGGTAATTACAATGGTTATTATAATAATGCCCTTCTTTTTTTTGCGTGCGGTTACTTCTTCTTCAATTACGGTATCCATTTTTATGATGATAATGTTTGCATCAGGGTTTGCAAGAGGTGTACCAAACTTAATTAATTGATATTCAGATAATTATAAAAATTATCTAATGTATTTTTGTCCGATATCGGACAAAGGTTTTCAATTACGGGCAGGCTGTACAGGCATTAAATTTTGGTTAAAGCCACTTGTAACAAATAGTGCCTTTCGCGGTCTAACATCAACGCATCTTTAACTTTAAACCACGGCCAACCATGAATTGGAAGTTTTTTACACGCAGCAAGAAAGAAAGTAACAAACCCAAAAAAAGCGCAGTACGCGAGTGGCTGGATGCCATACTTTTCGCGCTGATAGCTTCTACCATAATCCGCGGCCTGCTGTTTTCAGCGTATGCTATACCGTCGGCATCAATGGAGGGCAGCCTGCTTACAGGCGACTACTTATTTGTAAGTAAACTTTCGTACGGCGCCCGCATGCCCATGACGCCTATCTCAATTCCGTTCCTGGAGTCGACCATTTGGGGCGGTACGGTAAAAACTTATTTTGAAGGTGTGCAGCTGCCCTATTTCAGGCTGCCGGGCTTAGGCGAGGTAAAAAAAGGGGATGCGGTTGTGTTTAACTACCCTAACGAGAGTGTTGCCCGCCCGGTTGATATGCGCGTGCACTTTATTAAACGCTGCGTGGGCACCCCTGGCGACATTATTTCCATTGTGGATACAAAAGTATATGCCAACGGCAAATTGGTTGCCAACGCACCTAAAGGCCAAAAATCGTACATGGTAACCACAACGGGCGGCGATCTGAACCCCGAAATGATCCGTAATCTTAAGATAGACGTAAGGTATCAATATAACCCCACCACTTACGAGATGATCATCCCGCCGGATAGTTATAACGAGTTTAAGGGTTACTCAAATATCGTATCGATAAAGGAAGTGATAGAACTCAAAGGGGAATACAGCCCGCAGATCTTCCCGCATAACGAGAGATTTAAATGGAACGAAGATAATTTTGGCCCCCTGCTGATACCAAAACGTGGTACAACTATACAGCTTAACGATTCGACAATGGCTTTGTATGGCCGGTCTATAGAAGTTTACGAGCATAATAAAGTTACCCGTAACGGTGCCGATGTGTTGATAAACGGTAAAAAGGCCGATACCTACACCTTTAAAATGAACTACTACTGGATGATGGGCGATAACCGTCACAACTCCGAAGATTCGCGCTTTTGGGGTTTTGTGCCCGAAGACCATATTGTTGGTAAAGCCATGATCACCTGGATGAGTATTGACAGTACCCAAAGCGCCTTAAACATGGTTAGGTGGAACAGGGTATTAAGGGCGATACATTAAACCGCATAATAGCTTATCAACTGCACGCAACCGAACACTTACTGTAATAAAACCGACCGTAATAAAGTAATTAAAGTTATTAATAAACTGATAACCAATTAATTAAAACCATGGCATTTAGTTTGAGGTACACAAAGCCAATAACAATGTCATGAGTAAAGACAATAAGTATATTATACGGCGTACCATCTCGCAGGAGCGTTTTGAAGTGTTATGGAAAAAACGCAGGAACGGGGAGGCAACCTTAAGGGACCTCACCGAAATGGATGAAATTATTAACCGCGACCCATCGGTACGCCAGTTTGTACTGCAGGAAATGGAAAGTGATAAAACAACTATTGATAATACCGGCCGGCCAAACCTGATGCAACAACAGCCTGTAAATCAACACCATGGCATTGCCGATAAGATAAAGGCATTTTTTAATCATTTGTTTGATAGCTTTAGTACAACCGGCGTACTACCGGCCGCTAATTGCTAATACAGCCTTGTAACTTTTTCATTCACTCATACCCAAAGCGTTAAAATTTTAAGATATTAGGGCTAATTACATCATTGCCCTTATGAAAAGAACCTTACTCCCTGCTTTATTGCTATTCAGTATATGCGCGGTTGCTCAAAAAACATCCAAAAAACCGCTCGATCAGTCTGTTTACGATGGCTGGCAAAGCATAACCAACGAACGCGTTAGCAACGATGGTAAGTGGATAGTTTATGTAGTGAAGCCACAGGAAGGCGATGCGAATATGGTTATTACCGGTCCGGCCGGCAAAAATAAGCAGACAATTCCCCGGGCAGACACGGTGCACTTCACGCCCGACTCCAAATACGCTGTATTCTTGATCAGGCCTTTTTACAAGGATATCCGCCGGGCAAAGATCAAAAAGAAAAAGCAATCCGAGTTCCCTAAAGATACTTTGGGCATTATTGCATTAGGTAAGCATACCATTCAAAAAGTGCCGGCTATCCGCTCGTTTAAAATTGCCGACAAAGCGCCGGTTATAGCCTACCTCTCTCCTGCCGACACATTGAAAAAACCTGAAGCATCTGATACCTCGAAAAAAGCCATTGCCACCACCATAGCCCCGCCGGCTAAAGAGGGCGCCGAACTTACCGTAAACCAACTACTCAAGGGCAAAACACGCAGTTTTAGTTATGTAACCGATTACCAGCTCAGTAAAAATGGCAAGTGGCTTGCGTTTGCTGTAACCGCGCCCAAAAAAAATAAAATAGTAGTATCGGGCTTATTTGTGTACGATATAGAAAAAGACACGCTAAAAAAAGTAAGCACAGGCAGTGGTAACTACAAGAATTTAACTTTTGACGATGCCGGCAAGCAACTTGCCTTCACTGCCGAAAAGAACGCGGAAAAGGCGCTGGTAAAACCCTTTAAACTTTATTACTATACCACATCAAAAGATAGCGCGACGGTTATGGCCGGGCCGGGATCAAACGGTATGCCTGCAAATTGGGCGGTAAGCGGCGATGGCAAGGTATTTTTTAGCAAAAGCGGCGGCAACCTGTACTTTGGTACAGCGCCTGTACCCAAGCCTGCCGATACTACGTTGGTAGAGTTTGAGCACGCCCGCCTCGATATATGGAACTATAAGGACGATTACCTGCAGCCCCAGCAACTAAAAAACCTGCAGCGAGAGCTAAAACGCAGCTACCAGGCGGTCATCCGCCCTGCCGACGGCACAAAAAAACTGATACAACTCGGGGACAAAGGCATCCGCGAGATATTAATACCGGATAATAATGCCGATGCCCGGTTTGTTTTAGGCTTAACAGATACCGGTGCGCGCGTACAGGCACAGTGGGAAGGCGGCACACAACAGGCAGCTTACCTGATAGATACCCGTACAGGCCTGCGTTTACGCATTAACGACCGGCTAAAAGCCCGCTACAGCATTTCGCCCGAAGGTAATTACGTAGTTTGGTTTGATTCGAAAGACCAAAACTGGCATAGTTACAGTATAGCTACAGGCAAAAAACTAAATATCAGCGTAAATACACATGTTAAAATGGGCAACGAAGAAAACGATGTGCCCGATGACCCATCGCCTTACGGGATATCGGCATGGGAGGCGAATGATAAGCGGGTTTTGATATACGACCGTTACGATATCTGGGCGGTTGAGCCTGCAACCGGCAAGGCTACCAACTTTACAAATGGCATGGGTCGGCGATACAGGCTCAGGTTTCGTTATAATGCCGATGACCCGGAAGAAAAATTTATCCCATCTAAAAAAACCTTATGGTTGATCGCTCAAAACGACCGGAATAAACAATGGGGTTATTATAAAAAGGAACTGTCGAGTGATTACGCGCCTAAAAAGATAACGATGGCACCTATGGGCATTAGCGGGCTGCAAAAGGCTAAAGATGCCAATATATTTATCTACACCAAATACAGCTACACCCACCCGCCGGACTTGTATGCCTCTGCTGATCTGTTGAAAGAAACCAAATTAAGCGCTATCAATCCGCAGCAGGCACAATACAATTGGGGCACTGCCGAGCTTTTTGAGTGGACAACGCCAAAAGGTTACCACTCTAAAGGCATTTTATACAAACCGGAGGATTTTGACCCGGCCAAAAAGTACCCCATGATCGCTTACTTTTATGAAAAGCTTTCAGATGGCTTATACAATTATATCCCTGCAGCCCCTACACCATCGCGGTTGCCAATCTCGTGGTTTGTGAGCAATGGCTACCTGGTGTTCGCGCCGGATATCAGTTACGAGGCCGGCCATCCCGGTGCATCGGCTGTTGAGTTTGTTAACTCGGGTGTGGAAGCATTGAAGAAAAACCCCTGGGTTGATGCTGAACATATTGGCATACAGGGCCAAAGCTGGGGCGGTTACCAGGTGGCTTACCTTATTACCCAAACCGATATGTACGCTGCAGCCTGGGCCGGCGCCCCAGTGGTTAACATGACCTCGGCTTATGGCGGTATACGTTGGGAAAGCGGCATTAACCGGCAATCGCAGTACGAAAAAACACAAAGCCGCATTGGTGCCAGCCTATGGGATAAACCGAATTTGTATATCGATAATTCTCCGCTGTTTCAGCTGCCCAAAGTTAAAACGCCGGTGGTTATTATGAGTAACGATGCCGATGGTGCAGTGCCATGGTACCAGGGGATTGAGATGTTTACCGCCCTGCGCAGGCTTGGCAAGCCGGTTTGGCTGCTGCAATATAACGACGAGGCCCACAACCTGGTAAAACGCCAGAACCGAAAGGATATCAGCATCCGCGAGGCGCAATTTTTTGACCACTTCCTGAAAGGCGCGCCCATGCCTGCATGGCTGGATAAGGGTGTGCCCGCGGTTGATAAAGGGAAGGATTGGGGGCTGGAGGTTAGTGAGCGATAAACACACCATGTCATTGCGAGCGATAGCGCGGCAATCTCAGCATATCCGACTATCCTCTGAGGTTGCCACGTCACTACGTTCCTCGCAATGACAATATATTATTTTAAATAATAATGCTTCACACAATTCAACCTGTCATCCAGTTCATACACCCATGGGGTTGCGGTAGGGATATCCAGTTTGGCTACGTCTTCGTCGCTTAGGTTTTCGATATATTGGATAAGTGCGCGGAGGCTGTTGCCATGAGCGCAGATGATCACTTTTTTATTTTCGCGGATGGCGGGCACAATGCTTTCGTGCCAAAAAGGTAATGCCCTGTCCATGGTTTCGCTCAGGTTTTCGGTAAGGGGCAGTTCGCGGTAAGTAAGGTCGTTATAACGCAGGTAATGGCCGGGAAAGCGGTCGTCCTGCTCGGTAATGGCGGGCGGGTGTTCGTGTGGGTCGCGCCGCCATTTTTGCACCTGTTCTTCGCCGTACTTTTCTATCGTTTCGTCTTTATTAAGGCCTTGCAGGGCACCATAGAAACGTTCGTTCAACCGCCACGATTTATGTATGGGGATCCAAAGATGATCTAATTGTTCGAGCACAAAATGCATGGTTTTTATACTACGTTTTAATACCGAGGTAAAACCCACATCAAAGGTGTAACCGTTTTTGGCAAGCAGTTTACCGGCACTAATAGCCTGCTGCAGGCCTCCGTCAGATAGGTCGACGTCCGTCCACCCGGTAAAGCGGTTCTCCTGGTTCCAAACACTTTCGCCGTGGCGTATCAATACTAATTTTTGCATGTTGTTAAAGTAACAGCCAAGTAACTATACGGTTTAGAAAAGTATTGTTAATTAATTGAAATTAATTAGATTGCATTATATAAACCAAAATTAAACTTTATTATGATCCCTACCACTCCTGCTCCGGTGGTTGTAAAGGATGGCATTGCCAACCCTGCACCACTTGGCCTTTGCGCCTTCGGCATGACCACCGTGTTACTGAATATTCATAACGCCGGCTTTTTTGAATTAAACGCCATGATACTGGCCATGGGCATTTTTTATGGCGGACTGGCGCAAGTTATAGCGGGCATCATCGAAGCAAAAAAGAACAACACATTCGGGCTAACTGCCTTCACATCTTATGGTTTCTTCTGGCTATCGTTAGTGGCGCTTATTGTAATGCCAAAACTGGGTTGGGCACCAAAGGCAAGTGAAGGCGCCATGTGCGCTTACTTAGGTATATGGGGATTTTTTACCTTTTGCCTTTTCTTTGGCACCTTAAAACTTAACCGCGCGCTGCAGTTTGTTTTCGGGTCGTTAACCATATTATTCGCTTTATTGGTTTGGGGCGATGCCACCGGTAACGAAAGCATTAAACACCTTGCAGGATACGAAGGCATCATTTGCGGCTTATCGGCAATATATACAGGCATAGCAGGTGTGTTGAACGAGGTTTACGGGAGAGAAGTTTTGCCTATCGGGGCGGTAAAATAACTCATCCGGTCATCGCTACGCTCGACCACCCGCTTTGCGCAAGCGGAAAGAGGGTTTTGTTTTTCACCCTCTTTGCGAAGCAGATAAGGTCGACCAACGTATCTATTTCGGGGTGAGTAAATCTACGCCCCTGCTCTCAAATATTTCTGCTAAATTGCCCGTGTGAAAGATTATAAAAAATATTACTTATTGCCGGCTACGCCCGAAGAAGTTTATATAGCGCTCACTAACCCGCTAACCCTGGAATTATGGACCGGTGAAAAGGCCGAGATGTCTACTGAGCCGGGTTCTGAGTTTTCCCTTTGGGAAGGCAGCATTGTTGGTAAAAACCTGGAGTTTGTAGATGGGAAGAAAATTGTACAGCAATGGTACTTTGACGGGCAGACGGACGAATCTATAGTAACCATCAAAATACACCCGGATGCCCATGGCTCGTCTGTTGAGTTGAGGCATGTGAATATCCCGGATGATGATTTTAACGACATTACCGAAGGCTGGAACGATAGCTATTTTGGCAACCTCGCGGATTTTTTCGCAGTAGGATAATTAAGAGAAGCAAGACTATAAGAGTCAAGAATCAAGATAAAAGAATTCAGTTAAAATATTTTACAACAAAAGAGCCGCCCCAATCTGGGGCGGCTCTTTTTATTTTAGGTCTTGATTCTTGATTCTAAAAATCCTGAATCTTCTCCTCCTTAGTATAAAGTAAACTCTACACGGCGGTTTTGCTGGCGTCCTGCTGCTGTTTTGTTAGTAGCTATCGGCTGGCTTTCACCGTAACCTGTAGCTTCTATACGTGAAGCATTTGCACCTTTGCTAACCAGGTAAGATTTGATAGATTCTGCACGGTCTTTAGATAACCTTAAGTTTAAAGCATCAGAACCGGTATTATCTGTATGGCCTGCTAATTTTAAGCTGAAGTTTTTCTCAGTTAATAAGTTAGCTACCCTATCTAAACTTGGGAATGATCTTTCGCGGATAGTTGCTTTACCCAAATCAAATTCCAGGTTATTTATCGCGTCTTTAACAACACGTTTGTCTTCTTCGGTTATATATACAACCGGTTTAGCCAATGGGCAACCCGATCCATCTACCTTAGTACCGGCAGGTGTATTAGGGCATTTATCGTTAATATCCAATACACCGTCGCCATCGCTGTCAACAGTTAGCTTAGCTAAGTTAGCGTTGGTAGTGTTAAGGTCTGTCCTTAATTGGTCGTTCTTAGCTTTTTCGGCATCAATTTGTGCCTGCAACATAGCTTTAGTTTGCGCGTTTTGCCATACATACTCGGTACGCATTGAGTTTACCGGGTTATAAGTAGCTAATTGCGCAGTTTTTGAACTACCCAGGATAAACTCTAAACCAGCGTGAGCGTAAGAGAACCTGTCATTTCCAGAACCTACGTTAAAGCCATCAAAGTTATCTGATTGTACAAAGTTAACCTGGTAACCCAAGTCTAAATTAACGCTCGAACCAAGGTTGATTTTAAAGCCTAAACCAACCGGGATAAACCACTCTTTTATATCGTTATTGCTATAATTAGAGGTAGTACCCGAAAGATCGGTTACAGTTGTTTTATAAGCCATATAACCGGCACCTGCTGTTAAGTAAGGCTGTATAGCGCTTTTTTTGTTTAACCAGCTGATGTTGCCAAGTGTGATGTTAGCGCTTAACGCTCCAGACCAGTTCAGCTTTGCATTAAAGCTGTTATTGGTAGTTACACCTGCATCATTAGGGCGCGAGTTACCGCCGCTTACTTCGCCGCGAAGGAAATCGGCCTGGATACCAAATGTTGGTGAAAATTGCTTTTTAATGTAACCGCCGTAACCAACTTCTGATTGTGGTTTGCGGAAATCCTGGCGACCGTTAGCGCCAAAAATAGTGTAAGGTGTTAGTAGCCCGCCGTGCAAGCCTATTGACCATGTGCGGAATGGACCGCCAGAAAATGGCTGTACATAATTTTGTGTACTTACTGAGTCGGTGGTTTGGGCAAATAATGTGCTGCCTGCTAATAAACCGGCAAGCAGTAATGTAGTGCGTTTTAAATTTGTTTTCATATTGTGTTAAATTTTGACTGTCTGCTAAACTGGATAGCGCGACTACCCCCACAAGGCAACATTAATGCCAGTAACGGTATTTACACAATTGGTTAGTAGCCTAAAACACGGGGTGATTTTGTAACGCGCAGATAATACACTATGCTATAGCAGATTAGCCTGAATTGCTGACCTGATAAATAAATTAGTCAATTATATTGACTACTGAATGAATAGGATTTATCACTGTGACCCCAAAAAAGTACAATACAGGTTTATTTAAGCCATAATGATAAGCGCTGTATTCGGGTAAGAAATGGAGAAAATTTTATCCGGCAGGATGAATGATCACTTTCCATTGTATATCAGCATCGGCTTTATAGAGCGTAGCTGCTACAGAACAGTATTTACTTAATGATAATTCAACGGCTTTTTTGGCTTTATCCTCGTCAACTGTGCCATATAAATGAAACTCCAGCGTGATGTCTTTCCATAACGATGGTTCCTTACCGGCTTCGCGCTCGCCCGCTATCACCATTTTATAATCAACTACATCCTGGCGTTGTTTTTTTAGTATCGCTATAACATCAATGGCCGAGCATCCGCCCAAACCCATTAAAAGCATTTGCATAGGGCGTACGCCAAAGTTGTGGCCGCCGCTTTCGGTGCTGCTGTCCATACGTACGGTGTGGCCAAACTCGTCGGTGGCTTCAAAGCCGTAGTCGCCGCTAACTCTTGATAATTTTATAGTAGCCATAGTAAATGTAATTATTATGCTAAGTTATGATTTTGCCATAATAATAAGATACCAAAACCATATATTGACCGTAATTAAACAGATGGCCCGCTTATGGCCGACAGCTATGAAACATTTATTATTAACCGCCCTCCTTTTCTGTTTTGCATCAACAGGTTTTGCGCAAACAAATTTAATATCGTACGATGACCTGAGCTATTTGCTGCATAATAACATTAATAAAGCCGATACCTTTTTTACTGCCAAAGGGCACACGCTTGTTAAAAAGGATGAAAAAAAGAATTTAAGAAATTACAGTTTGAAAATACCGGGCGGCACTTATGTAAATACCAATGTGCGTGTTGACGGCAGGCGCATGTATGTGGAGATGGAAACAAACGAACTGGCCCAGTATAACATGATATATAACTCCATATCGCAATACTTAGATAAGGAAAGCGCCACGCCCGATGTGCAAACCTTTACCGTTAAAGACCTTGGCGTAATATATGTTATGGTGAACGATGCCGTGCCCTATAACCCCATCCGCAGGGAATATACTATACGCATAGTGGCCAATAAAGGCATTACGGCTTATAACTAAGCTGCCTTAAATGGTGCTGCATGTGCGTTATATAATCTTCAGCTAAAAACTCAACGGTATTAAAGGATGGCTCATCGCGGCCATTATCGCATTTTACCTGTGCGCGGTTGGCCGGGTAATTTGCCAGTACACGTACAATTTGCCGGTTAACCAGTTCCCAAAGCTTTACTAATGCTGTAACATCCGTATCGCGGTAATGCTGCGCCTGCACCCACTCCTCCTGGTAATAGATCAGCTTAAACCCTTCCTCGTAAGTGCAGCGCACAAAACGCTGCAGGTTAATATGCGCGCTGTCAATTAAGTGGCCTATGATCTCCCTGTTTGTCCACTTACCCGGTGCAACCTGGTTATCCCAGTTAACGGCAGGTGCCTGCTCCCTTAAAAAACTATCTATAGCGGCCTGTAAGTTATAAGCGGTTTCTTTCATCGCGAAGCAAGTAATTGATTTTTAAATATGCTTAATCGTGGTAAATTATTCAAAAAAAATTATCTTCATGGCCTGAATCATAATTATGGCCTTAAACTACATCTGGATAGCATTTTTCCTCATCGCGTTTGTAATAGCATTTTGCAAGCTGGTATTTTTAGGCGATGTAGATGCTTTTAAGCTGTTGGTAGATGGCATGTTCGCGAGTTCCACCTCATCGGTAATGGATATCGCGCTGCCTTTGGCGGGTAATATGGTATTATGGCTGGGTATATTAAACATTGGCGAACGTGCCGGCGCTATGAACGTTCTGTCGCGTATAGTGGGGCCATTCCTTAGCCGCCTTTTCCCCGAAGTACCAAAAAAACACCCGGCTACCGGGCAAATGATGATGAACTTTTCGGCCAATTTATTAGGCCTGGATAACGCCGCTACCCCACTGGGCTTAAAAGCTATGGACAGCCTGCAACAATTAAACCCCAATAAAGAAACCGCCTCGAACGCGCAGATCATGTTTTTGGTACTGCATACATCGGGTTTGCAACTGTTACCGGTAACCATTATAGCACAGCGTTTTATATTACATGCCAAAGACCCTGCCGACGTTTTAATACCCTGTATCATAGCTACCTATGTAGCAACGGTTGTAGGGATGATAGCGGTGGCCATTAAACAAAAAATCAACCTTTTTGATAGGGTGATACTCACCTGGCTTGGCGGGATGACGGCATTTATACTGGCCCTGGTTTGGTATTTTACGCAATACCTGGATAAAGAACAAATAACCATCGTATCTAAAGTAGCAAGCAACATGCTCATCTTTTTGATACCCACGGTATTTATTTTAGGCGCTTTATACAAAAAGGTAAACGTTTTTGAGAGTTTTATCGATGGCGCTAAAAGCGGCTTTGAGGTATCTGTAAAAATAATACCCTACCTGGTGGCCATGCTGGTAGCCATAAGCGTTTTCCGTACCAGCGGGGCTTTAGATTACCTTAACGGCGGCGTGCGCTGGGCGGCCACGCAGCTACACATGGATAACCGTTTTGTTGATGCCATGCCGGTTGCCTATATGAAACCATTGAGCGGATCGGGATCAAAGGCGATGATGATAAGCACCATGACAACCTATGGCCCTGATAGTTTCGCGGGCAGGCTTGGATCGGTATTTAATGGTTCTGCCGACACCACGTTTTACATAGTGGCCCTGTATTTTGGCTCGGTTGGGATAAAAAAATCAAGGTATGCTATTCCGGCCGGGCTGCTTGCCGATTTTGCAGGCGTAATAACGGCCATTTTGATATCGTATTTATTTTTTGGTTAGCAACATCCCGGAGGCCCCCCTTTTCTCCGGGTATTTATAATATCTGCTGTAACAAGGCAGGTTTTATTCCGTATAAAGAAAATATAAACCCATGGTTTATGTGTACGGGTTTATTTGGTGTGTAACATTTTTGTTATTTTCGCTCTGCTTTATGAAACTGATATTGAACAGTGATTGATGGGTAAAACTTTTACTAAGGGTTTATTTCTTGCGCTTTTCTCATTATTTGTAATAGCAACAGCTTCGGCGCAAACTATTACACTCGGCGCTATCGACCCCGGGCCATACGGGCAGGGGTCTACTATTGCCGTGCCTTTTAATGTAAACATTACTGCTGGCTGTATAAACACCAATAATACATTCAGGCTGTTTTTATCAGATGCATCCGGCAACTTTGGTACAACGCCGCTGGCCACCTATAACGGGTTTTACGGCACATTTGTTAACGGCACCATCCCATCGGGCACACCTGCCGGTACGGGTTACCGGGTTAAAATCGTATCTACATCACCGTCGGTAACCAGTAATATTTCTGCTCCGTTTACTATTGGCAGCGGTTCGGGGGTAATAGCTGGTGTAGCTTCACAATCTATCAGCCCGGCAAACCCGGATGTTTTTGGTTCGTGCGGTGGCCCCAGCAGTTCGGCATATTCATTTTCAGCTACATCTACAACAGGCGCAAGCACAACAGCCAGTTTTTTTAACGAAATAGCGCAGGCCACCGAAGGGGCACCACGCGCGGTACCCGGAAGCTTTAGCGCTAACCCCGCCAATTATACCATTACCGTAAGGGCTGTAGCAGGAGGTGTTGTTGGCACAAAGGCTTATACGCTGATAAATAACAAAGTATTTGCAACTATAAACAACGCCAGCAACAATACCCCCTGCGCCAATGGCGACCCGGCCGTTTTCCCCCTCACTATTCAGGATGCTGATAACAATGGCTTTAAATTTAACTACCCCGGCCTTACCTACAGGGTTACCTGGGGCGACGGCACTTCAAATACTTACAGGTACTGCGATTTTATAACCCAGGCAAACTCCATCAGCCATGCTTTTACCAGGTCATCATGCGGTAACAACGTAGGTGCCAATAAAAATGTGTTCAGGGTAGAGCTTACACCGGTGAACGATTATTGCAATAGTTCGGTGCTCCCCGGTGTGGTGTACATCAGGGTGGTTACGCCAGCACGCACAGATTTTACACACCCTGTAGCCGCCTGTTTAAACAGCGAGGTAGTATTCACCAACGTATCTGACCCCGGCCAGGACCCCGACAATACCGCTGCCGACTGTAGAAACCTTGATGCCCGTTACACCTGGTTTGTTGACGGCGTACCAATTATACCCGGACGGACCGTTTCGCAGCCCTTCAGGTACACCTTTACCAGTACCGGCACGCATATCGTTAAATTAGTGCTGCAAAACGGTAATGGCAGCTGCGGTGTGCTGGAAAGGGAATACCCAATATGTATACAGGAACCACCACGCCCCGACTACAACGTGCCGGTGACCGCCGGTTGTGTACCCTTAAGCGTTACCCCCAACAATACATCGGTAATTGATAATGATTGCAATAACACCAACTCGTTTAGGTGGGTGGTTACCGGCCCTTCGCCTGTAAAATACCAGGGGGGCACAAACGCCGCCAGCGAAACCCCGCAGTTTTTATTTGACCAGCCGGGTGTATATACCATTAAACTCGCCGTTAGAACAGCAAGCTGCGGTACCGATACTGCAGCCAGGGTTGAAACCATTGTTGTTGATGGCCCGCCGGTTGCTGTACTATCGCCCGACAGGCAGATTTGCGGCATAAACCAAACTTTTACATTTAACGGCGATCCGGGCCCTACCCAATCCACCGTAAGCGGCAGCGCGCGCGAACTACCCGGAAATTATACCTGGACAGTTACCGGCGGCGCTTTTCAATTTACCGGCGGCACAACTGCCAATTCAAGGTATCCGCAAATATTATTTACAGATGCGGCTGCTTATACCATAAATGTTGTAACTACAAGCGCCTGCGGGGCGCCTGCATCAGATTCGCAGGTGATAACCTTCCAGAACGCGCCGGTTGTTGATGCAGGTACAAGCCCGCCAATATGCCAGGGCAGCACGGTGAACTTACAAGGCACCGTTACTAACGGCACCGTTGATAATGTGCTGTGGAGCGGCGGCGGCGGTACATTTAGCAATGCAACCAGCCTTACCACAACCTATACCCCTACCGCTGCAGAATATGCGGCAGGTTCGGTTACGTTAACACTTACAGGCTATACCAGCCTTGGCCCGCCATGTAACCAGATCCCTGATAATATTACCATTACTTTTCAACCGCCTAACGCGGTTACCAGCGCCGACAAGGCCTTTACCTGCTCGGGCGCGGCATTGGGATATAATATAACCGCTTTACAGCCCGGCAGTACCTTTAACTGGACGGTTGACCCGGCAAACACATCGCCATCTATAACGGGTTACCAGCCTACCGGCAGCGGCGCCACCATTGGCGACCAGCTGGTAAACAACGACCCTAATAACAGCGCCATCATCACCTATAATATAACCGCTACAAACGGCACCTGCGTTAGCGATGTTTTTGTGCTTACCGTAAGCGTTTCGCCAACACAGCCGGTTGCTAACTTTACAAAAAGCGCTGCCGAAGGATGCGGTAATACCAACATACAGTTCACCAATATATCGGCACCAACCGAAGGCAGTACATACTCATGGGATTTTGGGGATGGAGGGCCTAAAGGAGTTGATGCAAATCCCTTACACTTATTTATGCCCAACGCCGATGGCAGCGATGCTATATACAATGTTATACTTACACTTACAAGTTCCTGCGGTACAGCAATATCTTTACCGCAAACTATAATTATAAGGCCGGTTGTGCCTATTGCCAATATTGATCCTCCGACCCTTACAGGATGTACACCGGTTACTCTTACAGTTAAGAACACTTCCCCGGGGACACACATTAGCTATACATTCTTTTTATATAAGTATACCAATATATCCAAAACAGATAGCTTGCCGGTACAAAGCATTACGGTTACTTCTAAAGACCCTGTAAACTTCGATCCGATATCTGAAGCTGGTAATTACACTACTTTTATGCGTTTAAAGGGCTACTGTAACGATGCCGAATCTGTACATATCCCCATACAGATAGATGAGCGTTTTTTTAATGCATCTATATTTCCAACCGGGCCCACAGAAGGTTGTGATGGATCATTTGAAGCGAAAATATTTAATAACTCGAGCCAGGGGCCTGGGTACAGGTATTTCTACACTATAAAAAATACAAGCAATAATCAACCAGATACAAAAATTGGCCAGCCAGGTGCATTTAGTTATACTTTCCCGGAACCGGGTATCTATTATATTACACTTGATGTTACTAATGCGTGCGGTAAAGTAACATCCGATACGTTACAATATATCGTTCATGGTAAACCGGCACCAAACTTTACTGTGGCAGGTGGGGCTGCCTTATGCCGCGAAAGTACGGTTACATTCACTAATACCACCCCGCCGGATGCTACCACCCAGGCCTCGAATATGGCTTACGTTTGGGATTTTGGTGACGGCAGTCCAACTTTTTCAGGTTACACACCGCCACCGCACAAATACGCAGGGCGCTTAACTCCTTACACAGTTACGTTAACCGCAACTATCCCCGCTACGGGCTGTACAAACACTGCAGTTAAAACAGATATCATAACGGTTACCCCGCCACCCGGTACTTATTTTACCGTAAGGCCCGATACTATAGTAAACCTGCCCAACTATCATTTCGAATTTATCGACCAAACAACGGGCAACCCCAATACCTGGGAATGGAATTTTGGCGATGGCATTACATCGGGCAGCCAAAACACAAACCATACCTATGCCGATACCGGGGAATACGTGGTTACCTTAAAAGTAACGGATGTAAGGGGCTGCGACAGTACCTTTAAACAAAAGGTAAAAATTACAGGCACTCCCGGTCAGCTTTTTGTACCCAACGCGTTTCAGCCACAAGGTAAAACTACCGAACTGAAAACTTTTATAGCAAAAGGATCGGGCATTGCCAGGTGGCGCTTACAGGTTTATAACAACTGGGGCCAGCTGCTTTGGCAAACTACCGCGCTAAGCAGCAAAGGCGAACCAACGGAAGGCTGGGATGGCACCTTCAAAGGTGTTGCCGCGCCGCAGGGCACCTATATCTGGCAGGCATCGGCAGTGTTTATTAATGGCTCGGAGTGGAAAGGGATGTCGTACAATGGCTCGCTGCCCAAACGCAGCGGGTATATACATTTGATAAGATAGGCAGATGAGGGGATTGGCAAAATATTACATATTACTACTTGCTGCGCTCGGCTTATCAAGCGCCTCGGCACAGGACCATATGTACTCGCAATTTTTTAATTCGCCGGTTTACCTAAACCCCGCATTGAACGGGCAATTTAAAGGCGACCTGCGGATGAACCTGATCTACCGTAACCAGTACACCTCCATACCCGGCGGCCTATCATACATTACCGCGTCTATCGATTATAATGTACCGCAGTTTGGCGGCGGCATTGGTATGATATTTACCCGCAGCGCCGAGGGTGTTGGATATTTAAATAAAAACAACATAGCGGGTATATATTCGTACAGCGTTGGGTCCGAAGATTACGTGCTATCGTTTGGCCTGCAGGCCGGGGTAACTAACCGCTCGGTTGATTATAGTAAACTCACCTTCGGCGATCAGTTAGATCCGCGTTTAGGTTATATCCCCGGTTCGGTAACCGGTGCAGATAAGCCCGACTTTAACAACAAGTTCTTTTTTGATTCGGGCGCGGGTATTAACCTTACGCTTAAAAACTTTAATATTGGCGGCGCCGCGCAACATTTAAACCGCCCCAACGAGTCGTTTACCGGCGCGCCGGCCATATTACCCATAAGGGCAACAGTACACGCCAGTTTCAGGTACAACCTTACCCGCGATGATAATATAGATGATGAGGACAGATCGTACATCATCCCATCGGTAGTGTTTTATAAACAGGCGCAGGCGCAATCTGTAAGCGCGGGCATGCAATATAAAAGGCGCAGTATTAATGCAGGCGTATGGTACCGCAGCAGCGGGTCCGGCGGGCCGGGCGCCTTAGTAGTGTCGCTAATTTTCGACCTGTTTATAAACAAAGAAGGCGGTGAAAAAATACGGCTCGGCGTAAGCCACGATGTACCCGCCGGTGGTTTAAATTACAGCAACACCAGCGGCACTACCGAAGGCAGCATTGGTTACGAAACCACCCTGCCGTCGCGATCTGGCGGCGAGCATAAATTTTTTGGCGCGAGCCGTTGTTATGATTTTTATTAATTTACCTACTTTTACAAATTCTGATATATTTATATGGCTAAAGATTACTTAAAGGAGAAAGTAGTTAAAAAAAAATCCGCATCTACGGCCGGCTGGCTGCTGGTAATTTTAGGTTTGATATTTGCCATACTGCTGGGGAAATTCGCTTTATCGGGTTCGGTAAATATGTTTACCGGGCTGCCCGATAGCGACGCGGCATACACCGTTGCCAAACAGTTTATTATACCAACCACGCTTTCAAAAAACATCAAGTTTTCAGATTCGGAGTATAAATTCGCCAAAAAATCAGATTCGGTATATGTGATCAAATCGTTTTATACCGCTAAAGATGATGTTGGCGAAACTTCAACAACTCAATTTACCATTACTTTAAAATACAATGGTGGTGCCGGTGCAAAAACATCAAACTGGACGCTGATCAACTTAGACCAGGATAACTGATCCTATCCTTATTAACTGTTTATGGAAACCGAAAACGAATTTGTTGTTAGCGCGTCCGCGCGTATTGCGCATACCCAATACCAAACCATTGTAACCAGCGATAACCACACCCTGATAGCCGACGAACCTGCCGATATTGGCGGCACCGATACCGGCATGTCGCCCTATAACCTGTTGCTGGCAAGTTTGGCAAGCTGTACAGCCATTACCCTGCGCATGTACATCAACCGCAAGATGTGGATAGTTGACGAAATAAGCGTAAACCTGCAACTGTTTAAAAACCAGAACGGCATATTAATTGAAAGTAAGCTTGCGTTTAAAGGCGAGGTAACTGCCGAACAGCGCAAACGGTTAATAACCATTGCCGATGCCTGCCCTATTCACAAAATACTGGTAGGCAACATTGTTATTAATACAAGTTTGCAGGAAATTTAACTGTTATTTAAGCCCTTTAACAAATATATCAATAAGCAGCAGGCGCTTGTTATGGATCTCGTCGAGGTGCTCTTTATGCGGAAAATTGAGTTTTTTATGAGGAACCGAGCCACCTACCTTTATGCCATGAAGTGCATCTAAAAACACCTCTACAATTTCTACCGGGTTGGTAACGGCCTGTATACTGCCTTTATCAACTTCCGACTGGATGGCATTGGCTAACAACTTGATCTCGGCATTGCGAATGTGGCCTACGGTTTCCCATATGGTATCGGGCAGGTTTTGCTCGTTCAGCCTGAAAAAATCAAAAAAGTTGTAATTATTTACAATAAAATCGTGGTGGGTATTCACCTGGAACAGGAACGCTTCGCGCAGGTTGGTAAAGTGGCCAAACTTATCTTCCAGTTGTTTAAGGTAATCGCTGGCCAGCTTACGCATTACGGCCATATACAGTTCGCTTTTATCAGGAAAGTAATAATATAGCAGGGCTTTCGACATAGATAGGTCGCCTGCTATTTCGTTCATGGTGGTTTTTGAGTAACCGTAATGAAGAAAGCGTTGGTGCGATGCCTCTAAAATTTTCTCGCGTTTAATATCCTGCTGATCGTTCGTTGCGTTCATTATTATAAGTAACGGATTGTTAGTCCTGACTTTTTTAACAAAACTATCAAATTTCCAGTCAATAATTTATAGTCAGCCTAAAAGATGATTTTAAAATGTAAAAACTACAGGTCTTTAGCCAATGCTGTGGCCGCGCTTATAACAATTACGTCTTCTATAGCGCCAATTACCGGGTCGGGTATCCCTGTTTTTTTGCCAAGGCCAATCCGCAAAAACATACAGCCAAACGCCGAAGCGATAGCAGCCGTCCCTCCTATTAATCCGCCTATAATTGGTTTCTTGTTATCGGCTTTATAAACGGTTGCACCACATAATGCACCTGCTGCAAAGCGGCCTATTAACCCGCCCGCATTGGTGCGCTTTGGCGCGAAAGGCAGCTTATCGCCAACTAGTTCGCCGGCGGCTAATACTTTAAATACTTTTGAGGTGCCAATGGTTTGGATAAACTGAAAGGGAGATTTTTTTAAGCTCCTTTCCGGATGCCTGCTGTAAACATGGCTGATAACCGCGGGCGCCGAAAACGTGCGCATCCCGGCAATAATACCGAGCCCTGCTGCCTGCCTGAAGGCGTGTGTTAATTTAAGTTCCATAACGCGTATGATTTACTGTGCTGTAAGTACAATAACCATTCCTAAAATCCGGCCATGCCTAAAGTGTAAACCATATCCGGTATTAACAACCAAAAGTAAACCTATTCCAGGACGGATCAGGATTTGATTAGCCCGGTAAATCCCTAATCGTCAATCTTAAACGGCACACCCACCAACAAAGCAAATCCGAAATCGTACATCGTAAATCCGAAATCAGAGGGTGTCCCATTCCGTCCCATTCAGAAACAAGTGGGACACCCCGCGAAAAAATCATAAAATATTTATTTACAGGCATTTAACATTAAAATTATGAAGTATTAGTTGAGGTAAAATGCATTTTTTGTAAATTATAAATAATTGATTGCCAATAATTTATGCAAGTGTCCCGCGGTGTATAATATTTAGTGGGACACCCCTGTTCACGGCATAAAAAAACCGGCCTGGATCGCTCCGGCCGGTTTAATATCTATCGGTAAAATCCTGTTATAATGCTTCCGAAACTACCTCGGTAACTTCCGGAACCATGCGTTTTAGCAGGTTCTCGATACCCGATTTAAGGGTAACCGTTGATGACGGGCAACCACTGCACGAACCGCGAAGCTCTACAGTAACCACACCCGCATCAAACGAGCGGTAAGTAATAGCGCCGCCATCCTGCTCAACAGCCGGGCGTACGTAGTCGTTCAATATCTGCTGGATCTTTATCTCGGTTTCGGTGCCTTCAAAGGCAACATCGGTTTCCTGCTCAACGGTTTGCACCTTCAGTTCGCTTTCCACAGCGCCTTTCACAAATTCTTTCAGTATCGGCAAAATGTCTTCCCATTCGCTGCCTTCGGTTTTGGTAACCGTAACAAAGTTACTCGCGAAAAACACCCCGTTAACAAACGAGAATTTGTACAATTCCTTCGCAAAAGGCGAATTTTCGGCACTTTCCCTGGTGGCATAATCCACGCTGCCGTTTATAAGCAGCTTGTTTACAATAAACTTGGTAGTTGCCGGGTTAGGTGTTGCTTCGGTATATACGCTGATATTCATTGGATGTCAAAATTTATATGATAACAAATGTACTCAGGTTTTTGGTTGTTAGGGCCTATTGCATTTAGTTTTACTTGATACTGACAGATTCTATTCCCTCTTCAGGGGGTTAGGGGGCTTAAACTCCCGTATAGTTCTGCGGCGTTATCGCCTTTATCTCATTCTTAACAGCATCGCTTACCTGTAAGCCATCCACAAACCCGGCGATTGTTTGGGCATTAACCTGTGTATTGGTGCGTGTAAGCTCCTTTAATGCTTCATACGGGTTCGGATATGCCTCGCGGCGAAGGATGGTTTGTATCGCCTCGGCAACCACGGGCCAGTTGGCTTCCAGGCTGGCGTTTATGGCGGCCTCGTTCAGCAATAACTTGTTCAACCCCTTTACGGTAGATTTTATGGCGATGAGCGTATGCGCTACCGGCACGCCAATATTACGCAATACGGTAGAGTCGGTTAAATCACGCTGAAGACGTGATATGGGCAGTTTGGCAGCCAGGTGTTCAAATAGCGCGTTGGCTATACCCAGGTTACCCTCGCTGTTCTCAAAATCTATCGGGTTAACCTTATGCGGCATAGCCGATGAACCTATCTCGCCGGCCTTTATCTTTTGCTTAAAAAAGTTCATGGATATGTAAGTCCACATATCGCGGTCAAGGTCGATAAGGATGTTATTTATCCGCTTTAAAGCATCGCATTGTGCCGCGAAATTATCGTAATGCTCTATCTGCGTAGTAAACTGCGAGCGGTGCAAACCCAAAATGTCGTTTATAAAATGGTTCCCAAAGGCTTTCCAGTCAATTTCGGGGTAGGCCACATGATGGGCGTTAAAGTTGCCCGTAGCGCCACCGAATTTAGCAGAATATGGCACAGCTTTTAACAAGGTTAACTGGTTTTCCAGGCGCTCTACAAATACGTTTATCTCTTTACCCAGGCGTGTAGGCGATGCCGGTTGGCCATGGGTATGTGCCAGCATAGGTACAGCATCCCATTCCTTTGCAAAAACTTTAAGCAGATCGACCAGGTTGGTAAACTCCGGCAGGTAAACCTCATCAATAGCAAGCTTAAATGAATAAGGTATGGCTGTGTTATTGATATCCTGCGAAGTTAACCCAAAGTGAATGAACTCTTTATGCTGCTGCAGGCCCAAACCGTCAAACTTTTTCTTCAAAAAATATTCAACCGCTTTAACGTCGTGGTTGGTTGTTTTTTCAATTTCCTTTATCTCGGCAGCATCCTGTTCGCTGAAGTTTTTAAAAATATCGCGTAACTTTTCTGTTATATTTTTATCAAAACCTTGCAGTTGCTTTAAAGGATGCCCGCAAAGGGCTATAAAATATTCCACCTCGATGAATACCCTGTACCTGATCAGGGCGTATTCAGAAAAATAAGCAGCTAAGGCTGCTGTGGTGTTACGGTAACGACCGTCGATTGGGGAGATAGCAGAAAGGGAAGTTAATTCCATGTAGATCAAATTTTCGCAAAGATAACATAAACTATAAATGTCAATGTAAAGTAATTTGAAATGGAAACTTTGAAATCTAAAAATGTTTCCTTAGTTTTGACCCATAATGTCAAACGGTCAAATAGATAGAATAATTCAGGGTGGCGAAGACTTGTTTTTACAGGCAGGTATAAAAAGTGTAACCATGGATGATATAGCCAAACATTTGGGTATGTCAAAAAAAACGATCTATCATTTTTTTAATGATAAAAACGATCTGGTAATGGCGCTGGTGAAGAAAAAACTTGTTGATGACGAGTGTCAGATCAACAGTATCATCCAAAGCTCGGCCAACGTAATCGAGGAAATGATAAACATGATGAAATGCTCGGAGGATATTTTTTCGCGCATCAACCCCATTGTGATACACGACCTGCAAAAGTACCACCCCGAGGCATGGGCCGAGTTTCAAAAGTTTAAGGCCGATGTACTGGTAAAAACTTTGGAGGAATTATTGAGCAAAGGGATACAACAGGGGTTTATACGGCCCGATATCGACGTAAGGATATTAGCTAAAATGCGCGTTAACCAGGTAGAAATGGGCTTTAATGCTTCTATATTCCCGGTATCGCAGTTTAGTACATGGCGGGTACAGTACCAGTTGTTGGAGCATTTTAACTATGGTATTTGTACCATTAAAGGGCACGAACTATTAGATCAATACAAAAATGTACATGCCGAACAAATAAATTAATTAATAATACACAGGTACTGCTGACATACGGTTGTCAATCAAACAAATTGCTTTGTAACCGGTAACACAAAAAACATCAACACCTATCATATAATACGCAATAAATGAAACGAATACTCACCCTACTACTATTACTGGCTGCCGCCCTTCAAGGCTATTCACAAACGCAGCCTGCACCGCAAACCTATAGCTTCACTGTACAGGAAGCTGTAGATTACGCTATTACACACAAAGATTCGGTTGTGAATGCCGGGCTGGATGTTAAAAGCGCCGATTACCGTGTTAAGGAGATCATTGGCCAGGGGTTCCCGCAGATAGATGGTACCGCCTCCTTTCAGGATTATTTAAAAATACCTACCACCTTATTACCGGGTGAGTTTTTTGGCGCCCCCGCCGGAACATTCATCCCTGTAAAGTTTGGGGTTAAGTATCAATCTAACCTGGGTGTTAACGCCAGCCAACTACTGTTTGATCCAAGTTATATAATTGGTTTGCAGGGGCGTAAAACTTATAAAGAACTTTACAGCCGTGCCTATACCAGCACTAAAATTGATGTTACTGCCAGGGTTACCAAAGCTTACTACCAGGTAGTGGTTAGTAACGAGCAAATTAAATTATTGGATGCTAATATAGCCCAGTTAAAGCAGCAGGTAGATCAAACAACAGCGCAAAACAAACAAGGTATTGTCGAAAAAATTGATGTAGACCGGATAGCTGTTCAATACAACAATTTGGTTACCAGCCGCGAGAATACACTGCGTTTACTGGCCCTTAATTATCAATTACTGAAGTTTCAGATAGGGATGCCAATTGAAGATAATTTAACGCTTAAGGACGGTTTAGATAATATTAAGATTGATGAGAATATTATAGAAACCGTTGCCGATACCGCATCATATAAAAACCGCATAGAATACAAGTTTTTTGAAACTAATTTGAAGTTGAGCGAATTTGATTTGAAGCGTATAAAAGCACAGTTTTTACCAACTTTAAAAGCAAATGCGGCCTATACCTTTTCATATCAAAATAATAGTTTTAAAGACCTATATAGCGCCAGTTTCCCCTCAAGCTATATCGGGCTTACTTTAAACGTTCCTATTTTTAGCGGCGGCCAGCGTACCAACCGGGTCAGGCAGTCAGAAATTGCCCTGCAAAAAGGTAAAAATAACTTAATGGGAATGCGTAATGGTTTAAACCTGCAAGCCGAGCAGTCAAAAATAATTTATCAGAACAGCCTGCAATCATTAAACAACCAAAAACGTAACCAGGAGCTGGCCCGCGAAGTATTAAGGGTATCCAAGATCAAATATCAGCAAGGTGTAGGTTCGAGTATTGAAGTTACACAGGCACAAACCGCCCTCGAAGCTGCCGACAATTTATACATACAAAGCCTGTACGATGCCCTTGTAAGCAGGGTTGATCTTGACAGGGCTTTCGGAAAGATCCAATAATCAAACTAAACTCACATACACTCATATAAAAATGAAAAAATTAATATACATACCTGCATTACTGTTACTGGCAGCATGCTCTAACAAACCAAAAGACAAAAAAGCCGAACTTGCCGATCTGCAGAAACAGCAGCAGGAGCTAAACGCCAAGATCACCAAACTGCAAAGCGAAGTAGGTTCTGCCGATTCTGCTAAAGCAATTGAAGTTGGCGTTGCCGAGGTTAAATCCGGCTCGTTTACCAATTATGTGCAGATACAGGGTAAAATTGATGCACAGGATAACGTAACGGCTTACCCGCAATCGATAGGTACTATTACGGCCATATACGTAAAACCTGGCCAGCACGTATCAAAAGGCCAGGTGCTTGTACAATTAGATAACAGTGCGCAAAGGCAAACAATTGCACAAAACGAAGCAACGGTTGCTCTTAACCAAACCCTGTACAACCGCCAGAAAAACCTTTGGGACCAAAAAATTGGTACCGAAGTGCAATACCTTGAGAAAAAAGCAACCCTTGACGCGAGTAAAAAAGCTTTAGCAGCATTACGCGAACAAGCCGCTATGTTCCGTATCGTATCGCCCATAAGCGGTACTATCGACCAAATGGACCTAAAATTGGGCCAGGTTGCACAGCCAGGTACAACAGGCATACGTATTGTAAATGCCGATGTTTTAAAAGTAAAGGCAGATGTACCTGAAAGTTACGCGGGCAGCGTTGGTACGGGTAACGAGGTGCAAATTTTAGTACCCGATGCTAAAGACTCGTTAACCACCAATATAACTTTTGCGGCTAAGGCCATAGACCCTACCTCGCGCAGTTTCGCTATCGAGATCAAATTACCTGCACGCAAATCGCTTCGCCCTAATATGACAGCTATCATCAAAATTGCCGATTACTCAAAGGCTAATGCATTGGTAATACCTGTTAAAGCCATCCAAAAATCAGAAGAAGGCGATTACGTATTTATAAACCAAAATGGTATTGCAAAACGTAAACCTGTTAAAGTTGGCATAACCTATGGTGGCCGCACCGAAATATTATCGGGCGTAAAAGCCGGCGAACAGTTAGTTACCGAAGGCGCTGCCGATATTGAGGATGGCGATAAGGTAATAGTGTTATAGTCTGCTAATTAATTATTAACAACCTTGATCTATATATATGAAAGATCTTAAGAAAGAATTTGGCCCTTCAAGCTGGGCCATTGATAATAAAACTGCCATTTACGTGCTCATATTCATGATCACCGTATTAGGCCTGGTAAGCTATAACAATTTGCCCAAGGAGAATTTCCCGGACATTGAGATACCAAAAATATTTGTTTCCACTACTTTTTTGGGCCAGTCGCCGCAAAACGTAGAGAATTTGGTTACCCGCCAGATAGAGAAAAAATTAAAATCTCTTAAAGGTTTAAAAAAGGTAACATCAAACTCGGTGCAAAACGTATCCATAATCACCGCTGAATTTCAGGCGAATGTGAAGATAAAGGATGCCAAAATAGATGTGCAGGACGCGGTTGATAAAGCCAAACAGGATTTGCCACAAAACGACAATAACTTTAAGGAGCCGGTTGTATCAGACGTTAACATTGCCGATTTGCCTATTCTTTACATCAACATTTCGGGCGATTACGACCTGAAGCGTTTAAAAGAATATGCCGATCTTTTAAAAGACGAGATAGAGAGTTACAAAGAAATATCAAAGGTTGATGAGGTTGGCGCTTTAACGCCCGAGATACAGATAAACGTTGATATGAATAAAATGGCAGCAGCGCAGATAGGCTTTGCCGATATTATCCAGGCTGTTGGCCAGGAAAACATTCTATCATCGGCAGGTACCATTAAAACCGATGGTGTACGCCGTAGTATTGATATTAAGCAGGATTTTAAGAATGCCGATGAGGTTGCAGCTATGGCTATCAGGAACCCCAAAGGCCAGGCGGTTTACCTGCGCGATATTGCCGAAATTAAAGATTCGTTTTTAGAGCAGGAAAGTTACGCGCGGTTAAAAACACCCGAAAACAGCAAGTTTAAAAACGTAATTACCTTAAACGTAAGTAAAAGGGCAGGCGAAAACCTGATAGAGGCATCGGATAAAATAAACGAACTGATAAAGGTTAAACAGAAATCGGTTTTCCCGAAAGGTTTAAATATTACCGTAACCGGCGACCAAAGCGACAAGACCCGTACAACACTTAACGATTTAATAAACACCATAGTTATCGGGTTTATACTGGTAACCGTTATCCTGATGTTTTTTATGGGTACAACCAATGCCATATTTGTGGCATTATCGGTACCGCTATCGTGCTTTATCGCATTTATGGTGATGCCATGGATAGGGTTTACCTTAAACATGATCGTACTGTTCTCGTTCCTGCTTGCCCTGGGTATTGTGGTAGATGATGCTATTGTGGTTATAGAAAATACGCACCGTATTTTTGCAAATGGTAAAGTACCAATTAAAGAAGCCGCTAAAATGGCCGCGGGCGAAGTGTTCCTGCCGGTATTTTCTGGCACCATGACAACACTGGCCCCCTTTGTGCCGTTGGCGTTCTGGAATAGTATTATAGGCGAGTTCATGTTCTTTTTACCTATAACGCTTATCATTACCTTACTGGCATCGTTAGTTGTGGCTTACATCATGAACCCGGTTTTCGCGGTCGACTTTATGGAGCCGCACCACCCTGGCGAGCACGATAATCAAAAATTTGATAAAAAAACAAGGCGTGCCATGATCTATATGGCTGTAGCTGCTGCTATTGGCTATTGGATAAATATCGGCATTGGCAACCTGGTGGTTTTGATAATGGTGTTATACCTTATTAATCATTTCTTCCTGCTAAAGGTGATAGACAGGTTCCAGAACAACGCGTGGCCAAAATTCCAGAACTGGTACGCCAGATGGCTCGAAAAAGCTGTTCAAAGGCCGCTTACCATGTTGTTTGGAACGTTTGGGCTGTTCATCTTATCTATCGTGCTTTTAGTAACCATAGGCAAAACGCCGGAGTTTTTCCCTTCGGGCGACCCTAACTTTGCTTATGTATATGTTACCATGCCAATAGGTACCGACCAAGCTACCACCAACGAAATAACAAAGAAGATCGAGCAGCGTGTAGCAAAGGTTGTGGAACCCGATAAAGATATCGTTTCATCGATTATATCAAACGTTACCAAAGGTGTAACCGACCCACAGGACGAAGACCAGGGCGATTACCAGAACAAGAGTAAAGTAACAGTTGCGTTTGAAGAATTTGGTAAACGTAACGGCAAGGATACTAAGGTTATTTTGGCCAATATACGTAAAGCCGTACAAGGCTTCCCCGGTGTTAAAATAGCTGTGGCGCAAGAAGCCAGCGGCCCGCCGGTACAAAAGGATATCAGTATCGAGATAATTGGCGATAACCTGGATTCGCTGGTAAAAACGGGCAGCCGTTTAAAAACCTACCTGGATAAACAGAACATCGCGGGTATCGAAAATCTTGTTGCTGATGTTCAGAACGATAAACCTGATATCGTATTTGATATTGACCGCGAACGTGCAAACCGCGAAGGCATCAGCACAAAAACCATTAATGATAATTTAGGGGCTGCCATATTTGGTGCAAAAGCCGCAGATTTCAGGAACACCAAAGAGGATGATTACCAGATAAAGGTTAGGGCTATGGAAGAGCAGCGCAGTAATATTGATGAATTGCGCAACTTAAAAATAACCTACCGCGACCTGGCAACCGGCGGTGCCATACGCCAGGTGCCTATATCTGCCTTTACTGATATCCGGTACACCAATACCTTTAGCAATATTAAGCGTAAACAACAGCGCAGGGTATTAACATTAGGCTCAAGCGTTATTAAGCCCTATAACCCTAACGATGTAAACGCCAATATTTTAAGGGCTATAGGTAACTTTAAAAAAGATGATAATATTTCGATAAGGCAAGGTGGCGGACAGGAAGACCAAATGGAGGCTGTAACCTTCCTTGGTGGTGCAATGGCTACATCATTTGGTTTAATATTGATCATCCTGATGATCCAGTTTAACTCGATAGGGAAAACATTGATCATCATCAGCGAGATTTTCCTCAGTATCATCGGGGTATTCCTGGGGGTAAGTATTTTTGGTATGACCATGGCCATTGTAATGACCGGTGTAGGTATCATTGCCCTTGCGGGTGTGGTTGTGCGTAACGGTATATTGCTGGTAGAGTTTACAGATATGCTGATAGAGCAGGGAGTAAACCTGCACGATGCAGTTGTAGAAGCCGGCCATACCCGTATGACCCCGGTATTATTAACCGCTACAGCAGCTATATTAGGCCTAATACCGCTTGCCGTTGGTTTCAATATCGATTTTGTAGGCTTATTTACCCATTTTGAACCGCATATTCACTTTGGTGGCGATAACGTAGCCTTTTGGGGGCCTTTAGCGTGGACGATGATCTTCGGCCTTGGTTTTGCAACCGTTATTACCCTTATACTGGTTCCGTGTATGTACATTATCCGTGTAAACATGAAAAACTATTTCTTTGGTAAAAAGGAACTATCAGGTGTAGAAAAACGCAAACTGGAAGTGGCTGAAGCCGAGGCATCGGTTTAGCATACCCAATTATATTAAAAAGGGCCGCGCAGTTGAACTGCGCGGCCCTTTTGTTTAAACATCCCGGTTATTTAAAGTTGCGTTTAAGCCCTTTTAACGATGCTAATATTTTCTTAACCTTCCGTTCGCGCCTGCTGCCTGCATCAAGGGCATCATACACAAGCCCGGCGGTAATGGCATAAATGCCGTGGTGCAATACATCAATAGCTATTTCCTGCGGCTTTTGTTCGGTTATCGGTTTTGCGGCATCGTGTTTTGGCAGCATAATTAAGGCTGTGCCCCAAACCGCGCCAAAATGCACCAGGGTTGCGGGCAAGCCTTTTAAGCCCGTAAGGCCAATTAAACCGCGGGCAACACCCCAGGCTGTGCCATAGCTCCAGTGCAGTTCCTGCGAGAGTTGCTGCTTGTCTTGCTTGGTGGCCGGTTTAACGCCCGCGGTATCTTCTGCAACTTTCACAGGCGCATCACTGGCTTCGCGTTTGGTTATTTTCATCTCTATCATTTGCGATAGCGTCATGGCAGCCGTGGCGGCTATTCCCGCCAGCAGCCCTTTACCAATAGCGCTGCCCAGGGCGCCAAGTGTATTATCTTCGTGTAGTTTCATAGGTGTTTTAGTTTTATTTACTGCATTAACAAAGCAATTTGCGTATTGATTTGTTTTTTTAACTCAAACTACAATTACCAACAGAACGTTGGCTTGCAAAAACACGTGGTGAGGCGCACGCTATCCTACCTATTTATTGACATTAGCCGTAAAATACTTCCCGATGTACTCCAGCATCTCCCCTGTTATTTTGCCGTTTGTCGCCAGCAGTTCGCGGGATCTCAGCACTTCGGGGCCGCCTTTAAAGTTCACCACTTCGCCACCGGCCTGCTGTACTATAACTATGCCGGCAGCTATATCCCATGGGTTAAGGTTGTATTCGTAAAAAGCTTCGAAACGCCCGGCGGCAGTATAAGCCAGGTCAACCGCGGCCGAGCCAATACGGCGCAGGCCGTGGCAATTGCGCATCAGTTGGGTAAATAGCTTGATATAAGCTTCCTGGTAGCTGAAATCGTAATATGGGAAACCCGTTGCTACCAGGCTATCGGCCAGCTTTGGTGCGTTGCTCACCTTTATTTCCGAGCCATTCAGGTATGCAGGCGCATCTTTATGGGCGTAAAAGCATTCGTCCCGGTTTATTTCGTAAACTACACCTAAAACCAACTCACCTTTATCCTGCAGGGCGATACTCACGGAGTAAGCAGGTAAGCCATGGATAAAATTAGTGGTACCATCCAGCGGGTCGATGATCCAGTTGTAGCGCTCCCCTATTTTAGTGCTTGTCTTTTCTTCGGTAATAAAGCCGGCCTCAGGCAAAATCAGTTCCAGCCCGGCAACTATCTTTTGTTCGGCGGTTTTGTCAACATACGATACCAGGTCATTCAAGCCCTTATACTCTATTTTATCGGCAGCAAAGGTTATACGCTCGTGGCGGATAAACTGCCCGGCTTGTTTAGCAACATCAATTACCTGCCCTATTATTTGATTTAGCTGCATGACTTTGTTGTTGAGTTAATAATAAAGGAGATTAGTCTGGAATCGGAAGTCTCAAGTTATAAGTAATGACAGCATATCCGACTCAGACTTACAACTAAAGGCTTTCGACTTAATATTAATTCGTTAACCCGGTCTTCTTATATCGGTTGGCGCTGTAAAATATTAGCCCGGCACCGCCAAGCACCATAATAACCGAGATCATTTCGGCCTGGGTGAACGAGATGCCTGCAACCACATATTTGGTATTCACGCGGATCAGCTCGATACAAAAACGCTCCACACCGGCCATGATCATGTAAATACCAAACAATATGCCGGGGGCCTTAAACTTGTGGCGCAGCTGCCAAAGCACCAGGAACAACAATACGCATATCACCGATTCGTAAAACGATGTTGGATAAACCGGGAGTTTCAATTCATAACAAAACTTGCCAACGCAGTTTGGTATATGCTGCATTTTGTCGTCATACGGGTTACCATCCACGTTATGCGGAAACTTAAAGCTCCACATCCAGTTGGGCGCCCAACTTAAAAAGCCGGGTTTAGGGTTAAGGTTAGGTATACCCCAGTCGCCGTCGCCGCTCATCTGGCAGCCTACACGGCCAACGCCGTAAGCCAGCATCATACCGGGGCCGCCAATATCCAGCATAGTTAAGGGCTTAATATTGTGCTTACCGGCTATATAAATTACGGCCGCGCCACCGCAAATTAACCCGCCATAAAATGTTAAGCCGCTAAAACCTATAAGCATGCCAACCGGGTCTTTCATGAACTCCCCCCAGTTTTCGAGCGCGTTAAATAGCTTGGCGCCGGCAAAGCCACATATTGCCGCCCATAAAAGTATACTGCCCATCAGTTCGTGCGTATGCACGGTTACACGGCGCTGCTCGGGTTTCGGTAATACCTGTTTCTTGTTCTCGTAGTAGGCCCAATACGCCATCAGGAACGCTACTACAATACCACCCACCCAGCTACCTTTTAGGGATAAAAGAAATTCCTGCGGGTTATCTATCAATTCGCTGTAGTGTAAAAAAGCATTTATTAACTTAAAGCCCAGCACAAATCCAAAAATGGCGTTACCTGCCAGTTCGCCTGTGCTAATAGGCGCGCCAACGGTAACCGTTTTTTCGAATGGGTGGATATACCCTAATTTTTCGCGGCGCTTAAATTCCTGGGTAAAGGCCCAATAAGCCGCCATAAAAGCAATAGCTACAAAAAAACCAAATGTTTGTATAGGTAACGGGATATTGGCACCGGTTAGGTATTCTATCAGCGAGGAAAGGGTTGGAAACATATAAGCGTATACTAATTATAAAATGACGTTTAGCCTGAAGTCGAAAGTCTGAAGTTCCTGGTACAATAAAGTGCAAAATCCCTCTTAAGACTTACGACTAAAGACTTTTGACTTAACCGTAGTGTTTGCTGCGAATATAGTGGTTAATGCACTAATATTTCTTCGCTTTCTGTTATTTCAACATCACCATCCGGCGAAATTACTGTTAAATGAACGGTCTTTATTTCGTTAACCAGTATAGGATCAAATTTGGCTTTTACCTTAACGTAGTTACGGGTAAAACCGTGCATGTAACCGTCTTTAACGTCACCCTCAAATAATACCTCACCGGTTTTGCCTATCTGTGTTTGGTAAAAGGCACGGCGTTTCTTGTCAGATAATATGTGAAGCATCTTGCTCCTGTCGGCACGGGTTGAGCCGGGCACCACGCCGCTCATTTCGGCTGCCGGGGTATTCTCACGTTCCGAATAGGTAAATACATGCAGGTAAGAAACATCCAGGTTATTCAGAAAATTGTAGGTATCCACAAAATCCTCGCGGGTTTCGCCGGGGAAGCCAACAATAACGTCCACACCAATGCAGCAATTGGGCATCAGCTGTTTTATTTTCGCTACTCGATTGGCATACAGTTCTCTTTTATACCTGCGGCGCATTAATCCCAGTATCTTATCTGAACCGGATTGCAGCGGGATATGAAAATGCGGGACAAACCTTTTTGAGGCAGCCACAAAGGCTATTACCTGGTCGTTAAGTAAGTTTGGTTCTATTGATGATATTCTGATTCGTTCGATGCCTTCAACCTCGTCAAGCGCTTGTATCAGGTCGAGGAAACGGTCTTCGCGTTTACCATCGCGGATGCCAAAATCGCCAAGGTTTACCCCTGTCAGTACAATTTCTTTTACGCCGGATGCGGCGATATCATTTGCCTGCGCAACAACATTTTCGATGGTGCCGCTCCTGCTGCTGCCACGGGCAAGCGGGATGGTGCAAAACGTACAGGAGTAATCGCAGCCATCCTGCACCTTCAGGAAGGTACGGGTACGGTCGCCAAAGGAATATGAGGGCACAAACTCGTTAGCGTAGCTAATGGGCTGGTTTAAAACTAAAGCTTTGGGTTTTTTGGTAAGGTCGGTAATATGATCCACCAGCTGAAATTTCTCGGCGGTGCCTAAAACCATATCTACGCCGGGGATCTCGGCTATCTCTGCCGGTTTAAGCTGCGCGTAACAGCCCACAATGGTAACAAAAGCGTTCGGGTTTATCTTCAGCGCTTCTTTTACGATCTTTTTGCACTTTTTGTCGGCATTTTCGGTTACCGAGCAGGTGTTAACCACATACACGTCGGGCGTATCGGTAAAATCAACCGTATCAAAACCCGCGTTAGTAAACAGGCGACCAATGGATGAGGTCTCCGAGTAATTAAGCTTGCAGCCAAGTGTATAAAAAGCGACTTTCTTATTCATTTGCAAGGCGCAAAGATAAGATTTTTAGAGATTAGTTGATTAACGGTTAGAGATTGGTTGTTAATGAGAATGTAAAAACATATGGCAGGCGTAATTAACCTATTTGTTATCCTTCAGTGCGTTCGGGATATATGAATTATTTACTCAACGTATAAGCAAACACTTCTTTGGTCCATTTGCCATCTTTGTCTTTTTCATCCAGAATACAATCCATATTTTGTTCGCTGGTGCGTTTGTAGGTGATAATGACGTTCTTATCGAGTGATTGAAATACAACTTCGTTCTGCCTTATGCTTGTAGCTGGCATCAGGTAAGGCTTATCCTTATCCTCCCACCCTATGCTGCCCTTGTTAAAATGGCGAAGTATCAATACCGGAATGCTGTCCGACTGCTCTATCGCCATAAACTCATAAAACACGACTTTGCCATTTTTAACGCACCTAAAAGTGCTTACGATGTTATCGCCCATAGGCTTGCTCCAGATCTCTTCCATATCGCCCCATTTGTGCTGAAGTGTCCAGTGCCCGGCCATAAACGTAAGGTCTTTTATATCTGCTTTGGTTTGCTGCGCGTATGCGGAGAAAGTTATCGCCGAGATGAACAGGGTGAGTAGTAATGCTTTTTTCATGATGGTTAAATTACAAAAATATAAAAATGTCATTTCGAACGAAGTGAGAAATCTTGGGCAATTATATACAAAGCCAACCAAATATCTTGAAAACTTTTTAGATTCCGATTCGGAATAAAGTCCCTAAACCAATAGTTTAGGGACTTTATAATTTATATCTATGGCTAATACTTCTACTATTTTAGATTTAGTTAAAAAGTTTCCTGATGAAAAGAGCTGTCATCAATATCTTGCGGCTACTCGGTGGGACACAGGTGAAATTACTTGCCCGCATGAAAATTGCGGACATGACCAGTATTACGTCTTTACCGACGGTATCCGCTATAAATGTAAAGAGTGTAACCGATTGTTTACAGCAAAAACTAAGTCCTTTATGGAAGGTAGTAAGCTGGCATCAATAAAGTGGATACTGGCCATGTATCTTATTACTCATAAAAAAGGTATCAGCAGTATTCAACTCGGGAAGGATATTGGTGTAACTCAAAAAACAGCCTGGTTCTTATTACATCGCATCAGAAACGCCTTATGCCACGAGCCTGACAAACAAAATCTGGATGGTGTTGTGGAGATCGATGAAACTTTTGTGGGCGGCAAAAATAAGAACAGACACTATTGTAGGCGTGTAAACTATAAGGAAGTTACTGGCCGTACCTATCCGGACAAAACAACTGTATTTGGAATGTATGAACGTGGTACCGGCCAGGTTCGGGCAATGGTGATAAGCCGAAGGCAGCTTAAAGAGCTGGCCCGTGTAATAACCTACAATATTAAACCGGGCGCAACGCTAATGACAGACGACTGGATAGGATACCGAGGCGTTGATAAAATATACAATCGCCGGGTTATAGATCACGGTAAATGGATATATGCCGATGGCGAAATAACTACCAACCGTATTGAAAATTTCTGGAGCCACTTAAAGCGCGGCCTACATGGTACTTATATCAGAGTAACCCCGAAGCATCTAAATAAATATGTTAATGAATTTGTTTATAGGTTCAATTCTCGTACTTTAGACTCACAACAGCAGATTGACGGAATAATTAAAAGGATGGTCTGCCGTTTAAAGTATAAAGAATTGAAGGCGGCATGAAGGTAAAGCATCAAAAGAAAGAAGTAGATCCACTCAAACCTTGTGTGATCGAAAGTGGCTCTACTGACGAAAAGGGCATTTATGATAATTTATCTAATAAACCCGATCAGAACGCTAACTATGATTCATTGTCGGGCGATAAACTACTTGACGATGCCTTTAGAAAGGCTTTTAGTAAGAAAAATAACGTAGGTAAGTAAGATTATGCCTTTAATATTTAATAACACTTATCAGAAACCAGACATTGCTATATTGGCTAAACATGGTTTTGTATCAACCGATCAGGATGGCGTATATGAAGCTGAATTTAAAAGTGGGTTTGGTGCGATTTTATATTTTGTTGAGGGTATGATTAGCCTGTACGAAGAATACAAAGATGAACGACACGCCCGTGTTATTAAATTACAAATGGAAAATGATAGCGAGTTAGATAAAATTTTGTATCAAACTTTTTATTTACCAACCCATAAACCGAGTGGCAGCATATCCTAAGTCAAGGTCAGTTTGCTTCTTTGCTTCATGAAAACCTTCTTCTTTTCCCTTTTTTGATTGTCGATTAAGAGCATTCTTCACAAGCGATAAGTCTATTTCAAACTGTCTTTTATAGTGATCCACGCTTTTTAAGAATAAGTCATCTTTTTTGCCTGTGAGTTCAATAAAAGCTATTACGCTTTCTATAAATCTTTGTAATTCGCTTAAAGCACCGGACTCTTTATAATCTATTCTTTCTAATGCCTCTGCGAACTGTTCAAAGTTTTCACCGTATTTCATAAAAATAAAAGTATGAAATATGAATAACACCGCGCGCCTCTGACATGCGAAAATTTCTATATTTGGTTAATATTTCTTGTAAGCGATCTCGTTCAGGGTGCCAAAACGACCAATTTAAAATCCCGAACATATGCGAGTCGAGTATTGCCGTACGCAACAGCGTGGGGAATCTCATTCGTATATGGGCGCTTGGTCGTGCCTGGCATCCGATGAGGCCCCACGCTTCTTTATTTTAACCGCCAGGCAGGGGCTAAAGGCACATAAACCTTATCCCATGCAGCCTGCAGTACCTTTCATTACTTTCGTCACAATTTGTGTAGTGATATTTTATTACAACAACAAAGAACGCGCTAAAACACACGGTTGGAAACCTATAGTAAAAAGAACATTGCTATACGGTTTGGGCTTACTTATCGCGGTTATAATTTATGCTTTGGTTTCAACCGCTATAAAAATGTATGTCTAATGGTTAGCTTTGTATATAATTGCCGAAATCTTGTTCAACAATAGCAACAGACTATATATGTCGCAGACTTTGCATCATTAACAAGGTTTCCCCTCGTACCTCGTTCGAAATGACACGGTAGATGTTATTTAAGCAAGCAATAAAACAATCCAACAATAAAGAAATTCTCACTAATTCACTAAATCCCTTCCCACCTGTAGCTTTCATTCTCCAGCCCTATCAGGTCTATCACGCGGTTTACCACGGTCATGGCCAGTTCTTCGATGGTTTTGGGTTTGCTGTAATACGATGGTATGGCCGGGCAAATGATGCCGCCGGCTTCTGTAACGGTTTGCATGTTGCGGATGTGGATAAGGTTTAGCGGCGTATCCCGTGCAACGAGTATAAGTTTGCGGCGCTCTTTCAGGATCACATCGGCGGCGCGGGTGATCAGGTCGTCGGATACTCCGGATGCGATTCGGCCCAGTGTGCCCATGGAGCAGGGAACAATCACCATGGTATCAAATCTGGCCGATCCAGATGCGAACGGCGCCATAAAATCGTTTTTAGCATAGGTTTTAAAGGGGTAGCTGCCGTGGCCGGTGTCGTCGAGTTCAAACTCCCAAACCTGTTTGGCGTTGTCGCTCATTACCACGGCGACTTCGGCAACCTGGCCTTGCAGCTGCTGCAACTTATCAAGTAATAATTTGGCATAAATGGCCCCGCTTGCCCCGGTAACGGCTACAACAATTTTCTTTTTCATCATCCTTGGTGCAACAAAGTAAGCTATAAAAAGTTAGGGGCACAAAAAAGGGTCGAATAACTCGTACTCGACCCTACATCTACCTATGAAAAACATGCCCTTTGAGCGGGCAATACAAATATAATAACAGTTTTTTAATTATTAAACAATTTATTAAAATATATTTAATGTGCTGTGGTATAGTTCTTTTCTATCAAAGTTTGGATAATTCCGTCAACCATACCCACTGTTGGCACATAAATACTCTTGATATTTGCGCATTTAAGCACGGTTAAATAAATTTCGCAGGCAGGGATAATTACGTCGGCCCTGTCGTGGTTTAAACCCAGTACGTTTATACGGTCCTTAAGCGAAAAAGAATTGAGGTAGTTGTATAACGCCCGCAGCTTAACATAGCTCATGGGCACGTTGTCTTTTTCCTGCGACAGCTTATACAGCTTGTTGATGTTGCCGCCCGTGCCGATACCGAAAATATTTTTCAACACCCGCGTGTGCTCGCGGATAAAATCCTTCATCTCGTTCCAGGTTTCTTCCTTATCCTGGTTATCCAGGATCCTGATAGTGCCCAGGTTAAATGATTGCGAGGCCAGCAGATTGCCATCGCTGAACAGGGATAGTTCGGTACTGCCGCCGCCCACATCAATATACAGGTAGTTTTTACTTTTGTCGATATTGATCTCGGCGTGGCTGGCGTAAATTATCCTGGCTTCGTTTTCGCCGTGAACGATCTGCAGGTTAATATTTGCTTCGGCCAATATCCTGTCGGCAACTTCCTGCCCGTTCTTAGCTTCGCGCATGGCCGATGTGGCGCAGGCCATATAATCGGTTACCTTGTATACATCCATCAGGTTACGAAAGGCCTGCATGGATTTGATCAGGTCGGTGGCTTTTTTGTCGGAGATCTTTTTGTTCAAAAAGGCGTCGTCGCCAAGCCTAACGGGTACACGTATCAGCGTAATTTTTTTGAAGGATATCGATTCGTTGTTCTCGATGATCTCGGCTATCAGCAGCCTTACTGCGTTTGATCCAACATCTATGGCGGCGTATCTCAATTTGTGTTCTTGTTTTTTAGGTAGGTGTAAATATCTATCTGGGCACGGGTAAGCACTTCTGATGTGGTTTTGTGGTAACGGTTAACAGCGTTGCCCGTAATGTCACGTGCCTTGGTATTATCATCCAACTGGGTCTCTATGATATCCCTTATCTCGCGCCGCAGGTCATCATCCAGCACCGGGAAACCAACCTCTACCCGGTTATCAATATTACGGGTCATAAAATCGGCGCTGGTAAGGTAAATAAGCTCTTTGCCGCCATTACCGTAAATATGCACACGTGCGTGTTCCAGGTATTTATCTACAATGCTTATAACCTCAATATTTTCGCTAAAGCCCTTCTGCCCCGCTATCAGGCAGCACATCCCGCGCACGATGAGCCTGATCTTAACCCCTGCATTACTGGCCTGGTAAAGCTTGTTTATCATCTGCTCATCGGCAAGGCTGTTCATTTTAAATATCAGGTAGGCTTTTTTGCCTGTTTTGGCAAATTTTATCTCGTTATCTATCAGCTTATATATTGCCGGTCGCGAATCTATAGGCGATACGATCAGCGTTTTTAATCCTTTTGGCAATATATTTTTGTTAAGCGCTTTAAATATTGCTACCAGGTCTGTCGATATTTTTTTGTTGGCGGTAAGGATGGTATGGTCGGCGTATATGCCGGCAGTTTTCTCGTTAAAGTTACCGGTAGACAGGCACGAATAATAGGCAGGTTTGCCCTTTTCCATACGCGTGACCATGCAAATTTTGGAGTGTACCTTGTAGCCGTCTATCCCGTAAAGCACGTTTACGCCTTCTTCTTCCAGGCGGTTGCTCCAGTAAATATTGTTCTGCTCATCAAAACGGGCGCGCAGTTCTACCAGGCAGTTTACTTTTTTGCCATTTTTGGCGGCGTTTATCAGCGCGTGGATGATCTTTGAATTTTCGGCCAGCCTGTAAACGGTTATGTTGATCTCTTTAACCTTTGGGTCGATAGCGGCCTCGCGCAAAAAGTGGATAACATAGTCAAACGATTGGTATGGCGTACTGATGAGGTAATCTTTTTTGGCTATCATCCCCATCAAACTTTTACCAAACGACAGGCCTTCAACAGGCAGCGCTACGTTTTTCTTATACTCCAGGTCGGGCCGGCCAACGTTGGGGAAAGCTATAAAATTCTTGAAGTTATGGTAACGGTTGCCCGGTATTAAGTTACCCGGTGCAACCTTCATTTTTTTAACAAGGTAGCCAATCATTTCGGGCAGCATTTCGCTGTCGTACAGCAGGCGCATCGGCTTACCCTTGCGCCTTTTTTGCAGGCTTTTGGCAAGCGCATCCACAAATTTTACGCTTACCTCTTTATCCAGGTCAAGCTCGGCATCGCGGGTTAGCTGCAAAGAGTACGCTTCTATCGAATCATGGTCAAAAATGAAAAAGATATCCTCCAGGCTGTACCTGATGATATCATCCAGCAGGATAATAAACTTCAGGTTGTTGGTTTCGGGCAGTACCAAAAACCTCGACAGGTTATCCGGGAATTCGATGAGCGCGTAGCGCGATTTTTTATGCTTGGTAAGCTTTACAAAAAAGTAGATGGCCCTGTCGCGCAGTTCGGGCAGCGGCAGGTCATCATCCAGCATAATGGGTACCAGTGTAGATAGCAGCCGCTCCCTGAAAAAGCTTTTAACAAACTCGCCGCGGGTTACGTTCAGCTGCTTATCGTTCAAAAGAAAGATCTTTTCTTCGGCCAGCTGTTTTACTATAATATTCTCGTACAGGTTATGAAACTTCTTCTCCTGCCTAACTACGATGGTTTTTATCTGGCTGAGGATTTTTTTGGGGTTGTAGCCTAATATCTCTTTAGCTTTTTCATTAAGGTTGGCCAGGCGGCTTAGCGTGGCTACCCTTACACGGTAAAACTCATCAAGGTTTGATGAAAATATGGCCAGGAACTTTATTCTTTCAATAAGGGGCACGGTGGGGTCGGCAGCTTCCTGTAAAACCCTGTCGTTAAAGTATAACCAGCTTATCTCCCTGTTTATTAAAGGAATGTTTTTAGTATCCATATAGCTACAGCCACAAAGCTGCTTATTTATTTGTTAAGTTAATATTAACTTATCTGCAATTTAAGATGTTTTAAATATTAAATTTAATATAGGGCGATGTGTACGGTGTATGCAAATCTTACATTAGCTTTGCGTTAATCACAAAAACCAATATTATGCCTTCATTTGATATAGTAAGCAAGATAGACGGCCAAACGCTGGACAACGCTATCAATACCGCTAAAAAGGAAATTTTGAACCGCTACGATTTTAACGGCTCAAAAAGCACTATCGATCTTGATAAAAAAACCAACGAGGTAACCATAGTTACCGAGGATGATATGCGCTTAAAAGCCATAGTAGATTCGATAATAAGCCGTATGGTGAAGCAGAACCTTGACCCAAAAGCGCTTGACTTTGGTAAAGACCAGTACGCATCAGGCAACATGATCCGCAAGGAGGTAAAGATCAAAGAGGGTATTGATAAGGAAGCCGCAAAAAAAATAGTGAAGAAGATAAAAGACAGCAACCTTAAGGTGCAGGCCGCCATTATGGACGATCAGGTGCGCGTTACCGCCAAAAAGATAGATGACCTGCAAGCCGTGATAAGCCTGTGCCGCACCGAGGATTTTGGGCAGCCGCTACAGTATATTAATATGCGTAATTAAAAAGTTTACGATATCCGATTTTAGATTTACGATTGGAAGCCCTGCGCTTAAAATCTAAAAATCGTACATCTAAGATCCACTATAAGAAAAGGCCGCCCCTGTTAAGGATGCGGCCTTTTTACTAAACCAACTTATGAAAACACTCTTTAAAATTTCGGATTGCGGATGTGGGATTTCGGAACATTGTAAATCCGAAATCGAAGATCACAAATCCGAAATCAATTTATTTAACTGCTATTTCTCTTGATTGAAATTTAGCTTCTTCTCTTTTTGCTACGGTCAATTTTAAAATGCCGTCTGTGTAATCCGCTTCAATTTTCGAATGATCAACAGAATCGGGCAAGGTAAATGACCTTACGAACGAGCTGTAGCTGTATTCGCGTTTGCTGTATTTTTTTGGCTCAACATTTTCTTCGGCTTTCTTTTCTGCCGATATAGTTAACACGTTTTTATCCAGGTTTATCTTAAAGTCTTCTTTCTTTAAGCCCGGTACAGCCAGCTCAATATGGAATTCGTTATCATTTTCGGCAATGTTAACTGCAGGCACGCGGCTTACCAACTTATCGCCTATAAATGAATCGTTCAATAAAGAATCGAATACATCGTTAAAGAATGGGTTCGCGCCGTTTTTTAATCCGTTGTTAAATTTTACTAATGTCATGGTTTTATATCTCCTTTAAATATTGTTTTTGTTAATTTGCAGAGGTATGTTCAACTGTTGTACCAACGGTTAAAAAACCAATTTAGCAAGACAAAATGTCTACACTCCTTAATTTAAACCGACAAAATGTCTTAAAATGGCTGAAAAACTAACCGATTATAAATACAAACCGATATCACCATTCGTTTTTCGGATATCGATGCGCGCGGGCACGTTAACAACGCGGTGTATCTTACCTATTTTGAGGTAGCGCGCTTTAACTACTGGCGCGATGTGGTAAAATGGGACCTTAAAGAGATAGGTATTGTGGTAGGCCGGTCAGAGATCAATTATTTAAAACCGGTTACCGTTGATGATAGCCTGGTTTGCTATGTGCGGGTTATCCGCATAGGTAATAGCAGTTTTGATATTATGCATGTTCTGGTTAAAACAAGCGATAAAGGCGACGAGATCTGCACTACCTGCAAAACGGTTTGCATCAGCTACGATTACGCCACCAATAAATCCATCTCTATCCCCAAAGAAGGCCGTAAGAATATGATAGATTACGACGAGCCAAGGTTGATATTGAATACGAATTAGGCTGCGGATGTGCGGGTGTGCGGGTGTGCAAATTTCAGGTGTACAGATCTACGCTACGCGGTTAAATTCTTTTGTCGCCCTGATCGATAGCGAATGGGTCCACTTTACGCCATCCGCTATGCTTATTGGCAAACAGATACTTCACTACGTTCAGTACGACAGGATAAAGTCGAGGGTGCCTGCCCTTCTGCAATCTGCACATTTGAAATCCGCATATCTGAAATCTAAAAAATCTTCCCGGGGTTCAGGATCCCGTTGGGGTCAAAAATAGCTTTGATACCTTTCCAGATAGCGAAATGTATAGGTGTATATTTGAGGTGCATAAAGCCTTTTTGTACCAGCCCGATGCCATGCTCGCCCGATAGGGTGCCGCCTAAGGCGACGGTTAGCTCAAATACCTCGGTGATGCCGTCTTTTAATTTGTTATTCCAGTCGTCGTCGCTCATGCCCGCTTTAATGATATTTACGTGCAGGTTGCCGTCGCCGGCATGGCCGTAACAAACTGATTCAAAGCCATATTTGGCGCCTATCTCCTTGATCCCTTTGATCAGTTTTGGTAATGCGGCGCGGGGCACTACGGTATCTTCTTCCTTATAAATGGAGTTTGATTTTACTGATACCGCCATGGTACGCCTGATGCGCCAAAGTTCTTCCTTTTGTGCCGATGTATCTGCAAACAGCACATCCTGGCAGTTATGCTGCTCTAAAACCTCGTTGATCTTTTCGCAGTCTGCAAATATTACTTCCTGGTTGGTGCCGTCGGCTTCTATCAGCAAAAAGGCCTCTATCCCATCCTTCAGGTCGAAGGTGATACCGTCGTGCTCTATTACCCATTCAATACCCCTGCGCTCCATAAACTCTAAACCCGATGGCACTACCCCCGCCCTAAAAATAGCCGATACCGCCGCGCAGGCATCCTCGTTTGATGGAAACGACGCCAGCATCAACGCGTCCAGCGTTGGCCGCGGTATCAATTTGGTCACTATCTTGGTAACAATGCCTAACGTGCCCTCCGATCCTATCAATAACTGCGTTAAATTATAGCCCGATGCGTATTTAAGCGTATTAGCCCCCGTCCATATCACCTCGCCCGTAGGTAAAACAACCTCCAGGTTTAACACATACTCGCGGATGGTTCCGTATTTTACCACACGCGGCCCGCCGCTGCAATTGGCTACATTGCCACCAATAAAGCAACTGCCTTTACTTGCAGGGTCAACCGGGTATAGCAGTCCTTTTTCGGCAACGGCGTTCATGAATAACTCGGTAATAACACCCGGCTCAACGGTAGCCTGGAGGTTTTGCTCGTCGATATCCAGGATATGGTTAAAACGCTCCATAGAGATCATTAAACCACCGTTTACGGCCAATGCCCCGCCCGCTAAACCTGTGCCTGCGCCGCGCGGGGTAACAGGTATAAGCTGCTCATTACAAATCTTCATCAATTGCGAAACCTGCTCTACCGTTTGCGGCTTTACCACTACTTCGGGGTAATAAACCAGGTCTTCGGTTTCATCGTGGCTGTAATCTGCTATTTCCGCAGGCGAAGTTAATATGGCATCATTGCCAACTATATTGGTGAACTGTGCAAGTATATCGCCGGTAATTTTATTATAGGTCATGTGGACTGTTATTTTTGGTAACTAAGCGTAATAACCGATTGTTTTATAGGGCCGCTAAAAGGGGGGCGCTGCTTTTTAATGGTTACCTCGGCCATCTCTATAAAAGTAAACTCTGTTTTCACCCGGTTAAGTATGGCCTGGGCAACTGTTTCTATCACTTTGCGGGTATGTTTCATCTCCTGCTCAATAATAGCGTACAGCATTTCGTAGTTTACGGTGTTGCTTAAGTTGTCCTTGTCTAAATCAATATCGGCATAAAAACCAACCTGCACATCAACCAAAAAGTGTGTGCCTATCAATTGCTCTTCGTGGTAAAAACCGTGATAAGCATAAAACTCGGCGCCTTGTAAAGCTACTTTTATCATGTTCAAAAGTAAGGGATTATTTGGAGGTTTAATAGCCTCACCTAAATCCTCTCCAAAGGAGAGGACTTTAAAATCTTACCTCCTCTCTTTTGGAGAGTGCTGGGGTGAGGCTTTCTCAAAAAAAAATCACACCTAAAAAATATGTTTAAACCGTTTAAACCTGCTTTTTGGCATAAAGTGCCTTGCGGTATTCAAAAACAACGATTTATGCTTTGTTTAACTGGTATTTAATGCCCTATATTTGGCCAACCAATTACAAGAGCCATGGCTAAAACCGACCTGTACGAAGCACCGGACTATTACCTTTTAGACGAACTTTTAAGCGAAGAACATAAGCTGATCCGCGCCAGTGTGCGCGACTGGGTGAAGAAGGAAGTGAGCCCCGTTATTGAGGATTACGCGCAAAAGGCCGAGTTTCCTAAACACCTGTTAAAAGGTTTGGCCGAGATAGGCGCTTTTGGCCCAACCATCCCGGTAGAATATGGCGGTGCGGGGTTGGATTATATGGCTTACGGCATCATCATGCAGGAAATTGAGCGTGGCGATTCGGGTATCCGGTCTACCGCTTCGGTGCAGGGCTCGCTGGTGATGTATCCTATTTTTGCCTATGGCAGCGAAGAACAAAAACATAAATACCTGCCCAAACTGGCCAGCGGCGAGCTGATGGGCTGCTTTGGCTTAACCGAACCGGACCACGGATCGAACCCGAGCGGCATGGTTACCAATATAAAAGATGCGGGCGAGCACTACGTTTTGAACGGCGCTAAAATGTGGATCTCCAACTCCCCTTTTGCAGATATTGCCATTGTTTGGGCCAAGGATGAAGAAGGAAAGATCCGCGGATTGATCGCAGAACGTGGCATGGAAGGCTTTACCACGCCCGAAACGCATAATAAATGGTCGTTGCGTGCATCGGCTACCGGCGAGTTGGTGTTTGACAACGTGAAAATACCTAAGGAAAATATATTGCCAAACGTATCGGGTTTAAAAGGCCCGCTGGGCTGCCTAAACCAGGCACGTTACGGTATTGCGTGGGGCGCTTTGGGCGCGGCGATGGATTGTTACGATACAGCCCTGCGCTATTCAAAAGAGCGTGTGCAATTTGGCAGGCCGATAGGCGGTTTCCAGCTGCAGCAGAAAAAGCTGGCCGAAATGATAACCGAGATAACTAAAGGTCAACTGTTAGTTTGGCGTTTGGCTACGCTAAAAAATGAGGGCAGGGCAACTGCTGCACAGATTTCCATGGCTAAACGTAACAGTGTTGAAATTGCCATAAACATAGCCCGCGAAGCACGCCAGATGCTTGGCGGGATGGGTATTACAGGTGAATACCCAATAATGCGGCATATGATGAACCTTGAGTCGGTAATTACGTATGAAGGTACACACGACATTCATCTGCTAATTACGGGGATGGATGTTACGGGCGAAAATGCTTTTAAATAAAATTTGCAGTAAAAAAATATAGCTGTAAGTAGTAAGAAGTACTTCGCGAATATTATATTTGTTGTACCTGCTAATACTTACTGCTTTGATTTGTTTTAAAGACCATTTTGCCCAGATCTCAACAAGGCATGTTTGGCTTTATGCTTTTCTGATCCTTTTATCGTCGTGTGCCAAAAAAAGCGCCGATAAGGGCAATTATTCTGACGAGTACCTGGCGATACAAACCGAGGCAGATAAAATTTGGGCGAAGAACGATGCGGACCGCGCCCTTCATTTTATGGACTCGGCATTTCACCGGCTGCAAAACCCCACCATTAACGATAGGTTCCGCTATTACGCGTTCAATTACATCCATTATCAAAAGCTAAAAAACGATTATAATAAAGGCCTGATATACGCCGATAGTATGCTTGCCATGGCTAACCAAAGCGTTAACCCAAAGCAATACTCTATGAATTTTGCTGAAGCCAACTTTGCCCGCGGCGATGCTTTTTTTGAACTGAAACAATTTACAGATGCCTACCAATCGTACTACCAGGGCTACCTTACCGGTAAAAATTATGTGAACCTGCGCGCCCTTGCCGATTATACCTACCGTATGGGGATGATCATGTATAAAAAAGGGCATTATAAACTCGCCGCCAATTATTTTAAGGATAGTTATAAAACTAATGTTACCGAAGTTGCAGGCAAAGCCGATTTTGTAAGCTTTTACCGCAGGCAGGAGCTGCTTGATAACATAGGCTTAAGCTATAAACACAACAATGATAACGATAGCGCCATTGTTTATTTTGATAAGGCCCTTAAGCTGATAAACGATAACGCGAAGCATTTTCCCGACCGCAAGCTGCACCTTGATATGGCACGCGGTGTGGTGTATGGCAACAAGGCCGAAACTTACGTGCAGAAAGGGTTAAACAACCAGGCCATTGAGTTGCTGAAAAAGAGTATTGCCATAAACCTGCAAAAAGGCTACGATAACCACGATGCCGAGTTATCTGAAGTAAAGTTGGGCCAATTATACCTTAATACTAATCAAAACGATTTACTATACGCTTTATTGGGCAATCTTCGCAATCAGTTAGATACCGTTAAAAACCCTGATGCCGAGGCCGACTACCATCGCTTATTAGGCAACTACTATGTTAAAAAGGATGAGCTGAAACAGGCTATTACCCATATCCAGCGGTATAATGTACTAAAGGATTCGCTTACGCAACGGGCCAGCCTGCTGATGGAAACAGATGTGAACCAGCAACTGGCCAATTACGAAAAGCAGCACGAAATTGACGCCCTTAGCAACGATAATAAGCTGCAGGGAATTTACCTGTATGTTACCTTGTTTTTTGGCGCGATGGCGCTTATCATCATTTTTTTGGTGTACCGCAACTGGAAACGTTCAAAACAGGATGTGCAAACGGTAAACCTGCTTAACCAGCAAATAAACCAGCAAAACGCCATTTTAGAAAACACCCTAAGCGAGTTGAATAACGGCAGCCAGGAGAAAGACCGCATATTGCGTACCGTAGCGCACGACCTGCGAAACCCTATAGGCGGTATAGCATCGTTAACATCAATGATGGCCGATGATGAATATACCGAAGAACAAAAAGAACTGATAAACCTGGTGAAAGAAACCTCCATAAACTCGCTCGAACTGATCAACGAGATACTGGAAGCCACCAACATGGCCTCGATAGAGTTAAATTTAGAGAATGTGGAGATCAATTCGCTGGTGAGCAACAGTGTCGAATTATTGAGGTTTAAAGCCGCTGAAAAAGGTCAGACCATACTGCTGGAAACCATGGATAAACAGCAGGAACTTTACATTAGCAGGGAAAAGATCTGGCGGGTTATTAGTAACCTGATAAGCAACGCCATTAAATTTAGCCCAAGCGGGGGCACCATACAGGTAAAGGTTGCCGAACACAGCGGGAAAATTATTGTGGCGGTAAAAGATAATGGCATTGGGATACCTGAGAAGTTAAAAGACCAGGTTTTTAATATGTTTACCAGTGCGCAAAGGCCGGGCACATCGGGCGAAAAATCGTTCGGCTTAGGCCTGTCCATCTGCCGGCAGATCATGGAAAAGCATAACGGCAGGATCTGGTTCGAGAGCAACGCCAACATTGGCACTACCTTTTTTATCAGCCTTAGGCTGGCCAATCATCACGTCCGTACAGACCTACCCCAGCAACTGAGCGAACCAACGGCCTGATGATTTGATAATGCGCTGCTGCGTTTCAAAATCAACATAAACCAGCCCAAACCTTGGATGATAGCCTTCGGCCCATTCAAAGTTATCGGTTAAGGTCCACACAAAATAACCCTGTACATTGCATCCCTCCTGCTTTGCTTTTAATACCTGTTGCAAATGCGTTTGCAGGTACTTAACGCGTTTGGGGTCGTCAACCCGGCCATCCGCAACGCTGTCCGGGAAAGCAGCCCCGTTTTCGGTTACAATAAGTTTTTTTATCTGCGGGTACGCGCTAAACTTTTTAAGCATATGGTAAATAGCAGGCGGGTACACCTCCCACTTCATATCGGTTAACTTTACATTACGTTTTTCGGCTTTAACCAGGCTGGCGCCTATGTAGGGGGTAAAAAACGAATATTTAACAATTTCGCGGGTATAATTTTGAATACCGATAAAATCAAAATCGAAACTCATGTTTGCTTCATCGCCGGGCTGTATGTATTTGCTGATGCCTTTTAGCGCAGTGATCTCGTCTGTGGGATATCCCAAGCCGAGTAGTGGCTCGATATAAAGCCGGTTTATTAAAACATCGGCGCGTTTGGCGGCATTAATATGTTTGGGTTTATCGGCATAAGGCTCTATATACGAGCAGGAAAACGTATTGCCTATCTGCGCGGCAGGGCATAATTTCCGCAGCACCCTTGCCCCTGCCACTATACTTAAAACCACATGGTGTATTGCCGGCAAAAAGTTACGCAGCCCCCGCCTGCCCGGCGCGTGGATCCCCAGGAAATAACCCGCGCCGGTAAACACGGCCGGCTCGTTCATCACCATCCAGTTTTTTACACGGTCGCCAAAGTTTTGGGCGCAGATCTCAGCGAAGTTGCTAAACCAGCCAACTATATCGCGGTTTGTCCAGCCGCCTTTATCTTCAAGCGCCTGCGGCAAGTCCCAGTGATAAAGGGTTACCCAGGGCTCTACGCCTTGTTTAAGGCAGTAATCAATAACTTTATTGTAATGGTCTATCCCCGCCTGGTTAATATTGCCTTCGCCAACAGGTAAAATGCGGCTCCAGCTTATCGAGAAACGAAAATTAGGAATGTTAAGTTCTTTGACAAGGTCTATATCCTGTTCATAGCGGTTATAAAAATCGCAGGCGATACCGGGTTTGTCCCCGTTTAAAACCTTGCCTTTTTTTGCGGTAAATGTATCCCAGATGGAAGCGCCTTTTCCGTCGGCATCGCAAGAGCCTTCTATCTGCAGGGCGGCGGTAGACACGCCCCAGGCAAAATCATCGCCAAAAAGTTGTTTAGAAAAAGATGTATCGGGGTTATCTGTAGCCATTAATTTGAGCTGGTGCAAAGCCCAAAATGTACATTTTTATTGTATAAATAAAGCATTACGTTAAAAAACTTAGTGCATAAAAGACGAACGCATGCTTTTTAAAAACATCCATTCGCGCAGGTCGCTTACTATGGCGGCCAATTTTTCAATCATCTTCATGGTGTTTAGTTAATGTTTATTCAAATGTAGGATGGCTGTGTGAAGTTATGGTATATGTTAGATGATGTTATTGTTAACAGCACCAGGTGCTTATAAGTTTTGGCCTGCATAATGTAAAATTTTAATAATGGCTTGGTTTTAAGTATCAATCGCCCAAAATATTTTATGAATTTGGCGCACTATGCGTACTTTTACCGCCAATGAAAAGCTACTTTATCCGCCTGTTTAATTACGACCAGTTTGCTAACCGGCAGATAGCTGATCTGATAGTAAAAACCGGGATAAACGGTAAGCCTGTTAAGCTGATGACCCACCTGCTGGTTGCCGAAGAGGTGTGGCTATCGCGCTGTATGGGGCAGCATACAAAAGTTACAGAGTTATGGCCGGATTGGGATGCCGCAAGCTACGGGGCCATTATTGATAAATTACACCACGGCTGGATAACTTTTCTGAACAGCTTAAACGAAGCCGGTTTCGACAAGATAATTACCTACCGGAATTTGCAGGGCCAGTTGTTTGAAACCGCGCTTTGCGATATACTGGCGCATGTTATTAACCATGGCACACACACCCGCGCGCAGGCAGGCCAGCATTTAAAGCTGACCGGTGATGACAAGCTGCCCATAACAGATTATGTTTACTACTTAAGACAAATAAACCCCGCACCGTAAACCATTACAAAAGATACAATGAAAAAAATTATTGCCGCCCTGTGTTTAAGCGTTGTACTATTTAGCTGTACCGATAAAAAGAAACAGGAGACCGACCTTTTTACTGAAGTAATAAAAGTGCACGACCGGGTGATGGAAAAGGAAAACCTGATCATGATAAATAAAATGCAGCTGGATACCTTGATAAAGGCAAACCAATCGCCAGAAGTAACAGCTGTTGCTGCGCAGCACACCGCCGCCTTAGATAGCGCCGACACCCGTATGGAAAACTGGATGCACAGCTTCGACGCGGAAAACAAAGGTAAAAGCCACGACGAGATCATGACTTACCTTGCCGCCGAAAAAAAGAAAATAGATGCTATTGACAGCAGCTTTAATGTTGTTGTAGCCAAGGCGGCAAAGTTTATTAAACAAAATAAAGCCAAATGAGAAAACTCGCAGCATTACTCCTTGTAACATTAGCCTTTGCAGCCTGTAAGTTTAACGATGCCGCTAAACCAAAGCTGCCTATTATGGGCAACCGCGATGCGGTTACTAAAGTAGTTGATGGCAAACAGGTTACCGATACCATTTACCACACCATACCCGATTTTAAATTTGTGAACCAGTATGGCGATACCATTACCCAAAACAGCCTTAAAGGTGATATTTATGTGGCCGATTTCTTTTTTACCACCTGCCCGTCGATATGCCCTATTATGCACCGCAACATGCTAAAGGTATATAACGAGTTTAAGAACCTGCCCGATTTTAAGATCATATCGCACACTATCGACCCAAAACACGACAGCGCCGCCGTGATGAAAAAGTATGCTGATAAACTGGGTATCAGCGGCAATAGCTGGTGGCTGCTGCAAGGCGATAAAGAGGCAACGTATAATATATCGCAAGATTACCTTGTTAAACGCCCGGGCCCCGATGCTAAGGAAATATTTATGCACGATGGTTATTTTGTGCTGGTAGATAAGCAAAAACGCATCCGCGGGATGTATGATGGCACCGAAGAAAAAGAGGTAAGCGCGATGATTGAAGATATTAAAACGCTGCGCACCGAGGTTGATACCGAAATAGCCCAATAATGAAGTTAAAGGTAATTGCTTTTATAGCTGTGTTGCTTTGCGCGATAGTTATATCATGCCAGAGCGAGGCCGAACAGGATTTTAAGCGTTACTATACCGGCGGTGCCGTAATTTATAAAGAAAAATGCCAGAACTGCCATGGCGCAAATGGCGAAGGCCTGTCGGCCCTGATACCACCGCTTACCGATACGGCGTATCTGAAAAAGAACAAAGCCCGGCTGGCTTGCTTTATCAAATATGGCATTAAAGAAACTATCATCACCATAAACGGTAAAGCCTACGAAGGCTCCATGCCTGCCAATGTCGATCTTACTTCTATTGAAATAGCCAAGCTGCTTACTTACATGGGTAACTCCTTCGGCAATAAAATGGGCACCATCGCTTTTGAAGAGGCTGATGCCGATTTGGCGAAGTGCAAGTAGTTCATAGCTTTTGGTTCATAGTTCAAAGTTCATGGTAGCTGCAACAGTTCATCGTTCATAGTTCATAGTTCATGGTAGCTGCAACAGTTCATAGCGATGGTTCATAGTAGCTGAAGTAGTTTATAGCATATAGTTCATGGTAACTATGCAATTGACTTTTCGACTATGAACCATAAACTATGAACCATGAACCATCAACTAAATCCCTATCTTTACACCTGCAAAACGTTCTATCGCTGTGCCAACGTAGTTGGTGAGAGGAAAGTCCGGGCAACACAGAGCATCCTGCTTCCTAACGGGAAGGCGTCCGTTAGCTAACGGACGACAGCAAGTGCCACAGAGAATATACCGCCGCATTTGCCCTTTGGCACGTGGGGTAAGGGTGAAAACGTGAGGTAAGAGCTCACGGCTTTTCCGGGCGACCGGGATCGCGGTAAACCTCAGGAGTTGAAAAACCAAATAGGTTCTGAAAGCGGTGCTGCTCGCATCCATGTCCGGCAACGGAATGTCAGAATGGGTAGGTTGATAGATCCTGTCGGCAACGGCAGGGCCAGATTAATGATAGAAGCTCCTTTTCTGGAGTACAAAACCCGGCTTACAGATTTGCTGCTATTGAAAGCCCCCGCAAGGGGGCTTTTTTGTTGATGGCTCATGGTTAATAGTTCATGGTAAACGAGTGCTGGTTGGTGAATGGCTTTTCTTAGTTAACTATGAACTAATCTCTAATTAACTAATCTCTAATTTACTAATCACAAATCACTCACACAAAGTGCACAAAATACTATACAATTTTATATATTAGCCGCCGAAACATTACTACCTATTTTCGGTTAAGAACACATGGCAAAAATTTTAATAATTGATGATGAGCGGTCAATCCGCAGTACCCTGCGCGAGATATTAGAGTACGAGGATTACGTTGTTGAAGACGTAGATAACGGTGTAGACGGCCTTGAGCTTATTGGGAAGAACGATTACGACCTGGTATTATGCGATATAAAAATGAACCGCATGGATGGTATGGAAGTGCTTACCGAGGGCCTCGCCCTGCGTCCCGATCTTCCTTTTATCATGATATCGGGCCACGGCACAGTTGAAACCGCTGTTGAGGCCAGCAAAAAAGGCGCGTTCGATTTTATATCAAAACCACCTGATCTTAACCGCCTGCTCATCACCGTACGCAACGCCCTGGACAGGGGGAGCTTGGTTGTTGAAGCCAAAGTATTAAAACGTAAAGTATCTAAAGTGCGCCCTATCCTGGGCGAATCGCAGGCGATCATAAAAATAAAAGAAACTATAGACCGTGTTGGCCCTACCGATGCCCGCGTACTGGTTACCGGTGCAAACGGTAGCGGTAAAGAGCTGGTAGCACGCTGGCTGCACGAAAAATCGAACCGCAGCAACGGCCCCATTATCGAAGTGAATTGCGCGGCCATCCCTTCCGAGTTGATCGAAAGCGAATTGTTCGGCCACGAAAAGGGATCATTTACATCGGCCATTAAGCAGCGCATCGGTAAATTTGAAAGTGCCAATGGCGGTACCCTTTTCCTTGACGAGATCGGCGACATGAGCCAGTCGGCACAAGCCAAAGTGCTGCGCGCTTTACAGGAAAGCAAAATTACCCGTGTAGGTGGCGAAAAAGAAATTGATGTGGATGTACGCGTAGTTGCGGCAACCAATAAAGACCTGTTGAAAGAAATTGAGGCCGGTAACTTCCGTATGGACTTGTACCACCGCCTTAGCGTTATCCTTATTCACGTACCGCCGCTTACCGAGCGCCGCGACGATATCGGCCTGCTTACCCAAAGCTTTTTAGAAGAGATCTGCAACGAGTACGGCATGCCGGTTAAAAAGATCTCGGACGCCGCTTTAGATGCTTTAAAAGCCCTGCCGTGGACGGGTAACATCCGCGAGCTGCGCAACATGGTAGAGCGCCTGATCATCCTGAGCGATAAAACCATAACCGATACCGATGTAAAGGCTTTTGCCAACCCATCTGCACCGGTAGCTGCCACAGCCGTTGCCGCAGCGCCGCAAACAGATTTCGACCAGTTTACCAACTTCCAGGAGTATAAGGACTACGCCGAACGCGAGTACATTAAATTTAAACTGGAAAAAAACAACTGGAACGTATCAAAAACTGCCGACGATATCGATATCCAACGCAGCCACCTATACAGTAAGATAGAGAAATTTGGTTTGAAGCGAGGGGAATAAAATTTAATAAATCGTAGAGACGGGATATTTCTCGTTTCCAACATGCAATAGAAAATGCCTTTCTTAAATTCAGGAAGGCGTTTTTTGTTTTACAACCCTTGGTTCTATTCTATTAGCATTTTGAACTTAGCATGCCGTTTAAAAAACCTGTGGACATCCTCTATAACTTCGCTTTAAGTATTTTAGCAGCCTGCGTATAGCCACCTTCCGAACCATCTACAAAGTGGATATGCCCATCTTCCAGGTCTCGCACGTAACACGACATGATAGAGGCGCTGCTTACATGCAAGCCGTACTTAATTGCTCCCTCCTGTTCTAATTCGTCTAAAGCCTGCTGTAATTTTTTTCGTTGTTTAACGGTACCCGATATAACAGTGTTTATTTTACCATCGATAACCAACGTGTCCGACATTTCTACCAAGTTCTTCAGATATTTTTTACCCTTTTGCGTGCGGAAATAAATGTAGCCGTAAAGAGTGGTTAACCAGGTTTTCACCAGTTCTAACCATTTGATATGGCCCAGCCTGAAATGCATTTCTTCGCGAATACTGCTAAAGGTTGATTTTAGTTTTAATTGGGCAATTGATATAGGTTGCCGTTTAGGTGGAGGGCCATAAAGTTCGTCTATCTTGTTCATTACCTTACTAAATGCGCCCGATTGCCTTGCACCGTCACTGGCAACAACCAGCAGCGTAACTACCTCCTCCTTATCTTCGGGCTTGGCTATCCTGTCCCAACGGCATTGCATCCCGCTCAGGTTAAGTTCATCGGTTTGGGCAGCATGCCCGGATAAGATCGCGTCGTCCCCTTTTATCAACTCTTCGGCGTAGTTGAGTCCATTGCCCAACACTACCGGGATAGAGAACGACCTGGAACTGCTGAATTTTGATATATGTATGTGGTGGCCTTTCGCGTATATATATTCAACGGGTATTGTGCCTATACGTATTTCGAGGTTAAAAATATTAAGTGTGTTTATCTTATACAAAGCCAGCGCCTGCATAACCTTTTCAATAATATTGGGTGGTACAATAAAAGTAGCGCCGTCACCGCCAAAAAAGAACGGGATGGTAACATTTAGGTTAAAGGCAATGTTTAACACAGTAACGATACTGCCGGTAGCAATAAGGTTCACATCCTCGTGCCGGCCGCTAAATACTGCTCTTGTAGAACCTTTTATATCGGTTATTATAACATGCCAGTTATCAGGAAACTTTACAAAAAACTTTTCTTCTAATAATAGCTCTCCAAGATGCACCCTGTTTGCAGGTAAGTCCGCATAAAACTGATCGTTAGCTACTTGCATATACTTACATACGTAAAAAGGCCTTGCGGGTTTTAAATAACTTTATTTCACATCAAGCCCGTTACTCTCAATAAAAGTTTTAATGGCGTTAATGGTGCCGCTGTTGCTGCTGTTCAGGTCAAGCTCGTTTACCGACCGTAGATAGCCAAGCAGTTTCTCTGTTTTAGCAGCATCAGTTACAGCAAAGCCCATCAGCCACTGCGCAAAGCTTTTTTCGGTAATAGGCTCATCAATCAGTTTGATGATATTTTTATGGCGCTGGTCGGCCTGGATCCTTGCGTACAGGGCATCAATTACAGAGTCCCTGCCTTCTAAAACCTGTATAAAGGTCCCTTCGGAATACAATAAAACGCCCGAAATACTAAGCGCCGCGTTATGCTGCCTCGAATTATGCAGGATATCGAGCAATTGATTTTCGTGCATCAATTTCACAGCGGTACTTACGTAAACTATATTTTTCATCAATTGGGTAGATTGCCGCAATGTACCGTTTGGTTATGGGTAATAGTACATTGTGTGATATTATTTGACAAAATTGCGTACAAATCAAATATTAAGCAAATTGAATATATAGTTAACGGAATGTTGGTTTAAATATGTTGTTCAATTCATCAGCTTTTCAATTTCTGTTTTCAAGTCGGCCTTATCATCTTTTAGCATGATTGCCCCTATCCTTTCATAAATTGGTTTTGATGCGTCAATTTTTTGAGTGTCGGCCGGTTTACCGCCAAAATACTTAGCCATGTCCCAGTTTATCTTAAACATGATCTCTTTTTGGTCTTTTGTACCCTGTACAAAGCATTTTAAAATATCGTAGCTCGCGCCTTTTTTGTTTGCCAGGCTTTGTGCAGATACGGAGAGTGTGTTATCATTAACACGTAGTTTACGTAATATCAGGTATTCCTGGTCTATAGATGTAACAACATATTCATCTTTTATATCGGCTGATAAGTAGTTAGGGTCCAGGTTATCGTATTTTATATAAACCGACCATAGGCAGGCATCTTTTAATGCAGTTGCTATCATCCTATCCTCCGGGTAAAGTTTGTAAGCATTCCAACCTGTATCAAAGGCATTTTTAAAATCTTTGCTGTAAACATATTCGTTTATCAGGCGTAGGTATGTCATAGCAGCGAGTTTGGCATTACCTTTATTAAGTTCGATAGCCTTTTTGTAATAAAAAATTGCCGAATCGGGCTGGTGCATATTTGTGGCTATAACCCCAAGAAAATGGTAAGTACCAAAAAAAGCCGGATCCTTGTTGGCAGCTTCTAAAAAGTATGCTTTTGCCGCGGGCTTATCAACCTCCATCATATCCAATCCTTTAAAAAATTCCTGGGGCGGATTTTGGCAAAATGCATTAGCAATTACAACAAGTAACAAAATATTTAGTAAGAGTATTCTTTTGAGCATAACAAGCGGTTTAAGTGAAGCTAATTTATTATATAATCTATTAAAAGATGCAGGTGTGCCGCACTTTCCATAAAGTAGCCGGAAAATAATTTAGAGCAATCCGGGAAACACCCGGCTGTCATTACTTTTATCTATCTTACCCCTGCATATGTTAAATAAACCAACCAAATTAAGCGCTAACCGCTTGCAGGTAAATATTTACGCGGCCATAGCCGTGTTTCTGGCGTACACCATGATCTTCGGTTTCCGTAAATCGTTTACTGTTGCAACCTTTGATGGTATTACGGTAGCCGGGTATAGTTATAAAACCCTTTTGGTAATAAGCCAGCTTTTGGGTTACATGCTGGCCAAATTTTACGGTGTAAAGTACATTGCCGAACTAAAGCGCAGCGGCCGTGGCAAGATCATTATTGTACTCACCGGCATTGCCTGGTTTAGCTGGTTGTGTTTCGCGCTGGTGCCTGTGCCTTACAACATCGTATTTTTGTTTATAAATGGTTTCCCGCTGGGGATGCTTTGGGGCGTGGTGTTTTCCTATGTAGAAGGCAGGCGCGGTACCGATTTTATTGGCGCTACGCTGGCAGTTAGTTTTATTTTCGCATCGGGGTTTGTACGGTCGGTTGGCGGCTGGCTGATGCTGGAGTTTGGTGTTACCGAGTTTTGGGTGCCTTTTTTTACCGGTCTGGTATTCGCGTTGCCCCTGCTGCTGTTTATTTACCTGATGGAAAAGATCCCGATGCCGGATGACGCCGATGTTGCCGACCGTATGGAGCGCACACCTATGACCGGCGAACAGCGCAAAACCTTTATACGCGCGTTTTTACCGGGGCTTGCAGCGTGCATCCTCATTTATGTCTTCGCAACCATATTCAGGGATATCCGCGATAACTTTAGCGCCGAAATGTGGAAAGAAATGGGCTTTTTTAACCAGCCCGCTATATTCTCTAAAACCGAAACCCCAATTACACTCGTCATCCTGGTGCTTATAGGCAGTATGGTGATGATCCGTAACAGCTACAAGGCGTTGATGACGGCGCATGTGTTCGTCGGCCTTGGATTTTTAATAGCCGGGGTATCAACCTTCATATTCATCACCGGCAGCCTGGCCCCCATATGGTGGATGACCACCGTAGGCCTTGGCCTGTATATGGTATACATCCCATTTAACGCTGTTTTCTTTGAGAGGCTTATCGCTACATTCAGGTATGCGGGTAATGTTGGTTTCCTAATATACCTTGCCGATTCGTTTGGCTACATAGGCAGCGTGGGCGTATTATTTTCTAAAGAGATCTTTAAGGTGAAACTTAACTGGGTCACTTTTTTTTCCAACAGTGTGATGGGCTTATCGGTTATCGGTATTTTGCTAACTGTTTTTTCGGCACTGTACTTTGCACGTAAATACAAGCAGGCCAGGTAGCGTAATTACACAGTTATCATACATGCTAAAATAATCACTTTTACCCCATGACAACTTACGAAGATCAGGCCCGGGCAGAACTGGAAGTATGGCAGCAAAAAATGCAGAAAGGCGCTTCGTGGTCAAACCGAATAGCAAAAAGCCTGCAGGATAAAATCAACAGGCTGATACCCGAAAAGGTGCACAAGGTAATTACCGTCACTATCGAAAAGATGATAAAGGCGGCTATTTTCGGCATCAAGTACACTACAGATATCACATTACCACCGGATGCATCCCTGCTGTTAAGGGAAAGCCATATTAAACGGCAGGTCGGCATCTATCAAAAAACTGCCAGCGTTGAGGGCGCAATAACAGGCGCGGGTGGCATATTAATGGGCTTTGCCGATTTCCCCATCCTTATCGGTATAAAAATGAAGTTGCTTTTTAATATAGCATCGCTTTATGGTTATAATGTTAAGGATTATAAAGAAAGGCTGTACCTGCTGTACATATTTCAACTGGCCTATTCCAGCCAGCAAAGGCGGAACGAAATATACCTGCTGCTGCAAAATTGGGAAACCTACAGCGGTAACTTACCCGAAAATGCAGAAGATTTTGACTGGCGCATATTCCAGCAGGAGTACCGCGATTATATCGATCTGGCAAAAATGGCCCAGTTGCTTCCCGTTATAGGTGCAGCAGTAGGCGCCATTGCCAATTATAAATTGGTTGCCCAACTGGGCGATACCGCCATGAACTGTTTCAGGATGCGGAAGCTATCCCCGTGATAAAATCATAAGCTTATGAAAGTCTTTTTTATAGCAATAGCAGTTTGCTTATTTGCGGCAGGCTGCACAAATCCAAACGCTTCCGGTCCGCAGCGTGTACAGCGCTACGCAAGTATTACTGGTTTAAACCCGGATAGCGTGCAGGTTTATAAGGATTTACACGCCCACGCATGGCCGGCGGTGTTAAAAAAGATAAAGGAATGCAACATCCGCAATTATTCCATTTACATTAAACAGATAGACGGTAAGCCCTACCTGTTCAGCTATTTTGAATATTCAGGCACTGATTTTAACGCCGATATGAAAAAAATGGCCGCCGACCCCAACACCCAAAAATGGTGGAGACGTACCGACCCAACCCAAATCCCCTTGCCCGATGCCGCCGCCAAAGGCAAGATCTGGAGTGAGATGGAAGAGGTGTTTCATACGAAGTAAATTGCTGATTTCACCTTTTTATTTAAATTTGAAGCAGCTATTAGTAAATAACCTGTGGACATCTTTGATAAAGACATTTTAAGTTTCTGGAAAGCCCTTCGGGAAAATAACGTGCAATATATTGTGGTTGGTGGTTTTGCTGTAAACCTTCATGGGTTTCAGCATTTTTCAGACGATTTAGACATATGGCTAAATGATACTGTAGAAAATAGAAAAGCCTTCAGAAATGCCCTTGTGGATTGCGCTATGGGCGATTATCCAATGATAGAACAAATGCAATTTTCGCCAAATTGTACGGAATTTATTTTACATAACGGTCTCCGGTTAGATGCGCTTACCAACTTGACATGCCTTGAAAATTACACCTTTGACGAGTGCTTATCCATGGCTTCCTTTGCAGATATCGAAGGTATAAGCGTTCCGTTCTTGCACATTGATCAACTCATCCAAAATAAAAAGGTCATCAATCGCCCCAAAGACCAAATTGATGTTGATGCACTTGAAAAGATCAAAAAATTAAGAGAGGAGGGCTAATACATCCATCAATTGATGTTGGATAATTAAGTAGCGGGTTTAGCTTATCTTTGCGGCTTATGATACAGCAAGCCCTACAAAACTTAAAGATCCATGCCTTAAATCCCATGCAGGAGGCTGCCATTGCCGCCGCCAAAAAAGGCGACGTGATACTGCTTTCGCCTACCGGGTCGGGTAAAACACTGGGGTTTTTGCTGCCATTATTGGATTTGCTGGATGCCAAAATACCAACCGTACAGGTAATGATACTGGTGCCATCGCGCGAGCTGGCTTTACAGATAGAGCAGGTGTTTCGCGGTATGGGCAGCGGCTTTAAGGTGAATTGCTTTTACGGCGGGCACCCGCTAAAGATAGAGCTGAATAGTTTATCGCAGCCGCCGGCCGTTATTGTGGGTACCCCCGGCCGTATTACGCACCACATGCGCCGCGAAACCTTTGACACAAGCACGGTTACTACGCTGATACTGGATGAATTTGACAAGTCGCTGGAGTTTGGTTTCCAGGTAGATATGGCCTACATCATCAGGCAGTTGCCTAATCTTAAAAAACGGATCCGTACATCGGCCACGCAAATGGACCAGATCCCATCCTTCACTGGCATTAACCGCCCTGCAAGGCTGGATTACCTTACCCACGCGGCCTCCACCCCCGACCTTAAACAAAAAGTAGTGATATGCGAGCCTGCCGACAGGCTCGACGCCCTGTTCGCGCTTATTTGCAAGATAAGCGATAAGCCAACCCTGGTGTTTTGCAACCATCGCGAAGCGGTTGACCGCATAAGCGACCTGTTGTATGACATGGGCCTGCCCCACGATATTTTTCACGGCGGTATGGAGCAGGACGACCGCGAACGTGCCCTGCTCAAATTCAGGAACGGCAGCCACCATATATTGATTACTACTGATCTGGCCTCCCGCGGGCTGGATATCCCCGAGATAGAGCATGTGGTGCATTACCAGCTGCCCCATAACCAGGAGGCATTTATTCACCGCAATGGCCGCACGGCAAGGATGCATGCCACAGGAACCTCGTACCTGCTGTTAGCGCCGGGTGAGAAACCCGATTACCTGACTGATATCCCTGAGGAAGAAATACTACCCCAAAAAACGGTTATCCCGCCGCTATCGCCATGGGCTACGGTTTACATCGCCGCAGGCAAAAAAGATAAAATTAACAAGGTTGATATTGTAGGCCTGCTGCTGAAAAAGGGCGAGCTGGCCAAAGAAGACCTGGGTTTGATAGAAGTGCTCGATCATTCTTCATACGTCGCCGTAAAGCGTAACCTGATAGAACGTACCGTAGCTTTGGTAAAAAACGAGAAGATAAAGGGCAGGAAGATCAAGATAGATGTATCGAGGTAGGCAAGCTAAATTATATTATGCTGCCGCGAGCTTTTAGCTCGTGGTGTGGCACACAGTCAGCTTTCAGCTGACGCAAGCTGAAAGCTTTTGCATAGTGGCCACCACGAGTTACGCTACGCTAAACTCGCGGGAGCGGGCAATTAAAGGATAAATTTACACCGTTTTATAATCAAGGTCGGTCAGATCCTTTACCGAGCCAAAGCCTATTACATCCTTTATCACCTTACCATCCGTCATCTCAACAGCGCGGATCAGCTTATCAGAACCAAACCTGTCCTTTATCTGGTGCATGGTCTTCAGTGCGGTTTCTTTTCGGTCCATGTCTTCAAACAAGCTATAAAGCATATTGCCGTTGTTCACAAAATTGGTAACCGCCACACGCATTTGCGTTATTTGGGTATTCATTACAGGCACGTTGCCGGTTTTTTCTTCAAATTTGGCTATGCGGATGCGGATCATCCGCATCAGGCTGATGGCATCCTGCACGGGCGTACTTATGGTAAAGGCATCGTCCCAGCGGGTATCGTCGGCATAGCGGGCGGTAAACCCAACAGATTTACAATAGAACTTATGGTGTACCATGCGTTTTTCCAGCGTTAGGCACAGGGTCATAAACAACTGGTCGATGTAATTGATATGTTTGCGCTTTTCGGCCGAGATCTGCCGCATGGCCTGCATACCTTTGTATTCGTGCGCTACAATATTGGTTTCAATAAAATTAAGCCGGTAGTGCCAGTAAACGCCGTCAATGCTTTTAAAAATGGCCCGTAAACGTTCGGGCGGGGTGTAGCGCATTTCCAGCGGGGTTTTTACCCCTGCCCGCTCCAGCCGGTACGACATGTTGGCCCCTATACCCGGCAGGTCGCCCAATTTAAGCTCGCTTAAAACCGAATCGATGTTCTGCGGGGTTATCATCATCAGCCCGTTCTTTTTTTTCCCGCGCACCGATGCCAGTTTGGCCAAAAAAGCATTTGGCGCTATCCCCACCGAGCAGGTAAGCCAGTCGCCCACCTTTGTCAGGATATCGCTTTTGATATTCATGGCCATTTGCATAGGGTCTACATTTTCGTAATTGCTAAAGTTGATAATGGCCTCGTCGATACTTTTGGGCACCACATCGTTGCAATACGTGCGCATAATGTTTATTATTTTGGTGTGGTACTCGCGGTAACGCGCAGGGTTGCTTTCAACGGGTACAAGATCGGGGCACTGGGCCATGGCATCATTTAAACGCATACCCGCCTTAAGGCCCCGCTCTTTAGCCTCGGTAGACAGGGATATCACGCAGCCGTATTTACCTGTGTAAACACAAACACCAACCGGGCGGCCGCGCAGCCAGTAATTTGCCTGCTGCTCGCAACGGGCAAAATAACTGTTCATATCAACAAACAGTACCCGCGCTTCGGCTTTTATCTCTATCTTGTTTTGGTTCACCCAACAAAATTGCTAATTATTTTAGCAAATGCAAGCTTTTATTGATAAATAAAATATTCATCTAAAATAAGCTCCAACAAAAATGCCATCCCGAAACCCGGCATGGCATCCCTGTTAAATTTTAAAAACTGCTTAAAAAAGCATTTCGGGTGGTGGGGTTACACCTTTTAAGCGCAGGTAAATGGTTGTTTGCCCGCGGTGGTGGGTTTGGTGCTCAAAAGCTTTGGCTAATAACAACCCCCTGGTTGCTTTCCTGGCACCCATGGCAACTTCTTCCTGGAACTGCGCATCAGTCATGCCCTGGATAGTGCTGATAGCAAAATCGTAGCTGTCCATCACTGCTTTTGTGGTTGCTTCTTTGGTTTGCGCTACGGTTTTTTCTACCGATACACCTTTACCCAAAGGGCTCTCCTTGCCACTTGCCGTAACAATAAAAAAGTAGTTAGCATCGGCTAAGTGCAAAAACTGTTGTGCAAATGTGCGTACTTCTGGTGTAGCTTTAAAGGCAAAACCATCAGCAGGCATAGCATCAAGGTAAGCTTTGGTGTAAGCTTTGGCGCGTGTCCACTCGGCAACGGTTTGATCTTTGGTGATCTGTGCAAAAGCCGAACTTCCCGCCAGGATCAATAAGGCAAATACAAATGTTAGTTTTTTCATAATAAGGTTGTTTTTTAAGAAGAATAAAGATAGTGCTTTGCTTTAAATTAAACATCTTAAAAACCATTAATATACTTATTGAGTACAAAAGCATATATATTTGAGCAATAGCTTTAATACCTGATAGCAAAAAAAGGATGGATATACTGTTCGGTCAGCGTTGGATATGCACAGTACTGGTAGCCGTACTGGGGTTTTCGCGCTGCGGTGTCAAACCTGTACCCCCCTCTGTTAAGGATACCGTTAAAGTGATAAGCCCCGCCCAGGCAAACACTACCGACAGCAACCAAACACCGCTTAAAAACATGTTTGGCATTAACAGCTACGAGTGGAACTTTTTAGAAAACCCCGCCGCGCCAAACAACCGCGACCACATCTACGAAGCCAATATGGCGCTTATTAAAAGCTTTAGCGCGGTTAGGCATTATTTAAACTGGAACAAGCTGGAAAATACCCAAGGTAATTACACTTACAACCCCACCAATAACGGTAGTTGGTATTACGATATCATTTACAGCCGCTGCAAACAGGATGGGATCATGGTTTTGGCCGATATCAAAAACCTGCCCGTTTGGATGATGGACACCTACCCTGCCGGCGAACGCGACGACGAGAATGTACCGGCGGCCTACGGCGCTAACCGTTTGTTGCCTGCATCATATATAATACAGGCGCGCACGGCTTTCCAGTTTGCCGCGCGATATGGTTATAACACGCATATAAGCCCCGATATGGTAAAAGTGGATAGCCGCCCCCGCTGGAATAACGATGCGGTGAACACTGTTAAATTTGGACTTGGCCTTATAAAATACATAGAATGCGGCAACGAGCCCGACCGCTGGTGGAAAGGCGATAAAGCCACGCAAACACCCGAGGAATACGCCGCGAATATGTCGGCGTTTTATGATGGGCACAAAGGTACGCTGGGCAGCAATGCCGGCGTAAAAACCGCCGACCCAAGCATGGTTGTGGTTATGGGCGGCCTGGCTACTGCCGATGTAAAATATGTGCAGCGGATGATAGACTGGTGCAAAACCAACCGTGGCCTTAAAGCCGATGGCAGCATAAACCTTTGCTTTGATGTGATCAACTATCACCTGTACGCAAACGATGGTAATATATTTACACATCAGCGCGCCTCAACCGGTGTAGCGCCCGAGCTGACCATATCCGGCAGTGTGGCCGATGGGTTTGTGAAACTGGCAAATGGGCTAAAGAACAAACCTGGGGTTTGGGTAACCGAAACCGGCTACGATATAAACCAGCAAAGCTACCAGCATGCGCCGCCAATAGGTAACAAATCCGCATTAATAACACAGGCCGACTGGATATTGCGCTCGTCGTTAATGTATGCCCGGCATGGGATAAAGCGCCTGTTTTTTTACCAGTTATTTGATGCAACGCCCAATAACCCCGAACAGTATTCAACATCGGGCCTGGCCGAAGGCACCAAACGCCGCCCCGCTGCCGATTATATATTGCAGGTAAATAAGCTGATGGGCAATTATACCTACACAGGCACCATCAATGCCGACCCGTTAGTGGACAGGTACCAATCAGGCAAAAATACAATATACGTGCTTACTATTCCCGATCAGGTTGGCCGAACGGCTGATTATACACTCCATTTGGATGCAGGGGCAAAGGCTGTTATTTATAGTTTGAAACCCGGTGCCGGTGCTATGGTTAGCAGTGAAGTAAGCCCTGTAAACGGAGAATTAAAAATTGTGGCTACGGAAACGCCGGTTTTTGTGAAGATATTAGAGAAACAATATAACATTAGATAATCTTAGTATTCTAATTATTGGATAGAATGCTTTTTGATAATTTCTACTATAAGTGGAACGCTTATCTTAGTTCCAACGTCGAGAATCCATTTCCCACAATTTTCTAAGTGTTTTAAGAAAGTTTTTGGGTCATTGTTATCAGTAGCCTTTTTCATCTCTTCCACATTATGTGTTACTATGCTGTCGTTATTTTCACTTTTATTAATAGATAGAAGCAACATCAATTCATCATTTAATTCTTTTAAATTAAGTTCTTTATCATTAATAATACCTTGGAAGTTAAAAGTATTTGTGCCGGCGCCGCTATTCTCTTGGTTGATAACTTGAGAACCGCTGATATTCTGAGTTATATTCATATCGCTTTTTTCTATAAAATTGTTTATGAAATTAATTGTTTTTTGCTCAATCTGAGGCCTGAAATTTAAATTATTAATTTTATCTTTTAATAAGTCAAGTTCACCAGGTTGGAATTGCAAGAATAAATTTTTTAAATAATCATATATGCCTTCGTGATCTTGATAAGAAATATTTTGTTCGCTTTTTAAAATTGTCGTGATTGCTTTGTTAAGATATTTTTGCAAAATGTCAGACTGCGTCGACGAAGAAATCTTAATATTATTGTCACTAATTCCTTTGAAAATTATTTTCAAACTTTCATATTCTGAGTGAAATCTAAGAAAACTAATTCTCAACTCTCTATCAAAAGAATTGTTATTGTTCTTACTTCTTTGTTGATGTATCCAAATTCTTAAAGATTTGTTATTGTGATTATGCCAAAAACCATAAAGGTTAAATTGATAGAGGTTTTCTCTGCATAATGGTTTTATAAATTTGCCATTGGTTTTTAATATTTCTGAACTATTTAAGTAAAAAAATAACTGTGGAGAGCATTCTTTAATATACTTTGTTTGATTTTGAATATCTAACTTACTCGTTTTCGACGATGTCATTAAATATAACGTTTTAAGCGATTTTGAGATTCTTTCAAAAGTTGTATTCGTGTACTTGTAGTTTTCGTTTCTCACGTCAATTTTCGAAAGTAAAATGCAACTTATAACTTTTTGTAATTTAATATAATTTAGTTCTATGTTTTTTAAGTTAGAGACAAACACAAACTCATATTTAGTTAAAATATAGTTTTCCGAAGAAAACTGATGTTTAGAAACATTTTTTAATTTAATTCCTGTTTCTGGTAAAATGATGGGATAAGACATTCGCACGCCTTTTTTTATATTACATATAAAATTTTCTCCAATCCAGTTATTGATTCCCCTTTTATTTCTTGGAATAATTGGCCCAGATCCACGTACAAATTCTTTGTGTGGAAATGGAGAGGGCCAAGATGGAGATGTTAGAAGATTTTCACTTAATCCGGCTAAGCTTCTAAAATCAACTAAAGAGAACTGTAAAAATATTACCATATAAAAAACCTTAAAGTGGCTAACACTTTAAGGCTGACTTTAACTCTTTCCTATTAAGGCATTAAAATGAATTTTCTGTTCAATTAATCACTTACTATCCACCTTTCATGAAATTGGTGTTATTTACTACTGTTAGTGATTGCATATTCGAATTTGTTAATTATACATTAAACATATAGTCCTATACTATTCGTTTAGCTGCAACACGTAAAATCTATTTTGGATTTTACAATCTTTAAGTTGCTCATTCATAATTATTAAAATTAAATAAATTAAACTGTTAATAACTCGATTAATATGCTGGTACATTTATGTACAGCATCAGAGATCAAAAAGTCATTTAGATTTATGGGTCCTATGCCCAATTCAAATATATTAAATATTGACAATATTTAATATATGATTTAACGAAATATAAATCGAATACTTCTTAATTCTATGAAACCCCAAATTTGATAACTATAATTAATGATCATTGATTATTGATACCAAATTATCCGCTTAAAAAGTTATTTTTGCGCTTGAATGAAGCACATACGTAATTTTTGTATAATAGCACATATTGACCACGGCAAAAGTACCCTTGCCGATAGGTTATTAGAATATACCGGCACCATTACCCAGCGCGAAAGCCAGGCACAATTGCTTGATGATATGGACCTGGAGCGCGAGCGCGGCATTACCATAAAAAGCCACGCCATACAGATGGATTATGAGCTGGATGGGCAGAAGTACGTCCTGAACCTGATAGATACCCCCGGCCACGTTGATTTTTCATACGAAGTATCCCGCTCTATAGCAGCCTGCGAGGGTGCATTGCTTATTGTTGACGCGGCGCAAGGCATACAGGCGCAAACCATATCTAACCTTTATTTAGCGTTAGAGAACGACCTGGAAATTATCCCGGTACTTAACAAAATGGACCTGCCCGGTGCTATGCCCGAGGAAGTTAAAGACCAGATAGTTGAGCTGATAGGCTGCAAACGCGAAGAGATCCTGGCCGCATCGGGTAAAACCGGTATGGGTGTACATGATATACTGCGTGCTATTGTTGAGCGTGTACCCGCCCCTGTCGGCGACCCGGAAGCGCCTTTGCAGGCATTGATCTTCGATTCGGTTTATAACTCTTTTCGTGGCATTGTGGCTTACTTTAAAGTGGTGAATGGCGAGATCCGCAAGGGCGATAAAGTAAAATTCTTTGCTACCGAAAAGCAATACATAGCCGAGGAAGTTGGAACGCTTAAACTGAAACAACTGCCAAAAGACGTTATCAAAACGGGTGACGTAGGTTATATCATCTCGGGCATCAAAGAATCGCGCGAGGTAAAGGTTGGCGATACCATCACCACTATTGCCCGCCCATGCGAACAAGGTATCCAGGGGTTTGAGGAAGTAAAACCAATGGTATTTGCGGGAATCTACCCGGTTGACACCGAGGATTACGAAGAACTGCGCGAATCGATGGCCAAATTACAGCTGAACGATGCATCATTGGTTTTTGAGCCGGAGTCATCGGCGGCATTAGGTTTTGGTTTCCGTTGTGGTTTCCTGGGCATGCTGCACATGGAGATCATCCAGGAACGCCTGGAGCGCGAGTTTGACATGACGGTTATTACTACCGTGCCCAACGTGTCGTACATCGCTTACACCACCAGGGGCGAACCCATAACGGTTAACAATCCATCAGACCTGCCCGACCCCAGTAAGATAGATTTTGTTGAAGAACCTTATATCAAAGCCACTATCATCACCAAATCAGATTTTGTTGGCCCGGTTATGTCGCTTTGTATCCAGAAACGCGGGTTCATCAAAAACCAATCGTACCTGACATCCGACAGGGTCGAGCTGACCTTCGAGATGCCAATGGGCGAAATCGTATTTGATTTTTACGATAAGCTGAAAACCATTTCAAAAGGCTACGCCTCCTTCGATTATCACCAGATAGGCTACCGCCAATCGGATCTTGTCCGTTTGGATATCAAACTGAACGCCGAGCCGGTTGATGCGTTATCATCATTGATCTTCCGTGGCAACTCTTACGATTTTGGTAAGAAGATCTGCGAAAAGCTGAAGGAACTTTTGCCGCGCCAGCAATTCGAGATCATTATACAGGCATCAATAGGTGCCAAAATTATCGCCCGCGAAACGGTTAAGGCTTTACGTAAGGATGTGACCGCCAAATGTTATGGTGGCGATATCTCGCGTAAGCGTAAACTTTTGGAAAAACAGAAAAAAGGTAAAAAACGCATGCGCCAGGTTGGTAACGTAGAGATACCACAAAGCGCGTTTATGGCGGTTTTGAAATTAGATTAATTCGCCCCCGGCCCCCTGAAGGGGGAGCTTTTTGAAAAGCATCTGGTATGGGTATTATATAAATATTACAAACTTTTGTGCCCCCTTTAGGGGGTTAGGGGGCTTCGCTTTATGCAATTACTCGACGGAAAATACGTATCAGAAAAATTAAAGGTTGAAATAGCTGAAGAAGCAGCTGAAATTTTGGCGCGCACGGGCCGCAAGCCGCATTTAGTAGCCGTTTTGGTTGGCCACGATGGCGGCAGCGAAACCTATGTTGCCAGCAAAATGAAAAACTGCGAAAAGGTAGGTTTTAAATCTACCCTGGTACGTTACGAGGATACGGTTAGCGAGGATGAACTGCTTGCTAAAGTAGCTGAACTAAATGCTGATGCTGATATCGACGGTATCATCGTACAGCTTCCCCTGCCAAAACATATCGACCCTGAGAAAGTAACTGAGCGTATCGACCCGAGGAAGGACGTTGACGGTTTCCACCCGGTTAACCTGGGCCGCATGCAACGTAACCTGCCATCGTTTATACCTGCTACCCCTTATGGCATCACCTTAATGCTGAAAGAGTATGGTATCGATACTGTGGGTAAGCATTGCGTGGTTGTAGGCCGCAGCAATATTGTAGGTTCGCCTATGAGTATATTAATGGCACGCAACACTACCCCCGGTAACTGTACCGTAACTATTTGCCATAGTCGCACCCCTGATATTAAAAAATTTACGCTTGATGCCGATATCCTGATCGTAGCAATCGGTAAAAAGAATTTCATTACCGCCGATATGGTTAAAGATGGTGTTGTGGTCATAGACGTAGGCATGAATCGCGAAACCTCAACCGTTACCAAATCGGGTTACAAGCTTTATGGCGATGTTGACTTTGAAGGCGTATCTCCCAAAGCCTCATGGATTACCCCTGTACCCGGCGGTGTTGGTTTAATGACGATTATCGGGTTGTTGAAAAATACTTTAGCTTCGGCTAATAAAGCGGTGTACGTTTAGCTTTACGCAGTCGCTCGGCTCATGCTGGGTGACCGTTATTATAAGGCCTCCGGCCTATTTTATACATACTGCGGCCAGAGGCCGGTTAATAGTGATCACCCGGCAAGAGCCGGGCGATTGCGAATGGGTTTATTTACCTGTAAACACCCTATCCCAAAACGTCTCTATTCCCACATACACCTCTCCTGCTCTTATTTCAACAGCATAGCTGTCTACATAATCGTTTTGGCCGGGGCTGCCTTTGCCTGTTTGGAGGTCATAACTATAGCGATGGATTGGACATATCAACTTCCCCTCCTTACACCAGCCCCCGCTTAACTCGGCGCCTGCATGCGGACAGGTAGAGCCCAAGGCGTAAAGCTTGTCTTCATAGCCAATAATGATGATGCCTTTACCGCTTACCTTTACTTTTTTAATAAATGGTTCGCCGGTAAGCACGATACCGGGCACAGGGTACCATTTCATAAAATGCTAAAAATCTATTTTGAGGTTCATTAAGGCTGGATTTTTCATCACCTCATCCATGGTAGTTACAAGCATAACACTCTTTCTATCGGCCGACACTATGGCTTTCGAATTATCAACTTTTTTAACCGGTTTGGTAAAATTCAATATTACCTTATAAGGCATATCAATCAGCATAGCCTTGGCCATGGCAAATTTAGAACCTGCCTTTTTCAAAAAAGCGTTAAACTTATCCTTATCTATAATGCGGTAAAACTTATGGTCGGTTATTTCATAGGTGTAATAGCTTTGCCCGGTTATCAGCGGCTGCGCGTCAAAAGCGTTCACTTTATCATTTTTGGTGACATTGTTTAGCTGGCTATTCATGGATATGCTGCTCAAATGCTGCAGGTAGTATTGCAGGTCGGCGGCGTTCTTGGCTTCGTGCATAATGCTCACCTTCATAATGTTCTTCTTCAGGTCCATTTTAACAGCAAGGTCGCTGCTAAGGGCCATTTTCATTTCTTCGGCATTCATTTTTCGTGAGATGCTGTCGGGCAGGGCGCTGTAAAAATTAAGGGTAGTATCTTTTACCATGCCAAATTGCGATGTTTCGCGTACCGAATCAGTCATCAGGTTCATCAATACCGATACAGCCCTGCTCATATCAAAACCATAAACCACGTTGCAGGCGCCATCGGCTTTAAAATCGTAACGTTCCTCGATGTCCACGCATGAGCTGAGGCAAAAGAATGCAAAAAATACAATGGGGATGTATAGTTTCTTCATGCGACAAAATTTATGTAATAATAGTTAATTTACCCGAAAGCAAAAAGAGTTTAAACAGTTGAACAGTAAAAGTCCAAGTATTAAAACTTTAATAATCCTGTATAATATTATCTGTTCAATCTCACAATCCAAACCATTTACCTTTCGCCTTTTACCTTTAACCTCAAAAAGTTTACCTTTGCGCCTTATTATGGCACACCAGGTTCCGGACGACGGCACATTGCTTCCTTTGATGGAAGAGTTTTATACGATACAGGGCGAGGGATACAATACCGGCAAAGCTGCTTATTTTATCCGCCTGGGCGGCTGCGATGTGGGCTGCCACTGGTGCGATGTTAAGGAAAGCTGGGATGCCGAACTGCACCCGCTTACCGCTGCAGATGTTATTGTAGAAAATGCTTCGAGGTTCCCATCTAAAGCTGTTGTGGTTACCGGCGGCGAACCCTTGATATATAACCTCGATTATCTCACCCAAAACCTGCAGCAAAAAGGCATTAAAACTTTTATCGAAACATCTGGCGCTTACCCTCTTTCGGGTAACTGGGACTGGATCTGCCTGTCACCAAAGAAATTTAAAGCGCCCATGCAGGTTGTAGCCGATAAGGCCGATGAGTTAAAGGTGATCGTATTCAACAAATCGGACTTTGTCTTTGCCGAGCACAATGCCAAACTGGTTGGCCCAAATTGTAAGCTGTATCTACAGCCTGAGTGGTCTAAACATACCGAAATGACGCCGCTGATTGTGGACTATGTAATGGCCAACCCCCGGTGGGAAATATCCCTGCAAACGCACAAATACTTAAATATCCCTTAATAGTGTAACTTAGTGTATTGATTATCGTATCAGTTACTAATGCGTAAAACCTGTCTACTGCTTATTTCCATGGCTTTGTTATCTGTACGTGTATTTGCCCAGCAAAGGCAATATTCTACTACGGATAAAGAGGCTATTAAATACTTTGCGCTGGCAAACCAAAGCCTTGATGAGCATTTGTATGACGATGCCATTAGCCAGTTAGAACAAGCCATTAAAATAGATTCAAAATTTGTGGAGGCCCACGCCCAGTTAGCCGATGTTTTGCGTATGAGGCATATTTACAAACCTGCTATTACCCACTTCCTGAAAGTTATTGAACTTAACCCCGAGTATAACCGCTCTGTATATTTAAAAATTGGCGAAATTGAGATCACCAGTGCCATGTACGAGGCTGCCCAGCGCCACCTGGAAAAATATTTAACCTACCCAAACATTACCGCGCAAAACCAGGCTTATGCTCAAAAACTAATTGCCGATTGTAAGTTCAGTATCCAGGCTTTAACCCACCCTGTAGCTTTTATGCCAATAAATATGGGGCCTGAAATTAACACCGACGCTGATGAGTACCTGCCTGTTGCAACAGCCGATGAAGGTACACTGATCTTCACCCGTAAGATAGGTAACAACGAGGATTTTTATAAAAGCATTAAGTTAAATAATAACTGGCAAAAAGCTGATTATCTGAGTAATATCATAAACACACCAACCTTTAACGAGGGGGCACAGTCTATCTCGCAAGATGGCAAATACCTGTTTTTTACAGGCTGTAACCGGCCCGATGGTTTGGGCAGATGTGATATTTATATCGCCCAAAAAAGAGGCGACGACTGGGCAAAACCATTCAGTTTAAGTTCGCCGGTAAACACCTCGGGCTGGGAGGCGCAGCCATCCATCAGCGCCGATGGCCGTACCCTTTATTTTGTAAGTAACCGCAAAGGCGGATACGGGGGCTACGACATCTGGAAATCGACCCTTAGCGAGCAAGGCTGGGGAGTGCCGGAAAACATGGGCCCCGAGATCAATACCGCTTACGACGAGCAATCGCCATTTATCCACCCGGACGACAATACTTTCTATTTTTGCAGTAACGGCTGGCCGGGTATGGGTAATAAAGATCTTTTTGTGAGCCGGTTAGGCAAAGATGGTAAATGGGGTAAACCCGAAAACCTGGGTTCGCCTATCAACTCCAGCGGAGATGAAAATGGGTTAACGCTTACTGCAAACGGCTCGTACGCTTTCTTTTCCTCAAATAATTTAAAAGGTTTTGGCGGATATGACATCTATACCTTCGAGCTGCCCCCTAACCTTCGGCCTAACATCGTAACGTATGTAAAGGGTACTGTGGCCGATAAAAACACAAAAGCTCCCTTAGAAGCCGCTGTTGAGATCATCGACCTGCAAAAAAATATCGCCGTTTACCAGGATTACAGTTCGGAAGATGCGGGCGCGTTCCTGGCTACGCTATCTGCCGGCAAAAACTATGGCTTAAATATTTCAAGAGAAGGCTATTTATTCTATTCGGATAATTTTTCGCTGATGGGGCTTAAAGATAAAAAGGCGTTTAACCTGTCGGTATTGTTATCACCTATCGAAGTTGGTAATAAGGTGATCTTAAAGAATATCTTTTTTGACACCAACAAATTTGAACTGAAGGCCGAATCAAAGGCCGAACTGCTGAAATTAATAGAATTTCTACGACTTAACCCTACAGTAAAGATCGAAATATCCGGCTTTACGGATGATGTTGGCAATACAGCAGCAAATGTAGCCCTTTCCGAAAAAAGGGCTAATTCGGTATATCAATATCTATCGGCTAATGGTATTTTGGCAAGCCGCCTGGTTTATAAAGGATATGGCGAAGCGCAGCCTATAGCGCCAAACACATCTGAGGATAACCGCGCTTTAAACAGGCGCACCGAGTTTATGATCATCGCCAAATAGTTTCGGCTAAACCTAAAACAAAATCCCGATAACTTTACAGCTATCGGGATTATTATAAGTCCGTTTCCGGATTTTATATTATCTGCTGATTACTTTACAGCGTCAATGATCGCTTTGAAAGCATCAGGATGGTTCATCGCCAAATCAGCTAATACCTTACGGTTTAAACCAATTTCTTTAGCGGCTAACTTACCTATCAATTGAGAGTAAGAGATACCGTGCTGACGAGCACCTGCGTTGATACGTTGGATCCATAAAGCCCTAAACTCGCGTTTTTTGGTCTTACGGTCACGATACGCGTATTGTAAACCTTTTTCTACTGTGTTTTTAGCAACGGTGTAAACCTTGCTTCTTGAACCCCAATAACCTTTGGCGAGGTTCATGATCCTTTTCCGGCGTCTTCTCGACGCAACTGCGTTAACTGAACGTGGCATGTTGTGTTGTTTTTGGTAGTGAGTGCCCCTCTCGGGATCTTCTGTACTCTAATACCTGGTTAAAAAATTTGTTTGATTACTTGCCTATGCAAAGCATACGTTTAACATTACCTAAGTCAGCTTTTGATACTAAGCTGGTGTGACTAAGGTTACGCTTGCGTTTTGTCGACATCTTGGTTAAGATGTGGCTTTTGAAAGCATTCTTTCTGGCAATTTTACCGGTTCCAGTAAGCTTAAAACGCTTTTTTGCACTGGAATTGGTTTTCATTTTTGGCATAACTCTATTTATTTGTTTTTAGATGATTTACGTTATCTCAACGTTTTATTTTAATCTGCACATCTGCACATCCGCACATTTGCACATCTAATATTTATTTCTTCTGAGCTTTTGAAGCAACCGTTAAAAACATACGTTTACCTTCCAGCTTTGGTAATTGCTCTACCTTACCTAATTCTTCAAGCGCCTGTGCAAAACGCAGCAATAATATCTCGCCTTGTTCTTTGTAAACAATTGCACGGCCTTTAAAGTGTACGTAAGCCCTTACCTTTTCGCCGGCTTCCAAAAACTTTTGCGCATGCTTTAATTTAAATTCAAAGTCATGGTCATCAGTGTTCGGCCCGAAACGGATCTCTTTAATTACGGTTTGCTTGGCATTGCTTTTTATCTCTTTAAGCTTCTTCTTTTGCTCGTAAACGAATTTGTTATAATCGGTTACTTTACAAACGGGAGGTACAGCGTTTGGAGAGATCTCAACCAGGTCAAGTTCTTGTTCCTGTGCGATGGCCAAGGCATCTCTTAATGAGAATATGCCCTGCTCAACGTTATCACCTACAAGGCGCACTTCTTGTGCACGTATGAATTGATTGATGTTATGTTCGGCTTCTTTTTTCTTAAATGGAAGCCTGGGTCCTCTGTTGAAAGGTTTGTTTAAAGCCAAGTTATACTGTTATTTCTTTAATTATTTGTTTTTTAAAATCCTCAATGCTCATGCTTCCCAAATCGCCTGTACCATGCCTGCGCACCGAAACCAACCCTTCGGTTGCCTCTTTTTCGCCTACAATCAGCATATATGGGATCTTTTTAACTTCAGCGTCGCGTATTTTACGACCTATTTTTTCGTCTCTAAAGTCAATCAGCCCGCAAATATCGGAATCTTTTAACTCATCTGAAAGTTTTTTTGCATAATCTTCATACTTTTCGGATATCGGCAGGATAATAAATTGCTCTGGTGATAACCAAAGCGGGAAATTACCCGCGCAATGCTCTATCAATACGGCAACAAAACGTTCCAGCGAACCAAATGGCGCCCTGTGGATCATTACCGGGCGGTGTTTCTGATTATCAGCACCTGTATATTCCAGTTCGAAACGCTCGGGTAAATTATAATCTACCTGGATAGTTCCCAATTGCCATTTACGACCAAGCGCATCCTTCACCATAAAATCAAGCTTAGGGCCGTAAAAAGCCGCCTCGCCGTATTCAACTACAGTGGTCAGGTTCTTTTCGGCAGCAGCCTCTATGATTGCACTTTCTGCCAGGGCCCAGTTCTCGTCGGTGCCGATGTATTTGGTCTTATTATTCGGGTCGCGCAGCGATACTTGTGCGGTATAACTGTCGAAACCTAAAGCTGCAAACACATAAAGCACCAGGTCTATAACTTTTTTAAACTCTTCTTTTACCTGGTCGGGGCGGCAAAATAAGTGCGCGTCGTCCTGTGTAAAGCCACGAACACGGGTTAAACCGTGCAGCTCGCCGCTTTGCTCGTAACGGTAAACAGTACCAAACTCTGCCAAACGCACCGGAAGGTCCTTGTAAGAGCGTGGTTTTGTTTTATAGATCTCGCAGTGGTGCGGGCAGTTCATCGGTTTTAAGAAGAACTCCTCTCCCTCCTGCGGGGTTTTTATCGGCTGGAATGCATCGGCACCATATTTTTCGTAATGGCCCGATGTTACATACAGGTTTTTATGCCCGATATGTGGTGTAATAACCTGCTCGTAACCGGATTTCACCTGTGCTTTCTGCAAAAAGTTAGTCAGGCGCTCGCGCAAAGCGGTACCCTTAGGCAGCCACAACGGCAGGCCCATGCCAACTTTTTCGCTAAACGCAAACAGTTCCAATTCCTTGCCCAGTTTACGGTGGTCGCGTTTTTTGGCTTCCTCAATCAGGTGCAGGTAATCGGTAAGTTCGCTCGCCTTGGGGTAAGTAACCCCGTAGATGCGTGTAAGCTGCTTGCGGCTTTCGTCGCCACGCCAGTATGCACCGGCAACGCTCATCAGCTTTACAGCCTTTATAGCGCCTGTATTGGGGATATGCGGGCCGCGGCACAGATCGGTAAAGTTACCTTGTGTGTAAAAAGTGATGCTGCCATCAGGCAGGTCCTTGATCAGGTCGAGCTTGTACTCGTCCCCTTTCTCGGTAAAATATGCTATCGCATCGGCTTTGCTAACCGGCTTGCGGATGTATTCGTTTTTGGCTTTGGCCAGTTCGATAACCTTGTCTTCGATCTTCTTGAAATCATCTGACGAGAAAGGCTTATCACCAAAGTCAACATCGTAATAAAATCCGGTTTCGATAGCCGGGCCAATACCAAATTTGGTACCGGGGTACAAAGCCTCTAATGCTTCGGCCAGTAAGTGGGCGGACGAGTGCCAATAGGTTGCTTTACCCTTTGCATCGTTCCAGGTTAATAATTTGACGCTCGAATCTTCTTCAATTGAGCGGCTGGCATCCCAAACCTCGCCGTTTACTTCGGCAGCTAATACGTTACGTGCTAAACCTTCGGAGATAGACAGCGCTATCTGCATGGAAGTAATCCCTTTATCGTATTCACGAACGGAACCATCAGGAAGTGTAATACTAATCATCTACAACTATGATTTAAATTTTAATAAATAATGAATTATAAAACCAATCGCATACTAACGCGATTTGAACTTATCGCAAAAATAGGATTTTATTTATACGGGGAAAGTAAATTATGCTTTTTGATAGAAGGTGGGTTTTGTCACGCAAAGACCCTAAGACGCAAATAAGGTTTGTCAGTCTGAGCTTGTCGAAGACCTATACATCTCGCTAATGGTTCGACAAGCTCACCATGACAATTTCAGTAAGATACGGCGTCTTTGCGCCTTTGCGTGAAACCTCTATATTACATCGTCAAATACTTAGCCCTTATTAAATTATAATGGTGCATTTCGTGCCCGGCAATGTGGTAGGCCAGCGCGCGTACCGTTGCATCGTTAGCCGTGCCTGTGCCATGCCCCATCCTGTCGAAGGCTTCTTCGGGCAGGCCGTTGAACAGGGCGATGGTCGACCGTCTTACGGCTTCATACTCTTCAAATATGTTATCCAGGTCGCGGGCATCGCCGCCCGAGTATTTGGCGTAGCTGTCCTGATCGAAGCCTATCAGGTTTTGCTTTTCGTTACGGGCAAAACGCAGGGCACGGTACGCAAAAATGCGTTCATCATCAATAATATGCACCAGCACTTCCTTTATACTCCATTTGCCCGGCGCGTAGCGGCGTAGCAAGGTGGTCTCCGGTAATGAATAAATGAGTTCCTTTACCCGGTAGAAGTTATTTTGCAGGTACTTTAATATCAGGCCGTCGGTAGGCAAAAGCTTCATATACATAACGGCATATTCGGGGTAGTCGCCGGGTTTGGGTGGATGGATTATTCGCATATTTACAGACGTTTATTATTGGTAAAAATACGGATTAAATGCAGTAAATGCATCTTAAGGAGCGTGGTTGCGGGGTATGAAGCAATATCCCGATAGTAAAGTGTTAGTTAATGCTCCGTTAGGGTTGGTAGTGTGCTATACGAGCCGTCAGTGGATGTTCTTTTTCTTTTCTCTCAAAAGAAAAAGAACCAAAAAGAAAAGTCGCAGCTGCGCCCTGCTCTGTGAAAGTCAGTGCTTTACCAGTTGCTGTGCTACCCGAACAGGCCAATGCTGCATTTTAAAGTGACCTTCCGTTCGTCAGGCTCTTTTTTATACAAAAAGCCCTATGCTATTCGCAAAGGGCTTTCAATTTATCAATCCTTCGACAAGCTCAGGACAACAATATTATTTATTAAAATGGCCGATAATCAAGCTGGCCAGTTCAACACCTATCCGCTCCTGGGCCTCGTTTGTGGCGGCGCCGATGTGCGGGGTAAGCGAAATTCTTGGATGAGATAATATCTCCTGGCGCGGGGTTGGTTCGTTATCAAACACATCTAACGCTGCGTATGATACCTGGCCGCTGTCAAGGGCTTCTATCAATGCAAGCTCGTCTATTAAACCACCACGGGAGATATTGATCAGTTGGACGCCTTTTTTCATTTGCGCCAGTTCCTGGGCACCAATAAGGGCTTTGTCTATAAATGGTGTGTGCAGGGTAATAAAATCAGCGGTTTTTATGATCTCATCAAGCGTTGAGGTTTTAACGGTTACGTTTACCTTGGTGCCACCTGTGCCTAACACAACCTCCACTTCGGGATTAAATGGGAACAGATCGTAAGCGATAACATTCATACCAACACCAATGGCAATTTTGGCAACCTCGCGACCGATGCGGCCAAAACCTACAATACCCAATGTTTTGCCACGCAGCTCGACACCTTTGGCATAAGCCTTTTTCAGGTCGTTAAATTTGGTGCCGCCATCAACAGGCATTTTGCGGTTGCTATCGTGCAGGAAACGCACACCTGTAAATAGCTGCGCGAAAACCAGTTCGGCAACTGATAATGAAGACGAAGCCGGTGTGTTGTACACGCCAATGCCTTTTGATTTGGCATATTCTACATCAATATTATCAACACCTACCCCACCGCGGCCAATAAGCTTTAGGTTCGGGCATGCATCGATAAGGGCTTTACGCACCTTGGTAGCGCTGCGTACGGTAATGGCATCAAACTCCTTTAAACGTATAGGCAATTCATCCTGCGGGATGTTATTGGTTTCTACAAAAAACCCGGCATCTTCCAACATTTTTTTACCTATTGGGTCGATACCATCGTTAGCTAATATTTTGATCATGATTTTTTATGTTCATTAGTTCATTTGCTCATTAGTTCATTGGTGCGCTTTGCTACTAATGAACAAATGAACCAGTGAACCAATGAACTAACTTATTTATTTTTCTCAGCAAACTCGCGCATGGCGTCAATCAGCACGTAAACGCTGGTTATTGGCAACGCGTTGTATATAGAAGCGCGGAAACCGCCTACGCTCCTGTGGCCTTTTAAGCCTACTATGCCTTTTTCGTCGCATAGTTTCAGGAATGGCTTTTCGTGCTCCGGGTTTTCAGATACAAAGCAAACGTTCATACGCGAACGGTCTTCAACCGCGGCAACCGCTTTAAATAAAGGGTTACGGTCAATTTCCTCATAAAGCACTTTTGCCTTCTCGTTGTTCTCTGCCTCGATAGCAGGAACTCCGCCTTTTGCCTTTAACCACTTAAGGGTAAGCATAGATACGTAGATGGCGAAACAAGGAGGCGTGTTATACATCGATCCGCCTTCTATTTGCACCTGGTAGTTAAACATAGCCGGTATTTTACGGCCGGTTTTACCAAGCAGGTCATCTTTAACAATTACCAGGGTAACACCGGCCGGGCCCATGTTTTTCTGAGCGCCGGCGTAGATCAGGCCAAAATCTGCAACGTTTACCGTACGGCTGAAAATATCAGATGACATATCGCAAACCACCGGCACAGGCGATTTTGGGAAATGCTGCAACTGTGTACCGTAAATAGTGTTATTTGATGTGATGTGGAAATAAGCCGCATCGGTTGGGATGGTGTAATTTGTAGGGATATAGGTAAAGTTGCTTTCTTTTGAAGTGGCAACAATTTCTACATCGCCAAAAAATTTGGCCTCTTTAATGGCTTTGTTTGCCCAAACACCGGTTTCCAGGTAAGCGGCTTTGCCACCATCAGGTAGAAGGTTGTAAGGCGCTAAAGCAAACTGTGTGCTTGCACCACCTTGTAAAAACAAAACAGAATAACCTTCAGGGACGCTGAAAAGTTCTTTCACGAGGCTTACGGCTTCATCCAATACTGCTTCAAACTCTGATGAACGGTGCGAGATCTCCAACAGGGAAAGACCCGTTCCGTTAAAATCAATTACTGCAGCAGCAGCCTGTTTTAAAACTTCGTGTGGTAGTATGCCGGGGCCGGCACCGAAATTATGTTTCATAATGTTGAACTATATATTGACTAATGACTAATTATCAACTTTGTATTAAGAAAGGCCGAAGTTAATAAATTCGACAAATTTTATAGAGTATTTTTTCAGATTTTATAAAAAAGCAGATTTTTGTTGGAAAAAGCCCTTTGATTGCAATTATGATATTACAAGGGCCTTAGAGGGGCTTAAAATTATCAGCCTGATAATTTACGATCGCTTTAATTCGGCGATAGCAGCGGGTTGGTCTGCCGCCGAAAACACCGAATTACCCGCTACAAAAACGTTGGCACCAACTTCTATCAGCTTCGCGATGTTTTGGCTGCCCACCCCGCCGTCAACCTCAATGTAAAGGTTTGGGTTGGTATTGGCGCTCATGGCTTTAACCTCGGCAACCTTGGTATAGGTATGCTCTATAAACTTTTGCCCGCCAAACCCGGGGTTTACCGACATTACCAGCACCAGGTCTACATCGGCAATAATATCTTTTAATAGGGCTGTGGGCGTAGCAGGGTTTATGGCCACCCCTGCCCTGCAGCCCAGCTGTTTAATGGCTTGTATAGTGCGGTGCAAATGCGGGCAGGCTTCGTAATGTACTGTAATGCTATCAGCACCGGCTTCAGCAAAATCCTTGAGGTACCGATCGGGGTTTACTATCATCAGGTGCACATCCAGCGGCTTGGTAGCGTACTGTTTGGCAGCCTTTACCACCGGGAAACCAAACGAGATGTTGGGCACAAACATCCCATCCATAATATCCACATGAAACCAGTCGGCCTGGCTGTTATTGATCATTTCAACATCGCGCTGCAGGTTTGCAAAATCGGCAGATAATATAGAAGGTGCTATCAGGTGGTTCATAGCGGTAAATATAGGAAGAATGGTTGTAAAGGTTATAGTTGTTGAAAAGGTTTGAAATTATTAGGAACTGCAATAATATCGAACACCGAATGTTAAATATAGCGTGATGAAGTTGAAATTCGATATTCAACATTCGAGATTCATTATTCCTTTCCTGTTTTTTATATCACCATCTCCGGGATCTCGCCTTCAATAATCAACTTACCCGCCGTGGCGGCTTTAATTTCTTCAACTGTAACACCGGGGGCACGCTCCAATAGCCTGAAACCACCTTCGGGCAGTACATCAAGCACAGCCAGTTCGGTCACAATTTTTTTAACGCAATTGATACCTGTTAACGGCAACGTGCAATTTGGTAACAGTTTGGATTCGCCGGCTTTGTTTACATGCTGCATGGCTACAATAATGTTTTCTGCGGATGCCACCAGGTCCATAGCGCCGCCCATTCCTTTTACCATTTTACCAGGGATCTTCCAGTTGGCAATATCGCCTTTCTCGGATACCTCCATAGCGCCCAGGATGGTTAGATTCACCTTTTTTGCGCGGATCATCCCGAAGCTCAGCGCCGAATCAAATACCGCCGAGCCCGCCAGCTTAGTAATGGTTTGTTTGCCCGCGTTAATGGTATCCGGGTCTTCTTCGCCTTCGAAAGGGAATGGCCCCATGCCCAGTAAGCCGTTTTCCGACTGCAATATCACATCTACCCCATCAGGTATGTAATTGGCTACCAGTGTCGGGATGCCTATACCCAGGTTAACGTAATAACCGTCCTTTATTTCTTTTGCTATTCGCTTTGCGATGCCTGTTTTATCTAACATGTTTTTTTCTACTATATGTCATTGCGAGGAACGTAGTGACGTGGAAACCTCATAGGACATACAGATATGCTGAGATTGCCGCGCTATCGCTCGCAATGACATGGTGTTTATATTTCTTCGCGTTTCCTTACCGTCCTCTGCTCTATTCTTTTTTCGTAATCCTCTCCCTGGAAAATACGGTGCACGTAAATGCCGGGGGTATGGATATTATCCGGGTCCAGTTCGCCGGGTTCTACCAGTTCTTCTACTTCGGCGATGGTTATCCTGCCCGCCATGGCCATTACCGGGTTAAAATTACGGGCTGTTGAACGGTACACCAGGTTGCCCAGCCTGTCGCCCTTCCAGGCTTTTACGATGGCAAAATCGGCATCAAACGCCATTTCCATCAGGTAATCCTTACCGTTAAAATTTCGTACCTCTTTGCCTATGGCAACTTCGGTACCTATACCTGCGGGAGTAAATATGGCCGGCATACCATAACCGGCTGCCATGCAGCGGGTAGCAAGCGTGCCTTGCGGTATCAGTTCCACTTCCAACTCGCCGCTCAGCAGCTGGCGCTCGAATACCGCATTTTCGCCTACATATGAGGAGATCATTTTTTTTACCTGGTGCTGGTGCAGCAGTAAACCAATGCCAAAATCATCCACCCCCGCGTTGTTTGAGATACAAGTAAGGTTTTTTACACCTTTTTTTACAAGGGCCAGTATGCTTTTTTCGGGCAGGCCGCACATGCCAAACCCGCCTACCATCAGGGTCATGCCGTCTTCTATATCGCGTATGGCCTCGTCGGCCCCGCTTACTACTTTGTTCATGTTGTATAATTGGTTGCGGTAAAATTAGGCATTTTGATCGAAGCCTGATACTATGCACGCATAATATTTCACCCATAGGATTTTCGGGGTGTCCCACTAAATATTACACTATACGGGACACTTATATAATTCGTTAATAATCAATTAATTGCAATTTTTATAAATTGAATTTTACCTCAACTAAAACTTCACTATATTAATATTAAATATCTGTAAATTAATATTTTATGATTTTTTACCAAGGTGTCCCACTTGTTTCTGAATGGGACAGAATGGGACACCCCCTGATTTTAGATTTTAGAATTACGATTTCGGATTTACAGAGCACTTTAAGGCCCAATCCGTCCTGAATAAAGTTTACAAGTCATTTAACTTCCAATTAAAAAAAGCAAACAAATACATAACCCGATCCTTTATCAATATATATCAATCTACAAACATCATGGCAACATATAACGACAACGAAGAGCAAAACAAACCAACCGCTTACGAAGTAAAAGACGACGATAATTTAGAGGAAAAAGACCTGCGACGTACTGCATTTATGTTTGGCAGTGAAGAGAAAAGTGGAAACGAGCCCGGCATGGAAGGTAACGGCGAAGGCGGGCAAAGCTTTGGCGAAAACAGCAATACACCATCGGGCGACGACAAAAACAATCCATCGCAAAACGCGGGTGATAATAATGGATATTTTAGCCGTACCGAACCATCTGAAGAACACCCCGAAAACAATAATTTTAAAGACCCTAACCAGTTAGGGCAGTCGAACTATACGGAATCGACAGGTGCCGCACCAACAGGGCAATCGGATAGTGAGAACGCCGCGCCTGCCAAATATGGAACTAATGAAAGCAATAACGATACGGAGGACAACCGCAACCAATCGCAGCAAAGTTACCAGGAAGGCACTGCCGATGGCAATGATGATGTGAATATCCCCGGCCCAAATGAAACGCCGGATCAGCAGAAAGTTGGGGAGTAAATTTTCAACTTTGTCATGCTGAACGTAGTGAAGCATCTATTCGCCGACATGCAAATTCGATAGACACTGTTCGCTAATAGATCCTTCGCTATCGCTCAGGATGACAAGGTTAAGAATTCATGTCGTCGCAGGGTCTCACATCGTGGACCCTGCGTTGTTTTGCATGCGGGCGCAGGGTCTCGTTCCGAAGACCCTGCGGGGACGATTAATTTTCCACTTTGTCATGCTGAACATGGTGAAGCATCTATTCGCCGACACGCATGTTCGATATGCAAAGCTCGTTAATAGATCCTTCGCTATCGCTCTCCGAGGGAGTCCTTTGGACAGGATGACAAGGTGGGGTTACCACTTAAACGTCTTGGTAATATACGCTATCAGGTCGTCGGCCATATCCTGGTGTTCTTTAACGCTGGGGTGGCCCGGCGTATTTTTATACGGGAAAAAGTGCGTATAGATCTCTTTATCATGTAAGCCGGCAACGGCCTTTTGAATATACCCCGGCCATTCTGAGCCTTCCCTGGTGGCATCCATCGAACCTAAAGCGCAAAGTATCTTAGCCTTTGGATATTTGGCCCTGATGTTTTTTATAAAATCGCGGTAGTGGCTGATAATATATTCGGGCGTTGGCGGGGTAGTACCAAAAAGCCTTTTAAACTCTGGATAGTCCTTGTTTTTTGTTAGCCACGAGTCGTTTTGAAAAAGGTTAACTATAACCAGTTCCGGCGAAAATTTCGAGAAATCCCATTTTGCTTTATCATGGGCGTAAGCCTGGTCGTAAATATCGGGCATCACATAATCAAACCAACTGATCACTATCCCTATCCCGCTTTTTGAGATGGAACTAAAATCCGCATCAAAATGCCTTGCGGTTAGGTTGGCATAACTGGCATAGCCGTTTTCGTAATCGCTATCGCCCCTGTCCTGGCCGGTTGTATCCTCATTAGCCATGCCGCAGGTAATAGAGTTGCCGTAGTATTCTATTTTATGCTTAAAAGTTGGCGGGGCAAGCAAGCTGCCGTTGATATTTAGCCCGTAAAACCAGGTGCGGCCCCAATCGTATTCGCTGCGCTTAAACAGCTGCAGCCTGTGGTTGCCTTTGGGCAGGCCGGCTATCAGTTCGTATTCTTTTTTGCCCTTATCCAAACGCAGCACCTTAGTTACTTTACCATCAACCACAACGTTATAATAATTTTGGCCATTTTCGTCGTTCATGGTAGCTTTTACAGCCGTTCCGTTAAAGTTGATGATGACCGATGCTGCCGTCCATGAAAGTTCGGCGGTACTATCCCGCATAGGTATACGCCCCATGTAATGGATCCTGGGGTTGTTAAAGTTTACAAGAGTTTGGGCCCGGCAACCCGCAACGGCAAAAGCTAAAAACAGGGATAATAGTATGCGTTTCATTGTAATTTTGTGTTAAAAGTCTCAATTCCCTCTCTTAAGGGTGCGGGGCTTTGCGGTGCAAGGGAGGGGGTAAGCGCTGCATATCGCTTCGTTAAACCCCTCCCTACACCCTCCCGTTGGGAGGGATCCGATAGCTATCGGATCGCACTTGCCCCTGCTTTTTATCGCTGCCTATTTTAAATAAACATACGTAATGCCCTGTCCGCCTCTGTCGGGGTGTTCGTCTTCCATGCGGTCTACCTGGTCATATTTCTTCAGGTACTGGCGTATCATCTTTCGCAATATACCATCGCCCTTACCGTGTAATACCTTCAGGGTGCCGAAGCCCATCATCAACGCGCGGTCGAACAATTTTTCTATCGCGAATAAAGCATCTTCGGTACGCATGCCTCGCACATCAATCTCCGGACTAAAGTTTGCTATATCGCCGGTATGGCTAATGCCGCTGCGCCTCACCTCTTTTGGTATGGTGGATTTGGCAACTTTCTCCACCCTCTTCTTCTTTACCACGGTGCGCAATTCGCCCATGGCAATTACCACGTTATCCTTTATCAGTTCGATGATCTGCCCCGTGGTATCGCCATCTATCAGCTTTACCCAGTCGCCGGGTTTTAACTCTTCGTCAACAGCGAGCTTTTGCTTTGCCACATCGGGCTTAACAGTATTGCGCTGCACCTCGGCGCTCAGGTTATCGCGCAGTGTTTTAGTGATCTCCTTATCGGCATTGCTGCTTTTAATTTCGGCAATGGTGTTTTCTACCAGCTTGTTGGCGTTCAGGATAATGTTTTTAGCTTCCTGTTTGGCCTCTTTAAGCAGGGCTTTGCGGTTCTCGTCTAAAAAGCTTTTCAGTTCCTCGTTCTCGGCCAGCAGGGTGTTTACACGGCGCTGTTGCTGATCCAGCTTTAGCCTGGTATCAAATATTTCCTTCTTCTCGCGCTCCAGGTCAACCAGCAGGCTGTCTACCTTTTTCTGGCCACTGCTTATTTTGTTTTTGGCCAGGTTTAGCACATTTTGCGGCAGGCCTATCTTTTGGGCTATCTCAAAAGCGTACGAACTGCCCGGCTTGCCAACTTCCAGCCGATACATGGGCAGCATTTCGGTATTGTTAAACAACATCGAAGCATTTTCGATCCCCTCTGTATGGCTGGCAAATATTTTCAGGTTAGAGTAGTGCGTGGTAACCATGCCTCGCACCTTTTTATGGTTCAGGGCTTCCAGTACGGCTTCGGCAATGGGGCCGCCAAACTGAGGGTCGGTACCGGTACCAAACTCATCTATCAGGATCAGGGTTTTGCCGTTGGCATCTTCCACAAACTTCTTCATTTTTGACAGGTGCGCGCTATAGGTGCTCAGGTCACTTTCTATCGACTGGTCATCGCCTATATCAACAAAAACCTGCCTGAACACCCCTACCACGCTATCGGCGCTGGCGGGTATCAACAAGCCTGCCTGCACCATCATTTGCAGCAGCCCAACGGTTTTCATACAAACCGATTTACCACCCGCGTTGGGGCCCGATACCACAATTACGCGTGTGCCTTCATCAATTGCCACATTAAGCGGCACCACGGTTTTATGGTCCTTTTTAAAACTGAGGAACAGCAAGGGGTGGCGTGCGTTCAGCAGCCTTAACCGTGCCTCGTTAACCACCTTCGGCATTTCGGCATCGATATCCATAGCAAACAGGGCCTTGGCACGCACAAAATCAAGCTTGGTAAGCAAGCCGTGATACGAGAGTAAAAGCGGCACATAGGGCCTTAGTTCGTCGGTTAAGGCGGTTAAAATCTTAATGATCTCGCGGCGGCGGTCAAACTCCAGGTCGCGGATGCGGTTATTGAGCGAAAAAACTTCTTCCGGCTCCATATAAACGGTTTGGCCCGATGCCGATTCGTCATGGATAAAACCTTTAAGCTTTCGTTTATTTTCGGCAAGCAGTGGGATACAAATGCGGCCATCGCGCACGGTAAGCGAACCATCGGCCGTCCAGCCATTGCCGGTGGCGGTTTTAAATATCTGGTCTATCTTTTTGCGGGCTTCCTGCTCGGCTTTGGCTATGCCCGATGTAATTTCCATCAGCTCGCGCGATGCATTGTGGCGGATCTTTCCTTTCGGGTCGATAACCATATCTATCTTTTTCAGGATGGCCTTCTCTATCGGCAAATGTTCAAACAGGGCCTCCAGGTTTGGGTAAACACCGGTACGCTCGTTAAAATAAGCTATTACTGCAAATACGGTGGTTAACGATGCCTGCACCTGGAAAAACTCCTCTTCCGACAAAAACGAACCCTCGATACGGGCCTTATTGGCCAGCGATTTAATATCGTAAAAGTTATTGATGGGCAGCGCGGCATCATTTTGAAGAATGTTCTTAAACTCGTTGGCCTGGTTCAGGAATTTGGCTATCAGATCGTAATTGCTCATCACCTGGATCTTATCAACCATCTCCTGGCCCATAACACTAAGGCAGTGGGCTTTTATCAGTTGCTTTACTTCGGTAAATCCAAGCTTATCGGCGCTATTTAGGGGATATAGCATTATCTGATATTTTTTAAAGGCCGGTTACCAAGCTTACCCCGTGGCGACGGGCTTACCCGGCTGGCAGGTACGGAGTCGTTGACAGGCGCGGTAACCGGTTTTTCGTTTCGTGCAGCTTTGGTTGTCGAATCTAATTTGGCTTTTATTATCGCATCAATTTTAGTGTACATATCCTGCAACTGCTGGGGCTTTGTGGTGTAATATTTAAGGCTTTTTTTATATATGGCATCGGTAGTATTATGCCTTTTAAATAGCTTTTGGTACCTGGCGCTGCCATATTTGTACATGCTATCCGGTATTTGCGGTATAACGTATAACTCGCCATCGGTAAGGTGTATATCGGTAAGCAGGCTTATCATTTCCTTCTCCTTTATTACTCCTTCGGGTATATCGTTATTGCTTTGGCAGGCGGTTAAGCAAAGCAATACTGAAAAAAACAAGCTTATATATTTTTGCATTCTGTAATTTAGCGGCGTTATATAACGCAAAATTACGATAAATGAGCATAGCCGATAATATTAAAAGTTTAAAAAAGGAAACCGGGGAAATAAATGTTGCCCTGCTGGCTGTATCTAAAACAAAACCGGCGGCCGACCTGCAGCAAGCATACGATGCCGGGCAGCGTTTATTTGGCGAAAACACTGTGCAGGAACTGGTTGAAAAACAGGAACAATTACCAAAAGATATTGAGTGGCACCTGATAGGCCACCTGCAAACCAATAAGGTTAAATATATTGCCCCTTTTATCAGCATGATACAATCTGTTGACAGCATTAAGCTTTTGCAGGAAATAAATAAGCACGCCGCAAAAAACAACCGGGTTATTGATTGCCTGCTGCAAATCTACATTGCCGATGAAGAAACCAAATTCGGCCTGGGTTTCGACGAAGCGATCGAACTGCTGCGAAGTGAAGAATATGCTGCTTTAAAAAATGTACGCATCCGCGGATTGATGGGTATTGCCACCAATACCGATGCAGAAAAGCAAATAAAAGAAGAATATTACGAGCTTAAAACCTTTTTCGACGGCATAAAAGTTAGCTTTTTCCGCAAGCAGGAATCTTTTGATACGCTATCGATGGGCATGTCTGCCGATTATAAAGTAGCCATTGAACAGGGCAGCAATATGGTACGCCTGGGCAGTACCATTTTTGGTGGCCGTGTGGTTAAGCACTGGAAAAATAATTAATTGTGTTGAACCCGAATTTTTAGAATTAAAGAATTAACAGAATATATGAGTGATAATACAAAGTCTGCTAATCAAGAACTCCCCCGTCAGAGGGCTGGGGGGCTGGGGCTAAATATCCGCGTAGCCGTTAAGGCCGATTGCCCGCGCTTGCTGGAACTGGTGCACGAACTGGCTTTATTTGAACGCGCGCCCCAAGAGGTAACCGTAACGCTTAAAGAATTTGAAGATACAGGCTTTGGCGACAAACCCGTTTGGAAGGCTTTTGTAACCGAAGCCGATGGTAAAATTGTTGCTTTTGCATTGTACTATATCCGCTACTCTACCTGGAAAGGCAGTCGTTTGTACCTGGAGGACCTGATCGTGACCGAAGAATATCGTGGCAAAGGCATTGGTAAGATGCTGTTCGACAGGCTGTTTGAGGAAGTACGCGAGCTTGGCTTCAGCGGTATGGTTTGGCAGGTGCTTGACTGGAACGAGCCCGCCATTAAGTTTTACCAAAAATATGGCGCGAACATTGAAGCAGGTTGGTTAAACGCATCGCTATCGAAAGAGCAGATAGCAAATTTATAGCTTATGAAAATTACTTCCATCCTGCTGTTAGCCGTGCTGGCATTAAGTTCATGCGAGTGGGGCGCCCCGGCCAAAAAAGAGCCAAACGCTGTTTTTACAGATACGGTGGCTTACACCTACCAAAAAATTTACGAGCGTGCTGCCGATTGCGGCAACAAGGCCGATAGCGCATGCACCATAGTTAAAATAACCTATCCGCAGTTTAAGGATAAGGCGGTATTGAATGACACTGTAAAAAATAAGCTGATCAGGATGTTTATTATGGACGATAGCAAGCCCGATACCAGCCTGAAAAATATGGCAGCAGACTTCCTTAAGTCGTACACCGATTTTAAGGAGGACGACCCACGGACCGAAATGTTTTTTACACTTGATACTTACGCTAAGGTGATAGGCCAGGATTCGGCTTTGATCGCGCTGGAATATGGCGGTTATACGTTTCAGGGTGGCGCACATGGCGCAAGCTTTACCGGCTTTATAAACTGGGATGGCAAAACCAATAAGAATGTGACACTGGATGATATTTTTACAAATGGTTATCAACCCCAGCTAAGCAAGATCGCCGAAAAGATCTTCCGCAAGGATGAAAAACTAACTGACACCTCATCGCTGGCGCGCGATTACTTTTTTAAGGATAATAAATTCGCGCTGAACGATAATTACTCCATAACCCCGGCGGGCATCCGTTTTGTTTATAACCAGTACGAAATTAAGCCTTACGCGGCGGGCCAAACCGAGTTGCTGCTGCCCTGGGCACAAATAAAAACCTTAATGCGGCCGCAATCGGCCGCTTCACAATACATACATAAAAATGCTGGTATTTAAGTTTGGTGGTGCATCGGTTAAGGATGCACAGGGTGTTATTAATTTGGGCAAGGTGGTTAGCGCTTATAACGGCAACCAAATCCTGGTGGTGGTATCGGCTATGGGCAAAACCACCAACGCGCTGGAACGGTTGACCAACGCCTACTTTAACGGCACTGATGATATGCACCCGATCTTCGAGGAGATCAAGGAATACCATTACCACATCGCGCATGAACTGTTCGGCGAAGGCCACCCGGTGTTTGACGAGATAGCCAATACGTTTGTGGAGATTGACTGGATGATAGAGGACGAACCGCAGGACGATCACGACTTTATTTATGACCAGATCGTATCCATCGGCGAGATGGTATCTACCCGCATCGTTAACGCCTGGTTCAACCATACCGGCATCACCAGCAAGTGGCTTGATGTGCGCGGCTATATCCATACCGATAACACCTATCGCGAAGGTGTTGTAGATTGGGATAAAACACGCGCCAGCATCAGCAAAAGCATCCCCGCGCTGTTAAATAACGGCATTGTGGTAACACAGGGATTTTTAGGAGGTACATCTGAGAACTTTACCACCACATTGGGTCGCGAAGGCTCTGATTATACCGCATCGATATTCGCCGCTTGTTTGGGTGCGGAATCGGTTACTACCTGGAAGGATGTGCCCGGCATTTTAAACGCCGACCCGAAGCATTTTGCCGATACCATTAAGTTTGATGAATTAAGTTACCAGGAGGCCATAGAAATGACCTACTACGGCGCGAGTGTTATCCACCCAAAAACCATAAAACCTTTGCAAAACGCGAGGATACCGCTATTAGTAAAACCGTTTACCGACCCAACTGCACCCGGTACGCAGATTAAAGAAGGTGCGGTAAACAAGTTTGAGAAACCGGTTATCATCGTTAAGCAAAACCAGGTGTTGCTGTCTATATCGGCTAATGATTATTCGTTTATTTCCGAAAGCCATCTGAGTGATATCTTCGGGTTGTTCGCGAAGCACAATGTAAAAGTTAACATGATGCAGACCTCGGCATTAAGTTTCACGGCCTGTATCGATTACGCTGCGGATAAGTTTGAGAAGCTGTTGCAAACGCTGAAAGCATCCTTCAAAGTAAAATACAATAACGAGCTTACGCTGATAACGCTTAGACATTATACCAATGAAGCAGTTGATGAAGTTACCGCCGGAAAAACCATCTTAATGAAACAAACCAGCAGGAATACCGCGCAAGTTGTGTTGAAGTAAACCGGCTCTGTAAGAGCCCCCTGTTTATAGTCCCATCCTGCAATCTTTTTTGCTCCGTAGGTGCACCCTTTTTGAGGGCGCACCTACGGAGCGTTATATTTAAAAGCAGATAATTCTGTAAACAGGATGCTCTTATGAAGCTTCGGCTGTTTACAAATACATTAATAAACAGCAGGTTGCAACCGCTATAAATGTATTCAGGAAGTTTACTTCGTTGTTGTTCATAAGGCCTTTGCGTTCAAGCGCGGCGCCTAAAACGGAGTCGGCGAGATTGCCGATGGTACCGGCGATAATAATATAAATTAAAATGCTGTCCCAATGAGAACTTACAGCATAAATAGCAGCCATAATAGCCGATCCGGCTATGCCTATCAGCAACCCCTCTAAACTCACCGCACCGTCCCTGCCCTTTTCCTCTGGTTTAAAGGTGATGATATTATAAAACCGCCTGCCGTAAACCGTCCCCAGTTCTGACGACAAAGTATCCGCCGTTGCCGCAGCAAATGCTGCTGCCATTAGTATAGTAGCCAATAAAGCATTAACAGGAAATATATAGGCAAGCAGACCCAACAAAGCCGGTAAGCCGCCGTTGGCCAACACCTGCCGGGCATCGCGCTTTTCCTGGTGGTCGTTTTTGTCAAGCCTTCTTTTTTGGCTCTTTTTGTGGGATGTGGCGGTGGTGGCCAGTACAAAAAACGCCGCCAGCATAGCAATGCCCGTAAAGCCAGTGCCCAGGTAAATAAGCCCTGCAACTGCGCCGCCCATCACTGCGCCACCGGCTGTAAGTTTGCCCGTTTTATAACTGGCAAAACTTGCTGCAAGCAGTATGATGGCGAAGATGATGTGTATCAGGGGCATTTGGTATCAAACATAAGGCTTTTTTGTCATCCTTTAATTGTTCGGGATAACAAACAAAAATGTCATTTTGAAAGAGTATCGGGGCTGGATGTATGGTGTATAAGATTCCTCCTCGCTATCGCTCGTTCGGAATGACAGGGTGGTAAGGCATAGTTCGCTAATGGTTCGACAGGCTCACCATAACGATCTATATTCATAAAAAAAGCCCTTTAGTTTTCACCAAGGGCGTTTAAGGGTATTAGATTAAAATATATTAATGTTTATTCTCGTGTTTGCGGGTATTATCCCTGTTTGATGTTTGGTCGGAGCGCTGACCGCCGCCATTGCTTATGCCTTTCTGTTTTTGTGTTTCCTTAGCATCAATATGCGCGCGATCTGCGGTTGATGATCCTTGTCCGGATACGTTGTTCTTTGTTTCCTGGGTTTTCATAACAGATGTGTTAAGTTTATAAATATGGCTTTACGGCCTTTGATATATCCTTGCAACAACCATACCAGTTAGCAGATGGCGGTTGGCAATTAGCAGTTAGCTGATTGGATACCTGGTGTGCCCACATAGTATCCATAATTACAGGCCAGGTAAATAAAATGCAGGCTTAAAACAAATACAGCGCTCGATTATTTCTTAAGTAGCATATGGACAAATCGAAACAGGTAGTATTAAGCGGGCAGCTTAAATGGGTAGAGCGGATAGCATCCGTTATGGATGATAAGTTTAAAATACCCGGCACCAACTTCCGCTTTGGCCTTGATCCTATCCTTAACCTCATCCCCTTCGCGGGCGATGTATCGGGTTTCATCGTTTCGGCGGCGTTGCTATATGTAATGGCCAAAAATGGCGTAAGCCGTAAGGTGCTTATCCTCATGGCTATCAATATCAGTGTAGATGCCGTGGTGGGCGCTATACCCCTGCTGGGGCAGATCTCCGATTTTTACATCAAGGCAAACACACGAAATATTAAGCTTCTAAAAGAGCATTACAGCGAAGGCAAACACACCGGCAGCGGCAATGGCATCATCGCTATCTTACTTGTCGTACTACTGGTAGTGATAAGCGCGGTGCTGTATGTAAGCTATATCTCGATACGGTGGCTGTTTATGCAGTTTTAATTTTTGATATTTTCGCGCATGTTATCTTTTACATTCACCGGTTGATAACCAATATTTGCATCAATACGATGAAAAACAGTTGGATGCACACTATCATTAGCCCTGGGCTTTCTAAGAAGTTTGCGTATAAATTGGCCTAACAGCGAAAACGGCAAAGTATTGGACTTGTACAAACGCCCCCTGATATTTGGCCTTACTTCTTCAGCAATATAGCCCTCTTCAAAGCTTAGTCCAGCCCCTTTGGCTTTTGCTATCATCCACTCCAGGGTAATATCACTTAAACCTTCGTCGGGATAACCCCCGCCAATGTTAGAATGCACCCCAACAAACCATCGTTGTTCAAAAACCTGTTTAATATCGTTTTCCTGTACATTTTTGCTTTGCTGCCATAAAGTAGGCACAAAACTCTTCCGGCGCTCATCAATAGCAAGCGCATGGTAAGCATAATCTACATAGCTGCTTAATGTAGTATCATGAAACTCGTACCTTTTTTTGTTATAAAAACCTTTTACCGGTACGCCCAACGCGCCAACAGTATCCCAAACGCCAATAAACTTGATGCGCACCTCGGGCTGGCTGTGCTTTTTCCTGAATGTTTCCGCATCCTCACCATCGGGGTGTTTGGATCGGGTGCTGCGGTCGCGGTACATATCGTAAGCTTCTTGTATCAAACGCAGGTTATTATTTTTTACCAGTCCCGCGGTCCTGATCAGCCCGGCCAAACTGCGCACCGTATACGCCCCGCGACTAAACCCAAACAGGTAGATCTCGTCGCCGATCTCGTAATTCCAGATGATGAATTTGTAGGCATCCAGGATATTATCGTCCAGCCCGCGGCCGGTAGCGCCATCAATTTTGCGGCTTAGCCAGGTGCCGCTCGAGCCTACCCCCTGGTCGTAAAATTTTATCTGTTTAACATGCTTATCATCTTCATTACAAATAGCCTCGAAGATCTTTTGCACGTTTGTGCGTACGATCTCGCCTTCGCAAACGTCGCCGGGTTTATTCCAGGTACCGTCGCTGCAAACTATTATTCGTTTCATGGCTGGGCTGATTATGCAAACGTTAAATAATCTTTGCTTACCCAGCGGTCGTCCATGTTTACCTTGCACCAGCCGTTCTCTTCCTTTACAATAAACAACTCCTGCCCTTTTGTGTACGAACCCAGTTTTTCAAAGTCCTTGCCGGGGCCGCTCCTTGCGTTAAGGGTATCGGCCGTTACGGTAGCCCTTTTTACATCTGTAGTGTATTTACCCAACACCCAATGTTCCTGGCTGCCCGAGATCTTGTACCAGCCGTTGGTTTCTTTATAAACCCTAAGTATAGCGCCTAATGCAGCGGCGTCCCTGTCTGTAGCTTTGGCGCTTGCGGCATCGGGTTTGGTGCGTATGTTTAACGATGATGCCGTTACGCTTACATATTTTAATATGGCAGCACTGCTTGCAACCGGCGCTACAGACCCGCCGGCCTGTACCACAAGGGGTAAAAAGTTAGCGGTACAATCGGCAACCTTATTGCCACCAAAAAAGCCTGTACCGGGGCAGGTTTTGTTATTTTTTGTGCCGTTGTTGCGCTGGCCGGTGCTCAGGTCAAACCAGTGGTGGTACACAATGCTGTTGGTATTTACAGCCAAATGGAAGCGTTTACAAAGTTTTGCCGCCATGCGGATGATGGTTTCGCGGTGGGCGGGTTTCATGGCATCTTTACCGGCGTCGAAATTTCCTATATTCTCGATACAGATAGCGTTAGCATTATTCCCCGTTATACATGCCGGGGATTTTTCAAGCGAACGGCCCGTCATGATGGTACCATCCGGGAAAGTGCTGAAATGCTGGCCGATGTCGCTCCAGCCGTTGGCATTAACGTGATAATCTTTCATCCCCTGCTGCATACTAAAGTGGTTGGTACCGCTAAATTGGGCGTAGGCCGGGCTGTAGGTGTGGTGTTCCTGTATAAATAGAATGGTACGTGCCAGCTGCTGTGCATCTATCCAGGTCTCAAATTCCTGGATTGTCATTAAGGTGAACCCTGATTTTGTTGTCATGATAATGTGTTTTAGGTTATACTAAACTTACAATCAGTTAATTAAACATCATTATAAGTTCAATAATCTAATATCGGCAACTTTCGGGAGTATTATATCATATTATTATAATTTATAATAATATCTATTGCGGTAAGTTATACTGCGGGGTTATCCATTGGCTTATCTGTAAAAGCATCGATAGTGTACCTGTTTTTTGGCAGGCTATCCGGATAGTTTGCGCCCAAGTATTTAACCAGGTTTTCGCGGATATAGCACCGCAGGTCAAATGCCTGCGAGGAATTTGCGGCGCTTACCAGCGCGCGCAGTTCGATGGTATTTTGTTTAACATCGGTTACCTGCAAAATCCCCACGCGTTTATCCCACAGGGGCGATTCATTAAGCAGACGGGTCAGTTCCGTTCTTAAAATATCTACCGGTACGGTGTAATCCACATATAAAAATACGGTGCCCAGGATCTCGGATGTAGTGCGCGTCCAGTTTTGGAAAGGCTTTTCGATAAAGTAATTGATAGGCAATATCAGCCTGCGCTGATCCCAGATATTTAACACCACATAGGTTAACGTAATATCCTCCACCCTTCCCCATTCGCCTTCTACAACCAGCACATCATCTATCCTGATGGGTTGCGTAAAAGCTATTTGGAAACCTGCCAGTAAATTACCCAGCGATTTTTGCGCGGCAAAGCCGATGATGATCCCGCCGATACCCACGCCTGTTAACAGCCCGGCGCCAAGCCTGCGCACACTATCAAAGCTCAGCAGAATGAGGGATATGGTAATCAGGATAATTAATACCGTAGCCAGCTTCCTGATAAACTGCAGCTGCGTGCGGATCTTCCGCTCTTTTAAATTGTCGGCCTTATTAAAATCATATTTATGATAAACGTAATCTTCCAGGATGCGTATCCCGTTCATGATCAGGCTTGCAAAAGATATTAACAGCAATATACCGGCCCATCTTTTTGCGTTGCCTTCGTAAACTTCTTTCAGCGCCAGCGATGGCAAAATAATATTCAGCGTTAGCAGCGGGATAAAATGATTGAGCGGCCTGCTCAAATGCGTAACCAGCGACCTGAAGAAGGAATAACCGGCCTCTTTTTTGTTTTTATAATAGTTAAGCAGCGCGGTTATTATCAGCTTAAATATAAAGCCAATAAGCAATACAAAGGCAATAACAGCCATGTTCCACAACCATGGCGGCAATTGTTTTGATAGTGTATTGATCCCCTCTCTCATCCTTATAAAAATGTTGGCCTGTCAAGCTTAATGGCTATCCGGTAAGCGGCGTTCATTAAACCCACGTGGCTGTAGGCCTGTGGGAAATTGCCCCACTGGCTGCCGGTTTTTTCGTCCACATCCTCGCTGAATAATAATAAGTGGTTGCAGTATTTAAGCAGCTTTTCAAACTCGCGCATGGCATCTTCCAGTCTGCCCACACAGGCCAGCGCCTCTACATACCAGAAAGCGCAGATCAGGAAGGTTGTTTTGGGCTTCCCAAAATCATCGCTGTGTATGTAGCGGTAAAACAGCCCGCCTTCGGTTTTAAGCTCGTTCTCTAAAGCGATTAAATGATCTTTCGCCTTTTGCGATGCAGGGTCGATGTAGTTCATCATAATAAGCTGCAGCGTACTGGCATCCAAATGGGGACTGCCAACGGCATGAGTGTAAACCTTGCGTTCAGGGTCGTAACAATCTTCGATATGCTTTGCAGCCCTTGCCTTTAAGCTTTGCGCCTTGGCCAGTAATTCGTCGTTACCTATTGTGATTGCAATCTTTTCGGCGGCGTTACAGCCGGCCCACTGGAACAGGTTGCTGTAACAATGGATGTGCGCTATATTCCTGAACTCCCAGATGCCGGCATCCTTCTCGTCAATGGTGCGTTCTATTTTACTTAACAGGGATGCTATCCACTTGTCAGAATCTTTGCGTTCGCTAAAAACAAAGCGATGGTCGGTGTACAAGGGTAATAATGATATCAGCACCTGCCCGTATATATCGTTCTGGATATGCTCTGATGCCTGGTTGCCAATGCGCACCGGCTTGTTGCCCATATAACCGTCCAGGTGTTCCATAATGGTTTCAACAAGGTCTTTTTTCCCGGTGATGCCGTAAAGGGGCTGATACCTGAAACTATCGCCCTGCGAAACCGAAATATCGGTTACGTAACTAAAATACCGTTCCATTTCCTCGAAGTGACCAATGTGGTTGAGCGAGGTAAGCACATAAAAGGTATCCCTTAGCCAGCAGTAGCGGTAATCCCAGTTACGCACGCTGCCGGGGTGTTCGGGCAGGCTGCTGGTGCTTGCCGCAATAATAGCCCCGGTATCTTCGTACTGGTGAATTTTAAGCACCAGGGCCGAACGGATAACATAAGGCTGAAAATACGAAGCTATCGACGAGTGTTTTATCCACAAGCGCCAGTACTCTATGGTTTCGCGCAGGTATTCCTCGCAGGTACTGCTGAGCGAGCCTTCCAACTCGGTACCATAATTTAAAAGCAGATACTTGGTCTCGTTAAGCGAGAAGTATTCTTCGTCTATTAGGTAAGTAAGCGGAATGTTTGATGTTAGGGTCATTTTTTCGCCGCAGCCGGTAAACTCTATCGAATCGCTGCCTTGTAGTTTGTCCTGCTTTTTTTTACCATAATCGCAAACGGGGTTACACTTTACCCGAATCCGCGGGCTGCCCTCGATTGGCTCGATCTTACGGATCAGGATCAGCGGTTTGTAATACCTGCTGTTTTTAAAAAACCGGGGTGCAAAATCGGTTACCTTATACTTGCCGGTGGCGCAGGTAATTTCGGTTCGCAGCACGTTGGTGTTCTCGGCGTAATACTGGTGCGATTCAAAATCGCCTACAGGCAATATCGAAAATTCGCCGCCTTTGTCCTTGTCCAAAAATCCGCCAAAAACAAACGGACTATCAAATCGCGGCCAGCACATCCACTCTATATTTGTATTTTTATTAACATGTGCCAAAAAGGCGCAATTGCCTATCAGGCCTGTTTGATATATGTGTTTTTCCATTAAGTAGCTCCAAATACCAATAGCAACAACAATTTTTTATAATTGTTACCAATAGGGCACTATTTCATAAAAACAGGCAAAAATTATGCGGTTTTCAATGATTGTTGTAGTGTTATGCATCTCAATTCAATCAGCAACAATGCTTATTATTTAATATTTATCGTTATAAGAGAAATTTGATTTTACAAAACATTTACCCCGATTTTATATTTATGAGGTATGATAAAAGATATATACCCTGGAAAACCTTACCCGCTGGGCGCTTCATGGGATGGCAAGGGCGTAAATTTTGCGCTGTATGCAGATAACGCCACAGGCGTAGAGCTATGCCTGTTTAATACCACCGACAAAGAAAACATAGAAGAAAAAATAAAGCTTACCGAACGTACCCACCAGGTATGGCACTGCTATTTACCGGCTGTAACGCCCGGCCAATTATATGGCTACCGTGTATACGGCCCCTACCAACCCGATAACGGCCAACGTTTTAACCCAAATAAGTTACTGATAGACCCATACGCGAAAGCGATATCCGGCACGATAGACTGGCACGACTCGTTGTTTGGCTACGAGCTGGGCAACCCGGACGAAGATCTGAGTTTCAGCGATACCGACAGCGCCGCCTTTATACCAAAATCGGTAGTGATTGACAGTACTTTTGACTGGGAAGATGACCAGAACCCAAAAACGTCTTACCATAAATCGATAATATACGAGGCCCATGTTAAAGGCTTTACCCAAATGCACCCCGACATCCCCGAAGACATAAGGGGTACATACGAGGCCATAGGCCACCCCGCCAGCATCAAATATTTGAAAGACCTTGGTATTACCGCCATCGAGCTAATGCCTGTTCACCATTTTGTAGCCGACAGGCACCTGGTAGATAAAGGGCTTACCAATTACTGGGGTTATAACACCATAGGCTTTTTTGCCCCCGATATACGTTACGCCGGCAAGGTTGAAGCAGGTAAACAGGTACAGGAATTCAAACAAATGGTAAAGGAACTGCACAAAGCAGGGATAGAAGTGATACTGGATGTGGTGTATAATCACACCGGCGAGGGCAACCACCTGGGGCCAACCCTATCGCTTAAAGGGATAGACAATGCATCATACTATCGCCTGGTTGAAGACAATAAACGCTACTACAACGATTATACCGGTACAGGGAATACTTTAAACGCCATGCTGCCCAATGTGCTGCGCTACATTATGGATAGCCTGCGCTATTGGATAACCGAAATGCATGTTGATGGCTTTAGGTTTGACCTGGCCGCTACCCTTGCCCGCGAACTGCACGAGGTGAACCGGCTAAGCGGCTTTTTCGATATCATATACCAGGACCCCATTATTTCGCAGGTGAAACTGATAGCTGAGCCCTGGGATATTGGCGAGGACGGTTACCAAGTGGGCAATTTCCCGCCGGGCTGGGCCGAGTGGAACGGCAAATACCGCGATTGCATCCGCGATTACTGGATCGGCGCCGAAAGTATGCTGGGCGAATTTGGGCAGCGCTTTACCGGCAGCCCCGATCTTTACCAGGGCGATTACCGCAAACCTACCGCCAGCATTAACTTTATTACCGCCCACGATGGCTTTACCCTTAACGACCTGGTATCGTACAACGAAAAACATAACGAAGCCAATGGTGAGGATAACAACGATGGCGAGAACCATAACCGGTCGTGGAATTGCGGCGTTGAAGGCCCAACGGATGACCCGGAGGTTATCAGCCTGCGCAATAAACAAAAGCGCAACCTGCTGGCTACTATGTTTTTATCGCAGGGTGTGCCTATGCTGGTTGCCGGTGATGAATTTGGCCGTACACAGCATGGCAATAATAATGCTTATTGCCAGGATAACGAGATCTCGTGGCTCAACTGGGCCGAAGCGGACGCTAACCTGCTTAACTTTACACAAAAATTAATTAAGCTACGTAAGGACCACCCGGTTTTTCGCCGCCGTAAATGGTTCCAGGGGCAGCCGGTTAAGGGCAAGGGGCTGGAAGACATTGCCTGGTTTTTACCTGAAGGCACCGAAATGGAGGATGAGAACTGGAACCACGATTATGCCCGCTCGCTGGGTGTGTTCCTGAACGGGCACGGCCTGCACCACCTTGGCCCCAAAGGCGAAAAGATTACCGACGATAATTTTTACGTGATATTTAACGGCCACCACGAACCGCTTGAGTATAAGATTCCCGAAAAGCTAAGCCACAAGGACTGGATGAAGGTGCTGGATACGGCACAGGAGGAATGGGTTGAGCAAACTTTAACCAACGAGGACTGTATTTTAATACAAGGCAGGTCGGTTGTTTTGCTGCAAAACAAGCTTTAGTATGATGAGTGAAGATGATGATGGGGCGGTAAAACGCCCCGGTATAAATTTCTTAGCAGATGGCAGGGCCAAAGTTGCCCTTTGGGCGCCTTATGCGTCCAAAGCAGCGCTTGTTTTGCCTGATGAAAAGTTAACCCTTGCACTCGAAAAAAAGGAAAAAGGCTATTGGGAACTCGTCACTGACCAAATAAAGCCTAACGATAAATATAAATTTAAGCTTGACGGAACAAAAGAATTGCCCGACCCCGCATCAAAGGCGCAGCCCGATGGCGTACACGGCGCATCGCAAGCCATAGATGTTAACAATTTTGTTTGGAGTGACCAGTCATGGACCAACCCTGCAATTGCCAATTACCTGATATATGAACTGCATACCGGTACCTTTACACCCCAAGGCACCTTCGCATCGATTGAAAGCAAACTGGCATATTTAAAAGAGTTGGGGATAACCGCTATTGAAATTATGCCCGTGGCGCAGTTCCCCGGTAACCGTAACTGGGGTTACGATGGGGTTTATCCCTACGCGGTGCAAAATAGTTATGGCGGCGCTAAAGAGTTGATGAAGCTGGTAGATGCCTGCCATAAAAATGGCCTTGCTGTAATATTAGATGTAGTTTACAACCACATTGGGCCCGAGGGTAACTACTTCGGCAATTTTGGCCCATACTTTACCGATAAATACCACACGCCATGGGGGCAGGCCATCAATTTTGACGATGCCTGGTGCGATGAAGTACGCAACTACTTTGTGCAGAACGTGCTGATGTGGTTCAGGGATTTTCATATCGATGGTTTGCGTTTGGATGCTGTGCATGCTATAAAGGATTTTAGCCCCAAACATATTTTACAGGAGATAAAGGAAGCTGTTGATGGCCTGATGGCCAAAACGGGCCGTACCCATCGCCTCATCATTGAATTTGACCTGAACGATAACCGTTTTATAAACCCAATAGACGAGCATGGCTATGGCATGGATGCACAGTGGATAGATGAATTTCACCATGCCCTGCGCGTTGCAGCCGGCGAACCCAAAACAGGTTATTATGGCGATTTCAACGGTATAGCGCACCTGGCAAAATCATACCGGGATGCTTACGTGTACGACGGCATTTACTCGCCGCAGCGCTTGAAAACCTTTGGCACTAAAACCAATAACCCCGGCCAGCAGTTTGTTGTGTTTTCGCAAAACCACGACCATGTTGGCAACCGCATGCTTGGCGAACGCAGCAGCACCTTGTATAGCTTCGAAATGCAGAAGCTAATGGCCGCCGCGGTAATGGTTAGCCCTTACCTGCCCCTGCTGTTTATGGGCGAGGAATGGGGCGAGCAAAACCCTTTCTTATATTTTGTAAGCCATAGCGATGAGAAACTGATCAATGCTGTCCGCAAAGGCCGGCAGGAAGAGTTTAAGGAATTCCACGCCAACGGCGAAGCAGCAGACGCGCAAGCCGAGGATACCTTCAATCGGTCGAAATTAAACTGGGAAAGCCTTGAACGCGGCCACCATAAAACCATGCTGCATTATTACAGAGCGCTTATCGCTTTGCGAAAAAAACTACCTGCCTTATATACCCTAAACCGGCAACAATTGGCCGTTAAATTTAACGAGCAGGAACAAACCCTGCATTTGCATCGCTGGCAGGGTGGGCAGCACGTTCATTGCTTTATGAATTTTTCAAAGCAGCCACAGTATTTTACAACGCCCGACAAAGATTTAAAGATGGTGCTCGATTCTTCGTCTGCTAAATTTAGGGTTGATGAGCCAGCCCAACCTTACCAGGCTTCAGTTATTCAACCCGAATCTGTCATTATATATGTGAATTGATATGTTTAACCCGGTATCTACCTATCGTATCCAGTTTCATAAGGGTTTTACTTTTAGTGACCTTGAAAATATTATACCCTATCTAATCAACCTGGGTATCAAAACCATTTATGCTTCGCCCGTATTTAAGGCTGTATCGGGCAGCACGCATGGTTACGATTGTGTAGACCCGCTAACCATCAACCCCGAAATTGGCACACTTGAGCAGTTAAGGAAGATCAGCAAAAAATTAAAAGACAATAAAATAAGCTGGCTGCAGGATATTGTGCCCAACCATATGGCCTTTCACCCGGATAACGTATGGTTGATGAATGTGTTAGAAAAAGGGCCGCTATCCAAATACCGCAATTATTTCGACCAAAGCCTTGCTGATAAGGCCTTATTTGATGGGCCTATCATGGTTCCATTTTTAGGTAACGACCTGGACGCGGTAATCGAGGCAGGTGAATTGAAAGTTGAATTGCAGCAGGATAAATTGGTATTTACCTATGGTGGGCAAAGCTGGCCGTTAAATTCAGCTTCGTACAGCAAAATATTACAGGCAGGACACGCTAAAACCGGCACAATTAAAAAATTACTGCAAAACATAAATACGGATAAACAACAGTTGCACAGCCTGGCAAACGCTCAACACTACCGCCTGTGCAACTGGCAGGAAACCGACCAACAGATAAATTACCGTCGCTTTTTTACCGTGAACGGACTGATATGCCTGAACGTGCAGCACCAGGAAGTTTTTGACCACGTGCACCAGCTTACCAGTCAACTTGTAAACGAAGGTATTATCCAGGGCCTACGGATAGATCATATAGACGGATTGTACGACCCCGCCCAATACCTGCAGCACCTAAGGGCATTAGTGGGCGACGAAACCTACATCGTAGCCGAAAAGATACTGGAACCCGGCGAGGAACTGCCAAAAGCATGGCCCGTACAGGGCACCACCGGTTACGATTTTTTGGCTACGGTGAATAACCTGTTCACCAATCAAAAAAGCGAAAAGGCTTTTACGCAGTTTTATGATAAGCTTACCTCATCGGGTAAGTCAGTCACCCGGCAGATCCGGTCAATGAAGGATCTCATCCTGTCAGGCCACATGAATGGCGAACTGGAAAACCTTACCCGTTTATTTTTAACATCTCGACTGGTTGATGAAAATGTAGCTGAAAATAAACAGGAAGGGTTTAAACAGGCCATTGCAAGGCTGTTGATCGAGTTCCCGGTGTACCGTTTTTACGGGAATGCTTTTCCGCTGGATGAACAGGAAAGCGGCTTATTGGCACAGGTATTTAAGAAGGTGAAAAAGCACGCGCCCGAATTTTTTGCGGCTGTGGAGCTGCTGGAGCAAGCGCTTTTAGAAAAACCGCTTACCGGCGATGAGGCATACAATAAAAAAGCGCTGCATTTTTACCGGCGATGCATGCAGTTTACCGGCCCGCTGATGGCCAAAGGTGTGGAAGACACACTGATGTACACCTACAATCGTTTTATCGACCACAACGAGGTGGGCGATTCGCCCGAAGCGTTTGGGTTATCCATAGATGAATTTCACGCGGCTATGCAAAAGCGGCATCAGGAATGGCCGCTGGCCATGAACGCCACCGCCACGCACGATACCAAACGCGGCGAAGGTGTACGCGCCCGGCTGAATGTATTAACGGGCCTCCCCGATGAATGGCTGAAAACGGTAAGCGAATGGCAGGTTTTAAACCACGACCTGAAAAGCAACAACGCGCCCGATGATAACGACGAATATTTTATCTATCAAACCCTTGTTGGCGCCTACCCCATGCCCGGTGAAGACGAGGACGATTTTGATAACAGGTTGGCCGAATACCTCGAAAAAATGCTTCGCGAAGCAAAAAGGCACTCCAATTGGGCCGAGCCAAATGAGGATTATGAAAATGGTGTAAAGCAGTTTGCCGCTGCCCTGCTGGATAAAAACCGCCCGTTCTGGAAAAGCTTTACCGCGATGCATCAGAAGGTTAGCGACCTTGGTATCATCAACTCGCTGGCGCAGGCAACGCTGAAACTAACCTGCCCAGGCGTGCCCGATATTTACCAGGGCTGCGAGCATTGGGACCTGAGCCTTGTAGACCCTGATAACCGCCGCCCGGTTGATTATAGTTTGCGTGGGAAATTATTAGCTTCTGCTGATGACATGACATTAAAAGAGCTTTGGGATAACCGCACCAGCGGACAAATAAAAGCCTGGCTGATAAATAAATTATTAAAGTTGCGTGCTAAACACCCGGGCTTGTTTAGTAAAGGCGAATATCTTTCATTAGCGGTAAAAGGCAAATACAGCGGGCAGGTTATGGCTTTTGCCCGTGTTAAAAATAACAGGTGGATTGTGGTGGTGATACCTGTAGATATCGCATCAATATGTGAGGACGGGCAACCAGCCATCGTTGACTGGGCCAATACCCGTGTCATACTTCCAAAAAACGCGCCTTCAAACTGTATAAACGTTTTAACCGGTGAGGGCAGCACCGTTAAACGGCAAATAGCGTTGAACGATATTTTACAGGAATTGCCGCTGGCCATACTGAAGCTTGAAAAACCGGCAAGCAGCCGCAGTGCAGGCACTTTATTACATATCACATCGCTCCCATCGCTTTTTGGCATTGGCGACCTGGGGCCGCAAGCCATCGGCTTTGCTGAGGTATTACACCGCACATCGCAAAAATACTGGCAACTGCTGCCGTTAAATACTATCAGCGCTGCCGATGCTTATTCACCGTATAGCTCGTGCTCCAGCCGGGCGGGGAATGTGTTGCTGATAAGTCCGGAGTTATTAGCCGAAGAAGGCCTGCTTACCCTGGAAGACATGAAACCCGCCTACGTAACCGAGACCGACCGCGTAGATTATGCAACTGCCGAACAGGCAAAAAATAAATTGCTTGACCTGGCATGGGAAAATTATAACTCGGGCCGGCACCCTACGTTGCAAAAGGAATTCGAAGATTTTTGTGCCGGTGAGAGCGATTGGTTAAATGATTCCGCCATGTACATGCTTTTAAAGGAGCATTATAATCTGCCCTGGCATAACTGGCCCGATGAGTATAAGTTAAGAGACCAAAAAGCCCTGGCTGATTTTAGCAACGAAAACCAACATGAGCTTGAAAAAGTTAAATGGCTGCAATATATTTTCAACAAACAATGGCTGGCTTTAAAAGCCCATTGCAACCAACTCGGTATAAAATTATTTGGCGACCTCCCCTTTTATATCAGCTATGATTCTGCTGATGTGTGGACGAACTCTGAGATTTTCAGCCTTGACGAAAACCTTGCGGTCAAAAGCATTGCGGGTGTACCGCCCGATTATTTTAACGAGAACGGGCAGCGTTGGGGCATGCCGATATTTAACTGGGATAAGCTTAAAGCAACGGGCTACCACTGGTGGATAGAAAGGATCAGGAAGAATTTAGAATGGTACGACATGCTCCGTTTAGACCACTTTCGTGCTTTCGCGGCTTATTGGGAGATCGCTGCCGAAGAAGAAACCGCTATTAATGGCAAATGGGTTGCCGGCCCGGGTGCTGACCTGTTCAACGCTTTAAAAACCGAATTTGGCAAAATCCCCTTTGTGGCCGAAGACCTGGGAGATATTGATGAAGCCGTACATGCCCTAAGGAATGAATTTGAGCTACCCGGCATGAAGGTGCTGCAATTTGCCTTCGGCGACGACATGCCGCAGTCGGCGTATATCCCCCATCACCATGCCGAAAACTATTTGGTTTATACCGGCACGCACGATAACAATACCACGCTGGGCTGGTTCCGCGGGGATACTGATGCCACCGTTCGCAAAAACTTAAAAAAATACCTGGGCGTTAAGGTCACAGACAAAAACATCAGCAAAATATTGATCAAAACCGCGCTGGCATCTACCTGTAAAACGGCTATCATCCCCATGCAAGACTGGCTGAACCTGGATGAAAGCGCCCGCATGAATATGCCGGCCGGCGAAGGCGATAACTGGACGTGGCGCTTAACCAGCCTGCAATTGGCAACCCTGCCCGAAAAAAGGATAAGCAAATGGTTACGATCGTACAACAGGGATTAACATTACCAAAATTGCCTGTGCTTTAACCCTGTATCAAAATACAAATGCTATCCTCCTCTGCTTTGAGCGAGTGAATGATATCTACCGGGATCTGGTAGTCATCGTGCTTATTTAATTGCACCTGCCGGTCGCCTTTTTTGTAAACAACACTGCCTTCGGTTACAATAAGTATGGTTGGCAGCGTGGCTTTATGGTTGGGCCACACCATACCAGCCTTTAACGCAATTATTAGCGTTTTAAACTGGGGGCTGGATCTGATAACCCGTGCTACCGGTCTATCAGATAATGTTAATTGGTCTAATATGTCTTTTATGATCATGTTATTATTATTTTATTTTAACTTATACAATCGCTTCCAAAAACAGGATACTCAATATCCGCATTAGCCGTAAGCACTATATAAGCCTTAAAATCTTTAATTATCTTTAGCATATGCTGTTGGTTGGCAGGGATAACGGTAACAATGCCTTTTGTTAACTCGCGGGTTTCGTCCCGGTAAATGAGTAAGGCCATGCCTTTTTCTACCACCAGGCAGGCATCTCCGGTGGCAATATGCCTGGGCATGCTGGTTCCTGCAGCCAGTTCCAAATACACTACCTTCATATTTTCCTTATCCACCTCAGCCATATTGGTATGTTTAAAATATAACCTTTGTCCGGTCCACAACCGCCAGTTTTGCCTGGAACATTTCAGACATCAGCCCCGCACGTTTTTTAATATCTTCGGCAACAGGGCCGTTAAAATATTGGTTTACAGTTTGGCCAAAAAGCATCAGCCATCGCTCAAAATGTTCCCTGCTTATAGGTAAGGGCACATGCCGGGCAAAGGGGTTGCCTTTGTAACCCTGTACACCAAACATCGCGGCATTCCAAAAGCCGTACATCTTATTCAGATGCGGCCCCCAATCGCCGGGTATTGCGTTCATAAAAATTGGCGCCAGCACTTCATCTTCGCGCACCCTGATGTAAAAAGCATCTACAATTACTTTAATGGAGTTTATATCTTCAATATCTGTCATGATTGATAATTATTATAATATATTAATACCTTTTTATCCTAAATTATTATTTACTTTTTCAGTTTTTAATTTATATGATCAATTATCTTTTAAGATGTGTGATGCCCAGGTTAAGTTCTTCGTTAAACTGCCCTATACTTACCGAAGTAAGCATTTGCTGAAGCTGGTTTCGTACATTCATAAAGTTGTTATGAAGCGGGCATGGTTTATTTGATGAGCATTCGGGCATCCCAAGGGCGCAACCGGTAAATATGCTGTTACCGTCAACAGCTTCCACAACATCGGCCAGTGGGCGGCTAAGGTTTTTGCTATCCATATAAAAGCCGCCGTTGGGGCCTTTAACAGATTGCACTATCTCTCTTTTGCTCAGGTCCTGTAATATCTTCGCGAGGAAATACTCCGGCGAATCGATGCTTGCCGCAATATCCTTTATCCCTACCCTACCGCCATCAGCCGTACGGTGGGCGATCAGGAAAACCGCCCTTAATGCATACTCGCAGGTTTTTGAAAACATTCCCATAACGCAGATGCAAATATAATAGTTATGTGGATAATAAAAGATATTTTTATCTTTATTTATTTCATCATTGCCTTTAAACCTTAAGTTGTAATAATTTAAATTGCAGGGCTTTCTTTACCATTAAAGATATACAGTTAGTAGAGTATCAAACACAGCAATAAACGGGTTGTGTACCGTGGCCGGGCAGGGTACTTTTGTTGTATAATAAATAAGGATTTTATGAAAACTCAACAGGAATTAGATTATAACAGGATAGCCCGGGCCATAAGCTACTTTAAAGAAAACTATAAAAACCAGCCCAGCCTGGACGAGGTTGCCGAACACGTTAGCCTTAGCCCCTTTCATTTTCAGCGGATGTTTAAGGATTGGGCCGGTGTAACACCAAAGCAATTTTTACAGTACCTGAGTATTGAGCATGCCAAAGGGATATTGAAACATACCGGCGCTAATCTGCTTGATACCGCGTACGAAACAGGCCTGTCTGGTACAAGCAGGCTTTACGATTTGTTTGTTAAGGTAGAAGGCATGACACCCGGTGAATATAAAAACGGCGGAGCGGCCCTTAATATTAATTACTCGTTTGCCGATACACCTTTTGGAAAAGTGATAGTAGCATCAACCCACAAGGGTATTTGCCATATGGCTTTTACAGATGATGGAGAAGAAAATGCCTTCGGCTTGCTAAAACAAAACTTCCCCAATGCGCGGTACAGCCAGGTGGTAGACCTGATACAGCAAAACGCGTTATACATTTTTAACCAGGATTGGCAGCACCTCGACGAGATAAAATTACACCTGAAGGGTACGGATTTTCAGATAAAAGTATGGGAAACCTTATTAAAGGTACCTGCCGGGGGGCTTACCAGTTACGCCGCGCTGGCAAATAACGCGGGTAGCGCCAAAGCCTCAAGGGCCGTGGGATCGGCCGTGGCGAGTAATCCTGTAGCATTTTTGATACCCTGCCACCGGGTTATAAGGTCTACCGGCGAGGTTGGCCAGTACCACTGGGGGCCGGCGCGTAAAAACGCTATGATAGGCTGGGAAGCGGCCTTAAAAGAAAGCGCCGCTTAGCGGGCCTCGTAAATCAATGGCCGAAACAATTAATTCAAGCTAAATCAGATACATGTTTCAAAACAGGGTAGATCCATACGGATGCATCATTAAAACACCCGAGCGGGGTGCCTGGCTGGGCAATCGCGGTGTAATACATAATGCACACCAGCAAATAGTGCGGCCTTATAAATTAAAGGCATGGATAACCTGCGCATTGCAATTTAAAGGCAGGCACCGAAAGATAATGCAGCCCAACCGCTGGACGGAACTATTCTTTTTGGACGAGGCTACCGCCTTTTCGGCAGGGCACCGCCCCTGCGCCGAATGCCGCTACGCCGATAACAGGCGCTTTAAAGCTTATTGGATAAAAGGCAACCCGCAATACGGTTTTGATATGAAAACACCACTGGCACGCATAGACGAGATCATCCATGCCGAACGGATAGCTGCCGACGGTTCAAAAGTAACCTATAATGCAGACCCGCGTATGCTTCGGGATGGCGTTTTCATATCTTTAAATAATCATTCTTATTTGTTAAAAAATAAGCAATTGCACCTGTGGTTGCCGGGAGGTTATGATAACACTATAAATATTCCCGAAACAGATACGCTGCCTGTTCTTACCCCACGCTCTATAGTCAATATGTTTGATGCTGGTTTTATACCACAAATGGCATAGGTTGAACATGATACTTTTACAGCTAAAACAATTACGCTGTATTTTCATTATCTGATAATGATAACAGTAATTGGAATTTTTGACGATGTTAACCTGGCAGAGGAAGTGAGTTCGTACCTGTTAGGCAACGGGTTCACCAGCGAGAATATTGACATCCACACGCACGGAGATCAAACAGATGAGCATGACCGCATAGGTGCTTTTTTCACTAACCTGATAGACGATGAAAAGCAGGCCCGGCATTTTGCATCGTTAGGGCGCAGCGGATCTATTGTAACTGTTCATGCCAACTCGACACGCGAAGCCCAGGAAGCCGCCGACGCGCTGAATAATTATGGGGCTATAGATGTAAATGCATCAGACGATAGCCCATCGCACAGCCAGATGATAGAACGCATTGTGGCCGACGATATACGGCTAAGGGGCGCTTACCCCATTAGCTAATAAACTCGGGGGTTGCCTGCCGGTAAATTTTAGCTTATTAAATTTTTATGTTATTTTGGTATAACAAAGACCTGATAACATGAACGACACCTCCAAACACGACGAGCGCTTTGCAAAAATGACTTTTTCATCCGTATACCCCCATTATGTGGCAAAGGTGGAAAGGAAGGGCCGTACAAAAGAAGAACTGCACCAGGTAATAACGTGGCTAACCGGCTTTGATGACCAAAAGATACAAGAGTTGATCGAACAAAAGGCAACTTTTGAAACCTTCTTTCAAACAGCATCGCTAAATCCCAATGCGGGCCTTATTACAGGATTGATATGCGGTTACCGGGTTGAAGAAATAACAAACCCCTTAACGCAGCAGGTTAGGTATTTAGATAAGATCGTGGACGAATTGGCCAACGGCAGGAAGATGGAGAAGATATTGCGGTAGCCCCCCCCTTTGTTCACTAAAAAAACAGCCTTAAATTTTCAAATAATAAAAAAACAAGATTTCACTTTGAAATACAAAGCATATCTAATAACTTTGAATTTCAAAGTACTTTATATATAAAACATTTTATTCCTGCAAGCATGAAACTCAACAACATCAACTCATCAAAAATTATTTTCCGGCTGCCTTTGCTGGCGGTTATTTTATTCTTAAGCCTGCCAGCCTTTGCGCAGGATAAAGCAGCCGAGGTTGATAAACTCTTCAGCTGGGCCACCCTTGCAACACCCGGCTGCACATGCGCCATATCGCAAAACGGCAAGCTGGTTGCCAGTGGTGCCTACGGCGCTGCCGACCTGGAGCGGGGCACCCCTATCAGCCCCGAAACAGCTTTTGATATTGGCTCAACCCGTAAGCAGTTCATCGCCGCGGCGGTGCTGCTTTTGGTTCAGGATAAAAAGCTTGCCCTTACAGATGATATCCATAAGTACTTACCCGGCTTGCCCAACTATGGTCATAAGATAACCGTAGACCAGTTGCTTACCCATACCAGCGGCATCCGCGACTGGACAGGGATGCTGCCATTGGCACAGGGCGACCCGACTGCCTTAAGCCTGATCATGCGCCAGCGCGGCCTTAATTTTGTACCGGGCGATGAGTGGAGCTACTCTAACAGTGGGTTTGTATTGCTTACCGAGATAGCCGCCCGTGTTGCCAAAATGCCCTTCGCCGACTACATGCGTAAACGGATCTTCGAGCCGCTTGGCATGAAAAAGACTATTTACGTGTCGGATATGCAGCAGGTTATCCCGAACCGCGCGCTTGGTTATGCAAAGAATGGTAACGGATGGAAGGCAAGCATGTATTTGGGTAACGACCGGGGCGGCGGCGCAATTTTCAGCACCTCGGGCGATCTGATCACCTGGAACGATGTGCTTACAAGCGGCAAACTTGGCAACTTTGTGACCGAAAAGCTGCAGGAGCCTTCCAGGCTTAATAACGGCAGGGTACTTGGCTATGCACGTGGTTTGCTGATAGACCCTTACCGCGATACTAAACTGGTGTGGCATTCGGGCGGCGCGGCGGGCTACCATACCTGGATGGGCCGTATACCATCGCAGGGACTTTCAATTGTGGTGGCATGCAACTCTAATACGCAAACAGCTACATCCCTGGGGCACCGGTTGCTGGCTTTATATGTAAACTCATCGGCAGCGCCGGTGCCCGAAGATGGCCCCCCACCCACCCTTACCGGCGACGACCTTGCCGAAGCAAACAAGTTAACCGGGTTGTTCTTTAACGAAAAAACCGGCGACCCCATATCTTTTAGCGTTGACCGCGACAGGTTCCGTGTAGCGGGCGGGCCCGGCCTTGCCCCCGTATCTAAAGGGCATTATAGGCGCTGGGCAGCATCGGTGTTTTTTATGTCGCAGGATAAGTTTGAGCTTAACTTTCTGTCGCCCGATAAATTGGAAATGAAGTCGATGGAGGGAAAAATTACAAGATATCGCCGCGCACAGCCTTTTAAACCAACCGAAGCCGATATGCAGGTGTTTACCGGGCGGTACAAAAGCGACGAGCTTAACGCTGTTATGGATATTAAACCGGGGAAGGATGGCATAATAGCACGCCTAAACGACGCGCCCGACCATGAGTTTGAATGCAAACCCGTTTACCCGGATACATTTCAGATCCGCGGGGTGTTCCTGCGCTTTATCCGCGATAAGGCGGGTAAGGTAACAACGCTTGATTACAGTAACCCGGTAGTAACCCATATTAAGTTTACGCGTTGATCTGTTAACAAAATACCCCCTCAGGAAACTGGGGGCATTTTGGGTTACTTATTAGTATGCCAGTTTCTTCCGTATCAAAAGCAAGAACATTGTTATGCCCAGCCCCAATATAATATAGCCTGATGCAAGCGACGATTGATCTGCAATTGTAATAACACCCAGCAGAGCCGATACCACAACCGATGTTACCAGGTATGCCCCACCACTGGTTAAGCCGCTGGCCACACCGGCGTTTAGCGGGAAACGCGTTAAACAATAGGTAAAAAATATATTATAAACACAGCCGCCGATAGTAGTTATAGGTATTACAAACATCAGCAATACTAACAAGCCAGCCTTATGGGTACCCAAGCTGTACATTAGTGCTACTAACGCCAGTTGGATAACATTGGCTAATATCAGCCGTTTAAATAGCGTGCCCGCCTTAATGGTTTTGCCTAATATGCCGCCTACAAATAACGACAGGCCCGAAAGCAGCGCGCAATACCCGGTGGTGACAGACGACAGGTGAAACTTATGCTCGACAATAAATGGTGCCGACATGGTAAATATCAAAACCATAGCGAAGCAGATGCCCAATATCACTATCCCCAGGCTAAAATCTACCGACAAAACAAGCTTGCGGTAAACTTTAAATATCGACCGCAAATGAAACGGCTGCTTTACCTTTATCGATTCGCCGCTGTAAAAAAACTCCAGCAAAAACATAACCAGGGCGTACACGCCCAAAACAACAAAGTTATACTGCCAGCCAAAGCTTTTTTGAATATAGCCGCCAAAAAAGGGCGCTAATATGGGCGCTGTAGCCCAAACTATAGATAACATGCTGGTGTAATGCCGCTGCTTTTCGCCGGTGTACACATCAACAAAAAAGGCTCGTTTACCTACAATAATAAACGCCGTTGCCGTGCCTTGCAATACCCGCATCAAATAAACCATGTGGATATCGGTAGTAAATATGATCACAACATTGCTTAAAGCCAACACCAGTAATGCGGCAAGGTTGATACGGTAACGCCCAAAACTATCTACAATAGAGCCCACAAACAGCTGAGAGATGCCGTAACTCAACAAAAAACAGATGATGGTATATTGTATCCCGGCCGAATTGGTGTTAAAGGCATTGGCCATACTGGGGAACGACGGGATGTAAATATCTGTAGCCAAACCCGATAACGGTACCAGCGCGAAAGCCAGTATGGTTGCCCGCTTACGGTTGCTATCGTTTATCTGCGAAGTATGCGTACCGGTATCGGCAAGTAAATCGTTTTGTGTGGTCATGGTAGCTTTCAATTTCGATAGCGGGCAAAGTTAATAGACCGAACGGTTTGTTTTTTGATTTGTTTAGGATTTTTACATAGTGGCAACAATTATAGATACCAGGAGTATCGTTTTTGGTGATTTAAATGGATGTTCCGCTTTCTACGATCAATACATTATCAGTTTATATCGCTGTTATTTTTAAGCTTGTCAAGCATCGCCTGAACTGCTTGTCTGTTTGCATCATTAGGTGCCAATGGCAAAGCCTTAGTGGCAAATTCAGCAGCCTTTGCATATTCACCTTTGGCAGAATACGCCCTTGCCATGCCTACCAAAACAATAAACTGATCTGGATATTTATCATAATTAAACCGGAAGACTTCCATGGCTCCTGTTATACTCTTTGCAGCAATAAGTTGTCTGCCAAGTTGAAACAGCTGACCGGGATTCCCGTAGGGCAACGCCTTTTTTATGACGTCCATCGCTTCATCAGGTTTACCAAGTTTCAGAAGAATTGATGCCCTTGTTGAAAGTGCCGCAAATGATGTTGGGTCACCGGGGAAATTTGGCCCAGAGGCTAATGTTGCCCATTCAAGTCCTTTTTCGAGTTTATAATTATTCTGCAAACTCCAGTTTGCCGCAATATTTAAACCCTGCCACGTAAAGCCCCGGGGGTTCTGAGTTTCCTCCAGTAAAGCCTCATATTGTTGTTTTAAAAGATCCACTTCAACTTTGAAAGGTATGGATAGTTTCTCCCAAAACAACCCAATGACAGCGGAATTAGGTGTTTGATCAATAAACTCATATTTTAAATTCTCAACGTTGTTTACAACAGGCCGGGGCTTAACTTTTACGCGTAAGGCATCATCTTTATCATCGTAAAAAAAAGACCCCCACGCATCAATTTTTTTTGAGAAGATGACAGTGCTCTCCACCGGGCCGTACGCTATAAACAGGCCGTATTTACCCTTAGGCAGTGGTTGCCCTTCAACTTTTACATCATCACTAAACTCTATTACTGTGTTTTCATTCGCTCCGGCCCTCCATGGGGTGGGTTTTCCGTTTCCAAATCCTTGGTTTACAAAGCCTACAGGTACAATTTGACCCCAAATTTTCCCCTCGCGCCCGTTAACTGCTGGGCGATGGTAGCTAAGGGAAACCATAGTAAGTCCAACCTGTTCAGAAACGACCGCCTTTTTGGTGTACCCGTTTGGAAGGCTGGAATTATATGGAACCTGAGCCGATAAAGAGCAGGCAAGCATCATCATGGTGGCAAACAAATAGTTCTTCATGTTTATTTATGATATTTTAAATTATTATAGCTTATGATCCCTTATTAACTAAAAATTTTTAGTGACTGGCATATTCATTTATTTCTAAAGATTAATTAATTTTTCAGCTTATCAAAACATTTTAGGATGTAAATAAATCCAGTTGGGTAACCTTCGAACCAATATCCCCGTCCGAATAACTTTTCTGTGATATTGTTGATCTTCAATTCGCCGAAATAATAAAAGCGCATCAATTTTGTTGATGCGCTTTTATTATTTTATCAGTTGTTTTAAAACTAATTGGGTGTGTAAGATGATCCCAGTTCATCTACCGATGAATTTATGCCTGCATTGTAACCCGATAGCGACCATATAGCGCCACTTGTAATATTGGCTATATATAAATCGTATCCGCCTGCTGTTCCTGAACGGGTACTGGATAATATAACATAATTTGTACCGCAAGGATAGGCATCGGCATACTCAGCATTGTTATTATTAAATGGTAAGCGTGTACGGGTGCTATTGGCAAAGTAGCCCATGTAAACCTGGTCGTGATGATCTGTGCTGCTGTACCACCTGCTGTACAAGAAAGTACTTGCGTCGCGTTTTATAGGGTAATACTCCTGCACGCCGCTTACATTGGCCAGGGCGGTTTTATTGGTTCCATCAAGATTGATCTTGTAGATATCAGACGAACTTCCCGCTCCTTGTGCGTATAGCAGGGCCGTAGCATCATCATTGTAATATGGCATTCCTTCTTCGATAGCCGGCGTATTTGTCACAACATTGGTTATATTGCCCGTAAGCTCCATCAACTTTAAGTCACCGGCCTGCTTAAAAGCTATCCTATATCCGTTTGGAGAAAACTTAGGATCCTCATCTCTTAAATTATCGCCCGCAGTAAGATTTGTTGGGGCGCTTGCGGATCCAATCGTCCATAAATAAATGTCCCAGTCTCCAGAACCGGCAGGCTGGCCCATAAATACAATCTTTGTTCCGTCCGGGCTAAAATGCGCATTCATAGGGTAGTCAATATTCCAGTTCTGGCTTACCCAGGTTAAGGTATTTGTGTTAAAGTTGTATATGTACATTTTAGTACCTGCACATGCATAACAAGAATAACTATGGTAAACAAGTTTGCCTGTAATACTGGGTTTTGCCTGTATAGCATTTGTTTTGGGGTGAGTACCTGTTGGACTTTGTACTGCCTCAACAACTGCTTTGTTTTTGAAATCTTTTTGGCAAGAGCCAAGCATTCCTGTTAAGGAAACGAGCGTTAAAATTACAATTCTTTTCATGTTATTTAAGTTTTAATATGGTTAAATGGAAATCATATCTTGGATGTATAGCTCTTTGATTTTAAGTTATGACTATTTTAAAAAAGTAACTCGGTTTACAATTCAGATCATGTTAATTAGGCGTATAAGCCGCACCCAATTCGTTTACAGACGAATTGATACCCGCATTATAGCTTCCCAACGACCATATGTTTTTACTGGTGATATCTGCTATGTACAGATCGTACCCACCGGAGGTACCGGCCCGCGTACTGGAAAGGATCACGTAACTGGTTCCGCAGGGGTAAGCATCGGCATATTCTGCATTGTTGTTGTTGAATGGAAGACGGGTACGGGTGCTGTTTGCAAAGTATCCCATATAAACCTGGTCGTGATGATCGTCGGCGCTATACCACCTGCTGTATAAGAAGGTGTTTTGGTCGCGCTTTATCGGGTAATACTCCTGCACATCAGCAACATTTGCTAAAGCAGTTTTATTTGAGCCATCGAGATTGATATGAAAAATATCAGAATTGCTGCCCGCCCCCTGTGCAAAAAGCAAGCCTGTGGCATCATCGTTATAGTAAGGCATGCCTTCTTCAATTGAAGGCGTGTTGGTGATAACATCTGTTATATTAGCATCAAGGTCTAACAATTTAAGGTCGCCGTCTTGTTTAAACGCTATTCTGTAACCGTTTGGTGAAAATTTAGGGTCTTCATCCTTTAAACCATTCCCTGCCGTAAGGTTTGTTGGGGCATCTGTATCCCCTACTCTCCATAGGTAAATGTCCCAGTCGCCAGAGCCGGCCGGCTGGCCCATAAATACGATCTTAGTGCCATCCGGGTTAAAATGGGCATTCATAGGGTAGTCAATATTCCAGTTTTGGCTTATCCAGGTTACGGTATTAGTGTTAAAATTATATATGTACATTTTTGTGCCCTCGCAAGCGTAGCAAGAGTAGCTGTGGTACACAAGTTTACCGGTAATAGCAGGTTTTGGGTCTGTACTGTTTAATGGCGTATCAATAACCGGTTTCAAATCTTCAGGATCGAACGGTATGCTGTTCTTTAATTCTTTTTGGCAAGCGCCCAACATCCCGGTTATTAAAACCAGTGATAATATTAAAATTCTTTTCATTTTATTTAAGTTTAAAAATGTTTGCAGATTATGAACGATCACTTAATAACCGGGGTTCTGCTTTAATTTATTATTCCTGTTAAGTTCGCTTGCCGGGATAGGAAGTAACGTCTTATCGTTGTTGGCCGCGTAATTAACCAGTTCGCGGTCGGCGTTTCCACAGTTTAGTTTGTACTCCTTCAAGGCGTTCATTGTACTGGTAAATTTCCCTGCCCTTACCAGGTCGTTAAACCTGGATCCCTCAAACGCAAGTTCTAAACGGCGCTCATTCAGGATGTAGGTTTTAACGGTTTCTTTATCGCTGACGGCTTTGCCTGCCAAGTGCGCACGGCTGCGTACTTTATTTAAGAGTGCAATCGCGCCATCGGCTCCTGATATATTGCCTAATTCGTTTTGGGCTTCGGCTTTCAATAATATAATATCAGCCAGGCGGATCAGGTAGGTATAATCGCCGCTTGCGTAGGCATTAGCATGTTCCCACTTAAAAACGAACGGTATTTGCCCTCCGGATGCACATGGCTTCCAGTACTCATCCGCCCACTCTGCATTGGCCATCAAAATATTTGTGTTCTTGCGCTCATTATCGCCTTCGTTATCGTATGCTTTAACTAAATCTACCGATGGGGTGCAATATTTTCTCCAGTCGTCTCCGGTTAGCGATGGAGGCAAAAACAATTGCGGCCCCCAGTTAGCCTGAGCGGTATTGGCAATGAATTGAACCTCGAAAATAGCCTCGGAATTGATGTAATGAGAACCATCAAACAACTGGTTATAAATAGGATGCAAATCATAACCGGCCGGGCTGTTAATAACGGCATTGCAATACGTTACAACTTTGTTATAATCAGGGTTGGGCATTTGCGCGTATACCTGGGCTAAAAGAGAATTTACAGCGCCTTTAGTTGCCCTGGATTTATTTACCGAAGCGCCCTGACCATAATCATCAGGCAAAACAAGCGCGTCATTTAAATCGGCTATAATTTGTTTGTATACCGCGTCGGGAGTTGCTGCCGGGACATTCACTACTGATGCGTCGACAGATCCAAAGTCGGTTACCAATGGTATATTTCCATATAGCTTGAGTAGTTCAAAGTAATAATAAGCTCTTAAAAATTTAGCTTCGCCGGTAATTTGGGCTTTCCTGGCATCTGTTAGCTGAGGATCGTTCACCCCCTGTATCTTATCGATAACCAAATTTGCGCGGGCTACCCCATTAAAAAGCTGCCGGTAATCAAACGTAGCGCGGCTGTTTGAAGAAGATATGTTTAGGGCATCATATTGATTGATCTCCTGATCGTCTCCACCGGAGTAGGCGTTGTCTGATCGTGCATCGCCCAGTAAAACCCTATCCCAGATAAAATATTCCTGATACAAAGTATTGTAAACGCCTGTAAGCGCCGCCTCCATATCTTTTGCAGTTTGGTAAGCATTTCCCGTAGTAGCGCTGGATTCCGGAGTAACGTCCAGAAATTTCTTGCATGATGCGAATACTGCGATACACATCATCCATATTAAGTATTGTCTGATCCTTTTCATTTCTTGAAATTTAATAATGTTATAACGAGACGTTTAAGCCAATGATAAATGTTCTTACCTGAGGGTATGTTCCGTAATCAATTCCGGATACGCCGTTTTGACTGGCAAAAGCACTTACTTCAGGGTCAAATCCGCTGTATTTGGAAGATGTAAAGATGTTTTCACCGGTGACATATAAACCCAGCTTTTGAATACCCAGTTTTTGGACGATAGCCGGTGAAAAAGAATATCCGATCGTAGCTGACTTAAGGCGCAGGTATGAGCCGTTCTCAATAAATCTGGATGAAATCCGGGTATTACTCACATCATCAGCAACGGCTTTTGGGATATTGGTAACCTGGCCGGGGGTAGTCCAGCGGTTTAGAACCGTTACAGATTGGTTTCTGAAATCGTTCAAACCCTCTGTTTCTATCCGGGTTGCATTAAATATCTGGTTGCCTTGTACGCCCTGGAAAAATATGTTGATGTTGAAGTTTTTATAACTAAGGTAATTTGTAACACCATAAGTGAATTTCGGATTGGCATTCCCTATCACCCGTTTATCATCGTTGTTTAATATGCCGTTGTTATCAAAATCTTCATATTGCTCCATACCTGTTTGTGGGTCAACACCTTTTGCAACATATCCGAAGAAAGTTCCTAATGGATAGCCTTCTTTGATAATGGCGGCTTCTTCCCGTTGTTCAATTGCGCCAACAGGTAACACCTGGTCGGCTATATAACCCACCTTGTTACGGTTAACAGATAAATTTAAGTTGGTTTCCCATTTAAGATCATTGACCAGGTTTTTTGTGTTCAATGCAAACTCGATGCCCTTATTTTGGAGGTTACCCACATTTTGCAAAGCGCCGTTAAAGCCGCTTGATAACGCAACCGGCTTATCAAACAACAGGTCGCGGGTTTGCTTTTTATAAGCGTCAACAGACAGGTTTACCCTTGAGTTGAATAGCGAAATGTCGATACCCAGGTTGTTTTGGATCGTTGTTTCCCATTTCAGGTCTCTGTTTTCAGGAGTATCCGGCCCGGTTCCTGAGTTAAGTACACCCCCTAAAACGTAATTAAAGCCAACGCGAACTTTCCCAAAATAGGAATAAGCATCAATACGGTCGTTACCTACTTTACCCCAGCCGTACCTGATCTTAAGGTCACTTAAAAATGATACATCTTTAAGGAAGTTCTCTTGTGAAAGCCTCCATCCAACAGAGAAAGAAGGGAAGTATCCCCACCGGTTATCCGGCCCGAATACGGATGATGCATCTGCCCTGAAATTTCCGGTTACCAGGTATTTGTCATCAAAAGCGTAATTTACGCGGCTAATGATGGCCTGGTTTGTTCTCGCGCTTCTTGAACCGGTTGCAGAATTAATAACTGATCCACCGTTAACTGTTGTTACTGTTGACGATGAGAAGTTTTTAGTTTCTATTTCCGAAACTTCATAAGCAGACCGGGACATGGAAAAACCACCAAAAGCCTCAACTGAATGCTTGCCAATTGATTTTTTATAGGTCAACGTATTTTCGTTGAGCCAATACGCATTTTGATTCATTCTTAAAACCGCCAGCCCGTTGTTTACCCTGCCGTAATCTGTTTTAAACGGATCAAGGAAATAGTTATATCGGTCGGTAGAATAATCATAACCGAAAAGTGATTTTGCCTTAAGGGAGCTCAGGATATTGACTTCTGCATACACATTGCCAAAAAACCTTGAGTTGTTATAGCCATTAATGGCTCCATCGGTATAAGCCGCCGGATTGTTAAATGATAAACGTAAAGGGTTGGCGGTAAATGAACCATCAGGATTAAATATATCTATGACTGGTGAAGATGTTAAAAGGTTCATGATCACACCGCCCTTACCGGAACCTCTGTTGTCGTCAACATTTCTGTCAAACCATCTTGAGAAAAGTATGCTCGTACCTACCTTAACTATCTTACCGACTTTCTGGTCTAAATTCACTTTAAAGTTGTAGCGGTTAACAGAGTTGTTTCGTACCACACCATCTTCTTTGATCCATCCGCCTGACATATAATACTGCGTATTGTCGTTCCCCCCGTTTAATGCCAGTTGGTAGTTTTGGGCGTAAGCATCCCTGAAGATCACATCCTGCCAGTTGGTATTGGCCTTATACTTTGTCCAATCTGCCACCTCGTTCAATTCAGTCATCAGATCGATATATTGGCTCCTGTCCAGAACATTCAATTTTTTGACAACAGTTGATACTCCACCATATGTTGAAAGCGTTAATACCGGCTTTTGATTTTTTCCTCTTTTAGAAGTGATCAAAACCACACCATTGGCACCGGATGCACCATAAATTGCAGCGGAAGAGGCATCTTTAAGTATAGTAATAGATTCTATATCAGCCGGATTTAGATCAAACGTTGTAGCGCTTTGCACGCCATCAACAATATATAATGGTTCGCTATCGGCCGTTATAGAAGTTGTACCACGTACCCTGATAGAGATCCCTGCCTGCGGTTTGCCCGATGGCCGGATAACTTCAACGCCTGCTGCTTTTCCCTCCAGCGAATAACCAAAATTAGTGGCCGGCCTGTCTTCCAGGTCTTTTGAGGTCACAATGCTCACAGCTCCCGTAAGGTCTTTTTTGCGTTGCGTGCCATAACCTACTACTACAACAGCGTTAAGCTCCTTAGCATCGGGATGAAGCGCTATAGTTATGTTTTGCTGCCCGGTGTAATTAAACGATTGTGGGGCCATCCCTACATAGGAAATAGTAATTTTGGCGTTTTGGTCAATACCTGTAAGTGTAAATTCGCCCTGCGCGTCAGTTGTTACGGTTTTGTTAGTATTGCCTACCACTGTAATGGTTGCCCCCGGTAAGGGGCGGCCGGTTTCGTCAACAACCTTACCATGCACATCTGCAACAGTTTGCCCTGCAGTAGCCGGTAAAATGGCACCATCCTTCAATTTAAATGTTACCGACTTATCTTCGATAAGATAGTTCAGAGGTTGGTTTTTTAATGATTGTTTTAAAGCCTCATCAATAGACGCATCTTTTAGATCTACTGTAACCGGGGTAGTTAATTCCAGGATATCGTCGCTATAAACAAAATCGTATCCGCTTTGCTGACGTATTTTTTTCAAAACTTTGTCAAGGCTCGCGTTTTTTTCCTTAATGGTGATCTTTTGGGCGAAAGTTGATGCGCTGACAGTCATCACAGTCATCAACAGCATAAGGGTGGTCATTTTCACGACTAAAATTATTATGCGCCGCAGATATAAACGGTGCGTAGTTATGCATACTGCATTTAAATTCATAAATTTGAATTGTTCAGGTTAAATAAATTTGTTTTCAACACACGGATATTATTTTCCTTATTGAGGCCAAGCCGCAAAAAGAAAGGTGACCTGAACATGCAGCGTATCCCGAGGTCCAAGTCGGGATGCGTTTTTTATTTCAGGCACCTTTAAGGGTAACACCTACCAGCGTAAAATTTTTTTCATAGTTTTTAATTTTTAGGATATTAAAATTTAGTTAGTTGAATGATAAAGCAACCCTATTGGGCCTCAATTACCTGCACATGGTTGTCCTGAATTAAAAAGTTAACTTTACCCGTGTTGCGGAAAAAAGCCAATATGGCGGCAAGTTTACGCGTACGGCTCACTGCGCCGTTAAATTTGATGTCTTTAAGCCCATCATTTTGCCAGGAAAACTGCACTCCGTAAATACGCGACACATCTGCCAGGATATCTCCTAACTGTCGATGGCTAAAAATCAATTTACCTTGCAGCCAATCAACCGTTTCTTCCAGATCAGCCTCTTTTACAACAAGCTTATTACCGCTTACAACTGTTTGTTGGCCGGGTATTAATAAAACATCTTTACCCGTTGGGTTTAATAGTACACGCGCTGATCCTTCTACCAAAGTTGTTGCCGCCTCGCCTTCGTAAGCACGTATATTAAATTCGGTGCCTATATCTTCAATAGTTTGATTTTTTACGTGTACTAAAAATGGATGAGCCGCGCTATGCTTCACTTTAAAATAAGCCTGCCCGGTTACACTTACCTCGCGCTGCTTGCCTTTAAAACTGGTGGGATAGGTAATGCTTGATTGTGCATCCAGGTAAGCCTCGGTACCATCGGCCAAAATTAAGCTGTATTTATTGCCGCTATTGTTGGTGAGTGTATGTGTAAACAATTCATTGCTATTAGCTTTACCGGCATCGTAACTTATTTCACCATTTTTTTGGTGCAGCTGTGTGCCATCCGCTACGCGGGTATTGCCATGCGCTGCCGGATCCAATGCTATTTTTTTGCCCGTGTTTAAGGTGAGTACCAAACCCGACTGCCTGGGTACCAGGCGTTCGATATTCGTAACCATTTGTTTTTGAGCGGCTTGCTTTTGAAGCACTATATAACCGCCTGTTGCCAGTACCAGGATAATTGAAGCGGCGGCAGCAATGCGGGGCCACATGGATTTAGTAGCGGGCGTAAGCTTGCGAGGGGTGATATTATCCCAAACTATACCGGCATCGGCCAGTATCTCTGCGGGTTGGTAAGCCTTGTCGCTCCCGTCGGAATACTGAAGCAGCCAGCCTTCTATAAAGGCTTTTTCTTCATCGGTTGCTGTACCGTCTTCAATGCGTTTTAAAAGTTCCTTAAGTTTAGTCTCGGTCATACTGTAGCGTGGATGTTATCCTTTTATAATAGTAAGACGAGCACCTAAGCGTTAACAGGTAGATAAAAGTTAAATTTATTTATGCCATATAATGAAGTACAGGTAGGCTATAATGCCAAGCTTAAAACGCAATATTTTTAACGCGTTACTTACCTGTTTACTAACAGTTTGTTCGGCTATATTCAGCCGTTCGGCTATTTCTTTATGGCTAAGGTGATGTTTACGGCTTAATTCAAATATCTCGCGCATTTTGGGCGGTAAACCAGCAATCTCTTTTTCAATAATAGCGGCAAGCTGATTTTCGCGGGTGCGGTGGTCGGTAGCTTCATGAGATTGAGCGGCAAATGCTAAAATAGAAGCAAAGTATTTATCTTTTACCTTACTGTGCACAAACTGGTCTATAATAATATGGTGAACAGATGTATATAAAAAGCCCGCGAGATTTGTAGTGATTTGAATTTGCTGGCGCCTGGCCCAAAGCCGGGTAAAAACTTCCTGTACTATGTCCCTTGCTTCTTCACGGTTACGGGTTTTATTGAACGCATGATTAAGCAGCGTAAAAATATACCGTTCGTAAATTGTGGTATAGGCTACCTGGTCGCCCGACTGTAATAAATCGAACAACTCCTGGTCGGTATATTTTTGGTACACACTTAAACCGGGGTAAGCCATTGGATAAAGTTATGCAAATAATAAAAGAATGTTAAGTTAATTATCAAACATCATAGCATGTGAGATATTATTTAATTTCACCAGTTACGTCAACATTGGCTTTTAATAATTTTGTCTTGAATGCCAAGCTGCATTTTGTTGCCCTTTGAGGTTGACAAGCTTAACCATGCAGTGTATATAGAGAGGGATAAAAACGCACCATAATTTGCAGCTTCCGCGGATTGTTACCCACACAGATGATCTTAGGCTCACCGGTGATTAAACAGGGCAACGTTAGGCCTTATTTCCAATTTCATTCCAGAAAGTAAACTCCGCCTTACCATCCACAAATGACTCGGCCACCTTCATAAATGCTATCATGTGCGGCGTTTGCATGTGTGGGCCGAGGAAAATTTCTTCAGAGGCCCATTTTTCGATAATTAAAAGGCGAAGGGTGTTTTTGGGATCATCGTAAACCTGAATTCCCCGGCAATCCTTTTCTTTTTTAATTACCGTTTTAATTACCGCATTAAGTGCTTTTTTCGCAAATGCCATCTTACCAGGCCTTATTGCGCATGTTATAACAACTGTTACCGGTTTTAAATTGGCACACATGCAAGCTAAAGGTTATTTGTTTTTTGTATCAGGTAATGAAGCTGAACGGTATTGTTGTTTAATTTCGATACGTCTAACAACTTAAGTTTGAATTCGCCAACTACATCTTTTAATAGTGGCAATCCATTATCAAACAATACAGGCTCTACAATAAAGTAAATTTCATCAACTAATCCGGCATTCATGAATTGACTGATGGTCATTGTTCCTCCAATTATTACCGCTTCGGTATGACCTTTATATTCTAATATTTGCTTAATTTCAGCTGGGCTGTCATTTGTAAATGTTATAGTTGGATTATCAGACTTTGCAGTTTCGTCTGTAGTTAATACAACTGTTGTCCCTTCATCTTTAAGCGGTAAATAATCGGGTGCAATAATATTATAGGTAGTTTTACCCATAATCACCGCTTTAAATTTCTGACTTATAGCATACATGCCCTGGCCATACTCAGGAGAAAGCCAATCAGGTACATTTCTTGAATTTGAAATAAGTCCGTTTGCAGCGGTTGCTATGTAAATGCTAATTTTCATTGCTTCTATTATTAATAGTTTAGTAAATTGGTGTTTGTTAATGCGTATTAAAACAAATACTAATTAAAACGCAATTAAATCTGTGGTAAAATTGTGAACGTTTTGCCCGGTGCACAATACCTGACAAAATTGTTAGTAGAAAATTTGCAATGATGAGAAAAAAAGAATCGACCGACTATGCCAATGAACAATCTTTGTTCCAACTTTGTGAGCGCAATTCAGCTATAAGTATGATTAGCGGGCGTTGGAAAGGACAAATTGTTTACTATATCTCCCAGGGCTATGATCGTTTTCATCTCTTGCAACAAAAATTGCCCAATATCTCTGAAACGGTATTAGCAAGACAACTAAAAGAATTGGAAAGCCACGCAATTTTGATAAAAAGGGAAATACCGAATACTGTTCCAACAGGTATAAAGTACATTTTAACCAATAAGGGTATTGATTTGGTTCCAATTTTGGACAGCTTATGTAACTGGGGGAAAATGTACGCAGATGGAAAAAAGATCACTTTGGCTGCGGATCAGCAATTTTAGGCAGCGGGTAGCAACGAAAGTGATTTTGTCCGCTAAACTAATTGCAGTATCATTAATCTACCACTTTTTGTTTATTAACTGCGTAATAACAACTCAGACAAGTAAAAAGTAACAATCCTGAGGAAGAAATCGAAACAAAAAAATGTACGAGGCTACGTTTGTTGTATGCCTTGGAAACAAATAGTTCCGGGCAAAAAAAAGGGGCAGAAATCTCATTTTAAGACCTTGCCCCTTTAAAGGGTAAATGATGGGGCTCGAACCCACGACCCTCGGTACCACAAACCGATGCTCTAACCAACTGAGCTACATCTACCGTATTGGAGGTTGCAAAAATAGAAATCTTAACCCAATATGCAAAGCATTTTTTAAAATTACACTAAGCTTACCTGTTTAGTTCTTATGCTGATTAAATTTGTAATTATGGCAGAGCAATTAGTGGAGTTGAATGTTACCGGTATGCATTGCAACAACTGCGCAATGAGTATCCATAAGTTATTGGAGAAGAAAGGCTTGCAGGATGTACTGGTAAGTTTTGCATCCGAAGAGGTAAAATTCAGCACCGGCGATCGGCAAACTTTGCCGCAAATTATAAAGGATATCGAAAGCCTTGGCTTTAAAGTGGTAGACGAAGCAAATCTGCAGCCCACACCGTTTTACGATAAGGTAGAGAACAAATTTATCTTCTGCGCCCTGTTTACCGCCCCCCTGTTGCTGCACATGGTTTTGCCATGGCATTTTTTGCATAATCAAATTGTTCAGCTGATATTATGCTTGCCTGTATTTTTGATGGGCTGCCTGCATTTTGGCAAAAGCGCCTTTAGCTCGTTAAAAAATGGCGTACCTAATATGGATGTGCTGATCTTTATCGGCTCTACATCGGCATTTATATACAGCCTCGTAGGCACAGTTCAGAATTTGGGAGAGCATTACCTTTTTTATGAAACCTGCGCCACCATTATTACCCTGGTATTGCTGGGTAATGTGTTAGAAAAACGTTCTGTAAATCAAACCACATCGGCGGTTAAAGACCTGATGAAATTTCAACAGGTAACAGCTAACCGGGTTATCAAAGATGGAGTGGAAGTGGTTAGCGCCAAAGAAATACTATCAGGCGATATCCTGCTGGTTAACGAGGGCGACCAGGTACCGGTTGATGGTGATGTGCTATCGGGCGATTCATTGATAAATGAAGCTATGATAACCGGCGAAGGCATCCCGGTTAGTAAAACAAAGTACGATAAAGTTATTGGCGGCACTATAGTACAGCAGGGCAATATCCGCATTATGGCTACCAAAGTAGGCTCTAACAGTACGCTTTCGCAAATTATCGATCTGATGAAAAAAGCACAGGCTGCCAAACCACCTGTTCAAAAGCTCGGCGATAAAGTAGCGGCGATATTTGTACCCGTGGTGATACTGATAGCGCTGCTGACCTTTGTAATAACTTATTTCGCAACCGATGCCGGCCTGCAACGTTCTATGATGAACGCGATTGCCGTTATGGTGATCTCCTGTCCCTGCGCTATGGGCTTGGCTACGCCTACCGCGGTTATGGTTGGTTTGGGTCGCGCCGCAAAAAATGGCATTTTAATAAAAGGTGGCGATACCATCGAAGCTGTTGCCAACACCAAATATGTGTTATTTGATAAAACAGGCACACTTACTACAGGTAAATTCGGCATTATAGAGATAAAGCCCGAAGAAGGTTTTACGATGGAGCAGATCCGCGGGGTGATAACCGCTGTTGAAGAACGCTCTAACCACCCTATTGCCAGATCGCTTGTGGGCGGGTTGCAGGCATATCCGCAGCAAAAAATAATATTACGCACCGCTACCGAAGAAAAAGGCCTTGGTATGCGCGCCGAAGATGTAGATGGCAATAACTACTTTTTGGGGATGGCCAAGCATAAAACCCCCGACCATTTTAACCTTACCCTATACCGAAACCAGGTGCGCATGGCACAAATAGCGGTTGATGATACCATTAAACCGGATGCTGCAAGCCTGATAGCACAACTGAAAAAAACCGGTATTACGCCTGTTTTGGTAAGCGGTGATAAAGCGCTGCGCTGCAAGGTGCTGGCCGCCACCTTAGGTATTAAAGAAGTACATGCCGAAATGCTGCCCGACGATAAGCTGAAGGTTGTTGATATGTACCGTAAAAAAGGCAAAACCATTATGATAGGCGACGGCATAAACGATGCCCCGGCCCTCACCCAGGCAGATGTAGGCGTATCCATGAACGATGCCAGCCATATAGCCATACAATCGGCCAAAGTGATATTGCTAAACACCGACCTGAAATCGGTAGTAAAATTTTTGCAGATAAGCAGGCACACGCTGCTTACCATTAAGCAAAACCTGTTTTGGGCGTTTGCCTACAATATTGTGGCTATCCCTGTAGCCGCATTAGGTTTTCTGAACCCCATGGTTGGCGCATTCGCGATGGCATTTTCTGATGTTATTGTAATTGGAAACTCAATCAGATTGAAAAGCAAGCGGATAGCCCCCTAACCCCCTGAAGGGGGAACAACTAATTGGTATTATCGTTATTTTTGGTCGGTTTCAGCTCCCCCTTTAGGGGGCTGGGGGGCAAATGATAGAAATTTACACAGACGGTTCATCAAGCGGGAACCCGGGGCCGGGCGGTTACGGGGTGATATTGCGGTCGGGGCAGCATTATAAAGAGCTGAGTGCCGGGTTCCGTAAAACTACCAATAACCGTATGGAACTGCTGGCCGTAATCACCGGGCTGGAAGCTATCAAATCCCCAAATCAATCTGTCACCATCTTCTCCGATTCAAAGTACGTTATCGATGCTATTGAAAAACGCTGGGTACATGGCTGGGTTGCCAAGGGGTTTAAGGATAAAAAAAACAAAGACCTATGGCTGCGCTATCTAAGTATCGCTAAGGTGCACAACATTAAATTTGTATGGGTGCGCGGCCACAACGGCCACCCCGAGAACGAACGTTGCGACCAGCTTGCAGTAGCCGCCGGTAAACAAAAAGACCTGCTGATAGATGCTGTTTTTGAAGCGGAATCTGCTAAGGCTTTGCCCGGCTTATAGATAATGGTTAATAGTTCATAGTAGCTACCATCAACCATGAACTATGAACCATCAACTATGAACTAATTCACTGCAAACACACTTCTCCTTCAAAATTCTTTTTAATACGCTGCGGCGAAAAGCAGGCCATCATTTCTTCGGCTTTGGCTACCATGTTTTTGGAGCCGATGAATATGGCCGAGCGCTGGTGCAGTTCAGTCACGTCCAGTTCCAGGATGCGATTATGACCATTACTGGCCTTGCCCCCCGCCTGTTCAATGATAAAGGCCATCGGGTTACATTCGTATACCAAACGCAGCTTGCCATTAGGCGCGGCAGCCGTTAGTGGGTAAATAAATATACCGCCTTTTATCAAATTACGGTGCAGATCGGCCACCATCGAGCCGATGTAGCGCGATGTGTAAGGCCTGTTGGTTTTGGTGTCTTCCACCTGGCAATATTTTATATATTTTTTCACCCCATCCGGGAAATGCGAGTAATAACCCTCGTTGATGGAATAGATAACCCCATCATCGGGGATGGACATATTGGGGTGTGAAAGGCAAAATTCGCCTATAGAAGGATCGAGCGTAAAGCCATTAACACCCTTCCCGGTGGTATAAACCATCATGGTGGACGAGCCGTAAATTACATAACCCGCGGCCACCTGCTCGGTACCCCGTTGCAATACGTCGGGCAGTCCGGCTTTGCCATCAGGAGAAATACGGCGGTAGATGGAAAATATAGTACCCACGCCAACATTAACATCAATATTTGAGGAACCATCCAGTGGGTCGATAGCGACAACATATTTAGCGTTTTTGGAGATCTCCGATTCGATGTGAATGCACTCGTCGTTCTCTTCGGATGCCACCATGCAGCATTCGCCGCCACATTGCAGGGCGGATATAAATTGCTCGTTGGCATATACATCCAGTTTCTTTTGCCCCTCGCCCTGGATATTCATGGTGCCGGCATCGCCCAAAATATCGGCAAGCCCCGCTTTGTTCACTTCACGGTTCACAATTTTTGCCGCGATGCCTATGTCGCGCAACAGCCTCGATAACTCCCCTTTGGCGTACGGAAAATCGGCCTGTTTTTCTATAATAAATTGTCCTAAAGTTTTAACTGCTTTCATGTGGCTTAGTGTAAAAACTACATATTATTTATGCAGTTCAATAACGTCTAAGGTATGAATTTTTTCGTCAGTTATAGAAAATCTTAATAAAGTTTGCACCTTGTGCCAACCCTGTTTCCCGGCTGCACCGGGGTTTAAATGCAAGCAATTTATTTTTTTATCGTAAATTACTTTCAGGATATGCGAGTGCCCGCTGATAAATAAACCGGGTGGCTTAGTGTATATTTCACGCTTTACATTTGGCGCGTACCTGTCGGGATAACCGCCGATATGCGTCATCCAAACGTCCACATTTTCGCACATAAAACGCAGGTGCTCGGGGTAAACTTTTCGTACATCCTGGCCGTCGATATTTCCATATACGCCTTTAAGCGGTTTAAAAGCGGCTAATTTGTCGGCAAGCTCTATATTTCCAAAATCGCCGGCATGCCAGATCTCGTCGCAGTTCTCAAAATGTTTAAAAACAGCATCGTCAAGATAGCCGTGAGTATCTGATATGAGGCCTATACGAACCATTTTTATTTCGGATTTCGGATGTTCAATTTCGGATTCATTTTAAAATATCGTTAAAAAATTGTGCAATGCCGCCCGGTACTCTTTCGAGTAAACCTTCGGGGCATCATAAATTACAAACTCTTCTTCAATAATCTCTTTTTGTTCCTTGCCAAAGGTTAATATCTCGCGGTGCGGTTCGTCATTGCCAAAGGACTTTATAGATATAAAATGCTGCACATACAATTCATTTTTTGGCATCAATTGCTTTATCAGCATTGATGTCGGTAAGGGCACTATCAACTGGCAAGTACCTTCATTGGTCAGATGTTCGGCAGCATATTTAACCAATCGCAAAAAAAACAAACCATCTGTATGCCTTGCCAGGTTCTTTTTTTCGTTGGCAGATGCAAGCGAATCCAGGAAGAAAGGTGGATTTGAAACGATCAGGTCGTATTTTCTGGCAGAATTAACCTCAGCAAAATCGCCGTAAATCATATTTAATCTATCCGCAAAAACAGAACCCTTAAAATTTTTTCCGGCGGTTTCGGCGGTGTGTTCATCAATTTCTACAGCATCAATGTTTGCCCCTGCAAACCTTTGGGCCAGCATCAGGGCAATTACACCGGTGCCCGTACCAATATCTACAATACTTTGCGGGTTGTTTGCCGCAGCCAGCGCACCAAGTAAAACCCCATCGGTATTCACCTTCATGGCGCAACCGGTTTGGTCAACCTCAAACTGTTTAAATTTAAATATATCAGCCATTATTTACCGCTAAACAAACCGTACTTAAGGATGCAGTAAATAGCGCGTACACCATCCTTCCACCCTATTTTCTTACCATCCTCGTAAGTACGGCCATAATAAGAGATCCCCACTTCATAAATACGGATGCGCGGGATACGGGCAACCTTCATGGTCACTTCGGGTTCAAACCCAAAGCGTTTTTCTTTTAATTTGATAGACTGCAGCAGTTTGGTATCAAATAATTTATAACAGGTTTCCATATCGGTAAGGTTTAGGTTGCTCAGCATATTACTCAAAAAAGTAAGCCAGCGGTTACCTATGGTATGCCAAAAGAAAAGGATGCGATGTGGGTTGCTGCCCATAAACCGCGAACCATAAACCACATCGGCAAAGCCGTTGCAAACGGGTTTCAGCAGGTCGTTATATTCGGCGGGGTCATATTCCAGGTCGGCATCCTGGATGATCAGGTATTCGCCCGTGGCCTGCGCTATCCCGGTATGCAGCGATGCCCCTTTGCCAATATTACGCAGGTGTTTAAAGTATTTGATATCCAGTTGAGGGTGCTGCGCACGATAGGCAGCAACAGCCTGTTCGGTACCATCGTCTGAGCAATCATCAACAATAATAATTTCCTTTTGAATATTATCCATCAGTTCCACAGCTTTTATCTTGTTCAAAATGAGGTGAATGGTGCCGCCCTCGTTATAAGCCGGGATAATTATTGATAATTTACCTATTTTCATCATGGATTATAAAAATGCCCACATTAATGCTGCCGCGAATAAAGCAAAACCTGAAAAAGCCAAAAGTAATGATATTACTGGCTATTTTATTTGCTTTAAGCCTGTGGTTTGCCCTTTGCTTGCCCCGGCCATTATTCAGCAGCCCTACCTCGTTTGTAATTGACGATGATTCGGGCCAACTGTTAGGCGCATCTATAGCCACCGACGGGCAATGGCGCTTTCCATACAATACCGAAGCGCCCCAAAAGTTTGCAAAATGCATCATCGCCTTTGAAGATAAGCGTTTTGAGCACCACCCGGGGTTCGATCCGTTGGCCTTTGGCCGCGCCATCAGGCAAAATATCAAAGCCAAAAGGATAACCAGCGGCGGCAGCACCTTAACTATGCAGGTAATACGCCTGGCTACCCTCCATAAACGTACCGTATGGACCAAGCTTGGCGAGATATTTATGGCGCTGCGGCTGGAAATGAGTTACAGCAAAAAAGAAATAATGGCACTGTACGCCAGTAACGCCCCTTTTGGCAGCAACGTTATTGGCCTTGATGCTGCAGCGTGGCGGTACTTTGGCCGCGCGCCGGATAAACTATCGTGGGGAGAAATGGCTGCGCTGGCCGTATTGCCCAATTCCCCATCCTTAGTTCATCCCGGCAAAAACCGGCTGATATTGTTAAAAAAACGGAATTTATTACTGGATAAGCTTTACAAACAGGGAACAATTGACAGTACTACAGCAGCGCTTGCCAAATTTGAACCCGTACCTGATAAGCCCGTGCCACTGCCGCAAACAGCCCCTCACCTGCTGCAGCGCTTTAAGGCCGATTTTAAAGGTAACAGGCAATCTTTAACCCGCATTACCACTACCATTAAAAGCAATTTACAGCAGCAGGTTACCGATATATTGGAAAAGCACCACCAGGTTTTAAAGGCCAATGATATCAACAACATAGCCGCCATTGTGCTTGATGTAGAGACCGGGGCAACTCTTGCCTATGCCGGCAACATAGCCCACCGCGAAGACCCCGAAATGGAAAGCGATGTAGATGTAGTGAACGCGCCGCGTAGCCCCGGGAGTACACTGAAGCCCCTGCTTTATGCCAGCATGCTGCACGATGGCCTGATACTGCCCAACAGCCTGATAGCAGATGTGCCCACGCAGATAGCAGGCTACCATCCCGAAAACTTCGACCTGGGGTATGATGGGGCTGTACCTGCATCAAATGCTCTTTCAAGGTCGCTGAACATACCCGCGGTAAAAATGCTGCAGCAATACAAGTACGAACGTTTTTATGATATGCTCAAAAAAACCGGCATTACCACCCTTAAACAGCCTGCCGACCATTACGGCCTGTCGCTGATACTGGGTGGTGGCGAAAACACCCTTTGGGAACTTACCGGCGCTTACGCGGATATGGCCAGGGTACTTAACCATTACAACAGTAACGGCGGCAAATACAACCCCGATGATTATCATGCACCGGTGTATGCTTTATCTCCCCCGCAAAAGCCATCCTTAGAAAAAAACGGACTTTTAGATGCCGGTTCGATATATTACACACTGCAGGCCATGGAAGAAGTGATGCGCCCCGGCGAGGAGATGCTTTGGCAGCAGTTTAGTTCCACCCAGCGCATTGCCTGGAAAACGGGCACCAGCTTTGGCTTTAGGGATGGCTGGGCTATTGGCATAACCCCCAAATATGTGGTAGGCGTTTGGGTGGGCAATACCGATGGTGAAGGCAGGCCCGGCTTAACGGGTATCTATACGGCTGCACCTGTTTTGTTTGATATATTCCGGCTACTGCCCGCCGCGCGCGATTGGTTTAACGTACCTACCGGCGAAATGGTGAAGATAAACGTATGTAAAGAAAGTGGATACCGTGCCGGGCCAAACTGCGAGCATGCTGTTGAGCAGTTGGTACCCAGGAGCGGACTGAAAGCGCCTGTTTGTATGTGGCATAAGCTTGTGCACCTGTCGGCAGATCAAAAATTCCAGGTGACGGGAAATTGTACATCACCGGATAACATTATTAACAAAAGCTGGTTTGTGCTGCCGCCATCTATGGAGTATTATTACAAGACCAAAAATTACCAGTACCACACCCTGCCGCCCTTTGCGCCTGGTTGTGAACAGGCGGAAGCCAGCCCCATGGAATTGATATACCCCAAAGACGGCGCAAAGGTTTACGTGCCTTTGGAAGCCGACGGCAAACGCGGGCGGTTTATTTGCAATGCGGCGCACCGGCAAAGCGGCATCAAGATCTACTGGCATCTGGATGATAAATACGTGGGCGAAAGCAGCGCCTACCACCAAATGGCGCTAAACCCATCGCCGGGCAGGCATAAGCTTACCCTGGTTGATGCGAATGGAAACACCATGCAAATAAATTTTGAGGTGCTGGATAAGAATAAATAACTTAGTGCTATGCTTGAACAATATGACCTGAGCAACCTGATGGTACTGGATATTGAAACCGTACCCCAATACAGCAGCCACAACCAGTTGCCCGAACATATGCAGGAACTTTGGGCAAGCAAAACCCAATACCAGCGAAAGGACGAAACGCCCGAAGATTTTTATGAACGCGCCGGTATCTGGGCCGAGTTTGGCAAGATAGTTTGCATCTCGGTTGGGATATTTACCAACGGCAAACGCGCGGGCCTGCGGGTAAAATCATTTGCCGGGCACGATGAAAAAGAGCTGCTGAGTGATTTTAGCCGCATGCTGAGCAGCCAGCCCCTGAGCGTCATCCTATGCGCGCATAACGGCAAGGAATTTGACCTGCCTTATATTTGCCGCCGCATGCTGGTTAATGGTGTAACCTTCCCGCCGCATTTACAGATCCAGGGTAAAAAGCCCTGGGAGATCCCCCACCTGGACACGATGGAGCTTTGGCGCTTCGGCGATTACAAAAATTACACATCCTTAAGCCTGCTTACCGCCATATTTGATATCCCGACATCAAAAGATGATATCGACGGCAGCCAGGTTGGCCACGTTTACTGGGTTGATAACGCCCTGGAACGTATTTGCACCTATTGCCAAAAGGATGTGGTAGCCACCGCGCAGCTCATTAGGCGATACCGCGGCGAGGCGTTAATCGAGGATGATTGTGTGACAATAGTGTAATTCACCATTATGAAAAAGAGCCCTTTTATACTTCCTTTAATTTTATGCTGTATGTTTGGATGCAAATCAAAACCAACAACCATTGATTTAAAGGACAGTGTACCATGGCAAAGATTAACTATTGTAGACGAAAAGGACGTTGGATATTTCATTCAAAACAACACAGATCCGGGCTATGTAATTGTGTATCACCGGGGCTCTTTTTTCGCCCCGCAAAAGAAAACGTTTAAACAAGATACTTTGCGTGTAAATTTCACCAACGCTGAAAATGACACGCTTGCGTACATAATGAAAGACCTTATAGTACATCCTGTTAAAACAGAAAAATTCTGTACAGATTTTGTCGGTTCGTTAAACTTGAAGATCAATTACGGGCAATACGAATTATCCGGCCGGTATTCTTCGGTTTGCGATTGGAGCCAATTATCTGATAAAACCAGGCAGTTAAAGGCGATACTTAATAGAAAATTTGCCGAGGCAAAGAAAAATAACAAATAGCATGGAACACAAAGGCATATCCCTTCGCCCGTTTATAGGCGCAAAAGATTACAACTTATCGCGCAGTTTTTACCGTGACCTGGGTTTTGAAGAAACCGTATTATCACACGATATGTGCGTATTTAAAAGCGGTGCGCTAAGTTTTTACCTGCAGGATGCTTACGTAAAAGACTGGATAGATAATACCATGCTTTTTATGGAAGTTGACGACGTAGAAAGGTTTTGGCGTGAACTTGTAGCGCTAAATATTACCGACAAATACAAATATGCGCGCCTTACTCCCGTAAGGGCCGAATCATGGGGTAAAGAATGCTTTGTGCACGACCCATCGGGCATCCTTTGGCACTTTGGGGAGTTTAATAAATAGGGCCCTTGCCCTGCCGGGTGACGGCTATCGGCGGCATCTATCTTGCCATCTTAACTCAAACTGTGCGGCCAGAGGCCTTATAATAATAGTCACCCGGCAGGAGCCGGGCGACTGCGCAGCACATTAAAATCTCCTCTTATCCTCGCAGAGTCTCACATTGTGGATCCTGCGAGGGCATATCACTCCATTAAATGCCGAAGGTACACTGCCCGGATTTATGTCCCAAACCCTGCGATGCTTCTATACAACCGTATAGTTTTCCAAAGGAATTTTCGAATCCCCTCGTTATCTACAACCCACCATTTTCTCCATATAGTCTATCAGTTTACTATAAAGTAACAAAGCAGATACAATTAATTCAAAATAGGGTTAAATACCGCTTTGTAGAAATATTTGAGAGTTATTTTATTTGTTAATTAATAAATATTTCCTGACATTCATTTTTTCATCCAATTTACCTTAAATACTCCTTTTATGAAGAAACATCTACTCCTCTTTCTTCTGTTGGTTAATTGTTGTGCCTTGCAGGTAATAGCACAAACCAAAACAATAACCGGAACAGTCACCTCAAGCGCAGATAACCTATCGATGCCGGGTGTAACAGTAAAAATTAAAGGTACTACCACTGCAGTAAGTACCGATATAAACGGCCATTATTCTATCAATGCCGCCACCGGCCAGGTACTGGTTTATACTTTTGTAGGCAGTACAGCAGTTGAGCGTACCATAGGCGCCGAAAGTATTATGAACGTACAACTGCAGCCTGATACAAAAAGCCTGCAGGAGGTTACCATTACCACAGGCTTTGGTGTGCGGCAGGAAAAACGCGACCTTACCTCATCCGTGCAGGTAATAAAAGGCTCGGCAGTGCAATCTACCCAGCGCGAAAACTTTGTAACTGCGTTGGCAGGCCGCGTGGCTGGGGCCAACATTACCAGCACAAGCGGTCAGCCGGGCGCTTCGGCATCTATTGTGCTGCGTGGTATCACCTCTATAGGCGCCAGCAATCAGCCACTGTTTGTGGTTGATGGCATCAGGGTGAATAACGAAGCTTTGAGCCAAAGCTCGCTGGCATCAAACGGCGATAACCGCCGGCAGGATTTCACCAACCGTATTGCCGACATAAACCCCGACGACATAGAAAACATTACCGTGCTGAAAGGTGCCGACGCGGCCGCGGTTTACGGGTCAGACGCAGCAGGCGGCGCTATTATAATAACCACTAAAAAAGGTAAAAGCGGTGCGGGTGCCCTAACCTACGATAACAACTTCAGCTTTGCTACGGCTTACCGTTTCCCCCAGGTGCAAAACACTTTTGGCCCGGGCTCGTCGGGCAACCTCGACCCATTGGTAAGGACTGCCTTTGGCCCGGCTTATGCCCCCGGTACGCAAACGTATGATAACCTGAAGAATATATTTCAAACTGGCTTTACACAACAGCACGATCTGGCGCTTGAGGGCGGCAGCGAAACTGCTACCTATCGTATCTCGACCGAGTACCGGCATACCGGCGGCGTGCTGCCTGTAGCTTATAATGATAAGATCTCGCTGCGCCTCGCAGGGTCGGCTAAGCTTAGTTCAAAACTCAGCAGCAGTGCAAGCTTCAATTATTTTAATATTGATAACCGTAAGCTTAACAAAGGTAACTCGGGCACATACATCAACGCGCTGGCATGGCCAACAAACGATGATGTGCGCAACTACCTTAACCCCGATGGAAGCCGCCGCACCCTGCTGCCGCCAAGCATAAAAAATGTTACGGCAGAAGGCTCTATCGATTATGACAACCCTTTGTGGGATGCCCACAAAAATATCAGCCGCGATAAAACCAACCGTATGATAGGTAACGTAGACCTGTCCTTTGATGCAGCAAGCTGGTTAAACTTACGCGCCCTGGTTGGTGTCGATTTTTATACTACCAACGGCAATAACCTGTTAAGCCAGTACAGTTCATCATACCAAAACTCACCTTTAAACAGCTTTGCCGCCACAAATGGTATTGCTACAGGCGGTATTATTGATAACTATAATGATAACAACCTGCTCACCAACGGGTCGTTATTCGCTACGTTTAAAAAAACCTTTGGCGATTTCCGTTCTACGCTGGCTGTTGGTGCCGAGATCTACGATAACCGCGACCAGATCAATGGTTTTTATGGTGAAAAGTTTTTACAGCCCGATTTTAACACCATCAACAACACCACACCAACTACACAACGTAACTCAAGCAATTTTTTTGAGACCCGCCGTATTGGCGAAATTGCCCGGTTAGGTATTGTTTACAAGGAAATGCTTACCATAAACGCTACCGGCAGGCAGGATTATTCGTCACGTTTATCAGGAACACAAAACAACAGCTTCTTTTATCCTTCTTTTGGAGCAGGTTTTATCTTTACCGAATTGCCGGGGCTAAAAGGCAGCAAGGTGTTATCCTATGGTAAACTAAGGTTCTCGTATGCGGGGGTGGGCAAGGATCCTTTTGCGCCTTATAAAATTAAATCGAGCGTTATACAACAGGCTACCACAGGCGGCGGTTTTGCTTACGATGTTACCGGTAATAACCCCAACCTGAGGCCTGAGAAAGACTACCAGCTTGATTTTGGTGCCGAACTTCAATTTTTTGAAGGCCGTTTAGGCGCCGATATCAGCTTTTACCAGTACCGCGCTACCGACCAGATCTTTGACCCGCGCATAAGCTACGGCTCGGGGTATATCCTGGAGTTTGTTAACGGCGGGGAAATAAGGAACCGTGGTATCGAGGCACAGCTTACCGGGGTACCCGTCAGAACGCCAAACTTTACCTGGAACACTTTTGTAAACTTTACCCTAAACCGGGGCAAGGTTATTAACCTTGGCGATTTGCCCGAATACTACAACTCCGATACCTGGGTTTATGCCAACGCGCGTGCCAGCATATTCCCCGGCAGCAGCTTAACCAATATTGCAGCCTACAGCTACGCACGCAATAATAAAGGCCAGTTACTGGTCGATCCATCGAGCGGGTTGCCGGTATCAAACAATACCTTTATCACCGTTGGCGACAGGCAGCCCGATTTTACAATTGGTTTTGGCAATACGTTTACTTACAAATCGTTAAACCTTTCGTTCCTGTTTGATATACGTAAGGGCGGCGACGTATTCAACACCAACGAATTATTCCTCACCCGTTATGGTTTAAGTACCCGCACGCTGGACAGGATGCAGCCCCGCGTTATACAGGGTGTGTTGAAAGATGGTAACGAAAACTCGGACAACCCAACGGTAAATACCATACAGGTTACGCCCTACTATCAAAACACCTACTATTCGGGCGCTGTAGAGTCCGACTTTGTGGAGCATGATATCAACTGGCTGCGGTTACGCGATGTTACACTGAATTATGCATTGCCGCAAAGTTTGCTGGCGCGATCAAAGGTATTTAAAACCGCAAGCATATTTGTTACTGCTACAGATGTGTTCATGCTCACCAACTATTCGGGTGCCGATCCGGATGTTAACGGTAACAACTCATCAACAAGGGGTTCCGGGTCAGCCGGTTTTGATTATGGAACGGTGGCTACCCCGCGCACCATTTCTTTAGGTTTAAGAGTAAAATTATAAGCAGATAACCCATGAAAAAAATTATATACACGCTTACTGCTTTACTTACCATTAGTATAGCAAGCAGTTGCAAAAAATTTATCGATATAAATGATAACCCCAATGCGCCAACCAGTGTAGAAGCCAGCACGCTGCTACCTCCAATGCTGGCCGGCATGGCCCGCGGTAACTGGTACGATAGCCGCTACATAGGCCAGTACGCGCAGATATGGGGATCGGCCAGCGCCAACAACGTTTGGGACCAGGAAGGCTATGTACCCGGCAGCGACTCGGGCGGCGAAATGTGGCGCACGGTTTATTTCAGCCTTGGCCAAAACGTTACGCTGATGTGGGAGGACGCTAAGGCCAAAAGTAAATACGATTACATTGGAGTAGTCTGGGCATTACGTGCCTGGGGCTGGCAAAACGGCGGCGACGAATACAATAACATGATAGTTAAAGAAGCTTTTGACCCTACAAAGCTTACTTTTAATTATGATAGCCCCGAATATGTTTACGCCGAAGTAGTTAAAGATTGCCAATTGGCGTTAAATTATCTTAACCTGGCCATTAAAACAGATGGCAACACCTCTGCCGACCTGGCCAAAGGCGATTATATGTATTATGGCGACAGGACCAAATGGGTGAAATTTGTTTATGCTATACTGGCCCAGAACATGCTGCACCAAAGCAACAAAACCACCTTTGATGCCGACCTGGTTAAGAAATATGCCGACAGTTCTTTTGTAAGCAATGCTGATAACGCCAGCGTGCAATGCACCGGTTCGCAATCTGGCGACGCTAACTTCTGGGGGCCAACACGTGCCAACATCCCAAGTTTCCGGCAGTCTGATTATATCGTACGTTTGCTTGATGGTCGCATACTGGCAGGCTCGCCAACGCAGGACAAAACACTTGATCCGCGCCTGCCCCTGTTGCTTACAGCAAGTAAAGATGGCACCTATCGCGGCGTTGTTGCTCCGCTGGGCGACCCTAACACCGCCGATGCCAATACGGCTATCCCTGCCATGGCAGGCGCTACCACAGCCAACTCGGGCACGCCATCAGCAAAATATATTTTTAACGATAACTCCAGAGGTGTATTAATGACCTATCCGGAAGTGCAGTTTTTTGTAGCCGAGGCCTTGTTTAAAAAAGGCGATAAGGATGGTGCACACACTGCTTACCTGAACGGTATCAAAGGCGCGCTTGATTTTGCAAGTAACCCGCCTATCGGCAGTTCGTTAACGGGCACACAAAACTACATTTCAGAAAGTGCCAAAACTGCGTACTTAACAGGCCCTGCCGTGCGCCAGGATGCCGCTTCGTTACAGTTGAGCGATATTTTACAGCAAAAATACATCTCCCTGTTTGTATGGGGCGCGCCCGAGGCATGGTCAGATATGCGGAGATACGAATACGATCAGAATATATTTCAGGGGTATGTTAAGCCAACTACTATTTACCCTGATAACGGGGGCAAACAAGTGTACCTGTTAAGGCCACGATATAATTCAGAATATATCTGGAATATCCCGGCGCTTAAGCTCATTGGCGCGCTCGACCCTGATTATCATACTAAAAAACCATGGTTTGTATTACCATAAGCAAAAACAGACATGAAAAAAATTATATATACGGCATGCGGCCTGCTTTTAATTATGGCGGGCTGTACAAAAACCAATATCACCCAACAGGGCGATATCGTAAACGGCGCAAAAATTAAACTGATACATGCGGCACCGGGTGTGCCCGCGGTTAACGGCTTTATTAACGGCACCAAGGTATCGGCAACAACGGTGTATTCTGTAACCGATAACGAAATCGTAACCGCTATAACAACCGGTTTTAGCTATTTATCGGTTTTCCCGGGGCTTAATTATCTATCTGTACCGGCCGGTAGTACCGCCATTAAATTTACGGCAGCAACATCGGCACCGGTATTAAAAAGCCCGCAAACTGTTGCACCCGAAACCGTTATTGGCGAAGCAACACAGAGCACTGCAGATGGCTCGGCTTATTCGGCATTTTTAATGGGCCTGCCGGGCGGCAATGCAGCCGATGGCTTAACCGTTAAGGTTGTTGAAGATAAGTTTCCGGCCCCTATAGCCAATAAGGCCTTTGTACGCTTTGCGCATATGGTGCCCAACGGCGGCGCGGTAGACCTTACTGCTACTTACACCTTAGCCAACGGTACCGTGGTTACACAGCAAACCGTTATCACCAATACTAATTATGGCACGGTAACAGATTTTGTACCGGTAGATGTTAACCCTACCAGCACAACAAATTATAAATTCCAGATGACCTTAAACGGCACTGCTATTACTTTTGGAACCATTACTCCGGATATACCATTGGCCCCCGGCAGATATTATACCATTGTAGGCAGGGGCCTTGCTGCTGACTATGCGGTACCCGGCACTTCCATCCTGTTAAAGGCATCGGCCAGGCCAAAACTGCCTACTACCGACCCTGCCACCCGCCTGCCCGAAATATATTTTAATGCACCGGGTATTACCTTTTATACCAATAAGTAAACAGCGGTTAATAATTTTCAAAGCCACCCTTAGGGGTGGCTTTTTGCTTGTCAGGCGGTTTCACGTCCCAGTTTTTTAACTATCCATGGCAGTGTCAGGCCCTGCCCCAGTAATGATAGCAGCACTACAGCTATGGAAAGGAAAACGATCTCGTTACGCATCGGGAAAGGCGTTCCGTTCTCCATGGTAACCGGTAAGCCAATGGCAATTGCCAAAGAAACTATGCCCCGCATACCCGACCAACTGATGATAAAACTCGTCCTCGAATCAAACAAAGCCTCTTCACTAACCTTACGCTTTCCCCGGAAGGCTTTTTGCAGATTAAACTGTTGCAGGTACACCCTTACCATCCGGATAGCTATCGTTACAATAGTAATAACAGCCGCATAACCTATAAAAGGCCAGATCTGTGTGGTAGCCATACGTTTTAATACTAAAGGGAACTGCAGGCCTATCAACAGAAATATTAATCCGTTTATCAAAAAAGTGATCACCTCCCAAAAATGCCGCGATCGTTCTTTGAATTTTTCAGGAAATTTCTCGCGGCTTAAGCGCGACATCCCCAGGCCCAATACAACAACTGCTATCACCCCCGATACATGGTAATTTTCGGCGATAAGATAAGTTACAAAAGGCATCAACAGCAACAGGCTGGCCACAACCATAGGGTTAGTACGGAAATACCGAAGCGTATAAGCCAGTAGTGCAGACATTATAAGCCCAACCAGGAAACCTCCGCCTAAAACTGCTGCGAACTGTAACGATGCCTGCCAGAATACAAATACAACGCCCGTAACCGCGGCTACCGCAAAACGATACGCTACCAATGCAGATGCATCATTAACCAGGCTTTCGCCTTCCAGTATAGTTACTGTTTTATGTGGCAAGCCCAGGCCTTTGGTAATACCCACTGCGGCCACAGCATCGGTAGCAGAAAGTATAGCGCCTAATACAAAAGCCAGCGGCCACGTCATCCCGGCTATAAGGTAATGGGCGATAACCGCAATACCGGCCGTTGTCATAAATACCAGCCCAATAGCCAGCGCGCCTATTGTGTTACTGTTGGTTTTAAAATCCTTAAACGAGATATTGAACGCGGCATCATATAATAAAGGGGGCAAAAAAAGCAGCATGATGATCTCGGGGTTCAACAATATTCCCGGCATCGCCGGCATAAAGCCGACACCTATCCCCGCCAATAATAATAATACAGGTATCGGTACCTTCAATTTATCGGCAATACCGCATACCCCTATCATCAGGGCCATGATCACTAATATAATGGTGTAATTTTCCATCAGGGTTTCACAAAGTTATCATTGCGCTTATAATTGTTAGTTTTTTTTAAATAGTTTTATGAACGTTACTAAACATAACAATAAAGCTGATATGGGAATATTTGACATTTTTAAAACACAAACCAAACCTTATAAAGACCCCTCCACCAATTTAGTATACGAATTACTATTCGGCGACAACCCCGATCTTTACAGAAACAACAACCAGCAGGCCGACATCTATCCTTGGGATATATTATATGCGGAAACTGCTAACAAAGCTGACCTTGAAAAGATCATCGCCGATATCATCACGCCATCAAGGGTCAAAATATTGGCTTATAATAAATTAACAAACAACGGGCAAGCAAGTAATAAAAAGGAGCTACTTGGTGTAATTTTGGAGATAGGGCTGGATGGTGGACTTGATGTACTGGCTTCTTTTAGGGATGGCACGGCACGGTACATTAATCAAACCGGTAAAATGATCATTTGGGAAACAAGTGATACTGCTTCAAATGAATTAACAAACAGATTATTTAATGATAGTTTAGCTATTGTAAACCAGATAGGCCCGTGGGATAAGCCAAGGTTACTACCTCCAAAAAAGAACATGGTGAGGATAACCTTTCTTGTTTCGGACGGACTGTACTTTGGCGAAGGGCCTATAGACGTTTTGTTTGCCGACCCAATGGCAGGCCCTGCCTTATCATCGGCCGCAGAGCTGATGAAATATTTAATAGAAAAGGCTTCTGCGGATCAATAAAAAAGGCACCGTAATGGTGCCTTTTTTTTGACTGGAGATCATATGACTATTTCAGATCAAACCTGTCCAGGTTCATTACTTTAGTCCATGTAGCTACAAAATCGTTTACAAATTTGCTACCGGCATCCGTGCTGGCGTACACTTCGGCAACAGCCCGCAATTCGGAATTAGAACCAAACACCAGGTCGGCACGGGTGGCTGTCCACTTAATCTCGCCGGTGGCACGGTCGCGGCCTTCGTAAACTTCCCTGCTGCCTGATGCCGCTTTCCATGCGGTACCCATATCCAGCAGGTTTACAAAAAAGTCATTAGTTAACTTGCCGGGGCTTGATGTAAGAACCCCGTGGTTAGCACCATCAAAGTTAATATTTACTACTTTTAAGCCTCCCATTAACACGGTTAATTCGGGCGCTGTAAGTGTAAGCAGCTGGGCCTTATCTATCAGCAGTTCTTCGGTAGATACCGGCACCCTTGCTTTGCGGTAATTACGGAAACCATCGGCAGCCGGCTCCAGGTAACCAAATGATTCTACATCGGTTTGCTCCTGAGAGGCATCCATACGGCCCGGTGTAAACGGAACAGTAATACCATGCCCGGCATCCTTAGCTGCTTCCTCGATGCCTACGTTACCGGCCAGTACGATGAGGTCTGCCAGCGAAACTTTTTTCCCTGCCTGCGCGCCGTTAAATTCATATTGAATGTTTTCTAATACGCTTAACACCTCTTGCAGCTTTGCAGGGTTATTTACCTGCCAGTATCTTTGCGGGGCCAAACGGATACGGGCGCCATTAGCGCCGCCGCGCTTATCAGACCCGCGGAAGGTTGAGGCCGAAGCCCAGGCTGTAGAAACCAGTTGCGATACGCTTAAACCAGAATCCAATACTTTTGCTTTAAGCGCTGCAACATCATTTACATCGATCAGTTGATGATCTACTGCCGGGATGGGGTCTTGCCAAAGCAATTCTTCCTGCGGCACATCAGGCCCAAGGTAGCGTTCCTTAGGGCCCATATCACGATGGGTTAATTTGTACCATGCACGCGCAAAAGCATCAGCAAAAGCATCTACGTTTTCCAGGAACCGCCTTGATACCTTTTCATAAGCCGGATCGAACCTTAAAGCCAGATCGGTGGTAAGCATGGTTGGCTTATGCTTTTTGGCGCTGTCATAAGCGTCGGGGATAATTTCTTCCGCGTTTTTTGCTACCCATTGGTGCGCGCCACCGGGGCTTTTGGTCAATTCCCACTCAAAGCCAAACAGGTTTTCGAAAAAGCTATTGCTCCACTGCGTAGGTGTTGCCGACCACGTTACTTCCAGCCCGCTGGTTATGGTATCCGGGCCTTTACCCGTTCTGTATTGATTGGCCCAGCCAAAGCCCTGTAATTCTACATCAACAGCCTCGGGTTCTTTCCCTACGTGGTCTGACGATGCCGCGCCGTGGGTTTTGCCAAAACTATGCCCGCCGGCTATCAGCGCAACGGTTTCCTCGTCATTCATGGCCATGCGGCCAAAAGTTTCACGGATATCTTTAGCAGCGGCTATGGGGTCGGGGTTACCGTCAGGCCCTTCGGGGTTAACATATATTAAGCCCATATGCGCGGCAGCAAGCGGTTTTTCGAGGTTGCGTGAATGGGTATCGCCGTCGGCATCCTCATCAGATACCAGTACGCCATGCCCCTCAACTACACCCGGCGAACCATCGGGGTAACGCTTATCGTTACCAAGCCAGGTGGTTTCGGATCCCCAGTAAACCGATTCATCTGCTTCCCATACATCCTGGCGGCCACCTGCAAAGCCAAAGGTTTTAAAACCCATCGATTCCAGCGCGATGTTACCGGCAAGGATCATCAGGTCCGCCCATGAAATATTGCGCCCGTATTTTTGTTTAACAGGCCATAAAAGCCTGCGGGCTTTATCAAGGCTCACATTATCGGGCCAGCTGTTTAGCGGGGCAAAACGCTGTAAACCTGCACCGCCGCCACCACGGCCATCGGTTACACGATAAGTGCCCGCACTGTGCCATGCCATACGGATGAACAGACCGCCATAGTGGCCAAAATCTGCAGGCCACCAGTCCTGCGAGTCGGTCATCAGCACATGCAGGTCTGTTTTTACAGCTTCAAGGTCAAGGCTGTTAAAGGCTTCCGCGTAATTAAAATCATCGCCCATTGGGTTTGATAATGATGAATTTTGGCGCAGGATGTTGAGCTTTAACTGGTTTGGCCACCAGTCGCGGTTGCGTGTGCCGCCGCCGCCAACGTTATTTTTCATGCTCATGCTGCCATTGTGAAAAGGGCATTTACTAATGTCGTTTGAGTCGTTTTCCATTGATATAGGTTTTTGTATAGTCCTGTTTATAACTGATGTTTCAGAAGAACATAAAAATATGGTATTGATATTTATAATCATAATCAATAATTTCTATGGATAAATAGGTAAAAGCTATATTAGTGAGTAAAAGGCGCGTGAATAGCGTAAACAAAAAAAGCCGCTAACTTATACAGTTAACGGCTTTTAAACTTAGTGCGGAAGAAGGGACTCGAACCCCCACGCCTCGCGGCGCCAGATCCTAAGTCTGGTGCGGCTACCAATTACGCCACTTCCGCGTTTTGGTTTTAGAGTTGGCAAAGATAGCGTAAAATGCTATACTTTAAAACTGAATTTCATATTTTTCTTTATCTGCCTCATTACATTGCTGTTAATTTACCAATAAGGCTATTAAAGTAAGCGGGGGCCTGCAATAAACGGCTGCCGTACCACGAAAACATTTCGCCATCAACCAATAATATTTTAGCATTGGGGAGTGTATTCTGAAACTCATCTATATGTTTTTGAGCAAATGGATATGGCTCGGATGACAACAGCAGCATATCAGGCTTTGCTGCAATGAGTTCGTCTGTTTTAACCCCGGGGTACCTGCCCGTGTTAATCGCATTCTCAAACCCGCACAGTTGCATCATGCTATCTATAAAAGTACCGTTGCCTGCCGCCATGTATGGTTTGCGCCATATCAGGTACGCTACGCGAAGCTTTTTGCCCTGTGGTTTTAGATTTTGAAACTGCAGGAATATATCGTTAGCTATTTTAACCGCCCCGGTTTGTGCGCCGGTGATCTCCCCTACTTTAGTGATCATGTTAAGCGCGCTGTGCAGGTTGGTTATATCACTTATCCACACGGGATAATGCTTCATTAGCTCCTCTACCTGGGCTTGCTCGTTCTCTTCCTTGTTGGCGATGATCAGATCGGGCCGAAGGCTATGTATGGCCTGCATATTTAATTGCTTGGTGCCCCCTATTTTGGCAACACCGCCCACTTTATTTGCAGGGTGGATGCAGAATTTGGTTATACCTGCAATGCGTTCATCCAACCCCAGATCGAACAAAAGCTCGGTTTGCGAAGGTACAATGGAAATTATCCGCTTTGGTACCTGCTGTATATGAACAGCCTTGTTCATCTGATCGTAAAATACCGGCATGTTGTTAAGTTACATTCGTTTGTGCTAAGGTAATTTAATTTTCAGCCATCAAAAATTTGTAGTTTTGTACCGATGAACTATTTTGAATTTTACGGCATACCAGAAAGCTTTAAGCCCGATACCGCACAGCTGAAAAAGCAGTTCTACACATTAAGCAAGCAGTACCATCCCGATTTTTTTGCTAACGAGGACGATGCCAAACAGCAGGAAATTTTAGAGTTATCAACCCTAAACAATAAAGCTTACCAAACCCTTGGCGACCCCAATAAGCTGCTGGAATATATTTTAAAGGAGCACGGACTGGTTAACGAAGGCGCTAAACCGCAACTGCCCGGAGATTTTTTGATGGAGATGATGGATATTAACGAACGCTTGATGGAAATTGAAACCGCCGCGCAGTTTGGCGATATCAGCGCGGAAGTGGCTGCCATTGAGGGAGATATTACCGAAGAGTTAAACAGCCTGACAAACGATTACGAAACCCTGAACGGTACCGCTAAAGAAGACAGACTGAACGACATTGCAAATATTTACTACAGGCAAAAATACCTGTTGCGAATTAAAGAGAGTTTAGATACATTTGCAGCCCGCTTCTAAGCAAAACACTGCTTAATAAGTATGCCGGCTTGTGGCCCCGATAGCTATCGGGGTGGTAGACGCGCTAAATTTGAAGTATGCCCAGCTGGCGGAATTGGTAGACGCGCTGGTCTCAAACACCTGTGGGAAACCGTGCCGGTTCGACTCCGGCGCTGGGTACTTAAAAGCTTCGATAGAAATATCGGAGCTTTTTTTATTTTTGATAATGGCTTCTGTTACTTGCAATTTTATGATGACGAACAATAGACACCAGCATAACACGCTAACTTTAGTCGTTAAGTCTTTCGTCAATATCCATCTGTTGATGTAAAACCCGAATGATTTCAATTACATTAGCTTTAAGGTTCGCTCTATAGAATATAAAATGCGATTTTACACGAGTTCGGAAATATCCCTCTCGAATATGTCCATAATCTTTTCCTGATTGTGGATTCTCAGAAACATATTCAATTTCGTCGATAAGCAACCCATAATATCTATCTGCCTGTTCAACAGACCAATTCTCAAAAGTATAAATCCAAATATTTTCAAGGTCTTTAAGCGCCTCTTTACTGATTTTATACTTCATTATTAGCTGCATGTTGCTTATGCAACTTGTCTAAAAAACCTTGTCTGTCAAAATGCTCTGTAAAACCAGATTTTTCACCTTTTTTCAATTCGTTTATAAGTTCTGTTTTTTTAATTTCTGAGTGTTCAAGCATTCTCAACGCGGTTCGAACCACCTCACTTGCAGACGAAAATTTTCCAGTTTTGATTTGTTTATTTATAAAGCTATCAAAATAATCTCCTAATAATATTGATGTATTTTTAGCCATAACCTTTTAACTTTATCACAAATATACCAATTATTGGTATTTTATACAAGTTGCAAACTATTACTTCTGTGTCTATTCCCAACTTATTATTAGCAAATAGGAGTATACGAGATAGGTTAAATGTTTAAATTGGTTAGTGGGAGGTGTAAGTCTTGTTTATTAAAAGCCATTATCCGCCTACAACTGCTTCACAAAAGCAAACCCTGCTACACCATTTGAGTATGTGGGCATGATTAGGCTTGATTTAGCTGATTTTTTGTCGTAAAACAGTTTGTTTCGGAATAATGGGTAGATCAAATAGGCAGCCTTTGTCGACAGGATGCCGAAACCTGCCCCCGCTACAATATCGCTGAACCAATGGTCGCGGTTGTATACGCGCAGTATGGCTGTTGCCGTAGCAAACGAGTATCCTACAATGCCATACCAGGGCGATTTTTCGCCATACTCCTGCGCCATAAATTCGGCGGCGGCAAAGGCATTACCCGTATGCCCTGATGGGAAAGAAAAGTTATTGGAACCATTGGGGCGCATGCGATGTGTTACGTTTTTGAGTGTAAATGTCGTTAATGCCATTATCCCCTCAGACATGCCGTACAATATCGTCCTGTCGATAAAAGTGTTTTTACCCTGCACACCAGCCAGGTTTAAGCCATAAACCAAAACCGCCGGGGCGTACTGAAAATAATTTTCGATATGATAATGGAAATTGGGATGGTCTTCTATCAGGTCGTTATATACGCTGATATCAACATCCCTGATGGGTTTTACATGCAAAGATAATACACCATAGGTTATAAATACAGCCGGGGCGATATAGGATGCTGCCTTGCTTTCCAGGTGCCGAACAGTATCGGGCAGGGCTAATATATTGGCCGAGTCGATTTTAGCGGTATCGGTGGTTTGCGCATAAACATTAAACCAGGTAATGCTTAGTAACAGGACGATTATTTTCTTCAATTAATGTTTGATAATTTTATGCAGGACATCAAATTTAAAACCATTTTTCGATTGTAAGGCCGTAAGTGAATAGTAAATTTTCGCTTTTGGTAAATTCAACAAACTTTATTGTGCCTGGTTTTTGCAAACCGGGATTTGCGCATAAAGCACAAAGCCCGGTCGCAGGTTATGTGCGCCGGGCTTGTTATTGTTTGTTGTGAGTTTTTGGCTTATTTATTTTTTAACCATTGCTGCTCAAGCACCTTCATAAAGTATCCGCCTACCACGCTGCGTGCCTGGAAACCCACCTGTTTACCATTGGTGGTTTCGTGCCAGTCGCTGATAGGCACACGCGAGGACGTTTCGGTGGCATACTTATAAATAGGATCTGTAAGGGCTTTAAAATCATTCGCATTATCTGCTAACGTTGCTGTCCATACTATCCAGTCGGATTTTGTGTACGTTTTTCGGCTATCAAGCGGTAGGCCAAATTCGTTTTGTTTGGTGAGGTAGTATTTTATCTCCTTCTCGTAAACCGATTTTGGGAACAGGTTAAGGCCTAACAGCTTATCCCAAACCAGGTTATATTTCTGGCTCCAGGTATCGGGCTTTTCAAATACCAACGAGTAGTGGTCGCCCGCATCGGCCATTTTCATCCATTTGGCAACAAAATCTTTTGCGATGGTGTGGTATTTAGCCGCAGTGGCTTTATCGCCCAGCATATCTGCCAGCATTGCATATGCGCCTATTCCGTTTATGGCTTTTAACGATAAATTGGCATTACGCGCCAGGTGGCCGGCAAAGTCATCGGTACAAAGCTGGTTTGCGGGGTCAAGCCCTTCTTTTATCAGGTAATTTGTCCAGGTGGTTAAAGTGGCCCAGTGTTTTTTGGCAAACAGCGCGTTACCCTCCGCTTTGGCAATAGCCGCGGTAAGCAACAGCATATTGCCCGATTCTTCTACCGGCATGCCTTCGCCATAAGTTTGGCCATTGGCAAACGGATATGTACCCAGGTCATGCGCTGCAAACGGGTGTTTAAACTTGCCTGTTTCGCTAAATTCGAAGATCCCGTTCAGCATCCCTTCGGCCAGTTTTGGGTTGTATATTAAAAACAACGGGGCCGATGGATAAGTAACATCAACCGTATTGATGAAACCGCCGCTAAAATTCTCTTTCGATAACCACAGGATCTCGCCTTTAGGGCTGCGTGCAAGCATATGCGCCGCTATGGCCTGGCGATAAGCAATGGCACAAAGCTTAGCATACTCCAAACCACCGGCTGCCGACGTCCTTACATTCATGGCATCGTCAAACGCTTTACATTTAGCCATAACGGTTTTATAATCGATAGCCGCTTGCTTTAGTTCGCCGATCATCGTTTTATTACCGTCCTTGTTCCACCACGGCCTAAGGTTTTTGCCGAAATATTGCACCGGGTACAGATCATCGTAACCTATTTCAATATATTTTTCGACTGCGGCACTACCTACTTTGCCAAAAGGTATTACCGTATTCAAAAATGCGGCTTCGCCGCCGGCGGTAGTTGATGTTGTTGGAGCGCCGGTAAACGAACCCATTGCCTGGCTGGTATTACTAATAAACTGTGTTGCTTTTGCAGATACAGGCGCAGCAATATACAGGTAACCCCAATCTATGCGCAGGTCGTCACCTTTCTTTTGTAATACGGGCTGTTCTTTAGTACCGGCTTTAAGTACAGATAGCTGGTTTTGGATAAACCGCTGGGCTATTACCGGCTGGTTGGGTTTGTTGCGGGCCAGATCGGCCGATGCACCAAAGTAAACTTTTATATCATGCGTTTTGCCATCGTTTGATTTTACGCTGTAGGTAACATAGGTAACCGGCCTTGATAGTAGATTAAGATTATCCATAAGCAATGGCGATGTAAAGGTTAACTTCAGATCGGCATCACCGCAGGTAAACGTATAAATGGTTTGGGTGGCATTGATCAACACGCCGGTTTGCCTGGCGGTTTTAAGGTTATCATCTGCCGGTGGTTTCACCTCATCGGCTATTCCTGCATCAAGCCACGCGCCGCCGCCTGTATTTACACAATGCATGGCCAGTACGTTCTCGCCGTCTTTCAGCTTATCCGCAAGATCGCCTTTTACTTTAACGGGTAACAAATCGCCGTTGGCACCGGGGCTAACATTTATTTTCTCGCCGTTAAGGTAAACTTCGGCATCATCATCGTGATGAAGCTTTAATATCAGTTTATTTACCGGCATTGATTTTTTATATATGAAAGTGCGGCGAACCCAAAGGTCGCGGGTTTTCCAAAGGGTTTTGGCCATCTTGGGGTCGTCGCTGAACGGCGCGGTGCCGGCTTTCCAATTTTTATCATTAAAGCCAGGGTTCTCCCAGCCGTCGCCGGGCTTATTTTCGGTATATTTTACGGCATACGGTTTGGTGTCACCATCGGCCAGTATAGTTCTGTAGCTTACAGGTTTCTGGCCCATAAAACGGTATGTTATACCATCAACCTTTATCAAACCCAACAACGATTGGTTCTTGCCCGTCCAGTGCCGGGTGGTAGATTCGTTCAGCTCATCTGTAAACGACCATACGCTGAAGTATGTGTTATGCGTAATTAACGGGTAAGCGGGTGCCTTGGTAGCCTGTGCACTGGCATAACTATTGGCAAACACCCCCGCCATCAGGCAAACTGCTGTTAAAATGTTTTTCATGAATAGATGTTATAGGTACAGTTATAAACTTTTGGTAAATATACAAACTAAACCAATTTAGCCTAACAATTGTGGCTTTTGCGTATATGTTTCCCAAAGCAATTCGCCAAACAGCGTGTTGGCCCAGGCAAACCATTTACGGGTGAACTTTGCAGGATCGTTTTTATGAAACGACTCGTGCATAAAGCCTGTGCCGCCATGTGTTTTGCGTAACATTTCGATACATTCTTTTATCTCGGCATCATCGTTACTGGTTATGGCACGGATGATAATGCTTATCGGCCAGATCATATCTTTACCCACATGTGGGCCGCCGATACCCTCGCCGGCTGTGCCTTTAAAAAAGAAAGGGTTGTTTAGCGATAGTAACATTTTGCGGGTATTGATATAAACCGGGTCGGTATTTTTAACGGCATCAAGGTATGGCATACCCAACAGGCTTGGCACATTGGCGTCGTCCATTAAGTTGTAACTGCCAAAGCCATTTACCTCGTAAGCGTAGATCTTCCCGTATTCGGGATGGTCTATCACCGCGTTTTTTTGCAAAGCCGCATCAACCTCGGTTGCCAGTGCAAGCAATTCGGCAGCTAAAGTATCGTCCTTTGAAATGCTTTTTACCATTTCGGCAGCTTGTTTTAAGCTGGTTACCGCGAAGAAGTTTGAAGGTATAAGATACGAGTATATGGTTGCATCATCGCTTGGGCGAAAGGCAGAGCAGATGAGCCCATTGGCTTTAACCGGGTAACCGTACCCGTTCATGGGTACACCATCTGTAGCCCAGGCGGTTTTACGCTGAAACGAGTAAGGCCCGTCGTTATCCTTGCGCTGCTGCTCTTTAAAGGTTTTCAGGATGCTTTGTACAGCGGTTTTCCATTGGGCGTCAAACGGAGATGTATCGCCGGTAAGTTTCCAGTATTTATGGGCCAGGCGTATAGGGTAACAAAGCGAATCTATCTCCCATTTACGCTCGTGAAGGCCGGGTTTCATGTCGGTAACGTCGTCTTTCCACTCGCCAACTTTGTTTGGGTCATCATAAAAAGCGTTGGCATATGGGTCACGCAGGATACAGGTTACCTGGCGGTTTATTACACCGGCCACCAGTTTTTTCAAGTCGGCGTCTTTATTTATGAAGGCAATGTACGGCCAAACCTGTGCGCTGCTATCGCGCAGCCACATGGCATCAATATCGCCGGTAATTACGTAGGTGTCGGGCTTATTATTGGTTAGTTTATAGGTTACGGTAGTATCCAGCGTGTTGGGGAAACAATTTTCGAAAAGCCACCCCAGTTCGGGGTTCTTTACTTTCGATTTAAATTCGGTTATAGCTTTTTCAACCGATACGCTTTTAAATTTACGCTGGGCTACAGGTACCCTTACAACCGGAAAAGCGGGCTTAGCCGCAAGCAAAAATTTGTTCATTAAAACCCCGGCACCCAATAAAGTGGTACTCCCAATAAATTGCCTTCTCTTCATGATCTAAAATAGGTAAATAAAAAAATCTTCCGGGCAAATATAACCCGGAAGATCCAACTCTCTCTGTTTAAAATTTGCCGGCTGCTTTTAACGTGGCTGCGGCTTCCATCATCGTAACCCCGCTTATTTGCGTGGTTAAGTCTGTTGTACCCGATGGTTTCGCCTTCCAATCGGGGCTAACCATCAAATCGGGCCTGCTTATCCCTTTTGTAAACAAGGTTTCGGCATTATATTTTAAAAATTTGGCGTATGCGTCGCGGTTGGCAGCCGGTACATCATCCTTCAATGTAAGCAGGGTTAAATACCTTACCAAAATACCTTTAAACAAACCCCCATCGCCCTGGCCTTCGCTTTTAAGCAAGCCGCCCGGCGATATATCCAGGTCTTTTGTAGTTGCAGTTGCATTACGCACGGCATCGGCTAAATAACCTGCCTCGCCGGTAACGTTATACAGCTCCAGTGCGGCGCCAATAAACGTACCCTGGTTATACGTGAATTTATTTTTGCTTACCTGCCCGTCGTGATCACCGTTTATACCGTCGTAAATAATGCCGGTACCCGGGTCAACCAGTGTGGCTTTTAACCAGGTGTACAGTTCTTTAGCAATGGCAAGGTCATCCGCGTTATGCTCTAAGCGGTAAAGGCGCGCGGCAAAAATAATAGCAGGCGCGTTGGCCGGTGTGTTCTTATAATCGAGCTGCGATTTGCGCCAGGCAATACCACCACCCTGGCTATCGTTTTTACCTGTTTTAATATCTGTCCATAAAATATTGGCGGCATTCATGTAATCGTTATCGCCGGTTGCTTCAAATGCGCGCAGGCTTGCAAGTGCCAGCCATTCCATATCATCGTAGTACTCGTTCTGATATTTGTTGCCATTGGTAATGCGTGTACCATCCAGTAACGATTTCATCCGCTGCTTGTATATATCATTTTTGGTGCGCAGGTAAGCATCGGTAAACACATCAAGCGTATGCGCCTGCGGCCAGTAATTATAGTTGGTATTACCGGCATTGTTCTGCACAAAGTAATTACCATTGGCAGACAGGAATGTGGTGTACGTTTTTTCCTGCAGCGAATCGGCTGTGGCAGCAAACGTATAATCTACCGGGGTTGTTGGCTTGTTACCATAAAGCGGAAAGGGTTTATCCTTTAAGCAGGAAGTGAGTATGACAGGGATAAGCCCCGCCAGTACCACTTTTTTTATATGTTGAGTTATGATGTTCATAAACTAAAGTTTGACGATTTAAGTTTGCAGGACCGAAAAGGCCCTGCAAACAAATTCAGTTATGTAATTAGTTACCTGTTACGGTATGGGTATAGGCAGGTACAGTTGCATTAAACATTACTTTAATGTCGGCGGTTTTGTTGTCAAAATCGTGGTTGAACTTAAAAGTATAATCGTACTGCGAATTGTTTACCGGTAACATGTAATAATAAGTTGCCGGGGTACCGGCATTTGCCGCGCTGTTATCGGCATTGGCACTGCCATAATACTGGGTGGTAGTTGAATTATCTGCATTTTTAAAGGTAAACCTGAATTTGTAGCGCTCATCGCGGCCCCAGCTTTCCTGGTGAAATACGATAGATTTATCATTAGCTTCCCAGGTACCATTACCTGCGTAGTTAAGATCAAACCAGATCTTGTTATCGGCAGAGAACCATAAGCCAACGTTGGTAACCTCGGTAGTTTTGTACGATGCTACGTTCATATCAACCTCTATCCTTTGCACTTTGGCAGCGCCGGTAACATCGGTGTTGCCACCTTCGGTTAATTTAGCGCCATCATACGAGAAGGTTGAAGGTGTGCCGGTAATACGATCAGCAAAATGGAAGCTACCAGCTTTTAATGATGTAAAGGCCTCGAACTTGCCTGGCGCGGTTTGTTTCATTTTAATTGCTTTGGTTAGGTCATCGCCACCTTCGGTAGCTGTACCCGTTACAAACAACTCGGTTGGGATCTCGGTAAAGCCCGCAGGGCGCTCGATCTCTACCACACGTTTTTGCGCCGAAGCTACCACATTGATACCTTTAGATGATGACACTGTCCAGATAACCTTGCCCGATTCCTGTGGTTTTACACCGGCAAGTGTGGCAATTTTATTAAGGTCGCTGAACGACGCGGTGTATTTATTATACAAACCGTTACCGTCCGACGGTACCGAATAAAGAGGCTTTGAAAAATCGCCGCCCTCTTTATCAAATACCACTTCATATAAAACCAACCCATTATCTTCTGCGCGTGCCTGCTCCCATTCAAACGAAACAGAGCCTGATGCACCTGATGCTATCTTAATATACTTTCCTTCTTCAGGTAAAAACAAGTTGCTAACCGCCGATACCTTTGTGCTACCAATTGTTTTATCCTTTTTGCAGCCCGATACAAAAATCAGTGCTACTATACCTGCCAAAAAGCAGTAATAAATATTTTTCATGATCTTAATTTTTTATATTTTTTTTATAAATATTAATGAATTACCAACCCGGGTTTTGTGTAAGGTTAGGGTTTATGGCCCTTTCGTCCCGCGGTACCGGCCATAAATAGTTTTTGCCCGGGTCAAAAGTGCGCAGGTTAGCGCGGATGTACCCATCGTCTATCCCGGCGGCGCCAAACTTGGCTCCGTGTGCCCAGCCGTTCAAAACATCTTCTGCAATTTTCCAGCGGCGGATATCAAATATGCGCAGGCCTTCCATTGCAAACTCGGTACGGCGTTCGTTACGTACTATCTCTTTCAACTCGGCTGCGCCGGAAGCGGGGAAGTTAAGCGCGGCGGCATCGCTGAATCCGGCACGTGCACGTATAGGTTTTATAGTTTTGTCCCAAACGCTTGCATCCAACTGGCCAAGTTCCATTTTAGCCTCGGCATACATCAGCAGCACATCGGCATAACGGATCAGGATGAGGTTAAGGCCCGAGCCAAAATCGGCCGGGGTTGATGTTGGGTCGTAATATTTACGGGTATAGTAACCTGTTGGCGATGTAATTGCCCCCGGTGCATACTCATCAAAATGATGTTCCTGATCAGGGTCTGATCCTGGTTTGGTATAAATGGTTTGTATGCTGTTATCAGGCTTTTTCCACTGGTACTGGTGATAAACAACCGTATTTGTAAGGCGCGGGTCGCGGCCAACATACGGATTATTCTCGTCGTACCCAGAACCAGATTCGCCCGGTTTTTTACCATTGAGCATCAGGTAGCTGTCAACCAGTTCCTGCGTTGGGGCAACGGCATTAAGCCTTCCGCCTACTGATAACGGTGCCAGGTCCCTGAATTCGGTATAACTTCTTGTGCCCACAGTCGGCGGTACAAATTCAAGGTCAAACATCACCTCGTTGTTATACTCGTTTTGCGGCAGGAATAAGCCCTCATAGGATGAAAACAACCCATAAGTACCAAAATCTGTCTTACCGATCAGCTTCTCGCACTCGGTAACTACATCAGCCCAACGGCTATCGTAAAGCAGTACCCTGGCTTTAAGCGCTACAGCGGTACCTTTAGTGACCCTGCCACGATCGGCTTCGGCTAAACCCGTATTTACTGGCAGGTCGGTAGCGGCGGCATCAAGTTCCTTTAATACAAAATCAATGATCTGCGCTTTTGGTGTGCGGGTTACAACCTTAGCTTCATTTATTGTAAGGTCTTTTTCAACCAAAGGCACATCGCCCCACCATGTTTCGAGCAGGAAATAATGCCAGGCGCGGATAAACCTTGCCTCGGCTTTCATGCGGGCTTTAAGGTTGGCATCCATCGAGGTTACCTTATCAACGTTTTCCAGGAAAATATTACAGGTTTTTATACCCGCGTAATGATCGAACCACTCGCTTTTAAACCGGCCTAAAGATTGATCGTAAGTACCTGCTGCCAGCGATGCCGCATTAAAGGCATCACCACGCCCCATATAAGCGTTATCCGATAAGGCTTCCTGCGAGAAGAAGTATCCGCTGCTTGATATTTGCTGGTACGCCCGGCTTAGTACTACGCTGGCTTTCTCGGGAGTTGTCCAGTAGGTTTCATTTGTGAATGCATCGGTTGGCGAAAGATCCAACTTTTTACATGCCGAAACTGAAAGTAACAGCATTACTGCAAATCCTATTTTATAGATAATATATTTTTTCATTTCAGTTGCGGATTAAAGGGTTAAATCGATACCAAAACCATAATAAACCGGGAGCGGGTAAGACCGGGCGCTGTTAGCGCCGTTAGCCCTGACGTTACCGGCCAATTCGGTCGATTCGGGATCGATAAACTTCATTGGCGAGAAGGTGAGCACGTTTTGCCCTGTAACATAAACCCGGGCTTTACGCATGCCTACCTTTTTAGATACGCTTACCGGCAATGTGTAACCTACCTGTACGTTTTTAACCCTCAGGTATTTACCATCAAAAAGGTACATGTCAGACCCTCGGCGGAAGTTATTTTCGTTCGACTGGCTGCCGCTTGCTGCCAGGCGCGGAAAGCGCGCATCGGGGTTTTGCGGTGTCCAGTAATCTAACTGGTGCTGATAAATAACCTGCGAGTAGTTTACGTGAAAAGGCTCCACCTGCTCGCCCCTTACAAACATGTTACGTTTACCAACACCTTGTAAAAACAAGTTAAAATCAAAGTTTTTAACGTTCAGGGTATAGGTAAAACCAAATGTTAAACGAGGGAAACCGTTACTGAAAACAAATTTGTCGTTCTCATCAATGATACCATCGCCGTTTACATCCACATAGCGGTTATCGCCGGGCTGAACGTTCAGGCCGGCCGGTTTAGCGCCATTGGTAATATCATCAAGGTTTTGGAAATAGCCATCGCGCTTTAAGGCAACGTACGAACCTATAGGTAAGCCGACTTTATTTAAAAGCTGCATTTCGTCGTACGACCTTAATTGGTCGCCACCTTCAAGCTTTAACACTTTGTTGTTGTTATCGCCTACGTTAAATGCAAAGCTGTGGTTAAAGGCACCGGTTGTTAAGCGATAATTGATATTAACTTCCCAACCACGGTTTTGCACCTCGCCCGCGTTGTAATCGCTTGCTGTTGCACCCCACACGCCCGGTACTACCGGTGGCAGCAAAATGTCGCGTGTTATTTTGTTAAAGTAATCTGCGCTTACGGTCAAGCTGTTTTTAAAGAATGACAGGTCGGCACCAATATTAAACGTAGAAGCACGCTCCCACCTGATATCGGGGTTGGCAAACTTGATATCGATGATACTAACCTGCTGCCCGTTGAAGGAATAATAATCGCCCGAAACGCGGTAATTGTCTAAGAACTGGTACTCGGGTACGCTTTGGTTACCCAATATACCATAAGAGGCACGCAGCTTAACATCGCCAAATTTATCGCGGTAGCTCTGCATAAAGCTTTCTTCGGTTAGGCGGTAACCTGCAGTTAACGATGGGAAGAATGCGTTGCGGTTGTTTTTGGCGAATTTTGATGATGCATCGATCCTGAAATCGGCCTCGCCGTAGTATTTATTTTTGTAATTGTAAGATGCCCTTCCAAACACAGAGTTTAAGCTCCTTTCAATAGTATGGCTGTTTGTGCCGGTTGATGACGTTTCTATCACAGTGCCGGTAATAGGCGTACCTAACTCAGGGTCGGTAAATTTCAACCTTAAGTAGTTACCCTGGAAAGTTGTAGATTCGTTTGCAACACCCACCAATATATCTACATTGTGTTTTTTTGCAATTGTCTTGGTGTATTGAGCCAAGAACTGCGTATTGGTGAACAGGGTTTTCTCATTGTCGTCAGTAGTGTTGCGGTCTGAACCGTAACTTCCTTTAGGGAGATAATTTACCTGCATTACCCTTCCAAACAGATGGTTCGCGGTTAAGGTTCCGCCAAACACACCTTTAATCTTAAAGTCTTTGGTAATATTCAACTCGGCATTTAAATTACCAAACACATTATCGTTGTCGCGTTTGCGGTATCCACCTTTTTCAAGGATACCAAGGGGGTTAAACTCTGCTAACACATCGTTTGTAAGATAGTTGCCCTGGTCATCCTTAATAGGGTAATAAGTAGGCGTACGCCCGGCATCAACTATCAACGTACCGGTGTTAAAAGAGTGCTCTTTAATTTCGGTACGCGAATACGCCAGGATGCTGTTCACTTTCACCTTCCCGAACTCGGAGCTAAGGTTCATGCGGTAATTATACCTGCGCAAGCCATAATTGGGGCCAACCAGGTTGTTCCGCTGATCGAGTACACCTGCCGAAACCAGGTATGATGATGTAGCGTTGCCACCAGATAAACTTAGGTTGTGGTTTTGCTGTACGGCGTTTTGCAGTATTTCGTCAAGGAACCATTTATGGTCGCCTTCCTGCTGAAACTGACGGATCTGCGCAGGAGAATAAATTGGTGTTAAACCTGCATTTACAACCGCTTCGTTACGCAAAATGGCATTCTCGTACGAGTGTACGGGCTTGTAACCAACATGGGGCACTTGTATGCCCGCCTGGCCATTATAGCTTAACGTTGCTGCCGAGTTTTTGCTCCCCTTTTTTGTGGTAACCAATATTACCCCGTTTGATGAACGCGAACCATAAATAGCGGCGCTGCCTGCATCCTTTAATATCGAAACGCTTTCAATATCGTTAGGGTTAAGGAGATTTAAGGCGCCAACATCGTCGCTTGTGATACCGTCAATTACCAACAGCGGCTTGGTCTCGTTAAAAGTACCAACACCACGGATATTTATGGTTTGGTAAGCGCCCGGTTCGTTGCTGCTTTGCTGGATAATTAAGTTTGGAGATGTACCCTGCAAGGCTTGTGTAAGGTTTACAGCAGGTTTGCCTTCAATTGATTTTGAAGTAACCTGGTCTACAGCGCCAATCAGGTTTACACGCCTTTGCGTGCCGTAGCCTACTACCACTACTTCGCTAAGGGCGTTTTGCTCGGGTATCAACTGCACGTTTACACCTGTAGTTTGCCCGTTAAGCGGTACTTCTTTTGTTGCGAAGCCAATAAAACTGAATACCAGTGTACCATCGGCAGTGGGCAGGTCTAAAACAAAATTACCGTTAACATCGGTAACCGTGCCCAATGTAGTGCCTTTAAGCTTTACGCTTACACCCGGTAAGGGTAAATTGGTATCGTCTATCACCTTACCCGATACTTTTACCGCTTTTACATCTTCGCGGGTACCGTTTAGGGATGTTGCATCTGAAGGCCTTTCGCCTATTACTATAACATCGTCGATAATTTTATAACCAAGGTTAAATGGGGTTAAAACCTCGTCAAGCACCTCTTTGATGCTTTTGTTAGTTACATTTAAGTCGACCCTGAATGACGGCTTTAGTAAATTATCCGCGTAAGCAAATTTTACTTGATTATTGGCCGATATTTTGTCGAGCGCATCGGTTAGCTTTTGTTTTTTAAACTTAAGCGTTACCTGTTGCTCTAAAAATTTCTGGCCGTACGAATTGTTTGCGACAGCTGTAAAGCACATCAGGCAAACAACAAAGCAGGCAAGCGAGGTAAATTTCATTAATATTAATACATAACGAACTACTCCATTTGAAAATAGAGATATATTCATAGATTTGAATAAATTAAAGTGTTTGAAATTCAAGTGCGGCGTTCTGAATTCGACCTCTGAAACGTACACTTAATAATAACCCGGCATTTTAATCACCCTGTTTCAAATCCCATTGAACAGGGTTTTTTTATGTATTTATGTCATCATCTGTTTTAATTTAGGTTAATTGATAATTGGTTATCTATCTATTATAATTGGTTCTTCTTGTTTTATTAGCAGCCTTTGCCCTTTAAATGGTATCCCGCGCCATCTGCTACAGCCTTACCCCTCACCAGCTTTGAAATTATCCTGATGATGTTTTGAAGGGACACATTTGTGAAATTGGCAGATATAGAGCATTTTACCAGGTTAGGATCGGCCTTTACTTCGATATTGAATCGGTGGTATATCGCGTTCAACACGTCTGGCAGCGGCATGTTCTTAACAATAAAATCGCCGTTCTTCCAACCGGTAAGGGCGCTTACATCAACACCTTTGCTGGTTGTGGCGCTGTTATCTTTCCTGTTCACCAAAACTTCTTCGGCCGGTAACAGGAAAACCGTTTTGGCTAATGGTGCAACCACGCCAACCTTACCGGTAGCCACGTCAACCTTAACAAACTTGTCTTCGGGATAAGCTTTTACATTGAAACTGGTACCTAATACCTGGGTTTTGATGTTGCCTGTGTGTACGATAAATGCTTTCCGGGTATCGTGCGCCACCTCCAGAAAAGCCTCTCCTGTTAAGGTTATCTCTCTTTTATCTCCACGAAAAGCTTCGGGGTAGCTTAATTTACTACCACCATTAAGCCATATTTTGGTACCATCGGCAAGGGTTAAGTTTGCAACCTGCCCGTTAATGGCCACAATTTGTTTTTGCGCTATTGGCGATACCACATCAAGCACCTGCAAACGGTATTGATATAATAATACCGACAATGATGCCACCGCGATCAACGATGCTGCAACCATCCATTTTTTACCCGCACCGGCAGATTTGCCCGGCATTGCGTCAATACTTTCGGTAATGCGGTTATAAACGCTGTCACTGTCAAAACTTGCGTTGCTATCAACTACAGGCTGGTTATTCAGCTGCAGGTCGTCAAAATATTTGGTCACAAGGTTTTCCTGCAAAGAGCGGTCTTTGGCCTGGATTTTTTTTCTCAGAAAAGTAAACTTTCTCATGGTTTATATATGTAAGATGCAGTTTGCATACCTACCCCCTAAGAAGAATGAAAATATTTTTTTAGAAGCTGAAAGCTGAAAGGCCAAAGCGAAAAGCTTTTATTATGATTGCTTTTATAACTACTGCCTGGTTGATCTACTGCCTACTTCTTTGGTTTTTCTGCTTTCAGCTTTAATTAGCTTTCAGTCAAAATAACTAAAGCGGCAACAACCACAGGCAGGTAATCGGTAAGGCCGGTGCGCAGGTGGCGCAATGCAATGGTAATTTGGTTCTCTACCGTTTTTGTGGAGATATTTAAACGCGAGGCGATCTCTTTGTTGGAAAGATACTCTTTACGGCTAAGTGTGAAGATCTGGCGGCATTTTTCGGGCAGGCGCTCTACATTATTTTCCAGTATAGTACTAATATCATTTTGAATCAGCCTGCTATCGGTTGTATACTTTTCGGTAAGTGTGGCAATGGCCGAAAGATCGAGCGTGGCCCGCTGGGTGCGCAGGTACATCAGCACACGATTTTTAATGGCAACTTTAAGGTACCACTCCAGTGATGATATGTTAAGCTTATTACGCTTAGTCCACAGGTCTATAAATAACTCCTGCACAAGGTCTTCACAAATAACTTTATCCCTAAACAGGTTATAGGCTGCCTGGTAAACCCTGGCCGAATATTTTTGATACAACATCTCAAACGCCTTACGGTCGTCACCCCGTAACATTGCTAAAAGCTCTGCATCGGGCCACATTTGATATTCCTTTTCTGGAAGCATAAAATGGACGGTAGATAATTGTGTATTGGTAAGGCATAATTACAAAGTATTTTTCAAATAACAAATAGCTGCTTAAATTTCGATACACTAAGTGGTAAAATTTATCATGCAGCGTGCCAACAATAGTTTTAGACGGTCGTTTTTAGTAGGTTTACTTAAAACCCTTTATTATGGCAACAGTTGCATTGGGCAGTAAAGCCGGCAAATGGATTATGGTATCAACCATCATGGCATCGGCTATGGCTTTTATCGATGCCACAGCCCTAAATGTTGTACTACCATCGCTGCAGAAAAGCCTTAACGCCAGCGGCACAGATCTTTTTTGGATATTAAACGCTTATCTGCTGATGCTGACCGCGCTGATACTTATCGGCGGCTCGCTTGGCGATAAGCTTGGCCGTAAAAAGGTTTTTATGGCCGGTATTTTTCTTTTCATCCTGGGTTCGGCAGCTTGTGGTTTTGCGCCGGGTGTTACCCTGCTTATTGTATTCCGGATGTTGCAGGGCATTGGCGGTGCCTTGATGATACCGGGTAGTTTATCGCTTATCTCCTCGTCTATCAACCCAAACGAACGCGGCAAGGCTATTGGCACCTGGAGCGCATTTACCACGGTAGTTACCATGGGTGGCCCTGTGTTGGGTGGCGCTTTTGGTGATGCGGGGCTTTGGAGGTATATCTTTTTTATCAATATCCCCATCGGTATTGTGGCCCTTATCATACTTGCCAAACAGGTAAAAGAAATTCGTGATGAAAATAGCAAGCAAGGGCTTGATATTGCGGGCGCAGTTGCCATTGCCCTTGGCTTAGCGGCTGTTACTTTCGGCTTTTTGCGCATCCCTGCCGTTGGTTTAAATAACTGGCAGGTGTATGCATCGCTGGGCGGTGGGTTATTATTACTGCTGGCGTTTATAATTATCGAAAAAAAGGGCAGGCACCCTATGATGCCCTTGCAGCTTTTTACAAACATAACCTTTAGCGGGGCTAACCTGCTTACCTTTTTCCTGTATGCCGGCTTAGGTGCGGGCATGCTGTTCTTAGGGTTAAACATGGTACAGGTACAGGGTTATAGCCAGCTGCAATCGGGTTTAACATTTTTGCCATTTACGGTTTTGATGATCGTTATCGCGCGTTTTGCAGGCGCATTGGCCGATAAACACGGGCCGAGGCTATTCCTCATAGTCGGGCCGGCTTGTGCTGGCGCAGGCCTGCTGATATTATCCTTTGTAAAACAAACCGCCGGGCCTGCGGCGTACTGGACAACCTTTTTCCCGGGGATACTGGTGTTTGGTTTGGGTATGTCGTTTACGGTTGCCCCGCTTACGGCGGCGGTGATGAGTTCAGTAAGCGACCACTTTTCGGGCACGGCATCGGGCGTAAACAATGCGCTTACCCGTATAGCCAATGTTTTTGCTAACGCGATATTAGGCGCTTTAGCGGTATTGTTCTTTTCGGGTGCGCTACAGGGCGAGATCAAAAACGTGAAACTGAATGATAAACAAAAACAGCTGGTAATTAAACAAGCTGTTAATTTAGGTAACGCGAAAGCGCCGGAAGTATTTAATGAACAGGATAAGGCCACGATAGCAAAAGCATATAAGGAAAGCTTTATAGCTGCCTATGCCAATATCATGCGTATATCGGCAGGTTTGGCCTTTTTAGGTGCAATAATGTCTGTAATGTTTATCAGGAACAGCGCCGTGAAAAAGGGTTGACGAATAACATTCTCTTTCAATAAATAACAGTACGGCATAGTAATTATCATAAAAAATGTGATATTACAGGCGCATTACCCAATTATCAATTGTAAGCCCTTTACCATGAACAGAAGCAATTTTTTAAAAAACAGCGCCTTAGCGGCGGGTTCAATTTTAGCCGGTAACGCGGTTTTAGCAAGCGCAACCACAAGCTGTAATACCAACACGGCAGTTGCCCCCGGCAAACCTTTTACCATGAACTACGCCCCGCACGATGGCATGTTCAAAAATTCGGCAGGGGCTGATTTTCTGGACCAGATCAGGTTTATGTACGATCAGGGCTTTCGCAGTATTGAAGATAATGGTATGAGCAGCCGCAGCCCTGCCGAGCAGGAAAAAATTGGCAACCTGCTGGCTAAGCTGGGTATGGCTATGGGCGTGTTTGTGCTTGATAAGGGCGGTAATGGGGCCAATACCCTGGCAGCAGGAAAACAGGAATACATTGATATATTTTTAAAAGGCTGCCGCCAGGCGGTCGAGGTTTCAAAACGCTGCGGCGGTAAGCTGGCCACTGTAGTGCCCGGCGATTTTGCACGAAACCTTCCGCTGGATATTCAAAACGCTAATGTAATAACCGCCCTGCGCAAGGGTGCCGAGATACTTGAGCCGCATGGCATTGTAATGGTGCTGGAGCCCCTTAGCGACACACCCGACCTATACCTGCGCACATCGGCACAAACGTATTTGATATGTAAGGGTGTAAACAGCCCAAGCTGTAAGATCCTGTACGATATGTATCATATGCAGAAAAACGAAGGCAACATGATCAACAACATTAAACTTACCTGGGACGAGATCGCTTACTTCCAGATAGGTGATAACCCCGGCCGTAACGAGCCTACAACCGGCGAAGTAAACTATAAAAACATCTTCAAATTTTTGCACGAGAAGGGCTACAAAGGCGTTTTAGGTATGGAGCATGGTAATTCGCGCCCCGGCAAAGAAGGCGAGTTACGTGTTATTGAGGCTTACAGGGAAAGTGATAATTTTATGTAGATCACTTACTCATTGCCGTTGACTTTAGTCAACGGATTAATAATAAAAACTCAAGGGCTTTAGCCAAAGCTAAAGTTTATATTTAGGCTAAAGCCATTCTTCTTGCTACTTCTACCGTTGACTAAAGTCAACGGCAATGATTCTTGTTCGATATGGAGTTATTTACTCATCGGCTCATATGCATACACCACATGGTAAGGCGTACTTTTTAGTTTGGCCGACATTTGCCCGATAGGCAAGTTTTCCAGCTGCGGGGTTGGCTCGCATACCGAATAGGTTTTCCCTTTATACACAATAGGGTCGCCCACTGGCTTGCTAAACTCAACTGCCATGGTAATGTGAGTTGGATATAGCATGGCTATCATGGGCAGGTTATAGATCTCTTTAACAAGATAAAAGAAAAGGGCGGCACGGTCATCGCAATCGCTGTAGTTTGAGGCTAATGTTTCGCCCGGTGAAAGGCGTTTCTCCTTGCCGAAATTGTCATTATCATTCTCGTACAGGAAGGCATAGCGGGTAAAGCGCATCAGGTAATCCACTCCTTTTTTTTCATCCATCCCTTTCATGTTCTTTTTTAACAGCGGGATAAGCGAACCGTAAGTTTCCTTGCTTAGCGGGATATTAAAATACGTTTCAAAACTAACACCGGGGTAATTGTTAAACGCCTGCTGCTGGTCGGTGTTCAGCTTTACCTTAAAGGAATATGTTTTATGGTCGTACTCAAACGACATTTGCTTTTCTATATCGTGCCCGGGCATAAAATCGGGCATCAGGGTAACCTTATACGAAAATGCTTTTGTGGCTGCCGCGATGGGGATATTTACCGGTATTGGCGGGTCATCGTTAAGGTTGGTATTGGCATAATCGTGGATATTCAGGCAAACAAACTGTTTGCCATCAATCATAAAATAAGGTATATCCCTTATATCCTCGTTGTTGTAAACATAAAATATCACCTTATTGTTGGTAAGCGCCAGTCGCGCGTCGTACCCCGATTTGTTCAGCATAAACCACTTATAAAAAGTGTACCTGGCGTAGTTGGTTTCTTTTGGGCTTAGTTGCTGCGCCACCCTGCGGATAAGCTGATAATACAGCCAATCGTTCAGTTGGTGTTCCTGTTTATAACCCAAAAGCGAATCGATGATGGGCTGGTAATTAGAGGCATTGATAGCCGCGTACCCTTTTTTTAAATCGGCAGCGGTAAACTGCTGCGGAATATCTACCGAAACAGATCTATCGGCTGTAACTATAAACGGGTCTTTATAAAAATCAACGCGTACCTGTTGCCCCTGCCCTTTTACGGCAGTAAAAAACACTGCAAAACACAGTGTAAGCAAAAAGCAGGAAAGCGCGCGCATGGGCTTAACAATTTGGTTACATTAAATGTACGTATTATTAACGTTCAATTAACATAAAAAATATATTATTTACGCTATAATTGAAAGCGGCATTACCTTATGCGGCATTTGTTATTTCTCGTTTTTAATACAATTGGTCAGCACGGTGCAGTATACACATAGTGTTTAACTTGCATAGTTTGCCCTACCAATAATAATTTACTGCCATGCGTTTTTTATACCTCATACTGCTTATAGCCGCAGGCAATACCTGCCGGGCGCAGGTAAGCAACAAAGCCTTATTTGAGTTTGACAGCAACAGTGTTTCGCGCTGGAGCAGCCCCGAAAATATCAACGGCGTAAAAGGCGGAGGCGCAAAGGAAAACTTTGGTGCCAAAGGCCGCCCTTACCTTAACCTGCCGGCAGGTAAATCTGTCGACCTGCTAAATATCAAAGGACAAGGCATCATCAACCGCATTTGGATCACCATCAACGACCGCTCGCCGCAAATGCTGCGCTCGCTGGTGATAGAGATGTATTGGGATAATGCGGCAAAACCCGCCGTTTCAGTTCCTCTCGCCGATTTTTTTGGGATGGGCCTGGGCAAAATGTCTACATTTCAAAATACCTTTTTTGCCAGTCCCGAAGGGCGTTCTTTTAATTGTGTAATACCAATGCCTTTCAGAAAAGGCGCGCACATCAGGATAAAGAATGATGGCACGCGCGAATTGAGCAACATCTTCTTCGATGTAAATTACCAACTGACCAAAGTTTGGAACCCAAACAACCTGTACTTCCATGCCTACTGGCATCGCGATACGGCTACAGTTTTAGCTAAAGATTACGAGCTACTGCCCAAGGTTGCCGGCAAAGGGCGCTTGCTTGGTGTTAACGCGGGTATTAACGCCAACCCCAAATATGGCACCACCTGGTGGGGCGAAGGCGAGGTGAAAGTGTACCTGGATGGCGACAAACAATACCCTACCCTTGCCGGCACGGGTACTGAAGATTACATTGGTGATGCCTGGTCGCAAAGTACGTTTGTGAACAATTTTACGGGATGCCTTATTGCCGACGACAAGAACAAGCAATGGAGCTTTTACCGTTACCACGTGCCCGACCCTATTTACTTTACTACCGATTGCCGCATGACCATCCAGCAAATGGGCTCTTCGTTCCGCAAGGAGGTGATGGATCTGCAAAAGAACGGCGCGCCCATGATACCTACATCTGTTGACAGCGGCCGGGGGCAAACACGCAACCTTTATAAAACCGGTGTTGGGTTCGATGACAAAAGCGTAACCGAAAACTTCGCACTATATTACCGCAGTGATGATTGGTCGTCTACAGCTTATTTTTACCTGGACAAGCCTTCAAATAACCTGCCCGCACTGCAACCTTTGGCTATACGTACTTCTAACTTAAAAGCTGCAAAGTAATATGAAAAGGCTTGTTTTGTTGTTTTGGGGGATTGTGTTATCCATTGGCAGCTTCGCGCAAAACGTAGCGGTAGATCACCGTTACGCCAGCGTGATGTGGTACAGGCAGCCCGCCATAAACTGGAACGAGGCGTTGCCAATTGGTAACGGCCGCATGGGTGCCATGGTTTATGGCAGGGTACAAATAGAACATATCCAGTTGAACGAGCAAACGCTATGGTCGGGTGCGCCGCGCAACTGGAATAATCCCGATGCAAAAAAATACCTGCCGCAAATCCGCAAAGCCGCGCTGAGTGGCCGGTACAAGCAAGCCGATAGCATTGCCCGCAAAATGCAGGGGCCTTACACGGAATCTTACCTCCCCATGGCCGACCTGTTCATCAGCTACAAAAACATAAAAGACTCGGCTAATTATACCCGCAGTTTGGATTTGGATAGCGCGTTAAGTAAGGTACAATACACCAGCAATAACATTACCTACACCCGCACAGCCTTCGCCAGCTTCCCCGACAGGGTTATGGTAATGCGGCACGCTGCAAACAAACCGGGTTCCATATCATTTGCCGCCGGTTTAAGCAGCAAGCTTCATTTTAAGATCAAGGTTATCAGCAGCAACCATATTATGCTTATAGGGAAATGCCCGCAGCACGTGGAGCCGGTTTACCTGTGGAAAATAAAGGATAAAGAGGCCATACAATACGCCAAAGATGAAAAAGGCGAAGGCATGAATTTTCAGCTTGACCTATTGATCAAAAACGAAGGCGGTACAATTAAGATCGATGAAAATGGCGTTACTGTAGAAAACGCCGATGCGGTTACCTTCATCCTGTCGGCGGCTACCAGCTATAACGGCTTTGATAAATCGCCGGGCCTGCAGGGGAAAGATCCGGCTATTGATGCAGGCAGGTATTTAGCCGCGGCAAACAAGCTAACTTATGCCCAATTAAAGCAAAGGCATATCAACGATTATCAGCCCATTTATCGCCGCATCAGTTTAAACCTCGGCGAAAGCAGGAATAAGCAGCGTCCAACCGTTGAACGGCTGAAGTTGATGAAAGAATACACCGATCCCGAGATAGTAGCTTCTATAGCTCAATTTGGGCGCTATGTGCTTATTGCGGGCTCGCGCCCCGGTGGCTTGCCGGTTAATTTAAAAGGGATCTGGAACGACCGGGTAAGGCCTGAGTATAGCTCTAACTGGTGTATAGACCATGATGCGCAGATGTTTTATTACGCTGCCGAAACAAACGGGCTATCTGAAATGCACCAGCCATTTTTGGATTTTATTACAGACTTATCTAAAAACGGCCGCAAAACAGCTGAGATAAATTACGGCCTGCCCGGCTGGTGCGCCCACCACAATACCGATATATGGCGGCAAACCGGCCCGGTTGGCAATTGGGGCCAGGGCAACCCGCACTGGGCCAACTGGAACATGAGCGGCCCCTGGTTAAGCGCGCATATGTTCGACCACTACCTGTTTACGGGCGACAAGGTATTCCTGCGTAAACAGGCATGGCCCGTAATGAAGGGCGCAGCCGAGTTTTGCCTTGGCTGGTTGGTGATGGGAAAAAATGGTAAACTGGCCTCTGCTCCATCGGCATCTCCCGAAAATACTTTTATAACCGCCAAAGGCGATACTGCCGAGTTGAGCGTAAACACTACCGGTGATATCGCGCTGATGCGCGAACTGTTCAGCAACTGCATTAAAACTGCCACTATACTAAATGTAGATAACGCGTTTAAAAACAGGTTGATATCCGCATTAAAAAAACTTCCTCCATACAAAATAGGCTCAAAAGGTCAACTGCTGGAATGGGAACAGGAATGGCAGCCGGTAGATCCATCGCACAGGCACTTAACGCACATGTACCCTGTTTTTCCGGGGAATGAGATCTCACCTTATAACAATCCGCGCTTAGCTAATGCCGCGAAAAAAGCCCTGGCCCTGCGCGCCAAAACAAACTGTACCTGGGGCTTTGTGCTTAAAGCTGCGGCTTGGGCCCGCCTTGGCGAGGCGGACAGCGCCTGGACCACATGGCAGGAACAACTGCGTTATGTGAGTCCGTTAAGCACTTCGCCTGTAAATAATTACGGACTTTATCCGAATTTTTTTAATTCTGACGGCCGTGATGTGATCATGAACGGTAACGGCTGCGCCACGGCGGTGATGACGGAGATGATCATCCAATCGCGCGAAGGCGAAATAGAACTATTGCCTGCTTTGCCTTCAATATTTGGCGCAGGTAGCATCGATGGTGTCTGCGCCCGCGGAGGTTTTGAAGTCAATATCGCATGGAAAAACAATAAACTGGTACAAGCTACACTCTATTCAAAGCTGGGTAATAGCTGTAGTTTACGCACAGTATCGTCTATTAAAATTTATGATGGTAACAGGCTGGTTAAGCTAAATAAAATTGGCACCCTGTATTCTTTTAAAACGGAAAAGGGCAAGCGGTACAGCATCAGGGTCATCTAACAGTACACAACAGTACACATAAGGTTTTAAGTATGTATAGGTTTAATTACCAATATTAAGATCTGTGCCAGGCATTAAAATTTCATGCATATTCCTCGTTACCCTGTTTTTTATTGCAGGGTTAAGATCTGCCTGTGCGCAAAACCCGGTTATAACCCCAAAGGCCGGCCCGATCATATTAAAATTGGATGCTTCGGGTAATCATACCATCAACATAAATGAATTAACAAGTAGTATTACCAATGCCACTTCGGTAAACATCACGCCGCAAGCGCTTTCCTGTGCCGACCTTGGCCAGCAAACTATACACGTATTTGCAGAGAATAATAACGCGCTGATACGTTTTGACAGGCCCGTTGCGCTTACCCATGATGCAGCAGGCAACATCTATATTATTGACCAGGGGCATTACCTGATAAAAAGGTTAAGGACTGATGGCACGTTGGAGGTTTTGGCCGGCAGCGGCTCGCCGGGGAATGTTAACGGCACAGGGTCGGCGGCCAGTTTTGGCGAATGCCAGGGTATTGTATGTGATGCCGATGGGAATGTTTACGTAACAGATTACCAGTACAATACCATCCGCAAAATTACACCGGCCGGCGTAACCAGTAATTTTGTATCAGATAATGGCCGTGGCGCTGCTGACGGGCCGCTTGCCGAGGCTAAATTTTCCAGGCCCTGGGGTATCACCATAGACCAGGCCGGTAATTTTTATGTGGCCGATAATTCGCTCATCCGCAAGATAAGTACCGCGGGGATCGTGACGACCATAGCGGGTGTCAGTTTTACAGACGTTACAGATGTGGCCATAGATGCCGCCGGCAATATATACGCCACCGATTATGGCGCCAACCGCATCACTAAAATTGCAGCTAATGGCGTGGTAAGTAATTTTGCGGGTAATGGCACGCCCGGTTCGGCCGACGGGCTGGGTGCCGCCGCGAGCTTTTACTCACCCATGAGCATCGAAATTGAAGCGAACGGAAATTTACTGGTGGCCGATTCCTACAATAACCGCATTCGCAGGATAACACCTGCGGGTTTGGTTACTACCATTGCCGGCGACGGCGAGAACGACTCGGTAGACGGTATTGGTATACTGGCTAAATTCAGTAAACCGCAGGGTATTACCACTACTCCATCCGGGCTTATCTATATTGTAGATCACGACAGTGGTAAGATCAGGAAAATTAGCGCCGGCAATGTGGTAACCTCGCTTTTCAGTAATGACGGCGATGCGTCAGACAACAAAGATATTGAAGTGATCGTGGCAAGCACCCCGGTTTTCGCCGTTATGAATACCCAGCAGGTAATAGCGAATAATACTTGCCAGGGCATTATGCCCGATTATGTGGCGATGGCGCAAAACACGGTAACGAACGCCTGCATTACCCCGCTTACCATTACCCAAAGCCCCTCGGCGGGCAGTACCATATCCGGCAGTGCGCCTATTGTGGTAACACTAACAGCCAAAGATAATTGGGGTGGTACTGCTACCACTACCTTTAATGTACAATTGGTAAGCGACCAGGCGGAGCAGCCGCATGTGATCGTAGCGCCGGATGTTAATGATGTATGCCCGGGCACCAACATCACGTTTACAGCAACCCCGCAAAATAACGTAGCTATTACTACTTATCAATGGTTGTTAAACAATGTAAACGTGGGCACAAATAGTCCTGTATATGCAAGCACCGATCTTAAAAACGGTGATAAGGTAAGCGTAGCGGTTAGCGGCGGCGAAGGCTGTGTGGTGCCGGTTTTAAGTAACGAAAGCACTGTAACAATTAAAGAATTGCCGGTTATTACCTTTGCAAACAACGAAGTGATATTGCCCGGCGGTAACGTGCAGTTAAGCCCGCAAATCAGCGGTGATGTGCTTAGTTATAGCTGGTTGCCGACTGCCGGGTTAAGCAACCCCAACGTTCAAAACCCCATTGCAAGCCCGGTAGAAAACACAACATACCAGCTACATGTGGTATCGGTAGGTGGCTGCGATGTGTATGCTAATGTAACAGTAAATATCATTACCAAAATACCAAATGCCTTTACCCCCAATGGCGATGGCATAAATGATTACTGGAAACTTCCCTTTTTAGCCGGACAGGATGGTTGTGTGGTAGATGTTTTTACCCGTTATGGCAGCGCTGTTTACCATTCGATTGGCTACGGCAAACCCTGGGACGGCAACAAAGGCGGCAGCTTATCTGCGGGGGTTTATTATTACATTATCCGCTTAAAAAACAACAGTACGCCGCTTACCGGTTATGTGAGCGTAATTCGCTGATCAAAAAGCTATAATAATTTTATCATTGCCAGGTACAGCATTAAACACTAATGTGTTTTTATCCATCACAAAGTCGATACGTTTTTCTTTTTGAGTGACGGACGTAACCTTGCGGCCATTTACATTCAAGTTAATGGTGAGCGGCTGGTCAAAGTTTTGGCGGTTACTTAGGGTGTCTGTCAGTAAAAGTTTCCAGCTTTTTGTGGTGCGATTGACAGCAGTTAATTTAGCGCAGTTACGTTCCTTGTGGTATTGGATCACATTTTTAAACGGCGCTATCCAGATATTCGCTTTACGCTGTTCCAGTTCGGCTAAGTGCTTTTTGAATACCGTTTCGGGGGTGATGATCCAGCCATCGGCAACGCCGTGGTAAGTTGGGCAGAACCATCCGCCTTCGGTGATGGTTTGGTCTATATATTTACCAAAATCATTCATACTGGCCGAGTCGGCAATCATTATGCTGTTCACATTGTAATAGTCGTCGTTAGTTTGGGCGAAGTTATATTTGTTATAGGCATAAGGTTTGTTTTGCGTGGCCCTTGCCCCTATAAAAAGTTTGCTGATGGTTTGCCTGATGCCCTTATCCTTTTCGGTATTGCCGCCGCCCTCGCCAAAGGGATAGGCATGTGTAATTACTTTTTGCAACGGCACATATCCGTTGATCAGCTTATTAGATTGAATGCTTTCTATGGCGATGCTATCCAGCGGCATGTTCTTAAAATGCGGATGGGTTACACAGTGGTTAGCTATTTCGTTACCGGCCAGCGCCGCCTCGTTCACCTTGTCCCAGTTTTTCAAATGGTCTTCAATGGTTTTTACGGTAACAAAAAATGTCGACTTAAAACCATGTTCTATCAGCAAAGGCAGCGCCACGTAGTATTGCCCGCGGGGGCCATCGTCAAACGTAAGGGTAACCGCTGCCTTTTTGTTATTAAACCAGGGCGCAATGGTATAATCAAGCTTGTTAGCTTTTTGGGCGAAACCATTTAAGCTTACAAATACACTTAATATAATGCAGCATAAATATTTCATTACCAATTATTTATAACTTGTTATATTGTTTAGCAGCATCGTCTAAAACCAACACCCAATCCTGCCCGTAACCCTTTGACGGAGGGTTGAATTTATTGTCCTGTTTATTTGAAACCGAACCGGCATCCTTGGTTTTACCATCTCTTGGGTTAAACCAGTAAGCGTTTAAATTGCTGCCCGAGATCTTGTTTGCAAGCACTGTAAACGGCCTTCCCTCTGCCGAGTAAACAAACAGGTAATCTTTACCTCGTGCAGCCTGGATGCGCTCTGGCGCGGGCTGGTTACCTTCCACTATTACTGATTGGTCGGGTACCCTGTCCAGCATAGGGTGCGATTCCATCAGTTTGCGAACGTGGCGCATTTGGTTGGCGCCGGGCAGGTTTACGGCTTCGTCCCAAAACATATGAGGGCCATTCAATGGTTCGTGTTTAGCCGAATACATCTGCCAGATATCATGACAGCCATAAGTATGTCCGAAAGCACCCGACAAAAGGTCCAAATAGGCCGCCTTTCGCACATCATAGGCACTTGAAGTACCCAGATCTTTTGCATTAAAGCAAACCGGATGATCTTCATAAATTGGTTCCCCGTCGATAGTAGGTTTTGTTGGTGTGGCATTATACGATGCGTTGATCCTATCATAAACCGGGGTATCGCGGCAATGCCCGGTCTGGAACATATTAAACGTAAACCAATCCTCGTTCCTGAACCACTCTGCCGAACCTAACTGGTTTGGCTGGCAGTGATAAGTAATAATGGCTTTGTTGCCTGTTACCTTCATAATGGCCTTGCCCATGACACGCCACACGGCGATATCCTTTTCGCCCCGGGGCTGGCGGTCGCCGCCCAATATCCAGATGATGTTGGTTTTGTTTTTATATCTGTTTGCCAGCCAGGTAGCATAAACGGCGGCATCTTTCTCATTCAATATTTCCGGGCCTTTGCCCCAGGTACCGGCGTCCAGTTTATCGGCCCAGGTTGGCAGGAAACCAATGCTGATACCATATTCTGCCGCTTTATTAATGATCCAGTCTACGTGTTCAAAATACTTCTCGTTCGGTTTGGTCAGATCTTCGTTTATCAGGGGCTTTTCGCCATAAGCATTCGGGTCGCGAATGCCATCCAGTTCGGCCAATGCAACGGCCTGAACAACGGTAAAGCCCTGTTCGCTGCGTTTTTTCAGGTACTTATCTGCGTCCTCGCGGTTAAGACGGTGGAACAGTTCCCACGCGGTATCCCCCATCCAAAAAAAGGGTTTGCCGGCTTTAAGGATATAATGCTTATCCGGGCTCACGCTAAACTGCGCCGAAGCCAGGTGTGCTATCGCGATGAAAATAATAAGTAAACTATATTTCTTCATGTCAGATTATTTTGAAGGCAACGCAAAAGCTACATAACTATCGCCCGATTTGGTATTCATTTTACCACCGCCGCAGGCAATTACAATATATTGCTTGCCATTAAGTTCATAAACTGCCGGTGTAGCATAGCCAGGCGCAGGTAGGGTAACTTCCCAAAGGAGTTTGCCTGTTTTTTTATTGAACGCACGGAACTTACCATCTTTAGTTGCCGCGATGAACAGCAAGCCGCCTTTGGTTATTACCGATGCGCCGTAGTTTTCGGTACCCGAATCCTCTTTGCCATGCGGAAATTCAGGATCGTTACCTAAAGCCTTTTTCCAGACAAATTTACCGGTGTTCAAATCGATAGCATTTAAGGTGCCCCATGGTGGTTTAATGCCGGGATAGCCTTCCTTGCTTACAAATTTATTGTACCCCGCCATGGCGTAAGGCAGGCGATAATACTCGTCGTCCTTTTTAATTTCATCCACAAATGGTTTGGACTGATCTGCTTTGATATTGAGCACAAATGAGGCTATCGCCTTGCGTTCATTCGGCTTCAACTGTCTGAAAGCCGGCATCATCCTGCGGCCCGATTGGATCAGCGTATCAAACTGCAAGGCGTTATATTTTTTGTTGATATTGATCAGCGAAGGGAACGTGCCGCTGCCTTTTCTGTCGGCGCCGTGGCAGGTCATACAATACGAGCTGAAAAGCCTTTGGCCCGCAAGCAGGTTGGTTTCGTTGGCATCGCCGTGTACTTCCACCTTCATCGCACGGATAGCCCAGGCCATTTCGTTGGCGTTTACATAAAGGATACCGGTCTCCGGATCGTACGACGGGCCGCCCCACTCACCGCCGCCATCCAGCCCCGGGAATTCTACGATGCCGCCCAGCGTTGGCGCGTTAAACATATGATCGTTACGGTAGCTTTTAAAGGCTGCCAAAACCGCTTTACGCGAACTATCCGGTAAATATGGATTCAATTCCTGCTCGGTTACCAGCTGGCGCATAAACGGCGCCGGTGCGGTTGGGTATGGTTGCGTCGGCGATAGCTTCTCGCCTACCAGGTCGGTAAAGGTTGGTACCGGTTTTTCTACAATATCGTAAACCGGTTTACCGGTTTCTCTGTCGAAAGTAAATATAAAGCCTGTTTTAGTGGTTAACGCAACGGCATCAATATTTTTGCCATCTTTTTTGATGGTGACCAATGCAGGAGCTGTTGGCAGGTCGCGGTCCCACACATCGTGGTGGATATCCTGGAAGTGCCATTTTAACTTACCGGTATTGATATCGAGCGCCAAAAGGCAATCGGCATACAGGTTGTTACCAAGTCGTTTGCCGCCGTACCAATCGTAAGATGCCGAGCCCGTGCAACCGTAAACAATGCCGCGCTTTTCATCCAGGCTAAAACCGCCCCAGGCGTTTGCTCCGCCAATAAATTTCCAGGCATTCTTATCCTCCCACGATTCGTAGCCCTGTTCGCCCGGCTGCGGGATAGTGTGAAAGATCCAGCGTTGTTCGCCTGTACGCACGTTAAACGCGCGGATATGGCCCGGCGCGGCATGAGCGCCCTCATCAACACGCGTGCCCATCACCATGATATCGCCATGTATAATTGGCGGTGAGGTAGCCGTAACAAACAGGTCCTTTACATCGCGGTTAAGACCGTTGTGCAGGTCCAACTTCCCTTTATCGCCAAAGGCGTTAACGGTTTTACCGGTTTGCGCGTTTATAGCATACAGGTATGGCCCGGCGGTATAGTAAATGCGTTTATCATCCCCATCGGCCCAGTAAGCTACGCCCCGGCAGTTATTCAGGATAAAGAACATCTTTTTGTCCTTAGCCAGCGAATCGAACGGATTAAACTGCCATTTCTCCTGCCCTGTGGTGGCATCAATTGCAAACAATTTCATTTTTGGCGTGGTGCCATACATAACGCCATCAATGACAATGGGGTTACATTGAATCTGCGAGTGGTTTGCCGAATCGGCATCGCGGGTATGGTACGTCCAGGCAACCTGCAGTTGGTTAACGTTGGTGGTATCAACCTCGGTTAATGATGAGTAATGAATATTTTCGTTTGAACCTTTGTATTGCGGCCAGGATTTGTAATCCTTATTTTGATCGCAGGCGCTTAGCAATACTAAAACAGCAGCCAAAACTGGCAGACCGGTAATTTTTTTCATTTATAATTGGTTTGGCAAAATCAAGTTAAATATAATTTTCGGGCTGCAGGTTACCGTTTGCTCAATCGCAACATTTTCACATCGTGACTGGCTATGTTGGCTTTAAAGTTAGCAGCCGTTGTGCCCGCTGCTTTATGCGCCCACAGGTCAGTAATTTTAAAGTTATTGGCTATTTTGTATTTGGCCCAGTCTACGTCTACGTTCATGGTTTTACTGCTGCGGTTAAACAGGCAAATAGCGGTATCGCCGTCTGACAGTGGTTTTAGGTAGATTTCAAAATCCACACCGTCCAGTATCTTATAGCCCTGCTTGCCCAGCGTATCCTGGTCAACAGCAATTACATCTTTATTGGTCAATATCTCTATAGTTGATTTAGTCATTTTACTGAGATCGTTACCGGCAACAAGCGGCGCGGCTATCATACACCAAAGGCTAAAATGCGCGCGTTCTTCTTCGATGCTCAAACCTCCGTTGCCAACTTCAAGCATATCAGGATCGTTCCAGTGGCCGGGGCCGGCAAATTTCTCCAACCCGGCCTGCATATCTAAAATAGCTACCACACTGCCGCCCCAAACTTTACCTTCAACGGCTTTTACCTTACCCCATTGGTTTTCGATATCGCCGGTGGTGCGCCATAAATGCCCAACATCCGTTGCCCAGTACCATGGTTTGCTGTTGCCCCATTCGCAAATGCTGAAAACTATAGGGCGACCGGCCTTGTACAAGGCATCACGCATCAAAGTATAGGCTTCTTTGGTGGTTTGGCCATCGCTGTTGCACCAATCCAGTTTCAGGTAATCGACACCCCATTTGGCGTAGGTGCGTGCGTCCTGGTACTCGTAACCGCGGCTGCCGGGGCGGCCTGCACAGGTTAACCGGCCCGCGCACGAATAGATGCCAAACTTTAAGCCTTTACTATGAATATAATCAGCAAGGGCCTTTATGCCCGATGGAAATTTATTATCGTCGGCCATAATGTTGCCAAGGTTATCGCGGCCTACCTGCCAGCAATCGTCAATAACAATATATTGGTAACCGGCTTCCTTCATGCCCGAGCTTGCCATGGCGTCGGCAACATCGCGGATAGCCTTTTCGCTGATGCCATCGCAGGCAAATTTGTTCCAGCTGTTCCAGCCCATTGGCGGCGTCATGGCCAGGTCTTTAAACTTTTGGGCGAATACGGCAGGCGAAATAATGATGAATAGTAGTGTAAAAAATCTTCTCATTGGTTTAATTGGAATAACGGTTGCAAACAACCAATTTAACAATTAATAACTGTGCTGTTGTATGTGGATTGATAAAGAAGCAGTAACCAGGAAATAAGTGTCAGGAAACCAAAAGCCGCCTTTCGGCGGCTTCGATACTATGGGTTTGAGGTTATTTAATTTTCTTATCCCGCAATTGCGTTTTACGGATAGCAACAGGCTGTAATGCCGGCAAATCACTCGACGGTTTATCCAGGTAAAAGTAGGCTGTGGCCGAAATATCATCGCGGCGGTAAAAGTTTGTCCAGCCTTTTGGCGAACCGGGTTTGGATGGATCGAACTTTTCTGTGTTGTTATAGAACGGATGCAGCTTGCCATCCTGTGTGGTAACCGCAATCAGCGGTGCGCCTTCTTTCAGGTAAGCGGCTACGCTATCAGTTTCGGCACCGCCAATTTGCTGCATAGCTACCCTTAAATTATTCTTAAAAAAGATGGGGTCTTTAATGTGATAACGATAGAACGCCCATTGCAGCAACGTATCGTTAGCGATGGTACAGCCGGCAAAACGGTTTATAAATTTACCCTGCCCCCACCCGGTGCCAATGTAATCTTCGGTACCTGTGCCGTTCAGCGTTGGGTATTTATCATCGCTATCCATATAATACTTTACCTCACCCTCGCCAAACCACGATTTACGGTATTGCGGGTTGGCGTTTACACCGATATTTACCCCCAGGAAACGACCATTGCCCCTAACATTGGGCAGCAGTTCAAAATCTTTAGCCAATACGGTTGAAGTATCACGATGCCAAAAGGCATGGAAGTAAAGGCTATTGTCAGTTATAGGTGAAAGCGTATAATTCACATCAAAATAAAGGTCGTGCAGGGATTTACCCGACTCGTTGGTCACCACAATTTTGGCCCCTTTTTTAAATGGCATCGGTATAAAACAGCTAAACGAGCGCCCCTCGCCGCTTACAAAAAGCTCGTTCTCAAAAGCCGCTGTTTTCGCCAGGCCGTTACCAAAGAAATCGCCAAACGGTACCGATACCGCCGGTTTTGTCTCGCCATCCCAAAACATTTCTATTTTAAGTGAGCGCAGCATTTCGGGCGAACGGTCGTTTATGGTGATCCAGATACGGTCGATGACACCCTGCCCCTGTATATCCAATAATGCCTTTGACCTGCCTGCCGGGATCGAATCGCTGGGATGGCCTTTGGCTGTGTTGTTTTCCTTACCACCTTGTCCCTTTTCGCCATTCAGGTTTTCGGGGCTGCTCCAGCGCGTGTCGGCATTCTCGTCAAACTGGTAAAGTTTGTTTCCTTGTTTCGAATTTGAGCATGACGATGTACATGCTACAAATGCCATGCAGGCAGGCAATAAGTAAGCTTTAAAAGGTATTCTCATACAACAGGGGTTAGGTAATTAATATGTTATTTCTCTTTTATGATCAAATCATCTACATTATCAAGCAAAAAGCAATGGCTAAATTGGGTCATGCCGGTTTTTGGATAATAATTTACCGCTGCGGGCGCGGCAAGCAATATCAGCTTAGCCTTTGGCGAAAGCTTTTTGGTTTCGGCTATCAAGCGTACGCCGATACCCATTTTTTGATAAGCCTCATCCACCGCCAGGTCTGACAGGTAGGTGCAAAAACTAAAATCTGTAAGTGCGCGCGATACACCTATTAGTTTATTATCCAAACGCGCGGTTACAATCAGGTTTGCATTCTGCAGCATATCATTTATGCGTTCTGCATCATTAATCGGGCGGCGCTCGGCAAGGGTGCTGCGGCTTAGTACATCAATAAACTCATCTGCGTTAAGTGTTAGTTCGCGTTGAAATACAATTTGTGAAATGGACATTGTTGTAGGGTTTAATTGTTTAAATTATGATTGAACACCCGCTTTTGGGGCGATGTTCAAATTTTATAATTCTGCAAATGAGCTAAATAGTCCAATAAATATAAATGGTTTAGTCCAGATAAACACCTCAATTAAACACAAAGCTTTTCTGCTGGCCCTCGGTTAATAACCCTGTACCCGGCAACTTGCTGCCGCTTGCCAAAGCAATTGTATTTAGTTTAATATCGCCATGGTGAACCTTAATTATTACCGACCGGGTTTTATTCTTCAAGCTTACCACCGCGCTGCCCCAGGCATACCCGTTCGACCAAAAATAAGTACCCGGTTTTGAAGTGATAGCAAAGCTGCCATCGACTGCAGAATATTGAAATTTGCTGATAGCCGGTATAGCCGACCAGCTTGCCATGGCCCGTACATAGTGGTTGCCGCACTCTTCTTCGTTAAATGGGTTGCGCTTATAACCATCGTACCGGCCGCGAACATCGCTTATTACTTTCAATGCTTCAGTATCCATGTCCTGGTAATACAAACCTGTAGCGGCAGTGTACTCAAGCCCTGTCCAGGCTTCGTCACCGTAGGATAACGGGATAGCAGGGCGCTTAGAAAGATCGGGGTATGCTGTGATCAGCAATCCAGGCTCGTTACCCAAAGCATAAGAGCGCATATTGTTAAACCTGTCGCCAAATGTCTTTACTGAATTATATTGAATGATGCTTTTCAGCGCTGTTTTAATATGATCGGGATTCGCCAAATAACCCAAGCCGCAAACCAAAGCCATATTTTGCCCGGCCAGTTGGTCAACCAGGCAGCCCTCGCCTATCTGGAAATCGGGGTTCTTCAGATCTTTGGCACCCATCCCTATCTTCAGTCCAGTGGCAATGTCTTTTTCGCTGTTAACCGGCTGTACTTTTTGAATATAATACTTACCGTTAAACAAGTTGGCATCCGTCCATTTGCTGCCGTTTTCGAAAAGGCTGTTGCAGGTTTTTTCAAACTCGCTGTCCTTTAAATAACTGGCCATAGCAGCGGATGCCTTTAATGCCCCCAAGTACCAAAATTCTATCTCGGGATTAGGGCCGTAATATTCAATATCCATCGTATTGTGCTGGCATCCCTCCATCACGCCATCTTTATCGGCATCCCAGCCGCCGTTTATCCAGGCAAAGGCAAGCGCCTTTTTAACGCCGGGCCACGTATCCTTTAAAAAATTGTCATCGCCACTTAGCTGCCACTCGCGGTACACCCGCATTATACTTCCCATTTGCCCATCGGCGGCGGCGCCTTTCCAATTACTTTCTTGCTTTAGGGGCAGACTTACCCTAAAGCTCATTAAACCGTCGTTCCAAAGTGCGTATTTGTACTCTACCTCGCGCATGCGTTTGGCCAGGTCGCCGAACAGGAAGGGCGATGCAAACTCATAGTTCCATACGTGTGTGCAATTGCCGTAACACGACCCCACATTATTAAACACGCCTTCCCACCCAAAAAAGTAGCCCTCCTTATTGCGGAACGTGGTTTGCGACCGCAGCGTTGAAGCGTTAAACAGAGCGGCTTCTTTTACCGCAAGCGGATAGCTGCTGTTAACCAGTGTGTTTACAAAATCGAGCGTTTTTCTTTCCAGTTGGGGTAGTTTTGGCAACGTTTTTTCGGCCACATCCCAGGCATCGGTATAATTGTTTGAATAGTAATTGCCTATGGTTACTTTATCTTCCCAATCTTTACGATTAGGGAAATTCCAGGTAAGCAGGAATTCTATCTCTTTAGTTTCGTGTGGTTTTAATTTCAGTTTTACAGCCAGCGCGCCGCGAGGATCGTTTATTTTATCGGGGAATGTTTTGTTTTGATAAATGCCATCATCGGTAAAATCATTCCACATATCGGCGATGTTCGAGCCCCAGCCACGGGTATCCATTTCGGTACGATACGAGATCTGCCTGTCCTTGTTAGCATTGCTTGTAGTTAAGGCGATGGTGCCGTAGGTAGAAGCATCCTTATCCACACTGTCTGAAGTCATGTAAATACCGGCCAGCTTGGGTGTGTTTTTAAAAGTATTGCGGTTTTTGTTTGTGCCGAGGGGAACTACCGAGCGATTGAATAAACTGAACTCAGCTCTATAACCATCCATGCCGATGAAGTTATCCATAGAGCCTGCAATCGCGATATCTAAAAGTCCATTGGTGGTGTTGGTAACCTGGTAACGGATAACCGCGACAGGGATCCCGCTTGCATCAGCATCGCCGGGAATGAACGGGTTAAAGGTTTTCAATTTTACAATAACCGGCATATCATTATCCTGCAGGTTTACGGTAGCAAACGGATAGGCTGCATCAAAGCTGGACGTGCTAAAGCGCGGCAAGCCGTGGCTTGGTGTGTTGCTTCCCTCCGACCCTGCATATTCATTTGGGGGGATTGGGCCCAAGAGCGCCTTTGATCTTTTAACGCCCTTTGCATCCTGTGTAAATATCAAAAAGCACGGCGCTTGCTTTGGCGTAACAGCACCGTAGAAACCGATGCCGGGTTTGTTCATAATTTCAACATCGCGCCACTGGCCGTTGCCGCCAACAGAGATATTGCCTGTGCCAATGCCGCCGATGGGCATGGCAATTTTATAGGTTTGCTGACCCTGGTAATGCTTTAATACCGGCCAGGTTTGGGCGCTTGCAGAAACCCCGGTTAGTAGTAATAATAAACAGGTAAGGCGCATAATTTAGTTTTTTCTAAAATAGGGTTTTGCTTACTTAAAGCGTACAGTTCTGAACGTTAAAAAAAAGCGACCCACACCTAAGTATGGGTCGCAATATTATCAATCAAAAGTTTTATTCCTTATCCCACCAAACGCGTGATGTTAGCTTATCGCCACCGGTTATACGGCCTGCGGCGGTGCTGTAATTAGCAGGGTTTACGCTGGCTTCATCAAGCGGGTACACAAAGCGGCGCGGTATGGTGCCGTTGGTTGAATTACCCTGGTAATTAACCGGTGTGAGCACCGGGAAACCGCTTCTGCGCCAGTTGGCCCAGGTTTCCAGCCAATCGCTAAAGGTGGCCACCCAATACTGCTCGTTTATTTGCTGCAAGGCCGTAGCGCTAACTAATGGGTGGGCACTTACATAATTTGATGCGTCGCCATCGCTGATATTAGCACCGGTTTGGTTAAGCTGCATAATAGCCGCGTGCACCCCGTTGTTGTAGAATGTTGCCGCACTGCCGGTTATCCAGCCGCGTTGCGCGGCCTCGGCTTGCAGTAAAGCTGTTTCGGCATAGGTTAAAATAAACGTAGGCGCACTCTCGCGCGAGAACGTGGTACGGTTAACAACCGAGTACATGTTCTGGTCGCCGGGCCAGTTTGGCGCGTTAGAGATATCTTTGGCACCTTCTGTCCTGTCGTAACCGTTTGGCTGGCCCAATTGTGCGTCAGGGTCATCATTGCCCAGGTCGTCGGTGTTTGTGGGGTCTTCTATCACGGTGCCTATATAGCGTAAGCGCGGGTCGTTATTTGTTTTCAAAAAGTTAACAAAGGTAAGGCTTAGCCTGTAACCATTTGGTTCGCGCGAATGCAGCTCCAGCCCTACCGGGTTACTTACCGGCCTGGTGCTTTGGTCTTCGTGCGGGGTAAGGGCGTTATCATCATTGCTTTGCATTACGCCGCCGGCAACAGCTTTTTTTGCCCAATCGCTCGCCTTATCGGGCGCTACTTTGCTCATGCGCATAGCAATACGCAGCATTTCGGAGTAAGCAAACTTTTTCCATTTATCGGTATTACCCTCGTAAAAAAGGTCGGCGCTGCCCAGCGTGTTTGCGGCATCGTCGGGGTTTAGTTTTGATGCGGCATCCTGCAATTCGTTCAGCAGGTCGGCATAGATAGCTTCCTGGGTATCATACCTGGGGTTAGTTATGCCCTTGCTAAAGCCTAAGCCAGCTTCCGAGTATGGGATATCCCCATAAAGGTCTGTCATTTGCTGAAAGTACCACACCTTTAAGATCCGGGCGATATTATACAGGTTTGCTTTTTCGGGCTTATCGCGGGTATTTTCAATAACGTCAATCACATTTTTGATACCGGTGCTGTAAAAGGTGGTCCAGTAAACACCGTTGTAGTTGGCATTATAAATATACTTATCGCCATACCAGGCCGGGTTTGTGCTCGACAGGTGCTGCATCATGGTTGATGCATACGCCAGGTTACTTTGAAAGATACCGTTTGCATACCCATCGGGGTTACCGTTTGCATCAAGCTGGGCGCTGGTAAATACGTATTCAAATTTGATCGTCCCCTGGCTAAGCTGGGTTGGGTCGGTGTTTATTTTTTCAAAATTTTTATCGCAGGCTGTAAGCATTAACAATAACAGCATGCAGCAAATTATATTTAAGGTTGGTTTCATTTTTTTTGCAATTAGTGTCATACCATTAAAATTTTGCATTCAGGTTAAAGCCAATGCTACGCACAGATGGGTAGCCGGATAGTTCCAGCCCCTGCGCGTTGGTATTGTTCAGGTTTGATTCGGGGTCGATGTTTGGCGTATGCTTCATCAGGATAGCCAGGTTACGGCCTACAACAGATACATTCATGCTTTTAACAAAGCTGTTTTGCAGCCATTTTTGTGGCACTGCAAAACCAAGCGATACCGAGCGCAGCTTAATAAAGCTGGCATCGTACACAAACTCTTCCGAGATCTGGTGGTCGCCGGTGGTTATCTGGTAAAAATAATCCTGCGGGCGCACGGCCTTTGTATTTGGCTGCCCGCTTTCTGTTACACCCGGCCCAACATAGCCTTCTTCGCGGCCCTGCAGGGTTTTAACATGCTGCCCGTTGCTGTAGTATAGTACGTTGGTACCAGAGTATATTTTAGCGCCATACTTAAAATCGAACAGGAAGGACAGCGTTACATTTTTGTACCGTACATCGTTGTTAAAACCACCCGTAGTTTTGTATATGGCCGAACCTAATGGCACCGGTGTATCGCTGCTTGCCAGCGGGAAACCATCGGCATCGTAAACGATATTGCCCTGTGCATCGCGCTTGTACGCGTTGCCCACTATCTGGCCATAAGGCAGGCCAACAATGTGCTGGATGCTAACGGCATCGCCCCAGCGGGCATAGTTATCATCGTTAACAGGTACGGGGTTGTTATCGGGCGGGGTTAATGCCAGCACCTTATTGTCGTTAACTGCTATATTGAATGATGTATTCCAGCTAAAAGTTTCTGAGCGTACAGGCGTAGCATTCAATAATAACTCCACGCCACGATTACGCAGCTTGCCAATATTTACCACGTTGCTTAAGTAACTGCTTGCGGAGCTTACGGCAACGTCGAGGATATCGTTAGTGGTGCGTTTATCATAAACTGCCACATCAAAACCGAAACGGTTGTTTGCAAACTGCATGTTCAGCCCTATTTCCTTCTCGCTTATTTCAACCGGCCTTAAATTTTTGTTCGGGATCTTGGTTTGATTGATATTGGCAATTGGCTGGCCATTTATCCCGTAGCCTTCCAGATGGTAAGTAAGCAGGTTTTGGTATGGGTCGGTACCGTTTGATGAGTTAGCATAGCTGGCACGTAACTTACCAAAGCTTACCCACGATGGCATCTTCAGCGCGTCAGAGAATACAAAGCTACCGCTTACCGACGGGTAGAAGTAGTTGTTTGATTGCGGGCTTAAGGTCGAGAACCAGTCGTTACGGCCGGTTACGGTTAAATAAAGCCAGCTTTTATAGCCAATATCAAAACTCCCAAAGAACGAATTTACCTTATACCTGTAGTAATTGTAGTTAAACGGCTTGTTAACAATATTGCTGGGGCTGTAAAAATACGGCACCTGGAACGGGCCGGCGCCATATATACCACCTGTGCTGCTCACGTTATCCTGCGAGTTACCGCCCAGGTTACCATGCAGCTTAAAGTTACCGATGGTCTTATTCAGGTCGAACAGGAAGTTATAGTTCAGTTCGTGGTAATCGGTCTTTATCTGGGTTAAAAAGCCGTTGTCGCCAAACATGAACGCTGTACCTGTTGGGGTAATTTCGGTACGATCGAGCACGTAACCATCGCGGGTTACCTGCCCCTGTAAGGATAGCCAGTCGGTAAATTTATACTTCAGGGTTAAGCCGCCGGTTAAGCGGTTACGCGCTGTTTTGTTTTGAAAATATTGGGTAACAAAATACGGGTTATTGGTGTACTGGTCGTCAGTATTAGGTATTTTTTCGTTGCCGTTTGCGTCAACGGCATCTTTTAACCAGCGCACATCAAAGGTAGAACCCAGATAGTTTAAAGTCGCGATAGCATTACCCGGCGAATCTGAAAACGACGGCCTGTTCTTTACCTGCTCAAATACATAGTTGGCGTTTAAACTAACGGTTAACCTTGGTGTAACATTATATTCGCTGTTGTAGTTGATGCCCTGCTGTTTCATGTTAGAGTTTGGCAGCACCTGGGTTAAATACAGGTTAGACAAGCCTAACCTAAAATGCCCTTTATCATTTCCACCACTTACAGCTACAGATGTTTGATTGGTTATACCGGTTTTAAAGAAGTTTTTGTAATTATCCCGTTGCGCCGAATAGGTGCGCGGATTACCGTCAAAATCAACAAAGGGCGAATTATCTATTTTAGCGCCCCAACTGGCCAACGAACCGCCCGACGATGCGCCCGCGGTAGTTGGTTTAACACCGTTATACCCCTGGCCGTATTCGTACTGGATATCATCGCGAAGGTCTACAACAGAATTGAACGTTAGGTTGTTGTTCAGTTCCACGCCTATGCCGCCCGTTTTTGAGCCCGACTTGGTAGTGATCAGGATAGCGCCGTTACCACCGCGGTAACCGTAAAGCGCCGAGGCAGCCACACCTTTTAAAACCTGTATGCTTAAAATATCATCGGGGTTTATGGTTGATAGGCCATCACCAAAATCAGACCCGCCGTAAGCGCCGGCAAAGCCCTGGTTGGTATTATCCAGCGGGATACCATCTACCACATAAAGCGGCTGGTTGCGGCCCTTTAACGATGAATTACCACGGATAATAACACGGCTGCTGCCTGATGGGCCGGTAGAAATACCCGCCACACTTACACCCGCTACCTGGCCTGTAAGCGCGTTACCAATATTAGTTTCGCGCGATTGGGTGAATTTTTCGCCGCCAAGCTCGGTGGTTGAGTAACCGATGGCACGTTTTTCTTTTTTGATACCGAGGGCGGTTACCACTACCTGGTTAAGCTGCTTGGTTGATTCGGAAAGGGTTACCTGCAGCGGGTTGGTATCCGTAATAGTTATTTCTTTGGATTCGAGGCCGATAAACGAGATTAGCAACACCTCACCTTTTACAGCGTCGATGGTAAAACCTCCGTTAGCATCGCTGATAACGCCACGGGTTGTACCTTTAACAGATACGCTTGCCCCGGCTACCGGCTGGCCCTTTTCGTCAATCACCTTTCCACTTATTTTATCGGGGACAACCGCCGCTATACCCTTATTTGCCGGGGGAATTTCTTTTACAATAACCACATTATCTACTACCGAATAATTTAAAGGCTGATCTTTAAAACATAACGACAGAACGGTTTCTATACTCGCGTTCTGCACGTCAATGGTTACCGCTTTAGCTTTGTTTATAGCATCGGTAGTGTAAATAAAATTGTAGTTGCTTTGCTTCCTTATCTGGTTAAACACCTTCTCGAGCGAAGCATCTTTTTGCCTGAGGGTGATTTTTTGAGCAATACTTACAGCGCTAACATGTAAACAGGCTACCAGGAGTATAAAGGCAGTAATTTTCATTATTAAAAACGTTTGTTTTACAGTTGCGTTTAGCTGTTGAAGTAATTTGCTTCTATTTTTTACATAATTAAATGTCAAAAGCATATTTTTGTATGTTTTGGGGTTAGTTAATAAGCAGTTCTCACAAATTGTTATGGCCCGCCTCATTTACATTTTAGCCGGGAGTGCGCCAACACTTCCGGTTTTTTTATGGGCGAACGGGAATGACAGGGTTAGTAAAATCTTTTTTCTTTCATACGCAATTGGTTAGGGTTATTGGTTATTTATCATGGCATTACAGTAATAATTCTTCCGTCTATTTTAAAGTGAACGCCACCAGTTTGTTCTAACATTTTAAGCAATTTAATAGCGCTGAGGTTACGCGGCAATGTTCCCGAAAACTCTTTGGAAACCGTTCCTTCGTATTTGATGTCCACATCGTACCAGCGCGCAACCTGTTTCATTATATAATGTATATCAGCCGAATTAAACCAGAACAGATTATTCTTCCAAGCCATTTCCTTATCAATGTCGGCCTCCCTTACCTGTACAATATCGCCACCGGCAGCAACATCTGCCATTTGATTAGGATGCAGCAAACCCGATGAACGGGGGGTGGTTACCATTACCGAACCTTCTAATAAAGTTGTTTTTACAGACGGCTCGTTACCGTACGCCATTACATTAAAGTGGGTGCCCAATACCTGTACATTTACATTGTTTGCAGCTACTATAAATGGTTTTCGCTTGTTTTTGGCTACTTCAAAGTAAGCCTCGCCTTTAAGGGTTACATTACGCTGATCGCCCGTAAATGCCACCGGAAATTGCAGCGATGAACCTGCGTTAAGCCACACATGCGTACCATCGGGCAGTATTATTTGGTACTGTCCGCCAAGCGGTGTGCTTATAGTATTTAGCATTGGGGCGGTATCATTATCGTGCGCCGCATTGTATGCCAACCTGCCATCGTCAAGCTTTATAATATTTGCGGCGCCTTGCCTTGCCAGTTCACCTTTTTTTACATCGTTCAATACGATGACGGACCCATCGGCAAGGGTTAATGTGGCTTTATTACGGCCCGGGGCAATATCGTTTTTATAAGCTATTGCGGCAATTTTTGGGGCAGCTCCGGGTTCCTTTTTGTTGTATTTTAACCAAATACTACCACCAACCGCTACAAATAACAAAATACTTGCAGCAGCCACCCAGCGGCCAATATTCAATTGCCTTATATACACTTCTTCCGCCGGCTCGCCCTGCTCCTGCAGTTTTTGTATAATGTTATTATACATATTGTCCTGCTGGTTGTGGGTTATTTTTTGTTCCTGTTTAGGATCGTTATTTTCCTCGTACAGGCGTTCGACCAGCTTCCGCTCTTCATCGGTGCAGGTGCCATCGGCATACTTTTTTAACAGGGCGGATAATTTATCTTCGGGCATACTTGTTATAAAACACAAATGTTACAATAAACCCTACCATTTTTATATATATAATTATTTATTTTTATGAAAAAAGTAATAATCATATACCTACTATTATATAAATTCCGTATTTTCATATACCATTTATGATGTTATGAAACTCCTGAAAGATCATTCACACTTTGCTGATAATGAGCTTTTGCAATTACTTGCACAGGATAACGATATGGCGTTTAAGATCTTGTATAACAGGTATGCTTCTTACCTGTACCGCACGGCAACCGGTCGCCTTAATAACGAAGTTATAGCACAGGACCTGGTGCAGGAAGTTTTTGTATCACTTTACAATAACAGGCATAATTTAGGCCACATTACCGAACTAAAAGGCTGGCTTTATGCATGCCTGCGTAACCGTATCTTAAACGAGATCCGCAACGAACAACTGCACTTGCGCCACCACGAACAAATGGCATTGAAAACTACTGCCGTAACCCAAACCTACGATAGTTACGACCTGCATGTTTTAGAACAACAGTATAAAAAAGCGCTCAGCCAGTTGAGCGGCCGCAGCCGCGAGGTGTTTTTGCTGAGCCGCGAGCAGCATTTAAGCAATAAAGATATAGCGGATAAATTGCAGGTTTCGCTTAAAGCTATTGAGAAGCATATAACCAGCGCTTTAAAAATAATGAGGCGGGAACTGGTTACCCGCAGGCTGCTGATCAGTCCCTTTTTATTAATTGCATGGCTTGGTAATATCCTGTTCTGGTAAGGTTACAAATTTGCTGCGGCTCTTATTGGCATTTAAAATCTATCCGCTTTAACGCACAAAGGCCGTGGCCACACCCCCATCTACATTTATAATATTACCCGTTGATTTGCCAAGCAACCCACTAACAAAGGCGAAACAGGCCAGCGCAACATCTTTTGGTAATATTATTTCATTTAATAGTGTACGGCGGGCGTAATATGCCGGTAACTCCTGTGTGCTTACGCCATAAGCTTTCGCCCTGCCTTCGGCCCACGAACCTTCCCATATCTTGCTTTCAAATATCACCGCATCGGGGTTTACTACATTAACGCGGATCTTATCAGCGCCTAACTCGGCGGCGTTTAGCCTGCTTAAATGCAGCTGCGCCGCCTTTGCCGAGCCGTATCCAGCGTTGTTAGGGCCTGATACCAGTGCATTCTTACTCACAATATTTATAACATCGCCACCGGTGTTTTGCTTTCGCATAACCTCGACACCCTTTTGGGTAACCTTAAACTGGCCTTTTACCAATACATCATATAATATGTCCCAGTCAGCGTCTGTGTGGTCTTCCAATGGTTTAGAGATGGATAGGCCAGCACAATTTACAACGATATCTACACCGCCAAAGTTAATACAGGCAGCATCAAAAGCCGTTTGAATATCAGCATCGCTGGTTACATCTAACCTGGCAGTAACAAAATCATCTTTGGTAAACAAGTTGCCAAAATCCGCAGCTGCCCTGTTTAGCCGCTCAACGTCATTATCGTTCAATAAGGCAACAGCGCCTTCTTCAATAAATTTACGCGCAATGGCCTTGCCTATACCACCGGCGCTGCCTGTTACTAACACAACCTTACCGGTAAGCGGCTTTGGCTTTGGCATGCGCTGCAGTTTGGCTTCTTCTAAAAGCCAGTACTCAATATTAAAAGCTTCCTGCCTTGGCAATGCGGTGTAGGTTGAAATTGCTTCCGCACCTTTCATCACATTGATGGCATTGGTGTAAAATTCGGCGGCAACCCTTGCTGTTTGCTTGTTTTTGGCAAAGGCAAACATACCTACCCCAGGGTACAATATAACTACCGGGTTGGCATCGCGTATGGCGGGGCTATTGGGGTGCTTGCAGGTATCGTAATACGCCGCATAACCTTCGCGATATTTTTCGAATAATGGGGCAAGCTGTTGTTTAAGCGCCGCTAAGTCAGACAGGTCTTGCCCCGGTTGCAAGTTCAAAACCAGCGGACTTATCTTGGTACGCAAAAAATGATCGGGGCAGCTGGTACCCATAGGTGCAAGGCGTTCCAAATCTTTGGAATTTATAAATTCCAGTACGCGAGCATCATCAGTAAAGTGGCCTATCATAAGCGTTTCTGACGAGCAATAGCCACGCAACACCGGCGCTATTGCGGCAGCTTGCTCCCTGCGTTTTTGCACATCAAGGCTTTGAATACGCTGGCCGCCAAACACGGGGCCTTTTTTACCATAGTTTTGCTCCAGGTAATCGGCACACATTTCAACCACCTCAAGGGTGTTCATGTAGCTTTCGTAAGCGGTATCGCCCCAGGTAAATAACCCATGCGAACCAAGCATGATCCCCCTGATGCCAGGGTTCTCGTTTAGGCAGGCGGCCAATTTTAAACCCAGGTCGAAACCGGGGCGCTGCCAATCTACCCACCCTATTGTTCCATTAAAAAGGCTGTGCGTAATTTGCTTGCCATCTTTTGCTGCCGCGATGGCAATAGCCGCGTCGGGGTGCAGGTGGTCGATATGTTTAAAGGGCAAAAAGGCATGCAGGGGTGTATCGATAGATGGAGCTTTTGAATCGGGGTCGAAAATACAATGATCGAATAAACCCACCATTTTATCTTCAAACTCAACACCGCGATATATTTTTTTTAGCGAATGCAGCTTATCCGTATACAGCGCTGCAAGGCCGCTCTTTTTAAGGCTGCCCAGGTCGCCTCCCGATCCTTTAACCCACATCACTTCTGTTTCTTCGCCGTTTAGCGGATCGGTTTCAATTACTTTGCAGGATGTGTTGCCGCCACCATAATTGGTTAGGCGCAGGTCGGCACCTAATAAATTAGACCGATAGATAAGCAGGGACACTTCATCGCCGGCCAGTTTATCGGCAACCACATCATCCCATAAATAGTTTACATGCTTAAATACTTTAACACCAGGCATTTTGTATAATATTATTTAATAATTATCCGGATTAACGATACACCTACTCAGGCATTTATAAAATGAACAGGCCCGGATGGGCACCCGGGCACTTGTTCTACCAATATAAATTTGTCTGAAAAGACGGAGTAAGCTGTTGAATGTTTTTTCATTTGCTAACGCAAGGTAAACGCCACTTAAAGCGAAACTGTCACGCCCTGTGCTGTTGCATTTGTAATAATTTTAATTACCAACTAAATTGTTTTAGCAAATTAAATTTGCCAAAAATTAAAAAAAGCAGTAGGGTACGGCACGGCTAAAGGGTTTTGTAATTGTATTATACCAATAGTAAACCAATTAGCCTACTTTATGGACCAAATATTTGAAATTGATTGCGAGCGCAAAACGCCCAAATATATACAGATCATAAACTCTGTCACCAAGTCGATAAAACAGGGTAAGCTTAAAAAAGGCGACCGCATTTTATCGATAAACGAGCTAAGCGCCGCATTCTATTTATCAAGGGACACCGTACAAAAAGCCTACGATTTATTGGAAGACCGGGGCATAATTTTACCGGTAAGGGGCAAAGGTTTTTATATAAACCGTACCGATGTTACAGGATCGTACCGTGTGCTGCTGTTATTTAACAAAATAAGCAATTACAAAAAGCTGGTTTATAATTCGTTTGTTGAAACTTTGGGTAAAGATGCCGTTGTAGATATCAAGATACACCACAGCAGCGGGAAGATCTTTGAAAACCTGATGGATACTTATAAAAATGATTACGACTATTATGTAGTGATGCCTCATTTTTATGAGAATGCCGATGATGCATTTAAGATCATAAAAAAGATCCCTGCAGATAAGCTGATATTATTAGATAAAGAACTTGACGATACCAACGAAAACTGTGCTGCTGTTTACCAGGATTTTAAAACGGATATTATTACCGCGTTAGAATCGGGCAAGCATTTGCTTATTAAATACCGCAAACTGGTATTGGTGTTCCCTAAAATAACCCACTACCCTAACGAGATAGCCCTGGGCTTTAAAAAGTTTTGCATCCAGCACAATTTTGAATATTCGGTAATACCCGAAATTGCCCAGGATACCTTTGTTGATGCGCAGGAGGCTTACATTATTATTGAAGAAACCGACCTGGTGAGCCTGATAAAGATATGCCGTAATAAAAAACTGGTTATAGGCGAAGATGTGGGCATCATATCCTATAACGATACCCCTTTAAAAGAGATACTGCTGGATGGTATAACCGTGGTATCAACAGACCATAGCCAGATGGGCGAAACCGCAGCGTTGCTTATTATGGGTAACCGCCGCGAAAAGATCAAGAACCCCTTTAAACTTATTATCCGCGAATCGTTATAAGTAAAAAAAGCAGCTTTTAAAGCTGCTTTTTTACTATTACAAAATAATTGGTGCTTACACCATTGCGCCTGGTATTACCACCCGGCAAAGTAATTTTTCCTTTTGGATACTTTTTGGCGTAAACATTAAAGTAACGATACTGCGCCACTATTTGCCCCGGCTGTTTTTCAAAGTCGTTTAGCCAGGCCGGTACGGTTGAATGGTATTTAAGATCGTGCACCTCGTATGCTACATAAACAGTTACATTCTCATCCACATTAAACGATAGAAAATTTTGCTCCGTGCGGCTTGTATCGTTTACATCGCCTTTAATGTATGTTAAACCGGCATACTTATCCAGGTTACTGAAGTTTATTTCCTGTAGTAACGTTGTGGGCGCGGTATCCTTGCTGTTAAAGTTGGGGACCTCCCCTTTCATTAGCTTAGATACCTTATAGGCTACGCCATCCGGGTTTTTAGCATCTGTTACCAATACTTCGCTCATAGGCTTAGGTTTTACTGTAAGCATAAATCTTTTACTTACTTTACTTGTGCTATCTGCCACAGTAATAATAACCGGGTAAGTACCTTTAGTTACAGGCACGCCCTGCAACGTACCATCGGTAAATAGCTGCAGTCCCGCGGGCAGCGATGCTGTTGCCAAAAAATGAGCCACACCATACCCGGCGGCACTTAGCTTTACCTTATAATATTTGCCCGCGGCAGCTACAGGTAATGCTGTTGTATTTAATTTAAGCGGTGCCCGCGTGTTTACTACCAGCGTGGCCGATTTTACCTTACCCTTATCATCTATAGCCGTAGCCTCGATAAAATTATGGCCCGGTTTGAGTGTAACTGTTACCAAGTATGGCGCAGCTGTTAAAGTTTTAACCAATATATGGTTTACATATACATTAACTTTTGCAATGGTGCCATCGGGGTCGGCCGCGCTGATATCCAATTTAAGGGGGGCTTGTTTTACCGTGCTGCCATAATTTGGCGTATTAAAAAATATGTTTGGATATTTATTGCCGTCGTTAACCTTTGCATAGGCCCAGCTTAGCATGTCCTGCTCGGTAGGCGCCTCCCAAAGTATCACGTGGCCTTTATCTTTAAAATTTGAATAACGAGGGTTTACGCCCGTGTTCCAGGTACTGCCGGTATCGGCGGGGTTGCCGTTAAGGGCACGGAATGCTTTTACCTGCTTGCGCAAGGCCCTGCTAAAATAATCCGTTTCGCCCTGGTTTACCCACATGGGGATATCTTTAACCTTTAACGAGTCGCCGCTGAATTTCATACCCATGGTTATGGCCGCGGCAAAATAATCGGGATATTGGTTGATGAACGTGAATGTTCCCTGTGCCCCCATCGAAAAGCCGCAGATGTATAAGCGTTTTGCATCGGCATCCCGTTTTGCAACCAGGCTATCTATCACTTTTTTGATATCCGGAATATGCTGCGACCAGCCGCGTGAAGTTGCCGGCACTACAATGTAGGTTGGGATACGCTGTGTATTGGCGGCAAAGTTATGCCACATGCGCGCGGGGGCATCTACCAGGTTTTTCATGGTGGCGTGGTCATCAACACCGCAGCAGCCATGCAGGAACAATGCCAGCGGGTACTTTTTGCCGGTTTCCATATTTTTAGGGGTGTACAGGTAATATTCGGTATTGCCTTCTTTGTGCCATGTCCACTCGGGAAGGCCTTTGTAATCGATATCCTGGGCATGCAGGTTTACAATTGTAAAAACGGTTAATAATGCTGCTAACGCGGTTAATTTAAATTTCATTGGTTTACAGTTGATACCGGTAAATGTAAACCGATGCAACACCTGTTGTGTACTGCCCTGTACTGCTAAAAATTGTATGATAACAAAACAGGGAGGGCCAAATGGCCCTCCCTGAATATTAAACTATAACCGAAAATTAATTGATTAATTATAACCCGGGTTTTGAACGATATTGGGATTTAAGCTTTTTTCGCTATCCGGTATGGGGAAATACAGGAAGTGGGCATCGTATTTAATTATATCCGTAAGGTTCGAGCTAAAGTAAGCGTTATCAAGCGTTATAGTACCACCAATGGCCCAGCGCCTGATATCCCACCAACGGTTACCTTCGGCACCAAGTTCGCGCAAACGCTCGTCCATTATCCAGTTCATAATGGTTGTTTTGTTTGTTTCGGTAGTGTTGAAATTAGCTGGCACTGTACCGCCGGCAACCATGTTGCGCGCGCGTGTACGCACCTGGTTTATTAACCCTATTGCATCTGCTGTGCTGCCGCCGCCTTGTAAAGTGGCCTCGGCCTTCAGCAGCAATATATCGGCATAACGTAAAACACGGTAGTTATTAATAGAGTTTACACCGCCATCTAACTGATTATTAAGCACATATTTAACAACCTTGCTTTTATCACTTGTAAATGTGAACGGCAGGCGCGGGTCATTTGCTTCAAATGCGTTAACAAATTTTGCAGTTGGGGTATACAAACCGCCACCCATGTAATTGTTGCCATCGGTTGTAAACATCAGGTAGTACGAGCCCGCAGTACCGCAATCGCAGGCATCGTTAGCCAGCCATGCGTTCATACCACCGGCGCCAACCAAAGCGCTCCCGGCCTGGTATTCAAATATCGATTCAGCGTTGTTTTCTTTACGATAATCGAAGTTATCTTCAAAATTGGTAACCAGCGATGCACCGGTTATTTTATTGAATGCCGCAATTGCAGCGTTATAATCTGCAGCGCTTTTATTTGCCGATGCCCTAAAAACAAGCACTTTTCCTAATAAGCCGTTAGCGCTGTTTGCGGTTACCCTGCCCCTGTCAGATGCGCTCCATGTTGCTGGAAGCAACGTGGCCGCCGCGGTAAGGTCTGTAACTGCCTGATCGAGTAACTGGGTACCGGTTGAACTTGGCTTATCCAATTCATCTAACGACTTAAGTGTTTCGGTAACCACAGGTGCAGTACCAAACGCGTTCCACAATTGATAATACGCGTATGAACGTAAAAACAGCGCTTCGCCTTTAATGGCATCTTTTGTACCAGGTGTTGTGAAAACACCATCCCCCGCACTTTCTACCTTTTCAAGCACCTTGTTTGCACGGCCTATCATGATGTAATTACTCCTGAAAAACACGCTCAGGTCGCCATCGCTTGAGTTTAGGCCTTTAAATATCTCGTAGCTGTTAGATGAGCTCATGGTAAGATCATCGCCGGGGAGATAAAAAGATTTTAACACTGCGTTACCACCGGCGCCGGGCGCGGCCGAACTATAAAAATCGGTCAATGAAGCATAGGCGCCTAAAATGGCTGTCCTAAACTCACCTTCGGTTTTAAAATACGTTTCTTCGCTTTGTGTTGGCGGCGGGATATCGAGAACCTTTTTACAGGCAATGTATGTGCATGCTAACACTACACATGTTGCAACTGCATACTTTATATTTTTTGATTTCATGATATACTTTTATTTATATGATTAAAATGATGCTCTTAAACTTAACAGGAACTGACGCGTACTTGGTGAAAAATCATTTTCAGGGTCAACACCGGTATAATCGGTAACAGTAAGTAAATTAATGCCTGTAAACGCAATTCTTAAATTTTGTATTAAATTGGTTTTGCTAAGGAATGCCTTTGGTACAGTGTAACCAACAGTCAGGTTCTGGAAACGCAGGTATGCGCCGCTTTCAACAAAACGATCAGAGAAACGCCCGTTCGCGTTAGGGTCCTGGTATACAGCCCTGGGCACATCTGTGTTGGTGTTAGATGGTGTCCAGGCGTTTAATACCGATGAAAATAAGTTACGCCCATATCCTGCGGTCTCGCCGGCAGCACGTGCGTAATTATATTTTTTGAAACCACCCTTACCCTGGAAGAACGCGGAAACATCAAAGCCTGCATAGTTAAGGCCCAGGGTAAAGCCATAGTAAAATGTAGGTATCACGTTACCGATGTTTGTTTGGTCGTTTGAGTTTACCAGGCCGTCTTTTTCAGGATTTTGCGCGGTACTGCCAACTGCGGGCGACCCGTACAGGTCCTGAAAGTAAATATCGCCCGGTTTTTGCTGCTTGGTGCTTTGATCGGTAGTTGTTGCAGTGTAAGCATCTATATCAGCCTGGTTCTGGAAAATACCGCCAACTTTATAACCGTATAAATAACCAATTGGCTGCCCTACTTCAAGCGAGTATCCACTACCCCTTATCGCATTGTTATCCGCTAATTTCAGTACTTCGTTGTGTACAGTTGTTAAGTTACCAGAAACATTAAAGCCAACTTTACCTATGGTTTTATTATACCCTGCCGAAACTTCAAAACCACGGTTCAATACATCCGCAAGGTTATCATCAACAGGCCTTTGTATACCGGTGATCGGGTTCAATCCAAAGCTCTGAATTATACCTTTGGTTACTGCCCTGTAATATTCAACAGTTAAGTTAAACGAGTTGTTAAACATCACCGCGTCGAAACCAACGTTGGTTGTATATTTATTTTCCCAGGTAAGGGTTTTATTAGGGAAGCTTACAAACGCAATACCGGGGTTGCTTGCCTGTACATCGCCTAAGTTATACGATGGTATCGGTGTACCCGCGTTTGATTGAAATTGCCAGCCTGCGGTGGTTTGATCGTTACCTAAACCACCGTAACCCGCGCGTAATTTTAAATCGTTAAGCCAAGTTACACCCTTCATAAAATCCTCGGATGTTATGCGCCATGCACCGGATATACCGTAGTTGTTAGAAACATTATGGTCGAGGTCAAATTTTGATGACCTGTCGTTACGGTAAACCGCATCTATATAATACTTGCTTTTGTAGTTGTAGCTAATTCTTCCTAAAAGGCCAATTACCACGTTGTTTGCATTATTACTGTAATAGCTTTTGCTATCGGGGCTGGTACCATAATAACGTAGTGCCGGGTCGGTTGTATAAATTGATCCGTTTTGGCCGTTTGATGTCCATTTTAAACTTTGTTGCGAAGCATCAAAGGTTATATCAAAATTATGCTCGCCAAAGCTGCGCAAATAATTAACGTTAATGGTTTTTTGTATACTGGTTGATACGCTATTGATCATACCCAATGCGTTTGGTGTAGAACCAAGCGGTGGATTTGCAAAGCCATCATATGGGTTTTTAGGTGTTTCGCTAAATTGCCATGAGTTAAAATCACGATAGCTTTCCTGGCCTACCCGGAACTGTGTGCCACTATACGTACCCCGTATCCGCAGGTCTTTTACAGGTGTTATTTGTACAAACGCTGTACCTATTACCGACTGGTTATTGTTTGTAGCCGTGTTTAGCGACAGCATACCCAGGTAATTATTTATAGCAGTTGACTGTACGCCATAAATTTTAGAGATATTAAAAGTTGAGGGTGTAATAGGCGCATTTACAGTATATAAAGGCGCATAACCATTAGGGCCATTACCATATATTGGCTGGAACGGGGCAGCTTTATATACACCCAAATTATTGGTAGTACCATCAAGCGCACCGGTGTACGATTTACCTTGTATCAGGCGTAAGTTTAAACCTACCTCGATATACTTACCAAATTTTGAGTCGACGTTACTTGCTACGGTGTAGCGGTTTGCCGTTACGCCTTTAAAAGCGCCATCGTTACGGCTGTAACCGGCAGATAAATTGTAGGTGGTATTATCAGAACCACCGCTTGCCCTTACGTTATAATCAACCAGGCTGGCGTTTTTGTTCTGTAGCTCGTTCTGCCAATCGTAGGTAGGCATGTTGCCAATGTATTTAGGGCTTGCAGGGTCAAAGAAAGCACCAAAATAATCTGAATTGCCGATAGGCACCGGTGTTGTGCCGGTTAATTGCGGATAAGCATTATAAGCATCGGTATAGTATTTGGTGTATTGCTGGGTGGTTAAAACATCGTACGTTTTCGGTACGCTAAGTTTACCCGCCTGGGCATCAAAATCAATGCGAAGGGTACCTTTTTTACCGCGTTTGGTAGTAATCAAAATTACACCATTTGCAGCGCGTACACCATAAATGGCAGCTGCCGCAGCATCCTTTAACACCGAGATCGATTCGATATCATTTGGGTTAATAATGTTATAGATATTAACCGTACCGCGCAGTGTAGGACCGTTGGTTGGGTCAACCAGGGCGCCGGCGCCGCCTTCTAATAACGGGATACCGTCAATTACATATAAAGGATCGGCAGCGTTAAATGTAGATATACCGCGGATACGTACGGTAGGGCGTGCGCTTGGGTCGCTGCCTGCCGATGTTACGTTAACACCCGCGGCCTGTCCTTGCAGGGCAAGTTCGGGGCTTAGTGCCGTGCTTTTATCAATATCAGCAGATCCTACTGTGGATATTGCACTGGTTATGTCTTTCTTTTTACGCGAACCAAAACCAATAACCACTACATCGCTCAGCGCTTTTGATTCTGAATTAAGGGTTATGTTAACGGTACTGCCGGTTACGGTTACCTCGGCGCGTGCATAACCAACGCTGGTAGCTATCAGTACATCGTTCTGCGCGGCGTTTATTGTAAAGTTACCGTTTGCATCGGTAATTGTACCTACACGGCCGTTGCTGCTTTTTACAGCAACTGAAACACCGGGTAACGGTTCTTTAGTTGTATTATCCGTTACCTTACCGGTAACAGACGTTCCCTGGGCCATAACAGCCGCTGCAGAAAACATGAATGCAAGGCATAGCATTAAAATTTTCCTGTAGCAGGATGGATGAAGTAAATTTTTACTCATAACGTTTGATTAATTAAGTTGTTGGTTGGTTTATGTAAGTTCTTTTTAACTGTACTATACTATGTCAAGGATAAGGATAGCTTCTCCGGTTTCTGTACTGTCCTATGCTGTACTGTTTTACAAGTGCTTGTTTATATTTGATACCGGGCTGCACCATGTTGTTTTGGTGATTTTAAAATGCGCCCCGTATCTCACCCCGGGACACATTCGTCTTAAATCAGGTCAACTTTATCAAATACCACTAAAATTCTTTGTTGGTTAATATATTATTGCTTTACTATTGATATGTTATCCAGCCAGAAATCTACACCAGTATCGTTCTTGTAAATAAACATAAATACGCTTGCCAGCGTGGCCGGGGCGGTAAATGTGGCTGTTTTGGTTTCGCCTGCCGCTGCGGTAAAATCAAGAGATACGATTTGGGTTTCGGCGCCACCTTGTGTGCTGGTGGTTTTTATACCAAGGCTGCTTGGGCTGCTTGCAGCAGCGCTGTTTTTGCCCCACGCAGTAATTTTGTAAGTAGCGCCCGGTTGCAGGTAAATTACCTGCCCTGCCCCACCCGCGCTGCCCGAAGGTATTTTGGCAGAGTATGCGCCATGATTAACATTGGCCGCGGTATTATCAAGTTTGGCGGTGCCAAAGTTTATCCAGCTGGTGTTTAACGATGCGTTGTTTGTTGGGCTGCCATCCTCAAAATCCAGATTGGAAGCTAATACCGCGGGCGGTACAACTTCGGGGCCGTTGATATTAACGCCCCCGTGGGTATCAAGCCAAAGCAGGTTGCCCACAAAGCTTAAATTACCCGGCTTAGCACCCGATGTGTTATCTATATCATAACCGCCGCCACCGCCTGTAGTGGTTAGTTTATGAATATCTACGCCATCCCACTGCCAGCCTAAGCGGCCAATTTTTTTAGCTACAACATTTTTGTAAACAGTGGTAGCTACCGCGCTTGCTATATCGCTGCCAACACCAAATTCGCCAACCATCAGGGCAAGCTTTTTTGCAGTAACATCATTAATATAGTCGTTCATCCTTTGGTCGCCATATACCCACAGTTCGTAAGCATGCACCGAAAACATAATGTTTTTGTATTTACTTGTAAGGGTTGGGCCGTAGGTCAGGATCCCGCTTTTTGCGGTTCCGCCATTATAGCCGTTGCCCTGTCCGTAACCATGCTCATCGCACACAATAATGTTATCGTTACCGGCATCCCTGATGGTTTTGATAACTGTTTCGTGGTCGCTTAACCATTCGGCAGGCACATCTCCTCCGCTTTGGCCGGGCTCGTTCATGATATTGAACCACACATAAGGGTTATCTTTATACTTAACGGCAAGATCTTTATACCAGGCCGATAGTGTAGCAAGTTCTGAAGATGTAGGGTATTTACCTGTCCAGTTATGTTCTTCAATCATTACAACAACCTTTTTATCGGTAAAGGCTTTTATAATGCCGTCCATATCGGTATTGTTCTGGTTTATGGTGCTAAACTCGGGCCAGCAATTAAGCCTTACCGAATTAAATTTCCAGGTGTCGGCAATCAGGGGTACATCAGGAATAGTTGGGTGTTGCCACGGCCAGTACGGCCCGTTCACATTTATACCAATGGGGATAAATTCGTTGCCATCGGGCCCGATGATCCGGGAATCCTTTATCGTAAATACTTTTTTAACAACAGGTGGGTCCACTATTTCGCCACCACCAGTAGGAGTTGATTTTGGCTTTACATCTTTTTTACTGCAGGCGCTTATTACGGATGCAAATAGCATAAAAATAATTGCGTAGCCGACGAAAACCGGCCGGCAGTTTCTAAAAGTTCTGATCATAGTGTATGTAGGTTATAAAATGTCGTTGGTACGTTTATACAAACCTATCGACAATCAGCAACGCGGGTATCCTGTGCTATGCTGTATTGCCAGGGCTTTTTATTTAACTTCCGTTTACTCAAACACGTTACCGTTTACCAGGGTAACCACACTGTATGGTGGCAAAACAATGTCTGTCTTTTTCACCCTGCCATCTTTCTTTTTACAGTTATCGCCCACTGCCGATGTGGTGTAGTAGTAATCATAATTATCAGGCAGGTTATCGCCGTTCAAATCGAGCTTAACATTATTGGCTGATGAATTGATAAGCACAATGGTAAATGAGTTCATCTGTGTATTCTCGAACGCGGTAGCGGTAACATGGTCAGTACTTTTGAAGTTTAACTTTACCATTCTGGCGCCGGGGCGGATAAACCTGTAAAAGTGTTTAGATGCGTAATACTTTTTACCTTTTATGTTAGCAGCCATTAGCGTGTATTCGTTGATATTCTTATCGCTGGCTTCCCACCATACCCACGCCGATGCCTGCCCGTAATACAATGCCGACTGGATATCTGAGGCAAGGTCCATAGCGCCCGGCGATTTACCTGTTTTAAGCCAATTATCATCATAACCGGATGTTTCTGTCATCCATGCGGGCTTTTGAGTAGGTGTTATGTACTCTGTTTTTACGGTATTCCAAAGTCCTTCCAACACGCTGCCCGACGACGGATTGATACCTTCTGTGTATCCGTGCATCGCCCATATATCAATATTTTTTAAAGCGTCCGGACTGTTTTTGATGCTGGTATTGTAAAAGTATTGCCGGTCTTTACCTCCCTCCATATCCAGCATATTTTCGGCGCCAAAAACTTTTACCCCGGGAAATTTAGATTTTACCACAGGTATCACATTGGCAAGCATGGCGGCATACGAACCATCCATATTGTTATAAACGCAGGAATTGTACGGTTCTACAAAAAGCGGTTCGTTTTGCGGACTTATCGCGTACACATTTACGCCCGCGTCCTTGTAAAGCTGTAAGCCATTGGCTAAATAATTGCCATACTCGGTATATTTTGCAGGATCGAGCGCGCCACCGTTTTTGGTGCCTGTTGGGTTTGGAGTACCGGATATAGGTTTATTATCAGCCCCTATTTTACATTTTAAATTTGCCGGCGGCGACCATACCGTAAAAATAAACTTAAGCGGTACTTTAGCTGCTTTAGCAACTTTGTTAAGGCCTTCTACAACCGGCCTTTGCTTATCCCATGTAGCGTCTTGGTCAGGGGAATCAGAGTACAGTTCGTTTCGCCAAATGGTGATACCCAGGTCGTTTATTACCTGGTTGGCCCAATCATCACTGTATATTTCACTTGCATCTGCCCACCAGGGTGCCCTGCCGCCAAAAAAGCCAAAGCCATCAATCTGCTGTAATTTTTGGCTGCGATCTATAGAGATTGAAACGGTAGTGTCTTTAACTACCACTACTACGGGTTTGGTACCTGTTACGCCCGGCGGGGCAGGTTTAACATCCTTTTTGCTGCACGCACTAAGTATGGATGCAAAAAGTATGAAAATAAGTACACAGCCGGCAAAGATAGGCCGGGAGTTTTTAAAAGCTCTGATCATAGTGTATGCAGGTTTATAAAATGTCGTTAGTACACTTTAACAAACCTATTGACTATCAGTAACCCGGGTATCCTGTGCTATACTGTGTTGGTATCCCTATGCTGTGTTGATGGATCATGCCACTATGGCTACTGGATATTTAGCCAGTCTTTTTTAAAGCCTGAGGGGTTTTGCCCCACAATTTTATTGAACAATTTATTAAAGTACGATATGCTCTCCAACCCTACCGCATAGCAGGTTTCGGTAATGTTGCTGCCTTGCATCAGTAAATTTTTTGCCCGTTCTATGCGGTACTGGTTCACAAAATCGGTAAAGGTTATGTTTGTTTGCCTTTTAAAATAGCGGCAAAAAGCGGCTGTGGTAAGGTTAACCCTGGCTGCCACTACATTTACATCGGGCTTTTTATGGTAATTGGCATCTATATATTCATAAATAGCGCCCATCCTAATCTTATCCTTCAGGATGAACGCTTTGCTGCTTTGGTCGGTGTTCAGTATCTCGGTATCTGCCGAATGGGCAAGCAGGTTAAAAATATCTATCAGCTCTATTAGTTGCCGGTACGAGTTCAGGCCATTCAGCTGTTTCAGGCGCTTTGCAACAATAGCTTTGGTTTCGCCGGTAAAGGCAATACCACGGTCGGCCTGTTTAAATAAGCGGTGCAGCGCGGCAAACTCCGGCGATGTGCCAATAGCCGCCCCTAAAAAATCGGTACGCAGTTGTATCACTATCTGGTGATAATCGCTCCGCAGCCGGTAATCAAAATTAAGGTGCGGGATGTTGCCGCCGATAAAAACCAGGTCGCTTTGCGTATAGGTGGAAATGTGCGTGCCCACATGGCGGATCCCCGCATCGGCTTCTACATAAACCAATTCTATTTCGGGATGGTAATGCCACAGAAAGGTATTACGCAAGCGCGGCGAAAACAGCTTGAAGGATTTTCCCGGTTCAAACTCCACTCGTTCTAACTGGATCTCATTCGTCGCCATATTGTGTTAAATATATTGATAAAGTTAATTATTATATCAATACAGAGCAAATAACTGTCATTGCACAGGATATCCGTTTCTATTTACACGTGTACATTTGTTATATCAAACCAATAAATATTATGAGAGCTGAAACTATGACACCAACTATGGCACCGGCCATGAAAGCCAACGAGGCGCATAAAGTTATACCCGGCAACCCATCAACCGCTACAAGCAGCCAGATAAAACTGAACGACCGCAGCAACGGTAAACCACTGCAGGTATTAAGCGAGGCTGACTGGCAGTTTTGGGTTGATAATGGCTATGTGATCATCAAAAACGCCGTACCTAAAGAACAAGTTAAAAAGCTGGCCGGTTACCTTTGGGAGTACGAAGGTAAAGATGCCAACGATATAGAGACCTGGTATAAAAAACCCAACGCCCAAATGCAAATGGCCGAGCTTAACAATACCGGCATGGTTGAGATCTATAACCACCAGTTTATGTGGGATAACCGACAGATGGAGAAGGTGCACCAGGCATTTGCCGACGTTTGGGGCACCGAAAAACTTTGGGTAACCATAGACCGCGCCAACTTAAATTTCCCGTTAAGGCCGGGCTTTGAGTATAAAGGCTTTATCCACTGGGATTACGATCCCGAGAGCCGCCCGCAAAATGTACAGGGGGTACTGGCCCTGGCCGACCAGACCGACGAAGCCATGGGCGGTTTTCAGTGCGTGCCAGAATTATACCGCACTTACGATACATGGAAACTTACCCAACCGGATGACCGCGACCATTACAAGCCCGATACCGCCGGCTTTAATATCGAAAAAGTAAAACTGGAAGCCGGCGACCTGCTGATATTTAACAGCCTGGAGCCACACGGCATCCGCGCCAATACCAGTGGTAATAAAGTACGTATTGCCCAATATATTGCCATGATGCCTGCGCAGGAAGATAACGAAGAGCTAAGGCAATGGCGCATAAACAGCTGGCAAAGCCGAGAGGCCATGCAGGGCTACGCTTTCCCCGGCGACCCGATGGAACGCGAGAAAAAGAACCCGGTTGCAACGCTTTCGCCATTGGGCAGGAAGTTACTTGGGTTGGATAGATGGTAGAATAAAAGGCCCGGAGCATTTTGTCCGGGCCTTTTATTTTATGTGTATCTACAGATCAGGCAACTGCCACACTGCCGTTGTTTGCTTTCCGTTTTAATATAAGTGCCGTTATCAGCGATACTACAACACCTATCGGGAATATTTCCATATAGGTCATCAGTACAACCCCGATAAATGAATCGTACCAACCCTTCATGGAGTTTATCTCTTTTACTTTGGCGGCAATTTCTGTTGCGCTTGCCCCGCTGTTTTGCGCCTTTTCAATAATGTGGGCGCTGTACCTTTCCATAAAATCGGGTATAAACAGGTAATAATCTACCAGCCAAACAGCTACGTATATGGTGGACCCTATAAAGGCGATAAGCAGTGCCATTTTAAAAGCGCTGCCAAAGCTTATTACACCCCCATTTTGCTTATCGCGATAGTTTTTTATAGCGGGGTACATTACCGCGAATGCGATGATCATAGAGGCAAAGCCCAATATCATACTGCCCTCGAACTTACCGGTAGAGTAGCAATATGCTATGCTGCCCAGCATCCATACCGATACTATCAGGCCGGCCAATAAGCCATACTTAATTACATTTTTTTTCATCGAAATATTGGTTTTAAGTTTATGGTTCAAAATTGGCCCAATGCTTTCTTTTTTAGCTCATACTTTAGGGTGATTTTACCAATAACACCACCTTTCATACTAAAGCATGAAAATATCAGGGAATAAGGTTTAACCTCCTGGCCTTATCAACCGCCTGGGTGCGGCGCTGTACTTCCAGCTTTTCAAATACTTTTGATGAGTGGGTTTTAATGGTATTAAGCGATACAAATAAACGCCCTGCTATCTGGTGGTTGCTTAAGCCTTCGGCCATTAACTGCAGCACTTCAAGTTCGCGTTTGCTTATGCCCAGTCCGGCAAGTTGCTTTTCATCCAAAACAAAATCACCGTTTGTTACCATTACTTCTTTTTCTACAATAATGGTATTGGTTTTTGGCTTTGTTAATTTGGTGGCAAGCCAGATACCAAGGGCGGTGAATATAACGGCCAGCGCACCTGCGTATAATTCAAACGCATAGTCGACAATTATGAACCGCCACTCCAGCCATTTCATTAAAAATAATAGAATGGCCAGCGATACGCCATATAATATTACCGATCGGTTTCGCGCCCAAAAGTTCAAAGTCATTTACGCTCTGTTTGTATCTTTAAAATAAGACAATTTAACGCGCATTTCAAAAGGTGATATTTAAATCAGACGGTGAGGCTAACCGTAAAAGAGTTTGTACATGTATCGATATCAAACCCGTACTCAAACTTATCACACGCCCTTGTAATGATCATCAACCCAAAATGTTCGGCCAGGCTATTGATATCAATTGGGTCGGTTTCTTCGGTTTCTTCTATAAAAAATAGCAGCATACAATTATTATGCAGCTTTGCCTTCAAAACAGCGCTGCTATCGTTGTAAACAGTAATAATTTTACCGGCGTGGTGCTTGCCGGGCAAGGGCCACTCTAATAAATTATTGCCGCAACGCACGGCGAGGCCGTTGCCTGTATCTGTTTTTTTAATGGTGATGATATTGCCTGATGCAGTTATGGCTATAGTAGTATCGCCCTGCCCGGAATGCTTGAGCGAATTTGTGATCAGTTCTACCAATATCATTTTAACTTTGAAGGCGGTATGCTCATTGATCTGGCCCAGATCTTCAATAATGGTAAGAACCAATGGGTACATACCATCAGCATTATTATTGAAAACATATTTTTTTGATACAGTACCGGGCATATTATTGTGCTTTGTTATCAGCGGCCTCTGCTGCAGACACATAGATCTTAAATGCCTTGTCCAGCCGTATCAGCTGGAACAGGCCGCTAACATCTTTATTTAACCCTGCCACTACTATCTCGGCTTTATTAGCAATGGCATATTTAAGCGCCGACACCAATGCACCCAAAAACGAGCTATCCACGTATATTACCTGTTCAAAATCCACCACAATGTATTTATTGTCCTGGTCTATCAGCGCGGTCATTTCGTTTTTAAAGCCATCTGATACGGTTAAATTCGCTTCCTTTACCTGTATACCGGCTATCAGAGCATCCTTATGTGTGTTGGTTACTAATATCATTAACTTGTTTTTTGTAAATAAATTAAGCTGCAATCGTCAATATGCGCGGCCGTTTTCTCCTTTATAAACACGCTGTTTTTAAAATCGGCAAAGGGCTTGTTCAGGTATGGTTCTATAGCTTGTGTAAAAGTGTTATAATCGGTTTTTTTACCTTCCCCGCCTTCAAAATCAATAATACCATCGGTAAAAATATACAGGCTGTCGCCTTTTTTTAATTTTAAGGTTATTTCATCAAAATCGCCATTGGGCATCAGGCCAAGCAACATGCCCGAAGATTTGACCTGTTCAAGGCTTTCGCCCGCATTGTTGTAATACAGCAATGGCAGGTCGCCCGCACCCGAATAGGTGATCGTTGATTTATTGGTATCTATCATCAGCAACGACAGGCTCGAAAGCACATCATTCACCACAGGGTCATGGTATACCACGGCGTTTATTTTTTGCAGGATGTTTTTGGTAGAGAAGTTACCTTCGGAGATGCAGATACGCACCGCCGCCCGGATATAACTTAAAAACCCGAACGAGAAATACCAGGCGCCCCACTTCTTCCCCATCACATCGCCCAAAACTACAAAGGTGCAGCGCTCATCAATGGTAATAAAATCTATAAAATCACCACCGGGGTAGTTCTGAAATGATTTATGCCAGAAATCAACCCCGAAACCATTTATAACAGGCAGCTTTTGCGGCACCGAATGCAGGTTAAGCGCCATAGCGGCTACGCTAAGTTCCTTCAGGGTTCGCTCGTGCTGCTCGCGCACGGTGTTTAAAAAGTTGTTTACTTTTGATACCACTACGGGCAGCGGGGTGTCCTTCAGTATGTAATCTACCGCTTCCAGGTTTATCCCCTCCAGCATCACATCATTATCAACCTCCGATGTAAGGAACATAAAAGGGATATCCTTAAACTCCGGCGTAGCTATCAGGCTTTGCCTGAACGCGAAACCGTCGATATCGGGCATGTGATAATCAGACAAGATAATATCCGGCCGCTCCTGCGTTAATATTTCCATCGCGGCGGTTGCCGATATGGCCTTCATGCAGTAAAACCCTTCTTTACTTAAGGCCCTACCCATCATCTCTAAAACAAAGGGGTTATCATCAACCAACAGGATCTTTTTTGATACGGGCATGTGTAAGGGTTATGCGGTACGTTTTTTTAGCAGCGAGCTTAAAAACAAATATACACCTGTAAATACAATAAGCAATGCTATCAGGTCCATCAGGGTAACGCCGTCGTTATCGTTAAAATAAAACACTGTAAACATTTCAAAATAAGGCGGCGCGGGCATAATTATCATGGCCATACCCAGCGTTATCATTACTATCCCTATAATTACAACAACCGATTTTTTAACCCGCTCGTGGGTAAGGTATTTTTTTGAATCATCGGTATCCAGCTGGTGCTGCGACAGCAGGAGTTCAAAATCGTTCAGCAGGTCGAGCCGGTCGCGGTCGGTATCCAGTTCGGCAAAGGCCCCGATGGTTTTTGGCAGCGATGCCTCGTCAAGGGCTTTGTTTATTTTGTGCTGTATAGCTTTTGCCTGCCGGGCATTAATAACCCTATGCTGAAGCAAAGCTACTAACTCATCAGCTTTTTGATCAAGTAACGCGGCTTCGTTAATAACTGCTTTATCCTTCAACTTTAAATGATTATAAATGCGTAACTTTTACTAATATTATGGCATTAAAATATACTGCATGAAAAAAGTATCTGTTGTAACCATAAATTTCAACCAGGATAAAATCACAGAAGAGCTTTTAATATCAATAGCCGCAACAAATACTTACGAAAACCTTGAGGTAATTGTAGTTGACAACGGCAGCACTGTAAACCCCATCCCACTGTGGACAGGTAAATATCCCGATGTTAAGTTTATACGTTCAGAAAGCAATTTGGGTTTCTCGGGCGGTAATAACATTGGCATTGCGCAAGCCACAGGCGAGTATTATTTTTTGGTGAACAACGATACCGAATTTAGCCCCGGCCTGGTGCAAAAACTGGTTGATATTTTAGATACACACCCCCATGTTGGCATTATATCGCCAAAACTGGTTTACGATTTCGACAGGAGCATTATACAGTACGTTGGCTTTACCCAGGTTGATTATTATACCTGCCGTAACCGGGCTGTCGGCAAAAATGAAAAGGATGTTGGACAGTACGATAATCTGCTTGGCCAAACCGGTTACTGCCACGGCGGCGCCATGATGGTAAAAAAAGAGACTTGCGAAAAAGCCGGATTAATGGCCGATAACTTTTTTATTTATTACGAGGAAGTTGACTGGGGCGAACGCATCAACAGATCGGGTTACCAGGCCTGGGTTCGTGGCGATGCGGTTATTTACCACAAAGAATCGATGACGGTGGGCAAGAACAGCGCATTTAAAGAGTACTTTATGAACCGCAACCGCATCCTGTTCATCCGCCATAACGCGCCTGCTTTTAAGGCATTCGTTTTCTATATTTATTTTGTATTGATGGTAGTGCCGCGTAATTTGCTGCGCTATGTAAAAGAGAAGAAATACAATTTTATCAACATCCTGTTCCGTGCCATTTGGTGGAACATGACCCATAGCAAGCACAGTACCGAACTGGGTTTTACTATCAATAAAGTTTCATGATAATTGCTTTTTGGATAAGCCTTTTTATTGCTGCTTACACCTTTGTTGGCTATGGCTTCCTGCTGTATTTTATCATTAAGATAAAACGGGCTATTAAAGGCAAGCCTGTTTTACCGGTTGTTGCCGATGATGAGCTACCTACCTGCACCCTTGTGGTTGCCGCTTACAACGAAGAGCATTTTATAGCGCAGAAAATTGCCAACAGCCTGCAGCTAAACTATCCCGAAGGCAAGCTGAAGTTTGTCTTTGTGACTGATGGCTCGTCCGACCGTACAGCTGAAATAATTGCACAACACCCGCAGATTCAATTGCTGCACCGCCCGGAACGCGCCGGCAAAATAGCCGCCGTACACCGCGCAATGGAATATGTTGATACCGAAGTGGTGGTATTTACCGACGCCAATACTTTTTTAAACCCCGAAGCCATTACCCGCATTTGCCGCCATTACAGCGATAAAACCGTTGGCGCTGTGGCGGGCGAAAAACGGGTACAGATAGATGCCAGCGCCGATGCCAGTGCAGCGGGCGAAGGTTTTTACTGGAAGTATGAGTCGGCGCTGAAGAAATGGGATTCGGAACTGTACTCTGTGGTGGGTGCCGCGGGCGAACTGTTCAGCGTTAGGCGCAGCCTATACCAGGATGTACCCGCCGATACCGTGCTGGATGATTTTATGATATCGATGCTGATAGCCGCCAAAGGCTACCGCATTATTTACGAACCCGAAGCCTACGCGCTGGAAACCGCATCCGAAAATGTATCGGAAGAGTTAAAACGGAAAATTCGCATTGCGGCCGGGGGCATCCAGTCTATCCTGCGTTTAAAGGCCTTGCTGCTGCCGTTTAAGTTCCCGGTATTGTCGTTCCAATATGTGAGTCACCGCGTGCTGCGGTGGACGGTTACGCCCTTCTTCCTGATATTAGCATTCATTACCAACTTTGCTATAGCGTTTGCAGGCAAGGGCGTTATTTACGAAGTATTATTTGGCGGGCAGGTGCTGTTTTATTCGTTAGCCATCCTTGGCTACATTATGGAAGAGCGCCACATCCGTATTAAAATATTGTTTATCCCCTATTATTTTTGTGTAATGAATTACGCGGTGATAGCGGGTATCGTCCGCTACTTCACTACCCGGCAAAGTTCGGTTTGGGAGAAGGCGCAGAGGAAAATTTAACCGGGGTAGCCATATTTGTCATGCTGAACGATAGTGAAGCATCTAATCGACGACATGCATTGTGCGTTTGCACAGTTTTAAAAGTTTACTCCACCCCTTTCACATTCATCTTCATCGTATAGATCGCTTTTGAAGCGGTGATGAACAGCACATCCCTGTTCATGCCGCCAAAGCAAACGTTGGCCGTCCACGGTTCAGGGATATCGATATGGGCTATCTTCCGGCCTTTGGGGTTGTAGATGGTGACGCCATTACCGGCGGCATACAGGTTGCCCTGTTCATCAAGGGTGATGCCATCGGCGGTTTGTTCGGCAAACACCTGGCGGTCGTCTAAAGTGCCGTCGGTATCTATATTGAACTTGTAGATCTTGTTATCGCCAATATCGGCCACGTACAGGTAATTGCCATCGGGTGTGCCTACGATACCGTTTGGCTTCTTCAGGGTTTCATCCACTATCTCGGGCTGTAACGAACTGTTGGATAAGTAGTAAACCTTCTGCCCTTCCAGTTCAGGTTGTGTACGTTTCCAGTAATCGCGCTTGTAGTATGGGTCGGTAAAGTAAACGCCGCCCTTCTTATCAACCCACAGGTCATTAGGGCCGTTAAGCAGTTTGCCGTTGAGTTCCTTTAGCAGCACTTTTACCTTACCATCGGCGCTAACCCGCCAAAGCTGGTTATGTTCGTCGGCACAAACAATTAAGTTGCCCTTATGGTCAAAATACATCCCGTTTGGCCGGCCGGCGTTATCCATAAATATGGATAGCTTGCCATCGATACCATACTTCCAGATTTTGTTATTAGGCTGATCGGTGAAAAATACATTGCCCGCTTTATCCACTGCCGGGCCTTCGGTAAAAGCGAATTGTTTGGAGATAAGTTGCGGTTTCTCATTAGCGTTAAAAAGCGGCTTTTCCTGCCCAAAAACCGCACCCGAAACGCCAAAGATCGTCCAAAGAACAACTGTGATTATCCTGTAATTCATCATTTAAAAGCTTTACCCGATTGGTTATCCATTAACGATGCAACATCGTTTAACTTACCCTCTTTATAAAGCCCGAAATCGCTCAGCGCGATACACACCGGCGACCTGGTAATACGCAGCCGCACCTTATTGGTTTTAACTGCCTGCGCTAATTTTATCAGCCTGTTGCCACCAATACTTGTAGCTTTAGCGATCTGCTGCCATTTACCATCCTGCCAGGCATCAACGGCTATTTCTTCTATCCGCTGGCCCAGTTTAATGTTCTCGCGCAGGCGTATCACATCAAATGTTTTTGGCTGATGCAGGTTCAATACCAATTGCGGCGTTTTCACCTTATCGTCAGTAGCCCAGTAGCTGTACCTGTCGTTATCCAGCAGGTTTGTCGCGCCAAATTTCACCTTGTTATTGCCCCTTGTATTACTTGCGGTTAGGGTTGCGCCCATAGCCAAATTAACTGCAAAAGTTTGTTTTAGTATATCGCCAAATGCTTTAAGGGACTTCACATCATTTTCAAATAATTGCCCCGTCCTGTCCGGCGATAAACCAAGGTCAAGCGCCGCGCCGCGGCCAACGCTTTGATAGTACAGGTTCAATAAAGCTTGCGGTGTTTTCACTGAATCGTCCTGCCGTTTGTGGTAAAACCAGCCCGGCCTTAGCGAAACATCACACTCAGCGGGCATCCAGTATTGGCCATCGCGGTGGCCGTCGGTGCCTTCATAATCTTTCACATAGCCGTTACCCGGTTTTTTGCCTTCGTCGGGTGCATGGGGCGTATAAGTGGCCCAGCTGGTTTCGCCGGCTTGTCCGCGTTCGTTACCTACCCAGCGCACATCCGGGCCAACATCGCCAAAAATCACAGCGTTGGGCTGCATTTTGCGGGTGATGCCCCATGTCTCGTCCCAGCCGTAGTAAACAGAGCGGTCTATCTTACGTTCCTCGCGCGCGCCGCCGTAAAAGCCATCGCCACCGTTGGCGCCATCGTGCCACGAGATGAACAGCGGGCCGTAATTGCTGTACAATTCCTTCAGTTGCTCGCGATAAACCTGTGTTACGTATTCCGGCTTGCTATACAGCGGACTGTTCCTGTCCCAGGGCGAGCAATAAACGCCCATCTTCATGCCCAGTTTGTCGCAGGCCTCGCGGTATTCGCGTAAAATGTCGCCTTTGCCGTTTTTGTACGGACTATTACTGATATTATGCTTGGTAGTTTTGGTCGGCCATAGGCAAAAGCCGTCGTGGTGTTTGGCTACTACAACAACGCCCTTAAAGCCGCCTGCCTTGGCCGCGCCCACAATCTGCATAGCGCTAAAATTTGACGGATTGATCAGCTTGGGGCCTTCATCGCCATAGCCCCACTCCTTATCGGTATAAGTATCTACCCCCCAATGAATAATGCAATACATGCCCGTTTCCTGCCAGTTTAACTGGCCTTGGGTAGGCAATGGCCCATAAGGTTTTGGTGCGGGCTGTGCAAAAGCGCATAAGGTTAACACTGATAGCGTAAAAAGCAGCGATAAACGTTTCATAGGGTTACTTCTATATAAGGCAATAAATTCGAAATTGAAAATCCGAAATTCGAAATCAAATCTAACATTTCAACACAAAATAATTGGCAGAGCGGCCTATTTCTTTTAAGTTAGCATTCCCTTTATCCTGCCTGTATGAAAACTCGCTTTTGTTATCTGCTTGCTTTATTTTTTGTGCCGATAATAGCATCCGCGCAGCAAAAAACAATTTATAAAGACAGTAAACAACCTTTGGATGCCCGCGTAAAAGACCTGGTATCACGTTTAACCCTGGAAGAAAAGATCGCCCTTTTGGGTTATCAAAGCAAAGCTGTGCCGCGGCTGGGCATCCCGGCATACAACTGGTGGAACGAGGCCCTGCATGGTGTGGCCCGGGCGGGCGAAGCAACCATATTCCCCCAGGCTATCGGCATGGCGGCAACTTTTAACGATGATCTGCTAAAACAGGTCTCAACCGTAATATCAACCGAAGCCAGGGCAAAGTATAACCTTTCCACCGGGATGGGAAGGCGGCTGCAATATATGGGGCTCACCTTTTGGACACCCAACATCAATATCTTCCGCGACCCGCGCTGGGGCCGGGGACAGGAAACCTATGGTGAAGACCCCTTTCTTACATCGCGCATGGGCAGCGCGTTTGTAAAAGGCTTGCAGGGCGACGACCCGCGTTACTTAAAGGCCAGCGCCACAGCTAAACATTACGCCGTGCACAGTGGCCCCGAAGCGGGCCGGCACGAGTTTAACGCCATTATCGACCAGAAAGACCTGCGCGAAACTTACCTCTACTCGTTTAAATACCTTGTTGATGGGGGCGTGGAAAGCATTATGTGCGCGTACAACCGCGTTAACGACGAGCCATGCTGCACAAGCAATACTTTACTGAAAGATATATTGATGACTGAATGGAAATTCAAAGGCCACGTGGTGACCGATTGCGGCGCATTGGATGATATTTACCTTCGCCATAAAACCCAGCCCGACCAGGTTATCGTAGCTGCTGAAGCCATAAAAGCCGGTGTAGATCTGGACTGCTCCACCCTGCTGCAAAACGATGTAATGAAAGCCGTAAAACGCAAATTGCTAAAAGTTAGTGATGTGGATAAAGCCTTATCTGCCACTTTACGTACCCAGTTTAAGCTTGGTTTTTATGATGATGCCTCGCTTAACCCATACCATGGTTACGGTGCCGATAGTGTTCACAATCCGCAGCACATAGCGCTTGCCCGTAAAGTTGCGCAGCAAAGTATGGTGCTATTAAAAAACAATAATAATATACTGCCGCTTAGCAAAAGCAAATACAGCAGCTATATGGTTATTGGGCCAAACGCCACATCATACGATGCCCTGATAGGTAATTACCACGGTACCGGCAAAGTTGTAAACTTTGTAGAAGGCATTACCGCCGCACTTGGCCCTGCTGCCCGCGTGGAGTATGACCTTGGGGCCGATAACCGTGACACCACCCATTTTGGCGGCATCTGGGCGGCCGGCAATGCCGATGTAACCGTAGCGGTGCTTGGCCTTTCGCCGGTTAACGAGGGCGAAGAAGGCGACGCGTTCCTGGCACCTGGCGGCGGCGACCGGCTGGATATCAGTTTACCTGCCAGCCATATCGCTTTTTTAAAGCGCCTGCGTAGGGATGTTAAGAAACCCATCATCGCTGTAATAACCGCGGGCAGCGACATAGATGTAGAAGCTATTGCCCCTTATGCCGATGCCGTAATACTGGCCTGGTACCCCGGCGAACAGGGCGGCAACGCGCTGGCCGATATCCTGTTTGGCGATGTATCGCCATCGGGGCATTTGCCGGTTACTTTTTATAAAGCGCTGAGCAACCTGCCCGATTATAAGGATTATAATATGCAGGGTCACACCTATCGCTATTACAGCGGCCCGGTGCAATACCCCTTTGGTTTTGGCATGAGCTATACCAAATTTGATTATGCCACCATCGGCGACTTTAAAACCACCTACAAAGCTGCTGATACCATCAGCGTAAGCATAGATATAAAAAACACAGGTGGTTATAATGGTGACGAGGTGGTGCAGGCTTACATCCAATACCCCAAAATTGACCGGATGCCCGTAAAGGAAATGAAAGCTTTTAAACGGGTGAGTGTAATTAAAGGAGCGCAGCAAACAGCAACCATCCGCATCCCGGTTAGGGAGTTGCAAAAATGGGACCTGACTGCCAACAAATGGAAGATCTATCCGGGCGAGTATAAGCTTGTATTGGGCAGTAATTCGCAGGAGGAAAAGGTGGGTTTGATGTTTACTATCGATTAGCAAAAGTCATTTCGAACGAGGTACGAGGAGAAATCTTGTTCAATGACAGGCGGTGAACTTTGCATCATGAACAAGATTTCTCGTCGCTGCGCTTCCCTCGAAATGACAGCGACTTTTTAACCATTCTATGTACTCAAAAGATCAGGCAACACAGTTAAAGCAGGCATTTTGGACAGTGTTCGGGCAGTACATGGGGCCGGTGCTTTCGGCCGAAGGGCTGCGCACTAACTGGATCAATTATAAAACCGGGGTAAAGCACATCTTTTTCAGGATGCAGGCTGATAATAAAAGGGCCAATATCTCTATAGACATCACCCATCCGGATAAAGAATTACAGCAATTATTTTTTGAGCAATTTGCTACTTATAAAACCATGTTGCACAGTACGCTTGGCGAAGAATGGGATTGGCAGCTACATACCACCGACGAACATGGCAAAACCGTCAGTCGTATTTATACCGGGATCTTGCCTGTCAGCATATTCCAAAAAGAAGACTGGCCAAAGCTGATCTCGTTTTTTAAACCGCGGATCATAGCGCTTGATGAGTTTTGGAACGATGTGAAGGTGGCGTTTGAGGTATAAGACCCGTTTCTCTCCACCATGTCATTGCGAGAAGCGTAGCGACGAAGCAACCTCGTAGCCAGTGCATTACCCCTATCCCATCTACGAGGTTGCCGCGGCACACCACCGCTCCTTTCCCTACAGTGCCTCGCAATGACACAGTTTTATAACTTTAAAATCTAAATTAATTGCTAACTTTGTTAGCATGAAGCGTTCCGGGAGTGCCGATCTGCCATTGCATTATGGTTATGTGCCTGTTTGGCTTGCCGAGCGGATGGCAAAGCTGGGCCTGGCCGTAATGGAAACTATTGTGATGGATTATGGCAAGGACGAAGTGTTGCGCCGCCTGAGCGATCCTTTCTGGTTCCAGAGCCTGGGCGCGGTAATGGGTATGGACTGGCATTCGTCGGGTATTACTACGTCGGTAATGGGCGCTTTAAAACGCGCGGTAAACCCACACAGCCGCGAGTTGGGCATTTATATTTGTGGTGGCAAGGGCAAACACTCTACCAAAACACCCGAGGAACTCTATAAGGTTTGCAACACCACCGGGCTTGATGGCAACTACCTGGTGAAATGCAGCAAGCTAAGTGCTAAGGTTGATAACACCGCCATACAGGACGGCTTTCAGCTATATACCCACAATTTTATTTTAAGCGATACCGGTAAATGGGCCGTTGTGCAGCAAGGCATGAGCGACCTGAGCCGCACCGCCCGGCGCTACCACTGGCATTCGGAACAGCTAACCTCATTTGTGGAAGACCCGCATACCGCCATCCACGGCCAAAACAACGGATTGATCTTAAACATGGCTGATAAGCTGGCAAACACCTCGCGCAGTGGCGTAATGCAGATTGCCGCCGAACAGCCCGACCGGATGCTGAAAGAGATCAGCAAACTGGTGATGCCAAACCACCACGAGGTTACAGCAAAGGATATAGACCTGAAGCGCCTGGGGGCGGTACTTTGGCTGGCACAAGAGAAGCAGCCTAAAGATTTTGAAGATCTATTATTATTGCAAGGCCTTGGGCCGCGTACGCTGCAATCGCTGGCATTGGTAAGCGAGGTGATCCATGGCACGCCATCAAGGTTTAAGGACCCGGCAAGGTTCTCGTTCGCGCATGGCGGCAAGGATGGGCACCCCTTCCCGGTACCTACAAAAGTTTATGACGAAACCATTGGCGTGTTGCAAACAGCCATCCACAAAGCCAAACTGGGCAACAGTGATAAAAGCGAGGCCATCAAACGCCTCACCAGCATCGCGCAAGCTGCTGAAAAGGATTTTATCCCCAACGCCAACTTTGATAAGGTGATAGAAAAAGAAAGAAATGATTCGTGGAAGTACGGCGGGCGTACAGTTTTTGGTAAAGCTAAGCCGCCTGTGCAGCAACAGTTAAAACTATTTTAGGCCAAGGCATATCGCATTTGCCTGTTTCAGGTGCTCCTGTAGCTTTGGCAATGTTTTGTCGGCAAAATCTTTTAGCTTTTTATCGGTATTGGTTTCGCCGATTTTAAAAACCTTTATGGCGTTCTCATGGTCGTTAACCATTACCTGCATGTATTCTTTATCAAATTCGTGCCCTGTTTTTTTGGCTAAGCTGGCTAATAATTGCTCGTGGGCAACAGTGATTGTGTCATTTACAGGCTTACTGCCCGAGATCTTCTTCAGTTCGGCATCCGAGTTGGTATGGTCGGCAATTATCATCTTTGCAAACTCCAGTACTTCGGCATTTTTAGAGTTGGTTAATGCCAGTTGCGACACCTTTATTTCGGCTGCGCCGGATTCAAGCGCGCTTTGTACAAAAGAGATACCCTCTTCGTTTGCCTGGCTTATCTTGTTATAATTTTTTGCTTTACGGTTATTACAAGCTTGCGTAAGTACAAGTACAATTAATGTTAATGCTATACCAAATGTTCTTTTCATCGTAAAATGTTAAGCTTATAATACTTAGTTAACAAGTTTAAGCCTATCCTGTTTACAATAACGGAATTTTAATTTACAATTGGTTTACAAATTGTCGTTTTGGTAAAATTTAGAGAATGTTTTAGCTGAAAGCTGAAGCCATGCAATACCACGAGGCACAGCCTCGCGGCAGCAAATTCAATTCCATCCCTTGGGAGGGGTGCGATGGAATGTGTGGTAGCAGGGAGGGGTTTAGCGTGTTATAAATTCATTAACCCCTCCCTGCCCTCCCGTGGGGAGGGAGTTATTGGCTTTTACGCCAAATTCCGTCCCGCGTTTACAATACCGTATACGGTACGTATCACCAGCTTATTGTAAATACCGGTCAGTTCTTCGTCTTTGGTATGCTTAAGGCACTGCAGGGCGTAATGCTGAATAATAACCAGCGGCAACACTATTTTTTCGCGGATGGCGATAGAACGGCGGTCGACCGGGAACTCTTCCATCAGCACTTTCGTTTCGGTGAGTTCCAGCAGCATCTTCAGGGTAAGCTCGTATTCGGCTTTCAGGCCTTTCCAGAAAGGGCCAAACTTTTTATCCTTTTCCATATAAGCCGTAACCCTGAAATCAGATTTCGACATCGACATCATACAGTTATCCAGCATGGTTTTAAAAAATCCCGAGTTTTGGTAAAGCTCTTTTACTTCGTCCCAGCTGCCGTTATCTTTCATCTTTTTTAAAGCGGTGCCCACACCGTAAAAGCCCGGTATGTTTTGTTTTAGCTGGCTCCACGAGGTTACAAAACTGATGGCGCGCAGATCCTCCAGCTTTAGTTTGGCATCGGCATTACGTTTGGTTGGCCTGCTGCTGATGTTGATATGCGACAGCAATTTCAGCGGACTGTAGTTTTCCAAATATTCCATGAACAGCGGGTGTTCGCGCAGGGCCAGGAACAATCCGTGGCTTTCTTCGGCCATTTCGGCTATCAGGGCCTTGTGGCGGTTATCCAGCAGGTCGTTATGGTTGGGGTGCAGGGCGCTGATGATACCGGCATTGATCAATTGCCCGGTATTGAACCTCGCCGTTTCTACCGACCCATATTGCGAACTTACGGTTTGCCCCTGTATGGTCAGCTGAATATGGTCGTTTGCTATCTCTTTCCCCATCGACGCGTAAAAACGGTGTGTTTTACCGCCGCCACGTGCCGGCGGGCCGCCGCGGCCGTCAAAAAAGGCCAGGTCTATGTTATGTTTACGGGCCATGGCGGTTAGCTCCACCTTGGCTTTGTATATGCTCCAGTTGGCCATCAGGTAGCCGCCATCCTTGGTACTGTCGCTAAAGCCAAGCATAATAGTTTGCCTGTTACCACGTTTTTTAAGGTGCGATTTATAGAACGGGTGTGTGTATAATTTCTCCATCACTTCGCTGGCCTGTTTCAGATCGTTAACGGTTTCAAACAAGGGCATAAAATCAACGCTCAGTTTATCTTTTTCCCAGCCACTCCACAAAAACAATGCTATAAGCTGTAAAATATCTGATGCTTCCTGGCAATTGCTGATGATAAAGCGCTGACACCCCTTTTCGCCATTGGTATGCTGGATCTGTTTCATCAGCCTGATGGTATCCAGCGTATCGCGGATCAGCGGTTCGGCGTTTGCGGGGCATTTAAAATCGGCCTGGTTAAACGGAAGGCTTTTGATTTTGGCTTCCTCGCCCATATCGGCATAATTTTTTGGCACGCCGGTATAAACTTTTTCGGTAGTGTATTTAAATACATCGCGCAGCACACGGCTATCCTGCCTTATATCCAGCGTTGCGAAGTACGAGCCGAAAAGCTGCACCTTTTGGATCAGGTTATCTACTATATTTAAAAACAGGCTGTCGTGCTCGGTTACCAGCGTTTGCCGCATTGATTTCAGGAGTTTCAGCAGTTCGGGTTGCAGGTCTTTCGGGTTGTTGGGTGTGCCAAAGGCATTGGTATAAAGCAGTTTTTCCAGCTGGCTAATATTATCGGCAAAGCCACGGAAAGTGATACGGCGTTTCAGGTTCCTGAAATCGCGGTAATAACAGCGGTATATCACCTGCCTTAACATTGACGATACCGACAGCGTAGTTTCGGTAGTTACGTTAGGGTTACCGTCGCGGTCGCCGCCGGGCCAAAAGCCAAGCTCAAGTACCTGCTGGTTACCCTCTATATCAAACTCATCCTCCAGCTTTGACTGGATACCCGATAAAGCGTGGTAAAATATATTCTCCAGGAACCAAACCAGGCTGGCTGCTTCGTCAACCGGTGTTGGCGAAGTTTTATTAAAGAACGGCGTTTTACCCAATTGCTGTAATAAAACATCAATTGACGGGATATCGTTTGTTTTAAGCGCCTCTATCAGGTCTGTCATAATACCCAGTACCGTACCGGGGTAAAACTGCGTAGGGTGCGCGGTAAGCACCAGCCTTAACGAAAAATCTTTAAGCTGTTTGCTGATGTTTGCCCTGGCCTGCTCGCTTTGCGATGCCTGCTGCACCATACTTTGCAGGGTACCCGTATCATCAACCCGGCCTATTTTGCTGAACGACGAATCTTCAATGGCATCAAACAAAACCACCTGGCGCTCAATATATTGTATAAACCTGAATAAGCGGTTTATCTGCTCGCGCTGATCGATACCAGGCACATATTTTTTAAAGAACGACTCTATAATTTCTGTTGGTGATAGCTGGCTTACCGTCCCCTTATCGCAATGCGAGCTGAAAAACGGCAGCAATATACCCGTGTCCTTAACCTGGTAAAAAGGCAATGTTTGAAACAAGCTGTTGTATAGCTCAAAGCGCTTTACAACTTCGTGGTTAAATATCGATTCTTTTTGACTGAGCCTTAAGGTAGCTGGCATAATTGAAGATGTTTATAAAATTTACAGGGGTATTAACGGCGTAATTTAACTATCTAAAATTAAAATAGGGAAAAAAATAAAAAATTAATAACAGTTTATACATTTTAATGCAATAATTGTTATTACAAAACAGTAAACATTTTATTTGTTTAATTTCGCTTATTGAAACAACTGCCCAATAATAAGTAGATGAACAACCATAAAAGAGAAATAAAAAGCTTTTTTTACAGCCAGTATTTTTCTGACGGGTTGCGCATGTCTGCGGGTATTTTGATACCCACCTTGGTAATGATACAACTGGGCGATTTTAGCATGGGGTTAACCATGTCGCTTGGCGCGCTCTGCATATGCACAGTTGACGGCCCCGGTCCGGTATCGCACAAACGTAATGCCATGGCAGCGGGTAATTTATGTATGCTGGCGGTAGCTATTATTACCGGCTTTGCAAGGCTTAACGTTTATACCCTGGGCCTGGAAATCACATTAGCTTCCTTCCTGTTTTCGATGTTTACGGTTTATGGCAACAGGACGGCATCAATAGGCACATCGGCCTTGCTTATTATGATACTGATGATGGATAAGGAAGTGCCCCCGCCACAACTGCCTGCCTTTTGTGCCACGCTTGTGGGCGGCGGCTTGTGGTATATGGTTTTTAGCCTGGTGTTTGTAGGGCTTAGGCCTTATCGCGCGGCGCAGCAGATACTGGGCGAGAACGTTGCCGATATTGCCCGTTTTTTGCGCATAAAGGCCGATTTTTATATTCACACCACCGATATTGATGCTAATTACCGCAAGCTGGTATTGCAGCAGATACAGGTGAGCAACCACCAGGACGCCGTGCGCGAGATACTATTTAAGAGCCGCTTAATGGTGAAGGAATCTACCCCGGCCAGCCGCATCATCATACTAACTTTCATCGACCTGGTGGATATGTTTGAGCAGATAATGGCCACCCACTATGATTATGAATCTATCCGCGTAAGGTTTGAAAAAACGGGGGTTTTAAACGAAATAGCCGGTTTTTTGCATCATGTTGCCGATGACCTGGATAACATCGGCTACGCCATACTGGCCAACGACAGGCCCGAAAAACTAAGCAACCTGGAACTGCGGCTGGAACAATTGAAGCTAAAAATTGATGCTGTTGGTACCGATGATAAGGAAACCAGTAACCTGGTACTGAAAAAGATATTGATAAACCTGCGCGACCTGAGCAAGAGTATCTCCAATATTTATAAATATTATCACTCCAAAGCATCAGAGGGTTTGGTGCAAAGCCCCACAGATGTAGAGTATTCTAAATTTGTAACCCACCAGGATTACGCGCCGCATATTTTCTGGGATAACTTTACGCTAAACTCGGGCGCGTTTAAACACGCCTTAAGGGTGGCAATTGTTTGTTTGGTTGGTTTTATTACGGCCAAAAATGTATCGCTTGGCGGCCACAGCTATTGGGTACTGCTTACCATTATTGTAATACTTAAGCCGGGGTTCAGCCTTTCAAAACAACGTAATTACCAGCGTTTGATAGGCACCATTGCAGGCGGGGCCATTGGTATCCTGGTGCTGAACTTTGTCCCGGATAAAACGGCGCAGTTTATTATCCTCATTGTTTTTATGATAGGTACGTACAGCTTTTTGCGTTTAAACTACATTGTTGCTGTAATTTTTACCACGCCGTATGTGTTGATACTATTTAAGTTTTTGGGCTTAGGGCTTATTAACGTTGCGCAGGAGCGTATTATCGACACGCTTATTGGGTCGGGGATCGCGTTTATTGCCAGCTATGTTTTGTTCCCTACATGGGAGTTTGAGCAGATCAACCAAACGCTGCGGTCTGTTATAACGGCCAATGTCAACTATCTGCGAAAGGTATCTGAAAGCATTTCGGGTAAAGTGGTTGAAACAACCGAGTATAAGCTTGCCCGTAAAGATGTATATGTAAACTCGGCAAACTTATCGGCGGCTTTCGAGCGTATGACATCCGAGCCAAAAAGCAAACAGCGCAGTATTAAAGATATCCATAAGTTTGTGGTGCTTAATCACATTTTAACATCGTATACAGCCAATATAGCTTCGGCATTGATAAGATCAGGGCAGATCCCCCCTCACCCGGACATGTTAAAATTGGTAAAACGAGGTATCGCCGTTTTGAAAGAAACAGATAAAAAATTGAGTGGCGAAACCATTGCCATGCCGCCGGAAACACCAAAAACAGATACTTTGCCAAAGCCCGAAACCGTAGCGGTACCCTTAACTGCCGACGACCTTTTGATGAAGGAGCAGTTGGGCTTTATCAATAAAATAACACTTGATATAGCAAAGGTTACCGATAATATATTGAGGTAAACAAGCACCCTGCAAACTAAACAAGCCCTTTAAAACTGGCCTATCTCAATTAAACAAAATGGACTATTTGCCCCACCCACTTAAGTATCATATTTGCTGCATAAATAAATATGATGAACACACCCGCAAAACAAACCCCGCCGGCACTTATACTTATTGATGTACAAACCGCTTTTAACAATTTAGCCTATTGGGGCGGCAGCAGGAATAACCCCGGCGCCGAGCAAAATATTTCCGCTTTACTTAAACATTGGCGCGAAAATAAACTGCCGCTGTTTCACGTAAAACACAACTCCACCCAGCCCGGTTCGCTGCTATCGGCAAACAGTCCCGGTAATGCTTTTATGGCCGCTGCAATGCCTTTTGGTGGAGAAACTATTATACCCAAAAGTGTTAACAGCGCATTTATCGGCACTAACTTAAAGCAACTTTTAGATGAACAGGGTATAAAATCGGTTATAATAGCGGGGTTTATTACAGAACATTGTGTTTCTACCACCACCCGGATGGCTGCCAACTTAGGCTACAATACCTATGTTATTGCCGATGCTACGGTGAGCTTTGCCAGGAGTGGTGTAAACGGGGAACATTTTAGTGCAGATACTATACATGCCGTATCGTTAGCAACCTTGAAGGACGAATTTGCTACCATAATTACAACAGAACAGGCGAAAAACATAAGGCAGTAATGAGCTTTTGTAAACATAGAACCAATGTCTACCCTGAAAATTATTTCGGGATCTCTCAGCAATAAGATCAGTATAATTGAGAGATGCCGGTCTGTTAATCAACGGACCGGGATGACAGGGTTTGATCTTAGCTAAGCATTATCATCGCCCGCTATAAAACCCTCATTTTTGAGATAAAATTTTGTTTGCCCCACATTTAGTGAACCCGGCGGGATAGGCGCGTCTTTTTCGGCCTTTGCAAGCGCAATGCGGATCTCATCGTCGGTATCTTCATTAATGACACGGCCTTTTTCGTAGAGCGGCAAGGCAAGTAAATTGGTAACGCTTACGCCGGGTAATTTTACGGTATCCTTGTCCAGGTCAAATTCGGCTATTTCTATTGGCACTAACACGCGCCCCTCTTCCAGGTCAACGTCGTTGCTTTCCATATCTACTATAATATAGCGCACCTTTCGTCTTTTAGGATCAAATAGCAGTTCGTATACCTCGCCTACTTTGTTCTTGTGGATATCGCACACATCCCAGCCAAATATCTCGGGCTGCCCGTCTACGATCTCAAAATCACTTTCGCTTAATTCCTGCAGGTTATCATAATCTGCTGTATTATTATCTGAAGCCATTATCTTAAATTGAATCTTAATTATTCTTTTCACCTTCGGTAAAAGCCACTATCTCTACGCTTCGGTTTTGCGCGCGGCCTTTCTGCGTTGCATTGGTAGCTACCGGCTGTTTTTCGCCCAAAGAGTGTACTGATAGCTTGCTGTTGTCCAGGCCACCCTCGGTAAGCAGCCAATCCTTAACGGCATTGGCCCGTTGTTTTCCAAGCGCTCTATTATCACCTGCCGAACCAATAGAATCCGTATGCCCATAAATAGCTATGGCCGCCGTTTTATACCTTTTGGCCAAAGATGTTGCCACCTGTTTTAGCTTTGCTTCGGCCGATGGCTGTAAGGTGCTTTCATTGGCCGCGAAAAGGATATTTTCGCCCATGCTGTAAATGGTATATTTATCATTACCCCGTACAATTATTGCCGTATCGGTAACCTCATCGTACGATGCTTTGGGGATGCTAAAGTCTACTGCGTTCCAGTCGGGTTGCGTGGTCACAATTACATTGGTATCCACCTTGGTGCTATCTGTTGCCGTGGTATCAGTTGTGGCAACTTTTAGCGGGGCCGACCTGTTACAGCCACGGTATAATAAAACCGCTACGCCTATAGCCAGAACAAAAAATATAAGCCACATCCATATCGAGCGCCTGCGTTTGGGTTGAACATCTAATTGTGCCATTTTATATTTTGATATTAAGTACATTGTATCAAGCATTAATCAGGCCAATTAGTTTTAAATTTAGATTTTTTATACACCGGGTTATTGTTATCAAAATACTAAAACATTGTAAGTACAACAGGAATGTTACACCAGCCTGTCATCTATAAATATGTTTTAAGCCCGGCATTTTATACATTCGCTATATTAACCAAGCCCTATATCAAACTGATATGAAAAACTTTACCAGATTACTCATTGCATCGGCATTATTTACCGGTAGTACAGCCTTCGCGCAAACCAAAAACGCGGTGGTAGATAACATTGTAAAAGAAGGGACCGAAAACTCCCAGCTCGAAAAACTGGCCCACGAACTGCTCGACGGTATTGGCCCGCGCCTGGTAGGCACGCCACAATTTGACCAGGCCGGTAAATGGGCGCTTGATAAATACAAAGGCTGGGGCATTACCGCACGGCAGGAAAAATGGGGCGACTGGCGCGGATGGGAACGCGGCACATCGCATATTGATATGGTTTACCCCCGTATCCACAGTATTGAAGGCACTCAGCTGGCATGGAGCCCCGGCATGAAAAAGGCAGTAACCGCCGAAACCATTATTTTGCCTGATGTGGCCGATTCTGTTGCTTTTGAAAAATGGCTGCCAAGTGTTAAGGGCAAATTTGTAATGATATCTATGAACCAGCCAACCGGCCGGCCCGATGATAACTGGAAGGAGTTTGGGCTGAGCGGATCGATAGATAAGATGAAGGAAGCGCGTACTGCCCAAACCGCTGCATGGCGTAAACGCATATCCAATACGGGTTTTAATAACAAAACATTACCCGTAGCGCTTGAAAAAGCGGGTGCAGCCGGTATTATTGGCAATTACTGGAGCGCAGGCTTTGGTGTTGACAAAATATTTGGCGCCTACACCAAAACCATCCCTACGGTTGATATAGCGCTGGAAGATTACGGATTGCTTTACCGCCTTACCGAAAACGGCGAAAAACCACGCATTACTATCCAAACCGAATCAAAAGAACGCGGCCCGGTGCCAACCTTTAACATAATCGGCGAAATAAAGGGTACCGAAAAACCAAATGAATACGTGATGCTGTCTGCCCACTTCGATTCGTGGGATGGCGGTACAGGCGCTACCGATAACGGTACCGGTACCCTAACTATGATGGAGGCCATGCGCATCCTTAAAAAAGCTTATCCGCACCCAAAACGCACCATATTGGTAGGGCACTGGGATAGCGAAGAGCAGGGCCTTAATGGCTCGCGGGCTTTTGTGGAAGACCACCCCGAAATTGTGGCCAACCTGCAGGCTTTGTTTAACCAGGATAACGGCACAGGCCGCGTGGTTAACATTGGCGGACAAGGTTTTGCCAAAGCAGGCGATTTTATCAGCCGCTGGCTGGAGGCTGTGCCCGATACCATCCGTCACCAGATAAAAACCAGCTTCCCCGGCTCACCCGGTGGCGGCGGCTCAGATTTCGCATCGTTTGTGGCAGTTGGCGCGCCGGGCTTTTCGTTAGGGTCTAACAGCTGGTCGTACGGTAATTACACCTGGCACACCAACCGCGATACCTACGACAAAATTGTTTTTGACGATGTACGCAGCAACGCTATATTAACCGCCATATTGGTTTACATGGCCAGCGAAGACCCGGCCAAAATGCCGCGCGATAAAGCAGAATTGCCTGTTAACACCCGTACCGGCAAACCCGGCACCTGGCCCGAGCAGGTAAAAGCAAACCGCCACGGTGGTTTCGATTGATAATAACTGATCTGATTATATTAAGGCCCGCTCCGTTTTACGGTAGCGGGCTTTTTTGTAACCGGGATGTCTTTCTTCTTCGCGCGTTATTGCGGGTGACAGCAACCTTCGATAGGCATGTAGCCAATTTATGCTTTGTTAGGGTTGATAGTTAGGTTTGGTAGTTAGTTCTTCGTTAGGAATGGCAGTGATCATATGAGCGTCAGTGGATGTTACTTTCTTTTCTCTCAAAAGAAAGTAACCAAAGAAAAGTCGCAGCTGCGCCCTGCTCTGTGAAAGTTAGTGCTAAAGCAGGTGCTGTGCCACCGAACAGGCCAATGCTGCATTTTGGGGTTATGTTCCGTTCGTCAGGCCCCCTTATCCAACATTGGAGCACGCCTGTGGCGTGTATGCCATCGGTTATTTCTGAACCATGATTTACCTGATTAGAGGATTTGATTTTTCCAGCCTGTCAGCAAAACGGCTTCGGGCGAAAGCGGGCAGAACAATGGTGGGTTGCGCGTGGCAGGGGCATAGGAAATTTTTGCAGGAGCGCGGGAAATGTGGAACGCAGTGGGGCAAAAAGATTCCAGCCCGTGGTTCTGGCTGGTTTGCGGGGCAAAGGCCATGTGCGGCAAAGAAGCCTTTTTGCTGACTTGATTTTTGGTTACTTTGTATCAAGACAAAGTAACAGCCCTCCGCGGCAATTGAGTGGGCTAACTTTCATAAAGCATAAGCCTGTAGTTTACTTACTGCCCGTATAAGATTTTTCGCTATCGCTCAAGAGATAGTTTCTCCTCGTAACTCGTTCGAAACGACATCGCATTAAGGTAATGCGGCTGAGAATAACGTCCTTACTTCTTCCCTATCGCATACTTTATCCCACCCAATAAATGCTTCAAATAAAGCGGATCGGCGTATGAGGCATCGGTGTGGCCGAGGGCGGTATAGAAAGAACGGCCGCCATCGTAGTTATGGTACCAGCTCATAGGGTGGTTATCGCCGTTTTCGCCGCCGGTGTAGCTTTTTTCATCTATTTTGATCAGCACCTGCAGGTCGCCGGCCATCCATTTGTAGTTATACCATTCATCCAGCCGGCGCCAGGTTGCGGGCAGGTGGTTGGTAGCCGGGAAACCTCTGTCTACCACCTCCAGGTTTGCTTCCTGTTGTTTGGAGGGGTGGCTTTTAAAATAAGCGCCTACCAGGTTACCGTACCAGGGCCAGTCGTACTCGGTATCGGTGGCGGCATGCACCCCAACAAAACCGTGACCGGCACGGATATACTGCTCAAACGCGGCCTGCTGCTCATTATTCAGCACATCGCCGGTAGTGCTCAGGAATATAACCGCGGCATACTGTTTTAAATTAGCAGCCGTAAATTTGGCCGAATTGGTGGTGGTATCCACATCAAAATTATTCTGTTTACCCAGTTTAATAATTGCCGGGATCCCCACCGCGATAGATTCGTGATGAAAGCCCGCCGTTTTACAAAAAATAAGCACTTTAGGGCGTGGTTTAGCAAAGCTAATAGCCGTTATAAAACAAAGCGCCAGCGCGATGATCAATGTGTTTTTTATTTTCATGATGTGTGAACCTGAATTTATTAATTTAAGAATGGGCAGAATATTCTGTTTAACATAATCTCTCTCTAATCTCTACAAATTCCGCTTCTTCAACTCATCTGCCGCAAAGTTTGCAGCCCTTGCAGTCAAGGCCATATAGGTTAACGAAGGGTTCTGGCATGCCGACGAGGTCATGCAGGCGCCATCGGTAACAAATACGTTTTTGGCGTCCCACACCTGGTTGTTGCCATTAAGTACCGATGTTTTGGGGTCGCGGCCCATACGTGCCGTACCCATTTCGTGGATGCCATCACCAATATTGTGGCCGCTATCGTGGGTTTCCACATTTTTAACGCCGGCGGCTTCCAGCATGGCTTTGGCCTCTTTCACAATATCGATGCGCATTTTCTTCTCGTTATCCTTTATTTCGGCATCCATATTAAGTATAGGCAGCCCCCACTTGTCCTTGCGGGTTGGGTGCAGGGTAATTTTATTTTCGTGATAAGGCAGCAATTCCCCAAAACCGCCGATGCCTATGCGCCAGCCTCCCGGTTCAGATAGCTCATCCTTGTACGCTCCGCCAATGTTCATCTCAGCTATCTCGCGGCTCCAGCCATTACGGCTTGCACCGCCCTGGTAGCCAAAGCCGCGCAGATAATCACGCTTATCATCGCCAACATTGGCAAACCTTACTACGTATGGGCCGTTTGGCCTGCGGCCGTAATAGTATTTATCATCGTACCCTTCTACATCGCCGCTGGCACCCAGGTTGTAGTGGTGGTCCATAATGTTATGCCCAAGTTCGCCGCTGCTGCTGCCAAGGCCGCCCTCCCATATATCGGTCGCCGAGTTCATCAGCACCCAGGCGCTGTTCAAAGCGGAAGCGTTCACAAACACGATCTTCGCGTAAAACTCATAGGTTTTGTTGGTTTCGGCGTCCAGTACCTCCACCCCTTTTGCCTTTTTGCTGTCTTTATCGTAGAGTATTTTGGTAACGATAGATTGCGGCCTCACGGTTAAATTCCCAGTCTTTAACGCAGCGGGAAGTGTTGACGATTGCGTACTGAAATATCCCCCGAAAGGGCAGCCCTCCCAGCACCGGTTACGGAACTGGCAGCCTGTGCGGTATGGTATAGCCTTAGTTAAATTAGCCACCCTGCCAATGATCATGTGCCGGCCAAATTGTTTTTTTATGCTTGCTGCCACATCGCGCTCTACCCAGTTGAGATCCATCGGCGGTAAAAACTGGCCGTCGGGCAGGTTGGGGATGCCCTCGATAGAGCCGCTTATACCGGCAAATTTCTCGGCATGGTCATACCAGGGTGCAATATCTTTATAGCGGATAGGCCAGTCAATTGCCCAGCCATCCTTCGCGTTAGCATCAAAATCAAGGTCGCTCCAGCGGTAGCTTTGGCGGCCCCACAGAATAGAGCGCCCGCCCAAACGGTACGACCGCCACCAGTTAAAGGGCTTCACCTCGGCGTAAGGGGCTTCCTGCTCGTTTACCCAGGCATCCATTATCGCCTCCTGTGCACCCCAGTTGCGTGATATTACCGGGCGCTGTTTACGCTGAGCTTGTGTTGCATTACCACGATGCTCGAAATCCCAGGGGTTGTATTGTGCTGTTTTATAATCCTTTATATGTTCGTAATTGGGGCCGCGCTCCAGCATTATGGTTTTTAAGCCGCGTTCGGTAAGCTCTTTTGCAGCCCATCCGCCGCTAATGCCCGATCCTATTACAATTGCATCGTACGTGTTATTGGCCGTAGCCTTGCCATTAATGTTGGGTGCGTTTACTGACATAATTTAAAGGTTTAAACCGGTTTAGGGGCACCGGTAATGGTAATTGGTTTAACAATACTATTAATTAATAGCCAATAAATCAATTGTATTGTAAACAATTATAATTCGACGGAAAATAATATTGCAATGCATTACTTTTGTGTATGCTTCGTATCAGCCAGCTAAACATTTATCCCATAAAATCCCTTGGCGGAATTTCGCTTACTACCGCACAGCTAACTGACCGCGGCCTGCAACACGACCGCCGCTGGATGCTGACAGATAGCAGCAACCGTTTCCTGTCGCAACGCGAACATGCGCAAATGGCATTACTTAAAATGGACTTATTGAGCGACGCTTTGAAGGTTACTTACACGGTGGATGGCTCCTCCCTGCTTATCCCGTTTAAACCTTTAAAAACCGATCTGCTGGATGTAATTATCTGGGACGATACCTGCACCGCCCAATTGGTGAGCGACGAGGCGGATGCCTGGTTCACGGCTAAATTAGGGGCACCTACCCGGCTGGTTTACATGCCCGATGAAACCCATCGCCCTACCGACCCAAGATACACTGTACCCGGCCATATAGCTTCTTTTGCCGATGCCTATCCCGCCCTCATCATTGGCCAGGCATCGCTGGATGATTTGAACAACAGGCTGGCAGAAAAGCTGCCCATGAACCGTTTCAGGCCCAATATTGTGTTTGAAGGCGGCGAGCCTTATAGCGAAGACTTAATGGACCACATCCAAATAAATGGTGTTGATATGTATGGTGTAAAGCTTTGCGCCCGCTGTGTGATGACCACTATTGACCAGGAAACTACTGCAAAAAGTAAGGAGCCACTTAAAACCCTCGCCCGTTATCGCCGTAAGGGCAGTAAGATCCTGTTTGGCCAAAACCTGGCGTTTAACAGCAACGGCGTTTTAAATGTTGGCGATGAGATAAATGTATTATCGCTGCATACCGAAGAACGGTTTATGGTAGCTGCTACCTCGGTAGTTTAACTTTGTAGACCGTGATAAACATGAAATCATTCCTATTCCAAGTAAGTTGCATTTTTTTATTTTGCCTTTCTGCTGCTGCTCAAGTAAATGACAATAAAATAAGGCTTTCCGTGTTAAAAAAAGGCATCGTTGGCCACACTTTTGTTTTTGGAAAATGGACAACAGACGGTAATACGGAAACACATTTAAAATATTTAGGATCAGTAACTACCACGAAAGGAAAAACCTATAAATTATTAACTTCAATTTGGTACTGGGGCTTATCCCACAGGGCAACTTCGCGCATACTGATCTATTCGGCAAGCAACAGATACATTGGCGAATACAATGTTGGTTCCGTATACGACCTACCTGATAAACTTACAAATGGTAACCTATTATTTCACAATGACGATAACCCTAATTGCGATAAGTACACCTCCACCGCAATCACCTTAACCGGAGGCCTACCTAAACATATTTTTATTAAGTGCAAACGGGATGAGGGTGACTTATACGACCTTACCTCCACCAATTAAATTAGAAATTTGGATTACGCCCGCTTTCAAAATATTTCTCCACGCAAACTACTTATCTTAAAATTTACTTGTTAAAATTGCGTTGTTAATTTTTGTCGATTGCCCGTTATGATTTGGGCGCTTAATTTTACATCTTTACCCAATGTTCAGAGAGATAAAGAACCGGTATCTACGCTACTTTACTGTATTTATATATTTCATTATTGTCTTTTTCTGCGCCATCGAAATAAACTTTCTGTGGCTTTTTGGGTACTCGCCTGATATGGAGGATATTAAAACACCTACCATGTCGGTCGCATCAGAAGTTTATACCGCCGATGGTAAGCTTATCGGCAGGTTTTATAAAGAGAACCGCTCTCCCGTCGATTTTAAAAGCATATCCCCTAACCTGATAAACGCCTTGGTAGCTACCGAAGATGTGCGCTTTTACAAACATGGCGGGGTGGATTTCCTGGGCTTTATGGGCAGCCTGGTTTCCACCGCAAAAGGCGACCGCCGCGGCGGCAGCACCATTACCCAGCAACTTGCAAAAAACCTGTTCAATACCCGCAAGCGTAAATCGCAGGGGCTTATCAGGCATATACCGCTTTTACGTACCGTGGTTTTTAAGTGTAAGGAATGGATAACTGCTTATAAAATTGAGCACCAATATAATAAGCAGCAAATACTTACCATGTATTTAAATACCGTTCCGTTTGGTAATAACTCATTCGGTATTAAAACGGCTACGTTAAAATATTTCAATAAATCGCCAAATGCGGTAAACCCTGCCGAAGCTGCAACCTTAATTGGAATGCTAAAGGCTACATCAACCTACAACCCAAAAACCAACCCCGAAAGATCACTTGAGCGACGTAACGTGGTGTTAAGCCAGATGGAAAAATACGGTTACCTTAAAAAACCGGAATACGCCGCTAACGCCGCCCTGCCTTTAAACCTTAACCTTAATTACCGCGATAACACCGGGCAGGAAGATTCATACATACGCCGCGCGGTTGAAAAATGGCTGGATAAATGGTGCAAACAAAACGATTACGACCTGTACGAAGACGGTTTAAAGATCTACACCACTATCGACTCAAAACTACAGCAATACGCCGAAGAAGCGGTTGCGCAAAAAATGAAAATGCTGCAAAAGCGCTTTAACAACCTGTGGGGCAACAAAAACCCATGGAGGGACAGTAAAGGCGTTGAGATAAAAGATTTTTTACTTAAAGCCGAGCAAAGGCTGCCGATATATAAACTGCTGAGCAAAAAATATAAGGGCGATACCACCCAGATAAACAACTACTTTGAGAAAAAGAAACGCATGAGCGTGTTTACCTGGAATGGCGACAAGGATACTACCTTCTCCAGCGTCGATTCGATTAAGTACTATACCAGGATCCTGAACACCGGTATGATGACCATGGAGCCATCAACCGGGAAAATAAAAGTTTGGGTTGGCGGTATCGATCATAAATATTTTAATTACGACCATGTAAACCAGGCCAAACGCCAGGCAGGTTCTACATTTAAGCCTTTTGCCTATGTTACCGCGCTTGATAACGGCTTCACCCCTTGCGATAAATTTACCGATAAGCCTGTTACCATTAAATTTAAAGATAATGGCAAGGACGATGTATGGCAGCCAAACAATGCCGATTTCCATTTCTCGTACCGCGAAATGTCGTTACGCTGGGCGATGGGTAAATCGGTAAACTCGATAACCGCGCAGGTAACCGAGCATGTAGGCTGGGATAAAATTGTAGAGTACGCGCACAAAATCGGCATCGAAAGTCCGCTAAAATCGGTACCGTCGGTTTCATTAGGCTCAAACGATGTATCGGTTTTTGAAATGGTGCGGGCTTACAGCACCTTCCTGAACAAAGGCGAAAAGGTTGACCCGCTGCTGGTAACCAAAATAACCGACCAAAAAGGTGATGTTATACAGGAATTTACGCTAAAGGCCGAACGCGTTTTAAGCGAAGAAACCGCGTGGCTGATGCTGTATATGTTCCGCGGCGGTATGGAAGAACCGGGCGGCACCTCGCAGGCCTTGTGGGAATATCCAAGCCTTTGGAAAAAGAACAACCAGATAGGCGGTAAAACCGGTACATCAAGCGATTATGTGGACGGCTGGTATATGGGCATCACCAAGGACCTGGTAACGGGCATTTGGGTTGGCGCCGACGACCGCAGCGTCCACTTCACCTCGTCAGAAACGGGTGAAGGCTCGCACACCGCCTTGCCTATTTTTGGCACCTTTATGGAAAAAGTTTACGCCGATCCCAATTCGGGCTATACTTATGGGCCCTTCCCTAAGCCCTGGGTGAAGATAACAAAGGAATACATGTGCCCGTCGCCGGTTATACGCGAGGATACCACATCTACTGATAGCCTGATGGAAATGCCAATGGATACTACCGGCACACCCGTAACTGTGCCGGCACCGGCCGAGAACCCCGAGGGTACCCCGCCGGCTACAAAATAATTTAAGCAACCAGGCTTGCTTGGGGCACGTATTTAATATAAATTAGCATTGTATAATACGCTATATATGAATAAACGGTTCCCCTTTAATTTATCCATAAAGTATCCTTTTATATTATTATGCCTTGTGGCGGCTTTGCTGTTTAACCAGCAGGCCAGCGCCCAATACTTTGGCCAAAATAAAGTGCGGTATAAAAACCTCAAATTTAAGGTTTACAAAACCCCGCACTTCGAGATCTATTATTACCTGAAGAATGATAGCCTGATAAAACGCTTTGCCCAGGAAAGCGAGCTTTGGTACACGCTGCACCAGCAGGTGTTCCGCGATACGTTTAACAGGCCCAACCCTATTATATTATACGCCAACCACCCCGATTTTCAGCAAACCACCGCTATTGATGGCGAAATCAGCGTAGGTACAGGCGGTATTACCGAAGGTTTAAAGAACCGCGTGGTGATGCCCATTATGGAAACCAACCAAACTACCCGCCACGTTTTGGGGCACGAGTTGGTTCACGCTTTTCAATATCATACTTTACTTGGCAGCGATTCGTCGAATTTTGAGAACATTGGCAACCTGCCGTTGTGGATGATTGAGGGTATGGCCGAATACCTGTCGTTAGGTAAAAAAGATGCCTACACGGCCATGTGGATGCGCGACGCGTATTTAAACCACGATATACCTACCGTACGCGACCTTACCCAAAGCAATAAATATTTCCCCTACCGTTACGGCGAGGCATTCTGGTCGTTCTTAGGGTCAACCTATGGCGATACCATTATTGTGCCTTTCTTTAAAAACACCGCGCGTTTTGGTTTGGAGTATGGCATACGCCGTACGTTTGGGTACGATGATAAAACCCTGTCGCGCTTGTGGCAAAACTCTATCGAAAACACTTACAAGCCATTTTTAAAAGATACCGTACAAACGCCTGTGGGCACCCGTGTTGTTGATGTCAGGGCCGGCGGCGACCTTACTGTTGCCCCGTCGGTTAGTCCCGATGGCAAGTACCTGGCCTTTCTTTCGTCCAAAAGCCTTTTCAGTATAGACCTTTACCTGGCCGATGCAAAAACGGGCCGGGTGATCAAGCGGCTCACCAGTAAGGTATCCAATACCCATATCGATGAGTTTAACTTTATCGAGTCGGCGGGCACGTGGTCGCCGGACAGCAAGAGATTCGCGTTCAGCGTGTTCAGCAAGGGGCGCAACCGTATGCTGGTTGTTGATGTACCCGATGGCCGCATTGTAAACGATGTATCTATGGAGAAAGCCGAGCAGTTTAGTAACCTCTCGTGGTCGCCGGATGGGAAGAATGTTGTTTTCCAGGGCTTATCCGAAGGGCAGAGCGACCTGTACATGTACAGTTTCGATTCAAAAAAGGTAACCCAGCTTACCAACGATAAATTTTCCGACTATCAGCCCAATTTTTCGAGGGATGGCAAGCGTGTTATTTTTTCGAGCGACAGGGCCACTTACGATACAAAACTTTCGCAGGATATTACCTTCAACTTAGCCGAGCTGGAGATAGCAACCGGCAAGGTAACCGATATTAAGGTGTTCGACGGGGCCAATAACCTTAACCCGCAATACTCGTCAGATGGTACGCAGGTTTACTTCCTGTCTAACAAAGATGGGTTCAGGAACTTATACCGCTACACCCTGGCAGGCGGCAAGGTAGAGCAAATGACCGACCTTTTCACCGGCATCTGCGGCATTACCGAGTATTCGCCCGCGCTAAGCCTTTCGGCTAATAATGATGTGGTTTACTCCTACTACCGCGCCCAAAAATATGCTATTTATAACGCCAAAGTATCTGATTTTAAACCGGTAGTGGTTGATGCAGGCAGCACAAACTTTACAGCCGCCATGCTGCCGCCGTTGCGGGCCGTGGGTGTCGACCTCATCAACAGTAACCTTAACAATTACCTGGCCTATAGCAAAATACCGCTCGATTCTATCCGCGCCATCCCTTACAAACCGAAATTTAAGTTAGATTACCTGGCAAGCAACGGCATCGGCGCTTCGGTAGGCTCGTACGGTACAGGTTTATCAAGCGGTGTGCAGGGGGTTTTCAGCGATATTTTGGGCCGTAACCAGATCTACGCGGGTTTGGCGGTAAACGGCGAGATATATGATTTTGGCGGGCAGGTAGTTTACATAAACCAGCAGGGGCGCTGGAACTTTGGTTTGGGCATCTCGCATATCCCTTATCAATCGGGTACCTATGGCTACGGCTTTACTACTTTAGATTTCAACGGCCAGCAGGTGCCTGTTTTTGAAGAAAAAACGGATATCATCCGCACGTTTGAAGATCAGCTGCAGGTTTTTGCATCCTACCCGCTATCAAGATCGTTACGGGCAGAGGTGGGTACATCCGCCTCGCGTTACTCTTACCGGGTCGACAGGTACAGCACTTATTATAATTATGGCATTATACAGGATGGAGAAGGTAACGAGCAAACTGTAATAGGCAATGCCATCGATTTTAAAAAGCATAAGATCTCGCGCGAACAATTCCGCACCGAATACGGGCAGGACCTGAAACCTTTTGCCATATACGGCCTAAGCACCGCTTTGGTTGGCGACGATTCGTACTTCGGCATCGCCGCGCCGCTTAACGGGCATCGTTTCCGCATCGAAGCTGAATATAATTTTGGCACTTATCACTTTTTTGCACCTACAATTGATCTGCGGAAATATGTACGTACCGCCCCGGTTACATTTGCAGCAAGGCTTTACGGCTATGGCCGCCTGGGCGGTGATGCAAGCGCCCTTTACCCGCTATATGTAGGCTACCCGTTTTTAATACGCGGGTATGAGGCGCAAACTTTTTATAATGCGCAAAAGGCAACTACAAACAATTTCACTATCGATCAGCTTTCGGGGAGCCGTATAGCGGTAGCAAACTTTGAGATACGCCTGCCTTTTACAGGCCCCGAGAAATTAGCTGTAATAAAATCGAAATTTTTGTTTACCGATCTGAACGTATTTTTTGACGCGGGTTTGGCCTGGAACAAAGGCGACCAGGTGCAATTTAAATCTAACCCCGATGTGGTAGGCTCCAGAACCGTTGTAGACCCATCTACCGGCGCCCCTTTTAGCGTACCCGTATATAGCCGTGTACCTGCACTTAGCGCGGGTATATCGTTAAGGGTAAATGTTTTTGGCGCTTTTATACTGGAACCCTATTACGCCATACCGTTCAACCGGTCGGATGTGAAGAAACCCGTGTTTGGGTTAACGTTTGCACCGGGATGGTAGGTTGATTGCTGATTTTAGATTTACGATTTCAGATTTAGCGCGTGCAATATGTGCTCGTTCTTTTTTTGTCGCCTAAGATTACTCTTTACCCCTCAAAATCAGACGTAGCAATGACATCTAAACCGACACGGTATTCGTAAATTGTATTATTATGAGAAAGTCAATTTTAGCAATACTGATAATTGGCGTTATTACGGCCTTTGGCTGCGATAACAGCAACGGGCAAAATAAAACTACCCAAGAAAAAAGAAGATTAGGCAAAACCGCTGCGGAGTGGAAGAAAAAGCTTACGCCTAACCAATACGAAATTATGGTGAACCGGGGCACCGAACCGCCTTTTAACAATGCTTATCACGATAATCACCAGAAAGGTGTTTATTTAAGCGCCGCTACAGGCGAAGTATTATTTAGCTCGGCCGATAAATTTGACAGCGGCACCGGCTGGCCAAGTTTTGTAAAAGCGGTTGACCCCAACAAAGTTGAAGTTGTGCACGATAGCAGCTTTGGCATGAGCCGCGATGAGGTTGTTGAAAAAAGTACAGGATTGCACCTGGGCCATGTTTTCGACGACGGACCAAAAGACCGCGGCGGCAAAAGATATTGCATGAACTCGGGCGCCTTAATATTTGTTAAACAGTAATTACTATTAAACGGCAACCGCCCTGCGCACCGCTTGTATAGATGGCCTGCCGTAAATGGCGGGCCTTACCCTTACACCACTTTCGTATTTTAAACCTGCGGTAAGGTCAACCCAATCGGGGTTTACGGGGCGTATCATTTTCTCTTTTTGCGGGCGGGTAAAAGTGCTCACCATTTTAAAGCGCTCCATCGCCTGCTCTTCGGTGTTTATTTCTTCAAAATAAACCAGCCGGTTCAATTGCTGCGCACTGTCGAAAAATAAGGTAGGCATCTCGCCATAAAACTTTAAGGTTTTAAGTAAGTCGGTGCACATGCCAACATGTAAATTTTTCCTGTTCCTGTCTGTGATGATATAAACGAACCTCTTCATTTGATAAAAAAATTTGCTGATTAAAAAATAATTACTAATTTTATGAGCATAAAAATACTAACTATTTTAGCAATTCCAAATTTTTATGGCAAAAATTTCACAAAATATTAAGTTCCTTAGGAAAAAGAAGGGATTAACCCAACAGCAATTCGCTGATCAGGTAGGTATAAAACGCTCATTAGTAGGTGCATACGAAGAAGAACGTGCCGAGCCAAAGTATGAACTACTAAAACAATTAGCAATCTTCTTTGATGTATCAATTGATGATTTTATCAACGAAACCATCGACGAGAAGTGGGCCCCAAAGCCAAAAGGTAACCCGGCAAACCTCAGGATACTAAGTATTTCGGTAGATAAGGAAGATAACGAAAATATTGAGATGGTGCCTTTAAAGGCCAGCGCCGGCTATTTAAACGGCTACGCCGACCCCGAATATGTATCGCAATTGCCAAAATTATACCTGCCCATGTTTAAGCAGGGTACCTACCGCGGGTTCGAGATCAAAGGCGATTCGATGCTGCCGCTGCAATCAGGCACTATCATTATAGGCGAGTACCAGGAGAACTGGGCCGATGTAAAAATTGGCGAAACCTATGTGATCATCTCCAAAAACGATGGCGTGGTTTACAAACGCGCCGGCAATAAATATAAAGAAGGCCGCAACCTTAAACTGATATCAGACAACCCGGTGTACGAGCCATACGAAATAAGTGCCGAGGATGTACTGGAAGTTTGGAAGGCCAAGGCTTATATCTCTACCCATATGCCCATGCCAACACCCGAGCCTACTATGGAAAGCCTGACCAGTATGATGGCCCAGATGCAGCGCTCGATAGCTAATTTGAATAATAAGGACGTAAATTAACTACGGCAACAATTAAGTTACACAGTAACAGGTTAAACTATTCACCGTTATCTTTATCATAACATCAATTAAATTAAAACTAAAAAAATTAGAGTATGAAAAAGATTATGATGATCTGCCTGTTCCTTTTCGGAATATCAGCAGTTAGCTTTGCCCAGGGCCGCCCAAGAATGACGACCGCCGACAGGGTTAAAGCTATGAAGGAAACCCTTAAGCTTACCGACGACCAGGCAGCAAAAATTACGGTGATCTACGATGCGCAGGTGAAATCGATGGATAGCCTGCGTAATGCAGGTGGCGACATAAGGACACAAATGCGCCCGATGATGCAGGCCACTATGGATAAAGTTAAGGCTGTATTAACTGCAGACCAGGCTGCTGCATGGCAGAAAGAGATGGACGAAAGACGCGCCCAACGCCAAAACGGTGGCGGCGGCCGTTAAGTAAAAACATTATTAATAATAAAAGGAGCGGCTATAAGCCGCTTTTTTTATTTTAGCAGAAAATTAATGGCGTGGCATCATCAGAAAAATATATCCAAACCAAACTTGATGAGCGCAAATTACTGGGCAACTACCGCACCCTGCGGCCCGAAGGTACCCTTGGAGATTTTTGCACTAACGATTACCTGGGCTTTGCCCGCTCCCCTGTTTTAAAAGCCAGTATACAGCACGAAACTGATAACCACCCGCTAAGTTTGAATGGCGCCACAGGCTCACGACTGATCTCCGGTAATTTGTCTTATGCCGAAAAGCTGGAAAAAGCTATCGCCGCCTACCATCAGGCTGATGCTGGTTTGTTGTTCAACTCGGGGTATGATGCCAATGTGGGGCTGTTCTCGTCGTTACCACAAAAAGGTGATACCGTTATATGCGACGAGCTGGTACATGCCTCTGTTATCGACGGTGCGCGCTTGAGCTATGCCAACCGCTATACCTTCCGCCACAACGATCCGGAGAGCCTGGAGGGCAAGTTAAAGGCTGCTAAGGGCATTTGCTATGTGGCGATAGAAAGCGTTTACTCCATGGATGGCGACACCCCGCCTGTTGCTGACATCCTGAAGCTAACCCAACAATATGGCGCGCATTTAATTGTCGACGAAGCGCATGCGGTCGGCCTGTACCCTGCCGGAATGATAAGCGACCTGAATTTACAGGATCAGGTTTTTGCCCGTATAATAACCTTTGGCAAGGCGCTGGGCTGCCATGGGGCTATTATACTGGGCAGTAATTTGCTGCGCGAATACCTCATCAATTTCGCGCGGTCGTTTATTTACACCACAGCGGCGCCGTTTCATCAGCTGGCGGCGGTAAAAATGGCTTATGGCCTGCTGCAAAAATCATCGGCAGAGATCGGGCAACTGCATACTAACATCAGCCTTTTTAAACAGGGAATTAAACAAAGCGATACTCATCCCCTGCTGCAAAGCGACAGCGCCATTCAGTGCGTACTATTAAACAGCAACGAAAAGGCTAAACAGGCAGCCCAGCAACTGCAAAACGCAGGACTTGACGTACGTGCCATATTAAGCCCCACCGTAGCACAAGGCACCGAGCGCATCAGGATCTGCATCCACTCCTACAACACTGCCGAAGAAATTGACTTGCTTACATCAACCATCAATAACATCACCCATGTATAAACCTTTATTTGTAACCGGTATAGGAACCGATATTGGTAAAACGCTGATCTCGGCCATATTGGTGGAAAAGCTAAAATGCGATTACTGGAAGCCTGTGCAATCCGGCGAATTGGATAACTCCGACACGATAAAGGTGCAGCGGCTGGTATCAAATGAAGTTTCAGTATTTCATCCCGAAACTTATCGCTTGACCCAACCCTACTCGCCCCACAAATCCGCGGCGATTGACGGGATCGGGATAGACGAAAAAACCATCATCGCCCCAAAAACCGACAACCGGTTGCTGATAGAAGGCGCAGGCGGCCTGATGGTACCATTAAATAACCATTTCCTGGTTATTGACCTGATCAAACAATTAAATGCCGAAGTGATATTGGTATCGCAAAACTACCTGGGCAGCATAAATCATACAATCCTATCTATCGAAGCTTTAAAACAGCGCGGCATCCCTGTTAAGGGTATTATATTTAATGGTGATGAGAATACCTCGACCGAAGAGTACATTACCACCTACACGCAGATAAACCATTTGGGGCGGATTCCGGTGCTTACCACAGTAGATAAAAACACAATTGCTGATGCAGGTAAATATATTTCCTTGTAATTTGCAGCCGTTTTCCAATCCAACGGAAATACCAACCAATTATATATGAAGAATATTTCAATTATAGGCTCGGGTACTATGGGTAACGGCATCGCCCATACCTTCGCGCAAAATGGGTTTAATGTATCACTTGTTGATATCAGCGACAGCGCCCTGCAAAAGGCACTGCAAACCATTGCCGGAAACCTGGACCGCCAGATCAAAAAAGGCGCAATTGACGAAGCCGCTAAAACCACTACCCTGGGCAATATTAAAACCTATACAGATGTGAAGGAAGGCGCCGCCAATGCCGACCTGGTAGTAGAAGCAGCCACCGAAAACCGCGAGATAAAGCTGAAACTGTTTAAACAGCTCAGCGAGATTTGCAAAAGCGATGTGATCCTGGCGTCGAATACCTCGTCTATTTCCATTACCGAAATTGCGGCGGCCACCGCTAACCCGGCTAATGTTATCGGTATGCACTTTATGAACCCGGTACCTATTATGAAACTGGTGGAGGTGATACGCGGGTATGCTACTACCGACGAAGTGACCAACACCATTATGGAACTATCGCGCAAGCTGGGTAAAGACCCTGTTGAGGTGAACGATTACCCCGGCTTTGTGGCCAACCGTATATTAATGCCGATGATAAACGAGGCCATATACACATTGTTTGAAGGCGTTGCCGGCGTGCACGAGATCGATACGGTGATGAAATTGGGTATGGCCCACCCGATGGGCCCGTTGCAACTGGCCGATTTTATTGGTTTGGATGTTTGCCTGGCGATACTTAAAGTGCTGCACAACGGCTTTGGCAACCCTAAATATGCCCCATGCCCGCTATTGGTAAATATGGTTACCGCCGGGCACCTGGGTGTTAAAAGTGGCAGCGGATTTTATAAATATACAGCAGGCAGTAAAGATCTGGTTGTGGCGGAGAAGTTTGCTTAACATCAAATTGTCATGCTGAACGTAGTGAAGCATCTAATCGCCGATTTGCGTGTAGCCGACAGATCTTTCGCTATCGCTCAGGATGACAAGGTTTAAATAATAACACTATGGAAAACGAAACCCCAAACAACGCTAACGACCGCACAGTAACATCTATAAGGGTATTCGATACAACTGCCGAAAAGATGTTTGATGCCTGGACAGACCCCGATAAGCTGGCCAAATGGTGGGGACCAAAAGGGTTCAGCAACACCTTTCACGAATTTAACCCGGTGCCGGGCGGCAACTGGAAATTCACCATGCACGGCCCTACCGGCGCCGACTATCCAAATGAAAGCGTATTTGTAGAAGTTGGCCTCAACAGGATCATTCTAAACCATGTAAACGCGCCAATTTTTACGCTCACTGCCACATTTGAACCTGCGGGTAATCAAACCAAACTTATTTTTGAACAGGAGTTTGAAACGGCTGACCTTTTTGAAAAGGTAAAACACATCTGTATCCCCGCCAACGAAGAGAACTTCGACAGGCTGGAAGCGGTGCTTGAACGATAGAAAGCCCCCCCAGCCGATGCCCCCTAACCCCCTAAAGGGGAAACAAAATTTAAACAAGCCCGACTTGCAGAACAAGTCGGGCTTTAGGTTTTTAAAGCTCCCCCTTAGGGGGCTGGGGGGCTTGGGGCTCTTTTAAACCTTTCTTTTTCTCATCTGTCATATATATCTACCAAAAACAAATACAGATGAAAACACTATCAAAATTTGGGATGATAGCTGCAATAGCGGGGTCGCTGTTCCTGTCATCGTGTGCAAGTGAAACATACGTTGCCGACCAGCCCGTAGAACCGGTTTATGCAAGGCCTGTTGCACCATATGCAAATGCCTACTGGGTACCCGGCGAATGGATTTACCGTGGTAACAGGTACGTATATCGTAATGGTTATTATGTACGCCCGCGTGCTAACCGGGTTTATGTACAAGGCAGCTGGGTACATACGTCAAGGGGCTACGCCTGGCGAAAAGGGCATTGGAGGTAGTCTTTAAGAGAGACAAGACAATTAGAAGCAAGAGACAAGATGAAAAAAGCCCTTAGCAAAGTACTAAGGGCTTTTATCTTGAATCTTATGTCTTGTTTTCTTGCTTCTCTACTAACTACATCCTTTCCGGTACATCTATCCCCAGCAGCCCCATGGCTTTGCTGATGACTTTTGCCGATGCGGCGGATAGCTGCAGGCGGAATTGCTTTAACCGTTCTTCCTCGGCCTGCATGATAGATTTTTCGTGGTAAAACTTGTTATAGTTTTTAGCAAGTTCGTACACATAGTTGGCTATCAGCGCAGGGCTGTGGTTCGCGGCTGCTTCCTGTATAGTTTGCGGGAATTTGGTAAGGGTTACGATCAGGTCGCGCTCTATGTCATCCAGTTCGGCCACATCGTTTGCGCTGCCCTCGGCCGTATAATTAGCCCTGCTCAGTACAGATTTAATACGGGCATGGGTGTACTGGATGAACGGCCCTGTATGCCCCTGGAAGTCTATCGATTCCTTAGGGTCGAACAGCAGGCGTTTCTTAGGGTCAACTTTCAGCAAAAAGTATTTTAAAGCGCCCATACCAATGGTACGGTACAGCTTGTTTTTGTCTTCGTCGGTAAAGCCATCTACCTTACCCATAGCTTCGGTAGTTTCTTTAGCAGTGCCAAACATATCGGCCATCAGGTCGTCGGCATCAACCACCGTGCCTTCGCGGCTTTTCATTTTACCCGATGGCAGGTCGACCATACCATAGGATAAGTGGTACAAGCCCTGCGCCCAGCTTTTACCAAGCTTTTGCAGGATGAGGAAAAGCACCTTAAAGTGATAATCCTGCTCGTTACCAACTACGTAAATGGACTCATCCATTTTAAAATCGTCGTATTTTAACTGGGCGGTACCCAAATCCTGGGTAATGTAAACCGATGTACCATCGGCCCGCAGCACCAGTTTCTGGTCGAGGCCATCTTCTGTAAGGTCTATCCAAACCGAGCCATCTTCCTTTTTAAAGAAAACACCTTTTGCAAGGCCTTCCTCCACAATATCCTTACCTAATAAGTAGGTGTTGCTTTCGTAATAGTATTTATCAAAGCTTACGCCAAGGGTTTTGTAGGTAACATTAAAACCATCGTAAACCCAGCCGTTCATGGTTTTCCACAGGCTGATAACCGCCTCGTCGCCTGCCTCCCATTGCAAAAGCATTTCCTGCGCTTCTTTGATCAGCGGTGCATTCTTTTTGGCTTCATCTTCCGTCTGGCCTTCTTCAACCAGTTCCTGTATCTGTTGCTTATACGCCTTATCAAACCAAACGTAATATTTACCGGCAAGGTGGTCGCCTTTTAAGCCGCTGCTTTCGGGTGTTTCGCCCTGGCCAAACTCGCGCCAGGCCACCATGCTTTTACAAATGTGGATACCCCTGTCGTTTACCAGGTTGGCTTTCACTACATCGTAACCTGCCGCGGCCAATATCTCTGACAGCGAAAAACCTAACAGGTTGTTACGGATGTGCCCCAGGTGCAATGGCTTGTTGGTATTTGGCGATGAATACTCCACCATCACCCTTTTTCCGTTTTGTTTTGCTGCCGCGAAATCATCCGACAGGATATCAGTACGAAGCTGGTCCAGCCAGTAACTATCGGCAATGGATATATTTAAAAAGCCTTTAACAACGTTAAAAGCGGCAATTTCGGGTAAAGCTTTTTGCAGATATTCGCCAATTTCGGCGCCGGTTTGCTCCGGGCCCTTGCGCGATACTTTGGTATATGGGAACGTAACCAGGGTAACCTGCCCTTCAAACTCCTTGCGGGTATCCTGCAGGTTTACATCTTTAGCGGCAATATCGGTTTGGTATAAATCCTTAACGGCCTTAACAACAGCCTCAATAATAAAATCCATCGCGCAAAATTAATAAATAAGTTGGTGGTTGATAGTTGATAGTTCATAGAATTTGATTGGGCGATTAACCACAAGGTGCACAGAGGGGAACACACAAGGCTACGAAGCTTTCTTTGTGACCTTGGTGTTAAATACCACGCAAGTCTTAATGAGCTTTGTGGTGAAATAAAGAAGTGTAAATCAACACAGTATTACAACCAAAAGTGTAAACTTTTTCAGGACGGATTGGGCTTTAAAGTGCTCTGTAAATCCAAAATCGTAATTCTAAAATCTAAAATCAGGGGGTGTCCCATTCCGTCCCATTCAGAAACGAGTGGGACACACTATGAAAATACCATAAAATGTTTATTTATAGATATTTAATATTTAAATGATGAAGTTTTACTTGAGGTAAAAATTGATCTTTATAAAATCGTAAATAATTGATTATTAATGTTTTATATAAGTGTCCCGCGTTGTGTAATATTTAGTGGGACACCTGTATAATTGTTGCTATTTCAAAAGCTGTAAAGCGCCAACTATCATCCATGAACTATCAACTATGAACCCACGCTAAAAAACAATAGCTTTGTTGCTTCTTTATAACCATTTATGACACTTACTGACCAAGATTTTAAGATAGATGTAACATCTGAGATTGGCAACCTGCGCGTACTTTTGGTGCACAGCCCCGATAGCGGGCTGGGCAAAGTAGTACCTTCCAAAGCGCAGGACTGGCTTTTTGAGGATATTGTGCACCTGGATACCATGCGCCGCAAGGAGTACGATTACTACATTAAATTACTGATGTACTTTTTAGACCCGGCCAAAATAAAGGGCAAGCTGAGCGAGATAGACAGTGCCGAAACCAAACGCGATTTTTTTAAGCCTGATAATGCCGCTTTTCATAATTCCACCAAGGTAATTGAGATCCAGACCCTGCTGGGCGATATATTGCAAAAGGACGATATCCGCAAGAAACTGGTGGCAGCCGTTTGTGCTATCGAAAGCTGTAACTACCGCCTGCAATTGCAGCTGATAGATACCGCCCCAATTGAACTTGCCAAGATTTTCATCTCCGGTTCGCTGGATGATGATACCATGATCTTCGCCCCTATCCCCAACCTGATATTTTCGCGCGACCTGGGCATTGCCATCAACAACCATATTTTACTGAACAAACCCGCTAAAAAGGCCCGCTCGCGCGAGACCTTGCTGATGCGTTACATCTTTTTCAACCACCCGATGTTTGAGGCTTATCGCAACAACATCATCGAGATCTCGGAAAATAAGCAGCACTTTTTGCGCCCCGGCGAAGTAAACGAAGAAAAAACCACGCTGGAAGGCGGGGATGTGATGATGGTTAGTCCGCAGCATTTGATCATAGGCTGCAGCGAGCGTACTTCTATCAGCGGTGCTAACGAGGCGATAAAACTATTGTTCGAGAACGATGTGGTGAGTAAGATAACGATAGTAAAAATACCGCATAAGCGCGATTACATGCACATTGATACCGTTTTTACGCAGGTAAAACGCAATATGTGGGTGCTGCTGCGGTCGTTAACCATTACCGAAACCGAGCAATCGCAAAATGAACCTATAGCCTGGTTTGCCGATAAAAAGAATAAGGACAAACCCGAGATAGTACAATTCAGAAAAGGTAAAAAGCCAAAAACCTTTGATACGCTGGAAGCCCTGCTGGATAACATTAGCCAGAAGGACCTGGAAAGCACCGAGCCTACCAAATTCATCTATTCGGGTAACGATGAGTTCCCCTTTGATGCCCGCGAGCAATGGACCGATAGCTGCAACCTGCTTGCCCTAAAGGATGGCGTGGTACTGGGTTACGACCGTAACGATAAAACTGTTGAGGCCTTTAAACAAAGCGGTTTCAACGTTATCCATGTTACCGACCTGTTACCCAAATTTGAAACCGGCGAGATCGACCCGCAAAAAATGAAGGACACCCTGATACTAATGCCATCGGCCGAGCTTTCGCGTGCCCGCGGTGGTTTCCATTGTATGAGTATGCCTTTAAAACGCGATAGCGTTTTTTAGTCATTGTGTCATTAGGTCATTGAGTCATTGGCCTGATGAACTTAACCAATGACTCAATGACAGCGCAGCAAATGACCCAATGACAACAAAGTGAATGACAGCGCAGCAAATGACCCAATGACCAACCAATCGACCAATAACCTATTAATGATACGCCCGGTGGCGTTTGGCTTTAACGTGCAAACAGCCGAAAGCAACGCCTTTCAGAAACAGGATGCCGACCAGCAGGCCGTGCAGCATAAGGCACAGCAGGAGTTTGACGGTTTTGTGCAGATACTGCGCGATAACGGCGTAAACGTGACCGTAATAAATGATACCGCAGAACCACATACCCCGGATTCCATCTTCCCTAATAACTGGGTGTCTTTCCACGATACAGGCGACATTTTCCTGTACCCTATGCAGGCCGAAAACCGCCGGCTGGAGCGCCGCGAGGATATTATCCGCCAACTGGAAGATAAATTTAAAGCAAATCATGTTATTGACCTGAGCAGGTTTGAAGCAAAACAACAGTTTTTAGAAGGCACCGGCAGCATGGTTTTAGACAGGGAAAACAAGATGGCCTACGCCTGCCTCTCGCCCCGCACAAATGCCGAAGTGCTGAAAGCCTTTTGTGATTACACAGGCTACGAAGCGGTGACCTTTGACGCCTTCGACCAAAGCGGGCAAGCCATTTACCATACCAATGTGTTGATGGCCATCGGTAGTAAATTCGTGGTGATATGTTTAGATAGCATTACAAATCCAACTGAAAAAGAGAAAGTCACCAACTCTCTAACATCAACCAATAAAAAGATCGTCGATATCACTTTCGACCAGATGAACCACTTTGCCGGCAATATGCTGGAAGTAAAAAACGCGGATGATGAAACCTTAATAGTGATGTCGCAGGCGGCTTTTAAATCATTAACAGATGAACAAAAGGCCTCTTTAGAAAAATATGGCAAACTTGTTTATGCAGATATCAATACCATAGAAACCAACGGTGGCGGCAGCGCCAGGTGTATGATGGCAGAAGTGCATTTGGAGGTTAGGGATTAGAGGTTCTGCTACCGCAAGCATCCTCGCTTGTGGGTTAATGGTTCGACAAGCTTACCATGACATTACACGTCACAATACTTCCGCACAAACAAATTACATTGCTACTATAATTTCTCCCCAACATTTTGGCAAAAAATCCGTTAAAAAATTACATTTTTGCCAAAATTTTAATAAATGCAGAGTTACCAGGAATTTCTTGATCTGAGCGTTGGTTTTCCACAGGATGGTTTCGAGATAATAGAGGATGAATTATACTTCCACGACCTTAATTTGATGGAAATGATAGAAACGTATGGCACCCCCCTGCGTTTTACCTATCTGCCTATTATCAGCAAAAAAATACAGCAGGCCAAACTGCTTTTTCAGCAGGCTATTATCAAAAATAATTACCGCGGTACTTATAAGTATTGTTATTGCACCAAAAGCTCGCACTTTAAGCACATTGTTGAAGAGGCGCTGAAGAACGAGATCCACCTGGAAACATCCTCGGCCTTTGATATGCCGATGATTGATGCTTTGGAGAAAAAAGGCGCGGTTAGCAAGGATGTTACCGTTATCTGCAACGGTTTTAAAACCTTCCAGTACAAGCAGTACATTATTGATATGCTGCACGATGGCTTTACAAACATCATCCCCGTACTGGATAATAAAGAAGAATTTAACCTGTACGATGACGAGGTAGAAATGGATACCCCATGCAACCTGGGCATCCGTATAGCGGCCGAGGAGCAGCCCGACTCACAGTTCTATACCTCGCGCCTGGGTATTCGCATGGAGGATATCATCGATTTCTATCATAATAAAATAGAGAACAACCCTAATTTTAACGTTAAGCTGCTGCATTTTTTCATCAACTCGGGTATTTCGGATACACCTTATTACTGGAACGAGCTGGAGAAATACGTTACGCTTTATTGCAAATTCAAAAAAATTAACCCGCATTTAGATACGCTGGATATTGGTGGCGGGATGCCATTTAAAGATTCGCTGGTGTTTGATTTTGATTACGAGTACATGATCAACGAGATTGTGAGCCGGATCAAAGAGATCTGTGCAGAGCACGATACCATGGAACCTGATATTATTACCGAGTTTGGTAAATACACCGTGGCCGAAGCTTCGGGCATACTATATAAAGTACTGGGCCGCAAGCAGCAAAACGACCGCGAACGCTGGTTAATGCTGGATGGTTCGTTCATCACCAACCTGCCTGATGTTTGGGCGCTTAACCAAAAATATATTTTACTGCCTATCAACAACTGGGATAGTGAGTACGAGCGTGTGAACCTTGGCGGCATCACCTGCGACGGGCAGGATTACTACAACCAGGAAGCGCACATGAACAGTGTGTTTATGCCAAAAACCCGCAAAGTACAATACCTGGGCTTTTTTAACACAGGTGCCTACCAGGAGGTATTAAGTGGTTACGGTGGTATCCACCACTGCCTGCTGCCATCGCCAAAGCACGTTATCATTCGCAGGAACAGGGACGAGACATTCAACTTCGAGGTGTTTGGCGAAGAGCAAAACAGTAAACAAGTATTGAAGATACTGGGTTATACTACCTAAAAGTTTTTACATCGATATTTTAAAGCACTGCTGTATGGCGGTGCTTTTTTGTGTGATGAGATTCCCTCCCTTGGGAGGGAATTAAAACTATATGGTTATGGCCCTTTGTGGTTAATAATAAAATTGTCACAAAAAACATTTTTTCAAATAAATTCTACTATTCCCCTATACTATATATATATTTGGGGAATAATTATGCAACAAATAGGATTTACATATCATAACAACCTGATTAACTGCTGTATGTGGGCGGATACATCATGGCTGTAAATGTGTAAATAGATAATATTCGCCTCTTCAGCCACAGCAGAAGGGGCTTTTTTTTGAGAAAACTAAATTACGTACCGAATATGCAGAGCTTCAGAACAGAACTGGAGAACCCTTTAGTAGCGCAGGAAGTTATAGACCTTGAACGGAAAATAAGGGCCTACCGCGAGGGCAAGATACACGACGAAAAATTCAGGAGCCTGCGTTTGGCCCGCGGCATTTATGGCCAGCGCCAGCCGGGCGTACAAATGGTGCGTATAAAATTGCCTTTTGGTAAGGTAACCTTTAAGCAGCTGCTTAAAATAGCCGATATATCTGACGAGTACGCCAGCAGCAACCTGCATTTAACCACCCGTCAGGATATCCAGATCCATTACGTTAGCCTCGACCGTACCCCCGAACTTTGGGAAAAGCTAAAACAGGATGATGTAACCATCCGCGAAGCTTGCGGTAATACTGTGCGTAATGTAACTGCATCCCCCACCGCCGGTATCGACCCGCTGGAGCCATTTGACGTGTCGCCTTATGCACACGCTACATTCGAGTATTTTTTACGTAACCCCATTTGCCAGGAAATGGGCCGTAAATTCAAGATCGCGTTCTCATCGAGCGAATCCGACACCGCTTTTGCTTATATACATGATGTGGGGCTGGTGCCAAAAATAAATGACAAAGGCGAGCGCGGGTTTAAAGTACTGATTGGCGGCAGCCTGGGCGCCCAGCCCATGATGGCCATCCCTGTAGAGGAGTTCTTGCATGAAGATAAGCTGATACCTTATATCGAAACCATCATCCGTGTATTTGACCGTTATGGCGAACGCACCAACCGCAACAAGGCCCGTTTTAAATACCTGATCCAAAAAATAGGGATCGACGAAGTTTTGCGCCTGGTTGATGAAGAACGGATTGCCATAAAGGTAAAAACATGGCCAATTAACCGCGACACGGTTCCGCAGCCAAATATCCCCGAAGAGGTGGCTTATCCGGATGTTACCATCAGCAACCCATTCCGTTACGAACAATGGCTGGCTACAAACGTTTTCGAACAAAAGCAAACCGGGTTTTACGGTGTATATATCAAAGTTACCGTGGGCGATATCCCTACTGATGTTGCGCGCAAAATGGTAGCGGCTATACAGCCTTACGCCGCCGACGAGATCCGCATTACCCAAAACCAGGGGCTGCTATTGAAATTTGTACTTAAAGAAGCATTACCGGCGCTATACGAAGGCCTGAATGCCCTGAATATGGCTGCACCTGGTTTTGACAGTGTGGCCGACGTAACCACCTGCCCTGGTACCGATACCTGTAACCTGGGCATCAGCAACAGTATGACCATGGCACGTGTGCTGGAAGACGTGATATACAACGAGTACGAAGATTTTATTGCTAACCGCGAAATAAAAATAAAGATAAGCGGCTGTATGAATAGTTGCGGGCAGCATGGTTTGGCGCATATCGGCTTCCATGGCAGTTCGCTTAAGGCGGGCACAAAGGTGCTGCCATCGGTACAGGTAATGCTTGGAGGCGGCACAGTAGGCAACGGCGTTGGCCGCATAGCCGAGCGGGTTATAAAGGTGCCATCAAAAAGGGCTACCCATGTTTTACGGGCGGTATTGGATGATTATAAAACCAATTCCATCTCTGAAGAAACCTTCCACGCTTATTACGACAGGCAGGGAAAGGATTATTTTTACCGCCTGCTAAAACCATTGGCCGACCTGACCACCCTTACCGATGACGAATTTGTTGACTGGGGCCACCAGGAAACCTATGTATCTGCAATAGGAGTTGGCGAGTGCGCCGGTGTAATTATCGATCTGGTTGCAACGCTGCTGTACGAATCTGATGAAAAGTTAGGTTGGGCAAACAGCTCGTACCAAAACGGACAATGGTCTGATGCCATTTATCACGCTTACAACACTTTCATCAGTTCTGCGAAGGCATTACTGCTTGATAAAGGTGTTAACAGCAGTACGCAGGCGGGTATTATCCGCGAGTTTGATAACCATTACATTTCAACAGGCGAGATAACTTTAGATGGTACATTTAACGACCTTATCCTGCAAATAAATAAAAACGAACCTTCAAAAGAATTTGCTGCCGCCTATTTACAGCAGGCTACCGATTTTTTAGAAGCAACAAAATTAAGAAGAGAGGCTGTGTTGCAATCATGATACAAACCGATACAAAAAATATACTGAATGAACCACGCATTACCCTTGTTGGCGCAGGCCCGGGCGATGCGGAACTGATAACCCTTAAGGGCGTTAAAGCCCTGCAAACCGCCGATGTGGTTTTGTATGATGCTTTGGTGAACGACGACCTGCTGGATTATGCCCCTGCCGATGCTGTTAAAGTTTATGTAGGCAAACGCTCCGGCGATCATTCGTTCTCGCAGGATAATATTAACCGTTTAATGGTTGATTACGCCCTAAACTATGGCCATGTAGTACGCTTAAAAGGCGGCGACCCCTTCGTGTTCGGCCGCGGGCACGAGGAATTGGATTTTGCTGCTGAATATAACATCCCCACACAGGTTGTACCGGGGATCTCCAGTTCGATAGGCGTGCCGGGCTTGCAGGGTATCCCTGTTACCCATCGTGGCCTTAGTGAAAGCTTTTGGGTTGTTACCGGCACTACAAGCGATGGTAAGGTATCTGCCGACTTGTACGATGCGGCCAAAACCAATGCTACCATTATAGTGCTGATGGGCGTACATAAATTGGCTAAAATAGCCGGGATCTTTATAAACGAAGGAAAAGGTAACCTGCCGGTCGCCGTTATACAAAGCGGTACAACCGTAAACGAAAAAGTAGCCGTTGGTACCGCAAACAACATAGCACAACTGGCTAAAGAGCAGGAAATAAGCTCGCCCGCCTTAATAGTGTTTGGCGAGGTGGTATCGTTACACCCACAGTTTAAATTGGTTAAAGAAGTTTATGACGTTGTTGCCGGAAGATAGTAATTTAACAGAAGTTAAGCCTGCAGAGGCTTTGGGCAATCAATTGTTCCCGGTGTTTTTAAAGCTTAACAACCTGCATACCGTATTGGTTGGCGGTGGTAATGTTGGTTTAGAAAAACTGACCGCCCTGCTGCAAAACAGTCCGGTTGCTGCCGTTACTATTATTTCTAAAGATTTTTTACCGGCTGTACACACGCTGGTTGCAACTTACCCGCTGGTAAACGTAGTTCAAAAATCGTTTACAGATACCGATCTTGACAGCGCAGATATTGTTATAGCCGCTACAAACGACAGCGACCTGAATAAATACATCAGGCAATCGGCACACGACCGAAAACTATTGATAAACGTGGCCGACAAGCCCGAGCTTTGCGATTTTTACCTGGGTTCTATCGTGCAAAAAGGCGACCTGAAGATCGGTATATCCACCAACGGTAAATCGCCAACCATAGCCAAGCGGCTTAAAGAAGTTTTGGGCGAAGCCCTCCCTGCCGACCTTGATATCACCCTGCAGCAAATGAACGAGGTGCGCAACACCCTCTCGGGCGATTTCACCCACAAAGTAAAAGAACTGAACAGGGTTACCGCCGTGCTAATTGGCGGGCAAAAACCGCCCAGCAATAAAAACCTTAAACTACTGGTATGGGGCACATCCATCGCGTTCTTGTTGATAGCGATTGCGGCCCTTTGGTATAAAGAACCTGCTTTTAGGGATTACGTGGAAACCATTTCGCCCATGTTTTATTATTTCCTTGGGGCGGGCTTCCTTTTCGCGCTGATAGATGGCGCTATAGGCATGTCGTACGGAGTAACTTCAACTACATTCTCACTTTCAATGGGCATCCCTCCTGCTTCGGCAAGTATGGGTGTGCACTTGTCAGAAATTATGAGCAACGGTATTGCTGGCTGGATGCACTACCGTATGGGCAACGTAAACTGGAAACTGTTTAAACTATTGCTGCTTCCGGGCGTTGTTGGTGCCGTAACAGGGGCCTACCTGCTGTCATCTTTAGAACATTACGCGCAATATACCAAACCGGTAATTTCGGTTTACACGCTTATACTGGGTTTTGTTATCCTGTCTAAAGCAATCAGTATTAACCGCAAGCGCACAGGCGGCAAGATCAAAAAGATCTCGTTATTAGGCCTTGGCGGTGGGTTTATTGATGCAGTTGGCGGCGGCGGCTGGGGTTCCATTGTTCTTTCTACCTTAATAGCAGGCGGCAGGCACCCGCGTTTCTCATTAGGCACGGTAAAGCTTTCACGCTTTTTTATAGCGCTTATGGGTTCGCTTACGTTTATTACCATGCTCAACAGCTCGCATTGGGATGCGGTAGCAGGGTTGGTAATAGGCAGCGCACTGGCATCGCCGGTAGCGGCACGTATCTCTAACAAGATCTCGGCAAAGGCTATCATGTTTTCGGTAGCGGTTATTGTAATTCTTATCAGTATCCGCAGCATTATTAATTTTTTAATTAAAGTGATATAATGGCCGATACTGCTTACATATCGCAATTGGTGAACGGCAAAAACCCGGTAGATGCCTTACGTGCTTTAGCAGAGCAGTTCGCGGGCGAAATTGTATTCTCTACCAGCTTTGGTTGGGAAGACCAGGTGATCTCGCACATGATCTTCGCCGATAATATTCCCATAAAAGTATTTACGCTGGAAACCGGCCGCCTGTTCCCCGAAACTTATTACGTGTGGAACCGCACTATTGAGATCTACGGCCAACCTATCCACGCCTACTACCCGGATAATAACCGGCTGGAAGCGATGGTGAACGCCAAAGGCCCCAACAGCTTTTACGAATCGGTAGATAACCGGAAGGAATGCTGCGGCATCCGTAAGATAGAGCCTTTGCACCGCGCACTTGCAGGCAACCAATGCTGGATAACCGGCATCCGTTCCGAGCAATCGCCAAACCGCGAGGATATGAGCAATGTGGAATGGGATGAAGGGAACCAGTTGGTTAAGTTCCACCCTATTTTCAGTTGGACTTTAGACGATGTAAAGGCTTACATCAAACAATATAACATACCGTACAATACATTGCATGACAGGGGTTTCCCAAGCATAGGCTGCCTGCCCTGTACCAGGGCGGTACAACCCGGCGAAGATTTTAGGGCCGGGCGCTGGTGGTGGGAAGACCAAAGTAAAAAAGAGTGTGGTTTACATGCGGCCTCACCCCAACCCCTCTCCGAAGGAGAGGGACTCAGTAAAATAATTTTAGTAAAATGAGCAAATACCGGTTAGATTACCTGGACGAATTAGAGGCAGAGGCCATATATATCCTGCGCGAAGTAGCGGGGCAGTTTGAAAAACCTGCGCTGTTATTCAGCGGCGGTAAAGATTCTATTACCCTGGTGCACCTGGCGTTAAAAGCCTTTCGCCCGGGTAAGTTCCCTTTCCCGCTGGTGCATATCGATACAGGGCACAATTTTGAAGAAACCATTACCTACCGCGATGAAATGATTGCCCGCATTGGCGAAAAGCTGATAATTGGCCATGTGCAGGACACGATTGATGAGGGTAAAGTTATTGAACAAACGGGCAAAAACGCCAGCCGTAACCCTTTACAAACCATTACACTGCTGGATACCATTGCTAAAAACAAGTTTGATGCCTGTATTGGTGGCGCCCGCCGCGACGAGGAAAAGGCCCGCGCCAAAGAACGGATCTTTTCGGTACGCGACGAGTTTGGTCAATGGGATCCTAAACGCCAGCGCCCCGAGCTTTGGGACATCTACAACGGAAAGATCCATAAAGGCGAAAACGTGCGCGTGTTCCCGATAAGCAACTGGACGGAGCTTGATGTGTGGAACTATATCCGCCGCGAAAATATCCCCTTGCCTACTATTTACTTCGCCCACCAGCGCGATTGTATCACCCGTAACGGGCAGCTGATGGCAGCATCGCCATTTTTAAATATGGACGATGAAGATGTAATAACCCGCAAAAATGTACGGTTCCGTACCGTTGGCGACATGACCTGTACCGCGGCGGTAGAATCGTACGCTTTTGAGATAGATGATATCATCGACGAGATAGCATCATCAAAGATCAGTGAGCGTGGCGCCCGTATGGACGACAAAGTAAGCGAAGCTGCTATGGAAGACAGGAAAAAGGGAGGGTACTTTTAATTTCGGATTTGAGATTCTCGATTTCGGATTTATGCAATGCGCAAATCCAAAATCAAGATCTAACCGAGTAAAACAAATCCGAAATCGAAAATCCGAAATTCGAAATAAACAAAATGGATATACTAAAATTTATAACCGCAGGCAGTGTAGACGATGGCAAAAGCACCTTGATCGGTCGCCTGTTATACGATAGCGAAGCTATCCTTGCCGATCAGTTGGAGGCCCTGCATGCATCAAACCGCAAGAATGATGATGGCAGCATTGACCTTGCCATTTTAACCGACGGCCTTAAAGCCGAGCGCGAGCAGGGCATTACCATTGATGTGGCCTACAAATACTTCGAGACCGATAAGCGTAAATTTATTATTGCCGATGCGCCCGGCCATATCCAGTACACCCGTAACATGGTTACCGGTGCAAGCAACGCTGCTTTGGCCATTATTTTAATAGACGCCCGTAAAGGTGTGGTAGAGCAAACCACTCGTCACTCGTTTTTGGTATCGCTGCTGCAGATCCCGCAGGTGGTGGTTGCCATCAACAAAATGGACATGGTTGATTACAGCGAGGATGTTTACAAGCAAATAGTAGCCGACTACAAAAAACTGGCGGCAAAAGTTAACCTCGATAACGTAACTTACATCCCGGTAAGCGCGCTTAAAGGCGATAACATTGTGTACCCTTCATCAAAAATGACCTGGTATCTTGGAGATAGCCTGCTGCAGCATTTAGAGAATGTGGAGATAACCATTGATGATTCATCGGCCCATGCCCGCCTGCCCGTACAATGGGTGGTGCGCCCACAAACAGATGCCCTGCACGACTACCGGGGGTATGCCGGCCGTGTATCAAGCGGATCGTTCAAGGTAAACGATAAGGTTACGGTGCTGCCGTCTGGATTTAGCTCAACCATCTCCAAAATAGAGGTTTACGATAAGCAGCCTGCCGAAGCATTGGCGGGCATGTCGGTAACTGTACATTTACAGGATAATATCGATATCAGCAGAGGTGATATCATCGTAAACAGCGCCGGGCAGCCGCAGCTAAGTAACGTAATTGAGGCAGACCTGTGCTGGATGGATACCCGACCGCTGGATACCTCGCTTACCTACCTGGTGCAGCACAATACAAAAACCATCCGCTGCAAAATTCAGGAAATCATTTACAAAGTGAACATCAACACGCTGGAAAAGGATTTTGACGAAGAATTTAAACTGAATGATATCGGCCGCATTGTTATCAAAACCGCCGAGCCCTTGGCCTTCGACCCCTACCAGGTAAACAAAGCCAATGGCGGCGCTATTATAATCGATAGCCGCACCAATGTAACCGTAGGCGCGCTGATGCTGCGCCAGTCGGTAGAGTAACCCCGAAATAATTGTAATAATTATTTATAAACCGTTAAGTGAAGTAAGACAACCCTGTGCGAGGTGCAACTCGTGCGGGGTTCTTGCTTTTTAAGGCAACACCTCGCCTACTCCGGCGCTGTTATTTCGAACGAGGTACGAGGAGAAATCTTATAAAAGCGATAAGTAAATTATGCATTGCTGTATGTAGGGCGTATAAGATTTCTCCTCGCTCCCCTCGCTCTCCCCACCCGCTCGTTCGAAATGACAGCACGGTTAGTTGTGTGAAATAGTAAAACAAAAAAAAGCGGGCAGCTCGCCCGCCCGCTTTTTGAAAAACTAAATTATACCTAAAAAACAAATAGGATCTTTATTATAGCTGATGGGTTATGGTTCATAGTTCATAGCCAAATCTTCTACCATCAACTATGAACCATCAACTATGAACTAATTATAAAACATACCGCAGCGTTACACCAAATGTCCTTTGATCGCCCAATACGGCTGCATACTGGCCTGCGTTACCACCTGCCGGTAATAACTGCTCGTAATAATTTTTATCAAGCAGGTTGCGGCTCCAGATATATGCTGAAAGGCCATGCGCGGCTTTAAAGCCCGTGCGTACGTTAAGCAAGCCATAGCCTTCAATATTCAAATAAGCCGATGGCGATGGACTCGAAGAAAACGATGAGCGGAATGAACCATCTACCCCGATGAAATATTTTGTGCCTTTACTTACAAATTTGGCATCGGTAGCAAACTCGCCGCCTAATGACCCGGCCCATTTTGAAACACCAGGAAGCCTTCCGCCCGAGATATCTTTAAACGCTACCTGCTTGCCATCCACAGTAGACCCGGTTTCCTCAAGCGGAAGCGGTGCGTTGGTAAACTTTACATATTTGGCATCGGTATAAGCCGCAGCACCGTAGAACGAAAAGTTTTTATTGGCCTGTATATTAGCATCAAATTCCACACCTTTTACATTTACCTTTTCGGCATTGGCAATGTAGCCCCGGTTAACGCCTAATTCGGGCGATTGAACATTGGTTTGGTAATCCTTAATATCCGAGTTATGGAAGGTAATGTTCAGGATCAGGTTATCAAGTGGTGTGGTTTTAACGCCAAGTTCGTAATGTTTTGTTTTTTCCGGCTTAATAACTGCCAGGGTAAGGTCGGCATCTGTTCCGCCTACAACACTTGGCAGGCCGGCAACGTTAACCCCAACGGGCTTAAAGCTGGTTGAATAGGTTGCAAAAGCATTTAAGCGCCTGTTTGGCCTGTAGGCTGCTGTTAACGAGTATGTAAAGTTCTTCTCATCAGCATCAGCATTATATTTTTGGCTGCTGTATACACCATTCTTTATTTTTTGCAGTTCTTTATTTACCGCACCGCTGCCAGACACATCAAGGCCACCTTTTGCAACCCTGTCATAGCTTACATCTTTCTTATCATAGTTTATACGTACACCGGGTAGTATGTGGAATCCTTTAAAAAGCTCATAATCAACACTGGCAAATGCCGCGGCGCTTTTTGATTTTATGGAAGCGTTGGTGTATATCCCGTATCCTTCCAGCAGGCCCGGTGTGGCCCATAATTCGTCGTTGGTTACGCCGGGGGTATTTGCATTTGCGCCGGTCGAGCTTTTAGCAAACCGTGCCTGTGCCGAACCTGATTCCTCGGTACCGGTAGTCCTAACCGTTTGGTCGAGATAAAATAAGCCTGCCACACCGCTCAGTTTTGAAGAGAATTCGCCTGCATAACGCACCTCCTGCGACCAGTTTCTGTGTTTTGAAGGGTTTTGCGATTTCGATAGTACCGGCAAACCTGTAAAGTCGCGGTCGTTCGATGGGTCCCAGTTCCAGTAGCGCCATGCCGTAGTTGATGTTAAGGTGCCGGGGCCTAATTTTATATCAGCATTTAACGATACACCGCCCAGTTGGTTACCCGACCGCCATGGGGTATCATGATCTATCTTACGGTCAAAAGCATTTTGGCTTGGCAATTTATATCCTTTGAACTGTGGGTCGGCAATTATATTATTGAACTGGCGGTAAGCCGCGCGTTTGGTTGTTACTACTCCTGCTATAACCTGTGCATAGCCATCAGGTTTTTGGTCGGTTACATCACCCGCAAGGGTAATGGCAACATTATCCGATGGTTTATAAAGTAACTGCGCGCGGCCGCCTATGTTGTTGATATCATTAGTGGCCCTTCCTGTGGCTACATTATCAACCAGGCCGTTGCGTTGTGTCCCTGAAAAGGAAACGCGTGCAGCAAAAACCTTGCTCAACGGGCCCGATACCGAGGCTTTTGCCTGAAGGTACCCATAATTACCAAAACTTGTTTCGAAAGAAGCTTCAGGCGTAAAACTTGCTTTACGGGTTGTAATATTGAAAGCGCCCGCGCTGGTATTTTTACCAAACAACGTTCCCTGCGGGCCACGTAATACTTCTATACTCTGTACGTCGATAAAGTCGAGCGTAGCGGCGGCGGGGCGTGCGTAATACACACCATCCACATAAAAACCTACACCCGGGTCAAGGCCATCATTGGTAAGCCCAAATGGTGAGCCGATACCGCGGATGTTGATACCTGTATTGCGGGGGTTTGAGGTATAAAGCTGAAGCGATGGGATCAGCTCCTTTACGCGGTTAACATTAAACGCGCCGGTTTGGTCTACCTGGTTGCCGCCTACCACAGATATTGGAATCGGCACATCCTGCAGTAATTCCTTGCGCCTGCGGGAGGTCACCACAATTTCGGCAAGCAGGTTATCCTCTACCAGTACCAGCTCTAAAGGGGTGGTTTGGAAAGTTAAGACCTGAAAATCCTGGGGTTTAAACCCAACGGAAGATACACGGATGTAGAATGGGGTTTCTATGGATGTTGTAAGGCTAAACCGGCCGCTTGTGTCGGCACTTACACCTATTGTTGTTCCGCGTATTACCAAATTTGCATTTGGTATAGGGGCGCCTTTAATATCTTTTACAACACCTGTTATAGTATTTTGCGCAAAAATTGCTGATGATGAAAAGATCAAAAACGTGATAAGTAAAAATGTCCTTGTATAAAATATAAGTTTCATTATTAGGGTATAGTTTAGATGTAGCGTGTTAAATGTTGATAATGTGTTGTCGTTATGCTGCCTGCCCCTTCACTTAAGCGGGTAGAAATTTTAAAAAAGAGGCGTAAATTTTCCGTGCTAACAAGCGTGGGTACCCGGTTTTTGCCGGAAGATGGATAGCTAAATAATTACAGACAGTTGAATAATATTAGCTGCTGCTCAGCAACAACAGCATCCGGGAGCGATGCGGGTTAGTACAATAGTAAGGCGATGTTCAGATAAATAATACATTGTCTATAGAATAAGTAGACAAAAGTATAAAATCTTTTATAGCATCCAAATATTAAAGCAAAAAAAATAATATTTATAGCTATATAGCACGCTATACAGTATAAAATAACAATAAATAAATAATCATTCCGCGGTAACATATTAATAATACCAGCATCTATTAATAAATGAAAGCGCTAAAAAAGTTTGGCCCGGGCCTGGTTATTTTAATTTTAATGCTTTGTGCCGGTTATGCCGCAGGCCGTGGCTTCTCTGTTTTCCCTAAGGGACATAAGCCTAATGGCTTTTTGTTTTTGCTGCTAACTATTATCGCCATATTCAGCACCCTTGCCATTCATGAACTGGGGCACCTGTTAACAGGGTTGGCGCAGGGTTTTAGGTTCGAGTTATTTGTAGTGGGCTTGCTGGGTATCAAAAGGGAAAACAACAAGGTAAAAATTTATTTAAATAAAGATATTGGAATGATGGGCGGCATTGCCGCTACCGTTCCGGTGCAGCAAAGCCCGGATAACCGCAAAAAGTTTGCGCGCATGGTTATCGCCGGGCCTGCAGCCTCCCTCCTGTTTGGCATCGTGGCGTTTTTGCTCACCATTTACTGTACATCCGGCGCTGGCCGTGGGTTTTGGATGGTGTCGGGCGCGTGCTCCCTGGGGTTGGTGCTGGCAACTACGCTCCCGTCAAAAAGCGGTATATTCTTTACCGACAGGGCACGGTTCCAGCGTTTAATAAGCAAAGGAGAAGCCGGCGCCATAGAAGAAGCCATGCTATCGCTGATAGCACAATCGACCATAGATAATTCGGCCAAAAATATCGACCTGAACCAGGCCCGGTTGTTACAAACCGACGACGAAGCATTTATGCGTTTTTGGGGCTATTATTACGAATATCAGTACTATAAAGATAACCGGCTGCAAAACGAAACCGATGCGGCAAAACAGAAACTTGTTGCGGTTAAAGGCGACATGTCGCCAGCTGTATGGAAGGCCTTGCAGATAGACGAGCCGACACCTGATGCCCTTTAGCTAAAACCTCAATATTTCCTATCCGGATTCGGCAGCAAATCGTTATTATTGTCGACTAAATCTGTATACATTAATGTCATTCAATTACCGGCGCATTATTATCAAAATAGGTTCGAACGTGATAACCCGTGCAGACGGGCTGCCCGACATAGAGCGTATTGCCCATTTGGTAAGCCAGGTAGCCGAAATAAAGAGGCAGGGTATTGAAGTGATCCTGGTATCGTCGGGCGCGGTAGCATCGGGCAGGAGTTTGATATCGGTTTCCGAAAAATCTGATGCGGTAGCTATCCGCCAGTTGCTGGCTTCTATCGGGCAGGTAAAGCTCATTAACACCTACTCGCAGCTTTTCGAGAAATTCAAAATATTATGTTCGCAGGTATTGGTAACCAAAGAAGATTTTCGTGACAGGCTGCATTACCTGAATATGCGCAACTGCCTGGAAATATTATTGCAGCACCAGGTTATCCCCGTAATAAACGAGAATGACGTGGTATCGGTAACCGAACTAATGTTTACCGATAACGACGAACTGGCAGGCCTGATAGCTGCAATGTTGAACGCTCAGGCGCTTTTTGTTTTAACCAACGTTGATGGCATCTATACCGGCGACCCAAAACTGGAGAGTTCTTTTGTTATAACCGAAGTAAACGATGCGGGGATAGATTTTGCATCCTTCGTAAGTTCGGGCCGTTCGCAGTTTGGCCGCGGGGGGATGATCACCAAATCCACCATCGCGCAAAAAACAGCCAAGCTGGGTATAGCCGTACACATAGCCAACGGTACCAAAGAAAATATACTGCTTGATGTATTAGCTGATAAAGTGGCGCACACCCGCTTTACCCCTACCAAAAAGGCATCGGGCAAAAAGAAATGGATAGCCCATTCAGAAAATGCGGCAACCGGCGTAGTACAGGTTAACGAAGGCGCTAAAACCGTGCTGATCTCCAACAAGGCATCCAGCCTGCTGCCGGTGGGTATAACGCGTATCGTGTCGGATTTTAAAAAGGGCGAGATCATTAAGATAATAGACGAGCACAACAAAACAATTGGACTGGGCCTTGCCGAGTATGGGTCTGAAAAGGCCCGCGAGCTTACCGGCCAAAAGAACCAGAAAGCGCTGGTGCATTACGATTACCTTTATTTACAGGGATAATATGAGCTATAACCACTATTTCGAGAATGCTTTAGTTGCCGGCCGTAACGCCGCCTTGTCGCCTGCTGTTATCAATAAGGTATTGCTTGATGTTGCCAAGGCTGCTATCGAACAAACGGATTACCTGCTGCAGGAAAACAAAAAAGACATGGAGCGAATGAACCCCACCGACCCAAAATACGACCGCCTTACGCTTACCGCCGACAGGATAAAAGCCATAGCTGCCGATATGGAAAATGTGGCGGCATTGGATAGTCCGCTGGGAAAGGTATTGTCTGATAAAACCCTGCCAAATGGTTTACAGATAAAAAAAGTGCGTGTACCCCTTGGCGTGGTCGGTGTAATTTATGAAGCCAGGCCAAATGTTACTTTCGATGTATTCGCGCTGTGTTTTAAAACGGGTAACGTCAGCATATTAAAAGGCGGCAGCGATGCTGATTTTTCTAACCGGTCTATCATCAAGGTTATTCACGGCGTATTGTCTGCACATCAAATTGATGTAAACGCCGCTACCTTGCTACCTGTAGAACGTGAGGCTACCGAAGCCCTGCTCAATGCTGTTGGTTATGTGGATGTATTGATACCGAGGGGCAGTCAATCGCTCATTAATTACGTGCGCGATAATAGTAAAGTGCCCGTGATTGAAACCGGCGCGGGCATAGTACACACCTACTTTGATGAAACCGGCGACCTGGAAAAAGCCATCGCCATTATCGATAACGCCAAAACCCGACGGGTAAGTGTTTGTAACGCGCTGGATTGCCTCATCATCAACAGTAAACGCATCGGCGACCTGCTGCACATCGCCGAACCTTTGGGCGAAAAAGGCGTAACTATTTACGCGGATAAAAAAGCTTACGAGGTGTTGGATGGCCTATACCCTTCCAATCTTTTAGAACCTGCCCAACCCGAACATTTTGGCACGGAGTTTTTATCGATGAAGATGGCCATTAAAACTGTTAGCAACCTACAACAGGCTTTGGAACATATCGCCATCAACAGTTCTAAACACAGCGAGGCTATCATTTCTGAGGATGAGCTTAATATCGAAACATTCCTAAACCGTGTTGATGCCGCCGCGGTTTATGTAAATACATCAACCGCCTTTACCGATGGCGCCCAGTTTGGCCTCGGCGCCGAAATTGGCATCAGCACCCAAAAGCTCCACGCCCGCGGCCCCATGGGGCTTGAGGAGTTGACGAGCTACAAGTGGATTGTGAAGGGAAGCGGGCAGGTGAGAAAGGGGTAATTCTTTCCCAATCGTCTTTGCGAGGAGCGATAGCGACGTGGCAATCTTCGACATAAAAAGGTCAAAATCCAACAAATCAATAAAATCCCCTCAATCCCGGTCCCATTTTACCCTCCCCTGACCCAAGCCATAAACACAATAAAGTGTAAAACCTTATCTTTGCGCTCAATATGAGTAAGCACGGTAGGATCTTAGTGGCAATGAGTGGTGGCGTTGATAGTTCTGTAGCGGCAGTTATGCTGCATGAACAGGGCTACGAGGTTATTGGCCTTACCATGAAAACCTGGGACTACGCCGCAAGTGGTGGCAGTTCTAAAGAAACCGGCTGCTGCAGCCTGGACAGCATTAACGATGCGCGTGCCCTGGCCGTTGGCTATGGCTTCCCGCATTATATATTGGATATCCGTAACGAGTTTGGTGATTTTGTGATCGATAACTTTGTGGATGAATACCTTGCCGGCCGCACCCCTAACCCATGCGTACTGTGCAACACCCACATTAAATGGGAAGCCCTTTTAAAACGTGCCGATAAGCTGGATTGCGAATTTATCGCGACCGGTCACTACGCTAACATCCGCGAGCAGGATAACGGCCGCTACGTGATATCAAAAGGTAAGGACGAGAATAAAGACCAGTCGTACGTGCTTTGGGGCGTATCGCAGCAAAACCTTGCGCGTACCAAATTTCCTTTAGGCAGTTTTTCTAAGCCCGAAATAAGGCAGATGGCTGTTGATATGGGCCAACTGGAACTGGCGGGCAAAAGCGAAAGCTACGAGATCTGCTTTGTGCCGGATAACGACTACAGAGCGTTTCTAAGGCATAAAGTAGAAGACCTTGACGAACGTATTGGCCCGGGCAACTTTGTACTAACAGACGGCACCGCAGTGGGCAAACACCTGGGGTATCCTTATTACACTATAGGCCAGCGTAAGGGTTTGGGCATTGCTTTGGGCAAACCCATGTTTGTTACCAAAATTCAGCCCGAAAGCAATACGGTTGTTTTGGGTACCATCGAAGAACTGGAAAAGAAGGAAGCATGGGTACGTAACCTTAACCTGGTCAAATACGAAAGCATTAAAGAACCCATCGAAGCGGTAACCAAGATCCGCTACAAAGATGCCGGTACCGAAAGTAAGATCGTACAAATTGGCGACCACATGAAGGTATCGTTCGACCACATGGTATCGGGCATAGCACCGGGCCAGTCGGCGGTATTTTATGAAGGCAGTGATCTGCTGGGTGGTGGGTTTTTGATTTAGATATTTGTTGGAAGGTTGAAAGGTTTGAATGTTGTAAGGTTGTTTTCACTTTATATGTTTCGAACTATTAAAACCCTTCCAATATTCATCCACTTTAGTCTTGTAAAGCCTTAAAACTTTCCAACTTTAAAACATTACAACCTTTCAACAGTATAATTAATTTGCGTTTCTAATGCATTTTATGTTTTCTTTGCAAAAAAACACGCGCTTAAATGGCTAAAAATTTACTCATTGTTGAATCACCGGCGAAAGCCAAAACCATTGAAGGATACCTCGGGAAGGACTTTACCGTAAAATCGAGTTACGGCCATATCCGCGACCTGATAAAATCCGAAGATGCCATCGATATCAACAACAACTTCTCGCAAAGGTATGAAGTACCAGCCGATAAAAAGCAGGTAGTTAGCGAGTTAAAGAAATTAGCTAAAGAAGCAGACATTGTATGGCTCGCGTCCGATGAGGACCGCGAGGGAGAAGCCATATCATGGCACTTATTTGAAACTTTAGGATTAAAAGAGCCCGATACCCGCCGCATTGTTTTCCACGAGATAACAAAACCGGCCATTATGCGCGCTATCGAAAACCCGCGTAAAATAGATTACAACCTGGTAAATGCACAGCAAGCTCGCCGCGTTTTAGACCGTTTGGTGGGTTTTGAGCTTTCGCCCGTTTTGTGGAAAAAGGTTAAACCGTCGCTGTCTGCCGGGCGTGTACAATCGGTAGCCGTTAGGCTGATCGTTGACCGCGAACGCGAGGTAAACAAATTTAAATCAGACGCCGCCTTTAAAATAGTGGCCCTGTTTGGCAAAGGCCGCGATGCCTTTAAAGCCGAACTGCCCGAGCGTTTCAGCAAACAGGAAGACGCCGAGAAGTTTTTGCAGGATTGTATCGATGCCATCTTCGAGATAAAATCACTGGAGACCAGGCCAACCAAGCGTTCGCCTGCCGCGCCATTTACAACCTCCACTCTGCAGCAGGAAGCCAGCCGTAAATTGGGTTATTCGGTTGCGCGTACCATGCAGGTCGCGCAACGCCTTTACGAGTCGGGGTATATCACTTATATGCGTACCGATTCGGTGAACCTGAGCGATACCGCATTGAACGCCGCGCAACAGGAGATAACATCTGCCTATGGCGATAAATACCATCAGCAAAGGAAATATAAAACCAAAAGCGCAGGAGCACAGGAAGCCCACGAAGCCATCCGCCCTACATACTTTAACAACCATACCATTGATGGCGAAAGTAACGAGAAACGCCTTTACGAACTGATCTGGAAACGCGCTATCGCATCGCAAATGAGTGAAGCGCAGTTTGAGAAAACCGTTGCAAAGATCAGTATATCAACACGTGAAGAAGACCTGGTCGCCAACGGTGAAGTAATGAAGTTTGATGGTTTCCTGAAGGTTTACCTGGAAAGCTTTGACGAAGACGAGGAACAAACCGCCGACGGCGAGAATGCCATATTGCCCCCGTTAACCAAAGGCCAGGTTTTAGCCTTGCAGGAATTATCGGCCACCGAAAGGTTCTCGCGCCCGCCTGCACGTTATACCGAAGCAAGTTTGGTGAAAAAATTAGAAGAACTTGGTATCGGTCGCCCATCAACCTACGCCCCTACCATATCTACCATACAAAACCGCGGTTACGTGGTTAAGGAAGAGCGCGAAGGCCGCCAGCGTAACTTTAGGGTGATGACGCTAAAAGGCGGTAACATCAGCAAGGAAACCAAAACCGAGAATACCGGCGCCGAGCGTGGTAAGCTATTCCCTACAGATATTGGCGCTGTAGTGAACGACTTTTTAGTGTTGCATTTCCAGGGCATTGTCGATTTTAACTTTACCGCCAGCGTTGAAAAACAGTTTGATGAGATAGCCCAGGGCCTGCAGGATTGGACAAAGATGATCCGTACTTTTTACGACCCTTTTCATAAGGATGTACAAAGCACTATTGAAACTGCCGACAAAGCAACCGGCGAACGCGAATTAGGCGTACACCCGGAGAGCGGTAAAAAAATGTCGGTACGTATAGGCCGTTACGGTCCGTTCGTGCAGGTTGGTGATAACCCAAGCGACGAAAGCGAGGAAAAACCTTTATATGCAAGCCTGCGCACCGGCCAAAGTATTGAAACAATCAGCCTGGAAGAAGCGCTTGAATTGTTTAAACTACCAAAAGCTTTGGGCGAGTATGAAGGTAAGGTAATGAAGGTGGCTATCGGTCGTTTTGGCCCTTACATTAGCCATAACAGCGCGTTTATATCGGTACCCAAAGAGTTGGATCCGCTTGATGTTACACATGAGCAGGCAATTGAATTAATTGAAGCCAAGCGTAAAAAGGATGCCGAAAGGTTGATCAAATCGTTCCCCGAGGATGAAACCGTTAAAGTTTTAAACGGGCGCTGGGGGCCATATATCGAATTTGGCAAACTAAACGTTAAGATCCCTAAAGACATTACCGACCCCACAACACTAACATACGAGCAATGCAAGGCTTTGGCCGATGCCATGCCTAAGGATGCCAAAAAAGGCCGTTTCGGGAAGACCGTAGCAGCCGCGAAACCTGCGGCTAAAAAAGCGCCGGCCAATAAAAAAGCGGTAACGAAGAAGAAGTAATTTGTTGAAACGTTTAAAGTTAGAATGTTGTAACGTTAATATCGCGTTAGAAAAGCAACATTTAAACTTTGCAACATTCCAACCTTACAACAACTAATACAAAATGATAAAAGACCTGCCACCAAATGTGGTTAAAGATATAGCTGTTGCGGTTGCGTTAGAAGGTGAAAACCCCGAAAGCAAGATCTGGTATGTGTACCTGATCAATTTAAAAAATGTACCGCTTGAAAACGTACTGGTAACCTCAAAAGGTTACGGTGAAAAAGATGGCGAACTGGTTAAAACTTCCATCCTGCGCCACTCCTTCCCGCTGGTAGAAGCTAACTCTTATAAACTAATCGAGCCTATCGACGAGCAAACCTTTGGGTTGAATAACGAATATTGGTTAAGTTATTATATCGGGCGCGAGATCTTCGACAAAAAATTCATCTTCCTGCCCGAAAGCATCGTGGACGACAACTTTATCAAACTCCCCATTGTTAACAAACCGGGTGTAATGATCCTTTAATTATTCAGATCGTACAACTGATGTATGGATGATCTAAGGTCGGCGTATAGCTTTTTGTAGATAGGAAAAATCTTGCTGTAGATAGCATAGGCTTCGGCATTCGGCTCTATCACCACCCTGTCCGCGGCTTCGTTATTTATAATTTGGCTGATATCCACACCTAAAGCTTCCATTGCCAGGTAAATGGCGCCAATGGCCGATGCATCTCCAGATTGCAGCAACACCAGTTTTTTGCCGGTTATATCGGCCAGTAGTTGCACCCACGTTGCCGATGAGATGAACCCGCCGCTTATTACAACTTCGCTGATGGGTTGCGCCGGGTTTTCAACGGCTTTAAGCACATCGTTCAACGCAAAACAAATCCCTTCTAAAGCTGCCCTTAAAAAGTGCTGTTGCTGGTGTTTAAAGTTGATATTGATAAACGCCCCCGAGCTTTTAGCATCCCAAACGGGCGCGCGTTCGCCGTACAGGTACGGTAAAAATACCAGTCCGTCGCTGCCGGGCTTTACGGTTTCTATTTCGTTAAAAAGTTGCCTGTATGTTTCTTCGGTTACCGGTTCAATCTTTAGGAAATCTTTAAGGAGCCAGTTTACAGCCGCCCCGCCATTATTTACCGCCCCGCCGCTGATGAAAGTATTGGCATTTAGCAGGTAATTAAACGTCATGGCATCATAATTATACACCGGTGCGTTGCCGCCTACCCTTACCGCGCCGCTGGTGCCAATTGTAAGCGCCCCTACTCCCGGCCTTACCGCGTTGCCGCCCAGGTTAGCACAGCAGCCGTCGCTGGCGCCGATAATAAAAGCGGTTTGGCTATCAACCCCGCGCAAAATATCCGTTGTAATGTATCGCTTGTGGTTAGTATTAACAGGCATCGAAAGCTTTGAGAGATCGATCGCGGCTAAATCAAGCGCCTTATCATACCATTTCAGTTCCAGCACATCAAACATGCCCATGGCCGATGCTATAGAATAATCTACCTCGAAAGCGCCGAACAACTTAAACCACACGTACTCTTTAACCGATATAAATTTATGGGCTTTTTTAAATAATGCGTTGTCGTATTCGCGCAGCCACATCAACTTGCATAAGGGCGACATGGCATAAATTGCCGTACCCGTGTGCCGGTAAAGGTCTTCGCCTTCGGCAGATTTTCTTATTTGCCGGGCAATATCCCCGCTTCGCGAATCAGACCAAAGCATGGCATCCGCCAAGGCATTGCCATGTTCATCAACAGGCATAATACTATGCATGGCACTACTGAAACTGATAGCGATAGGGGCTGCATTTAACTTAGTGGTTACCTGGTTTATGCACTTTACAAATGCCTGCCATATCAGTTCGGGGTTTTGTTCGCTGTAACCGGGCTTGGGGTTACTGGTTTGATAATGGCTTTGGGCGGTGGCAATTGTTTTGCCGGCAGTATCAACAGCTACTGCTTTTGTGCTGCCTGTACCCAAATCAATACCTATCAAGTAATTTTGCATAACCTTAACCCCGTTAACCGGATGCGTAAACTTAGCAGAAGATATTTAAAAAATAATCCACAATGGCAATATTTGTCAACAATTGCATCCCGAAGTGCGGAATTTAATTCACTATCTGATAATTTACCCTACTTTTAAATAAAAAATCTAAAACCAAAATTTTGTGTAGTTAGCTGTAAGATAAATATTTGGTGCCGGCAATAACCATTTAGTAGTAATTGGCATGATATTTTTTAGGGTATTAAATATAAAAATGTCATATTTATATCCAGAAACTACGAATTAGAGTCGGCATGAAAAAAACTTTACTGATTGTTGATGACGATTTGAGTATATTAAAATTACTCAACTTTATATTATCTAAAGATTACGAGATAGTTGTAAAAAACAATGGTATTGAGGCTTTTAGCTGGCTGGAGGATGGTAACATGCCCAAACTAATTATCTCTGACTTACAAATGCCTTATTTTGACGGACAATCATTCCTGAAAAATGTTAAAATAAGCGGGTTTTACCGCGATATCCCTGTTATCATGCTCTCGGCAGCACACGACCTTGACGAGCAGGTTGCCAATATGCCTTTTAAGGTTGATGCTTACATGCATAAGCCGTTTAACCCTACTACCCTTAAAACAGCCATTAATCACGCCTTAAAAGTTTATGACGAACAAGACAGCAACTGATTGGAACGAAAACTCGAACTCCCAGATCAGGATTGCGTATGCAGGCTTGGAATTGAAGGAACTGGTGGCGAATGATTTGGCAAGTTATTTCCGCATAGATTTTAATAACACCATTAAAGAACTTGAGGATTACCTGGGCGATCAGTCGATACTAACCATACCCGATATTATATTGGTTGAGGTTGATAAGGACGAAGAATGCTTCGCGCTGGTTGACCGTTTAAGACATAATTTTTTATTGAACGGGTTGATCATTGTAATGCTGTCAACCAAAAAGGATAAAAAACAGGTGCAAAAAGCCATGCAGCTAAAATTGCACGATTTTTACACCTACCCTTTCTCTACATCAGACCTGCGCGAAAGGCTTAATTTTTTGGTGAAATTTAAACTGATAAAACCGAAACTGATTGAACTTTCAAAGGAAGTTGATATTACCTACAAAATGCCATTTGGCAAACGGTTTCTGGATCTGTTTATAGCGGGCGGTATGTTTATTTGTTTGCTGCCGGTTATGGCGCTTGTGGCAATAGCCATAAAATTAGATTCAAGAGGCCCCATATTTTATAAAAGCAAGCGCGTAGGCACGGGTTACAAGGTATTCGATTTTTACAAATTCAGGAGCATGCGTACCGATGCCGACCAGTTGTTAGCACAAATGGCTGTTGACAACAACCAGTACGCGGCCGAAGAAGAAGGGTCGGCAAAGGCAGCCTTTGTTAAAATAAAAAACGACCCGCGTATTACCAAGCTTGGTAACTTTCTGCGCGGTTCAAGCCTTGATGAGCTACCACAGTTGTTTAATATCATCAGGGGCGATATGTCTGTAGTGGGGAACAGGCCTTTACCTGTTTACGAAGCAGAAATGCTTACTTCAAACGAATGGTCGATGCGTTTTTTAGGGCCGGCCGGCTTAACCGGGTTGTGGCAGATAAGCAGGCGGGGAAAAGAAGATATGAGCGAACGGGAACGTAAAAAACTCGACAATTTTTACGCACAAAAATATTCGTTGTGGCTTGATCTGAAAATAATTATTGGAACTGTACCCGCGTTATTTCAAAAAGAGAAGGTTTAAAAATGAACAATAAATTGAAAATATTTTGCGTGTTGATGCTTGCCGTTTTAAGCACATCGGCATTGCATGCGCAAGAGTCATTTATTACCGAGGTTTCCTATCCATATCTGGATAAACTGATAGCTACCGCAAAAAAGAACTACCCCGAGGTTAAAGTACGCCAGGCACAGGTAAATGCAGCTAAAGCCGCGCTTACGCAATCAAAGGTGATGTGGCTGGATGCTTTTACGGCATCGTACATTTACAGCCCGCGAAATTCGCTTAACCTGGCCAACCCTACTTTTTTCAATGGTTACCAGATAGGTATTTCGGTAAATCTGGGTGCACTGCTTTCAAAGCCTTTTGCTACCCGTACAGCCAAAGAAACCGTTAATATTGCCCAATATCAGCAGCAGCAATACAACTTATCTATCGAGGCCCAGGTAAAGCGCCTGTATTTTGCTTACCTGGAAGCACAGGCCGACCTGCGTAACCGCGCAAGGGCTGTTGTTGATGGCGAAATTGCGGTTAAACAATTAAAATATACGTTTCAAAAAGGTGAGAGCACGTTTCACGATTATAACGAAGCTTTAACGAGTTTATACAATCAAAATTCATTCAAAGTACAAAGCGAACTGGCCACGTTAACTGCGAAGGCAAATCTTGAAGAAATTCTGGGTGTTAAATTAGAAGAGGTTAAATAGGGCATGGAGTTAGGGAATTTTTTTAAACTTTTATGGAAACATAAGAACCTGCTGATCATTATTCCGCTGGTTACAATCATCGTCTCTTACTTCCTGGTAAAAAACCTTGCAGATAAATACATATCAAGCGCACAAATAGCCACGGGTATTGTTGATGAATCGCGCCACTTATTAGATGCCGACCCCACCGGCGCCGCTAAAGAGCAATCCATAAATCACGAGTTTAGCAACCTGATAGAGATAATGAAGCTTAAAACGCTTGTTAACCAGGTATCTTATCAGCTTATATTGCACGACCTTACCGATAGCGTTCCGTTTAAGCCCCAAAGCAAGTTATTTGCAAGCATGAACCCCGCAGCGCGCAAACACGCTGTTGAACTATTCACCGATAAATTTAACAAGCGCCAACCCCTTTCCTATTATAACAAGGACGAGAACGGCTTGAACGAACTGTTACGGTCCATGAAGTACGACGAGCGATCGCTACGGAAAGATCTTTACATTAACCGCGACGAGGACAGCGATTTTATCACGGTGAGTTATGAATCAGGCAACCCGCAGCTATCGGCTTTTGTGGTTAACGTACTTTGCAAGGAATTTATTGATTACTATACCCACACGGTTAGGCAAAACGAAACCGACGCGGTTAATTACCTGGCAAAATTGCTCGACGAAAAGCGCCGGGCATTAAACACAAAAACACAGCAGCTGCAGGATTATAAGATCAAGAACGGCATCATTAATCTTGATGAACAGTCGAAATCGATCTTTGACCAGATCATGATCTTTAACGATCGTAAGCAGCAGGCCGAAAAAGATGTTGCCTCGTACGATGGCGCTATCCAAAAGATCAACAATAAGTTTGACCCGGGCGAGCGTAAATACATCGAGGCAACCATCAGCAAATACAACCAGGATGTCATCAATTCGCAGGACCAACTGCACCTGCTTACCGACAGGTATGTGAGGAGCGGTTTTAACCCTAAATTAAAACCGGCTATCGATTCGCTGTCGGGTAAGCTTACCGCTCAAATAAACCAAACTTCTGATAAGTACATCACCAGCCCGTTAACCGCTAAGGATGACCTGGTAAAACAAAAACTTACGCTCGAAGTAACCCGCGACCTGGCTAAATACAGCATCAAAGCTATTACCGGGTCGTTAAACCAGTTAAATGCCAAATTTAACCGTTTAGTGCCCTTTGATGCCAATGTTAAAACCTACAATTACGATATCGACATTGCCAGTAAAGAATACCTTGATGTATTGAACAAATACAACCAAACCAACCTGCAGTCAACCTTCTCTATAAAGCTAAGACAGGCCGAGGCTGCCACACCGGATGCTGCCGAGCCCTCCAAAAAAATGCTGCTGATCATATTAGGAGGTATGGTAAGCTTTGCATTTTGTGTAATTGTATTATTTGGGATATTCTTTTTTGATGACACCATTAAAGAGCCCCGCGACCTGGTTAACCGTACGCATTTGCCATTACTTGGCCATTTAAACACGGTTATGGGTTCGCTCGACCTTAAAAAGCTTTGGGATGTAGAGCACCGCGATAAAATGAAGCTGTTTAAAGAACTGATCCGTTCTATCCGTTTTGAGATAGACCAGGAGCTGCGCGGCGAGAAGGTGCTGGGCATTACCAGCTTGGCCAACCACGAAGGTAAAACGGTGCTGGCCATCAGCCTGGCTTACTCCTACTCCATGATCAACAAAAAGGTATTGCTGATAGATGGTAACTTTATTAACCCAACAATTAGTAACACAGTGCAGCCCAAGGTGTATGTTGAGGACTATTTTAAAAATAACCCTGATAATTACGAGCCTTTTAGCAATACTACAAACGTAATGGGTAACCACGGCGGCGATGTAACCCTGCTGGAAGTTAGCGACGAGAATTTTATCCGCAGCAGGTTTAACGAGTTAAAAACCAAGTACGATATCATCATTATTGAAACACCGCCGCTTTCATCCCTCAACAAGTCAAAAGAATGGTTACTGTTCGCAAATAAAACCATCGCCATTTACGAGGCCAATAAAGGTATTGCCAAGTGGCAAAAAGATGATATAAATTTTTTAAGAAACCTTAACGGAAAATTTGCCGGCTGGGTGTTAAACAAAACCGACCCAAAAAAGGACAGGTTCTGATCTACCGGGCAATGCTGGCTCACTATTAACCTTTAATTCTTTTTAACATGAGGATAAAACCGGCAGAGAAAGAGGGCGATGTTTTTAAAGACCTTACCCCTCTTGAACAAAAAACACGCAAAGCGGCTATTGTATTGGCCTTTGTAGGTGTATTTGTTTGGGCAGCTAAGATTTTATTTTTCTAAATAAGGCATTACATGCTTAACAACCAGGCACAAAAAACAGGCTTTATTGCCAATTTCTTCCATAAGCTGATCTCGGGCGAAATATCTACGTTTAAGCTGATCCTGCTGTTGTTGCCTGTGGCGCTGTTTGTAGCTGCTGCCATAGCTGTTGGGGGCATTATAGCGGCGGGGGGCCTGCTGGTGGTATTTATTGGTATCCCAATAGTTTTGGGTATTGTAGCCTATCCAAAGTTCGGGATAGCGGTTTTAATGGTGGTGGCCTTCTTCCTGAACTATGTTTCTGAATTTGTACCGCCCGACACCCCTACCGGTATTATCCTTGATGCCATTACCTATCTGCTTATATTCGGATTTTTATTAAAATTTAAGTACGATAAAGACTGGACCTACTTTCAAAACCCCATTAGCTATCTGGTACTTGCCTGGCTGGCCTATAACTTCCTGGAGGTTATAAACCCTGTATCGCCATCAATACTGGCCTGGGTTTATACGGTACGTACGGTGGGCTTTATCATGCTCATGTACTTTATATTTGTTTACCAGATCCGCTCGGTCGAAACCATCCGGTTTTTAATAAAGCTTTGGCTGGTGCTGGCGTTCCTGTCGGCTTTGTCCGGCTTTCAGCAGGAAAACTTCGGCCTTTTTTCGTTCGAAAAAACCTGGTACTATTCAGACCCGCTGCGTTTAAGCTTTTTATACATCAACGGCCATTTGCGTAAGGTTGCCATCTTCCCAGATCCGGTAACTTTTTCGTACAATATGGTTGTTGCGGCTATACTATGTTTGTGCATTATCTTCCGTAAGATAAAAACCTACAAAAAAATAATACTGGCCTGTATGATACCCTTCTTTTTCCTGGTGATGTTATACTCGGGCACCAGGGGGGCGTATGTTTTACCACCGGCGGCATTGGCACTACTGGCTGTTATGAATTTTAACAAAAAGATATTAATGTTTGTTATTGGTGCGGGCTTTGCTTTGGGCATTTTGATATTTATGCCTACCTCCAACCAGTTTATAAAGCGCTTTCAAACGGCTTTCAGGCCATCAGATGATGCATCATTTAACGTACGCGCCGAAAACCAAAAGCGCATTAAACCGTATATACTATCGCATCCAATTGGCGGTGGCCTGGGTTCGGTAGGTATATGGGGGCGGCGGTTCGCGCCAAACTCGTTCCTCGCAAAATTTCCGCCGGATAGCGGTTATGTACGTGTTGCTGTAGAAATGGGATATATAGGCTTGCTGCTGTTTTGTACTTTAATGTTTGTGATATTAAAAACTGGTATTAATAATTATTATCTGATAAAAAATCCCGAACTTAAAATTTATTGTTTGGCAATGGTATTGATCATATTTGTATTTAATATTGGTAATTATCCGCAACAGGCATTAGTGCAATATCCGTCGAATATTTTGTTCTATCTTGCATGTGCATTGTTAAGCGTAACGTTAAGGTTAGATAAGCAGGAACGGGAAGCAGAGATCAATAATAAGGGTGCTAAACTAACCGCCTGATAAAAAATAGATAATGTCGTTACTTACTATAGTAAAATCAAACCCACGGTTAAAAAAGTTTGTACACTGGCTTATTGTGCAACCGGGCAGGGCTGCGCCAAGGCTTTGGGTAAAGTGGTTTATTACGCCTTTTATACACAAACGCGGCCGGGGGTCGGTTATCCGGTTCTATTCGCGGCTTGATATTTTTCCCTTCAATCACTTTGAACTTGGCGCCTACAGCGTTATAGAGGATTTTGCCGTTATTAACAACGGTGTGGGCGATATTATAATTGGCCACCATACAGGTATCGGCCTCAGTAATATTATGATAGGCCCTGTAACTTTAGGTAACTATGTAACCATGGCGCAGCATGTTGTACTATCAGGCTTAAACCATGGTTTCGAAGATGTTACGGTATCTACCCGATTGCAAAAAGTTATCACTAATCAAATTACCGTTTGCGATGATGTTTGGATAGGTGCCAACGCGGTAATTACAGCCGGTGTAACCATTGGCAAGCATTCGGTTATTGGCGCGGGCAGCGTAGTTACAAAAGATATACCCGAGTATTGCGTTGCCGTAGGTAACCCCGCAAAGGTTATCAAAAAATATAATTTCGACACAGCCACCTGGGAAAGGGTTTAGCCGTATAAGCAGTATATGCCCAATTTAAACAAACTTGTAAACAAGCATACCATATCCTTAGCCACAAGTGCGGCTATGCCGGTTATAGGTATGCTTGTGCTATCATTAATGGCCCATAACCTCCCCGCGGCCGATTTTGGTAATTACATTTTTCTGCTAATAACCATCCTGCTTGCCGATACCTTTCGTAATGGTTTTGTACAAACATCGCTTATTAAATTTTATGCCGGTGCAAGCAAAAAAAGGGCGGTAAATGTTGCCGGATCGGCCTGGTATGTCGGCCTGGTGCAGGCGCTTATATTTGTTGCTGCAGATGGCCTCATCTACCTTTTTTACCGCAGTAAAAGTATCGATACAGAAACAACCATACAGTGGTTTGGCATAATTTATATAACCACCTTACCCGCCGCCGTAGCATCGTACATTTTACAGGCCGAAGAAAAATTTGGCCGGATGCTTATTTTACAGGTTGTTAACCAGGGGCTTTTTCTCATCTTTATCCTCACCCTGATATTTTTGCACAAGCTGTCTTTTCAAACGGCGGTGTATGCCTATTTTGCAGGCAGCGCGGTAACCTCGTTGCTAACCATTTTTAACGGATGGGCTAAGATCCGTACCATAAAGCACCGCACTAAAGAAACCGTTAGCCAGCTGGCACATTTCGGTAAATTCAGCGTAGGCACCTCTATCAGCTCGTATCTGCTGCGCAGTTCAGATACTTTTATCATCAAATTAATGTTTAACCCCGCCCTGCTGGCGGTTTATTATATACCGCAGCGATTGATGGAGGTGTTTGAAATTCCCATGCGCGCCGGTGTCGCTACGGCAATGCCCGAGCTTTCGGCAGCAGTACATAAAAATAACCCCGAAGAGGTTGCAGTTATCATGAAACGATACGCCGGTATGCTTACGGTAGCGCTTATACCTATTGCCATTGTTGCCTTTTTGTTGGGAGAGGTTGTTATCGAGATACTTTTTGGAAAACAGTACCGCGATACCGAAGCTGTTAATATATTCCGCCTGTTTATGTGTTACGTAATGCTCATGCCTATCGACAGGTTTTTTGGCATTACGCTGGATATTATCAATAAACCGCACCTTAACATGTTAAAGGTATTGTTAATGCTTGTAGTTAATGTAGCCGGCGATTTTATTGGGATCTTTATTTTTCACAGTTTATACGCGGTTGCTATCGCTTCGCTGTTCACCTTTTTTGCAGGGGCATTGTTTGGTTATTACACACTAAAAAAACACCTCAAATTTACGATAAGAGATATTTTCAGTATTGGTTACCACGAGTTAAAAGGCATTGTTAGCCATTTATTGGAAAAATCCAAAACAGATAAGGTTGATATTTAATTTTAAAGCAGCATCAATATGGGTTTTATTGCATTCCTACTTTCCATAATTTTCACCCTGGTATTTATCTACCTGGGTGTTTACAGCCTGTATTTGTTCATATTTTCGGTATTAGGTAAGCTTATCAAACAAAAGCCACCTCCTGCCGCTACTGCCTACAGCAAATTTGTAATTTATATCTGCGCTTATAAAGAGGATGCCATCATCCTTAACTCGGCCGCGCAGGCGCTTACTATCGATTACCCTAAGGATAAATTTCACGTTTGCGTTATCGCAGATTCCATGCAGCCCGAAACGATTGAAAAATTAAAGGCCATGCCTCTACAGGTTGTCGAAGTGGTTTTCGAAAGCAGCACCAAATCAAAGGCCCTGCATGCGGCAATAGCTGCCACCCACCAGGACTTTGATGCCGCCGTGGTATTTGATATCGACAACATAGCCGCGCCCGACTACCTGCACCAGATAAATAATTACCTGCACAATGGTAACCGCGTAATACAAGGCCATCGCGTAGCAAAGAACACCGAAACCCCGGTAGCCATTTTAGATGCCATAAGCGAAGAAATAAACAACCACATCTTCCGCAAAGCGCAGCAGGTGTTCAAATTATCGGCAGCCATCATAGGCTCTGGTATGGTGCTGGAGTTTAAGTTATTTAAAGATACCATGGCACAAATTGATGCCGTGGGCGGTTTTGATAAAGAAATGGGCCTGGTGCTTACCCGCCAGAAGATTCACGTAGCTTACGCCGATAAAGCTTACATTTATGATGAAAAGGTAAGTAATCCCGAGGTTTTCAAAAAACAACGCCGCCGTTGGTTATCAGCTCAATTTAACTTGTTAAAAACATACGGCTTAACGGGTTTTAAAGAGCTGTTTGCACATGGCAACTTCGACTATTTTAACGAGATCTATCAAACCGCCATACTTCCGCGTATATTAATGCTTGGGTTAATGCCTTTGATGTTATTGATATCTTTATTAACGCCCGGCATTGGCCCCGGCTGGCATTTGTGGCTGGCAGCAACAGCCTGCTGCTACATTGGTATATTAGTTGCAGTACCCGGCGAGTTCTTTAACAGTAAGCTACTGGGCGCTGTATTAAAAATCCCGTTGATATTTTTTACTATGCTGGCTTTATTGTTCAAGCTAAAGGGTGCAAACAAAAAATTTATTCATACACCGCATAACCCGGGCGCAAACTAATTACGTAAGTACGGGTACAATAATATAAAAATGGGGAATTTGCTACCCGTAGATGATTAAAAGCAATAACATTATTAAATTTATAGTGCCAGGGTTAAATAAAGTATGGAAGCAGTACTAAATAATACAGCAGTAGATTATCCAAAAAACAAACCGCTTCACAGCTTAATTGCTGAGAGTGCTGCAAAGTACCCTGATAAAATTGCGCTCAGGTTTCATCATACCGCCCTTACTTATACCGAATTAAACAATACCGCCAACCGCCTTGCCCGGGAACTACTGAAAAAAGGCGTAAAAACCGGCGATATCATAGGCCTTGCGCTCGATAGGTCGCCCGAAATGGTGATATCCCTGCTGGCTATCCTCAAAACCGGCGCGGCGTATGTACCACTCGATCCCGAATACCCAAAAGACCGTATCGAGTTTATGCTGGACGATTCGGCGGCAACCATTTTAATTACATCAACAAAGTATAAAGGCCATTTCGCTTCAAATACTACCGAGGTTTTAATTGAGGAAGCGTTAAGCAGCTCTGCAGATCATAGCAATGATGAGCCCGATACCAATGTTACCGGGCAGGATCTTGCCTATGTGCTATATACATCAGGTTCTACAGGTAAGCCAAAAGGGGTGCAAATTGCGCATCACAGTTTGGTTAACCTCATGTACAGCCTGCAAAAGGCCCCGGGAATTACTTCTGCCGATAAAATGCTCGCGGTAGCTACCATATCCTTTGATATAGCCGGCGTAGACCTTTACTTGCCATTAAGTGCAGGCGCCGAGATCATCCTTGCCGATTCTATCACCGCTAAAGACGGGCGCGCGCTGCTGGATATCATCCGCGGGCATAATGTAACTATTTTACAGGCCACCCCCTACACCTGGCGCATGATGTTGGAAGTAGGCTGGGACGACTACCTGCCGATAACCGTATTTTGCGGCGGCGAAGCCATGGCAAAAGACCTGGCCGAAAGATTATTATCCCGCGCTAAGGTAGTATGGAATATGTACGGCCCTACCGAAACTACTATCTATTCTATTATTAAAAAGGTAACCGATGCTAACGACATTACTATTGGCTGGCCGGTTGATAACACGCAGGTGTACATACTTGACGAAGAACGTAATAACCTTACCGACGGCGGGATAGGCGAAATTTACATTGGTGGCGTGGGCATGGCCTGGGGGTATTTAAACCGACCCGACCTTACCGCCGAGCGCTTTATTGATAACCCTTTTGCACCCGGCGAAAAGATCTACCGCACGGGCGATCTGGCTAAACTGAAGCCCGATGGCGACATCGTTTACCTGGGCCGGATAGATCACCAGGTTAAGGTACGCGGCTACCGGATCGAACTGGGCGAGATAGAACACAACCTGGGCAAACAGCCAGGCATTAAACAAGCCGTAGTTATTGCCCGCGAAGATACGCCAGGCATTCCCCGCTTAGTGGCTTATGTGGTACTGGAATCAGGCCAAACCGGCATACCCGACAAAAGCGTTTTAGATAATTGGGATAAGGCCCTGCTTGAAGTATTGCCCGAATATATGATGCCTGATGATTATGTGCTGATGGATGTTATCCCGTCGACACCAAACGGCAAGATAGACCGCAAGGCGCTTCCAAAACCTGATTACAGCCACATTAACCGCTCCGGCGAGTACGTGGCCCCGCGCACCAGTAATGAAAAACTGGTTGCCGATATATGGGAAGAATTAATGGGGTTGGATAAGATCAGCATATTCGACAATTTCTTTCAGCTTGGAGGCCGTTCGTTGGTGGCGGTAAAAATTATGGCGCGCTTAGAACAGGAAACCGGTAAACGCCTGCCATTAGCTACGCTGTTCGAGTATTCTACCGTCGAAAAGCTGGCTGCCCGTTTAGAAATAGATGCCGAGGCCATTACCTGGGAATCCTTAGTACCGATCAAGCCAAAAGGAAGCAAAATGCCGCTTTATATCGTGCACGGCGCGGGTTTAAACGTATTGCTTTTTAACGCCCTTGCCATGAATATGGACGAGGAGCAGCCGGTTTATGGCCTGCAGGCAAAAGGCTTAAATGGTATTGACGAACCATTGGACGTGATGGAAGAGATAGCCGCCAACTACGTAGACGAAATCATCAACCACGACCCGGTTGGCCCCTATGCTGTAGCGGGTTACTCGTTGGGCGGCTTGATAGCTTACGAAATGGCCAAACAAATGCTGGCCTTAGGTAAAGATGTAAAAATGCTGGCCATGTTTGACACCTACGCCGACCAAACCCAGATCTACGACCCATGGTTAAAAAGGAAGCTGACTAACACCTGGTTCTTTGTAAAGCAACTGGCCTATACCCCCGTTTTACTTGTACAGGACCCAAAACGCACCATAGAATACAAAAGCCGCGAAATTGGCCGCCGCATCCAAAAGATTTACAAAAACATCTTTCCTGATAAGGTGAAGAAAAAGGAAGGCTTTTCGGCGTATACAGATGATATCCACGAAAGGAGCCTGGCCGCGCAGCGCAATTACCTGTTAACCCCTGTGAATATTGTAATAGAGTTATTCCGTGCTAAAAAGAAAACCTTTTACATGGACGATTTTGAATTCCTGGGATGGAGACCTTTTGCCCTTAAAGGCGTTAATGTCCATGATATCCCCGGCGAACACAACACCATCTTCGCCCCGCCAAACGACAAGCAGTTTGCCAAAGTATTGCAGGAATGTTTGGATAAAGCAGCGGAGAGCCGGGATTAAGCAGATTTTACGATTTATTGGATTCTTTAGAGCCTGACGAACGGAACGTTAGCCAAAAATGTGGCATTGGCCTGTTCGGGTGGCACTATATCTGCCTCTGCACTAACTTTCACAGAGCAGGACGCAGCCGCGATTTTTCTTTGGTTACTTTCTTTTGAGAGAAAAGAAAGTGACATCCACTGACGTCTCATAAGCTTCATTGCCAATCCTAACGAAGCACTGACTAATGATTTCTACTACAACGGCTTCCCAATCTCCCAATGATGCCCATATGGATCAATAAAATGTCCTAAACGATAACCATAGGGCTGATCGGCAACAGGATAAACCGTTTTGATTCCGGCTGCAACGGCGCGCTCTGCAAGGGCGTCGGGGTTGGCAACCATTAATCCTATCCTTACACTTATCCCTCCCAATACTTCCGGCGCAAAATTACCATGATCGGGCGATTCATCGGCAACAACTATACGCGCGCCTTCAATGGAGAGCTCGGCCACCGTCGAACCGTCCGGATCTGTATTGCCGCCTAACACTTCAGCGCCAAAAGCCTGCTTGTAAAATTCAATGGCGGCAGCGCCGTTACTCACACTTAATGTAGGAATAATAAAACTTGGATAAGCAGTATTCATAATCAACTGGTTTACACCGTAAACTTATCAAAATAAAGGGATTTTGTGAGCAAATATATTTTTGGTCATATGTTAATTTGGTAAAAGTTTTTTAAATTCATAGCAATTTACCAACCCTCACTATGAATTACCTTTCCAACCTTTTCCGTTCACGAAGAGGGCAAACCATTGTATCTGTATCACTTATTCTTATTGCTTTGGTTATTTATTTTGCCAGGCAGCACCACCGCAATAATTTAAAAGTTGATGCCGCATTTGGCAGGTACATTGAATCGTACACCACTGGAGTTATCTCCAAACAAAGCACCATCCGTATTAAACTGGCTGGCGAGGTACAGGTTGCCCACGCGCAAAACGAGGAGTTAAAGGATGATATATTTGATTTTTCGCCATCGATAAAGGGAAAAGCCTACTGGATAGACGACCGCACCATCGAGTTTAAGCCGGCGGCGGTGTTGGATGTTGATAAAAAATACACCGCTGAATTTAACCTGGGCAAGATCATCAAAGTAGATAATGGTTTTGAACAATTTAAGTTCGGTTTCCAAACCATAAAGCCAGATTTCAGCATCACATTTGCAGGTCTGCGGAGCGAAACCGCTACTTCGGGTGAAAATATGAAACTTATCGGCACCATACAAACCGCCGACACCGAAGACCAGGCAGGTGTAGAAAAGCTACTGAATGTAAGCTATAATACACCGGTAAAAGTTAACTGGGTACATAACCCTATAGCCAAATCGCACCAGTTTACCATCACCAAAATAACCCGCACCACAACCGCCAACCCGCTTACGGTAGGCTGGGATGGCGACAAACTGGATATCGACAAAAAAGGCACCCAGGAGTTTAGGGTGCCCGCCGTTGGTGATTTTAAGGTACTGGATATAAAAGCCGTGATGGATAACGATCAGTACGTATCCGTGCAATTCTCTGATCCCATTATGGTGGGCCAGGAACTAAGCGGACTTATCGGCATTAACAACTCCGGCGACCTGGCTTATACCATTGATGGCAGTATTGTAAAAGTATATGCCCCCGAGCGTTTGCAAGGCAATTTCAGCGTTTTGGTGAATGAGGGTGTGGAAGACATCTATCACCGAAAAATTAAAAAAGCATATACCGCCAACGTGTTTTTTGAGAACCGCGAACCGTCGGTCACCATCCCCGGCAAGGGCGTGATACTCCCCGATTCAGGTAAACTGATGATGCCCTTCGAGGCCGTAAACCTGAGCGCGGTTGATGTAAGCATTATCAAGATCTACGAGAACAATGTACCCCAGTATTTCCAGAATAATGGTTTCGATGGTGGTTACGAGCTGCGCCATGTGGGCAAGCCCATCGTACAGAAAACCATCAGGCTGGATAATGATAAGGGTTTAAATCTTAACAAAAAAAACCGCTTTATGCTGGATGTAGACCAGCTGATGCGTACCGAGCCGGGAGCAATTTACCGGGTTATTATTGGCTTTAGGAAGGAATATTCGCTTTATAATTGCAGTGCCGGTAAGCTTGTAGCCAAAAATGGTGACGACGATTACTACGAAAACGAGTATGCGGGTGATAATATCAGCAAGGTAAATGATGAGGACGACGATTTTTGGCAGCGTTACGATAATTACTACCCCGAAAATTACAACTGGCAGGAACGTAACGACCCCTGCACCGAATCGTATTTCAGTAAGCAGCGCTGGGCAACGCGCAATATCATCGCCTCGAACATCGGCCTGATAGCCAAACGCGGCAACGACAACAACATGACCATTGCCGTAACCAACATCCTGAGTGCCGAACCTATGAGCGGCGTTGACCTGGAATTGTTGGATTACCAAAAACAGGTGATCTTGAAAACCAAGTCGGATGGCGATGGTATGGCCACGTTTAACCTGAAACGTAAACCTTATCTGCTGGTTGCCAAAAAAGGTAAGGAACGCGGTTATCTGAAACTGGACGATGGCAGTTCCCTCCCACTCTCCCGCTTTAATGTTGGTGGCGAGCAGGTGCAGAACGGCCTAAAAGGTTTCCTTTATGGCGAGCGCGGTGTATGGCGCCCCGGCGATTCTGTGTTTGTAACTTTCATTTTAGAGGATAAGCTAAAAACGCTGCCGGCAGATCACCCGGTGGAGTTTGAACTTTATAATCCCAACGGGCAGTTGTACCGCCGTATCACCCGGACAAGCTCGGTAGATGGCTTTTACAGTTTTCATACGGCTACCGAAACATCATCGCCTACCGGTAACTGGAATGCTAAGGTAAAAGTTGGCGGCGCGGTGTTTGAAAAGAAAATAAAGGTGGAAACCATTATGCCAAACCGCTTGAAGTTAAAACTTGATTTTGGCGGCGCTACCGAGCTAACCAAAGGCAGCGGCGCAAACGGCACCTTGAATGCGCAATGGCTGTTTGGCGGCATAGCCCAAAATTTAAAAGCAAAGGTTGACGCCTTCCTGTCATCACAAAAAACCAGCTTTAAGGGTTATGAGGACTATAATTTTGACGACCCTACCCTTGCCTTTAACACCCAGACACAAACCGTTTTTGACGGCAAGCTAAACGAAAATGGTACAGCGGCCATCAATACCGACATCAATGTAGAAAAACAGGCGCCGGGGCAGCTGCGCGCCAATTTTGTGGTAAAAGTATTTGAGCCTGGAGGCAACTTTAGCTTGCAGCAGGCCAGCATGCCTTATAATGTTTATAATGGCTATGTGGGCATTAAAACACCAAAAGGCAGCGATTTGAGCGGCATGCTGGTGACCGATAAAACCCACGTAATAGAGATTGCCGATGTAGATACCAAAGGCAATGCTATGGTAGGTAACCGCACGGTTGAACTGGAACTGTACAAAGTGCAGTGGCGATGGTGGTGGGATGAGACCGGCAACGAGCTAAGCAACTTTACGCAGGACCGCTACAACAAACTTATTAAAACCGAGAACGTACAGCTGGTAAATGGTAAAGGCAAATGGAACCTTAAAATTAACCAGGCCGACTGGGGCCGGTACCTTATCCGCGTAAAAGATGCTGAAACAGGCCACTCTACCGGTAAAATTATTTATGTGGATTGGCCAAACTGGTCGGAAAGATTGCAGAACACCGACCCTACCGAGGCGGCAATGCTTTCGTTTACATCTGATAAGCCAAACTATAAGGTTGGTGAGGAAGCTACGCTAACCATCCCAACGGGCGGTGATGGCCGCGCGTTGATCAGTTTTGAAAATGGCAGCAAGGTTTTAAAAACCGTTTGGATAGATACCAAAAAAGGCGAAACACGCTACAGCTTTAAGGTGAACGAAACCATGGCGCCAAACGTTTTTGTGAACGTTACGCTATTGCAGCGCCACGCCCAAACGGTTAACGATCTGCCTATCCGCATGTATGGCGCTATTCCCCTGGTGGTAGATAATCCTGAAACCATCCTGAAACCGGTGATCAGCATGCCGGATAAGATAAGGCCCGAAACGCAATCGGCTATCACAGTATCCGAAGCATCAGGCAAGGAAATGACTTACACCATTGCCATTGTGGATGAAGGCCTGCTGGATATCACTAACTTTAAAACACCTGATCCGCACGAAGCATTTTACGCCCGCGAAGCCTTAGGTGTAAAAACCTGGGACTTGTTCGATTACGTGATCGGCGCGTTTGGCGGGGGATTGGAGCGCATCCTGAGCATAGGCGGCGACGGTACCAATGGCACCAATAAAAACGTAACCATAAACCGCTTTAAACCCGTGGTGAAATTTATGGGGCCGTACCACCTAAACAGCGGCGATAAGCAAACCCATAAGTTTACCCTGCCACAATACGTGGGCTCGGTTAAGGCAATGGTAATTGCCGGGCACAATGGCGCTTACGGTACGGCCGAAAAAGCAGTCGCTGTTAAAAAGCCGCTGATGATACTGGCTACCCTGCCGCGTGTGCTTGGCCCATCGGAAAGTGTGCAGTTGCCCGTTACTGTTTTCGCTATGGAAAACAACATCAAATCGGTAAGTGTACAGGTACAATCAAACGCGTTCAGCAATTTGGGTGGTAACAATACCAAGGTGGTAACTTTTGCCAAACCGGGCGATCAATTGGTAACCTTTGACCTCAACGTGAAAGATTTTGTTGGCATAGGCAAAGTGAAGATCATTGCCAAAGCAGGCAGCGAAACGTCGGCTTACGATGTGGAACTGAACGTTCGCAACCCTAACCCGCCGGTAACCCGCATCATCGAAAAAGAACTAAAACCAGGCGAATCATATTCAACTGCGTACAATGCCATAGGCATTAACGGCACCAATAAAGCCACGTTGGAGGTTGCCAGCATCCCGCCGTTGAATTTGGCTAAGCGATTATCCTATTTAATTACTTATCCGCATGGTTGTGTAGAACAAACTACGTCCTCGGCGTTTCCGCAGTTATACTTGGGACAGTTATTCGACCTTTCGCCAAGGCAAAAAGCAGAGGCAGAGCGCAATATCAAACTAAGCATTAACCGTTTGAACGGGTTTAGGGTACAAGGCGGCGGCCTTAGCTATTGGCCAGGCGAAGGCACTGCTGATGAATGGGGCACTAACTATGCAGGCCACTTCCTGATAGCGGCACAGGCAAAAGGTTACAGTCTGCCATCGGGCTTTATGGATGAGTGGAAACGCTACCAAAAACAAAAAGCGGTGAACTGGTCGCCGGACCCGCGCACCAACATCCACGGGTATTATTACTATACCGACTTGGTGCAGGCATACCGTTTATACCTGCTGGCCCTATCAGGATCGCCTGAACTGGGTGCCATGAACCGCCTGCGCGAATACCAATACATCAGCGTGGAAGCACGCTGGCGACTGGCTGCTGCTTACAAACTGGCCGGGCAGCCCGAGATAGGTTTACGCATGATAGCCGGCTTGCCGACCACCATTAAACCATACAACAGCATGTATGGCACCTATGGGTCTGATCTGCGGGACGAGGCCATGATACTGGAAACCCTAACCTTGTTAGGCCAGCAGCAAAAGGCATCGGGCATGGTGCGTTTGGTGGCGTCAAAACTATCGCAGGATAGCTGGTACAGCACGCAAACCACCGCCTACTCGCTCATCGCGATAGCACAATATTGCGGCGTGAATAAAAACGGTGGCAAATTATCGTTCAATTATAATGCGGGCGCTGCCAAAGGCAATGTCAATTCAGCATCGTACATGTGGCAGCAGGAACTGGCTGCAAACGGCGGTAAGGTGACGTTGAAAAACAACGGCAGCAACAGGCTTTACGTGCGCCTGATACAGCAAGGGCAGCCATCATCAGGGCAGGATGTAAAAACCTATGTTAACCCTGATATCATGCAGATGCGAGTGGCTTACTTTACCCTTGGCGGTAAGGTTATCGACCCAACTTCGCTTAAACAGGGCAGCGATTTTGTGGCGCAGGTAACTACCAAAAACCCCGGTAAACGCGGGCGTTACGATAACCTGGCGCTCACACAGATCTTCCCATCGGGATGGGAGATCCTGAACAGCCGCATGCTGAACAATGACGAAGCGTTTAAGTCGTCGCCATCTGATTACCGCGACATCCGCGACGACAGGGTGAACACCTATTTCAGCTTAACGGAAGGTAAAGAAGCAACCTACTACGTTATGCTGAATGCCGCCTACGCGGGTAAATACTACCTACCTGCCGCGTACTGCGAAGCTATGTATAACCATGATATTAACGCGCTGATAAAAGGGCAATGGGTTGAAGTGGTGAAGTAGACCGCGATGAATCAGATTTAGCTGATGATGGGATCTGAATAAAATAATAAACTATGTCATTGCGAGCGATAGCGCGGCAACCTCGTCGTATACCTGGCGTTTATGTAAGGCTACGAGATTGCTTCGTCGCGATGCTCCTCGCAATGACATGTTCCTTTACCCCTCATACAACTCCAGCGGCAAGCCGTCCGGGTCGGTAAAGAATGTAAAACGTTTGCCGGTAAATTCATCTGTGCGGATAGGTTCGGTAACCACATCATATTCGTTCAGGTGAAAGATGGCTTCTTCGATATTGTTAACCTCAAAAGCTAAATGGCGCAGGCCCAGGGCTTCGGGTTGAGACGGGCGCGCAGGCGGCGGGCCGGGAAACGAAAAAAGCTCGATCTGGTACAGTCCGTTGACTTCCAGATCAAGCTTATATGATTTTCTTTCCTCGCGATAAACTTCGCGAACTATTTTAAATTCAAGCACTTCTGTATAAAACGTTTTAGAGCGCTCGTAATCCGAACAGATGATAGCGATATGGTGTATCCTGTTCAGCTTCAGCATTATTCGTCGCCTAAAATTACATGCAGCACATTGTCATGTACCATTTTTATATCGGTGATGTTACCAAACAGTTCATCATCAATAACCGTATTACCTATACCATTAACCGTACCCAAGAAGCTAAACTCAACCTCACTGGTGGCCATCATCTCAATGAAACGTTCCTGGTCATCTGGTGCGATGCTCACCACTACCCTGCCCTGTGCTTCGCCGAACAGAAAGGCATCTTTACGGATGCTGCTGTCACTTTCGATATCAAATCCTAAACCATTTGGCATGGCCGATTCAACCAATGCAATGTATAAACCACCATCGGCCACATCATGTGCAGACTGTACCACTTTATGCTTAATTAATTGTTTAATCACCTGGTGCATCGCGTACTCCTCATCAATATTGAAATAAGGTGCAGGTGCTTTTAATATTTTATGGTATGATGCAAGGTATTGCGATGATGCGATGTCGTTTTGTGATGCGCCTACCAAATAAATTAAGTCGCCCGGTTGCTTAAAGTCAAGGGTCATCAGGTTACTGGTATCGTCCATAACACCCAACATACCAATGGTTGGCGTAGGGAAAACCGAACCACCATCTGCCGACTGATTGTAAAAACTCACGTTACCGCCGGTAACCGGGGTCTCGAATTTTGTACACGCTTCGCCCATGCCTTTAATAGCACCTACAAACTGCCAGTAAACTTCGGGCTTATATGGGTTACCAAAGTTAAGGCAATTGGTTATGGCAACAGGCTCGCCGCCTGCGCAGGTAATGTTTCGCGCAGCTTCGGCAACTGCAATGGCCGTACCTTTTTGCGGATCGGCATATACGTAGCGCGAGTTGCAATCGCAGGTTAAAACAATGGCTTTATCAGTCTCCTTAACCGCAACAACAGCCGCGTCGCTCGGGCGGTTGGTGGTCATGGTGGCGGTGCCAATCATAGAATCGTATTGGTCGGTAACCCAACGTTTTGAGGCCAGGTTAGCATGGCCTATCAGGTGCTCGGCCACGTCAACTAAGTTGGCAGGCTCGGCCACATCTTCTATTTTAAATTTTTGGTTTTCGGCAAAATAAGCAGGCTCGCGATACTCGCGCTCATAGATCGGTGCGCCGCCACCCAGTACCAAATCATCAGCCGGGACATCGGCCACTTTAATGCCATTCATAAAATACTCCAGGCGCTGGGTATCGGTAACTTCGCCAATAATAGCGCAGTTAAGGTCCCATTTATCAAATACCGCTTCAACCAAAGCTTCTTTACCTTTTTCAACCACGATCAGCATGCGTTCCTGTGATTCAGAAAGCAGGATCTCGTATGGCTTCATGTTCTCCTGGCGCATGGGCACGCGGTCAAGGTGGATGATCATACCATGCTCGCCTTTGGCGCTCATTTCCGAGTTGGAGCAGATAATACCTGCTGCACCCATATCCTGCATACCAATAACGGCACCGGTTTTAATTACCTCAAGGGTAGCCTCCAATAATAATTTTTCCTGGAAAGGATCGCCTACCTGTACGGCGGGCAAATCGTTAACCGAATCTTTGGTGATATCCTTAGATGCGAAAGCCGCACCATGGATACCATCCTTACCCGTAGCAGACCCAACAATGTAAACCGGGTTGCCCACACCGTATGATGTAGCCGAAACGGTTTCGCCGGCCTTAACAATACCTGCCGAAAAGGCATTAACCAACGGGTTAACGTTATAGCACTCGTCAAAGAAAAGCTCGCCGCCAACAGTTGGGATTCCAAAGGCATTACCGTAATGGCTAATACCCTTCACCACGCCTTTTACCAGCCATTTGGTTTTATCCAGGCTAAGGTCGCCAAAGCGCAGCGAGTTCATTTGCGCGATAGGCCTTGCACCCATCGTAAATATATCGCGGTTTATACCGCCCACACCTGTTGCAGCGCCCTGGTAAGGCTCCAGCGCCGACGGGTGGTTGTGTGATTCTATTTTAAAGGCACAGCCAATGCCGTCGCCAAGATCAACCAGCCCGGCGTTTTCTTCACCAGCCTTAGCCAGCATCCGCGGACTATCCTTTGGCAGGGTTTTAAGCCAGGTAATTGAGTTTTTGTAGGAACAGTGCTCGCTCCACATTACCGCGAATATAGAAAGCTCGGTAAAGTTGGGCACGCGGCCCATTATCTCTTTTATACGTTCAAATTCTTCGGGTAAAAGTCCCAGATCGCGGGCGGTTTCAACGGTGGTTAATTCCTGGTTCTCCAATGTAATTTTGTTTTTGCTGAAAAGATGCGCAAAATTAGCAAAAAAGGCGTAAAGGCGAAAGGAAAAAGCTTTGAAGAGCAGATAAAGAACAAAGGACAAAAAGACAAAAGATTAATTAGTTAACACAAAAAATGGCAACAGACTAATCCGTTGCCATAACACATCTACCACAAATCACTAATCGTTATCCCATTGTTGTTCGTTATTGTTCGCTCAGTTGAAAATTTAGCGGAATAACATACCTCACACGCACCGCCTGGCCGTTCTGCATACCGGGTTTCCAGGGTTTGGCCAATTTTAGTACGCGCAATGCCTCTTCGTCCATACCATAGCCGGCGCCCTTATCAACCACCAGGTTTGATAACCGCCCATCCTTTTCAATAACAAAGCTAACTGTTACCCTGCCGCTTTTGCCTGCACCCTGGGCTTCGGCCGGGAACCTTAAATTACGGTTAAGAAACTTTGACCACGCTGCGGCTCCTCCAACAGGCTCGGGCATAAACTCAAGCCCGCCGGTGTTGTATATAATTTTATCATCAACCGGGGCTGTGCCTGTGCCTCCTGTTGATACCGGGGCCGGATCTACAGGCTGAGATAAGGTACCTTTTCCTTCAGTGGTTTTAGATGCTATGTCTACCCCAATCAAGTCATCAATTTTCGGCGGATCGGTAGTTACCGGTTCGCTGGTTACCGTCATTGGTATAAATTGCCTGGTGGGTGCGGCAGGCAATGGTTTGGTAGGTGGCGTAGCTTTTATAGGTTCTGCGGGTTTTGCCGGCTTAATAAGCACAGGTGGCTGGGTTAAGTCAATCACATGTTCATCTTCCTTAATAATCATACCCGGAGTTTTTCCAACAACATATGTATACATTACAGCGGCGGCCACAATGGTCGTAAATGCTATTAGCATAGCTTTTACCATATTTGAACCATAATGCTGCCTCAAATCAAATGCACCATAAGCCTTGTTGCGGTTAGCGAATACAAGCTCGATCCAATCGGGATTGTATAAATTAAGTTTTGTGTTTAGCATAGCGTTTGAAATTTTATTTTACTAATTAACGCATTTGCCAAACAATATGTTGCATAAATTTGAATTTTTGCGAAATAATGAATTGAATATACCAATAAATACAATTTTTATATTGTAAATAACAGTTTATTACAAATTATATTTGGTTATAAAAACTGTTTTTCTGACGGCTATTTACCAGTTTTGAGTAGAAATCTTCTTAACCGGTTCGGTTTTATTAGCTAAGGGCTGCTTATCTATAAACTGTTTTAATTTTGCTGCTGTGTTAATGCAAAAACTGCCAATCTGGTCCAGGTAGCTATCGGCATCTTTTTTACCATATTTAGCAGCAATTCTTTCTAAAGGCACTTCTATACCGGGGATGGGAACCATATTGCCAAAACGGTCGCGCTGGTAGGGTGTAAATATAAAATTGCTGATGCGGTAGCGGTAACGCTGATCTTTAGTTTGAATATTAATGATATAGCTAATTTGCCCACCCTCTTTCCTCACCAGCGATGAGCCGTTATATACGATCATTTTACCTGAGGTGTTCAGTGTATTTTCGGCCTGGCCTTTGGCGGGCTTTACCGAGGGGTTAAACGTACCTGCAAAATCCCAGGCACGTTTATATAAGGTATCGGCTGATAAGCCGGGTTTATCGGCAACGCGGTAATAAATATAGTTGTCGCCCTCATCAAAAGCTAACGAATCTTTTTGCGCCGATGCCATTTGCACGTACAATAAACAAAACAGGCCGAAAATTATCTTTTTCATCATATATATTATAAAGATAAGCCATCCGCAGGTTATACGGATGGCTTAAAAAAAATCGTCAGGTTGTAAATTTAGAATGCGTAAACCGCCGCAATTAAAAATTGCGATGCGGTTTTTGTTGGGGTAAGGTTGCCCTTTACAAACTGCTCGGTGCTTGCACCATCTATCCTGAACTCCGGTATGATGGTTAACGGTCCGGCTTTTATGTTTGATGTAAGCGTAAATGCTTTTACATCCGGCCCCCCATTTTTTAATTTAAAATACTCGCCCCTTAAACCAAATGATACAGATTTAGATGCAGCAACCTGCGGATATACAGCTACACCACTAAAACCGTTGCCACCATGCGCTGTGCTGTAGTCGGCTGCGTTTAAGCCTAACTTAAACATATCAGTTATCTGGTAAGCGGTTGTAAAATCAAACTCGGTACCCGATACAGGGCCGGTTATCACGTTCAGGTAAGCTGTCCAGCCTTTTACAGGGCTGATGAATAACTGCGCGCCAAAATTTGATACGTCAACATTCGAGATATAAGAGTTCCACGAATCGTTGAATACACCTGCCATTAAGCTTACTCTATCGGTAAAAGCATATGTAGCCTTAAAGCCGGCGTTTTGGAACGGGCCGTTAGTGAACAGGTACGAGGTAGAATAGTTGAAGTTGCCTACCGGGGATATTACTTCGTATCCAATAAACGTAGCCATAAAGCCACCCGTTAAATTAAATTTATCGGTAACATCGTACGATACATACAAGTTCTGGATATTAAAGGTTTCGCCAGCCGAGCCTGGTACAATAGATTGGTATGAACCGCGGGGGCCAAAGCTAAGCTCACCTACAAAAGCCGCTTTACCAACCTTCTTCTTCAAAGCAAGGTCTATCATGCCTATAGAAACAGAGTTTTGCTCGTTGCCAAAGCTGGTTTGGATGTTTGACGAACCAGGAGCTATCGGGCCGCCTGCTGGTGCTTTAAAGCCTGAGAAATCGTACTTGAAGTAAGTATCAACCGAACCCGATATAGTTAACGGCGGATCTGTTTTAGTAGAATCCTGTGCACTGGCCGCAAATGCTGAAGCGATAAAGAAAGATAAAAGTAAAAGTCTTTTTTTCATGTTAAGGAATTTAATTTTTAATTGTTAAAGTTATTTAGCTGATTATTTGATTTATTTATTCTTAAAAATGAAATTATTGACATAATGCTTATATAATTAGCGTTAATATCATATAATTTTGACGGTTTATTTAAAAAATATGTTAATAAATTAATAAATCTTAAATAATTGGAGCAATTATAAATTCATTTACTAATTATTTACTAAATACATAATTAAAAATCATAAAAACAAACATTATTTACAATAGAATAATAAATTACGTAACAAATTTTCAACATAATTAGATTTATACCCAAAAAATCATAAATAAAACCATCACACAATGTAATTTCTAACTTTTAATAAGAAAATTTGGTAAATTTTTAAATAAATACCACCCTTTATCAATAAAAAAATATTGATAACGTAACTATGCTAAAAAAGTATGCGTTTTATAATAATTTTTAAGCCGATTTGATTTGGATGCGAATTATTTAAAGGAATTTTTACTTATTATCATTAGCTCAAACTTAAATTGAGCAAATACACATAGTATTTTAAATGATTTTATAAATTTGGGCGAAACCAATTATTATCATCATGCCTAATATCCGTTTTCAGGCCCTTAGCGCCGTGCTAAACCGCGAAACCCCCGAAATCAAACTCCCATCATCCAAAATATCCGACTACTTTGGTGTAAATGTGTTTGATAAGAAAAAAATGAAGGAGTTTCTTTCTAAGGATGCTTACAGTGTTATTATCGATTCTATAGATAATGGCGTGCCTATCCCCCGTGATATGGCCGAGCAGGTGGCTTCATCTATGCGGTCGTGGGCAATGGGTAAAGGCGCTACGCACTACACACATTGGTTTCAGCCCTTAACAGGTACCACTGCCGAAAAACACGATGCCTTTTTTGAGCCAACCAGCGATGGCGGCGCAATTGAGCGTTTTAGCGGGGATGCCCTGGCACAACAGGAGCCCGACGCCTCAAGTTTCCCCAGCGGTGGTATCCGCAATACTTTTGAGGCCCGCGGCTATACCGCCTGGGACCCATCGTCGCCGGCATTTATAATAGGCCGTACGCTGTGCATACCTACCGTGTTTGTATCGTACACCGGCGAGGCGCTCGATTATAAAGTACCATTACTAAAAGCGCTAAGCGTTTTAGATAAAGCCGCGGTAGATGTTTGCCATTATTTTGATAAGAGCATAGAAAAGGTAAACGCTTCCTTAGGTATCGAGCAGGAGTATTTTTTGGTGGATATAGCCCTGTTTAATGCCCGCCCCGACTTGTTCCTTACCGGCCGCACGCTGTTTGGCCATATGTCGGCCAAAAACCAGCAACTGGAAGATCACTATTTTGGGTCGATACCGAGCCGGGCTTACGCCTTTATGCAGGAAATGGAAACCGAAGCTTTGCAATTAGGAATCCCGCTAAAAACACGCCATAACGAAGTTGCGCCATCGCAGTTTGAGTGCGCACCTGTTTACGAGGAAATAAACCTGGCCATTGACCATAACCAACTATTGATGGATATAATGGATAGGGTTGCCAAGCGCCATCATTTTAAAGTATTGCTGCACGAGAAACCCTACGCCGGCATAAATGGCTCGGGTAAGCACAATAATTGGTCGCTTATAACCAATACTGGCAAAAACCTTTTATCGCCGGGCAAAACACCTAAGAATAACCTGATGTTCCTTACCTTTTTTGTGAACACCATTAAAGCGGTATATGAACACGCCGATTTGCTAAGGGCATCTATAGCATCAGTAAATAACGATCATCGTTTGGGTGCCAACGAAGCCCCTCCTGCAATTATATCTATCTTTTTGGGCAGCCAGCTCAGCGAACTTTTAGACGAGATAGATACATCGCGCCTGAGCAAAAAAATAAAGGAGGAAAACTCGCTTTGGCAGGGTATCCCTAAAATACCGCAGATACTTAGGGATAACACCGACCGTAACCGCACATCGCCATTCGCGTTTACCGGCAACAAGTTTGAGTTGCGCGCGGTGGGCTCGTCAGCCAATTCGGCCAGCCCAATGACGGTGTTGAACCTGATCATGGCCGACCAGCTTAGAAAATTTAAAACGGACGTTGATAAGCTGATCAAAAAAGGCGAGAAAAAAGATGTGGCCTTAATGACCATCATCAAACGTTACATCAAAGAATCGAGAAACATCCGCTTTGAAGGCAACGGCTACAGCGAAGAATGGGAAAAAGAAGCCGAAAGCCGGGGCCTGGCCAATATTAAAACCACGCCTAAGGCCCTTGATGCCTTTATATCTGAGAAAACAGCCGAACTTTTTGCCGAAACAGGCGTATTTACTAAACGTGAAGCACACGCCCGCCACGAAATATTGCTGGACAGCTATTACAAAAAATTGCAAATTGAAGCCCGCGTTATTGGCGAACTGGTAATGAACATTATTATTCCGGCCGCTATCGAGTATCAATCCAAACTGATTGAGAACGTAAAGGGTTTAAAAGACCTTGGCCTTGATAAAAGCACTTACGCGGCACAGCTTGATATTATAAATCAAATAGCCGAGCATGTAAACTTTATTAAGGATAACGTACAGGAAATGATAAACGAACGCAAAAAGGCGAACGTAATTGAGGATGTGCGCGACCGCGCCATTGATTATGATGAGAAGGTGAAAAGCTATTTCCAGCCTATTCGTTACCGGGTTGACAAACTGGAGCAACTGGTTGACGACTCGCTTTGGCCGCTGCCTAAATTCAGGGAGTTGTTATTTATAAAATAAACCTATTAATGAGCCAGGTGGGAAAGCCTACCTGGTTCATTTTCACTTTATTCTTTATCGCGATCTTTCTCAACTGGCACATCCTTTTCCTCATCGGGTAGTTCCTCAATTTCCTCGTGGCTTTCAATCTCTTTTATGTATTGCACCTTAAGGTGATCGTATAACGAGTGCTTATCTATAATGATGGATACCAAACTGGCTACCATGCCGGCTAATATCAGGTGAAATATTACGCTGTGCCTGTCTGTCATTTCCAATACCAATATTACCGATGTAAATGGCGACCGGGTAACTCCTGTTAAGAAGCCAACCATACCCGCCAGTATCAATAAATTTGAATTGGCATCCGACAAGCGGAACCAGCCCGAAACTAACGAACCCACACTGGCACCTGCTGCAAGCGCCGGCGCAAAAATACCGCCGGACGAGCCTGTTGTAAATGATAACAACGGCCCCGTAATACGCAATATTGGTGTGTACCAAGCCGAATATTTGGCCGATGTAAATAAGGTGGTCTGCATCAACTCTTTACCTGAACCTAACACACCCGTATCAATAAAAACGGCAATGCCTGCCATAATAATGGCGCAACCGGCAACATACAAAACGTGGTTGTAAGTAAATTTAAATTTCGCTTTCCAGGCAAAAATGGCCAATATCAGTTTCGACATCGAGCTGCCCAGTAACCCGGAAATAACCGCCACAAGCAGTACGCCCAAAAAAACATATGGGGACAGGCTATCAATTTTTGGATAGCCAAGGTATAAGTATGGACCCAATAACGCTTGCGCGGATAAGCCCGCGATGATGACGGATGAAAATATCGCGGTTTTAAAATAACTAAAGTGTGTTTTAGTAAGCTCTTCAATAGCAAATACAATACCCCCCAAGGGTGTATTAAATGCAGCGGCAAGTCCTGCAGCAGCACCTGTAACCAACATATTACGCTTGGATATTTTTGGCCACCATTTAGGCAGCACCTGGTAAACCATTTTAAATATAGATGCTGCTATTTGAATGGTTGGCCCCTCGCGGCCTATAGCCCCGCCGCCCAGCGCCATAACCAGGCTGGATGCTACCTTTACCAGTATTATTCTTAAACTTAAAAATTTATTAACTTTTTCGCCATTACGTGGGCCCGAGATTTGTATCGCGGCCATTACCTGTGGGATGCCGCTGCCTTTTGCATATGGCGCCATCTGTTTTACCAATAACCATGCGGTTAAGAAACAAAGCGGCATCAGGATAAACAGTAACCAGCTGTGGTTACCTATTAAATAACCGGTTAAATTTTCGGCAGCTACAAATAATTTGGTGTATAATACGGCTATTAAACCCGTTATTACCGACGCTATCCAAAATGGAATGGCTGTAAGCGCATTCTTTTTTAAATTTTCGTTTCGGATCCTGTCAAAAGATTTTTTTAGATGCAGCCTTAGCCAAATTATAAATACCATATTATTTTATGATCTGCAAGACATCAGGGAAAATGATGCACAACAGGTTAAGAATTATACAAAGATACAAATCAGTAGTTAAGGGAATATGATTAAGCAGTATATTTGCCCATGACTTCTCCGCAAAGATATGATCAACGGGGCGTATCGGCATCAAAAGATGATGTACATAACGCCATTAAAAACATTGATAAAGGAATCTTCCCAAAGGCTTTCTGTAAAATAGTCCCTGATATTTTAACTGGTGATGCCGCGTATTGTAATATTATGCATGCCGACGGCGCGGGCACAAAATCGTCATTAGCTTATACCTACTGGAAAGAAACCGGCGACATATCTGTTTGGCGCGGCATTGCGCAGGATGCCATTATCATGAACCTGGACGACCTGCTTTGCGTAGGCGCTACAGATAATATCCTGCTATCATCAACCATCGGCCGCAATAAAAACCTGATACCCGGCGAAGTGATAGCCGCTATCATTAACGGTACCGAAGAGATCCTGGCTGAACTGCGTGAAGCAGGGATAGGCATTTACTCAACAGGCGGCGAAACCGCCGATGTAGGCGACCTGGTGCGCACCATTATAGTAGATAGCACTGTTACCTGCCGGATGAAACGGGCCGATGTGATATCAAACGACCGCATTAAACCCGGCGATGTTATTGTTGGGCTGGCATCATACGGGCAAGCTACCTACGAAAAGGAATACAACGGCGGTATGGGCTCTAATGGCCTTACATCGGCCCGCCACGATGTGTTTAATAAAACCATCGCCAGCAAATACAGCGAAAGCTTTGACCCTGCCGTACCACAGGACCTGGTTTTTAGCGGCAGCAAAACCCTTACCGATAAAATTGACATCGGTAATGGTGAAACTATCGCAGCCGGTAAACTGGTATTATCTGCAACGCGTACCTATGCCCCTATTATTAAAACCATATTGGATAGGTACCGCAACCGGGTAAACGGCATGGTGCATTGCAGCGGCGGCGCACAAACCAAGGTGCTGCACTTTATTGATAACCTGCACATCATCAAAAATAACCTGTTCCCTATCCCGCCTTTGTTTAAGCTGATCCAGGAAGAATCTGACACCAGCTGGCAGGAAATGTACAAAGTGTTTAACATGGGGCACCGTATGGAGCTTTATGTGCCGCAGGATATTGCAAACGATATCATAGCCATATCAAAAAGTTTTAAGGTTGATGCGCAGATCATAGGCCGTGTAGAAGCTGCGGATAAAAAGCAGGTTACCATTACCTCACCTTACGGCGAGTTTGTTTATAATTAAAAAACTATAACATTTATAACAAAAGAAGGCCCCGGAAATGCGGGGCCTTCTTTTGTTATGTAAATATCCCGGAAAACCTCACAAAAAAAGCCTCCCGGTTTTCGGGAGGCTTTTTATTATTAAAACGGATAGTTAGTTAAACAAATACCTTACCCCAAACTGGCCTGTCCAAGCAGAACCAAATGGAGAAGTTGTATAGCCAACATTGTTTGTAGGAGCCCTGAATGTATAACCCGCTTTGGTTATATCGGCATTAGAAACATAGTTAACCAAAGTAACTGCCTGGTTTGTAACTAAGTATTGGCGTCCCCAATGCTTATTCAACAGGTTACCAACGTTAAATATGTCAAACGTTAGCTGTATACGATTTTTAGAACCGCTGATTATACCACCAATATCCTGGGTAACCCTAAAATCAAACTGATGTTGAAAAGGAGCGCTTGCACCATTACGTTTAGCGTACTCGCCACGGTGTTTGCTCAAATAAGGGTCGTTTTGGATGAACGAGTTTAATGCCGCCCATTCCTGGTCTGCGGTTTGAGCAGGCGCCGAACCCGAAGCATTTAATGGAAGTAACTTAATATCCGACTGGCTTTTAGGGATGTATAACAAATCGTTGCCTGTACGGCCGTCGCCATTTAAATCGCCATTATACAGGTATGTAAAGGGCTGGCCCGAAAAACCTGCATAAAATAACGACACGCCGGTTGAGAAGTTTTTGTTACGGCCATAGCTTATGCTATACGCTGCAGAACCTACTATCCTATGGCGGGTTTGGTAATTAGATGTGGCTAACGATGGGTTGTTCGGGTCGTTCACAATCTGCACAAATTCCCAGTTAGATAAAGCCGTGCTGCTTGCACCATCGTTAACAGATTGTGCTTTGGTATTGGTATAAGCTACCATTGCCGAAAAGCCATTATCAAATGTTTTTTGCAATTGCGCGGTTAAGTTATAAGTATAACCCTTGTTTGAGTTACTTAATAATATAACGTTAGTAAAGTTGGTGTTATCAACACGCGGGCCATAAACTAACCTTGTATCGGCACCATTAGAATATGCTGGGTTTAAAGTAACCGCGGCACCGCTGCCATTAACGTTAGGTTGTTTTAAGTTAAGATCGCTGTAAACAACGTTATTTAAGGTTTTAGTATAAATACCTTCTAAAGTACCAATAATACCATAAGGCAATTTAAAATCGGCAGCTAAGTTGCTTCTAAAAACCTGCGGTATTTTAAAGTTGTTACTAACCAGGTCAACCTCGGCCCTGTTAGATCCTGTACCAACTGTTCCCTGCTTGGTTGCATCCGGTTCAAACTGAAGATTTGGGTCAACAGTACCCGACGTACCTGTGCTTTTAACATCAATAGTGCTAAATAACATACCGCTTGACCCGTATTGGTTAGATAACCAAACAAAAGGCACACGGCCTGTAAAAATACCTGTACCACCACGCAGCTGAATAGACCTGTCGCCCAAAACATCATAATTAAACCCTATGCGCGGAGAAAACAACGGTTTTGTGCTTGGCGTTCTGTTGGTTGTATAACCTGGGAAAGATTGCTCTATTAAAGGGTTACGCAATGGCTTATCGCCAAATACCGGTACATCAACCCTTATACCTGCTGTGATCTTTAAGCCGGTTGTTGGCTGAAATTCATCCTGTGCATAAAAGCCTAACTGGGCCGCGTTAAATTTAGCAGCAGGAAATGCATCGCCCGGCACGCGCGAAACTGTAGCAGCAACCGATAAAGGAGCTTTATCAGTAAGATAATCATTTAAATTATCGTAGGTCCACCTGCCGTTAGAGTTGTTTATAAATAAATTCCTGAACGAGAAAAACTCATTGTGGGTACCTATGGTGATATTGTGTAAACCTAAGTTTATCTTGAAGTTATCAGTAAATTCAAATATATCCTGATCTAACTGGTTTGCTACCGAGCTTCTTTCAGAACCGAATACCACACTATTTGCAGAAACGTTATCGATCTTGTTAATCTGCACCGATGGGAATAGTGCACCTGCTGTTTCCCTGGCGTCCCTAACGCGGGTATAGCCCAGTATCAGGTTGTTTGAAAAACGCTGGCTAAAGTTACTTCTAAGCTCAATAATACCTACGTGTTGTTTATTAGCAAACTTGTAGGCATTGTTACCAAATGAAAATAAGGTGCCCGAGCGGGTTAAGTTATCATCAAATGCATCTATATAGTTGTAACGTAATGTTAGCTGATGCTTATCGCTTATGTTCCAGTCAATTTTACCAAATACTTTATTGTTTTCTCTTGAAAGGTCCTGGCTGTCGTAAGAACCTACATCATATTTGTACTTCTGTAAAGTATAGTCGGCAATGGCTTTTGCAGTAGCTGTTGATACAGGGGCGCCTGCTTCGCCTGCGTTGTTTGATAAAGGGCTGTGCCTTCTGCCTAATTCCGCGTTTGCAAAAAAGAACAATTTGTTTTTGATGATAGGGCCGCCAATACGGATACCATATTGCAAGTCGCTGTAATTGGCAGACTTTGCGCCTGTTAATACGTTTTTACCTGAAAGGCTGTTGCTTTTATTGTAATAATAAACCGATCCTTCTACCGTATTTGTACCAGAGCGCGTAACAGCGTTAACGCCGGCGCCGGTAAAATTACCCAGGGTTACATCGTAAGGGGCAAGTACTACCTGTATTTCCTGGATCGCATCCAGGGCTATAGGCTGCGTGCTGGCCTGCCCGCCCGGTGTGCCCGATGAAGATAATCCAAATACATCGTTGTTAACAGCACCATCTATTGTGATATTGTTATAGCGATTGCTTGAACCGCCAAATGAGTTACCGCTTGCCTGGGGTGTTAAACGCGTAAAATCCTGCAAAGAACGGCTCGAAGTAGGTAAATTTTCCAGCTGGGTGCGGCCAATATTGGTAGAAGCACCTGTTCTGTGGCTGTTTAATACCTGGTCCCTGCGGCCGGTGATCTTTACTTCGGATAATGAAACACCTGTTTGATTAAGGGTTTGATTTAAAACGTACGATTCGCCCAGTCTTAAGTACACGTCGTTAATTGTAGCGGTTTCAAAACCGATGTACGAGATAACTACCGTGTAAGGCCCGCCTACACGCATGTTGTTTATGGTGAAACGGCCGTCAACGTTTGTTGTGATGGCGTAATTGGTTCCGCTTGGCTGATGTGTTGCCCTTACGGTGGCGCCAATCAAGGTTTCGCCTTTGCCATCCTTGATAAGCCCTGCCATACTGCTTGTAGTTACCTGTGCAAAGGTAACTGCAGCAGTAAACAGGAAAATAATTGAGAGAAGTAAATGTTTTCTCATGTTTGTTTTTTGTTAACTGTTAAGTGAATTAATCATTAAGTAATTTAATGCCGCAAAGATAAGTAATACAAACATTGCCCATATTAAGATAATGTTATAATAATTACATATTTTTCAACACCTAATGCCTTGTTAATGCAAAAATGAAATTTAGATGAATTATTAATATAATATTTACAATATCAGTGTCAAATTTTAAAATAAACATTTTGATTATTAGTTAATTACGTTAAATTTCCGGCCTCCATTCTAAATCACTCCTGGTTTTTCATTTACCCCGCTTTTTAATTAACTTTGCATTCCAAAAATCATAAAAGATACATACTATATGGATTACGATTTAATTGTTATTGGTTCGGGCCCGGGCGGCTATGTTGCTGCTATTCGCGCGTCGCAATTGGGTTTAAAAACCGCCATTGTTGAAAAAGAATCGCTTGGGGGCATTTGCCTTAACTGGGGTTGTATCCCAACAAAGGCTTTGTTAAAAAGCGCCCAGGTTTTTGAATATTTAAACCACGCTGCCGATTACGGTATTAAAGTAGATGGCGGCGAAGTTGATTTTGAAGCCGTTGTAAAACGCAGCCGCGGCGTTGCCGATGGCATGAGCAAAGGCGTTCAGTTTTTGATGAAAAAGAACAAGATCGATGTTATCATTGGTTATGGTTCGCTTAAATCAAAAGGCACCGTATCGGTTAAGATCAGCGATGGTACTACCAAAGATTTTACAGCAAAAAACATCATACTGGCCACGGGCGGCCGCTCGCGCGAGTTGCCAAACCTTAAACAGGATGGCAAAAAGGTAATTGGCTACCGCCAGGCCATGATATTACCTAAACAGCCAAAATCAATGGTTGTGGTAGGTTCTGGTGCTATCGGTATCGAGTTTGCTTACTTCTACAATGCCATAGGTACAAAAGTTACCGTGGTTGAGTTTTTAGATAACATTGTTCCGTTAGAGGACGAGGAAATTTCTAAGGGCCTTTTGCGTATCCTTAAAAAACAAGGCATCAACATCATGACGGGCTCTACCGTTGAGTCTGTTGATACCAACGGCGAAGGCTGCCGCGTTAACGTTAAAACCGCTAACGGTAACCAGGTATTAGAAGCTGATGTAGTTTTATCTGCTATCGGCATCTCAACAAATATCGAAGGCATTGGACTTGAAGAGAACGGCGTTAAAACCGATAAAGGCAAGGTATTGGTTGATGACTTTTACAAAACCAATATTGACGGTGTTTACGCAATTGGCGATATAGTTAAAGGCCAGGCCCTGGCGCACGTTGCATCTGCCGAAGGCATTATTTGTGTTGAAAAAATTGCGGGCCAAAACCCCGAGCCGTTAAACTACAACAACATACCGGGCTGTACCTATTGCTCGCCCGAGGTTGCTTCTGTTGGCTATACCGAAAAAGCGGCTAAGGAAGCCGGTTACGAAGTTAAGGTTGGTAAGTTCCCGTTCTCTGCATCGGGTAAGGCAAGCGCTGCCGGCGCTAAGGACGGTTTTGTAAAACTGATCTTCGATGCTAAGTACGGCGAGTTTTTGGGCGCGCACATGCTGGGCCTTAACGTTACCGAAATGATAGCGGAGGTGGTTACCGCCCGTAAGCTGGAAACTACCGGTCACGAGATCATCAAATCGGTACACCCTCACCCTACCATGAGCGAGGCTGTGATGGAAGCTGCCGCTGATGCATATGGCGAAGTGATCCACTTATAATATTACTAAAATTCAATAAAGGCCGCCTGTTAACTTAACCGACGGCCTTTTTTATGCGTGATAATTATTTCGAATACTCCCCATCCAAAAACTCATACCTGCTTCTAAGCAGGGTGCTTTCTTTTTCTAATGCGGTTTTTACATCTATATTCATAAAAGTAACCGCGCCGCCTTTTACATTGGCATTCCATTTTGGCAACACGCCGCCGTTAGGGTTTCCCGTTTTTATAAAGTTGGCAAAATAGCTTTCCATGGTTGCTGATACCTTGTAATCGGCGGGTGTCCACGTATAAGTAGTGTTGGTTGCCAGGTTACCCATAGCATATTCAATTTCTGAGGCGTGCGCGGCGCCAGCGTATGGCGCTGGTACTTTCTTTGATTCGGGTTTAGCTGCGCCATCGCCCTTGATGATACCGCCTGCAAGGCCCGCTTTGGCATCGCCCATTTTGGCGGTCATCGGTGGCCTCGGTTTCGAGAACAGGTACCGGTATACGGGCCTGCCGCTTGTTAAAGCGTGCGCATCGGCCCATTTCCAGGTACTGTATGCTATAAAGCGGTCGCTAACCAATTCGGTGGCCGATCTGATCACTTCCGTTTGCGTACCCCCTGGGTATAATTTCAAAATTTCCCCGGCTTTTTCGCCATACAGGGCTTTTATTTTTTTTTCATAATTTTCGGATGTTGGCGCGTCGCCGCCTAATAGGGCCTGGTAAGGTATCTCGGCCGAGTTCCATCCGGCTAATAATGGCACTTTAGCCTGTTCGCCCGCTAAAAAGCTTTCAGCCGGTTTCTTTAATAAGAAATAGCCATCAACCGTGGGCGACATAGGCGGTGTGCCCGGCATCGATGCATCATCAAGGAGCTTATCGGCAGGTATAGCCCGCAGATCTGCTAATGTGGTGGCGCCTATCTTCTCGCCAAATTTAACACCGTTCTGCTCCCCCTCAGGTAATGGTATAGCAGGTAATGTTGGTTTTATCATCGCGCCGCTTTCGCCAATGGCGCCGGCTATCAGGTTTTTTGATAACGGCGATACCATTTGCGCCGATACCGCTATAGAACCCGCAGATTCGCCTGCAATAGTTACCCTACCCGGGTCGCCACCAAACGCTGCTATATTTTGCTGCACCCAGCGCAGAGCCGCGGCCTGGTCAAGCAGGCCATAGTTGCCCGATGCGTGGTGTTTCGATTCTTTAGTTAACTCTGGGTGCGACATAAACCCGAAAACACCTAACCTGTAGTTTACTGTAAGCGTAATAATGCCCCTTTTTGCCATACTTTCGCCATCGTAACGCCTTTCAGAACCGTCGCCTGCAACAAAGCCGCCTCCGTAAAAATATACCAGTACGGGTAGCTTTGTTTTTGATGGTTTGGCGGGCACCCATACATTAAGATAAAGGCAATCCTCGCTCATGCCGGGCGTGCGGAAACCCATATCGCCATAAACCCTTTTTTGCATTGCATTATAACCAAAGGCATCGCATTTGCGCACCCCTGTCCAGCTGTTAACGGGTTGCGGTTCTTTCCAGCGCAATTCGCCTATTGGCGGCTGTGCAAATGGTATCCCCTTAAAGCTGTTAACACCCGATTTTTCGGTTACGCTTTCAACTATGCCTGTGGCAATTTTTACCTGTTTGCCTGTTTGTGCAATTACAGCAATGCAGGCAAATTGCAGCAGTAAAAAGAATGTTACTTTTTTCATCGAAAATGTTTTATAATTTGGTTGATGTTTAGCTGATGAATTTAGCGAAAAAATACCCGGCAAAACAAATATTATGTCATAACGACACATTGAATATAAATATCCCTACATTTATACTGCCATGAAACCGGTTATCACCATCGAATACTGCCCAAAATGCAACTGGTTAATGCGTGCGGCTTACATGGCGCAGGAACTTTTAACCACTTTTAGTGATGATATTATGGCGTAACGCTGCAGCCCAGCGAAACATCAGGCAAATACAATATCAGGATTGATGAAGCTGTGATATTTGACAGGAAAGCACAGGGGCGTTTCCCCGAAATAAAGGAGCTGAAGCAATTGGTGCGCGATGTGGCCTGCCCCGGTAAAAGCCTGGGCCATTCAGATAAAAGTACAGCTTAATACTATGTTTGCATATTAATTTGTTTGTGTAACTTTGTATACTATCTTTATAGACCTTATAGATGCTATCTAAAAAAACTAAATACGCGATAAAGGCCCTTGTGGTGATGGGAAAGAACATGGATAAGCCACCCATGCAAATCTCTAAGATCGCCGAGCTGGAAAAGATCCCTAAAAAATTCCTGGAGCAGATCCTGCTCGATCTGCGTAACGCGGGTTTCCTGTATAGTAAAAAAGGCGCGGGCGGTGGCTACAGCCTTAATAAGGACCCTAAGGATATTTACCTGGTGAATATTATGCGCATTACCGATGGCCCTATTGCTATGGTACCCTGTGCCAGCCTAAACTTTTACCATCGCTGCGATGAATGCCACCAGGAGCATACCTGCGGCATACGCGATGTGTTTATTGAAGTACGGGATGCCTCGCTGAAGATATTATCAGAAACCAGCATAGCCGATATCATAGGCCGCGAAACCACGCTGATAAGTCATGAATAGGAAGGGAAATCTAAACCCTAAACCCTAAATTTCGGATATTTAATCACTAACCTTTAATCACTAAACTCTGATCTCTAATCTCTACCTCTAATCCTCATTCAATTTCTCGGATATATTTTTGATCGATTCATCGAGCATGGAGGCTGATTGATATAGAAAAGATTCTATCTGCTCGTATTCTTCCAGGCGGTTCTCACTGTTTTTCAGGATATCTATCATCCCCAAAATATTGGTGAGGTGCTTTCGTATCTCGTGCGAATTGATAAACGCAAGTTCTTCCTTCTTTGCTTCGTATAAAAGCTTTTCGTAATGCCTTTTTTGCTTAACATTACGGTAAAACAGCCCTATAGCAATTATACTTAATGCCGCTATCAGTACAATAAACAACAGCCATAGCCGCTCCTTTTTATAAACCTCTGCTTTTTGGAGATAGGAGTTTTCGGTTTCATCTATCTTTATTTGTGATGATATGTTGCCAACCTGTGTTAAACGGATGTTAATTGCCTGCGATTGCTTAAGCGCAAGCATAAAATTATCGGCCGAGGCCTTATTGTCGTTTTCTTTACCTGCAATCCAGGCGAGTGTTTCGTATAAATGGAATTTAACTTCGGGATGGTTGTTTTCTGTATCGGCAGCAAGCAATTTGTTAATTATATATTTGGCCGAATCTAACTGCCCGTTTTGGTAATAGGCATCAGCCAAACGCTGGTCTTCCAGTTCGCTTGGCGCATAATCCTTGCTCTTTTTTAATGCTTTTATCTGGTTTATGGCATTTGCGTAGTTATGCTGCAGCAGGGTAATGTAATAAGCCGTACGCCGGCGATAGGTAAATATCTTATAGTTTTTATTTGCCTTATCATTTAACTTAATATGATACGCCTTTAATGAATCGAGGTTGTTCATTCTGAAATAATTTTCAGACTTGTTATAAAATATCACACTGGATAAAAGCCGTTTGCTAATTGTATCATTAGACACTAATGACCATGCCCTATCAAGGTAATATAACGATTGCGAGTAAAACCCCGACTTATAAAACAGATCAGAAATATTAATATTTAAGGACACCTCGCGCCGGTTATCTTTAAACTGATCGTGAAGTTTTCGTACCTCGATGGTTGCAAGCCTGTAATTATAAATGGCTCCAATGTAATCGCCCAGGTCTGTTTGAATAAACCCCAGGTGGCTTAGCAACTGAAACATCATGTAGTCCTGGTTATTTTTGCCGGCAAGTTGTACGGCTTTCACCATATAGGTTTCGGCCTGCTTAAGGTTGTGCTGTTTATTAAAAGAGATGCTTTTTATAAAGTTTGAAAAAACCTCCTTATTAGCTAAATTGTATTTTACAAAAAAGGCGTTCAGCGTATCGTGCACCGCCAGTAATTTGCTGTCTTCAGAAAACTGGATGCATTTTTTAACAAAAGGGATTAAGCGCTTTTGGCGCAAAAAAGCATCTTCCTGGGTAAGGATATTAACTAAAGTATCCCGGTTTATTTTTTGCTGGCGCGATGGCACGGGAGAAACTTGCCGCACATCCGCCAATGCAATATTGAAGAATAAAATGGTTAAACTTAAAACGATGGTAAGCTTTTTAAGCATACTATTTTTTCCAATAAATTTACGGTTGCCTTTGATAAAAACAAATATATAATACATCAAACTTTTTTTAATATTATACGTATAACATATAATTAATTTATACATTTGTAAAAAGTTACCACAATACACCTTATTTTGATATGAAAAAAATTATTTACATAGTATTAGCAATCATTGCAGTTGGCACATTTTCTTGCCAAAAAGATAACACAGCGCCAACTAAACAAGGCGATGCATTAAAAAACTCTCTTTCAGTATCTTCAAAGTTGAAGAAAGATACTACTCCTCCGGATTTCCTGAGAACTAAGAAAGATACTACCCCTCCGGATTTTCTGAAGACCAGAAGAGATACTACTCCTCCGGATTTCAAATAAAATATTTAATTCTTATGAATTGGCCCCTGCATATTGCAGGGGCTTTTTTGTTAGCTATCAAATTTCTCCAGCAGTTTTAGCAACGTTTCAAAATCCTTGGGGTATGGCGCATGTACGGTAATATCCTCGCCCGCGGGCAGTTTAAAACTCACCTCATACGCATGTAATGCAAAACGTTTCATAATAGGCAGTTCTTCCTGGTCTTTACCCAAAATATATTTGCGTTTTATTTTAGAAAGAAAAACCGGCTGGCCTTTGTACATCTCATCGCCCGCAATTGAGGCGCGCTGTGTGGCCAGGTGAATGCGGATCTGGTGCATGCGCCCTGTGACGGGCCGGCACTCCACCAGTGTATAATGCTTAAAGTATTTTAACGATTGAAACCATGTTTCGGCACGTTTACCTTCCTGGCGGCTAATGGTTACATTGCCCTTGCCCACATTAAGGATAGGCAGATCTATCAGCAGGCTCTCAAAAACATGCGTGCCATCAATAACCGCATGGTATACTTTTTTCACCTTACGGCGTTCAAACTGCATAGATACGGTGCGGTAAGCTTCGGGGTTTTTAGCAATGATAAGCGCGCCAGATGTTTCTTTATCCAAACGGTGGCAGATCTGCGCGTCATCGGTATATTGCTTTGCAAGGCGCAGCATATTTATTTCGCCGCCCTCGCGTTCGTCAAGCGAGCTGATAAACGGCGGCTTATTCACCACAATTATATCATCGTCTTCAAATAGTATCAGGTCGGCAAACTTTGGAAACTTCATAGCCGGCAAAAATACAGTTAATTAAATTAATTGCTGTATCCACCTTAGTTAAATCCACCGGTTAAGCCTAAAACAAAATTTATCCGCCTCTGTTAAATAGCTAATAATCATCTACCTAAAACAAAAACACCATGAGTACAGAAAACACACAGCCCGAAGAAAAGGGCTTCTTTGAAAAGATAAAAGAAACCATCGAAGAATTTTGGGACGGCACCAAGGAAACAGCCGAGGACATTAAAGAAAAAGCCGAAGACAAATTTGACGACCTGAAGGAAAAAGTAACCGCTAAAAAACCCGCGGTTGCCAAAAAAGCAACGGCAGCTAAAACCACCGTAGCCAACAAAACCGCGGCAGCAAAAAAAGCCGTAGCTAAAAAGGTTACCGCTACTACCGGTAAGGCCAAAAAAGAAGCAGCTGATGTTAAGGCCACAGCTACTGCCAAAGCAAAAGCGATTATCGATAAGGCAAAGGCTACTACTGCAAGCGCCAAAAAAACAGCTACTGATGTAAAGGCAAAAGCCGCTACCAAAGCAAAAGCGGTTACCGATAAGGCCAAAACCCAGGTTGCAGCCGTAAAAAAAGCCGCCGCCCCTAAAGCTGCAGCTGCGAAATCCACAGCTAAAAAAGCAACCACCACGGCTAAAAAGAAAACTGCCGCAACAAAGTAATATCAACAGCTATAAAACAAAAATGCCTCCCGGTTCGGGAGGCATTTTTATTATGCTTCAAATTTGTAACCTACCCCTTTTACGGTAGATACACAATCATCGCCAAGCTTTTCGCGCAGTTTGCGTACGTGCACATCAATGGTACGGTTGGTAACCACTACCGAATCTTCCCAGATGTTTTTCAATATCACCTCGCGGGTATAAACCTTACCGGGTTTTGATGCCAGCAGGTATAGCAGCTCAAATTCTTTTTTGGCCAATACCACCTTAACACCTTTTTTATAAACCAGGTATGCTTCGCGGTCGATAACCAGATCGCCTATTTCCAGTTTGTTGTCTACAACTTCTTCGGGTGGGGTGTTGCGGCGCAGTATGGCGTTTATACGGCTCACCAAAGCGCGGGGCTTAATTGGTTTTGCTATGTAATCGTCGGCGCCAACGTTAAAGCCGGCAATTTCCGAGTATTCTTCGCTGCGTGCTGTAAGGAATACCATAAAGGTATTTTTAAACTCGGGCATGGTGCGCATAATACGGCAGGCTTCAATTCCGTCCATTTTTGGCATCATTATATCTAAAACGATCAGATCGGGCTGGGTGCGTTTAGCTTCGGCTACTGCTTCCTGCCCGTTGCGGGCCGAATATACCTGGTAACCTTCTTTTTTAAGGTTATACTCTATCAGCTCTAAAATATCCGGCTCGTCGTCAACAATTAATATTTTTTGTTTACTTGTGCTCATGTATTAAATTTTGCATAAATGTATAACCTTAATAGAAGCTTACAGTTAAGCTAATATTAACAAATTGTTAAATACCACGGTAAGTTAACCTTTAATTGAGACTATTTAAATGTTTTCTTTAAAAACGCTTCAAGATCGGCGCCGGTAACATTTTTTGCAACAATTACCCCCTGCGGATCGAGAATAAAATTTGAGGGGATGGCCTGTATATGATACAGCCTTTCGGTAGGCCCTTCAAAGGTTTGCAGTTCTGATGCATGTGTCCAGGTTAAGCCATCGGCGTTAACGGCTTTTTTCCAGGCATTTTTATCTACATCAAGCGATACGCCTAAAATGTTAAAGCCCTTATTTTTATAGATGCCGTATTGTTTTACAACATTAGGATTTTCGCGCCTGCAGGGGGCGCACCACGATGCCCAAAAATCCAGTAACAGGTATTTACCCTTATAATCTGATAGTTTTACCTGTTTGCCATCAATAGTTGCCATGGTAAATTCGGGTGCTTTATGGCCAATTGAAACAGGCTTTATGGCTTCCATTTGCCTTACAAAGGTTTGTGCCGAGGGGTTATCTTTAAAATCATCCTTAATATCGTCGGCATAGGCTACTAACTGCTGCTCGTATTTATTCTGATCGAGCGAGGTTGCGGCATAGAACCCTGCAAGCGATTTTTTATTGTCGTTAGCAAACTTCAGCACGGCAGCGCTGTAATCCTCCATATTCTTTTGAAATTGCGGGATATAGATCTTAAGCAGCGAGTCGGATTCCTTACCCAGGGCTGCCGCCTTTGTAGTGTACTCGTCAGATAGTTTACTGCTTTTTTCGCCGTAAATATTGGCTATGCTGTTAAACTCCTTTATTTTTTCAGAAGTTTCTGATCCGCCTACTTCGTAGGCATGGTTTACATCTGCAACATCAGTTTTAAAAGATATGGCATCGCCGTTTTTGGCCACCAGATCGTACACATTACCGGCAATGCGTAGCTTATATAAATTAGCGTAAGGTGTGTTGTGCTTAAACTTAAACCCGTTATCAGACCCTAACGTAGTAGAATCGATAATATTAACCTGTACGCTATCTGCCGCCAGCAGGTACACTTTTTTAAGGCCGCCCGGGTTTTCCAGCTTCCCGGATATGGTGAATGAGTTTGTTTGCTTACACGATGTTATAGAAAGCGCTGCCACAAGGGCGATGCCGGTAAAAAAGCGGTACTTCATATCCTATTTAGATTCTAATTCTTTTAACAATAACTGATTGGTTTTTTGAGGGTCTATCTTTCCTTTAGATAGTTTCATCACTTCGCCCATAAACAAGCCTAAAACGCCCTTTTTGCCCTTTTGGTATTCTATAACCTTATCGGGGTATTTTGCCAGCGCCGCGCGGATAAAGCCATCGACTTCCCCGGTATCTTCACTGATTAGCAGGTTAAGCTCTTTGGCCAGTTGGTCGGCGGTTTTGCCGTTACCTTTCAGCATTTCGGGAAATAATTTCTGAGCGGCAACCGTGTTGTTTACTTTGCCCTCATCAACCAATGATATTAAACCTGCGAGGGTAACCGGCTTTATACCTATATCACCTATACCGATGTTATTATCGTTGATGTATGACCGTACCGCACCCATTACCCAGTTAGCGGCCGACTTATAGTTAGCAGTATGTTTTATCAGATCTTCAAAGTAGGCGGCAAATTCCTTATCGGCGATGATAACGCCCGCGTCGTAGTCTGACAGGCCAAGCTTTGCGGTATATTTTTCAAACAACTCGTTCGGTAACGCAGGCATTTTATTGCGGATGTCTTCCAGCTGTGCTTCGGTTATTTGAACGGGTAACAGGTCCGGCTCGGGGAAATAGCGGTAATCGTTGGCCATTTCTTTTGAGCGCAGCACCGATGTTTCGCCGGTATCCGCGTTAAAATTTAACGTATTCTGGTCGATATGCCCGCCTGCTTCAATCACCTCTACCTGGCGTTCAAACTCATGCTCGATGGCGCGCTGAACGTTACGGATAGAGTTCAGGTTTTTTACTTCGCAACGGTTGCCATATTGGTGGGTGCCTTTCAGGCGTACCGATATATTGGCATCGCATCGCATACTGCCCTCTTCCATATTACCATCGCAAATATCCAGGTAACGCAGCAAACGGCGGACCTCGGTCAGGAATTGCCCGGCCTCTTCGGCGCTGCGCAGGTCTGGTTCAGATACTATTTCAATTAGTGGTACCCCTGCCCTGTTCAGGTCTATCAGGGAGTAATGATCGTGCTGGTCGTGCGAGCTTTTGCCCGCATCATCTTCCATGTGGATGTGATGGATGGCTATTTTTTTGGACGTACCGTCGGCAAGTTTTACGGTAACCGCGCCGCCAAGGCATATAGGCTGCTGATCCTGTGTGGTTTGATAACCCTTTGGCAGATCGGCGTAAAAATAATTTTTACGGGCGAAAGTATTTTGAAGGCTGATGGTGCTATTACAGGCCAGGCCCATTTTTACAGCATACTCTACCATTTTTTTGTTGATACGCGGCAAAGTACCGGGATGGCCGAGTGAAACCGGGCTAACGTGATGATTAGGTTCGGCGCCAAATGCAGCAGAATCTGATGAGAATGCCTTACTTGAAGTGGATAATTGCGCGTGTACTTCTAACCCAACAACTAACTCGTACTTATCACTCACGCCGCTTTGTAGAACTGCCATATAGTATATTCAGCTGTAATTCAGCATTGATCAAACATGCCAAATATAGCGTTATATGTTATTTTTCACAGCTATTTTTTAAAAGCTATGTGTTTTTCTGTTGATATTAAGGCTTTGTGCAAATCTTTTTATTAAACCTTGCGTTATTGTAATGGTCTGTTAAAATAAGGCATGCATTTTGCCTGTACAGAAAACATAATAGAAAGATACCATGAAAAAAATAATCTTAGGGATGCTTGCAAGCTGCTTTATAGTTGCCGCATCTGTTAACCCATCAAAAGCCCAGGTAAGTGTTAACCTCAACGTTGGTACCTGGACACCCCCTGCCGAATATGCTGATGCTAATTATTATTACCTGCCCGATGTAAACAGCTATTACTATGTACCCACCCACCAATACATATATTTAAGCGGAAATAACTGGGTTTGGCGCAATACATTACCGCCCCGTTACAGTTATTACAATATTAATGATGGCTACAAGGTAGCGGTTTACCGCCCTAACCCATACCGTTATTACCGATATGACAGGCCGAGATATGCCCGCTACCGTGGGGTAAAGAATGTGATCATCCGCGACCATTACTACCGCCCGCGTACAAGGGTTATTAACCGCACGCACTATGTTAACAGGCCGGTTAAGGTGATAAACCGCACCAGGTACGTAAACAGGCCAACAAGGGTTATTAACCGTACCAGGTATGTTAACAGGCCGGCTAAAGTTATCCACCATACCAAATACGTTAACAGGCCAACCAGGGTTGTTAACCGCACACGGGTTGTAAACAGGCCATCGCACAGCAGGATAAGGACAGTTACCCATGTTAACCACCCATCGCATGCAAGGCCGCAGGGCCATGGTGGCGGCAACAGGGGCCACGGAAAAAAGCACTAATTATAATTTAATAACATAAAAAGACCGCTTGTAAGAGCGGTCTTTTTATGTTATTTGACGAAACAAAGTGGGTGTCAGCCTGAGCTTGAAGGGTGCGCGTTGGCATAGTCCGCCAATGGTTCGACAGGCTCGCCATGACATTTGTTTATGATATTCCAGAGTTACTGCACAAAGCTTTTCGCTTTAGCCAGCGCATTGTCAATACCGCTTATATCGCTGCCGCCGGCGGTAGCGAAAAATGGCTGACCGCCGCCCCCGCCTTTCACTTCTTTGGCCAGTTCTTTCACAATATTACCCGCGTGCAGGCCTTTTTCTTTCACCAATATCTCGTCTATCATCACAGTAATGCTCGGCTTGCCATTAATGTTGGCTGCCAGCACCAGGAACAGGTTGGGAACAATGTCTTTTAAGTTATACGCCAGGTTTTTGATGGCATCTGCATTGGGCAGCTCTACCTTTTGGGCGATGAAGTTGATGCCGTTGATATCTTCGGCCGTTTTAGCCAGCTGGTCTTTTAAGCCTGATGCTTTTAGCATTACAGCCTTCTCCAGTTCCTTTTTCATGCGGTTGTTCTCCTCGATAAGGGTTTCAACACTTTTTGACAGGTCGGCAGGGTTGCGGAGCAATTCCTTCAGGTTTTTAACCAAACGGCCCTCTTCCTGGATATAGTTAAGCGAATGATAGCTGGTGATGGCTTCGATACGGCGCACCCCGGCCGCAACAGCGCTTTCGCCGGTTATTTTAAAGAAGCCAATCTCGGCAGTGTTTTTTACGTGCGTACCACCGCAAAGCTCTTTGCTAAAGTTGTCATCAAAGGTAACCATGCGCACATAGTCGCCATATTTTTCGCCGAACAGGGCGGTAACCCCTCTCTCGATAGCTTCCGCATAACGTACACGACGCTCGTCTTTGATAGGGATACCCTCGCGAACCTTTTGGTTAACAATGCGTTCCAGGGTTTCTATCTCATCATCAGTAACCTTGCTGAAATGCGAAAAATCGAACCGCAACTGGTCGGGGTTTACCAACGAGCCTTTTTGGTTTACGTGGTCGCCCAGAGTTTCTTTAAGCGCGGCATGCAACAAGTGTGTGGCCGAGTGGTTGGCGTTGGTCATGATGCGTTTGCCCATGTCAACATATGCCATAAAACGGCTTGGCATTGGATTTGGCAAGGCCCATTCTGCAGGGCCATCCTGCGTGTAGTATGGCTGTAAGTTTGCGTAATGGATAATTAGGCCATTCTCTTTTTTGGTATCGGTTACCTCGAATGTTAACGGGCCTTTTTGCTCGTCATACCATTCGCTGGTTAAATTACCGGTATCGCCTACCTGGCCGCCACCTTCGGCGTAAAATGGCGTACGGTTAAGTACCAGTTGGTATTGCTCTTTCCCCTGCGTGGTTACTTTACGGTATTTTAAAATGTCGCACTCGGCGTATATCTCGTCATAACCTACAAACTCGGTATTGTCGCCACCGCGGAGTACTACCCAATCGCCCGCACTAACAGCTGTAGCTGCGCGGGAACGGAGTTTCTGGGTTTGAAGAGCTTGTTCGAAACCTTCCATGTCGACGGTTAGTCCATTTTCACGAGCAATAAGTTCAGTTAAGTCAATAGGGAAACCATATGTATCTGATAAATCAAAAGCGACAGAACCCAATATTCTTTGAGAGGATGGCTCCACATTCTCCATAAGCCCTTTGTCTTTTACAATAGCGATATTTTGATTAATGAGATTTAAACCTTTTTCCAAAGTTCTTAAGAAAGCCACTTCTTCTTCTTTAATCACCTTCTGCACAAAATCCTTCTGCGCATATAGTTCATCAAACACACCTTTAAATTGTTCGGCCAACAATGGCACCAATTCGTTAAAGAACGGCTCTTTAAAATCTAATGTTTGGTAGCTGTAACGCACCGCGCGGCGCAATATCCTGCGGATAACATAACCTGCCTTGTTACTTGCAGGCAGCTGCCCATCGGCAATGGCAAAGCTGATGGCACGGATATGGTCGGCCAGTACGCGCATGGCTACGGCATCGGCCCAATCGGTATCACCGGGTTTAGCAGCGCTGTTATATTTTTTACCGCTTTTCTCCGCGATGAACTGGATCATCGGCTGAAAAACATCTGTATCATAATTTGAAGATTTGCCCTGCAGCACGCGCACCAATCGCTCAAAGCCCATCCCGGTATCCACGTGCTTATTCGGCAGCGGATGCAACGAACCATCTTTGATGCGATTAAACTGCATAAATACGTTATTCCAGATCTCTATCACCTGGTCGTGGTCGGCATTTACCAATGATGCACCGCTAACCTCCGCGCGCTCATTATCCGGGCGACTATCAAAGTGGATCTCTGAACATGGGCCACAGGGACCGGTTTCGCCCATTTCCCAAAAGTTATCTTTTTTATTGCCGGGCAGGATGCGATCTTCGGGCACATACTGTTTCCACAGGTTATAGGTTTCGGTATCTTTTTCAAGTCCTTCCTTTTCGTCACCTTCAAAATAGGTTACGTAAAGGCGGGTTTTATCAAGTTTGTAAACTTCGGTCAATAGCTCCCAGCTCCAATCAATGGCTTCCTTTTTAAAGTAGTCGCCAAAGCTCCAGTTGCCCAGCATCTCGAACATGGTATGGTGATAGGTATCGATACCCACCTCTTCCAAATCGTTATGCTTGCCGCTAACACGCAGGCAGCGCTGGGTATCGGCCACGCGGGGGGCTTTTGCAGGGGCTTCGCCCAAAAACACATCCTTAAACTGGTTCATCCCCGCGTTAGTAAACATCAGGGTTGGGTCGTTTTTAACAACAATAGGTGCGCTGGGCACAATAACATGGCCTTTAGCAGCAAAAAAATCAAGAAAAGCCTGGCGTATTTCTTTAGCGGTCATAGGGTGCAAATGTAAGTATAAGTCCGAAAGACGGAAAGTCTGAAAGACCGTAAGTAAAAAAATCTTTTTTGATAGCCGCTTGGGTTGTCGCCAACTGTAGCGATGGGTATAAAAGCCATCGCTACCTGGCTATCGTATTTCGTTTTGTTGGTGCCTGATACGGCACACGCTGCTGTTTGTTTAAGAAATCCTTTTAATCTTATAAATCTGTTTAATCCCGGTTCTGAAATCCAAAATCTAAATAATACATTTGTATATGCCTTACACCGAACAAGAAAACGACGATATCACCAAAAAGTACTACTCCATGGGCGAGGTTTCGGCCATGTTTGGGGTTAAGCAGTCGCTGCTGCGTTTTTATGAGAACGAATTTGACGTATTAACGCCTAAGAAGAACAAAAAAGGCAACAGGTATTTCACCCCCGAAGACCTGGAGAATTTTAAGATCATCTTTCACCTGATACGCGAGAAAGGCTACACCATACAAGGCGCTAAAGATCATCTGAAAAACAATTTGAAGGGTACCCGCGATAGCCAGCGCGTGATAGAATCGCTCGAAAGCATGAAAAAATTCCTGCTGGAAGTGCGTGACCAATTGTAATTAGCTACAGATATTCTATTTTTATTGACCGGTAAGCCCCACCCAAACCCTCCCCGGAAGGGATGGCTTTAGATTTTGGGCTTAATTACATAAATATGATTGCCACGCACAAAGGCGAAATACCTGTTGTTGTATTGTTACTTCCATTTTTGGCGGGTATAAGCGGCGGGCTTTTCAATTTAGGCGCTAACAATACTTTCATTCTTGTCCCCCTTATTTTTTGCAGCCTGTTGTTTATCGGGCTAAACCTGGCTTATGCCCCGTTACGCTTGTTTAAAGCAAGGTGGCTTGGCGGGGCACTTTTTTACTCGATATTGTTTTTGTTAGGCTGGTTTATTATCGTACAGCATAACGAGCTTAACAAGGCCGGCCATTTTACCAAAGCACCTACCCAATACCTGGTTGCAACCATCACGTCGGAACCTAAAGTAAAAGACGATATGGTTAGGTTTACAACGGATATCAAACAAAGTATTAATAGCGGCCAAAACAAAACCACAAGCGGTACACTGCTTGTTACCATAAAAGATGAACTGGCCCGCAACCTTTACTACGGCGAGCAATTACTGATACCTGCTAAGTACACCGCTATCGACCCGCCTTTTAACCCCGGTGAATTTAACTACAAGCAATACCTGGCTAACAAGAATGTGTATTACCAGGCTTTCTTTTATCCAAAACAATATAAGGTGATGGGCTCTGAAAAGGGCAATCCGGTAATTGCTTACGCGCTGCAGCTAAGGCAAAACCTGGTTGATAAGCTAAAGGCCAACATGCACGATACTACGGCTATCGCCGTTGCCTCCACCCTGATATTAGGCTACAAGGCCGACCTGAGCAACGATGTTTTACAGGCTTATTCCAAAACCGGCACTATCCATATCCTGTCGGTTTCGGGTGGGCATGTGGCTATCCTTTACCTGCTTTTGGGCTATGCGTTGGGTTTCCTGGATGGTTACCGGCGCGTAAAGCTTATCAAAGCAATACTCATTATTAGTTTGATATGGGCTTATGCGCTGCTCACGGGCTTTTCACCGGCGGTGTGCCGGGCAGCGGTGATGATCAGCCTGGTAATTACCGGCAAAACGTATAGCAGGTATATTAATACACTTAATTTATTGGCGGCCTCGGCATTCGTATTACTGCTTTACGATCCTTTTTTGTTGACGGATGTAGGCTTCCAGCTCTCGTACCTGGCGGTGAGCGGGCTGGTTGTTTTTCAGCCTATGGTTTACAATTGGTTCAGCTTTAAAAATTGGGCGGCCGATAAGGTTTGGCTGGCGTGCTCTGTATCTATCGCCGCGCAGGTGATCACGTTTCCGTTAAGCGCGTATTATTTCCACCAGTTCCCGGTTTATTTTTTGGTGAGTAACCTGATGATCATTATTCCGATGAGTATTATTATGTACTCTGGATTGCTTCTTTTGGCGCTGCCGCAAATACCATATATATCCAACGCCCTGGGTTATGTGCTGGAGCATACCATCCTGCTGATGAATAAGGCGCTGGCTTTTATAGAGCATTCGCCGTACGCAAGCATCAGCAAAATATGGCTGAGCAAGCTTGAATATTTGCTGCTATACGCGATAATTATATTATGCTTCTATTTCCTGTATGATAAAAAGAAATGGCTGATAAAGGCTGCCCTGGCATGTGTTCTATTTTTGGGCATCAGCGTCAGCTTAAAAAAATATCATGCTGATAATACAGCATCCATAACTTTCTTAAACCTGCGAAAACACACCGGTATTGTTTTTAAAGATGGGACTAAAGGTGTTGTACTAAGCGATCTGCCGGAAACGGATAAGAATTTTAAATACTCGGTACAGCCGTGCCTTGACAGCAGCCGGATACGTGATTATAAAGTTTACCCGCTAAATAAAAATATACAACTACCATATCTGTTGAAACAAGGCAACCTTATTCAATTCAAAAATAAAAAGCTGCTGCTGTTAAACGATACACCTCCAATACAGTCTATCCCCAGGCAATTAGCCATCGATTATTTATTTGTAAGTAATAATGCTTTTATTGATACGGCCTATGTTAAAAATAAAACACTTATTATTGGTGCCGGCAACTCCGATAGCTACATAGCTGTTTTTAAGCAAAACGCCGTGGGAATACTTGTTACCTATAAAGTATTAAAACGTAACAAATCGTTCAGTATAGCATCTAAAACGTACAAATAATTAAAAAATATATTAAAATATTTGCACACCAGTTAATTACACACTAAATTGTATTATTAAATTAAAACTATGAAAATCAAATTATTTACTGTTGCCATGGGCATAGCCTTAACCGCAACAGCTATTAGCGCCAGCGCACAAAAAGCTTATAAAGAAGGGCTTGTAACCATTAGTACCTCGATGCAAGGGCAGCCTGTTGAGGCTAAAAACTATTTCAGGGCTGATTCTTCAAAGCTGGAATTCTCTGCCGGACCTGCAAATATTGGCATCTTAACTGATGCTAAAGGCAGTTATATGGCTATTTTAGTGGATGTTGCCGTTGCTTCAATTAAAAAAGCAGCTATCGCATCACCGGCCGAGGTTGAAGAAGCGATGTCGAAATTACCTGTATTAACCTTTACACCAGGTACCGAAACCAAGGTAATCAATGGTTTTAATTGTAAAAAAGTGGTAGCTAAAGATACCAAAACCGGCAAAACGTATGATATATGGGTAACTAACGATGTTAGCCTACCTTCTACCGGGCTGGCAAAATATTATGCCAATGCGGGTGGCTTTCCTATTCAATATACCAGTTTCCAGGACGGTAGGACTACCGAGGTAACAGTTAAAAGTATTGTTGAGCAAAAAGTGCCAGCCGGTACGTTTGGTATAGCATCTGATTTCGAAAAGATCACGATGGATGACCTGAAAGCATTAGGCGGCGGCGGTAACTAAGGCGTTTATTGTCTGAACCTGAATTTTTGGAATTAAAGGATTTGCAGAATCGCAGGATGAATGATATCGTTCTGATGATTCAGTAAATTCTTTAATTCCGGTTCAGACATTTAATTCTGTAGATAAGCTTTTCACCCAATCTTTATACAGCCGGGTTTCCATATCAACCGCTTTTTGCGCGTGGCTTTCCCAATCGGGCGAGAATTTTTGCAGCTGGTTTATCATTTCTTCCAGGTGCCCTTCTTCTTCCAGTATAATTGACTTTACGTTTACCTTACTGCCAACCGCGTCAAGCGCATCCTGGTAAATGGGATATAATTCATCGGCGCGTACCTCAATGGCATAGGTTACCAGCAGGTAGGCTGCAAAACGCAGTTCGGCACCCGTTAAATGCAGTTCCTTTTTCAGGTAACGGCATACATCAATATCCAGTTGGTTCAAGTAATATTTACTAAACGCCGGGGCTATCAGGTATTCGGCTGAGTAGGTCGGCAGTTCTTTACCTGTTTTTTCGATCTGCTTTTTCAGGTAGAAAGCATGCCTGTGCTCTTCAGCAGCATGTTTTAAAATGATATAGGTAACTGTTGCAGGGTCTTCGCTGGCCGAGATCTTGCGCGCGCCGGTGTTCTCCATCAGCGACAGCGTGTTTAGCCAGCATGCGTGCAGCTGGTTATCGGCAATTATTTTTGGCAGTATAGTGTTTAGTTCCATGTTATATGTCATCAAGGGCTTGGCCGATGGTGTTGTAAATGTAGTCGAGTTCGTTATCAGTTATGCAATATGGGGGTAAAATGTAAATAACGTTACCCAATGGCCGCAATATTATACCAGCATTTAAAAAGTACTGGTACAGTTTATCGCGCAAACCGCTAAAGTACGATGTATTGTCGCCAGTTTCCCACTCCAATGCCAGTATGGTACCCGTTTGGCGGGTTGTTTTTATTGATCTATGACCTTTTACCTTTTCTGCAAAGGCAGCATGTTTAGCTACTATCCGGTCGATATTCTGTTGTGTCGACTGCTCCAAAAAAAGGTCCAAACTTGCCAGTGCAGCCGCGCAGGCAACAGGGTTGGCGGTGTAAGAATGCCCGTGGAACAGGGTCTTCATCTTATCATCCGACAGGAAAGCGTCATAGATCTCCTGTGTGCAAGTGGTTAGCCCAAAGGCCATGGTGCCGCCTGTTAACCCTTTAGAAAAGCACATGATATCGGGCTGTGTTTGCACATGGTCGCTGGCGAAAGGCTTACCTGTGCGCCCGAAACCCGTAAAAACTTCATCGGCTATCAGCATTACGCCTTCCTTGCGGCAATGCGCCATTAACTCGTCAAGATATTTAGCTTCGTACATAATCATCCCTGCTGAGCCCTGTACAAGCGGTTCAAAGATGAAAGAAGAGACGTGAGGTTTTAGATGTGAGATGTGAGATTTTAATGCTTCAATATTGTTGCCATTCGGCAAGTCGATAAACTCTACCTCAAAAAGCAAGCTATCAAAAGCCGCCGTAAAAGCGCTGCGCCCGCTTACCGACATAGCGCCGAAGGTGTCGCCATGATAAGCGTTTTTAAAGGCCACTATTTTCGTGCGCTGCTCGCCTTTGTTGTGCCAGTACTGGAGGCACATTTTTATAGCCACTTCTACCGCGGTAGAGCCGTTATCAGAATAAAAGGCTTTTTTTTGGTTGAATGGCAGTATAGCCAGCAGGCGCTCGGCCAGTTCAACAGCGCCGGGGTGCGTAAAGCCCGCGAAAATAACATGCTCCAACTGCAACAGTTGCTCGGCTATTTTTTTGGCGATATAGGGATGCGAGTGCCCGTGGATATTTACCCACCAGGAGGATATGGCATCGATGTATTTTGTACCGTCTTCGGCGTATAAGCAAGTGCCCTCGCCCCTAACAATAGGTATCGGCGGCAGGGCGGTTTTCATTTGCGTGTAAGGGTGCCATATTACCTGCAGGTCGCGTTCTGCTAAATTCATATCGTTTTTAATAACAGGTTAGCAACATATTGGTCGGCCGGGAAAGTAAACTCATCCTCCTTTAACTCGCTAAGGCTCACCCAACGGAAGGACTGTAGTGTATCCCCCTCGCCATCAAAATCAAACAAAGCGGTTTTGGTAGTAAACCGGATGTCGGACACTGCCCTCACCAAATAATATATACTGATGATCTGCGAATCGTTAAAGGCCGATTTCACAAAAAAATCAGTGGTGTAAAAATGACTGATAACTTCAACCTCCGTGTTGCATTCCTCTATAAACTCGCGTTTAAGGCCTTCTATCAATCCCTCGCCATATTCTAAACCGCCACCCGGAAATTTGGTAAAATCTATACCGTATTCTCTTTCGTCGCTTATCAGCACCTGGTTATCGGTATTAATAAGCACCCCATAAACACGTACATTAAAAAACTTTTTACTCATAATGTTTTTTGTTGCGCATTACTTTATCCATCGTCCAGGGGATGTCCTCCGTTTTAGCCTCGCTCCTGATAGGGCAATTGGGCATGCTGCAATAGTGGCAGCAATACGGCAGGCATGGGTCGGTATGGATAAAAAATTCGGTAGTGATACCTGCATTATTATTCACCAGTTTATCTACCAGCTTCACTTCTTCGTGTACCCGGTTAAGGTCAAAGTAATTAGGCAGGGTAAGGTGGCAGTCTATATGCAGTTCGTTCCCGTATTTTTGGGCGCGCAGGTTATGGATATCTATCCATTCGTCGCGGCGCTGCTCGCCTAAAACTTTTACCACGTTGCTCACAGTAATAAAGTCGGTTTCGTCCATTAACCCGGCAACCGACCGGCGGATAAGCTTGTAGCCTGTGTACAAAATGTACAGGCCAACCAATATGGACAGGCTGCTATCCAGCCACGAAATTTTAGTGAAATATATAAGCAGTAAACCAATAACCAACCCGCCGCTGGTAACCATATCTGTAAGCAGGTGCCTTCCATCCGCCTCAATAGTGATAGACGGCAGGGATTTACCCTTTTTGATCATGTAAAAGCCCAGTAAGCCGTTTACTGCGCCGGTAATGCCTATTATAACAGCTCCCAGCAGCAGGTCGTGGATCACTTCGGGGTAGAAAATACTGTAGGTTGATTTAATAATGATGATAAGCCCTGCTATCCCAATCAGCGACCCCTCAATAAACACCGAAAAGTATTCCACCTTACCATGCCCGTAGGGATGGTTCTCATCGCGTGGCTGCGATGCCAGGTAAATGCTGAAGAACGCGAACGAACTTGCCACCACGTTTACAATGCTTTCGGCAGCATCGGTTAATACAAAGTTGGAGTTGGTTAAAAAGTAAGCGCCGAATTTCATTACCATCAGCACGGCACCGGTAATGAGCGATATCAGAATTATCCTTTTTTGTTCTTTCAAAACCAACTTTTTAGAGAGGCCAAACTTACGGAAAATTTTGCCCCGGCATTTTCAGATAGGAAAATTATTATTGTAAAATTCATAATTTAAGGCATGCTTTTTAACGAATTTTTACAAATAACAGCATAACCATCAGCAAACTAATTTTCTATATTTGCCGCAATAACACATATAATATGAGCGCATTAAGTAACAGGATAAATAACCTGTCAGAATCCCAAACTATTAAAATGGCAAAAATGGGCCGCGAACTGGCCGCCAAAGGCGTTGATGTAATTAGCCTGAGCTTTGGTGAGCCCGATTTTCATACGCCCGAACATATAAAGGAAGCCGCTAAAACGGCTATGGATAAAAACTTTACCTACTACACACCGGTGGCCGGCTACCCCGACCTGCGCAAAGCTGTTGTTAGTAAGTTAAAAACCGAAAATAACCTTGATTATACTGATAGCCAGATAGTGGTTTCTACCGGCGCTAAACAGGCCATTGCCAACGCTGTGTTATGTTTGGTTAACCCCGGCGAAGAGGTTATTATCCCTACGCCCTACTGGGTTTCCTATTCGGAAGTGGTTAAACTGGCCGAAGGCGTAAGCGTGTTTATTGATACCACCGTTGAAAGTAATTTTAAAATAACTGCCGAACAACTGGAAGCGGCCATTACCCCAAAAACCAAGCTGTTCATGTTCTCGTCGCCATGCAATCCTACAGGCAGCGTTTACAGCAAACAGGAGTTGGAAAGCCTGGCTAAAGTATTTGAAAAATACCCTGAGATCTACATCCTGAGCGATGAGATCTACGAGCACATCAATTTTATTGGCGGGCACGAGTCTATCGCCCAGTTCGACAGTATTAAGGACCGTGTGGTGATCATCAACGGCTGGTCGAAGGCATTTGCCATGACCGGCTGGAGGATAGGTTACACGGCATCAAACAGCGAGATAGCGGCCGCTTGCGATAAAATGCAGGGCCAGATCACATCAGGCACCTGCTCTATCACCCAAAAAGCGGGTGTTGCAGCCTATACCGGTGGATTAGAAAGCGTTCATCAAATGCGCGGACAGTTCCAGAAACGCCGCGACCTTGTTTACGGCCTGTTGAAAGATATCCCCGGCATTACTGTAAACCTGCCCGATGGCGCGTTCTACTTTTTCCCTAATGTAACCTCGTTCTTCGGGAAAAGCTTTAACGGCAAAACCATTAACGATGCTGATGAACTAAGTATTTTCCTGCTGGAAGAAGCGCACGTTGCGACTGTTGGCGGCGATTCGTTCGGCGATAAAAAATCTATCCGCATTTCTTATGCCGCTGCCGAAGATAAACTGGTTGAGGCTGTGCGCAGGATAAAAACAGCGTTAGCTAAATTAGTCTGAACCCGAATTGAGCGAATTTTTAGAAATAATAGAATGATTATTCTGCCAATTCTTAAATTCAACAAATTCGAGTTCAGACCATTAAAAAAAGCCCCCCGTCATCTCGACGAGGGGCTTTTCAGTTAAGTAAAGTTCCGGCTATAAATTACAACCCGAAACCGTAAGCTATACGTAAACCAACTGTACCATAGTTATAGCTCTGGCCAGAGAAGTTTTCGTAACGCGCACCAATATCCCATGACTGGTTAGCCCAACCTATACCGGGTGATGCTATTAATTTGGTTTGCTTGGTTGAAGTTACTTCGATACCTGCACCAACTTCTGCACCTAAATAGATGTTTTGTGATACAAATGCTTTAAGACCTGCCTTAATTGGAACTACACCTAAGTTGGTATAATTTACACCTGTAGTAGGTACTTCTCTACCAAAAAAGTTATAGTAACCGGATGTTAAGGTTAAAGCAACGGCATCAGATACACCATATTGTAAACGTGCGGTACCACCTAAGCCAAAATTCGACCTGTCGTGTAAGTTACCGGTTGGTGCCAAACCTTCAATACCAATACCAAAGCGTAAAGCGCTTTTTGGTGTAGATTGTGCGTTAGCAACGTTAGTACCTAAAAATATAGCTGCGGCTGCAAAGCCTGCTGCTACTAATTTTGTCATTCTTTTCATTGTCGTGTTTTTAGTAATACAATTATTAATTGTGATACACCGCTATAATCAAATACTCTGCCACATTCCTGATGGTTGTAATTAAATGATTGTTTAATGACGGTGCAAAAAAGGGCTTTTACACGTAGTTCAGTAGCTTATTGCCTGATAATCAATCCATTTTTGACTTTTGGCATCAAAAGGTCAAAAAGTGTTAAATAACGTTTTTTAACACTTTAATAAAGAAATAAATGTGTCGCAATTTTACGAAAAGTGTAGCTTTTACAGGTTTCAGGACTATTATTTACAACATAAACAGGGCTGTTGTGCCAATGTGATTATTTAGGGCACGTTTATTTTAAACAATAAAGCCTCCCGATTTTATTGGGAGGCTTTATAAATTATACTTCCGGATCGGGCTTGTATGTTTTTTCCAATTCGGCAAGCTTATGCTTACCGTATGCATACTTAGTAATGATGTAGTAAAGTACAGGCACAATAAATATAGCCAGCGATGTTGCTGCAAGCATACCGCCAAATACCGTCCAGCCGATGGTTTGCCTTGCTTTGGCACCCGCGCCCGATGCTATTACCAATGGTAAAACACCAAGTATAAAGGCCATCGATGTCATAATGATAGGCCTTAACCGCAGCCGTACGGCTTCCAGAGTGGCTTTTTCCAGGTTCATGCCCCGGTCTACCCGCTCCTTCGCAAACTCTACAATCAGGATGGCGTTCTTGGCCGCCAAACCAATGAGCGTTATTAAGCCTATCTGCGCGTAAACATTATTGGTTAAGCCTGGTTTAAACGATAAGAATAAAATAGCCCCAAAAGCGCCAAGGGGTACAGCCAATAATACCGAAAACGGTACCGACCAGCTCTCGTATAAAGCGGCCAGGAACAAAAACACAAAGCCAATTGATAAGGCAAATATGTAAACCGTTTTAGAGCCCGATAATAATTCCTCGCGGCTTAATCCCGAAAATTCGTAACCATAACCCTGCGGTAAATTTTCGGCTGCTACTTCTCTTAGGGCGGCAATAGCGTCGCCGCTGCTGTAACCATCCTTGGTGCTGCCGTTAATCTCTGCCGAGCGGAACAGGTTATAATGCGATATCAATGGCGCGTTCTCAATAAGTTTATAACTGGTAAGCGTACTTAAGGGTACCATAGCGCCTGCTTCGTTACGTACAAAGTACTGCCCGATGTTCTGGATATTGGTACGGTAGTTTGTATCGGCCTGTGCCACTACCCTAAAGTTACGCCCGTAAACCGTAAAATCGTTTATGTAGGCGCTACCCATGTAGGTTTGCAGCGCGTTATTTACGTCGGATATCTTCACACCCAGTTTTTTGGCCTTCTCCCTGTCGATAGTTAACTGATAAGCCGGTGTATGGGCGGTAAAGAATGAGAACGCTTTTGCAATTTCGGGGCGCTTGTTAACGGCGGCCACAAAATTTTGCAAAACCTTTTCAAAATTCTTGATATCGCCGCCTGCTTCCTTTTCCTGTAATATAAAAGAGAAACCGCCTGTGTTACCCAAACCCGGTATGGCCGGCGGCGAGATCACCACCACGCTGGCTTCCTTAAATTTGGCCAGTTTTTTTTGCAGGGTGGCTATAACGCCCTCTAACTGGTCTTCCTTGCTTTCGCGTTTATCCCAGGGTTTTAATTGTATAAATATGGTGGCGCTGTTTGATTTTGTTGCAAAGTTAACCGCGTTTAACCCACCCAGCGCTGCGTAATGGTTTACGGCAGGTACGCTTTTCAGCACATCCATCATCTCGTGCAAAACCGCTACTGTACGCTCGGTTGATGAGCCTTCGGGCAGATCATAAGTAACATAAACACGGCCTTCATCCTCCAGCGGGATAAAACCCGAGGGCTTGCCCTTAAATAAAAGCACGGTGCCTACTACTATACAAACCAGTATAATAACCATAAATTTTGAATGCTTGATGCCTTTATCAACAGAGTTGCGGTAGCAGCCTGTTATACGTTCGAACCATTGGTTGAATATAAAGAAGAACCTGTTCAGGCCTTTTGATCTTTCATCTATTTTATGCGGGCGTAACAATATGGTACATAATGCCGGTGTTAGCGATAATGCCACAAATGCCGATATCAGTACCGATATGGCAATAGTGATAGCAAATTGCTGGTACAAACGCCCAACTATGCCAGGTACAAAACCAACCGGTACAAACACCGCGGCCAAAATTAAGGCTATGGCGATAACCGGCGCGGATATATCGCGCATGGCATGCTCGGTAGCCTCTTTTGGCGACATGCCTTTCTCGTCCATATAATGCTGTACGGCCTCTACCACCACAATGGCATCATCCACTACTATACCAATAGCCAGCACAAAACCAAACAGCGTAAGCGTGTTAATGGTAAAATGCAGCGGGATAAAGAAAATGAATGTACCTATAATAGATACCGGGATAGCCAGCACAGGTATTAGCGTTGTACGCCAGTTTTGCAGGAATAAAAACACCACCACAATTACCAGCACCAGTGCAATTACCAGTGTTTCGATAACTTCGTGCAGGGATACTTTTACCACGGTAACCGATTCGAATGGTACAACGAAATCAATATCCTTGGGGAACGTTTTTTTCAGCTGGTTCATGGTAGCTGTAACGTTATCGGCAGTTTCGATAGCGTTACTTCCCGGCGCCTGGTATATCAACAGGTACGAAGCCCTTTTACCATCAACAAACGAGTTACCTGCATAGTTAAACTTGCCCAGTTCTATACGTGCAACATCTTTTAAATGCACCACCGCGCCGTTATTGGGCTGTGTTTTAACCACAATATTTTCAAATTCCGATTTATCGGTAAGGCGGCCTTTTACCAATACCGTGTACTCAAATGTTTGCCCCTTCATTTGCGGGGTAGCGCCTACGGTACCGGCAGCAACCTGCGCGTTTTGTTCCTGCAGGGCGGCGGTAATATCGGCGGCCGTCATGTTCAAGGCTGCCAGCTTATCCGGCTTAAGCCAGATGCGCATACTAAAATCATCGGCGCGGGTAAACACGTCGCCCACACCTTTTGTACGCAGCAAGGCGTCCTTTATAAATACGTTGGTGTAGTTGTCAACAAATGTTACATCATGCGATCCGTTTGGCGAAAACATAGCCACCAGCATTAATATACTGGGGTTACGCTTACGTACTATCATACCCAAACGCTGTACCTCCTGCGGCAGGGTTGGCAGGGCTATTCCTACACGGTTCTGCACATCAAGTGCGGCATTATTGATATCGGTTCCCACCTCAAAGTTAACGGTCATACTCATCTGACCGTTGCTGGTGCTGTTGCTTTGCAAATAGGTCATGCCGGGGGTACCGTTTACCTGCACCTCTACCGGGGTAGCCACGGTTTGCTCAACCGTTAAGGCATCTGCGCCGGTATAATTACCGGTTACCTGTACGGTGGGCGGTGTAATTTCGGGGTATTGGCCAATAGGCAGGCTTGTTATGGCCAGGATGCCAACTATCAATATCACCAGTGATATAACTATAGCGGTTACCGGGCGGCGTATAAAAGTATCTGCGATCATTCTTTATATCTTTTGCTTAAAATTATCGGGGCATCACCCCCATTAGTAGCTTATTGAAACCTATCCCGGTATTATTTAGCCGGGGCAGCTCCTGCAGCAGCCGCAGGCGGGCCAAGCGTTATTTTGCCGCCATCGCGTAAGCGCTGGAAACCTTCGGTTATTACCTTTTCGCCGGGTTTAACACCATCCATTACTATAACATTACTTTGAATGCGCTGGCCTATAACTACCTTACGCTGCTCGGCAATGGTATCTTTGGCTATAAACACAAAAAATTCGCCCATTTGCTCGGTTACGGCTTTATAAGGGATCTGTACGCGATTGCCCGAGTTATCGTTAAGCACCTGTAAAACGCAGCTCATGCCGTCCTTCAGCTCGTCCTGGGCATTAGGGAACTGTACCCTTACTTTGATGGTACCTGTCTGGTCGCTTACGCCGCGGTCTATGGCAAATATCTTCCCATTCTTATTAAACGCGGTACCATCGGGCAGCAGCAGTTTAAAAGTGGTATCGCTGCTTGTTTTTTGCAGCTTGTAAAAGCGGCTTATGTCCTGCTCGTTAATAACTACATCAACACCAATTGGGTTACCGGTTGATATGGTATTTAATAAAGTAGTACCCGGCGATACCTGCGCCCCCAGTTTAACCTGCGATATACCTATGCGGCCCGTGAATGGTGCACGAATGGTAGCGTACGACAGATCGGTAGCTGCCGACTCTACCCCTGCCTGTGCAACAGCTACCTGGCTTTGGCTGGTTTGGAAATTGGCGGTGGCCTGGTCAACAGTCTGGCGGGCCACGGCATCGTTTTTCAACAACATGTTATAGCGGTCAATATCCTTCTGGGCTTTGCTTAAGTTAGCTTTCGCGCTAAGCAGGTTTGCTTTGGCTTGCTCGTATGCTGCCACATATTTACGGCGGTCAATTTCGTACAGCGGTGCGCCTTTGGTAACCACATCGCCTTCTTTAAAATATATGCCGGTTATAAAACCGCCAACCTGGCTGCGCAGCTCAACAGAATTTAAGGCAACCACCGTGCCCTGGTATTTATCATAATACAAGGCGTCGGATTTTTTTGCTTCGATAACATTTACCGGTGTTGGCGGCAATGCGGCGCTTTGCTTGGGCGCATTATTACCGCATGATGAAGCTGTTAATAAAGCCAATGCGGCAATGCAGCAGGCGTATGTGTTTTTCATTATTATAAGTTGTCGTGTTTTCAATGTTGATAAAGTTTTCACCGGCAAACCGGCGGTAATATTTATTATTCGGGTTGTAAAATACCCATTGCCCTTTGCAGGTCGATTTTGCTCGATAGCAGCTGGAACAGGGCGTTATAGTAATTTAACTCAGCAGTGCGCAGGTCGGCCTGCGATACAATAACATCCAGGTAAGTTTTTATACCCTCGCGGTATTGCAGGTTAACCACTTTGTAAACATCTTTTGCCAGTGCAACGTTCTCGTTTAGTGTTTGCCAGTTAAAATAATTGCTTTTGTAATTGGCCAGGGCCTGGGTGTATTCGGTGTTGATAGCGTTGCGGCTGTTTATCAGGTCGAGATCTGTACGCTCTACCTGCAAACGCGCTTTAGCTAAATTTTGCAAACGCTTGCCACCCGTAAAAATCGGGATCGATAATGACAGGCCCGCGAACGATGTTGGGTACGAGTTATTATATAGCTTAGAAAAACTATCGTTAAAATAGGCCAGGCTATAGCCGCCAACCGCCGATAGCGAAGGAAGGAAACTCCATTTATAATACGATACATTTAAATTAAGCAGGTTTTTTTGGGTTTGCAATAACCGGTACTCAACCCGGTTGGCGTAATTTAAAACCTGGTTGGTATCAATAACCGCTTCGCCCTGTAAACGGGTAGAATCGTACGATAGCGCTAATGACCTGCCCGGATCGAGGCCCATTACCTGTTTTAAATATGCCGATTTGCTTTTTATAGCCTCCTGTATCTGCTTTTGCGATGCCAGCGAATTATTTAACGCGATGGTTGCCTGTTTGTAATCTGTTTTATCAACAACCCCGGCCTGGTAGCGCGAGTAGGCGTCTTTTAAGCTGCGGCGCAGCCTTACAATATCTTCCTTAATAATATCAAGCTGGCGCTGGGATAACAAAACATCGTAAAATGCCTTGCTCACGTCAGATACCACATCTATTTTGCTGCCTTCGGTGTTCTGTTTATAGTACTGCCTGGAATACTTAGATGCGCGCGATGCCTGCAATACATCATTATTATAAATAACCTGGCTTGCCTGTACCCCTAATGTAGATACATTGTGCGCAACGGCTAAATTTTGCTGCGAACCACCCGCGCCGCCTGTTGATGTACCCGCTGCAATCTGTGATGGCCTTTGAAAATAATGCTGGTACTGGCCGGTAGTGCCAATTTGCGGCAACCAGTTTGATAAACTTATTTTAATATCGCGTTCGTTTATCTGCTCGTCAATATTGGCTTGCTTTACCTGTGGCTGGTTTTTAAGGGCAAAATCAATGCTTTGCTGCAAGGTAACGGTAACGGTTGTATCGGCAGTTGTTTGGGCCAATAGTGTAAACGGCAAAAAAAGTAATATATTAGATACGAATAAGCGGCGTATTTTTTTCATAAGGGGACTTAAATGCAACATAAAAATGAAAAATAAGGGTAAAGGTTCGCTTATTTTTCTGTGTTATCAACAGGGAGCACGAATATGACGTTATTCTATTTCAATAAAAAATCGACAACAAAAATTTTACCTAATAAGGAGATTTGAATGATAATTGGCACGATTTTTCAACTTTTTCAAACAAAATGTAAAATAGTGGTAGTGATTAAATAAAAAATTTAATTAATTTGCCTGATGTAAGTATGTTAACATACTATTAAGGTAGTGTGTAAAAAATTTACATTCTCCATGCAAGTTATAAGCTTATTCATGGTATTTTTACAAAAAATTTAAGAAGTGTTTATAAATGGTTAAAAAATTACACGAGAAGATTGCTCAGTTCCAGGATGCAAATATGATCAGGGCACAGGGACTGTATCCTTTTTTCAGGCCGATAGAGTCTGGTCAGGATACCGAAGTAATGATCAATGGCAAGCGTGTTTTAATGTTTGGTTCTAACTCCTACCTGGGGCTTACAAACCATCCAAAAATAAAAGAAGCTACAAAAAAAGCGATTGATAAATATGGATCTGGCTGCGCCGGTTCAAGATTTTTGAACGGCACGCTCGATATCCACATCGAATTAGAGAACCGCCTGGCACAATACGTTGGTAAAGAAGCCGCCGTATTATTCAGCACCGGTTTCCAGGTTAACCTTGGCGTTCTGTCATGCATTACCGGCCGCAATGATTACCTGATACTTGACGAATACGACCACGCATCTATTATTGATGGTACGCGTTTATCCTTCTCAAAAGTTATTAAGTATGCCCACAACGATATGGCCGACCTTGAGCGCAAGCTAAGCATGCTGCCCGAGGAAGCCGTGAAGGTTATTGTTGTTGACGGGATATTTAGCATGGAAGGCGATATTGTTAAACTGCCTGCTATTGTTGAGCTTGCCGATAAATATGGCGTAAACATCATGGTTGACGATGCGCACAGCTTGGGGGTGATTGGCCATAACGGTTCGGGTACCGCATCGCACTTTGGTTTAACCGACCAGGTTGACCTTATTATGAGCACTTTTAGTAAATCATTAGCATCGCTTGGTGGTTTTATTGCCAGCGATCATGATACTATTGATTATATAAAACACCGTGCGCGTTCGTTAATGTTCAGCGCCAGCATGACCCCCGGATCTGTAGCCAGCGTTATTGCCGCCCTCGATATCATCGAAGCCGAGCCGGAGCGCATCCAGAAACTTTGGGACAACACCAATTACGCCGTTAAATTATTAACCGAAGAAGGTTTCGATATCGGCGCGTCAGAAAGCCCTATACTGCCTATATATATACGCGATAACGCAAAAACTTTCCAGGTAACCAATTACCTGCAAAACGCGGGCGTGTTTGTTAACCCGGTTGTATCGCCGGCCGTTCCGTCAGATTCATCGCTGCTAAGGTTCTCGTTAATGGCAACCCACACATTTGCACAGATAGACGAAGCTGTAGAAAAACTGATACAGGCGTTTAAACATGTAGGCGTAACCAATAGTACTATTAAAGAAAACATATAACCTCTTTAAATATACCGGCGCCACGCCTGCATGGCACCGGTATTAACTTAACATCCCAAATGAAAAAAATTGTACCGGTACAGTCAAAAAAAGAACTCGCGGCTTTTATTGACTTCCCGCATGACCTGTATAAGAACGACCCCTACTACGTACCCGAATTATTTATAGCCCAAAAGGACCTGCTAACCACGCACCCTTTCCATAAACACTCGTCGCTGCAAACCTTTTTAGCTTATGATGGCGATAAAATTGTGGGGCGGATAGCAGCCATTTACAATACCAACCATAACAAGTTTAACAATGTTAATGATGGTTTTTTTGGTTTTTTTGAAGTTATTAACGACCAGGAAACCGCTAACCTGCTATTAGATACCGCTATTAAATGGGTTAAAGAAAAGGGCGCGCAAAACGTTATTGGCCCGGTAAACCCATCAACCAACGAAACCTGCGGGTTACTGATAAAAGGGTTCGACAGATCGCCCGTGGTGATGATGACCTACAACCCCGAGTATTACGTTACCCTGCTGGAGAACGCCGGATTTAAAAAACAAACCGACCTGCTGGCCTGGTACTGGGATGGTGCAAACTACAACGATAAATCGTTACAGATGCTGGATAGGCTGCAGGAGCGTTTAACCCGCAACAGCAACATCAGCATACGTAAAATAAACTTAAAAAAGTTTAAGCAGGAGGCCGATGCCCTGCGCGAAGTGTATAACACCGCATGGGATAAAAACCTTGGCTTTTTCCCGATGACCAACGAGGAATTTGACTATACAGCTAAAGACCTTAAACTGATACTCGACCCGGATTTTTGCCTGGTTGCCGAAAAAGAAGGCAAAATAGTTGGCTTTGGCGTTGCCATACCCGATATTAACCAGGTGCTAAAAACTATAAAACGCGGCCGCCTGCTCCCTACAGGTATTTTTAAGCTGCTGTTAAATAAAAGCAAAGTAAGCGGCATACGTATTATGCTGCTGGGTGTAATTGATGGTTACCGTAAAATGGGTATCGAGGCATGCCTGTACGGTAGTATTATTAAAGAGTACAGGCGCAAAGGCCTTAAATACGCCGAAGCATCGTGGACACTTGAAAAAAACGACATGGTAAACCGTGCTATTGAAGCCATAGGCGGCGACCAGTACAAAACTTACAGGATATACGAAAAGCCTATATAATACTGCCAATATTCATCTGCCTGTAAACTTTATAGAATTATAAATTTTCGACCAAAAATTATATTCTATTTGTTCCGCAATTAAAACCGGTGTCCCCGCTGCTTTAATTGCTATACTAAAATAGTACAGCGTTTATTCGCTACTATAATACAAACAGTAAACTAACAGCTATTGCAGCCTTTAAACCGGCTTTAATAGCTGCATTATCCTTAAAAAACAAATACAAGTAATGAAAATTAACATTAAACCTGCTGAAGGTAAGCTTGGTATATTAATACCGGGTTTAGGCGCAGTAGCTACAACATTAATTGCCGGCGTTGAGGCCGTAAAAAAAGGCATATCACAACCCATAGGTTCGTTAACCCAAATGGGCAGCATCCGTTTAGGCAAACGTACCGAAGCACGTCATCCAAAAATTAAAGATTTTGTACCCCTGGCAAACCTTAACGATGTAGTTTTTGGTGGCTGGGATGTATACTCTGATAACGTTTACCAGGCAGCCGTAAACGCTAAAGTACTTGAGCGCGACCTGTTAGATGCCGTAAAAGACGGTTTAGAAGCCATTGTGCCGATGAAAGCCGCTTTCGATAAAAATTACGCGAAAAACCTTGACGGTACACACGTTAAAACGGGTACCCGTTACGAACTTGCGCAGCAGGTTATGGAAGACATCAAAAACTTTCAGAAAGATAACGGCCTTAACCGTGTGGTATTGGTATGGTGCGGTTCAACCGAGGTTTACTTCGAAGGATCGGAAATTCACCAAACCCTTGCCGCATTTGAGCAAGCTTTAAAAGACGATGATAAACGCATCGCCCCAAGCATGATCTATGCTTACGCGGCTTTAAAACTTGGTGTACCATTCGCAAACGGTGCGCCTAACCTAACCGTTGACATCCCTGCTATGATAGAGCTTGCCAGGTTAACGCAAACCCCTATTGCAGGTAAAGATTTTAAAACCGGCCAAACTTTAATGAAAACTGTACTGGCACCAGGCCTTGCAGCACGTTCGTTAGGTGTACACGGATGGTTTTCTACAAACATTTTGGGTAACCGCGATGGTTTGGTACTGGACGATCCGGACAACTTTAAAACTAAAGAGGTATCAAAATTGGGTGTGTTAGAAGATATTTTGCGCCCTGAGGATAATCCTGAGCTTTACGGCGATATCTTCCACAAGATCCGTATCAACTACTACCCTCCGCATGGCGATAACAAAGAGAGCTGGGATAACATCGACATTTTTGGCTGGTTAGGCTACAAAATGCAGATCAAGATCAACTTCCTTTGCCGCGACTCTATCCTTGCAGCGCCTATCGCTTTAGACTTAGCTTTGTTTTGCGATATGGCTAAACGCGCTAACATGAGCGGTATACAGGAGTGGTTATCATTCTACCTTAAATCGCCGCAAACCGCGCCGGGCTTACATGCCGAAAATGATATATTTAAACAATTGATCAAATTGGAAAATACCTTACGTTACCTGATGGGCGAAGACCTGATAACACATCTGGGACTTGACTATTACGACGATATGTTTGCTGGTCAGTAATATATAATATACTGCATAAAAAACTGGTTATTGCTTACGGGCGGTAACCAGTTTTTTTATTTACGGGGTTTAAGTTAAATAACGATATTGCTACCCTTTAAATAATTAGTCTTCAGAATTAAATGTTTAAAAAACTTATAACAATATTGATTTTAATTTTATCAATCTTGAGTTGTGCCGTAAAGAATAAGAGAGGTACAACTTCAGAACATTCTGCAAAGAGCATTTATAATGAAAGAGATACTGACCTGATAAATAATTTAAATGAGTTAAGATATGATTCTGTAAAGGTGTTCTCATTTAATTGTCAAAAGATAGATTGGGTTCTTGACGTTGGTTTTAAATTGGATACTTCAACGCTTTACTACGGGTCGAAGGGAGGCGTGTGCGCAAAATTTGGCAAACTACTAACACGATCAGACAAAGAAGAATTGATGATGGTATTCAAAAACTCATATAATGATGTATATCCGGAAGATCCGGTCGGCCCGTATATCCCTACACTCGGTTTTGCCTTTTTTAATAAAGGAATGGTTTGTGCTCATATCGAAATAAGCCTAATAGGTGACAAAGCAAATATTGAGATTTTTAGAGAAAATGAATTTCCATTCACGTATAGTTACATCATATTGGGTCACAAGATGCGGGATTTTTTTACCCACAGATTTCTTAGTTACGATTTGAAGTGTTGCAATTAATTCTATCATTACCCACAAAAACTGGCTATTGCTTTACAGAGGGGTAACCAGTTTTTTTATTTACCACTTTTTAGGTTTAAAATACCGATATTCGCGACCGAAACGTAAACCTCCCCCCGAGGGCATTTTTGTTTTTAGTTAAACTAATAGTAGTATTTTTTACGTAGATGGAAACAAACTGTTTTTTTAACCGTCTACTAACCGATATTGGAATTTGGTTAAACTAAGATCTTACGGCAGGGTCTAAAACATATTAAGCCGGATAATTTGAACGTAAATGGCAACATTTGTTAAGGCACAGGCGTCATCCTTTATAGCATCCTTATTTGACTTTTTGACCACAATAGTCTGTAAGGAATTTTTTTACCTTTGGTACGTTACAGCAAGCTTAATTGGAACCATTGTTGGAGGCGTTACAAACTTTGCATTAGGCAGGGTTTGGGTTTTTAAAAAGCGTAAGGAAAAAACCGTTCCTGTACAGGCCGTTAAATACGTTTTGGTTTGGGGTGGTAACCTGGCGCTAAATACTGGCGGCGTATTTGTAGTAACTCACTTTTTAAAGTTAGACTACAAAATTTCCAAGGTTCTGGTATCGTTTATAGTAGGGGTAACTTACAATTACTTCCTTCAAAAAAAGTTTGTTTTTGCATAATTGGATAAAAGGTTAATGAATTTTAAATACACGTATAAGTATCTATTTCTTATACTATTCATATTAATAAGTGCTGCTGCAACAGCGCAAACTACTGTTGTAACCGGCAAAGTTACCGATGGCGGTAATAAAGACGGCCTTCCCTTTGTATCCGTAGCATTTTTAGGTACAAACATTGGTGTGGTTACCGATACACACGGTATGTATACGCTGCGTACAAACCAGCCCTATACCAAAATAAAAGTAAGCTATATAGGTTTTAAAGATGCCACCTACAATGTGCTGCCCGGTAAAGAGCAGGTGCTAAACATCCGCATGATCCCCTCGTCTACCCAGTTGAACGAGGTAAACATCAAAACAAGTAAAAAAACAAAATATAATAACGAAAACCCTGCCGTTGCCTTAATACGCAAGGTTATCGAAAACAAAGATAAGAACCGCCCCGAAGCCTACAATTTTGTAGAATACAAAGAGTATGATAAGATGCAGTTCTCGCTCAGCAATATCTCTGATAAGGTTAAAGAGAAAAGGCTTTTTAAGAAATATAAATTCGTATTCGAGAATAAGGACAGCACTTCTTACCCCGGTAAAACGCTGCTGCCTATTTATTTAAAGGAACGCCTGGCACATGTTTACTACCGTAAAGACCCCGAGGCTACCCGTAATGTAATTTTAGGCGAAAAATCGGTTGATTTTGGGCCCGGCTTTGATACCGAAGGCGTTGGCCAGTATTTTAAACACTTGTACGAAAAGGTAGATATATACGACAACAGCATTATGCTTTTGGGGCGCCAGTTTTTAAGCCCGATTGCCAACAGCGCCCCATCGTTCTACAAATTTTTTATTACCGATACCGTTACGCTTGATAACGGTAAAAAGCTGGTGCAGCTAAGCTTTACCCCACGCAACACCAACGATATACTTTTCGAGGGTGAGATCTTTATAACCCTTGATGGCAACTATGCCGTGCAAAAGGCCGGGCTGGAGATAAACAAAAACATCAACGTTAACTTTGTGCGCAGCATGCACGTCGACCTTGATTTTGAACTTAACCCCGATGGCCGTTACCACATGAGCAGGAGCAACACTTTTGCCGATTTTGGTATAACCGCCAAACGTAAAAGCGGCTTGTTTGGCACCCGGACGCTAACGCTCAAAAACTATGTTGTAAATGTGCCCCATCCGGATACACTTTACAAAGCAAGGCCCGAGTTGGAAGACGAAGAGCTACGCAACCGCCCCGAAAGTTTTTGGGCAGAGAACCGCCTGGATACGCTAACAACGGCCGAATCAAAGGTTTATAAAAACATTGATAGCCTGGTGCATATGCCATCTTTCAGGCGTACTGCTGATATTATTAACCTGCTGTTTGCGGGCTTCAAAAATTTCGGCAAGTTTGAAATTGGCCCTGCCAGCACCTTTTATAGTTTTAACCCGGTTGAAGGTTTAAGGCTGCGCGTAGGCGGCCGCACCACTGCCGACTTCAGCAAACGTATCTTTTTTGAATCGTACGGGGCTTATGGTTTTACAGATAAACGCTGGAAGTACCAGTTCGCGGCATCGTATTCTATAAACAATAAAAGCATTTACAGGTTTCCGCAGCATTACATCCGCGCCAGCTTTCAGCGCGATACCAAAATACCCGGCCAGGAACTGCAGTATGCGCAGGAAGATAATTTCCTGCTATCCTTTAAGCGTGGTAAAAACGATAAATATATCTATAACGATAATTACCGGATAGATTATGTAAGCGAGTTTGAGAACCACCTGTCGTACAAAATGGGGTTAAAAAAACTGACACAAACACCTGCGGGCAGTTTATTCCCTTTTACAAATACTATTGGTACAAACACATTCAGGCATTTAACTACTTCAGAGGTTAGCGCCGGGATCCGCTATGCGCCTAACGAGCAATATTACCAGGGTAAGCTTTTCCGTGCCCCTATCATCAACCAGTACCCTATCCTGTCGTTAGATTTTACAATGGGTGTAAAAGATGCACTGGGCGGCGAGTACGGTTACAAGAAATTAGATTTCCGTGGCGATAAACGCTTTTACATAGCCCCCTTCGGTTTTGCCGATGTTGTTCTTGAGGGTTCAAAAACATTTGGGCAGGTACCTTACCTGCTGCTGAACATTCACCGTGCTAACCAAACGTTTTCGTACGTGATAGATTCATACAACCTGATGAACTTTTTGGAGTTTGTAAGCGATCACTCGGTAAGTGTAAATATCGACCAGCATTTCGGCGGTTTCTTTTTCAACAAGATCCCCCTGTTTAAAAAATTGAAATGGCGCGAAACATTGTCTTTTAAAGCGCTTTATGGCGGGCTAAGTGATAATAACACACCATCGCTACATCCCAACCTGTACCAGTTCCCGCTTGATGAGAACGGCGTGCCTATAACCTACGGCCTTGGCCGCACACCTTACATCGAGGCAAGTGCAGGTGTCGAAAACATTTTCAAGTTTATAAGGGTTGATGCAGTAAAAAGGTTCACGTATCTGGATCACCCGGGCATTGCCCCGTGGGGGATACGTGTAAAGATCAAGTTTGATTTTTAATATGTTTAATTTTATTTATTTTTATAGCTAATGGAACCACAAACATCAGTACGCACAAGTTTGCAGCTGGGGATATATAAAATTATCGACCCATTTGTTAAACTCCTGATAAAAGTAGGGTTAACGCCAAACGCGGTAACCTCTATAGGTTTTATTTTAAATGTTGGCGTTGCAGCCATATTCATCATTGGTGCCGAAGACGGTAACCGGGGCGATTTTAGCTACGTAGGCTGGGCCGGCGGTTTAATACTGTTTGCGGGCTTGTTTGATATGCTCGACGGGCAGGTGGCCCGCCTGGGTAACATGAAATCGGTTTTTGGCGCCCTGTACGATTCTGTGTTGGACCGTTACAGCGAACTGATAATGTTCCTGGGGATCTGTTACTACCTTGTTGCACATCACTACTTCCTTAGCTCGATATTTGCCTTTATAGCGCTTATTGGCTCCATGATGGTAAGTTATGTTCGCGCCCGTGCCGAAGGCCTGGGTGTAGACTCTAAAGGCGGCCTGATGCAGCGCCCCGAGCGTGTTATCACCATTGGCGTGTGCGCCATTGCCTGTGGTATAGGTTCATCATATCTTGGCGGCGATTATAAATTGTACGTTCCGGGTATTAAGTGGCATGTTTTCGAAACCATGTCTATCTTCACCTTCCCTATCACCATTCTTGCCGTATTAACAAACTTAACGGCTGCAAAAAGGCTGGTTAATGCGCGGAAAGCATTGTCTGAGCGAGGAGAATGATCAAAACCCTGTTAAAGCTTCTGCTTTTAGTTTTTTTATTCGCCGGCAATATTGCACCAGCAGCGGCTTTTGCACCTATTAAAACCGGTTTAATACTTCAGCCCGATACCCTTAAACCGCGTACCGATGTTACCGGCAGGGTTTACCCTACCCCGCCGCCCAACCCGCTGCGAATGTTTTACCTTCAGCGGTCGCCAAACATCAACGCGCTGGTATACGATATCAACATCGATAAAAAAACCGGTAAGCCCGATGAAGACTCACCTTTACACGGTTACTGGCTAAGGTATGCCGAGGGCCACGGCGAGCCGTCAGAATTTACTTACATGCAGCGCAAATTTGCCTATGGCGTAATCTCAAAAGCGCTGGGTAACGATAATTATGATATCAGATTAGTGTCATACAAAAAAATTCCGTTTACTTTAATGAAGGGTGCCGACGGAAAATATCATATCTTCGCAACAGTGGCCAAAAAGCAAATGTTGCTTCAAAAAGTATTTATTCAAATTGATGGAGGTACTTTTTGGTTACCAAATGTTATTTTTGTAGAATTAAAGGGCACAGACCCAGTTACAGGAAAAGAGGTTACCGAACGTTTTAAACCTTAAGTGTTATGGCGAAAAATTTTGTTTCAAATTCACAGGAATCTGTGAGGATGTTTAAGAGCAGTTTTTTAGAGAGCTTATCAAAAGTGCACTACTTTGTGCCTATTATAATTTTTTTACCCGTTATTTTAGTTACAAGCTACTTTGCTTACGACAGGCAAATTGGGGTGGCTAACTACATCTGGCTATTTTTAGGCGGCCTGTTTGTATGGACGCTTACCGAGTACATTATGCACCGCTTTGTATTCCATTTTGTACCAAAACAACAATGGGCCCTGCGCCTGCACTTTATATTCCACGGTGTGCACCACGATTACCCCAGCGATGCCAAGCGGCTGGTAATGCCGCCATCGGCAAGTATACCCCTGGCTACGGGCTTTTACTTTTTGTTTAACGCTTTGTTGCCTGCAAATTACATATTTGGCTTTTTCCCGGGCTTTATTTTAGGTTATCTTTTTTATGATATATCGCACTACGCCATACATCACTTTAACTTTAAAGGCAACTTTTGGAAACGCATTAAACAACACCACATGCTGCACCACTACCAGGACCCTACAAAAGGTTACGGTGTAAGCTCACCCCTGTGGGATAAGATATTCAATTCAGATTTCATTAAAAAGCAGAATGGCTAATGCTGTTGGCGATGATATACGGATCAATGCAAAAAGCATAAGTATTGTTACCGGCATATCAATCGCATACTTAATTCTATCATATTTTTTGGTTGGCTTTAAAACCGATCAATTAGTTTTAATGGGCATATTCAACGTGTTGTTTTATGCCTCGGTAGTTACGCGCAAATTTATATTAGGCTTTACTATCTTCATCGTTTACTGGGTCATTTTTGATTATATGAAGGCGTTCCCTAATTATAATTATAATGACGTAGCCATAGGCAGCCTGTACCACGCCGAAAAAAGCCTGTTCGGGATAAACCTGCACGGCACTATCCTTACGCCAAACGAGTACCTGCGCCTTAAAAGCACCAACGCTTTAGATGTGATGGCCGGGCTGTTCTATTTATGCTGGATCCCGGTACCGCTAGCATTCGCGGCGTTCCTGTTCTTTAAAAACAAGCGCCAGTTCCTGTATTTTTCTATCACATTTGTAATAGTTAACATGCTGGGCTTTGTGGTGTACTACGCCTACCCTGCGGCACCACCCTGGTATATCCAGTTCCATGGCTTTACTTTTCACCCGCTAACGCAAGGCAATACCGCCGGGCTGGCACGTTTCGATAAATTTTTTAATATCAGCCTGTTTAAGTCTATCTATTCAAAAGGCTCTAACGTATTTGCCGCAATGCCATCGTTGCATTCATCGTACCCGGTTATCGTGCTATATTACGGCATTAAGAACCGCCTGGGGCTAATCAATTGGTTTTTTGGTGTGGTGATGCTTGGCATATGGTTTACGGCGGTATACGCCAGCCACCACTATGTGCTTGATGTATTGGCAGGCATTGTTTGCGCTACAATGGGAATTTTGCTTTTTAACTGGGTGCAATCAGCATCGGCAAACTTTAATCGCTTTTTAAACCGGTACGAAGCCGTTATCCGGTAATTGTAGCATTTTTTTTATTGTGTACTTTTTTATGTACTATCTGCAGGCCCTTATCCCGTTAACTGTTGATAAATATCCTGGCTGTTTATATCTATTTTGGGCACCTTAAGTGGCTATAAATCAAAGTTATTGTAATATTTGAGTAGTTTGTTGTACCTTGCATGCCCCCGCGAAAAGTTTTTGTAATAAGGGGCATAAGATTTGAATACGGTATATCATACTTATTTAAGATCTGTAAGCAGATGAAAAAACTTTTTATACTTTTCACACTAATATTAGCCGCTACAACATTTGCCGCGCGTGCATATGCCGATGATAACCGGGCATATATAGACAGCCTTAAACAAAAATTACAGCTTACTACAAACGATACGCTAAAAGGCGCCATTTACAAGCAAATTGCAACCGAATATTTAAAGTTTGATAAACAGCCTAACCGCAATTTAAAAGCCTACTACCAAACAGAGGCCATCCATTACACCTTGCTTGCCCTGCATAATTATAGCTATTACGAAGATACCACAGGTATCCGGTCGAGCTTTGATGACCTTGCAAGGGTGTATGTAGCCCAAAAAAAATACAGCGAAGCCAAGTGGTTTACGTTACAATCAAACAAGATCTCGCGCCAGGTAAAAGACATCCCCAACATTATCAGTTCATTGATAAAACTTTCGGCTATAAAAATGGAGCTGAAGGAGTATAAAATGGCTATGCGCGATTTGAACGAGGCCTTAAGATGGTCTACGGCAAATAAAATGCCTGCGTTAGAAGCCGTTGTACAACAAAATTATGCCTACCTGTATAACCGGCTAAAGGATTACGAAAAGGGTGATGCTGCCGAAAAACGGGCCACCGAATTAGCAGCGCAGGTACAGGACGATGAGCTGAAGGCCATAACTATTACTTTTGATAACACCCCGATAAAAAATAAAAAGCCTGCTGCAATTAAAAAGAAAAAGTCCATTGTTATCGCCAAAAAATCTGCAAAACTTATCTCTGCTAAAAAGCTGGCATCTTTATAATCTCATCTTCCCGCATCTTCGTTAAATTTTGTTAAACGGTTTATATATATTTAAACCATAACAAGTTAATGGTGTCATATTTAACGACATGAAGAAATATATCCCAGGCATTATATTGAGCCTATTTGTACTGGCTTTTAGTTCGTTTATTTTTATAAACAGGGTAAATGACGACGCCTCTTTTAAGCAGGATTTTTTAGACCTGATCAATGAAACCCGCGCCAAAGGGTGCAAATGCGGCAATACGTATATGCCCCCCGCCCCGCCCATGGTTTGGAACAGCGACCTGGAGGAAGCTGCCCGTGGCCACGCAAAGGATATGGCCAAACAAAATTACTTTAGCCACGATAGCAAAGACGGCCGCAGTATGAATACCCGCATTGTAACCGCCGGCTATATTTTTAAAGGCTGGAAAAGCTTTATGATAGGCGAAAACATTGCCCAGGGACAGACTACCATCCCCGAAGTAATGGCCGGCTGGTTTAAAAGCGAGGGCCACTGTAAAAACCTGATGAACCCCGGCTTTAAAGAAGTGGGCGTTGCCGAATATAATAAGTATTGGGTACAGGATTTTGGCGGCCGCGAAGCCTTTAGCAAAGAGCAGCAGGAACTGATTAAAAGCGGTAAATACCGTTTGATACAGAAAGATTGATTTTCAAGTCTATAGTCTTCAGTTCTAAGTCTGAAGTTGGTTTCCAATTAAATTTCGACTTAAGACTCCCGACTTCGGACTTGAGACTTACGACTTAGGACTATCCTTCTCTACTTTAGGGCCGCGCAGGTGTAGCACTAACCCGTTCAAAAAATTGCGTAATAGCTGATCTTTACAGGGCTGAAAATTTGGGTGGTCTTCGCTGCGGAAGATAGCGCTCAATTCGGTTTTGGTGGTACGGAAGTTGGCCAGCTTTAATATCTCGATGATCTGGTCATCGCGCAGCTGCAAGGCCACACGAAGTTTTTTCATGATATCGTTATTGCTCATGCTGCAAATATAAGTTTTTGTTCGCTATTCGGGCTAATGCCCATGTTATGGTTTTTCTATCCGCCCCATAATGGAACGGCGATTAATAAAAAATAATTCCGCGTTTAAACCCTGTGGTGTTGGTTAGCAGACTACTAAACATTTCTGTGTTTATTATTGCCGTTGGCTTCAGCCAACGGATTACCGGCAGCCAAGCGGCTTTAGCCAAATGAAATTGGAAAATTCTTGAAGGGTAGGAAAATTACTCATCCCAACCCATTACGCTTTTAAGCTCAGGATGCTTTAGATAATATATCCATCAAAAAATTCAAATTTGCTTCGCCACCAAACGTTCCTACGGAACGAAACGGTTTTCTATTATAATTCTACCGACCCGTCGTCCCGAAGGGACGAGTTTAAGCGAGCGGCCGTTCCGGCGGAACGATTGGTTGGTAGACACATCCAAAAACAACACAGAAGCGTTCCATCGGAACGCCTGGTGAAATAGATAAGTAAATTTAATAGCTATCACCCCAACCCATTAACTCCATTACCCTTTTAAATTCGGGCTGTAGGGGCGCATTTATTGTTATTTCTTCTTCTGTAACCGGGTGCTTAAAAGATAGCTGCGAAGCATGCAGCAGCATGGTCTCCATCTCCCAGGTCTCTTTAAAAAATTTATTCTGCTTGTTACAACCATGTGTGCGGTCGCCAATAATAGGGTGAAATATGTGGGCAAAGTGTTTGCGCAGCTGGTGCATGCGCCCGGTTTGCGGCGTGGCCTCTACTAACGAGTAGCGCGATGTTGGGTGCGAGCCGAAAGCTACATCAAGCTCTGCCCTGTTCAGGGTAACATACCGCGTCAGCGCATCCTGTAAAGTCCCGTTCTCCTTACGCAGCGGGTAATCTATCTCTTCGGCATCGCGCGTATAACCGCGCAGTATGGCCAGGTATTTCTTCTTCACCCTGTTCTCCATAAAAGCTTGCTGCATGGCTATTTCTGTAGGCTTATCAAACGCGAACAGCAATACTCCCCCCGTCTTCCTGTCTATCCTATGCACCGGGTTCACCTTTTTACCCGTTTGGTCGCGTAATAATTGCAGGGCAAATTCTACCGCATCGGCAGCTATTGATGAGCGGTGCACCAGCAGGCCGTGCGGTTTGTTAATGGCAATTAAGTTATCGTCCTGGTAAAGTATCTCAAGCATATATTAGGGGCGAAGATAGGCGTTTTTAAGCCGGTTTAAAGTGTAAACCAAAATCTGGACAAGACTAAGTATAAACCTATTCCAGGACGGATCACAAGATTTGATTAGCCGGGTAAATCCCTAATCGTCAATCTTAATCGGCACACCCACCAACAAAGCAAATCCGAAATCGTACATCGTAAATCCGAAATCAGAGGGTGTCCCATTCCGTCTCATTCAGAAACAAGTGGGACACCCTCTAAAAAATACATAAATAACTTATTTAAAGTTAGTTAAACAATTTATGTTTAAGTATCACTTTAAATAAAATCGAAAATTGTATACTTATAAGTATTTGATTATTAATGTTTTACACAATTGCCCCGTTTTGTGTAATATTTAGTGGGACACCCCCTGTTTTAGCCGATAGCAAACTGGAATTGCCCGGTAATTTGGTTAAGCACATGGCTTTCGCCGGGCGCAAGGGGCAGCGGGTCTATCACAAAAACGGGACTCTCCTCATATCGCGAAGCAACGCTTACATGCACATCGCCGGCATGTACGGCAAACATTTGCTGCGCCAGTATAGGGCAGTTATTATCCTTGGATAAATGCGCTAATAAAACATGGCTCATGTAGGCAGGTTTGTGTGCGATAAACATATCCAGCGCCTGCTTATTTGATAAGTGGCCCTTACCCCCGCGGATGCGGCGTTTGAGGAAATATGGGTACCTGCCCTGCTCCATCATTTCCTCGTCGTAATTAGCTTCCAGGAAAGCGGCATGGCATTGTGCAAAATGGCGGCTCAAATGCTCGCAGGGTGCGCCGATATCGGTAAATACCCCAATGCGGGTATCGCCGCTGCTGATCATAAAGCTATGCGGCTCTACGGCATCGTGGTGTTTGGGGAAGGGCATTATCTCCAGGCTACCTATCCTCACCGCTTCGTACGACCGCAGGCTGATACAAAGATCCTTAGGCACGTCGCCGCAGTGATGCACGGTGCCATCGGTTACATAAACAGGCAGGCGGTATTTCCTGGCGAGTACGCCCAGGCCTTTAATATGGTCGCTGTGTTCGTGCGAAATAAATATGGCTTTAACTTTTTGCATAGAAAGCCCCAGGCGGGCCATGCGCTTCTCGGTTTCGCGGCAGGATATGCCGGCATCAACCAGTACTGCTTCACGCTCGTTACCAACGTAATAGCAGTTGCCGTTACTCCCCGAATTTAATGACGCTATAAACACCGGCATACATTGCAAAGTAAGCCATTTTAGGCAAGTACTAAAAGTTTTAGCGAAGTTAATTTTCAACAGGCTCATCTTGTCATGGTGAGCCTGTCGAACCATTGTAAAGCCCAAAGGTCTTCGACATGCTCAGACTGACACATTTGATCAATAACGTAGCCGCAAACAATTTAACTTACACAACATTAACACAAACACTTAGGGATATTAACTATTATTGTATTGAAAAACATATATACCGATGCTATCCGAACCCACCTACCTGCCGGCCCGTATGGTTGCGCCCGAAATTGAGGCGCACTTTAAAAAGCACCAGTTAGCGGCGCAAAGCGTGCAGGATAATAACATCGCTACAGCGCCCCATGCCCACATCATCGAGGCGGTTATCGATATCGCTTTTTGGGCCAGCATGCGCCGCGAAGAAGGCCGTTCGCCCATTATTTCGCTGGCTTTATTGCAGCCTTCGCAATCCGAAAAACCATTGATATTTGGGCAAAAACTCAGGCTTACCACCCAAAACCTGATAAAGCTTGCGCCAGCGGTTGAGCAGCCCGGTATCCACTTAGGCGTTTGGCCCGATGGCGACGATCTGTTCATCTGGGGCACCACCCATAGCGTACCTGCCATATGTTTTGTTTTAGAGGTGGTAGAGCCGGGCTTGCTGGTAATAAAGCACCGCCGGGTTGATGGCTTTGGCAAATTTGTGAATGTAGCCGTTTTACAGGGCGACCAGATAAAGGTTTTGGACGAGGCCACCATGGGTGTGGCCGATTGCCCATCCCTGCTTAAATCGCTTGCCAACATGCCCCTGCCATCCTTCATGGGCGAATCCTTTAACGTTCTGGTACAATTAGCCGCCTCTATGCGCCTTCATAAGCGTGGCGGGTTGGTGCTTATTGTACCTGCCGGTACTACAAAATGGAAGGAATCGATAGTACAGCCGGTTAAATATCCTGTACAGCCTGCCTATAGTGCCATTGCCGAATTGCTGGCATTAACCGACCAGGAGCGAAAAAAACTGGAGTGGCAGGAATCGTTACTGGAAGCTATTGACCTGATAGGCGGCTTTACCGCGGTGGATGGTGCAACCATTATTACCGATAAGTACGACCTGCTTGCCTTTGGTGCCAAAGCCGCCCGGTCAGAAAGCAGTATCCCCGTAGGGCAAATCATCTTTACCGAACCTATTGCCGATGGTAAGGCCATCAGGCAGCACCCGGCTCAAAGCGGTGGCAGCCGGCATTTAGCGGCAGCCCAGTTTGTAAGCGATCAGCACGATGCAGTTGCACTGGTAGCCTCTCAGGACGGGCAGTTTACGGTATTCGCGTGGTCGGTAGAACTGAGCATGGTACATGCCCATCGGATAGATGTGTTATTACTGTAATTAAGCCAGCAGGCGGTTCCACTCGGGGTGGCGCTTTAAAAAAAATTGTACGTAGGCGCACAAGGGCACAAGTTTTAATCCCTTTTGCTCGATATAGGTTAAGGCTTTTTCTACAAGTGCCGCGGCAACACCACGCCCCTCTTATTCCACCGGCACTTCGGTGTGTATCAGGTAGATCTTGTTATCCTTTATTTTATAGTCGATAAATGAGCGGTGCCCGTCTACAAAAAGCTCAAAATTGTGGATGGCTTCGTTATTGATCAGTTCGATATCCGGATAGTTCATTTCTTTACTTTTTTGAACTGGCGCGATGCCCAAAGTGCCAGCAAGTGATCGATCAGTTTTCTTATCATATCCGTTTACAAGTATCCTTATACCTTTTTAAATACTGCAATGCCGTTGTGCCCGCCAAAGCCGAAGGTATTGCTTAAAGCTACATTAACTTTTTTATTAATGGCTTCTTTTATTACAATATGTAAACCGGCAGGTACCTCGGGGTCAATGGTATGGGTGTTGATGGTAGGCGGTATAATGCCATCGGTGATAGCCTTTACCGCTACTATAGACTCAATAGCACCGGCAGCCCCCAATAAGTGGCCCGTCATGGATTTGGTGGCGCTTACCGAAAAATCGGTATTGTTACCAAAAACGGCGTTTATGGCCCTGGCCTCGCTCAAGTCACCTACCGATGTTGATGTGGCATGGGCGTTTACATAATTCACATCTTCGGCATTCAGGCCGCCGTCGTGCAGGGCAAACTTCATCCCCTGTATAGCGCCTTTTCCTTCGGGATGGGTGGCGGTGATGTGGTAGGCATCAGATGTCATGGCTGCGCCTGCAACCTCGGCGTAGATATGCGCGCCGCGGGCAACCGCATGTTCGTATTCTTCCAAAACCAAAACACCTGCACCTTCGCCCATCAAAAAGCCATCGCGGTCCACATCAAACGGGCGCGAAGCTGTTTCCGGCGATTCGTTACGGGTTGAAAGCGCCTTCAAGGCATTGTACCCCCCTATGGAGGCCTCGCTGATGGGCGCATCGGCACCGCCGGTTATGATAATTTTGGCTTTGCCCCAGCGGATGTAGTTCAGCGCATCCATAATAGCCGTATTGGCAGAGGCGCACGCTGATACGGCCGAAAAGTTAACCCCCATAAAACCATATTTGATGGAGATAATACCGGCCGCCATATTCACCAGCGTTTTAGGTATAAAGAAGGGATTAAAGTGCGGCATAAAGCCGTTGGCAGCATACTCGCGTACCTGTTGCTCAAAAGTTTCGAAACCGCCCTGTGCCGAGCCTAAAATAACCCCCACATCAAACGGCGACATTTTATCCAGTTCAAAACCCGAATCTTCAATGGCCTCTTTAGCAGCTATCAGTGCATATTGAGTGTAAAGGTCGCTGCGTTTTATTTCGTTACGGTCGAGGTGGTCGATAATGATAAGTTCCTTTACCTCGGCGGCAAAATGGGTTTTAAAGTGTTCGGCATTAAACCGGGTAATATTGGCCGCGTTGCTTCGCCCGTTTACAATATTGGTCCAAAAACTTTTAAGATCATTCCCGGCAGGCGATACTACGCCCATGCCTGTAATAACAACTCTTTTCATGCTTAATATACTGCTAAAAACCGGCCAAAGTTTTAATACAAAGGCCGCTGCAATTGTGGGCGCAAATGTAAACAAGTATCAGTTTAAAAAAGCAATTGATTGGTAAACTTTTAGCCGGTAACCAAGCCCATAATTGTAAAAATGGTAAATTGCGCCTTTAACAATATATTATGCAAGAATTACAAGAGCCGTTTGATGTATTGGTGAATGGCGTGGTTTACGCTGTTTTCCCCGAAGAGGATAACGTTTACACCATATTTAAGGCCGGCGCCGAGTTTGGCAAAATTGAAAAGGATACGGGTAACGTTTGGCTAAAACTACATCCCGAAACCGAAACCCCCATGTTTGATAATGATGCAGAGGTTGACGCCATTGGCCAGGCGATAATCAATTACGTACCGGAAGAAGATGACGAGGATGATGAGGATTTTGAATAGATAATATGTATATCTTAGCCCTAAACTAATTGTAATTTAAATGAAAAGACGCTCGTTCGTAAAAGGATCATTAATAAGTGGCGCGGCAGCAGCCATTGCACCTGTAACCGCTATGGCAAAACCCGAATTTGACAAACCGCCTTATGTTGAGCATTACGAACTAAGGGTTTATACCTTTAAGAACGAAAAGCAGCAAAAAACCACCGAAGATTTTTTCAGAGATGTTTTTGTGCCGATGATAAAAAAGCAGATCTACGAACCCGTGGGCGTATTTACCGAGCTTAACCCCACCGGACAAACCAAATTATATGTACTTGTACCATACAATACTTATGTGCATTGGGAGGGTTTAAATTACAGGCTTGAAACTGATAAAGATTACTGGACAAAAGGTTCGGCTTTCCTGAACGCGCCAGCCTGCGACCCTGCATTTGAACGCATGGATACGTCCCTGATGAAGGCTTTTGCACATATGCGTATGAAGGAACTCCCCCCGCGTAACCAGCGCATTTTTGAGCTGCGCCAATACAAAAGCGCTACCGAAGCCGCCGGGAAGAAAAAAATTGAAATGTTTAACGATAAAGGCGAAATAGACATTTTTAAACGCCTTGGGTTTAAGCCGGTATTTTTTGGCGAAACTATTTTTGGCAACGACAGGCCCAACCTAACCTACATGGTTACCTTTAAAGACATGGACGATAAAGCCGCCCACTGGAAAAGCTTTGTTGACGACCCGCAATGGAAAAAGATAAGCGCCGTACCGGAATATGCTGATGCGCTGCTGGTATCCAAAATAACGTCTACCATGCTAAAGCCTACCGATTACTCAGGGATATAACCGGGGTTATTTCTTAATATTTAACACATAGCCAAGCATTGGGCCGCGGGCTTTTAAGCCTACACGCTCATAAACCCTTATAGCCGCGTGGTTATCTGCAAGTACATGTAAAAACGGGATGCCGTTTGTGTTTATTACGCGCTTGATCTGTTCTGTTAGCAATATGCCGGCGTAGCCACGGCCCAGGTAATCGGGGTGTGTGCACACGGCGTTAACTCTACATAGGGCGATGGCTGCATGCGCTGCCCTACCATAGATACCAGGCGGCCATCTTCAAAAATGCCTGTATAGTTCCCAAATTCTATTGTGCGCTGCAAAAACGGTCCCGGCTTAGTAAGTTGGGTCAGTTCTATCATTTGGGGGATATGGCTTTCATCCAGTTCTGTTATTTGTGGAGATGAAAAGGCTGAGGGTGCCGAACCATCGTGTACCATTTGTAGCATCTCAAATTCCCTTGCTACCTCAAATCTGGATGGGATATCCAATTTTACCGTACTAAAAACAACAACCGGGTTTATTGCCGGGCCAAGGGCACTAAGGGCCTTAAAATCATTTCCGGTATTATTTTCCATCCCCACAAAAGGTGCCACATCACGCCGAAAAACATTTACCGGCCCAACGGTTTCGTCTGCAGATAAATGTTTACTTCCTGTTTTAAGGGCATTGTATATGGGGTTATCAAGAATGTGATGCATGGTGTTGATCTATACAGGCAAACTTAAAAGTTAGCTGCAAATTAGCTATCATCTGCGGGTAATTCTTCAAAAAAAGTCCCGCAAACAATGTTTACGGGACTAAACCAAAATATATAATTAACCAAAGAACTTATTGCGTAAGCACCATATGTTGGTAAGGCTGTAAAAACAACTGCCCGTTTAAGCTTACCGATGCATTAGCGAAGGCGTTTTTCCATCCGGCGCCGGCAAGGGCCGGTGGTATGGTGTAGGTAGCGTTGCTATTGCGCATGTTAGCTATAACCAAAACCTTTTGCTTGTCGTTAGATTTTGTGAACGCTGCAACATTATCGCTGCTGTAAATGCTCAAATCGCCGGTTTTAACGGCGTCGCTGCCCGCACGGAAATTCAGGATATTCTTATACTCCGCTGTCATTTCAGGGTTGGTGCTCCAATCGATAGGCGTATTGTAGAAGAAATCTATCTTTTGGGTGGTGCCTACCTCCTGCCCGTTGTAAAGCATCGGCACGCCTTTCATATAGGCTGTAACCAGGAAGGCCGCCATAGAGCCAGTTTTGCCACCATAGATATTAACCGGGCTACCATCGCTCAGGTAAACATCGTGGTTAGTGGTGTACCTAACCACTTGCGAACCCGGTTTGGCAGTAGCATATTCGCTAACGTTTAGGTTTTGCAAAATGGTAAGCGAGCCGGAATTATCAAACACCTTGCTCTTTAGGTCGGAATAATAGCCCATGCCATATACCATCTGGAAACCCGCCTGGAAATGATCGTTACGGGTGCCCTCGGCAAGCATTAACAGTTTGTGGGTAGTAATAGCTTTCATGGCATCATTTGCCTGTTTCCAAAAATCAAGCGGTACAAAATCGGCGGCATCGCAGCGGTAACCGTCAATATTGGCGTTGTAGACCCAGTACTTCATGGCATCTATCATGGCGGCGCGCATGTCCTTGTTGTTAAAGTCGAGCGCGATCACATCCGACCAGTTGGTTCCTGCCGGCGGCGTAAAATTGCCCTGCGCATCCAGTTTGTACCAGCTTTTGTTGGCTGTCCAGGCGTTATCCCACGAAGTATGATTGGCAACCCAGTCGAGCATTACCGCCATACCTTTTGCGTGGGCGGTGTTAACCAGTTCTTTTAGGTCGTCCATTGTACCAAATTCGGGGTTAATGGCTTTATAATCCTTAACTGAATATGGCGAGCCCAGCCCCCCTGCCGAGTTTTTTACCCCTACCGGGTAAACAGGCATCAGGTAAACTACGTTTACACCCAGGTCTTTTATGGCATCCAGCTTGGCTGTTACGCTTTTAAAATCGTGGTTGGCGCTAAACGCGCGCAGGTTTACCTGGTAAATAACCGCGTCGCTAACCTTTGGTACATCTGCAGATGGCGTACCGTACTGCGTGTAAACAGGATCGGGGTTTACAGTGGTATTGGTGTCCTTTTTACAAAAACTGAAAATGGTTACGAGCGATATAAGCAGCAGTTTCATTAGTGTTGGTTTGAATTTCATGATCTCTAATTAAACAGGGCGGCGCGAACCGCCCTGTGAATTAATTTTTCTTTAATTTATAGTTGTAATTTGACGGGTCGTGCAGATCCAGCGTGATGGTATAATTACCATCAGACGGCACGGTGATGTTTTGTACACTGCCATCGTAGCCAAACACAGGGTTATCCGCATAAGCAAGGTTGCCATCGGCATTTACACCAAAGTCTATCACCCAGTTATTATTAGCCCTGAATTTGAACGAGCCATCCTTCTTCATATCGCAGGTTACGCTCCATACCTGTTTGGCAGGGTCATAGGCAAGCTGCGTATCGGTGCTCCAGCCGCCGGGCGAGGCATCACCCAATATCGACCACGTTGTAGGCACTGCCGACCATGTGTTGTTATTGAGGTTGATAGATACCTGCACGTAGCCCGGCCCCGGCGAAACAAGTCCGCCTGCCAATCCATCTGTCGTGATGGTTCCGTTACCGGCATCGCCATAGTTAATATGGTCCCAATCCTGCGCGCTGGTAAACTTAAAGTAGTAGTTATCTGCCGCAGGCATATAAACATACCCCTCGTAAATTTTTGGCTTTAAAGCCGCCGCGGTTGGCGCCGTACCGGGGCTCCATCCCTGATAATTACCGGGAATGTATAACAACGGGTAAGTGGCTTTAGGCTGGTAAGGCGTTACTTTGATAACAATTGGCGCACTGTAAGCATACTGATCTTGGTAAGATTGCACACGTACTACCAGCGTACCTTCGGTACCGGGCGCTATGCCCATATCCGCAGCAAGCGTGTTCAGGTCCCTGCCCAGGTACGACTTGCTCAACACATCGTTACCTACGGTGATCTTTTTAGCATTAGCCCATGCATTAGCCCCTACCGTATCGGCAGGCACGTCAATTTGCAGGGTATAGGTTACCGATGCCTTAATGGTATACTTTACCGCCGGCCAGGAAAACGTCACCACAGATGTGGTATCGTTGTTTTTTGCCAGCACTACCGATGTGGCCGACGCGCTAAGTGAAGAGCCGTCAGCAAACGATGCGGTTTTAAGTACAGTTAAACTGGCCTCCTTTTTACATCCATAGGCTATACAGGCGACCAAAAGTATAGCGAGGGTAAGTATTTTTTTCATGATCTTGATTCGGATTAATTGTAACCAGGATTTTGTTTTAAGTTGGTATTGGTATTAAGCGCGCTGGTGGGTATCGGGAAGAGTTTCCTGAAATCGCCAACGGCAGGTACAAAGCCATGAGCCAGGGTAAAGGTGTTAAACCTGATCATATCCTGCCGGCGGTGGCCTTCCCAGTTCAGCTCAAAACCACGCTCGTTATAAATATCGGTAAGCGTTGGGTTGGCACCCAATGCGCCTAAACCTGCACGCTGCCTAACGGCATCAACAAATGGTTTTGCTGCGCCTGCATTGCCTAAACGCACATTACATTCGGCCTGCATCAGCATGATATCCGCGTAGCGATAAATAGGGAAATCGTTTGATGCGCCGCCACCGTTCATAGGTAATGCGGGTACAAATTTGGTATCGCGTACGCCCTCGTCAGGGAATGCTCCGGGGTCGTCAAGCGAGCTTACCTCGGCAGTATAGTTTACACCGCCCGGCTGCGCGCCGATCAGAAATTGCTTTTTACGGATATCGTTATTGTCGTACCTTTCGTAATACTCCTGCGGTATGATGCTGCCATTCCAGCCACTAAAGCCATAAACCGCGTTAAAATTCGGCCCGTTAAAGCTGCGGATGGAAAGGATATTACGCGATACGATATCTACCGTTGTATATATGGAAAGAATAGTTTCGTCGGTAGGGTTTTTATCGCCAAAAAGCTCGTAATACTGGTAACCCAACGGGCTTGCAGCGTTTGCCCCACCCGGATGCAGCGAGAAACCACCCTCCGCTATCTTATTACAAGCGGCAAGGCACTCTGTCCATTTTGGTGTACCTGTGTACACTTCGGCGTTAAGATAAACCTTAGACAGTAAAGCGTAACCAGCCCATTTGTTAAAACGGCCGTAATAAACGCCCCCTTTGGTTTCTGATAGCTTGTCTACATTCTCGGTAAGTTCCTTTACAATAAAGTCGTATACCGTTTTACGGTCTACCTGCGGCAGCTTATCAACAGTAATGTTGTTATCGGTATAAAAAGGTACGTTGCCAAAATCATCTATCAGTAAATAATAGAAGAAAGCGCGCAGTACCCTTGCCTCGGCAATTTTAGCCGGATCTGCTTTTGAGGTCTCCAGCAGGTCTACCGCCAGGTTGGCTGTGTAAACAGATTTATAAAGCCAGTTCCAGGTGTTGCTGATGATGCCGAAACTTGGCAGCCACTGGCGTTGGTAAAGCTGTGCAAAATCAAGCTGCCAGTCGCCGGTGCGGCGGTGAGGGATCACCTGCTCGTCGCTCGAAAAGCTGTTCAGATCGTACCAGCCATTATCAGCGCCTGCATAGCCAACGCCGTTCCAGTTACCTCCCACCTGCGAGTACACGTTCGCCAGGGCCACATCCGCCCCTTTGGGCGACGCGTAAAACTCCTTCGAGGCGTACTTATCATATACATTTTCGTTAACCTTGGTACAGCTTTGCGCGGCCAGGCCAATAATTAAAATGCTTGTGAATATCTTTTTCATCTCTAATCAATATTTTATTTGAATACTACATTTAAGCCCAGGGCCACTGTGCGGGTACGCGGATAAATACCATTATCTATCCCGGTTAAGTTATTACCATCGGTAGATAATTCAGGATCGGCGCCGGTGTATTTGGTGATCAGAAGCAGGTTGCTGCCTGTTACCGATAGCCTTACCGAACTGATGTATTTTGAATTAGCAATAGGGATGCGGTAACCCAGGTTCAGGTTTTCCCAACGGATGAAGGAGCCATCTTCCAGCCACAGGTCGCTGCCATATTGCGAATGGAACAAGCCCAGCGGCACAGCGCTTTGCAGCACATTTGCCTTACCTAAGTTTTCGAAGTAGCTAAGGTTTGCACGTATGGCATTGTAAATTTTATTACCGCCCGATCCGCGCCATACCATTGACGCATCAAAGTTTTTGTAGCTAAAGCTTGGCGTAAACCCGAAAGTATATTTCGGTGTAGCCTGACCTGCAATAACCCTGTCGGGGCTCCTGTCGCCCTGGTCTATAATGTTGTTACCATCCTGGTCAACCACTGTTTCGGAGTTGGTGGCATCCTTGCCCAGGTGTTTAACAATATTGAACACGCCTGCCGGGTAACCTTCTATCAGGTAACTGTTGCCGCCTCTCGGTACATAATTGGTATTAAGCGGCACACCGTTGATAGATCCACTTAAGTTGGTTACTTTGTTTTTTAACAGGGTTGCATTACCTGCCAGTGTTAACATGGTAGTGGTATTTTTAATAACCTGGTAGCTAAGACTTACCTCTAAGCCCTTGTTAACCATACTACCCACGTTTGCCTGGATACTGCCATAAGGGAACGGCGGCTGCGGTACCGCATAACCAAACAACAGGTTGCTGGTAGTTGCGTTGTAAACATCAACCGAGCCCAATAAGCGATCGTTAAACAGGCCGAAATCGATACCAAGGTTGGTTTGCTTGCGGGTTTCCCAACGCAAGTCGGAGTTGGCGTTCTGGCTGGCGATAAAGTTGGAGATCAGTTCACCGCCAAAAAATACAGGTGGCGCGCTGCCTACTAACGGGATTGAGCCTTGCGGGAATAAACCCTGCTGATTACCTGTGATACCGTAACCGCCGCGCAGCTTAAGCTGACTGAAGATGCGCTGGTTTTTCATGAACGATTCCTGGTCGATACGCCATGCCAACGAAGCCGACGGGAAATCGCCCCATTTGTGGTTAACACCAAATACCGACGAACCATCGCGCCTGTAACTTGCGGTTAACAGGTACCGGTTGTTATAAGAGTAATTTACACGGCCAATGTACGATACCAGCTTTCTGTCGTTTTTGTATGAGGAGAAATCGCCGGGGGTAACTTTGGTGATATCGCCTAACTGCAGGGCATTGTAAGTAGCAATATCATTGATAAAGCCTTTTGCCTGGGCAAAATTGCCGTTATAGCTCTGGATCTGGTACTCATATACAGCAACGGCATCTAAATGGTGCTTACCGAAATCAGTTTTGTAATTCAGGCTGATGTCGTTTAGTTTTTCATCTGTATGGTAGTTGTTGATATTGGCTATCCCCTTGTTATCAATAGCGGTTGATACCGTCGACATGGCAGGCAAATAATAACCCGAGTTACCGTTTATCCTTCTCCAGCTACCAAACCAGCCGGCGGTAAGGTTTTTGGTAAGCTGCAGGTCGGCACGCAGGGTACCAAACAGGTTATCTTCATGGCCTTTATTGATCACCGTTTTTGCAACCGCGTAAGGGTTAATGTACTGGAACACGTTTGCATCGGTATAATAACTGCCATCAGGGTTCAAAACCGGGTCTGTTGGGCGGGCTACATAAACGTTGTTATACAGGTTTGATGTAAACGCTGCGCGGCCTACGCTGTTAGGGCTGTAGTTGGCATCGTTTATACCGCTGTTAAGGTTCATGGTAAGCGTTAGCCTGTCGTCGAGCGCTTTTTGTGTTGCCTGGATGCGGCCGATGTAATTTTTATAGTTAGAGTTGATAACCGTACCGGTCTGCAAAATACCGGTAACAGATGCGCGGTAGCTGAACTTATCGGCACCGCCGCCAAAAGCAACCGTATGGTTTTGCGTTGATCCCGTTTGCGTTAATAAACCAGCCCAATCGGTGCTTGAGCCGTGGTTGGCTGATGCCGGCACGTTATAAAGTTGCGCCTGCTCCCACCATTGGTCAGCGTTTAGCTCTTTCAACTGACGGGTTAGTACATCAACAGACGCGTTCGCGGTGTACTCTACAGTGGTTTTGCCCGCTTTGTTCTTTTTGGTTGTAACAATAAGCACACCCGGCGCACCGCGCGAACCGTAAATAGCCGTAGCAGATGCGTCTTTCAAGATATCAACCGACTCGATCTCGCTTGGCGGTACTTGTTTAAGCAGGTCCATATTGCCCTGCACACCATCAACTACCACTAATGGGTCGTTACCGCCGATAAGCGATGTTATACCACGGATGCGCACGCTTGGCGATGCACCTGGCTCGCTGCCTGTTTGGGTAATGGTAACACCTGCCGCCCTGCCCGATAGTTGCTGCAAAGGGTTGGTAATTGGCCCGGGGTTAAGGTCCTTAGCGCCCAGGTTAGTAACCGCGCCGGTAAGGTCAGATTTTTTGCTGGTACCATAGCCTACAACCACCACCTCGGATAACGATTTGGAATTTGGCTGCATCTGGATGGATAAGGGCTGGTTGGCAACCATGCTTTTTTCTACTAAATCGTAGCCAATAAAGCTCACGGTAATAACAATTGCCTGCTGATTGCTATTTACCTTAAAAGCCCCGCCGACATCGGTAGCCGTTGCTTGGTCGGTGCCCTTTACACGCACTACAGCACCGGGTAAAGGCTGGTTGTTCTCGTCAACCACCTTACCGGTAAATGCTGTTGTTTGCGCAAATGTAAGCGTAGCACAAAGAAGAAAAAGCACAGTCAAGCCGTACTTGAATAAGGAAATGTGTTTCATTTAAAAGGGTTTAATTGGTTTAATAATCAGGCTGCCGGTTTGGGCCGTACAACGATATCAAAGTAAAAGAGCTTTAAACGCACATACAATATGTATGGAAGCCGATATTAAAAAAAGAGATGGGTTAATTGATTTAAATAATTGATAAACAATTACTTACATAATTAAAAGGATTAACTTTATATAGATAATCACGAAAGGAATATTGATAGTTTAGTAAGTTTTGTACACTATGAGGCGCAAAAAATACCGGAAGGAAGGCTTGTAAACAGTGTTAAAGGTTAAATTATCACCGGCTGTTCTTTTACAGCTTTAATACACATGATATTTTCTTCAAACTCATCGTTTGGTATAAAGGACCGGTTCTTCACCTTTGTTTTGTAAGTGTATATGGTGTTAACAGAATAGTTAAGGATCTTGGCGATGGTTTCGTTCTCATCTATACCTAAACGGATCAGTGCGAAAATACGCAGCTCGTTATTAAGCAATTGGTCTCCGGTTAGGTGGGTTTGGTGGTCAGCATCGAATAGTGTGTTAAAGTCTTCCACAAAATTTGGGAAGATATTCAGGAACACCTTATCAAAACTGTGCGAAAGGTTTTCGCGTTCAAAGTTGGTGTTCAGGCGGTTTAGTACCAGCTGCACCTCTTCGTAACGTTTTTCTTTTACAATTTTTTCTATCGATCGTTTCAGCCGGTCTATCTTCTCGATATAATCTGAGTGGATGTTAAAGAAGTTACCAATGTACTCGTCCTTGATCATGTTCGCTTCATCCAGTTTGATGTTGGTATGGGTTAACGACCGGTTTGCTTTATCAAGCGTTTGGTTAACCTTTATCAACGATTCGTTGGCTATGTTCAGGTCGTCGTTCTTTTTTACGATGATCTCATCGGCAACACGCAGCTTTTTTAACTGCCTTGATGTGATCACCGAGAATATAATAACCACAATAATCAGCGAGGTTATAATAGAGGCGTACACCATCAGCGAGCGCTTTTGCTTCTCGATGCCGTTTATCTTTTCGTTCTCGATAATAGGCAATATGCTGCTTATCTGTGCTTCGCGATGGCGGGCGCCGTAAAAGGTGGCATCGTTTATAGCATTGTGGATATACAGGAAGGCATTTTTGGTATCGCCCTGCTCGTATAACCGGGTAGCCAGGTTGGTTAACGCTACCGATTCTTTTGTAGAGTGGGCATTATCAATAATAGCTGCCTGTATCAAACGCTGCATACCCAGATCGTTGTTCTTGTTTACAAAATAAATATAGCTTAAGCAGCTTAGGTTTATGGCGCTATCCTGGTAGGTTTGCGGAAGCTTCATTATTTTAAGGTACGGCGTTAAAGCCGTTTTATAATCGCCGCTGCGCAAAGCTTTTAACCCTTGTGCCGATAAATATTCGTAAGTATCCGGCTGGTGCGATCTCAATATCGAATCGCAATATCCCAACCCTATCTTACTGTAATGCTGGTAGTAATCGTTTATCCTGTCAAAATCACCCAGGTCAAAATGACTGCGCGCCTGCAGAAACAAATACTCAAACCTTTGCTTTTCATTAAGGTAACGGGTATTAACTTTGCTTAAAGTATCCAGCCCCTCTTTGAACATGCCGGCAGATATCAGCACAAAGCCCATATTTACCTTCGCGTAATTTATTTTATTGGCATCCTTTAGCTGGTAGGCACACTCGTTAAGCTTCTTGCTGTACACGTAGGCGGAGTCGTGCACAAATGATTTATAGGCATTAATAAGCCTTTGGTAATTGTTATACCTGGCAGGTAAAAAAGAATAATTTGAATGTAATTCGTGCTTTATCTTTTCAATTTGGGTAAACCTTGCCTGGTTATTCTGGGCTTTGTTATCCAGGATCTTGTTCAGCACCCTTTGTAAACTGTCAATTTTATCGCCTGCCCTGGCCACACTGGCCTGCAATAGTAACGCAAACAAAGCTATACAACAACTTAATATAAATTTATATCGGCCACGGGTTCTCATTCACTACTAATTTACAATAATTGGGTATTGCAAAATAAGTAATTTTAGTGAGTTAAATATCAGCAGATATTTAAAGCTGAAACTGCCGATCAAAAATTATTTAACATACAACACCACCCCTGCCGATATCCGGTAGCCATTCCGTTCCACTTTGTTCAACTGGGTTTTATCGCTGCCGCCGGCGCTCAGGTACAACTCGTCTATCCCGTTGCCGGTTTGCCAACTGTAATACCCACCGCCTGCCTGTATGGCAATGTTTTTACAAATGGCGTAAACCAGTTTCAGATCGCCATCTATACCAAAGCCTTTTGCCGTGTGCCGGTAACTAACGGGGTGCTGAAAGGTTTGAATAAGGTTCCAGTCGGCAATTGAACTGTAATTTGCCTGGTTATACTTTAAATTACCTGTTATCTTTAACCTATCGGTAACGCCCAAACCTACGCTTGCTTTTACAAACGGCCCTTTCCAGGTTGCTTTGTAAGTACTGTTCAGGTCGGGGAAATTGCCTGTACGGTCCAAAATATAAAGCGATTGCGTGCTTACATCATAGCCCGCGTATGCTTTTAAGCTGAATTTTTTTTGTTGATGATGATATATCCACCTCCTGCGCCCCAATCGCGCAGGTAGCCTTTATCAGCATTAAAAAGCTCATCGTAAACCATGTTAGTGCGGTTATCGCCATTGTAATCATTATCGCTAACTGTCCCCGATTTGATAAATACGTTTGCATAATCGGCAGTTAGCAAAACTCGGTTCCAAACATTCCACTCCAAAGCCGCAGCTACCGACAAGCCGCCTACCTTTTTCCATTGCAGTTCCGAATAAACGTTAGGGTTTTCGCCGGCAAGGTTCCCGGCTATCGACCACTTAAGGTCCTGCCGCTCGTAACCCGTAACAAGGCTTAGCGACAATTTTTCAGGGGTTGTTTGCGCGTATAGGCCCGCGGCTGTTATAATAGCGAGGCAGGTTAGCAGTGATCTTCTCATCAGGTAAATAAAAAAGCCTGCCTTGTGTTAAGGCAGGCTTAAATTTATGAATTTATTATTGGTTAATACCAAAGGCTTCCCATCCCGATGCCGTGGTGCGCGTGCACGTCATGGCCTGGGCACCGTTCTCGCTGGATATGAACTTACCATTGTTGCCCCTGAAGGTAACTTTACCATCGCCGGTAGGCACCCAGTCAAATTTCTCCCAATCGCCTATGGTTGCGCGGTTACAGGTAATGGCCTGCGTGCCGTTCTCGCTGGATACGTATTTGTTCTGGCTGCGCAGCGCTACCTTGCCCCCGCCTGCATCAACTACGGTAAATTGCTCCCAGGCCTGTGGGCTTGGGCGGTTGCAGAGCATAGCCTGTGTGCCGTTTTCGCCGCTTACGTATTGGTTGTTAAATCCTTTAAGCGTTACCGTTTGCCCAATAGGGGCTGTAGTGCCCGAGCCACCGGTAATGTTATAAACCCGCACATAATCTACATACATATTAGCCGGTAACGCGCCATTATTAATGGTATTACCCGGCAAATCGCCGCCTACCGCCAGGTTCAGTATAAGGAAGAAAGGTAGCTGAAACTCCTCGGTGCTGTTGATATTATTCTGGATATTACCGGTGTGGAACAGTGTGCCATCTACATACCATTTAATACTGTTGGCATCCCATTCAACCGCGTACACATGATAATCGGTAACATTGTTCACCTGGGTATTGCCGCCATAATACACGTGGCCATTATTATTCCAGTGCATAGTGCCTAAGGTTGTGTTGCTGGTATTGGTTTGCTCCATAATATCAATTTCGCCGCATTGCGGCCAGTTTACCTGCCCGATGTTACTGCCCAGCATCCAAAACGCAGGCCAGCTCCCCTGGAAAGCGGGAAGCTTGATACGGGCCTCGATCCGCCCATATTTTACCGTGAACTTACCGGCGGTAGTAATTTTACCCGATGTGTACGGCTGCCCGCCCATGCTTTGGTTTTTGGCGGTGATCACCAAATTGCCACCTGTTACCGCAACGTTGCCCGATGAGTAATATTCTTTCTCGTTATTTACGTTGGGGTTGCCATTATCAATGTTCCATTTGCCGCCATCTATGCCACTGCCGTTAAACTCGTCAGACCATACCAGTGTGAGCGCCCTTGGAGTAGTGCCGGTTGATTTTACATCGATGTTATCCGGCGTTGTTTTGTTGATATCCTTTTTGCAGGATGTAATGGCTAAACCCATGGCCAGCATCAATCCGGCCCCTTTCAAAAATTTTAATACTTGCTTTTTCATAAAGTTATAATGGTTTTTTGGTTTATTGATTTACGCCAAATGCTTCCCAGCCCGATGCTGTTGCCCGGGTACAGGTCATGACTTGTGCGCCGTTTTCGCTGGATACGAATTTGCCGTTATTCCCTCTGAAGGTAACTTTACCATCTGTGGTTGGCACCCAGTCGAATTTTTCCCAATCGCCTATGGTTGCGCGATTACAGGTTATAGCCTGCGTACCGTTCTCGCTGCTTACATATTTATTCTGGCTGCGCAAAGCTATTTTGCCGCCACCTGCATCAACAACGGTAAATTGCTCCCATCCCTGTGGGGATGGCCTGTTGCAATTCATGGCCTGGGTACCGTTTTCGCTGCTTACGTATTGGTTATTGAACCCTTTAAGGGTGATGGTTGAGCCAATTGGCGCACCTGTGCCGCCGCCGCCACCGCTTGACTGTGTACCCGACCATTTAAAGGTAACTACCGCACCTGCTGCCAGGCTGTAGATAAAGGATTCGTCGCCCCACTTTAATTTGAAGCTTACCGTGCTGCCGCCGCTGTTTGATGCGATAACCACTTTTGAGCCATCGCTGTTTTTAAAAGCCACGTTTTGTATGCTGCCTGCCACGTTCGAACTGATACGTACCGCGCCCGGCCTTACAAACTTTGAAGCATGGGCAATGATATAATAGCCAACGTTACGGGTAATAGATGTGCCGCTAACTGTAATACCGCCTAAGCATGTACTGCAGCCGCCGTTGGTGTGTGGGTTGTTGTTAGGGTCGGCGGCAAGGTTCCACTCTAAAACATTACGGCTCCAGTTACGGGTAGCGCCAATAATAAGGGTATTGATGTGCCAGCCCAGGTCGCCGCCAAAGTTGCTTGGTGCACCCACCCATTGCTCGGTGAAGTACACGTTTTTATTTGGATAGGCATTGTGTACACCTGTTAAAGCGCTTATATCGCCGGCATATAAGTGAAACGCCGAGCCATCAACATACTGGCTTGCACCGCCAACAACCGTTGTAGCATAACTTGGTACATCGGCGTTGTGGTCGTAGGCTATTATTTTGGTGTTTAAACCCGCGTTACGTAATTGCGGGCCAAGGTTATTGTTAATGAAGTTTACCTGCTCGTTAGCCTGCATAACCATACTGGGGTTATTGTACGGGTTTAGCGGTTCGTTTTGCGGGGTAATAGCATCAATAGTGATGCCCTGCGCCTTCATGGCCTGTATGTATTTTACAAAATAACGGGCGTAAGCATCATAATAAGCTGTGTTTAAACTGCCGCCGGTGTACCCGTTGTTGCCTGTAGTATTCACCTTCATCCAGGTTGGGGCCGTCCAGGGGGTTGCCAGTATTTTTATATTGGGATTGATAGCGATAATACTTTTAAGGATAGGCAGGAAATCGGTATTCTCGGGCGCCAAACTAAAATTATTCATGTTAACATCGCCCGAGGTTTGATTGTAGGTAAAATCTGAGGAGCTAAGGTCAGACGCGCCGATGCTGATACGCAGGTAACTGATCCCTATTTGCCCGTTGCCGGTGCCAAACAGTTCGTTCAACACAGCCGATTTATTACCGCCCAAACCGTTAAGCAAACTGGCGCTGCCGCCGGTAAGTGTAAAGCCGAAACCATCTATACCCTGGTAGGTGGTATTTTCATCAACCGTTATGGTGTTGGGGTTTGTGCCGGCATCCGCGGCAAAATTTAAACTGCTTTGCGCCAGCAGGCTCGATTTGTTTGATGTGGTAAGCCACGCGTTTACCACCTCGTTGGCGGCGCGTACAACCGTACCGGCAGATTTTGCAGTGTCGGCAGCATCGGGCCGCACATCTTTTTTACACGCATAGGCCAGCAAGGCAAAAGCCATTGCCCCTGCCATCAGCAACTTGAATTTGTAGTTGATTTTCATAAGTGTTTATTTGGTTTGAGTAATTGGTTTGCATGTATACTATCACAAAAGCCATTAACTTTTATTTAACAAGCCGGGCGTACATTTGCTTATTAAGGCAGTATACACTTGTTTGAGTTTAAAGAATAAGGCAGATGCAGATGTAATTGGTTAAAACAAATTTACAGTAATTTTTACGTTACAATCAAGTAAAAAATTACATAAATAATTGATAATTAACTAATTAAACAAAATTTGATACGCTTGCTTCACAATGTAAACCAACTGAAATATAGCCATGCACTACTTGAAGCCCTATTTAAAAAACAGGCATAAAAGTTTTGATACGCTTACTTCACACATTAATTTTTAAGCAAAATAGCTACAGGGTGTAAAGATGTTTGATAACCTTGCCAAATGTGTAACCTGCGAGTGGTTTTAAATATGCGCGAAACAGTGATTATTCGGAAGTGGTATCAATAACCAGCGCGCTCCAACCTTTGTTCCCGGCGTTTTTTAGTGCCTTTTTAGCGTGTTCCATCGCCTTTTTTATCCGGGTGCTATATACCCAGCAGGTACTTTGCCTTATTGAAAGTATTTCGGAGAGTTTATGAGACGAGATCTTGCCCCTTGTCGAATACATCAGGAAGATCATGTAGAAAGCTTTATTTATGGGGATACGTGTATTCTGCAAAATAGTATAGGCTATAACCGACTCCTCGTATCCGCATTTTGAGCACCTGCGGCTATACGCCGAGTGCCCGTTGCCATAATGCATGTTGCCGCATTTTTTGCAGGCATATCCGTTTTTCCATTTTAGATCTGCTAAAAACTTAAAGCAGGTTTCGCGGTCGGGATAAATCCTGCTAAATTCTTCAAAATCAACATCGGCCAGCATCACCCTATCGTATGTAACTTTTTCAATATCGTTATGCAGCAGCATATTGTCTTTTTCCAGCAGTACGTTCATCCTCGAAATTTCTTCGGCCTGCTGCTGCAACAGATCGTTCACAGCCATCAGTTCTTCATTCTGCAGGGCTATTACGGATGATTGTGCCATCAGCTCGCGGGTGCGGTTGGCCACCTGGTCTTCCAGGTTTTTATTCAGCAGGTCCATCAATTCCTCGTTCTTTTGCAACTGCTTTATCATTTTCTGGTTCGCCTGGTCCTTTTCGCGCTTAAGCAGCCGCAGCCTGTCGCCAATGGCAAAGGTTATAAACAGCATCTCCATAATAAAACAAAAGCTCAGGCTATAAAAATTGAGCGCCGTAACCGGCAGCCACCAGATATTTAAAGCAATAAGTGATTTTATAATAAACCCAATAAACAGGAAACTATAACCAATAACAAAGAAACGTGCCGCCCTGTATCCTTTATGTAAAACATAACAACCTGCCACAAAAGATATACACAGGGGTATAAACTCTACTATCTTATAACTAAACCAGTGCCGGTTTATAAAAAGGCAGGCCAAAAAGAATACTACACGGGCAATTATAACGTAATTTAATAACCGGTTAAACCGCGGGGCGTTCGCCTTTAAATTGAGCAGGCTTTGTGCAAAAAGCATAGCAAATACGCTGGCCAGGAACAACGCGACGCCATATGCATAGTGGTTCCAGCCGGGGGCCATTTGCCAAAGGTACTGGTAGGCAACGCCATCGGTACACATTTCGTACAGGCCAATGCTAAGGTTATAAACTATGTAATACAGGTATTGCCTTTGCCGCATGGCAATAAACATCATAAAGTTATACAGGCCAAAAACCAGTATCATCCCATAAAATATCCCAAAGAAAAAGTACTCGTCAAGCGCGTAGCTGATAAACCAGTTTACCGATCGCAGTACGATAACAACATTAGCCGATTGGTTTGACCGCAGGCGGAAATAATATGTATTTTGCTGTTTAAGGTCGTTATTAATAGTAAGGCTGAAGTTTTTGTGGCTAACCAAACGGTCGCTGAACGGTTTGTTACTGCCCAGCTGCGTTGCGGTGTAAGTGTTGCCTTTGGTGGGCGAATAAACCGTTATGCTATCAATAGTTTGATCAAAAAACTCAAGTATCCAATTGTTTTTTGTAGCGATGCTTTGGTTTAGCTTAATACGGTACCAATAAGTGCTGCTAAAATCTTTTATTTGCGGGGTAGCATCCTGGTTAGCTACAAATTTACCGCTAAACGTGGGGCTGCTTACCTCTTTGATAGTTAATGTACTACCCGGTTCGCGGTAGTACTCGATCTCGCCAAGCTTGAATACATGTTGTTTGGCCGTATCGGTTACAGGCACTACAATTTGTGCATATACAGGTTTGCCAAACACGGCTAAAAGCACGCACAAAAAAAAGCAAGGATAAATTTTATACATACAGTATTTATTAAATCCTTTGCACTGGCAACACAGGCAAAGGTGTTTATATTTTACTTCCTGTTTAAAATAGCGCCCCGTTCTGGGGCGAGGGGCTTTTTGGTTACCTTGCGGGTAACATTAGCTAAACAAACTAACCCGCCCCTTGTGTAATTTTTTTTAGGCCTGTAAATATTACGTAATATACTGATAGCTGCTCATTTTCCTAATAACAAAAAGCCGGGCATTACTATTTGTAAGCCCGGCCTTAAGGTTTAGGAGGATATATTATTCTACCACTTTATCAAGCGGAGGCACATTACTCTCTGAGCCGGAATACCCCTTGTTTTGGTTTATATGCCCATTAATATTTAAATCTATATCGTTTTGCGGTATAGGCCACAATACGTGGTAGGGCGAAATTGTAAAGTGGTTACCCGAGTTAGTAATAACATTAGGATTTTTATAAAAATCGTTTTTCTCCATTATCCTGTCGTAAAAGAAGTTGTCGGTAGAGAAATTCGCTACGTTATAAGTTTTACCATTATAAGCAGCTTTACCTGTTTGGGCAAATATAAAAGCCATGCGGGTAAGCTCGTCTTTACGCGGCTCTTCCCAAAAAAGCTCTCTTTGGCGCTCATCAAGTATGGTACCGATATTTACTTTACTTGCATCTGTTAGTGGTGCGGCATTGGCGCGTGCGCGTACCTTGTTAATATCGGCCATAGCCAGGGCATTTTGCCCTTTCCACCAGTAAGCTTCGGCGCGTAAAAGGTAAGTTTCGGCTAAACGAAACACGTACCAGTCTGTATTGGTACCACGTGGCGGGCTCCACCACTTATCAGATGCGGTAGTACCCGATCCAATAAACACTTTGTAATGTGGCCAGCCAAACCATGCGCGTATGGTATCCTTAGCGCCGTTCAGGAAACGTTGGTTTACATTATCCGCGGTATATTGCTCCAGGTGTTTGCCATACCAGGCCGGGTCTGATGTTTTAAGCCCGGGTTGATTATAAACCAGATCTGTCATGTCCACCCACATGCCTTTTGCATGGCGCAGGTCGGTGTTATCGGTCCAGATGTATTTGGTAGCATAGGGTGTACCTCGCAAACGGCCAATACCACGGCCATACCAAAGTGTAAGCGGAAACTCCTCTGTCACCTTATCAGATATACCCGGTTTTAACGCACCCGGTGTAAGTATGGTGCCGTTGTGCCACATGGGTACGCAATTACGCATTAACTGCGAACCAAAGCTGGTAGCTCCATCTAAATTCTCCCGATCTATTACTACGTATAGCGCTTCGGTGTTTGCCGCGATAGATTTATTTTCGGGCCTGTGTAAGTCCCAAACAACATTTTTGGTGGCATCGCCTGCAACAATACCAAAGCGGTTGGTCATTAAAGCATAAGGGCCGTTTATGGCAATGTTAGCTGATGTTATGGCATCGTCAAATAAACCTAATGCAAGGTTTATTTTGGTTAATAAATGGGCAGCAGCGCCTTTTGAAGGCTCGCCCTTATTGCCATCGTCAGTAAGTTTTGTTACGGCAAAATCAAGGTCTTCCTTCATTTTTTTAAGGATAACCATACGTTGTGTACTTACATATGATGTATTTACGATCGTTTCTTCTTTTAAAAGAAGCGGAACATCACCAAACTCGTGTACTAAACGGTAATACCTGTAAGCCCTGTGAAAATACGCGGCACTTAACACCTTGTTTTTATCATCGTCAGATGGCCACTGAATATCATTGATCCTGGATATGATAACGTTTGCATCATGCACACCCTGCCACCATACCTCCCAGTAATTACCAATTTTATTATAATCGTTACTGTTTAGATTTGCTGTAGGGGTTATCCGTATGTTCAGGTCCTGTGCAGGGGTTGTTTTATCAGTAGTACCTTCAACAGCTGCATCGGTAAAAATAGATTCGGTTAACATGGGCGCGGAGTCGCCAAAAAACTCAAACCTAACGCTTAAGTTTAAGTTAAGCAGCAACGCACGGAAAGCGCCCGGTGTAGTTAATGTGTTACCCGGTGTATATTTAGATGGTGCTTCGGGGAAAAGATCACTCCGTTTTGTACATCCGCCGGCTGCAAACACCGCTCCAATTGCCAGCGCGGCTATTATATTTTTATTTATCTTTTTCATATTCTGTTTCTTTATACTTTAAAAAGTGACGTTAAATCCTGCTGCCAAAAACCTTGGGGTTGGGCCGTTATTTTGCGGATCCCAAAGAGGCCAGTCGGACATAACGGCGGCGTTTGTAGCATTTACAAACAGCTTAGCGCTCGACATACCAAGGCGTTTTATCAAATTGGGGCTAAAGGTGTAACCTAACGATACTGTTTGCAGCCTTACAAACGATGCTTTGCGCCATATGTTGATAGTTGTGCCAGACGAGCCTGAGTTCAGTCGCGCGTAGTCGTTAATGGGGTTATCAGGTGTCCAGTAAGGTAACGCGTACGAATTCATACGGCCATTACCTACACTGCCAGGGTTGTTAACCGCATTGTTAAATTGCCTTAACTGCCCAATGCTTGATACCAGCATAAACGAAAAATCGAAATTCTTCAGGAAATTGAACTCGTTACGTAACGACCAGCTGAATTTTGGGGCGGTTGAGCCTTTGAAAACTTTATCATCGTTGGTAAATTTAAAGTCGCCTGTACGGTCCTCCAGTTTAAAATCACCAGGTAATGCTCCGTATTTCTTGGCTTCGTCAAGCTCGGCAGTTTGCCAAACACCTTTTACATTGTAATCCCAAACGGCATCAATATCACGCCCGATAAACCACCCGTTACCAATGTCATCTTTTTCCGGAACAGTAACTGTGTTACCCCCGGCATCGGTAGCGGTTGATGAACCATACAAATGCACAAGCTTGTTGCGGTTTAAGTAAAATGTGCCGCTCGCATTCCAGTTAAAGTTTTTGCTTTGGATGATCTTACCTTCCAGCAATACTTCGATACCTTTATTATTTACTTCACCAATGTTTGTATAAACATCGGGGATTGTGTAACCCATAATTCGTGGCAGGGTGCGTTTAACTATCAGGCCGGTTGTTTTACGATTGTACACATCTACCGAACCGCTAAGGCGGTTGTTGAGTATGGCAAAATCCAACCCTAAGTTGGGGCCTGTTGTACGCTCCCAGGTTAGCAGGTTATTTTGCATCGATGCTACCAGGATAGTATTATTGTTTGTTGCGGTCCCGTTAGAAACTGTAGGATATTTTGATGCATTTATAATAGCCAGGGCAAGGCTTGGATCGGCAGTACCGCTTGATAACCGGTTACCGTTCGATCCGTAACCAAAGCGTAGTTTACCATAGTTTAACCACTTAAAAAAATCCTTTTTAAAGAGTTTCTCATCGCTGAAGGTCCATGCTACTGCACCATCGGCGTAGCTTTGGCGCGGCCTTGTTAAGCCAAATGGCGAGAAACCGTCCCTTCGTGCCGTAAAGGTAAAGTTATACTTACCTAAAAGGGTATAGTTTACACGGCCCATTATAGCATCGGCGTTGTAAACGCGGTCGTCGCTGCTTTCAACAGGCAAAGTACCTGCACCAATATTATGATAGCCTAAAACATCGCTTGGGCTAAACTGCGAGTTATTTGTACGGGTATACCAGGTTTGGTATTTTTCTTTATTTAACAAAAAGGTTGCATCAAAAGTGTGGATACCAAATGTTTTGTTCCAGCTTAAAATATTATCGATGTTATACCGGTAACGCTCTTCCATCGAACGGTAGGCCGTACCTGTAAGGCCGTTCACAGCTATCTCGTTGGGGTTTTCGCCCGGCCTGAAAAAGAAGTTACGGTATGCTTCGATCTGAGGTGAGAAATTCAGTGTGTATTTAAAGCCAAAAGGAAGATCAACCTTTGCAAATAATGTTGAAAACAAAACATTTTGCCTGCTAACATTATCGTTATACCGGTTACCCAGGAATGGGTTACGCTGGTTTAAGCCGCTATCATCAGTATCAATACGGGTTAAACTGCCGTCGGGTTTGTAAACGTCGCCATATGGTGACGAATTGATGATCTGCCCCCAGTCGGCCTGGTGAAGGTCGTATCCCGAAACGCCGAATGGATTGCTTGAATTGCTTTCATCACGCATCGAGAATTGTGCATTTACGCCTATTGTTAAAAATTTGGCTGCCTTTCCTTCCAGGTTTACGCGGAAACGGGTGTTATTATAATCGCCGCCTTGTATCAGGTTCTGGTTATTGGTAAAGTTGCCCGAAAAATAATAGCTCACAGTTTCGCTCCTGCCTGATAAACTTGCTGTGTAATCCTGCCGAACGCCGTCCCTAAAGATAAGCTTGGACCAATCGGTAACTTTACCGGCTTTGTAGTTGGTAATTTCGTTAGGGAAAAGGCCTAGGCGTTGTAAATAAACATCAACAGGGTCGCCTGTAGCGCCTGATAAGAACTGATCGACAGTAACACCATCCGGCAGGTTACGCGGGTCGCTGTAAAAATAGTATGGTTTGGTTGTGTTAGCGCTTCGCTGCACATCCGAGCGCCAGTGAAGAAAGTCCTCTCCCTGGTAAAATTTTTGATTTTGGAGTAATTGGGCAACACCTACATTCGCATTCAAGGTGACAACCGACCCACCTTTTTTACCTTTTTTAGTAGTTATGGCTACAACACCACCGGCAGCCTGTGCACCGTACACTGCCAATGCGCTTGGGTCGCGCAGCACATCAACCCTGTCAATATCATTGGGGTTAATATCTGCAATATCGCCAAAGTAAATTACCCCGTCTAAAACTATCAGTGGGTTTACATTGCCCGAAAGGCTCGCTTTCCCCCTAACCTGAAAATCGTCTGTTTTAGCACCTTTAGCAGAGGTGTTAAGCGCCACTGATATCCCCGGTACCGAACCACGCAATACATCTGCAACACTGGTTGGGTTGTCATTTTCAAATTTTTCGGCTTTAACACTGGTAATAGCGCCGGTAACGTCTTTAACCGCACGGGTACCATAACCTATAACCACAACTTCGGCAAGCTGCTTACTGTCATCTTCCAAAGTAACATTTATAGTTGTACGGCCATCAACCTGCTGCTCCTGGGTTATATAGCCCATAAAGCTATATAACAGTATTGCATTGCCCGCAGCGGTAATTGAGTAGCCGCCGTTAACATCAGTTATTGTACCGTTTGCAGCCGTTTTATTTTTTACAGTTACACCCGGCATGGGCAACCCCTGTTTGTCCTTAACAACTCCTTTAATTGTAATATCCTGAGCAAAGGACATCGTTAGCGTTGTTATAAGGAAAGCAAAAATTAGAGTAATTCTTTTTTTCATAATTTGTAATTAATGTGTTTAATTGATTAAGCAGCACAGCTGCCGGAATCCGCGCAAAATGCAAACCTGGTTTGCCCAAATGCTTATGCAGATTATGTCTGCAATAAAAGCGATTACCTCATCGTGAAATCCTCCGGAATTAAATTGGTTAAATAGTAATTATTGGCCTGGTAAACATAGTTTGTACATGTGGTTTTTGCAATAGATTAAACGTTATAATTAATTGATAATTAGACATTTAAATATTTTCTGATACGATAAAATCGCAATAGGTGATACACATAAAACGTTGTTTATGCAGCAATTAGGCATACATAACTGATAAGCCCATTTGCAGGTGATACGCTTACTGAACAATGAAAAAATTTGAAAAAAATTTGAAAAAAAATCACCCCGAAAACAACAGGAAAAAAGAGATAGAAATGGGCTGTTTTCGGCCAAAAAAACACCTCAAATGGGAGATTTTTATCAATATTTTGGCGGGTTGACAACTCATAAATTACTACTAAACCCAACAAAGGGTTTAGAAACGCGCGTTTATGAAATTGCCGGCAAATACCTGAATTTATTCTGCCCGGTTTCGGCATAAATAAGCGATTTTTGGAGTTGATTTTTTGAAAAAAATTGAGTTTTTTTCCGGTAAAATCTGAATGTTTCCGGATGAAAATTGGGTATTACTTGGCGTGTTGAAATTAATATTTGTCGCTGTATGCCCCGATTCAGATCTGCATAATAGCTACATCCATACCTTAAGTGCTGACGATTATTTCTGATTGGCAGCAGCGGCAATCGAATTTGTGTCACCGGAAAAAATCCTTACAATAAAACTGAATAGAACCTGCAAGCAATTCTATGGAACACACCCGATAAATTAACGGGTGTAATGGCCTGCTAAATGGACTTAAACGGGCACTTTTTTATAAACACCAATAAAAACTCGCTTTGCTGCAAAATGGCATCATTAAATTTAAATGGAGGCTTAATTTTTAAGGCCCGTAAGTTGTATCGCATTTAAAACGGCCTGGCCTGTTATGGGAGTAAATAGAATGTTTATACCCCTATGGCCGGTTGCCAAAATGGTGGACTTATGGCTGCCCGCGGTTAAAACTCCATATTTTGGTGCGATGCTAAAATTACTTAAAACAGGTTCTTGGTTCACTTCAACAGTAAATACCCTATCATCCAGGGCCTGCTTATTAGCATTATTATCCAGGTTATAGGCAAGCGCGCCTGCAGGGTTATTTGTGGTAAGTTCGGCAAAGTGCAGGGTAAGCTGGTACTCCCCATCGGGTACATCAAAGTGAAATGACTGTATCCCCACCTGCTGGGTTTGGTAAACAGGGTCGTCGTCGGTTAAATTTATGTTGCGGTCGGTACCGTAGCTTAGCCGGTTATTCCCTTTGAGTTTGTAAGGCTCGCCGCCCGTAAACCCAAAACTTCCCTTTACATAAGGCTGGGCCGGCAACCATACCGTACCATCCTTCGAAATAAATTGCCGTTTTGAACCTAAAAGGGCATTTATCTTTATATCTGTAACTTTTGCCGCGGGCAAATTGGTGGGTATTAAACTAAAACCGACGACAGACCGGTCCCTGATCGTACTACCATCGGCGTTGCCTGATGCTTCTATAATGTTTCTGCCATTTAAAAATGGTACGTTCCAAACAGCCATCCCATCCGCGGTTGATTTAGTGCCCAGGTTTTTGCCATTCACTTTAATCGAAACTTGCGATAAATTGGAAAAAACGGTTAATGGCTGCGTGCATATGTTGTGATCAAGGCTATCGGCCAGGCCCGTTGGGTAAGCCCAGTTGGATATTTTTAAAAATGGGGTTTTGAGCAGGTTGGCCTGGTAAAAAAAATAAACATCTTTTGGCTGCCTGTTTTGGGTAAGTAAACCCTTTGCATTTATATGCGGTGTTGTTTCGGCCCTTTCTTCCGAACTGAAATCAGCCAGGTTCCATATTATGCCGGCGGTAACAAATGGCCGGCTTTGCATCGCCTTTAAATAAACCCTGTGGAAATCAACAGCATAATCAATGCTTTTATCGAACCGTTCAGGGCTAAGCGACCGGATCCTGGCATCAGCATCGGCGCCATATTCGGTCACCAGCATGGGCAGTTTGGGGTACCCGGCATGAAATTTATCTAAAAACTTTGCAAAATCTTCTGTTTTGCCGCCATACCATCCCTGGTATAAGTTCCAGCCTATTAGCATAGGTATATCTATCAGCCCAACCTGCTTATACCTGTTGTAATCGCCATGGCAGGCTATCATGGTATATCTCGATGGGTCTTCTATCCTTGCAAGGCTGTCCAGTTGCGCTGCAAGGTCCCTCACGTTTTTAAAATATACCGCCTGGCGTGGTTTATCGTTACCAAATTCGGGTTTTAGTAATACCTCGTTCATGTAGGCCCATATAATAATACTGGGGTGGTTAAAATTTTGCCTTATCATTTCTACCAGCATATTCTTGCTGTTGCGGGTAAAAGCGTCGGTTTCGGTAATGGCATTTACAACCGGGATCTCTACCGAGGCTAAAATGCCCAGGCTATCGCAGGCATCCAAAACACTTTTATCCTGCGGATAGTGGGCCACACGCAAAAAATTACCGCCCATTTTCTTTAGCAGTAACACATCGCGTTTGTGGTAGCTATCCGGCAAAGCATTACCAAGCCCCTCAAAATCCTGATGGCGGCTTGCCCCTATTAGCTTGTATGGCTTATCGTTCAGAAAAAAACCTTTTTCAGCATCAAACTTATACCAACGCAGCCCAAGGTTATTTGTAACCCGGTCTAACACCTTCCCCGACAGTACATCGATTATGCTGCATGTTACTTTATACAGGTAAGGATCTTCCGGTGCCCACAAGTGCGGATTGGCTATTTCGGGCAGGGATATTTTAAAATCGCTGCCTTTGTTAATCATGTTAATAACAGTTGCCCTATGCGCAACCTGTTTTCCATTACTACCTGTAATCTCTGCTACTACGCGCAACTTTTTTGAAATCCCTTGTTCGTTATTTATCCTGCCTTGTACGCTTACTAAAGCTTTTGTTGCAGATACCCTTGGCGTAGTTATAAATACGCCGTTAGCAGCCTTATTTAAGCTAAAGTGGGTGTTATTAACGGCAGTCAGTTCAACATCACGGTACAGACCACCAAAAAAGGTGAAATCAGCCGTAAGCGGGGGTATGTCTTCGTTAAAACTGTTGTCTACTCTTAAAGCTATCTGGTTATTTGTGCCGGGGCGTAAATAACTGTTAAGCTCAACACAAAAACGGGTATATCCGCCAATATGGGTTGTTGCCTTATGCCCGTTTACATAAACATCTGTAACCTGGTTTGCCCCATTAATATACAGATACAGTTTTTTTTGAAGCGACGCGCTTTGTACAGTTAGGTTTTTAACGTACCAGCAGGCTCCGCGATAATAGCCGGGTTTGTCGTCCATCACATCATTAGCGTTCCAGGTATGTGGTATGCTAACCTGCTGCCACCCTATTTCCGGATTTTTGGCCCCGGGTTCAAAATTATCTTTAGTGAATAGCCAACCCTTATTGAACCCTGTAACCAGGCGCGATTGTGAATAAGCTTTCCCGCATAATGTACTGGTCAAAAGCAAGGTATACAGCACACTCTTTAAGTAAGTTTTATTGTATAGCAACTCCCGCAGCTTAAAAAGCATCAACACATATATTAGCAACCTGTTTAAAGGCATTATTCTCATAATTGGCTTAGTTAAATTTGCTAATTGCTGCCTGTAATTGGTTAATCAGGTACATTTCATATCAATTATACGATGTAAATGAGTTAAGTTTAGCTAAACCGCAGATATATTTCTACGAAAACGTTTGAGTAAACCAGATTGCTGCCGGCTTATTTTTTACGATAACGTTTTCGTAGAAAAGAGGCTTTAAAATAAAAAAACAGTAAGTTTTGTTGTAGACTTGCTTATAAAATTATTTGAACCAGTTATATACCAAGGTGTTCAAATACCCTGCCTTTGGTGAATTTCTTCATCAAAATTTCCATCGTTTTAAAAAATGAAATCAATGCCGTTTGGCATTCACATATTCGTTTAAATAAATTTTTTTATAATTCTGTGGTTTAAACGACCAGTGTGCTCCAGCCTTGCTGTTGGTCGGTTTTCTTTTTTGAACGTTTCTTTTCCTGCATAACTTTTTTAATACGGATGGCGTAGGTCCAGCAGGTACTTTGCCTTATACTGAGCCGCTCGGCAAGTTGATGTGATGAGATACTACCGTTTGTGCAGTAAATTAAATAAGTTAAATAAAACGCCTTATTTATAGGGATGCGGTTATTTTGAAAAATGGTATTGTGCAGGGCCGATTCTTCGTAGCTGCATTTAGTGCAACGGCGGCTATGCGGCAACCTGCCTGCGCAGTACGTAGTGTTTTGGCAACGGGTACATATATATCCATCCTTCCATTTTAAAGCAGCTAAAAATTTAAAACAGGTTTCCTGGTCGGGATACTCGGCACTAAATTCTTTAAAATCCATTTCGGCGGATAAAGCCCTCGATTCGCTTACCTTCCCTATGTTGGTTTTTAACTGCACATTATCCTTTTCAAGCAATACATTCATCCTTAGTATTTCGCCGGCCTGCGCTTCTAATTGCTTGTTAACAGTTACTAACAGTTTGTTCTGATTCTCGATGATACTGTTTTGCCCGAGTATCTCGTTTGATTTTTCAACTACCTCCCTTGTCCTTACCTGTACCTGTTGCTCAAGCTCAAGGTTTATAGAATCCTTCAACTGGCTGTTCAGCTTCATCTGGCGGATGGTTTCTGCGTTGGCGGCATCCTTTTCCCGCCGCAATATCCGCACCTGGTCGCCAATGGCAAACGACAATAAAACCATCTCGATAATAAAACAAAGGCTTAAGCTGTAATAGCTTACAGACGCCGGCAAAAAATAAGTATAGCCAAGCGCACGAAGCGCCCTGATCATAAAACCAACAAACAGAAAAGAATATGCCAATACAAAAAACCTGGCGGGCTTAAACCCTTTACGGTAAATGTGCAATCCTGTAATAAATACGATCGAGAGTGGGATAACCTCAACAAACTTGTAAACAAACAATGACGGGCTTAAGAGCAGGCAATACAAGAAGTAAACTGTTCTTGCAGCAAGTACTGTATTTATAAGCTTATTAAACCCTGGCGATTTTTGTTTTACCTGTAAAAGCTGCTTGCTGAATATAAGTGCGAAAAAGCTTGTAAGATACAGCGCTATGCCGTTACCATAGGTATTTAACAACGGCATGCCTGGCCATAAGTACTGGAAGGCTATACCATCGGCGCTCATTTCGTAAAAGCCAACACTTAATACATAAAAGACATAATACAGGTATTGCTTTCGCCTTACGGCCAGGAACATCAATAGGTTGTGGAAGCAAAATATCAGTATCATGCCATAGAACAGACCGTACCACAAGTACTCGTTCAGCGCGTAACGTACAAAGTAATCAAGCGTACGGTAAACGATAATCACGGTAACCAAATTCCGCGACTTTACTTTAAAGTAGTAGGTATACTCGCCCTTGCGGGTGTCTTTTATTAAAAATTCGAAGTTTTTGTGATGATAAAGCCTGTTATCAAATTTAAGCTTTGCACCCGAAGCTGTCGCGATATAGTTCCCTTCCATATCGGGCATGTAAGCGGTTACTTCATCAGTGGTCTGGTCAAAAAACTCAATGATGCTGTTGTTATCAAGCGTTTCGTCGAATTTAATTTTAACGCGGAACCAGTAGGTTGAACCCGTATTTACATTATTAGGATAATGGGTGTGGTTTATTTTAAATGCGCCGGGGGTGGCTTTTCTAATATCCGCAAAGGTTAACCGGTTGCTGCTGTCTTCCAGGTAGCCAACCTCGTTCAGTATAAATTTATGTTGCTTAACACTTTTATTAACGGTTAAAGTGGTTTGCGCCTGCAAAGAGAAAACGGCAAAACATAAATAAAGTATGAATAGGCTTCTTTTCAACTCCTGTAAAATTAATGGCAAAATAAAAAGCAATTTAACAAACCGGCTTACTACACGCGCCTTGGCCGTTTGGCCCTAACCGGTTCATCAGGTCGCCTTATTTTCATATAAACGGGCGGTTTAACTCCTTCAGGTTCATCTTCTTTAATGCTGATGGTTAACTGCCGGCCCGCTAAGGTAGTGCCGTTTAAGGCTTCTATTATTTGTTTAGCCCCCTGGTAATCGGTTACTTCAATAAAAGCGTACCCTTTACATATTTTTGTCTTTTTATCGCGTACAATTTTAATGGTAGATACCTCGCCATATAGCGCAACCATCTGAACCAGTTCTAATTCTGTCATTTCCAGCGGGAAGCCGCCTACAAATAATTTAACCATTTTTTCCATCTGTACACTGCAAAACTAAGCAATCAACCGCATTAAAAATGCTATGTTATGCTGTTTTATACTTTTAAGTATCTTATAATGTGTTATTTATCATACAAAACCAATAATGCGCAAAAGCCCGCAAATCATTATCAGCCAAAAAAAGACAATTATAGCAATATAATTGACTAATGCCATAGCAGAAAACACCTGTTTCCGGGTGTATTTAATTCTCTTTTTTGTATTGTTGATTTAGTTTGTAGATTTAGAATCTCAATATCAGCATATGAAAAATTTATCCGTTTTAAAAAGCAAAAGCACTTTACGCTTTTTAGGTGTACAAATTATACTGGCACTGTTTATTTTTTCCGCAGGTAAAGCATCGGCACAAAGCCATGCCATGGCCAAAGATCCTGACGTTATTGGCAGATGGGATATCACCATAGAAAAAGACGGTAAAAGCCTCCCTTCGTGGTTAGAGGTGCAAAAATCGGGCACGCATACGCTGATCGGTCGTTACACCTATGCATTTGGCAGCGCAAGGCCAATTTCGCAGGTAATGACAAATAGTGGTAAATACAGTTTCTCTATCCCGCCGCAATGGGAAGAAGGAACCCGTAATATGGATTTTGAATTTGAGGTAGACGGCAACGCTATTAAAGGCACTATGGTTTATACCGACGGCAAATCTTATAATTTCACCGGCGTACGCGCACCTTCACTGGTACGGACAAAAGCACCGGTTTGGGGGCAGCCCATCAGGTTATTTAACGGAAAAGATACCAAAGGCTGGCATACTGATGGAAAAAACCAATGGGTTGTTGAAGGCGGTATATTAAGAAGCAAAAAATCAGGTGCTAACCTTATCACCGATAAAAAATTCAACGATTTTAAACTCCACATCGAGTTTAGGTACAAACAAGGCAGTAACAGCGGGGTTTACCTGCGCGGCCGTTACGAAATACAGGTAATTGATACCAAAAGCGGCGAGCCTGAGCCTATAAATAACCAGTTTAGCTCGGTGTATGGCTTTCTTCCTCCAAATAAAATGATGGCCAAAAATGCGGGCGAATGGCAATCGTATGATATTACGCTGGTAGGCCGCTTAATTACCATTGTAGCCAACGGCACCATGGTAATTTGCAGGCAGGAGATCCCGGGGCTTACCGGTGGCGCTATTGACAGCAAGGAAGGTGAGCCGGGCCCGCTGCTGATACAAGGCGACCACGGCCCTATCGATTACCGTAATATTATCATCACACCTGCTAAGTAAAAATTAAAGGGTTTACTGATAATGTAATAAGCGTACATAAAGCTACGCCGGGTTAAATGTGCCCGGTATTGTCATAGAAAACTCTAAAGAATGTCACCCTTTCTTCAGGATTCGGTTATTTGAATTTTATTTAAAATGTTTTAGTGAGCTTCGCGTCTACATAGGTATACACTCAACAATACGCATATGAAAGACGACTACCTGATACTGAATGGCGACTGCCCGGCGCTTAATGCTACCTTACCGGATACCGAAAAGGAACTGGCTATTTTATTCCTGGATATTCGCAATTTTACCGGCCTTATGGAGTCACAGCCGGGTCGCTCGGTGATACAGGTGGTGCGTCGCTTGTTTACCGCGTTTAACCAGATCATTAAAAACTTTCAGGGTAAGGTAGTAGAGGTAGCGGGCGATAACCTATACGCGGTTTTTGGTTTACAAAGCAACCTGCGCGATGCCGCCAACAATGCATACCAGGCGGCAAAGGTGATGTTCCAAACTGTTAACCTGTTTAATGAAGCACATGACGAGGCATTTGATGGCGGCCCGCTTGAGATAGGCGTTGGCATGCACACCGGGAAAGTATTTGTGGGCGAATTTGGGTTGGAAGGCCCTGCCGCATTATCTGTAATGGGCCTGCCTGTTAACATCGCGGCACGGCTTCAAGCCAAAACCAAGGAGCTTAATAATGATATGCTTATTTCGGAAGATGCCTACCTGTTATTAGAACCCAATGGTGCAGCATTTGACCACCAGACTATTAATTTGCAGGGAATATCTCATGGGCAGCGGGTACGCTTAGCCGGTAAACCTTACAGCAACTCCCTTTCATTATCGGCCTCTCAACATATGGATTACTTGCTGGCTATCTCGGGGTAAGGTATTGCGCCGGCTCCTTATAAACGCCCCGCATTCGCAGGGTTTAACAATACACAGGATATTAAATAAACACTATAACAAAAAAAAGACGCGCTTTGGGGCAACAAAAATTGGGCAATACTACGGATGTACCGTTGCCCAACCTTCGTATTGCCTTATAATTATCTCTCCGTTACCACTGGGAACAAAAGAGATAAAATCGATCAGGTCGGCCTTATTGATATTGCGTTCGCGCATAGTATTACTACATTGCGCCAACAGTACACCTCTTAACTTTAGGTCTTTTAAGGTTTGCTCGTAGGGGCTGCTTTTCATAAATGCAGCTACGCCGTCACCAAAAACTACCAGTTCAATATTTAACTTTCCTTTAAGGCGTTCGTCGTTTAACGCATTATTGATGTTTCGTAATGTTCCTCTTATCCTTTTATCATCGTTGGAGTTAAGGATATATAATGCATCGTAATGTTTAAGCCTGGCCGTTGCGCCGGTAAAAGTATCTGCGTCTGTTTGTTGCGCGCTTACTTGCTTTACAAAACCAAGCAAGGCAAATGCAATAATGAGGGTATATTTTTTCATACAATTATTTATTGGACTATGATTTTTTATCAATTAGCGCTTTCTGAGCCTCCTTTATAGGTTTGTAAGGCCCATACTTATGCTGTTTCTCGCTGAATGTATCTAAATATGGCCCGAATGGAAAGTCTATCGGTTTCTTCTTTAGATCGTTCCAGTCCATACGCTGATCCTTATGCGGGCGCGGCTGTGAGTTTACAAAAGCCGAAACATTCCAGGCCTCCTCATCCGTTAGCTGCGGGTTTTGATAGGTGGAACCATAAGGCATGTTATTTTTAACAAAACCTGCAAAATTAATTAAGCGGTACATACCAGCGCCGTCGTTATAGCTATGCTTTCCCCATAAAGGCGGATAAATATAGGTAACCTTATCTGCAGCCAAAAGCCCTTCTCCGCTTACCCCGTGGCATTTTTGACATTTAGCTAAAAAAACTGACTTCCCTTTAACCGGATCGGCCGCGTGGTTCATAAAGGCAAGTTTTTCGGTAGCGTTGCCGAATAAGTTTTGGCCTTTTTTTACATTTTGGCCTAACCAGCTCATATAAGCAAGCATCGCTTTTATCTCTTTACCAGATGTATCAGGCGTTTTAATTGCAGCCAGGCTGCGCTCAAAGCATTCGGTTATACGTTCTGCCGGCAGCGTAATCCTACCGCTTCTATTGCTTCGTTTTGGATAGCTCGAAATAAAGCTCGCGTAATTATTGCCAAATATTTTTTTACCTGCATCAAGGTGGCAGTTTTGGCAATTCATCCCATTGCTTATCACCGCGATAGTCCCTTTTGGGCCAAAGTATTTTGCAGTATGTGCCAGCAGTTCGCGACCGTAGCGGATAGCATCACCGGCTTTGCCCGCTGGGATGGTATTTTCTGCGGGTGCTTTCCAGGCGTTAGCCGGAACCGGCCTGGAGGCTGGGATAAGGTTGCTTTTCAACTCAATTCCTTTCCGTTTTACCAAAGGCTTGCCAAGTTCATGAGATAAGGCAATAAAAGTTATAATAACCCCTGTTAATCCAATTAAAATGCAGTAAATGGCATAGCGGGGCATACTGCCTGCCGACTTAACTAAACGTACATCCTTTTGCTGATCTTTCATGCTTGTATATGTGTTGCATATTGTTGTCAAGATACATAAATCATTGTTAACCAAGGCATCAATTGGTAGTATAAAGGTTGTTTAAAGCACCTGTAACTGATGTGTGACGGCCCTATAATTAGCATTGGTAAACAGGGCGATCAGTAATAACAACGACACGTCCTGAAGTATCGAATCTACGCATGGGTAACGCATCATTATTTAATATGCAAGTTGTGCAAACTTACATTTTAACATATGATGAAGCGTAAATATTATATTTGATGAATGGAAACAGCCTTAACAGATGAATTTGCCTTACCGGGTATGCCAGCAATTGCCTTAAGCAAGTTGTTGGAGATTGCTAAACAGGCCGGGGCGGCAATACTAAAAATATATGCCGAAGGAGCCGGTGAAGTAATCATTAAAAGCGACAACTCCCCGCTAACCGCTGCAGACCAGGCGTCGAATGAGCTTATAGTTAAAGGCCTAAAAGAACTGACACCGGCCATCCCTGTTATATCTGAAGAAGAAAAGGACACACCGTATGAAATTCGTAAAGGTTATAAATATTACTGGTGCGTCGATCCTTTAGACGGCACTAAAAAGTACATAAAACGCAATGGAGAATTTACCGTGAACATTGCCCTTATCTGTAAAAATAAGCCGGTATTTGGTATTATTTACGTGCCTGTAACTGGCGCGTTATTCTATGGCGGAAAAGATACGGGGAGTTGGAAAGTAGATGCAGACGGGCAAAAAAACCAGCTTAAAATTGACAATAAAGCTGATAACTGGACCGTGGTTGGCAGCCGTTCGCATGCTGCTGACGAGGAAACGGCTGTGCTAAAAAAATACCCTGTTGGGCAAATGGTTTCAGTAGGCAGTTCCCTGAAATTTTGCTTGATCGCAGAAGGGCTGGCGCAAATTTATTACCGCCATGGGCCAACCATGGAATGGGACACTGCATCCGGCCAAGCTGATAGGGCGACAAGGTTCATCAGGTCTACATATTCCGAAACCTGTTTATGGGTGGCGATATGTTTTTCACGTAATCCTAAAAAATCTTCAAAGCGATCCTGTGCATAAGTGCCGGTTGCAACCCGGTTTTCTGTATAATTACTGCCCTGGCGGGTGTACGCTATACAGAATATTTTGAGGGATGACCTGATCATCTCTTCATAAGCATCCTCTCTTAAGGTATATTCATTAAAAATGGAAGCGAGGATCGTATCAAGCTTAGCAAAGCGGGTTTCATCTAACCCGCAAAAATTTTTGCTGCTGGCCCTTTTCAGCCGCTGGTTTGACAAAGGTTCCTTCGGATTATAAAATTCAGTATTAAACTCAGCAAGGTAGCCGGATGATCCTGCTTTAAGATATAACTGATGCACCTGGCCGGGCCTTAAAAAGAATAACGAGTTGTCCCGAACGGTATGCGAAGTAAAATCTATTTCATGGGTGCCTTCACCATTCCTCACAGCAAGAATAAAAAAGAAATTATGCCGGTGAAGACCGTGAACCAGGTCGCGGTCACCAACGATATCCTCTATCCGGCGGATCTTGAACCGTTCTGCGGAAGGGTGAATTTCTTGCGATCGGCCAAGCTGCCTGATGGGTATTTTCTGCACTTATATACTCAGTTAATTTAATTTCAGGTATATAAATATACGACAGGGCATTTAAAATAGCAATAACTGCGGATCATCAACATTGAATTAAAAAACTGCTGATGAAGAGCGGTTTGCATAAATACTAAATCAGCGCATCGCCAAACCCTCCGCCCCATAAAGCAAAAATGAATTTAACTTTCCGGCTGCCTTTTAAATAGCGTGGATGTTTCTTATTTCCCTACCGGTTACCAACCCTACAACCGAAAAACGACTTTATCATCGCGTTACCATTTGTCAAAATGGTTTATATTACTTCAGGTTGATCTTATTGCTATTCTCCATAACCATTTCCTCAGACGGGAATTGTTTTTGCCACATTTTATAATACTGTCCCCGGGTTTTCATCAGTTCGTGATGAGTGCCCTCTTCCATCAGCTTGCCGGTTTGCAATACGATGATCTTATCTGCATTCATAACGGTACTTAGCCGGTGGGCAATGATAATGATCGTTTTTTGCTGTTCGCGCAGCAAAGCCACCGCGTTTTGTACATGTGATTCGGATTCCGAATCAAGTGATGATGTCGCCTCATCCAATATTAATATCTCCGGGTCGCGGTAAAGCGCACGCGCGATAGCCAGGCGTTGCCGCTGCCCGCCCGACAAGTTCGTACCATTCTCGCCCAAAAAGGTATTAAAACCATTTGGCAGGCGCTCAATAAAATCGGTGATCTCCAGGTCCGCGCAGATCCTGACCACGCGTTTCATATCAGGCTCCAAATCGCCAATAGCAATATTTTCCGTTACGTTGCCGGCAAACAGGTGTACGTCCTGTGGTACAACGCTCACGATCCGGCGTAAACTTTCGTTGGTGATATACTTAATATCATAGTCCCCAATGAATACCGAACCCGACTGCAGCTCATAAATATTCTGCATGAGGGAAAGCAACGTGGTTTTACCCGACCCGCTTTCGCCGACGATGGCCGTGATCTTTCCCTTTGAGATCTGAAGATCGAGCCCCTCGAATACGTTATTACGGGTACCATAACGAAAGTGAACATCTTTGAATTTAATATCCCCTACCATGTCCGGTGTCAGTTCGGCACGGTTCTCAACTGGTTCCTGTTCCATGTCCATGATCTCGAACAGCCTGTCGGCGGCGATGCGGGCATCCTGCAGGGTTTTGTTCATACCGATCAGGCTGGCTACCGGCCCCATAAAATAACCGATGATCGAGTAAAATGAAAGCAATTCACCCGGCGTAATGATCTTATCCAGCACAAATGCCGAGCCTGACCATAATAGGATAACTGTAAATGTGGTCGATGTAAAACTGCTGAGGTTGCCTACCCATAAAGAGTTGGTTGCCGAGCGGAACACCGTTTTCAGCATGTTGATAAAACGGGTCTCGGTTTTAAAGTTGGCAAATTCTTCCAGCCCGAAACGCTTGATGGTCGAGATCGCGTTCACCGATTCCACCAGTTGCGTTTGCAGGTCTGCGGCGTTCTCCATCAGCTTACGCTGGGTGCTCCTGTTCAGCCTGTCGGATAGTTTATAGATGAACGCGAAGATAGGGACGATCACGAGCATAATGAGCGCCAGTTTCCAGTAATAGGTAAACATCAGCGCAAAGGAAAAGATAAGAATGAAAATGTTCACAGCGAACATGACCAGCACCTCGTTGATAAACGAACGGATCTTGACCGCATCGTTTATCCGCGAGATAATTTCACCTACCCGCATACTGTCAAAAAATTGCTGGGGTAACCTTAAAAGGTGTTTGTAATAACCCAGTATCAAACGCGCATCAATCTGTTGGCCCGTTTTAAGCGTAATAAGCGTTCGGGCATGATTGATAAAAACCTGCAGGAATATAATCACCACCATCACTACACCCATCAGGTTTAGCAGGTTTCGGTTATCTTCGGGCAGTACATTATCCACTATCTTCTGCAGGAATATCGCCGTAGAAAGGCCTAAGATCGTATACACAATGGCGCCGAGCAGCACCTGCAGCAGCATACCCTTATGTGGTTTTAACAATTGCCAGAAACGCTTTTCAACGGATACCTTCCGGTCTCCGGCTATAAAGGTTTCAGTTGGGGCAAGCAACACTAAAACGCCTGTCCATATCTTTTTAAACGTTTCGTGCGGGAGTTCATGTAACAGGCCGTCGCCGGGATCCATCACCTCTACAAACGTATCGGTTACTTTATAGATGACCACATAATGCTGCAAATGGTTTGGCAGTAATACATGCGCGATGGTAGGCACCGGGATCTCGAACAGGTTATCAAAATCGCCTTTAACCCCCTTGGCTGAAAAGCCTAACTGCGCAGATGCTTCGATCAGCCCAAGCAGGTTGGTTCCCTTTTTATCGGTAGAGGCCATTTGCCTGATCCGGGCGATTGGCATGTTCAAATTATAATAAGCAGCTATAGATGCAAGACAGGCGGCCCCACAGTCCATAATATCATGCTGTTGGATCTGGATCCGCCTCCTGGTACGCTTATCTGCAGTAGCAGCATCCCATTTTTTGTAAAGAACTGACCTTCTGATGCGGTGAGCGAAAGAGTTGTACCAGGCTTCGATATTTTCTATAAATCGGTCGAATTTTGCCATGGCCTATAATTGTGCTGTTGTTTTTGATGAAAGGCGCCCGGGGTTTAGCCAGTCGCTGGTTTTATCGTACAATAATTGGAATAATGTACGCCTTGTGACATAGAAATTGGCCTGTAAGGTCATCCCTTTTTTGATACGACCTACATAACCGTTTTCTAATTTTAAATAGCTTTGGTCAAGCAGGCAACGTACCTTAAAATAGGGTTGCTGCCCCTTATCGGTGAATATATCGTTGCTTACGCTAAGTACTTTGCCTGTAAGCAGCCCCCACTGGTTATAATTAAAGGCATCAACCTGAAAATTTACTTTGATATCCGGCCGTATCAAACCGATATCTTTTGGCAATACATAAACTTCGGCGATCATACCTGTTTCTGGTGATATCTCTGCGATCACTTCGTTTGCAGCAATTACGCTACCCGGCTGCACCCCCTTTACATTCTGCACGGTGCCGCTTACCGGTGCACGCAAGGTATAATAATCCTTTTGTTCTTCTATATATTTACCTTCCGATTGCAGGCTGCGCATTTGCGATTTAAGTGTATTTAATTCGGCCTGCCATTTACTGCCCTGTCCGTCATATATGAGTTGCAACCCATTTCGTGCATTCTGGTATACGAGGTGCTGTTCTTCGTATTCGGCGGCGGAAAGTACATGATTACGATACAGGTAATTATATCTTTCCTCATTACGGGTAGCTGCCGCCAGTTTTGCCGAAGCATCACGCGCCTGTTGTTTCAATAAAACCCATTGCTGCCCATACAGGGCTGATTTTAGCTGCGGATTAGAATTCCAGTTACGATTTTTAGCAATATCCGAAAGCACTTGCAAATCCGCCATTTGTGCATCAAATTCTATCTGCTGGGTACGGGCGGCCAGGTCCTGCTGGTTAATGGCCGCGGCAGTGAGTGTTACCAATATCTGCCCTTTTTTCACATGCATATTCTCGGTAAGCAACATGGTATCTATCCGGCCAGCCACCAGCGCTTTAATTTCATTATGCTCGGTGGTTGATTTGATCGTTCCAAGGCTTTTTACATTGATATTAACCTTAACAAAAAAAATGGCGACAAGTGCCATCAGCACAAAACCTATAACCATTTTATAAATGATATTGGTTTGCGGGTCATACTTACGAAAATGGTATTCTGCCGTAAGTGATAAAAACTCAGCCGGGAAAACTTTGTCGTTGTTATCCATCCTATTTTAAGTATTCGGTAAATAGTAAATTAAAAAATCTGCAAAGTGTTTTAAACCGCTCAAAATCTCTTAAACAAAAAAGGGATAGCCTAAGCCACCCCTTTGCATAATAAAGTAAAATGCTTAGGCATTAGTGCCTTTGCCGTAGGCCTTCAAGTTAAAATCAATATCGTTCCCTACAGAAAGTTTATAATCACGGGAGTGCCCGCCCTGCTGCCATTTAAATTCTATTGAAAGCAGGGAATCCGTACCGCTGCTTAGTGTCATGCTTGCACCATCAGCGGTGCCGCCATTTATATCTTTCAGTTCATCTGCGTTTAACACACAAAGTCCTGGGCTTTTTACATCAGTTTTCATGTCGTTATTATTTTGTTTAAATAATAAAGCGCGGGTAGTATTAGTACCCGCGCCCTGGTGTTTAATTTTTAAATTACGCACTTTGTGATTTTTGGCCGAATAAGCCGCCAAGGCTCGACGTAATGCCGTTGCCTAATGAGAAGGCAGAGGCGCTACTTTCGTCGCCGTCCTGGCTTGCGCTTTGGAACGATAACAAATTACCGATACCTAAATTGCCTAATAAACCGCTTTCACTTGATGATGAAGAATCATTACCTCCAAAAATTGATCCGCCGTTTACTTCCAGTAACTCAGCGTTATTTAATTCTTGCATTTTCATGGTTTCTTGTATTTAAAAATGTTTGCCTACTCTGTTAAAGGTTTTCAGCGTGCCCTTTTAATTTACAGAACAACTTTCGCCATTCTATCCCCTTCTGCCTGCCTTACGACTGGCTTGATAGCTGGTTAAAAATACCACCCAGGTTCGATGTAATATCGTTTCCTAAAGAGAAGGAAGTTGAGCGGCTTTCGTCACCGTCTTTGCTGGTACTGCTGAACGATAATAAATTACCGATACCCAGGTTTCCAATTAATCCGCTGTTGCTTGATGAAGAAGAATCATTACCTCCAAAAATAGATCCACCGTTTACTTCCTGTAATTCGGCGTTGTTTAATTCTTGCATTTTCATGGTTTCTGTATATTAAATTTCGCCTACTCTGTTAAAGGTTTTCAGCGTTCCCTTGTGCTGGATAAGGTACATCAACTGTGCCAAGGCGATTAATCTTTAGTTAATTTCTAACAACTAAAAAGAATATATTATAACCTAAAATAGCAAACCGCCCCTGCAATATTTACGTAATGTAAAACTAAACGAAGAATTTATGTTACTGATTTACAGAACGTAATAGAGTTTAGAGCAATTTAAAATAGGCCTTAATATTTTACCGGCATGCAAAAAACCTCATAGCTAAAACGAGTGAAGTTTTTACCCTAAGGCCAAATTGTGTATTTTCATTTGGCATTTGGCAAGCAATTTTGATCCATTTAAACTACTTTGTTCGGAAATAAGGGCTATTTATAGCGCTGTGGATACAAAAAACAAGTAATTATCTTGAACTGCAGTTATTGATATCAATTATTTGCCGATACAGAACTTACTAAATATATTTTCCAACAGATCATCGGTGGTAACGGCGCCGGTTATTTCGCCAAGGTAGTGCAGGGCTTGTTTGATATCCATCGACAGGAAATCGGATGTTACGGTGTCTATGCCGGCCAATACCCTTATCAGGGCTTCCTCGGTTTTTTGCAGGGCTTCCAGGTGGCGTATGTTGGTCACCAGAGTTTCGTGGCCGGTAAGCTGGTCTTTTATGGCTGAGCTATATATTTTTTGTTTCAGTTCATCGATATGCTGCTTTTGTTTAGCCGAGATGATGATGGCTTTATCGGTATGCGGCAATGCCGATAGTTGCTCAGCATTCAGCAGATCAGTTTTGTTGGCCACGATAAGCATAGTTACGCCGGGCTTTTGCAGGCTTTCAATATCGGCGTTCAGGTCAGCAAGGGTGATTTCGCCGGCATCATAAACGTAGAGCAGCAAGGCCGACTGGCTAATTTTTTCCATGGTACGCTGCACCCCTATCTGTTCAATGGTATCGGTAGCTTCGCGGATGCCGGCCGTATCTATCAGCCGGAAATTGATCCCCTGGATATTCAGCACTTCTTCAATGGTATCGCGCGTAGTGCCGGGGATATGGCTTACAATAGCGCGTTCTTCATTCAGCAAAGCATTTAACAGGGTTGATTTACCGGCATTTGGCCTGCCCGCAATAACCGTATTAACGCCGTTCTTTATCGCGTTACCCAACTCGAACGACTGTATAAGGCTGCCGATGATACGGGTAATATCATGGGTAAGTTTTTTCAGTTGATCTCGATTGGCAAACTCTACATCTTCTTCGGCAAAGTCAAGTTCAAGCTCTATCAGTGATGCAAACTGTACTAATTGGTCGCGAAGCTGCTGTAACTGGTTACTAAAGCCCCCGCGTAATTGCTGCAATGCTACCTGCTGCGACGCTTTTGAGTTTGATGCGATAAGGTCGGCAACAGCTTCGGCTTGCGACAGGTCGAGTTGACCGTTCAGGAATGCCCTCAGCGTAAATTCACCCGCTTTTGCCGCTCGTGCGCCGTTCTTAATCAGCAGTTTGATAATAGACTCTATGATATAATTTGACCCATGACAGGAAATTTCTACCACGTTCTCGCGCGTGTAAGACCGCGGGGTTACAAATAAGGAAGCCACTACCTCATCCAATTCCAAATCGCCATCTGTAATTCGCCCAAAGTGCAGCGTATGCGATGCCTGTTTGGTTAGGTCTTTACCTTTCCAAACTTTTTGTGCAATAGTAATGGCATCCGGCCCTGAAAGGCGGATCACCCCTATTGCCCCGGCGCCGTTTGGGGTAGCAAGCGCTACAATGGTATCTTCAGTATGGTTCATAGATAATAGTTCATGGTTCATAGTCAACACTGTAAACCTTTTATTAATTACAAACTTCGTTATTTTCAGTCAATGTTATGTTGAACTTATGCCATAAACAATTCCTGCTATGATCCATGAACTATTAACCATGAACCAAAAAGTTTTACCTTCGCGGTACTATGGTAACTTTTTTTGAAGCTTCGCTCGATACTATTTCGGTACATCATGTTGGCAACCAATCGGCAGGTGAAATGTACTCCTTATCCGAGAAACCCCTTGAGTTAAAGGACGAAATTATCCCCAACCTGCTGATGCAGTATTTTTTGAAACCCTTTGAAAAGACCAACGAAGTTTACCACCTGATGCACAGCAGCGGCGACCTTGCCCTTAACGAGCTGCATAACTACGCCACAAAAGTTTTTGAGGATAAAGAGAAGTTCCAGGAAATGTCTGAGCAGATTGCCAAACACCTGTACAAGGTAAGCACCCACCCCAATATCAAAGGCGGCGAACTGTACGTGGTTTATTTTAACAATGTACAAATAGAAGGCAACCCGCTGGATGCCATAGGGATCTTTAAATCAGAAAATAAGGAAACTTACCTGAAGGTGTACCCCGACCAATGCGGTTTCGCGGTTGATTACGAGCAGGATGCCATTAATATCAATAAATTGGATAAAGGTGTACTTATTTTCGATATCGAAAAAGAGAATGGCTATAAAGTGGTTGTGGTGGATAAGGTTAGCGGCGGGCAGGATGCGGCGGTTTACTGGAAGGATGAGTTTTTGCAGTTAAAGATCCGTAACGATAGTTTTAACCAAACCAGCAATACGCTTGGCATCTACAAAAACTTTGTCACCCAAAAACTGGACGACAGTTTTGACATGAGCAAGGCTGATAAGATAGACCTGCTAAACCGATCGATGAAGTATTTTAAGGAAAAGGAAACCTTCGACCTGGATGAGTTTAGCGAAGAAGTTATCAGCAACCCCGAAGCTATCGCATCTTTCAAAACTTTTAAAAGCCAGTACGAAGAAGAGTTTGACACCCCCATAGCCGACAGCTTTGAGATCTCGGGCAACGCTGTAAAAAAGCAGGCCCGCATTTATAAAAGCGTATTAAAGCTGGATAAAAACTTTCATATTTATATTCATGGCGATAATAAACTGATTGAAAAAGGTTTTGACGATAACAAAGCCATGAATTATTATAAGGTTTATTTTAAGGAAGAAGCGTAAATTTGATATATGACAGGCGGACAAGTTTTGATTATCGTGTTTCTTGCTGCTCATTTACTGGTAGCGGTATTGGCCATTTTTAAAGCTATTAAAGCGCCTGTTTTAACTACTACACAAAAGCGGCTTAACATTTTCCTTATTTTATTGCTTCCGTTTATTTGGTCGGTGCTTATTTATTTTATCCTTAAAAAAGAGATGGCTTCGTACGAGGCGAGGAAGAATATAAACAGATCTACCGATTTTTATGAGAGCGGTATAGCTATGAATAATATCGGTTCGCACCACTAATACCTGTTTAATTTATTGGGTGTAACCTTCTGGGCAACAGCATTGTCTCATGCCATCATGAGCCTCACCAAACCTTTACACATTCGGTTTACTTTTAAAACCCTGCTTGTATTCCAGTTCTTCTTTTTTGCGATGCACGAGCTGCACGAGCTTGCGCATATTGTAACCGGCAGGCTGATGTGCGGCGCATGGGGCACGCGCGATTTTAACGTATGGCGGCTTTGCGAAACCTGCAACGTGCCCTACCCCGAAATAGCTACCTTCGCCGGGCCGGTGTTAACTTTTATCATGCTTTGGCTGGGCCGGTATTGGTTAAAGCATGGCGCAGCTACAAGTATCCGGTCGTTTGGTTTGGTGATGATATTCGGCAACATGCCCTTTGGGCGGTTGTATATGGCGGCGATGGGCTCGGGAGATGAAATGTGGGGCCTGCGGTCGCTGTTCTTAAATGCCGGTCATTCTAACCTGCTGCTATTGCGAATAATTAATTTTGTGGTAGTGGCTGCCATCTGCCTGCCGCCACTGGTAGTTGCCTACAAGGCCATAGGTAACAAGCGGAAGATATTGGTATTTATAGCCTTGCTAATAATCCCGTTAATGCTGGATACCATTATCCTGCTGATGCTTCTAAACGGATTACTGGCTACCGGCTTCTTAAACCACGTTTATTTGATGGGTACGCCGTTGCTGATCCAACTGTGGTTTATAAATTGCATTGCGATAGTAATTGCGGGGTACAGATGCTTAACAACATTCGCGATAGAGAAGACTTAAACTTCGCCCAGGTAGGCCAGTTTCATAAAGCTTATCACCTCTTCGTTCACATCCTCTACATTCAGCATCCTGAAATGATGGTTAAACTGCTGCTGCCCGGGTACCTGCGCTATTTTCTGGAAACATAAGTTATCGGGGTACTCCTGCTTAAACGGGAACACTACATGGATAAAGTTTTTACCCAACTGGGTTATATAGGCAATGCGTTTATGGCCGTTATCCAGCCCTATCATACTTTTCAGCGGCACTACCTCAACATTACCAATAGTATTAAACCGGTTAATAAAATGATTGAACAGGACAAGCGTATGGTCACTTTTACCAATTAGGAAATCGGATAGGTAGTATTCTTCTGAGTCCAAAGGATGTAGATTTTGATAAATATAGTCAAATTGCCCTAAAGAGTTTGCTCCGTACCTCGTAATCACGTGTGGGACTATTTTCAATCAAACTCCGGCAGTATCCCTGCTATCCCCCAGCGCTCTTCTATTCCCAATCCAAACAGGGCGAAATCGTATTTAACGGGGTCCAGCGGGTCAAATTCTTTTAGGCGTTCGGTAAGTTCTACGGCTGTTTGCCAGTCGGTTTGTTTGCGGGTAATGAGTTTGAGGTGCCGTGCCACACGGTCAACGTGCAGGTCGCAGGGACAGATCAGGTCGGCAGGGGTTATCTTGTTCCAGATACCGAAATCAACGCCGTTATCGTCCTTGCGCACCATCCAGCGCAGAAACATATTTAACCTTTTGCAGGTCGATTTTTGCGCAGGCGACGATACATGCTTTTTGGTACGATGCGGGAAATCGGGCAGGGAAAAGAAATATGAACGGAAGTGGTTAAGGGCCCCCTCCACCCCCTGAAGGGGGGATCTTTCATTAGCAGGCAGGCTATTCTGCTCCCCCTTCAGGGGGTTGGGGGGCATAAACGCCTGTTCAAGTGATTCGTAATTCTCGTAATGCCACCTAAAGAACGCGATAAAATACAGCGTATCGATATCATTAAAAGTGCGGTGCTTAAAATGCAGCAGTTTCTTCAGGTCGGGTTCCTCGTGGTTGATGATGAAATCGTAAGGAGCGCCATCCATCAGCGTGATAAGCTCTTTACATTTATTGATGATGGTAACCCTTTGCCCCCATGCCAGGGTAGCAGCCCAAAATCCCATGATCTCGATATCCTGCTTTTTGCTGAACATATGCGGGATGCTCACCGGGTCGTTCGCGATAAATTCGGGTCGGTTGTATTGGGCTACTTTTTGGTCGAGGAAGGATTTGAGGTTATCGTTCATGATTTTAGAGTTAAGAAACAAGAAAGAAACTTGTCGTCTTGGCTCTTGACTCTTATATCTTGGTTCTTCTTATGCCAGCGCCTGTTTCAAATCTTCCAGCAGATCCTCAATATCCTCTACCCCTACGCTTAAACGCAGCAGGTTATCTACCACGCCGGCTTTATCGCGCTCGGTTTTGGGGATGCTGCCATGGGTCATGCTTACGGGGTGGTTTATTAATGATTCTACACCGCCCAATGACTCTGCCAAAGCAAATACTTTAAAGGAGCCGGCAATGCGGTAGGTATCCTCCAAGGTAGCGTCTTTTAAAACAATAGAGATCATCCCGCCAAAATCGCGCATTTGTTTTTTGGCGATGTCGTGGTTTTTAGAATCGGGGAAACCCGGCCAGTAGATCTTCTCTACCCTCGGGTGGTCTTTCAAAAATTCGGCAACCTGGCGGCCATTCTCGCAATGGGCCTTCATGCGCAGGTGCAGGGTTTTTATGCCACGCAGCACCAAAAAGCTATCCATCGGGCCCGGTGTTGCGCCGCATGCGTTGTAAATGAACCATAGCCGTTTGTAAAGCTCCTCATCGTTCAGCATCAGGGCACCCATAACCACATCGCTGTGGCCGCCAATGTACTTAGTAACAGAATGCATCACCACATCGGCACCCATGTCGATAGGGTTTTGCAGGTACGGCGAGGCAAAAGTATTATCTACCACAAAAAGTAAATTATTTGCCTTGCTGATCTTACCAACAGCTTCAATATCCACTACCTGCATGGTTGGGTTGGTTGGCGTTTCAATCCAGATGAGTTTGGTTTTATCGTTCACATATTCGTTGATGATGTCGGGGTTCGATAAATCAAGGAAATGAAATTTAATACCATAATTAGCGTAGATCTTGGTAAAAATACGGTACGATCCTCCGTAAAGGTCATTACCGGTTATTACCTCGTCGCCGGGGGCAAGCAGTTTCATTACCGCATCGGTAGCACCCATACCGCTGGAAAAGGCCAGTCCGTACTTAGCGTTCTCTAACGCCGCCAAACAATCTTCCAATGCCTTGCGGGTTGGGTTTGTGCCGCGCGAGTACTCATACCCCTTATTATCCCCCGGCGATTTTTGCCAGTAGGTTGATGTCTGGTATATCGGCGTCATGATAGCGCCGGTAGTTGGGTCGGGCTCCTGCCCTGCGTGTATTGCTTTTGTTCCGAATTTCATAATTGGTGCGGGGTTAGTGGTGCGGAGTGCGAGTATGAAGCGAATTAATCCGCTCTTCACTCCTCGCACTCCACATCCATTTAATATGCACGAGCAAATAATACTCGCTGGCTCGAAGGTTTACCTGTTAAAATACATTTGCCTTCTTCCTGTTTATTGTTCAAAGGTATGCAACGGATTGTTGCCTTAGTTTCATCTTTTATCTTTTGCTCGGTCTCGGCGGTGCCATCCCAATGGGCAGACAGGAAACCCGGCTGCTCATCCAGCATACTTTTAAACTCTTCGTAGGTATCTACCTCAGTTGTGTTCTCCGTGCGGAAATCAGCTGCTTTTTTGTAAATGTTTGCCTGGATCTCTTCCAGCAACGCTTCGATATGCGCGGCAAGGCCTTCCTGGTTTACGGTTTCTTTGGTTTTGGTATCGCGGCGGGCCAATTCAACGGTACCATTCTGCATATCGCGACTGCCAATGGCAACGCGCAGTGGCACACCTTTCAATTCGTACTCGGCAAATTTAGCGCCCGGGCGGTGGGTATCGCGCTTATCAAATTTTACGCTGATATCTTTTGCACGCAACTCTTTTGTTAAAGTGTTTACAAACGTGGTGATGTTCTCCAGTTCCTCTTCGTGTTTGTATATCGGCACAACAACTACCTGTATCGGTGCCAGCTTTGGCGGTAACACCAAACCGGCATCGTCAGAGTGCGCCATAATAAGTGCCCCTATTAAACGGGTTGATACACCCCATGATGTTGCCCATACAAAATCCTGCACGTTATCTTTCGTAGTAAATTTTACATCAAAGGCCTTGGCAAAGTTTTGCCCCAAAAAGTGCGATGTACCTGCCTGCAGCGCTTTACCATCCTGCATTAAAGCTTCGATGCAATAGGTATCTAACGCGCCCGCAAATCTTTCGTTCGGTGTTTTGCGGCCTTTTACAACCGGTAATGCCATCCAGTTTTCGGCAAAATCGGCGTAAACATCCAGCATCTGTTCGGTTTCTGCTATCGCTTCATCAGATGTGGAGTGGGCGGTGTGGCCTTCCTGCCATAAAAATTCGCTGGTACGCAAAAACAAACGGGTGCGCATTTCCCAGCGCATTACGTTGGCCCACTGGTTAACCAGGATAGGCAGGTCGCGGTAGCTTTGGATCCAGCCGCGGTAGGTGTTCCAGATGATGGTTTCGGATGTGGGGCGGATAATTAATTCTTCCTCTAATTTTGCATCCTCGTCCACAACAATATTACCGTTCCCGTCGTTCTTTAGCCTGTAGTGGGTAACCACAGCGCATTCTTTGGCGAAGCCCTCCACATGGCTGGCTTCTTTAGAGAAGAAGGATTTTGGTATAAGCAACGGAAAGTAAGCGTTTTGGTGGCCTGTTTCTTTAAACATTTTATCGAGCACCGCCTGTATTTTTTCCCAGATAGAGTACCCATAAGGTTTAATGATCATACACCCCCTGACAGGCGAATATTCGGCCATGTCAGATTTAATTATTAAGTCGTTAAACCATTGCGAATAATCTTCGTCTTTACTAATAACACCTTTGCTCATATATTGATTTTTGGAATAGAAATTGACTTTGTTATTAAAATTAATAACGCCCAAATTTATAAATTTATACGTTTATTTGACCTTGAACTTTACATCCTTACAAAACAAATGAAAAGGGACCTTATTAAGGGAATGATTTTGATCGGCGCTGTAGCGCTGAGTTCCTGCTCCGTTAACAAAACCGCATCTACCTCTAAAAACGACGATGACGTTTACTTCTCGCACGCGACCGCGGCCGAAGAACCTGTATATATTACCAGAAATGACGAATACAACCAGGAGGCCGACGACCAGGACAGCGACGAAGACGATTATTTTTACTACGATGATTACTCATCGCGCATAAACCGTTTCAGCTATTACTCGCCTTTTGGATATTACGATAATTTATACTACGGCTACTCGCCTTACGGTTACGGCTATGGCAGCGCTTTTAGCATTGGCCTGGGCTTTGGTTACGGTGGCTACGGCTATGGTGGTTTTGGTTACGGCGGTGGCTTTGGCTACGGTGGTGGTTTTGGCTATGGCGGTTATGGATATGGTTACCCATGGGGTGGTTATGGATACGGTTACGGCTATGGTTATTCTCCATACTCCTACTGGGGCATTGGCTATGGCGGCTCGCCATACTGGGGTGTATATTCTGCTTACAACCGCGGCAACGCGCGCCCTTACAGAGGCAACGGAAGCCCTGGCAGTTCATTCGGCAATACAGGGCGTACCGCTTATGGCGGCCGCAACAGTGGTATAGGTTATATTCCAAACAGGGGTTCGCGCGGTGTTAGCAATGGGCAAACCGGCGGCAGGCCTGTTTATGGCGATACCCGTGCTACACGTGGAGTACGTACCGACAGGCCAACCTATCAGCCAAGTGTTGAGCGTTCGGCACCATCAAGCAATAACAACAGCGGCGGCGGCAGAAGCAGCAGCGGCGGCGGTTCCAGTTCAGGCGGTGGCGGTGGTGGCGGCAGGCCGGTAAGGAACTAATTTAAAAATCCTAAAATTTATGAAGATAAAATATATACTAAGTGTAATTGCTATAGTAGCATTTACCCAAAATAGTTTTGCCCAGTATTCGCAGGATGCCATCAGGTTCTCGCAAACTACAACAGGGTCTACCTCGCGTATAAAAGCGGTTGGTAACGCGGGTACCGCAGTTGGCGGCGATCTGAGCAATATAAGCGGTAACCCTGCCGGTTTAGGATTTTTTACCCGGTCGGAGTTTAGCATCACGCCCGAGTATGATGCTTCCAGATCAAAGTCTACTTATTTTGGGCAGGCGGGCACTGCATCGCGCAACAGCGGTAATTTAAACCATGCTGGCCTTGTTATTTACAACCAGTTAACCAAACCTGCCGGTGCCGATAAAAATAAAGGCTGGTTAAGCGTTAACTATGGTGTAGCCTTTAGCCGTGTAAGCGATTTCAATCAAAACATCCGCTACAAAGGTTCTAATAGCACCAATTCTATCAATAGTTATTTCGCATCGCAGGCAAACGATTTCGGTATCGACGAAGGATCGCTGGCTGGCTGGGCGTATGATCAACAATTAATAGATACATATACATCCGGGTACGGCGCGAACAACGTTGGCCCAACCACGCAAGAAGCCATTATAAACCGTACCGGCGGCCAATCGGGTATCGATTTTTCTATAGGTGGCAATTACAGCAACAAACTTTATTTAGGTTTAGGATTAAGCTTTACCGATATCAACTACAACTCGTACGGTACTTTTTATGAAGATGGTACGCTGTCGGTATTAGAAGGCCCGGCACCTGGTACACCTACCGATCGCAACTTTAGTTCGGCATATTCGCAAAACCAGATAACTAAAGGCACCGGCTTTAGCGCCAGGCTGGGGGTTATTTACAAACCAACCGAAGCCGTACGTTTAGGCGCGGTGTTTACCTCTCCTACTTTTTATAACATCGATGATATTTACTACGAGGGCCTTTCTTCAAAAGTAGGCAGCAATGCCCAAAACGATAACGAATCGGACGATTACAGGCTGAATTATAATTTACGCACGCCATTAAAAATAGCCGGCGGCGCGGCCGTATTTATCAAGCATTTTGGTTTTATTACCGGCGATGTGGAGTATGTTGATTACAGCAGCGCCCACCTGGGCAGCAACCCTGATTATGATGCTGATTACAGGGATAACGGCGAGATAAAAAGTCTGTACAAATCGGCAATCAACGCGCATATTGGCGCCGAAGCACGATTAACCAGTTTCTTCCTGCTGCGCGGCGGGTACGGCATACAAGGTGATGCCCGTAAAGAAAACGGCAGCGATATTAAAACAACCAGCGGCGGTATCGGCCTGCGTTTTGGCAGCTATTATATAGATGCTACTTACGCCCACTCTACCGGCAGGCAAAATATATTCCCATATGATATTGGCAGCACAAGCCCTTCGGCAGCGTTACGAAACAGCAATAACAATGGTTACTTAACTTTGGGATACCGCTTTTAAGAGCCCCCCAACCCCCTAAAGGGGGAGTAGAAATTGGATACAAGATAAAGCCCGTCTATAGAATTATAGGCGGGCTTTATGCTTTTCAAAAACTTCCCCTTCAGGGGGTTGGGGGGGCTTCGGTTGCCTCAATCCTCATTTACAAACGAGCGCAGCATCCAGGTGTTCTTTTCTTTAAACTGCATAAAGCGGTTCACCATATCGTTGGTGCCGTCGTCGCCCGCATCGGCGGTAATGTCAAGTATCTGGCGCTCCATTTCAATAAGGGCGGCCATATCCTTTATCAGGGCCTTTACCATATCGGTATCTTTCATACCAATGGTGTTAACTTCTTTTAAGGTTGATGTGGTGATGTAATCGTTAAAGGTACTGTATGGCGGTTTGCCAAGTGTCAATATCCGTTCGGCTAACTCGTCTATGGTAGTAAGGGCCGCGGTGTATAGCTCCTCGAATTTTACATGCAGGGTAAAAAAACTTTTGCCTTTAACATTCCAGTGGCACCCGCGCAGTTTTTGATAATGGATATGATAGTTTGCAAGCAGGTCGTTCAGATGGTCTACTACGGGTTTAACTTTTTTTTCTTCTAAGCTTATTTTTTCGGCATCCATAATATTTATTGTTTTGTTGTGATAACAGCCTGTATGTTGGCATTGTTTATCAAAGTTAAAGGGTTTTGATATAAATAGCCATATTTGCACACTAAATGACAATGCTACAACCATTCGTATCCCAAACCCTTAACGGCGCCGTTTGGCGGCTGCAAATTGACGGGGAAACCGATATAATGTGCATCGAGATCCGCAACGAGAAAGACCGGCAAACCAGCTTCGCAGCCGTTAACCTTGCAAGCGGCCAGGTTTATTTCACCTCCCTTACCCTGCCCGAACGCTGGCTTACCGGCATAGAGAACATATACAACGGCGTACTACTCTTGCATTACTACAAGCACGAAACAAGTCCTGAGCATAAAAGCATTATCGCCGTTGATGCAACCACCTCGACAGAACTTTGGAGTAATTATAGTTTGGCGTTCAACCATCTGTCAACCAATGGCCCGGTGGCGTACAATCCCGGCATCCAGCCAAAAAAATTATTGTTGATTGATGTGCTTAGCGGCCAAACCATAAGGCCTTATAACACCACGTTGGATAAACCTTTAGATAATTACATAGTCATACCTGAGATGATACCCGCCGCACAGCTTATCCCCGGCACTTTGCCTGAAGAGCCGTACGGAAATATGGTGCATTACCTAAACCATAATAGTTACAGAATTGTATCTTTGCACACTTTTAAAAACGGGGCTTTACAACAGCACCTGTATATAATGGATGGCAGTAATGTGGTTTACCACGATTTATTGAACCAGGATATACAAAAATTACAACCCGAGGCGTTTGTATTACATAAAAACGCTTTGATTTATATAAAAAACAGGACCGAAATAAAGGTTTTAAAACTATAAATTACTGAATAAGAATTTATTATGAAATTTAAAATACTATTACTATCCGCTATTTTGCTTGGCTTAACTACCACCCTATTTGCATCGGCACCGCCCGATTCTGTTGGTGTTGAAAACCTTAATGGCAAAAAAGTGATCCTACATAAACTCGACCCTAAAGATAATTACTACTCGTTGGGCCGTAAGTACGGTGTAAGCCCTAAGGTTATCCAGCAGTTTAATAACAATGCCGCTTTGCAAATTGGCCATATTATTAAAGTACCTACCGAACGGTCGATCGTTGAAACGGTAAAATCTACTCCTGCTGTTGAGCCGCCGGTAACACAGCCACAAACAAAACCTGCAGCCGGGGCGCCCGTTAAAACCCAGCCCCCCGCAGTAGTAACACAAAAGCAGCCGGTGCAAACCACCGAACAAAAACCTGCGCCAACTACACCCGCCGCCACATCAACCTCGCAGCAGTACAAAGTATCGGCACACGAAACGCTTTATGCCATTGCTAAACGGTTTAACACTACTGTTGAGGCTTTAACGTTGTTAAACAACCTCAAATCAAGCAATCTATCTGCCGGGCAGGTTCTGTTGGTACCAAACGGCGAGCCTGTAACCCCACCGCCGCCAACTATAAATTCGACGCCTGATACCGTTAAACGGGATTCGACCTATGTTGCGCCTGACAGCCTTGACCGCCATTTACCTGCAAACCGTTACGGCCTGTTCGAAAAGAACGAGAAAGGCGTGGCTACCTGGATAGACGATACCAGCCTTGACCCGAACAAAAAATTAATATTACACCGCACAGCCCCTATAGGTACGGTTATGCGTATCACAAACCCTATGAACAACCGTACTACATTTGCCAAAGTGGTTGGCCGCTTTACAGATAGTCAGTCTACCCGCGATGCTATAATTGTAATGACCAAAAATGTTGCTGAAGCATTAGGCGCATTAGATAAACGTTTTCAGGTAAATATCAGCTACGGTACACCTAATGAATAAACCTTATGTAATTGGTGTTGCCGGCGGAAGCGGATCTGGCAAAACTTTCTTCTTAAAATGCTTCCTGGAGCACTTTAGCGCCGACGAGGTATGTTTGGTATCGCAGGATGATTACTACTTCCCCGTAGGCCATACCATGACAAAAGAGGAAAACAAGGAGTATAACTTCGACCTGCCATCGACAATAGACCACGACCATTTTGAGAGCGATATTTTTAAGCTGCTGAACAACGAATCGTTCATGAAGCAGGAGTACACTTTTAACAACCCGGACGCTATCCCCAAAATGCTGGAGATAAAGCCCGCCCCCATTATTATTGTTGAAGGCCTTTTTATTATGCACTTTGGCAAAATTAAGGACGTACTTGATATGACCATATTTATTGAAGCCGACGAGCACATAGCCCTGCAGCGCCGCCTAAAGCGCGACCTGGAAGAACGCGGCTACTCTAACGAAGATGCATACTACAAATGGGTAAACCACGTTGTGCCGGCTTATAAAGAGCATTTACTACCCTACCGCGATCAAGCCGATAAAATAATCCAGAACAACACCCAGGTTGCTGATGATATTATAAAAGTGACAGAAGAAATTTCGAGGGAGTTGCGCGAGAAAGTTTTAGGTGAAAGGTGAAAATCACAAGATAACTTATTCAATATCCCGATAGCTATCAGGACACTAATTGCTTAGTCGCAGTTTAGCAACAGGTCGTAGTACTTTTTCATTAATACCGTATCGTAATTTACCAGGGAATTGTAAGCCTCGGTAACAAGCTCTGTTAAAATAGATGAGCCAAGCTGCCCTGCCCCATTCGGGATAGATTCGTAGTAAGTAATAAGTTCTTTTACCCTAATAATTTCGTACAATAATTTCTGGATCAGGTCGGTTTGTGCACCACCCTGCACCCCAGCTGAATTATTGAGAAAATCTAAAGGATCATTAGTAGTAGATGTCATTTTGCAATAAAGGGATCGGCTTTATGTTTTTTGATATAACTATACTTAACTAAAACTAACAACTAAGGTTTAAGTTTTGTTTTTATTTTAAAAACTTTTTTTATTAAAAAAGCAAAACCCTCCAAAAGAGGGTTTTGCGCTATAAATTCGGCCTGGTTAATTATTATCAGCAGGCCTGTTACTTTCCGGGCGTGGCAATAAAGCCTTGCGCGAAAGTTTTAATTTACCTTGTTTATCAACATCAAGCAGTTTTACACGTACTTCGTCGCCTACATTAAAGATACCATCCATGGTCTCAATTCTGCGGTGATCAATTTCAGATATGTGTAACAAGCCATCTTTACCCGGCATAATTTCAACAAATGCACCAAACGGCATAATTGATTTTACTTTACCTTCGTAGATCTCGCCAACTTCCGGTTTAGAAGCAATAGCGCGGATACGGCCCAAGGCTGCATCAATGGCCGCTTTGTTATCGGCAAATACCTGTACAAAGCCCTGGTTGTCTTTTTCCTCGATAGAGATGGTAGCACCTGTTTCGCGCTGCATTTCCTGGATAATTTTACCCCCGGGCCCTATAACCGCGCCAATAAATTCTTTATCTATCTTGATCATTACAATACGCGGAGCGTGTGGTTTGTAGTCCTCACGTGGTTCGGTCATAGTTTTGGCCATTTCGCCCAGGATGTGTAAACGGCCTTCTTTCGCCTGGTTTAACGCGTTTGTTAAAACTTCGTACGATAAACCGTTTATCTTTAAGTCCATTTGTACAGCAACAATACCGTTTTTAGTACCTGTCACCTTAAAGTCCATATCACCTAAGTGATCTTCATCACCAAGGATATCCGAAAGAATAGCATATTTAGTACCCATTTCGTTGGTGATCAACCCCATCGCGATACCAGATACCGGGTTACTGATCTTGATACCGGCATCCATCAAAGCCAATGTACCGGCACAAACCGTAGCCATTGATGATGAACCGTTTGATTCAAGGATGTCAGAAACGATACGGATAGTGTAAGGATTTTGGTCTTCGGCGGGTAAAACACGTTTCAACGAACGCATAGCCAGGTTACCGTGACCTATCTCGCGACGGCCTGCACCCCTGTTAGGGCGAACCTCACCGGTTGAGAAACCAGGGAAATTGTAGTGTAACAGGAATTTTTGGTAACCATTGATGAACGCGCCATCAATCATTTGCTCATCATCCTTAGCGCCTAAGGTAACGGTGGTTAATGATTGTGTTTCGCCACGGGTAAACACGGCAGAACCGTGAGCAGATGGCAGGTAACCAACTTCGCTCCATATCGGGCGGATCTGGGTAGTGCTACGGCCATCTAAACGTTTGCCCTCGTCTAACACAAGGTTACGGATAGCATCGTACTCTACATCGTGGTAGTATTTTTTAGCTAACGATTTTGTGATGTCGTCTATCTCGCCTAAAGTAGCGATGTAGGCGTCACGTACCGCTTTAAAGCTTGCAGAACGCTCGTCTTTAGCAGAAGCAGCGCCGGCAATAGCGTAAACCTGGTCGTAAGTAGCAGCGTAGATAGCTTTCTTAAGCTCCTCGTTGCTGTGCTCGTGGCTGTAAACGCGCTTAACGGTTTTGTTAAGCTCGGCAGTTAATTCCTTCTGAGCTAAACATTGTACTTTAATAGCAGTGTGTGCAAATTTAATGGCTTCAACAAGCTCAGCTTCCTGTATTTCGGCGCTTTCACCTTCAACCATGTTAATATCATGCTCGCTACCTGCAACTATAAACTCTAAAGTTGCTGTTTTAAGCTGGCTTAAAGTTGGGTTAATGATCAGCTGGCCATCAACTTTAGCTACACGTACTTCAGATATCGGCCCGTTAAAAGGGATATCAGAACAAGCTAACGCTGCAGATGCAGCTAAACCTGCAAGGCAATCAGGCATAATATCTTTATCGGCAGATATCAACGATATCATTACCTGGGTATCAGCGTGATAATCTTCGGGGAACATTGGGCGCAATGCGCGGTCAACCAAACGCGAGATCAAAACCTCGTAGTCTGATAAACGTGCCTCGCGACGTAAAAAACCACCCGGTATACGACCGGTGGATGCGTATTTTTCCTGATAATCAACAGAAAGGGGTAAAAAATCAACTCCCTCTTTCGCTTCCAGTGACGATACTACAGTAGCCAGTAACATGGTGTCGCCCATCTTAATTACTACTGAGCCATCGGCTTGTTTGGCCAGTTTACCGGTTTCGATCTCAATGGTGCGGCCGTCACCTAAATCAATAACCTTTTTAATTACGTTTAAACTCATCTTGTTTGTTTTGTGGTACGCTTTTCATCTTTCGGAGCGCACCGGTTTTTTTATGTGTGTGTATATTTGTTGCAAAAGTAAAAAAGCCATCCTGCATATGCGGACGGCTTTTTTTTAAAAAATAAGAAAAGTTATTTGATAATATCCCTAAGCTGTAAAGCTTTGATGATAGCACGATATCTTTCAATGTCTTTTTTGAACAGGTATGCCAACAAACCGCGGCGTTTACCTACTAATTTTTGTAGCGATAACTGGGTTGAAAAATCATGTTTGTTCTTTTTCAGGTGACCGGTTAAATGCGCGATGCGGTAAGTGAATAACGCTACCTGACCTTCGGTTGAACCTGTATCAGTAACTGCTTTACCATGTTTTGCAAAGATCTCTGCCTTTGCTTCTTTACCTAAATACATTACGTGAATAATATTAAAGCGTGAATATTTAATTAATTGTGGCGCAAAGATACGGTTTTAATTGAAAAGTAAAAATGATTTTTAAGTGATTGGCAAGCGGTTGATTGAGGTAAATGGCGAGTGGTTTTCGGTTCCCCTCTCGAGAGGGCTTAGGGGTGTGTTAGTCTTGCGTTTTAGCCGATTATATTCAATCATGTCGCAATTAGCCCCTGCATTAGTCATTATTACACTGCGTCGGGCATAAACCTATAACATAACTTTGTATCAGTAACATTTTAATAAAATACGCCGTAAGGCAATGTATATTAGCAACACCATAATAAACCCATATGTCGCAAGTTATCAAGCCCAGGGGCAAAGCATATTCATTCTTCAGCGTTTTAAAGCAATCGTTAAAAGGTGAGCAGGTTGACCTGACCGCCATCAGCATAAAAAGGGCTATTGTTTTATTAGCTATCCCCATGATGCTGGAGATGGCCATGGAATCTGTTTTCGCATTGGTCGACCTGTATTTTGTAGGCCATTTAGAGAACAGTAGCCACGCTATCCAAACCGTAGGTTTAACCGAGTCTGTACTAACCGTAATATATTCGTTAGCCATTGGCTTAAGCATGGCCGCAACAGCAGTTGTTGCCCGCCGCATTGGCGAAAAAAATCCCGAAGCAGCTTCAAAAGCCGGGATGCAAACTATTGTAATAGCCGTAATTATAAATGTGATTATCAGCGTTTTTGGATTGCTGCATGCCCGCGACCTGCTTTTGATCATGGGTGCATCAACAGAAACGGCAGACCATGGTACACCGTTCGTGCGCATCATGATGGGTGGCAGCCTTATTATCGTGCTGCTGTTTTTAATAAACGGTATCTTCAGAGGGGCGGGTAATGCAGCCATTGCTATGCGCAGCCTGTGGATAGCCAATATCGCCAACATTATTTTATGCCCCATCTTCATCAGGGGACTTGGGCCTATCCCAGCGTTCGGGTTAACGGGTGCGGCTATTGCTACCACCATCGGCCGTGGTTTAGGGGTATCGTACCAGGTTTATAACCTGTTCAACAATAAAAACGCATTAAAAGTACGTTTAAGCTACTTTATCCCCGAGTGGACGCAGATAAAAGCCATCATTAAAGTAGCGGCACCGGGCATCCTGCAGTTTGTAATTGCCAGCTGCAGCTGGATCTTTTTGGCGCAGCTGGTAGCCACTACAGGCGGCGATGAAGGCTCGGCAGGTTACCAAACCTCGCTGCGGTTAATGATGTTCTTTTTGCTGCCTGCATGGGGCCTTAGTAACGCCGCTGCCACACTGGTTGGGCAAAACCTTGGTGCGGGCCGGGTAGACAGGGCGGAGCAATCGGTTTTCCAGACCATCAAATATACCGTTGTGTTTTTGGGTGTAGTGAGTGTATTGTTTTTAACCTGCGGGCACTGGTTCGCGGCGTTTTTCACCGAGGATGATGGCGTAAAAAAAGTAGCCACCCGGTCGTTGCAAATTTTAAGCGGGGGCTTTATCATTTTTGGAATGGGGATGGTTTTCACCAGTGCCTTTAACGGCGCGGGCGATACCTGGACGCCAACCAAAATAAACCTGTTCACTTTCTGGCTCTTCCAGATCCCCTTTGCTTATTTATTGGCTAAATATTTTGAAATGGGGCCAACCGGCGTGTTCATTGCCATCCCCGTTGCCGAAATTGGCTTAACCATAGCCGCCTACATTTTGTTTAAGAAAGGTAAGTGGAAGAAGACGTTGGTGTAATAGTTGCGCTCGTAATTGCAGGGACGAAGCAATGTTTTAAGGCAATTGTATAATTTGTATAAATAATCAGCTTAAACGATTGATTTGTCGCTAAGCTCCGCGCAATGACATGGTGAACAATGGTGGAAACGTAAAGACTCGATACTTACGTTTTGAATACTTTTAATCCATTAAAACTTTTCCAACCTTTACAACTTATTACAACCAATGAGCACCTACTCCACCTTTGAAACCGAACTGCGGGTACGCCCCGATGATATAGACATGTTTCAGCATGTGCATAACAGCAAGTATTTTGACTATGTGCTGGCTGCCCGCTACGACCAGATGGAGCGCTGCTATGGCATGGCAATGGAAAAGTTTATGGAACGTGGTTTTGGCTGGGTGGTACGCACCGCGCATGTCGACTACAAACGCGCCCTTACCATGGGCGACTACTTCATTGTAAAAACAGGCATCGAAACCATTAACGATAAAGGTTGCCGCGTGGCCTTCACTCTAACCAACAAAGCCACCAACAAAGTTTGCTGCGATGGTTATTTTGATTACGTGATGATTGATATGGCCAGCGGCCGTGGTGTAAAAGTACCCGATGATGTAATTGAGCATTACGGGATATAAACTTACAACTTTGCAACCGAGCTTATGCTGATGGCTACCATACAATCGCCGGTGCAATCTTTAGGCTGGTAGCCCGCATTAGAAATAATGCCGCCGTTCTTCGTTTCAAAGTAAATGATGTTTTGATTTGCATCCATGGCCAGCCATATTTTGGCTTTTGCGTAAATGTCATCCATGGTGATCAGTTCGGCGCCTTCAATGGTATGCGAGCCAAGGGTGGTGGCATCTTCATGCCATTCGCGCGTTACCACATCACTGATACCCGAACTGGTTGTTGCATCTGCCTTATAAAAACCGAAATCGCGTTTGGTTACGATTCCGTTTTCAACCGTTATTTTTGTTTTCTCGCTGCCAAAATGGTTATCCCTGGTTATCAGTTTATAGGTATTGTAAGTGTAATTATTGTGGGCGCTGCTTTTAAAATCAGTCCACACCTGCAGGCTTATTTCATACGGAGTTTTGGGGGCGGTTTCTTTTTTGCATGCCCAGCCCGATACAAGCAGAAGTAAAGTGCACAACAGGTAAATTTTTCTCACTATTGTAATTTTAACAGACTAAAACTAACTGATAATGAGCTACGCTGTGTACTGCACTATACTGTAATACTATTAAAAATCAACACTATAGCGGGTGGATAGCCTCACATACGGGTACCGCTTGTTTACATCGGGGTGCTCGTCATATTTACCGCGCAAAAAGAAATAACCCGACTCGGCCGCTACAGACAGTTTTTTTGACCAGGCGTAGCGTACCTCGGTAGTGGCGGTATGTAAAAAGTAATGCGATTTATTACCGTTAATGGTGTAAAGCGCCCCGCCCCGGTAATCAAACCCGGCAAAAAATTTGTCTTTTACATTTATTCCGGCACCGCCATTAATGCTAAATCCCGACGTATAATCATAATTGCGCCCGTTGGAGTTGTAGGTGTTCGGCACAGCGGCCAACAGCACCGGGCCTGTACCTATATTGGTGTTAAACTTTACTTTTTTGCTTACATCGTACTGCGAAAACAGGTTTAGCTTTACGCTTTGCGCACCATAAAAAAAGGCTTCGTTGCTTATGTAGTCGTAATTGGCGCTTAGTATGGCCAGATGTTTTAGGTCTTTATTAGAACGCAGCTCCCACCCGGCCAATGAACCATACACGCTTACAAGGTTAACAATAGAGCTGTCATCCTTGCCTGCCTCAATGTTGATATAAATATTACTGAAAGGTGTACGGTAATCCTTATAGCGGTTACCATATATCAGTTTGGCGCGGACAAAGGGTACGGTTTTGCCATTGCCGCCAATAGTACCGGTAATGCTGTTAAATGTGCGCGCCCCCAGGTCAAACTCTGCCGATACTTGGGTGGAGTCCCTGTCTTTTGGGTTGCCGTAAACCCTGCCCCATTTGCCGTCAAGCAGGCGGTTAAGGCCATTCATGGGGTTTGCTAAAAAGGCGGCTATTTCTTCCATTTGCCGGCCAAACCCACGGTGCCGGTTATTTACTATTTTGTTTGACAGGCGATAACTCATCTCGCCCAATACTATCCCACCAAAGCTGGTGTTTATAAAATCATTGGGCGATGGGTGTTCGTTCTCGCCGAAGGTTTCCCAAAAGTAGCTGCCGGCAACAGCCGCCGGCGCAGATTGCCAGAAACTATAACCATTACTACGGAACGAGCTAAAATATAAACTGCCCTGGTATGGGTGCCCAAACTGGTTGGTACGGAAAATATCTTTATCCCATTGCCAACTGCCGGGGTTCAGGTTACGCCAAATGGTAGCTCCGGTTACATTAGAGTAAGGTGCATGGGCTATAAATTTGCCGTAACTAAAGGGTATGGCCTGTGCAAGGCCCCACTCGGCTGCTGCGCGGCCAAAGCGTTTGGTTTCGGGTGGTACGGTGCCAAAAAATGGCGTCCGTGCGCGGCGCGGCTTGGGTTTGGGTACGGTGTCGATAATTAACTTATCGGCATCCTGGGCGGTTTGTGCAATGGTAGCGGTAGGGAAACACAACGCTATTGCAAAAACCACTATAAGCAACTGGTAAGGTAAAAATTTCAATATATCGGCTATTAAGGTTAAGCTATTAATTACAGGGTGTTACCTGTATATACGTAATTAACGTATAATACATTCTGGCATCAAATAGTTTTTAAACGCGATAAATAAATGTATTTTTTGGGCGCTTAAAACAATACCGGCTTATTATCATTTATAAAATAATTTACAGCGGTGCATCTTCCACGAATGGGAAAGTTTTTTATTTTTGAACAGGGTAATTTATTTAATTAGTACAACACGTTATTCTTTTGGAGCCTACAGAAAGCACATTCCGCGATATTGTTGAAATATCACCTTTTCCTGTTTATGTATGCACCGGCGATGACATGATCATCTCGGTAGCCAATAACGCTACCCTAAAGGCCTGGGACAGGGATACATCGGTAATAGGCAAACCTTTTTTTGAGGCCCTGCCCGAGTTGGAAGACCAGCCTTTTCTGGGTTACCTGCAAGGCGTGTACCGCACCGGGAAGCCTTTTCACAGTGATGCCGAACGGGTAGACCTGCTGATAGCCGGTAAGCTGCAAACCTTTTACTACAAATTTACCTACCAGCCAATGCGCGATGCCAATGGCAAGGTATATGGCGTGGCCGCTTTTAATACCGATGTTACCGAGCTGGAACGTGCCCGGCAATCGGTTGAAGAAAGTGAGATGACGTTGTATAACCTGGTGAGGCAGGCGCCTGTAGGGATCTGTATCATTCGTGCCGGAGACCTGACGATAGAGGTAGTGAACGACTCGTACCTGGAACTGGTTGGCAAGAAGCGTAAACATATGGAAAGCCGTACCATTTGGGAGGCTGTACCCGAAGCTGCTGACCTGTACGCGCCTATTATGAATAACGTTATCACTTCGGGTGTGGCGTTTTCTGCAAGGGAGCACGAACTTATGCTGGTACGCAACGGCAAGCCCGAAATGGTGTTTGTTGATTTTGTTTATGAACCTGTTTTACATTTCGACGGCACCATAAATACCATTATGGTTATTGCTATTGAAGTTACCGATAAGGTAATGGCCCGCCGCAGCATTGAAGATATTGAGGAACGTGGCAGGCTGGCTATTGAGGCTGCCGAAATAGGCACCTTTGACCTGGATATGACCAACGAAAAAATGGTAACCTCTGAAAGGTTCAATGCTATATTTGGATTTAATACCGCAGTATCCCGGAAAAAACTGGCAAATATGTTTTATACCGACGACCGCCCGCAACGTATGCAGGCGCATGAAGAAGCCCTTAAAACCGGTAAGTTGTTTTATGAGGCCCGCATCATACATCCCGATGAATCTGTACACTGGATACGCACGCAGGCAAAAATTTACCATGATAACGCGGGCAAACCTATACGTATGCTGGGCACTGTACTGGATATTACCGAATTTAAGCGCCTGCAGCAACAAAAAGATGATTTTATAAGTGTAGCCAGCCACGAGCTTAAAACACCCATGACATCCTTAAAGGCATCTATTCAGATATTGGATAAATTGATAAAAACCAATAGTAACCCCGAAAAGGTAACCGTATTTATTGAGAAGGCTAATACCAGCTTAATTAAAATGCAGCACCTGATAGAAAGCTTGCTAAACGTATCTAAAATAACCGCGGGCCAGTTGGCGCTTAATAAAAGCGAGTTTAAGGTTAGTGAAATGATCAACGAGAGCTGCGACCATATCCGGCTGGCGGGCGATCATCACCTGGTATTAACCGGCGATGTTGATGTTAAAATACATGCCGACCGCGGTAAAATAGAGCAGGTGGTGGTTAACCTGGTAAATAACGCGGTGAAGTATGCCCCGTTATCTAAAACCATTATGATAGATATTATCAAGCGAAGCAGATCTGTTAAAATATCCGTTCAGGATTTTGGAGAGGGAATATCGTACGATAAAATACCGCACCTGTTCGAGCGCTATTACCGGGTAGATTCTACCGGCCTGCAGTATTCAGGGCTTGGTTTGGGCCTGTATATATCGGCCGAAATAGTTGAACGCCATGGCGGTAAAATAGGTGTTAACAGCGAGGCTGGCAAAGGCAGCACCTTTTGGTTCACTATCCCTGTGCAGGATTAGCGCGGGTTTTGCATATCAAGTCCGAAGAAAAATTTAGCGCCCACACCTTCCTTGCTTTCTACCTCTATTTTACTTTTATGGTAGCGCAAAATTTCTGAAACCAGGTAAAGCCCTATCCCAAAGCCCGAAATGGTTTTTACCGTTTCGTTCCGTACACGATAAAATTTATCGAACAGTTTTTTCTGGTCGTCCAATCCTATACCTACACCTTCATCCTTTACAAAAATTGTTACTTTGCTATCGGCTTTTTCGCATCCCATAATAATGGTTCCGCCCTTTGGCGAGTATTTTATGGCATTACTCAGCAGGTTTAACAGCACCTGCCCTATTTTATCCCTGTCGGCATCAATTAAAATATCTTCGCAGTCATGCAGCTTAACGGTATGGTTAGTGGTTAAAAACAAGGCGTCGCCGGCAATTTCCTCCATTAGTGGATGTAGTTCAAAGCGCTCTTTATTCAGCTGGATTTTCCCGTCCTCCAGCCTGGCCAGGCTCAGGAAATCCTGGATCATCGAAGTCATTTTTTTGGCTTGCACCTCGGCCCTGGTCAAAGCGTTTATTTTAAAGCTGTCGCTTTCCTTCTTCTCCTTAGCCAGCAATATCTGTATGTACGATTGTATAGCTGTAAGCGGTGTTTTCAACTCGTGGCTCACCATCGCTATAAAATCATTTTTCCGCAGATCTTCCTGCTTTTTATCGGTAATATCTCGGGCAATTTTTGACAGGCCGATAATATTCCCTTGCGGATCTTTAAGCGGCGAAATGGTTAAAGAAACATTTAGTAACCTTCTATCCTTGGTGATGCGTACAGTCTCAAAATGTTCTACCCGCTCTCCTCTTCTTAATCGTGAAAGTATCATCGGTTCTTCCTCCAAACGATCATCCGGTATCAGCGTTAAAACAGATCGCCCGATAATTTCATCGGCTGTGTAACCAAAGGTACGTTCTGCCGAATTGTTCCAACTGGTAATTATACCGTCGAGGGTTTTACTGATTATAGCATCGTCAGACGAATCGATAATTGCGGCCAGTTTAGCGGCCCGCTCTGCTGCCAGCCTGTTATCCGTAATATCAACTACGGTCCCAATAAATCGCTCGGCCTGCAAATCGGCGGAAAAATACACTTTTCCCTGCGCCCTTATCCAACGTATCCTGCTGTCATCAAATCGGATGATACGCAGCGTAATATCGTATTGGCCATCGCCGGCGGGGTCCATGGCTTGCTGGATCTTTTCCAGTACCCAGTCCTTATCCTCCGGGTGCAGCTGTTTTTCGTAGATCTCAAAATCAACCTCCCGGTTCAGGGGCCGGCCATATATATTTTTACATTCATCGCTCCAGAATAGCTTGCCGGTTTTTGGGTGATAATCCCAGGTACCCAATTTTGTAGATGCAACAACCATGCGCAGCCTGGCCTCGTTTTGTTCCAGTTCAAATATCAGGGCTTCTTTATCTTCCTGCTCTTTTCTAATTTCGGTAATATCCCTGGTGAAGCAACGTGTGTGTATAAACTCGCCATCCTTGCGCAAAACGCTGGAACTGATAACAGCGTGCTTAAAGCTGCCATCTTTACATTTTAGCCGTGCCGGGTAATCCTGTAAGGTTTCGTTTAGGGTTAAGCGGTTTAAAATATCGTTTATAACATGCTCGTCGGCGTGAAAATTACTTATAGGATACCCTACGTATTCTTCTTTATCATAACCCAGGTAATCAAGCTCGGCCTGGTTGGCCCATATGATAATACCCTTGCCATTTACACGGTGCAATGGCATCGAGGCGTTCTCTACAAAATCGGCAAGTTCGTCCAACCGGCTTTGCATCTCCTTTTCTCGCTGTTCGTATTGGGCAATTTTAATATAAGGATCTAAAGTTTCTTCCATTTGGTTTTGGCCAGCCACAGTATTTACGTACTAAACTACCTTATTAATATCACTTTTAAGAATATTTCATTTTACGAAATATGGCATACATTTATAGTAAAGGCTACCGCCATTGTACAACTTATAGTAGTAAAAAATGTTTTATACATTTGATTTAAACACGATAAGTTTATGCTGATGAAAAAATACATCCTGCTGATACTGCTCAACGTTATTGTAACAGCACTTTTTGCACAGAAAAAAGTGCTGGAAACATCCATACCTCCCGGTAAGAATTTTGACAAGGCCGAGTTTCGCTTATGGTATGCCGATAGCATTACCCTTAAAGGTATTTTGGTGCTGATGCCCGGCTCAAACGGCGATGGCCGCGATATGGTTCAGGATGCCTTTTGGCAGAACCTTGCCCGAAAAAATAACCTTGCCTTGTTAGGCTGTCGCTTTACGGATAAACAGCACGAGCATATGGACATTGAAAAATATATTGATGTAAAGGCTGGCAGCGGCCAGGCGCTGATAAATGCCATTAACTTTTTGGCTACCCAAAGCAAACACCCGGAGTTAGAGAACGCACCCCTGCTATTATGGGGCTTTAGCGCCGGCGGTGAATTTAATTACGAGTTTGTTTGCTGGAAACCCGAGCGGGTGCTGGCCTTTGTGGTGAACAAGGGCGGTATATATTACTCAGCCCTTGCCCCTGCCGCCGCTCGCGAAGTGCCCGGCTTGCTGCTAACCGGCGAAAAGGATATGGAGAGCCGTACAAACGCCATAAAAGGTATTTATGAAATGAACCGACGTTTTGGCGCGGTATGGTGCTACGCCAGCGAGCCCGGCATGAAACACGAGTTGGGCAAAACACAGCAACTTGCTGCCATGTTTTTTAACAAGATGATTGCCATACGCCTTGCTGGCGACAGCGCAAAAAACGGCAAAATAAAAATGCAAACCATACCGCCAACGGGCGGCTATCTGGGCAGCAGCAAAACAGAAAGCTATTACCCCGCCACACAAGCCGGCACGGATGCAAGCGCTTCCTGGCTGCCCGATACGCAATTTGCCGATGCCTGGATGCAGTTTCTACGGGGAGAGTTATAAGTGGCGTTGCATGCGCCTGCCCAATATTAAGCACTCGTAGCAGACTACCGTGTACCCACATTCATAAAGTAATTACCCATAGGGTCTACCGCTTTGTAGAGAATAATGATAAATGTGGTTTGTGCCGCATAGCGGCTACCCATTTACCAGACAGTTGGCTACAGTGGATTGCTTTACACCAAAATCGATAAAGGGTAACTCCTACGGAGCAAAATTATTTCTTTTTCTTTGGCTACAAAGCGGTAGCCCCTACGGGTCATGGGAGATACCTCAGTCGGAAAGGCAGGTTGCAGACGAGCGCAAAGTGATTAGGCTTTAACAGGCATGGTAAATGTAAACGTAGTTTCCTGTTTACCCGATTCTACACCAAGCGCACCACCGTGCGCACGGGCTATTTCTGACGCTATGTACAGGCCAAGCCCAAGGCCCTGCTGGTTTGGTGTTACCTCGCCGCGAGAGAACGGCTGAAATAATTTATTTAGAATGGCATCCGGTATTTGCTTGCCGGCGTTGGTAACGGCTATGCTAAATTCATCATCGTTGCTTCGTACTGTTACTAAAACGGGCTCATCTTTTTTGCCGTGTGTTAGGGCGTTGCCCAGCAGGTTCGACAGCAATTGGGCAATACGCTTTCCATCGCAGTTTACAGCACAATTCAGCTCAAACCGGGTTTCAAGCACTTTATCAGGCCATATCAACCCCAATTCGGTTATAACCTGGTTCAGTATTTCGTCAACCGGCTCATCGGCGTTAGTTTCCAGTACTATACCGCCGCCAAGCCTGCCACGGGCAAAATCAAGGATATTTTCGATCAACGCCTTCATCCGGTACGATGAATCCTGCAGGATATTGGCCAGGCGCTTCATCCTGTCGTCCAACGGCATTCGTAACATCATTTGCGCCACGTTAAGTACCGCCCCAACGGGGTTGCGCAGGTCGTGCCCTAAAATGGCAATGAACTGGTCGCGCAGCTGGGCTGTTTCCTGCTCTTCCAATAACTGCGATTCAGTAAGGGCCAACTTATCAAGCGCATCCAGGTGAAAGGAGATCAGATCGGCAAAAAGGTTGAACATGCCGATGGTTTTGGTGTTGTTCAGTAATGCCGGGCTGGGGTCAATGGCGCAAAGCGTACCAAAAAACTCACCGTTTTTTAAGGTAATGGGGATAGAAATATAGCTTTGAAAGCCATACATGGCCGGGGTATGGTGGTTGGCAAAGTTCTCGTCCTGTGCAACATGGTCTATCACAACAGGTTTATGATGCTGCCTTATCTCGTTACAAATGGTGGTTTCTAAAACCAGCTCGCTGCCGGGTTTCAGGCCAAATTTGATCTCGTCGCGCACAGCGCAAGCTATCCATTTTTCATCGGTAACACGGGCTACGGCGGCAAAACCCATCCCGGTGGTGCGGCAAACCACTTCCAGGATCGAAGTTACGGCGTCTATTCGCCCAACCGCCTCAATGTCTGCCTCTATATTTGCCAAGTTTATTATTACGATAAAAATCTCATACAAATTAAACGGTTTTTAGCACATCTGCAAGTCATTTATTTTTAATTATTAAGCCGGGTATATGCCACGTGGCGCATAAAGCGTACCTTTGCAAAATTATTTTCTTAGAATAAGGCTTTCTCGGACAATAACATTAGCATAAATACAATGAAAAAAATTGTCGATTACAGGAAACTTTTAGGCGTAACCGAAGCTGCCGAACTACAGGAATTAAAAAGCACTTACCGCGGTTTAATGAAAGCGTGGCACCCTGATAAATTCCAGGAGAGCGAAGAAAGCAAGCTAGAAGCTGAAGAAAAAAGCAAGACCATTATCGAAGCTTATCACTTTTTGGTAAGCATTGCCCCCGAAACGCGTAATCAATCGTTCGCGGAATATACGCTGACAACCACTACATCGGCCATCACCGATTTTGAGTACAAATCGCAGGTGTTGAAGGTAGAATTTGCCGATGGCAACACATACGAATACTTTGACGTGCCAAAAGCCGTTTACGTTAAGCTGGTAAATGCTGATTCGCCGGGCAGGTTTGCCCGCAGGCATATTTATAACGAATATGTTTATCGCAGCATCAGCAAACTGGTAGCTACCGCGTAATTATTTTTTAATTGTGTTGAATGTATGACACGCGGTAAATACCCGATAATTAAATTTGATGGTAAATGCCCTTAAGATCTATGCTTAAAAAGTTATTTTTTGCTGTACTGCTGCTTTGCATAACGTTTGCAACGGCATCCGCCCAAAACAAATGGACGCTTAAAAGCGACAAGGACGGCATCAAGATTTACACCAGCCCGGTTGAAAACTCAAAATTTAAGGCGTTAAGGATAGAATGCAATTTCCAATCTACATTAACGCAGATGGTAGCCGCTTTGCTGGACTTAAAAACCCGTACCGAGTGGATCTATCATACCAAATCCATTCACCTGGTTAAGGAGGTATCACCAACAGACCTGTATTACTATTCGGAAATAAGCCTGCCCTGGCCCGCCCAGAACCGCGATTTTGTGGCGCACCTGGTAACCAAGCAAAACGAAGAAACCAAGGTAGTGACCATGGATGGCCCGGTAGCATCTGGCCTGGTACCCGAGAAGGATGGTATAGTGAGGGTAAAAAGTTCGTTAAGCCAGTGGGTTATCGTCCCCCTGAATAAAAACGAAGTGAAAGTAGAATACACCATAGCAGCCGAACCCGGAGGCAATATACCCGCGTGGCTGGTGAACATGTTCGCATCTGAAGGGCCCACGCAAAGTTTTAAAGCGCTAAAGCTTCAGCTTAAAAAGGCTCAGTACAAGAACGCGCATTTACCATTTATTAAGAATTATTAGGCGATATCGTTAAGATATCAAATCACGAAAAAGCCCTCTCAACATTGTTAAGAGGGCTTTTTATTTAATCGTTTCTGATTACATCTTCGGTTTACCGTCGCTGTCTAATTCAACAATGGGGTAACCCAATTTTTGCAGGCCGGGCAGTATCCTGGCTTTATCGCCCACAACCAGTATCACCATGTTATCGGTGTTCAGGTATTTGGCCGATAGCGCATTAAGCTCAGCCGGGGTAATGGTCGACAGGATCTTATTTTGCTCGTCAACATAGGTTGGCTTCAGATCATACTCCTGGATGCGCGACAGGAACGACGCTTTTTGCCCATTGGTTTCGTACTTTCGGGCATCGCTCTGGCCTATTGATGTTTGGGTGAATTTCAGTTCGTCAGGGGTAATACCTGCTTTTTGGTAATCCTTTATCTCCTTGATAAATTCGTATACCGAGCTATCTGTAGCCGTTGCCAGCACACCTGCCGAAGCCGTGAAATCGCCACCGTATTTACCTGAGTTAAAGCCCGAACGTGCGCCATAGGTCCAGCCCTTTTTCTCGCGCAGGTTAAGGTTGATGTGGCTATTGAAAGCGCCGCCCAAAATGTAGTTGGCAATACCTAATCTATAATAATCACCGGTTGCATCGTAGTTCAGTTTATCCAGGTAGCCAATGCGGATCTCTGACTGTGCAGCACCCGGGATATCAACCAGGTATAAGGTTGTTTTATCAAAGGTTTTACCGTCTGCCGGGGTTGGGATGGTAACCTTTTTATCTGCCCATGCATTCAGGAAGGCCAGGTTTCCCCTTGCGGTACCTTCGTTTACATCTCCAACAACAACAATCTCTGTTTGCGATGGCGTAAAGTATTTATCGTAGTAATCCTGCACATCCTCTAAGGTTATGCCTGCAACTGTTTCTTCGTTACCACTTACCGAATAGGTGCGTACGTTATCGGTACCGTAAAGTATTTTATTATAAACGCTTGATGCCACACCGGCTGGCTGCGTTTTAGCCTGTTTAAGGCCTTCGATGGTTTGTTTTTTAATACGGTCTAAAGGATCCTGTGTAAATTTGGGGTGCAGTAATTTCTCCTGCAGCATCACCATGGTTTGAGGCAGGTTTTTAGTTAACGAAGATAAGCTTACAGTAATTTCCTCTGCACTTGCACTAATGTTGATGTTGCTGCCCAGCTTATCCAGTTCGGAGTTAAATTCTTCCGCGGTGTATTTTTGAGTTTCCTCGTTCATCATACGGCCAACAATACCGGCCAAACCAGCCTTTGCAGGGTTGTTTACAGCGTATAAGCCACCGCCTTTTATCGACATGTAGACAGACACGGTTGGGATCTCGCTGTTTTTTGTGCCGATAAGCTTGATGCCATTAGGTGCAACTGCCGACCAGATAACCGGAACTTTAATAGCCGGATTTGCGCCGACCCCAGGTTTAGCAGCACGGTCGAAATTATCCGTGGCCTTTTTGTAGGTTAAGCCATTGTAGCCATAATCGGGCGCTTTATAATTTGCAGTATTAACGGTGTAGTTATCGGCTGCAACCGGGGCTATGGTACCACCTTTTGGCAATACGCTTAAAATAACAGCATGTTTACCTTTAATATATTGGTTGTAAACACGCATTACATCTTCTTTAGTAAGCGCCTGGATATCCGCCAGTTCGCGGCCTATCTGGTTGGGGTTGCCGGTTAAGTACTGCGCCTGTGCCAGTTCTGAAACCTTACCCGCAACGCTTGATAAGCCGTTGATAGCATTTGCTTCGGCGCTTGCTTTAAAGCGGATAAGGGCATCATCGGTTACACCGGTTTTCTCAAACTCGGCCAACGACTCGTCCACCAGCTTTTTAGCATCGGCCAGGGTTTGCCCCGGGAACGGCACCACACGCATGCTGATCTCGCCCGCCAGTTCGGTATTTGACGAATTCATGGAAGCTTGCGCGGCCTTACGGGTTTTTACAAAGTTTTTATAAAAGATAGAGTTACGGCCCTGGCCAATGATCTCTGACAAGGCATCTAATGCCGACATGTCCTTATCGTAGATCTTAACACCCGGATAGGTGATAGACATTAAAGGCAGCTTGGCGTAATTATCTGTGTACGATACGTACCGGTCAGCCGATAGCATCGGCATGGGGAACGATGCATTTTTAACAACCGGCCCGCGCGGGATGCTGCCAAAATACTTGCTTACCCATGCCAGGGTTTGTTTTGCGTTTAGGTCGCCGCCAATGGTAATGGTGGCGTTATTTGGCCCATACCACCGTAAAAAGAAGTTCTTCAGGTCGTTTACACCCACTTTGTTCAATTCTTCGATGTAGCCGATGGTTAACCACGAGTATGGGTGGCCGTATGGATAAAGGTTTTTTGAAGTGTACTCGCTGGCTAAACCGTAAGGGCGGTTATCATAGTTTTGGCCGCGCTCGTTCTTTACCGTTGCGCGCTGCACCTCAAATTTTTGCTGGGTTACGGCATCAAGCAAAAAGCCCATGCGGTCGCTCTCCAGCCAAAGCATTTTTTCTAATTGGTTTGCAGGGACGGTTTCGTAGTAATTGGTACGGTCGCGATTGGTCGAGCCGTTTAGGGTTCCACCTGCTTCGGTAATTATTTTAAAGTGGTCGCCGTTGGCCACATGGTCGCTCCCCTGGAACATCATGTGTTCGAAAAAGTGGGCGAAACCCGATTTACCGATCTCCTCGCGGGCCGAGCCTACATGATACGTGATGTCTACATGTACCAGTGGGTCAGAGTGGTCTTCGGCTAAAATTACGGTCAATCCGTTCGGGAGCACATATTTCTCGTAAGGGATAACAAGTTCGGCACCCTTGCGGGTAACCTTCTCGATCAGTTTAGGCTGAGTGGCTGTTTGGGCATTGGCCGTTAATGCCACAACCGCAAATGCCGGTGCCAGCAATGCACATTTTAAAGTTTTGTTCATATGGTTAATAGTTAGTCAGTAAACACTATTTCTGCAATATTTTTCAACCGCTGCAGAAAAACATAATATTAAGGAATTAAGCTATGAGTTAATATTATTAGCTAAACATTTTAAACGAGTGTAACAGATTTGTGACCATGCGTTACCTAACCGTTGCTATGCTCTAATTTACGGATAACCACCGCGGGGTTGCCCACAGCTAATGAATCGTCGGGGATATTTTTGGTTACCACCGCGCCCGCGCCAATAACGCAGCGGTTACCAATAGTAACACCCGGGCAAATTACCGCCCCGCCCCCTATCCAGCAATCATCGCCAATTACAACGGGTTTGGCGTTCTCTTTACTGCGGCGTAATACGGCATCTAAAGGATGGGTGGCGGTATATATCTGTACGCCCGGCGCGCAAAAAACATTGCTGCCCAGTTTCACCTCCATTACATCAAGCACCACGCAGTTTACGTTAAAATATACGTTTTCGCCACAGGTGATGTTGTAGCCATAATCGCAATGGAAGGGCGGCTCGATATACAGGCTTGCAGGGGCATTGGGTATCAGTTCCTTTAAAACAGCTGCTGTACCGCTGCCTACTACATATTCGTCGATATTAAGCCTTTTAAGCAACTCTTTACAGTGCTTGCGCTCGGCGGCAATGGTTTCATCATTGGCCAGGTAATACTCGCCCGAAAGCATTTTTTCTTTTTCTGTTTTCATGTGATATCTATATACAGCAATATCATTAAAATGTAAGGCATTTCAAAGTGTTGTATCATTTGGCATACAATGCGCGTCAATCTTAAAGCAAACAACATTTAATTGTAATATATAGGCTGCAACGTTATTAACAGGCACTATTTGCAATATGCCGCTGTTACAAGGGTAACATTTGGCGTGTTATTTGTATTAGTTAATACAATTACATCACAATACCATGAAAAAGAACATATTAATACTCGCAATACTTGCTTTACTAAGCATCCCTGCCAGCACTTTCGCGCAGCAAAAAACTGCCTGGGCGATGGTAAGCGCCGAAAAGGGAGAAACATTTGAGTTGCCCAAGCCCGCAACCGAAGGTAAATCGCCCTACTGGATCATCGTATCAAAAGATAAGGAGTTCCAGATTGATACGCTGAGCGCTATCAAGTACCTCGACCCGCAATGGATGGCCGCGGTTGAATTCCCGGACCTTGATGTAGCAAAAGCCAAATATGGTAAAGCCACGCTGGATGGTTTGGTAATTGTAACCATCGACGACAAAAAATTCCCGAATGCTTTTGAAGAACTGAAAGACCACATGGCCTTTATAGACGATTACGAAGCACTGCCTTTTTACGATTTTACAACACTGCCGTAAAGGCGAAGCCCCCCGTCCTCCGTTGGGTAACGAGGAGTTTAAAATATAAAAAAATGTATAACCTTTAGGGGGTATCCGCTTTTGTTTTATAACCTTACTTACTTCGCGTGCTCATGCCTGTATCGCATATAAACAATCGGCAATGCTACGCAAATTATCAGGATCAGGATGTTTTTGATGGCACCTGTTAGGGTGATGGTATTGGCAACCTGTGTAAGCGGCAACACCAGCAGGTTCATTACCGCCCAAATAAAGGTGCCGTAGAGTACCGTAACCAACAGCATGCTTTTCCTTACAGCAGGTACAACGCTATATATCATCGAAAAAAATACAGCAAACGCGGCCGCTATCAAATAGTGGAAAGCCACACCTATCCAGATCATACTTGTGCCACCTGCAAAAGCTTCTTTTCCATACACAGCGCTGGCAATGTACCTGAATACCATAGCAGCCTGCCCGTGCGCAAGTATAAATACTGCCGCCAGGCCATCTAATGTACCGGCTATAAGGGTGGTAATGACTATGGTTGGGACAAGGCTTTTGGAGGTTTCAGTTTGCATTGCAATAGGTTATGAGCGTTTCAATTTAATTTTTACGCCTGTCAGCCCTTTAAATATCCCCCGCAGTTCGTTTATTTGCTGCTCGCTTAAATTGGCCTTGGATATAAAATTAGCGGTTTGCTTACTTTGGTAGATCAGGAACCATTGTTTTATCTCTTCAATTTTAAAAACTTCGTTTAACCCTAATTCAGAACTAAAACTACTTCCTTTCACAGTCATTTTATCGCCCGCAAATTCGAATTCTATCTCCTCCTGTAGCCTTTTATTGGAAGAAAAATTCTTTTTGGCCGAAAAATATATGGAAATGGGCAGAAAAATAACTGCAAACGCTCCGAAAAACAGCGCGAAAGTTGGGTCTGCTTGTAAATCGGATATGTTTAGCAAACTTAAGATCCCTGTTATAAACATCACTAAACCTATTATACTTACATAGATGGTCCAACCTTTTCTATAAGTAAGATAATACATTAGTTTCAGGTATTCTTTAAAGGTGATAATGGTTTTAATTGTCATTGCAATTTAGGTGCTTCGCACAAAAATATAAATATTTTGCAAACGATAAAGGCGGGTAACCCTTTCAGATCACCCGCCTTCCGTTTTATGTAATGCCTTTTACAGCGTTGCCATATCTATTACAAACCTGTAACGTACATCGCCCTTTTCCATGCGTTCGTATGATTTTGTGATGTCTTTAATATCGATCATCTCGATGTCTGAAACAATACCGTGCTCGGCACAGAAATCAAGCATTTCCTGGGTTTCGGCAATGCCGCCAATACCCGAACCTGCAAGGCTTTTACGCCCGCCAAGCAGGCTAAACGCAGCTATTTTTGCCGGCTCGGAGGGTACGCCTACGCAGATCATGGTACCATCTGTGCGTAACAGGCTCAGGTACATATTAAAATCGTGCTCGGCAGATACGGTATCCAGTATAAAATCGAAAGTGCCGGTCGCGGCTTTTATTTGTTCAGGGTCGGTGGTAACCACAAAGTGATGTGCACCCAGTTTTTTAGCATCTTCTTCCTTTTTAGGCGAGGTGCTTAATACAGTAACCTCGGCGCCAAAGGCAACGCCAAATTTAACAGCCATGTGGCCCAGGCCGCCTAAACCAAGCACTGCCAGTTTATGGCCTTTACCAACTTTCCAGTGCCTAAGCGGCGAATAGGTGGTAATACCGGCGCATAAAAGCGGCGCTGTAGCGGCAAGGTCAAGTTTTTCTGAAATATGTAATACAAACTCCTCGCGCACTACAATGCTGTTGCTGTAGCCGCCATAGGTTGGTGTTTTGCCGTCGCGCTCGTAGCTGTTGTAGGTTTGGGTGCTTCCCTCCAGGCAATACTGCTCCAGGTCCTGCTTGCAGTTTTCGCACACCTGGCACGAGTCTACCATACAGCCGGTACCCGCAAGGTCGCCTACCTTAAAGTTTTTTACATGGTCGCCCACCTTTACAATGCGGCCAACAATTTCGTGCCCCGGTACCATCGGGAAGATCCCCGGAAACCAGTCGTTCTTGATCTGGTGCAGGTCCGAGTGGCATACACCGCAAAATAATATATCAAACTGCACATCGTGCGGGCCAACTTCGCGGCGCTCAAAGCTCCACGGGGCAAGGTCGGTTTGCGGGTCTTGCGCCGCATATCCTTTTACTGGTATCATGTTTTTGGTTTTTGTTGTTTAGTTTTTCGTTATACTAATATCAGCAGATTATATATCTAATCGTGTAATATTGTTGTAATAATCATCTCATGCTTAATGGAAGTTTTTTATTTCGGGCATGTTCACCATTTCTTCGCTTAACAGGTCAACGTTCTTTTTTATACCCGTTATCTGCAACACAACGCAAAGTACTTCCTCGTTTTTAAATACTTCGATACGCTTACTTTTAAGCCGGTGCTTTTTCATCATTTCTTCAAGTGTTTGCAACTGGGTTATATCGGCGCTGCTAAAGCTAATGTTAAGCATCTTACTTTTGTTCATGTTCCCTATCAGGAACTCCACCTTATCTACTAATACCAATATGGCCAGTGTGATAATTGTAAACACAAATGCCAGCGAGTGATAGCCGATACCGGTTGTCATGCCTATGGCTGCTGCCGTCCATATCACCGCAGCGGTGGTTAATCCCATTACCGACATCCTGTCCTTAAAAATAACACCGGCGCCTATAAAGCCTATCCCGGTAATAATATTTGCCGAGATCCTGTCGTCGGTACCTACTCCATGCCTTGATACAATGGTAAATATGGTTGAGCCAAGTGTTATCAGCACAATTGTCCTAAACCCTGTCGACTTGTTTTTGTACTCCCGTTCGAAGCCTATAATGCCCCCGCATATTACAGACATCACCATACTAATGATATCTTCCAGTTCAATTGTGAAATCCATATAGCTGCAACAGAGAATGTGCCGCGTTGTTCAGATAGAAGTGATGTTCATTCTATCTGTTAAGTAAATTTATGCGCTGTAGGCCATCGATCTGCTCAACTCCTCGTTAAGGCGAATTTCCTTTTCCAAACTGATTAGTTTGGTCATGGCGCGGTCGTAAGCATCGTCGCCCAGCAACAGGTACAATGGCGGGTTATCCTGGTTTGCTACGTTTATAATTGCTTCAACGGCTTTTTCAGGGTCGCCGGCCTGGCTGCCGTCCATCTGTTGATAGCGGGTGTGCATTTCCCTTACCTCCCGGTAATCATCAATAGGGTGTTTTGCTAAAGTCAGCGATTCGGGCGTTAAAAAACTGGTGCGGAATGCACCGGGTGCAACAATTGTAACCTTTATGCCGAATGATTTAACATCCTGCGCCAATACCTCTGACAGGCCAACTACCGAAAATTTGGTAGCCGAGTAAACCGCCCAACCGGTGTTGCCTGCAATACCTGCAATAGATGCTATATTAATGATATGGCCGCTTTGCTGGTAGCGCATATATGGCATTACCATCCGGATAACATTTATGGTACCAAACACATTTACATCGAAACTATCGCGGGTTTCTTTATCGGTAAGTTCCTCGATACTGCCGCCAATGCCATAACCGGCATTGTTTATCACTACATCTATGCGGCCGAAGGTTTTTTTTGTTTGATGAAGTGCGCAGCCCACGCTATCTTCGTTAGTAAGGTCTACCTCAATAGGTAAGAAATTATCGGCGGTTGAGCCCACGGCAATAACCAGATTGGCAAGGTGGCGCGATGTGGCTGCAACATTTTGCCCGGCAGCAAGCAATTGCTTTACCAGGCTTAGCCCCAACCCTTTAGATGCGCCTGTAATAAACCATGTTTTTGTATTGTTCGTAATATTGATGTTTTGCATATTACAAAATTAAAACACACGCACCCTAAGCGTTTGCGCCATTCAAACAAATAATTACATAATTCAAACAGATCTGAAAGATGACGGCGTTGAACTGGTTTGTTTTTTGAAAAAATTATTGAAATGAGAGGGCTCCTCAAAGCCCAGGCTATAGCTAATTTCCGATACGTTCCAGTTAGTGTGCCTTAGTAAAGCCTTGGCTTCACTGGTCAGGCGCTCAAAAATATGGTCGGTAGTGGTTTTGCCGGTGGTTTGGCGTATGGCCCTGTTCAGGTGATTCACATGAACCGACAGCCTATCGGCGAAGTCCTTGGCCGATCGCAGGTTAAAGCGTTGCGACGGCGTCTCTATCGGGAACTGGCGTTCCAGCAGTTCGGTAAATACCGATGTGATGCGCGAATTTGCGTCGGGGTGCTGGTAGATGGTTTCCTGTGGCTGCAGCTTTAACGCATAGTGCATTAACTCGGTAACGTAGTTGCGCAGCAGGTCGTATTTAAAGCGATAATCGGAATTGATCTCGTCCAGCATCTTTTTGAAGATCTGGCTGGCATACTCGTCCTGTTGCTGGTTAAGGGTATAGGTTGGCCTGCCGGATAAGGCGAACATGGGCAGTTCATGCACATTAGACCGTATGGCATCGGTAAAAAAAGCCTCTTTAAAGATACAGAACGAACCCGTTGGGTTTTCACTTTTATGCTCGAAGGTGTAGGGAACGTTAGGGTTAAAAAAGATAAGCGTTGCGCCGTCAACCTCAATACTTTTATCGGCGTAATGTACCACATGCTTACCACGAATAAGGCTGATCTTATAGAAATCCCTGCGGGTATAAACAATTGGTTTGGCTCCGGGCGCGTAACAATCCTCCAAACAGAAAACGTTAAAGTGCCCTATCTCCTGCCCAAGGTTATCCGGCAGGTAATTAAATTTCTGCCTGTAAAAATCTTCTATCGTTTCTGTAGTTGCCATAAGGCAAAGTTACAAAATTCAAACTAAATGCAAAGTTTTATCGGGGTGTCCCATTCTGTCCCATTCAGAAACGAGTGGGACACCCACGCAAAAAAGCACAAGTTATTTATAAACAAAAAATTACGGCGTTTATTTAAAGTTGGACATTAATTAAAAAAGGATTTTTTAAAATTACAATTACCTTATTTACAATGTTTTATGTAAATTTAATATTGCTATAAATATTTAGTGGGACACCTCGCTAAGCGTGGATCGTTCCATCGATAAGTTGCCCGTAAAAGTCGGTCACGTTCATACCCATTGCCCTCACCTGTTGCGGTATCAGGCTGTTGGCGCTTTGGCCCGGCGTGGTATTCACCTCAATGAAGTAGAACTCCTGCGTACCCTCCAACAGGATAAAATCTATCCGCACCATACCGCGGCAATTTAAGCGCAGGTAAATTTGGGTTACAATATCGGCTATCTCGTGGTTTTTGGCTTCGGGCAGGTCGGCGGGGGTAATTTCTTCCGAAACGCCGGGGGTGTACTTAGCTTCATAATCAAAAAAGTCTTTAGAGCTGATGATCTCTGTTGCGGGCAGCACTACAATTTTGCCATGCAGCCTGGCAATGCCGATACTAAACTCGCGGCCCTTTATAAACTCTTCAATCAGGATCTGGTTATCTTCCTTAAAAGCTTTCTCAATGGCATCGTGCAGGCCAGCAACGTTGTAAACCTTGCTCATGCCCACGCTGCTGCCGCCGTTATTTGGCTTGATGAACAGCGGGAACTTTAATGCTGAGGCGATGTTGGCGGTATCGTGCCCATCGCGCTGGTGCAGTTGGATAGATTTTGCGGCATGCAGCCCATGGATGCCATTTACAATAGCCTTGGTGTAGGCCTTGTTCATGGTTATGGCCGATGTGGTAGCATCGCAGGTATTGTAAGGGATACCTACCAGGTCGAAATAGCTTTGCAGCTTACCATCCTCGCCGGGGGTGCCATGAACGGTGATGAACGCGAAACCGAATTTTATCTTTTCACCATTTAGGGTAAGGCTAAAGTCGTTTTTATCAATATCGATAGCCCGGCCATCGGTTTCGTAAACCCAGTTGTGTCGGTTTATCAGTATGGTATAAACCTTGTATTTGCTTGCATCCAAACTGGCGGCAATATTTTTAGCGCTGTTGATAGATACTTCGTACTCGCCGGTAAAGCCACCGGCCAAAAGGGCTACGTTTATGGTTTTCATGATAGCCAAAGATAGTTTTTGATTTTGAATATGGGGATGTTGGATGGAGAATTTAGGGGATATAAAGGAATATTTTTCAGAGACGCGAAGTATCTCGTCCCTACATTATATCCGCTATTTCACCACCTTTATCCTTTGCAACCACTCCTTCACCTCTGCCCGTGCCTGCGTTTCCTTTTCGTCTTTCATTACAAATAGTACACCATCCCGTTCAACGCCGCCTTTGGTGGTAAAGCCCTCTAATACATTGCTTTTAGGACACAATTCTTTTACAGTATTAAAAGTGCTGCCTATGCCATAACCTGCATTGGTGTTGAAGGGTATAATGGTTTTGCCGCTAAGGTTATATTGTTTTAAGAAGCTTTTTATGGGTGGTGGCAGTTTCATACCCCAGGTAGGGAAACCGACAAACACCATGTCGTACTTATCTATGCTGTCTATTTTGGTTTTCAGCGGCGGTAAAAAACCAGTTTCGTTTTCATGCACCACCTGGTCAACAATAGCCCTGTAATTTTCGGGGTATGGTTTAAACAGTTCTAACGAAACAAGCCTGCCTCCTACCTCATTGTGTATGATTTGGGCTATCGCTTTGGTATTATTAGTGCGCGACAGGTACACGATCAACACTTTACCTTCAGGTGGCGTTTGCGCGATTGAGCAGGCTGTTATGCCGCAAAAAGCAATTATTAAAAATAATAAAAACGTATTTTTCACTCCGTTGCTAAATAACAAGTGCCCTATTTAACTTTATACGCGATAATGCGATTAGTACGAAACGATGGCACGTACAGCGTTTTGGTTTTGCTATCGTAACTGATATCGTTTGCCATGATTTTGCCGGCACGGGTATCTAATAGTACCTGTTTTGTCCCATCGGCTTTTACGTAATACAGTATGCCGGTGTAATTACTTAGGATGAACTCGTCTTTAGATATCATTACTATACCATCAAGGCCATTCTCAAACCCATCTGCAATTGTTGTTACGTGTTTATTTACATCTACTTTTTGGAACACAGCCGATCCTACCACATACACATCGGTACCAACGCATAATATGCCGTTAGCCCCCGGCACACCCTCAAGGTACAAGGTTGGTTTATCGTTCTCAATGCTGTAAAACTTCCCGGTACGTGTATCGCTTACGTAAATTACACCTTTTGCATTTACAGCCAGGTCGTTCAGCATTCCGGCACCTTCAATTGGGATGCGTTTAACAACCTTTCCTGTAGCAATGTCTATCACAGCTACCGCGGCAGTTTCGGCAGTGTAAAACATACCCTTATAAATGGCCGAGCCTTTGTTAGAATTAAGGCCGGTTACATAATCGGCTTTGATAACTTTGCCCTGTAAATCTAACCGGACTACCGAACCTGAACCCATACTGGATACATAGAGCGATTTTGATATCGCTTCAAAAAGTGCAGACTCCGGCCCTTTGATGGTGACCGAATCTGATTCCCATAATTTTTCCAGGCTATGCTGTGCAAATAAAGGCGCATACATAAACGCAGCGATGGCTAATAACAATACCTTTTTCATATTAATTTAGGTTAATTTTATTATTTAGTTGGAGCTTCTACATTAGAATAATTTAAAACCATTTGCGGCAGCCGCAACCCATTGATGGTTATGCCCGCTAATTGCTGGTTAAATTGTTTCAATTCATCACCCGTAAATTTTATATTATCTGCCGCTGCGTTTTCCAGCATGTGTGCCATCTGCGTTGTTCCGGGGATAGGTACTATCCACGGTTTTTGCGCGGTAAGCCAAGCCAGCGAAATTTGTGCGGGCGTTGCATTTTTTTGTGCCGCCCATTTTGTTATTAATTTTACCAACGCCATGTTATGAGGGAGATTTTCAGGAGTAAAGCGCTCTTCAATACCGCGAATGTCGCCGGGCGCAAAACGGGTATTTTCGTCTATGGCCCCTGTTAAAAAGCCTACACCGAGCGGGCTCCAGCAAACAAAACCTATCCCAAGTTCCTCGCAAAGTGGCAGGATCTTTTCCTCGGGCCCGCGCCATAGCAACGAATATTCGTTTTGGATAGCCGTAACCGGGTGTATTGCGTGTGCCCGCCTTACAGTTTGTGGCCCCGGCTCAGATAGGCCGTAATGTAATACTTTACCCTGCCCTATCAGATCTTTAATTGCGCCTACAACATCTTCAATGGGCACTGCGGGGTCTACGCGATGCTGATATAGCAGGTCTATACGGTCGGTATGTAAACGCTTCAGCATACCTTCAACTACCTCTTTAATGTGCTCGGGGCGGCTGTTAAGGCCCGGCAGGCGCTTGCCGGTTTTTTGGTCTATCGCCCAGCCGTACTTAGTTTCAATAACAATTTTATTACGGAACGATGCGACAGCTTCGCCCAAAATGCGCTCGCTTTCAAAAGGGCCGTATGCCTCTGCGGTGTCAAACAGTGTTATACCGTTATCATAAGCTTTGCGGATGATATTGATCATCTCGGGCCGGTATGGGATTGTTGTTTGATAGGTACGCCACATATTCTGCACACCAAGGCCGATATTGGAAACCTCCAGTTTACCCCCAAGCTTGCGACGCCCCGATAATGGCACAGGCGTTGCTGAAGTCAGGTTTTCGGCACTGGCATTCGATGCAAGTAACGAGCCACCGGCTAATGCCAGTCCTGTTTTTAGTAGATCACGACGATTCATATCTGCTGCTTTTGATGTTAGTGTTGAGGTGCTTGTGGCTGGCTGCCACCATTCATTTTAACCGGCCTTAGCAAGGTAGAAAAAGTGAGCGAGCCCATTTTCCATTTGCCGTTTTCTTTAAGGTAAACTTCTGTCACCATAAAAGCATGCACAACTTCGTTGCCGCCAACAACAGCCAGCAGGTCGATATCATTCAACAGGATAGCGGTATTGCCAAAAATATTTACCGAAGCGCCGTACACCTCTGCTTTTTTATACCAGATAAAGCCTCCTTTAATGGTATTCAGTTCCTGGGTTTTGCCCCAACTGCCGCCCATGTGTACAAATACACACTTATCATCAAACAGTCCTTTTAAGGCATCCACATTTTTATCGGCCATCCATTGCCATTTAGTTTTAGAAAGATCAAGGATCTCCTGTTCTTCTTTCGTTGTGCCTGCGGTGGCCGTGCCCGGTAATTTAGCCTGGGCGTTTGATAGTTGTACTATGCCTATGCATAGCAACAATGCGATAAGTGCTTTTTTCATAATTTATTTTAGTTAGTTTATTTATTCGCGCTGTTATATTCGGCATCGGTTACGCGCTGCAGCCATTGGGTTTTGTTTACCGCGCCCTTTGTGCTTGCGGCAATGTAGGTAAAGCAGATTTTGGAGATGCGCCATGCCAGTGCGCTACCCCCGGCACACATTTTATTACATCACCTTTATGTACTACCCGGATGGCTTTACCCTTCTCCTGGGAATAGCCGGTACCATCAGTTATAATTAGTATCTGCCCTGCCGGATGGATGTGCCAGTCGAGCTTTGCGCCGGGCGCAAAGGTGGCAGTAGCTAATGCAACGTCGATAACGGTATCAGCTTTGTTCAATTCGGTAAGCCAAACATCGCCGGTATGGTTATCGGTTTTTGACAACTCGCCTTTAGGGAAATTGATGTGGTTTGGGCTGCAGCCCGAGTTGATGCTAAGGCTCCTGCTAAGATGAATACATACAGTAATTTTTTCATGATATATTAATTAACGGTTTACCATTTTTTGTGCTTGTTCAGAATACCTGTTACCCTGCACTTGTATATTAGATAGCGCATCGCTGATCTCTTGCAAATCATCAGCCGACAGGGTAATGTGCGCAGCGCCCAAATTCTCTTCCAGGCGGTACAGTTTTGTTGTGCCCGGGATAGGCACTATCCATGGTTTTTGTGCAAGCAGCCATGCCAATGCAATTTGCGCGGGGCTCGCGTTTTTATCTTTAGCGATATTTCCCAATAAGTCAACCAACGCCTGGTTGGCCTTACGGTTCTCTTCCGAAAAACGAGGAACGGTATTACGGAAATCGGTTTTATCAAATGTGGTGTTCTCGTTGATAGCCCCTGTTAAAAAGCCTTTACCAAGCGGGCTGAACGGCACAAAGCCAATACCCAATTCTTCCAGTGTTGGTAATATATCCTGCTCAGGTTCGCGCCACCATAACGAGTATTCGCTTTGCAGTGCCGCCACGGGCTGCACCGCATGCGCTTTGCGAATAGATGCTGCGCCGGCTTCCGAAAGGCCGAAATATTTAACTTTTCCTTCCTGTATCAAATCCTTAACTGTACCGGCAACATCCTCCATCGGCACTTTAGGGTCAACACGGTGCTGGTAAAGCAAGTCTATCACATCTGTTTTTAAACGCTTTAACGATGCCTCGGTTACCGCCCTGATCGTTTCCGGGCAGCTATCAACACCTAATGCAGGCTTCCCTTCCTTAAAACCGAATTTGGTAGCAATAACTATTTTATTGCGGTATGGGGCTAAGGCTTCGCCTAATAATTCTTCGTTATCAAACGGGCCGTATGCTTCGGCACTATCAAAAAAGGTAACGCCGTTATCTACCGCAGCATGCAGTAATTTTATCGCGTTGGCTTTATCGGTTGCCGGCCCATAGCCATAACTAAGGCCCATGCAACCCAGGCCAAGTGCCGATACTTCTAACCCGCTTTTTCCTAATTGTCTCTTTTCCATTTGTTTATTTTTACCCCGTTAATTAAAACTTATATCAACAGTACAAAAGTCAGTCCTTTTATTGGGTTAAACAGGATACCAATTACTGATGTTTATACCATTATTACTGATTTGAGGTTGATTGGCACCTATCCATAGATTATTAGCGTAAATTCGAATAAAAAAGAACTGTTATGGATACCATGCGCCGTTTTACTACCATCAGCGAATACAATGCGTTTAACAACAACCCAACCAAGCACCCATTGGTAACGGTGGTCGACCTATCAAAGGCCGACCCGAGGCAGGGCTCGCAAATGTATTTTGGTTTTTATGTCGTTTTTTTGAAGGACGTGGTATGCGGCGACCTTGTTTACGGCCGTAATACTTACGATTACCAGGAAGGCACATTGGTATTTATGGCACCGGGCCAGGTAGCCGGAGTTAACAGCAATGGCGAATATTACCAGCCTAAAGGCTATGCGCTTGCATTTCACCCGGACCTGATACACGGCACCCCGCTGGGTAAGCACATGAACGACTATAACTTTTTTGGCTATCAATCTAACGAAGCGCTGCATTTGTCGGAAAAAGAGAAAAGCATCATTTTAGATTGCTTCGCTAAAATAAATTATGAACTGGAACAATCTGTTGATAAACATAGCAAAAGGCTAATCGTATCAAACATAGGGCTGTTCCTTGATTACTGCGTACGTTTTTACGACAGGCAGTTCATCACCCGCGACCACGTTTACCAGGGTGTTATCGAGCGGTTTGAGAAACTATTAAATGACTACCTGGTATCAGACAGGCCCCAAACACTCGGCCTGCCTTCGGTAGCTTACTGTGCCAATGAACTAAACCTATCGGCTAACTATTTTGGCGACCTGGTAAAAAAAGAAACCGGCAAAACAGCATCCGAATACATCCAATTTAAATTGATAGATGTTGCCAAGGAACGGATCTTTGACATGGATAAAAATGTAAGCCAGATAGCCTACGAACTGGGCTTTAAATACCCGCAGCACTTTGCGCGGTTATTTAAACAAAAAGTGGGGCATTCGCCGATGGAGTACAGGTCGATGAATTGATTGTAGCCGCACTAATATCCCCCAAATCAGAAATTGAAAATTCGAAATCCGAAATCAAATCCCTATGTTTGAAGTTAAATTCCCTACAGAAACGCATGAGTAATTTTTGGGCTTATTTAAAAACCAGGCAATTCCGTAACACTGTTTTATTGGTTATAGCCACGGTTATCACCATAGTTTTGATAGCCTTTTTCAGCCTTAGCTCGTACACCCGCCACGGGCAGGGCATCCCGGTACCGGCGCTTAAAGGCCTTAATGTTGATAAAGCTATGGAACGGCTTAAAGAGCAGGGCTTTAACTATAAGATAGATTCGGTTTACGTGCCAGACCAGGCCCCCGGCACCATTGTAGAGCAAGACCCCGATGCCGGCACCAACGTAAAAGAGAACCGTACCATTTACCTTACCATGGTTACCCAACTGGCGCCCAACGTATCGCTGCCCGACCTGATAACCGAGCAAAGTATTTACCGCGAGGCCGTGGCTACACTATCAAACTACGGCCTTAAGGTTGGTGACACCAGCTACCGGTCGGACATTGCGCGCGACCGCGTTCTGGAAGTGCGTTTTGGCGGACTGGTTATAAAACCTGGCACCAAAATACCAAAAGGATCAAAGCTTGACCTTGTGCTGGGTAACGGCGCCGGCGCAAGCGAGGTAGATATCCCCGAATTGGTGAACCTTGACCTTGATGCCGCTAAATTTGCCATAAAGGGCGCAGGCCTAACCATTGGTACAATTACCTACCAAGGTTCGATAAGCGACTCTGCCAACGTGGTGGTGGTATCGCAGTCGCCTATGCGGGCCGATTCGGCAAGTAAAACCAGTATAGGCACGCGTATAAATTTAACCGTAGGGCAAGGTAAAGCAAATGATGTCCCAACAAATTGATGCGGCTAAATTACTGCAGCGCATACAAAACGGCGAAACGCTAAACCTGCTTGATGTTAGGGAAGTTATTGAATACCGTACCTTTAATATGGGCGGGCAAAACATCCCGGTAGGTAAACTAAAACAAAACATTAACAACGTCATTTACAACAAAACCAACGAGATAATCGTTATTTGCAGTGCAGGTATCAGGAGCGAAACAGCACACGCTATTTTAATTGAAAGCGGCTTTGAAAACGTGCTGAATTTAAAAGGAGGACTTAAAGCACTGCAAAAACTAAATATTAACAACACATCTACCTAAACATAGCATGAAAAAATTTTGGATAGCGCTGGTGGTCATCATCGTATTATCACTGGCCGGTACCGGCGTATTTTACTATCTCCGCTTTTTTGGCCCTAACGTTACCGATAAGCAGGAATACCTGTATATTAAAACCGGATCGAACCTCGACGACGTTTTTAAAACCATACGCGAACAAGGTATTGTAAAGGATACTACGTCCTTTTTGCAATCGGCACACAGCATGAAATTTTTGAAGGTTAAGCCAGGCAAATACCGTTTAAAGCCGGGCATGAGCAATCGCAGTTTTATAAATATGCTTAAGGCCGGCAACCAGGAGCCCGTGACCCTTGCTTTTCATAACATCAGGCTAAAAGATCAATTCGCGGGCTTTGTATCTAAAAAGATCGAACCTGATTCTGTTACTATTTTAAGGCTGTTGGATTCGGCGAAGTTTGCAGAGCAGCATGGCTTTACTACCGATAATATTTACACGGTTTTTATCCCTAACTCCTACCAGGTGTACTGGAATACATCGGCCGAAAACTTCTTTAAAAAGATGTATGCCAATTACGAAAAATTTTGGACACCGGAGCGCAGGCAAAAGGCAGCCGACTTGAAGTTGACACAGCAGGAAGTATCTGTTTTGGCATCGATTGTTGACGCCGAGGCTTTGCACGATGATGAAATGCCAACCATTGCCGGCCTTTACCTTAACCGCATTAATAAAGGTATGAAGCTGCAGTCCGACCCTACTGTCATTTTCGCGGTGAATGATTTTACCATTAAGCGTGTGCTAAATCGCGATTTACTTAGTACTTCGCCGTATAATACTTACATGTATAAAGGTTTGCCCCCCGGCCCAATCATGATGCCATCGGTAAACGCCATTAAAGCGGTACTGGATTATAAAAAAACCGATTACCTGTACATGTGTGCCAAGGCAGATTTTAGCGGCAACCACGCCTTTGCTACTAACGAGGCTGAGCATAGAATTAACGCCAAAGCGTTTCAACAAGCGCTTAACGACAGGAATATCAAACGCTAATGTTTCAGCACGCTACAAAACTGAGGGTGCGCTACGGCGAAACCGACCAGATGGGTTATATGTATTACGGCAACTACGCCGGGTTTTTTGAGGTGGGCCGTGTAGAAATGCTGCGCAGCCTGGGCTTAACTTACAGCGGAATGGAAGCATCGGGTATTATGATGCCCGTGCTGGAACTAAAATGCAAGTACCTTAAACCCGCCCGCTACGACGAGGAAATAACCATTAATGTAATAATGGATAAAATGCCCGGTGTAAAGATCCATTTCAGGTACGACCTGTTCAACGAAAAGGGCGAACTGATACACATTGGCGAAACCCTGCTGGCTTTCATTAACATGAAAACTAACCGCCCTTGTTTGCCGCCATCTGATTTTATAGAAAAATTAAAGCCTTTTTTTGAGTAATTTTAGCCGTAATGAGATGGGCGCACAGATTTTTACTGCACTTTAAATTTTACCAATACCTTACCGACTGGGCTAAAACTGTTTACATCCCCGGGTTTAGGCCCCTGCCCCTGTATACGGTTGTTGTATTTTTTATCGAGGAGATCTATAAAACTTCGCTGGCTAACCGGGCTGCTGCTTTGGCATATAACTTTATGCTGGCGCTTTTCCCGGCTATTATATTTTTATTTACGCTGATTGCTTACATCCCTATCAATGGTTTTCAGAAAGACCTGCTGGACCTTTTTGCTATGATAATGCCAACTAATGCCTATAATGTTTTTAAAAGCACCATAGAAGATATTATTTCCAGGCAAAACGGGCAATTGCTGTCGATAGGGTTTTTAACAGCGCTATATTTTGCTACAAACGGCGTAAGTAATTTAATGCAGGCCTTCAATAAATCGTCGCTGATACTGGAAACGCGCACCTGGCTAAAAAGGCGGCTGATAGCCCTTATTCTTACAGTGGTGATAAGTGTGGCCTTACTGGTGGCCATAACCATTATGATAGCCGGGCAGTATGTGATAAATTTTATCCAAACAAAATTCGACAGCAACGCACAATTCTGGGCATGGTTAATAGCCTTCTCACGCTGGCTGGTAATATTGGTGATATTCTTTTCCAGCATATGCATACTGTACCGCTACGGGCCCTCAAACAAGCGCAAATGGAAGTTTATTAACCCCGGTTCTATCCTGGCTACATCATTAGCCATATTAACATCTGTAGGGTTCACCTACTATACCAACAATTTTTCATCATATAACACGGTTTACGGCACCATTGGTACACTCATCGTAGTAATGGTGTATATGTATCTAAACTCGATGATACTGCTCATTGGGTTTGAATTAAACGCCAGTGTAGACCTTTCCAAGCGCACCATACGCATAGCAAAACCCCGCTTCAACACCTTCAGGACCAAAAAAACAGACGATACTGCCCATTAAGGCAATGACAATCAACCCATTATAATTAGTTTAAAAAAAGTGAATATCGAGTTTGGCAATTCAGCCCGGATTTGTACTTTTGTCCCCGGAGAGCTGGCAGAGTGGTCGATTGCGGCAGTCTTGAAAACTGTTGACTGTAACAGGTCCTGGGGTTCGAATCCCTAGCTCTCCGCAGATTAAAATTAAAAGCCTCATATAAGATTGATTTTCAAATAGTTAAAATCATTCTCTTATGAGGCTTTTTAATTCCACACCTATCATAAAGCACTGATAATCATTTTATTAGTGTTCGAATCCTTTATATCATTCCATTTTCAAGATAGCAATACCCTTAATAAGGTTCGCTGTGCTTAGTTTGGTATTAAAAAACAAGTCGAAAGCAGAACTATAGAGATACCAGCGGATTAACTGTACGCAACCGAACGTTTTATTGTTCCTGTGATATTTATATCAGCAACTTCACAAGCATATCGTTGAATTACTTAGGGGGTTTAAAGCCAATTGGCGACGCCGCGAATCCGGCAAGTCATCATAAAGATTCAGCAGAAGTCCTATTCAACCTTTTTTCCGTCCTATTCGGCCCTTCCCGGCGAGACTAATTTTGTTACAACAAAACAAAAAGGATGAAAACTCAAAAACAATTTGACGCAATAATTATCGGAGGTAGTTATTCAGGGCTGGCAGCAGGAATGGCCCTGGGGAGAGCTTTATGTAAAGTGCTTATCATTGATAGCGGCAAACCGTGTAACGCCCAGACACCGCACTCACATAACTTCCTTACCCGCGATGGTGAGACTCCGGCAGATATTGCAAAATTGGGCAGGGAGCAGGTCGAAAAATACAGCAGCGTAAACTTCTGGAACGGCGCCGCAATTAAAGCGACAAAGGTCGACATCGGGTTCGAAATAGATGTTTCTACCGGAGAGGTATTTCTTGCTAAAAAATTGATTTTTGCAACGGGTATCCGCGACATGTTACCCGACATTGAGGGCCTTTCAGAATGCTGGGGCATATCGGTACTGCATTGTCCGTTCTGTCATGGTTATGAAGTTAGAAATGAAAAAACCGGAATAATTGGTAATGGCGAACAAGCGTATGAACTGGTTTCCCTCATCTCAAACTGGACAAATGCTCTCTATATATTTACTAACGGTCCTGCAATATTTACGAAGGAACAATCTGAGAAATTAACCGCCCGCAATATCAAAATCTTTGAAAAACCGATTTTAAAACTGGAGCATACCAATGGCTATATCCAAAATATCGTTTTTTCAGACAATAGTAAAGCGCCCTTAACCGCTGCCTATATACGGGCACCATTCAGACAAGTAAGTTCGCTTCCCGAATTTTTAGGATGTGCACTAACTGAAGAAGGTTACATCAAGGTGGATGCTTCACAGGCAACAAATATACCGGGCGTTTTCGCAAGTGGCGACAATGTAACCAGAACCCGCACGGTAGCAAACGCAGTTAGTACCGGAACCACAGCAGGAATGACGGTAAGCCGTCAGTTAATTACAGAACAATTTTAATAGCAGATCATGAAAGAATTTTGGGATGACCGATATCGTCATACGGGCTATGCCTATGGGATAGCGCCAAATCGATTTCTGGAAGAGCAGCTTCCTCAATTTAAGTCTGGCTCCATCTTACTACCTGCTGATGGCGAAGGTCGTAACGGAGTGTTTGCTGCCCACTTGGGCTGGCAGGTGACTTCAGTTGACTTGAGTGCTGAAGGAAGAATAAAAGCGTTAAAACTTGCAGAAAACGCAAACGTAAAGCTTGCCTATCTGGTCGGAGATATTGAAAATATCCCATTTAAGCCGGCGTCTTTTGATGCTATTGCTTTGATCTACGCACATTTTGCTGCCAGCAATAAAGCGGCAATACATCAGAAACTGAACTGGTATCTCAAACCGGGTGGTATTTTGATCCTGGAAGCATTCCGAAAAGAGCATATCAGCTACAATGAGGTTAATCCAAATGTGGGCGGACCGAAGGAATTAGGTATGCTCTACTCAACCGAGGAACTAACGGTTGGATTTCCGGATCATGACATCCTGTTGCTGGAAGAAAAAGATATTGTTCTTGATGAAGGAAAATATCACCAGGGATCGGGAGCCGTACTGCGGTACGTAGGACGGAAAAAACAGCAATAAATTAATATACATATAAGTCAAAATGAAAATCATCATCGTAGGTGCGACAGGCACCATGGGACAGCACTTGGTAAGTGCGTTAGAAAAAGAACATGAAATTATCCGCGTCGCCAGCAGTGGCGGCGATATTCAGGCCGATATTACCTCAACTGCTTCTATCGAAAATATGTTTAAGCAGGTAGGCGAATTCGATGCCTTGATCTCGACGGCCGGACCGACTTTTGTCGGCACATGGAAAAAGCTGGACGACAAAAATTTCCGGAACGGTGTAGAAGGTAAAATGATGGGCCAGATCAACCTGGTGCTGATCGGCCAGCATTATATTAATTCTAAAGGATCTTTTACATTGATCACTGGTGCTTTAACTGAAGAACCACAGAGAAACTTTGCCAATGCCTCTGCGGCGAATGGTGCCGTGGAGGGTTTTGTACGCGGGGCCGCAATTGAGTTGGAAAACGGGATTCGCATCAATGCGGTAAGCCCAACCGTTATCGAAAACTCGCCGCAGTACTTTCCTTATTTCCCGGGCGAAATACCCACGACCATGAAAGAACTGGAGTATGCATTCCGTAAAAGCATATTCGGTGCGCATACCGGGCAGATCATCAAAACCTGGTAAGGATATACCACTTGATAAGAAAAGGGCTATTCATAAATTGAATAGCCCTTTTCTTATATAAAACTCAACCACCTCCGGCAGATTTTTTAGTTAATTTTTTGATCAGTAGGTCGAGGAACGGGATTGCCACAAATATCATCCAGGGTACTAACGACATGGTTAGTATCAGGGTACGCTGATATAACTGAAAATCGGCCAGGCGTTCCCCAAAAAGGAAATTGAATAGTGTTATCGACGGGTAGATCACGACCCAGATCTTTAGGGCCGCGATCAATTTCATTTTTGCTTTCATTTTTTTAATGCTTTGTTAATAACAACAAAGCTATCTGGACTGCCATCCTGACGGTAGGATAGCACCATAGTATTACAGGACAATACTTAAAAATTAAAACACTTAATTGACTATTATAAAGCAACTTACAATTTAAGCAACATCCAATTCAACTTTGCAATTGTCCTATCCGGGCCTTGCGGCTGAAAATACTTTTGTGGTACAATTAAATCAATCAAAAACAATCATGAAAAAATTATTTGTAACACTTGTTTCAGGACTACTTTTCCTAAACGCCCAGGCTTTTGCCCAATCAACCGACACCACTATCGTCCAAAAAATTAAAGAGGTTAAACCAGTAAAAACCTATTTCGACATTGTGATCAATATTGTCAGTAATAACCTCAATTACGGTAACCAGAACGACGCTGTTTCAAACTATAAGAAATCGGCCAATGGACTTCAGGCCGGCATTTCCTTCCAGGCAGGTATTACTCCATCATTCTCGCTTGTTTCTGAATTTTACTATATCCGTAAAGGCGGCAACCTGAAAAACGGTAATCCATTGACCGGTGCCGAATCAGCCATTCGCTTGAACGCGCTGGAGTTACCGTTGCTTGCCCGTTATAATTTGGGGAAATTCCACATTAATGCCGGTCCATCCATAGCCTATAATTTCAGCGGAACAACAGAAATGAACGGCCAGTCATCCGGCCTGGTGTTTAATAGTTCCGCAAACGGATTTAATCGCTTTGATGCTGGTGTACAATTTGGCGGAGGAGTGGAATTTCCGGTAAAGCAAAGAAGGATCGAATTGGACATCAGATACGGGTATGGTCTAACCGATATTGCTGCAACTAACCAACTTTACAACAGGGCCATTATGATCAGCGTTCATTTTTCAAAAGCCTGGAAGAAAAATCCATTGGCAAAAAAATAAATGAGCGCTATGAAAACTTTAAACTATTCAAGAATCCCGCGCAAAACCGCAGCAACGGCGGGGGTGCTTTACCTGCTTACTTTTGTATCCGTCCCCACAATTTCACTTTACAAGGCTTTACATCAGCCCGATTACGGTTTGAATTCCAGTAGTGATACGCCAGCTATTATAGGAGGTCTGCTGGAAATTATCGTAGCACTTGGTTGCATTGGTTCTGCTATTACGCTTTATCCCCTGCTTAAAAAGCAAAATGAAAGCCTCGCCTTAGCATTGGTGGCATCCCGTGTACTGGAAGCCGGTACCATCTTTATTGGAGTGGCATTTATTTTGGCTGCCGTAGGCCTGCATCAGCAAGGTGCAGAACCGGCCGCACAGGTTATTATCCGCATGTTAGTCACACTTTATGATCGTGTGTTTTTACTCGGTCAAAGTTTTATGCCTGCTGTAAATGACGCACTCCTGGGCTATCTTTTATATCAGTCCCGCTTAGTACCGCGCGCAATACCAGTAATTGGAATAATGGGCGTACTTCCCCTGTTAGCAGGATATTTAGCGATCATGTTTGGCCATATTAGCCGCGATTCTGCCTGGGCAGGGCTTTCTGCTGTATTGGTGGCCTTATTTGAATTAACGTTAGGAATTTATCTGACCGTTAAAGGGTTCAGCAACAGATCGGAGGAGGTTTATTCCTAATGGAAATAAGAAGAATTAAGGGTGTGATGGCTATACGCCCTGTCATTAATAAATCATGGTCTGAAGCTATGCCGAAAAAGATCAGGTGAATAACCGGTGTGCTTTTTAAAGAAGCGAATGAAGTAAGAAACATCTTCATAACCCAGCGACTCAGCAATCTCCTTTATCTGATTAGGAGTAGCAAGAAGATATCGTTTAGCTTCAAGAATAATGTTTTCATTGATGAGCTCTGAAGGTGTTTTGCCAATGGAGGACTTGGTGATTTCATTTAACTGATAAGGCGAAAGGTTCATCAGATCTACATAGTCCGATACTTGCTTAAATTTCGCCATGTGTTTGTTCAGCAGTTCCAGAAACTTCTCAAGACGTTCCTGAGTATAACTGGAAGCAACCGATGAGGCACTGTTGGGACCGGGACTTTGCCTGGAATACTCAATACAAAAAATATCAAGGTTGGATCGGATCATGTCCTGATAACCTTCTTCTCTTGCAGTATATTCCTGTAACATAGATTCCAATGCGGCTTGTAGCTTATTAAACCTTCCAGTTTCAAATTCGCAGAAATTTTTGTTACTCGCTTTCCTTAGTCTTTGATTTGCAGTAGTTTCTCTGGGGTTATAAAATTTGTGATTAAATTCAAGCAAGTATCCGGTGCTGCCAGCTTTAAGTAACAATTGATGTACTTGTCCCGGGCGCAAAAAGAATATAGAGTGATCCAGAACCGTATGAGATACAAAATCAACTTCGTGTTTGCCCTGGCCATTCTTTAAGGAAAGTATAAAAAAGAAGTCGTGACGATGCAGGTTATGAACAAGATCTTTTTCTCCGATGATGTCTTCTATACGACGAATCTTAAACTGTTCTGCAATGGGATGAACCTTTTGTGATTGAGAAAGTTGTCTGATTGGAATTTTCTGCATTGCAATGATCGGGGTTATGGCTTCAAAATTTTGGGTAGGATAAAGCTACAAAAAACCTGCTGAGATTAGCAAACACCCCTTCAGCTTAACCGCACCTTCCTCCATTTATAAAATTTCATGCTTGAGTTTAAAGTCAGAAACAACATAATACTCATTTTTATTTCAATTTTAAATTATCCAAAAACGTCAAAAATAAGGTTAAGTGTTCGATTGTAATCCGTAAATTTTTTGAACGGCGTCTCAATTAAAGCGACAAAGGTCAACATCGGATTCGAAATAGGTGTTTCTTCCGGAGAGATATTTCTTGCTAAGAAAATGATTTTTGCAACGGGTATCCGCCAGTAACAATCACCTTTTCTGAGCAGTAGTGCTTTGCGATTTGCGCAGCGACCCTACTTTAGAAACATGTCGCGCCGGGATCGACACCGTGTCACCCTGCCGGATTACCGCCTAAAATTCAAGTCCCATTGCTGCATCAATGACCGCATTTGGCAGATCTGCCATAATTGCATCATCCAAGCCATTGGATATGGGTACAAAACGTTAACCTTTACTGTGGCAAGATTGATTGCCTGATTGAGGCAGATCCCCAGATGTCAAATATTTCAGTACAATCGATAAATCCTATAACTAAGGTTCATTATCTTCCTGACCTGAAGTACTGCCCCCTGATCCGGCTGAGACTTGCCGGTGCGATGCCTAAATATGACGCGATCTGGTGATTTGGAACGCGTTGATCAATTTCCGGATATCGCTCAATGAATTCGATATACCGCTCAGTGGCCGTATTGCACAATGATGCCGCGACCCGCTTATTAAAAGCTATTACGGAGTTGCGATAGAGCAACTGGTAATAATGATTCAATCCCGGGATCTCGGTTTGCAGCTTTTCCAGATCTTCACGGGCAATCTGCAACACCTCGGTCTCTTCCAGGCAATCGATATTATAGCTGGTCGGCTTGTTGGTATAATAGCTGTAAAGATCCCCGGCCCACCAATCTTCAATGCTGAATTTCATAATATGTTCCTGTCCCTTTTCGTCTACAAGATAAGTGCGCAATAACCCTTTCAAAACATAAGTCTCATAGCGCGCAACGTCACCCGCCTGAAGAATATATTGGTTCTTCCTGAGCTTTCGGTACTGGAAAGCCGCACCAATGATTTCATTATGTGTATCCGAGAGCACCGCCCCCCGGCTTTCAAAATGGTTTAAAAGAGGTTTTATATATTTTTCCTGCATTGATCTTACGCTGTTTGAACGCTTCAAAATTAACATAGGTTAACGAAATTTCATAACCTATGTATTCGGTCAGTCTTCTGATCCTGAGCAATTTTGTATTATAAAAATACAACAATGCAAAAGATAAAAATAGCTATCGTGTTCCATAGTGGTTACGGCCACACCCGAAAGGCGGCAGAACTGATAGCAGAACGATTTCGCGCAGCAGATGCCGAAGTGCATCTGGTCGACAGTGATGCGGCTGACAAAGCGTGGGGCACCCTGCATACTTGTGATACCATCATATTTGGCTGTCCTACCTATTTCGGTACCGTATCGGCCGGTTTCAAAACATTCATGGAAAGAACAGGCGGATTTTGGTACAGGCAGCTTTGGAAAGACAAATTTGCCGCCGCCTTTACAGTTTCTTCAACCCTCGGTGGCGATAAACAGAACACCCTCCAAACCATAGCCGTTTTTGCTGCGCAGCACAGCATGCACTGGATCAACCTTGGTGTACTGCCACGTTTTTGTGCTGATGAGCAGACCGATGGTCAAAACCGTTTGGCCAGCTACCAGGGGTTGATGATCCAATCAGACAATACTCAAACCGAGGTTAGGGAATTCCACCCGGGCGATCTGCTGACCCTGGAACTCTTTGCCGACCGCATTTTACAAGTCAATTTTAAGAACATCATAAAACAATCAGAAAATGAACAGACGATCAATTGAAGAAGCCTTGAACAGTTTAAATGAACTGGTGCTTCAGGGAAAACTAATGGAAGCTTTTGAGACGTATTATCACGAAAATGTTTCCATGCAGGAAAACAACCTTGCGCCGACAGTATCAAAAGCAGCGAACCGTGCGCGTGAAGTAGAATTTTTGAGTAACGTGACCGAGTTCCGGGGTGCTAAAGTTAAAGCACTTGGTGTAGGCGATGGCGTTTCATTCGTAATGTGGAAATACGATTATACCCATAAAGAATGGGGTGTACGCAATTATACCCAGATATCCGTGCAACAATGGCAAGACGGACAGATCATCAACGAACAATTTATTTACGCAAACTAATAATCACCATGAAAAACTTGATCTACAACACAAATAACAGTTACGCACCATTCATACTACGTGTATTATTCGCCATCGTTCTGCTACCGCATGGTGCTCAGAAACTCTTTGGTCTCTTTGGCGGCTTTGGATTCACCGGAACAATGGGCTTTTTTACCCACACCATGGGCCTTCCCTGGATCATTGGGTTTCTGGTCATCATGCTGGAGTTTTTTGGAGCGATCGCGCTGCTGGTCGGTTACGTTACGCGTCCGGTAAGTATCGCGCTGACCATTTTGATGCTGGGAATCGTTTTCAGTTCACATCTTCAAAACGGCTTTTGGATGAACTGGTTCGGCAGGCAAAAGGGGGAAGGTTATGAGTATTTTATCTTGTACGTCGCAGGTACCTTATCACTGCTGATTTCAGGTGGCGGCAAATGGTCAGTTGACAGCACGTTAAGTAAGTAAACCCATCCAACCTAAAGTTGCGTGCACCTAGCCTGCCATACGAGTTCCAGCCAGGCATTGATCACCTAAAATTAATTTCTATAAATGAAAGCACTTAGAAAAACAGGCTTAATATTAAGCCTATGCCTGATGCTCATGCATGCTGCAGGCTGTAAAAAGGACAACAAAACAAATAATGGACCGGTAGACGCCGGCAACGTTCCACATACCGAGGTGCCTGAACCTTTCGTTGGTGAGTTCGCTTGGTCGCAGGTCTCCAGCGGTGGGTATAGCGACCAATACGGCGGCTATTATTCGAACCTTGTGGTGGGCGCACACATGCGGCTTGATAAAAAGGGGACCGGCATTTTTATTTACCGCTATGATATCAGGTACAGCAATGGCGGTTCAAAAAGCGTGCATATAGATTCGGACGTAGCTTATGAGATTCAAAAACTGAACAGCGAACGGATGACCATCATTATCCACTTTATCCGCGGAAAAAACTATGAAGATGGTGTTTTCCTGCATGATCTTGATGCTGCTAAGATATACCCCAACGGCGATTACGTATGGGAGAACGTGCCTTATGGTACAAATGCGCAGGGTAAGATCTATTTCCAGCCCGGCCCGGAATTAACATTTACAAAAAAATAGAACATGAGAACATTTAAAATATTTGCTTTAATAAGCCTGATGGCTATCTACAGCTGTAAAAAGGACCGGTCCGGGTATCCACCGGCGCCGGTGCCGCCAGTCGCTCCGGGTGTTAACCTTATCAGGATCGAACTGGAAGAGATGGCGCAGCCAGCCGAATTGTTTGGATATGATGCAGCGAGACAATTGATCAGCCGGTCTGCATATCTGAATAATACGATGCCCGCGGCTTTCACCCATCTCAACAACAAACCCGTACGGGCTGATATGATCTCTACTACAGATGGCCGGGTCATGTATAGTTATCAGCTGCTATATGCCGGAGACAAGCTTGACAAGATCAATATGATCTATACAGGTGCCGATCCCGGTAATAAAACCCCTATGGTGATCTGGAAATGTAGTTATACTAACGGGTCATTGACGATGGTGACCGCCTACGGACCCGATGAAACGGCGGCCGGCAGTCATAGCAGGATGGTTTACACTTATTATCCGAACGGTGACCTCAAGCGTTCGGCTGTTGAGGAGTGCTTCGATAATAACGGCTTTAAGCTGACCTCGGAAGTCAGCTATGAGTATGATGATCAGAACAACCCCATGCAACTGCACGCGCGGTATTTAACGGTATATAGCCCGTATTTACATTCAGCCGCGCATAATATTGTGAAGGAGATATGGACTGAAGGGCAAAACAGGAAAGTAACACAAGTCGTAACGCGCAGCTACGCCTATCAAAAGGATGGTTACCCGCTGACCGCGCTAACGTCCTATAGCTACCCCGGTGACGCAGCCGACAATTACACTGAAAAAACACATTACGTTTATACTGACAAGAAATGAAGATCGCCATTATAGGTACCGGTCGCATGGGGGCCGGCCTTTTAAAAACGCTGTATCCCGTTTTTAAAAACGAATTACTTTTTGCCGGTCGCGACCCCGTCAACACCCAAATGGTCATTGATCATTTAGCGATACCCTTATATGCTATTAACGAATGGGAAGCATTTGAAGCCAACGTGATTATTCATACATTGTGGTACAGGGATGTTATCCCCTGGGTGATCAGAAACAGGGAAGCTTTAAAAGGTAAGATACTGATAGATATTGCCAATCCTTTTAATGATACATTTGACGATTTGGTATTGCCTTACGGTTTTTCAGCGGCCGAAGAAATTCAAAAACTGCTGCCGGAAACAACGGTTGCCGGCGCATTTAAAAATACATTCTGGACCGTGTTTGACGCACCGGTTTTGCAGGGAATAAAAAGTGATGTATTTTTAACTGCTGATGACCCGAACGTTCGACAAATGCTGATCAGTGCTTTCAGCATATTGCCGTTCCGTTTTCTTGATGCCGGGCCGATCGCCAACAACCGTACTATTGAAAGAATGACCTTATTATCTTCTTATCTTGGCAAAAAGGCAGGTTCTTATCCAAACATTGCTTATAATCTTTGGGGACTACCGCATAACCTGTTACCAAATGGATAAACTACTAATCTTAGGTGCCACCGGCCGTACCGGTAAATGGCTGGTTAAGGAAGCGCTGGAGCGGGGTTACCTGGTCAGCGTACTGGTTCGTCACCCTGAAAAGCTGGATATCACCAATAAAAACCTGCGGGTATTTACCGGCTTAACCACCAACAAGGAAATAATGGAACAGGCTATTGCAGGCTGCAGCCAGGTGATCAGCGCGTTGAATATTTCCCGGCATAACGACTTTCCCTGGTCTTCATTGCGCAGCCCTAAATTGCTGTTATCAGAAACCATGAAAGTGCTCATTGAGGCCGGAAGGACCGCAGGCATACAGAAGATCATTATTCTGTCTGCCTGGGGCGTGGGCGACAGCCGTACGGAAATCCCCTGGTGGTTCAGCTGGCTGATCGATCATAGCAATATTAAGTATGCTTACGATGATCACGCACGGCAGGAATCACTACTGATAAATTCGGAGATCGACCACCTGATCATACGCCCGGTTGGTTTGACCAGCGGCAGGGCTAAAATGGGAATACAGGAAAGCTATCAAAATTATCCCGCACCCAAACTGACCATTAGCCGCAGAAGCCTAGCCCGCTGGCTGATCGCCAACCTGGACAGATCGTTCCAATCATCTACGGTCGTCGTTTCAGATTGACAAATGAAAATTTAATGTTCATGCAACGTTTTGATAACGTTCACCGTCTTGCCTCAAATATGAAATGAAGATCAAAGTTCTGTTCACAGCCATACTTTTATTAAATATCACCCTGAGTTTTGCTCAAACCGATAAAGCAAAGATCGCCCACCTTGCCGGCAACTCGGCCACCTGGAACGATGGTGGCTTTAAAAACATCGAAAGGGTTTTTACCCCTGCTGTATTGAAGGATCAATTATTTATGATTGGTGAAGGCCATGGGATTGCTTATTCCTACGATGTACAATATAAATTAGTAGAATACCTCAATAAAAAAATGGGAGCCCGATATCTATTTGTTGAAATGGGCTACCTGGATGGCTTGCTGCTCAACAATTACCTGAGAACCGGAAACGACTCAGCCTATGTCGCCGATTTTCAAAAATATAACGGCACTTTTTACTATAATAAAAGCGAGCATCAATTGCTCAAAAACCTGTATCAATTAAATAAAACCTTGCCTGAAAGTAAAAGGATCGTCATACTGCCGGTCGACATTGAGCATGGTTATCGCAAGGCGATCGAATACCTGCAGACTGAAGTATTTAGTGGCAATAAGGCAAACTCTCCTGTTGGCTCGGCATTAAAGAAAATTGATAGCAAGAACGGCGTCGGAACGGACATTGCTGCCGAGTTCGTGAAGCTTTATCCCGTTTTTAAAAACAATGCCGCGACCTATAAAAGAACCCTTGGCCAGCAATATTTTGATGCCAGTTTCCTGTTGCGCAATACGTATGAAATGCTGAATATCGCCCTGAAGAACACAAAAGGCACACGGCGCGATAGCGTAATGCTTGAAAATTTCAACACTTATAAAGATCATTATCAGTTACAGAATGAGAAACTGATCGGTCTGTTCGGTGGCTTCCACGTTAAACAATCCGATCAGCCGAACGACATCCGGTTCGCTGCTTTAATTAAGCGCGCGAATGCTGCCAAAGGAATATGCTCGGCCTTAATGGTATATAGTGGTGGTTTTATGATGATGCCAAAAGGCAAGAGCGATACATCCAGGACCGGTAACAAGTATAAGCGCGTAATCAACCATTACGATTACTTTACCGGCAGCTTCAGGGATGGCAGACTGCTTGATGCGTACAACTCCAGCGGAAAAGCCGTAATATTTAAACTTACCGGTAAGAATAGCCCTTTTAAGGGACAAAAAAGCTTTTTGATGGAGAAAGACCAGTATGCCAATGTCGATGAGATGTTCCAGTTACTTATACAGATCAATAATTCACCGGCGACGGAGCCGCTTACAGGCGGCATGGACAATTGATCTTTTACCGGACAACTAATTCCTCATCAACTTGTTAAACCGAAAAGGAAGAGTTATGCCTTGATATAACTGCGACCACCAGCCATCCTTTAAAAAACCACCCAAATACCTGCGGAAAAAGCTATCGAGATTACTAATTAAGTATGAAGACCACGTATGATGAGGCGAAGCTATTGTCACAGGACTGAAAAAGATCAAGGTTACCTTTTGAACGCCATTCAGAAGAGTTTCCGGTGAACGGGCAAAAACAACTTATGGTAACATACCTCACCAAAGCTGTTAGAACATCATCCAAAAACTGTTTTAAGGTGGCTTTTGTGCTCATCGCCCCAAAGCCCGATTACACATATGACAGGGATCAGCGATCTGCCAAAATCAGTGAGTTTATATACCATCTTTGGCGGCATGGCCGGATAGACCTTCCTGGTCACCAACCATGGTCTTACTACCGCTTTAAAGGCCAAAGAGATCGCCTATGATCTCGGTTATGACGATCCTGCCTACTTCAGCCGGCTTTTCCAGATCAAGACTGGCGAATCCCCGTCGGGCTTCATTATTAACGATAGCCAGGGTCATGAACAGTCAGGTTACAAAAAATTTCACTATCGCCTATTTTGGCTTTCGCAATAACAAACTAAATTATCTAAAGGCGAGTAATGCTTAGATTATACCCTGCGTTCGGAAATGCTACCCACCTTATTTTATTATAATTTTAAATTATCCAAAAAACACCAAAAATGATGTTAAGTGTTCGAATGTAATCCTTGAAACTTTGCAAATACAAATTAAAAGCCTTTTAAAGCATTGATTTTCAAACGATTAAAATCAATGCTTTAAAAGGCTTTTTCGCTTCAGAGATTTAAAAATATCTGATTATCAAGTATTTAGTGTCCAAACCCTTAATAACATGCTATTTTAAACTTATCACAATACACTAATTATCAGAAAGTTAAATTTAGAGTCTAATCATCAGTCTTGTCGTATTCTTTTAGAGTAGTTTCAACTAAAAGCTTTACGATAAAATCTAAAAGCGCCTTTTTCTTAATCTCCACATTATCGTCTAATTCCTTTTGAGTTTCGAGTTTAATGCATATGTCTACCGGACGGAGGATTCTTTCTGCTTTCCTTTTTTTCATGGCATTTGTTTAACGTCATGAACGGCCATTCAAGCTAAACTATTTAAAAAAGCCCTACCGATCTTATTTGCGGTTGTTAAAATAACCTCGTGCATTCCCCCCTGTGCACACCGCATAATCAATAAATGCTCCTCATCAATGATTGCGTGACGGGTTAAAATAAGCATTTATTAATCTATATTAACGAGTTTGAAAATGTCGAAAATGCTATCAGATTTTCTATTGTAACGCCTACCTCCCGGTTAAACAACAAAAAGCCCTGTAAATTACTACTAAGATGCTTTTTATAACTAATGTCAAACAGCGGTTTAATTGGCCTTAAGTCGTTTTTTTGTAGTTCCATATTGCCCAACTATTAAAAACTACTGCAAATAAAAAAACTTTCATCAGTTGGTGTTTAATATTATTAAACCCGCTGCCTTTTAAGACAATCATCCGCATCACATCTATCATATAACTTACCGGGTTTAACGCTGTCAGCGATTTGGCCCAGCCCGGCATGCTCTCAATCGGCGTAAACAGTCCACCCATCATAATAAATATCATCAGGAAAAAGAATGCGATGAACATGGCTTGCTGCTGGGTGTCGCAATAGGTGGATATGAGCAAACCTAAACCCAAAACCGCTAAAAGATAGATGAGGATAAACCCATACATCAGCCCTATGCTGCCCGCCGGCACAATGCCATAAACAGCCCAGGCTACTATCAATCCAAGCGTAAAAACAACCAGACTCAGCACCAAAAACGGAATAAGTTTACCCAATATAAAGTGGTGCTTTTTGATCGGTGTAACGTTGATCTGTTCTATGGTACCTACTTCTTTTTCCTTAACAATATTCAACGCGGTAAGGTAGCTGCCAATCATTGTTAACAGCACGGCCAATATGCCCGGCACCATAAATACATGATAATCCAGCAATGGATTATACCAGTTGGTCGGGGCAATCTCAACAACCGGCATGGGGTTTAGCTTGCCGGGCACTATCATTTGCAAACGCAGGTCAGCATTAAAATTGCGGATGATGTTATTCAGATAAGCGCCGCCCAGGTTGGCCTTGGTGCCGTTGATAGCGTTTACGGCGATGAACAGTTTTTGTTCGTCTTCCCTGATCAGCCGTTGCTCAAAACCATGCGGAATTTCCAGTACCAGATCGGCTTTATCTGTTTCTATCAATTTAAACGCGTCGTTAAACGTGTTTTTGGCTTCGGTCATTCTGAAATAACCAGACGAGGTGACTTTGAAGATCAACTTTGCCGAGTAGGTAGAGTGATCGTTATCCACCACGCTGATATTAATATTTTTTACTTCGTAGTTGGCGGCCAGCGGCAGTACCACCAGTTGCATTACCGGTACTACCAATATCATGGCCAGTATGGCTTTGTTGCGGAATATTTGACGAAACTCTTTTGCGAGTAAAAATCTGATGGTTCTCATGCCAGACGTATTTTAAAGTTTTTGATGCTGATAATTAAAAGGACTACAGTAATGCCCACCAGGATGAATGTTTCTTTCCAGATGGCTGAAAAGCCCACACCTTTTATCATAATGGATTTTACGATGATATAATACCATTTGGCAGGGATAACATTTGATAGTACCTGCAGCCCCATAGGCATATTTTCAATAGGAAACATAAAACCGCTGAACATTACGGTAGGCAGCAACATCCCCATTAACGAAATTAGCATAGCTACCTGCTGAGATTCTGTTTTTACGGAAATAAGCAATCCCAGTGATAAACAGGTAATGATGAAAAGTGTACTCTCTGCAAATAGCAGCAGCAAACTTCCGTTAACCGGCAGCTGTAATACAAATACGCTTACAAGTAAGATGATGCATAAATTAACCAGCGATAACATCAGGTAAGGCAACGCTTTTGCCAAAATAACCATGATAGGCCGGAAAGGCGATACCAGCAGGATCTCCATAGTACCGGTTTCTTTTTCCTTTACAATAGAAATAGCGGTCATCATTACACAAACCAGCATCAGCACCAGCGCCATTACACCCGGTACAAAATTGGGCGCGCCTTTTAGGCCGGGGTTGTAAAGCATCCGCATTTCTGTAGTTATGCGGTAAGGCATAGCTTTGGTTTGGTTTAGCTCCGCTTGGTAATCGGCTACTATGGCCGAAAAATAGTTGGTTAAGGTGTTAGCAGTATTAGGATCGGTAGCGTCGGTTATTACCTGTATGGTCGCCTTGTTTTGATGCAGTAGATCGCGGTTAAAATACGGCGGAAAAACCACAGCCATTTTAATCTTTCCCTGTTTAAATTGATCTTCTATCTGCCGTTTGTTGGCAACCGTATTCTCTATCTGAAAATACTGGCTTACGCCCACTTTTGTGATAATGGCTTGCGATGCCGGGTCCTTTGCCTGGTCGACAATAACGATCTTTGATTTCTTCACCTCATTAGTGAGCGCGAAGCCAAATATCAAAATTTGCGCTACCGGCAAGCCGAAAAGAATGAGCAGCGTTTTTTTATCGCGCAGCACATGTGCAAACTCTTTTTTTACGAATATGAAAAACTGTTTCATGTTAATTTTTTTGTGATGTTACTCTCCCCGCTTCGCCCCTCTGGCCAATTCAAAAAACACTTCATCCATAGATGATGCATTGAACTGTTTTTTAAGATTTGCAGGGCTGTCCAGCGCTTGTATGCGACCATCAACCATAATCGATATCCGGTTACAGTATTCGGCCTCGTCCATATAGTGTGTGGTAACAAATATGGTAATGCCCCTATCCGCGGCGTTATAGATCAGGTCCCAGAATTGACGCCGCGTTACCGGGTCAACGCCACCGGTAGGTTCATCAAGGAAAACGATTTTAGGATCGTGCAATATGGCCACCGAAAAAGATAGCTTTTGCTTCCAGCCAAGCGGTAACGAGCCTACCAGCGTTTTAGCTTCATCCTGCAAGCCAAGTTCATTAAGTAAAGCTTCGCTTTTTGTTTTGATATCAGCATTACTCAGGCCGTAGATACCGCCGAAGAACCGAATATTCTCCAGCACTGTAAGGTCCTCGTACAGCGAAAACTTCTGACTCATGTAGCCAATGTGCTTTTTGATATGCTCTGTTTGTTTATACACATCAAAACCCGCGATAGTAGCCTGCCCCGATGAGGGGATTGATAGACCGCAAAGCATGCGCATGGCAGTAGTTTTACCTGCCCCATTGGCTCCTAAAAAGCCAAAGATCTCGCCTTTGTAAACTTCCAGACTTATCTCATTAGTGGCCACAAAGTCGCCAAAGCGTTTGGTTAGTTTATCTGTTTTTATAACGGTCTCTTTCATTTTTTCAGCAGTTGGATAAAGCAGTCTTCAATGCCTGGCGTTACGGCACCCATTTCAATATTGTGGAAGCCTTTATTTTGTAAGTGTTGTATCAGTTCTTTCTCCGCCTGTTCGCTCTCGTCGGTTAACGACAAATGCAGGTATTCGCCAAAAGTGAAGCAGCTTAAAGTTTTAGGGTATACGTTTAGCTCTTTAAGTAGATCGTACATCCTGTCGGCTTTAATTTGGTACAGCTTGTCAGGATAGCTTTGTACAATTTTATCGGGCGTATCAATTTGCAATATCCTGCCGTTTTGTATCAGCGCTATCCTGTCGCAAAGGGTTGCTTCATCCATGTATGGGGTAGAAACCACTATGGTAATATCCTGCTGTTTTAAGCGCTTCAGCATCTCCCAAAACTCTTTGCGCGAAACCGGGTCTACCCCTGTGGTTGGCTCGTCTAAAAAAAGTACTGTAGGTTTGTGGATCAAAGCGCAGCACAATGCCAGCTTCTGTTTCATGCCGCCTGATAATTTACCTGCCCGGCGATTTTTAAAGGGTTCTATCTGTACGTAGATGTCCTTTATCAAATCATAGTTTTCTTCAACGCTGGTACCAAACACCGTAGCAAAAAAGTTGATATTCTCTTCAATCGTCAGATCCTGATAAAGCGAGAATTTCCCCGGCATATAGCCTACGTTATTACGGATCTGTTTATAATCTTTCACAATATCAAAGCCGTCAACCGTAGCGGTTCCGCCGTCGGGTAATAATAACGTGGTCAACATTCTGAATATGCTGGTTTTACCCGCACCATCAGGACCGATCAACCCAAACAGCTCGCCTTTATTTACGGTGAGAGAGACACTATCTACCGCAACCTTGCGCTCTTTGCCGTAGGTTTTGCTAACGTTATTCAATACAACTGCTTCCATGGTTAAAGTTTTACATCGGCATACATGCCTATTTTTAAATAACCATCATTAGGTACCCTTATTTTTACGGCGTATACCAGGTTGGCGCGTTCATCTTTGGTTTGGATAGTTTTAGGCGTAAACTCGGCGCTGTTACTTATCCATTCAATTTTGCCGCTGTAGTTTTTGTATTTGCCATTCACATCATTGATCATCACTTTAACCGACTGCCCAATTTTTATAGCCGATAACTGATTACCGGATAGGTAAGCTCTTAAAATAAGAGTACTTAGGTCGGCAATTTTATATAGTGGTTTGCCTTCTGTCATCAGTTCATTTACCTCGGCATATTTGGTTAAAACGGTTCCGCTTACTTCGTTAACAATGCGGCTTTTAGCCAGCCGATCATTAATCTGATCTATCTGTGCTTGTAACGGAGCAACATCTTTTACCAGTCCATCATTCTGAATATTTAGTGCTGATAGCTGTGCTTCACGTTGACTTTTGATCAGTTCAAGGCGTTTTTGGGTAGCATCTACCTCGGCGTTAATATCGTCCAACTGTTTTGGGGTGGCGGCATCCGCTTTCAGCAGGTTCTCAATGCGTTTTTTTTCATGCAACTGTGTATTTAAGGTGGTTTGTGTTAGCGCTAGTTGCTTGTTGTAGGGATTGGTTTGCGCTGTAATATCCTGCGTACGGCTTTGTACAGAATTGATCTGCGATTGGAGTTGCTCCTTCTTTAATTTAAGCTGAATGGTATCAATATAGCCCAGGTATTGGCCGGCTTTTAATACATCGCCTTCTTTAATGTCAAATTGTTTGATCTCGCCCGTAGCCTCTGCCGAGATCATTACCTCGGTAGTTTCAAATGTGCCGGATGCATCGTACTCCTTGTCGCTGTTAGTACATGCTGTAAAAATGAGAGCTGTAAGTGCTATTATAATTATCTTTTTCATGTTGTTGATTAATTGGTGTTTAGTTTCCCGATGTTGTTTTTTGATTGTATTGCGCCATAAGCAACTGTATGCCGTGCAGCGTTTGGTTTTGTTTAGCCTGATCTTCGGCATTTACTTCGCGCAGGTAATCGTTAGCGTTGATCACGCCGTATTGCAATTGTGCCAAGGCTGTATTTTTTATCCGGGAGCGCAGGCTAATGATGGCATTATCGGAAGCGATAAGATTGGTGCTTTTAGCCTGGTCCGCGCTTGCCTGTTTAAGCTGCAGGTTGGTATTTAAAAGGAAGGTTTCCTTTTGATAATCAACAAACCGGCTGTTCATGGCCAGTATGGCTTTTTCCTTTTTGCTGGTGTAAAAGCCGGATAACGACCAGCTCATGCGTAAGCCGCTTACATAATAGCTATCGAAATTATTTTGCAGCATATTTAAAGCCGGGCGACCGTAACCACCCTCAAGGAATAAGCCCAGTTTAGGCAGATTTTTTGAGGTAACGTTTTTTGCTTGATAGTCGATCAGCGTTTTTTGCGCATCAAAAAGTTTAAGCTCAGGGCGGCTAATGGCGGAATTGGCAATTATTTGCGCAGGCATTTCCAATACGTAATCATCAGCTAAAGGCTGGTTAATAAATAAACCCAGCATCTGCATAAATGCCGACCGTGTAGCTTTCAGTTCAATACCGCGCTGTTCTAATTTTAGCAACTCGGCCTGTAAAACATCAGCGTTTGATTTTAGCGCTGTTCCGTTAACAATGGCTGCGTTTACTTTAGACAGACCCAGTTGAATGTCGCGTTTAACGGTATCGGTCTGTGCTAATTGCTGGTTGGCTATCAATACCCCGAAAAAGAGTTGATTGATCCGCTCCTTTAGCTGATACAGGTCAACTTCCAACTGCTGGCTGTTCAGATCGGCTTCTGCCTGGATCATCTGTTTTTTCAATTTGATAGCGCCGCCATCATAAATGGTTTGATTGATACTGGCAAAAGCCTTGTACTGATCTTTGCTGATAGTTGGCACATCAACACCCGACAGTTTAATAGGGACCTGGGTTACATCACTTTGATAAGTGGCTTGCCCGTTAATGCTGATTTGCGGTAAATAACCTTTGGCGGCGTTTTCGATAGAATACTGCGCGCTTTTGCTGATGAGTTGCTGCCGGTTTACCAGCGGATAATTTGCTCGGGCCTGCACGTAGCAGTCCTCCAGGCGAAGCAGCTTGGTGGTTTGGGCATTGGCGGTAAATATTGCACCGCAAATGCCGATGATAAGAAGTAGATGTTTCATTACTTGATTCTTTTTGTCAATTAATTATGTGACAAAGAGACAGCTATGTAAGCTATTTAGAAAAAGTAATGCAGCGAAACGGAAGAATTGAACACCGAAACGGAAGAAGGGAAACTATTGATCAAACCACTTTTTGAAATCAGCAGCTTTCTCTTTGCTGATGATGAGATCATTGGTTTTTATATCGCGCATTTTGAGGGTGAGTTTGCCGGTATCATCGCCTCGGTAGCTTTCAATAAACGGCAAATGGATTAAGTTTTGCCGGTTGGCGCGGTAAAATACTTTGCTGTTTACCAGTTCCTCCACCTCATCTAACGAGCGGTAATCTGTAATGAAACGGGTACCTTCATGGTCGATCAAAAAGATCAGTTCTTCTTTCAAAAAGCAGGCGATATTTTGCACCGGCACCAAAGTTACCGATCGGCCTATATGCACGGCAAACCGTTCTTTAAAAGGCTTGGGACTATTAAAATTAACAAACAGGTCTTTAATCTCGCGCAAATACCCCGCGTCATCAAACTTTGATTGCATGAGGTGGAATTTTTTAAACGCGGCACCCAGCTCTGCTTTATCTACGGGTTTCAACAAATAATCAATGCTGTTTACCTTAAAAGCGCGGATGGCATATTCGTTATAAGCGGTGGTAAAAATAATGGGACAGGTAAGTGTGTTTCCGGCAAAAATATCCAGGCTTATACCATCAGCCAATTGAATATCTGACAGGATAAGATCGGGCTGCGGATTGTCTGCAAACCATTGTATAGCTTGCTTTACTTCTGATAAAGGCCCTAGTATAGTTGCTGATGGTTCTAATTGCTTAACCAGTTTTATCAAGCTTTCGGCCACCAGGCTTTCATCTTCAATTATCAGTATTCTCATAGCAGGGGTAGTTTTATCTCAAAAAATTCAGCCTTATCATTTACAATAACCTGCTTATCGGTTAAAAAAGAATACAGTTCCTTCAATTGTTGTAAGCCTTGTTGATTAGATGTTTCTATCTGCTTACGCAGTTGCTTATTATTCCGCACATGCAGGTAGTCACCTTCGTCCCAAATGGTTACGTTTAGCGGACTGCTTACCTGTAAGGAGTTATGTTTAATAGCGTTATCTATCAGCATTTGCAGGGTTACCATCACAATTTCATGATCGAGCGCCGCTTCTGAAATATTGATTTTGATGCCGAAGGTATCTTTATAACGTATTTTAAGCAGCCTGATATAGTGGCCTATAAAATCAATTTCTGTTTGCAGGGTTACTACCTCGTTCTCTTTGTTTTGTAAAACATAACGGTAGACCTTGGATAGATGCCGCACAAAATCAGATGCCAGGTCGGGATCTGTTTGTATCAGTCCATCTAATGAGGTAAAGGTGTTGAACAGAAAATGCGGATTAACCTGGTTCTTTAAATGGTGATATTTCATCATCGACCGGTCCTTACCCAGTTCGGCAGCCTCAATTTGCAGTTGTGCTTTTTCTTTAATGGAATTCTCCCACTCGCGAAAGAAAAAATACGCGTTGTAAGCCAGGTTCATAAACAATACCAGTACAAAGAACAACACAGTGCCAATAGCAAGAAAAGCCGTGTTCATAAAGGCAAGATGAAAGCCCCTTATGATATGAACAAAGCCCACGTACAGCGGGGTAATTATAACAAGGGAGATCAGGATCTGTAAAAGCGTTCGTTTAACTACGCTTTCTTCAAATGGTAAATAGTTATTGAGTTTGTTACCGATGGTTTTTATCACTATCCAAACAAGGGATAGCATGGCGATTTGAAAAACGGTTACCCAAAAATTCACTAATGCGCCCATATCCAGCGCATAAGTGCGTATAAACGCCGCAATTACCGACAAGGCGGTAATTAAAGCGTAGGGTAAAACATTCCATTTCATGCTATGGTGCAACAAATTCCTTCTCAAATTTAAATAATCTTTTTCTTCCTGGCTCACTGCGGCAAGTTGCAAAAGAAAGACCGACGCCCGATAACGAAAAACAGCGAAGCAGCAGAAATTAACACCGAAACGGAAATTTATAGCCTATTTCTTTTTCCAGAGATCTCCGTTACGGGTAGCTACTTTTTCCAGCAAGCCATCATTAGCCAGGCCCTGCAGTATTTTTCGCGATGCTTCTAAGGTATCGTCGGTAATTACTGAAAACTCTTTAGTGGTTAGTGTAGGGTAATACTCAAAAACAGCGCTTGCATCAGTGTCTATCATCGCTTTTTTAGCACCGGGGTACAGATCCTTAACCATTTGCTCAAAATGTTCATACGCCTTAAAACCTTTGAGTATCTGCTGCTCTCCCCCATCATTCGCAAAGAACAAAGTTGGGAAGCCCCTTACTCCCATTGTCCGGGCAAAATTCAGATCGGCCTGAAATAATCGCTTGGCCTCTCCCTCAAAATCCTGTTTAAATCTTTCAGCATCCAGTCCGGTTTGCAAGGCTGCCTGATAAAGATTTTCCCATTTGGCAATGTTCTTTTTTTCGGTAAAGACCATTTCTTTTATGCGGCGCAAAAATTTATCTGCTTTAGCATCATTCTGCATTTTTGCCGCAATGAAGGCGATGGATGGTGGATAAGATGAATCCAGCGGATCTTCCAGCCAAACATTGCCATCAATAGGCATCTGGTAATAGCGGCTTGCCTCATCCCAATGGTGGGCAACGTCCGACGGCTTGGTGATTCCGCCACCATTGAAACCATCCCACGATGGTAGCAAGCCACCCATGCGGTATTCTATATTAATGTATGCGCCGTATTCCAGTTTTAATTTCCTCAGTTGCGGTTCAATGCCCCAGCATGATGAGCATATCGGGTCGGTAAAATAGGTGATCTGCACCGGCTTTTGCTTTTTATCGTAGATCAGTGTGTCTTCATTTATTGTACCTAAACCGGGCATTTCGCACGTGCCGGTTTCGTAATCGCATAATAGCGGGTTATTGCTTTCCATATCAATTTTTATTTAGTGGCTATTAATATTTCATTTAAGTTTACTACTGCATAATCGGTATACCCTTTTTCATCTGCCGTGTAAAATGCTTGCGCGTCAGGCGGGGTTAATGGTATGTTGTTAGCTAATTTATAAGGCAGGTCAGGATTGGAGATAAATGTCGATCCAAAAGAAATAAGGTCAGCCTCATCCTGCTGTAATGCCTGCTCAGCACGTGCTTTGTCATAGCCTCCGTTTAATATCAGTGTATTGCTAAAGTGTTTTCTTATTGATTTGATCAGGCTCTGCCCCTCTGTTGTTGCTCTGGCAGCAAAATCTATCATGTGCAGATAGGCGATATCCAGTTGCTGCAATTCATTCACCAGGTAATTATAAGTTGCCGGGATCTCCGCATAGACTTGCATATCGTTAAAAGTGCCATAAGGCGATATCCTCACGCCAACCTTTTCTTTACCGATGGCTTTGATAACCGCCTGCGCAATTTCTAATACAAAACGACTTCTGTTTTCAATGGTACCACCATACTCATCTTTTCTGACGTTGGTATTGGGGTTTAAAAATTGTTCCAATAAATAACCGTTGGCAGCATGTAGTTCTACACCATCAAATCCGGCTTTTATGGCGTTGATAGCGGCTGAGACAAATTCGCCGATGGTGTTTTCAATATCAGCTTTTGTCATTGCCCGGGGCAATTCCATGGCTTGCATGCCTTGTGTATCGGTCCACATGTTTCCGCTCGCGGCAATTGCAGAGGATGATACGATTTCTGCACCTGCCGGCAAATTAGCCGAATGCGTCACCCTGCCGGCGTGCATTAACTGTACAAATATTTTTCCGTCGTCGTTATGAACAGCTTCTGTGACTTTTTTCCAGCCTTCAATCTGCTCATCATTAAAAATACCAGGGATGCGGGCGTAGCCCAAACCGTTTGGTGAGGGTGCTGTTCCTTCTGTAATAATTAAGCCTGCGGTAGCTCTTTGCGCGTAATATAACGCCATCAGATCATTGGGGATAGCGCCAATAGCCCTTGCCCTTGTCATGGGGGCCATTATCATGCGGTTTTTCAATTGCATGCCGGCTAAGGCGACTGATCCAAAAAGATCTTTGATACTTTTACTTTTCATTGTTTTAAAATTTGATTTTATAGCACAAATTTGCAGCGTGTTTTAAAGATGTGCAATAAGTCAGAAAAAATTGACTACCATAAATCATTGATTATTAATGTTTTATTTTTATAATATTTTTCTGTACATTGTGTTGAGATAACTAAATGACTAACGAAACTGAAGATTTAACCAGTCCCGAGTGCCCGGCCGAAGAAACTTTGAAAGCGGTAACGGGCAAATGGAAGCCGATGATCATACGACTGGCTCTGGAAGGCCCTTTGCGGTTTAATACCCTGCTTAAACAATTGCCCGGATCAAATAAAGAATCTGTTTCGAACGCGTTGAAAGATCTGGAAGGAGCCGGGATTTTGATTAAAAACGTAATCCGGCTAAAGCCATTGCATATAGAATATACCTTGTCTGAAAAAGGTAAAACAATAACGCCGATACTGAAAACAATGGAAGTGCTGTCTGCACAGGCCTGCGCAAAATTATAATGGCTTGGTAGATACTAACGTGTCGCGATGTTCTTAAAGAGCTGACGATGCTGCTTTTTGAAAACACGCTGTAAAATAACCCTGACAGGCAAGGGAGCACCAAAAGATATATATTCGTGCACCGCTGTAAAGTCGCTTAGCTCAGCTAAATTAAATGTCATTTCTATTTTAGTTAGTTTCATTACCGTTGCCTGCATAACAATTGTATTTTCATCTGGATTGGCGACAATGCTTACAGGATAAGTAAACGAAATTGGTATAAACCCAAGCTTTAGTGTTTCGTAAACCAAATAGCCGCCGTTAGCTTGCTCAACTATTTTAGTAATTACCGGGTGTACCGATGCAAATTTTTGCATATCGGTGAGGTAATCAAATATAAAATCACGCGATTTTTTAATTTTAAAGGAAAGGTTCATGATTAATTATTTATGTGCTGCAATGACAACGCGGATGCCATTGGAGTCGGTGTAATTTTCTAAATCAGGTATCGTTGGGCTTTTCGACGGATCATTGATATAAATTTCCACTTCGAAATTACTTAACGATTCAACAAAAACCAGCCGGATTCCTTTAGAATAGATCACGAAATGACGTACGGAACTTTCTTTAATGGGGAGTTTCAATACTTCCTCAAAAAACATCCGGCTGGCTTTAAGCTGCGGCGTTTTAAAAACAACAGCTTTAATAGTGGCAGGCATTATCTTTTCTTTTTAAGCTGAAAAGAATAACCCACGCTGATGTTAACTACTATAGGGCTAAAGTTTGATCCGGCATCGAGTGTTTTGATTTCCTCAACCGTGTTTGTAGTTTTATTTAGATAAGTAAATTTATCATTTTTTAAACTTGAGCTAACCGTTGGCCAAAACCGCACACTTGGCGAAATCAGGAAGCCTTTTAGAAAGTTATCCTTCTTTTTAAATGGCTGGTATGAACCATACACGCCAACCCCCATTGTGAAGGTTTGATATGAAGTAATTTGGGTGCCAGCGTTTTGCGGTTCGCCATCATAGTAATACTCAAACTTGTGCCATTTAGATTCTGCACGTACGTTTAACCACTCTTTTAAACGGTAACCAACACCAAAGCCGGTTGTCCAGGGCTCGTGAATGGCAATGTTTTGTTTACGCAGTTCGGTGGGTACCAGTTTACCGCTAAAGTCTAAAGATGCGCCGTGCGAGTAGTCAAAAATAAAGCGGTTGTTAATGTAGTCGCCTTCAATATTAAACCCTTTGGCCAATACCGGCTGGGCCAGGCCAAAAAGTACGTCAAATCTCTTTTCTGTTTTCCAATCCTGCGCGTAAGTGCCCAGGCTTAAGCTTAATACAATTATTGTAAATAGTGCTTTTAATGAATGTAATTTTAAATGTGTCATGATTTCTTGTTTTTAAATTATGGCACAAAATTGCCGTCAAACAAAAACAAGTTCGTTCACATTTGTTAAGAAACGATTTTGGGCATCATTTTCTTAACCGGCTTAACGATTGCGGTTTGATACCAAGGTAAGCAGCTATATAATACTGCGGAACGCGATTGACCAACTCCTTTTTTTCTTTCATAAATTTCTCATAACGCTGTTTGGCATTAAGCATAGCCAAATCAGCAGTATGGCGGGTGTGGCTTACAAAAGACATTTCGGTATAGTGATCTTTTAGTTTGATAAACCGGGGTTGCAACTGGTATATTTTCTCAAAATTGCTTGCCGATAAGCGCAGTAAGTTGGTATCTTCCAAAGCTTTAATACTAAGATCGGCGGACGTTTTGTTAGTAAAACTATTCAAATAACCCATCCATTCGCCTTCAAGAGCAAAATCTGTAGGTATCTCTACGCCATCATAAACTCGATAGTACATTACCAGGCCCGATTCTATAAATCCCAAATGACGGCACACCTGCCCTTCCTTTAAAAAGTGTTCCCCTTTAGCAATCTGGAAAGGCTCCAAACTTCCCACAAAAAAATCGATCTCGTTTTGAGAGAAATTGTCAAGTGACCGTATTTTTTTTATTAGGGTGTCGAGCATGTAAGGTAAAAATCATTTAAAAATATAGATCATTTTTTAGAACTCAAAGCCTTGCATTATAGTTGCCTTTTTAATAATTAGAAACACATATACAAACTTTAATTAATTGGATCAAGCACGTATTCTCCGCAACATGTCACTCTTTTATTTCAATTTTAAACTGTCTACAAATGCTAAAAATGCGGTTAAGTGTTCGATTGTAGTCCCTGATAGTCCGCCTTCGCTCGCCGAAGCGAGCTACGACGGACGAAGTCCGCTGTGCTTGCGAAGGAGAGTTGCCCTCATAAGGGTCTCGGTCGATATTAATGATTGACCTAAAATATAAAGCCTGGTGATTTTCATCAGGCTTTTTTACATTAACACTTAATATGTGGTATTATGTCTACATCCTTGAAATTAGTAATGATAAACATTACGTGGGATGTACTGTAAACTTAAAAGAAAGGTTTACCCGGCATAAAAAAGGATATGTACCTGCAACTAAATCACACCTTCCTGCAAAACTTATTTGGTGTTGTTCGTTTCCTGACAGATATAAGGCTTATGATTTTGAACGTTATTTAAAATCAGGTTCGGGTAGGGCTTTTGCAATAAAACACTTATTTTAGCGCCCGATATCCGGAGAGGTGTCAGAGTGATCGAATGTGCCTGATTCGAAATCAGGTGTACTGTTAAAGGTACCGGGGGTTTGAATCCCTCCCTCTCCGCCAATTGGTTCTATCCAACCCGCAAAAGCCTCTTGTTAATGAGGCTTTTTTGCTTTAAACACTTCCTGCTTTTTAACCTGCACCAGTAAAATGCGGAACTGATGTCTACTATTTTGGTTGTTGCTCTACAATTTTTGGGTGATGCAGATTGATCGCTTACTATTGCTCAAAAAAACAACATTATGAAAAAAATCAGATTAGATGGAGCGTTGATGCTACTGTTTACGCTCATCACACTTAGTTTTACCACTTCGGGTTTCACCAACAGGTTTGGGTTGGACAGTTATGAGATCTATTTAAATAACCGGCTCCTGATGAAACAATATGTGAACCAGCCGCTGAACTTAAGGGTATTGCAATTAGAGAAAACCCAACAAAACGACAAACTACAGATAGCTTACACCCATTGCATTAACAAAGGTACAGGCACGGGCAGGGCTGTTGCACTAAAGGATGAGAACGGTAACACTTTGCATAAATGGAGTTTTACCAACGCTGCCGGATCGGGACCAAAAATGACGATAGCGGTAAAAGACCTGCTGCAACTGCAAAAGAAAAACCCCGGCCACGAGCTGAGCCTATATTATACAGCACATGAGCTCCCCAAAGGGGAAATGATTTCCATGATCAGATTTAAGTAACCATGTTAAGCGTTGCTTTTTAATTCTATTGTCGCTTTTTAAAGCCTGGAAAGGCGATACACCCGGAGATGCTTAGTATATTATCTGGCATTGACAGGCTATAACAAAGATGCTGTAAATAGTTATTTACAGCATCTTTGCAATCATATATCTTAGAGTTTTAAACGCTCTATCTTCTTTACATACTCTGTTGGGATATCCTTAGGGTTAACCTCTACTGCAATAATTACCGGGCCATCATTATAGGCGAAGGCTTCTTCAAGGGTTTCATAAAACTTTTCGGTATCGGCTACCCTAAAGCCCTTACCCCCGCCAAATATTTCGGGGAACAGTTCGTATTTCCAGCGGTTTAAACTATTAAAGCCGATAGACGGCGCAGCGGGGTCGGTATAGAACTTTTTATCCAGCAAAAACTGCTCTATGCCATATAACCCGTTATCAATAACCGCAATAATGCATGGTATCTTATACTTCACCATAGTAGAGAATGTTTGGGCTATCATCTGAAAGCCGCCATCGCCGCTTACTATTAAAGGCCGCTTGCCTGTAGCCAGGTGCGCGCCAATACTGGCCGGGGTTCCCTGGCCTATGGAAAGCCATACCGGGTTAGCCAAAAACATCCGTGTTGACGGCATCTGCAGATCAGACGCGGGATAGCTGCTTAAGCAGGTATCGGCAACCATCAGCATTTGGTCACCTTTGTCGCTCAGGAATTTGTTTATCGATTTAAATACGGTATCGTGCGTAGGTTTTACCGATTCCTTCCTCAGTAGCTTCTGCGTATCGAGGGCTGCCGATTCGCCGGCCTTTAGCGATTGCGTTTGCTTATGCGATAACAACCCTTCCAGGAAGCTTTTAAGCGATACATTTTCAAATCCAACAGGCCCTATCCTTGCGTTTCCGTAAGATACATCTACCATCAAATCGAACTGTTTCTTCACCAACGACCCATGATCGATACCAAAAACACAGCCAAGCGCGATAAAGCAGTCGGAACTTTCGGCGTACCTGCGCGGCGGTTTGTTTACCAGGTCGCTGTCGTAAGTGCCGATAAACAACGGATGCGATTCGCTGATAACTGATTTGGACAGTAACGTTGTACAAAACGGTATATTAAAATGCTCGATAACCGATAATGCCAGGTCGGCAAGTCCTCTCCGGCAAATCTCGGAGCCTAACAAAATAACAGGTTGAGCCGGCCGGGAGGTTTTGTTGTAAAGTTTATTAAAAAAAGCATCAACTGCAGCAGGGTCCACAATATCATCTACCGGCTCATCCTCTTCTTCTATAGTGGTTATTTGGGTATCCCAAAGGTTATTGGCAACTTCCAGGTAAACCGGCCCGGGCGTTTGCGTGGCTTTTTTAAACAGGCCTGATATCAGTTCCTGCGCTGTCGACATATCGGTTAGTATTTCGGCAGCTACGGTTACATGTTTATAGATCTCAAGGTCGGCGTTTGGCCGGCCGGTAGAGTGCGAGAACAGGATGCTGTAATTATCCTGATCGCGTTGCTCGCTTTTGGTTGGGCCGCCGTTTAGTACGATCATCGGAACCTTTTCGGTATAGGCGCTGGCAATGGCGTTGATCATGCTGAGGTTACCCACCCCGTACGATACGCACACGGCCGACATGGGCGCAAACCTGCCGTATCCATCGGCAATATACCCTGCTTCCAACTCGCTTACAGTAACCAGGTATTTAATATCGTGGTCAGGGTCGGCATCAACAGCATTGTATATCCCGGCGCATGAAGTGCCCGGAACGCCAAAAATATGATGGCAGCCGTGCTTTTTAAGGCAATGCAATATGTATTGTGCTATGGTCATGGCTTATCAGGTTTAGGAATTTTTAATGATATGTGTACAGGCATCTATGGTCGATTCCAGCGACCCCTGGATCCAGGAGTGCGTTAGCGAGCAATGCTCGCCCGCCAGCAGAACTTTACCGTCGGGTGTTTTCAGTTCCTTATACAAAAACTGGTGTTCGCCGGGGTTAAAAAATGCGAAAGCACCCGAGGCCCACGGGTGGGTAGTCCAGCTCCAGCGTTTAAGTTCTGTTATATCCTCATCCTGCACATAAGGGTGCACTTTTCGTAATTCCTTTAACACAAATGCCTTTAAAGCCTCTTCGGGAAGGGCATCAACACGCCTGGCCAGTTGCCCCCAGGTATATGAAGCCAGCAAAAACGATGGCGCGTTTGATATTTTGGGGTCGGGGTTAACGCTATTGTCCGACGGGTACCAGGTATGGCCGGCAGGCCCGTCATAAATAGTACCTCCGCCGTATATGCCATCTTTTAGTTCCCAAAAACGGTTGCGTGTTTTTACCACTATTTTGGTAGATGAATCATAATTCACCCGCCTTATCGCCCTTATCTTTTGGGGCGAAAGCGCACCGCCTACATCCATTTTTGATACCAGGCCAAGCGGGGCGGTACATATCACCCAATCGCCGGTAATCTTAAACTCTTTATCATTTTTATCCCGATAGTACACATGCGCGCTATGTTCGTCCTGCTCTATCTTAAACACCCTTGCCGATATGGTTGTTTCCTTTTTAAGTTTTGAGTAAACCGCTGTAGCAAGGCTATCGGTGCCCTTTTCTAATTCAGCAAACCCATCAGGAACCCATGTTTCATCCATTTCTTCGCGGATATGCTCGGCCAGCGAGGTTGGCAGGTAGGTTTCTAACCCAAAATGTGTGAGCACATATTCCGATGCCTCGTCGGTAAGCCCGGCCTTTTTAAATGCATCGAACAAGTTGCTGCGGTCGAGGTGTTTTATTTTATCAGTAACCGGCTGTACGCTGAAAATATCCGCCTGTTCTTCGGGGGTGAACGTATCGATGATAGCCTTCAGCACCCGCTCGGATAACTGTGTTAAATTCTGGGCCTTTTCCTCGTCAGAAAGTTTGAATAGTTTTTTTGACGCCTCGATATCCTTATTACTGCGTGTAAATTTTTTACCACGGATGTGTGCGAAGGTATTTTCGTTATCCTGCACAAATGGCCTTAACTTTAGGTTTTGCTCCTTTATATAAAAACGGGTAAGTGTGTGGCTTTTAGGGATACGCATAGCGCCAAGTTCGGCGTGGAGGGGCCCTTCCCGCCATGTTCTTAATCGCCCGCCAATATGGTCGTCCTGGGCTTCCAGGATCTGAACGTTGTAGCCAAGGTTCTTTAACTCCAGCCCGGCGCTTAATCCCGAAATACCGGCACCTATGATGATCACCTTTTTTCCCGGCGCAACTTTTAACGTTCTTAGTTCTTTTAGTTTTTCTACATACTCGTCGCCCCTGAATTTTTCGGGGTCCTCAACCGAAGATTTGAAAAGTAGCGGTTTTGCTTTGAAGCGATAAAATCTCATAAAAGGTGATTAAGGTTAAAGATATTAGTCAGCACCGATACTGTTCCGGGTAATCCGCCTGTTTTGCCCGATGCACTACAGCGGAGTGAATACCTGAACATATTTGGTACGATTGCTTAAAGATGATGAAAAAAAGAAACTTTATCAAAATAATTATAAGGGGATAACAGACGCAAGTATCTCCAAACAACTCCCTGGTAAAACATTAATATACAGGTGAAAAATTGAGAAGATGGCATAAAAGGCAGGCCTTAAGCCTTCCTGAATAACCTTAGCAGTTTATGCAAGCCGGTATAAATATAACAGCCCATACAAAACCCGGCAAATGATTCCAGAAAAGCGAACAGGCATAAGCCGGCGGTAAGGGCCACCGATACAATATTCCAGTTTAAGAACATCGCAAATAAAATAAGCATCACAAACACAAAACCCATACCTGCTGCAAAGCGCTTTGGTGCGCGATTAGTTGGTTTATAGGGAACATTTAGCCTGCGGATAAGCACATCGGCCACCCAGCCCAGCGGGCTATATTTTTGGTGATTAAAAGCCCTGGTAAAAAAATCAAACAACAGCAGCAGTATTACCAGGTCGTACCCGGTTGTTAAAAACAACGTACCCAGTAAAAGCACCAGCAAGGCTATCATCCTTACTTTGTTTTCGTTCACTTTTACGTTATCGACCGGGCATTGCAGGTGGCTGCTCATTTTTTAATTTTAATTAATAGCTATAAAACTTAGCCTTAAAAACAAATATAACAATAGCCCCTGCTAAATAATGTAAAATTGTTGTAGCTGCTTTGTATGCTATATATTAGTTGCTATATTTAGCGCATAAGCATGTTTCATTGTTATAATTAACATGTATTAAACGTACATATTGTTGTTGCTGATAGGTTCCCCCCGCCTTAACGCGTTACCTTATCAATTCACAATATTAATATGAAAAACCCTAATCGATCTGTTTTTTTTAAGCCGATACTATTAGCGCTGCTAATACATAGCAGCTTCATTGCACATGCCCAATTGTCGGCATCAATGCCCTACAAACCTTTAAAAACCGATACCAGCAATAACATCCCCGATATTAAAGCCCCCGCAGCTACATATATAGCGCCAGCCGCCAAAAGTATTTTTGATGACGACGACGATAATTCGCTCCAAAAAACTATAGCGCTTAATCTTAACAAATCGCAGGAGCGCAAGCAGTTAATGGGCTACTTGGAACAACTTGAACTGGGTAACAACATTGCCGAAAATGAAAAGAACAGCAAGGCCCTATACCGTTTTGCCAACTTGTTTGCCAGGTTAAAACTGTATCCGCTGGCTATGAAATGTTTCTTTAAAACTGTTGACCGCGCCAATAAAAAGGCAAGGAAAAATGGCGATACTCCTGAAGATGCTGATGATGAAATAGGAGCTTATGAACTGCCGATAAACGCCAAGGACGATTCGCTGCTTGCCATACAAACAGAAAAAGTAAAGGGATCTAAAAATAAATACACCAACTACAAACGCATTGCAGGTACTTTTAATGATAATAAACCCGCGATAGCTTACGCCCTGCTCTTTCATGTAAAGCAACCCATATCGGGCAAGCCTAAGGTTTTTGTTTTTAGCAACACAGGCCATACTTTTATTACCCTGATAAAGTATAATGCCGATTCTACTTATGTATCCTGTTCGTTTGGGTTTTATCCTAAAAAAGAAAAAATACTGTTTGCCACGCCGTGGGACCCATCTGCCGATTCGGAATTTAAAGATGATACCGGCCACAAATGGGATGAGATCGTAGGCAAGTTTATTTCCAGGAAGAGCTTTGAAAGGATCCTTAAACTCACCAAAAAATACGAGGACCTGGATTATCACCTGAGCAGCAACAACTGCACCGATTTTTGCCTGCAGGCAGCTTCGCTTGCCGGTTTAAGTATATCAAACACCAAGGCCAAATGGCCGCTTGGTTATGGCAATAACCCCGGTGTTACAGGCCAGAGCGTAATGGAGGGGAAATTTCACAACACCGATCAACAGCCCGATGCCAATTTATTCAGGAGCCTGAACATCGATCCCGTGGGTAAATAATCATTTACGCGTACCCAGCCACATAATGGCATTCTCAAACAGTTTATTTTGCAAGCCGGTGGTAAATATATGGTCGCCGTGGCCCATGTTAAGGTAAAGCATTTTGTACCTGGTGTTTGTCCAGGCCACAGGGATATCACCGCTCCTGATCACATCTTTTTTCCCTAAGGGATAATTTGCCGGGTCTAAAGTGATGAGCACCTTAACATCCTTGCTCATCCGCGGGTTTGGTTTCCAGCCGTACCATTCATTTATCGGCGCGGTAAAATGCCTGGGCAGGCCTGCTGTTACCGGGTGCCTGGTATCGTCAACGATCAGCTTTGCAGGCAGCGGCGGCCAGTTATTATTATAAAATACAGCGCCACCCATAAATTGTACAAACCACGGCCAGTGGGTATCCTTATCATTATATCCTGCCACATGGAAACCCAGCCATGCGCCGCCTTTATCCATATACCTTACAAATGCCGCGCGCTGCTCCTCGTTCTGCGGGAACTCGTTTAACCATATCACCAGTTTATACTCTTTCAGGTGTTCATCATTAATGAGGTTCCAATTGGTGGTGGTATCAAACACAAAGCCTTTTTTGCCGCCAGCGCGGTAAAATGTTTAATGGCATCATTGGCAAAATCCACATGGTCGCTCTCTACGGTGGTAGTATAAAACGCCAGCACCTTAAATTTTGGCTGCTGCGCAAACACAGTTGTAGCCAGCATGACAAGCATCGTCAAACAAAATATCTTTTTCATCATAGTAATTAATGTTTATCAATAGCTACTTCTGCTCCCTCTCCTTCTGAGAGGGTTGGGGAGAGGCCCCTGCCGCCCAAAAAACAGCGTTACTAAACAACTTTGTATAAGCCGGGTTATCAAACAAATTTGGCGAATGCCCCATAAAAATATAAACATTCCGCGCCTTATAATGCGGGTTGGTCCACACTACGGGGTGGTCGCCCATGGTTACTTTGGCTTGCCGGGGGTTGTAGGTAGCTTCATCTACACTGGCCAGTACGTGCACATTTGGCCGGGGACTTTTATCATAAGTGTACCATTCTTCCTGCTGTACAAGGAGCGATGCAGGCACACCCTTCATTACCGGGTGCTGCTTATCTTCTACATTCACCGTGCCCTTTGCAAAAGTTGCTATATAGTCTTTCCACCTGATGCCGCCCATAAACTGTGAATACCAGCCCCACATGGGGTAACCGTCAAACTCGCCTAAAAGCGTAGCATGGTGAAAACCTATCCAGCCTCCCCTGCCCTCGCTGATGTATCTTTCAAACGCTTTAGCCGCCTTATCCTTCCAGGCGTAGGGCGCATAATCCAATTGGATAAATAGCTGGTAATTTCCCAGGAAAGCATCGTCAATTTTATCAGTATTCTGGATATAATCTACAGTAAACCCTTTTTGCGCGGCTAACCCGTTAAGCCATACTTTGGCCCGTTTGGAGTATTCTACATGATGCCCGCCATTCTCGTACAGGGCAAGTACTTTAAACGGCTTTTGTTTTTGTGCACAAGCCATAAGGCTAACACAGGCAATACCTATCAATAACAATATTTTTTTCATGCGAATGTATTTCACGGTTTATTGTTCCATAGCGGTTTTAAATGATGCCAGCAAAGCACGGCTTTTTTTATCGAGGCCGATAAATAGCGGCTTATCCTCTGCCGACCACGGGTGGCCGCGCCGGTAATCCCACCAGCGGTAGCCTATTTTCGAATATTCGTTACTAATGCCCTTCTCAATAGGTTTCTCATAAAAATCATAAACATTTAAGGTGTACGAACCGTTTTCCATTGTAATATCAATTTCAAACTTCAGCCAAAAATAATTGCCGTTGCGGTTAACATTCACCCTAAAAATGCCTTCGCCAATTATCACATCCGTTCTTTTTTTTATCGCTGCGGTTTTATTAGCCGGGAAGTGTTTCACCATCCATTGGATTGCCTTGTCGCGGGCCGCGGCTACGCTTCTGCTTTTTATTAGGGCTTTCGCTTCATAGTTAATCATCCCGCCCTGCATCGGAATATCAAGTTTAGCGGTATCTGTTTGCGCATAAACCACCGGTGGCACAAGCAGCAACAGCAATATAAATAGTTGTCGTTTCATATAAGGTTTAGTCTTTATATATCCTGCCCATCATCGGCACATCAAAAATTATTTTCTTCAGCGCTTCGGGGTCAATGATCCCTTGTTTGGCGTAAATAATTTTGCCGTCGGGGTCAACCAGCATGGTATATGGCAGCGCACCATCCCATTTGGGGTCAACCGCTTCTATCATTTTATACTTATCATCGCCGGTATAAATATAGTTTTTGCCCGATGCCTGCTTGTTTTGCAAAAATTTAAGGGCGTTTTCCTGCCGGGATGTTGCATCGGCGCTGATGGTTACAAACTCCAGCCCCCTGTCGCGGTACATATGGTTTATGGTCACCAATTCCGGGAACTCCTGTACGCAGGGCACACACCAGGTAGCCCAAAGGTTTATCAGGCGCAATTTACCGCTGCCATTTTTCACCAGTTTGGTAATTCCTTCGGCATCAATAGTATTCAGGCTCACAGGTTCTTTTGCCCAGGTTACGGCGGCCTTTTGGATCCAGTCGCGTTTTTCGGCCCATTTTATCGAGCAGCCAAAGGTTTTAGTTACCGCAACCGGCACTTCTTTATTATTCAGCAGCGCATCAAGGGCATTTACGGCATCTGCTACCCCTACCGGTTTCGCCGGGTCTTCGGTATCATCTATCCGGCCATTATAACGCAGCTTCCGGTCTTTATCAAAAATAAAAATATGCGGGGTAGCTACCGGGCCGTATTGCCTTGATGCTATCTCTGTTTCGCCATCGTACAGGTACGGAAAGTTGAATTTTCGTTCGCCCGCGCGATGCTTCATATCGGCAAACGAATCGCCTACATCGCTGTATCCCAGTTCATCTAACCGCAAGGATGAGGGGTCGTTCGGGCTTATCGCCACAAAAGCCACGCCTTTGGCCCTGTAATCGGCGGTCATTTTTTTGATCCGTTCCTCGTACGCCTGCGATGTTGGGCAATGGTTGCATATAAATACCACCGCCAGCACCTTAGCATCTTTAAAGGATTGCAGGGTGTAGGTTTTATCGTCGACGCCTTTCAGTTTAAAATCGGGCGCGGGCGCACCAATGGGCATGGTTTTATGTTCCTGTGCCGACAGTATCGCGGGCAGGGCCAATACGATAGCTATTAACAGCATACATCTGATAAGGCAATGTTTCATACGTGATACTTGGCAGTATATTGGTTTTTAAATATAGGATATTATTTGTTTACCCATTTCATCAGCTGCAAATTTTAGCCATCGGTACTAATGCTTATATTGGGGCAACCAAAGCTTACCTGTTAATGGATATTTCACTCACGCGCGTTTTAATTTGCCTGGTAGCGGGCATAGCACTTATTGTGCTGCTTACCGCAAAGTGGCGGATACATGCGTTTTTCGCGCTGGCTATAGCCTGCTTTTTAATGGGGTTAGGCGTTGGTATGCCGCTTAGCGGCGTGCTTACTTCTATTAAGGACGGATTTGGTAATATCTTAAAATCGCTTGGTTTTATAATTGTATTAGGCACTACACTTGGCGTAATACTGGAACATACCGGCGCCACCCGCGTAATGGCCAATACCATACTTAAAAGCATAGGCGAAAAGCGCTCGGCCCTGGCCATGAGCATTACCGGCTTCATCGTCGGCCTGCCCATATTTTGCGACTCGGGTTATATCGTTTTAAGCGGGTTGAATAAGTCGCTCGCCCGTACCACGGGCATCTCGTTAGTAATTATGGCTACATCGCTGGCCACGGGGTTATACGCGGTGCATTGTTTGATACCGCCACATCCCGGCGTGGCCGCGGCGGCAGGCATTATAGGCGTAGATTATGGTAAACTGATACTTACCGGCATTGGCGTGGCCATCCCTGCTATGGCGGCAGGTTATTTATGGGCTAATTATGCAGGTAAAAAGCTGCCCGTTATTGTTGCTGGTGAAGAAGTATTGATCGAGAAAAACACTCAGCTACCCTCGCCCTTTAAAGCATTTTTACCGGTAGTAGTGCCTATTATTTTAATAGGCATCAAAGCTTTTTTAGTAGTTGAGCAAACCCCAGTAAACCCATTTATCAATATCCTTACCGCGCTGGGCGACCCTATTATTGCTTTGGCCATTGGTGTGCTGCTTGCCTTTAATTGCCTGCGCAGCTTCAGTAAAGAAACTATTGGCAAATTATTACAGGAAGGCGCGGAAAAGGCCGGCGGTATCTTGGTGATCATCGGTGCAGGCGGTGCGTTTGGCGCGGTGCTGGCCTCCACAAAAATTGGCGACCACTTAAGCGCCGCCCTGCCGCTGGCAAGCATGGGTATCTTTTTCCCTTTTCTCATCACCTTTGTTTTAAAAACGGCACAGGGTTCATCCACCGTGGCTATTATTACGGCGGCATCTATCGTACTGCCATTACTGCCCGCGCTTGGCTTGGATAACGAGAAGGGTCACCTGCTTTGTGTGCTGGCTATGGGCGCAGGCTCTATGATGATATCGCATGCTAACGACGCCTATTTTTGGGTAATAGCCAAATTCTCGGGACTGGAAATGAACACCATGTTAAAAGTGTATTCGGTTGCTACGGTTTGTATGGGCATTGTCTCGTTCGTTATTGTTTACCTGTTATCGTTTATATTGTAATGCACATCCTCATCTCCCCCAATGCTTTTAAAAATAGCTTAACCGCCGATGCAGCTGCTTTGGCCATAGCTGAAGGTTTAAAACAAAGCGCCCTAAGCTGCACAACGGAATGTTTCCCAATTGCCGACGGCGGCGACGGTACAGCGGCGATCATCATCAAACAGTTCAACGACACGCGGGTAAATATGCAGGTGCACAACCCGCTGGGCAGGTCAATTATGGCATCCTTTGGGTTAATAGAGGGCGGCAAAACAGCGGTGATAGAAATGGCCGATGCATCGGGTTTAAGGCTGCTGAAAACCGATGAGCTGAACCCTTTGCGCGCCACCTCATGTGGCACCGGCCAAATGGTTAAAAAAGCGCTGGATATGGGCGCAAACAAAATACTGATAGCTATGGGTGGCTCCGCGACGGTTGATGGTGGTACAGGGATCTTAAGCGCATTAGGTATCAGGTTTTTGGGATCAGACGGCAGCGAATTGAATAACCTGCCCGAAAGCCTGACAAACCTAAAAGAAATAGACCGCGCTAATTTAGACCCACGTCTATTTAACTGCGAAGTTATAGTGCTTTGCGATGTTGATAACACGCTATTGGGCTATAATGGCTCGGCTGCTGTATTTGGCCCGCAGAAAGGCTCAACGCCCGATGCGGTTAAAAAACTGGATGCAGCCTTATCGAAGTTTAATGATATCACCCAAAAACAATTTGATAAAGATATGGGGGCGGCAAAATATGGCGGCACAGCGGGCGGTGCGGCAGCAGGTTTATTTGCGCATATAAACGCCAGGCTCGTAAACGGTATCGACTACCTGCTGGAACTGACCGGCTTTGACACCTCACTGCAAAAAAGCCAGCTGGTTATTACCGGCGAGGGCAGTATAGACGAACAAACCTTACAGGGAAAAGGCCCCTATGGAGTAGCAAAGCGGGCAAAAGCCAAAGGTATACCGGTAATTGGACTCGCGGGTAAAATCCCGGCGCAAAGTAATGAGAAGCTCAACGAGTATTTTAACGTGCTGATGGCTATTGGTAACCAACCTGCAGATCTTGTTACAGCCCTAACCGATACCGAAGTTAACCTCATCCGCACGGCAAAAAGTATCGGAGATATGCTGGCTATGGTTAATACTAATCCCGATACCTATCGGGATTAATTCCTAAATCCTGATATTCAAAATCCGAAATCGAACATCAGAAATTGGAAATCCCTTAAAATATTCCCAAAAATTTCTTGCGCTTTTTCTTAACAGGTGTGGCTTGTTTTACTGCCGAATCTACCGTAGCTTTTATCGCTTTGTTTGCGGCAGCCTTACGTGCAGCCGCCAATTTACGGTTGTTTGCCCGTACTACGCTATCATAATTATACGGCCTTGCCATAAAGGGCGGCTTCATATAATCCTGCGCGGTTACATATACAGGCTTTATAACGGTTGCTTGCTTTTTGGTATAGAAAGCATAAACAAACAAGGCCGCAAATAAAATTGCTACGGTAACAATTCCCGTAAAGGCAAGCTTAGGTAAAAAAACTATCCCTTTGTTACGTTCAAATGTACCCTGCTCTTTATTGAACCTGGCACCGGTTTGGGCAGCCAATATTTTTAATGATGATAGTTGTTTATCTTTTTCAGCTTCTTCCTGCTGGTAATGTGTGATCAGGTGCTGCAGGCGTTCGTTCTCTGCCTGTATCGCGGTTGTGCTTAGTTTGCCATCGGCCGAAAGGCTGCCGTTTATGATGGCCTCGTGCAGTTCAACACCGCTTTTAAAACGGGCATCGGGCGATTTTTGCAGGCATTTATCAGCCACCTCTAAAAGCCACTGCGGCACCTGCATTTCCTGCGTTTGTTTCAGTGTGCTCCAATCGTCGGGCAGGTTTTTCTTTCTCGCTTCGCGAAGATCGGGTACCGGGGCTTCCATATGGGCCAGCATAATGGCGTTGCGGCCGGTTTCGCCGTTACCGGTAAGCGGGAAAGGTACGCTACCTGTCAGCAATTCATAAAGTATTATACCATAGCTATACACATCCGTTTGCTGCAACATGGCGCCATCGTGCTGCTCGGGCGCCATAAATTCTATCGCCCCGGCGTGGCGGATACTGCTGCGGCGCTCTTCCTCGGTCAAAATGGCCAAACCAAAATCAAGCAGCACATAATTACCGGTGTGTACGTTATATTTTACGTTATTGCTTTTTACATCACCATGTTTTACACCTACGCTGTGGCAGTGCGCCAGGGCATTCGCCAACTGGTCGGCCACGCGGATAACCTCCTTCAGCATAAAAACCTTTGGGTGCGGGGGCTGCAGCAGTTCGCACAGGTCTGGCCCCTCTATATACTCCATCTCGATATAGGGCAGCGAGCCGCTATCGGTGATGCCCGAGCTTAGTATTTTTACAACGTTGGGGTTGGGTTCTTCGTTTACCTTTTGCAGCTTGGCAACCTCGTTACTAAAGTTACGGAAGTTTTTATCGTCGTCGCTTTCCGAATGGATTGGCGTTGGCAGCAGTTTTACCGCGGTAAGCACCGGCCCCATGCGACGGCCTTTATATACCGAGCCCTGCCCACCCGTTCGCAGCGCGCCCAGGTTCTCCAATCCTTCGGTTATGGTAAAAACCTTACTCATGCGTTGCCGGTTGATAACTAAATTCTAAAACTGCCGATTCGCCCAAAATGATCTGGTCGCCTTCCTGTAACTGGTGGCCGATATGGGTGGAGGTTAGTTTAATCACATCCTCACTCTTTTCTGACCGGATCTTTATCTTATTACGAGGCGGTACTCCCCCTTCATCGGCAAATATCATAAACCTGCCGGCATCGTTATTCCACTCTATGCGGGCATGCTGGCGGCTCACATATTTGTTGGCGTCGTTAGCGCTATCGCTTGGGAAAGCTATGTGGTTGGTGCGGAAAAAGCCATCGTCGCCCTGCGCTTTTTTATCGCGGCCAATGTGGATCTTTTCGCCTTCAGACGTTACGTTATATTCCGGTTTTTCGGTTTCGCCGCTAAGTGCCCTGATGTAGGCCGATGCGCTTTGTTTAATAAAATTTTTGCTTGTTTTGATGAAGAACGCGGCATCCAATTTATTCGATCTCACCGCTTCCGGCGGGAATTCCTGGTTCAGCACCACATCCATTTGCCAGCTTTCGGGCAGGTTTACGGCGTAATCATCGGCAATGCGCTGTACCTCATCTTTAAACACTTCGGGTTCATCGGCATAAACGGCAGCTTCAAACACCGCACATTCTGATGAAGGGCAGGCAATGTAAAGGTTAAGCCCCTTGATATTTCCGCCTTCGCCACCTTCGGCCTTTTGCAGTTCCTGCTTAATAAATTGCAGTAACTCGTACCGGACGCCTTTTACATCAGCCGGACGATCTTCCTTATCACTTTTGAACAAATTAAACATGATACCGCCTTGTACTTATATATTCAACCTAAAAATCAGTTTTATATTATGCTAAACCACAGCCTTATTCACTTGTTTGCTCTTTGATGCTTTTAATGTAACCTTTTTCGCGCAGGAAGGGGATCACGTGCTTACCCGCCAGCCTTACCGCGTCAGAAGAGCCCTTTGTCGACTCGATCCTAACGCAAACCACCATGTTGCCGCTGCCATTTGCCTTTGGCGCGAAGAACACATACCAGCCATCATTTATCTGCTGTTTTTTCCAGATGCGCTCGGGCGTACCGGTTTTACCGGCTACGGCTATACCCAGCGTCCATTCTTTTGGCGCGCTTTGCTCTATCATGTACTGGCGCAATAATGCGGCGTATTTAGGGTCGTTGGTAAGCTTAACGCCCGGCTTTATATGTGTTACCGAATCGGCCACTTTAAGCACATAGCGGTTTTGCAAAATAGTACCCTGGTTAGCTATCCCCGCAGCCATACGTGCAACAGATGCCGGTGTGGCAATCAGTTCGCCTTGCCCCCATGCCATGCCCGAAATGCCCTTGGCCCTTGTTTTACGGATGTTGTTAGGATCGTACCGTGGCTTGGTGTTAAACTCGGTTTTGCGCCAAAGCTCGCGCCATTTTTCTTCCTGGGCGGCGTTCTCTTTTTCGCGACCGTAATAATAGCCGCCTACGCCATGTAAAAACATCCCTGTTTTAAGGTAAACGGTAGCCATATCCTCCTGCAGGTGCTCCTGGTTGGCCAGCTTAATAAAGTAAACGTTGTTTGATTTTGCCACGGCACGTTCCAGCGTTATCAGGCCGGTTTCATCAGGCTCTAAACCTTTGGTACGGATGCGCTCGTAACTGGCTACATTAAATTTCTTATTTGCAGCGGCCAAACCCAACTTATTGAACGAGGCAATTGTAGTGGCCAGCTTTGCTGTTGAGCCCGGCTGCGTGGCCAGGGTAAAGCCCAGGTCCTGCGTAGTTGTCCAGCCGGCCAGTTGGTTTTGGTCGTAATAACTCATGGTCAGCTTTTCCCAATCGTGTACGGGCGGCAATGGGTAAACCGCCGAGGTAAGCACATCCCCCGTGTTTGATTCCATCACCACTACCGATACCCGGTTATCCAGCAGCGAGGTATCCTGTGCTATAGAGTTTTGGATGCTGGTTTGCAGGCCGGCATCCATTGTCAGCTTCACATCCCGGTTACGGTTTTTAAAAGCTTCCGCCTCTTTACTGTTGATCCCCGCAATAAGCAGCGGCGCAATGGCGCTGTAATCTTTTTTAACTACCGTCATTTCCTTTACACCACGGGCCAGGAAACGGTCTTCCTGGTAGCGGTTGGCAGTAACGTTATATTTTTCGGTCGGCATTTTAAAGCCGCGCAATTCGGCGGCATGTTCGTACTCGGCAAAATAGCCGTTGGGGCTGCCATTAAATACACCAGTATTGGCATCACCCGTCCAAAAGAACATCTGCTCGTCAAAAGGATAGTACCTGTCCAGCCGCTTATGCATGGCCGAATCAATATTGTAGCCAATAGCGCCTGCCTTTACCAGTTCGCGGTGCTGCTTTTTAACAAGCTCGGGTTTGCTGGTTGCCAGCAGTACCCCGTCCCTGTCGTACAGGTTACCGGCCTGCAGCCTGTTCATCAATATGGCAATACGAGGGTTGTAGCTAAACATGCGCATACCGCTTTTATCGGCCACCAGCGCGGGCTGCACCACCCATTTTTTATTATTGAAAAGATAGCGCGAAACATTAACCGTTAACAAGGTAATGGCCACGCAGGCCGCTATCAGCGCGGGCACCAGGTTTTTATCCTGCTGGCGCGATATGTAGCTCATTTGCACAGGCGTACCCTGCACCAGCGATGCCGACAGTAAAAAACCCGATGCCAGTAAATTAGCCACCAGCGACGACCCGCCGTAGCTTTGGAACGGCAGCGAAACGCCCGATAGCGGCAATGCGCCAGTAGATCCCCCCGCTATCAGCATAAATTGCACGAATGTGGAAATACCTATGCCCGCGCAGAGGTAAAACAGGAATGGTGTGCCCGTTCGGCGACCGATGATGATGGACCGGTGCAGGTAAACCAGGAAAAGGATAAAGATGCAGACGATCCCCGTCCACCCAAATTCCTCGCCCATGGATGGCAGTATCATATCGGTATGCGCTTCGGGGATTGTCTTGGCAAAGCCTTCGCCTACACCCTGCCCGCTTACGCCGCCGCTGCTCATGGCCCAAAGGCCGTTGGCTACCTGGTCGCCACCATAAACTTCGTTGTTCCAGGCATCCTGCCAGATGGCTTTACGGTCAACCAGGCGTTGCACCGGGCCGGGAAACAGCTTACCTAAATACGGAATTTGGTCGATGGTTAAAAAGGCGGCCATAATGATGAGCACCATCATAGCCGATTCGCTTAACGAGCGACGTTTGAACAGCATGAACAACGCAGTAATAGCCGCGGTTATCAATGCCGATAGCCAAACATTTTTTACCACCCACGACACAATAACATAAAGCACCACCGCCCCCGCCATAAACATGAAATCGCCCCGCGAAAACGAGAACAGTACGATGAAGGTGAAGCATACCACCATTGCCGGGCCCAGATCGCCTAATAAAAGAAACAACAACAAGGTCACCAATATGGCAATTAACGCGAATGAAAAAAACGACCAGCGTTTGTTCCAACTGGTGTACTCGCTGATCAGTTTTTCGTTTGCGGCAAAAAATCCCGCCAGGAAAAGGATGATAAGGTATTTTACAATTTCGCTGGGCTGAAAACCGAAAAGGTTCACCTTTACGCCGCTGCCCTCGGGGCCGGTACCAAATTTAATGGTCATGGCCAGCAGCGTTGCCGCCAGCACCACCCAGGGCCAGCCGTTTGCTGCATTGCGGTTGTGCTTAAATACCAGCATGCGGTAAACCCACGAATCGGGTGTAAAGCGGCGAAGTTTAAATTGCAGCATTACCAGCATGGCAACCAGGCCAATGCCCAGGTAAATCAGCATATCTTTTGCTAAAAACCTGTCGCGCAAGGGGTCCTGCAAGCTTAGCAGGGTTAAAAAAGATAGCCCGGTAAGTATCATCACCACCGGCAGTATCAATTGGTCGGATGTTGCGTACCTCCAAGAGAGTAATAAATGAACAAATAAAAACGCCCCTATAAAGCTGCCTGCTATGATCAAAAACCAATGGTTAAAGTCGGCCGGGGTGCGGATGATGAGTGATTTTTCCTTCTTCAGGATATTAAAATCTTTAGTAGAAAAAAGCCTGATGGTATGCGGCTGCTGACTAAAAGTTAGGCTTACGTCCTCGTCCAGATTTTGTACACCCTGCGATGTACCAAACTGGTAGCCGGGCTGCAGGGGCAATAGTTTAAATGCTTTGCCTTCGGGCAGGTTCTTAAACTCGGCTATGCCCTGCTCATTGGTACGGGCATAGGCGGTTAACTGCTGTAAACGGCGCTTGCCGGCACTATCAGGCAGGTAAACTTTTTTGAAGCCATTACCGTTTTCGGTTATCAGCTTAACGTCTTCAACCTCTTCGTCGTTAAAAATGCTGTCCTGCGGCAATATCATCTCCAGGCGGATCAGCACGCCCGGCACCGGTTGTTTTTTGTTGGTGATGATAGCGCTGATGCTGTATTCTCCACCGGCAAGGTCTGTTACCGAAGGCACTTGCGCCGGGCTTTTTCGTTCCTGCACAAATCGTACAGAATCATCGCCGGTGTAGCCCAATAGGGAGCGGGATGCCTCTACCCTGCGTTTAAATGATTCGCCGCCCTTTTCAAAGGCATCATCAGCAACAATAAAATACTTGCGCTTATTCAGCTCGCCAATATTATCAATCTTTTGCCCGGTGCCTATGTTGTTAGCAACCGTATTGGTAATCAGGCCGATATCCTTTTTATCTTCAAAATAATATCCTTTGGTAAGCAGCCTCTTTAACTGCCCTGCCGGGTCGGGCGCGTTCAGGTTTATCATGGTGCCATCCTGCAGGCGAGGCTCCACATCTGCAAAGCGCGATTGTAAAACCGAGTACAGCCTGAAGAATAAAAACACAAACAGAACGCTTATCAAAAATAAAAAGACGCGTTCCTTCCAGCGGGTTACTGAGGGTACTTTATCGGGTTCCATTTGGCCTGGCTGGGGTTTGGGTTGGAGTATCTGTACGTACCCTTGTAGCCGGAAAATCGGCGGTTACCGGTTTATCGGCAGTAAGGTTGTACTTGCGCTGTACATGCAGCTTGCAGTTGATAAACTGTGTATTCTTTAAAAACAAACCGGTGTTGCCCAGGTTGATACCGGTATCAAAATCTTTAAATTTCAGGTTCTCCAGCACTACCACTTTACTATCTGTTGATATTGCCAGGGCCGGCCCGTTAAACGCGGTATCCCGCTGTAAGGTAATATTCCCTTTAACTTTAATGTACAGGGTATCCTGGTCAATGTGCAGGGTATCGGTAATGATAATGGGCTGTTTAAACGAGGTATCGGATAGTACCAGTGTGTCACCTTTAAAGGCATCAATGGCATCCTGCAATTTTACTTCATCGGCGTTGCGCAGTTTTTCTGCAACCGGGCCCGATTGCTCAAGCGGCGTGGCTTCGCGTTGTTTGGTTACAAACAACCAAATGGTTGACGAAAGGAACAGCAGGCACAAAAAGGCCAAAATGAGTGTAAGGCCAAGGTTTTTATTTGGTCCCATAGGGGCTTTGTATATTATTTCGGGTTCTACGTGTTGCCGGTGGTGGGTGGGTTGTACCCCCTCGCCCGCTTCGTCATTCTTTGTCGCCTGCGATGTTACCGGCATAGTAGCCTGGGGCCGCTGCTGAACTTTATCGTTTTTTGCCAGTACCACGGTAACATTATCGCGGCCGCCGTTTGCATTGGCAGCCGCTATCAGTTCGGTTGCTTTTTGCTGCAACGAAGTATTCTGCGTAATGATATCCAGGATGCCGGATTTATCCACCAGATCGGTGAGGCCGTCACTGCAAAGCAGCAGCATATCGCCGGGTAAAAACGGCGATTGCCCCGTTTCTATAAAGCTTTCGTCGGTATCTATCTGGCTGGTAAAGCCAAGTGCTTTGTTTATCTCGTTGCGTTTGGGGTGGTTCATGGCGGCGGTTTCGGTAAGCCTGCCGCTGTCTTCCAGAAAACCCACAAAGGAATGGTCCTTAGAGATCTTCACCAACGAATTATCGCGCAACAAATACAAACGGGTATCGCCTACGTGGGCATAAAAAAACTGATTATTTTCTACATCAACCAAAGCCATGGTAGCCACGCAGGCCATGCTTTCCAGGTCTTTATCTTTCAGTTTTTTCTCCGAGATCTGCTGACTGGCCAGTTTAAAGGCATCTATCATGGCGGGGATTATCTCGCCCTGCAGGCCGCTTAAGCGGTCGGTAAAAACATCTTTGGCTATGGCGGCGGCTACCTCGCCACCGTTGTAGCCCCCAACACCATCAATTACGGCAACCAGCGCCATGCGGTTACCCATCACCTTCTGGGCAATAAAGGTATCCTCGTTATTGGTACGTACCTTACCGGTATCGGTTAATCCAAAATAGTTTTCAGCCATTGCGTTTACCTGAGTTTTTAATATCGATAAAGTGGGTTGCCAGCAGGCAAAAACCAATTACCAATAAGCCTATGGATAATATTTGTGACATGATGATCTATGCTTTAAACAGGTTTAAGCCAATTATACCATTGAGTAACATGCGCGAGTTTACCGGCAGCTCAACCCATTTGGGCGAATTAACATCGCTGCGCTCAACCGTAATCTCATTCAAAGTGGTTATTTCGCCGAACGATGCCAGGTAAAACTTGCCATCGGCCTTATTATACCTTATCTGTAAATGCGGCGCGTTCACCCAATCACTTGGGATGGTAAATATGTTGGATTCCTCGCGGGTTTCTTCGCTGCCCGATACAATGATGTCATCGGTATTCATCAGGTATTCTACCTTTTTACCGGCAAACTGCTGGTCGGGGATGATGGTTTCCAGCCGGGCTATATTGCTTTGGGCCTTGGCCGCTTTTTGCTCTTCAGGTTCAAGTGCTTCTTCATACGGGATCTCGAAGTAACCTTCGCTATAATAAGTAAAGCCCTTTAACGCCTCCTGGCTTACATCAAACGTTTGGGCTATGCCAGTTTGCCGTGGTATAAAGGTAACGCGCAGGTTTTGCTGCTTTTCGTTGTTATCGGGTAGCAGCTTCCCTATAAAGCCTTTATCGCCGCGGGCATAGTCGGGGTGCGATACCAGGCGGAACACCCATTTGGAGCCCGAAGGCTTCACCGTTTTACCGGCCGCGCGATATTCTTTCAGGATCTCGTAAAACTTGGTAACGGTTTCCTGCACAATCAGACCGAAGATACCTTGTTTATCGGCCACAAACTCCTTATAATCATCAGCATTAAAGCTGATGATAAACTCGTGGTAAAACACCACACGGTCGGCAAACGAAAGGTCCTTTATCGAATCCTTAAACTTGTCTACTATGTAACTGTAAACCGTATCGGGCGTAAGCGCTTTCGCTTTTGCCTTCTCGGTAGTTTCGTTGGTTAAAAACCAATCCTGTATGCCTATACGCTGCCAAAAATTTGGTGTTGAAGCCATTTTTATTTTAAACTCTAAATTCTAAAACCTAAATCTGTAAACATTAAATCCGAAATCGAAAATCCGAAACCCGAAATAAAACTATTCCGGTTTTAATGTGGTATCCGTTTCTGTCGTTTCGCTGCTATCCGGTGCCGGTTTCTGCGGTATCACTACCGGTTTTTTAACCGTCGTATCCTTTTTAACCGGGACCGTTGCCGTGTCCTGCTCCGCGGCATTATCCGTAGGGAACCTGGAGCCGTAATCAGGTACGCCTGTACTGGTATCAGCTTTTGTTTTTGTTGAATCCTGGCTTAACTGACGCGGGGTGCCCTGTTTCTTCAAAAAGGTAGCATAAACCGAAAAACCCATAAATACCACCAGCAATACCATCACCGTATAGTAATACGGTTTTGACAGCGAAATGCGCGATTCGTCCTCAACAGGCTCTGGGGCGAATTGCTTTACAATTGGCGCGCCCGATTGCTGGTATTGCATCAGTTGGTTATGCAGGCGTTCGTTCTCGCTACGCAGGGCGGCGTTACTAAGCCCACCCGAAATGTCAAAACTATCCGACCCGCTTAAACTGCCGGTTACAATGGCATCGTGCAACTTTGTACCGTTACTAAACCTTTTCGCAGGGTCCTTTTCAAGGCATTTGTCTATCAGCTTTAACAACCATTGTGGCACCTGCATTTCGCGGGCCTTCTTTTCATCGTCCCAGCTATCAGGCAGGTTGTTTCGCCTGGCGTTGAGCAGATCGGGTACGGGCGATTCGATATGCGCCAGCATTACCGCGTTACGGCCCGCATCGCCACCGCCATGCATGGGGAACGGCACATCGCCGGTCAATAATTCATACAAAATGATACCGAAACTATAAATATCGGTTTCCAGCAGCATTTTACCGTCGTGCTGCTCGGGTGCCATAAACTCTATAGCCCCGGCGTGGCGGATGCTGGTGCGGCGCTGCTCTTCGGTCATGATGGCCAGGCCAAAATCGAGCAGTACATAATTACCGGTATGGATGTTATATTTTACGTTATTGCTTTTAACATCGCCATGCTTTACCCCTACCTTATGGCAATGGGCAAGGGCGCTTGCCAGCTGGTCGGCCACGCGGATGGCCTCTTTCAGCATAAAAATTTTATCGTGCGGGGCCTTCAGCAGTTCGCAAAGATCGGGGCCCTCAATATATTCCATTTCGATGTATGGGAACGACCCGCTATCGGTAATGCCCGAGCTTAAGATCTTCACCACGTTAGGGTTAGGCTGCTCGTTAACTTTTTGCAGTTTGCTCACCTCGTTACGGAAACTGCGGAAATTTTTATCGTCTTCGCTTTCGGTGTGGATGGGTGTTGGCAGCAACTTTATGGCTGTTAAAACAGGCCCCATACGCCGGCCCTTATATACCGAGCCTTGTCCGCCGGTGCTCATGGCGCCTAAGTTTTCAAGTCCCTCTGTTATTGTAAATACTTTACTCATTTGTAGATATTGTGCCGTAAATTATATTAACAGCATTTTATAGACTAAATTACATTTAATACGCCTGTTTGTTGTACCCTGCTGCAAATTTATCGGGCGATAAATAAACAACGGTAACATTTACCGCAGTATAGTTACATTACCCGTTACGCTTTTAGTCCCGTTTTTAAGATCGATGATATAATAATAAACGCCAACCGGCAAGGTACGGCCCTGGTATGTGCCATCCCATGCTTTGTTGTAGCCTTTAGATTCCATTACCAAAGTACCCGCGCGGTTATAAACATAAACCTTACAAGCAGGGTAATTAACCAGGTTGGCTATAGCCCAGGTATCATTTATGCCATCGCCATTGGGGGTAAATGTATTAATGGCGCTAACTGTAGGTGGTAACAATACACTCACAACCAGATCGGGGCTTGTGGCCTCGTAGGTGCAATTAATATTCACTGTAATTGTACAGGTAATTTTATCGTTATTGTTAATGGCAGAACTGGTATAAGTTGACGAATTATTGCCGACGTTTACACCGTTCACCTTCCACTGGTATTTACTTACCGCACCCGCGTTAAGCGGTATGGCTGTGAAAGTTATGACTGTGCCTGCATACACATTATTTGCCGATGGGCTGATACTGACAGATGGCGCAGGCGTAGGCGATTCGATAATATCCGCTGTAATGGGGGCTGAGTAAGCGTATAAAGTTGTAAGGCATGCGCCCCCGGTATTTGTGAGCATAAAGCTCACCACATCGCTGTTATTTAATGTCGACGATTTAAACGTTTTACTGTTGGTACCAATATTAGCACCGTTAACAAGCCATTGATAAACCGGCGCCGGGCCTTCGTTTTCGGTTGTTGCAGTAAACGTTATTTCGGTACCGCTGCACACAGGCCCAGTCGACGACGACTGAATAGTAACGGCAGGAGTTACAACAGGATCGATACTTGTATTTGTATATGGATTGGACGTGCCGCTTGCCGGGCACACCCCGGTTGTAGTTACCGTACATTTAACCACATCGGTTTTACTGATCGCGGTTACCGCAAGGGTTGGGCTGTTTGTGCCGGTATTTACTCCGTTTATTTGCCATTGGTAGTTTACGTTGGGCAGGCTGCTGGTAGCTGTAAAGGTGATGGTCATCCCCTCGCAACCTGTGTTAAAATCAGGCGCTATGGTAACCAATGGTATATCCCGGGCGGCTACCGTTAACGATTGTGAAACCGGCAAGGCAGGATCGAAAACCGCGCTGCCGGCCTGCGAAGCGGTAATAGTGGTTGTGCCGCTGCCGGTTATATGGATTTGCCCGGTTACAGACACGGTTGCCACCGCCGCATTGCTGCTGGTATAAGTAATGGGCGTAACTGCATTGGTACTGGTTACCCCCGCCGAAAAATCTACATCGCAAATGGTTTTATTTACAATAGGCGGGAAAGTGATAACTGCAGGTGGTAATATTGCATTAACAACTTTTATACTGATAGTTGTACTGCTGCTGCCACCTGCATTATAAGCGGTTATGGTGTAAATGGTTTCCGGCGAAGTAACGGTTGGCTTGCCGCTGATGGTACCCGTTTTAGAATCGAACGCCAGGCCCGCGGGCAGGGGCTTATCAATAGTGTAGCCGGTTAATGATAGCTTCCTGATGGTGTGGTTTACAATTTCAGAAACAAACAAATTGCCCGAACTATCAAAAACGATCCCGTAAGGGGTGTTAAAGCTGGAACCTAAAAGCGTGCCATTGGTTGATGCCGCTACACCATTCCCTGCAAAGGTGGTTACTTCCCCTGCCGGGGTTACCCGCCTTATCCTGTTATTACTTACATCTGCTATAAAAAGGTTGCCAAGCCTATCCATAGCTATAGAACCCGGAAAATTAAATTTAGCGGCAGTTTTTATGCCATCGGCATATCCTGCAGAGCTCCCGGCGATGGTAGTAACCTGGCCGTTGGGCGCAATCTTCCGCAGCCTTCCGCTGCCACTATCAACTACGTAAATATTGTTGGCTGCATCTACTACCGCCCCGCCCGGTTGCGCAAAACTGGCGGCTGTACCGTTCCCATCCGCAGTGCCGTAAAGGCTACCGGCTAAGGTGCTTACATAACCTGCAGTCGTTATCTTCCTTATCAAAAAACTATTATCGGTAATAATGATATTTCCATTTATATCAAATGTAACACTGTTGGGCTTGTATATTCCGGCTGCGGTGCCCTGCCCATCGGCAGTACTTTGAGTGCCATCGCCGGCAAATGTGGTAGCCAGCCCCGCCGGGCTTATTTTTTTTATCTGGTTATTATTTAGGTCCCCAAGGTAAACCGTACCAAATTTATCAACAGCCAGGCCAGCAGGCGAATCAAACCTGGCAGCTGCACCCAAGCCATCCGCATTACCTGCACTACCGTTGCCTGCCAAAGTAGAAACTTGCCCCGAAGGGGTGATCTTCCGCACCTTATGATTTAATGCATCGGCCACATAAATATTATCATTTTTATCTATGGCTATGCCTTCGGGGGCGTAAAATCGCGCGTTAAGGCCAGTAGCGTCCACGTCGCCGGCCTGGCCGTTGCCCGCAAATGTGCTAACCCTGCCGTATTCGTTTGCGGGTACCGCGCCACCCAAATTAACCGGAGCCAGGGGTGATATATTTGTATTTACAACATAGGTTTGTGGTGTTTGATAGCTAATATTCGGCGGCACTACAACCGGGGGTGGCGGTAAATCATTTACTTTTATGCTGATGGCTGCACTGCTGCTCCCTCCTGCATTGTAAGCCGTTACGGTGTAAATTATTTCGGGCGATGGCACAGTTGGCGTACCGCTGATGATCCCCGTTCTGGCATCGAAAGTTAATCCCGCAGGTAAGGTTTTATCAATACTGTAACCTGTTAACTGTAATTCCCTGATATCCTGGTTAATTATTTCGGATACAAAAATATTTCCCGAAGGGCTAATGGCTATTCCGTGGGGGAAATTGAATTCAGACGTTAACAGATCGCTGTTGACCAAGCCTCCGTTACCGTTGCCGGCAAGGGTGGTAACTACACCGGCCGGGGTTACCTTCCTGATGCGGTTATTGCCAAAATCTGCCACATATAAATTGCCGGCGTCGTCAAACTTCAGGCTGGCCGGCCTGTAAAATTGCCCGCCCCCGGCAAATGTGCTCACTATACCCGCGGGTGTCAACATCCTGATGTCGTCGCCGGATGATACGTATATATTGCCCGCCTTATCTATAGCTAACCCGTGGAACAATTCGAAACTGGCAGTGGCGGCCGGCCCATTCACAGATCCTTTACTGCCGTTACCCGCTATAATGCTCATTACACCTGCAGGTGTAATTTTCCTGATGTAATTGCTGTTATCCGCAACAATTAAGTTCCCATCGGCATCAATTGCGATCGCTTCCGGCTGATAGAACGATAAATAGGAATTAGTGCCATCATTTGACGACGGGGAGGTACTGCTTGCAAAAGTGCTAACCATACCCAAAGGCGTTATTTTCCTTATCGCGTTATTTTCCAGGTCGCAAACGTATATATTGTCCGCATCGTCGATAGCCAGATCATAGGGAGAATGAAATGTGGCGGCGGTCCCCCCGTCATTATTAAATCCTATACTGCCATTGCCCGCAAAGGTAGATACCTGGCCTGCGGGAGTTATCTTTCTGATCTTATGATTTTGAATATCGGCCACAAACAAATTCCCGGAATGGTCGAAAGCAATCCCCTGGGGGTAATAAAAGCCGGCGGCAGTGCCTAAGCCGTCGATATCTGATGGTTGGCCGCTGCCAGCAAAAGTACTTACCGTGCCATAGTTGTTTGCGGGTACAGGGCCGCCTGTATTTGCAGGTGCCAGCGGCAAAATACTTGTATTAACCGTATAGGTTTGTGGTGTTTGATAGGTGATATCAGGCGGCACAACAGGTGGTGGTGTTAAGCCGCTTACTTTAATACTTACTGTAGTAGTGCTGCTTCCACCCGCATTATAAGCTGTTATAGTATAAATTGTGGCCGGCGAAATTGCGGTTGGCGTACCGCTGATAATACCTGTTTTAGAATCGAAAGATAGCCCCGCGGGCAGCGTTTTATCAATAGTGTACCCAGTTAAGGATAACTTACGGATGGTGTTGTTATTGATCTCGGACACGAACATGTTCCCCGCGTTATCAAACGCTATCCCGTAAGGGTAATAAAAACTCGCTGATAAAAGCGTGCCATCAACAGACGATTGCGCGCCGTTACCTGCAAAGGTTGTTACCACACCTGCCGGGGTTACCCGCCTGATGCGGTTATTTAATTCATCGGTAATAAACACATCGCCGGTTGGGCCAACTGCTGCAAAAGCCGGGTTATTAAGCTGTGCCGCGCTGCCTGTGCCATCCGCGTAACCTAAAGTACTCCCGGCAATAGTGGCTACCTGTGCATTCGGCGTTATTTTACGGAGCCTGCCGGTGGCAATATCTACCACATAAATACTATTGGCTTTATCTACAGCCGCACCGGCAGCCTGCGAAAAACTGGCGGCGGTTCCATTACCATCAGCAGTGCCATACTGGCCACCCGCGAAAGTAGAAACAAGCCCTGCTGCGGTTATTTTCCTTACGGTATGATTAGCATCTGTTACAACCAGGTTGCCGTTTATATCAACAGCAATACTGTTTGGCTGATCAAAGCTGGCAGCCAGCCCCTGCCCGTCACCGGCGCCCTGGGCACCGCTGCCGGCCAAGGTAGTAACCAGCCCCGTTGGACTGATGCGTTTGATCATGTGGTTATTCTGGTCGGCCAGGTAAACGGTCCGCGAGTTATCAACGGCCACACTGTGCGGCGTATTAAGTAATGCCAGCGTACCCTGCCCGTCGGCGTTACCTGCGGCGCCGCTGCCCGCAAATGTGGTGACCACACCCGCCGCCGTTATCTTCCGTACTTTGTTATTGGCCATGTCGGCCACATAAATATTATTATCCCTGTCTATGGTTAAACCGGCGGGGCTGCTAAACCTTGCCGATGTACCCGTACCGTCTGCATTACCCGACTGGCTACTGCCGGCGAAGGTGGTTACCACGCCGTAAACATTTGCCGGCACCGCGCCGCCTGTGTTTGCTGGTCTTAACGGTGATATGCTTGCATTAACCGTATAGTTTTGCGGCGTTTGATAGCTGATATTTGGGGCAGGCACAGCCGGGACAGGTGGTAAGCCATCTACCTTGATTTTTACAACAGTGCTGCTGCTGCCACCTAAATTATGGGCTGTAATGGTATAGCTGGTTAACGGCGAAGCTATAGTTGGCGTACCGCTAATGCTTCCTGTTTTAGGGTCGAACACTAACCCACGGGGCAGGTCCTTATCTATAAAATAACCGGTTAGTGATATTTTACTAATGGTGTTGTTAACCTGCTCGGCTACAAATAAATTTCCACTGCCATCTAAAGTCAAATTTGCGGGGCGGAAAAGATTTGCTTTTACCCCTATAGCATCCATATTGCCCTGTGCCCCATTGCCGGCAAGCGTTGATATTTTATCTGTCAGGTCTATTTTCCTGATGATGTTATGATAGGTATCAGATATGTAAACATTACCCACGGCATCAACAGCTATGCCCGATGGGCCGTAAAAACCCGTTGAAAGCGCCGGGCCATCAGTAACAGTGGTAGTGCCGTTACCTGCAATAGTAGTTACCATGCCGGCCGGGGTTATTTTGCGCACGTAACCCGCCAGATCTGTGACATATACATTACCCACCGCATCTACAGCTATAGCTTCGGGGTTGGTAAACAGGGCGCTTGTACCTATACCATCCAGGTGGCCCTGTACCCCCACCGTACCGGCAAATGTGGATACCACGCCTGCCGGGGTAATTTTACGAATAACCGAATTGGTTTGATCGGCCACGTACATATTGCCGCCGGCATCCATAGCAATGCTTGTAGGGTTCCCAAAGCTTGCTGTAAGCACATCTCCGTTATCTGCACCTTGTAAGCCGTCGCCTGCATAAATGCTAACATCACCCTGCGGCGTTATTTTCCTGATCTTTTTATTGTTAGAGTCGGCTATGTATAAATTGCCGTCGGCATCTATTGTAATACCCATCAGTTCGTCGAAGCTTGCCGAGTTGGCCGGCCCGTCTGCAGAGCCCGGCGAACCGATACCCGCGTAGGTGCTTACCTGGCCGCCGGGGGTTATTTTGCGGATCACCGAATTATAATAATCTGATACAAGCAGGTTGCCATTTTTATCAACAGCTACACCATAAGGGGCAGAGAATTTTGCCGTATTGGCCGGTCCGTTCACGTAGCCCGCTACAGCTGCCGTACCGGCTACCCTGGTAACCTGCGAATAAGCGCTGGCAGGTACAGGGCCACCGGTATTAACGGGTAATAGCTGACTTATCGGGGTATTAACCGTATAACTTTGCGGTGTTTGGTACGATATAACGGGCGGCGGCACCACCGGCGGGGGCGGCAAATTATCTATTTTGATATTTACAGTAGTAACGCTGCTGCCATCTTTATTATACGCGGTAATTTCGTAATCTGTTGGGGGTGATAACGCGGTTGGTTTGCCGCTGATGATACCTGTCTTAGGGTCGAATACCAGGCCAGCGGGCAAGGGCTTATCTATGGTATAACCTGTTAATACAATCTTGCGGATAAGATTATTGTTAAATTCGGATACATATAAATTGCCATCAATGATAACTACGCCCGCCGGTAAATTAAACTGTGCATCTTTACCCAAGCCGTTAACCGGTGGGAACAAGCCGTTGCCCGCCAGTGTTGACACTATACCCGCCGGGGTTATTTTACGGATGCGGTTATTGCCCCAGTCGGCCACAATAATATTGCCCGAGGCATCAAAGGTTATGCCCGCGGGAAACCCAAATTTGGCGGAAAATGCCGGCCCGTCGGCAAAGCCAAAAGTACCATCGCCGGCTATCGTTGTTACAAAGCCGTTAGGGGTCATTTTCCTGATAAGCCTGTTGGTATTTTCGGTAATGTATATATTACCATCGGGGCCAATGGTTATACCTGTCGGCCCGTTAAACCTGGCCATGTTGCCCGGCCCATCGGCCCTGCCAAATTGCCTGGCGCCTGCAAGGGTGTAAACATACCCGGTTTTAGAAATGATACGGATCATGTTGTTACCACCATCGGCTACGTATAAAAGCCCCGCCGCGTCAATAGCTATACCTGTAGGGCTGTTAAATGTCGCGGTATTGGCCGGCCCGTCGGCAAAGCCCGGAGTTCCTTTGCCCGCAAAATTTGTTACTTCCCCTGTTACAGCATCTATTCTTCTTACCACGTTACTGTAAACAGCCACTACAAACATGTTCCCATCGGCGTCTATCGCAATATCGCGCGGGCCGCTAAAACTTACTGTGCTGCCAAAACCATTTACATTGCCCGGTAAACCGTTGCCGGCATAGGTGCTAACCAGCCCACCAGGGGTTATTTTGCGGATCCGATTATTATCCTGATCGGCCAGGTACATATTTCCCGCGGCATCTTTATCCAAACCATTTGGCTCGATAAATTGCGCCATTTCGCCCTGCCCGTCGTCATGGCCGATAGTGCCGTTTCCTGCAAAGGTGCTAACTGTACTGTAAATGGTAGCAGGTACCGCACCGCCGCTATTTAAAGGCACTAAATTGGGGATGGTTATACCGGGAGCATAAACTTTGGGGGTGGTATAAGTTATATCGGGCGCCTGCGCACTGGCGCGCAAAAATCCGGCAAGCAAAAAGAATACCCAGCAAACTGAATTGATCTTTCTTTTTGACCTTGTCAGAAACAGCATAATTCCCATTATTAGTATTAACCAGGGGGAGCCTTACTAAAAATACTTAGGCATATTGTAACCGGCGAACCATTACAATATCCGACACTAATATATTATTATATACTAAATAATATGTCCTTTTAAGAAAGTATTTATGAAGCTGTTTATACTAAGAGCTATGGCTGATTCACTTATTATAAATCAATATTTAGCGGGGCGAAATTGGTATTCCGTATCACATCGGCAAAAACTTTATACGAGTACATCCGTGATTGGTGATCGAAAATGTGCGAGGTAGCCATTACTTCATTAATACCTGTTTCTTGGGCAAAGGCGCCAAGTTCTGCCCTGATCCTTTCGGGGCCGCCAATGAACGAATAGGCCAGCATCTGCATCACGGCTTCTTCTTCAAAAACGTTCCAAATACTGTCCATGCTTTTTACAGGCGGCGGCAATAACTGCCTTTTACCGGTTACCACCCCCATAAAAAATTGCTTTACGGATGTGGAAAGGTATTCGGCTTCACCATCGGTATCGGCAGCAACCACGTTTACACAGGCCATTACGTATGGCTTTTGCAGGTATTCGGATGGCTTAAAATTATCGCGGTAGATCTGGATAGCTTCTTTAAAATAGGTTGGCGCAAAATGGCTGGCGAATGCATACGGCAAACCCATGGCAGCGGCAACCTTGGCGCTATCGGTACTGGAGCCCAGCACCCATATCGGGATGTCAAGGCCTTCGCCGGGGATAGCCCTTACTTTACTTGTAGCATTATCGGCCGAGAAATAGGTTTGCAGCTTCACAATATCCCGCGGAAAATTATGCGCGGCATTAAAATTTTCGCCGCGGATGGCCAGGGCTGTAGTTTGGTCGGTGCCGGGTGCGCGGCCTAAACCAAGGTCGATACGGCCCGGATAAAGCGATGCAAGCGTACCAAATTGCTCGGCCACAATAAGCGGCGCGTGGTTTGGCAGCATAATACCGCCCGACCCTACCCTTATTTTTGATGTACCGCCTGCTATGTAGCCTATTAATACAGCTGTTGCAGAGCTTGCCACGTTCATCATGTTATGATGCTCGGCAAACCAGTAGCGAGTATAGCCAACTTTTTCGGCAAGTTGGGCTACATCCATGCTTTTTTTGAAGCTATCGGCCGGAGTGCTGCCTGCAACAACGGTAGCCAGGTCTAATACGGAATATTTTATATCTGATAATTTATTTGCGCTCATATTGATCCTATAAGGATGATAACACCCATTTTTTACAGATGTTATTCAAAATTAATGCTAAAAACACGCTGTTGCAGCAGCTGGTATGTTATATGACGTTGCGGGTACACTAATCAGGAAGCGGTGACAAAAAGCTTCCATCCCATTGGCTATAGGCCCTCAACCATCCTCTTTCCGCTGCCTGGAAAGAGGGTCTATTTTCTCTTCATCCTCTTTGCCCAGCAGAGAAGGTAGACAAGCGCAGCGTTGTCGGGGTGAGTAAAATTGCGAAAAGGAAGTAACCCAACTTTCCCCTCTAATTAATATCTTAGCGCAACCGATTAATGGTTTGATGATATGGTTGAAAGCCCCGAAGGCAAATATATACTGGATAGGTTGCAGCACGAATTGCCGGTGCAGTTCCGTTACCATAACGTAGATCATACCCTTGATGTTTACCATTCGGCACAGGCAATTGCCCGCCAGGAAAATATTAATGAAGAGGATACCAGGCTTTTACTGGCAGCCGCCCTGTACCACGACTGCGGTTACCTGGAGCACATTCATAACCACGAAGCAGCATCATGCAATATTGCCCGCCAGGCGTTACCAAAATTTGGCTACGCCGATGCAGACATAGAAAAAATATGTACGCTGATAATGGCCACACAATTGCCCCAGCAACCCAAGACCTTACTGGAAGAAATTATTTGCGATGCCGACCTGGACTACCTGGGCCGCGAAGATTTTATACGTACCGGCAACAGGCTGTTTAACGAAATGCAGGCGCTTGGCACCATAAAAAGCGAAAAGCAATGGGATACCATGCAGGTAAACTTTTTGCAGGGCCACCGTTACTTTACCAATGCATCCCTAAAAAATAAGGAGCCGAAAAAACAGGAAAATTTAAGAGATTTGCGAAACAAAACTTTAACCTTAATGACCAACAATAACGCTATAAAAATTAGTTTTTTAGATACCGTTTATACGCTTGCAGGCATCCTTTTCTGTGGGTTTGCATTAAAAAGTTTTTTGGTACCAAACGCGTTTTTTGATGGTGGCGTAACCGGCATTTCCCTGTTGATACACGAACTTTACCACGTAAACATTGCCTACGTTATTATCATTGCCAATATCCCGTTCATTATTATGGGAGCATTCCAGGTGAATAAATCCTTCGCGGTGAAAACCTTTTTGGCTATTGTGGGCGTGGCGCTTTGCCTGCTTTATATCCCGTATCCCGAAAAAATAACTTCCGATAAACTACTGGTATCCATATTTGGCGGGGTGTTTATGGGAACGGGGATCGGCCTGGCTATCCGCGGCGGATGCGCGCTGGATGGTATCGAGGTTTTGGCGCTTTATACCGGCAAGCGCATCAGCTTTACCATCAGCGAGATCATTTTGGGGATAAACATTGTGATATTCCTGATAGCGGCGATAAAGCTGGGGCTGCCCACATCATTATACTCTATATTAACCTATTATACCGCATCGCGCACCATCAACTTTGTGATAGAAGGCCTGGAAGAATACACCGGCGTAACCATCATATCGGGGCAAAACGCGGCTATAAAAGAAATGCTGGTAAAGCAGCTTGGCCGGGGCATTACCGTTTACAAAGGCGAACGGGGGTTCCTGAAAGACAGCTTTGACGTGAGCCACCCTGTAGATATCGTATTTACCGTAGTTACGCGTTTAGAGCTCAGGCGATTGAAGAACATGGTACACGATATCGACCCCAAAGCATTCATCTTTACCAGTATTATCAAAGAGGCCGCGGGTGGCGTATTGAAGCGCAGGGCAAGGCATTAGAGAAGTCGTAAGTCTTAAGTCTATAGTCGATTTTTCAGTTTGACTTACGACTCAAGACTTAGAACTTGAGACTTTAGACTTAGAACTTGAGACTCAAGACTTAGAACTTGAGACTTAATGCTACCCCAATACTGGTCTAAATTTTCAACTTTTGCCTAAAACAAGCAAACTTCAGCTTGCGAAGCAAAATTAGCAAACGGGCAGCAAATTCATTGAATAAGACTGTTAAGCTGAAAGCTTAACCCATTACTGGTCTAAAACGTTTGCGATAGCAAACAGCCGGTAGCAAACACTTCATTTTACAAATCATCAACAATTCTAAATACAATAATGTTGCATTTGTATTATCTTTGCAGCATGATCCAGCGGTTAAAAGCCATAAAACTTGATAATGTAGGGATGACAGCTTCCACCCTTTGTGCTATACATTGCGCGGCGGTGCCTGTCTTTTTTACCAGTTTGCCCTTAATTGGCCTGGGCTTTTTGGCCAATCCCTGGGTAGAGTGGATCATGATCATCATAGCGCTTGTAGTGGGCATCTCGTCAATAGGTACATCTTATTTTAAAGAGCACCACCGCGTGTTGCCGCTGGCTTTAATGCTGGCCGGCTTTACCACTATCATTGTTGGCCACTTATTTATTACCGGTTGGGTAGAAGCCGTTGTGGTGCCCATGGGCGGTTTTATGATAGCGGCCGCGCACTTTGTGAACTATAAATACGCGGGTACCTGCAAGGCGGGCGATAGTTTCTTTCACCTTAAACATAATCATCCGCACGATGAGCATAAAGCAGCTTAACCGCTTTTTATAAATTTGGACAATAAATGGCACAAGTAAAAAATAACTACCAGTTTGAGGACATGCTGCAAAAGCATAACCTTAAAAAAACCGCGCCGCGGTTGAGGGTGCTGTCTATGATGTATTCGAAAAATACGGCCACTTCGCAGCCCGACCTGGAAAGCGTGATGAACGATATTGACCGCGTAACCCTGTACCGTATTTTAAATACGTTCGAGGAGAAAGGCATCATCCATAAGGTGTTCGACCTTAATGGCACCGCCAATTACGCGGTTTGCCACTCGGATTGCAAGGAAAACCATCATCACGACGAGCACCTGCATTTTAACTGTACTGCATGCAAAAATGTGTACTGCATTAATGAGCTGAACATGCCGAGGCTAACCCTGCCGGCGGGTTTCGAGCCGCAGGCATTTACGCTGTATGCATCGGGCCTTTGCCCAAAATGCAGTAAAAAAGGTGCCGCAAGGGTTAATTAACGTATTGCAACTATATTGCTTTATATTCTTTTATTAATCTTTCGTGCCAAATAACAGTCAAAACAAATAACAACTTCAAATTATTTGCAGGCTAATACACAGAGTTTTAAATTAGCGTTCCCTAATTATATAAATGAGTAAAAAGTATTTCAGGCTGATATTTACGTTCAGCATCCTGTCCTTCTATACATTGCTGTGTTCGTTCACGCCAGCGGCAGATACTATTAAAGCCAGCGGCTTTAAGTTAAAAACGGTTATTATTGATGCAGGCCACGGCGGTAAGGATGCCGGCGCGAAGGGCTTGTCGTCGTACGAAAAGAACGTCACCCTCGCCATCGCCAAAAAGCTGCAGGCAGCCATACAGGCGCAGATCCCCGACCTGGCCACCATCATGACCCGTTCTGATGATACTTTTATAGAACTGAGCCGCCGGTCGGATATCGCCAATAAATCTCAGGGGAACCTGTTTATCTCTATCCATTGTAACTCATCTGCCGAAGGCACCGCCTATCGCGAGCATAAGCAAAGCGGGGTGATGCTGCTGGTTTATGCCTCGAAACGTACCGGCGAGCAGATGGAAGCAATGCGCGAGAACGCTTCCATATTGATAGAGCCCGATTATAAACAAAAATACCAGGCTTTAGACGCATCCGACCCATCAAACGCCATTATACTGGATGCCTTCACCAAAAAATACCGCAAGCAAAGCATCCGTTTCGGCGAATATTTAAACCAGGAATTTACCGAAACCGATGGCCGCAAATCGATAGGTGTGCGCGAACAAAGCCTTTACGTACTGGCTAATAGCGCCATGCCGGCGGTACTGATAGAAACAGGTTTTATTAATAACCCCGACGAGGAGGAGTATCTTAACTCTGAAGAAGGCCAAACTCAAATCGTACAAACCATCATCCGGTCTATACAGGTGTACCGGGCCGCACTTGCGGTGCAGTAAGGTCAATCGGATTTTTACGTTAAATTTTTAAAGCAGAGGCCAGCGCGATTCCCTCCCAACGGGAGGGTGCAGGGAGGGGTTATACGACATACATCTCGTTCAAACCCCTCCCTGCCACCGCGCGTTCCAACACACCCCTCCCGAGGGAGGGAATTGAGCTGTCCGAAAGCCCTCTAACATAACATAAACTTCATTTAAAAAGTTAGTTTTTTAAGCAGAAAAGGCATATATTAGATAAAGTTTGCTTCGCTTTACTTTATAACCTGTTTACATCTGCCAATGCCTTACTATCAGCACTATTCTTTTGATCTGTGGTTAACGCTCATCAAATCCGACCCCGAATTTAAGATCCAGCGGGCCCATTTTTTCCACCAAAATTTTAATAAAACAGGCCAATCTGTTGAGGATGTTGCGCGGGTTTTCCGCCAGGTTGACCTGATGTGCAACGCCGTGAACGAAAAAACAGGAAAGAACATCGATGCCGACGAAATGTACCTGATGGTGATCAGCCTCATCAACGGCGATAAGTTAAATATTGATGATATCGATTACCGGCAACTGCACCTGCAAATGGAACAGCTGCTGTTTAAGTACCCGCCGCGCATCTACTCGGATGTAACAATTGATACCCTGCAGCATCTAAAACAAAAAAGCGGGGCAACTTTTAGTTTGTTGAGCAACACAGGATACATCACCGGGAAAACATTACGAAAAGTATTAGCGCTTTACGGGCTGGATAACTATTTCGACTTTCAGCTATACTCTGACGAGGCAGGCATGTCAAAACCAAATCATCAATTTTTTAAAACCATGCTAAACAATATCGATATATGTAATGCAGGTAAAAATATCCCGTTAAATAATATTATGCATGTGGGCGATAATCCTAAAAACGACGTTGCACCCGCGAATGAATTGGGTATCAGCTCGCTGCTGATCAACTCAAACAGTACTACCATTTTAAGCCTTATAAGTTAATGATATCTACCACATATTCGTTACACCATATACACCACGATACCCGTTTTGGCTTTGATGCCGACGATTACAGTCGCTTTAAATTTGGCGACGGAGCGGTATCTAAAGATTTTGGTACCGCCCTGGCCGAAGGTTTTATAAACGATTACCTGGCCACAAACCCGGTTACCAGGCAAATAGTGGTGATCTCCAGCCCGTACTCGTTCATCCCGACGGCAACCTTTGCCATGAAGGATTGGTTTGTGTACCGCCTGAACCACTGGCTGGCCGAAAAAGGCTTGCCTGTAGTGCAGGAAACCAAGGTGCACCGCACCATCACCTACAAAGAAGATTACGGCGAGCTGAACGCCGAGCAGCGCATGAACCTGATAGGTAACGACCGGTTCCATATCGATAAAGACTTTTTGACGGGCAAAACGCTGATATTTTTAGACGATATCCGCATTACCGGCAGCCACGAGCGGATGATCATGAAAATGGTTAAGGCCTATGGTTTGGATAACGATATCCACATGCTGTACTTTGCCGAACTGATGAACAAGGACATTCACCCCAACGTGGAGAACTATCTGAACTATCACCATGTAAAATCAATTTTTCACCTGGAGGATATCATCAAAAGCGGCGATTTCCGCATCAATACACGCATTGTAAAATACATATTAAACTATAGTTTTGATGGCTTTAGCTTGTTTATCGAAAACCAGTCGGCAGCGTTTGCAGAGCAGCTTTACAACATGGCTTTGGGCAACGGTTACCATACCATTGAAGCCTACGAACAAAATCTTACATTTATAAAACAACAATTACTGGAACCCTCGGCTTTGGAGAAAATGGGGGAATAAAATAATTAGAACCCTCTCCTTCGGAGAGGGCGGGGAGAGTCAAAACTTTTAAACAAAATAAACTAATACATAATGGCAATTAATCTTCAAAAAGGGCAGCGCGAAGCTATCGACGCTCCTAAATTTACTATAGGCCTGGGTTGGGATACCAACACCTCATCAACCGGTACAGCGTTTGACCTGGACGCTTCTGTTTTTATACTGGGCGATAACAAAAAGATCCTGAGCGACGAGCACTTTGTGTTTTATAACAACCTTAAATCGCCGGATGGCGCTGTTGAGCACACAGGTGATAACCTTACCGGTGCCGGCGATGGCGACGATGAGCAGATCAAAATAGACCTGACCATAATTGACCCGCGCGCTACCGAAATTTGCGTGGTGGTAACCATACATGAGGCAGACAGCCGCCGCCAGAATTTTGGCCAGGTGCGCAACTCATTCGTACGTGTTTTTGATGCCGCTACCAATACCGATGTGCTTAAATATGAATTAGAGGAGGATTTTTCGATAGAAACAGCTGTTGAGTTTGGCCGTATTTACAAACGCGATAACAAATGGAAGTTTGAAGCAGTTGGCGCCGGCATGAAAGGCGGCCTGCAGGATTATTTAAATAAATATAACTAAGTCGATAGTCTTAAGTCGCAAGTCTTAAGTCAAGTCCGTTCCGACTTCGGACTTTCGACTACAGACTTCGGACTAAGCGTTACATTAAAATTAAAAGAATTAAATATGGCAATTAATCTTCAAAAAGGGCAGCGTATAAGCCTTGAAAAAAGCAACGGCAGCAAGCTGCAAAGCGTTTGCGTAGGTATAAACTGGGGCGCTATAGAAAAGAAGGGCTTATTTGGCTTTGGCAGCAGCAAAGAAGCGGTTGACCTTGATGCCAGCTGCGCCTTGTTTGACGAGAATAAAAAACTGATAGACGTGGTGTATTTTGGCAACCTTAAATCCAAAGACCAGGCGGTACGCCACAGCGGCGATGACCTTACCGGCGATATGGGCGGCGATGACGGCCTGGATAACGAAGTGATCACCCTTGATTTCGGCAGCCTTAACCCGGCAGTTAAACACGTGGCTTTTGTGCTGAACAGTTTTAGGGGCCAGGATTTTGGCACCATCCCGTTCGCGTCCATCCGCATTTACGAAGGCACACCAAAACGCGTTAACGAGATCTTCGCTACATACGATATCGCGCACGACGCCAGCTTCAGGGGCCATGTATCTATGGTGATGGGTATTTTCTACGTTAAAAATGATGAATGGAAATTCAACGCTATTGGCGAGCCCACCAAAGACCGCAAACTGGAAGAAACCGTGAACACGGTAATGAGGAATTTTTTATAAAATAAAAGGCCTCTCCCCAACCCCTCTACGAAGGAGCGGGGCTTTAAGAAGCAATTTTTTAGAACCCTCTCCTTCGGAGAGGGCAGGGAGAGGCTAAAACTTTTAAAACAAACAAAATGGAAACCAACCTAACCAAAGAGGGTGCAGAACCCGCCAACGCCACGCCGGTAGCAGGCAGTACCACCCCGGTTAAACTTGATAAAGAAGGTAATGTTGACCTGACAAACATTACGCCCGATGAAGTTAAAAAGTACAGCGAAAAAAGCAAGGACTTAAATCCGAGCGACGTAAACTCGATACTGAACTATGGTACCGATGTGCAGGCCTCTATGGAACGTTATAGTAATACCTTCCTTACATCGGTACGCACGTTTGACTCAGGCGAGGTGGGTACCTTAATTACCGACCTGCTGCACGAACTGAATTATATTGATGTTGACGAACTGGAGCAGAACGCTTTTGTAAGGATCATATCCCGTATCCCCCTTTTGCGCAGGCTGGTTATGGATACCAAAAAGATGTTCTCTAAGTACGACCTGGTGGTAAACAATGTTGACAAGATCACCAATAAAATTAAAGCGGGCCGTGTAAACTCCATCAAGGACAACGCATCGCTGCAAACCATGTTCGACAGTAATGTAGACTACATTCATCAAATGGAAGAACTGATCATTGCCGGTCAGTTAAAATACAAAGAGCTTAACGAGCAATTGGCTGTAATGGATGGCAACCCTGCCGGTTACCAGGATTACGAAATTGCCGACCTGCGCGATTTTGTGAACCGCCTGGATAAGCGCCTGGCCGATCTGAAAGTGGTGCGCTTTATTATGCTGCAATCGCTTGCGCAGATCCGCGTGGTGCAAAATAACAACACTACCATTGCCGAAAAGGCGCAGTCGATAGTATCGACCACCATCCCGGTTTGGAAAAACCAGCTCACCATTGCCGTAGCGCTAAACAGGCAGAAGGCGAATGTAGAGATGCAGAAGAAGATCTCGGACACGACAAACACCATTTTGCTTAAAAATGCCGAGCTGTTAAAAACAAACAGTATTGACGTAGCCCGCGAGAATGAGAAAACTGTGGTATCTTTGGATACTTTAAAACGTACCACGCAATCGTTAATTGAAACTTTAACCGAGGTGAAGAGGATCCATGACGAGGGTACACAAAACAGGAAAACGCTTAATACCGAGTTGCAAACTTTAGAAACTGAGTTGAAAAAGAATGTGACCAATACGCGTTAATTGGCATATGGATGAAAACAGGCTAAACATATTAAATTCGTCGACACGGGTTATCAGCAAGCTGCAGCTGTTATCCGTGTTTTTTAATAACGACGTAATTTATAAAATTTACCTGCGCACACAGGTGCTGCACCAGCTGTTTCAAACCAACCCCGATCTTGACATTAACCAGCTGGAGATGTTTCATCTCCAGTTTACACAATCGCTTATCGATCTGCTTAAAAAGATCAAGAAGAACAACGAGGCCCAGGCCGATCTGCTGCTTGATGAGATAGCACTTAATAACCAGTTGATAGAGCAGATGGAAGATTCGGTTTATACCGAGCAGAACTACACCAACGATAAGCAGCGACAGGCGCTAAAAATGAGCCAGTCGTTACGCAAGCTGTTCCAGGTACTTTCAGATAATTCGGCCGAGTACCCGTTTGTAGGTAATATCAACAAGTTCAGCGCGCATTTTTCGGGCGACTACTTTTTTAGTATCTCAACCGAGCTGGTCTACGAATTACTTGCCTATAACCCCGCCGATGTATACTCGAACGAGTATGCTACCATCCAGCGCAAGCTGATGGGCGGTTTATGCAAGTACGATTTTAAGATCGATTTCTACTGTGGTGTGCGCGCCAACGATATTGTACTGGAGGTTTACCGGTTCACCGATGTAAATAAGTATTTCCTGTTTTCGCCGTTGAATAATACCCTGTTGTTTTGCGATGTGGCCAAACTTGGCGACCTTGACCTGAAGAACACCGTAAGCAAGCGCGAACGCATGATACGCGAACTGCGCGATAAAAATGTACAGTTAACGGGCAAGGCCGGTTTATTAAAAACCAATCTGCCGCAAAATATTACGGCCCTATTGGCCGACGATTACAAGAAAATAGCCGATGTGAACTTTTTGGCGCACATGAACGCGTTTGACGTGCAGGCTAATATTTTAAAAACCATGTTAAATACAGATATAATTTAAAACCCTATCACCAATGGATTTTTTACACACGTTACTTGGCCCGGATATTAAAGCAGGCCTGCTGGTTGTACTCAACCTCATTGTTATCGAAAGCCTTTTATCGGTTGATAATGCCGCGGTATTGGCAACCATGGTGCTCGATCTGCCGAAGCACCAGCGTAACCGGGCCTTGCGTTACGGTATTATAGGCGCTTACGTATTGCGTGGGGTTTGTTTGTTTTTAGCGGCATGGCTGGTAAAAATATGGTGGTTAAAACCATTGGGGGGGTTATACCTGTTATACCTGGCTTTTGGCTATTTTAAAAAGAAGTTAGCAGCAAGTGCCGATGGCGGAGAGGAAGAGTCTGTCGATAAAAACCAGAACTGGCTGTATAAATCAACCGTAGGCTTAATCGGCACCTTTTGGGCTACTGTTGCTTTGGTAGAACTGATGGACCTGGCCTTTTCTATCGATAACGTATTTGCCGCCGTTGCTTTTACAGATCATGTGTTTTTGATCTACACAGGAGTGTTTATCGGGATCCTGGCCATGCGTTTTGTGGCCCAGGCCTTTGTAAAACTGATGGAGAAATTTACATTTTTAGAAACAGTAGCGTTTTTAGTGATAGGTGTGCTGGGGGCTAAATTAACATCATCGTTATATGTACACTTCTTCCCCGAAGCCGGTTTCTCGAAATTTATGGAAGGCGAAACCGCTGATATTGCTGTATCGGTGTTTACCGTAGCGGTATTTGTTATCCCGGTACTTACTTCCATCTTCTTTAACTTCCCTAAAAAGAATATTATCGAACCCGAAGTAGCCGAGGCTGCGGAGGATGTATTGGATAAAAGCTGATTGGGCGGGAAGCTAAAAGCGAAGAGACCAAAGCAAAAAGCTTTTTTGGAAATCACTAAATCAAATTCACTAAATCACTAATTGATTGAAACTCATTGCATCTATTTTCGGGATAGGGTATATAAAGGGTGGGGGCACGCTTGCTGCCATTGTTACCTGCCCGTTCATTTGGCTTTTATGGCAGTCTAACTTTCATAGCCCGCTATATTTACTGGGCGCCACCATCATCATAACCCTGCTGGGCATTTACGTTGGCGATAAGGTAGAACCCTTTTGGGGTAAGGACAGCTACCGGGTGGTAATAGATGAAGTTGCCGGTATGCTGGTAACCATGTTGTTTATCCCGCCAAATTTATATTACCTGCTTACAGGCCTGGTGCTTTTCCGTTTTTTTGATATTGTAAAACCCCTTGGCATCCGCAAAATGGAAGCCCTGCCCGGCGGTACAGGGGTAATGATGGACGATGTTTTAGCCGGCGTTTATGGCAACATTGTGTTGCAGGTAATTGTATACTTTGTTAAGTTTTAAATCTCTCGCGTTAATATAGTTCGGCATAAATATTTATCTTAGGCTAAATTTAAACCTGTAGTGTAATTATGTATTTTTTTCCGCTGATTGCCGCTTTTTTATTAGCTCTCCGGATAAATAAAGCAATTAAGTTTACAGCGCTTCGTAGCAAATGGCGATGGCCGCTTAATATTCTTGGAGGGATAGCTATCGCCTTTATCTTACTTGATAAACAGGTTGATGAAGATAGGCTGCTCTTAATTTCGGCCGTTTATCTTTTGGCAGTGGTTGAGTATCTTAAACGGCAGGAAGATTTTAAATCATTTACCGTTTTGCTAAACGCCTATTTACCACTTGTAGGTACGGCTATGATAAGCGCCTTAACTGCCCGCGTTGCCCCAACCTTTTACGAAAATAACGAGGCGTTTTTTATTTGCGGGCAACTTGCCGCGTTTTCGTGGATTTACCTGCGCCTGTCAACCTCAAAAAAGCAACAGCAGGAATTAAGGCGGATCAGCGAGCGCAGGGACGAACTGGAAGCTATGGTAGCCGCCCGTACCGCCGAAATAACAAAACAACGTAACGAACTGCAGGAAACGGTTAAAGAGCTGCAAGCCACCCAGGCGCAGTTGATCCAACAGGAAAAACTGGCATCCTTAGGCGAGCTTACCGCCGGTATTGCCCACGAGATCCAGAACCCGCTAAACTTCGTTAACAATTTCTCTGAAGTAAGTATGGAGCTAATTGACGAAATGGAAGCAGAGATGGCCAAAGGCGATATGGAAGAAGCCAACGCCATAGCTGCCGATATCAAGCAAAACCTCGAAAAGATCCGTCACCACGGCCAGCGTGCCGATGGTATTGTTAAGGGTATGCTGCAGCACAGCCGCGCCAGCAGCAATGTAAAAGAACCAACTAACCTTAATACCATTGCCGACGAATACTTTCGCCTGGCCTACCACGGCCTGCGCGCCAAGGATAAATCATTTAACGCCGAGCTGGTTGCCAATCTGGACCCTAACCTCCCATCCATCAACATCGTATCGCAGGATGTAGGCCGGGTACTGCTCAATATGTTCACTAACGCGTTTTACGCCGTGCATCAAAAGCAAAAAACCATCGGCGGCGATTTTAAACCACGTGTGGAGGTTTCTACGCGTGTAATTCCTGCTCCCCCTTCAGGGGGCGGGGGGGCTCAAGTAGAGATTATGGTAAAAGATAATGGCAGTGGCATCCCTGATGCAATAAAGGATAAAATTATGCAGCCATTTTTTACCACTAAACCGGCGGGCGAGGGTACCGGGCTGGGTTTATCGCTTAGCTATGATATTATTGTAAAAGCCCATAAAGGGCATATCAACATCAACAGTAAAGAGGGCGAGGGCTCTGAATTTATCATTACCTTGCCGGTTGCCTGATGCGGGGTAAATAAATGGGTAATTAACTCAACAATTAAAAGATCAATAATTATTTTCGCATGAAAATATTAGTCGTAGACGACGAAGCAGACGTTCAGCCGCTTTTTTTACAGCGCTTTCGTAAAGAAATTAAAAACCACGAGGTAGAGTTCGACTTTGCTCAATCCGGCGAAGAAGCACTGGATTACCTGAAGGGCAAACACTCCGAAGTGGTGCTGATCCTGTCGGACATTAATATGCCGGGCATGAGCGGTATAGAGTTGCTAACACACATCCGCGAGGATTTTCCAACGCCGCCACCGCCCGTGGTGATGATGATAACTGCTTACGGCGACGAAGAAAACTACAAGCAGGCGATGGATAAAGGGGCAGACGACTTTTTGACCAAACCGCTTGATTTTAATTTATTAAAAGAGAAACTTAAAACGATATAGCGTGCAAATTTCAGATGTGCAAGTATGCATATTTAAAATGCGCCGATCAATAATCAATAAATCACAATGGCTAAAATACTGGTAGTAGATGACGAAGCTGATCTGGAGGTACTGGTAAAACAAAAGTTCCGCCGCAAGATCAGGGAGAGCGAATACGAATTTATTTTTGCACAAAACGGGGAAGAAGCTTTAGAGCGCATCAAAGAGAACCCAGACCTGGACATTATCCTGTCGGACATCAATATGCCCGTAATGGATGGCCTTACGCTGCTTACGCACCTGCCCGATGCTAACCCCACACTTAAGGCAGTAGTGGTATCGGCTTACGGCGATATGCAAAATATCCGCACCGCCATGAACCGCGGCGCTTTCGATTTTATCATGAAGCCGGTTGATTTTGACGATCTGGACCTTACCATGCAGAAAACAATTTCTTACGTAAGGCAGTTGCAGGAAACATTAAAGGCCATCAAAGAGAACAACATCCTGAAGATGTATGTGGACGAGAACGTGCTCAATTTTATGAATCATAAGGAGTTTGAAGGCAGCCTGATGAAAAACGAGCTGCTGGAAGCTACCGTAATGTTTGTTGATGTTTGCGGCTTTACAGCCATTACCGAGCATGTGCCGGCAAACACCGTGGTAACATTGCTTAACGGCCTGTTTGATAAAATTGTAAAGGAAATTATTGCCCAGGGCGGCCACGTTGATAAGTTTATGGGCGATGCTATCATGGCGGTTTTCCGCGGCGAGTTCCATTTGGATAGGGCGATAGATGCCGCGTTGTCGGTTAAAGCCCATTTATCTAACGAGCCCGAGATAGACGCGGGCAACGGTAAAATATTCAAACCAAGCATTTCGGTAGGGATCAACAGCGGCGAAATGGTATCGGGCAACATCGGTTCGGCATCCTTAAAACGCCTTGATTATACCGTTATTGGCGACTCGGTTAACCTTGCGCAGCGTTTGCAGGGCATAGCCACCGCCGGCCAGATCATCATTACCGAAGATGTTTACCACAAGGCCAAAGAATCGTTCCAGTGTAAGCCAAACGGCCAGTTCGCCCTCAAGAATAAGGTTAAACCGGTTGATACTTACGAGGTGGTAGAGTAGAAAGATCTCGGATTTCGAATGTTCAATTTCGAATTTAAGTTAGCATTGCTACCGCAAGCCTCCTCGCTTGTGGCCAACTGGCTGGTAAATGCATCTCGTTATGAAAGTTTAGCTTTTTGTTACTGTTGTAAACCCACAGATAAAATTTAAGAAGCTGATAAATCCGATACAGATAGCTATCGGGACGTAATTCTAAAATCTAAAACCAAGGTGTCCCATTCAGAAACGGGTGGGACACCCTGTCGAAAATCAATAATATCTTTATTTACAGAATATTCTGTATTTTATATAAAGAAACACTTCAAATAAAAGTGCAACTATTACTTTTGTAAGTTATTAATTATCAATAGTTTATGTATTGATGTTTAGTGTGTCATATTTAGTGGGACACCTGGGAAAATTTAGTCCTTTATCATCCTGTAAGCTTCTTCGGCCTCTACCCTTTCTATCACTTCGAACTTTTTTCCGGCCTGTTCATTGTAGTTTTTAAAGAAACTCTCCAACTGGTTGATGATGGCCTCGGGCAGCTGCAGCATGGTGTTTACCTCACTAAATAGCTGCGATACGGTTGGCACGGCTAAAAAGCGGTCGTTACGCATGGTGCTGCCGTCGCGTTCGGTTTGGTTCACCTTTATAGCGCCAATGATCCGGCAATCAATACAACATCCCGAAAAGGTAGCGATCTCTGATATTACCACCACATCCAGCGGGTCGCCATCGCCACCTTTCGTATCCGGTATAAACCCAAAATCGAACGGGAACACCATTCCCGCCGGTAACACCTTATTCAGTTTAAAGGCCTTTAACTTTGGTTCGTAATCGTACTTATGGCCGCTGCCCTTTGGGGTTTCTACTATGATGGTGATGGGTTCCATTAGCTTATTAACAACAGGACGGATAATTGTGTTTGAACCCGGATTAAGCGGATTTGTGGGATTGGTAGGATTTCTTTTCTGAATCATTATTTATAGGATGCTATTTTCTAATGAGCGCTGGCCCAAACGTCAAAGCAGGCGGGCCGGGTGTATGGCGGGAATGGCGGTTTAGCTTTCGA